>CAVOOO010000009.1:0-810942 GCA_963697585.1 uncultured Chloroflexia bacterium | reverse complement strand
ATCCGACGACTGGGCAGTTCCTCACCGTGGACCCTGACGTCGCCAAGACCCTCTCGCCGTATGGCTATGTCGAGGGTGATCCGCTGAATGGGGCCGATGCTACCGGATTGTGTCAGTGGTGGCAGCTGGGCTGCTGGTTCAACCAGTTGGCGTACGGGACTCAGAATCCAATACTAATCGCACGGATGCACAGCCCCGACCTGGGGCAAGAGGCGCAGAATCTCCTGACGGTCGTCGCGCTCATCAACATGGAAGACGGCGAAGGGGAGGCTCAGCTCGCAGGGGAGGAACTCATTGATCAGGTCGGGACCAAGGCCGCCGACCAGGCCGCCGAGCGCGTAACAGTTCAGGATATCCTGAGCACCAAGGTGGCAAGGATCACGAGGTGTGCTCTACCGAAGGGTTCACCTGGTTGGGATCAGATTCGAGGAATGACGATGCAGGAAGTGATTGCGGGCGCCAAGGCCAATCGGCCCGGCTACAAGACTCTTCTGAAGCTGTTGACTGACAGCAGTTACAACAGGTAGAAGTGAACGTTCAAGATCGGTTCGCCACCCTGACCAGATTCCTTTCGCACTTGAATGACCACCGCATTCCATACGTCCTGACCTCGGTGAGACCCAATGCCATCATGGTGCAGGTCAGGACGCCCGGGGATCATTGGGAGATCGAGTTCATGGATGCGGATTGGCAGGACCCGATGCAGGTCGAGCGATACACCAGCACTGGCGAGATTGTTGGGGCAGAGGTCCTCTCGGAAATCTTCTCCATACTCGAGATTCCTGACATTACCAGCGACCTATTCCCGCACGGCACGTCGAGCGGCGGGCCTTCGAGGTGAGGTATATGAACGTCTCCCCAGCGGCCCCTTAGATACTCCGCTACGAGGCGTCAATGGCACCTTGCCGCCGTCGGGCATGGGTCTAAGGGAGCGTTAGTCCAGTGTGGGTTCGTCGCAGGGTTCTGCTAGCAGCCCGTCCCGGTAACCGCTGGCGGGGGGAGCGGCTGATATGAGTTAATCTGGGGATGCCGAAGACGTTCCGCCCCTACGCTCCCGACCAGATGCTGCTGCTGCCTTCGTCGGTGCAGGAGTGGGTCCCCGAGGGGGACATGGCCCACTTCATCAGCGACATCGTCGACGCGCTTGACCTGTCCGAGATCGAGGCGGTGTACGAGGAGGAGTTGCGCGGCTATCCGCCGTACCACCCTCGGATGATGACCAAGCTGTGGCTGTACGCCTACGCGGTGGGCACGCGCAGCTGCCGGAAGCTGGCGAGGCTGGCCACGCGAGACGTTGGCTGCATGATGCTGGCGGCGGGCAACCGGCCGGACTTCCGAACCCTCAACAGCTTCCGGCTCCGCCACCTGGCGGCGCTGGGAGGGTTGTTCCAGCAGGTGCTGCTGCTCTGCCGTGAGGAGGGCTTGGTGAAGCTGGATCACGTGGCGGTGGACGGCACCAAGCTGAAGGCGAACGCCAGCAAGCATGCGGCCATGAGCTACGACCGGATGCAGCCGGAGGTGGACCGGATCACCGCCGAGCTGGACACGTGGTTTCGGGAGTGCGACCAGACCGACGCCGAGGAGGACGCCAAGTACGGCGCGGACAACGACGGCTACGAGCTGCCGGAGAACCTGCGCACGGCGGCGAAGCGGCGAGAGGCGATCCGCGCGGCGATCAAGGACCTGAAGGAGCGGGCCCAGGCCGAGGGGAAGACGGAGCCGGAGGCCAAGGCGCAGCAGAACTTCACCGACCCGGAGTTGCGGATCATGAAGGGCGGCGAGGGGGCCTTCATCCAGGGCTACAACGGGCAGGCGGCGGTGGACGCCTCCTCGCAGGTGATCGTGGCGGCACGGCTGACCAACAGCGCCGCCGACTGCCCGCAGCTGCTGGAGGTGGTGGCCGAGATCGAGGCCAACCTGGGGGAGCTTCCGAGGGAGGTCTCGGCGGACGCCGGCTACTGCTCGGAGGCCAATCTCGAGGCGCTGGATGGGCTCGGCGTCACCGCCTACGTAGCCACCGGGCGGATGCCGCGGAGCTACCGGTGCCCGCCGTCGCCGCGGGGCCGGATTCCAGCCGGCCTGACGCGTCGGGAGCGGATGAAGCGCAGGCTGATGACCAAGCGGGGGCGAGAGCGCTACCGCCTGAGGCAGCAGGTGGTGGAGCCGGTGTTCGGGCAGATCAAGAACAAGGGGCTGATCCGGATCTGGCTGCGCGGCGAGGAGAAGGCTGCGCACGAGTGGCTGCTCCACTGCACCGGGCACAACCTCAGCAAGCTGCACGGGGCGTGGGCGTGATGGGCAGCCCTCATGGGGCGCTGCCCGGCGCCCGGCAGGGCCGACCACCATGCGCCAACGGCTCCCCCGGCTGGCCCCCACTGCTGCATCTTCAGCTGACCGGTCCCCAGCGCTCACGCCTTACGAGGACGGGCTGCTAGGGGACGTCGGAGGCGGTCCGCCTCGGCCTCCACGAAGGCTCGGCCGCTCGGAGGAGGCCATGCCGCGCCCCGTCAATTCCGCGGGGTGCTCGCGTGACATCGCTTGCGTGGGTGAGCGCGAAATGCATCCGGTGTCGAGTGCTGCCGTGTCCGGCCGCGCGATGCCGCTTCCGTGCCCTCTGCTGGCGCACGTGGGCTCCGGCGACCGCCGTGCGTGACAGTCCCGCCGCGCCGTCGTGAGCGAAACGTCACCCTCCGCGATGCCTTGCCACTGGTATGAAGGAGATTCATGAGGGCGAGTGCGCGCGCCGGCTCGAGCCGGAAAGATGGGGCGGGGGAATGACGAGCCTTCCGCGACCTCTCGAAGCCGGGTTGAGCGATGAGATGCGCGTCGCCGTGCTGGAGAATCTGAGCGACGGCGTGTATTTCGTTGACCGCTCACGTCGCATCCTCTACTGGAACAAGGGTGCTGAGCGGATCACCGGCTTCAGCGCCGGCGAGGTCGTCGGCCACCGCTGCAAGGACGGGATCCTCAACCACTGTGATGAGGCTGGGACCCTGCTGTGCGGTGACGGGTGCCCGCTGCTGGCAACCATTCACGACGGCCAGCCGCGCGAGGTACGGGTCTTCCTGCACCACAAGAGCGGCCGGCTGCGGCCGGTGTGCGTGCGGGCCTCCGCGCTTCATGACGCCACCGGCAAGGTGATCGGCGGGGTCGAGGTGTTCCATGACGACAGTGCGCTGGTCGACAGCCGGCGTCGAGCCGAGGATCTCGAGCGCGCCTCGCTTCTGGATCCCTTGACGGGCGCGGGCAACCGGCGTCTCGGCGAGGCCACTCTGGCCGGATGGGTGGATCAATATCGGCGCTTCGAACGACCTTTCGGCCTGCTCTTCCTGGACATCGACCGATTCAAGGCGGTGAACGACCGTTTTGGCCACGACATCGGCGACCAGGCTCTCCAGATCGTCACGGGCACCATCGCGAACGTGAGTCGCCATGGAGATGAGGTGATCCGCTGGGGTGGCGACGAGTTCGTGGTTCTGCTCGGGGACGCGGACGCCTGCTCGCTTCGCGCGGTCGCAGAGCGTCTGCGCATGGCTGTCAAGCAGTCGCGGCTGTTCGCGGGTCAGCGTCGGGTACCGCTCTCCGTCTCCATGGGCGGAACGCTCGTTGCGCCTGGGGACACGATCGAGCTGATGCTCGCTCGCGCCGACGGTCTCATGTACGGCAGCAAGGCCTCCGGACGCGACCGCGTCACTCTGGATATCGAAGCGGGAGCCGGCTGCGCCTGACCCTCCCGGTGTGGAGCGGGCCGCCGCGGCGTTTCGCAGTGGCTGCTCCGAGCGCATGATGGGGAGGTGGAGGAGCCACGCCGATGACCGGCATCGACGCCATCGCGACCCTGCGGGCGCTCGAGGAGTTGTACGGGGCGGTCACCGCGGCGGTGCGCACCCTGCCCGAGACTGCGTTCGAGCGGCCGACGCGCTGCGACGGCTGGACCGTGCGCGACCTGCTCTACCACATGCTGCTCGACCCCCAGCGGGCGCTGGTAGCCCTGGCCACCCCCACCACCGAGGCGGCGACCACCGATCTCGTCGCCTACTGGCGCCTCTTCCAGCCGGGGACCGAGCAGGCGTTGCGACACGCCGACTTCGTCCGCCGGGCGGCGTCCGCCTACGTCCGGCCGGCGACGCTGGTCGGGGAGTGGGAGGAGACTTCGGAGGCCGCCCTCCGCGCGGCATCAGCGGTCATCGCCGGCCGGGCGGAGCCGCAGCCGATGGCGCGGCCGACCCGGCGCCGCGGTGGGCAGGTCGCCGCACCGCCATCCGGAAGAGTGCGCACCCAGGGCCTGGTCATCGCCCTGCCTGACCTCCTCGCCACGCTGACGGTGGAGGCCGCGCTCCACCATCTCGACATCACCGTGAACCTCGACAATCCGCCTCCCGCGCCGCCCGCGGCGCTCGAGGTGGTCCGGCTGACCCTCGACGGCCTGCTGGGGAGCCCTCTGCCGGTGGCGTGGGACGCCGAGACCTACGCCCTCAAGGCCACCGGCCGGATGGCCGTCGATGCCGCCGAGGTGGAGCGCCTCGGTCCGCTGGCGGCCCGGCTACCCCTGCTCGGCTGAACGGGGCCAGGCCCCGGCCGCCTCCATCGGGTCCATCCCCAGGCCCGCCTCGCGGGTCAGTCGCCCTGGGCCACGCTGCGCAGATGGGTCCAGAGCAGCTCGACCGCCGGCGTGTGCACCCCCTCCCGCCGAGCGGCGGTGAACGACTGCAGGACCCGCGGTCCACGGTACGGGAGCACGGACAGCCGTCCCGCCGCGACGTCGTTCTCCACCAGGGCCCGTGGCATGACCGCGAATCCGAGGCCCGCCCGGAGCGCCGGCACCAGGGCCCCCTCCTCGAGCTCGACCGTCTCGGCGTCGCGGGCGTGATCGCCGAGCAGCTGGAGGGCGAGATCGTGGGTGGCGGTGCCGCGCTCGTGCTGGAGGTGCCGGTACGCGTTCAGCTCCGCGCTCGCCTGGCGGCTGCGGGCCAGGGGGTGGCTGGGAGCGCAGACCAGCGCCATCTCGGTGCGCTCCATGGTCATCGACTCGAGGCCCGGCGCGTAGACGCTCGCCCCGGTGAAGATGATGTCGACCTCCCCACCCTGCAGCATCACGATCATGTCCCGGAACCGCGCGATGCGGAGGCGCAGGCCCAGGCGGGCGTGGGCGGCGACGAAGGGGGCCAGCCAGCCGGGGACCCGGTGGGCGCCGACCACGTGCCCGGCGGCCACCGAGATCTCCCCCCGCTCGTCGCTCAGGAAGCTGATGCGCAGCTCGTCCACCAGGGCGAGGTCGTCGAAGATCCGGGTGGCGACCGGGCGCAGCGCCCGCCCCACGTCGGTGAGCCGGACGTTCCTGCCCACCCGCTGGAAGAGCGGCAGCCCGAGCCGCTTCTCGAGCCGGTGCACCACCGTGCTCACCGAGCCCTGGGAGATGCCGAGGGCATCGGCGGCCGCGCTCACGTGCTGCCGCTCGGCGACCGCGAGGAAGGTGTGGAGCTGGTCCAGCGTGATTTCCGGCCGCGGCCGGGCCTGCGAACGCAGCCGGGCGCCGGTGCGGGGCGCTGCGCTGTCGGGTTCGAGAGGCGGGGGGAGCTCGCTCATGGTTCTTCTAAGAAGAACGAAAGCATACGACCCATAGTCTTGATGATGTGCGTCAGGCATGCCAAACTCGGCGGTCGGCAGAGGGGGGGACAGCCAGGAAGGAGAGACGTGCCCGACGACCTGATGGCGGCCGCCCGTGAGCTCGAGGGGGAGAGCGCCGAGGCGATCCTGGCGTGGGCCTTCGGCCGCTACCGGCGGGTGGCCCTGGTCGCGAGCTTCCAGGCCGAGTCGATCGTGCTCATCGACATCGCCAGCCGGCTGCTCCCGGGTGTCGAGGTCGTGACCCTCGACACCGGCCGCCTCCCCGAGGAGACCCACGCCCTCATCGACACGGTCCGGCGACGGTTCCCGGTGCGGGTTCGGGTCATCACCCCCGAACCGGAGGCCGTGGAGTCGATGGCCGCCGACCACGGTGTCAATCTCTTCCGGCGCTCCCCCGAGCTCCGTCACCTCTGCTGCGAGGTCCGCAAGACCCGCCCGCTCAGCGCCGCGCTGCGCGGGTACGACGCCTGGGTCACCGGGCTGCGCCGCGAGCAGAGCAGCAGCCGCACCGCCACACCGGTGGTGGAGCGCGACTCCGCCCATGGCGGGATCGCCAAGCTCGCCCCCCTGGCGGCGTGGAGCCACGACGAGGTCTGGGACCATCTCCGCGCCCATGAGCTCCCCCGTCACCCGCTCTACGCGCGCGGCTACACGTCGATCGGCTGCGCGCCCTGCACCCGGGCGACCCGGCCGGGCGAGGGTGAGCGCGCCGGACGCTGGTGGTGGGAGGATGACTCGGTCAAGGAGTGCGGCCTGCACCTGGCCTGGGCCGGCCCAACCCGAAGGGAAGCCGCCGGCTGACACCGAGCTCGATGGGGGAGGAGGGGATGCCTGACCCGGTACCGCTCGCGCCCCCTGAGGTCGTCGTCCGCCTCCGCGCCGCCGGCTGCGTCTTCGCCGAGGACGAGGCCGCGCTGCTGATTGCGGCGGCGCCGACGCCGGGTGATCTCACCCTGATGGTGGAGCGCCGCGCAGGCGGTGAGCCCCTCGAGTACGTCCTCGGCTGGGCGGAGTTCTGCGGGTTGCGGGTGGCGGTCGAACCCGGGGTGTTCGTTCCTCGCCATCGCACCGAGTTCCTCGCCTCCCAGGCGGCCGCACGCACCCGCCCGGGGTCGGTCGTGGTGGACCTCTGCTGCGGTTCGGGGGCGGTGGGCGCCGCGCTGGTGGCGGCGTCGCCAACGGTCCAATTGCACGCCACCGAGATCGATGCCACCGCGGTGCGGTGCGCCCGGCGCAACCTCGCCGGCATCGGTGGTCAGGTGCACGCCGGGGACCTCTACGACCCCCTGCCCCCGGGCCTGCGCGGCCGGGTCGACGTCCTGGTGGCCAACGTCCCCTACGTCCCCACCGAGGAGATCGCCCTCCTGCCCAGGGAGGCGCGGCTGTACGAGCCGCGGCGGGCGCTCGATGGAGGAGCCGACGGGCTCGACGTGCTGCGCCGGGTCGCCGCCGGGGCGCCCGGCTGGCTGGCCCCGGGCGGCTGCCTCCTGGTCGAGACCAGCGAGGCGCAGGCGCCCCGGGCCGCGGAGATCCTCGCCGCGAGCGGGCTGCCGGCCGAGGTCACCAGCCTCGACGAACTCGACGCCACCGTCGTCATCGGGACCATGCCCGGCGCCGGGGACTCGCCGCGGGCCCGGGGGGCCGCCGCCCCGCGCTACTGACCGGCTCCGATCGGGGACGGGTGGGCCGGCTGGTACAGGAGCACCTCCACCTCTCCGGGCAGCATCAGCGTGACCGCCCGGCCGAATCGCCGCGTCTCGGGCTCGCCCCGCACCCGCACGCCGCGGGCGCGCAGCTCGGAGAGGGTGGCGTCGAGGTCGTCGCACATCAGCGAGATCTCATGGCCCGGCGTCTCCCCGGGGTGGACCGCGATCTCGGCCGGCGGGGTGGCGAAGATCAGCCAGCCCCCGCCGGCGTCGACGTGGGACCAGCCGAGGGCGTCCCGGAGGGTCTCGCGGAGGGCGTCCGCCTCGGGGGAGAAGAAGAGCAGGTGCACGCCGGTGACAGCCATGGCGATCTCCTCAGCTGTGCCAGGTCAGGACGTCCGCATTGTCGTCGACGGCGACGCAGAACGAGGTGGAGGGGCACGACACCGCCTCCAAGCCGTACCCGGAGCTCGCCGGGATCGGGGCGGACCAGGAGCTGCCGCTGAACATCACCGAGCGGTTCGAGTCCTCGTCCACCGCCATGCAGAAGGAGGTGGTGGGGCACGAGACCGCGGTGAGGCCCCCGGAGACCCCGTCGATCGCGTCCACGTCCGCCCGGGTGGACCACGAGCTGCCGTTGTACGTGTAGGCGCCGCCGTCGCTGCCGACCGCGACGCAGAAGGTCGGGGAGGCGCAGGAGACCCCTTCCGGCGGCCCGGTTCCCGAGGTCACGCCGGCCCCGAGGCCGGTCGGGCGGGACCACGACGAGCCGTTGAAGGTGAAGGCGCCGGTGGCGCCGACCCCCACGCAGAAGCTGGTCGAGCTGCAGGACACCGAGGTCAGGTTGCCCTCGGTCGAGTCCACCTGGACCGGGCTGGACCAGGCCGACCCGTCGAACGTGTACGCGCTGCCGGAGTTGTCCACGGCGACGCAGAACGAGGCCGAGACGCAGGAGACGGCCTCGAACTGGCCCACCGCGTCGACCCCGGTAAAGGGGGTCCACGAGCTCCCGTCGTATGTCAGGGCATCACCGGCGCTGTCCACCGCGGCGCAGAAGCCGGCGGTGGGGCACGAGATCGAAACCAGGCTGTTGGGCTGATCGATGGGGGTGGGTGCCGACCAGGAGCTGCCGTCGTATGTGACGGCGTTCCCGGAGGTGGCGGTGCCCCCCGAGTTGGCGTCGACGGCGACGCACTCGGTGGTCGACGGGCAGGAGATCGCCACCAGGTCCAGCCCCGGGTCGACGCTCTCGGCGGTCGACCAGCTCCCCGCCCGCGCCGCCGGCGTCGAGGTCGCCACGGCGGTGGGGGTGGCCGTCCGCGGCGCTGCCGAGGCCGTGGCGGTCGAGGCGGTCGGGGTCGAGGCGTGTGCGGTCGGCCTGGAGGTCGTCCCTCCGCAGCCGCTGACCCCGGCACCGGTCAGCAGGCAGGCGACGATCCCGGCGGCGAGGCGTCCCGTCACCCTCGCGCGAACCCGATCGACTGCCCGTGTGGCCATGCGCGCCACCTCCCTGCCGGTCCCGCGCCCAGGTCGCTTCGCTCGCCTCGAGGCTCCCGATCGCCTGGCCCACCGGCGCTGATCCAGCCGGTTGGGATGCTAGCACGGGAGGTCGAGACCCTCTGGATGGCTCAACGCCCCCCGAGGCGCTCCTCCCTCACGGAGGGCTGGACGCCGCTCCCTCTCAGTCGGGGATCTCCGCGAGCGGGGAGTTGGCCGCTGCATTCGCCATCCCCGCTTCCGATCCGGTCCCCGGGCCGAGCGCTGAGGCGCCCAGCAGGATCAATCCGCCGATCGCGAGGCTCACAACCAGCATCTCCCAGTTGCCCCGGAGCGTGACGGCGAGGATCAGGGCCAGGGCTGCTCCGCCTGACATCCCGAGGTAGCGACTTGTCGAGACCGCGCCCTGGATGCGGCCGACTGCCTCCGCGGGCTGGCTCTGGACCACCACCCCACCCTCGACCTGAGCCAGGCTTGCCATCCCCGTGCTGGCGACGAGGACGAGGAGGTCCGCGGCCGGCGCCCCGGCGAGGGCCACGACGCCGATCCCGGCGATCTCCGCGGCGATGCCGGGAAGGATGACTCCGGGGCGTCGGAGCGGACGCCAGAGAACGATCAGCGAGCCCGCGATGCTCCCAAGCCCGACCGATGCGTAGAGGATGCCGGCGTCCGCCGCGTTGCCAAACCTCTCTGAGGCCAGTGCCGGCAGCGCCGCCTGAAGTGCGGTGATCGCCACCGTCGACGCGAAGGCGCCCGCCGCGATGACCCGCAGCGTGCGCTGGCGGAGGACGGCGGTGAATCCGTCGAGTGCGGCACTGCGGAGGGTCAGGCGGTGCACGGCGCCGGCGGGCATGACCGGAAGCAAGGCGAAGAAGATCGCGGCCACGGCGAAGGTGGCCGCGTCGGCGAGGACCAATGGCACTGCTCCGAGCGACGGCAGCAGCAGAACGCCGATGGCCGGCGAGACCAGCATCGCCCCGCCGCTCAGGCTGATGTACACGAGGTTGAGGGTGTGGCGATCCTGGCCGGTGGCGAGCTTAGCCATGACCGCGGCGGTGAGCGGCTGCCAGGATCCGCCCACCAACTGGGACAGCCCGGCCAGGACGTAAACCGACCAGAGGGCGCGATCGAGAGAGAGGGGGATTGCCAGGGCTGCGGTGATCACTCCCTGGGTCAGCGCCGCGGAGAGGATGCCGAGACGCGGGCTGACGAGGTCACCGAGTGGACCGCCCAGCCAGGCGCCCAGAGGGCGCGGAGCCACGCGAACCAGGAAATAGCCGGCGGTGGCGGCGTAGCTGCCGGTTTCGCGATATAGGACCACCGCGAGCGCGAATGTGGTCAGCCAGTCACCAAAGGCAGAGACGCCGACCCCAGCCAGGAAGCTAACCGACGAGCCCCGCCGCATCGGCAGATTCTCCGCTCTTCGGGCGGTCAGCAGCGAGGGTGCCGGGCGGCGACCGAGCCGGCACCCTCGCGCGGGCACCCCCTAGTCAGGGAGCGCCACGAACACGTGTCGACTACCAGTCGGTGGTGTGGTACATCGTCGTCCCTCGATTCCCGGGGCCGGAGGATCCGGCCCCTGTTTCGAGCGGAAGTATGCTCCGGGCCGGTCACGCTTGTGAAGGGCCGGTTGCATGTCGGCAACGGTGCTGTTGTGCCTTACCCGAACTCCCGCCGGTGGTGTCGCGGCTCCCAGAAGCTGATTCGTGACATTTTCGTCACACTCCCGAGTCCGGATCTGCTCGCTGCTGGGGGCTGCGCCGGCCCGGTACCTGGGTCAGCCTGCCACGTCCTCACCACGACGCGGTCACATCGTGGCCATCTCGGGCATCCCGTCGTAGGCTTGCGACGTGGTCGGAGGCATGGCAACACGCGTTCGCCCCGCCCTCGCACGGCTCGGTCGTGCTCTCTGGGCGTTGCCACAGTGGGCACCGCCTCGAGAGTTGCGGGTGCGCCCCACCCTGGTCGTCTTTGTAGCGGCCACCTGGGTGTTGTCGGGGGTGCTCGCCCTGACGGTCATGCCCTGGCGCGGCGACTGGGTCGCCGCGGTGGTCTCGGGCCCCCTGGTCGCCGCCATGGCCGCATACGCGATCCCCAGCTTCGGAGGGATCGAGGGCCGCTGGTCCGCCTCGGGGTTCTTCCACCTCGCCTTCAGCTTCGCCATCGGTCCTCCTGCCATCCTCGTCATGGCGGTGGGCCAATCGGCTGGCTCGGCACTGAGAAGGCGGCCGGGGGCCTTTCGCACCTTCTTCAACGTCGGGAATCACTTCCTTGCGGACACCGCCGCCTGGTTGGTGTTCACTCACGCGGTCCGGCCCGGGTCGGGGGCGATCGGTCTCGCCTTCGGGGGTGCGGGGGGCGCAGTTGCCGAGACGATCGTCAACCTCACTCTCCTCGGCGCCGTCGTCTCGTTGGCCAACGAACCGTCGGACTTTCGAACATGGCTCCGGAACCTCGTCCGCACGGCGTCCGTCGCCCTGCTCTTTGGCATCACCGCAGCCGGGGCGACGCTGCTCTACAGATACGAGGGAGGGACCTTCGGGATCCTTACCCTCCTGCTACCCCTGGCAATGGTTCAGGGGTCCATGGTCACCCTGGCGCGGCGCGCCCACGAGCACGCGCTGGCCGAGGAGGCACAGCGTCGCGAACGGGAGGGACTGCTCCGCCGCGAGGCCCAGGCGCTACGACGGGCGGGCGACGCCTCGGAGCTGGAGCGCAAGCGGATCGCAGCCGATCTCCACGACAGCGTGATTCAGGACGTGTCCGGGCTCCTCTTCCGCTCCAGCGCGATGCTGGGCCGTCTGTCAGATGGCGACCCGTCGATCTCGTCTCGAGAGGGGGTCGAGACGTTTCTCACCTACACCCGTGACCTCGCCGCGGAGGCAGTTCGGGAGTTGAGGACGCTCATGGTCGAGCTGGCTCCGCCCCTTCTCGACGAGGAGGGCCTCTCGTCCGCGCTGAGACAGCTCCTCAGCCGCCTCGACCGCGACCACATCTCCTGGGTCCTGGAGTGCACCGAGGCGCAGCTCGACCAGCGGCAGCAGCGCCTCGTCTACCGCGTGATCCAGGAGGCGCTCCGGAACGTCGTCAAGCACGCCCAGTGCCACACCGTCTGGGTGGCCGTCCGCATCGAGAGCGATCGACTCCTGGTGTCGATCCGCGACGACGGCCGCGGCTTCTCGGCGGCCGAGCGGGCGGAACAGCGCAAGAAGGGCCACGCCGGGCTCGGGCTGCTGGCCCAGACCGCTCGCGATGGGGGCGGCGAGCTCTCCGTCACCTCTGCCCGGGGGAAGGGCACCCGGGTGGAGATGTCGGTCCCGATGCTGCCGCCGCGGGTCGCCGAGGAGACGACGGACGTTGACGGCGCCACGGTGACGCCAGCTCCAGCCTCGCGGCGGGACGCCGGCGGGCGAGCGGTGGGGGCGGGTCCCGTCGAGGAAGGCCTCGAGACGCCCATCCCTGATGCCCCAGGGTCGCGGCCCCGGAAGCCGGGCTCGCCGCGGGCGCCGGCGGCCTCAGGCCACTGATCTCACCGACCGGGTCGCGCCGGTGAAGGCCGGAGCACGGTCCGGTCGCTCCCGCGTGACGGCCCGGACGATCGGCACGATCGGGCCCCTACAATGCGGCTGCCGGAGTAGGGGACGGCAGCTCTCACGAGAGGTTTCAGGTCATGGGCAGCAGCGGCAAGATCCGCCTCCTCATCGTCGACGACCATCCCGTGGTCCGGCAGGGCCTGGCCGACATCTTCGACCGGACCGAGGACATCCAGGTCGTCGGGCTGGCTGCGGACGGGGTCGAGGCGGTCACCATGAGCCTCAAACACGAACCCGACATCGTCCTGATGGACCTCTCCATGCCCAACATGGACGGCATGGACGCCACCCGCTTCCTGCTCAAGTCGTGCCCCGACACCCGGGTGCTCATGCTCACGTCCTTCTCGGGCAAGGAGCGGGTCAAGGAGGCGCTCCGCTCGGGCGCGGTCGGCTACCTTCTCAAGGACACCCCGACCGAGGAGCTGATCGCCGGGGTGCGCAACGCCGTCAAGCACGGCCGTCGCTTCCGCGACATCGACTGAGGGCAGATCCCGGCGCGGTCTGGCCGCGACCGACCTCGGCCGCTCCTGCACGGCCGACGACGCATAGCCAGCCCGCGGGCCAGCCTGCGGGAAGGAACGTCGAGCGGCGGGCGCGACGCCTCCGCCCGCGCGGCGGCCGCACCTCGCCCACCCTCCGCCGTCGCGCTGTCACCCACCGGCTACACTCCACCCCGCCATGAGCGAGTTGTCGGTACGAGCCAGGGAGGTCGCAGCCCGTGTAGCCGAGCTACAGGGCCACCTTTGACCTCGACAGCCGACGCTCGCGCGTGGCCGAGCTCGAAACCCAGGTCGCCGATCCCGCGCTCTGGGATGACCCCCGCCGCGCCGCCGCGCTGACCCAGGAGCTCTCCCACATCCGGGAGGAGCTGGCCGGCTGGGAGACCCTCAGCCGTCGGGTCGCGGACGCGCGCGACCTGGCCGACCTGATGGGGGACGAGGCCGGCAGCGGCGAGTCCGGCGCCGACCCCGTCATGGTCGCCGAGCTGACCACCGAGATCGACGAGATCGAGAACGAGCTGGGCGCCCGCGAGGTCGACCTCCTCTACAGCGACCCCTACACCGACAACCCGGCGCTGCTCTCGGTGAAGAGCGGGGCGGGGGGGACGGACAGCCAGGACTGGGCCGAGATGCTGCTCCGGATGTTCCTCCGCTGGGCGGAGCGCCATCGCATGGCGGTCGAATTCATCGAGGAGGCCGAGGGGGAGGAGGCGGGCATCAAGTCGGCGACCATCCGGGTGGAGGGACGGCGCGCCTTCGGCCTGCTCAAGTCGGAGCGGGGCGTCCACCGCCTGGTCCGGCTCAGCCCCTTCGACTCCGCGCACCGCCGCCACACCAGCTTCGTGCTGGTGGAGGTGACCCCCGAGGTCGAGGACGACGTCACCGTCGAGATCGACCCCAAGGACGTGCGCGAGGATGTCTACCGCTCCAGCGGTGCCGGCGGCCAGCACGTCAACAAGACCTCCTCGGCGGTCCGGCTGACCCACATCCCCACCGGGATCGTGGTCACCTGCCAGAACGAGCGCTCCCAGCACCAGAACCGCGACGTCGCCTGGCGGGTGCTGCGCTCCCGGTTGCTGGCCGTCGCCCAGGCCGCCCACGCCGAACGGATCAGCGAGCTCAAGGGGGAGTCGCTCCCGGCCGAATGGGGCTCGCAGATCCGCTCCTATGTCCTCCACCCCTACACCATGGTGAAGGACCACCGCACCGGCCATGAGGTGGGCAACGTCCAGGCCGTGCTGGACGGCGACATCGACTCCTTCCAGGTCGCCTACCTCCGCTGGGCGGCGGGCGAGGCGGACGCCGCCCGGGTCCCCCAGTAGGGTCCGGCCGCGCCACCCTCGGTCACCGGGTACCCGAGGTCCTTCGACCCGTCCCACGGCCCCGGCCCCGCGGCTATACTCGGTCGGTCCCGCATCGGGTCGTCGACCCACTCCACGTCCCCCAGGAACCCCGTCCGGGCCCTCCCGGCCTCCCGATCCCCCGGGTGCACCTCCGTTGAACGATCGGAACGTCACACCCCCATGACCCTTTCACGGATGCTCGTCGTGAGCGCGCCCCCCGGGCGCAGCCGCAGGTCTCCGGACCGCGGAGTCGTCGCCCCCCTCGGAGCCGGCGGACGGTGAGCCTGGCCGCGGTGATGCCGCCCGAGGTCGGCCAGAGGCCGGACCCCGGTCAACGGCCGGTCATCTCCTTCCACGGGGTCAGCAAGACCTACGCCAACGGCACCGAGGCGATCCGCGACGTCGACCTCGCCATCTACCAGGGCGACTTCTGCTTCGTGGTCGGGGCCAGCGGGTCGGGCAAGACCACCCTGGTCCGCCTGCTCATCCGCGAGGAGGTGGCCTCCAGCGGACGCATCTTCATCGACGGCCACGAGACCACCCGGATGAGCCGGCGGCGGCTCCCCAAGCTGCGCCGCAAGTTCGGCATCGTCTTCCAGGACTACAAGCTGCTGCCCAAGCTGACGGTGGCCCAGAACGTCGCCTTCGCCCTCCAGGTCACCCGGCCCGGCCAGCGCCACATGAAGGAGAAGGTGGAGGAGACGCTCTGGATCGTCGGGCTCGAGGACAAGCTCACCAAGTTCCCCGACGAGCTCTCCGGAGGGGAGCAGCAGCGCGTGGCGATCGCCCGCGCCCTGGTGCACCGGCCGCGCATCTTCCTCGCCGACGAGCCCACCGGCAACCTGGACCCGGACACCTCGTGGGGGATCGTGCAGCTGCTGCTCCAGATCAACCATCGCGGCACCACGGTCCTGATGGCGACCCACAACCGCGAGATCGTCGACCTCTGCCGGCGAAGGGTGATCGCCATCGATTCCGGCCGGGTGGTCCGCGACGAGGCCGAGGGCGGCTACCTCCGCGAGGGTGAGGCGACCATATGAGAGGGCTGCTGGCGTCGGTCAGATTCGCCCTGGTCGCCGCCGGACAGAACTTCACCCGCAACCTGGCGGTCTCCATGGCCGGCGTCTTCACCATGGGCCTGATCATGCTGCTGGTCGGCGGCACCATCCTGCTCACCCACACCGTGGACGCCATCCTCAACCAGCAGGAGGCGCAGGCCGACGAGATTCACATCTACCTCCAGGAACTCGCTGTCGATGCGCACCATCGCGGATTACGAGCAGCGCTTCGCTCACGATCCGCGGGTCAATGGGGTCAGCTTCACCACCAAGGACCAGGCCGTGATCCTCGCCCAGCAGCGCGGGCTCCAGCTCCAGTCGGCGATCAACACCCTGGGCAGCAACCCGCTGCCGGCGTCGATCGACCTCCACGTCCGCAACCTCAACGACCTCACCCAGCTCAACACGCTGGCCAAGTCGCTGCCCATCGTCGACACCAGCAGCGGGTCGGCCACCGACTACAGCCCGCATGTGATACCCGTGCTCAAGACCGTGATCACCTGGACGGTGTGGGTCGGGGCCGTCCTCTCGATCGTGCTCGGGGTGATCAGCCTGGTCATCATCATGAACACGATCCGAACCGCCGTGTACATCCGGCGCACCGAGATCGAGATCATGAAGCTGGTGGGCGCCGGCGACTGGTTCGTGCGCTGGCCCTTCATCCTGGAGGGGGTGTTCGGAGGTGTGCTGGCGGCTGCCTTCGGGGCGACCATCGTCGCCCTCGCCTACCGGTTCGTGCTCGATCAGGCCAATACTCAGGCGTTCCTCGGGGTGA
This sequence comes from uncultured Chloroflexia bacterium, assembly GCA_963697585.1. GTDB lineage: Bacteria > Chloroflexota > Dormibacteria > Aeolococcales > Aeolococcaceae > Changshengia. The sequence continues at coordinate 794,902 of CAVOOO010000009.1, read as the reverse complement.
GCTTCGACGGGCCCTTCCTCACCGCGCTGGTGGTGCTGCTGATGGTGTTCGGCGCCGCGCTGGGGGGCTTCGGGAGCTTCCTCGGGGTCCGCCGGTTCCTGCACGTGTGAGCGTCCCACCGGGATCGGTGGAGGGCCCGGACCCCGTTCCGGATGAGGAGGGGCCATCGCCGGGGGAGGCCGGCGATGCACCCCGAGAGGTCGGGGCCGCGCTCGCGGGCGACCGCTCGGCCGATCCCCCGCGCCGGCACCGTCTCCCCCGCCCCCACGCCGGCTTCTGGAGCCACGCGGTGGTGGCCGTGATCTGCCTCTACCTGGGTGGGCTGCTGGTCGACAACCTCGGCGCCATCCCCTTCGGCAGCAACCTGGCGGCCATCTACCCGCACTTCGGCGGTCTCGACCAGACCTCCCTGCTGGCGGCCTGGCAGGACATCGAGGCCGACTACGTGCTCCGCGGCGTCCCCGCGAGCCTGGGGACCCAGTCCGGCGAGGCGGCCCTGGTGCAGGCGCTGGACAGCGCCTATCACGACCGCTTCAGCGCCTACTTCACCAAGAGCGAATACCAGCAGTTCACCGCCGCCGTCAACCAGGATCGCAGTGGCAGCATCGGGATCGCGCTCGAGGAGCGCTGCGCGGGCGCGGCCCTCTGCCCCTCGGGCGAGAGCCCCACCGAGCTCACCGTCGAGGACGTCCTGCACGGCCAGCCGGCGGAGCGCGCCGGTCTGCGCAACGGTGATGTGTTGCTGGCGGTCGGCGGCACCGAGGTCTCGAGCCTGGGCTCGCTGAACCAGCAGATCGACGCGGTGTCGGGGCTGATCGACGGGCGCGCGGGAACGCGGGTGACCCTCACCGTCGATCGCGGGGGCGCGCAGCTCGCCCTCACCGTGACCCGGGCCAATCTCCAGATCCCCACGGTTGACAGCCGGATGTTCGGGACCGTGCTCGACCTCCAGGTCACCAGCTTCGGCGAGGACACCGGCCAGGACGCGGTCGCCCAGCTCAGGAGCGGGCTCGCGGCCGGTGCCACCGCGGTGGTGCTGGACCTGCGCGGCAACGGCGGTGGCTACGTCAGCGCGGCGGTGACCCTGGCCAGCCAGTTCCTCACCCGCCATGGCAGCGAGCAGGACGTGGTGGTCCGGCGCGGCCGGATGGACCTCCAGGGACAGCCCTCGAGCGCCCAGACCGTGATCCATGATCAGATCCAATCCGGTGGTCTCGCCCCCTCCATCCCCCTGGTGGTCCTGGTGGACGGGGGCACCGCCTCCGCCTCCGAGATCGTCACCGCGGCACTGCGCGACTACCACCGGGCCACCGTGGTCGGGGTGACCACCTATGGCAAGGGCTCGGTCCAGCTCGACTTCCCCCTGCCGGACGGCAGCGACCTGCACCTCACCGTCGAGAAGTGGTACGGCCCCGACGGCGAGAGCATCGATGGGACCGGGATCACCCCCACCCGGGTGGTGCCGCTGTCCGACCCCGACGACCTCTTCACCCTGGAGGCCCAATCGGCCGCGCCTGCCCAGGATCCCCAGCTCCAGGCCGCGCTGACGATCGCTCGGCAGGGCGGCTGACCCCGGCCGGGCGCCCGCGCGAGCGGAGCTCAGCCGGCGGAGCGGGCCTGGCGCCGGAGGCGCAGCCAGCGACGCATCCGGGGGGCAGCTCCTCGCCGTTGGCGCGCCGGCGCTCCGCCTCCTGGTGGCGGACCACCAGCCAGGCGGCCAGCCCGATCACGCTGAGGACGGCTCCGACCAGGCTCCAGGCGTTGACGCTGCGGTCCCAGCGCTCGGCGTCGTAGCCGACCCCGACCCCGATCACCAGCCCGGCCAGGATCAGCACGATCTCCACGGTGTTCACGGGTGGTCGCTCACGTCGGCGTGAATATACTGCCGAGGCAATGACCGGCAGCTATGACGTCGCCTTCCTGGGTGGGGGCATGGGTGGCTACGTCGGCGCGATCCGGGCTGCGCAGCTCGGGCTCCGCACCGCGGTGGTGGAGGAGGACAAGCTCGGGGGCACCTGCCTGCACCGCGGCTGCATCCCCACCAAGGCGCTGCTGCAGTCGGCCTTCGTCCTCGACCAGGCGCGCCAGGGTGGCCGTCTCGGGGTCCGGGTCAGCGGCGTCGAGCTGGACTACCCGCAGGTGGCGAGGAATCGCGACCAGGTCGTCGCCCAGCTCCACCGGGGCGTCGAGTACCTGATGAAGAAGAACCGCATCGAGGTGGTGCGCGGCCGCGGCCTGCTGGAGGGCCCGCGCCGGCTGCGCGTGAGCGGCGGCCAGAGCGGCGACGTCGAGGTCGAGGCCGGGTCGATCGTGATCGCCACCGGTTCGCGCCCCAAGCAGGTCCCCGGTGCCGAGGCGGACGGGCGGGTGGTGCTGACCTCCGACCATGCCCTCGCCCTCGATTACGTCCCGGCCTCGGCCCTCGTGCTCGGCGCCGGGGCGGTCGGCGTCGAGTTCGCCTCGTTCTGGCGGAGCTGCGGGGCCGAGGTGACCGTGGTGGAGATGCTCGACCGGCTCGTCCCCCTCGAGGACCGGGCCATCGGCGTCGAGCTCGCCAAGCACTTCGAGGCGCGGGGGATCCGCTGCCTGACCGGGGCGACCCTGGACCTCGGCTCGATCCGGCGCGGCGAGCAGGGGGTGGAGGTGTCCGTCACCCACGACGGGAAGGAGGAGGGGCTCCGCGCCGAGGTGCTGCTGATCGCCATCGGTCGCACCCCCAACACCGAGGAGATCGGCCTGGAGACCACCGCCGTGGAGCTGGAGCGGGGCTTCGTCCGCGCCGGCCCCGACCTGCGCACCACCCAGGAGGGGGTGTACGGCATCGGGGACGTGATCGGCGGCTTCCTGCTGGCCCACAAGGGCAGCCACGAGGGGATCATCGCGGCCGAGGTGATCGCGGGCCAGGGGCCTCATCCCCTCGACCCCAACCTGGTTCCCCGGACCACCTACTGCACCCCCCAGATCGCCTCGATCGGGCTCTCCGAGGAGGAGGCCCGGGCCGCGGGGCACGAGGTGAGCGCGGGGGTCTTCCCGCTCACCGCCAACGGCCGCTCGGTCATCTGGGGCGAGAGGGGCTTCTGCAAGGTCGTGGCCGGGGCGGACGGCACCGTCCTCGGTGTCCACATGATCGGCCCCGAGGTCACCGAGCTGATCTACGCGGCGGCGCTCGGGGGGCTGCTCGAGGCCACCCCGTTCGAGATGGGCCGGGCGATCGCCCCTCACCCGACCGTCAGCGAGATACTGATGGAGGCGTCGCTCGCGGCGGCGGGCGAGCCGATCCACATGTGAGCCGTCCGGCTCGGGGCGGCGGAGCCCGCGCGAGCCGGCCGAAACCAGGAGAGCCCATCCGGCTTCGGAATGTGTCACCTTTCCCCCGCCCTTGACGGCGAGGGCGAGCTGGGCGTATCGGCAGCAGCGTTCGTCGGGCCCGCAGCCTCACCGGAGGAGAAGGGGTGGTAGTCGCCAACAGGGACGCCCGAGGGTTGACCGGCATCGACGCCGGAACCCTGCGGGCGATGTACCGGCACATGCTGCGGGCCCGCCTGCTCGACGAGCGGGTGTGGCTGCTCAACCGCCAGGGCGTGGTCCCCTTCTGGGTCTCGGGGATCGGCCAGGAGGCGATCCAGGTGGGCCTGGGGATGCACCTCCGCCCGGGGGTCGACTGGGTCGCGCCCTACTACCGGGACCTGGCCCTCTCCCTGGTGCTGGGGATGACCCCCCGCGACCATCTGCTGGCGGCCTTCGCCAAGGCCGGCGACCCCAACACCGGTGGCCGCCAGATGCCCGCCCACTACAGCAGCCGGCGGCTCAACATCGTCAGCTCGGGGTCGGTGGTGGCCACCCAGCTGATCCACGCCACCGGCGTCGCGCTGGCCTCCAAGATCCGGGGGGAGGACGCGGTCACGGTGGCGACCACCGGGGAGGGCGCGACCAGCGAGGGAGACTTCCACGAGGCCCTCAACTTCGCCGCCATCCACGACCTTCCGGTCGTCTTCCTGGTCGAGAACAACGGGCTCGCGATCAGCGTGCCGGCCTCCCGGCAGATGAACACCCATGATGTCGCGGACCGGGCCGCCGGCTACGGCATCCCCGGGGTGGTGGTCGACGGTGCCGACCCGGTGGCCAGCTATCACTGCTGCGGCGAGGCGATCGCCCGGGCCCGGGCGGGCCAGGGGCCGACCCTGATCGACGCCAAGGTGCAGCGGCTCACCTCGCACAGCTCAGACGACGACCAGCGTCGCTACCGGTCCGAGGAGGACCTGGAGACCGACCGCCGCAGCGACTGCCTGGTGAACTACGCGCGCCGCCTGGCCGAGCTCGGAGTGCTCACCTCGCGGGCGGAGGCGGCGATGCGGGCCGAGCTCGTGGCCGAGCTCGACCTCGCGACCGCGGAGGCCGAGGCGGCGGCCGATGCCGACCCCGCGACCGTCCTCCTCCACGTCCTGGGAGACGGCTGATGGCGGTGAGGACCTACCTCGAGGCGATCCGCGAGGGGATCCGCGACGAGATGCGCCGCGACGACCGGGTGATGGTCTTCGGCGAGGACGTCGGCGCCAAGGGCGGCGTCTTCGGGCTCACCGAGGGACTCCAGCGCGAGTTCGGCGAGTGGCGGGTGATGGACTCCCCGCTCGCCGAGTCCTGCATCGTGGGCGTCTGCATCGGCGCCGCCCTCAACGGGATGCGGCCGATCGCCGAGATCCAGTTCCAGGACTTCATCCTGCCGGCCGTGGACCAGATCATCAGCGAGGCCGCCAAGGTGCGCTACCGGAGCAACGGCGACTGGAATGTTCCCATGGTCATCCGGGCGCCGTTCGGGGGCGGTGTCCATGGTGCCCTCTACCACTCCCAGTCCCTCGAGGCGATGTTCTGCCACGTGCCCGGGCTCCGCGTGGTCGTCCCCTCCAACCCGCACGACGCCAAGGGGATGCTGGTCGCGGCGATCCGCGACCCCGACCCGGTCCTCTACTTCGAGCACAAGCGCGCGTACCGGTCGATCCGGGGCGAGGTCCCCGAGGAGGAGTACACCGTCCCGCTGGACCGGGCCCGGGTGGCCCGCGCCGGCGACGACATCGCCGTCTTCACGTACGGCCTGATGGTCCAGACCGCCCTTCATGCCGCCGAGCGGCTCTCCGCGGACGGCTTCTCGGTCGAGGTGGTCGACCTCCGCTCGCTCCGGCCGCTCGACCGCGCCTCGATCGTGGAGAGCGCCCGGAGATGCGGCAAGGTGCTGATCGCCCAGGAGGCGAACCTGGCGGTCTCGGTGAGCAGCGAGGTTGCCGCCATCGTCGCCGAGGAGTGTTTCGAGTACCTTGATGCTCCGGTGATGCGCATCGGCGGTCCCGAGGTCCCGGCGATGCCCTTCGCCAAGTCGCTGGAGGACGCCTACCTGGTGGACGTCGACAAGCTCGAGGCCAAGCTCCGCAGCCTGGCGAGGTACTGATCCCATCCGCTCGATCCGGAGCACTGCATCCAACTGAGGACGGTAGCGAGGAGCTCACCCACGTGGCACTGACGGTCAGCATGCCCCAGCTCGGGGAGTCGGTCACCGAGGGGACCATCGCCCGCTGGCTCAAGAAGCCCGGCGAGCCGGTGGCCCGGTACGAGTTGATCGCCGAGGTGGCGAGCGACAAGGTCAACGCCGAGATCCCGGCGCCCGCCGATGGCACCTTCGGCGAGATCATCGCGCCCGAGGGCTCGGTGATCAGCGTCGGACAGCCGATCTGCACCATCGAGCAGGGCGCGGCGGCTGCCGCGGCCGCCCCGGCCATGGCACCGGCCGCTCCAGCCACCGAGCCCGCCGCCCCCGCGGTGGCGCCGTCCCGGGCCGCCTTCCCCGAGCCGGCCCCTCTCTCCCAGCCGACCCCGGTGTCGCAGCCGGCCGCGGCCGCTGAGCCCGTCACCGCCTCCCAACCCGTCGGGGCGGCTTCGTACGGATCCGCGCCCGCGGTGCTCCCCGCGGCCGCCCATGAGGCCTCCCCGGGCGTCTCGGCCGCTCCCGGGACCAACGGCGCCGGCGTTCCCGCGCCGGGGGGCCACGGTCACGTGACGCCGGCGGTGCGGATGCTCCTCCGCGAGCACGGCGTCGACGTCGGCGAGGTCGCCGGCTCCGGCATCGGCGGACGGGTGACCAAGAAGGACGTGCTGGAGTACGTGCAGCGGCGGGACGCCGCCGTCCGCGCCGCCGGAGCGGCGGCGGCCACGGTCGCGCTCGCCCCCGGGGCAGCGGCGTTCGCCGCCCCACCCTCCCCGTCTGCGGGCTTCGCGGCCCCGGCAGCGCCCGCGATCCCCGCCCCCGCTCCCTCCCCGACGCCGTCCGCCGCCTTCCCGGCACAGTCCGCCGACACCGAGGAGGGCGACCAGCTCCTGCCCATGACCTCGATCCGGCGGGCCATCGCCGACCACATGGTCCGCAGTCGCCAGACCTCGCCGCACGCCTGGCTGATGGTCGAGGTCGACATGGCCCGGGTGGTCCGTCTGCGCGAGCGGAGCAAGGCGGCGTTCAGGGAGCGGTACGGGATCTCGCTCACCTACCTGCCGTTCGTCGCCCGGGCGGTGGTCGAGGCCCTGCAGCGGCGGCCGACCTTCAACGCCCAGTGGAGCGATGCCGGGCTCGTGCTCAAGCACGACATCCACCTCGGCATCGCCGTCGCCCTCGAGGAGAACCTGGTGGTCCCGGTGCTGCGCAACGCCGACCGGCTGAGCGTCGCCGGCCTGGCCCACGCGATGGCCGACCTGGGCAACCGCGCTCGCGCCAACCGGCTGAAGCTGGACGAGATCCAGGGCGGCACCTTCACCCTCAACAACACCGGGGCCCTGGGGGCGGTGATGACCCAGGCGATCATCAACCAGCCCCAGGCGGCGATCCTCACCATGGACGCGGTGGTCAAGCGGGCCGTCGTGGTCGACGACATGATCGCCATCCGGCCGATCATGAACCTGGGCCTGAGCTTCGACCACCGTCTCAACGACGGCCTCCAGGCGGCGCGCTTCCTCCAGGACGTCAGGGGTCAGCTCGAGGGGCTGGACGAGGGCGCTACCCTGCTCTAGCCCGGCCCCACGCGGGCGAGCGCCGGGGACGGGGATCCTGTCGGCATGCCCGGGCCTCACGGGGATGACGGTCGACGGGTCTCGGCCCACGGTGCCGCGTGCCGTTGGCTCTGCACCACGATGACGGCCAGGAGATCTCCAGCACCCACCCGGTGTTCTAACGAGGGGTCGTCCGGGGTGACATGATTGCCTCCGCGCGATCATGAACCTCGGCTTCAGCTTCGACCGGTGGCTCAACGACGATCTCCAGGCCAGCCCCTTACCCCAGGACCTCAGGAGGCACTTGGAAGGGCTGGGCGCGAGCGCCGCTGTGCGCTGAGCCGTGCCCGCGGCGGTGCGAAGTCAGCTGTTCTCGCGGCGGGGGACGGTGGCCGTGGGCGTCACTCTGGTGCCGATCGGTTTGGTGGTCGCCAGCTTCTTCCCCCTGCGCTCGCCGATCCCGCTATACCTTCTGGCTTTCGGTCTGGCGGGCGCAGCCATGCTCCTGTTGCCGAGGATCTGCACCGCGGGGACGCGCGCGATCCGCCTCGTCGCGAGCCCGAAAGGTCTGCTCGCGGTGAGGCTGCTCCAGTGCACGCTTCTGCTGGTGCGGGTGATGATGGGCCTCCCAACAATCGGTTCGACAACCTCATCGCTGCCCATGGTGTCGCCAGCGGCCACGCCGCCCCCCCGGTGCTTCACGGTGGTGACCCTGCCCAGCGGACTACTGCCGAGCGACGGACCCCAACCCACCGGCCTCGCCCTCCAGGTCCCCTGCTCGTGAACGCCCGGACCTGGCGCGGGTATCTCGGCCTGGCCCTGATGGTGGTGCTGCTGGTGCTGGTCGGGATCCTCATCGCCACCTCGATCGGAGGGAGCGGTCACTGATCTGCCCGCACTGGTGGCCGCCACTACACGCAGAACATCGACGTGCGCCGGGTGGTGGAGAGCGGCGTGATGGTCCAACCCTTCGACCTCGATACCCCGCTGCAGCATGTGGACCTCGACGACGTGACCGAGGTGGCCGCGCTGGTCGTCGGCGATCCCCAGCACCACCATGCCACCTATGAGCTCTGCGGCTGCGACCACCTCAATGCCCGCCGGCTCGCCGGCGTCATCCAGGAGGTCTCCGGTCGATCCGTCGTCCCGCAGCAGGTGCCGGTGACCGCCGCGTTCATGGCCGGCACGCCTTCCGAGGGGCGCGGCACCCACCCCGACGGACCCGGCGCCCCTCCGGTCCCACCCGGCGCCCCTGCGGGCGACCCCGCCAATCTGCGCTCCGAGGACGACGACTGGCGGCATGACGCCATGGTTCGCCTCTTCGCCCATTACGGACGGTATGGGATCACGGGCAATCCCAACGTCCTGGGCTGGCTGCTGGGCCGGCCGCCCACCAGCTTCGCCGAGTACGTGCGCCGCTCCCTGGCAGGTCGCTGAGGGGCACGGCAGGCACCCTCCAGGAGGTGCCGGAAGGGAGCACCACCCATCGTAGTGGGTTGTGGACATCGATGTCCACAACCGTCCTGGAGCGGATGGGTGTCCTCCCCCCGCCCGCGCTATCCGGGGTCAGTCCGTGTCCATGTGCGGGTAGCGCCAGTCGGTGGCCGGCACGAAGTTCTCCTTGAGCGAGCGCGCCGAGGCCCAGCGCAGCAGGTTGAGGGCCGACCCGGCCTTGTCGTTGGTGCCGCTCTGGCGGGCGCCGCCGAAGGGCTGTTGGCCGACCACCGCGCCGGTCGGCTTGTCGTTGACGTAGAAGTTCCCGGCCGCGTGGCGGAGGGCGCGCATCCCGGTGTTGATGGCCCGGCGCTCGGTCGCGAAGATCGCCCCGGTCAGCCCGTATGGCGAGGTCTCGTCGACCAGCTCCAGCGCCGTCTCCCAGTCGCTGTCGTACGGGTAGACGGTGAGGATCGGACCGAACAGCTCCCGCTCCATCAGGTCGTGATGGGGATCGTCGGTGGCGATGATCGTGGGCCGGACGAACCAGCCGGTGCTGTCGTCGCACTCGCCTCCGGCGATCAGATGGAGCTCGGGATCCCGGGCCGCGTCCCGCAGGGCGGCCTCGTGCTTGCGGAAGGCGCGCTCGTCGATGACGGCGCCCATGAAGTTGGAGAAGTCGGTGGGGTCGCCCATCGGGATCGCCTCGGTCTCCCGGGCCAGCGGCCCGCGCAGCTCCTCCCAGAGGCGTCGCGGGATGTAGGCGCGGGAGCAGGCCGAGCATTTCTGGCCCTGATACTCGAAGGCGCCGCGGAGCAGCCCGACCAGCAGAGCCTCCGGGGAGGCGCTCTCGTGGGCGATCACGAAGTCCTTGCCGCCGGTCTCGCCGACCAGCCGCGGGTAGGTCCGGTAGGTCCCGAGGCTTCCCGCCACCTGCCGCCAGAGGCCCCGGAAGGTCTCGGTGGAGCCGGTGAAATGGATCCCGGCCAGGCTCGGGTGGGAGATGGCGGCGTCGAGGACCCCGCCGCCATGGCCGGTGACCATGTTGATGACCCCGGGGGGGAGGCCCGCCGCCTCGAGCAGCTCCATGATGGTGCTGGCGGCGAGCATCGACGTCACCGACGGCTTCCAGACCACGGTGTTCCCCATCAGGGCGGGCGCGGTGGGGAGATTCCCGCAGATCGAGGTGAAGTTGAAGGGCGTGATCGCGACCACGTACCCCTCGAGGGGGCGCAGCTCGGTGCGATTCCAGACCCCCCTGGAGCTCACCGGCTGCTCCTCGCGGAGCTTGAAGGCGAAGTGGACGTTGAATCTCCAGAAGTCGATCAGCTCGCAGGCGGCATCGATCTCGGCCTGGTAGACGGACTTGCTCTGGCCGAGGATGGTGGCCGCGTTCATCCGGTCGCGCCAGGGGCCGGCGAGGAGATCGGCGGCGCGCAGGAAGACGGAGGCCCGCTCCTCGAGGGTGGCGTTGGCCCACTCGGGGCTCGCCTCGAGGGCGGCGTTGACCGCGCCCTCGACGGCGGGGACGGTCGCCTGCCCGGCCCGCCCGAGCACCTGGTCGTGCCGGTGAGGGGCGTGAACCGGCAGGCTGCCGCCCGTCCCCTCCACGGTCTGGCCCCCGATGTGCATGGGCAGGTCGAGGGGCGCCGAGGTCTCGATCTCGGCGAGGGCGCGCTGGAGACGCTGCCGCTCCGGGGTGCCCGGCGCGTACGACTGGATCGGCTCGTTGACAGGAGATTCGACTGTGGCCATGACAGAGGATTGTGCAGCGTTGACCCGGGCGATGCCGGCGTCTGGCGGTGGCCCGGTGGGCTGAGCAGCCGGGCGCGCCCGGCACCGGGGCCGAGCGTCGCCGGGAGCGCCTGCTAGAGTGGCACGAGGTCATGAAGCAGATCCCGCTCGTGCCGGTGGGAGCCCCGAACCCACTCCCTCCGCAGCTGGACTCTCGACCCACCTGGCAGCGGCTCCTTCCCGAGGGGGTGGAACGGAGGCCGCCGTGGCTCACGGTGCGGGCTCCGGTGGGGCAGGGGGTGGACCAGCTCTCGTCGCTGATGCGGGAGAAGCGTCTGGTCACCGTCTGCGAGGAGGCGCGCTGTCCCAACGTCGGCGAGTGCTGGAACTCGGGCACCGCCACGTTCATGATCCTGGGCGACACCTGCACCCGGGCCTGCGCCTTCTGCGCGGTGAAGAGCGGGCGGCGGGGCGGCGACGTCGACACCGACGAGCCCCGCCGGGTCGGCGAGGCGGTGGCCCGGATGGGGCTGCGCCACGCGGTGGTCACCTCCGTCGACCGCGATGACCTGGCGGATGGCGGGGCGTCGATCTTCGCGGCCACCATTCGGGAGATCCGCCGCCAGTCGCCGGGCACGAGCGTCGAGGTCCTCACCCCCGATTTCCAGGGCGACCTTGACGCGGTCGGCACGGTGCTGGCGGAGAGGCCGGAGATCTTCAACCACAACATGGAGACGGTCGCTCGCCTCTACCCGCGGGTGCGGCCGAAGTCGGGCTACCGCAGGTCGCTCACCGTGCTCCGCGCCGCCAAGGAGATGGCGCCCGAGGCCAGGACCAAGAGCGGTCTGATGGTCGGCCTGGGGGAGGAGGTCGACGAGGTGCACCGCCTGCTCGCCGACCTGCGCGATCACCGGGTGGAGATCGTCACCATCGGCCAGTACCTCCGGCCCACCCTCAAGCACCACCCGCTGATCCGCTTCTGGCACCCGGACGAGTTCGCCGCCCTCCGTGCGCACGGGCTGGCCCTCGGCTTCGACCACGTCGAGTCCGGGCCGCTGGTGCGATCGAGCTACCACGCCGCCGGCCAGGTGCTGGCGGCGACGGCGGCGGTCTGAGGCGGGAGCGGTGACGTCCGGCTCCCGCGGCCTGCGCCGGCTCTGGCTGGGCACCGTCCCCTATCGCGAGGCCTGGCAGCTCCAGCGTTCGCTGGCCGCGGCCCGGGCGGCCGGCGAGATCGGCGACTGCCTCCTCCTCCTCGAGCACCCGCCCGTCTACACGGTGGGACGCAACGCCCAGGCGGCCCACCTGAGAGATGGGCCGGCGGCCCTCCGCGCCCTGGGGGCCGAGTGCATCGAGGTCGATCGGGGCGGCTCGGTGACCTTTCACGGGCCCGGCCAGCTGGTCGGGTACCCGATCATCCGGCTGGCCGGTGCCTTCCCCATCCCGGCGAACCCGGAGCGCGGCGACGTCGTCGCCTACGTCCGGGCCCTGGAGGGAGCGCTGATCGCCACGGCCCGGCGCCACGGCATCGAGGCGGCACGCCGCCCGGGTTTCACCGGCGCCTGGGTGGGGAGGGAGAAGCTGGCCGCCATCGGTGTGAAGCTGGCCGGCGGGGTGACCCAGCACGGCGTGGCCCTCAACGTCACCACCGATCTCGGCTGGTTCGATCACATCGTGCCCTGCGGGATCCCGGACGCGGGCGCCACCTCGATGCTTCGGGAGGGCGTCGCGGGGCTCACCCCGGAGTCGGTCGCCGAGGAGTTCGCCGCCGACCTGGCGGAGGCGCTCGGGACCTCGCTCTCCGACGCGGATGCGGACCTCCGGCGCCTGACCGTCGCTGCCGCCGCCTGAGCGGGCGATCCCGGCCCTCACCGGCAAGCTTCGGTTCGGCTGTCCCGCGCCGCCCGCCGGGTGGCCTCGCGACCAGAGGCCGCATCGCTCCGCTGATCACACCCGGGTCCGGCGGCCGGGGCGCCGGCGCGGTCGGAGAGTTGTCGCCTAACCTGACGGGTTCACGCGGCAGGGCAATTAACCACTAGCCAAGCGCCGCTCGCTTGGATACCATCGCAAGCTGGAACGCCCGGCCACTCGGATCCTCCTTCCCCACAACCCACCACACCGGGCAGGGGGCGTTCCAGGGAGCAGTCATGGCCACCTTCGTCAGAAACCGCGTCCTGAACCAGCTGCAGTGGGCTCCTGAGACCGAGACCTACCGCTCCCGACGGCGAGAGATCCTCTGCGAGCTCGACGGCCTGCTGATCGAGATCGAGGAGATGAATCTCCGGGGTCAGCCGATGCCGCCCCGGGTGCTCGCCCAGCTCCGCCGGCGGGGCGTGGCCGTGGGCCAGGAGGCGACCCCCGCGGATATGGTGGAGGCCGTCTTCGCCGCCCAGGAGAGGTTCATGCGCCAGCCCCTGGGCGGTCTGCCGGGGCGGGACGAGATGCGGCTGAAGGGCCGGCTGGTCTCCTGAGGCCCGGTCCGCCGGGCGCCGCCGTCGCCCTGCGACTGCTAGGCTCCGAGCCATGAGCTCCGATCGTGCCAAGGAGGCGGCGGGGCGGGCGGCAGCCCGGCTGGTCCGCGACGGGATGCGGATCGGGCTCGGCACCGGCTCCACCGCCCACTGGTTCATCGTCGCGGTGGGGGAGGCGGTCCGGGCCGGCCTTCGGGTCCAGGCGGTGACCTCCTCCGAGGCCAGCGCCACTCTGGCCGCCGGGCTGGGCATCGAGCTCGTCGACCTCGACGGTCGCGGGCTCGACCTCGCCGTGGACGGCGCCGATCTCGTCGACCCGGCGCTCCGGCTCGTCAAGGGCGGTTGGGGCGCCGAGGTGCGAGAGAAGGTGGTGGCCGCGGCCGCCCGCCGCTTCGTGGTCGTCGCCGATGCCGGCAAGCTGGTACCCGAGCTCCACGGGCCGGTGCCGGTCGAGATCCTCCGATTCGGGGCGGAGGCCACCCTGGCGGCGCTCGAGGCGTGTGGCGCGCCCTTCAGCCTCCGCCTGGACGCCGCCGGCACGCCCAAGGTGAGCGACTCGGGGAACCTGCTCGGCGATGGCCACTTCGACGTCATCGCCGATCCCGAGGGCCTGGCGCGGCGCCTCGACGCGATCCCCGGGCTGGTCGGCCACGGCCTCTTCCTCGGCATGACCGATCTGGTCCTGGTGGGTGACGACCAGGGCGGGGTTCGCGAGGTGGTGGCCGCCCGAACCCTCTAGAGTCGGGCCGGGGCGGATGGCGCAGCTGGTCAGCGCGTCTCGCTTACACCGAGAAGGCCGCAGGTTCGAGCCCTGCTCCGCCCACCGCACCGGCGTGCTCCCGGGTCGCGACCGGGGCTGGGCGCCGCTTGCACGGCGGCTCCGCCGGGGCTCCGCGATCGGCTCGATCCGGCCACCCGCAACGAACCCGCGACGAGACGCCCCAGCGGCCGAAAGTTCGTGTCATCATCGCCCGAAACGACGGAGGTTCTTCGGCGATGGCCAAGGCGCAGGCGGCCCTGGGGGTGACGGTGGCTGTCTTCGGATTCGATCCCAGCCCGGACACCGCCTCCAACCGCGCCCTCCACGTCCTCAGCGTGCGCCAGGGGCTGCCCAAGGCCGAGCTGGATGCCCGCGAGACCTTCGAGGCGGCCGGCGCGCGGGCGGTGGAGGAGGCGGGGATCCGGCTCGAGGCGGGCCGCAAGGGGCGTGGCCGCCTCCACCTGGTCGGCGTGGACGATGAGCCGGGAACCGGCCGGTCCCGGGCGGTGACCGCCTGGTACTACGCGACCGTCCCCTACGCGGACCTTGCCCGCCCGGCGGTGTGGAGCGTGGCCGGGCGCGGCATGCGCTTCGACGCCGCCGACACGGCCGCCTTCCGGGCGGCCCTGGACCGACTTCGCTCCGAGTTCCGGCATGTCGCCGGCGCCGTCGCCCTGCTCGGGGAGGTGTTCACCGGCGACGACCTACTCCGCCTCTACATCGCTCTGCACGGGGGCCCCGAGGGGAGCGAGCGCACCTTCCGCCGCCGGGTCCAGGAGCTGCGCGACAGCGGGGTGCTCAGGCCCGTACGGGACTCCGAGGTCGCCGCCCTCCGCCTCCGCGTGGCCCGTTTCCGAAGCCCCGCCGGCACCGGGGGCAGGCCGCCCGAGCTGCTCCGCTACGCGGGCACCGGCGGCGAGGAGGAGCAGCTGGCCGTGCTGAGGACCCGGCGGTCCGCCTGACCGGCCGCCCGCCTCGATCGGCCTGACCGGGCCCTTCGGGATCGCCCTTCCGGAGCTTCCCCGGCTCGTCGTCCCCCCTGGCGACGCGTTCTGCGGGAGTGGGGCCGGCGGGTGATGCTGTCGACGAGCCGGAACCGCTTCGCAACGTGGCTGAAAGGAAGCCGCTGCTAGCCTGATGTGAGCTGCCCCGCGGTCTGACCAGCGCTCCGGCAGAGGTATCGGCGGGCCACGGAGGTCGGCGGCGTGACGGTGGTGGCGGAGGGGCGAGGCACCCAGCTCTGGCTACCGGTCCCCCCGGCCCTGATGGCGTCCGGCATCGTCAAGAGCTTCGGCGGCCGGCTGGTCCTCGATGGGGTCGACCTCGAGGCGCGATCCGGCGAGGTCGTGGGCCTGGTGGGTGAGAACGGCGCCGGCAAGAGCACCCTCCTGCGCATCTGCGCCGGGCTGATCGTGCCGGACGCCGGCAGGGTCCGCGTCACCGGCCGGGTGGGCTTCTGTCCCCAGGAGCCCGGCCTCCTGGATCTGCTGACCGCCGACGAGCACCTCGTCTACTTCGGGGCCGCCCTCGGGCTCGGGCGCGCCGCCGCGGTGTCCACCGGCCGGCGGCTTCTCGAGGAGTTCGGCTACCCGGTCGCCGAGGGGAGGCTGACCAAGCGGCTCTCCGGCGGGACCCGTCAGAAGCTGAACCTGGCCCTCGCCCTGCTCGGTGACCCCGAGGTGCTCCTGCTCGACGAGCCGTACCAGGGCTTCGACCGCGGCGTCTACGTCAACTTCTGGGACCACGTGGACGCCTGGCGGGCGGCCGGCAAGGCGATCGTCGTGGTCACCCACATGCTGGCCGAGCTCTCCCGGGTGGACCGGGTCGTCGAGCTGGCGGTGGCGGGCGCCGCCGCGGTGGGTGCGGGGGCGCGCTGATGCCCGGCTTCCTCCGCCGTTCGCTGATCGCCGCCGAGATGCAGGCGCGCCAGCTCCTGAGGCGCCGCCTCTCGCTGATCATCCTGGTGGCGCTGCCGGTCGCCCTCTACCTGAGCACCCTGACCAACGGCAGCGAGAGTGCGATCCAGTTCGGCGCTCTCGGGATGGGATGGTCGGTGGCGTCCGCCGCGCTCTTCTCGGTGCTGGCGGCGCGCTCGGTGGAGCCCCGGCTGGTGCTCGCCGGTTACCGGGCCGCGGAGCTGATGGTGGGTCGATTCATCCTCCTGCTCGGCATGGGCGCGGTCCTCGCCGGGATCGGCGCGGTGGCCATGACCCTGGTCTCCGCGCCCGTCTCCGAGGGGGCTCTGCTCGCCTCCTGCGCACTGGTCCCGGTGGTCGCGGTCGCCCTCGGGCTGGCGGTCGGCGCCGTGCTGCCCCACGACCTCGAGGGGGTCCTGGTGATCATCGGGGTGGTCGGGGTGCAGCTCTCGCTGAGTCAGAACGCCTGGGTCAACGTGCTGCTCCCTCTCGACGGCCCGATCCAGCTCGCCTACCGCGCCGGAGGGCAGAGCGCCGCCCCGATCGGGCCGATGCTGCTCCACGCCGCGATCTCGACGGTCGCGCTGCTCACCCTCGCGGCGGTGGTGTGGGCCCGCAAGGTCCGGGTGATCCGGCCTCGACAGTCACCGCCGGGTGCCGCCGCCGGAGGCCGCGCCCGCCGCGCGCCCACCATCCGGATGCCGATCCCGTCGTGGCGTCCCGAGCCGGTGCCGGTCCGCAGCGACTACGCCATGCCCGTTCGCGGTCGCGCGCTGCGGCGCCCCTGAGCCACCCGGCCCCGCGCCTCAGCCGGCGTCGGCCCGCCAGGGTTCCTCGCCGCTGGTCAGCACCAGCGTCACCGGGCCGTCGTTGACCAGCTCCACCTGCATGAGCGCCCCGAACTCACCAGTCGCGACCCGGAGCCCGCGGCGTTCCAGGGCACCGACGAAGCTCTCGTAGAGGCCCCGGGCCAGATCCGGCGCGGCCGCCCCCAGGAAGCTGGGCCGGTGCCCGCGCGAGCTGTCCGCATGGAGGGTGAACTGGCTCACCACCAGCACCGCGCCCCCGGACTGCTCGAGGTCGAGATTCATCCTGCCGTCCGGGTCGGCGCAGATCCGGAGCCGGGCGACCCGCTCGGCGAGATGGTCGGCGGTGGCCTCGGTGTCCCCGGGACCGACCGAGAGCAGCACGCAGAAGCCCGCCGCGATCTCGCCGGTGACCCGGGTGCCCGGTGCCGGCGGGATCCCCCAGGCCGCTTCGGTGCCCCGGCCGCGCCCGTCCCCGGAGGTGGGGAGGGCGGCCTCTCCCGCGGATTCGACCAGGACGCGGGCGCGGCTGACCCGCTGGACGACCGCCCTCACCCCGCCGGCCCCAGGCTGTCGAGCCCTCGTCGCATCCGCATCGCCTCCGCCTCGGCCTCGAAGAAGTCGGGGGCCTCGCCGCGCATCCCCGCGACCAGGAAGCTCCAGCCGCGATGGTCGGGGTCGCGGGCGACCCCGTACGCGGCGGCGAGCGCACGGGGCGGGAAGAGCTCGATGCGGCGCCCGTCGGGCAGCTTCTTGAAGATGGAGCGCCGCACCAGGATCGCCTCCAGGGGACGGCCGCCGGGCAGCCGCCCCTTCTCCATCTCGACCCGGCGCAGCTTCGCGATCGGGTTGTCGGGATCGCGCAGCTCGATCGAGAGCCCGAAGTGCTCGGAGAGGTCGCGGAAGACGAAGAGCACGGCCAGCGCGTCGGTCTCGTCGCCGAGCACGCGGATGAAGGTGGCCGCCGAGAGCGGTGCTCCCGCCGGCTCCTGCCAGGTCATGGCGGTGCGCTGGTCGTCGAAGAAGAGCTGGGGGAAGAGCCCGGCCGAGCGTTCGTCGGCCAGCCAGGGATGGCCGTCCCGCCACTCGCGCCGGCGCACCAGCTCCTCGAACCGCGCCTGGGCGGCATCCCGCCGGCTGGGGTCGAGACCGCGCACCCGGACGTGGATCACCCGGCCCATGCCCCGATTGTAGGGTGGGTCTAGCGCGCGCCCACGGCGATGCCGTCGAGGACGAGATCGACGCAGCGGACCAGCAGGGCGTCGTCGAGCGGCTCGCGGGTGATCAGCATCCGGACGTACATCGGCCCGACCAGGAGCTCGAGGGCCAGCACCGGGTCGACGCCGGCGCGCAGCTCCCCCCTGGCCCGGGCCCGCTCGAGCAGCGCCGCCCCGCTGCGAAACCGCTGGATCCAGTAGCCGCCGCGGGCGGCCTCGAATTCAGGCAGGTCGCGGCGGAGCGCGATCCGTACCACCAGCTCCCCGAGGGGGGTCTGGAGGAAGGTGCCGATGCCCCGAACCAGGGCGAGGAGGTCGCCGTGGAGGGTGCCGGTGTCGGGGGTTGGGATCTCGGTCTCGGTCGCGCTCAGCACGGCGTCGAGGGCCAGGTTGGAGCGGCTGCCCCAGCGCCGGTAGATGGTGGTCGGATGGACCCCGGCGCGCAGCGCGATGCTCGCGATCGAGAGGTCGTCCAGACCGTCCGCGAGGAGCGCGGTGAGGGTGGCGTCGATCACCGCGGCGCGCACCCGCGCACTCCTTCCGCCGGTGCGCCGCACCGGCTGGCGGACTGCCTGGGCGTCCATCACCGTGGATCTTATCGCTACTCGGCTTGCGTTACTCATGTCTTATCGCTATTTCTCTTGCGTTAGTGGCGATGGCTCGGTATACTAACGCAAAATCACCTGCGTTAAGGAGTGATGACGAACGTGAGCATGGCAACGCGGGCGGTGGACGCCCCGGGACGGGGGGACGAGGCGTCGCCGGCCAGGCCGCCGCACCGCTGGCTCGCGCTCGCGGTCCTCTGCCTCTCGCTGCTGATCGTGACCCTGGACAACACGGTCCTGAACGTCGCCCTGCCCACCCTGGTCCGCGACCTGGGCGCGACCTCCACCGACCTCCAGTGGATCGTCGACGCCTACGTGCTCGTGTTCGCCGGGCTCCTGCTGGTCTCGGGCAGCGTGGCCGACCGCTTCGGCCGCAAGTGGACCTTCCTGGCCGGGCTGGTGGCGTTCGCCGGCTGCTCGACCTGGGCCGCCTTCTCGGGTTCGGTGCCGGTCCTGATCGCCGCCCGGGCGAGCATGGGGGTGGGCGGGGCGCTGATCATGCCGTCCACCCTGGCGCTGATCACCAGCATGTACACGGATCCGCACGAGCGCCAGCGGGCCTTCGGCCTCTGGGCGGCGACCACGGGGGCCGGGGTCGCCCTGGGCCCGATCATCGGCGGCCTGCTGCTGGCCCACTTCAGCTGGGGCTCGGTCTTCCTCATCAACGTCCCCATCGCCGCGCTGGCGCTGGCCCTGGCCATTCCCTTCGTCCCCAACTCGAAGAACCCGCAGGCCGAGCGGCCCGACGTGCTCGGCGCGGTGCTGTCGATCGGCGGCCTGGGCCTGCTGCTCTGGGCGATCATCGACGCGCCGGTGCACGGGTGGGCCTCCCCGACGGTGATCGGTGCCGGCCTGGGCGGCCTGGTCGTGCTGGCCGGGTTCACGGTCTGGGAACGGCACGTCGCCCAGCCGATGCTCCGGCTCAGCTTCTTCCGGCAGCGGCAGTTCTCGGTGGCCGTGATGTCGGTGAGCATGGTCATGCTCGGCCTCTTCGGCGCACTCTTCCTGCTCACCCAGTACCTGCAGTTCGACCTCGGCTACACGGCGCTGCAGACCGGTATCCGGGTGCTCCCGGCGGCCGGCTCGATCATCGTGGTCGCCCCCCTCGCCAGCCTCCTGGACCGGGCCCTCGGCGGCAGGCTGGTGGTGGGCCTGGGCCTGCTGCTGATCGCCGCCGGTCTCTGGCAGATCTCCGGCGCCACCGTGACCACCACGTACGGCGGCATCGTGCTCGGCATGGTCCTGCTCGGGGTCGGGGCCGCCCTGGTGATCCCGTCGGTCACCGCCTCGGTGATGGGCTCACTCCCCGCCGAGCACACCGGGATCGGCGCCGCCACCAACGGCGCCTTCCTCCAGGTCGGGGGCGCCCTGGGTGTGGCCGTGCTGGGCAGCCAGCTCTCCACCCGGTATCAGGGGCGGATCCTCACCTCCATCGCCCCGTACCACCTCCCCACCGAGCTCCAGAACACCATTCTCGGCTCGGTGGGCGGCGCCCTGGGGGTCGCTCAGCGCGAGGGCGGCATGATCGGCGCGGTGCTCGCCGGCTGGGCCCGCTCGGCGTTCATCAGCGGCATGGACCTCGGCCTTCTGACCGGAGCCCTGGTGGCGGCCCTCGCCGGGTTGCTCGCCCTGCTGGCGCTGCCCGGTCCGGCCCGGCTGAGGGGCCGCAAGCCCCCGCTGGTGGTCGTCTCGCCTCCCGCCGCGGACGGTGACGAGAAGGTCTAGGCCTCCCGGTTGCCGGGCGGCGCCGGTCGCCGCGGGCGAGGCTGCGCCGGAGCCCGCGAGGGCGGCCGGACCGCCCGATCGAGGCGGGGACGCGGCCTCGCGCGGGAGACGCGCTGGGCGGGTGCCTCCAAGCTGACGGTCGCCGGCGAGGGCTCGACCGCAACGCCCGCCGGCACCGGCGGCGACGCCGCCGCGGTTGCCGCCGCTGGCGCGGTCGCCTTCACCGCCGGCCTCTTCCCCCTCAGCCATTCCGGCGGGCTGAGCACCACCCACATGGCGATGAGGGCGGCCGCCAGCCCGGCGAAGAGGGGGCTGCGCAGGACCAGCAGGGTGCTGCCGAACCCGGGAAGGACCACCGCCTCCTTCCCCAGGATGTCGCTGCGCGGCACCGTCCACGGGTCCGGGGCTGGGTTGTTGTCGCCCTTGAGCGTGAAACCCACCCTGGCATTGCCCGCGACGATCCGGTGGATGAGGTCGTCACCGGCTCCGATCTGGCCCTTGGGGACCCGGTACACGACCAGGTCGCCGGGGTGATACGAGGGCTGCGCCTCGGCCAGCACGAAGTCGCCGGTCTTCAGCGTCGGCAGCATCGAGATGCCCCGGACGGTGATGAAGGTGGCGGGGCCGCCCAGCAGGGTGGTCGGCCGGAGCTCGACCCACCAGGCGGTCAGCACCACGATCAGCACTCCGAAGAAGGCGATGTTCCCCGGGCGGCGCAGGCTGGCGAGAAGCCGCCGGGCCAGCGGACGGGCGTGCTCGCCGGCGGAGTCGAGACGGTCGGTGGCAATGGGCACGGAGGCGGGCGCGCGCGAGGCCTCCGTTCCGGCGAGCCCGTCACCGGCGGCCCCCGGCGGGCGCGCCGTCGGCCGGCGGTCGAGGAGGGTGGAGACCATCGGGCGCAGCGGGTCGACGACCGCGCCCAGCTCGCCGAGCGCCGCGAAGGTCAGGCCCAGCTCACGGAAGGGCCGCAGCGTGCCCCGGGAGATCGACGGGGTCCCGACCTCGCTCACGGCACGTCGACGTAGGTGATCACCAGCTGCGGGTCCTCGGTGGCGTTGGCGGTCTCCCCGTTCTTGGCCTGGTAGGTGGCGTGGTAGGCGGTGCCGGCCGCGGTGAGCTCGGCGCTGTCGCGGATCATCCACCCTTCGTCGGTGGCGGTTTGGGCGACGAACTTCTGGACGTCGGTGGTGACCGTCCAACCGCTGACGTAACCGGCCGCCTTGTTGGTGGTGCAGGTCGTGCCCACCTGCATCTGCGCGGTGTACCCGGTGGCCGGGTTGTTGAGCGTGGTTCCGAACGGCTGGTTGGTCCAGGTGATCCCCGCCTCGGTCCAGGCTGCCGTCACCGGGAAGATGTCCTCGGTCCGGCAGGCGCCCGTGGGCACCGCGGTCGCGTAGAGGCGGAGGGTGGCGGCCCGCACGGTGGCGCCGGTCGGGATCGCCGGGTAGCAGCCGCTCACCAGGAACTCGATGTAGACGCGCATGTTGGCGTTGTAGCTGGACTGGACCTCCATGGTGGCGGCGGTCCCGTAGTTCGTGCCCGCGTTGCCCTGCTCGACCTGGGCGTCGATCTCGTTGGTGGTGGTGGTGGGATAGCCGCTCAGGATGCAGGTCCGGACCGGGGTCAGGTTCTGCGCGGCCAGGCCCAGGCTCGCCGCGGACGCCGTCGGGACGCAGAGCAGAGCCCCGAGCGCGAGCACGGCGTAGCGGAGCTTCATGGCCCGGTCATCACCACATCGGCCTCCGCGGCTGCGGTGACCGGGACGTCGCCCGAGGGGATGGCGAACACCACCTGACCGCCGGCGGCGGGAACCGTCTGGGTGGCTGGTGTGTAGTAGACCGTCGTCCCCTCGGCCATGGTCATGGCGATGGTCGCGTTGCCGCAGGAGGAGGGGATGCCGCTCACCGTGACCCCGGTGACGTAGGTGGTGGTCACCGTCTCCACGACGGTGACGGCGGCCGAGGTGCAGCGCGGCGTGGCGACCTGAGCCGCCCCGATGCGGTCCCCCGAGGTGGTCAGGCCCGCCGCCCGTGCGACCACGGCCGTTCCCACCACCAGCACGGCGGCGGTGGCGAGGAATCGGACTATCGCGCGGGACCTGCTCATCTCCACATCACTCCGAGAAATGGCCGGCGGGCCCTGCGGCTGAGGCGCCGCAGGACCCGCTGGCGGAGCGAAGCGAGGTTATCAGCCGCCCAGCACGACCGCCACGCCGGTCACGGCGGCGGCGCTCACGGCGGTGAAGGCGGAGGTGGTGAAGGTCGTTCCGGTGGCCGGCGTGGTGCCGGTGGCCTCCGCCAGGGAGGCGCCGCCGGTCTGGTACAGGGTGATCCGGTACGGGACGTTGTTGCAGGTGCTGGCCAGCCCGGTCACGGTGACCGTCGTCGTGGTGTAGCCGGTCCCGGCCGTGTACGCGAGCGGCGCGTAGGCGGCGTTGATGGCGGTGGACTGGCACGCGGCCACGGCCACGGTCCCGGCGCCCAGGCTGTTGCTGGTGACGCTGAGGCTCGCCGCCAGGGCGTAGATGCCGCTGAAGGCGACCACGCCCGCGGCTACGGCTCCGAGGATTCGCTTCATGTTGGACTTCGCTCCGTGTCTATCGTGAATTCAGGTGGGTTGCGACGCGTTCAGCGCCGGATGGCTCGAGTTGGGGCTATCAGCCGCCGATGACGACGGCGACGCCCGTGATCAGGGCGGCGCTCTGCGCCGTGAAGGTGGCGGTGAACGAGGAGCCCGTGGTGTTGGTGACACCGCTCACCGTGCCGGTCGCCTCGGCGAGGGACGCGTTGCCCGTGGTCTCGAGGGTGACCCGGTAGGCGAGGGTGTTGCAGGTGGTCCAGCTCGGCGAGGTCGCGTTGTCCTTGATCACCACGGTGGTGACCGTGTAGCCCGGCAGCGTCGAGGAGTAGCTGAGGGTTCCGTAGGTGGCGGTCAGGGTGTCGGCGGTGCAGGAGGCGACCACCGAGGTGCCCGCGCCCAGGCTGTTGCTGCTGACGCTCAGGCTGGCCGCCAGGGCATAGATGCCGCTGAAGGCAACCACGCCGGCGGCGATGGCTCCGAGAATTCTCTTCATCTGCTTCTTCCTCGCTCCGCTGTTCCTGCCGAGAGTTTCTGGTGGGTGTTGATGGGGGTTGGTGCCCGCCCCGGGGCAAGGCTTCCCACGAGGCCATAGTGCATCTGCACCATTTGGTGCTCGCAACGCGTCAGCACCTCGCTGCCCTGACGTCACCGCGCCACCATTCAGGTAACGCGGGTCGCGCCCTCGTGACACAGAGCTCCGACATTGGCGCCTGCGATGTGATGGCGCGCTTCGCCTCGAACGAGGTGACTGACCAGTCCGGAGCTGGTGGAGCGGCGGTGCAGGGCTCTCGGGAGCCCGAGCTGCCCGAGAGGGTGAGGTCCGGGAGCCTGGGCTACCCGAGGACCAGCGCCACCCCGGTCACCGCGGCGGCGTCCACCGGCGTTGCGAACCCGGTGGGGGAGAAGCTGGCCAGACCGCTCGGAACCACCCCGCTGGCCTCGGCGAGGGAGGCCCCGGACGCGGAGAGCAGGGTCACGCGGTAGGTCTCACCGGCGCACGCGGCCAGGCTCGGCGTGGGGGCGGTGTCGGTGACGGTCACCCCGGTCACCGCGTAGCCGCCGGCCGGCGCCGCCGAATAGGCGGTGGTGTAGCTCACCCGAAGGGTGTCGGAGGTGCAGGCGGAGACCGTCTGCTGCCCGCTTCCCAGGCTCTGGCTGCCGGAGCCGAGCCCGGCGGCGAGGGCCTCACTGGCTGCGAGCGCGGCGACGCCGGCGACGATCACCGCAAACGCCTTCAACGCCTTTGTCACGTCCCTCATCCTGACCCCCGGTGATCGGTGGGGCGAGATGCAGGTGTCCGAACCTCGGCTAGTGCCGCTGCACCCTGCCCGTGACGAATCTGCAGCGTACAGGACGCCGAACCCCCTCTTCCCTGTGTGTCGGCCCCGGCGAGCGCGGGATGGCATCCCGGCCTTCCGGGAGGCGGGGTTGGTGGCCGCGTGGTATCTCGTTGACGGCGGTGACCCTCGGCCTCGCCCACCGGCAGCGGGGCCTGGGTCGGCCGGCGGGCGCCCTCATCGCGGGCGCCCATGCCGGATTCGGGGCGTGGCCTCCGATCGCCGCCGGCTGACCCGGGCTCAGGCCTTCGGGGCCGTGTCGGGGTCCTCCTCGGCGAGGATCCGGTAGAGGGCCTTGCGGGTGTCGGCCAGGAGCTGCCGGGCCCTGGCCACCTGCGCCTCGCTGCCGGCCTGGCCGACCTGGATGGTGGCGGCGCCGACCGCGGCCATGATCTCGAAGAGCGAGCGCGAGTCCTCGTCGATCGACCCGGCGACCGATGCCCAGGGCGCCGCCAGCTCGTCGGGGTGCGCGTCGGCGTAGGCGCGTCCGGCGTCGGTGAGCCGGAACTCACGCCGGCCGGCATCCTCGACGGCCTCGATCAGACCCTCGTCCTCGAGCTGCTGGAGGGCGGGGTAGACCGATCCAGCGCTCGGCTTCCAGAGGCCGCTGCTGCGGCGCTCGATCTCCTGGATGATCTGGTAACCGTTGCGCTGCTGCTCGCGAAGCAGGGCCAGGATGGCGGCACGGACATCGCCCCGGCGCATCCGCGGGCCGCGGCCGGAGCCGGGACCGAAGGGGCCGAAGGGCCCGAAGCGGCCGAACCGCGGCCCGCCGAAGGGCGGCCGGCGGTGAGGCTGCCCCGGAGTCCAGCTGAAGGGGTTGCCGCCGAAGGGACTGCCGGGCTCCTCGTGGGTCGGGTCGAAACCGGCCCCGCGCCGGGCGCGAGCGGCGAATCGCCGCAGGCTGTGCGCCCAGGGGTCTCCTTCGACGTGTGCGAACCAATCTGCGGTGGGGTTGTCGTCCATGGCTGGGGTACCTCTGGGTGTTCTGTCGACGATATGCTAACGATATATCGTGATAGAGCTGAATGCAAGCCCCAGATTCCCCCGACCTCGGGCGGGAGGCAGGCCGATCCTCAGACCGCTCCCTGGTCGAAGAGCGATCGCCAGCCGGGCGCCCGGATCTCGAGCGAGGGGCGCCAGCTCAGCTCCTCGCGGATCCGGCGCGCGTCCACCGCGATCGCGGTCACCAGGGCGGCGGCGTGGGGGGTGAGCCCGGAACCGCGGAGCGAGCCGAGCACCGCGTCGTAGAGGCCGTCCTCGATCTGGCCGCCCCGTTCGTCGCGGCCCGGGGCCTCGCCGGCGGCCCGGTCTCCGCCCGGCCCCGAGGCGGCACCGGCCGGGCCCGGCGCCCCGGCGGGGATCGCGGCCGCCTCCGCGGGTCCGGCGCGCTGAGGCTCCTCCGGAGGCACCGGATGGTCCACCGGGTCCCAGGCTCGGAGCTCCGCCGCGACCTCGACGAGCAGGCGGGCCAGCGCCTCCGAGGGATGCGGGGAGAGACTCCAGCCCGGGCCGGCCTCGCTCACCGCGCGGGCCATGCCGCGCACCTGGCGCTCCACCATCTCGAGCACGGGCATGGCGGCGTGGAGCTGCTCCGCGGTGGCCCGGCCGCGCTGGCCGGCGGGGTTCCACCGGCAGGCCTCCTCCGCCCGGCTCACCACCCGCCCGGCAGCGGTGACCTCGGGTCCGAGCTGCCGGGCCGCGTCGAGAAGGTCGTCGGGGTCCGGGGCGGCCGGGGCCGGCTCCCCCGGATGGACATGACCGGCGACCCGTTCCACCAGCGCCGCCAGCCCGCTGGCGACGCCACGGACTCGGGCCTCGGCCTCGTTGAGGTGGGTCCGCGGGAAGACGATCAGGTTGATGAGGATGCCGCAGGCCGCGCCGATGGCGGTGTCGAGGACCCGGTCGAAGCCGTAGCCGCCCAGGGTCGCGCCGAGCACCAGCACCAGCAGGGCGCTGATCGGCACCTGGATCGACCCCTGGGTGCCCAGGCGGAGCGCCCTCCCCACCACCAGCGAGACGAAGATGACCAGCGCGATCGACCAGGCGTGGATTCCCGCGACCTGGGCGAAGGCGCCCGCGACCACCACCCCCACCATCACCCCGGCGACCCGCTGGAGGCCGCGCGACACCGATTGCCAGACGGTCACCTGCACGGTGAGCACCGCGGCGAGCGGCGCGAAGACGGGGATCTGGTTGCCGAGGAGGTCGGCGGCCACGAGCCAGGAGATGCCCGAGGCGACCGCCGTCTTCGCGGCCTGAAGGAGGGTGCCCTCCAGGCTGGCCCGGAGCCCCGCGGCCAGCGCCGAGAGCCGATCGGTCCACCGCGGCGAGGGCTTCACGGCGCCCATCTTCCCCCCTTCGGGCGGGTCCGGAAGGCGCCGGCCACTAGCGGAGGAAGACCAGCCCCACCACCCCCAGCGCCGCGCAGTAGTAGGCGTACGGGTCGAGCCGGCCGACCCGGAAGTAGCGGACCAGGAATCGGGCGCTGGCGTAGGCGGTGAGCCCGGCGGCGACCCCCCCGATCAGCATCGGCCCGAGGTTGGCCGAGCCGGCCAGGGACGGTACCTCCAGCAGACCGGCGGCGAGGATGATCGGGGTGGCGAGGAGGAAAGAGAAGCGAACCGCCTCCTCGTGGCGCAGGCCGCCGATCAGCCCCCCGGCCATGGTCGACCCCGAGCGCGAGATCCCGGGGAAGAGGGCGAGCACCTGGCAGGCGCCGACCAGGGCGGCCCGGCCGAAGCCCATCTCCTCGATGGTGCGGAAGCGTCCCGCCTCGAGCTTGGGGTCGCGCCGCTCGATCCCCGCGCGCCGCTCCGCGCGACGCCGGAGCATCTCGGCGCCGAGCAGGATGCCCCCGTTGACGATCAGCAGTCCCGCGGCGAGCCGCGGGTTGCCGAAGTTGGCCTGCAGCGGGGTCTGGAAGATGAAGCCCACGATGCCCGCCGGTATGGTTCCGACCACGAGCAGCCAGGCGAGGCGCTCGTCGCCTCCGCTGACCCTCCCGGTGATCACGCTGCGGACGAAACCCACGACGATCCGGACCCACTGCTTCCAGTAGAGGACGATCAGTGCGGTGGCGGTCCCGATGTGGAGCAGCACCAGGAAGGGGAGGAAATCGGAGTCGCTCTCCCGCACTCCGATGCCGAGCAGGGGCGGCACCACCACCGCGTGGCCGAGCGACGACACCGGGAACAGCTCGCTGGCTCCCTGGAGGACGCCGAAGAAGAGAGCGATCGGCAGGGTGATGCCCACGAGCCTCGGACACTACCAGGGTTGAGCGGGAGGTAACGCGGGCCCGGTGTGCGGTGCTCGGGACCAAAGTCGCTGAAAGGCAGTGCTCTTCGACCCTAGAACCGCGCCGTCATCTGGGATGAACTTGCAGAGGAGCCGCCCTGGAACGGCCGCCGGACGAGGAGCTCACCGTGGATCGCCTGCCCGCACTGTGCGACTGGAGAGGAACCAGCACCTGCTCGCGGCGCGCCGACCTCGAGCTCGAGTACCCGTCCGGCTCGCCCAACCACGGCCGGCGTCGCGCCGTCTGCCGCCGCCACGCCGAGGTCATCCTCGAGTACTGCGCGCGGGCCGGGATGGATGCTCCGATGCCGCGGCCGCTGCTCCGATCCGCGGCGCTCGCCTCCCCGCCGTTGCGGACGCTGAGCGCCTGAGCGGTCGGCTCGACCCGGCGTCCCCAGGGCACGCTCCGAGGGGGCGGCGGTTGGCGCATGCGAGGCGGTACCATCCGCGCCAGAGAAGGGACGATGGGCATCTGACCGGACGGGACAGCGCTCGAGCGGCCCCATCAAGCCCGGTGCGGCGTCGCCGTTGAGTCGTGGAGGGGCGAGATGAAGGCGAGATGGATCCTGGTGACGGGGCTTGCCCTGCTGGCGGCCGGCTGTGGAGGCTCCACGACCCCGTCGACCGCGACGCCGACCTCGTCGGCGGCGACCCCGACCCCGACCCCGACCGCCGAGTCCACGGCACAGGTTGCCCAGGCCTACCTCTCCGCCGCCGCGGCGGTCGACGCGGCCTACACGACCTGGCACAGCGACCTCGTCGCCGCCAACGGCGACGTCCTCCAGCTCAAGTCGCAGGCGTCGGCGTACGCGGCGGTGCTGACCACCTTCGACAGCGCCGTCCAGGGACTGGGCGCGACCGGTCAGGCGGCCGGCGACATCGCCACCCTGGTGGCCGATGACAACACCGTCATCGCCGACCTCAACGCCCTCTCGTCGCTGACGGCCTCCGGCGAGAGCGCATGGGACACCAAGGCGCTCTCGGACGGGCTGAACGCGGCCGCGCAGGGCAATGTGGTGCGCGCCGACCTGGGCCTGCCCGCGGCGGCGGCCTGAGCCGGCCCGCGCGGGGCCGGGACGAGCGGATGTCCTCGGCCGGCCGGCGCGGCGGGCGTGATCGCTGCGTCAGTGGTGGAAGCGCGCCCGTTCCGGATGTTGGGGCAGCGGTGAGCTGAGCTTCTCGAGCTGGGCGATCTCGCGGCGGAGGTCGCCGACCAGCAGGTCGGCGAGGTCGCGCGACATCCCGTTGCGCACCACCACCCGCAGCACCGCGGTGTCCTGGAGGTTCTCCGGGAAGCTGTAGGCCGGCACCTGCCAGCCGCGCTTGCGCAGCCCGTCGGAGACGTCGAAGACGGAGTAGCGGCCGATCTCCGGCTTGAGCGTGAAGGCGAACACCGGCAGCTCACTGCCGTCGGTGAGCAGCAGGAAGGGTCCCATCCGGGCGACCGCGGCGGAGAGGTGCTGGGCGGTGTCGAGGCAGGCCTGCTGGACCCGGCGATACCCCTCGAATCCCAGCCGGATGAGGTTGTAGTACTGGGCGATGACCTGGGCGCCCGGACGGGAGAAGTTGAGCGCGAAGGTGGGCATGCTGCCGCCCAGGTAGTTGACCCGGAAGACCAGGTCGTCAGGCAGCGCCTCGCGGTCGCGCCAGATGACCCAGCCCACCCCCGGATACACCAGGCCGTACTTGTGCCCGGAGCTGTTGATCGAGGCCACCCGGGGGATGCGGAAGTCCCACTCCAGATCGGGCTGCACGAAGGGCGCGACGAAGCCGCCGGAGGCGGCGTCGACGTGGACCGGGACGTCCGGCCCTCCGCCCTGGTGCAGCCGGTCGAGCGCCGCGGCGATCTCGGCGACCGGCTCGTAGCTGCCGTCCTGGGTCGAACCGAGCACCGCCACGACGCCGATGGTGTTCTCGTCGCAGAGCCTGACCGCCTCCTCGCCCGTGAGGTGCCGCCGCTCGCCCTCCATCGGCACGTAGCGCGGCTCCACATCCCAGTAGCGGCAGAATTTCTCCCAGCAGACCTGGACGTTGATGCCCATCACCATGTTCGGCCGCTCGGTGGAGGCGCCGGCGGCACGCCGGGCCGCCCGCCAGCGCCACTTGAGCGCCATCCCGGCGAGCATCGCCGCCTCGCTCGACCCGGTGGTCGAGCAGCCGACCGCGGTCTGATGAGGCTGCGCATGCCAGAGGTTCGCCAGGATGTGCACGCAGCGGCGCTCGATCTCGGCGGTCTGCGGATACTCGTCCTTGTCGATGACGTTCTTGTCCGCCGCCTCGGCCATCAGCCGTCCGGCCTGCGGCTCCATCCAGGTCGTGACGAAGGTGGCGAGGTTGAGGCGCGCGTTGCCGTCCAGCATCATCTCGTCGTGGACGACCTGGTACGCGACCTCGGGGTCCATCGACTGGCGGGGGATCCGGAGCTTGGGCACGCCGGTGCGGGCCGCCCCGCTCGCGTAGAGCGGGTTGAGCTCCAGGGTGGACTCGCCGGGCTCGTGATGGTGCAAAGGCACGTGGTTCCCTCCCATGTCGCGCCGCTGTCGGGCTCGCCCTGCGAGTAGGGTAGCCGCGCTCAGCCGGTTGCGGAATCCTCCCCGGTGGCGGGCCCGGGGGCCACGGCGGGGGAGAAGATCCCGCGGGCGACGAAGTCCAGGTTGGCGGCCGTCCGTCGCCGCACCGCGTCCGGGGAGTAGACCGGCTCTCCCAGGTGGCGCTGCATCACCGGTTCCATGAGCAGGGGCCCGAGGATCACCGACAGCACCTGGTAGGGGCGCCACTCGGGGTCGGAATCGGGCCGCAGCCCCCCGGCCTGCTCGAGCAGGCCGAGCCCCCTCTCGACCGAGACGACCAGCTCGTCCAGGATCGTGGTGCCGGCCGGGGTCTCGTCGAGCAGGCAGCGGCGCAGGTAGCCGCGGATCTCCGGGCTGCCGCCGATCACGTCGGAGATCGCGACCGACATGGCGCGGGCGAGCAGGTCGGCCGGCAGGGTCTGGGGCAGCGTCTCGAACCGCTCGAGGAAGAGCCTCAGCACGGACTCGTCGACGGCGGCGCGGAGCCCGTCCTTCGACCCGAAGTGGTGGACCACCAGCCCCGGGGAGACCCCGGCGGCCTGGGCGACGGTGCGCAGCGAGACCCCGAACCCGGAGGCGGCGAAGAGCCCCATGGCCGCTTCGCGGATCTTCGCCCGCGCGCTCAGATCGGACTCCTGCACGGTGGGGGAGTGCGCGCTCACAAATCAATTCTAACGTATAAGGCGCTTGCCCTGACGCGCTTTAGATGATATGGTCGTATCTTATATTGAACATTCATTCAACCGCCATGCAGGAAGAGCGCTCCGGGGTCAGCTCCGGGCTCCCGGGTCAGAGGGTCGGGCGGGCGCGCTGGGCCTCGCTCACCGTCCTCTGTGTCGCGGTCCTGATGGTGAACCTGGACAACACCATCCTGAACGTGGCG
This sequence comes from uncultured Chloroflexia bacterium, assembly GCA_963697585.1. GTDB lineage: Bacteria > Chloroflexota > Dormibacteria > Aeolococcales > Aeolococcaceae > Changshengia. The sequence continues at coordinate 764,541 of CAVOOO010000009.1, read as the reverse complement.
CTGCCGACCCTGGTCGAGAAGCTGCAGGCCACCACCGATCAGCTCCAGTGGATCGTCGACGCCTACTCCATGGTGTTCGGCGGCCTGCTCCTGGTGGCCGGGAGCGTGGCCGACCGGTACGGGCGCAAGAGGCTCTTCCTGGCCGGCCTCGCCGTCTTCGGCAGTGGGTCCCTGGGCGCCGCGTTCTCGGGCAGCGTCGGACCGCTGATCGCCTGGCGAGGGCTGATGGGGGCGGGCGCGGCGATGACCATCCCCTCCGGCCTCTCGATCGTCAACGACATCTTCCGCGACCCCGGCGAGCGGGCTCGGGCCATCGGCATCTGGGCCGGCACCATCGGCCTGGGGATCGCCATCGGCCCGGTGGCCGGGGGGCTGCTGCTCGCCCACTTCTGGTGGGGCTCGGTCTTCCTGGTCAACGTCCCCGTGGTGGCGGCGGGTCTGGTGGGGACTGCGCTGCTCGTCCCCGACTCGCGGAGCGCGCAGCCCCGGCGCGCCGATCCGGCCGGCGCACTGCTCTCGATCAGCGGGCTCGGCCTGATCCTCTGGGCGATCATCGAGGGGCCGGTGCACGGCTGGTCGTCGGCCCCCGTGGTGGGCGCGCTGCTGGGCGGCGTCCTGCTCCTCGGCGGGTTCGTGGTCTGGGAGCGGCGGGTCGACCACCCCATGCTGCCGCTCGGGTACTTCCGCTTCCGGCGCTTCAGCGTCGCCATGGCGGCGCTCGCGCTGGGGCTGTTCGCGCTGACCGGTGGCCTCTTCCTCCAGACCCAGTTCCTGCAGTTCTTCCTCGGCTACTCGCCGCTCGGCGCCGGGGTGCGCATCCTGCCGATCGCCGGGCTGGTCGCGGCCGGCGCCCTGGTGTCGGAGCGGGTGGTCCGGGTGGCGGGCACCAAGTTCACCGCCGCCGCCGGGCTGCTGCTGCTGGTCGGCGGGCTCGCCCAGGAGGCTGCGGTGGCGACCACCGCGGTCACCTATCTCGCCGCCCTCCCCGGGATGCTGCTGATCGGCATGGGGGCCGGCCTGCTCTTCCCGGCCGCCACCGACTCGGTGCTCGGCGCCCTCTCCCAGGGCGACGCGGGAGTCGGCTCCGCCGCCAACAGCACGGCCATCCAGGTGGGCGGGGCGCTCGGGGTGGCGGTGATCGGCAGCGTCCTCTCGACCCGCTACCAGTCGGCGATGACGCCGATCCTCGCCGGGCGGGCGGTGCCGGCGGCGATCGCCCAGCAGATCCTCGGCTCGCTGGGCGGGGCGCTGGCGGTCGCCCGGGTCGTCGGGGGCCCGCTCGGTGCCGGGCTGACCGCGGTGGCGCGCAACAGCTTCATGCTCGGCAACCGGGCGGCGATGCTGACCGCCATGGCGGTCACCGCGGTCGGGCTGCTGCTGGTCCTGGCCGCCCTGCCGTCGAGGGCGCGCCCCGGCCGGTGAGCATCGCCCCGGGGACCGCGGGCCTCGCGATCCGCGGCGCTCCCGGTGAGGCGCGCCGCCCGCGGCGGGGGCGCGCGCTCACCGAGCGGGACCGGAGGTCAGCCGAGCAGCGACCTCACCAGGCTCTCGACCTGGCTCAGCGATGCCGTGGTGCCGTCGGTGAAGACGCCGGCGAAGTTCCCACTCTGGATGGCCAGCACGCCCTCCACGGTCGCGCCGCTGGCCGTGTACGTGTACGTGGCCGCCTCGTCGCCGAGGCCGGAGAGGGGGGTGAAGCTGATGTCGAGTCCGTCCTTCTGCTCGGAGGCGATCTGCTCCTGCTCCTGGGTGGTGAACCAGCTGGTGGGCACACCGGCGCCAAGGGCGACGATGACCACCACCGGGGGAGAGGCGGTCAGGCCGAGATACTCGCACGCGATGCCGACGGCGCCGGAGGGCAGGGCGGACGCCGAGGCCCCCGGATTGATGACGGTGGGAGTTGGGAGGGTCACGCCGAGCGCGCTCCCGATGGAGGACGCTGACGGGCAGGCGGAGGCGTCGATCGACGCCACGGTCGGTGCGGGGGTGGCCGTCGCCCCCGACGCGGGTGTGGCGGTGGCCCCGCCGGGCGCGGACGAGCTCGACGACGGCGCGGTGGTGCTGCCGCAGGCGGCGAGCGCGGCGACCGCGATCAGCCCGGCCAGCAGCGATGGAAGCGTGATGCGGTGCGACATGGGACGCGACCCCCCCTGTGTCGATGCGGGACTCTTGTCCCAGAGAACCTGACATTAGGGGACACGCGTCCCGATGACAAGACTGCGGAATGTCGGGACCTCACCTCGAGACCCGACGCCATCGGCGCGAGTGGTTGGTGCGACGTGGTGTCGCGTATCAGGGCGGTGGGCCCGGCCCGGCGCATGCGACCGTTGGTATCCTCCGATGCGTGCCACGGCGGTTTGTGGTCTTCGGTGCCGGCGCCATCGGCGGAGTGATCGCCGGGTTCCTGCACCGTGCGGAGTGCGAGGTGGTCGGGATCGCGCGCGGCGCGCATCTCGCCGCCATCCGCGACCACGGGCTGAGCGTGCGCACCCCAGAGGGTGCCCTGACCGTGCAGCTGCCGGTGGTCGCCATGCCGCGTGAGATCCGCTGGCGCGACGACGACGTGGTCATGCTCGCCATGAAGTCGCAGGACACCCGGGCCGCCCTGGAGGAGCTCGCCACCGTCGCCCCGCCGTCCGTGGTCGTGGTCTGCGCCCAGAACGGCGTCGCCAACGAGCGGGCCGCGCTCCGCTGCTTCGCGACCACGCTGGGGATGTGCGTGATCTGTCCCGCGACCCACCTCGCGCCCGGGGTGGTGGAGGCCGAGTTGTCACCCTGTCCGGGGATCCTCGATGTGGGTCGCTACCCGTCGGGCAGCGACAGCACCGTCGAGGAGGTGGCGTTCGCGCTGCGAGCCGCCACCTTCGACTCGCGCGCCGTGCCCGACGTCATGCGCTGGAAGCACGCCAAGCTGCTGGTCAACCTGGGCAACGCGGTCGAGGCGATCTGCGGCCCGCGGAGCGCGAGCGGCGAGCTGGTGGGCCGGGTGCGCGAGGAGGGTGAGGCGGTGCTCCGCGCCGCCGGCATCGAGTGGGCGTCCCTGGAGGAGGACGCGGCGCGTCGCGGTGACCGGCTCTCGATCCGCCCTGTCGACGGGCGCATGCGCGGGGGCGGATCCTCCTGGCAGAGCCTCACCCGCGGTGCCGGCACCATCGAGGCCGACTACCTCAACGGCGAGATCGTGCTGCTGGGACGGCTGCACGGGATCCCCACCCCGGCCAACGCCCTGCTCCAGAGCATCGCCCGGCGGATGGCGCACGAGCGTGCCCGGCCCGGCGCGATGCGTGAGGACGAGGTCCTCGCCGCGATCACGCGGGCAGGGTGATCCGGATCGCGGTTCCGAGGCCCTCGGTGCTCTCGGCCGCGACCGTCCCCCCGTGGGCCTCGACGAGGTCCCGGACGATCGCGAGTCCCAGGCCGGACCCGGTGGAGCCCGGACCCTTGGCGAAGCGGTCGAAGACCCGCGGGAGCAGGTCGGCGGGGATGCCGGTGCCGTCGTCGCGCACCGTGAGCGTCACCCCTCCTGGCGCGCCGCCGGCCTCCACCCGCACCATGCCCCCCGGACGGGTGTGGGCGAGAGCGTTGGCGATGAGGTTGCCGAGCACGCGGCGGAGCTGGGCGGGGTCGGCGTTGACCGCCGGCAGGTCGGCGGCGAGCCGGCCCTGGAGGCTCACCTCCGCGGTGGCCGCCTCGGTGCGGAAGGCCTCGACGGTCTCGTTCACCAGCAGTGCGACGTCGACCGGCTCGCGCTCCGGATGGAGCGCGCCGGCCTCGGCGAGGGTGAGGGTGCGCAGGTCGTCGGCCAGGGCCTCCAGGGTTCGGGTGGCCGCCACGATCGGTGCGATGTGGGCCTCATCGGCGGGGTTCACACCGTCCGCGATCGCCTCCGCCTGGCTGCGGATGATGGTGAGCGGGGTGCGCAGCTCGTGGGCGATGTCGGCGAGCACCGACTGGCGGCGACTCTCCTCGGCCTCCAGGCGGGCGCTCATCGCGTTGAAGGCCCTGGCCAGCGATCGCACCTCCCTCGGCCCGCGGATGGTGACCCGGGCGGAGTAGTCGCCGGCCTCGACGCGGCGGGCGGCCCGGACCAGCCCCCCGACCGGCGGGGCCACCCTGCGCAGGGTGATGGCGATGGCCACGACGGCGACCAGGCAGAGGCCGAGCGCCGCGACCGTGACCCCGCGCGCAACTCCCGACGAGTTGACCAGGCCGAACGCGTTGAGGAGCAGCCAGACGAGGGCGGAGAGCGCGGCGAGCGAGACCAGCAGGGCGCAGCCGGCGCAGCAGCCCGCCCGCCGGGCCATCCGGGATGCCTCACCCGACCCGCGGTTGAACTCCGGAGGGAAGGGCGTCCCCTCCGGCCACCACGGGGGCCGGTTCCGGCCGCTCCGCCCGCGCCCCCGGCCGGCGGCCGGCGGCTGGTGGCTCATCGGGCCACGTCCGAGAGCCGGTAGCCGACCCCGAACACCGTCTGCAGCAGCCGGGGCGCCCGGGGGTCGCGCTCGATCTTGCGCCGGATGTTCTTGATGTGGGCGTCGATGGCGCGCTCGTACGACTCGATGGCGACTCCGTGCACGGCGTCGAGCAGCTGCGCGCGGGTGAACACCCGGCCCGGCTGGCGGGCCATGTGGAGCAGGAGCTGGAACTCGGTGGCGGTGAGCGCGACGGTTCGGCCCTCGACGGACGTCTCCATCCGGGGGACGTCGAGCGTGAGGCTCTCGCCCACTCGGACCACCTCCTCCTCGGAGCGGGCGCCGCTGGTGCGGCGCAGCACCGCCCGGACCCGGGCCACCATCTCCCGGGCGCTGAACGGCTTGGTCACATAGTCGTCGGCGCCGAGCTCCAGGCCCGCCACCCGGTCGGATTCCTCGGTGCGGGCGGTGAGCATGATGATCGGGACGTCGCCGTCCCGGCGGAGGGCGCGGGCCACATCCAGGCCGTCGAGCCGGGGCAGGGTGAGATCCAGGATCACCAGGTCGGGGTGGCTGCTCCGGGCGATCTGCAGCGCCTGCTCCCCGTCCGCCGCGGTGAGGACTCCGAAGCCGGCGCGCTCCAGGTAGTCGCGGACCAGCCGGACGATGTCCGGCTGGTCGTCGACGATCAGGACCGTGGTCATGCTCGCGAATCCTAGGTGGTGGATCGGCGTCGGGCGTCCCGCCCGGTGTCGGGTCTGGGGGCCACCTTCGGGGACGGCTGTGAACCCCGTGTGAGGGTGCCGAGGAGAGGTGACGGCCACCGGACGCGGGGACGCCGCGTTCATGATCCGGCGGGTCTTGACCGGCGCTGGCCAACATGACACCGTGCGCTTGGGTCCCGACCGCGGAGACGGCGCTCACACGAGAGCCATGGCGCCGACCGGCCGCGGCGGAGAGAAGGAGGGCGCGTCCGTGGCGAAGTTCCTGCTTGCGTATCACGGTGGTGGCATGCCCGAGTCCCAGGAGGAGCAGGCCAAGGTGATGGCCGCCTGGGGAGCCTGGTTCGCCAGCGCCGGTGGCGCGATCACCGACCCTGGCAACCCGGTCTCCCAGGCCCGCACGGTCGCCCCCGACGGCTCGGTCTCGGCGGGCGGCGGAGCCAACCCGGTGAGCGGCTACAGCCTGGTCGAGGCGGCGAGCCTCGACGCCGCGGTCGCCCTCGCCCAGGGCTGCCCGGTGCTGCAGGGTGGTGCCTCCATCGAGGTCGCCGAGACCTTCGACGTCATGTGAGGCGCCGGCGGGGCGGCGGCGTGACGCCGTCCCGCCGGGCTTCCCGGGCGCCTTCGCGAGATCACCGAACGTCGCCGCGACGCCATGGCCTCCGTGGGCCACCTCATCCGGCTGAGGCGTCGCCGTCAGGCGGGCGCCCGGGTCAGGGCAGGGCGAGAAGCCACACCGCGGCGAGCACCCCCACCGCCGGTGCCAGCAGCGGGAAGGGGCGCGGCAGCGGGTGCACCGCGAGCAGGAGCACGGCCCCGACCAGGGGCACCGCCCCGGCGGCCACGACCGCGACCGGCTGTGCCAGCGCCGGCGCCGCGGCCACGGCGGCCAGGCCCGCCAGCGCCCCCAGCCCCAGGCTGAGGCGGCGGGCCCACACCGCGTCGAGCCGCACCGCCAGCCCCGCCGAGCCGCTCCGCCGGTCGGCCTCGATGTCGGGCAGGGCGTTGGCGAGCTGGACGCTGAGGGCCAGGCCGAGGGCGAGCGGAGGCGCCGCCAGCACCACCCGCGCGCTCAGCTCTCCGACGGCGGCTCCGGCGGTCAGGGGCAGGCAGGCGAACCCGACCCAGAAGGGGAGCCACGAGAGTGCTCCCCGCTTGAGACCGAGGTCGTAGGCGATGCCCGCGGCCGCGCAGACCCCCGCAAGGGGGAGGGTGGGCAGGGGGAAGGTGGCCGCCATCACCAGCGCGATCCCGAAGCCGGCGACCGACGCGGCCGCCGCGAGTGCCGGGCTGACCGCCCCCCTGGCGAGCGGCTTCCCCGGCTTGCCGGCGCGATCGTCCTCCTGGTCGCGGAGATCGTTGAACGCACCGATGGCGAACTGCAGGGGCAGCATCACCGCAACCAGGCGCAGGCCGGTGAGCGGGTCGGGGAGCCGGTGACGGGCCGCGGCCGCGGCCGCGACGAAGCACGCGGTGACCAGCAGCGAGGGTCCGGGATGGAGCAGGGAGAAGACGGCCCGCCATCGGGCCGACCCCGTCGGCCTCGATGCGGTCCGCTCCGCCCGCGCGTCGCTGCGTTCTCGGATCAACGCCTCACCCGTGAGGGAGTATCGCGCGAGGGCTTGTCGCGGGATCGAGTTGACCGGCGATCGCGCCCCGTGGCACACACTTGGCAGCGTGTGCGCGCGACCGCTCGATCCGGCGAGCCGGGCAGGTGAATCGTCGGAGCGTGGCCGGCGCGCCGAGGTGGAGGTGCGGTGGGTGCCGGGCTGAGGCCTCTTCGGGCCCACCCCGGGGTCGCCGCCCCACGGCCCGCGTTGCCGGATGCCGCGTCCTCGCCGGTCCGGCTCGCCGGGTTCGGGAGCGCGTCTCCGGCGCATCCCGCGGGGCCCGAGGAGGTCGCATCGGTGGTGGCCGCGGTGTGGCCCGGGCTCTCGCGTCACCTCGGGCCTCTCCTCGACCAATCCGCCTGCGTCGGACGTCGCCTGGTCAGGCCCCCGTCCGAGCTCGCCGTCCCGCTGACCCCGTCGGCCCAGACCGCCCTCTACCGGCGGGTCGCGCCGGCGCTGGCCGAGGAGGCGGCGACCCGTGCCCTGACCGCCGCCGGTGTCGCTCCCCGGGAGGTCGGGCTGCTGGTGCTGGCCTCGTGCACCGGGTTCGTCCTCCCCGGGGTCGACGTGATGCTGATCCCTCGTCTCGGGCTTCGCGCCGAGGTCGTGCGCATGCCCTTCACGGTCTTCGGCTGCGGCGGCGGTGCGGCCGGTCTCGCCCGCGCCTGCGATTGGGTGCGGGGCGAGCCCGACCAGGCCGCACTGGTGGTGGCGGTGGAGGTGCCCTCGCTCACCTTCCGGCCTGACGACCAGTCGGTGGACAACCTCCTGAGCGCCCTCGTCTTCGGCGACGGCGCCGCCGCCGTGGTGGTCACGGCGGGGGAGCGGGGCCTGCGGATGGGACGGGGCCGCAGCGCCCTGGTGCCGGAGACGACCGGTGCACTGGGCTATCAGCTCGCCGACTCCGGCCTGCAGGTGGTGCTCTCGCAGCGGCTCCCGCGCCTGCTCGCCGGCGCCCTGCCCGGGCTGGTCCGCGAGTTCCTTGGTGAGCGACCGCCCTCCCGGCTCGAGGCCGTCGCCGTGCACCCCGGCGGTCCCCGCATCCTCGAGGCGGTGGAGCGTTGCCTGGGGTTGAGCAGGGATCAGACCGCGGCCTCATGGGCCACCCTGCGGAGCACCGGCAACACCTCGTCGGCGGCCCTCCTCTCGGTGCTCGGCGAGCTCGCCGGTGCACCACCGTCCCAGCGCGGTCGCGGTCTCGCCATCGGTTTCGGCCCGGGGCTCTCGATCGAGCTCCTGGAGCTGGCGTGGCAGTGCTGAGCCGGCGCGGCCGCTCGGCGCTGGTGGTCGGGCTCGGGGCGATGCGGCTCGCCGAGCTGGTCTGGTCGGCGCGCAACCTGCGTCGGGGGGGCGGGGGACGCCAGGCCGCGCCGCGGAGCTTCCCGCTCATGGTCTCCGTCAACGTCGCGCTCTTCGGCGTCTGCGTGGCGCCACGGCGGCGGCGCCCGCCACTCCCGCTCGAGCTGGCCGCGCTGACCGGCCTGGCGGCGGCGGTCGGGCTCCGCCTCTGGGTGATCACCTGCCTGGGCCCGGCCTGGAACGTGAAGGCCGTGGTTCCGGAGAGGATGGAGGTGGTCACCGGCGGTCCCTACCGCTGGGTCCGGCATCCCAACTACCTGGCCGTCATCCTCGAGTTCGCGGCCCTTCCGGTGGCCGTCGGCGCCTACCCCGAGGCGGTGCTGCTCAGCATGGCCAACGCCGCCGTCCTGGTTCCGCGGATCCGCGCCGAGGAGGCGCTGCTGGAGGGGGTGCCGGGCTACCGGGAGGCATTCGCCGGGATCCCCCGACTGCTCCCCAGCCGGGACCGGTGGGTGGGGCGCGGCGGGACCGCGGATGACGTGGCCCGCGGCAGGGGCGCAGCGGACTGAGGGCGCGTGACGGCGCGCCCGTCCGGTTCAGATGCCGGCCAGGGAGAGCCAATCGCGGGGTGAGAGCCGCCCGAAGCCCCAGTAGCCGCAGTTCACCCCGAGCAGGGCCTGGAGGGCCGTGGGGCGCGCCGCCGCCCGGGCGATGGCCCGCCGGCTCACCCCCGGGTGTCGCGCCATCAGCAGCGCCAGACCGGTGAGCCGGCGTCGATCCCGCCGCAGCCGGCCGTCGTCCAGCGCGTAGGCGGTCGCGGCCGCAGCCGGCGAGATCCGCCCGCCGAGCGTGGAGTCGAGGTGGAGCGCCAGGCGCTCCGCCGCCAGCAGGCCGATGGCGATCCCCTCGCCGGTGGTGGGGTCGTCGTAGCCGGCGGCGTCTCCGACCAGGAAGAGGCCATCGCCGGCCACCCGGCGGGGCCGCTGGCGGAAGAGCCCGGCGGCGAGCGGCTCCCCGGCCGGCTCCGCCTCCGCGAGGGCCGGCAGCGCCGCGCGCGCCGCCCCCGCATAGTCGCGGGCGATGGCGCCGACGGTGGCGCGGTCGCCGAGCACCGAAACCAGCAGCTCGTCGGGACCGACCGGTGCCTGGTACCACTCGTGACCGCGTGCGAAGGTCACGGTGATGCCCGGGGTGGCGCGGGTGTCGACGCGCCAGTGCCCGGCCAGACCGTAGCGGCCGGGCGCGGTTGCCGGTGAGGTCCAGCCGGCGGCCGCGCGCATCGCTGAGTGCAGCCCGTCGGCGGCGACCACGGCCCGAGCACTGATGGCGGAATCCTCGGTGAGCACGCCGGTGATCACGCCGCGCCCGTCTCGGCGGAGGCCGGTCGCGCGCACCCCCTCGGCGAAGCTCACCCGCGGTTCGATCCGGAGTGCGGCCGCTGCGACGGCATCGGAGTGCAGCCGCCGCACGCCGAGCCCCCAGGCGGGCCCGCCTCCGGGTGGGGTCGGGAAGGCCGCGGTCGCGGTCGAGGGGTTGCCGGCGACCCGATAGGTGACGGAGTGGAGCCTGGGCGCACCGGCCGCCAGCACGGCGTCGAGCAGGCCCAGGCGGCGCAGCACGGCGACGCCGCTCGGCATCAGCCCCTCACCGCACGCCTTGTCGCGGGGGAAATGGGCCCGGTCCAGGACGACCGCCCGGTGACCCGCGCGCGCCAGCAGCAGCGCCGTGGCCGCTCCACTGGGGCCGGCCCCGACCACCACGACGTCGGCATCCTCGGCGCTCACCGGTTCGATCTTGCGCTCCCGCCGGTGTCGCGCTGCGCGCCGCGCGCGAGCGGACCACGTCAACGCCGGCCTGCCCGTGTCAACGCCGGCCTGACCGCGTCAGCGCCGGACTGACCGCGCGTCGCCGGCCCGCCAGCGTCAACGCCGGCATGACAAATGTCACCGCGACTTCTGGATCTGCCCCACTAACCGCTCGGCGCCGCGGCGCCATAGGGTCCTGGAATGGTCAATCGAGCGCCGGTGGGGCGGCGGCGGAACCGTTCGGCCCGGGCTGATCGGGTGACGTCTCCAACCGGCGAGAGCGTGCACTGCGAGGTGGGTTGAGATGGACTGGACCACGCTGCTCGGATGGGGTTCACCGATCGGGCTCGGCGTCCTCCTGGCCGGGATCGGCCTGATATGGAGGGGCTGGGCCAGCCTGCGAGGCGCCTACGGACGCACCAGGAACTCGGGGGGGTAGGTCACCGCCGGCACCGCCGGGGCGGGTTCCCGGAGGTGAGCGCATGATCGTCTGCCGGACCGCCGGTTGCTCCAACGAGGCTGTCGCATACACGCTGCGTGGGGGCGCTCTGGTCTGGGCCGCCTGCGCGTTGCACGGCGGCACCACGGCGGCGCAGCCCGCCCGCCCCGAGTGGACGATGTCGACGTCGCCGGTGGTGGGCTCACCGGCCGGCGCACCCTCGGGGCCGGGCCATCGGCGCCCTGATAGCATGCCGTCGATGGCGGACCCGCTCGCCGGTGGTCCTGCGCAGGCGCACCTCCACCCGATTCGCCGTCCGTCGGGGCGCGACGCCGCCGATCATCCGGTCTCGGAGGGCTCGTTCGGCGCGGCCCGGCCCTCCGGTCTGCTCGACCGGCTTTCGCGAGTCGACAGCCCGGGGGTGCGCGTCCTCTATCGCCTCTTCTGGCCCGGCATCTGGCTCGTGTTCGTCGCCTATCCGATCAGCGACATCCTCTCGGGGCGCTGGAGTGCCGCCAGGACCGCGCTCGCATGGGCGCTGCTGACCGTTTTCGCCGCCCTCTACCTGATCAGCATGTGGCTCGCCACCGGATTCCGCAGCGAGCCTGAGCGCCCCATCCGGTTGCTGCCCGCTGCGGGTTTCGTCGCCGTCACGATCGGGCTCGCCTTCGGGTTCGGCGCCGACTTCGGAGGCCTCCTGATCTATGCGGGTGTCGTCACCGGCTGGAGCCTGCGCCCCCGGGCGGCCACCGCCGGGGTGGTGCTCCTGGCCGCCCTGACGGTCAGTGCTCTGGCGGTCGGATACAGCCTCGCGCAGGTCCTGTTCGACGCCCTCATGACCGTCGCGCTCGGCGCCACCGTGATCTTCTACCGGGCCGTCGTCTGGCTGATGATCGAGCGCCGCCGCGCGCGCGAGGAGATAGCCCATCTCGCGGTGGCCGAGGAGCGCCTCCGCTTCTCCCGTGACCTCCACGACGTGCTGGGACACAGCCTGTCGGTGATCGCCCTCAAGAGCCAGGTGGCGCGCCGTCTCATCGAGCGCGACCCGGCCGCGGCCCGGACCTCCCTGCAGGAGCTCGAGGCGGTTGCCCACGAATCGCTCTCCGCGGTGCGGGAGATGGTGACCGGGTACCGGCAGCGGTCACTGGCCGAGGAGTTGCGCAATGCCGACGAGATCCTGACCGCCGCCGGTGTTCGCGTCGAGCTGCCCGGCGATTGGCACTCGCCCGGACCGCCGGCCGATGGTCTCCTCGCCTGGGCGGTGCGCGAGGGGGTGACCAATCTGCTCCGCCACAGCCGGGCCGACAGTTGCCGCATCTCGATCGCATCGGAGGCGGGGAGGATCCGCCTGGAGTTCACCGACAACGGAGCCGGTCCGCCTGGTGGTGCGGAATCGGCGGCCGCCGGCCCGGGCGGAAGCGGGCTGAGCGGCCTCCGAGAGCGGATGACCGCCGCCGGGGGCACCCTCGTGACCGGCGCCGCACCGGGAGGGGGCTTCCGCCTCCGCGTCGAGGTGCCGGCCGGGTGATCCGCATCCTCATCGCCGAGGACCAGGGGATGGTCCGGGGTGCCCTGGCGACCCTGCTCGGCATGGAGCCTGACATGGAGGTCGTGGCCCAGACGGGGTCGGGGGACCAGGTCCTCACCCTGGCCCTGGCGAGCCGGCCCGACGTGGCCCTTCTCGACATCGAGATGCCCGGGCGCGATGGGCTGGCCGCGGCGGCTGAGCTGCACGCGAGCCTGCCGGGGTGCGTGATCATCATCCTGACCACGTTCGCCCGTCCGGGTTACCTGCGCCGTGCCATGGAGGCTGGAGCCGCGGGCTTCCTGGTGAAGGACGGGCCCGTCGAGGCTCTCGCCGCGTCGATCCGGCGGACGGTGGCGGGTGAGCGCGTGCTCGACCCCCAGCTCGCCGCAGCGGCGCTGAGCGCCGGTCCCAACCCCCTCTCTCCGCGCGAGCGGGAGGTCCTCGCCGCCGCCGTTGACGGCTCGAGCATCGCCACCATCGCCACCCGGCACTTCCTCTCCGAGGGCACGGTTCGGAATTACCTCTCGTCGGCGATCCAGAAGACGGGGGCACGCAACCGCATCGAGGCGGTGCGGGTCGCCGAGCGGCTGGGCTGGTTGTGAAGGTCGGGAGCGGCGTGAGCATGGTCCCGGCCGGTTCGACCCGCCCGGGGGCGGCCGCCGGGCCCACGTGGGCCCGGTTCAGAGGAGGGGGCCGAGCAGCTCCGCCGCTCTCTCGAGGCTGTCGACGTCCTCCGGGGTGAAGGCGTCGGGGAGATCGCTGTCGATGTCGATCTGGCCCACCACCCGGCCCCCGCGCCGGACCAGGACGACGCACTCGGAGCGCGTCTCCAGGCTGCAGGAGACGTAATCGGGATCACCGGCGACGTCGGCGACCACCTGGCTCGCCCCGCTGGCGACGGCGCGCCCGCAGACCCCCTCGCCGACCTGGATCCGGGTGTGCTCGGTCGGCCGTCCACTCAGAGCCCGGAGGACCAGGGTGTCGCCCTCCAGGCCGTACAGGTAGACCGAGGTGTGGCGGGGGGAGGCCTCGCGGAGGGCTCGGGCGGCGCGCTCCAGGCCGTTGCTGCCCCGGGGGAGGTCGTGCAGGGATTCCCAGGCGGTGTTGGTCATGCGGCGTGCTCCATCCTGCCACGTCGCCGCCGTCGGCCCGCACCCCCTGATGAGGGGCGGACGCGACCCCTTAAGCCGGCTTTAAGGGCAGTCAAATCCCACCGCTCAGGATGCCGGGCCATGGATCAGGCCCAGGCGCGCCCTGCGGGAGGAGAAGGCTCGTGAACGTTCTGCGCTGTTCGCACCGATCGAGAGCAAGGTGGATGGGCGCGCCCGCCGGCATCCTCGCCCTGCTCGGATCCCTCCTCACCCTGGGTGCGGTGGGGTCTCCGCCCGCGGCCGCCGCGATCACGCCCTATGTGACCGCCGGTGGATTGAGCACCTGCTTCCTGGACTCGGTGGGCGCGGTCCAGTGCTGGGGCGAGAATCAATACGGTCAGCTCGGCGACGGCACCTTCACCGCGTCCGTCCAGCCCATGGCGGTCGCCGGCCTCCCGCCTGCGACCGCCATCACGGCGGGCGACGAGGTCACCTGTGCCATCGCCACCGCGGCGGCCGCCTGGTGCTGGGGCCGAGACAACTACGGTCAGCTGGGCAACGCGACCACCGCGTCGCGGGTGGACAAGCCGGTTCAGGTGGCCGGCGGGCTCACCTTCAAGCAGCTCTCGGTGAAGGGGGACGTCTTCGCCTGCGGCCTCACCACGGGGGAGCAGGCCTATTGCTGGGGCCACAACAGCGACGGCGAGCTCGGCAATGGGACCACCACCGACAGCGCCGTGCCCGTCGCCGTCTCCCTCGCCCGCGGCAGCGTGCTGCAGATTGCCGCCGGCGACGAGCATGCATGCGCCCTGCTGAGCACCGGCGCGGTCTGGTGCTGGGGCGACAACGCGGACGGCCAGCTCGGCGACGGCACCACCGTGAGCAGCCATAAGCCGGTGCAGGTGATGGGTCTGAGCGGCGTGGGCGCCATCGCCGCCGGCGAGGACAGCACCTGCGCCATCACCACCCCGGCACAGGGTTTGTACTGCTGGGGCCTCAACAACGACTTCCAGCTCGGTGACGGCACCGACACCAACCGCACCACGCCGGTCCCCGTCGCCGGTCTCAGCAGCGGCGTGGAGCAGGTCTCCGCAGGCTTCGAGCAGACCTGCGCGATGGTCGTCGTCGCGTCGGTGCAGGCGGAGTGCTGGGGAGCCGACGGTTACGGCCAGGTGGGAATTGGATCGCTGAGCACCTCGGTCAAGACACCGACGGTCGTCTTCGGGCTGGCCACCAATCCGGCCAGTGGCCTGGGTGGCCCCGAGCAGATCTCGGCGGGAAGCTGGCACACGTGCGCCGTGCTCAACATCGGCCCGGTGGAGTGCTGGGGTCGCAACAACACGGGCCAGGTCGGCGACGGGACCCAGGGCAACCGCGACCTCCCGACCCTCGTCATGGGGCTGTACTCGGGTCCCCAGGCCGTATCCGAGGGCTGGGCCGGCGGCTGCGCGCTGGAGCAGTCCCTGGAGGTGAGCTGCTGGGGGACCGATGACGGGACCAACTTCGACCCCCAGACGGCGGCCGTCCCGGTCCTGGACCTGGGCGGCCGGACGGCGCAGGTCGCCGCCGGCACCAATGACGTCTGTGCCCTGGCCACCACCGGTTCGCTGCAGTGCTGGGGCTACAACCTGAACGGCGAGGACGGGGTCGGGGACACCGACCAGCATCCGACGCCGCAGCCGGTCAAGCAGATGGGCAGCGGGGTGCTCTCGGTCACCGAGGGCGACGGGGTGACCTGCAGCATCAAGACCGGTGATGACCCGTTCTGCTGGGGCGAGAACCAGTACGGAGCCCTCGGGGACTCGAGCACCAGCAACAGCGATGTGCCGAAGCACGTCGGTCTCGGCGTGACCCAGATCTCGGCGGAGGGACTGGAGCACACCTGCGCCATCAGCACCTCCGGCGCCGCCTACTGCTGGGGCAGTGACATGTACGGTGAGCTCGGCGACGGCACCACGACCAACAACGCCACCCCCCAGCAGGTCCAGGGGCTGCCCGCGCCGGCCGTGCAGATCGCGACCGGGGGCACCTTCGACGCATCCGTTCATCCCGCCGGCTTCACCTGCGCCCTGCTGACCACCGGCGACGTCTACTGCTGGGGCTACGACGCCGACGGAGAGCTGGGCGACGGGACCACCGACACCACCCCCAACACCTCGCCGGTCAAGGTGGAGCTCCAGGGCCCGGCGAGCCAGGTCGTGGCCGGACTCGCCAGCGCCTGTGCCCTGCTCGACACCGGGTCGGTCGAGTGCTGGGGCGACGGCAGTGTCGGCGAGCTCGGCAACGGGGGGACGGGCTCGTCGGACACGCCGATCACCGTCTTCGAGCTGGCCGGGCCGGCGATCGCCATCTCGTCGGACGACGCGCCCGCCACCTGCGCGGTGATCTACGTGCCGGCGGAGGTGGAGTGCTGGGGTGACAACGAGAGCGACGAGCTGGGCGACGGCTCCACCGCCGTCTTCAGCGACACGCCGCAGGTCGTCCAGGGCCTGTAGGGACGAATGCCGGGAGAGCCTGCGTGGGTGCGGCGCCGCGTCGCATCCACGCAGGCCCGCTCACCCCGACCCGAGCACCCGGCGCACCTCGTCGACCAGCCGGTCGACCGTCGCGTCATCGGTGGCCCAGGAGCAGACCAGCCGGATCAGGGTCCCGCTCTCGCTGCGTGACCAGCGATGGAAGCGAACCGCCGCGGCCAGCCGTTCCACGGCGTCGCCGGGAAGCTCGACGAAGACCTGGTTGGCCTCGGCGGCGCTCGGTGGCACCCCGCACGTGGTCAGCCCTCCGGCCAACCGCGCGGCGGCGGCGTTGGCCCGAGCACCCAGCCGGTACCAGAGGTCGTCGGAGTCGAAGAGGCGGGCAAACTGGATGCCCAGCAGCCGCCCCTTGGCGAGCAGCGCACCGCGCTGCTTCATGTGGTACCGGAAGTCGCGCCGCAGCCCGTGGTCGATCAGGACCACGGCCTCGCCGCAGAGCGCCCCGTTCTTGGTGCCCCCGACGAAGAAGGCGTCGACGCCGCAGGCCGCGACCAGGTCCAGCCGGGCTCCGAGCGCCGCCAGCGCCTGGGCCAGACGGGCGCCGTCGAGGTACACCCAGAGCCCGCGGGCGTGGGCATGGGCGCAGAGGGCCTCCAGCTCGGCGGCGGTGTAGACGCCCCCCGCCTCGGTGGCCTGGGCGAGGAAGATCCCCGCCGGTCGCACGCTGTGCTCATCCCCATGCCGGGCCAGCACCTCGTCGACGAGCCCGGGGTCGAGCTTGCCGGTGGGCGAGGGGACCTGCAGGATGCGGTGGCCGGTGGCCTCGATGGCCCCCGTCTCGTGAACGTTGATGTGCGCGCTCTCGGCGGCGATCACACCCTCGTGGGAGCGGAGGAAGGCGCCGAGGCAGGTGAGGTTGGTCTGGGTGCCGCCCACCAGCAGGTGGACCTCGCAATCCCGCCCGACCTGGGCGGCGATCCGCTCGGCCGCGAGCTGCGAGTGCCGATCCTCTCCGTAGCCGAGCTCCTGGCCGCCGTTGTGCGCGACCAGGGCCTCGAGCAGGGCCGGATGGCCGCCCTCCGAGTAGTCGTCGAGGAACATCAGCATGGCGCGTATGGTCGCAGGCCGCGGGCCGGTTCCGGCGGGCCTGCCGGCCCGCCTGGACGCCGGTCGCGCCGGCCGTCTATAAGGGAGGTTGCACGGCGGCCAGACGCGCGGTGCGGTTCGTCAAGGTCGGAGGTTCACGCCATGCCCGAGCCCGTCGTCGTCGCCCTCGGTCGCACCCCCATCGGGCGAGCCTTCAAGGGGTCGCTGGTCAACTGGCGCGGCGACGACCTCGCCGCCTTCGTGGCCGGCAGGGTGCTGGAGGAGGTCCCCCAGCTCGACCCGCACACCGTCGACGACCTCATCTGCGGCTGCGGGCTGCCTGGAGGGGAGCAGGGATTCAACCTGGGACGGGCGGTGTCCATCCTGGCTGGCCTGAACGTGCCCGGAACCACCGTCACCCGGTACTGCTCGTCGTCGCTGCAGACCACCCGCATGGCCGCCCACGCCATCCGCTGCGGTGAGGGCGACGTCTTCCTCTCGGTGGGGGTCGAGATGATCAGCCGCTACGGCAACGGCAGCAGCGACCCCCCCGCGGCCCAGAACCCGCGGCTCCAGCCGGGCAACGCCGAGGGCCACCCCGACTACTACATCGCCATGGGCCAGACCGCCGAGAACGTGGCCGAGCGCGAGGGGATCTCCCGGGAGGAGATGGACCGCTTCGGCCTGCGCTCCCAGGAACGGGCGGTCGCCGCCGAGGAGAGCGGCTTCTTCGCCCGCGAGATCGTGCCCGTGCCGCTTGGCGACGGCGCCTTGATGACCCGGGACGACGGCCCCCGCCGGGACACCTCCCTGGAGAAGCTGGCGGCGCTGGAGCCCGCCTTCCGCGAGGGCGGCCGGGTCACCGCGGGCAACTCGTGCCCGCTCAACGACGGCGCCGCCGCCGTGGTGGTGATGAGCGACAGGCGGGCGAGGGAGCTGCGGATCACCCCTGTGGCCCGCATCAGGGCGACCGGGCTGTGCGCCCTCGAGCCCGAGTACATGGGCATGGGGCCCGTCGCCGCCTCCCGGCAGGCCCTGCGGCGGCTCGGGATGACCATCTCCGATGTCGATCTCATCGAGATCAACGAGGCCTTCGCGGCCCAGGTGATCCCGTCGGCGCGGGAGCTCGGGATCGATCCCTTCGACGACCGGCTCAACCCCCACGGAGGCGCCATCGCCCTCGGTCACCCCTTCGGCATGACCGGGGCCCGCATCCTCTGCACCCTGCTCAACGGGCTCCGCGAGCGGGACGGCACCATCGGCCTGGAGACCATGTGCGTGGGTGGCGGGATGGGGATGGCGATGGTGGTGGAGCGGCTGAGCTGAGCCCCTCAGCCGCCGGTGACCTGGCTAGGAGGCCGCTCCCGACGCCGGGGTCGTGGGGAGGCGGCGACCCGGTGGCGACGCGACCCCGCCATCTCCGGCCTGAGCGTCGGGGTCGAGCCGCTTCGCGGAGGGAGCGGTCTCGCTGGGATCCATGACCCCCTCCTCCAACCAGAGGTGGCGGCCTTCGAGCACCCGCAGGGCGATGGTGTGGTTGGCGGTGTCGTCATTCGACCAGAGCGCGTCGAAGAGCCGGGCGGTGCGGTGGCCGGCCTGGCGGCAGAAGAGATCGGCGACCTCCAGGACCGCCTCGGCACGGTCGGGAGCCTCGGCGGCGAGGGTCTCGGCATGGACCACGGCGGCCGAGATGGCGAACAGCTCGGCGCCGATGTCGACGATGCGACCGAGAAAGGCTCCTCTCTGCTCCAGCCGGCCCTGCCAGCGGGCCATGCCGTAGAAGGTGGATCGGGCCAGCCTCCGCGAGCTGCGCTCGACGAACCGGAGGTGGGGGGCGAGACGGCCGTGCTCGGCGTAGGCTCCCGGGAGCTGACCCCTTCCGAACTCCAGCCGGGGCAGCCAGCTTCCGTAGAAGCGGGTGGCGCGAGCGGCGGCCCTCGCCTTCTCGCCCGGGGCCGAGTCGGGGGCGATGAGCTCGCCGGCGACCTGCAGGTGCTGGTCCACGGCCTCTCGGGCCACCGCCAGGTGCATCACCTGGGACGTCCCCTCGAAGATGCGGAAGACCCGCGAGTCGCGGAGCGCCTGCTCGACCGTGAGCGGCCTCTCACCTCGCTCGCCCTGCGAGTCGGCGGTCTCGTAGCCACGGCCGCCGCAGACCTGAACCAGGGCGTCGACGACCTGCCAGCAGAGCTCCGACGCGTAGAGCTTGGTCAGCGCGGCCTCGATGCGGATGTCGTTGCGCTCCTCGCCGGCGAGCCTGCCGCTCAGGTCGACCATGGCCTCGAGGCCGAAGGCGCTGGCCGCGATGAAGGCGACCATCTGGGCCACCTCGTCGTGCTGGCCCACCGGCTTGCCCCACTGCACCCGCTGGCCGGCGAACTCGCGGGCGATCTTGGTGGCCCACTTGGCGGTGCCGACCTGGATTCCGGGAAGCGAGAGCCGGCCGGCGTTGAGGGTGCTCAGGGCGATGCGGAGCCCGCGGCCCTCGCCGCCGATGACGTTCTCGCTGGGGACGAAGACGTTGGTCAACCGCGTCAGCGAGTTGTCCATCCCCCGCAGGCCCATGAACCGGTTGGCGTGCTCGACGGTCACCCCGGGATCGTGGTAGGGGACGATGAAGGCGGTGATCCCGCCTCGGTGCCCCTCGCCCCTGGGCACCTTGGCCAGCACCACCGCCACGTCGGCGATGGTGCCGTTGGTCGCCCACAGCTTGACGCCGTCGATCCGGTAACCGCGGCCATCGCCGGTGGGCACGGCGGTCGTGCGCAGGCGGGCGGGGTCGGAACCGACATCCGGTTCGGTGAGCAGGAATGCGGAGATCTGATCGCGGGCGACGCGCGGGAGCCAGGTGCTCCGCTGCACCTCGGTGCCGAAGAGCAGCAGTGGCTCCGACACCCCCACCGACTGGTGCGCCGAGAGCATCGCCGAGAGGGCGGGGTGCCAGCTGCCGCAGAGGCCGAGGGCGCGGTGGTAGTAGACCGGGGAGAGCCCCAGCCCCCCGTACCTCTCGGGAACCTTCATGCCGAGGGCGCCGAGCTCCTTGAGGCCGTCGATCACCTCCGCGGGGATCCGCGCCTCGCGCTCGATCCGGGCGGGATCGACGCTGGTCTCCAGGAACGCACGCATCCTGGCCAGGAAGGCCTCGCCCTTCGCCACCATCCGGGGATCGAGGGGTGGCTGCGGGGAGATGAGGTCGAGGCGGAAGCTGCCCAGGAAGAGCTCCCTGCCGAAGCTGGGCAGTCTCCACTCCTTCTCGCGGGCCGCCTCTGCCACGTCACGGGACTCGCCACTGCTGACGTCGGTCATGGCTCGGCTCTCATCCGGCGGCCAGGCGCGCCGCCAGGATCGGTGCCCCCCGGCTGCCCATCATGAGGGAGTAGTGGTTGACGTCCGGCACCATCTCCGCGAAGAGGTTGGGGAGCCTCGCCTGCCACTCGGCGACGATGGCCGGGCTCAGCAGCGGCACCGGCTGATCGATCAGGTTGCGGGGCGCCGTGACCAGGTTGATCGGGCAGGTGATGCTCTGCAGCGCCCGAGCGAAGAGGTCCGGGTCGGTGAGCTGCTCGGCGGCATCCGCCCGCACCGCGGCCTCGCTGACCCGGCTCCGGAAGCCGCCGTCGCAGGCCTCGAGGTCGTGGTCGAGGTAGGCCTCGACGTCCTCGTTCCAGTCCTGCGTGAAGGCGGGGTGTCGTCGCCAGAAGTCGAGATATGCGTCGCGGGAGGGGAACACCCTGGACAGCCGGGCGAGGGCCGGGCCCAGCAGCGTCTGCACGACCGGCGCCGGATCGGAACCGGCCGTGAAGCCGGGTGGCTGGGGCAGGGGCAGCCCGCCGTCGGCGAGGACCAGCCGGCGCACCAGCCGGGGATACCGGGCGGCCAGGATCACCCCCACGTAGGCACCCATCGACTCACCCAGGACCGCGATCGGCGGGGCGTCCAGGGCATGGATGACCGCGGCACAGTCGGCGGCGTGGGCACTCAACCCGTGGGGACCGGGGAGGTGCTGGGAGCCGCCCCGACCGCGGAGGTCGGGCGCCACCAGGCCGAACTCGGGGCTGAGACGGCGCGCCACCGCGCGCAGCGAGATGGCGTTGGCGGTGATGCCGTGAATGCCGAGCACCGTCCGCGACCCCGACCCGAAGCGGGTGACGAGGAGCCCGCCTCCGGCCACCGGCACGGTGAAGGTCGACGTCTCGATGGCGCCGGAGCCCAGGCTCATGCGGACGGCTCGGGAGCAGCCGGATCGCCCCCCATCCGGGCCCGGAGCTGCTTCTTGTCGAACTTGCCGACGCTGGTGCGCGGGATGGCGTCGATGATCTCGATGCGGTCGGGAAGCTGCCAGCGCTGCCAGCCCCGACCCTCCAGGTGCTGGCGCACCTGCTCCAGGGTCACCGTGCTCGCCGGGGTCGGCACGATGAAGGCGAGCGGGCGCTCCTGCCAGCGCGGGTCGGGCATCGCCACCACCACGGCCTCGGCGACCTCCGTCATCGCCATGATGTCGGCTTCCAGGTCCACCGAGGAGATCCACTCGCCGCCCGACTTGATGAGGTCCTTGATCCGGTCCGCGATCACGAAGTAGCCGTCCGGCGAGCCCACCGCGATGTCCCCGGTCCGGAACCAGCCGTCGGCGCTGAATTGCTCGCTGCCGGCGCCCTTCCAGTAGCCGTCGATGACCCAGGGGCCGCGCACCCACAACTCGCCCATGGTCCTGCCGTCGAAGGGCAGCTCGGCACCCTCCGAGTCGCGGATGCTCACGCTGATGCCGGGGACGGGGAGGCCCGCCTGGGTGCTGACCGAGCTGGTCAGCCTCTCCGCGTCCCAGTCGCGCATCTCGTGTTTCGGCCACGCGACGCTGGCCAGCGGAGAGGTTTCGGTCATGCCCCACGCCTGCACGATGGGGATGTCGAAGTCGCGGCGGTAGCGCTCGATGAGCGAGCGGGGCGGCTGGGCGCCGCCGACGACGATGAAGCGAAGTGCGGGCGGCCGGCGGCCGCGCCGGGCCAGCTCGTCGGCCACCGCCAGCCACACGGTGGGCACCCCGGCGGTGATGGTCACCTGCTCATCGAAGAGGAGGTCCACCAGGAGGCGCGCGTCGAGCGGGCCGGCGAGGAACGCCTGCTTGGCTCCGGTGGCGACCCCGGCATAGGGCATGCCCCAGGCGTTGACGTGGAACATCGGCACCTGCGGCAGGATGCAGTCCTCAGGGCCGATGCGGAGGCCCGCCGCCGAGCTGGCCGCCAGTGAGTGGAGCACGGTCGAGCGGTGGGTGTAGACGGCCCCCTTGGGTCGGCCGGTCGTCCCCGACGTGTAGCAGAGTCCGAGCGGGCTGTGCTCGTCGATGTTGGGAGGCGGATAGCCCTCCGGTTGGTCCGCGAGCAGTCCTTCGTAGGGAAGCATCTCGGGCAGCGACGACTCCGGAACCTGGTCGGAGAGCACCACGATGCGCTCGACACCGCGAAGGTCGGCCTCGGGGACCCGCTCCAGGAGCGGGACCAGGTCGCGGTCGACGAAGATGGCCCGGTCATCCGCGTCGGCGATGATCCAGCCCAGCTCCGCGGCGGAGAGCCTCAGGTTGAGGGTGTGCAGGATGCGTCCGGTGCACGGGACGGCGAAGTAGCACTCGAGGTGGCGGTAGCTGTTCCAGGCGAGCGTCGCCACCCGCTCACCCCTGCCGATGCCGAGCTTGTCGAGGGCATGCATCAGCTGCTGAGATCGGCGGGCGAAGTCGGCGTAGGTGTGGCGGTGGACACCCTCGGACCCGACGGTCACGACCTCGGTCGTGCCGAAGTGACGCGGCGCATGCTCGAAGAGCAGCCAGGAGTTGAGCTGGACATCCGTCATCCCCATCGTCGTCCCCCCATCGTCTGCGGCGGTATCCGGACGGCGGCCCTCCCCGCTGGCCGAGCGCAGCCCCGGCCGCTCATCGGGCCGGCACCCGGGCTGGGACCTGGCGCTCGGCCGGGCCGGCATATCGGGCCAGCGGCCGGATCAGCGAGTTGTGGGCCAGTTGCTCGACGATGTGGGCGGTCCACCCGGTGACCCGGCTCATCACGAAGATCGGGGTGAAGGTCGGGGTGTCGAAGCCCATCAGGTGGTAGGCGAGACCCGTCGGGTAGTCGAGATTCGGATGGATCCCCTTGGTCTCGACCATCGCCCGCGCCAGCCGGGTCTGGAGCTCGAGCAGACGCTGACCGCCTCGCGCCTCGGCCAGCCTCTCCAGGGCCGCCTGCATCGTCGGCACCCGGGAGTCACCGTGCTTGTAGACGCGGTGCCCGAAGCCCATGATCGTGCGCTTCTCGGCGAGTGCGCCGGTCAGCCAGGACTCGGCCCGATCCGGGTCACCGATCTCCTCCAGCATCACCATCACCGCCTCGTTGGCGCCGCCGTGCAGGGGTCCCTTGAGCGCCCCGATGGCCCCGGTGACCGCGGAGTAGAGGTCGGAGAGCGTCGAGGTGATCACCCGCGCGGTGAAGGTGGAGGCGTTGAAGCTGTGCTCGGCGTAGAGGATGAGCGAGACCTCGAAGCAGCGGTGCACCTCGGCCTCCGGGAGGGCGCCGAAGCACATGTGGAAGAAGTTGTCGGTGAAGGAGAGCCCGGGATCGGGGGGGATGGGCCGCTGGCCCCGGCGCCGGCGTTGCTCGGCGGCGACGACGGTGGGCAGCTTGGCCAGCAGGCTCAGCCCCTTGGCGAGGTTGGCCTCGAGGCTGCCGTCGTCCTCCCGGTCGTCCCCGGCGCCCAGCAGGCTCACCGCGGTGCGCAGCACGTCCATCGGGTGACAGTCGAGAGGCAGGGCGGCGAGCGCCGGGGGAAGGGTCGGGGGCAGGTCGCGCAACGCGCGCCCAGCCCGCTGGAAGGCGGCCAGCTCGGCTGCGCTCGGGAGCTCTCCATGGAGGAGCAGGTGGGCCACCTCCTCGAACCCGCAGGCGGCGGCCAGCTCCTGCACCGGATAGCCGCGGTAGAGGAGGGAGTTGGTTTCCGGATTCACCATCGAGACCGCGGTGGTGTCCGCGACCACCCCGTCCAGGCCTCGCCTCACGTCACGGTCCATCGCCATCCCTCACCCCCCGTCGGTGGCGGGCGCCCCCGCCGAAACCGAGGCTTCGAAGCTCGTGTACCCCTCATAGTCCAGCAGCTCGTAGAGGCGGGCGCGCGTCTGCATCCCGGCAACCTGCTCCCGCTGGGTGCCCGACGAAGCCAGCTCCCGCAGCCCCCTCTCGATGGCGCCCATCGCCACGCGAAGCAGCGTCACCGGATAGATGACCACGTTCACGCCGATCGAGGAGAGGGTGGCGACGTCGAGGAGCTCGGTCTTGCCGAACTCGGTCATGTTGGCCAGGATCGGCGCGTCCACCGCGCTGCGGAACCTTTCGAGCTCCGCCGCCCCCGCCAGGGCCTCGGGGAAGATGAGGTCGGCGCCGGCGTCGACGTAGGCGCGCGCCCGCTCGATGGCCGCGTCGATGCCCTCGACGGCGCGGGCGTCGGTCCGCGCGCAGACCACGAAGTCGGGGTCGCGCCGCGCCCCGACAGCCGCCGCGATCCGGGCGAGCATCGCCTCGCGGGAGACCACGGTCTTGCCCTCGAGGTGGCCGCAGCGCTTGGGGCTCACCTGGTCCTCGATGTGGCAGCCGGCGACGCCCATCTCCTCCAGGACCTGCACACTCCGGGCCGCGTTGAGCGGCCCGCCGAAGCCGGTGTCGGCGTCGACCAGGGTGGGGAGCCGGGTCACTCGAGCGATCTCATGGCTCCTCGCGGCGACCTCGGCCAGCGAGGTGAGACCGATGTCCGGCAGCCCGAGCGAGGCCGAGAGGACCGCCCCCGACACGTACACGCCCTCGAAGCCGAGCTCCTCGATGAGCATCGCCGAGAGCGGCGTGAAGGCCCCCGGGAAGCGCAGCAGGCGTCCCGAGCCGAGCCCGGCGCGGAATGCTCGGCGCCGCTCGCCGGCGGAGACGCTGGTGTGGAGCATCAGAAGAGCCCTCCTTCCGGGGTGCGTGCCTCCAGGTCGGTGGCGCTGAAGCCGAGCCTGGCCAGCGCGGCGGCGTCGAGCGAGGGTAGGCGGGTGGCCATCGCCAGGAAGCTCTCCCGTTCCCCCTCCGCGACCGTCTCGCCGGCCAGCGCATGAAACTTGGCGATGTACTCGGCACGACCGAAGGGACGCGCTCCCAACGGGTGGGCGTCGGCGACGGCGATCTCGTCCTCGATCACGGCGCCGCCCTCGAGCTCGACCACCACCCTTCCTCCGAACGCCCTCTCCGAGGGGTCCGCGGCGAGGTAGCGGCGGTTCCACTCCGGGTCCTCGGCGGTGGTGATCCGCCGCCAGAGCGCGACCGTCTCGGGGCGGCGGGAGCGCTCCGGTGCGTACGAGGCCTGCCAGTCCCACGCCCCGTCCTCGAGAGCCACGGCGAAGATGTACATCAGCGAGTGGTCGAGGGTCTCCCGCGAGCTGGTCGGGTCGAGCTTCTGGGGGTCGTGGGCGCCGGTCCCGATCACGTGATGGGTGTGCCGGCTGGTGTGGATGGTGATGGCGCGCACCCGCCGGAGATCGGGGATGCTGCGCCGGAGCCGGCGGGCGAGGTCGATGAAGGCCTGCGCCTGGTACTCGGCCGCGTACTCCTTCGTGTAGGTCTCGAGGATGGCGCGGCGGGGCTCGCCGGGACCGGGCAGGGCCACCCGATAGCAGGCCTCGGGGCCGTCGAGGAGCACGGCGACGACCCCGTCCTCCCCCTCGTAGATCGGCGCCGGCGATCGCTCGCCGCGCATCGCCCGATCCACCGCCTCGATCGCCACCTTGCCGGCGAAGGCCGGCGCGTAGGCCTTCCAGGAGGAGATCTCCCCCTTGCGGGACTGCCGGGTCGCGGTGGTGGTGTGGAGCGCCTGGCCGATGGCCTGGAAGACCACCTCGGTGGGGAGGTCGAGCAGGGTGCCGAGCCCGGCTGCCACCGAGGGCCCGAGGTGGGCGACATGGTCGATCCCGTGGGCGTGGAGGGAGATCGAGCGGGCCAGATCGACCTGGACCTCGTAGGCCGTGGCCACCGCCCGGACGAGGTCCGCGCCGCTTCGATGACGGTGCTGGGCCACGGAGAGGAGCGGCGGGATGTTGTCCCCGGGGTGGGAGTACTCGGCGCCCAGGAAGGTGTCGTGATAGTCGAGGTCGCGGACCGCCACCGCGTTGGCCCACGCCGCCCACTCCGGGGAGACCCGGGTCGACGGCGCGCACCCGAAGAGGCCCGCCCCCGGGACGTGGGGGTGGCGGAGCGCCTGGGCGCGGGCACTGGCCACCGGAGGCCGGTGGAGGGAGGCGGCGGCCACCGCGGCGTCGTCGATGAGGCGGTTGACCACCATCTCGGCGACGTCGTCGTCGACCGGGACCGGGTCGGTGGCGACGGCGGCCAGCTTCCAGGCCAGCTGATCCCCGCGCGGCAGGTCGGCCGCGCTGGGGTGGACCCTGACCTCGTGCTCGATCATCGGCCGCCCTCTCCTCCGGACTCCTGGGAGATCCCAGGGTCAGGCTAGTCAAGAGGGAAGGTTGGGCGCAAGCTCAGCCTCACCGGCACGCTCACGCTCATCCTCACCAGACCGCACCCACACCCACCTCCCGCGCCCCCATCGGGGCCAGGGGCGGCAGGATCGAGGGCGGGCGCGAACCCCGCACCGGGCCGAACCTCCGTTCGGGGCCGGGGCGTCCCCGCCGTGATCGTTAGCGATTCGTTGCATCATCCCGATGAAGCCAGCCCAGCACGAGGATCACCGCATGACCGCCGCTCCTGAGGGGCCCGTGACCAGCGTCCCGCCGGTGACCGTGCTCATCCTCGACGACAGCGAGACGATCCTGGAGGTGCTGGGGGAGGCGCTGGAGACCGATCCGACCGTGGTCGTGGTGGGCGCCTCGCGACGGGTGACGGCGGCGATCAGGCTGGCCGCCGAGACGCAACCGCGGGTGGCCGTCGTCGACATCAACATGCCGGAGGGCGGCGGCTGGGCCGCGGCCCGCGGCCTGGGTGAGGTCTGCCCCGACATTCGCGTGGTCGGCCACTCCGCCTACGACGACGCGCTGGTGACCCACACCATGATCGCGGCGGGAATGTCCGCATTCGTCAGCAAGGGAGACGACCTCGAGCTCCTGCTGGCCGCGATCCACGGCTCGGACGTGATGCCCACCGAGTTCGACTACCGGTACCTGAGGAGCCACCATCCCGACGCCGTCGCCCGCCCGGAGCAGCCGGATCTCCGCGGTTCCGGACGGACGGTCAGCGGGAGGGTCGCAGTCTCCCCCGAGCCCGGCTGAGGTCAGCGGGGGACGTTCATCGCGCCGGCTGAGGCGGTCATCGGCAGCCCGGCCTGGGAACGCCTCGGGTCTCCACCCGAGCAGCCTCGGATCTCCACCTGGGAAGCTCGCTCGCCCGCTGCCTAGAATCGATGGGTTGCCGCCAACTCAGGGACCGGGAGGGAGAAGGATGGCTCCGACGAAGGCCGCCGCCAAGGCCGCGGCGAAACCTGCGAAGCGCAGCAGCGCGAGCGGCGAGGTGTCCCAGGGGTTCAGCGCCGAGGAGAAGGCCGCGGCGCGCGAGCGCGTCCGCGAGCTGAAGGCGCAGGCTGCCCACGCGGATGGGGAGACCGAGGTGCTGGCCGCGATCGCGAAGATGCAGGAACCGGATCGCTCGATCGCCGGCAGGGTTCACGCCCTGATCAAGGCCGCCGAACCGGAGATCGCACCGAGGACCTGGTACGGGATGCCCGCCTACGCCAAGGAGGGCAGGCTCATCTGCTTCTTCCAGAATGCGGGGAAGTTCAAGGCCAGGTACCAGACCCTCGGATTCACTGACAAGGCGAGCCTCGACGAGGGCGCCATGTGGCCGAATTCGTACGCGCTGACGGAGCTGACCGCCACCGAGGAGGCGAGGATCACCGCGCTGGTGCAGCGAGCGGTCCGCTGAGGCCGCCACCGTCAACGCGGCTGCCGGTCGCGGCGAGGGTCCTGGTCGCGTCGGGCCAGGGCCGGTGGACCCTGTTCGCGGTTTCTGGTCAGGCCGAGCCGCGCCTCCGTCGGGGATGGGCCATCAGAGAGCCGGTGAGGGGTGGGCCGGAGGGGCCAACGTGCCCGCCGTGGCCAGGTTGGCCACGACAGAGGCGCTCAGCCCTGGAAACGACCGGGCTCGATGGCGAGCGCCGGCAGCACTCGTCGATCGCGAATAACCGTTGAGGGGGGTGGTGCCGAGGCCCAGAATCGAACTGGGGACACCGGGTTTTTCAGACCCGTGCTCTACCAACTGAGCTACCTCGGCCCGTGTCGCGCTGCCGCCGGCGGGGGCCAGCCCCGGGCCGCCGGGCAACGATACCGAACCGGGCAACGATACGGAGCGGACGGGATGCGACCGGCGACCGGCGTCGCCGGGGTCTCAGCCCTCCAGCACCGCCGACGAGGGGGATGCCCGCTCCGCCCGGCGATGGGCGGTGGCGATCGCCGCCTCGGGGTCGCCCGCCAGCGGAGCGATCCCGGCTCGGATGGTGGTCTCCAGGGAGATGCGCCGCATCAGGCCGAAGACCCGATCGGCGACCACCACCCCGGCGGCGACCCCGCCCTCGGTGATCAGCAGGGTCGAGGTGCCCTCGCCGTCGATGGTCACCGGCTCATTGGCCCGGGCGTACGCGATGATCAGCTGCGCGTAACCGGCGCGGGCGCTCGGCGGGATCTCCTCGGAGATGACGAACACCAGGCAGGCGCCGTCGCTGCCGGTGTCGCGCGCGGTGGCCATGAACTCGGCTCGAGTCACAGCCCAGGGGAGGTGGGAGAGAGCCTCGCTCTTCACGTCGCTGCCATGGTGACATGGCGACCGAGGTTGGGGTGAGGTCAGCTCGCCCGGGCATCCTCACGGTGTGGGCAGTCCTCGACGTCGTGATGGCAGTGGCAGCTCGGGGAGATGGCGAGCAGGGCCAGGTCGCCGTCGGGGAAGGAGAGCCGCGGGGCCCGGTCCGGGCCCGGCACCGACGGGTCGCGGAGCTGGGCCGCCAGGACGTAGGCGACCTTGCCGTGAACGCGCGTCCAGGCGGGCATGTTGGGCACCCCGGCCCGCACCATCCGCTCGGCCGCCGCCGCGCTCGGTGCCTCGTCGAGGCGGCGGTGCCCGACCGGCGGCAGGTAGCTGCCGGCGCGCAGGTCCGGCACGGTCCCGGGCGCGTCGGCGAGGAGGGCCTCCAGGGCCGTGCTCAGCAATGGCAGACCGGCTCCCACCAGCTGCCGGGTGAGGGTTCCCGAGGTGTCGCGGGGATCGACGTCCACGGCAGCCTGAGCCAGGATCGGCCCGGCGTCCACCTTGGGGACCGCACGATGGAGGGTTATCCCGGTCCGCGTGGCCCCGTCGGCGATGACCCAGTAGACCGGCTCGGGTCCGCGGTATTGGGGCAGCAGCGAGGGGTGAACGTTGATGAAGCCGTGTTGGGGGATGCGGAGGGTCGGGGCGTTGACGATCTGATTGAAGCTGGCCATGACCGCCGCCTCGGGTCGCAGCCCCGCCATGTCGATGCGGCTGTGGTCGTCGTTGATCCGCCAGGTGCGGAGCAGGGGGACGCCGAGGTGGTCGGCGATCCGGCTCAGCGCGTTGTCTCCGAGGATGGCGGGGTGGG
The DNA here is from genome assembly GCA_963697585.1 of uncultured Chloroflexia bacterium. Classification (GTDB taxonomy): domain Bacteria; phylum Chloroflexota; class Dormibacteria; order Aeolococcales; family Aeolococcaceae; genus Changshengia. The sequence goes on along the minus strand of CAVOOO010000009.1, from coordinate 735,454 downwards.
CTCCCGGCGAGGTGACGATCCCGCAGACGCGGACGTCGAGCTGGAGCAGCCCGAGCAGGAAGGCGAGCGAGTAGTCGGAGGGAAACCCGACGAACAGCACCCGGGGCCCGGAGCCCGGGTCGGCGCGCCGCGCGGGGGCGGGGGGGAGGTCCCGGTCGGGCGAGAAACCGAAGCTGGTGCACGCCATCAGCTCCTCGCGGACCATGTCGAGATACGGGGAGATGGTGGCCACGTTCCCCATGCTAATCGGCGAGTGAGCCGGCGAGGTCGCGGTTGCCGGGACCGGGCCGCTCAGACGGGGGCGGCGTACACCGCAATCAGGCGCCGGCCGAGGTCGGCGAGCCGGCGGCGCACGGCCGGCGGGGAGAGCACCTCGACCTCGCTGACGTGGCCGGCCAGGAAGGCGGCGGCGGCCCCATCCGACGGGAAGACGAGGGAGGCGACGCCGGAGGCGACCGGTCCGCGCAGGTGCTCGGAGGCGATCCGGAGGAAGATCCCGGAGGCGTCCGAACGCACCCGGACCACGACCTCGGCCGCCGTGGCCCGGTCGCGAAAACCCCCGACCTGCTCCGCCCACGCCTGCTCCAGGTCGAAGCCGTCCGGCCGTTCGCAGGGCGCCTCCAGAACCTCGGCCTCCTCGACCCGCGAGACCCTGTAGGTGCGCAGCTCCCCGTCGCGGCCGGCCAGCAGGTACCAGACGCCGGATTTGAGGACCAGCCCGTACGGATCCACCTCGCGGGTCACCACCGTCTCCTCGCCGCGCCGGTAGCGCAGCCGCAGCCGGCGGTCGGAGAGCACCGCGTCCTGGATGCGACCCAGGTGGCCGGGGACCGCGGTCCCCGACCACCAGTGCTCGACGTCGATGAGCACGCGCTGCTGAAGACGGAGTCCGGCCTGTCCCGGCCGCGCCGCCGCCAGCTTGCGCGAGGCGCTCTCCAGGTCGGGGCGGAGTCCGAGGTGCCCGGCGACCGGCCCGCTGGCCAGCCCCAGCAGCGCCTCCACCTCGGTCTCGGTCAACCCGGTGAGGTCGGTGCGATATCCCTCCATGAGGGAGGCGCCACCCCGGACGCCGCGCTCGACGACCACCGGCACCCCCGCCGTGCTCAATGCCTCGAGGTCTCGGTGGATGGTCCGCCGTGACACCTCGAGCCGCTCGGCGAGGTCGAGGGCGGTCATCCGCCCCCGGGCCTGGAGGAGCAGGAGGATCGAGAGCAGCCGGTCGGCGCGCATGGGGTCCAGATTAGCCGGGATATATGACAAGAGGTGGCTTATATACGGGGATACCCTCGGAATCGTTGGCAGTCAGCGTTCGAGGAGAGGCAGAGATGAACGGATCCATCGGTCACGTCGAGGTGCTGAGCGACGACCCCGCCCCGCTTCGGGACTTCTACTCGTCCGTCTTCGGATGGAAGGTGGGGCCGGTCGAGATCGACGACCCCGAGCAGATGGAGTACGCCATGGTCAGCATCGAGGACAGGCCCGGGGCGGTCACGGCGGGCATCGGCCGGCGCCCGTCCGCGTTCCTCCCGGTGACGTTCTACATCCAGGTCGACGACCTGGGCGCGGCCCTGAGCAGTGTCGCGGAGCGCGGGGGCAGGACGGTGACCCCGCCGAAGCAGGTCGGGCCGGCCACTCTCATCGCGCGCTTCGCCGACCCGGCGGGCAACGTGATCGGGCTGGTCAGCGGCTGAGCCCGGCCCCTGCCGCGCCGGCGTCTCCGCGCCCGTCCCGGATGGCGGGCGCGGGATGCCGGCGTCGACCGTTCGTTCGCGCGGGCCTGCCCGGGGTTCGCCGAGCCGCCCGTCGACCCTCGGATCAACCGAGCAGGCCGTCCTGGCGCAGTCCCGCCAGCGCCTCCGCCACCGCCCCGGGACGGGCCGCGGCCGGCACCCGGGCCACCGCCCGCTCGAGGTCGGCGGCGCTCCTCTCGGGCCGATCCAGCATCGCCCGCAGGACCGCGCCCCGGAGCTCCCGCATGCTCCCCGGGTAGGGGGCCTGCCGGCGGGGCGGCGGCCCCACGCCCGCGGCCAGCCGCTCGCGGGAGCGGCAGCCAGGCGCCAGCGGGCAGCGCTCGCACGCGGCGCTGCGCCGGCGGCAGAGCAGGGCCCCCACGTCGAAGAGCGCCAGGGTGTAGTCGCGCCAGCTCGTCCCCTCCGGACGCTGAGCGGTCAGCGCCGCGTCCAGCCGGGCCCCTGGGGCGGTCTCGGCGCCGAGGAAGCAGCGGGCGGCCACTCGCCCGAGGTTGACGTCGCGGGCCGGTGCCGCGGGGCGGTCGAAGGCGAGGCAGAGGAGCGCCCGGGCGGTGTAGGGGCCGACCCCGGGAAGGGCCCTCAGCCCCGGCTCGTCCACCGGCCAGCCGCGGCTCGCGACCAGCTCGGCGGAGCGCCAGAGCCCGGCGGCCCGGCGCGGGTAGCCGAGGCCGTCCCACTCCCGGAGCACCTCCTCGAGGGATGCCGCCGCGCAGCTCTCCGGCGTGGGCCAGCGCTCGAGGAAACGCGCCCAGCGAGGCAGCACCCGGCCCACCGCGGTCTGCTGGAGCATGACCTCGCTGACCAGCACCGGCCACGGGTCGCGGGTCCCGCGCCACGGCAGGTCGTGACGGCCGGCCGCGCGGTACCAGGCGGCGAGCTCGGAGGTCATCCGGGTCCGCTGCCCGGCGGCGACGTGGCACACTCGCAGCCACACAAGAGGAGGCGAGCATGGCGCGGCACACGGTCACCCTCATCCCCGGCGACGGCATCGGCTACGAGGTCAGTGAGGCGGCGCGCCGGGTCATCGACGCCTCCGGCGCGGAGATCGAGTGGGAGGTTCACGACGCCGGCCTCGACGTGATCGAGAAGTACGGCGAGCCGATGCCGCCCCACGTCCTCGAGTTCGATCCGCAAGAACCGGGTGGCCATCAAGGGTCCCCTGACGACCCCGGTGGGCAAGGGCATCCGGAGCGTCAACGTGGCCCTGCGGCGGGAGCTGGACCTCTACGCCCTGGTCCGGCCCTGCAAGTGGTACCCGGGGGTCCGGAGCCGCTACCAGGAGATCGACCTGGTCATCGTCCGGGAGAACACCGAGGACCTCTACGCCGGCATCGAGTTCCAGGAGGGCGAGCCCGAGACCCTCCGCCTGATCCAGACCATCGCTGAGCTCGGTGGCCGCTCCATCCGCACCGACTCCGGCATCAGCATCAAGCCGATCTCGGTGTTCGGCACCCGGCGCGTCTTCCGCTTCGCGTTCGCCTGGGCCCGGGCCAACGGGCGGCACAAGGTCACGGCCGTCCACAAGGCCAACATCATGAAGCACACCGACGGTCTCTGGCTCCACACCGCCCAGGAGGTGGCCCGGGAGTTCCCCGACCTCGAGTTCGAGGACCGGATCGTCGACAACATGGCCATGCAGCTGGTCCAGAAGCCCGAGCTCTACGACGTCATGGTGATGCCCAACCTCTACGGCGACATCCTCAGCGACCTCTGCGCCGGACTGATCGGCGGTCTGGGGCTCGCCCCCGGCGCCAACATGGGCGACGAGATCGCCGTCTTCGAGGCCACCCACGGCTCGGCGCCCCGCTACGCGGGGAAGAACGTCGCCAACCCGATGGCGATGATGTTCAGCGGGGTGCTGATGCTCCGCCACCTCGGCGAGACGGAGGCCGCCGAACGGCTGGAGCGGGGCCTCGCCGCGGTCATCGCCCGCGGAGATTCGGTCACCTATGACATGAAGCCGCAGCGGGACGACCCCACCGCGGTGGGCACGTCCCAGGTCGCCGACGCGGTGATCGCGGAGATGGAGCAGCCCCGGGCCACGGCGTAGGCGGCGGGGCCGCTCCGGCCCGAACCGGCACCGGTCAGGGGAGGAGCTCCTCGCTGTAGGAGGTGACCCTCAGCCTTTGCGGGGCCGCGGGGCTCGGACCGCGGGCCGCCTCGGCGAGCGCGGCCGCCAGCCCGTGGCGCTGGAAGGCGGCGCTGATCCGCTGGCCGTCGGCGTCGTCCGGGTCCCAGGCCACCGGCTCGGTGTCGGCGTGCTCGCGGAGGTGGCGCCAGATCGCGGCGGCGGCCCGGGCGGCCAGCTCCGGGGAGGGGAGACCGTCGGGGAAGGCGGCGGGGATCAGCGAGCGGCAGTATTCGATCGCCTCGGGGGTGCCGGCGAGGAGGTCGGCACCGGAGGGCGCGCGCGGTCGCGCGGGCGAATCCATGGGGTGGGATCGTGCCACGCCGAGCGGGGGTCGGTGGGCTGCGGCGTGGCGTCCCGGGTGAGCCGATCGCTCGGGTCACCAGGGCGGCACCACCCACGGAGAGCCGGATCCGGCCGGGGTCCCTCGCCCGGACCCGGCGTGCGCTCGCGCGGCCCGGCGTCGCTCCGGCCAGAAGGGCAGATCCAGGATCAGGATGGAGAGGAGCGCCACCCCGGTCGCCCCGGCGAGGTACCAGGGCCAGGGACCCAGCAGGGCCAGCAGCCCGGGTGGGTGCTGGGCGTGCAGGTAGTCGTAGTCGCCCCCGGTGAGGGCGTCGACCACCCCCACCAGGGCGAGGAAGGCGACGGTGATCGCGATCACCCGGAGCGCGGCGCGGGGTCGGGGGTGGAGACCCAGGCCCACCACCAGCCAGACGGCGACCAGGATCACCCCGATGTGGTCGACGTAGAACTCGAGCCAGTCGTACGAGGGGAAGAGGATCGGATGGTCGGGGGTGAGCAGGCCCTGCACGGTGCCGGCGATCCCCCAGAACCAGGTGATCTCGACCAGGATCGGCCGCCGGGTGACGAGGGCGGCGGCGGCGACGAAGGCCGCGACGTCGCAGACGTACAGGGGCAGGCTGAATCCCACCGTCCAGGTGTGAGCCACGTACGGCTCCCCCAACCCGCCCTGCCACTGGACCAGCTCGAAGGCGATCTCGTTGGCCACCAGGATCATGGCGAGCAGCCAGGAGGCCGCTGTCACCCACGGCCCCGGCCGCAGGCGCACGAGGGGGATCAGCACCAGGACGAGGACGACCGTCAGGCCGATGGCGAGGAGGTGTCCGGTGCCGACGGATTGGTCCATCGCCTGGAGTCTGGGCCGCCGGCGGAGGCGCCGGGTCAGCGAGAGCCCGTGCCGTGTACAGTCGGGTTGTTGTCCGCGCAAGTGGGAGGCTCGCGCCCCGGCATGGCCACCGATCCGGAGACTGGAGCGGGACCCGCGGAGACGGTCGACCCGCGACCGGAGCACCACCGCAACATCCAGGGCGGGACCGCGCGGGCGGCCGTCTTCGGGGTCAGCGACGGCCTGCTGACCAACGTCTCCCTGATCCTCGGCGTCGCCGGGGCGAGCCCGACCTCGGGGCTGGTGCGCCTGGCCGGGGTCGCCGGCCTCGTCGCCGGCGCCATCTCGATGGCAGCCGGCGAGTACATCTCGATGACGGCCCAGTCCGAGCTGATCCACCGCGAGCTGGCGGTCGAGCGTGAGGAGCTGCGGCGCAACCCCGAATTCGAGAGGCGGGAGCTGGTGGCGGTGTACATGGGGCGTGGGGTGCCCCAGGCGATCGCCGAGCAGGTGGTGGACGCCCTCATGCAGGACCCCGAGGTCGCCCTGGAGGTGCACAGCCGCGAGGAGCTGGGGATCGACCCCACCCGCACCGGCTCCCCCCTCGGCGCCGCGCTCTCGTCCTTCGTCAGCTTCGCGGTGGGGGCGCTGATCCCGCTGATCCCCTGGTTCTTCTCAACCGGCTGGGGGGCCGTGCTCGTCTCCATCGCCCTCGGCGCGGTCGCCGCCCTCGCGATCGGTGCCGCCATCGGCTACTTCTCGGAGCGGTCCATCTTCCGCGCCGCGGCCCGTCAACTGCTGATCACCGCCGTCGCCGCCGCCATCACCTTCGGGATCGGGCGGCTGGTCGGCTCCGGCGTCGTCTCGACGACCTGATGGCAGGGAGGACGCGGTGAGCCACCATCTCCTGGTCGCCGAGGATGAGGTCGACATCCGCGAGCTCCTCCGTCTGGCGCTCACGGCGGCGGGCTACGAGGTCGAGACGGCCCCGGATGGCGCCGCCGCCTGGGACCTCGCGGTGGTCAGGCCTCCGGCGCTGGTGGTCACCGACCTGCGGATGCCCACGATGGATGGCCTCGACCTGATCCGGGCGCTGCGGGCGGAGCCGTCCTTGAGCCGGACCCCGGTGATCCTCTTCACGGCCTATGTCACCTCCGACCCACGGGTGGCCGAGGCCGCCCAGCTCGGGGGGGTGGAGGTCGTGACCAAGGGGTCCATCGCCGAGCTCCGCCGCGCGGTGGCCCGGCTGCTCACCGGCGAGGCGGCGTAGCCCGGCACCGTCGCACGGAACGACCTCGGCGCCGTGCCCATGACCTTGCGGAATTGCCGGTTGAAATTCGACAGGTTGTTGAAGCCGACCTGGAAGGCGATCTCGGCCACCCCCTTCTCCAACTCCAGCAGGCAACGACGGGCCAGGCTCAGGCGCAGGGAGAGGACGTAGTCCAGATACGACATTCCGACCAGCCGGTGAAAGAAGCGACTGAAGGCCTGCCGGGACAACCCGGCCTGGGCCGCGACGGCGTCCAAGGTCAACGTGTCGGTCAGGTGGTCGCTGATGTAACTCATGGCGCGGTTGAGCCGTTCCGAGTCCCGGTGGGTGACCTTGGGGGCGTACCCGAGGCTGGCCATGGGCAGCCACTGAGCGGCACCGGCCAGGGTTCCGAGCACCTCGATCATCCGCAGGAGCCGGGCTGAGCCGCTGGCCGCCCACATCCGGTCCAGCAGGGCCAGGGCCTGGCCGGTCGCCTCATGATCGAAACGCAAGCCGCGGCTGCCCTGGGTCAGCAGTCGGGCCGCCGGCTGCATCTCGCGCAGATCCCAGAAACGCTCGCCGAAGTCTGCTGGCCGGAACTGGACATAGCGCAGCTCGGGGGGGGTGTCCTGGCCGGGGGCCGCATCGTCGGTCCGCAGGATGTGCGGCAGACCACCGCCAAGGAGCACCAGGTCACCGGGGGCGAAGCGGCCCACATGGTCGCCCACAACCAGGAGGCCCTGCCCGGTGATGATGTGCAGGATCTCCACCTCGGGGTGCATGTGGTAGGGGCAGTCGAAGAGCTCCTGACCGCCTCGATGGAAGGCGAACGAGGAACCCTCGGAATCGCTGACTTTCTCGAAAACTAGCCGCATCAGAGTAACTCAGTGTTCTATTGTCCAGTTCAAGGCGGGAATAGTCAAACAACGGCTAACAAAGTATCGGAATATGAGAGTAAAGGAATAGCCCGGGGGCGAGCGCCCTGAATAGGATTGATCCACCCCAGCCAGCCTGACATCGGCGGCGGCTCCAGGAGGACGGTAGTGCCCGCACCCTTTTTCGCGAACGTCGGTCCCATTGCTTACGAGGGCCCCGAGAGTCGCAACCCGCTGGCATACCGTTGGTACGACGCTGACCGCGTGGTTCTCGGGCGGACCATGGCCGAGCACCTGCGCATCGCGGTCTGCTACTGGCACACCTTCGGCTTCAACGGGGCCGACGTCTTCGGCGTGGACACCTTTCAGAGGCCCTGGAACGAAGCTGGTGATCCTCTGAAGCAGGCCGAGCAGAAGCTCGCCGTGGCCATGGAGTTCATCCAGAAGCTCGGGGTCCCGTTCTACACCTTCCACGACCGCGATCTCGCTCCGGAGCTGGGCACGATGAGGGCCAGCCAGAAGGCCTTCGCCCAGATGGTGGAGAAGGCCGCCGAGGCCCAGGCCAAGGCCGGAAAGAAGCTGCTGTGGGGCACCGCCAACCTCTTCTCCCACCCGCGCTACATGTCTGGCGCGGCGACCAATCCCGATCCCGAGGTCTTCGCATGCGCCGCGACCCAGGTTCGGGATGCCCTGGAGGCGACCCAACGGTTGGGCGGTGTCAACTACGTCCTGTGGGGCGGCCGGGAGGGCTACGACACCCTTCTCAACACCGACCTTCGCAGGGAGCTGGATCAGCTGGGGCGTTTCCTCGCGCTGGTGGTCGAGCACAAGCAAAAGATCGGGTTCGAGGGCCGCATCCTGCTCGAGCCCAAGCCCATGGAGCCGACCAAGCATCAGTACGACCACGACGTGGCCACCGTGTACGGATTCCTCTGCCGGCATGGCCTCGAGAAGGAGATCGGCGTGAACATCGAGTGCAACCACGCCACCCTGGCCGGCCACAGCTTCGAACACGAGGTGGCGACGGCGGTGGCCCTGGGCATCTTCGGCTCGGTGGACGCGAACCGCGGCGACCCGCAGAACGGCTGGGATACGGACCAGTTCCCCACCGATGTGCGCGAGACGGCACTGGCGCTCCACCACATCCTGAATGCCGGCGGGCTGACCACCGGTGGGTTCAACTTCGACGCCAAGTTGCGCCGGCAGAGCACCGACCCGGTCGACCTCTTCCACGCCCACATCGGCGGCATCGACACCCTGGCCAAGGGGCTCCTGGTGGCAGCCGAGCTGGTCGAGACCCAGGCGCTCACCAAGCCGCTCGGGGAGCGCTACGCGGACTGGGACGGCGCCTTGGGACGCAGCATCCTCGCCGGCCAGACCGACCTTGCGGGCCTTGCGGAGAAGGTGCTCACCGGCGGTATCGAACCGAGTTTCCGCTCCGGTCACCAGGAGGCGCTCGAGAACGTGGTCAGTCGCGCCCTCTGACATCGCGCCGTCTGACACGATGAAGACCCCATGAAGACCCTCGACGCGAAACTGGCCAGGATCCGCTCCGGCGACTATCGCCCCCAGGACTTCGTCATCGCCGATGCGAAGGACGGCGAGATGGCCTTTGGCCTCCTCGCGCCGGGGCCGAGGCGGGACCCCTCGGGCAATCTGCTCTCCGGCAGCGCGGATCGGGCCGCCTACCTGCAGGCCATGCGGGAGATGACCGGTTCCGGGTTGATCGACATCATGCTGGCCAGCGCCTCTTCGGTGGAGATTCTGAGCCAGGAGGGGCTGTTCGATGGCAGCCCCGTCACCCCGGCGGTTCGTTTCAACGACGCCACCGATATCTGGTGTCAGCGCGGGGCCGGCTACACCCAATCGCGGTCGCGCCCTTTCCGCACGGCCCGCCTCGCGAAGCTGCGACCGGTGGTCGATCTCGGGCTCTACTCCATCACCTTCTCCAATGACGTGGAGAGTGATCTGAGCACCCTGGAAGCCTATTCAGCCTTCCGGGCCGAGGCTGAGGTCCTGGGCCTCCGCCACTTCCTCGAGGTGTTCAACCCGGCTTTCGATGTGGGCATTCCCGCGGGGGAGCTTGGCCATTACATCGGCGACTGCATCGTGCGCTGCCTTGGGGGGGTTCTGGCCGCGGAGCAACCGGTGTTTCTGAAGCTCGCCTACAACGGCCGGAGCGCGATCGAGGAGCTGGCTGGCTACGATCCCGCCAGGCTGGTGGTGGGCATCCTGGGCGGCGCCAAGGGCACCACGCGTGACACCTTCGAACTGCTGGCGCGAGCGGAGCAGGCTGGGGCCCGCGTGGCACTCTTCGGCCGCAAGATCAACTACGCCGAGTGCCCCCTGACGTTGGTGGCGCTGATGCGCAGGGTGCTGGAGCGGGACATCTCATCGGCCGATGCGGTGAAGGCCTATCACGCCACCCTGGCGAGCAGGGGGGTTCGGCCACTGCTGGCCATGGCCGACGACATGGAGATCAGCGACCCCGTCCTGAGGGCGGAGCCGTGAACCGGTCGCTCGGGGCTCAGCTCACGGGTCAGTGGGTCTCGGGTGGTGGGTCAGTTTGAGCGTCGGTAGTTGACTCCGGCCACAGCGATGAAGGCCAGAGCAATGACCAGGAACGGGATGCCCGAGGACCTTCCGGTCACCAGCTCGGCGATCGCGAGGCCCATCTCACCAAGGCCGAGGAGGAGAAACCCCCTCCAGTACCACGGCGACAGTGGGTGACGCGGTTGGGCCATTTCCTTCCGCCTAAGGATAGCCACGATCGCCTCGATCCCGCAGACACGATCCACACCCGGCTGACTTCAGGCTGACCCACCACCGGGTCTCGCGAACAGTTGTATTCCAAACACTTGTTCGGTATGCTGTCGCATCGTGACCATCGCTGTCGCCCCCTCGGTCGGCGAGCGCATCGCCGCCCTCCGCCGTGAGCCCTGGGTCGAGCGCCGCATCGCCCATGCAGTGACCCTGCCCGCCCAGCAGGCCGATTTGAGGCCCTGGCCGGATCGGCTCCACCCCGAGCTGGTGACCGCCCTCCGGGCCCGGGGGTTGGAGCGTGCCTACTCCCACCAGGCCGAGGCGATCGAGCTCGCGCTGGACGGCCGCGATCTGACGATGGTCACCCCGACCGCGAGCGGCAAGACGCTCGGCTTCGTCGTCCCGGTTCTCGACTCCTGGCTGCGCGACCCGGACAGCCGGTCGCTCTGGCTCTTCCCCACCAAGGCGCTCGCCCAGGACCAGCTCGCCGGGCTCCGGGACCTGGTCGCCCACCTGCCGCCCGAGCGCCGGGACCTGCTGCGGGCGGCTACCTTCGACGGCGACACCCCGACCGGGCTGCGCCGCGCGATCCGCGAGGGTGGCCAGATCGTGGTCACCAACCCGGACATGCTGCACAGCGGCATCCTGCCCAACCACACCGGCTGGGCCGGCCTGCTCCGTTCGCTTCGGTATGTCGTCATCGACGAGCTGCACGCCTACCGCGGCCTGTTCGGCTCTCATCTCGCCAACGTGCTCCGGCGGCTGCTCCGGCTCTGCCGCTTCTACGGCAGCAACCCAACGGTGATCTGCTGCTCCGCGACCATCGGCAACCCCGGCGAGCTGGCCGAGCGGCTGATCGGCCGCCGGGTCACGGTGGTCGACCGCAACGGGGCTCCCCGCGCCGAGCGCCACGTCTGGTTCTGGGCGCCACCGCTCAGCGACGCGACTCTCGGAGTGCGCCGGTCGGCGGTTCTGGAGGCTCGCCGGCTGATCGCTCAGCTGCTCCGCCTCGACCTCCAGGTCATCGGCTTCTGCCGCAGCCGCAGCTCGGTCGAGGTGCTGCTCAGCTACCTGCAGCAGCTCCACCCCGGCGGGTCGGGGCAGGCGCCCTCGATCCGCGGCTACCGCGGCGGGTACCTGCCCCTTGAACGCCGGGCCATCGAGGCCGGGCTGCGCGGCGGGAGCGTCCGCGCCGTGGTCGCCACCAACGCCCTCGAGCTGGGGGTGGACATCGGCGGGCTGGACGCCTCGGTCCTGGTCGGGTACCCGGGCACCCTGGCGAGCACCTGGCAGCAGCTGGGCCGGGCCGGACGCCGGGACTCCGCCTCCCTCGGGGTCTTCATCGCCTCCGACGCCCCCCTCGACCAGTTCCTGCTGCGGCACCCCGAGTACCTGCTGGAGACGCCTCCGGAACGCGGCCTGGTCGACCCCGACAACCTGCTGGTGCTGGGCTCGCACCTCCAGGCTGCGGCCTTCGAGCTCTCCTTCCGCGAGGGTGAGGCCTTCGGCAGCGCCGGGTCGGAGCTCACCGGGACCCTGCTCGACTGCTTCGCCGAGGACGGTCTGGTCCATCGGAGCGGGAGCCGCTACCACTGGAGCGCTGACGCCTTCCCGGCCGAGGCGATCTCGCTGCGCCGGGCGGCCGCCGGCAACGTGGTCATCATCGACACCTCGAGCGACCCCGGCGGGCCCGGACAAGGTCCCCAGGGGCCGTGGGCGGGGAGCGGCGGAGGCCGTCCGGGGAGCCACGGCCGGGTGATCGGGGAGGTCGACCAGTTCTCGGCACCGGTGCTGGTCCACGACGACGCCATCTACCTCCATGAGGGGCGCCAGTACCACGTGGAACGGCTGGACTGGGAGGAGAAGCGGGCCTACGTCCACCCGGTGGCCGTCGACCACTACACGCTGGCCGAGACCCGTCAGACCGTCCGCGTCCTCGAGCGGTTCGCCGGGCCGGTGGGGGAGAGGGTGCGGCGCAGCCACGGCGAGGTGCGGGTCAGCCGGCTGGCCAACCTCTACAAGAAGGTCCGCTTCCTCACCCACGAGAACATCGGCTCCGGCCCCATCCACCTCCCCGAGCAGGACCTCCACACCACCGCGGTCTGGGCCGCCTTCCGGCCGGAGGCGCTGAGTGGCCTCTCGCCGGTGGAGCTGGAGGCCGGACTGGTGGGCGCGTCGAGGGCCCTCCACGCGGCGGCCTGCCTGCTCTGCATGTGCGACCCGCGCGACCTGGGCACCCACGTGGAGCTGCGCACCCAGGCCGGCCCGGGCGCGGACCGTCCCGCACCGGCGGCCCTCGGCCCGCCGGATCCCGGGGAGCCCCAGGAGTTCGCCGCCGGGTGGAGACCGGCGGCCGTTCCAACCCCGGCCGACGACGAGGCGGTCGGATGGCCGGCGGTCTACCTCTACGACGCCACCCCCGGCGGGGTCGGCCTCGCGCCCGCCTGCTTCGATCGCTTCGCGGAGCTGGTGAGATCGGCGACCGAGCTGACCGCGGGCTGCGGATGCGCCACCGGCTGTCCCTCCTGCGTCGGGCCCGCCCCCGCCACCTGCGACGGCCGGGCCGCCGCGCTCCGCCTGCTCCGGATCGCCGGGGGGCCGGCGTGACCGGTGGCGGGCTGCGATGAGCCCGTCCCTGGTCAGCCCTCCTGCCCCGGCCGACCCCGTGAGCGTCCTCCGAGCGCGCCTCGCCGCCATGGGTGGCCTCGCCGACCTCTCGCGACCGCTCTCCCCGCGGCGGGCACCCGAGATCTCCACGCCGGTCGAGCGCGCTGCGGCGCTCGGCTTCTCGGCCGAGCACGGGGTCCTGATCCGGCGGGTGAGCGTGGATCTGGGCCCCTTCCTGGAACGGGCCGGCGCCGGCCCTCCGGCCACGCCTCCGGAGCTGGTCCGGCTCCTCTACCGGCTCCCTCCGGGGACCCCGGCCGGCGCGGTGGCGGACGAGGACGCCCTGGTGCTCGACATCGAGACCCTGGGGCTCCGCGGGAGTGGGGTGGTCCCCTTCCTGGTCGGCCTGGGAGCACCTCGCGGCGCCTTCCTCGAGATCGACCAGTACCTGCTCGCGGACCTGGGCGAGGAGGGGGTGATGCTCGACGCCGTGGCGGCCCGCCTGGCCCGATGCCGGGTCCTGCTCAGCTACAACGGGCGGGGTTTCGACGTGCCCGTGCTGAGGGCTCGGTGCGTCATCAACCGGCGGCCCGCAGACGCGATCTCGCCGGTGATCCACTGCGACCTGCTCGGCCCGGTCCGCCGCCTCTTCCGCGAGCGGCTCGGTGCCTGCACCCTCCGCCAGGCGGAGATCTCGCTGCTCGGCCTCGAGCGCGGCGACGACGTCCCCGGAGCTGAGGCCCCCGCCCGCTTCCGGGCCTGGCTCGGCGGGGCACCGGCCCACCTGCTGGAGGGCGTCATCCGCCACAACCAGCTCGACCTCTGCGCCACCGTGGTGCTGGGGGCGCGGCTCACCGCTCACGCGGCCGGCCGGATGGTCGAGCCGGTGCATCCCGCCGACCGCTACCGGCTGGGGGTCCACCTCGAGGCCATCGGGTTCCGGGACGCCGCCACCGAGGAGCTGGCGGTGGCCTTCCGGGAGGAGTCCTCGCCGTGGTCCCGCCCGGCCGGCCACCGGTTGGCCCGGCGGCTCGGCCGCGAGCGGGCGGGGGCGCGGACCGCCGTGCTGCGCGAGCTCCACCGCCGGCATCCCGACGACCTGACCGCCGCCCGGGGCCTCGCCATCGCCCTCGAGCGCTCCGGGGATATCGCGGGGGCCCTCGGGGTCTGCGCCGAGGCGGAGTCGGTGCTCGCCGGCTGGTCGGGCTGGCGGCGGCGGCTGGCGGTGGCCGCCGGCCCCGGCGGAGGTCCCGAGACGGAGTGGCGCCGCCGCAGGGAACGGCTGCTCCGGCGCCAGCAGCGGCGGGCGAGAGGCGTCGGGCGGCTCAGGGCCGTCTCGGTGGCGCCCGGCCCCGCCGCCACCCTTCCGCTGGCCGGGAGCCACTGAATCGGCTTCCGCGAACGGCCGGATCGCGTCACGGCGAACCCTGGGGGCACCGGCGCGCGTTCCACCGGCGACAATGGCCCGCCGATGGACAAGCTGAGGGGCGTCCCGCCCGACCACCCCGAGGGGCTCCCGGAGCCCCTGGGTGGGAAGGCCGTGCCCGCCGGAGACGCGGCGGCCGTGGTCGGGTCGGGCATCGACGGAGCCGCCCTCGGAGGAGCCGCACTCGGTTCGGGGGACGGCGGATCGCTCAGCCCCGGCGCGCTCCGCCCGGGCAGCGGGCTGCGGGGGGTGCGCAACTCGATGATGATGCTGGTCGCCCAGCTCGCCTCGCGGCTGCTCGCCCTGGGCACGGTGATCGTCATCCTCCACTCCCTCGGAGCCGGCGATTTCGGGCAGATGCAGACCGCGATCACCTACGGGGCGATCGTCTCGGTGGTCGCCGACCTGGGCCTCAGCACCCTCTACCTCCGCGAGGGAGCCCGCCGCCCCCAGCTGGTCGGCCGCTACCTCGACAACATGCTCTCGCTGCGGATCCCGCTGCTCTGCCTGGCCATCCTGGTGCTGACCGGCGCGCTCTGGCTGCTCGGGCTGCACTCGCTGATCGTGGCCTCGGCGGCGCTGATGGTCGGGTCCGGCCTCCAGCTCCTCCTGCGCAACACCTTCTACGCGCTCCAGCGGGTCAAGTGGGTGGTGGCGGAGATCCTGCCCGAGGCCCTCCTGCTGCTCGGGCTGGTCGTGCTCGGCGCGGTCCGCAACCTCGGCACCGGCTACTTCATCTGGGCCTACACCTTCAGCTACGTGGGGGCGGCCGCCTACTTCGCCACCGTGCTGCTGCTCACCGGCGTCTGGCGGCCGCACTGGCGGTTCGAGATGGGGCTGATCCGGCCGTGGATGGTGATGACCCTGCCGCTCGCGATCAGCTACGTCTTCACCACCGTCTACTGGCAGATCGACGTCCCGATCCTTCAGCACTTCGGTCCGTCCACCCCGACCGCGTGCCCAACCCTCACCAGCCTCAGCTACTGCGAGGTGGGCTGGTACCAGGCCGCCTACAAGCCCTTCCAGGCCCTTCTGGTGATCCCCTTCGCGCTGCGCACCGTGATCTTCCCGCTGCTCGCCGTGTACCACCGTGAGGCGCCGGAGCGGCTGGTGATCGCGGTGAGGAAGTTCTTCAAGGCCCTGGTGGCGCTCGGCCTCCCGGCCTCGATCGGGGTGATCGTGCTCGCCGACCAGTACACCTCGCTCTTCAGCCTCTACCCGCAGGCGGCGCCGTCGCTCCGGCTGCTCGGGGTGACGATCGTCTTCATGTTCGTCGACAACGCCAACGCCACCGCCCTGCTGGCGATGGACCGGCAGCGGACCTATGCGTGGATCGTCGGCGTCGGCATGGTGATCAACGGGGTCTCCAACGCGGTGCTGATCCCCGTGTTCGAGCGGCTGCACCCGGGCAGCGGTTACCTCGTCACCAGCGCCGACACCGCCCTCACCGAGGTGGGGCTGGTGGTCATCGGGCTGCTCGTGCTGCGCCGCCTCGGGGTGGGCATCCCGGTGCTGAGACTGAGCTGGCGGATCGTGCCGCCGGCGCTGCTGATGGGCGGCTTCCTGCTCCTCGTCCATCCCGAGGGACGGGTGGCGACCGTGGCCTTCACGGCCGCAGGCGGCGCCCTCTACCTGGCCGCGCTCTGGCTGTTCCGGGCCGCCGACCCCGACGAGCGCAGCCTCATCCGGCGGGCGTTGCAGAGGGGCTGACCCCGCGTGCCGCCCGGCCGGTGAGCGCGGGCGCCGCGGGCGGCTACGGCCCGGCGATCGCGCTGGCGCTCGGCGCGGGCGTGCTCGAGGCGGGGGCGGAGGCCGGCGCGGCGGCGCTGGCGGGGACGTCCGCGCCGCCCTGGACCATCTGGTCGTACGGGGTCTGCCAGTCGCCCTCGCCGTCGGAGTACGAGGCCTGGAGCGTGCTGGCGAGCACCTCGACCGGGTCACCCACCTGGCTCCAGTTGTAGTAGGTGACCGCGTTGTCGGTGCTCAGGTTGATGCAGCCGTGGGAGCTGTTGGTGTTCCCGTACGGCCAGAGGTCGCACACCGGCGCATCGGTGCCGCAGACCCAGGGGGCGGCGTGGATGAAGTAGCCGTCGCTGGAGACGGCGGTGTCGTCATAGACGTTCTCGTCGTAGTACTCGGACCCGCCCGGGGTGCAGGCGGCGGGGGTCTCGAAGGTGGGGCAGGATTGCATCTTCACCACTGGGTCGTGGTACAGGACCACCAGGGTCCCGCCGATGGTGAGGAACCCGGGCTTCCCGGTGTTGGTCGACCAGGTGTGGAGGAGGGTGCCGTCGCTCGTCGAGTCGCCGTCGTACACCTGCATCTGGCGGGTCTGGGTGTTGACCACCGTGAGGTGGGCGGCTCCGATGCTGAAGTTGAGGGTCCAGTCGCCGAGGCCCCAGTAGCCGTTGCCGGCATCCACGCCGTTGAGGTCCGCGTCGACCGTGACCTGGGTTCCACTCTCCCAGAAGTTCTCGGGGCGGTAGTGGACGTCGCGGCTGTCGTACCAGTACCACGCGCCAGGCTGGGGCGGGTTGCTCACCACCGCGATGTGGTCCACGATCGCCTGCTGGTCGGCGGCCGGGATCGGCACGTTGAACTGGAGCTCGACCGGCATCCCGATGCCCACCGTCTCGCCGTTGGTGAGGCCTTCGACGGAGGTGAGCAGCCGCTTGGCGCTGGTGATCGTCTGGAAGCTGGAGGTGGCCACCGTCTCGCCGCCAGCGGCGTTCACGGCGGTGGCGGTGACCGTGTACGAGGCGCCGACGTCGAGGCCGCCGGCGTAGGTCCAGTCGTCCCCGCTCTGGGCGACGGCCCAGGTCAGCGACGCGGGCGCGCCATTCTCCTCGACGCTCACCGAGCTGACCGTGGCGTTGACCGCGGCGACCTGGAGGGCGGCGTCGAGCCCGACCCCGGTGGAGCCGTCCGTCGGGCTGACCGTCAGCGAGGGCGGACCGGCGTCGACGACCTGGCCGCTCGGCGTCGTGCGCCCCGCCGGGGTCGGGGACGACGTCCCGTGCGACGGGCTGCAGGCGGCGAGCGCGATGCAGGCGGTCCCGAGGATCACCGGCCACCAAGTGTGCCGCGGCACCGAACGCATCACTCCTCCCACCCTGCCACTCCGGCGGGGCCACGACCTTCGCTGGCGCACCGCTCTCCCTGTGCGCCCCGCGCCTAGGTTAACGCCGCTGCCCCTTTCCCCGGTTACAGCCAGTTCGCCGGGGCCGGTCTGGCGAGGCGCCCACGCTCATCGCCATCCCCCATCCCGGCTCCGGCTCAGCGGGTGATCGGGAGCTCAGGCCCTCGATGCGGGCGAGGTCAGAACCTCCGCCAGCTGCGCCGGGCTGATGTTCGCCCCCGAGCAGACCAGCGCGACCCGGCGCCCCCGGAGCCTCGGGGCCAGCGCCGGGTCGAGGGCGGCGGCCAGGGGGGCGGCCCCCGCCGGCTCCACCAGCGTGCGCGTCTTCTCGATCATCAGCCGGGTCGCGGTGAGCAGGTTCCGATCCTCGACCAGGACGAAGTCGGTGAGCAGCTCGCGCATGATCCGCTGGGGCAGCTCGAAGGCGGACCCGGTGGCGACGCCCTCGGCCGCGGTGGTGTTCGGCCGCTCCACCATCGCCCCGGCCCGCCACGAGTCGTGCGCTGCCGGCGACTGCGCCGACTGGACCCCGATGACCTCGATCGACGGCCGGAGCGCCCGGGCCACGATGCAGGCGGCGGAGGCCCCGCTGCCGCCGCCCACGGCAACCAGGATGACGTCGACCTCCGGCTGCTCCTCGAGGATCTCGAGGGTGGCGGTGGCGACGCCGGCGATGAGGTCGGGCTCGTTGCCGGTGTGGACGTAGCGCAACCCGCGTTCGACGGCCAGCGCCTCGCAGTGGGCGCGCGCCTCCTCGAAGGCGCGGCCGGCGCAGATCACCTCCGCCCCGAGGTCGCGCATCGCCTCGACCTTGACCGGGTTGGCGTGCTCCGGTACGCAAACCGTCGCCTGGACCCCGAAGAGGCGCGCCCCATAGGCGACCGACTGGCCGTGGTTGCCGGTCGAGGCCGTGATCACCCCCTGGCGGCGGGTCTCGGGATCGAGCCGGCTCATCAGGTTGACGCCGCCGCGGACCTTGAAGGCGCCGGTGGGCATCAGGTTCTCGTGCTTGACCCAGACCTGGGCCCCGACCAGCCGGTCGAGGGCCGGATACGCGCGCAGCGGCGTCCGTGGGAGGTGGTCACGGATCGTCTCCCGGGCGGCCAGGATGTCGTCGAGGGTCGGAGCCTGGAGCGGCATCCCGAGCACCGTACCAGCGTTGCGCCGACGGCCGCCGAGGAGGGTGGCTCCGGGTCGGGGCGGTGGCCCCCGGGGGGAGCGTCAGCCGATCGCCGCCCCCAGGAAGTCGAAGGCCGCGTCGGCGACCTCCTCCCAGCCGTCCTGGGCGCAGATGAGGTGGCAGCGACCGGGAAACACCTGCAGCCGGACCGGGGTGGGCGACCGCCGGTATGCGGCCGCGTTGCGCCGGACCGCGTCGAGGGGGCAGAGGTGGTCCGAGTCGCCGCTCAGGAAGAGGAGGGGCGGGTGCGGGCGCCGCCACCGGACCCTGCCGCTCCGGGTCAGCGTGCTCCGGGGGACATTGCGGCTCTCCGGCACCACGTACTCCTCGAAGGCCCGGTCGCTCTCCGCGCGGCTCATGGTGTTGCAGAACGCGTAGTGGAAGCGGGCCGGCGTCATGATCACCGGCCGGCCGCCGGCCAGCGGGTTGACGTGGGGGAAGTTCGCGCGGACGAAGTGCGGGTCGAGGGAGACGATGCCCCGGGCCGGCGCCGAGCTGATCGCCACGCCGGCTCTGACCAGCCCGTCGTTGACCAGCCTCTGGACCACCAGCCCCCCGACCGAGTGCCCGATCGCCAGCGGCGGCTCGGGCAGCCGGCCGATGACCTCCTGGAGGTGCCGCACCACGCGCCCGAAGGTGAGGGTCCCGAGCTTCGGATCGAGGTGCCGGCGCAGCTCCGCCGGCTCTCCTTCGTGGAACGGCCAGCTGGGGGCCAGGCCGTCGAAGCCGGCGGCGGCGGCGCGCTCCACCCACGGAGCCCAGCTGCGGCCGTTCATGTACATGCCGTGCACGAAGACCAGCGTGGGCCGGGCCGAACCCATGGCGCGGCAATCTACCACCGACCGGCTAACTTCTGGCCTGGAGCTCTCCTGCACGCCACCCCTGGAGGACAGTGGATGACCGCCCCCTTCGAGACGGCGACCTCCGCCGACGGGACCCCGATAGCCTTCGCGCGGAGCGGCCACGGCCGGCCGGTGGTGCTGATCGGCGGAGCCTTCAGCGACCGGGCCACCGCCGCCCCTCTGGCGTCGGTGATGGCCCCGCACTTCACCGTGATCGTCTATGACCGGCGGGGGCACGGGGACAGCGGCGACGCCGCCGCCTACGCGGTGGAGCGGGAGGTCGAGGACCTCCACGCGGTGATCGAGCGTGCCGGCGGTCGCGCGGCCGTCGTCGGGCACTCCTCGGGCGCCATCCTCGGCCTGGAGGCGGCGCGGTCCGTGGGGCCGGTCGAGCGAGTCGTCGCCTACGAGCCGCCCTACATCGTCGATGGGCGCGCACGCCCCTTCGACGATCTCGTGGACCGGTTGAGGGCACTGGTCGCCGCCGACCGGCGCGGCGACGCGGTGGCGCTCTTCCAGACCGAGGCGGTCGGCATCCCCGCGCCGGTGGTCGAGGGATTGCGGCAGACCGAGATGTGGCCCGGACTGCTGCGGCTCGCTCACACCCTGCCCTACGACGTGGAGATCACCGGTCCGGGCAACCGGCTCCGCTTCGACCACCTCGCCCAGGTCGCGGTGCCCGCGCTGGTGATCGTCGGCACCGCCGGCTTCCCCTGGATGATGAGCGGCACGCGCGCTGCCGCCGCGGCCGTCCCCCAGGGGCGCCACATGACCATCGAGGGCGCCGACCACGGCACCCCTCAGTCCCACCCCGAGCTGCTCCTCCCGCTGCTCCTCGACTTCCTCGCCTAAGTCGCGACGCGCTCGCCACCGCCTCGCGTCGACCGGGGTCCGCGGCCAGGAGCATGATGAGCGAGTCGCAGAACACCGGCTCACGCCGAGGGGTCACGGATGGCTCGACCGATCCAGAGCACGATCCAGGACGCTCCGCTCACGCTCACCGAGATCCTGATGCGGGGGCGTGCTCTCTACGCCGGGAGCCAGGTGGTGACCTTCGAGGGCCACTCCTCGCGCCGGGCCAGCTTCGCCGACATCGCCGATCGCGCCGCCCGGCTCGCCGCCGGCCTCCGCTCTCTCGGCATCCGGGCCGGTGACCGGGTCGGCACCCTCTGCTGGAACCACCAGGAGCATCTCGAGGCGTATTTCGCCGTCCCCTGCATGGGAGCGGTGCTGCACACCCTCAACCTGCGCCTCTCGCCGTCCCAGCTCGCCTTCATCGTCAATCACGGCGGCGATCGGGTGGTGATCGTGGACTCGGGCCTGGCGCCGCTGATGGCCGCGATCCGGCCGCAGCTCACCAAGGTGGAGAGGGTGATCGTCGTCGGAGGCGGCGACACCTCCGGGCTCGGCGACGTCATCGACTACAACGCGCTGCTCGCGGGCTCGAACCCGCTGCGCGACTGGCCCGCGCTGGACGAGCGGCAGGCGGCTGCCATGTGCTACACGACGGGCACCACCGGCGAGCCGCGCGGCGTCGTCTACAGCCATCGCTCGATCTGGATGCACTCGTTCTCGGTGGCCGGCGCCTTCGGTCTCAACGAGGACGACGGGATCGGGCTGATGGTCCCGATGTTCCACGTCAACGGCTGGGGGCAGCCCTACGCGGCCCTGATGTGCGGCGCCGACCTGCTCCTCCCGGAGCGGTTCCTGCAGCCGCAGCCGCTGCTCTCCTTCGTGCTCCAGGAGAGGCCGACCATCGTCGTCGGGGTGCCGACCATCTTCCAGGGGCTGCTGGTGGCGGCTGAGGCGGAGGGGGCCGACCTCGGCTTCATCCGGCTCGGAGTGGCCGGCGGCTCGGCGGTGCCGACCAGCCTGATGCAGGCCTTCGAGAGGTGGTTCCCGCTGATCCAGGCCTGGGGGATGACCGAGACCAGCCCGCTCGGAACAGTCGCGTTCCCGCCCCGGGGGGTGACCCCGGAGGACCCCCGCTACTGGCACTACCGGTCGAAGACCGGACGTCCCGTCCCCGGAGTCGAGCTCCGCATCGTCGGCCCCGACGGCGCACCGCTGCCCTGGGACGGGAGGGCGGTGGGGGAGATCGAGGTGCGCGGGCCGTGGATCACCGGCTCGTACTTCGGCGGCACCGGGGCCGAGCGCTTCCACGACGGCTGGCTGCGCACCGGCGACGTCGCCACCGTCGACGAGCGGGGCTACGTCCAGATCACCGACCGGACCAAGGACATCATCAAGTCAGGCGGTGAGTGGATCAGCTCGGTGGAGCTGGAGAATCAATTGATGGCACATCCCGCCGTTCTGGACGCCGCCGTCATCGGCATCCCGGACGAGCGCTGGCAGGAACGGCCGCTCGCGGTGCTCGCCTTCAAGCCGGGCCAGTCGGCCGAGCCCGACGAGCTGCGCGAGTTCCTGCGGGGCAAGGTGCCCAGCTTCTGGCTTCCCGAGTCCTGGGCGGTGGTCGTCGCCATTCCCAAGACCTCGGTGGGCAAGCAGGACAAGAAGGTGATCCGGCAGCTCCAGGCGGATGGCCGGCTCGAGCTCCGCCGCCTGGTGCGCGTGCTGGGCGGCTGAGCCGCGACGTCCGGCCGCGAGTCGGGGGCCCCGTCGCTACTCCAGCCCCGCGGCCTCCAGGGCGATCTGGTGGAGGCGGCCGTTGCTGGAGATCCCGGCCCCGCCCACGGGCGAGTCGGAGCTGCGGTCGGTGAAGCGACCGCCGGCCTCCTCGACGATCAGTGCAAGGGCTGCGAAGTCCCAGAGGTTGGCGCGCGCCGACCAGCCGATGTCGGCCGTGCCCCGGGCCACCGAGAGGTGGGAGAGCGAGTTGCCCATGCCCCGGCTGTCCCAGCAGCGCCCCGCCAGGCTGCGGAGCCGGGCGTCGATCCCCACCCGGACGAATCCGGAGATGCTGGTGTGGGCGAGCATGGCGGCCTCCACCCGGTCGGTGTCGGAGACCCGGATCGGCTTCCCGTCGGCGGTGGCCCCCTCGCCGCGGGCCGCGGCGTATCGCTGTCCGAGCGCGGGGACCGAGGCGACCGCGCAGACCGTGATCCCCTGGTGCTGGAGCGCGATCAGCGAGGCCCAGGTCTCGTAGCCGCGGATGAAGCTGCGGGTGCCGTCGATCGGGTCCACCACCCAGCGGGCCCCGGAGATGTCGGCCATGTCGCCGCCGAACTCCTCGCCGACCACGCGCTCTCCGGGGCGGTCGCGCGCCACCCGCTCCCGGATCCGCTCCTCGATCTGGCGGTCGGCCTCGGTGACCTCGGTGAGGTCGAGCTTCCGCTCCACCTTGAGATCGAGGCTGCGCCAGCGGCTCATGGAGATCACGTCGGCCATGTCGGCCAGCTCGTGGGCGAAGCGGAGGTCGGGGTTCATCGGGGCGGCGTCCGGTCCATCGGGCGCAACGGTACCCAATGTTCGGTGGTGCCCGGCGCGGGACCGTCCGGCTAAGCTCTGGGGTGCCTGCACCCGCAACGAGAGAGAGGATCCGGCCGATGGCCCACCACAAGCTGCCTGTTCTCGACGCCTCCGGTTTCGTCGTCCTGCGCGACCGGGAGGGCCCAACCATCCCCCCCGCCGAGTGGAACGGTCTCGAGTTCATCGACTGGAAGTCCGGTGGTGACACCAACTTCGCTCCGCTCGCCTCCGCGCTCGGCGAGATGGAGTGCCACGGCTTCTGGGACCACGGCAAGCCCGACAAGGACGGGATCTGGACCAAGAACCGGGAGATCGCCCCCTCGCTGGTCCGCTACGTCGAGGAGATCGGCGCCCGCTACGGCCGGGTGCGGGTCATCGAGCTGAACCCGAGCGACGAGGCCGCCGCCGTCCGCCAGCTCCACCTCGACGACAACAACCGGCTCAATCCCGACGGTGAGGGCTGGGTGGTGCGGGCCTGGCTGGAGCTGGATGCCCCTCCCGGGTCGACCTTCATCCTCCGCGAGCAGAAGGACGACCCCGGCACGGAGAGCCGGATCCCGCTCCACCCGGGGATGCAGATGGTGATCGACACCGAGCGTCTCTGGCACGTGGTCCACAATCCGGGCCCGAAGGCCCGGCATGCCCTGATCACCTCGTTCGAGTCGGGTGACGCGCTCGAGGCGTGGATCGCCAGCCAGCTCCCGGCCGAGGTTGCCGCCCGCTGATCGACGGGAGCCGTCGAACCCCACCGAGCGCCGCCGGTCGGGCGGGCGCCGGATCCGAGCTTGCACGGAGTGCGTGAGTTCGCGCCCGTCACGCGACCCCGCGTGTCCGGTAACGATCCCGCGAAATGGGGTGGGCGAGTCGGGTCGTGAATATGCTGGACGACAGCCCGGCGGCCGTGACATTCGGCCCTTATGGCGTTCACACTATCGGGGGTTTGCTGCAGGCCCACGGAGAGGCCTCGACCAGCGAAGAAGCCCACATCGTGACCGAGCCGACGACAGCTGACCGCGACCGCGGCTCTGCGATGAGAGTGCGCCGGGCCGACCGCGCCCCGAGGGAGCCGGCCATTCGGGTGCTGGTGGCCGACGACCATCCGAACATCCGGCAGGCCCTGGTGGAGATTGTCAACCGGGAGCCGAGCCTCGCCCTGGTCGGGGCGGCGGCATCGGGCGACGAGGCCGTCACCCTCTCGCGCCAGCAGTCCCCCGACGTGGTGGTGATGGATGTGCACATGCCTCGGATGGGAGGGGTCGAGGCGACGCGAAGGCTGCGGGCGGGATCCCCTGCGCCCAAGGTGCTCGCGTACTCGGCCTACGCCGACACCGGCGCGGTGATGGAGATGCTGCGCGCCGGAGCCGCCGGCTACCTCCTCAAGGGGGCGAGCGCGCGCGAGATACTCGGGGCGATTCATGGCGCGATGCGCGGGGAGTCCCCTCTCTCCGGGGCGGTGTCCACCGAGGTGGTCGATCGCCTCCGCGACGACCTCCGGAGGGAGGCCGAGACCGCCTGGTCCCGCAGCGCCAGGATCCAAGCCCTGAGCGGGGCCCTGAGCGGCGAGTGCATGAGCATCGTCTACCAGCCCATCGTGAGCCTCGCCAACGGCGGCGGACCGATCGGGTTCGAGGCGCTGGCGCGCTTCTCGATGGAGCCGAGGATGACGCCCGACGCCTGGTTCCGAGAGGCCTGGGAGCTGGGTCTCGGCCCAGTTCTGGAACTCGCGGCGGTGCGGGCGGCGGTGGCTCACGTCGCCGAGGTGCCGGCCGGCTGCTATCTCTCGGTGAACGTCGGTCCCGACGTGGTGGGATCGCCGGAGCTCGCGGAGATTCTCGAGGGCCTCCCCCTTCCGTCGCTGATCATCGAGATCACGGAGCAGGCGCCGATCAACGATTACGAGGCGGTGGGACGGACGCTGGCCCCGTGGCGCGCCGGGGGCCTGCGAGTGGCGATCGATGATGCGGGCGCGGGGTTCGCGAGCCTGCGGCACATCGTGCGGATGCGACCCGACGTCATCAAGCTCGACATCAGCCTGGTGCGCAACATCGACTGCGACACCGTCGCCGGCGCGATGGCCCGATCGCTCTCCTCGTTCGGTCGCGAGATGGAGGCGACGATCGTCGGCGAGGGGGTGGAGACCCCCGCGGAGCTGGCGACCCTGAGCACCCTGGGCATCAGCGGCGCCCAGGGCTTCCTGGTGGGGCGTCCGATGCGGCGGGAGCGGGCATTCGGTCCCTCGGGCCGCTGGGAGAGGGGAGCCTAACCCTCGGGCCGGGCGCAGTCGCCGCAGGTGCCGGAGAACTCGAGGTGGTGGTCGACGTCGACGAACCCGGCGTCCACCGCCACCCTCTCGGCCCAGCGCCAGACCACGGTGTCCTCGACGTCCACCGTCCGTCCGCACACCCGGCAGACCAGGTGGTGGTGGTGCTGGGCGGTGCCGCAGTGGCGGTAGAGGAGCTCGCCCCCGTCCGCGCGCAGCGAATCGATCTGCCCGGCCGCCGCCAGGGTCCGCAGCTGCTGGTAGACGGTGGTGAGCCCGACCCGCTCACCGCGGGCCCGCAGCGCCGCGTGGAGCTCCTGGGCGCTGCGAAACCGGTCGGTCTCAGCCAGCACCGTGGAGAGGGCCCGCTTCTGCCGGGTCGACCGGACATCGGCGGCGGGGGCGGCGACGCCTCGGGGGGCGACCGGGTTGCTATCTGGAACCATACCGGATAAACTCTGTAACTGAATCCATTACCGATAAGCCTACCACGGCCATGGAGAAGATGATGACGAGGCACGCGGGGCACCGGAGCGTCCTGACTCTCACCACCGCTCGTTCCCTCCTGCTAGTCGTGGTCGCCGTGGCCGCGGCCGGCGCAGCCTGCGGAACGCCGTCGGGGTCGGATCCGGGCAGGATCAAGGCCGTCGGCGCCGAGAACGAGTACGCCAACGTCATCTCCCAGATCGGCGGGCCGTACGTGTCGGTCTCCGCGATCGAGAGCAACCCCAACACCGACCCGCACACCTTCGAGGCGAGCGCGCAGGTGGCCAGCGAGGTGAGCGCCGCCCAGCTGGTGGTCCAGAATGGGGTGGGGTACGACAGCTGGATCGATACGATCCTGTCGTCATCCCCCAGCTCGTCGCGCAAGCTGATCGACGTGCAGACCCTGCTGGGGCTGCCCAACAGCACCGAGAACCCGCATCTCTGGTACGACCCCACCACGATGCCGGCGGTTGCCAAGCAGATCGCCAAGGACCTGGGCGCGCTGGACCCTGCGCACGCCGCCTACTTCACCGCCCGGGTCACCACCTTCGACAGCTCGCTGGACACCTGGTACGCCGACATCGCCGCCCTGAAGGCGAGCTATGCCGGCGCCCGGGTCGCCGTCACCGAACCGGTGCCCGACTACATGCTCCAGGCCGCCGGCCTGGACGACGTCACCCCCTGGCCGTTCCAGGCGGACATCATGAACGGGGTCGACCCCTCGGCCCAGGACACCAGCCTGGAGCAGGGCTTCTTCACCCAGCACACGGTCAAGGTGTTCTTCTACAACCAGCAGGTGACCAACTCCCTGACCAACTCGCTGCTCGCGATGGCCCAGTCGAACGGGGTCCCCGTGGTCGGCGTCTACGAGACCATGCCCACCCCCGGCTACGACTACCAGACCTGGATGGCCGCGGAGGCGGCCGCCGCGGAGCAGGCGCTGGCCGACGGCGTCTCGACGACCAGGCTGTGACCGAGCCGCGCCCGGCGATCGGCATCGACGACGCCGTCCTCAGCCTGGACGGCGTCAGTGTCTGGCTGGCGGGGCGCGAGGTGCTCCACGACGTGCGCTTCCGGGTCATGCCGGGTGAGTTCACCGGTCTCATCGGACCCAACGGGGCGGGCAAGACCACCATCTTCCGGGTCATCCTCGGCCTCCAGCCCCCCGGCGCCGGGAGCGTGCTGGTGGGCGGACGCCCGCTCGACCGGCACAACCCCATCATCGGCTACGTTCCTCAGAAGGTCTTCTTCGACCCCGACATGCCGCTGCGCGCCCGCGACGTGGTGGGCCTCGGTCTCGACGGTCACCGCCTTGGCATACCGCTCCGCGGCGGCGGCCGCCGCCAGGCCGTCGACCGGATGCTGGCGGCCGTGGACGCAACCCACCTCGCCGACGCCCGGGTGGGAAACCTCTCCGGCGGCGAGCAGCAGCGTGTCCTCATCGCGCACGCCCTGATCAGCAGTCCCCGCCTGCTCCTCCTCGACGAGCCGCTCGCCAACCTCGACATCCGTGCCGAGGGCGAGGTGGTCGCCCTCCTGGCCCGCATCGCCCGCGAGCAGCGGATCGCGGTGCTGATCTCCGCCCACGACGTCAACCCGCTGCTGCCGGTGATGGACCGTCTCGTCTATGTCGCCGCGGGCAGGACGGCGAGCGGCACCACCGCGGAGGTGATCCGGGCCGAGGTGCTCTCCGCCCTCTACGGCCAGCACGTCGACGTGCTGCGCGTCCACGGTCGCATCCTCGTCGTCTCCGGCGCCGAGGGTGCATCCGGCGTGACGCTGGAGGAGACCCCGGGAGGCGCGGCTGCGCCCGACGTGGTGGCGCTGCGATGAGCCAGCTCCTCAACGCCCTCTTCGCGACCGGCTTCTTCGCCAGCGCCCCCGTGCGCGCGGCCGTGGTGGTGGGTGCGGTGGTGGCCGTGGTCACCGGGGCCGTGGGTGTCTTCACCGTCATCCGCAGCCAGGCCTTCGCCGGGCACGCCCTGGGCGAGGTGGGCTCGGCGGGGGGATCGCTCGCCTTCCTGAGCGGCACCAACCCGCTCTGGGGCTACATGGGAGTGGCGGTGATCGCCGCCGGGCTCATGGAGGTGCTGGGCGTGCACCGGCCCCGGGCCCGCGACGTCGCCACCGGGCTGGTCCTCGGTGCCGGCCTCGGCTTTGCCGCCCTCTTCCTCTACCTCGACACCACCTCGACGAGCACCACCGGCGTGACCGTCACCATCCTCTTCGGCTCGCTCTTCACGATCAGCCAGCCGATGCTGCCCACCATCGTGGTGCTCAGCGCCGTCGCCCTGGTGGTGATCGCGAGCTGCTACCGGATGCTGCTGCTCAGCTCGCTCAGCCCGGAGCTGGCGGCGGTCCGCGGCGTGCCGGTGCGTGCGGTCGCGATCGCCTACCTGGTGATCATGGCGGTGGCGGTGTCGCTCGCCGCCGAGACCATCGGCACGATCCTGGCCACGGCGTTGCTGGTCGGACCGCCCGCCACCGCGCTGCGGCTCACCAAGCGCCCCGGCGGAGCGATGGTGTTGGCCGGGCTCATCGGTGTCGCCGCCGTCTGGATCGGGATCGTCCTCGCCTACGACAGCTTCTACTGGCCGCCCGTCGACCATGGCTGGCCGGTGAGCTTCTTCGTGGTGGCGATGGTCTTCGTCTTCTACCTGGGCTCGGGGGCCGTGGCGTCCCTGGTTCGGGCGCGCCGCGACCGCCGGGTGGGGGATCCATCGGCGATGGGTGAGAGCGGCTGCGAGCCGCACGTCGACGCCGACGCGGCCTAGACGGAGGCCGGTTGCATGTTCTCCAGCTTCATGGTCAACACCTGGATCGCCGCGAGCATGGTGGCGGTGATCGCCGGCGTGGTCGGCTTCTTCGTGGTGCTGCGCGGCTCCGCGTTCGCCGCCCACGCCATCCCGCACGGCTCCTTCGGGGGGGCCGCCGGCGCCGTCCTACTCGGTGTCAACACGATCCTCGGGCTCGGCATCTTCGCCGTCGGAGGGGCGCTGGGCATCGGCTGGCTCAGCCGGCGTGGCCGCCACGATGTGGCCACCGCGCTGGCGCTGGTGCTGATGCTCGGGCTGGGCTCGCTGTTCCTCTCCTTCAGCGTCGAGTACGCGGGGGCGGTCTACTCGCTGCTGTTCGGTGAGGTGCTGGGGGTGCCTTCCGACGACCTGCTGCCCATGGCCGGGCTG
This sequence comes from uncultured Chloroflexia bacterium, assembly GCA_963697585.1. Classification (GTDB taxonomy): domain Bacteria; phylum Chloroflexota; class Dormibacteria; order Aeolococcales; family Aeolococcaceae; genus Changshengia. The sequence goes on along the minus strand of CAVOOO010000009.1, from coordinate 707,002 downwards.
GGTATCGCGTGCATCCTCGCCATCGCCGTCCTCTACCGCCCCCTGCTGCTCACCTCGATCACGCCCGAGGTGGCCGAGGCGCGCGGGGTGAGGCCGGGGCGGATCGAGACCGGCTTCCTTCTGGTGGTGGCGCTGGCCTCGACCATGACCGTGCCGGTGGTCGGGGTGCTGCTGATGTTCAGCCTGATGATCGGTCCTGCGGCGACCGCCCGCTCTTTCACCAGCAGCCCGCTCCCGGCCATCGCCCTCTCGGTGGCGATCGCCCTGATCATCGTCTGGTTCGGGATCGCCATCGCGTACGTGACCAACTACCCGGTCGGCTTCTTCGTGGGCACGCTGGGCGCGCTCTCGTACGGATCGGCGCGGGTCTGGGCGGCGCGGCGGCGGAGCAGGAGGGTGGGTGCCTCGCCGGGGGACGACGGCCCTCGGCTCGAGCTCACAGCTCCGCTATTGCGGGCAGCACCTCCCGGCCGATGATCTCGAGCGGGGTGATCCTCCAGACGTCGGTGACCCGGCCGTGGGCCACCTCGAAGCCCCGCCGGTGCAGATCGCGGAGCTGCTCGACGATCTCGCCGGCCTTCTCGCCCCGCTCGCCGACGTCGAAGTTGAAGAGCACGGTCTTCTCGATCTCGTCGTAGTCGCGGCCCTCGGCCTCGCAGTGCCGGCGGAGCACGTCGAGCTTGTGATCGAGGTCGGGGCTCGGGAAGAGGTTGCAGGCCTGGGCATAGCGGGCCACCAGGCGGAGCGTCTTGCGCTCCCCCGAGCCGCCGATGAGGATCGGCGGGTGGGGCCGGCTGATCGCCTGGGGCGAGTTGAGGGTGCGCTCCAGCCGCGCGTGGGTGCCGGTGAGCGGCCCGTCCTCGGCGCTCCACATCTGAAGGCAGATCCTCAGCGCATCCTCCAGCTGCTCGAATCTCTCCGCGATCGGGGGGAAGGAGAGACCCAGGCCATGCGCCTCCTCCTCGTTCCAGGCGGCGCCGATGCCCAGCATCGCCCGTCCCCCGGAGAGGACGTCGAGGGTCGTGATGATCTTGGCCAGCAGCCCCGGCTGGCGGTACACGACCCCGGTCACCAGGGTGAGCAGCTTGACCCGCGAGGTGTGGGCGGCCAGGAAGCCGAGGGTCGTGTACGCCTCCAGCATCTCGTGCTCGGGCGGGCCGAGGTGGCCGATCTGGAAGAAGTGGTCCATCACGCTCACCCGATCGAAGCCCGCCTCCTCGGCGGCCCCCGCCACCCGGGCGAGGTCATGTCCCAGGCTCGCCGGCCCGCCCGGCCAGGTGTAGTCGGGGATGTGCAGACCCAGCTTCATGGCGCGGACCCTCCAGTGGCGAGACCCGCGGCGTGGGTGGCGAGCAGGCGGGCCGCGAGGCCTGGATCCACATTACCCCCGGAGAGGATGGCGGCGGTCCGCGTCCTCGCCGGCGCGGGAGCGACCCGTCCGGCGAGCAGCGCCGCCAGGCCGACGGCGCCGGAGGGCTCGACCACCAGGTGAAGCCGGGTCCAGGCCGCGACCATCGCGCGCTCGATCTCCTCCTCGCTCACCGTCACCACGTCGTCGACCAGCCCGCGCTCCACGATGACCTCGAAGCCCCGTGCCCCGATGCTCATGCTGCGCAGGCCGTCGGCGATGGTGGCGGAGGCGGTGGCCAGCCGCTCGTGGCGGCCGCTTCGCCGCGAGGCCACCGCGTCGGCGGCCAGCTCCGGCTCCACCCCGACGACGCGGACCTCCGGGCGGGTCGCCTTCACCGCGATGGCGCAGCCCGAGACCAGCCCGCCGCCTCCCAGGGGGGCGATCAGCAGGCCGAGGTCGGGGAGGTCCTCGAGGAGCTCGAGGCCGATCGTGCCCTGGCCGTGGATGGTGTCCCAGGCGTCGAAGGGGTGGATCAGGGTGAGCCCGGTCCGCTCCTGCAGGGCGAGCACGCGCTCCTCACGGTTGGCGGGGGTCACCCCCTCGGTGACCACGGTCGCCCCGAGCGCCCGCACCGCGGCGACCTTGGCCGGATTCGACCCCTCGGGCATCACCACGGTGCAGGCGAGCCCGAGGCTGCGCGCGGCCAGTGCGACCGCCTGTCCGTGGTTCCCGGAGCTGACCGTGATCACCCCGGGGGTGTCCGGCGAGAGCCGGCGCAGGCGGAGTGCTGCGTTGAAGGCCCCGCGCACCTTGAACGAGCCGGTGGCCTGCAGCAGCTCCGGCTTGACCACGATGCCGGGGAGGATCTCGTCGGCGGGGAGCGTGGGGGTGCGGCGCACGTGCCCCGCGATGAGCGATGCCGCCGCGGCGACGGCCGCGGCGTGCTCGGTGAGGAAGGTGGGATTGTCACGGCCCGAGGCTGGCGTGGCGCGCTCTGTCACCTGCGCAGGCTACCCGTCCGCGGTCGCTCTCTGCCATCGTCTTCGCCGGCGCGGCAGGGCCTCCGCCCTTCAGATCGGAGAGGTTTCGCGCCGGGGGGTGGTGGGTCAGGTGCCGGCCCCGACCCACCACCGCCAAGCCGGCTGCCTGCACTGACCCACCGCCCCCCGGTGGTGGGGGACGCTGTCAGTACCCGCCCGGGGCGCTCATGCTGGGCGTGGGGGTCGCGCTGCTGGCCGTGGCGCTGCTCATGGTCGGGGTGGCGACGAACCAGACCCCGCTCTTCCCCTCACCGTTGGACTGGTCGGGGCCGCTGTCCCCGGAGTAGGTGTAGAGGGGGTGTCCGTCGTACTCCACCTGGCGCCCGTTGGCGCCGTTGACCACGCTGAACGAGTCGGGCAGCGACGAGGAGGCGCCGGGTGTCCCGGACGCGAGCACGAGCGGCGGCCAGATCCCGGCGCACGCGCCGGTGCAGGTGACGCTGGTCGCACTGTCCTTGGTCAGGTAGTAGAGGGTGTCGCCGTTGGACGCGGTGAGCACCTGCTCGGGGCTGCCGCTCACGGTCACCGTCGCCACCGCGACGACCGGGGCCGGGGTTGGGGCCGCCGCGCTGGTGGGAGTGCTGGTGCTCGCTGCCTTGACGCTGCCGGTGCTCGGCGAGGACGTCGATCCGCAGGCCGCCAGCAGGGCCGATGCGGCGCCGAGCACCACCATGCCGGCGAGCCGGGGGCGGACCCCGGCCAGGGCGCCGTGGCGTCGGGAGCGGGTGGGCCCATCTGCTGCGGGTGGGTTCATGATCTCTCTCCGCTGGTCACCTCAGCCGGTCCTGCCCGCTTCGGTGAGAATCATTCCGATGCCCATCACACGCGAGCCTGTGCACCCCGGTTCACCCGGTGCTGAACCGCGCCTGGCGCCGGGACGTGGTGGGGGTGTGCAGCCAGGAGCGGAGGCGAGCGCGCGCGCTATGACCGGAGCGGACCCCGGCGAGGCGTTCGTGGGCGCGCTCTGGAATGAGCATGGAGACGCGCTGTTGGGCTACGTGACCCGTTTGGCGGGCGACCCGGGGAGGGCCGAGGACATCGTTCAGGAGGTGATGCTCCGCGCCTGGCGGAACGCCGACCGCCTCGATGCCTCCTCCCGGTCGCTCCGTCCCTGGCTCTTCACGGTGGCCGCCCATCTCGCCACCGACCAGCACCGGGCCCGCAAGAGCCGGCCGGAGGTCCTCGGCTCCGCCGAGCTCGAGAGCCGGGCGGTCGGGGACGGCATCGACCGGGCGGTCGACGCCTGGGAGGTGAGCGCGGCCTTCGGCGCCCTGAGCCACGAGCATCGCAGCGTGCTGGTCGAGACCTACTACCGCGGCCACACCGTCGCCGAGGCATCGGTGACCCTGGGGATCCCCGAGGGGACGGTCAAGTCCCGCACCTATTACGCGCTCCGCGCCCTGCGGCTGGCGCTGGAGGAACGAGGGTGGAGGCCATGAACGACGGGTGCGGTGAGCGGCGGATCGCGCTGGGCGCGTATGCGATCGGTGCCCTCGATCCGGCGGAGCGCGACCAGGTCGAGGATCACCTGGCCCGCTGCGCGGGCTGCCGGGAGGAGCTTGCGGCGCTGGTCGAGATGACGCCGGTGCTCGGGAGACTGAGCGCGGCGGAGGCGGCCGCCGCCCGGCCGCCGCTGGCCGCCGGGTCGCGCGGATCCGTGGTGGAGCGGACCCTGGCCGAGCTCGCCCGGCACCGCCGGAACGCACGCCGGCGCTGGCAGGCGGCGATGGCGGGCGGGGTCGCGGCGGTCGCGGCCCTCGGCGTCGCGGTGGCGGTGCTCGTGGTCACCCGACCGGCGGCCGCACCGGTGGAGGTCGCAGCCGCCCATCTCTCCGGCAGCGACGCGGGCACCGGGGTCAGCGCCAGCGCCCAGCTCTACACCGAGTTCCTGGGGAACCTGGATCCACCTCGACGTCTCCGGGGTCAAGCCCGGGGACCAGTGCGAGCTGGTGGCGATCGGCAGGGACGGCTCGGAGCAGGTGGCGGGGACCTGGCGCGTCGGCTACACCGGCGGTGTCGACCTCAACGGTTCGACCGGGATCGACGCGAGCCAGATCACCTCGCTGAAAGTCGTGACCACCTCGGGCTCCGACCTGGTCGATCTGCAGGCCTGAGTCCGCCGCGACGAGAGCGTGACCGCGGGGCCCCGGCTGAGCCGCTCGGGAGGGACGAGCTGGATCTCGCGTCGCATCCGCGACGACGGAGCCGGGTTGGCGGCGGATCCCACCGCCCGCCCGCTACTGCCAGTTGCCGACGTTCCAGCCGAGCACGTAATCCACCGGCGGGCTGGGGGCGCTCGCGAAGCCTCCGTGGGTGCTGGTGACCTCGTAGTAGTAGGAGCTCGGGGCGATGGCGATCGCGCAGGGAGCGCTGCCGCCTGCCATCTCGACGGTCTCAACCAGTGTGTAGCTGCTGGTGGCGATGACGCTCACGCTGGGGTCGTAGTAGTCGGCCACGTACAGCGCCGCACCGTTCGGGGTCACCGCCATCCCCGTGGGGTCACCGGTCTGACCGACCGACGTGGACGTGGTCGCGAGGGTGTCGGTGCTGACGTTGATCAGGTCCACCTTGTTGTTGTCGTAGTCGTCCACGTACAGCTGACAACCGTTGGGTGTCAGAGCCAGGGCGTTGGGCGCGGGAGTACCGAGGACGCCGCCGGGGGGCAGCGAGAAGGTCGTGGCCACGGAGTCGTCGCTGGTGATGATGTCCTCCACCGACCCGCCCCCGAAACTGGCGACGTAGAGCTTGGCCCCGTTCGGGGTGATCGCCAGGATGTTGGGATCGCCGCCGCCGCTGACGTAGCCGTCGGCCAGACTTGGCACCGCGATGGTCGTGCTCACGTTGTCGTTCGAGGTGGTGATGTCGTCGATCTGGTTGTTCGCCTGGTCGGCGACGTAGACCTGAGCTGAGTTGGGGGTCACCGCCAGGGCGATCGGGGTTCCGGTGCTTCCTCCCACGGCGACGCTGGTGACCGCATCGGTGGCGGTGCTGATCGCGCTGACCTGGTGCGACCCGTAGTCGGCGACAAACACCTGACGTCCGTTGGGGGTCACCACCATGGCGGTAGGGTCGCCCTGGATCCCGACTGAGATCGCGCCTCCCAGGGTGGAGGTGGTCAGGCTCAGGGGATAGACGAGGTTGTTGGCCGCGTCCACGATCCAGGCGGTGCTGCCATCCGGGCTGACGGCCACGGCCACGGGCTTCGAGGCCGTGCCATCCACCGCAGGGATGCTCACCGTGTTGGCGACCGCCCCGGTCGCGGTGGAGACGATCTGCACCTGGTGCCCGGCTCCCTCGGCCACGATCAGCCGGCTGCCGTCCGGCGTCACCTGGAGGGCGTTGGGCTCAAGGCCGGCCGCTTCCGAGAGGGTCACCGGCGATGTCGCGTAGCTCGACGTGCTGATGCTCAGGGCGTTGCTGCCGCTGCCCGAGGAGACGTAGGCGAGCGGGGTCGCCGCGCCGGAAGGACCGGTGTCCGTGTACGCCGGCGCCGGAGGGTCGCCGCCCACCGTGCCCGCGGTGCTGTAGGGGCCGGACGAGCTGGCGGAGCGCAGCACGCTGTAGCCGTTCACCAGGTAGTTGCCACCGGCGTCGAGAGCCGAGGAGGCGTTCCAGCTGCTGGTGACATTGGTCTGACCGGAGCCGCCGGAGCAGCCACCGTTGCTCACCGAGAGGCCGCCCGGAGCCTGCAGCGTGGCCGTCTGCAGGCTTCCCGGTCCGGCGGTGGCCGAGTCGCTGAACATCTCGAAGGTGCCCCCGCACTCTCCGAGCACGAGGACCGCCAGGCATGCGGAGAGCAACCACCACCGCCGGCGTCCTCCGCGAGCCGGGATCATCGCGGCTCCGCACGCCAGACGCGGGCCAGCATTGCCCAGGCGACGACGCCGACCAGGATCGTGAGGGCCAGTACGCGCATCCACGCATAGGTGGCCCAGATGACGACGTATCCCGCCGAGGGAAGCACCCAGCTCACCCTCCAGGCCGAATCACCCACGAGAACCGCCGTCCACGTGTCGGGTGCGTTGTTGTCGTCTCCCTGGGTCCTGATCTCCACCTTGTTGCCGTGACGGATCACCTGGATGACGCGGTGGACCACCAGGATGTCCGGCTGCGAGGGGGGGTGGAAGGCGAGCACCTGGCCGGCCGCGACCTCGGAGTCCGGTTCCGGCAGCGCGAGGATCACGTCTCCTGGCCGCATGGTCGGGGCCATCGACCCGCTCAGCACGATGTCGAGGCGGCACCAGTTGAAGGCCGTGCCCACCACTGCCACCACCGCCAGGCCGGCACAGAACAGCAGCAGGGCCCCGCCGACGCGGCGCGCCCGAGACTTGACCAACCCGCCACCCCGAGCCATCCACGAGGCGGCGGTCGCAACCGCGGCGCGCGCCGGATTCTGTCCCGGCGAGCCCCCTCTCTCCGCCGGCCTCTCGGGATTCATGATGTTCCAGCCTCTGGAAACGCGCTGAGGGGAGCGGTCGGACCGCTCCCCTCAACGATCGGTTCTGCCTCGGCTACTTGCTGGTGCCAACCCGCTGGGTGGCGGTGAAGGTGTAGGTCAGGGTCGACGAGCAACCCTCGAGGTTCTCGGTCGCGGCGGTCCCGCCCGTGGTGCCGCTGCAGAGGGTGGGGACCAGGCCGATGTTGCCCGGAGCCGCCGAGGGCAGGCTCAGGGTCATGACCACGTAGTCCTGCCCGCCCGCCGTCAGCGAGTTGAGCGGGGTCAGGTTGGCCGGGGTGGTCTCCAGCGTCTTGACCGGCGTGGTGGCCAGCACCGTGACCGTGGTTCCACCACAGCTGTAGGTCGGTGGCGGTCCGGCGACGCGCGTCCAGGCCACCGAGCACGTCTGCACCTGCACCTGCAGGCCGTTGACAGCGTCGGTGTCGAGGAGGGAGCTGGGGCTCGCCGAGATCCCCAGGGTGATCGTGGCGTCGTTGAGGGTGGCGGCCGTCGAGTTGAGGTCGACCTCCCGGGGGATGGTGTCCCCGGGTGCGATGCTGGTGGCCGCGATGGTCGCGTCATTGGTGGGTCCCACCGCCAGGACCACCTTGCCGGAGGTGATCGCCTCGGGACCCGCCGAGGTGGTGTCGGTGAACGAGGCGAACACTCCGCCGACGATCAACCCGGTTCCCCCCACCACGATCGCGAGGGTCAGGGCGATACGCCGGGCGGTGGCGCGCCGGGAAGCTTCAGGGGTCTTGCCGTCATTCATGCTCTGGTCCTCCACCAGGAGATCGTTGGGCGGCGGGCCCGCTCTGCTTCTCCGTTGTGTGGGTGGGTGAGGAGTGGCGCGGCACCCGTCCCTCTGGGGCAGGCTGGCCACGCTGCGATGGTGCGTCTGCACCAGATCGCGCGATCGGCAGCGTCAGTGCCTCGCTTCCTGAGCGTCACCCGGCCACGACCCGGGTAACGGCCATCGCGAACCAGTGAACTCAGCGTCAGATGAGGGCATCCCGGATCGCTCCCCGCCCCCGCTACCCCTCCGGGTCCGGCTCCAGCGCCTCCAGGCGGAGCTCGCGGGGTGGATGGGTGGCGGCGATGACCCGGTTCCATCCCGACCGGCCGGGCTCGAGCTCCCCGAGCAGGCTGAGCGCGCGATGCAGGGCATCACCGCGTCCGGTGGCGCGCACCGCCGCATCGGCTGCGTACTCCTGCCGGCGCGAGCCGAGGGCCACGACCGGCTCGACCACCAGCCGGACCAGCAGCCACGCCGGCCAGAGCACGATCCACCCGGCCAGGGCGATGAGCGGATTCCCCTGTTGCGCCATCCAGCAGCCGGCGTCGTAGAGGGTGACCAGCGGCAGCCCGCAGCAGCGGACCCAGCGCAACCCGACGCCGTCGCCGACCGCCCAGTGGTGGAGCGCGTGGCAGAGGACCGCCTCGAGGCTCGCGTCGCCGGTGGGCCCCGCGCCGAGCTCGTCGAGCAGGCTGCGGCCGACCACCAGGTGGCGGGTGTGGACGCGGACCCGGAGATCGTCCCCACCGGCCATCAGCAGCAGCGGAAGCGAGGCCAATCCCAGGTCCGCCGCGGCGCCCTGGAGCAGGGGCACCACCCGCGCGGCCTCGCGCCGGCTCATCCTCCGGCACCCGCTGATCCGGAGCAGCCACGGCTCCAGCGCCACGCTGCCGGCCAGCAGGGCCATTGACACCGCGAGGCCGCCGGCCAGGGCGCCGAGGAACGCCAGCGGCTCGTCGCCGACCAGGGCGGCCAGCCCTGAGACCAGGCCGCCCGCCGCGGCGCGGAGGGCGCCACCGGCGACGGTGATGGCGCCGGTCCCGGGGCCGGCGGAGCTCCCGGTCCCGGCCAGCGCCGCCCCGATCGCGGAGCCCAGCGCCGAGAGGACCGCCCCGGTGACGGCGTCAGCGACCACCAGCCAGACCGCCAGCCAGACCCCTGACCAGGCACAGAGGAGGGCGACCAGGCCCGGCGCCCACCGCCGGCCCACCGCGGTGGCGATCCATGCGACGGCTCCGGGACCTGGTGGACGGCCGGGAGGGCGCGGGGTGCCGGGTGTGGGTGGCGGCCTGCCGGAGCGAGGCGGGTCCAGGGGTGGGCCGGCGAGTGGCCCCCAGGCCGTCACGGCTCACCCGCCGGCCCGGGCGGCTGCACCCGGATGGTCGCCACCCGGCGCCCACCCGCGACGCAGAGCACCACCGCCTCTCCGGTGGCGAGCTGCTTCATGAGGTTGGGGTCGACGGCATAGCGGTCCACCGGGCGCACCGAGCGGCGGACCGGCTCGCCGGCGTCGCTCAGGGTGCGCGTCACCTGCACTCCCCGCTCGGTTCCGATGACCCGCGCCACCGCCTCGGCGTCGTCGTGGCCCACCCGATGGGCGATCAGCAGGCCGGCTCCAAGAAGGGAGCCGCGCAGGGCGTGGGCGGTGCGCGGGTCGGGGAGCTGCTGGGTGCTCACCACCGCGCTCAGCCGCGCTTCGCGCGCCTGGCGGAGCAGGTCGTTGATCTGCTCCGGGTCGTCCAGCGCGGCGAACTCGTCGAGGATCAGCATCGCCGGAGGGGGGTCCGGCTGCTGCAGGCGGAGGAAGGCCGCCTGCTTCAGGTCCTGGATCAGCACTCGGGCCATCAGGGCTGTGTCCTGGCTCACCGCCAGCGCCGGCAGGCTGATGTAGGTGACGCCCGGGGAGCCGAGGGCGGCGGAGAGGTCGAGCTGAGGGCCCTCGCCGTCGAAGATGCCGCCGTACTCGCCGTGGAGGAGGGCGCCGAGGCGTGCCCGCATCCCCTCGAAGGCGTCCGCGGAGACGCCGCCGCGCCGGGAGAGCTCAGCCAGGTCGTCGGCCAGATCCGGGGTCACGTCGCGGGCGCGGTGGGCGAGACCTGGCATCCGGGTGCGGTCCAGCTCGCGGCGGAGCCGGCGGATGGTCACCGGCTCGCCGATGCCCCGGAGCAGCCCGACCAGGATCGAGATCGTCTCCAGGGCGATCACCCGGTACACCTGCCCGGCCGGTCCGTGGGTGAAGGCCGACACCAGCTTGTCGGCGACCTGGGCCCGGCTGCCCACGGCGCACGGGTTGTATCCGAGCGTCCCCGCGGCACCGGGCACCACCTCGCGGTGCTCGAGACCTCCGGCGGCGGCCAGGCGTCGGGCCGCCGTCCGCAGCCCCGCCCCCTTGGCGTCGATCACCAGCAGGCCGATCCCGGCGGCGACGGCGCCCTCGGCGAGCCGCTCGGCGGTGGTCGTCTTCCCGGACCCGGTCAGGCCGAGAAGGGTCACGTGCTGGAGGATCCCGTGGGGGAGCGCGATGTCGAATGGCCTCCCGCCGGTGGCATCGACCCCGAGACGGATGTGGCCTGCGGGGTGAGTGGCACGGGCCGGCGGAGGCGGGGGGGAGGGCGCCGGAGGCCGCGGGGCGGGACCGAGGGGTGGCATGTCGGCGGCGGATCGTCTCACGGACGCCGATCGTTCCGGGAGGGCGGCGATCGCGTCATGGGCGAGATCATCCGCCCGGATCGGGCGATTGGTGCGATGGGGGAGGGATGAGGTCAGCGGCTGCTGCGGCTCACCCAGGTGCGCGGCTCGATGAGGTGCTCCAGACCTCGCTCACTGACCAGAGCGCCGAGGCGGGAGACCGCCACCGCGCTGGGCAGGTACCACCAGACGGTGTCGACGTCGCGGTCGACCGCGTAGGCGCCGGCCAGGAGGTCGAGCCGTGCCGATCGCTTCGGGGTCAGGTCCAGCTCGACGGCGACCCGGGTGCCGCTCTCGAGGCGCAGCAACCCGTCGGGGACCCGGCGCTGCCGCTCCCAGGCGCCGCCGCGGCGAGCGGAGCGCATCCGGTCGCGGCGCAGCTCGCGCTCGGTGGTCCAGGCGCTGCCCGGGTGGGTGGCCAGCAGCTCCTCCGAGAGATCGACCAGGGCCAGGTTGTGGCGGATGCGAGCCAGATCGAGCGACGCCGGGGCCAGGTCGCAACCGGCGAGGCGGGTGCCCCGAGGGGTCGCTCGCACCACTGCGGGGAGGGTGGTCAGCACGGGGTCGCGCACCAGCAGGCCGGCCGCCTCCAGGGCTCGCAGGCGGCGGCCCGGCGCCGGCCCGGTGAAGAACCGGGTGGTGAGCTGATCGTCGGAGACCATGCCGTGGCGCACCGCGAACCGCAGGATGTCGAGGTCGCGGGGGGCGAGCCGGAGACCGCGAGGGGGAGGGGCGGGCGCGGCGCGGTCCATGCCGCCGCGATCATGCCCGTTGCGGGTCGGGTCGGGTGGGCGTCTCGGTCAGATCGCGCCACGGCTGCCGGCAGAGAGTCAGACCGCAGACCTCGCGTGCTCCGCCCTGGAGACGGAGGGCGCGGGCGACCTCGTCGAGGGTGCGGCCGTCGGTGAAGACGTCGTCCACGACCAGCAGACGCCGGCCGGCGGTCCGCGCCGGGTCGGGGACGCGCAGGACGGGACGGAGCCGCTCGGCGGCGAGGCGCCGGCGCTCGGCGTGGCCGCGTCCGGCAAGGCGCGGCGTCGGCCCCGTCTTGACGATGGCGGGGACGTCCCCGAGGTCGAAGGGCGGTCCATCGCCGGGCGCGGTCCGGAGGGCCGCCTCGCTGAGCATCAGCCGCACGTGGTCGAAGTCGCGGCCGCCTGCCCCGACGAACGTCGGGCTGGCGACCACCAGGTCGAATGCTCCGAGCAGCCGGTGCCGCTGGGCCAGGTAGCCGGCCAGCATGGTGCCGAACACGCGGGCCCGGCTCCGATCCCCCTGGTACTTGTAGGCGTTGAGGGCGTTCTCCAGGAGGCCGCTCCGCTCCGCGACAGCGACATTCCAGTGGAACCAGCGCGAGGCGCTGGCGCAGAGGGGGTTGCGGCAGCCGGCGCCGCCCGTCGCGAGCGGCCGGCCGCAGACGCCGCAGCCGGTCACCGGCCCGCACTCATCGCGAGCGCGAGCTGGATGGGGGCGGTGGGCGGAGCCTCGGCCAGCCGCGCCAGCAGCGGCCCCACCCCGGCATCGGGGGCGAGCCGGCAGACCCCGGGCCGGGCGAGCAGGGCCTCTGCCCACGGCTCACGGACCGCCAGGTCGCAGAGGAAGAGGTGTCGGCCCAGGCCGAGAGCGCACCGGGCGGCGATGCGGCTCCCCGAGGTGGGACCCGCCTCGACCACGACGGTGGTGGCGGCGAGGGCGGCGATGATCCGGTTGCGCCGGCGGAGCGCCGCCGGTGACACCGGCGCGTCGGGGGGAAGCTGCGATAGGACCGCGCCGTGAGCCGCGATCCGGTCGGCCAGCCCGGCGTTCTCCGGCGGGTAGATCTGCGCGGCGCCGCAGCCGAGCACCGCGACGGTCCGCCCCCCGGCGTCGAGGCAGGCCTCGTGGGCGGCCGTGTCGATCCCGCGGGCCAGCCCGGACACCACGGTCACGCCGGCACCGGCGAGCTCTCGGGCCAGGCTGCGGGCGCGGGCGAGCCCGGCCGGGGTGGGTGAGCGTGTTCCCACCAGGGCCACGCAGCGCTCGTCCGCCGCACCGGCGGTGCCCCACCACCAGAGCCGCGGCGCATGGCCCATCGGACGCAGTCCGGCCGGGTAGTCGGGATCGAGCGGGCCGATCTCAAACAAACGCATGTTCGCCAGTGTAGCCGGGGGTCGGGTTCGCCTGCCGTAGAGTCGGTGGATGGCCCTTCGCTGGCAGTGTCTGGTGGTCGATTGCCATGACCCGGAGCGGGTCGCCCGCTTCTGGGGTGCCGTGTTCGCCCAGCCCCTCCATGGTCCGGAGGACGGCGAGTGGTGGCTGGAGCTGGGCGAGGAGATGCCCGACATCCTCTTCGAGTTGGTGCCCGAGTCCAAGGTGGCCAAGAACCGCCTCCACCTCGACCTTCGCCCCGAGGATCAGGCCGCCGAGGTGACCCAACTCCTCGGGTTGGGTGCCACCCGGAAGGACATCGGTCAGGGTGAGGTGAGCTGGGTGGTGATGGCCGACCCGGAGGACAACGAGTTCTGCGTGCTGAGGGCGCTGCCGCCCTCGTGAGCGACCGCCGGGCGCCGGGTCCGTATGCTGAGCGAGGGTCACCCGGGACGAGGTTGGAGGGAGGATCACGATGCCCGTCACGCGCTTGAATCACGCCGTGCTCTACGTGCGGGACGCCGCGCGCACCGCGGCCTTCTACCGCGACGTGCTGGACTTCCGGGTCGTCTTCGAGATGGCCGGGGGGCGGGCCGTCTTCCTCCAGGCCCCCGCCAGCACCAATGACCACGACCTCGGTCTCTTCACGGTCGGGGAGGGGGCGGCCGCGTCGGGCGCCGGCCGGACCGCCGTGGGGCTGTACCACATCGCCTGGGAGGTCGACACCCTGGACGAGCTGGAGCGGATCCAGTCCCGCCTCGCCGAGCACGGCGCGCTGGTGGGCGCGACCGACCACGGCACCACCAAGGCTCTCTACGCTCACGACCCGGACGGCCTGGAGTTCGAGGTCTCCTGGCTGGTCCCGGCCGACCGGATCACCGCCGGCATGCAGGCCCAGATGGCACCGCTCGACCTCGCCGCGGAGAGGGAGCGGTTCGGTGGCACCACCCGCGGCGGGGTCGGCGTCTCGACCCCGGTCTGATCCGTGCACCCACCCGGGAGCGCTGTGGAGAGCCGGGCCGGCCCCGAGGCGGATGACCGTCGCCCCGAGGCGGATGACGGGCGCTCCGAGGCGGATGACCGGCGCCCCGAGGTGCTCTTCGTCTGCATCCACAACGCCGGGCGCTCCCAGATGGCCGCCGCCCTGCTCGATGGGCACGCCCGGGGGCGGGTGCGGGTCCGCTCGGCGGGATCGCAGCCCGCCGATCAGCTCAACCCCGCGGTGGTCGAGGCGATGGCCGAGATCGGGCTCGACATCTCCCGGGAGTTCCCCAAGCCACTGACCGACGGGGCGGTTCGGGGCGCGGACGTGGTCATCACCATGGGCTGCGGCGACGCCTGCCCCTTCTTCCCCGGGAAGCGGTATCTCGACTGGGCGCTGGAGGACCCGGCGGGGAAGCCGCTCCCGGTGGTGCGTCGCATTCGCGACCAGATCGACCAGCGGGTGCGGACCCTGCTCGCCGAGCTCCTGGCGCAGGGACCACCGGCGGCCTGACGCCGGCGCCGCGCGCAGGCGCCTCAGCCGGCGCTCATCGCCAGCAGTTTGGTGACCGTCGTCCAGTTGCGGGTGGTGGCGGCGAGCTTGAGCGCGCGTCCCCCCAGCAGGGCCGCGAGCCGGGATCCGGCGATGCCCTGCGGATGCCAGGCGTAGATCTCGCGGCCGACCACCGCGAACCGCTCGCCCGCGATCGCCGCGGTGCTCAGCACCGGGATGATCTCCGGATCGGGTGGCGACTCCAGGAAGGTCACCTGGTACCGCCGCGGGTCGTCGCCCGCGCCGTCCAGGGGGTCGGCCCGCACCACTGCCTCCAGCTCCGCATGGGTGCGTACCAGGGAGCGGATCTCCAGGCCGAAGCGCTTTGCGATGAGAGTCTCGCATCGCCGCGCCGCCGCCTCGGGGGTCGCGTCCGTGGAGACCGTGACGTTTCCGCTCTGGAGGTACGTCTCGACACCGCCGAACCCCGCCTCGGTGAGCAGCGCGCGCAGCTCGCCCATGGGGATGAGGTTGTTCCCGCCCACGTTGACCCCGCGGAGCAGGATCACGCACCGGCTCACGGTCAGCCGGCGGCGCGCCGCGCGCGATCGGAGGTCGCCCGGGCCCCGGTGAGCAGCCGCTCCCGGTCGAACAGGGCGGAGACCACGCGCCACATCCCGAGGTCCGCGACCAGCAGCACCGCGGCGAACGCCAGCGCGAGGCCGACGCTGGGGGTCAGGACCTGGAGGTCGATGAGCACGACGACGCCCAGCGGCGGGAGGCTGGCGAGCGTCCCCAGCTGCTGGGCCACCCGGACGTCGCTCGCCCGCGACGAGATGGCGATCCCCACCCAGATCGACCAACCTGCGAGGAGCGGCGCGAAGAGGATCTCGCCGACGAGCTGCGAGCTCTGCAGGAGGGCCGTGGTCACCGCGGGGTTGGCGGCGAAGAGCTTGGCGGAGATGGCGACGATCGCGAAGAGGAGGTAGGCGATCGCGACCGATGGGACGATCGCCGCCGCCGCCTTGCCCAGCAGCAGCTCCTCGCGGCGCACCGGGGTCGTCAGCAGAGGCTCCAGAGTCCCCTGCTCGCGCTCACCCACCACCGAGTAGGCGGCGATGGCGGCCGGGACCACCACGGGGACGATCAGCAGCAGGAGGAAGGTCGAGCCCGCGAGCCGCTGCACCACCTGCTCCGGAATCCCCGGGCTGAGCCGGAAGATCTCGATCATCGGGCTGATCAGAAAGACGATGGGGAGCACGGTCATCGTCCCGATGATGAAGCGGTTCCGGCGCAGGGCGCGGAACTCCTTGCGTACCACGGCGCGGATGCGTCCGGCGTCCAGTCTCATCGCCCTGCCGCCTCCGGGTCCTCGTCGATCAGCTCCAGGTAGACGTCCTCCAGGGAGTGCCGGGACTCGACGATGGAGAGCACGTCGGCTCCGGCGGCGACCAGGGCGCGGGTGACCGCCGGGGCGGCGACCCTTGGATCGGTGACGTTCAGCACGTAGCTCGCATCGCCACTCGCCCGCCAGCTCTCGACCCCCGTCGCAGCGTCGAAGACGCCGTCGGGCGAGGCCAGCGTGGCGGCCGTCTCCACCGCCAGGGCGCGGCTGAAGAGGTTCTCGCGCAGCTCCTCGGTGCGCCCCACCGAGCGCAGCCGGGTGTTGAGGATCGCCACCCGGTCGCAGAGGCGCTCCGCCTCCTCGAGACGGTGGGTGGTGAGGAAGACGGTGACCCCACGCTTGCGCAGGTCGTTAATCAGGTCGTGCACCTCGCGCGCCGCCACCGGGTCGAGGCCAGACGTCGGCTCGTCGAGGAACATCACCGCGGGGTCGCTGAGCAGGGCGCGGGCCAGGCCGACCCGCTGGCGCAGACCCTTGGAGAGGCTGCCGCAGAGGTCCCGGCCCCGCGCGCCGAGGTTGACCGCCTCGAGGGCCGCCTCGATGCGGGGACCCGAGTGGTGCAGGCCGTACAGGCCGGCGAACAGTTCGAGGTTCTCGACCACGGTCAGGCGGAGGTAGAGGCCGGGGTTCTCGGGCATGATCGAGATGCGCTTGCGGATCTCGGTCCCGTTCTCCGGAAGCAGCGGGATACCGGCGACCACGGCGGTCCCCGAGGTCGGGGCGATCAGGGTGCCGAGGGTCCTGACCGTGGTCGTCTTGCCCGCGCCGTTGGGGCCCAGGAAGCCGAAGACCTCGCCCGGGGCGACGGTGAACGAGACGTCCTCGAAGGCGGTGCGCTCACCGAACCGCTTGGTCAGGTGGTCGACGATCAGCGCCGCACCCTCGGCTGAGGGGGGCCCGGCGCTCCGGGCCGCGGTTGCGGCCTCGCGCGCCGGCGGGGTGGCGACCGAGGTGGTGTACGGCGCGGGAGGCGAGGTGGCGGACGGCCCGAGCGAGGTGGCGGCGGCCGCCGCCGGCGGGCTGCCGAACGACGCCGGGCTGCCGAACGACGCGGGGGGTGGGGGGAGGCGACGAGCCGGCGGGTCGGGTGCCGGGGCGGGCGCGGTTCGGGGAACCCCGCCCAGCAGGGCACCGACGCCGACGTACGCGGCGAGGATCACGACGACCGCCCCGATCCCGATGCCCCGCGAGCTCCTGAAGAGGATCAGGAGCACGACCGCGAGGCCGACCGCCACCAGGGTGATCAGCCAGCCCTGCCAGGTCGCCGGACGGAAGCCGAACCCGATCTGGCGCCGGGTGAACCAGCGCACCCCGCCTGTCGATTGCATCGAGCCTCTCACCTCCTCGTGATCAGAGCCCCAGATGTGACTGGGCCAGGACGAAGAACCCGGCCACCCGGGCGAGGTCGTCGAAGACGACGCGGCCGCTCACCTGAACCCGCTTGAAGCCGCGCTTGAAGCTGAGCGGCACGTCCACGACCGTGTGCTCGCCGAGCTGGGTGACCCGCGGCTCGGCGCCCGCCGGGGCGGTCTCCACGATCGCCGGCAGACGCGCTCGCACCGAGTCGAGCAGGACCACGGAGCACGCATCCAGCATCCGCTGGTCGAAGTGAGCACGCAGCTCGGCCCATCGCCGGTTGAGGAAGTGGTCGAGGAGGGCGGTCGCGAGGGCCGCGGCACCGGGGAGGGGGCGCACGGGTGGATCGTCGGGGACCTCGAGCTCGGCGTGAGGGCCGCCGAACCGCTGCAGCGCCGCCTGCCGGGTCACGTGAAGGACATCACCGATCTCCGCCCAGGTGCGCCCGTCGGCGCGGGCCCGGACCACCAGACCGCGGAGGATGTCGTCGACCACCACCCCGAGGCTGCGGGCCGCGGCCAGCGCGACCATCGCGGGCTCGCCGGCGACGGCCTCCTCCCCCCGGAGCACCCGCACCAGCAGATCCGCGTTGGCCTGGGCCATCCGGGCCATCACCTGGCGGTCGACGTCGGCCGCCGTCGCGCCCGCCGGCTCCTCCGTGGGGGTCGAGGCGCCCGGCGGGGGCCCGGATGCCACCACCTGCCGCCGCCGGCCGGCTCCGGGGGTCGCCGGGGCGACTGTCTGTGCCACGTTTGTCAACGTACCTTACCGTTGTGGCCACGTCAAGGTGCCTTACCAAGGTGAGGGTCATGGGGAATGGTCTGGGCAGCGGTCGGGCGGGTGTGGACCTCCAATCCGGGCGCCGGAGCCTCTCGTCGGGGCCGCCTCCCGGGGCGTTCCGGAATGCGAGGGGAGGCCGTGCCCGCACACCCCATTGACGCGATTCGCGGTTGCTGGTTATTATTCGACCGACAGTCGGTCGGTTATTGAGAGGCGGTCCCCTTGGCTCGCACCGTGAACGTCGAGACCCGCGCCATCCGGCGCGAAGCCTTCGTGGAGACCGGGCTGCGCCTCATCCAGACCAAGGGCTACGAGCAGATGAGCGTCCAGGACGTCCTTGACGATCTCGACGTCTCGCGGGGCGCCTTCTACCACTACTTCAGCTCCAAGCGAGAGCTGCTCGAGGCGGTCGTCGACCACGTGGTGGCCGCGGCGCTGGCCGCGGTCGAGCCGATCGCCGCCGACCAGCAGCTCCCCGCCATCGTCAGGATGGAGGGGATCTTCACCGGCATCGCCGGCTGGAAGGCGGAGCGCCGGGAGCTGATGCTCGCGCTGGTCCGGGTCTGGTATTCGGACGACAACGTGCTGACCCGCGACAAGCTCCGCCTTCACCTCGGGGGTTCGCTGGTGCCGATGCTGGCGGGGATCATCAGGGAGGGTGCGGAGCAGGGCGTGATGTCCGCCGGCTCCCCTGAGGGGGCCGCACGGGCCATCGTCTCCCTCCTCCTCGGCGCCCAGGACACGGCCATCGAGCTGTTCGTCGCGCGCCAGGAGGGCACCATCTCCGTCGAGAGCGTCGTCTCCACCATGGCGGGGTACACCGAGGCCTTCGAGCGGATCCTCGGGATCCCCCCCGGATCCATGACCCTGCTGGACGAGAACACCCTGCGGCTCTGGTTCGGCTCGGGAGCCGAGACGGGCCCGCTGATCACCATCAGGAGGTAGCTGGGCATGGCTGTCGCGATCCGCACCGAGGGGCTGACCAAGGACTACGGGGAGAGTCACGGCCTCTTCGGCCTCGATCTGGAGGTCGCGGCGGGGGAGGTCTTCGGCTACCTCGGGCCCAACGGGGCGGGCAAGACCACCACCATCCGGCTGCTCATGGACCTGGTGCGTCCCACCCACGGCCGGGCCGAGATCTTCGGCGTCGACTGCCACGCCCACCCGGTCGAGGTGAAGCGGATGGTGGGCTACCTGCCCGGCGAGATGCCCCAGTGGGGCGGCCTCCGCGGTCGCGACGTCGTGGCCTATGTCGGCGGGCTGCGCGGCGGCGTCGACGCCGCCCGGGTCAAGAGCCTCGCCGAGCGCCTCGACCTCGACCTCGGCCGTCGCTACCGGCTGTACTCGTCGGGCAACAAGCGCAAGCTCGGCCTGGTGCTCGCCTTCATGCACCCGTCGCGGCTGCTGGTGCTCGATGAGCCGACCAACGGTCTCGACCCCCTCATCCAGCAGGAGTTCTACCGGCTCGTCGAGGAGGAGGCGGCCGGTGGCGGCACCGTCTTCCTCTCCTCGCACGTCCTCTCCGAGGTCGAGCGGGCGTGTCAGAGGGTCGGCATCCTCCGTCAGGGCAGGCTCGTCCAGGTCGCCCGTCTCGATGAGCTCCATCACCTCCGCTACCACCGCCTGGAGGCCGACTTCAGTGGCGAGGTGCCGGTGGCGGCGGTGCGCGCCCTGGCCGGCGTGGAGGATGTGACGGTCGAGGACCACCACCTGAGCTGCGCGGTCCGGGGTGGCTTCGGCCCGCTGCTGGAGGTGCTCGGGCGCGGCCCGATCACCAACCTGGTGACCCATGAGCCCACCCTGGAGGAGGTGTTCCTCGCCTACTTCCGCGACCAGGAGGCTCCGGCCGTGACACCCGCGGGAAAGGCCTGATGACCGCGGTCCCGGCAGCCTCCAGTCACACCGGCTCCCTGGCCGGCGGCCGGTCCCGGGACGGGGTGGTGACCACGGTGCGGTACGGGCTGCGCGCCCACCGCTGGGCGTTCGCGGGCGTCGCCTTCCTCGGCTTCGTCTCGCCCTATGCGAGCGGCGCCTCGTACCTGGCCGCCGCCGGGACGGCGGCGGCCAGGGCCACCTTCGGACGCCAGACGATCGCGCTCGGTCCCCAGCTCGCCTATCTCATCCCCCTGCCGCTCCGCCCGGACACCGTCCCCGGGTATCTCTGGTGGAAGGGGCTCACCTGGCTGACCCTGGTGTTCGCCGCCTGGGGCCTGGCCGCCGCCACCGGGCTGATCCGCAACGAGGAGGAGCGTGGCCTGCTGGAGACCTGGCTGGCCTCGCCTCTCGGGCGCACCCGCCTGGTGCTCGCGCGCGTGGCCGCCTTCACCCTGGCGGCGGCGGGCGCGGTGGTGTTCGCCGGCCTGGGCACCGCCGCCGGGGTGGCCTCCGGGAAGGCGTCGGTCGGACTCGGCTCGCTCGTCGAGCAGGGGCTGCCCCTGCTCGGGATCACCCTGGTCTGCTTCGGGGTCGGTCTGGTCGCCGCGCAGCTTGCCACCACCCGGCGTGGGGCGCTGGGCCTGGGCGGGGTGGTGCTGCTCGCCCTCTACGTTCTCGACGCGGTGGCCCGGGTCAACCCCGGACTGGACGGAGTTGCGGCCATCTCGCCCTTCCACCTGACGGACCTCACCACCGCGATCGTCCCCGGCGGCCAGTTCGATGGCGGAGCGACCCTGGCCCTCTACCTCACCGCCGCCGTCCTGATCGTCCTCGCCACCGCGGCCTTCCGTGAGCGGGACCTGATGGGCGGTCTGCTGCGCGGGCGGGTCACCGGAACCCCGGTGGTGCACTCGCCCTCTGGCAACCCGCTGCTGCGCCTGCCGGTGCTGCGCAACCTCTGGCAGCAGCGGCTCGGGCTCATCGGCTGGGTGGTCGGGACCATGGTGGGGGCCGGTCTGATCGTCTCCCTGGCCCGCAGCACCGGCAAGCTTCTCGCCTCGCTCTCGGGTTTCAATCGCTTCGTGCAGTCCGCCGGCACCAGCTCGGCGGCGACCGCCGTGGTCAGCTCGGTCTGGCTCAGCATCGCGGCGCTCATCGTCGCCGCCTACGCGATCACCCAGACGTCGCACTGGGCGAGTGACGACGCCGAGGGCAGGCTGGAGATGGAGATCGCGCAGCCGGTGCCGCGCTGGGCGGTGGTCGCCGAGCGCTGCGCCACCCTGCTCGTGGGCGCGCTGGTGATGATGGCGCTCGGTTCCCTGGTGACGGCCGCGATCGCGCCGGGCCAGGGGGTGCACGTCGACACCGGCCGGCTGGTGGTGGCGGCCGGGCTGCTGACGCTGCTGGCGTTGAGCTTCGGCGCCATCGGGGCGCTGGTCATCGCGCGCTTTCCCCGGGTGGCGGTGCCCGTGCTCGGGGTCGTCGCCGTGGCCAGCTTCTACCTGCCCCTGCTGGCGCCGCTCTTCCGGTGGCCCGGCTGGTCGCTCAACCTCTCCCTCTTCCACCTCTACGGCACCCCGCTCACCACCGGCATCTACTGGACCGGCCTGTGGGTGATGGTCGCGATCGTGGTGGTGGGCTTCGGCGGGGCGATGGCCGCGATCCGAGTGCGTGAGGTGGGCCGCTGATCCACGGCTGAGCCGAGGGCCCGGGCCGGACCGGGACCCCCGGCCTCACCCTGACCTCGCGGCGATGCCGGTCAGGTGTTCTCCAGGGTCATCCCGGATGGTGGACGGCGATCGGCGTCCGTACCATCGCGGCCGTGAGGACCCTCCGCGATCCGCTCCGCCGCCGGTTGCGGGATGAGCCGGCCGGCGCCGGCATGGTCACCCGTCACACCGGGGTGAGGCCGACCCCCCGAGCAACTGGTGGGGCTGCCGGCTGGAGGGAGCCGACGGCCCTTCGTACGGTTGACGGCGTGACACAGGCCCGGTCTCGGAGCGCACCGCGTGAGCGGGCGGTCGCGAGCCGCGGCGGACCGACCATCCGGCCACAGGGGAGCTGACTGACGTGGAGATCCTTCGCAATCTCTGGCGCCGCAAGGTGCGCACCTCGCTCACCGTCATCGGCATCGTCATGGGCATCTTCGCCCTCACCACCATGGGCGCCATGGCAGAGCACTTCGACGCCCTGCTGGCCGGGGGCATCGCCTACTACGGCAACAGCGTGCAGGTTGCGGATGCCAACTCGTCGAGCGGTTTCGGCGGTGGCTACATGGACCTCTCGACGCTCAGCCAGATCCAGCGGGTGCCGGGTGTGGCGGCGGTCTCGCCCGGGGTCTTCGACACCGCCAAGCCGGGCCAGGCCTCGGTGGTGAGCATGGGCGTCCCCGACTTCATCGGCAACCTCGACCCCAACTGGAACCGGTACTCGCGGCTCAAGCTCTCACTCGCCGGCGGCCGGTGGGTCGGTGACGGCTCGCGCCTGGAGGTCGACCTGGGATCGTCGTTCGCCGCCGAGTTCCACATGAAGGTGGGCGACACCATCGCCCTCCCGGTGCGACCCAGCGATGCCCAGCCCGGCTTCGTCAACCACCGCTTCACGGTGGTCGGCATCCTCAACCCGACCCTGACCGCCCCGGACAGCGGCGCCTACGTCAGCCTCCACGACGCCCAGATGATCGACGGCGACAGCCTGCCGACGGCGCTGCTCGGCCACGTCGACCCCTACCAGCTGATCACCGGGGCGGTGGTGTACGCCGAGCCCGGGATCAACCTCGACGCCCTCGCCGCCAGGATCAATGCGCAGGTCCCGACGGTCAAGGCGACCAAGCCGAGCACCCTGGTCAGCGCCTTCAGGTCCGGAGGGGCGGTGTTCACCTTCATGACCACCGCAGCCGCTCTGCTGGCCCTGATCATCGGCGGCCTCTCCGTGGTCAACACCATGCTGATGTCGGTGAGCGAGCGGGTGCGGGAGATCGGGCTCAAGAAGGCGATCGGCGCCCGCACCCGCCACATCCTCACCGAGTTCCTCGCCGAGGCGGCGCTGATCGGGTTGATCGGCGGGGTGGTCGGCTACCTCCTGGGTCTGGTCCTCACCACGCTGCTCAACGGCAGCAACCCGAGCGGCGGGCTCTTCCTGGTGACCCCGGGGCTGACCGCGCTCGCCATCGGCTTCGCGGTGGCGCTGGGCGCGATCGCCGGGCTGCTGCCCGCCATCCGCGCTGCCCGGATGGACCCCGTCCGCGCGCTCCGCGCCCAGTAGGCGCCCGACCTCACGTGCGATCCGAAGTCAGTCGATTGTCCGAATCCTGTCGATAGGAGAAGAGATGCCCACGCTGCGGCTCGAAGGCCTCACCAAGCATTACGTCCGCGCCTCCCAGGTGGTGAGGGCCCTGGACGCCGTGACCCTGGAGATCCAGCAGGGCGAGTTCGCCGCCGTGGTCGGCCGCTCCGGGAGCGGCAAGACCACCATGCTCGACTGCGCGGGCCTGCTGATGCGCCCCACCGCCGGACGGGTCCTCCTCGACGGGGTGGACACCGGCCGCCTCGGGGAGCGCGAGCGAGCCGAGCTGCGCAGCCGGCGGATCGGCTTCATATTCCAGGAGTTCAATCTGCTGCCCACGCTCTCGGCGATCGAGAACGTGCTCCTGCCACTTCGTTACTCGGGCGCCGATCGCAGGGCGGGGCGCCGCCGGGCGGAGATGCTGCTCGAGGAGATGGGCCTCGCCGAGCGGATGGGGCATCGCCCCGCCGAGCTCTCGGGAGGTCAGCAGCAGCGCGTGGCGATCGCCCGCTCGCTGATCGGCGAGCCCACCCTGGTGTTCGGGGACGAGCCGATGGGGGAGGTGGACACGGAGACCGCGGAGATGCTGCTGTCACTGATGCGGCGGATTAATCGGGAGAGCCGGGTGACCTTCCTGATCGTCACCCACGACCTCGACCTGGCCGCCCGGGCCGACCGGATCATCCACCTGCGCGACGGCCGCCTCGCCGCTGACGAGGCCGTGGGGCGCGCCGTCGGGCCGTGCGCAGCGCTGGCGGTGGGCGGCCGGTGAGCCTCCATCCGCGCTGGGCGCGGGGCCTGTTGGGCGCGCTGCGCGGCGGCGATGCTCACTGGGATCAGTCGTAGTGTCGGAGTTCCGGCCACATCTGGCCCCAAGACCTCACCGGGTCACTGCAGATGTAGAGATGGCCGCCGTCCTCCTGATTTCGGATCCCGTCTGCGTTGGTGATCGTCGCGACCCGGCGAACCCTGCCGAAGAGGCGCTGCAGGCTCGTGGCGTAGTCGCCGATGTCGCCGGCGGCAACCACCACCACCGTGGTGGCGTGGGGGTTCCCGGGACCCCACCACCACTCGGTGTTGTGGCCACTCACCGCACCAGGCAGCCCGAGCGGGCCACCCAGCTCGTTGACGGCCCCGGCCTCGCCGTAGTTGGTGGTGAAGATCACAGCGTCGGCGCGTTGCGAAGCCGGCAGCCGGTCCCACACCGACGCGACGCTGCGGACCAGCTCGGGCCAGCCGATGGTCTCCGCGGACGTCGTGTTGAGGGTGGCCACGAAGCCGGTGTCCTGAGGGGGTAGGACGGGCAGTGCGAGGGGCATCTCCACCGCGACGTTGACGGCCGCCCCCACGACCACCGGCCAGCTCCACAGCCGGCCGGCGAGCCGTCCCTCGACCGCGGCGGCCCCGGCAGCCATCAGGTAGGGATAGGCCCCGGCGATGTAGTACGCCTTGGCCCCGGCGGTGAGGGCGAAGAAGGCGAAGAGCAGCCCGTAGGCCCACGCCAGTGCGCGCCAGAGTGGGGTGCCGCGGCGCCAGAGCCAGACGAGGCCGGCGACCCAGACCCAGATCAGCACGACCAGGGTCAGCCCGATCTGGGTGACGATGAAGATCGGCACGTTGCCCGGACCGCCGTTCTCGGCGTTGAGGGATTGAGTCATAGCGATCGTGGCCCAACCGTGGGTGGCCTGCCACCAGATGTCCGGGGTGGCCAGCAGCAGTGTGGCCGCCACGCCAAGGGCCAGCCATCGGGTGGCGAACACCCGCCACCCTCCCGAAAGGAGCGTCCCCGCGATCAGCGCCGCCGCGAAGAAGAGGATGCTGTGCTTGTTCTCCTCGCCGAGCCCCAGGACGATCCCGATCACCAGCCACAGGCGCGGATCGCCGGTTCGTCCCAGGCGGACCACCGCCCAGGCCAGTGCTGTCCACGCCAGAATGTCCAGGGCGGTGGGGCCGAAGATGTGGTCAGCACCGAGCAGCACCGGAGAGGTCGCCACCCCCACCGCGGTGAGCCGTTGCGCCCAGGAGCCGCCACCGAATTCGCGGGCAATCATCGCCGCGGCCGCAACCGTCCCCCCGGCGGCCAGCGCGGCCCAGAGCCGGAGCCCGCTCAATGAGAACTCCGAACATCTGCAGTGAGGCGCGGGCCAGCAGGGGGACCAGGATCGGCTGGTCGACGTAGCTGAGCTGGAGGTGACGCGCGCAGTCGAGGAAGTAGAGCTCGTCGCGGTCGAACCCGTACAGGGGCGACACCGCCATCAGCGCCGCGAAGGGGAGGACCGCGATCAGCAGCCCCACCCGGTCGACATCGTGCAGCCGGCGAGCGGGTCCGGCGTCGCCGGCGGGGGGGACGCTCACGGGCGGGACACCGCCGCCCGGCGCCGGTGCCTCAGCAGGAGCCCGTCCTTCGGGAGTGGGGGGCAGGGACGGCAGGCCATGCGGGTGGCGTCCTCCTGGGGCTGCGGCCCGTGGGCGCAGGCCATGGGATCTCGCGGGTCGCCGGTCTATTCTGGCTGACCGCGCTCGCCCCTCAGGTGGTCATGGCGGCGTTGCCGGCGGGGCCTCCTGCACGGGGGCTTCGGCTGCCCATCGGCGTGGGCCGAGCTGGGAGAATGGGGCGGGTGGCTGACCTGACGAACGATTGGCATGCCTGGCTGCAGAGCTGGGAGCTCCAGCAGGACCGCATGATGCGGGGGCGGGAGGAACGCTTCACCGTGATCGTCGACGCCGTGAGGATTCACTGCGGAGAGAGTCCCCGGGTGCTCGACCTGGGGGCTGGGCCGGGCTCGCTGGCAGCGCGCCTGGTGCGCGCCCTGCCCGGTGCGTCGGTGGTCGCCGTCGAGCGGGACCCCGTGGTCCTCGAGGTGGGGCGTCACGCGCTCGAGGCAGAGACCCGGATCCGGTTCGTCGAGCGGGACCTGGCGGACCCCGGACTGGTTGATCTCGGCAGCGGGTTCGACGCCGCGGTCTCCACCACCGCGCTGCACTGGCTCGACCGGCCGCAACTGGGCCGCCTCTACCGCAGCCTGGGAGCCATGCTCCGTCCCCGCGGGCTCTTCCTGGATGGCGACCATCTGCAGCCCCGGGAGCGCTCCGCGATCGATCACCTGGCGACAGCCATCGGCGAGGGTCGCGCGGTTCCGGACCGCGATCTCCCGCCCGAGCAGACCTGGGACGGCTGGTGGGAGGCGATCGAGGCCGACCCGGAACTCGCCCCCGCGGTGGCGAGGAGGCGCGAGCTGGGCTTCGAGCATCCCCACCACCCCGATCAACCATCGCTGGAGGACCATGAGCTCGCGCTGACGGAGGCGGGCTTCAGCTGTGTCGGGATCCTCTGGCAGCGCTTCGACGACAGGGTGCTGGCGGCGATGCGCTGAGCCGGCGCCTGGATGGCGATGGGGCGATCCCCAACTCGGGAGCCTGGATCGGGATGCAGACGGTCTCTCAGGGGGCGGGGGCCCGGCCTCGCGGGCGAGCCCCCGAACAGTGCGATGGCGGTCGCGGCCAGGACCTAGACTGAGAACGTGATCCGTCCTGAGCGGGTGCGCCATCTGGCGCTGGAGCTCCCCGGCGTCACCGAACAGGATCACCATGGCCGCCCCTCCTTCCGCGTCGGCGGGCGCATCTTCGCGACGCTCTGGGACGACGTCCACCTCAACGTGATGCTCGAGCCCCAGCGGATCGAGTTGCTCGCCGCCGAGCAGCCGGCGACCTGCACGCCGCGCTGGTGGGGCCGGCGCCTGGCCGCGCTGCAGATCGATCTCGAGCGTGCTGCGCCGGGGTGGGTGGCGATCCTCCTCGAGGAGGGGTGGCGCCGCCAGCGCTGAGGCGGGCGCCGAACGCGGACTCAGCGACTCCCCTCGATGGGCCTGTACCGCGGAAGCCGCCGGTTTCCCGCAACCTTGAGAGCGGCGGTCCGGGCGGCGATGGCCGCCGCCTCCTCGGCTCCGGCTCCCTCGAGCACGCCGAGGAGGAGGCCGGCGGTGGCGGCATCGCCGGCCCCGGTCGTGAACGCGGGGTCGCCGCTGGATGCCTGCTGGTGGAGGGCGCGATCCGCCCACGCCGCGGCCCTCCCGGAGAGTGAGCGCCCGGCCGACGCCAGCCGATCCTGGCCTGCGCTGAAGAGGTGCATCCCACGTTCTGCGTCGGTGAGCAGCACAACGGCCGAGCCCATGCTGAGCAGGCGGAGCCCGAGCTCTCGCACCTCTGCGATCGAGCGCGGTCTGGGAACCCTCAGTGCACTCACGACATCGTCGACGCTCGGGCTGAGGAGGTCGACCAGCGGGGCGGTGCGCTCGAGCAGGCGGCGCCAGTCCACTCGGGCAGCGGCCGACTCGGGGGTCACGACCGAGAGGTCGAGTGAGGTGGTGGCTCCCGCCTGCCGTGCCCGGGCCAGCAGGTCCTGAAGGCGGGCCCCGTCATCCGCGCACATCAGAGGCAGCAGCGCCGGATAGCCGAGGTGCACGAGGTCCACGCCCTGGGGCTGCACGCGACTCCCGTCGAAGCCAGCGTTGGCTCCCACGTGGTGCCAGAAGCTGCGGTCGGTGCCGGGCAACTCGAAGACCAGCGAGTAGGAGGTCGACATGCCGGGAATCTGCCGGATGCCGCCGCAGTCGGCCCCCGCGGGCGGGAGGGCGCGCAGCACCGCCGCCCCCAGCTCGTCGTCGCCCAGGTCGGCGACCAGGAGCACGTCCGCCCCGAGCTCCGCGAGGTCGGTCCCCGTGTTGGCCACCGAGCCACCCGGCCGGATCTCGAGCGGACCCACGTCGGCGATCGCGCCCGGCACGATCCGTTCCCCCCCGCGCAGTTCCGGCCG
Organism: uncultured Chloroflexia bacterium; assembly: GCA_963697585.1. Classification (GTDB taxonomy): domain Bacteria; phylum Chloroflexota; class Dormibacteria; order Aeolococcales; family Aeolococcaceae; genus Changshengia. The sequence goes on along the minus strand of CAVOOO010000009.1, from coordinate 679,574 downwards.
CAGGTCGGCGCAGATGTGGCCGGCGACGATGCAGCGCCGCATCCTGGTCAACCGCTCTCAGCCGGCGCGTCGACAGCCGGAGCCATCGCAACCGCATCCACCATGGGTGCCGAGACAGTACCGCGCCGGGGGATCAGTCGAGGTCGGTTGCCGGTGAAGGGTGCCGGTCCCGCCGGGGGGGCCGGCCCAGAACCACGATCCCCATGGCCACCAGCAGTGCACCGAGCGGGATGGCGGGCCCGCCCCCGGAGCCGGCCCCGGTGTCCGGCACGGTGACGGACGCCGATACCGTCACCGCGGCGTCGGTGCTGACCGCCAGGGCGCCGTCCGCGGAATCCGTCAAGGAGACCGCCGTGGTGAGGGTTCCGGAGGCCGCGGCGGCGATGTCGAACTCCGGCCGTCACGGTCGCAAGCGCCGTCCCCGCTGCGATGGGGGTGGCCGCCGTGGAGGTGCAGGACAGCACGGTCCCACCCGAGGCGAGGCTGCAGGACCACGGGCCCCCCGTCGGAGCCGCCGTGAAGGTCTCACCGGCCGGCAGGGTCGCGGTCAACTGGGGATCGCCATATGCGGGCCCGTCCGCCGAGCTGAGCGACGCCGTGAGACGGAGCGTGTACGAGCTGCCTGCCGCGGCCCTCGAGGGTGTCCCCGCCGTCTCCACCTGGAGCGCCGGAGACGTGGTCACGCTGAACCCCGTCGATGCGGACGAGGCAAGATAGTTGGTGTCGCCGGAGTAATGGGCGGAGACGGCGTAGGCGCCGACCGGGACCGCGCCCGCGCTGCACGAAGCGGCGCCCGCGGCGACGGTGGCGGAGCAGAGGCTGGAGCCGGCGGCGCTGAAGCCCACCGTGCCGGTGGCGTCCGCCGGCAGACCGGTTGCGCTGAGCTCCACGGTGCCGCCCTGGGCGGTGGCAGCGGGGACCGACGAGGCCTCCAACGACGTCGCCGCCTTGATCACGGTCGCCCCGTCATCCGCGCTCGCGGGATTGGCGTCGTCGGACGAGACCGTGACCGCGTCGGTGAGCGCGGACCCGGCGGGCGCCGACACCGTCACCGGGATGGTGAGGGTGGCCGGGCTGCCCCCCGGGAGAAGGCCGGCGGGATCGCCGCAGGTGACGATCTGACCCGAGGTCGAGCAGGTCCAGGCCCCGCCCCCCGACCAGCCACTCCCGGTCTGGAGGGACGTCACCCCCGCCGGCAGCGTGTCGGTCGCGGTGATCCCGGCCTTCTCCCTCCCCGACCCCGAGGCGTCGGCGACCGGGATGGTGTAGGTCAGGTCCGACCCATGCGCCGGCGCGCCGGCCGCGCTGTCGGTGACCTGCGCGGTCAGGTCGGGCGCCAGGCCCGTCAGGGTGGTCACCTCGACGTCGTTGACCTCGTGGTAGTCGTTGTACGCGCCGGTCGAGCCGACCCAGCCGAAGGTGAGCTGGTAGGGGATGCCGCGGCTGTCGTACCAGCCGGCGGGCAGGATTGACGAGGCGTCCGGAAGTGCGCAGTTGTTGGGGGTTCCGCAGCTCAGCGTGGTCAGGGTGCCCCCGATGGGCGTCCACGCCAGGGCGAACGAGTACGGCGCCGCCGTCAACCCGGAGGCGCTGGTGACGCTGGTCGAGCCGGGGTTGATCAGGATCTCCACCGGCACGACCGAGCTCGCCCGCGTACCATCCGTGCCGCCCTCGATGGTGCCGGCGCCTCCCTGATTCACGGTGCTGGCGAGCACGCAATACCCGGTGGTGTCGTTGCCGGGTCCGCGCACCGAGATCTCCTGCGGCATGTAGCCGGGGTCCCAGCTCGGCGTCGTGCAGTCACCGCCACCGAAGACCGGGCTGGTGTACAGGCCGAAGACGTCGATGCCGAAACCGAGGTAGCCGTCACTCATCCCCGGGTTGCCGTTGTACGTCGAGTAGCCGAGAGCTCCTCCCGGCTCCCCGATCGCCGCCGGCGGCTGCGGGTTGCTGGGATCGGACGCCGCCAGGAAGAAGCCGATGCCGTCCGCGTTCGGCTGCCCTCCGTACTGATAGGTGTCGAACCTGGCATCCAGCCCGTACGTGGTGGGGACGCTGAGAGCGTACGCGACCCCGCCCTCCTCGTAGTAGTTGGTGTCGGTGAGCCGAAGCGCGCCCGACCCCTCGGGGTCGGCCGTGCCGGCGCAGCCCGGGATCGGGGTGCCGCTCACGTCGCCGCTCGCCGTCAGGCAGGCCGCGTTGTCCCCGGTCGGGGCCGTGGGCGCGACCCAGTTGGAGGAGATCGATGAGCCGCTGAACTGCTCGTCGACCAGAACCCCGCTGATCGTGGCAGCCCGTACCGGGCTCACCCCGAAGAGAGCGCCGCCGCCGAGGATGGCGATGGCGGCGGCGGCCAGGGTCGCGGTCGCCCTACTCCCGGCACCGCGAGAGCTCTTGCCAGGCAACGAGGAATCCCGGGGGCAGCGCAGCGGCATGACGTTCTCCATCCGAGTGGGACACATCGCGGAAGCCTAGGGCGGCCGGAGATTCCTGACATCCATTGCCTGTGCTTCGCGACATCCCCACCCCAGGCCCGTGACAGGAGGCCCCCCGATGGGCCCACATCGTCGCCCGGGTGGACGAAATCCGCCGTTGCGCACCGTGCCGGGAGAGGGGACCCTGCTCCTCCTGGGATCCGGGACCGACCCGCTCGGTCGCTGCAAGCCATGCACCATCGCTCCAATCGGATAGGTGGGAGAAGCCCTCAGACCGCGCCGCTGAGGATCGGGTGAGGCGGCGAGGGCCGGGGCGGGCTAGGATCAGGGTCGTCCCGGCGGCCGGCCGGGGGTGCGCGTCGGGTCGGCACTGAGGGTGTTGCCGGTGATGAGCGGGGAGGCGCAGGACGTCGAGTTCGATCGAGTCGGTGGTCGCCCTGCCGGCGCTCGACCGCGGCGGCGACGACCCCATCGTGGAGCTTCTGGCGCAGCGGGATCCCACGGGGATCGAACGCCTCTACGAGCGGTACGGCGGCCTTGCCTTCGCCATCGCCACCCGCGTCCTCGGCGACCGGACAGCTGCGGAGGATGTGGTGCAGGAGGCCTTCCTGGCGATCTGGCGACGCTCCGAAACCTTCGACGCGCGACGTGGAGGTCTTCGCCCCTGGGTGTGCACCATCGTCCACCATCGGGCGCTCGACCGGTTGCGCGGCAGCCGCAACGTGCGCCGCCGCGACCTGCCCCTCGACGAAGCGGCGCCCGAGGTGTCCTCCGACGACCCCTGGGAGGGCGTGAGCGATGGCTTCGTGAGGCAGGCAGTCCGCGCCGCCCTGGACCAGCTGCCTGCGGAGCAGCGCGAGACCATCGAGCTCGCGTACTTTGGAGGCCTCTCCCAGACTGAGATCAGCAGCCGGATGAAGCTTCCCCTCGGAACTGTGAAAGGGCGGGCACGCCTGGCCATGCGCCGCCTGCACCAGCTTCTCGCCGGGCAGGCCGCCCAGGAGTGGCTGTCGTGACCACCGTGCTCAGCTGTGAGGAGGCGGATGCCCTGCTCGCCATCGGGGCGCTCTCCGGGGTCCCACCCGCCGAGGAGGAGGCGCTCCGCCGCCATCTGGTCGAGTGCCCGCAGTGCGCTGACTCCGCCCAGCGCCACGCGCGGGTCGCCGCGCTGCTCCCCCTCCAGCTGGACGCGGAGGAGCCGCCGCCCCAGCTGCGTCGCCGGCTCATGGCCACCGTCTATGCCGAGGCCGCCGCGTCTCGCGCTCCGACTCCCTCCTGGCCCCAGCGTCTCTGGACGCGCCTGCCCCGCAGCCGCGCGTTGACGGTCGCGATCGCCGCCGTCGCGGTGGTTCTCGCCGGCGTGCTCGCCTCCAGGCTCGCGACGCCGGAGGTCAGCGAGCTGGTGACCACGGCGGGAGGGGCGAGCATCCACCTGTACACGGACCAGCAGGACCACCTCGCCACCCTGGAGGTGAGTGGACTGCCCGCTCCGCCCGCCGGGACCTCCGTGTACGAGGTCTGGCTGGTCCCGGGCGGTGGGGCGGCACACCCGGCCGCCTACCTCGAGCAGCAGCCCGGCGGTGGCTACAGCGCGGCGGTCGTCGGAGGGCTGTCCGGCTATGCGACTCTCGCGATCAGCCTCGAACCCGGCCGGGGCGATGCGGCGCCGAGGGGGCCGATCGTGGCCTCCGTGCACCTCGACGACTGAGCTCGGGTCGGCGCAGTCGGCCGGCTCCGACGCGGCGCGCCGTCGGTGATCCAATCCGTCGGGTGTCCTCGTACAGGGTGATGTGCCTCCCATCGTGACGGGAGGATGCAGCGCTAGGACGGGAGCGAGGTGGCGCCATGGCGGACTTGACTCGACGTCGCTTTCTGCAGGCATCCGCGGGAGTCGCGGGCGCTGCTGCGAGCATGACCACCCTCGGTGCGCTCGGCACCGGAGGGCTGGGCGCAGCCCTCGGATTGTCGACCGCTGAACCGGTCGAGGCCACCAACTCCATGGTGGCCTACATCCCCGCCTCCTCCAAGGGGGAGGTCCGGATCATGGTGGGTGAGCGCGCGGTGACCGCAACCGACCCGGAGCTCGTGGGTCGACTGATCAAAGCCGCCGGCTAGGCGGCTGGTCTCCATCTCGACGGACAGGGCATCAGCAGAGGGTATACGCATGTCTTCGCATCGAGAGGCACCGGGGATCTCCCAGGACCCGGTCGCCGACAACACCGACGTCTACGCGTTCGTCAGCCCGGATGAGCCGGACACGGTGACCCTGATCGCCAACTGGATCCCGCTGGAGGGACCGGATGGCGGGCCGAACTTCTACGAGTTCGGTGACGACGTCCTCTACGAGATCAACGTGGACAACGACGGCGACGCCGTCGCGGACATCACCTATCAGTTCCGGTTCACCACCGAGGTCCTCAACCCCAACACCTTCCTGTACAACACCGGCCAGATCCTGGCGCTGAGCTCGCCGAACTTCAACCGCCGCCAGTTCTACACCGTCACCCGGGTGACCGAGGGCGGTGGCCACGCCGTGCTCGGATCGGGGCTGGCATGCCCGCCCTGCAACATCGGACCGCGGTCGACGCCGAGCTACGCGAGCCTGGCGGGGGCGGCCGTGCACACCCTGAATGGTGGGATCAGCGTCTTTGCCGGGCAGCGCCGCGAGGGCTTCTACGTCGACCTCGGCGCCGTCTTCGACCTGCTCGACCTCCGGCCCTTCCAGAACCTGCAGCTGATCCCGACCCCGGCCGCGCCCGGCGTCGACGCCACCCAGAGCGTGAACGTGCACAGCATCGCGATCCGGGTGCCCAAGAGCTCGCTCACCTCCGATGGGTCCGGGGCGACCAACCCCACCGACCCCGCGTCGACCATCGGCGTCTGGGCGACGGCGAGCAGGCAGACGGCCACGGTGCTCAGCAGCGATGGGCCGCCCGAGAGCCACGGTCCGTGGATGCAGGTCTCCCGTCTGGGCAATCCCCTCATCAATGAGGCGGTCATCCCGATGGGCAAGAAGGACCTCTGGAACCAGCGAAACCCCGCCGGGGACTCCGAGTTCCTCAGCTACGTGCAGAACCCGGAGCTGGCGTCCTTGATCCCCGCCCTCTACCCCGGCGTGTTCCCCAACCTGGCGGGACTCACGGCCGCCCGCGCCGACCTGGTCGCCATCCTCCTCACCGGGCTCCCGGCCGGGGTCGTCGCCGGCTTCCAGAACTACACCGGCTCGATCATCGCGGACATGCTGCGGCTCAACATGGCGATCCCGCCGGCGAGCTCTCCGAATCCCCTCGGGGTGATCGGCGGTGACCTGGCCGGCTACCCGAACGGGCGCAGGGTGGCGGACGACGTCTTCACCATCGTGCTGCGGGCCGTGGCCGGGGTCACCTATCCGCTGGTCGATCCCTCGTACACGCCGGACGCGGCCGCGTCAGTGGTCACCGATGGGCTGACCCCCGGGCCGAATCGCTACATCGGCTCATTCCCCTACCTGGGGGTCCCGCTGGACGGCTTCGACGTCCCGAGCTAGGTCAGACAACGGCATCGGGGGCGGGACGGGAGAGGTGGTGCCCGTCTCCGCTCCCGATGCTGCGATGGAGATCACGGATGAACGATGAACCGGCGCGCTGGGGAGCCCCGGACTGCGTGGTCCTGGACATCGGCGGCAGCTCCGGCGCCCTGATCATCTGCGCGGATCCGGGTGACGAGGGCCGCGAGGTCGAGATCTCACTCGGCTCCGCACCTGCGCGCAGAACCCACGCCGCGCTGCGGGCCCGCAGGGTGAGCCGCGGCAGGGTGGTGGCGGCGTGCTTCCCGTCGCTCGCCGCCGGAGAGTACCTGGTCTGGCCGGTTGACGGGGGGAGACCCACACCGGTCGCGGTGGTCGGCGGCGAGGTGGTCACCGTCGAGCTTGAGATGGATCCAGCGTCGCATCAGCACGTGCATCAGTAGGAGGTAGTGGCATGTTCGGTTTGGATCGGGCACCCTGGCTCATCCCGCTCGTCCTGCTCGTCGTCCTGGTCCTCTGGGGGCCGTCGAAGCTGCCCGAGGTCGGAGCGGGCCTGGGGCGGGCGATCCGGGAGTTCCGCGGTGCCATCTCGGGAATGAAGGAGCCGGTCGCCGAGGCTGCTCCGGCAGCGGTGGCCGCCACCGCCGTCACGCACCCGGTGCCCGTGGCCGCCGCGACAACCGCCGCGGTATCGCCGGTTGGTGCGACCGCCGACGAGACCAACAACCGGCACTGAGCGAGGGGATCACCGTTGGCCTCCGCAGGGCACAGGCCACGCGGCCCCTCCCGGACCCGGAGACCGGCCGGCCGGCGCCGTCCGGGGCTTGATCGAGCCGGCTCGATGAGGTCCCCTCGCAGGGTGGACGGGCTGATCCGGTGGGCGAGACTCCGGCGGCCGGCAGCCGCTCCGCGCCGCGACGAGGAGCGGCGCATGACCACGGTCGAGCACCTCACCGAGCTCCGCCGGGTGGTGATCGTCTCGATGTGCGCCTGGGCCGTCGCCACCGCGGTGGCGGCGGTCTTCAGTCAGGTGATCGTCCGGGTGCTCGAGTACCCTCTCACGACCCTCCTGGCCCGGCACCACAGCCTGGTTCGCGAGGCGATCATCACCAGCCCGACGGAGCTCTTCAGCGTTCCCCTCAAGGTGGCCCTGCTCGCCGGCCTGGTGATCTCTCTTCCGGTCATCCTCTGGCAGGCGTGGACGTTCGTGGCGCCCGGGCTTCGCCCCACCGAGCGTCGCTATGCCCTCCCGCTGATGGCGTCGGCGCTGCTGCTCTTCGCGGGGGGTGGATGCCTGGCCTACTTCCTCATGCCGGTCTGGCTCAACATCCTGACCACGCTGGTCGGGTCGAACGCCATCTACTTCCCCGACCTCGGCCAGTACCTCTCCTTCCTGGCCATGCTGGTGGTGGCCTTCGGAGCCACCTTCGAGCTCCCGGTGGTCGTCGTCCTCCTCGGGCTGACCGGCCTGATCTCGTCGCAGTGGCTGCGCCGGCGCCGCAGGATGGTGTGGCTGGTCATCGTCATCTCCGCCGAGCTGATCACACCCGGCGCCGACCCGGTCACGCCGCTGTTCCTGGCGGTGCCCCTGGTCGCCCTCTACGAGGTCTCCGTCCTGGTGCTGGCGCGCGCACTGAAGCGCTGAGAGCGGGGAGAGGCACGACACGGGCGGGGAGCCGGCGACGTCGCCGCGCTCCCGTCGCCGCGGTGAGCCTCCTCGGCGTCGGCGCGCGAGCCCGCGCGAGCAGACGTCGCATCGGCCGCCGAGACCAGTCCGGCTGCCGAGATCAGCCCGGCCCCCGAGATCGGCCCCGGATGGCCGCCTCGGTCGGCGCGCTCGTCGGGGGATGATCCTGACCGTGATCGCCGTCGACCCCGGCCGGTCCCCCATCGAGGGGTGCAGGCGAGGAGATCCCGATGTCTGACCCCGATGCCACGGCTGGAACCATGCGCACCCTGCGCTTCCACGCGTATGGAGAACCCGGTGATGTCCTCCGCCTCGACACCGTGGACGTGCCGGCCCCGGGGCGCGGCCGGATTCGCGTCGCCGTCCACGCCTGCGGGCTGAACCCGGCAGACTGGGCGCTCTGCCGCGGCCTGTTCCCCGGCGACCTGCCGCGCGGCATCGGCATCGACGTATCCGGCACCGTCGAGGCCCTCGGCGAGGACGTCACCGACGTCAGCGCCGGCGACCTCGTGTTCGGGACCGCTGACTGGGCCGGCGGTCCGACCGGCGGCGCTTCCGACCGCGCCATCATGAATCGCTGGGTGCCGGCGCCGACCGGTCTCGATCTCCTCATGGCGGCCGCTCTGCCGATGGCGCTCGACACCGCCTACGCGCACCTCGCGTGGCTGGGACTGGATCCCGAGAAGACGATCCTGATCCATGGGGCCGGGAGCACCGTCGGATACGCCGCGGTGCAGATCGCGCTCCTCCGCGGCATGCGGGTGATCGCCACCGCCGGGGAGACCTACGCAGAGCGGCTGCGTGAGCTCGGCGCCACGGTGACCTCCTACGGGGATGGCGTGGTCGACCGGGTGAGGGCCCTCAACGGCGGTCCGGTCGACCTCGTGCTCAACACCGCTCCGGTCGGCGGCGTTCTCCCCGATCTCGTTCGGATCGCCGGGGGCGACCCGAAGCGGGTGCTCACGATCGCCGACTTCGCCGCCGCCGCGAAGCTCGGGGTTCGCGACAGCTTCCACGAGGACCGGACCCAGCGCGTCGATGTGCTTCCAGAGTTCGCCCGGCTGGCCGCCGACGGGAGGTTCACCATCCCGATCGCGCGAACCTTCGGGCTCGGCGAGTGGCGCGCGGCCCTCCAGGTGAGCCTCAGCGGCCACGCGCGTGGCAAGCTCCTGCTCCTCCCGGGCCTGGCGGCCGCCGAAGGCTTGGCTTCCGGGCCAGCCGCCCTTCCCTGACCGGGGTGACCGCCTCCACTCCCCCGGGGTAAGAAGAAGGCGTCCTCGCCGCCTCTTTCTTCTGTGGGGCTCACCATCACTCCCGTGACCGTCCAGGCCTCGGAGGAAGCCGCCTTCGAGAGTGCCGTCGTCGCTGCCCACGCCGAGCGCCTCCTCCGGCTGGCCCTCGCCGTGGTCGACGATCCCGGGGAGGCTCAGGATGCGGTTCAGGAGACCCTGCTGGTGGCCTGGCGGCACTGGCCCTCATGGGCGCGGCTGGCGAACCCGTCGGCGTGGCTGACGCGTGTCTGCGTCCGCCAGTGCGTTCGCCGCAGGCGTCTGCTCCAGCGCCGGGTGTTCTGGTCTCCCGGCCAGTGGGCTGTGGCCAGGGCGCAAGTGCCGGAGCTGGATGGACGTCTCCTCGATCTCCACCGCGCCTACCGGCATCTGTCGCCCTCGCAGCGGGCGGTGCTCTACCTGCATCTTCAGGAGGGGCTCACGGTGGAGAGCTGCGCCGGCCAGCTCGGCATCAGACCCGGGACCGCCCGGAGCCACCTCGGTCGTGCCCTGAGCAAGCTGAGGAAGGAGCTCCTCGATGTCTGACCCCGGAAGCCTCGATGAGGAGGTCAAGCAATTGGCTCGCGACTACTTGGACCACCGGACCCGTCGTGTGGCGCTCTTCTACCTCGGCCCCCGGCCCGTCGTTCGCTGCCGCAGGGGGCACGTCTTCACCACCACCTGGGTGTGGGGTGGGTCTCTCAAGGCGATCCGGCTGGGGCCGCTGAGATTCCAGCGTTGTCCGGTCGGCAATCACTGGACCCTGGTCCACCGGGTTCCCTACTCCGAGGTGACGGAGGAGGAGGCTCGCAGCCTGGCCGCGCAGCACCCCGACGTGCCGATCCCGTGAATCGAGGCCGACCTTGGGAGTGCGCCCGGCGCCGGCCTCGCAGCCCGACCGTCAGCCGGCGACGATGCTCCTCCGGCCGTGCCTCCAGGCCGCGCTCGGCGAGACCGTCCGGGCTCGCCTCGAGGAGGCCCGACGTGCCGGCAGGTGAGAGGTGGGCGGTCCCTTCGGGCTCCGGCTGATCACCGAGTCGCCCCGCTCGCCTGCTGACTCCTGAAGGAGTCCTTCGAAGCGCTCCGAGGAGATGGGCGGGCTGAAGAGATACCCCTGGACCAGGTCGCACCCGTTCCGGCGCAGGAAGGCCAGCTGCTCAGCGGTCTCGACCCCCTCGGCGGTCACCTGCAGGCCGAGCCGGTGGGCCAGGGCGATCATCGCCGCCACCAGCGGGGATTCGTCGTCTCCGTGCCTGATGTCACGGAGGAACGAACGATCGATCTTGAGGCGGTCGACGGGGAAGGCCGCCAGCTTGCTGAGACTCGAGTACCCGGTGCCGAAGTCGTCGAGCGCGACGGTGATGCCGGCGCGGCGCAGCAGCCGCAGCTCGTTGAGAGCCGCTGCCGGCTGGGTCACCGCGGCGGTCTCGGTGACCTCGATCTCGAGGCGATCCCGGGGAAGCCCGGTCTCCAGAAGCGTGGCGGAGACCCGGTCGACGAACTCTCCCCGGCCCAGATCGCACCCCGAAGCGTTGACGGCGAGGAGAAGGTCTGGGAGGCCCGCAGCCCGCCACGCGGCCACCTGGGAGCACGCGGCGCGCAGCACCCAGGCGTCGATGTCGCTGATCACCCCGATCTCTTCGGCAAGCGGGATGAACGCGTCGGGCAGCACCAGACCTCGGATCGGGTGGTCCCAGCGCACCAGTGCCTCGCAGCCGACGATGGACTGGCCGTCCATCGAGAGGATCGGTTGGAACAGCAGGCGGAGCTGGTCGCGGCCGACGGCGTGGCGGAGATCCTGGTCCAAGTCCAGGCGATCCCTGGCCGGCGCCAGCATGCTGGTGGCGAAGACCTCCACTCTGGACCTGCCGGCGGTCTTGGCTGCGTACATCGCCAGCTCCGCATTGCGCAGCAGCTCACCCGCACTCGTGTCCGCGGTCGTCGTCGTGGTGGCCCCGATGCTCAGGGTCACCACCAGGCTGCCGCCCGCGAACTCGAGGGGAGACCTGAACGCCTCCTGCAGGCGATCCGCCACGTCGAGCGAGTCGCGGGCCCCGCCGACATCCTCGAGGAGAACGGCGAACTCGTCGGCACCGAGCCTGGCGACGGTGTCGCCGGGCCGGAGCACCTCGTGCACGCGTGCCGCGGCGGCCTGCAGAAGGGAGTCTCCTGCCGCATAGTCCATGCTGTCGTTCACCGTCTTGAAGTGATCCAGATCTATGACCAGGAGCGCCAGCGTCGCGCTGCGACGGCGCATCCGACTGAGCGCGTGCGCGACGCTCTCCGCGAACGAGACCCGGTTGGCGTCACCTGTCAGGGGGTCACGGAGGGCGCCCTGGCGCAGCTGCCGGTCCAGTCGGTTGCGATCGGTCACGTCGTGGATGAGCTCAAGGACCCCGGCGTGCCCTGCGAACGCCAGGGTCACGGTGGTGACCTCGACGTCGATGAGCCGGTCGTCTCTCCGGTGGTGACGGGCACTGAACGCCGACCTCTCGGCTCGCGCCCGGCCGAAATCGACGGCGAGGTGAGCCGCGTCGTGGCGGATGGCGGCGATGGTCAGCCCCGCAAACTCCTCGGCGGAGTACCCGTACGTGGCGATGGCGGCATCGTTGACGGCGAGAAACAGCTGGGTCTCCGCGTCGATCACCCACATCGCCTGCGGGTTCTCGAAGAAGAGGGTGCGGAACCCCGCCTCGCTCGAGATGACGGTATCCTCGGCCCGACGCCGGGACCGGCGCAGCTCGATGATCACTTGCGAGCTGATCACTGCGGCCGCGACCAGGCCGGCGAGGAGCTGCAGGACGGACGTCTGGGCATGGTCGAAGGCGTTGGGTCGGGATGAGGTCACGGTGATCGCACCCAGGCGCACGTCCCGGCGATGAAGGGGGACGCTGATCACGGATCGCGTCCTGAGGCGGCGGCACACCTCGGGGTCCACCCGCGGGTCATCCTCAGTGTCCTGGCAAACCTGCGGCGTGGGGCCATCCAGAGCGTGCCACGGGCTGACTGGGAGCGAGTCGGCGCGCCGCAGGCGTGGGGCGGCGCCGGTCCCCACCACCCCCCGGTGGACGGCGCCGTCGCCTGTGATGATCTCGACCATCGCCCCGTCGGCCCAACTGAGCGCGCGCGCCCTCTCAGCCGCGCGGTGCGCGATGGCGCCCAGGTCGACACCCAGGTCGAGCACCTCCTGCTGGAACGAGGCGAGAGCGAGGATCTGCCGCACCGACGGCGCCCGCTCGAAGCTGGGCTCGAGCTTGAGGATTGGCCCCGGATCCTGGCTCGACAGGCTCGACATCGTGTGGCTGAGGCTAGTCCTGATTGGCTCCCAATGCAATGATCGCAGCGTTGATCAGCAATGTCGCGGCCACCACTGGCGCGGTTGTCGAGGATGCTGTGGCGCGAGGCGTCGAGTGATCGGCGTCCAATGATCGTTGACGCGTCAACGAGCTGGGGTATAGTGGGGAGGGTGGCTGAACCGATCGACGCCCGAGAGCGCCGCGAACTCTGTGATCTCCTGGTCGACCTCGGACCCGATGCGCCGACGCTCTGCGCGGGGTGGACGACCTCTGACCTGGCCGCCCACCTGGTTCTCCGTGAGCATTTCCATCGCTGGTCCGACGAGCGCCGGGCAGCCGAGAAGGCGAGGGGATGGACGGAGTTGGTCGCCCGGCTGCGAGCGGGGGCTCCCCTGGTCCCGTGGCGGATCCCTGGAGTCCGCACCACGCTCAACGGACTCGAGTACTTCATCCATCACGAGGACGCGCGCCGAGCCAACGGGTTGGGGCCGCGCACGGATCGTCCGGACCTTGATGAGCTGTCCTGGCGAATGAGCGGCTTCATCGCCCGCCGCGCCGCACGCAAGGCGCGGCCCTTTGGTCTCCAGCTGGTCCGAGACGATGGCAGACGCCGACTCTTCGGATCCGAACCTGCAGCAGCGCTGTCAGGCCGTCCCAGCGAACTGGTTCTCTATCTGGGTGGACGTCGCGCCGCGGCCGAGGTCGCTCTGAGCGGACCCGACGACGCCGTTTTGGCCTTCGCGGACGCAAACCTGGCGTTGTAGCGGGCGCAGGACGCGGCGTCGTCAAGCACTGTTGGTGGATGCCCCTTCGGCATGATCACCGACTTCGTTGCGGCGCCCGATGGTGGAGACGCCTTCGTCGTCGCGCCCAGACGGAGGACATGCCGGACCTGGGTGGGAGTCCGGGACTGATTGCTACCCGTCTGACGTCCAACCACCCGCGGCAGACCGCTGGGTTGTTTGGATGCAGGTCAGCCGTTGACGTGAGGCGCGTCGGGCGGTCACGGCCGCGATCGCTGAGCGCTCTGTCGGCCTTCATTTGCGTTGGAGCCAGTCAAGAACCCGCGACCCCATGCGTCGCGGCGACCCGTCGGGCACGGCGGAAGGCGGCTGCCACTCGGGCAGCGGTGGGCTCGTCGCCCAGCGGCATGACATGAAGCGCGTCCACGACCGGAAGATCGGCCAGGCGCTGCGCCATCTCAAGGGCCAACTCGCGTCCTCCCCCGGCGCACACCTGGGCGTAGGCTGAGTCCGGCAGGTCGCAGCCGGGCAGGGAGCGGGCACGATCAGCCATGGCGCGTGTTCGCAGGACTCCCACGGTCACGTAGACGCGCAGTCGCTGCAACAGCCCCGCCTCGTCAGCGCGATCCATGAACCGGGTCAGGGCGGGGATGCTGAAGCACATCTGGGTATGAGCGAAGGTTGCGCCGCACTCTAGCTTGCGCCGCAGCAGCCGAAGCTCCCTGTCCGGATCGGTGGTGAACGGGTTCACCACGCAGCCTCGGGCGATGGGAAGCGGGGCCAGCCATTCCCCGGCAGCAGCGAGCAGCTGCGTCCCGGTCATGTCGCCGACCCTGAGGATCCCGGGAACGTCGTCGCCATGGAGGCAGACGATTCCGTCGCAGCCGAGGGCGGCGACACCAATCACCTGACTCTGGAGCGCCAGCCGGTTGCGATCCCGCGCCGATACATGGACCACGGTGCGGACCCCCTGCTCCCGCGCCAGGGCCACCGCCGCAAGTGGCGACATCCGCGCCTGCCCAGCGTGATTGTCGGTGAGCACGACCAGCTCGACGTCCTGCGCCAGCTGGGCGATCCGCTCTGTGACGCGTGCCGTAGCCGGGTGCGTGGGTAAGGAGATCTCGGCCGAGGTCAGCGCCCGGTGTGGCATCGACGGATCATCGCGCAGGCAGCGGCGAGGGTGCATCGTCGATGCGGCCGGTGCCGTGCGGCCGGTGCCGTGGGGTGACCGGGGCTGCGACGACGAGCCGGGGATCACCTCACCGACGGCAATTGGTGGGGCGACGCGTCTTGGGTCGGAGGGCGTCTGCTGCGGGGCACGAACATGGGTGCGCCTCCGATCGACGATAGCGGGGATCCTCAACTCCCCACTCCACGGTGTTCCGACGCGCAGCCGGCCTCGATCAGGAGTGGAGGGAGTCCAGGGTGGGGGTGATACACGTCTGCCCCACCTCGGGTCCCGATCGCCTGCGTCCGTCGCCATCTGGCGCGTTCTCCCCGCCTTCGGCACGCCGTTCTCCGGCGATTGGAGCGCGCTCATCTCCGAGACGCTGGCTCAGGTGGGAGCGACCCACACCGGCGATAATCGATCGCGTGGACCAACTCCGCCGAGCCTACCTGCGCTACTACGTGAACCGTCAGGCCGCGGAAGAGCTACCCGGGGTCGCGGTGCAGGCTCTGACGGATGGGGTAGACACCCCCTCCCTCCGCGTGCTGGCTGGCTACGTGGGCCGGGACCCCCGGGAGGCTAACGAGCTCTTCGCGGCTGTTGTCGATGAGCTCGGGTGGCCGACCCCTGACCCGGGTGCGGCCAGGCGCGAGCTGGCCATGCCCGAAATCATGGAGATCTGCGAACGTCTTGCCAGCGGCTCGGGAAACCCGTACGAGGATTCCCTCCGAATCTTCTTCTTGACGCAAGAAGGTGGTGCCCTCGACGAGAACGCCGAAGAGAACACGCCCCTGACCCAGATGCTGTCTCAGTTCCTCAACCTTCATGACGCAGCCGAGAGGCGACCCGGCGATGCCAATCAAGCGGCGATCGTGCGCAACCTAATCCGGAGTTCAGCCAGAGCCGCGCTCAACGGCGCAGACATGCCCGAGTGGTCGATGGACCTCGAGGGCAACGTGTCTCCGGGCCCGCGACCAGCCTGAGCGGACGACCGTCGCCACCCCGACGTCGTCGATTCAGCGCGGCCCTGATCTGCCCTCACCCCTCCACGGCGGGCCGGCAGCACCCGGCCGACGTCAGGCCGGACAGCGATCGTGGAGCGGGAGGCGGGGCTCGAACCCGTGACCCCTACTTTGGCAAGGTTCGCGTGGCAGTTTGGCGCGATCCGAATTGGGATCGCGTCATTCTGGGGCTCGAAGTTACTACCTTTGGGCCCACTTGGACGGCGGGTAGCCCGGCTGAGACGAGACGCCGGCGAGGATCGAGGAGGATCGGAGCCGCAGGGATGGCAGCCTTCGTTAGCGAAGTCACGCGAGACCCCCTAGACCTGCCGGGCGGGAAATGCAGGCGAGGCATCACCACGCCTATCGATCAGCCGAGAGCCGCCCTCAGCCTCGGGAGGTCCGCTCGAACTTCCACGTCACTGAAGGGTCGCAGTTGTCCATGTTTCCGGAGGAGCTTGTTGGGTCTCGCGGCATACAGGGCCACAATTCGATCGGCGCCGCGAGGCCGCCCGTGTCGATGAACGCCTCGATCACTTGTTCCTCTGAAGTCTGGTTCCGAGCGCCGTGTCGATGCTGGTTGCGGCCGGCCGGTTCTGCCGCGCTGCACGGTATCTCAGCATGGTGACCCTCTAGTCTCTCCCGAGATCGCGGCCTCCAACAGCTTGCAACCAATGCGCAAGTCCGCCACCGTAGCGTGACAGCTACGGCTCTCGTCGCTCCCGACGGCGACGCCGAGCCTGACCCTGTCAGGCCATTCATCGGGATGCAACTCACGTCGGCCATTCCACGCCAACGATGGTGCGGCCCGTTGTCCATCGCTGTGCCCACGTGTTGCCAGGTTGCTGTTCCGGTGGCGATGGGTCCTTGGCGGACCGACTGATAACGGAATGTTGTCCTCGACGACCACAGCCGAGACCCACTGTCTCCTTCCAGAATGCTCGGGCCAGCCAGGTCCCGTTGCCCCGGGACCGTCCGGCAGGGACCAGCAAGGCGACTCAACGGGCCAACTCGGTGCAATCCACGATTTGAGAGCGCACGGGGCGAGCGTCGTCATCGCCGAGGTCGCTCGTCGGTTCGTCATGTATTGACGTGAGCGGAGCTGGCGTCCTCGACAGCCCCGACCTGATCTTGGTCGAGCAGATCCTGAGCTCGATTGAGCCCCCTACCTAGGCCACACGACTGCCCAGATGCAGCACCGGTTAGGGTGCTCCCCGACACCGGCGTGGCCCGCCGCCACGGACAGGATGCGACCTTCGGACGTCAAGAAGGCTGCGAGCGGGAGGCGGGGCTCGAACCCGTGACCCCTACCTTGGCAAGGTAGTGCTCTACCACTGAGCTACTCCCGCGCGCCGCCGAGTATATCGCGGCGGTGGGACCGGGCCAGCCCCCCGGGGAGGCTGTCACCGGGCCCGCTCCCGAGAGGGGAGGGGAGGAGCAGCCGCCTCCCGGAGGGCTACGCCGATCCCGCCCACTCGCCCAGGTCGCGGAGCCGCTCGAACGTGTAGATGCCGGTGGAATGGCCGTCCGCCCAGACGGCGTTGAGCCCGTAGGCGCCCACCAGGCCGATGTCGGCGAGGTCGTCCTCGCCCGCCCCGAGGTCGGGGCCGGCGGCGAAGCGCCCCGGGGAGCCCATCTCCCCGGCGCAGACCGCGCAGGGGCAGGCGCGGCGCAGCACCGGGAACGGGATTCGGTGCACGGTCCCGTCCGCCCACTCCACGAGCAGGGCGCGCTGGGGCTCGTCGTAGTCGAAGCGGAGCGGCCGGGTGCGGTCGGGGGCGGGGATGGGCATCAGCTCGGATCGGCCTGCTGGCGCGAGGTTGCGATACCCGGCCTAGCGGAGCACGTTCTGGAGCTTCATGGCCAGGGCCATGTCCCCCCGGACCTTGAGCTTGCCGGTCATGAACGCCATGGTCGGGTCCAGCTTGCCGGTGGCCAGCCCCACGAAGTCGGCGGCGGACATGGAGATCGTCGTGTTCGGGTTCTCGGTGGCGCCCGCACCTGCCTCGCCGACCCCTTCTCGCAGCACGATGTGGAACGGGCCGCCGTCGTCTCCGCTCAGGTCGAATTGGTAGGCACCGGTGGTGTTGCCGGCCTTGCCCGGCTCGGCCAGGCGGCGGTTGACCTCGTCGAAGATCTCGGTGACGGTGGGCACGGACTACTGCCTCCTTGCGGTCGCAACGGGCTCTGCCGCCAGTCTACGTCCGGCCGTCAGAGGAGTGTTTCGGCCTGCTCCGCGCGCGGCCGGCGGTGACGCGAGGACTCCTCCGCGCCCACCGGCTCGTCGCTGGCCGGGTGCTCGACGAGGGCGATCACCCGGGTGGCCATGAAGCGCCCGGTGCGAACGGCCTGCCCGGCGCGGGTCACCTCGCTGACCTCGACCACCCCGCGGGCGGTGCTCACCTCGACCTTGCGTCCCGCTCGGGTGGCGACGATCTCGTAGGTCTCCGCCGCTCCCCCGGTGTCGATGACGATCTCCACCCGGTCTCCCTTCATATCCGCGATCGTACTCTGGTGGCGGTCGGAGCGCAGCGCCAGGTGCGATCGGTGGGCTCTGCCAACGGCTCCGAGGGGCTACACTTCGGCCCAGATGGCGTGGTGGTTGTTCTGGGTCGTGGTGGCGGTCCTGCTGGCCGCGGGTGAGATCCATACCCAGGCGCTGTACCTCCTCTTCCTGGCGGTGGGCGCCGCCGTGGCCGCCATCCTCGGAGCCGTCGGCCTCGCTCTCTGGGTGCAGGTGATCGCGGGCGCCGCCGCCGCCATCGGCGGGGTCTTCGCGGTGCGGCCGGTGCTCAAGCAGGCGATGGAGGGCCGGCTCTCCGCCCCCTACCGGTTCCCGGGGCTGGCCGGCGGCCTGGTGGGCGCGCGTGCCGTCACCGTCGACCCGGTCGGTGACGAGCGTCACCCGGGTCACGCCCTGCTCGCCAACGAGCGGTGGCTGGCCATCACCGACGCCGCCGAGACGATCCCCACGGACACCCCGGTGGTCGTCGCCGCGGTGCGGGGCACCACCCTTCTGGTGCGCGCCAGCGGCGCGCCTCGTCAATAGGCCGGAGCCGCTGAGAACCCCGGCCGACATCTGAGGAGCTGATCCATGGGCGCGCTCATAGCACTGGCCGTCGTCGTCTTCCTCCTGCTGGTCGGGCTCGGCACCGCCGTGAACCTGGTCCAGCAGGGCTTCAACGGAGTGGTGACGCGGTTCGGCCGGTACCACCGCGAGGTCGGCTCCGGCATCTGCCTGATCTGGCCGTTCTTCGACAAGCTGGTCCGGGTCGACATGCGCGAGACGCCGCGCACCGGGGACCGCCAGGACGTGATCACCCGCGACAACGTGGCCGTCGCCGTCAACGCCACCATCTTCAGCCAGGTGATCGACGCCAAGGCCGCTCTCTTCAACGTCTCCAACTACTTCATCGCCATCGACCAGCAGGCGCGGACCACCCTCCGCAACGCCTTCGGGAACGTCTCGTTGGACGATGCCCTCTCCCAGCGCGAGCAGATCAACGCGGCGATGCAGCAGCAGATGGAGCAGGTCACCGACAAGTGGGGGATCCGGATCAACCGGATCGAGATCGTCGACATCAGCCCTCCCGGGCAGATCCTCCAGGCGATGGCGCTGCAGAAGCAGGCCGACCAGGAGAAGCGGGCTCGCATCCTGCAGTCCGAGGGGCAGCAGCAGCAGGCCATCAACATCGCCGAGGGCAACCGGCAGGCGGCGATCAAGCAGGCGGAGGGCGAGCGGCAGGCCACCATCCTCAGGGCCGAGGGGGCTAGGCAGGCGGCGATCCTCGAGGCCGAGGGGCGCGCCCTCGCCATCACCAACGTCTACCAGTCGATCAAGCAGGCCGCGCCCGACCCGACCCTGGTGGCCATCCTGCAGCTCGACACCCTGAGCAAGTTCGCCGACAGCGACAACACCACCATCGTGGTCCCCGCGGAGTCGGCCGCCCTCATGGGTGCGGCGCAGGCGCTCCGGGGCGTCCTGGGAGCGGTCCCCTCAGAGGCTGCGCCGGCGGTGAAGCTGCCGGCCGTCCAGGGGCCGCCGCCCGCGCGGTGACCGTCGTGGTGACGCCTCGCCGGGTTGCCGCGGCGTAGCGTTGCCGGAGATGACTGATCGACCCTCCCCCCAGGACGACCTCTTCGGAGGTGTCGGGGGGGAGGGCGGTCGGCCGGCGGACCAGGCGGGCGCCTCCGGTGAAGTCCCTCCCGCGCTCGGCCAGACCTCCCCGCGAACGGGTTCGACGTGGTCCCCCGGGCCCGGTGATGCACCGTCGCTGGCCGTGGGCCCGTCCGCGCCGCTGGCCACCCGGATGCGGCCGCGGAGCCTCGACGAGCTGGTCGGCCAGGACGCGGTGATCGGCCCCGGCAGCGTCCTCCGAGAGGCGGTGGAGGCGGATCAGCTGCCCTCGCTCATCCTCTGGGGACCTCCCGGGAGCGGCAAGACGACCCTGGCCATGCTGCTCGCGGCCAGCACCCGGGCCAGCTTCGAGCCGGTGAGCGCGGTGGCGGCCGGGGTGGCCGACCTCCGCCAGATCGTCGCCCGAGCGCGAGAGCGCCGGCGCCTGGGGCGGGCGACCGTGCTCTTCATCGACGAGATCCACCGCTTCAACAAGGCGCAGCAGGACGCGGTGCTCCCCCACGTGGAGAGCGGTCTGGTCCACCTGCTGGGCGCGACCACCGAGAACCCGAGCTTCGAGGTCAACGCGGCCCTCCTCTCGCGGGCCCGGGTGGTCCGGCTCGAGGCGCTCGACCCCGACGCACTTCGAACTCTGGTCCGGCGCGCACTCGCCGACGCCGATAGGGGCCTCGCCCGCCACCACGTCGGGCTGGACGCGGCGGCCGAGACCCGCCTGGTGGGCCTGGCGGGTGGGGATGCGCGCGTCGCGCTGGACGCCCTGGAGCTGGCGGTGGTGGCGGTGGGCCGGCGCGGAGGGGAGACGGTCGGTGTCGCCGACGTCGAGGGCGCCCTCCAATCACCGGCGCTCCTCTACGACAAGGCGGGGGACCAGCACTACTGGCTGATCTCTGCATTCATCAAGTCGATCCGGGGCTCCGACCCGGACGCCGGGATCTACTGGCTGGCCCGGATGCTCGAGGCGGGGGAGGACCCGCTGTTCGTGGCGCGCCGCCTGGTGGTGCTCGCCTCCGAGGACGTCGGCCTGGCCGACCCCCAGGCGCTCTCGGTGGCGATCGCCGCCCAGCAGGCGGCGCACTTCGTGGGGATGCCCGAGGGCTACCTCCCGCTCGCCGAAGCGACCCTCTATCTGGCGATGGCGCCCAAGAGCAACTCCGCCAAGCGGGCCTACGGCGCCGCCCGTCAGGACGTGCTCGACACCCTCCACGAGCCGGTTCCCCTCCACCTTCGCAACGCGGTGACCTCCATGGGTCGGGCGATGGGGTTCGGGGCCGGCTACCGCTACGCCCACGACGAGCCGGGCGGGGTCGCCGAGCAGCAGCACCTGCCCGATCGCCTCGCCGGCCGGCAGTACTACGAGCCCGGCGAGCGTGGGGCGGAGGCGGCCATCGCGCTGCGTCTCACTGAGATCCGCAGGCGGCTCCGCGGCGAGTAGCCGGGCCCGTTCCGGCGGGTTGCCGGAATAGCGGAGCGGGGTGCGCCGCGGGGCGTCACGTACCATGAACCTGCTTCTCCAATCGGTCTCGGAGCCCACCGACTGATGCACCCGGCTGCCCACCCGGTCTGAGCGCAATGCCCCAGAGTCCTCGCTCTCCCGCGCCCCGCGCCCGCCCCCGGTCCGCGCCGGCCGTGGCCGGACGCCCGCTCACCAAGAAGCAGCGCCGGCGTCAGGCCCAGCGCCTCCCCAGCTCGGCGCCGCGACCGTGGTGGCAGGCCCCCTACGCCCTCGGCGGCGGAGCCGCGGCCGTGGTGGCGTTGATCGTGGTCCTGGTCGTGGTGCTCACCGGCAGCAGCGTCCAGGCGGTGTCCACCCCCACCCCGGTGCCGGCGTCGGTCCTGGCGGCGGTCACCAACCCCAGCGCCAGCCTGCTCACCCAGGTCGGCCGCGGCGGGCAATCGGGTGAGCTCAGCCGGCTCAGCGGCAGCACCGTCCTCAAGGACTCGAGCGGCAGGCCGGAGATCATCTTCGTCGGCGCGGAGTACTGCCCGTACTGTGCCGCCGAGCGGTGGACGATGATCATGGCCCTCTCCCGCTTCGGCGCCTTCACCGGCCTGAAGGAGATGTCGTCCACGAGCAATGACGTCGACCCGGACACCAGCACGTTCACCTTCCTGGACGCCACCTACAGCAGCCAGTGGATCGACTTCAGCTCGACCGAGCTGTACGACCGGAACGACAACCCGCTGCAGACACCGGACTCGCAGGTCGAGCAGATCTTCACCACCTACGATCAGCCGCCCTACACCGCCTCCAACGGCTACCCCTTCCTCTACATCGCGGGGCGGTTCGTCCTCTTCAACACCAGCTACGACCCCGCCATCCTCCAGGGGCTGAGCTGGAAGCAGATCGCCGCCGACCTCGGTGATCCGACCAGCAACGTCACCCAGGCCATCGTCGGCAACGCCAACTACCTCACCGCGGCGATCTGCCTCACCACCGGCAACCAGCCCGCCTCGGTCTGCGAGTCCGGGACGATCCAGGGCATCGAGGCCGGGCTCAACGCTCAGGCCACCGTCGGCAGCTGAGCGTGCTCTCCGACCCCCGCTCGGGGCGCGTCGCCCGATGACGCTCCTGGGCGTCGCCACCCCCCTGGCGGTGCTGGCCCTGATCGCCGATGCCATCGTCCTGGCCGCGCTGGTGGGTCTGTTGCTCAGCCGCGTCTCCGCCACCGCGCGCGGATGGTGGGACGGGCTGCGCGACCTGGTGTCGCCGATCGCCCTCCCTGCGGCGTTCCTGGTGTCGCTGATCGCCGTCTCGGGCAGCCTCTACTTCCAGTTCGGGGCGGACCTGGTCCCGTGCCAGCTCTGCTGGTTCCAGCGGATCTGCATGTACCCGATGGTGGTCGTGCTCGGCGTCGCCACGCTGCGGCGCGACCTCTACACCGCCCGCCTCTATGCGCTGCCTCTCGGCGTGGTCGGCCTCGGCCTCTCCATCTACCACTACCTGCTGGAGCGGTTCCCTGGGCAGATCCACCTCAACTGCGGCGTCGGGCAGCCCGACTGCGCGGTGACGCCATTCAACATCTTCGGCTTCGTCTCCATCCCCTACCTGGCTCTGGCGGGATTCCTGCTCATCCTCACCCTGCTGCTCTTCGGTCGCGCCGAGGACCAGGAGCCGTGGGAGGAGGAGCCGGCCGCATCCTGACCTGAGGGACGCCGGAGGCCGCCCATTCCCCGGGGGCTCCGCCATCCGACCGCGGCCGTCCCGGATCAGAAGGGCCGGACCACCAGGAATCCGGCTCGCGCCGCCCGACCCTCGCCCGCACCGCCGCTCGGGTCGCGGGCGTCCCGCCATCCGGTGGCGGCGAGCAGGGCGCCGGCGGCCTCGGCGGTGAGCATCATCCGAACCGGCTCGCCCACCTCCGCGACACTTGCCTCGAAACGCTCGCGGCGCTCCGTTGAGGCGCCGGCGACCGAGAGGCTGATCGCCAGCCGGCTCTCCGGTGCCGCCCGGGAGCGCAGCCCTCGGAGGAGACGCGCGAGCACGTCCGCGTCGAGATAGACGGCGACGCCCTCGCAGAGGAAGAGGGTGGCGAGGTCGGATCGCTGGCCGGCGGCGGCCAGCCCGGCGGCGACGTCATCGACGGTGAAGTCGGCGGCGACGAAGGCGACCCCCGCGGCCGGCAGCAGGCCCAGCCGGGTCAGCCGCCCGAGCTTGTCGGCCTGGGTCGCCGGGTGGTCCACCTCGTACCAGCGCACTCCCGGCTTGGCGTAGCGGAGGGCCCGGCCGTCGTAGCCGGCGCCGGCGATCACCACCTGGGTGATCCCCCGCCGGAGGGAGGCGACCACCACCGAGTTCGATGAACCGGGTGCGTGCGGCGAGGTACGTGAACATCGGGCTCTGCGGGTCGACCGGCTGATCGCCGGCGACGTCGCGGCCGAGGCGATCGTCCGCCGCCGGATCCCCGTGGTCGGCCGGCACGCGGGCGAAGAGAGCGCGCTGAGCGGCGACGCGCTGGGCGGTGAGCGATGCCTGCTCCCGCCTCACGGGATCGACCGGGTCATCGGTGGCATCTCCCGTGGGGGGAGCGATTTGGAGGCGACGGTGGGAATCGAACCCACGATCAGGGTTTTGCAGACCCGTGCCTTACCACTTGGCTACGTCGCCGTATAGGGGATTCTCGCGTACCGGGCCTCCTCCCTGACACCCCGAGGGCTCCAAGCGGCCGCGCTGCGGTCGCGGAACGAGGGGAAGTCGGCGGGAGGCGTGGCCGGCCCACCACGGAAGCGGGCGTGGGCGAGGATGCCGGGGACGGGGCGGGCGAGACGCCCGCCGTCCCCGTAGGTGTCCGGGATCGCCCGGGTGGACCGGCCCGCCCCCGATCAGCCGGCCTGGGGTACGCGCTCCTCGCACCCCCAGGGGGCACCGTGGCTCTTGAGCAGGTCCAGGAACGGCTCCGCCGGGAAGGCCTCGGGACCGAGGACGCCCGCTCCCGACCAGGTCCCCGCCCCGACCAGCTCGAGGGCGATCAGGGGGTTGACTGCCGTCTGCCACACCACCGCCTGCGAGCCGTACTCGGCCATGCAGGTGGCGTTGTCGACCACGTGATAGAGGTAGACCTCCCTGGGCTTGCCGTCCTTGCCGGTGCCGCGCACCCAGGTGCCGGCGCAGGTCAGCCCGGACATCCGGTCACCCAGCTCGGCCGGATCGGGCAGGCAGGCGGCCACCAGGTCTCGCGGCGCCACCTGGGCGCCGCCGACGCGCACCGGCGCCGTCGAGTCGAGGCCCAGCTTGTGGAGGGTCTGGAGGACCCCGATGAACTCGTCGCCCAGCCCGTACTTGAAGGTCACCCGGCCGCAGTCGACGGCGCGCGGCACCAGGAGCACCTCCTCGTGCTCGACGTTGACGCACTCGATCGGACCGATCCCCTCGGGGAAGTTGAAGATCTCGGGCTCGCTGAAGGGCGGTGTCGTGAACCACCCCTTGCCGCGCTCGAAGATGATGGGCGGATTGAGACATTCCTCGATGGTGGTCCAGATCGAGAACGTGGGGGCGAACTCGTAACCCTCGACGATCAGGTTGGCGCCGTCCCGGACCCCGACCTCATCGATGCTGGAGAAGAGCCGGTCCGACGCGTAGCGGGAGAAGACGTCGGCCAGGCCTGGCTCCACCCCCATGCCGACCAGGGCCAGCAGCCCCTTGCTCTCCCATTCCGAGGCCAGGGCGAACTGCTCGTCGCCGAGCTTCACCCCGGGCTTCGAGTAGGGCTCGTCCGGGTGGGGGTGGGAGAGCGACATCGCCATATCCAGGTAGGTGACCCGAGAGGCCAGGGCCGCCCGGAAGAGGGGCATGACGAAGCGGGGGTCGACGGCGTTGACCAGCACGTCGCACCCCTCCGCCGCCAGCAGTTGCGATACCGCCTTCTCGTCGCCGGCGTCGAGATGCACGGCGTGGCAGCGCTCCCCGGTCGCGGCCGCGCGCTGGGCGCGCGCCACGTCGTAATCGGCGATCACGATCCTCTCGAAGAGGTTCCAGCGCGACGCCGTCCGGGCGATCGCGGTTCCCACTCCACCAGCGCCGACAAGCAGAACTCGCATGGCAGAAAACCCTCCAGGGCGGCGATTATACTGGCGCCCGAAGGGCGTTGTGGGTGTGCCCGACAGGAGGCGTGGGCAACTGGGGAGGTGGTCGTGAGCGTTATGCGCGACAGGTGGGGCAACTTCGTCGGCGGTGAGTATGTCGACCCCAAAGACGGAGCTTTCAGTGATTTGATCGACCCGGTCACCGGAGAGGCGTTCACCGCCGTGCCACTCTCCAAGCCGGAGGACGTGGACCACGCCTGCCGGGTGGCGGAGAGGGCGTTCGAGGTG
This sequence comes from uncultured Chloroflexia bacterium, assembly GCA_963697585.1. Taxonomy (GTDB): domain Bacteria; phylum Chloroflexota; class Dormibacteria; order Aeolococcales; family Aeolococcaceae; genus Changshengia. Next base: position 654,525 of record CAVOOO010000009.1, on the reverse strand, counting down.
TGGCGTGAGGCCACGCCGTCGGAGCGGAGCCTGGCCCTGCTCCGTCTCGCCGACGCCATGGAGAGGCGGGGCGACGAGATCGTCGACCTGGAATGCCGCAACACCGGCAAGCCGCGGGCGCTGACCGCGTCCGAGGAGCTTCCCCCGGTCCTCGACCAGATCCGCTTCTTCGCCGGGGCATGCCGGCTGCTCGAGGGCCGCGCCGCGGCCGAGTACATGCACGGCTACACGTCCTTCGTGCGCCGCGAGCCGGTCGGCGTCTGCGCCCAGATCACCCCCTGGAACTACCCGATGATGATGGCGGTCTGGAAGTTCGCCCCCGCCATCGCCGCCGGCAACACGGTGGTCCTGAAACCGGCGCACACCACCCCGTTGACCAGCCTGCTGATGGCGGAGATCGCCGCCGAGTTCCTCCCTCCCGGGGTGTTCAACGTGATCTGCGGCAGCAACCGCGACATGGGCAGCGCCCTGATCGGGCATCCCGTCCCCCGGATGGTCTCGATCACCGGCAGCGTGCGGGCCGGGCGGGAGGTGGCCCTGACCGCCGCCGCCGACATCAAACGGGTGCACCTGGAGCTGGGCGGCAAGGCTCCGGTGGTCGTCTTCGACGATGTGGACGTCGAGAAGGCGGCCGCCGGGATCGCCATGGCCGGCTTCTTCAACGCCGGCCAGGACTGCACGGCGGCGACCCGGGTGATCGCCGGCCCGCGCGTCTATGGGGAGATCGTCGAGGCGCTGTCGGAGCGGGCGAAGGCGCAGGTGGTCGGTGCGCCCGACCTTCCGGGTGTGGACTTCGGCCCTCTCAACAGCGACAGCCAGCTCAAGGTGGTGGCCGGCTACGTCGACCGCCTCCCCGCCCACGCCGAGGTGCGCCACGGCGGCCATCGGATCGGAGACAGGGGCTTCTTCTACGAGCCCACCGTGGTCACCGGGGTGGAGCAGTCCGACGAGATCATCCAGGAGGAGGTGTTCGGCCCGGTCATCACCGTGCAGCGCTTCACCGACGAGGACCAGGCGGTGGCCTGGGCCAACGGTGTCGAGTTCGGACTGGCCTCGTCGGTGTGGACTCGCGACCACGGCCGGGCGATGCGCATGGCCAAGCGGCTGGACTTCGGCTGCGTCTGGATCAACACCCACATCCCGCTGGTCGCCGAGATGCCCCACGGTGGGTTCCGGCACTCCGGCTACGGCAAGGACCTCTCGGTGTACGGGTTCGAGGACTACACCCGGGTCAAGCACGTGATGACGGCGCTCGACGTCTGAGCTGAGGTACGGCCATGGCAGTCATTCCCGATGGCGTCTCCCCGAGCCGGCACCTGGTCACCGAGATCCCCGGCCCGCGGTCGCTGGAGCTGATGGCGCGGCGGCAGCGGGCCATCCCGAGCGGGGTCGGCACCACCCTGCCGGTGTTCATCACCCGCGCCGGCCCCGGTTTCCTGGAGGACGTCGACGGCAACCGCCTGATCGATTTCGGCTCCGGGATCTCCACCACCAACGTCGGCAACAGCGCCCCGCTGGTGGTCGCCGCCATCCAGGAGCAGGCGGCCCTCTTCACCCACACCTGCTTCCAGGTGACCCCGTACGCGAGCTACGTCGAGGTCTGCGAGCGGCTCAACGAGCTGACCCCGGGGAGTCACGAGAAGCGCTCCTTCCTGGTCAACTCGGGGGCCGAGGCGGTGGAGAACGCGGTCAAGGTGGCCCGCTACGCGACCGGCCGGCCCGGGATCGTCGCCTTCGACCATGGCTTCCACGGCCGCACCCTGCTCGCCCTGACCCTGACCGGCAAGGTCCATCCCTACAAGCAGGGGTTCGGGCCGTTCGTCCCTGAGATCCACCGTGCCCCCTACTCCGACCCCTTCCGCGAGACCGGCCGGCTGGGCGACACCATCACGATGCTCGAGACCACCGTCGGGGCCGAGAGCATCGCCGCCGTGCTGGTGGAGCCGATCGCCGGCGAGGGGGGCGTGGTGGTGCCCGAGCCGGGGTGGCTCGCCGGCCTCGCCGACTGGTGCCGGGGGCGGGGCATCCTGCTCATCGCCGACGAGGTGCAGACCGGTTTCGGGCGCACCGGCGCCTGGTTCGCCTGCGAGCACGAGGGGGTGGTGCCCGACCTGGTCACCACCGCCAAGAGCCTCGGGGGGGGGCTGCCCATCGGCGGGATCACCGGCCGCGCCGAGATCATGGACGCGGTGCACAGCGGTGGCCTGGGCGGGACGTTCGGCGGCAATCCCCTGGCCTGCGCCGCCGCGCTGGCGGCGATCCGCACCATCGAGTCCGAGGGGCTGCTGGCCCGAGCCCGCACCATCGGCGAGACCATGATCCGGCGGCTTCGCCGGCTCGCCGCCGGCGTCCCGGCGATCGGCAATGTGCGGGGCAGGGGGGCGATGGTGGGGATCGAGTTCGTGGGCGGAGACGGCATCGCCCCGGATCGCGAGATCGCGGGTCGGGTCCTGCGCCGGTGCCACCAGGACGGGCTGGTGGTCCTCGGCGCCGGGACCTACGGAAACGTGATCCGCCTCCTCCCCCCCTGGTCATCTCGGACGAGCTGCTCGATGAGGGGCTCGGGATCCTCGAGAGGGCGGTGACCATGGCGTAGGAGCCCATCCAGGGAGAGCCGGCTGCGGACTGAAGATCAAGGAGACTTCCATGACAGCGGCCGTCGTCACCGAGACCCAGGTGGACAAGGGGCTGAAACCTGGGGCGCTCTCGCTGGTCTCCAGCATCGTCATCGGGGTCGCCTCCACGGCCCCGGCCTACAGCCTCGCGGCCACCCTGGGTGCCATCGCCGCCTTCTGTGGCCTGATCTCGCCGCTGGTGGTGCTGATCGCCTTCGTTCCCATGCTCTTCATCTCGATCGGCTACAGCGAGCTGAACAAGGCCGATCCCGACTGCGGCACCACCTTCACCTGGGCAACCCGGGCCTTCGGTCCCAGGACCGGCTGGCTGGGAGGCTGGGGGATCCTGGCCTCGGACATCCTGGTCATGGCCAGCCTCTCCCAGGTGGCGTCGGTCTACACCTTCCACCTCTTCAACGCCGACAGCATCGCCAACGACGCCACCGGGGGCTGGGTCCTGGCCCTCGGCCTGGTCTTCCTCGCCGCGATGACCTGGGTCTGCTATCGCGGCATCGAGATCTCGGCCCGGCTGCAGCGGGTGCTGCTCTCGGTCGAGGTCGTCATCCTCATGGTCTTCGGGCTGGTGGCGCTGGTCCGGGTGCTCACCGGCAACGCCCCCGCCGGACACCTCACTCCGACCATCAACTGGTTCAACCCCGCCTCGGTCTCCTTCTCGAGCCTGATCAGCGGGCTCCTGCTCATGCTCTTCATCTACTGGGGCTGGGACACGTCGGTCTCGATCAACGAGGAGACCGCGGACCGAACCCGCAACCCGGGGCGGGCGGCGATCATCTCGACCGTCCTGCTGCTGGTGATGTACTTCGTGGTCACCCTGGGAGCCCAGTCCTTCGCCGGGGTCGGGACCACCGGAACCGGGCTGGCCAACCCCAACAACGTGGGTGACGTCATCTCAGTCCTGGGCACCGCGGTGTTCGGCACCTCGTGGTTCGGCCAGCTCTTCTTCCACCTCCTCCTCCTGATGGTCCTCTCGTCGGCGGCCGCCTCGGCCCAGACCACCATCCTGCCCACCGCCCGGACCATGCTCTCCATGGCCGTCCACAAGGCGCTCCCCGACTCCTTCGCCCGCATGCACCCGCGCTACTTCACCCCGAGCGTCGCGACCCTGGTGATGGGGGGCGTCTCGGGCGTCGTGTACGTCGTGATGAACTACCTCTCCAACGGGCTGGTGATCGCCGACGCGGTCACCGCCATCGGCGTCTGGATCGCCTTCTACTACGGCCTCACCGGCTTCACCTGCGCCTGGTACTACCGCAGGACGCTGCTGAGCAGCGCGCGCAACTTCCTGATGCGCGGCCTCATCCCCCTGCTCGGCGGCCTGATGCTGTACTTCGCCCTGGTCTGGAGCATCGGATCCGATTTCAACTTCGCCAGTGGGGTCAGCTACACCTCATGGACCCTGCCCTTCGGGCCGCGCTGGGTGATCGGTGGCGTCTTCCTGATCGCCCTGGTCTCGGTGGTGGTCGGTGTCGTCATCATGGTGGCGTGGTGGATCGCCCGCCCGCCCTTCTTCCAGGGCAAGGTGCTCAACCGCTCGACCCCCGGGCTGGTGCCAGAATCGGTGCCGCCGGAGGTGGCCGCTGTTCCCCCGCCGGTCCCGTCGTGACCCCAGACCCCGCGAGCCTCCCGACCGCTCCGCCCGCCTGGCGCGCCGACGCCCAGCCCACTCCCGGCTGCTAGGAGATCCTGATGACCGTCACCGTCGACGAGATCGTCACCGTCAACCCCGCCACCGAGGCCGAGATCCACCGCTATCCGGTGATGCCCGAGGCCGAGGTCGGCGCTGTGCTGGACGCGGTCCGGGGCAGCTCCCCCGCCTGGCGCGCGGTGCCCATCCGGCGCCGCGCCGAGCTGATGCACGCCGCCGCCGCGGTGCTCCGCCGCCGCGCCGACGAGCTCGCCGGCCTGATCACCGCCGAGATGGGCAAGGCGCTCGCCGAGGCCCGGGCCGAGGTCGAGAAGTGCGCCACCAGCTTCGACCACTTCGCCGACCACGCGGAGGAGTACCTGGCCGACCAGGAGGCGCCCTCGGACGGCTCCCGGAGCTTCATCACCTTCGAGCCGCTGGGTACCGTGCTCGCGATCATGCCCTGGAACTTCCCGTTCTGGCAGGTGACCCGCTTCGCCGCACCCGCCCTGATGGCGGGCAACACCGGGGTTCTCAAGCACGCCAGCAACACGACCGGCTGCGCTCTGGCCATTGAATCCGTCTTCCGCGAGGCCGGCTTCCCGGACTCGGTCTTTCGCACCCTGGTGATCCCGGGACGCCGCGTGCCACCGGTCGTCGAGGACCCGCGGATCGCCGCCATCACCCTCACCGGCAGCGACGACGCCGGCGGCCAGGCCGCCGCCGCGGCCGGTCGTACCCTCAAGAAGTCGGTGCTGGAGCTGGGCGGCTCGGATGCCTTCGTGGTCCTGGAGGATGCCGACGTCGAGGCCGCCGCCAGGGTCGGCGTCCGGGCGCGCTTCCAGAACTGCGGGCAGAGCTGCATCGCCGCCAAGCGGTTCATCGTGGTGGAGAAGGTCGCTGGCAGTTTCGAGGAGGCCTTCGTCGCCGAGGCCCGGCGGCTCCGCGTGGGCGATCCCACCGAGCCCGCCACCCAGATGGGACCGCTGGCCCGCGACGACCTGCGCGAGGATCTGGAGCGCCAGCTCCGGCAATCGCTGGATGCGGGGGCGCGCCTGCTCACCGGCGGACGGCGCCTCGACCGCAAGGGATGGTTCTTCGAGCCCACCGTTCTGGCCGGGTGCACGCCGGGCATGCCCGTCTTCGACGAGGAGACCTTCGGTCCGTTGGCGTCGGTGACGCGAGTTCGCCGGCGAGGATGACGCTCGCGACCTCGCCAACCACTCCGCCTTCGGGCTGGGCGGCAACGTCTGGACGGCGGACGTGGAGCGTGGGGTGCGGTTCGCCCGCAGCCTGGACACCGGAGGCGTCTTCGTCAACGGGATGACCCACTCGGATTCCCGCCTCCCCTTCGGCGGGGTCAAGCGCAGCGGCTACGGCCGCGAGCTGCACGCCTTCGGGATTCGCGAGTTCGTCAACATCAAGACGATCTGGGTCGGCTAGCCGGGTCTCGAGCCCGCGGCGGGCCGGAGGGAGAGGCCCCCTCCGGCCCGTGGGTTCACAGCCTCAGATGTCGTTGCGACGGCGCGCCGGCATCAGGCTGGCCACGATCAGGACACCGGCTGCGAGGAGCAGCGCCATCCCGGCCAACTCTGCCGGGCCCGACGAAGCCCCGGCCCCCGTGCCCGGCGTGGTCGCTGCCGCGACGTGACCGGTCGGGGTCGGCGTGCTGGTCGCCGGAGCTACTGCCGTTGGTGTCGGTGTCGGGGTGGGTGTGGGCGTCGGAGTCGGCGTGGGGGTGGGGGTGGCCGCAGGCCCACCGCACGTGAACTCCGGGCTGGTCACATCCGTCCCTTGGATGTAGTCGATGGCACTCGTCACCTGCACCTCGAGTTCGTCGTACGTGGGCAGATAGGTGTACTGGTTGTAAAGCTGAGACGTGTAGTACAGCTGAGTGATCGTGCTTCCGGTGGTGGGCAGGTACTGATCCTGCCCCCAGGTGGCGTCGGTCGAAACCCAGCCATTGTCCGCAGTCGAATGCGCGAACACCTCAAGTTGTACGTTGGCGTCGTACCAGGGCCCGCCACTGTCGGGATAGACCACCGTCAGGGTTCCGGCGACGTAATACCCATCTTCCGAGACGCACTGGGCTGTGATCCCCGTGATCGTCGGATCGGTCAGAGTGGCGGCCGTCGCCTGAGCCGCGCCCAGGAGCAGTGCCAATCCCGCGGCGGCGAGGACCACACCCCCGCCTCCCATCCACCTGCGCCTCGATCTGGAGGCGGCATCTTCGCCTCGCATGATCTCCTCCCTCGCCCACGCCGGGCACGGCGTCCTCGGACTCGTCGAAGGCGGATGCCCTCCTGGTGGGTCCGCGGGACGCGTGGAGGATAGCGCTTCACTGCACTTTTTGTCATGGCTTATTCGTCAGATGAGCACTGGCACGTTCGAAGCGTCTCGCCGGCGTTGTGGAGAGGGGCGGAGCCGGGCCGTCGGGCAGGGCTATCCGACCGGCGCGGGGTCATCCTCCGGTCGCACCGGGCTCACGTCGGGATCGGGCGGCATGACGAACCCCACCTCCAATGCGTCCGCCAGCCCCCGCAGCCGGGCGAAGAACCCGGCGGTGTGATACGAGCGCGGCAGCCGCAGGCCGTGGAAGTCGTAGTGGTGGAGCCATTCGTGGAGCAGGGTGTTGAGGAAGACCTTGGGCGAGATCACCCGCTGCTGGACGGCGGTGCGGTGATAGATGCGGATGCGCGCCCACGCCACACCACCCTGCGCGTCGACGCGGTAGGTGTAGTAGCCGTAGGTCTTGGACTGGAGGCGGCGGCCGTCGTGGCGGTGGACCTGGGGCCGATCGGGGACCACCACCTGGCAGGGGGGGAGACCCGCCTCCCGGCTCAGCTCGTCGATCAGATGCTGAGCCACGCGCTGGCGCTCGGTGGCGTCGTCACCCACGTCCAGCACCCGGAGGGTGAGGCCCCGCGCGATCGGCGTCGGGTGGACCGGCACCCCGGTGGCCCGCTGGCTGCGTCGGTAGCTGGCCTCGGAGGACCACCTGGCGAACATCCGTCCGCAGTATAGGACCTGGGGCTAGACTGAGATGCCCGCGCCGGGTTGGCGGAATCGGTAGACGCAGCGGTCCTAAACACCGCGGGGGCGACGCCCCGTCCGGGTTCGATCCCCGGGCCCGGCAGGGCCGCGAGCGCGATTCCACCACGGCGACGCCGATCGGCACGATGTCGAGCCTTCGGCAGAGCGACGATGGCGAAGGTGGCGGCCGGTATTCCTCAGCACAGCCTTCCGGCGTCTCGGCAGCCCGCCCGCTTGACGTGTGGCGCCAGCGGCCGGGGGTACGCTGAGGGGGGAGGAGGTCGTTGCGGCGACGAGAACCTCCCCGCGGCGAGGTGTGGGCGTGCTCGATCGGGTCAGCGCGATGGTCGCCCGGGCGATGGACGCCGGGGTGCGCTGGCAGCTGGCGCGTCTCCCCATCGAGCTGCCGCTGCCCGAGAGCTGGACGCCCGCCGATCCCACCGCTTTCTGGGCGGCGAGTCGCCTCCATGACCCCGCGCCGATCACGGCCGGGCCGGTCCAGCACCGGCGCCGAGGCGGGGTGGAGGTGCGCACTCTCACCGGCCCCAGCCAGGGGCCCGGCGGCGACCCCGGGAGCCGTCAGCTGGTGGCCACCGCGCACCTCCGGCCCGGACGTCGTGACCTCCCCTTCGTCCTCGTCGTCCACGGTCTCCTGGCCCCGGGGCCCTGGTACGAGGAGCGGCGCTGCCGCGCCCTGGTGGCGGGCGGCGCCCAGGCCGCCCGGATCGACCTGCCCCTCCACCTGCGCCGCCACGCCCCCGGCCGCCGGAGCGGAGAGGGGTTCATCCAGACGGACCTCTCGTGGACGCGCGAGATCGTCCGCCAGTCGGTGGAGGACTGCGCCGCCGTGCTCGCCTGGGCCCGTCGCGAGGTCAGCGACCGGGTGGAGGTCTGCGGCACGTCGCTGGGCGGATTGATCGCGGTTCTGCTCGCGGCCCACCTGGAGCTCGACGCGGTGGTCGCGCTCGCCCCGTTCTGCGACCCGGCCGCCACGATCATCGAGCACCTTCCCGACCGCACCCGCCGGGCGCTGGGCCTGGATGGGGAGAGCGGGGGGGTGTGGGGTGCCGACCGGGCGGCCGCCCGGCTGGTGGTGGGGGCGGCGCTCGCCCCCGTCGTCGCCCGCACCTTCCGGCACCCGGTCACCCCCGGGGAACGGATCGCGGTCGTCCGGCCCACCCTCGACGGGGTGGTCGGCGACGCCCCCATGGCTGCGCTGGCGGAGGCCTGGGGCGCCGAGCTCTGGAGCTACCCGCAGGGTCACGTCTCCGTGATCAACGCCCCGGGGTTGAACGCCCGGGTCAACGACTGGCTGGTGACCCCGCACGCGGGGATCGCCGGGACCAGCGGTCGGGTCGCCCTGGCGGGTAACGCCCGCACGACCTGGGCCGCGACCTGATCGGCGGCTCGCATACTGAGCCGATGCCCGTCCCCGAACCGCTCTCGCCGGCGGCTCCCTCCTTCGTCCCGGGCGCGGTTCGCCGCTTCCGCTTCCTCGGATGGGACCTCGATCTCGACGCGGGACGGGTGGATCTCGCCTATGCCCTCGACGCGGAGGAGATGCACGAGCGGGTGGACCTGGGGGCGGGGCTCACCGGCCTCGGCCCGGCGCGCACCGCGGCACTCGAGCGGGCCGTCACCCTGCTTCACCTGGTCGCCGGGGTCAGCTACTACAAGGCGTGCTTCGCGCCCGAGATCACCGTGGAGACCGACCTTCCCGATCCGGACCTGGCCGGCTTCGTCCACCATCTCTACACCCAGGGCCTCGCCGAATGCCGCTACGTCAACGATCTCCGGGATCGCGAGATACCGCCGTTCCCGAGCGCACCGGCCAGCCCTCCGCACGCCGGACGGGCCCAGCCGGCGGGCGTCGGCGACCGGCCCCTGGTACCGGTCGGGGGAGGCAAGGACTCGATCGTGACCCTGGAGGCGGTGCGCCGCGTGGGGCAGCCGCTGCTCTTCAGCGTGGGGTCGGCCCCCGCGGTCCGGCGCACCGTCGTGGTGGCCGGCCTGCCGCACGTGTCGGTGACCCGAACCCTTGATCCGAGGCTGCTCGAGCTGAACCGCGAAGGCGCCATCAACGGCCACGTCCCGGTCACCGCCATCGTCTCCTGCCTCGCGGTGATCGCCGCCATCGTCCACGGCGCCGGCCGGGTGGTGATGGCCGACGAACGCTCGGCCTCGGCCCCCAACCTGCTCTGGGATGGGGTCGCCGTCAACCACCAGTACAGCAAGAGCTGGGACTTCGAGGTCCGCTTCGCCGCCGCGGTCGCCCGGCATGTCGCGCCCGACCTCGGCTACTTCTCCCTGCTCCGTCCCTGGTCGGAGCTCGCCATCGCCCGGAGCTTCGCGGGGCTCCCCGCCTATCACCGCGCCTTCGTCAGCTGCAACCGCGCCTTCCTGCTCGACACCGACCGCCGCACCCCCAGCTGGTGCGGTGACTGCCCCAAGTGCCGCTTCGTGGCCCTGGCCCTGGCCCCCTTCCTCGATAGGGACAGGGTTGTCTCGATCATGGGTTGCGACCTGCTCGACGACGCCGCCCAGGTGGCCGGCTTCGCGGCCCTGCTCGGGTTGGACGCGGACAAGCCGCTGGAGTGCGTCGGCGAGGTGGAGGAGGCGCGGGTGGCGATGCGCCTGCTGGGCGCCGCCGCCGGCTGGAGGGGGAAGGCGGTGGTGAGGGCCCTGGCCGCCGACCCGCGGGTCGCCGGCCTCCCGGACGCCGCGGCCGCCGCGGTCTTCGCCCCCTCGCCGGAGCACGCGCTCCCCGAGCCCTACCGGGACTTCGCCGATGCGCTCGAGTGAGCTGGGCGGTCTGAGCGTCGGGCTCTGGGGCTTGGGGCGCGAGGGGCGGGCCTCGCTGGCGGTGCTCGCCGCGCAGCCGACCCCGCCGCGCGAGATCGTCATCGTCACCGACGCGCCCCCGGGGGACGCGGAGCGGGCCATCGCCCCCACCGTCCCCTGGCTGGATGGCGCCGAGGGGATCGACCGGCTCTGCGCCCTCGACGTGGTGATCCGCTCGCCGGGGATCAGCCGCTACCGGGAGGACGCGCAGCGGGTCGCCGCCGCCACCCGGGTCACCACCGCGACCAACCTCTGGTTCGCCGAGCACGCTGGTGAGCCGATCATCGCCGTGACCGGCTCCAAGGGAAAGAGCACGACCAGCTCGCTGATCGACTTCCTGGCCCGCGCCGCCGGGCTCCGCACCGTGCTCGCCGGCAACATCGGGGTCCCCCTGCTCGGGCACCTCCATCCGGATCCCGCGCCCGACCTCTGGGTGCTGGAGCTCTCGAGCCACCAGACCAGCGACCTCGAGTGGTCGCCGCGCATCGGGGTCCTGCTCAACCTCTACCGCGAGCACCTGGACTGGCACCGGAGCGAGGAGAGGTACATCGAGGACAAGCTCAACCTCTTCGCCCATCGCCGGGACGGGGTGGCGGTCCTCAACCGGGAGGACCTGGGGACCCAGGCGCGGGCGGACCGGCTGCCGGGACGCCACGTCTGGTTCGGCGACGCCGCCGGGTACCACACCGACGGTCGCTCGATCATCTGGCGCGCCGAGCGCCTCATCGGCGCTGACCGGCTGCAGCTCCGTGGCCGCCACAACCTGCTCAACGCCTGTGCGGCGCTCGCCGCCCTGGAGGAGGCCGGGGTCGAGGTGCGCTCGCGGGTCGCCTCGCTGAGCGACTTCCACCCGCTCCGCCATCGCCTCGAGCCGGTCGCCGAGGCCGGCGGGGTGACCTTCGTCAATGACAGCATCGCGACCATCCCGGAGGCCACGGTGGCGGCGCTGGACGCCCTGGAGGGGCGACCGGTGGTGCTGATCGCGGGGGGATTCGACCGCGGGCAGGACCACGCTTCGCTGGTGCGCCGCTGCCGGCCGGAGCGGGGGGTCCTCGCGGTGGTCACCCTGCCTCCCAGCGGAGACCGGCTGGGCGCCGACCTCGCCCGGGCCGCGGGGAGCGCGCCCGTGGTCCCGGCCGCCGACCTGGAGGAGGCCGTCCGCCTGGCCAGGGAGCGGAGCCACCCGGGATCGGTCGTGCTCCTCTCTCCGGCGGCGGCGAGTTACGGCGCCTTCCGCGACTTCGAGGCCCGGGGCGACGCCTTCCGCGCCGCGGTGGCGGGGTTGGGGATGTCGGCCACTGATATCCTCACTTCCCAGATGGACGCGAGCGGAGCCCTCCGCAAGCCGGCGAACCCGATCCCCCAGGGTGGGGCGTGAAGGCCGACGCCGCGAGCCCGGCGGCCAGCCAGACCCAGATGCTCTTCGAGCCGATCCTGGACGAGCTCGCCGAGTTCGAGGAGCGCCTGGAAGCGGCGGTCGCGGCCGACCTCGGCCCGATGGCGGAGGCGATGCGCCACATCGTTCGGGCCGGCGGGAAGCGGATCCGACCCGCGCTGGTCATCCTCAGCTCGCGCCTGGGCGATCCGGTCATGGACCACGTCTACGACCTGGCCATGGGCATCGAGTTCATCCACACCGCCACCCTGGTGCACGACGACCTCATCGATCGCTCCCCGACCCGGCGGGGGATGACCACCCTCCACGAGACCATGGGGCCGGCCCCGGCGATCATCATCGGCGACTACTACTTCGCCAAGGGCGCCAATCTCACCGCCGGCATCGGCGAGCCGGCCATCGACGTCGCCATCAGCAACACGGTGATGACCATCTGCATGGGCGAGCTGCTGCAGATGACCAGCAAGGACGACTACTACCAGTCGCTGGCCGACTATCACCGCAAGATCGAGCGCAAGACGGCCACGCTGGTCGCCACCTGCTGCTTCTGCGGCGCGGTGGTGGGGGGGCTCGATCCGGCTCAGCGGGCCGCGCTGCAGCGCTACGGCCACAAGCTGGGGATGGCCTTCCAGATCGCCGACGATCTGCTCGACTACGTCGCGACCGAGGCGGAGCTCGGCAAACCGGTCGGGGCGGACCTCCGCCAGGGCACCGTCACCCTCCCGTTCATGCTGGCCCTCCAGGACCCGCAGGTGGGGTCGGAGCTCACCTCCGTCCTGGAGCGCCGGCCCCGGGGTGAACCGGACTACGAGCTGGTGGTCGAGCTGGTGCGGCGCAGCGGCGCGATCGCGGCCACCGAGGGCGCCGCCCAGGAGTTCGCCCGCGAGGCCCGCGCCGAGCTGGCCGGCTTCGCCCCCTCGCCCGCCCTGCACACCCTGGAGGCCGCCTGCGACTACGTCGTCGGGCGCCGGATCTGACCCCGGGGTCGCCGGTCAGGCCACGGTTGCGGGTCAGCCAGGGGCGCCCGGTGGACCCCCGGTGCGGGGGCCGCGCAGCGCTCCGATGCGCTCGAGCTGCCCCCGGAAGCTGAGCAGCCAGGCGATGAGGGCGATGGTGGCGGCGACCAGGCCGCCGGCCTCGACCCCCATCCAGAGCAGCCCGTCGCCGGCGCCGGCCACGGAGACCAGCGCGCTGACCCCGCTGACGGCGAGGCGGGCGAGGTCGGCGAGGGTCAGCACGCCGAGCCCGACCAGGGCCCAGCGGGCGCCCGCGTACTCGCGGCGCAGCCCCGCCCGCAGCTCCGCGGCGGTCAGCTCGCGGGGGTTGGTCCGGCCGGCGGGCGGCTCCAGTGCCCCCCGGCGCAGCCGTGCCGCGCTGAGGCCGAGGATGGCGGCGATCGCCCACCCCGGCCAGGCGGTGAGCGGGGAGGACGCGTCCGCGAAGAGGCTGCCCATCGGGCTGAGCACGCTCCCGGCCTCGCGGAGGTCGAGCTCGTGCTCGTGGATGGCGAGGGCGGCGAATCCCCATCCGACCGCGACCGCCACGGCCAGAAGGCCGGCCGCCAGGCGGCCCGACCGGGGCAGGCGGTTGAGCAGGAGCAGCTCGGCCGGCAGGGCCAGGCGGCCGGGTGCGCCGGCGCTCTCGCGGTCCCGCATCGGCTGGAATTGTATTCGCGCCGGAGCGGTGGTCGAGAATGGAGCCGATGCCCTCGCGAGGTGAGCCCGGGGACGGGTCGACGATCCGGATCCTGACCTACAACGTCCTGCTCGGCGGGGAGCGGCGTGAGGAGCGGATCGCCGGGGTCCTGGCCCGGGCGGGTGCCGATCTCATCGCCCTCCAGGAGGTGGGCGAGGACGGGATGGTCGAGCGCTTGGCCGGTCGGCTCGGGATGACCGTGGTGTTCGGGGCGCCGAGCGACCGCGGCCCGCTGGGGCTGGCGGTGCTCACCCGGCTCCCGATCGCGGCCCACCGCAACCGCCGCCACCCCGGGATGCTGCGGAGCCACCTCGAGGTCACCGTCCGGCCGCGGGAGGGCGATCGGCTGCGCTTCCACGTCGTCCACCTGGCCGCCCGCTTCGGCGAGCGGGCCAAGGGCGAGGCCCGCCGCCTCCGGGAGCTGGAGGCCGTGCTCCACGACATCGCCGGGGAGCCGCGCCTTCCCCATCTCATCCTGGGCGACTTCAACTCGCTCAGCCCCGGCGACCACCTGGAGGCGACCCGCTTCTTCCGGCGGATGAATGAGCTGCGCCGGGCCCGGCTGCTGGTGCGCCGGGCGGACGGCTGGATGGGCCCGACGGCCGGCGCGGAGGAGGCGCTGGACGCGCGCTGGCTGGCCCAGGGCATCGATCCGCGGCTCCAGGGCGGGGTGCCGTCGCTTCCCTGGGTGGTCGGGCCGCTGACCGGGCTGCTGCCCGAGCGGCCGGCGGTGGACCGGGTGCTGGGCCGGGCGATCGAGCGCTGGACGGTGCCGCGCCTGCTCGAGGCGGGGTACACCGACTGCTACCGCCACCTCCATCCCCGCGCCCACGGCTACACCTGCGCCACCTGGCTGCCCGCGGCCCGCATCGACTACGTCTTCGCGAGCTCCGAGGTGGTCCCCCGGCTGGTCACCTGTGACGTGCTCACCGGGCGGGGCCGCGCCACCCGTGAGGTGACCACCGCCTCGGACCACTTCCCGGTCACCGCCGAGCTCCGCTGCTGACCCCGGCTACGGGGTCGGAGGTTCGCCCACCGGCCGGCTGGTCACCACCAGGTAGTACAGGAAGGCGGCGAGCACCAGCCAGAAGATGAAGATGACGATCGAGCCGGCGCCGAGCCCCCGGTAGTAGAGAGGGTTGGCGCCCACGAAGACGATGCTCCCCACCAGCGAGACCACGTCGCCGGCGGCCGCCACGACCAGCCCGTAGACGGCCACCGCCCGGCCGCCCCCGGTGAGCGCCAGCGTCATCACCACCCCGACGGTCATGGCCACCCACCCCGCGGTCAGGAGGACGGTGCCGGCCACGTTGACGGTGGGGAAGCTGCAGAGGACCTTCCCGTTGCAGAGGCCGGAGACCCCGAGCACGTAGAGCAGCGAGACGACCGCGGCGATGATCCCGAGGATCGTCAGCACCACGCCCATCCGCCGGGGGTCGAGGTCGAACCGGACCGGGGGACGCTCCGCGAAGCGCGGTCTCACCAGGCCGTTGTCACTCAGGTGATGAGTCATGCGATCTCCTGGTCGGGGCAGCGCCCGGAGGTGGCTCCGCGTGCGGATGTGGCGGCAGGCCCCCTCGGGGAGTCGTCACTGGCTGGCGGCTTCTCCCGTCGGCGGGCCACGGCGCCGCCGCTTGCCGCCGCGGCGCCGCCGGGCCGCGTCGTCGCGGTGGTTGCCGGTCTCGCCGTCCACCCAGCGCGGTGGCGGTGGCTGGCCGTCGGCGAGCAGGTCGCCCAGGGTCCGCCAGCCGAACGGCTCGCGGCCCCGCCGGACCAGCTCGAGGAAGCAGCCCATGGTCGCCTCCGAGTTGGCGAGCGCGTGGTGGGGACGGCGATGGGCCACGCCCAGCTCGACGCAGAGCCGCTCCAGTCCGATGGTGTCGCGGAGGTCGTAGAGCTTGGCCGCGAGTTCGCGAGGTGTCGAGGTTGTCCGCCTCCAGGCTCTCCCCCAGGGTCGCCGCGATCAGCCGGCTGTCGAAGGCGTCGGCGCTGTGCTCGACCAGAACCGCCCCCCGGCAGAAGCGGCGAAACCGCTCCAGCACGGGCCGCACCGCGGGCGCGCCCCCCAGGGTCTCGCTGGAGATGCCGTGGATGCGCCGCGCGTACGGGTTGATCCGGTCGTTGCTGTGGACCAGCGTCTCCAGTGAGCTCAGGTGGCGCTCGAGGGTGAAGGCGACCGCCCCCAGCTCGACCAGCCGGTGCGGGGACTGGCCGGTGGTCTCGCAGTCCACGGCCACGAATCGGAGCTGCTCGATCGGCGTCTCGGGGGCGGGACGGGCGCGCAGCGGCTCGTCGTCCGGGTCGTCGATCGCCGCGAAGAGCTCATCGCCGGCGGGGCCGAGTCGAGCCACGAAGCTGTCCCCGACCGGGACCGACCCCCGCCGCCGGCCGTAGTGGCGACGTCCGTGGGTGGTCGACTCGCCGCCGCCCCCGGAGGGTGGCTCGGATTCCCCCGTCGAAGAATCAGGCGACTGCGGCGCCGGCATGGGTGTGGAGAGGGACATGTGCGAGTCTCCGGCCATCCTAACCGCTTCGGGTACCGGAGCGAACCTATACTCGGGACAGATGCGCCTCATCGCCGCCGGGATCACCTTTCGCACGGCTCCCGTGGAGGTCCGCGAGCGCGCCGCCCTCTCCGACCCCGCGGCACGTCACCTGCTCCGCTTCCTGGTCGGCCACGGCGGTCTGAGCGGCGCCGCCGCGATCTCGACCTGCAACCGCACCGAGCTCTACGTCAGCGTCCACGACGACCCGGACCCGGAGGCGATCATCCCCCGGCTGCGCCGCTACCTCGACCCCGAGGGGGAGGCGCCGGTGCGCGAGCACGTCACCATCTTCCGCGGCGAGGAGGCGGTGGAGCACCTCTTCCGGGTGGCCACCGGGCTGGACTCGATGGTGGTGGGTGAGACCCAGGTCCTCGGCCAGGTCAGGGCGGCGCATCGCCTGGCCCTGGAGACCGGCACCCTGGACGCGCAGCTCGACTTCGTCTTCCGGCGGGCCATCGGGGCCGCCAAGCTGGCGCGCAGCCAGACCGGGATCGGCCGCGCCGCGGGCAGCATCAGCGAGGCGGCCATCGCGGTGGCCGAGAAGGTGCTGGGTGGCGTCGAGGGCCGCACCGCCCTGCTCATCGGTGCCGGCAAGATGAGCGCCCTGGCGGCGCGCCGGCTCCAGCGCCAGGGCGCCCACCTGCGGGTGAGCTCACGAGGCGGCGAGTCCGCCGCCGCCCTCGCCACCCAGCTGGGCGCGTCGGTGGTCGGCACCGACGACCTGGCCGCCGCGATGCTGGAGTGCGACCTGGTGGTCGCCGCCACCACCAGCTTCGAGCCGGTTCTGGACCGGGCTCTCTGCAGCGCGGTCCAGGTCAAGCGCTCCGGGCGGCCGCTCTGCCTCATCGACCTGGCGGTGCCCCGCGACGTCGCCCCGGACGTCGCCGGCCTCCCGGGGGTGACCCTGATCGATATCGACGAGCTGGGGCGCCGCCTCCAGGACGGTGCCCACGACCACGGCCGGGCGATCGCCGCGGCGTCCCTGGTGGTGGCCGAGGAGGTGCGACGCACCCTCGAGGTGCTCGACCGCCGCGACGCCTCGGTGCCCACCATCCGGGCCCTGCTGGAGCGCGCCGAGATGATCCGGCGCCGGGAGGTCGAGCGGACCATGGCCCGTCTCCCCGCCGCCGACGCCGAGCTCACCGAGCGCATCGACACCCTCAGCCGGAGCCTGGTGCGCAAGCTGCTCCACGCTCCGATCACCCATCTCCGGGCGGCCTCCGACGACCCGGGAGTGGCCCTCCGGCTCCGCGAGGCGTTCAGCCTGGACGATCCCGCCACCGGCGAGCGGTGATCGGCGGAACCCTCCGGCTCGCCACCCGCGGCAGCCGCCTGGCTCTCGCCCAGGCCGCCCTGGCGGCGGACGCCCTGCGGGCGGTGGGGGTGCCCGCCGTCGAGACCGTCGTGGTCAGGACCCAGGGAGATCGCGAGGCCGCGACGCCGGTGACGCGGCTGGAGGGGGAGGGCTGGTTCAGCGCCGCCCTCGAGATGGAGCTCGTCGCGGGGCGAGCGGATGCCGCCGTCCACAGCGCCAAGGACCTGCCCAGCCGGCTCGGTGACGGCCTGGCGGTCGCCGCGTTCCTGGAGCGGGCCGACTGCCGTGACGGTCTGGTCACCCGGGATGGCGGCGGGCTCGACGCGCTGAGGCCCGGCGCCGCGGTGGGAACCAGCAGCGCGCGCCGCGCCGCCTTCCTCCGGGTCCTCCGCCCCGATCTGGTGGCGGTGCCGATCCGGGGCAATGTCGACACCCGGCTGCGCAAGCTCGAGGCCGGCGAGGTCGCCGGGCTCCTGCTCGCCTGCGCCGGGCTCGATCGCATCGGGGCGTCCGAGCGGCTCAGCCAGCGGTTCGACCCCCGCCTCTTCGTGCCCGCTCCCTGCCAGGGCGCGATCGGTCTCGAGGCCGGGATCGGCAGCCCCGCCGAGGCCGCCTGCGCCCCGGCGGACCACCCCGAGACCCGCGCCGCGGCGGTCGCCGAACGGGCGGTGCTCGCCGCCCTGGGCGGCGGCTGCCTGCTGCCGCTTGGCGCCTGGGCCCGGATCGAGGCGGGGCGCCTGGTCCTGACCGCCGCCCTCGATGCCGGCGGGGAGGTGCGCAGGGCCGAGCTGGCCGGCGACGCCGCCGCCCCGGGTGACCTCGGCGAGCGGGTGGCGGCGAGGCTGCGATGAGCGTGCCGGCGGCGAGGCCGCGATGAGCATGCCGGCGGCGCGGCCGCTCGCCGGTCGCCGCGTCATGGTCGACCCGGGCCGCGGCCCAGGCGGCGGCGCTGAGCCAGGAGCTCCGCCAGCTCGGGGCGGCGGTGGTCGAGGTCCCCGCCATCGCCATCGAGGCGGTGGCCCCGGCCGAGGAGTTGCATCACGCCGCCCGCCGGCTGCGGGCTCGGCGCCCACCCCGGTGGCTGGCCGTGACCAGCGCCAATGCGGTGGAGCGGCTCCGCCAGCTCGACCTCCCCGGCGACCTCGCCGGTGTCCGGGTGGCCGCGGTGGGGAGGGCACCGCCCGCTCCCTGCGCGAGGTCGGGATCAACGTCGAGCTGGTGGCCGCCGGGACGGGGGCGGCCGCGCTCGCCGACGCTCTGGTCGCGGCCGGAGCCGGGAGCGGTGGGGTCTGGCTCCCTCAGGCGGAGGCCGCCCGGGGCGAGCTGGCCGAGCGGCTGCGCCGGGCCGGCGCTGAGGTCACGGTGACCATCTGCTACCGGACCGTCCCCCTCCCCGGCCTGGGCGGCCTGCTGGCCGCAACCCTTGCCGGCGGGATCGACGCGGTCACGCTGCTCAGCCCGAGCGCCGCCGAGGCGGTGGTCGCGGCGGTGGGCGTGGGAGGGCTCGACGGGGTGACCGTGGTCTGCGTCGGCGACACCACCGCCACCTCCCTGCGCCGCCGCGGGATGGAGCCGGTGGTGGCGGCGCGGGGTGATGCCGCCGGGGTGGCGGCGGCAGTGGCGGGTGCGCTGCGCAGGTGAGTAACCTGGGACGGCCATGCCCTTTCCCACCGAACGCCCCCGGAGGCTGCGGCGCACGCCGGCGCTGCGCCGGCTCGCCGGCGAGACCCGGCTGAGCCCGGCCGACCTGGTCCATCCCCTCTTCGTGCGTGAGGGCGTCGACGCGCCCGTCGCCATCGCCAGCATGCCCGGGCACCGCCAGGAGACGGTCGAGAGCGCGGCGGGCACGGTGGCGGGCGCTCTCCAGGTCGGGGTGAGCGCGGTGCTCCTCTTCGGGGTGCCGGCGCGCAAGGACGCGACCGGCTCCGAGGCCTGGAACGACGAGGGGATCGTGCAGACGGCGCTCCGCGCACTGCGGGGTCGGTTCGGCGCCGACTGCGTGCTGATCGCCGACTGCTGCCTCGATGAGTACACCGACCACGGCCACTGCGGCGTGCTCCGCGAGGACGGCTCGGTGGACAACGACGCCACCCTCGAGCTCTACGCGCGGGCGGCGGTCTCGCAGGCCCGGGCGGGGGCGGACGTGATTGCGCCCAGCGGGATGATGGACGGCCAGGTCGGGGCGATCCGGGCAGCCCTGGACGGAGCCGGTTTCGCCGACACGGCCATCCTCGCCTACAGCGCCAAGTACGCCTCGGTCATGTACGGGCCGTTCCGCGACGCGGCCGACTGCGCGCCCCGGAGCGGGGATCGGCGCGGCTACCAGATGGACGCCGGCAACGCCCGCGAGGCGCTCCGCGAGGTGGCCCTCGATCTCTCCGAGGGCGCCGACATGGTCATGGTCAAGCCCGCGCTCGCCTACCTCGACGTGATCCGGCGGGTGCGCGCCGCCGTCGACGTTCCGGTCGCCGCCTACAACGTGAGCGGCGAGTACGCGATGATCGCCCATGCCGCCCGGGCCGGGGCCTTCGACGAGCGCGCCGCGGCCCTGGAGGTCCTGACCGCGATCCGCCGGGCCGGCGCCGACATCATCATCAGCTACCACGCGCTCCAGGCAGCGCGCTGGCTTCGCGAGGAGTGACCCGGACCAGGATGAAGCCCCCCACCAGCCCTCGCCGACTCCCCTTCGTCATCGCCGCGACCGTGGTCCTGGTGGTGGCGGTCGTCGCCGGAGCGGTGGCGCTCGAGCACGCTGCCAGTCCCACCCCGGTCGGCGCGGTGGCGCCCACCCCGACGCCCACCCCCACGCCGCTGCCGACCCCGACGCCGGCGATCATCCCCTACGCCGACTGCGCATCGGCGACCTTCGGCACCGCACTGGCTCCGCTCAACCCGCCCTCCGATGTGCACGTCTACTCGGCGGCGCCGGCGATGACCATCGACCAGAGCAAGCTCTACGAGGCGACCATCAAGACCAGCAAGGGCAACATCGTCATCTGCCTGCAGCCGGACCTGGCCCCGGTGACCGTCAACAACTTCGTCACCCTGGTCCGCAACGGCTTCTACAACGGCATCCCCTTCGCCCGCGTGGTCTCCGGCTTCGTCATCCAGGGCGGGGATCCGAACTGCATCGGCAACGTTCCATCGGCCCCGGCCACACCCTCCGGGAGCTGCGGCTCCGGCGGCCCGGGCTACAAGTTCGACGACGAGCTCGTCCACGAGAAGTACATCGCCGGGGCCGTGGCTATGGCCAACAGCGGGCCCAACACCAACGGCTCGCAGTTCTTCATCTGCATCGCCGACGACACCAGCAGCCTGACCCTCAGCTACAACCTCTTCGGCGAGGTGGTCAGCGGCCTCAGCGTTGCCCAGGCGATCGTCCAGGGTGACGTCATGGAGCAGGTCACCGTCACCGAGCAGACGTGAGCGCGAGCCGCTCGGCACGCCTGCTCGAGCGCGCCGCCAGGGTGATGCCGGGAGGGGTCTCCAGCCCGGTGCGGGCGTACGCGGCGGTGGGCGGTGAGCCCCCGGTGATCGCCGCGGCGGAGGGCGCTCACCTGGTCGACGCCGACGGGTCCCGCTTCGTCGACTTCGTGCTCGCCTACGGCCCGCTGATCCTCGGCCACAACCATCCGGCGGTGGTCGAGGCGCTGCGCGGTCAATTGAGCCGGGGCACCGCCTACGGCCACACCGCGGAGCCGGAGGTGGAGCTGGCCGAGCGGATCTGCGCGGCCCTTCCCAGCGTCGAGATGGTCCGCTTCGTCAACTCCGGAACCGAGGCCACCATGTCGGCGCTGCGGCTGGCCCGGGCGGCGACCGGCCGCGACCTGGTGGTCAAGTTCGCGGGCGCCTACCACGGTCACGCCGATGCCCTCCTCGCCGCCGCCGGGAGCGGGGTCGCGACCCTAGGGCTGCCCGGCTCCTCGGGGATCCCGGCCGGGGCCGTCGCCGACACCCTGGTGCTCCCCTACAACGCCGCGGACTCGGCCGCCGAGGCATTCGCGGTCCACGCCGGCCGGATCGCCGCCGTGATCGTCGAGCCGGTGGCAGGCAACATGGGCTGCGTCCCACCCGTGCCCGGCTACCTCGACGAGCTGCGGCGGCTGACCCGCGAGGGCGGCGCCCTGCTGATCTTCGACGAGGTGATGACCGGGTTCCGGGTGGCCTACGGCGGTGCCCAGGGGCTGTTCGGCATCGAGCCCGACCTGACCTGCCTCGGGAAGGTGATCGGAGGCGGCCTCCCGGTCGGCGCCTACGGAGGGCCGCGCGACCTGATGGAGCGGGTGGCGCCGCTCGGCCCCGTCTACCAGGCGGGGACCCTCTCGGGCAACCCGCTCGCCATGGCCGCCGGGATCGCGACCCTCGACGTGCTCCGCGACGGGGACGCCTACGCGCGGCTGGAGGCCCTCGCCGGCCGTCTCGGCGACGGGCTGCGCACCGCCGCGGTGGCCGCCTCGGTGCCCTGTGCCGTCAACCGGGTGGGCAGCATGCTCACGGCCTTCGTCGGGGTGGGTCGGGTGGACGACTACGAGGACGCCCGGCGCTCCGACCTGGACGCCTTCGCCGGCCTCCACCGGCGCTGGCGGGAGGCCGGGGTGCTCTGGCCGCCGTCCCAGTTCGAGGCCGCCTTCCTCAGCACCGCCCACCAGGCCGCCGACATCGACCGGGCGGTCTCGGTCTTCGCCGGGGCGCTGCGCGGCGCCGGCCCGGAGGAGTGCTGAGAGGGCCGTCAGATCCCTCGACGCATGGGCCGAAAGGCCCGGTGCTAGACTGACGAAAGTCGGGGTTGCATCTTCACCCCGGCCGCACGACGGAGCACCCGGCCATGGATCGTCTCTGGTACCTGATCCCGCTCGTCCTCCTGATCGTCCTGATCTTCGGGGGGGCCAACAAGCTGCCCGAGATCGGTGCGGGCATGGGCCGGGCCATCCGCGAGTTCCGCCACGCCATGTCGGGCGGGCCTGAGCCGGGCGCTCGTGGCTCGACGCCGCCGGCGGGCGGCCCGATGGGTGGATACGACGGCACCCCGCAGTGGGCGCCGGTGCCCGAGACCCGGCCGGACGAGACGCTCCGGGGCTGAACCCAGCCTCTGACGATGCTGCCTGCGCCGCCCCCGCGCTCGGGGTGATGGGCGCGCGATGAGAGGGGCCTGAGATGGCACAGGGGATCCTGCGCTGGGGCAGGGGGCGGATGGCGCGCGAGCGCCGCGACGACGAGCGCCGGATGACGGTGGTCGAGCACCTCCAGGATCTGCGCCGCGTCGTCATCGTCTCGGTGATCGCCTGGCTGCTGGCCACGATCGTGGCCGCGGTCTTCAGCCACTTTCTGCTCAGCGTCCTCGAGTACCCGCTGACCAGCATCCTCGCCAAGCACAACCACCTGATCTCCAAGCCGATCATCACCAGCCCCACCGAGCTGGTGACCATCCCCCTCCAGGTGGCCGTGGTCGGCGGCCTCGTGCTCTCGCTTCCCATCCTCCTCTGGCAGGGCTGGACCTTCGTCTCCCCCGGTCTGCGGCGGGTGGAGCGCCGGTTCGCGCTCCCGGTCATCCTCTCGGCGCTGCTCCTCTTCGCCGCCGGCGCATGCCTGGCGTACTTCCTGATGCCGCTCTGGCTGAACCTGCTCACCGCCATCGTCGGCAACAACGCGGTCTTCTTCCCGGACCTCGACCAGTACCTCTCGTTCCTGACCCTGCTGATCGTGGCCTTCGGGGTGACCTTCGAACTGCCCGTGGTCATCGTCCTGCTCGGGCTGCTCGGGGTGGTCTCGTCGGCCTGGCTCCGGCGTCGCCGGAGGATGGTCTGGCTGGTGGTCGTGATCGGCGCCGAGCTGGTCACCCCGGGCGTGGACCCGGTCACCCCGCTCTTCCTCGCGCTCCCCCTGATCGGCTTGTTCGAGCTCTCCGTGCTCATCCTGGCCAAGCCGCTCCGGCGCTGAACTCCCGTACACTGCCCCGGCCATGCGCCCCGACGGCCGCGCCCCCGACGAGCTCCGCCCCACCCTGATGGAGGTCGGCGTGCTGCCCTATCCCGAGGGCAGCTGCATGATCTCCACCGGCCAGACCAGGGTGCTCTGCGCCGCCACCGTGGAGGAGCGGGTTCCCCCCTTCCGCAAGGGAAGCGGTCTGGGTTGGGTGACCGCCGAGTACGCGATGCTGCCGCGCAGCACCCAGACCCGCACCGAGCGCGACGGGCGCAAGGGCCGGATCGATGGGCGGTCCCAGGAGATCCAGCGGCTGATCGGCCGGAGCCTCCGGGCCGCGGTCGACTTCTCGGCGCTCGGCGAGCGCTCGATCCTCATCGACTGCGACGTCATCGTCGCCGACGGCGGCACTCGCACCGCGGCGATCACGGGCGGCTACGTCGCCCTCGCGCTCGCGGTCCGGGCCCTGCAGGACGCCCGCGCGGTGAGCCGCCCGGTGCTCCGCCAGCCGGTCGCGGCGGTCTCGGCCGGAATTGTGAGCGGCGAGCCGCGGCTCGACCTCTGCTACCTGGAGGACTCCGCTGCCGGCACCGACCTGAACTGCGTCGGGGCGGCCGACGGGCGCCTGATCGAGATCCAGGGCACCGCCGAGGGGGCGCCCTTCAGCCGGGAGGAGCTGGACCGGCTGCTGGAGCTCTCCGCGGCCGGCCTCCGGCGGCTCTTCGCGGCCCAGGCGGCGGCGCTGGGAGGCGAGGTCCCGCCCGGGTGAGGGTGGCCGTCGCCAGCCGCAACCCCGGCAAGCTGGCCGAGCTGCGGCGTCTGCTCGAGGGGCATCCGTGGGAGCTCGTCGATCTCGACGGCGCGGGCGTCGCCGGCGACCTCGAGGAGCCGTATGACAGCTACGAGGAGAACGCCGCCGCCAAGGCGGTCGCGGTCTGCGCCGCCACCGGAATGGCCGCACTGGCCGACGACTCGGGCATCGAGGTGCCCGGGCTGGACGGCTGGCCGGGGGCCGCGTCGGCGCGCTGGATGGGGCCCGCCGCCTCCGACGTCGACCGGCTTCACGGCCTGCTCGTCGAGGTGGGGCGGCGCTCTCCGGATGACCGCCGGGCCCGCTACGTCTGCGTGGTGACCCTCGCCCGTCCCGGCACCGCGCCGCTCTCGGCCCGGGGTGAGACCAGCGGGGTTCTGGTGGCCCCCCGGGGCTCCGGCGGCTTCGGCTATGACCCGAGCTTCCTCAGCGACGACCTCGGGATCACGTTCGGGGAGGCGACCGCCGCGGCCAAGGACGGGGTGAGCCACCGGGCCCGGGCCCTGGCCGCGTTGCTGGCCCGGCTGGACGGCGAGGGCCGCCCGGCCACCTAGGGACTTGCTCCAGCTCCCGCAGCGCTTGCCGCGTGGGGAGCCGGGGTATGCTCACTGCGATCCCATCAACCGCCGCGTGGCGCCCGTGGCCCAGAGCGCTCGTGCATCCGGAGAGCTGAACCGTGGCAGATCGCGTCGCCGAGCGTGAGTACGACATCGTCATCGTGGGTGGCGGCCCGGCCGGGCTCACCGCCGCCCTCTACGCGGGCCGGAACAAGGTGCGGGCGGCGCTGGTCGAGGCCAAGGGCGCCGTGGTCGACGGGAAGCTCCTGGGCGCCGGCGGCCAGCTCCTCAACACCGAGCTGATCGAGGACTACCCGGGGGTGAGGTCGATCCTCGGTCCCGACCTGGCCGAGATCATGACCGAGCAGGCGCAGCAGTTCGGCACCGAGATGCTGGCGGCGTCGGTGGAGCGGATCCGGGTGGACCCCGACGGAACCAAGGTGGTGGAGACCGACCAGGGTGAGCTGCGCGCTCCCGCGGTGATCATCACCGCCGGGGGCAACCCCCGCAAGCTGGGTGTCCCCGGGGAGGCGGAGCTCGCCGGCGTCGGCGTCTCGTACTGCGCGGTCTGCGACGGCGCCTTCTTCCAGGGCGCCCACCTGGCCGTGGTGGGCGGCGGCGACGCCGCGGTCGAGGAGGCGGTCTTCCTCACCCGTTTCGCCAGCCGGGTCACGATCATCCACCGCCGCGGCGAGCTGCGGGCCCAGCCCATCCTCGCCGAGGAGGCGCGCCACCATCCCAAGATCGACTTCATCCTGGACACGGTCGTCGAGGCCATCGAGGGCGACCGGAAGGTGAGGAGCCTCCGGCTGCGCAACGTGGTGAGCGGGGAGGTCTCCAGCCTCGAGGTCGGCGGGGTCTTCATCTTCGTCGGGTTCCTGCCCAACACCGGGCTGGTCGACACCCACGTCGACCACGATCCGGCCGGCTACTACCTGACCGACCCGCTGACCATGGAGACCAGCGTGCCCGGCATCTTCGCGGCCGGCGACGTGCGCAGCCAGCTCACCCGTCAGGTGACCACCGCGGTGGGCGACGCCACCACCGCGACCATCGCGGCCACCAAGTGGGTCGAGGAGCGCGCCCGCCGGCAGCGGGCGGGCGACGAAGGCCCGCGGTGACCGGGCCGCCCGGCCCCCCCGGCCGGGTGAGCAGCATCGCGACCCGCCGCGGTGACGGCGGCGAGACCGGGCTCCTCTACGGTGGCCGGGTGCCCAAGGACGACCTTCACACCGAGGCCTGCGGAGCGGTCGACGAGGCCGTCTCGGCGCTCGGGATGGCCCGCGCCCAGGAGACCGACCCGGCGCGGGCGGAGCGGCTGCTCGCACTCCAGCGCGAGCTCTTCACGGTCGGTGCCGAGCTGGCCACCGGGGTGGGGGAACGCGAGCATCTGGAGCAGCACTTCGCGACCGTCACCGCCGCCATGGTCGAGGCGCTGGACGCCCAGCTCGCGGAGCTGGAGGCACGGGTCCCGCTGCCGCGCGCCTTCGTCGTCCCCGGGGGCACGGTGGTGGCGGCGACCGTCGACCTCGCCCGAACCCTGGTCCGCCGGGCCGAGCGCCGGGCGGTCAGCCTGCAGCGCGCCGGGGCGCTCGAGAACCCCGAGGTGCTCCGCTATCTCAACCGGTTGAGCGATCTCCTCTTCATGGTCGCGCGCGAGGCGGAGGCCGGCGCCACCCTCCAGCGCTGACCGGGAGGTCCGCGCTCCGGCCGGGACGCCGGCCCCGGCTCCGGGCCGTACGCCGGGCCCGGGCGCCGGGCGTACGCCGGCCCTGGCACCGGCTGCGTCACCCGGAGGATGGCGCACCCATGGCCAGCGCGACCAAGGCCCGGGCGCGGGTTTCTCTGCGCGGGCCAGGTTGTCCATGAGAGACAGAATCTCGCCCCGCAGCGCGCCGCCGGGGCTGATGCTATTGGCCCGCTTGGGCCCCGATGATTGGGCCATGATCGACCACAACCGTCTCGCCCCCGGGGGAACGGGCAGGCCCGGCGACGCCGGTGGCATCGAATCCCTCACCGCGCATCTCTGCGCCGAGCAGCGCCTGGCCGGCTGGTACCGGGCGATCAGCGCTCGGGCGGCGGAGCCGGGGCTCGGCCGTCTCTTCGCCGGCCTGGCCTCCGAGGCCTCGCGCCGGGCCGCGGCCTGCGCCACCCGGCTGCGCGGCACCGTGCAGGTGGATCCGGCGGCGCTCCCCGGGATCCTGCGCATGGCGCTCTGGATGACCCGCACCGGCGACGCCGTGCCCGCGCCGGAGCGAGGCGGTGCCGAGGGGCCGGTCCCCGGCGCCGCCGGAGACCGCCACTGCATCCAGCGGATGCTGAGCCTCTACCGCGCCCTGCTGGCGGGCCCCACCCCGACGGCCTGACCGGGCCGATCGCTCAGGCCGGCAGCAGCCGGCGCGCGCGGAGCGCGAGCCAGAGCAGGTGGCGGCGGGCGGGGTCGTCGATGGGCAGGCCGCGGTCGCGGATCCGCTGCAGCCGGTACACCACGGTGTGGCGGTGGAGCCCCAGCTTGGCGGCGGCCTCGCCCAGCCCGGAGGTCGAGAGCACCGCCTCGAGGGTCTCGTGGAGCTCGCCGCGGCGATCGGCCCCGGCGGCGTTGAGCGGCCCCAGGATGGTGGCGACGAAACGGCGCACCGCCTCGGGATCATTGTCGAGGACGGCGAAGACGCCCAGCTCGGCGTCGTCGTGCACCCGGCGCTCCGGCTCCAGACGCTGGCCCACGTCGAGGGCGCGCTGGGCGCGCTGGGCGGCTCCGGCGACGTCGGCCAGCCGCTCGGCCACCGGCCCGAAGCCGAAGACGGCTCCCGGGTTGGCCTTGCCGGCCGCCACGCAGACCGGGAGGGGGTCGGTGCGCGGATCGAGGAGCAGCAGCCAGGTGTCCTCCGAGGCGGCGACGGTCAGCGCCCGCAGCGGCCGCGTCACCAGCTCGGCGAGCTGGTCCTGGTCCCCCGGCCAGGCGCACGAGATCACCCGGTACGGGGGCGTGAGGTCCAGCTCGCAGGCCGCCGCCGCCACCCGAAGCTCGGCCGAGACGTCACCGGCCATCAGGCGGTGGAGCACCCGGTCCCGATCCTGGTCGCGCCGGCGGAGCAGCCGCTCGCGCCGCTCCAGGTAGGCGGCGCCGACCGCCGCCGAGATCTCGTCGAGGTACTCGATGATCTGAGAGGCCAGGGCGATGAGGGTCGCCGAGGGCATCTCGTGCTCGCGGGCGACCGTGCCCACCACCTCCTCCCAGACCACCTTGGCCGCCACCCGGTACGCGGAGAGGAGGACGTCGAAGGGGAGGCCGAGGTCGGCCTGCACCGCACCGGTCTGGGCCAGCCGGTCGAGGTCGCCGGCCCGCGGGCCGCGGCCGTCGTGGAGGCGGCGCACCAGGACCCGGAGCGCATCCCGGCAGGCCGAGACGATCGAACGGTAGTAGGAGACGGTGTTGAAGTGCCCCGGCAGGCTGATCTCGGCGGCGATCCGGCGAGCCATCCGGCCCGCGATGGCGTCGGCATCGGCGAGCAGCCGGGCGGTCACGGCCGGGGGCAGACTGGCCAACTCGACCAAGACCGCCGGTCGCGGTTTGGATACCGTGGCCAAATTGTCCACCTCACACAAAAAGAGTGCCGCTGCATCGCCAGGATGGCGGATGCTTTGGCCATTCTGCACCAGGAGACTGGATTTGTGCTCTACGATGAACTCTTCGTCAATCTCGAGCGGGCCCGCTGGAATCTGAGTCGCGACATCGACTGGGATGCCATCGAGCCGGAGAAGCTCACCCCGGGGTGGATCTTCGACGTCCGCGAGGTCTGCCTCACCGAGCTGTCCGCCCTCTACGCCACCGAGATGTTCCTCCGCGACTTCTATGCGGACATCGACTTCTGCAGCTTCATCTCGGTCTGGTTCTATGAGGAGATGAAGCATCACCTGGTGCTCCGCAAGTACCTGGAGCGGGTCGGCGAGGTCATCGAGGAGGCCGAGCTGCCCCGGCTTCGGATCAGCTTCGACGAGGGCCCGGCGATCGAGACCCTGACCATGCACTTCTGCGGCGAGCAGCGCCTGGCCCACTGGTACACGGCCTTCAGCGCCAACGCTCCCGAGCCGGTGCTGCGCCAGATCTTCAAGGTGCTCGCCGCCGACGAGCTGCGCCACGGCGCCGCCTACGCCAAGTACCTGCGCAAGGCGGTGAAGAACAAGCCCGAGGTCGTCCCGACCATCCTGCGGATGGCGCTCTGGATGATTCGCACCACCAACGACAACCCCAAGCACCCGACGACCATCACCGAGCCCTCGGTGGTGTCGCTGCTCGAGGACCCGCACTACATCCGCCGCATGCTCAACGCCTACCTGCCCGGGCGGGACCACGAGGCGCCGGTGCAGCGCCGGATCCTCGCGCTCATGTCCGAGCTGGCCGGGACCAAGATCGGGTCGGTCCGCGAGCTGCTCGCCCAGATCCGTCTGCTCGAGGGCGAGGCCGCCTAGCTCGCCGGCTCAGCGCACCGGCTTGGCTCGCCGGCGCGGAGGTTCATCAGCCCTCGCGGCTGCCGGCCCCGCTTTCGGGATAATCGGTCGATGGCGGATGAGATCCGGGTTCACGCCACCGTGCGCGGGCGGGTCCAGATGGTGGGCTTCCGCGCCTTCGTGCTCGATCGCGCCTGGGACCTGGGGCTGCGGGGGACGGTGGCCAACCGACCCGACGGCAGCGTGGAGTGCGTCGTCGAGGGCCCGCGCGAGGACGTCGAGAGATTGATGGAATCACTCCGTCAGGGGCCGTCATCCGCACGCGTGGAGAGCGTCGACGTGCTGGAGCAGCCGGTCCGCGGGGACCTTCCTCCCATGGCGGTGTCGGCATGGTGAGCGTGCGAGCCGGCGCCCGGCGGAGGCGCGGAGGCTCCGCCGGCCGTGTGGCCGGTCACGAGCGCGGCGCGGTGCGTCTCGGCCTCCCCCTCACCGGCGGCCCGGCCGCTCCGGCGGCCGCGCCCGCGGCGGTGGCCCGCTGAGCGACCCCGCGAGCGCCGACGTCCGCCCGGGCCTCGAGCAGACCCGAGCCCTGGCGCGGGACCACGATCTGGTCGCCCTGGTGCGGACCGTCCCGGCCCCTGAGATGACCGGGCCGCGGCTGCTCGCCGCGGTCGGCGACCGCCCCGGAGCCTTCCTCTTCGAGTCCGCCAGCGGCGAGGGGGAGTTTGCCCGCTTCACGTTCGCGGGCCTGGCCGGCCCGGAGCGGTTCCGGGTCCGGCGGGGGCGGCTCACCCGGCTCGGCGAGGGGGAGCCGGCCGCCCCGGTGCCGTGTCCCGACCCGCTCCGAGCCCTCCAGGAGTTCACCACCGGCCCGCGGGTGGCCCTCCCCGACGACCTCGACGTGCCCTTCACCGGCGGGTCGGTCGGGCATCTCTCCTACGAGGCGGCGACCAGCTTCGAGAACGTGGGGCGGCCCGACCGCGATCCGCTCGACCTCCCCGACGCCTGGTGGGGCCGCTGCCTCTCCTGCAGCGTGCTCGACCGGGAGCGCGAGGTCGTTCATCTGGTCACCCACATCCCCACCGACACCGACCTCGCCGAGGCGCATGCCGCCGGGGTCCGCCGTCTGGACGCGATGGCGGAGAGCCTGGCCGGCGCGGTGACGCCCGCGGTGGTTGTCACCCCCTCCACCCCGGCGCCGCTCCCCGACGCCGCCGCCAACCTGAGCCGTGATGACTTCATGGCGGCGGTGGAGCGCTGCCTCGAGTACATCGCGGCCGGGGACATCTTCCAGGTGCAGGTCTCCCGGCGCTTCAGCCTCGACTTCCCGGTTTCCCCGCTCCGCCTCTACGCGGCGCTGCGGGCGGTGAACCCCAGCCCGTATCTCTTCTACCTCCGGACCGACGACTGCGTGCTGGCCGGCACCAGTCCCGAGATGCTGGTCCGGGTGACCGCGGAGGGGCGGGTCGACTACCACCCCATCGCCGGCACCCGACGCCGGGGTCGCACCCCGGAGGAGGACGACGCCATGGAGCGGGAGCTCCACGAGAGCGCCAAGGAGCAGGCCGAGCACCTGATGCTGGTCGACCTCGGCCGCAACGACGTGGGCCGGGTCTGCGAGATCGGCAGCGTCGAGGTCAGCGACTACGCGGCGGTCCGCCGCTACGGCCACGTCATGCACCTGGAGACGTCGATCCAGGGGCGGCTCCGCCCGGGGCTCACCGCGGTGGACGCGCTGCGCGCCTGCTTCCCCGCCGGGACCGTCACCGGCGCCCCCAAGGTGCGGGCGATGGAGATCATCGCCGAGCTCGAGCCGGAGGTCCGGGGCGCCTACGCGGGCGCGGTCGGCTACCTCGACTTCCGGGGCAGCCTGGACACCGCGATCGCCCTGCGCACCGCGGTGGTCCGCCAGGGACGGCTCCACCTCCAGGCCGCCGCCGGCATCGTCGCCGACTCCGACCCGGCCGAGGAGGCGCGCGAGATCGACAACAAGCTGCGCGCGCTCGCCATGGCGGCCGAATCGCTCCGCCCGCTGGCGGTGGCGGGCGGCGTGGTTGCGGGGTCGGCGGGGGCAGCGGCGAGGGAGGGGGCAGCAGCGGAGGAGGGCCCGGGGCGGTGAGCGCGCCGGCCACGAGCTGCGCGGGGCAGCCGCGATGAACGAGGAGTTCAGCCTTCCCGACCGCGACCTCGGAGATTCGGTCCTGGTTGTCGACAACTACGACTCCTTCACCTTCAACCTGGTCCAGCGGCTGGGCGAGCTGGGGGCGCGCTGTGTGGTGGTGCGCAACGACACCGCCACGGTGGTGGCGATCGGGGAGCACCGGCCCGCCGCGGTGGTGATCTCGCCGGGGCCGAAGAGCCCCGCCGACGCCGGGATCTCGGTGGAGCTGATCCGCGAGCTCGGCGCGCGCATCCCCATCCTCGGGGTGTGCCTGGGGCACCAGGCCATCGGGGAGGCCTACGGTGGCCGGGTGGTGCGGGCGCCGTCGCTCATGCACGGGAAGCTGAGCGAGGTCCGCCACGACGGCGCCGGGCTCTTCGCCGGGGTGCCCGACCCCTTCACGGCCACCCGGTACCACTCGCTGGTGGTGGAACCCGCGACCCTGCCCGCGTCCCTGGAGGTCACCGCCCGCACCGATGACGGGGTGATCATGGCGCTGCGCCACCGCGAGCAGCCGGTGGTCGGGGTCCAGTTCCACCCCGAGTTGATCGGCACCGTGGCCGGCTACCGCATCCTCGAGAACTTTCTGGAGATGACGGCGGCGCCGCTGGGTGCCGGGCGGTGAGGGCGCTGGGGGCGCGGCGCATCGTCGGGCAGGGGACGGCGGCGGTGGGGCACGTCGTCCAAGGGGGGTTTGCGCAGGCGCGAGCTGCAATCGCGCCGAGCAGAAGCCGCCGCAGCCGAAGGCGGCGGACGAGCGTCCCCCCGCCGGCGATGCGCCCCGCCAGCCGCCGGCGGTCGGTGTGATGAGCGCCGACCTCGGGGCGCTCGGTCCGATCGTCGAGCGGAAGCGGCGCGAGGTCGCGGAGATCAACTGCGGTCGCGCCGCCATCTGGGCCACGGCCGAGCACCTGCCGCCGGCGCCGGGCTTCGAGGTGCTGCGCGGAGGCCGGGTGATCGCCGAGCTGAAGCGACGCTCGCCCAGCGGTGGCTCCCTCCGCGCCGGCCTCGACGTGGGCGCGGTCGGCGCCGCCTACGCCGGCGCCGGGGCGGCGGCGATCTCGGTGCTCACCGACGGCCCCGACTTCGGGGGCTCGCCGGCGGACCTGGAGGCGGTCCGGACCGCGGTCGCGATCCCGGTGCTGCGCAAGGACTTCACGGTCGATCCGGTCCAGGTCGCCGAGTTCCAGGGTGCTCGGCGCCGACTGGGTGCTGCTGATCGTCGCCGTGCTCGAGGGCGGCGCCCTCGAGGAGTGCTTGGAGGCGGCGCGGCGGGCCGGCGCCCAGGCGGTGGTGGAGGTCCACGACGAGCCGCAGGTCGAGCGAGCCCTGGCCGTCGGCGCCACCTGTGTCGGCATCAACAACCGCGACCTGCGCAGCCTGCGCACCGACCTGGACACCTTCTCCCGTCTCCGCCGGCTGCTCCCGGACCGGGTGGTGAGCGTCGCCGAGTCCGGGGTGCGCAACTCGTCCGACGCCGCCCGGCTGGTGGGGGAGGGGGCCGACGCGGTGCTGGTCGGCGAGGCACTGATGCGCCACCCGGACCCGGGAGCCCTCTGCGCCGAGCTGGTGGCGGCCGCGGCTCGGGCGGGGTCGGCGCGCCGCGACATCCGGTGAGGCCGGGCGCCGGCGCGCTCGCTCTGGAGTGGAGCGAGCCCGACCGGTGGAGGATCCGGCCCGGCCGGGTGCGGGCCGTCCGCGCGGTCGTCCGGCGCTCCAACCCGGGGCGTCGAGTTCGGCATGATGCGCAGGTGATCGTCAAGGTGTGCGGCGTGCGGACCCCCGAGATCGCCGAGTGTGCGGTCGGCGCCGGAGCCGACTGGGTCGGGGTGGTGCTCGAGGAGCGCAGCCCGCGCCACGCCGACGATGCCGCCGTCGACGCCGTGCGCGCCGCGCTGTCAGGTCGCGCCGACCTGGTGGGGGTGATGGTGGAGCCGGCGGCCGAGCGCTGCGCCGCCATCGCTCGCCGCCACCGGCTCGACGCGGTCCAGCTCCACGGACGGGTGGAGCCGTGGCTGGTCGCGCAGGTGGACGTCCCGGTGATCCGTGCGCTCAACCCGGCCGGTCCGGGTGCCGCCTTCACCGCGGACTGGTGGCCCGACTGCCTGCTGCTGCTGGACAGCCCACCGGCCGGCGCCGGCGCGCTCCCCGGCGGCACCGGCAGGCTGGTGGACCTCGAGACCGCCGCGGAGGTGGCCGCCCACCGCCCCATCATCCTGGCCGGCGGGCTGACCCCGGAGAACGTCGCCGCCGCCATCGAGCGGGTCCGGCCGCATGGCGTCGACGCCAGCAGCGGGCTGGAGTCGAGCCCCGGGGTCAAGGACCCGGGCAGGGTGCGCGACTTCGTGGCCGCGGCCCGGGAGGCGTTCGCGGCTCTTCACGAGCGGGCGGTGACAGCCGCCGGCCCGAGCGCCGGCACCCCGGCCGGAGGGGCGGTTCGATGACTACCGCCGGGCGCTTCGGGATCTACGGCGGGGCCTACGTGCCC
The DNA here is from genome assembly GCA_963697585.1 of uncultured Chloroflexia bacterium. Lineage (GTDB taxonomy): Bacteria > Chloroflexota > Dormibacteria > Aeolococcales > Aeolococcaceae > Changshengia. Next base: position 621,051 of record CAVOOO010000009.1, on the reverse strand, counting down.
GAGACCCTGGTCCCCGCCGTGGAGGAGCTGGAGACGGCGATGAACGAGGCGCTGGCCGACCCCGCCTTCGTCGCCGAGCTGGACTCGTGGCTGCGCGACTACGCCGGGCGTCCCACCCCGCTGACCCGGGCCCGGCGGCTGACCGCCGACTGCGCCGGTGCCGAGATCTGGCTCAAGCGCGAGGACCTCGTCCACACCGGCGCCCACAAGCTCAACAACGCGCTCGGCCAGGTGCTGCTGGCCCGGCGGATGGGCAAGACCCGGATCATCGCCGAGACCGGGGCCGGCCAGCACGGGGTGGCGGTCGCCACCGTCTGCGCCTGCTTCGGCCTCGAGTGCGTCGTCTACATGGGTCGCGAGGACACCCGGCGCCAGGCGGTCAACGTCTACCGCATGGGCCTGCTCGGCGCCGAGGTCAGGCCGGTTGACAGCGGTTCCCGGACCCTGAAGGACGCCACCAACGAGGCCATCCGAGATTGGGTCACCAATGTCCATAACACTCATTACGTGATCGGGTCGGTGGTGGGCCCGCACCCGTATCCGACCCTGGTCAAGCGCTTTCAGCGGGTGATCGGTGACGAGGCGCGCCGCCAGGCGCTCGAGCGGTGGGGGGCGCTGCCCAACTCGGTGGTCGCCTGCGTGGGCGGGGGGAGCAACGCCATCGGCATCTTCACCGCCTTCCTCGATGACGAGGACGTGGAGCTGCTCGGCGTCGAGGCCGCCGGCCGCGGCATCGAGACGGGGGAGCACGCGGCGTCGCTCGAGGCGGGCCGGCCGGGCGTCCTCCACGGTGCCTACAGCTACCTCCTCCAGGATGCCAACGGGCAGGTGATCGAGACCCACTCGATCTCCGCCGGTCTCGACTACCCCGGGGTCGGTCCCGAGCACGCCGCGCTGCGCGACGCCGAGCGCGCCCGCTACGTCGCCTGCACCGACGTCGAGGCGCTGCGCGCATTCCACCGCCTCTGCCGGATGGAGGGGATCATCCCCGCCCTGGAGTCCAGCCACGCCCTGGCGGTCGCCGAGCGGCGGGCGCGCGAGCTGGGCCCCGGCCATCGCGTGCTGGTCTGCCTGAGCGGCCGGGGGGACAAGGACATCGACACGGTCCGGGCCGTGGGCGGCGCCGAGGCGGCGACCCCATGACGGCGGTCGCCGCGGGGAGATTCGAGGCCGCCTTCTGGGCGCAGGGGACGGGCGGGCAGCCCGGGATCATCCCCTACGTGATGGCCGGCTTCCCGGGGCCCGGCGACACCGCTCCGCTCCTGCTCGCCTTCCAGCGGGCGGGGAGCCTGGCCACCGAGGTCGGCATCCCCTTCAGCGACCCGCTCGCCGACGGCCCCACCATCCAGAGCGCGGGATGGAGAGCCCTGGAACAGGGGATGACACCGGCTCGGGCCATCGCCCAGGTGGCCGAGGCGCGGGCAGCCGGGCTGACCATCCCGGTGGCGGCGATGACCTACATCAACCCCGTGCTCGCCATGGGAGTCGAGACGTTCGCCGCCGCCTGCGCCGCGGCCGGGATCGACGGGGTGATCGTCCCCGACCTGCCCGTCGACGAGGCAGCCGGCCTGGCCGCTGCGCTCGGCGCCCACGGTCTCGCCCACATCCCCCTCGTGGCGCCCACCACCCCGACATCCCGGGTGGCCCGGGTCGCCGCCACCGCCGCCGGCTTCATCTACTGCGTCAGCGTGACCGGCACCACCGGCGCTCGCGACCGGGTGAGCCCCGCCGCCGTCGATCTCCTGGAACGGGTGCGTTCCGTGACCGCCCTGCCGCGGGCTCTCGGCTTCGGCATCTCTCGTCCTGAGCACGTGGTGGCGCTCACCGGCCACTGCGAGGCGGTGGTGGTCGCCTCGGCCCTCCTCGACGCCATCGGCAAGGGTGGTGACGACCCGGGAGCGATCGCGGAGCGCTTCATCCGCGGGCTGCGCGGGGTTGGCATGGCCGGGTGACCATGCCGATCCTCGCTCCGGCCACTCTCCGATGACGCCCCCCATCAACCTGGCGCCGATCTTCCGGCTGGACGGGGAGGTGCGGGTGCCCGGGGACAAGAGCATCAGCCACCGCGCCCTCATCCTCGGGGCACTGGCCCGTGGCCGCACCTACCTGGGCGGTTTGGCCCCGGGCGAGGACGTCGCCCACACCGCTTCGTGCCTGGAGGGCTGCGGTGTGTTCGTCCGGCTCCACGGTGACGGCCGCGCCATGGTGGAGGGCAACGGGCCGGACCTCGCCCTCAGAGCGCCGAGCGACCGCCTCGACTGCGGCAACTCGGGGAGCACGATGCGGATGCTGGCCGGGGCCATCGCCGGGCATCCGATCACCGCCTCGCTGGAGGGGGACGCCTCCCTGATCCGGCGGCCGATGCGCCGCATCGCCGCCCCGCTCCAGGCGATGGGGGCGGCGGTCCGGCTGGGACCGGAGGGCACCGCTCCGATGACGATCGAGGGGCGGCGCCCCCTGCGGGCGATCAGCTTCGAGCCGCCGGTGCCGAGTGCCCAGGTCAAGACCGCGGTGCTCCTCGCCGGCCTCTTCGCCGACGGCCCGACCACGGTCGTCGAGCCGGCGCTGACCCGCGACCACACCGAGCGTCTCCTCCGGCTCTGCGGCGTCGAGGTGATGACCTCGGACGGCCGGGTCACCGTGACCCCCGGCCCGGCCCAGCCCTTCGGCCTGCACATTCCCGGCGACATCAGCTCGGCCGCATTCTTCCTCTGCCTGGCCGCGGCGCGCCAGGGCTGGCGGGTTCGCTGCCCCGGGGTGGGCCTCAACCCCGGGCGCGACGGGGTCATCGAGGTGCTCCGTGCCATGGGCGCGGCGGTCGAGGTCGCCGAGGGGGAGCCCGCCGGTGGGGTGGAGCCGGTCGGCGACCTGGAGGTGCGCGGCGGAACCCTGCACGGGACCAGCATCGGGGGGGCCCTGGTCCCCCGTCTCATCGACGAGCTGCCGGTGATCGCCGTGCTCGCCACCCAGGCGGAGGGGGTGACGGAGATCCGCGGTGCCGCCGAGCTTCGGGCCAAGGAGTCCGATCGGATCACCCACCTGGCCGAGGGGCTGAGGCGGATGGGCGCGGCCTGCGAGACCCTCCCCGACGGGCTGGTCATCGAGGGGCCGACCCGGCTGACCCCGGCCGCGGTGGACGCCGCCGGCGACCACCGCCTGGCCATGGCGTTCGCGGTGGCGGCCAGCCTCTGCGCGGCACCGGGGGAGACCCGCATCGCCGGCGCGGAGTTGGTCGCCATCTCCTACCCCGCCTTCTTCGAGGACCTGGCCGCGCTCTCGGCCGGGTAGCCGGGGCCGGCGGCGCCTCAGACCGCGGCGGTGACCCGGTCGCCGGTCGCGGCCACAACGCTGACGGCATCCACCTCGGGGATCCCGTCGCGGAAGCTGACCGTGTGGGTGTGCAGCGCGGGGACCCGCGGCCCGGGGACGATGATCCCCGCCAGGTTCAATGGGTCGGCCGCGGAGAGCCGCACCACCTCACCTTCCGGTGAGCTGCGGCGGACACTGCGCAGCATGTCGACCGCCTCGGGAAGGGCGTACTGCTCGCCGGCGAAGCCGTTGACGAAGCGGCCGCCGCGCGCCGTGCCCCTCGCCTCCATCCGCCGCAGCGCCCAGAGCACCTCGCGCCAGGGGAGGGCCAGGCTCTCGCGGGCGAGCAGATCGTGGAAGACGACTCCCCAGCGCGCCAGGAGCTGCTCCGCCACCGCCTCCGCCAGCGCGTCGCGATCGGCCACCGGCGCCGCCTCGGGCAGGAGCGACCACCGCCCCTCGCCGGCGGCGATGCCGGCGGTGCCCCGCCGGAGGCCACGGCCGTGGCCGGGGAGGGCGTGGCGGTGGCCGGCGAGCAGCGACCGGACTGCGGCGAACCCGTCGGCGGTGACCAGGCCCCGGCCGACCGCGTCCCACAGCCCCGCGGTCACCTCGGTGGGGAGGCGCCGCGAGAGGGCGACGACGTCACCGGTGAAGAGGGCGCCGTGCTCGCGCAGCACCGCGACGACCTCGCGGGTGGCGCCGCTCTCCGGCTCGGCCGGCCGGGCGCCGCCCCGGACCGCCTGGAGCAGCCAGGGCAGATCGGCGCGCCCCACCAGGGTCACCGGCGTGGCCCGGGAGGGGAAGGGCCGGCTGCGCAGGCTCGCCTCCGGGTCGGCCTCGCGCACCTTGAGCCGCCCCCAGGCAACGCTGCCCGAGAGGCAGAGGTCGTCGAGCCACGCCGGGCGGTACCCGGCGACGCGGCGTGGGAGGACCTCCGCCTCCCAGGCGCCGGCGGGAGCCTCGGTGCCCTGGAGCTGGGCGATGGCGGCGGCGACACCGGCCCGGCCCTCCCGCTGCGTACCCGCGGAGACCCCCTGCCAGCGCAGCAGGAATCGCATCAGGTCGCGCGGGCTCACCGGGGCGATCTCGCGGCGCAGACGCTCCCGCGTGTGGGAGTGGATGCGCATGAGCAGCCGCCGCGAGCACCATTGCTCGCCCTCCAGGGTCGGGTCGAAGCCGCCGCGCACCGCGAAGCCCTCCGCCTCCAGCCGGGCCATCCCGGATGCGACCAGGCCCTCGGGGAGTGAGGTGGCGGTCGCGAGCTCGCCCGCCGTCACCGGGCCGCAGAGCTCCAGATGCCCGCGCAGCGCCAGCGCCGCGGCCACCCCGGGGTCGTCGGTGTCGGCGCTGCCGGGCGGTGGCTGCAGGTCGGGGTCGAAGGCCGCCGCGGGCAGCATGATCTCGACCAGGCACCGGGACTCGACCGCGCACCAGAGGGCTGCGCCCGCCGCGTTCACGGTGATGGCCCGGCCGGCCGCCCTCAGCGCCTCGAACCACCCCCGCCAGGCGGCGCGCGGCCGGGCCACCACCAGGGCCAGCAGCAGGTCGTGCAACTCCTCCGGGTCGCGCGGGTCGGCGGCGGCCTCGTCGCGGACCCGGGCGATGGCGGCGGGGTCGAGGGCGGCCAGGTCGCGCGGGTCGATGGAGAGCCCGCGCCGCAGCGGGACCGCACGGCTCCGCCGCTCCTCGAGCGGGGCGTCGTCCAGGAACGTGTAGGGGTGGCCGTTGAGGATCTCGTGGGCCAGCACCGACGGCTCGGTGGTGTCCCGGCAGGTGACCGAGATCGCGCCGCCCTCGATCTCGGCCACCAGGGTGCGGAGGGAGTCCACATCCATCGCCTCGTGAAGGCAGTCGTGCATGGTCTGCCGCACCAGCGGGTGGTCCGGTGGCTCGACCGGCCCGGTGGGGTTCTCGTTCTGGCAGGCGACCAGCGCCGGGAAGATCGCCGCCATGACGTCGTCGGACTGGAGCCGCTGCAGGGGGGCGGGGTTGCGGCGGCCGCCCCGGAAGCGCAGCACCGTCAGCGACCGGGTGAGCGTCCAGCGCCAGCGCACCGGGAACATCGGGGAGAAGATCACCGCGCGGCGCAGCACCTCCTCGACCGTCGCCGAGGCCAGGAACCGGGGGACGTCCTCGAGCGGCAGGCTGTGCTGGGGCCCGAGCGAGAGCAGCACCGCGTCGTCGCTGGCCGCCGCCTGGAGCTCGAAGTCGAAGGTCGCGCAGAAGCGCTTGCGCAGCGCCAGTCCGAGGCCGCGATTGAGCCGTGCCCCGAAGGGCGCGTGGACCACGATCTGGGTGCCGCCCAACTCGTCGAAGCAGCGCTCCAGGACGATCCGGTCCCGGGTGGGCAGCAGACCGAGCGCGGCCCGGCCCGCGGCCAGGTACGCGACCGCCTGCGCGGCCACCTCCTCGGTGACCCCGCAGCGGGCGACCACCCCGGCCACCGCGGCCTCCGGATCCCCTCGTGAGAGCGCCGCGTCGACCCCGGCGCGGAGGTCCGACACCTCCTCGGAGAGCTCGCGCGTGCGCCCTGGAGCCTCCCCCAGCCAGAAGGGCACCGAGGGCGGCACCCCCTGCGCGTCGACCACCCGCACCGTGCCGCCGGTCACCCGGGTGATCCGCCACGAGGTGCTGCCGAGCAGGAAGACGTCGCCGGCCATCGACTCGATCGCCCAGTCCTCGTTGACGCTGCCAACGACCGTGTCGTCGGGCTCGGCGACCACGCGGTAGTCGCCGCTCTCGGGGATCGCACCCCCGGAGGTGAGCGCGGCCAGCCGGGCGCCCCGCCGGGCGCGGAGCCGGTGGTGGACCCGATCCCGGTGGAGGTAGGCGCCGGCGGTGCCCCGCCCGGTGGCGACCCCGGAGGAGACCAGCTCCACCACCTCGTCAAAGTCCGCCCGGGCCAGGCCGGCGAAGGGCGCCGCCCGCCGGACCAGGTGATAGAGGTCGTCCTCCGCCACCCCGGGGTCGGCGATGGCATCGTCTCCTCCAGCGCACGGGGCCGGCTGTCGCTCAGGCCGGCCGGCAGGCGCCGTCAGACTCGCCCCCGCGGGCGAGCGCGCCGCGCACTCGGCGACCAGTTGCTGGGCGAGGATGTCGAGCGGCGCGACCGGCGGCTCGATGGCGTCCAGCCGGCCCGCGCGGACCCCGGCGAGGAGCGCGCAGCACTCCACGAGGTCGTCGCGGGTCATCGGGAAGAGGCGGCCCGTGGGGATGGCACCCTGCCGGTGCCCGGAACGGCCCACCCGCTGCAGGAAGGTGGCCAGGCTGCGCGGCGAGGCGATCTGGCAGACCATGTCGACGGGCCCGATGTCGATGCCCAGCTCCAGCGACGCGGTGGCCACCAGGGCGCGCAGCTCGCCGGCCCGCAGCCGCGATTCGACCAGGCTGCGGCGCTCCCGGGAGAGGCTGCCGTGGTGAGCCATCACCGCGTCGTCGCCGAGCCGTACGGCCAGCAGGTGGGCGATCCGCTCGGACATCCGGCGGGTGTTGACGAAGACCAGCGTGGTGCGGTGCGCCGCCACCTGGGTGGCGATGCGCCCGACGATGTCGTCGAGCTGCTCCCGGCTGGCGACCGCGCCGAGCTCCTCCTCGGGGAGCTCGATGGCGATGTCGAGGGCCCGCTGGTGGCCGGTGTCGACGATGGCGCAGCGGGGCCGCCCCAGGGCGTCCTCGCGGTCCGGCCCGGCGCCCACCAGCAGCCGGGCGATGGTCTCGATGGGGCGCTGGGTGGCCGAGAGCCCGACCCGCACCGGCGGCTGGGCGCAGAGGGCTTGGAGCCGCTCCAGGGTCACCGCCAGGTGGGACCCGCGCTTGTCGCGGGCCACCGCGTGGATCTCGTCGACGATGACCGTGCGCACCCCGCCGAGGGTGGCGCGGCTGCCCGCGGCGGTCACCAGCAGGTAGAGGGACTCCGGGGTGGTGACCAGGAAGTTGGGCGGGCGCCGCGCCATCGCCGCCCGCGCTGAGGGCGGGGTGTCACCGGTGCGGACCTCGACCCGCAGCGCGGGCGCCGCCATCCCCAGCGACGCCGCGACCCCGGCGATCTCCCGGAGCGGCACCTCGAGGTTCTGGTGGACGTCGACGGCCAGCGCCTTGAGCGGGGAGACGTAGACCACCTGGGTGGCCCCCTCGACGACCTCCCCAGCCGCGGCGGCGACGTACAGCTCGTCGATCGCGGTGAGGAAGCCGGCCAGCGTCTTCCCCGAGCCGGTGGGGGCGGCGATCAGGGTCGACTCGCGGGCCGCGATGTGCGGCCAGCCCTCCGCCTGTGCCGGGGTGGGGCCCTCCGGGAACCGCGCGTCGAACCACGCCCGCACCGCGGGATGGAGGAGGCTCATCGAGTCAAGGTAGCACCGGGCGCCCGGCGGAGCGCCGCACCCGGAAAGGCCTCGGACCCGGTCAGCGGAGCAGGCGGGACATCCGCCGGTCGGCGTAGATCCGGCCCCCGGTCTGGCACCCCGGGCAGTACTGGAAGGAGCGCGACGCCAGCGACACCTCGCGCACCGTGTCGCCGCAGACGGGGCAGGGCTCCCCGGTGCGGCCGTGGACCCGCATGCCGGCGCGCTTGCCCTCCTTGAGACCGCCGATGTCCAGGGCGCGCGCCTGTTCCAGGGCCGCGCCGAGTGTCTCGCGGAGCGCGGTCAGCAGCCGGGCCAGCGACTCGTCGTCGAGCCGGTCGGCCCGGGCGAAGGGGGAGAGGCGGGCGGCATGCAGGATCTCGTCGGAGTAGGCGTTGCCCACTCCGGCGATGACACCCTGGTCGGCGAGCGCGTTCTTGAGCGTCCCCGGGCGACCTCGCAGCAGGTCCGCGAGCCGCCCACGGTCCAATGCCGGGTCAAGGGCGTCCACCCCCAGCCGGCTCACGCCGGGCACGTCGACCGGATCGCGGACCACGTAGATGGCCAGCCGCTTCTCGGTTCCCTGCTCGGTGAGGTCGAGGCCGGTCCCGTCGTCGAAGCGGAGCCGGGCCGCCAGCGGCCCGCGCTGGGCCAGGCGGGTGTCGGAGGCGTTCTCCCGCCAGCGGACCCAACCTCCCCGGCTGAGGTGGGCGACCAGGTGGAGGGAGGGCCCGGTGCCACCGGGGGCGGCCGCCTCGAGGTCGAGGAACTTGCCATGGCGGCCCACCCCGGCGACCGTGCGACCGGCGAGCGCCGTGACCGGTGGGTCGTACGTCTTGAGGGCGGCGATGGACGCGACCGTCAGCGAGGTGATGCACCGCCCCCGGAGGCGGCGGTCGAGGTTCTCGGCGAGCGCCTGGACCTCGGGCAGCTCGGGCATGACCCCCCGCTCCGCTCCCGCCGGACCCGGCTACCCGGCGTCCGCGGCGGGGCAGCCGGTGTCATCGGTGTCGGTGATCGCGTAGAGCGAGGTGGAGAGATCGGGCTCCCCACCGCTCACGCAGTCGACATCGTCCACCAGGTAGCCTCCGCCCTCCTCCTGGACCTCGATGATGGCCAGGGGGATCGTCGTGCCTCCGTCTGTCAGCACAACATAGACGATGGCGCCGGTCGGGTCCGCGGTCGAGCCGCTGACCGTGAGGTTCGCAAAGGGCACCTGGCAGCCGCGGCAGAAGGGATCCGAGCCGCCGCCTCCCGCGTTGTGGGCCTGGCTCGCATCGGGGAACGCCGGGAGACGCTCGGTCAGCCGGGTCGTCAGCGGGCACGAGGCGGTGGTGGTCAGGCAGTCGAGGCGTCCCGTCGCCGGCGTGCCGCCGCCCGCGTACAGCGCCAGTGCCACCTGATCGGGCTGGGTCGGGTCGAGGCCGGTCGAGGCCGGGGCGGGCGATGCGGTCGGGGTCGACTCCGGGGAGACGGTGGGCATCGCCGGCGCCGATGGGGGTTCGGATGAAATGGGGGACACCGGGTTGGTGGGCGCCGCGGAGACGGTGGGGGTGGGGCCGGACGGCGAGCCGCACCCGAGCGTCGCGCCGGCCAGGGCGGCGATCGCCGCCAGTCGCCAGGCTCGGGCACCCCGGGGGATCAAGACGGCGCGGATTCTATCGCGGCCGCCGCGGCTCCGCCGGAACCCTCGCGGATGGAACAATCCGGAGACGCGCCAGAGCACGGAGGTCGCCTGGGGAATGGGCGTCGGGGAGCGTCCCGGCAAGATCGTCTGCGTCGGTCGAAACTACCGCGAGCACGCCGACGAGCTGGGCCACGCCCTCGCGCGCGACCCGCTCCTCTTCCTCAAGCCCCCGTCATCGGTGATCGGGGATGGCGACGCCATCGTGCTCCCGCGGCTGCCGGCCGGTCTCTCCCGGATCGACTACGAGGGTGAATTGGTCGCCATCGTCGGCACTCGCCTCCGCCACGCCACCCCCGCGGCCGCCCTGGAGGGGGTCCGGGGCTACACCTGCGGCAACGATGTGACCGCCCGGGAGATCCAGGCCGCCGAGGAGCAGTGGACCCGGGCCAAGGGGTTCGACACCTTCTGCGCCCTGGGGCCCCGCGTGGTCGCCCTCGACCCGTCGGACGCCCTCATCGTCACCCGGGTCAACGGCGAGGTCCGCCAGCGCGCCAGCAGCCGCGAGATGGTGGTCGGGGTCGGGGCGCTGCTTGCCCACATCAGCGCCTGCATGACCCTGGAGCCGGGTGACGCGATCTTCACCGGGACCCCGGCGGGGGTGGGACCGCTGCGCGACGGTGACGTCGTGGAGGTGGAGATCGAGGGGATCGGGGTCCTCCGCAACCCGGTCCGGGCCGAGTCCTGACGCTGTGCCCGAGCCCCCCGACGGTGTACCGTTGCGAGCACCTGGGGCCCACGACACGGAGGAGGGCATGAGCGTTTCGTCGCCTGCCGCCACGCTCGGAGTTGCGCGCGCGCACGTGGACGAGGACGTCCTCTGCATCCCCCGGACGACGATCTTCCCGGGCAACGTCTGGCACGGCCTGGTCACCCGCGGGCTGGAGCGGGTGCTCCGGACCATCCGGGCCTGCAGCGAGTACCGGCCGCGGCATCTGGTGGAGGACGACCCCACCCAGCAGCAGGTGATCCCCTACTGCATCGTCCACTGTCCCGACGACGACACCTACCTGATCACCCGGCGGCTCCGCCACTCCAGCGAGCGGCGGCTCCACAACCTCTACTCACTGGGGGTGGGCGGGCACGTGAACCCGGGGGACGGCGAGCGCTTCGACCCGGTGGTGGGTGGCCTGATGCGCGAGTGGCAGGAGGAGATCGTCTGCGCGTCGCCGGCGACGGCACGGCTGGTCGCCCTGCTCAACGAGGACTCGACACCGGTGGGGCGCGTCCACCTCGGCCTGGTCTTCCTGGTGGAGCCCGAGGCGGGCCCGGTCTCGGTGCGGGAGACCCACAAGCTCGAGGGCGAGATCATGACCCTGGAGGCGATGCGCCGCTACTACCTCAGCATGGAGTCGTGGTCCCAGCTCTGCTACGACGACCTGGTGGCGGGCGCCCCCGCGCGGGCGGAGCGGAGCCCGCTGGTCGTGGACCTGCCGCCCGCACCCTGAGCCCGCGGCGGGGACGACGTCTCGGAGCGCGGAGGACGCCCGGCGGGGACGGCGCCCCACAGCGACGACACGCCGGCGGCGAGGATGGCGCCCCGCGGCGGAGATGGCGGCCCGGGGCGGGAATGGCGGCCCGGGGGGGCGGGTCGCCGGGGCTCGGGACGGTTCCAGCCCAAGGGCCCGGAGGGAGAGAGAGTGGGTGAGCACAGGCGGCCCCGCGAGGCATCCCAGCTCGCGGCCAACCTGAGGAACTGGGAGGCGCGGGTCGACAATCACGTCGCCTCCGCCTTCTACGACGTCGAGGGCCTGGTCCGGTCGCGGCGTCCGCGCCTCGATCCGATCACCCTCGCGGAGGTCGGGGACGTCGCCGGCAAGGACCTGCTGCACCTCCAGTGCCACATCGGCACCGACACGCTCTCGTGGGCGCTGCTGGGGGCTCGGGTGACCGGTGTCGACTTCTCACCGGCCGCGCTCCGGGCCGGTCGCGCGCTGGCGGCGCGGCTGAGGGTGGACGCCGAGTTCGTCGAGTCCGAGGTCACCGCGCTCCACCTCCCTCGGCGCTACGACGTGGTCCTCGCCTCCCATGGCGCGCTCTGCTGGGCACCGGACCTGCCCGCCTGGGTCGCCGCCGCCGCCCGCCACCTCAAGCCGGGCGGCTTTCTCTACGTTCTGGACGGCCATCCGCTGGCCGCGGTATTCGACAACGATGACCCGTTGGTCACCGGCCTGCGCGTGCACCCGGGGCAGCACTACTTCCGGCGGCAGGCGCAGCGCTCGGAGTGGGCCGGCACCTACGCGGATCCCGAGGCCGAGCTCCCCGACCCGGTCAGCTATCAGTGGATGCACCCGCTCGGCGAGATCGTGCAGGCGGCCCGCAACGCGGGCCTCGAGATCGAGTTCCTCCACGAGTTCGCGGTGGACGTCTGGCGGCGCTTTCCCTTCATGACCCGCCACGGCCGGTGGTGGAGAATACCCGGGGATCCGATCCCCCTCATGTTCTCGCTGCGGGCGCGGAGCGGCTGAGCCGAGCCGAGCCGCGGCGCGCCGGCGGCGGTCCCGCGTCCGGGCCCCGTCCCTATACTCCAGCCCATGCCAGTGAACGTTCGGGTCCCCGGTCCGCTGCGCCGGCTCACCGCGGGCAGCTCCCAGGTCGAGGTCGAGGGCGGCACCGTCGCCGCCGCCCTGGCCGATCTCGAGGTCCGGTTCCCCGGCTTCCGGGACCGCCTCTACGACGACGGAGGCAAGCTCCGCCAGTTCATCAACATCTACGTCAACGACGCCGACATCCGATTCGGCGGCGGGCTCGACACCCCGGTCGCGGCGGGCGACGACATCTCCATCGTCCCGGCCGTCGCCGGCGGCTGAGTCTCCATCGGCGGCTGAGCCCGGGCTCGGTCCGGCGCCGGCGGCCGGCGGGTGCTCTCGGCCACGGGCGGGGGTGGCCGCGGGAGTTGCCGGCAAACCCCCAGGTGGCCCTCGATCGCAATTCACCGTGGGCGTGGGGCGGCCGGAGACCCCGCACCAAACTCGCGTACGCTTCGGGGATGACCGTCGCCACCCTCGAGGCCCCCGCCCCGGTCGTGCCCGCCGACCCCTTCGACCTGCTGCCCCGGGGAGCCGTGGTCGCGGTGGCGATGTCCGGTGGGGTGGACAGCAGCGTGGCCGCGGCCCGCTGCGTGGCCCGGGGCGTGACGACCTGGGGGGTGACCCTGGCGATGTGGGCCGGTGACCGCGAGCAGGTCCGCGACCGGGGGTGCTGCTCCGTCGACGCCGTCGAGGACGCGCGGCGGGTCGCCGACCGGCTGGGCATCCGCCACCTGACCTGGAATCTCGAGGGCGAGTTCGCCGCCGAGGTCATCACCGGCTTCGAGGACGACTACGCTTCCGGCCGGACGCCCAACCCCTGCGTGCGCTGCAACCAGCGGGTCAAGTTCGGCGTGCTCCTCGCGCGCGCCCGGGCCATCGGCGCCACCCACGTTGCCACCGGCCATTACGCCCGGATCGGACGGCGCGCGGAGAGCTGGACGCTCCACCGTGCCTCCGAGGTGGGCAAGGACCAGTCCTACACCCTCCACCGCCTCGACCAGGCCCAGCTCGGCGCCGCGCTCCTGCCTCTCGGCGACGTGGGCCGCAAGGCCGACGTGCGCGCCGAGGCGGCCGCCCTCGGACTGGGCACCGCCGCCAAGCCGGACTCCCAGGAGCTCTGCTTCGTCGGAGACGATCTCGCCGGTGACCTGAGCCGGCGCCTTGCCGGTCGGTTCCAGCCGGGGCCGATCGTCGATGGCGCGGGACGCGTGCTCGGCGAGCACCGGGGCCTGCCCTTCTACACCGTCGGGCAGCGGGGACGGCTGGGGATAGCCCCCGACCGACCCGACGCCGTCCCCCTCTACGTCCTGGAGCTCGACGCCGCCGCCAACCGGGTGGTGGTCGGCCCCGCCGGCGAGCTCGGGCGGCGCCGGTTGACCGCGGGCGACTGCCGCTGGGTGAGTGGCCGTCCCCCGGAGGGCGGCGGCCGGGTCGAGGCTCAGCTCCGGGCTCACGGCCGGGCCCACCCGGCCGAGGTCATCGGCGCGGGCGGCCGCTCGGTCGAGCTTCGCTTCCCGGAGCCGGTCGGGCAGGTCTCCCCGGGCCAGTCGGTGGTGCTCTACCGGGGCGACGAGGTCCTGGGCGGCGGGGTGGTGGAGGCGGCGTCGGCCTGATGGCTCCCGCCTGGTACCAGATCGTCCTCGCCTCGCTGGCCGTTCTGGCCGGCTGCACCGTGTCCGCCTACAGCTTCTGGATCGCGGTGCGCCACCGCAATGCCCTCTTCCACGTGATCGGGGTGGGGGCGGCGCTGTTCGTGGTCGGGCTGGTCGGAGAGCGCAACGTGGTGGCGGGGACGGGACGGCCCTCGAGCGTCTGGGATCTCTCGATCAAGATCCCCCTGGTCCCGCTCTATGTCGACGCGGTGACCATCGCCGGCGTGATCATCGCCCTCCTCGGGCTCAGCCTGGTGCTCTTCCTCGAGCGGGTGGTCCCACCCGAGCAGCGCTGGCAACCGCCCTCCCGGCGGGACCTGGAGGAGGACGACTCGGTCTGAATCAATGGGGTGGCCCGTCCCCACCGGTACAATCTCGCGGCGATGCCCCGGCCCCGCCGCCGTCCCACCTCTCCGCCCCTCCGTGAGCCCCTTGGAGCCGGTCGCCCGTGAGCGCGGCCGGCTTCTACATCGCCGCGGTGCTGATCGTGTTGAGCTGCGCTGCGGCCGTCGGCCTGCGCGGCGCCCGCGAGTCCGCGGTGGCGGCCGTCGCGGTGGCCGTCTCGATCGGCATCTTCCTGGTCGTCGGTCATGAGTACCTGCTCGCCCTTCTCGAGGTTGTGATCCTCCTGGCCACCGTCGCGACGGTGGTGGAGATGGACCGCCGGGGAGCCCTGGGATCCCGGGCGAGCCCACTGCCGCTCAGCCGCTGGCTGTATGCGGCGGGCCTCGCGGTGCTGGCGCTGGTCGTGCTCGATGGGACCGCGCTCGCCGCCGGCAGCGGCTGGCACCCGCGCGGGGTCGAGACCGCGCTGAGCAGCGTCCTCAACCATCAGGCGCCGGTGACCGCCGGTCTGCTGGTGGTGGTGGGCGTGGCCGCCGTCCTGGTCGCGCTCGCCATCGGCCGGACCGATCCCGACGAGGCCGAGCACGTCGAGCGCCACCGCGCTCATCAGGAGCGGGAGGCGAGGATGCGCCGCCGGCGCGAGGATCGCGCCGCCGCCCGCGCCAAGCGTCAGGCCGCCAGCCCGGGGGGTGGCGGATGAGCATCGGGCCAGGCCAGGTGGCCATCCTGAGCGGCATCGTCTTCGCGATCGGGGCATTCGGCCTGGTGAGCCGGCGCGACGCCTTCGGGTTGCTGACCAGCCTCGCCGTCCTGCTGCTCGCCTCGGTGATCGCGTTCGCCGGCTTCACGGCCGTCCGGGGTGGCAGCCTCGGGCCTCCCCAGGGCGAGGTGGTTGCCCTCGCCGCCGTGGTGGTGTGCGCCGCCGTGATCCTCGTCGGCGCCGCCCTGGTGGCCCTCCTCCGGCGCCGGCGGGAGAGCCTGGACACCGACGAGTACATCGATGTCGAGGCGGATCCCCGCTGATGTACACCTACGCCTGGGCCATCCTGCTGCTCCCGCTGGGGGGCTGCGCGTTCTCCTTCGTGGCCGAGACCCCGCGCCGGGCGGCCCAGGTGTGCATGGGCTTCATGGGCGCGACCCTGGTCATGGCCCTGATCGTCCTCGGCTACCGCCTGGCCCACGAGACCACCAGCGTCACCCCCGCGTTCTCGACCCTCAACTTCCTCTCGCTGGCCGTGGATCCGAGCGAGACCGCCACCTTCCCGTCGACCTTCCAGGTCGCGGTCGGCGTGCGGGTCGACAACCTGAGCGCGAGCCTGATGGTCCTCATCCCCTTCCTGGTCCTCGCCGTCCAGGGGCTCGGCACCGCGATGCTGGAGCGTGAGGCCGCCTACCGCCGCTTCTTCTGGGCCTCGTCGCTCCTCGCCGCCGCGATGATCGCGGTGGTGGCGAGCCCGGGACTCTTCCAGCTCTGGCTGGCGCTCGGGGTCGTGACCGCGACGATCCTGGTGCTGGCCCTTCACTGGTGGCACCGGCCCGGCACCGGGACGGCCGCCCGCCGAGCCTTCGCCGTGCTCGCCGGCGCCGACGTCATCCTGCTGCTGGCGATGGCCTTCGTGGTCGACAAGCTCGGTGTCTTCATCGGCCTCGAGACGCAGCCGTCCTCCGGCGCCTTCGACATCACCGACTTCCGGGTCCTCGACCCCGCCTGGCAGACCGCCGCTCACTGGTCGGTTCCCGGCCTCGGCTACCGCAGCCTGGTGATCTTCAGCGGGCTCCTGCTGGTTGCCGCGCTGGTGCGGGCGGCCCAGCTCCCGTTCACCGGCTGGCTGCTCGGGCTCCGTGAGGCTCCGCTGCCGGTGCTCGGCGCCATCTCCATCTCCCTGCTCGGCGGGGTGGTGCTGCTCGCGCGGGTGTACGAGCTGCTGATGGTCACCGCCCACGCCCTGAGCGTCCTCGCGGTGGTCGGTGCGGTCACCGCCGTCTGCCTGAGCGCCGCTTGCCTGGGCGCCCGGGACATCTACCGGCTGGCGCTGCTCTCCGCGTCCGCGCAGATGGCCCTGGCGATGACCGCCCTCGGCGCCGGCGGCTACAGCGACGGTCTGCTCATCGCCTTCGTCAGCGCCCCGCTCAGCCTGCTGCTGCTGGTCACGGCCGGCAGCCTCGCCCGCGCCTACCGCACCCGGGAGATCGCCTCCATGAGTGGAGCCTGGCGCCGGATGCGCCGCACCAGCCTGAGCCTCGGCCTCTGGGCGCTGGCCGCCGGTGGCCTCGACCTGGTCGGCTACGACCTCGTCTCGACCATCTTCCTCAACCGCTTCCCGAACGGCGGGCACATGGCCGGCTGGGTCCAGGTCCTGGTCGCCCTGCTGGCGATCACCGCCATCGTGCTCACCGCCCTCTACGCGGTTCGCCTGGTCGCCGCCGTCTGCGCCGGATCGCCGGTGGCCCGGCGCGGCTTCATGGCGGAGCGGCTCACCGAGGCCGAGCCGCGGCTTCGGGGGATACAGGCGTGGTCGGCCGCGGGCACCGTGGCGGCCGTGCTCATCGGGCTTCCCGGCATCAGCGGCATCGGGCAGGGCAAGGGGCGGGTGCCGGCGCTCACCTTCAGCCGCTGGATTTACTTCGGGACCGGCCACCAGGCTCTTCCCCTCAGTTGGGCGGCCCTCGGGGTCGCGGTGGCGGTTCTCCTGGTCGGAGGCGGGGGTGGGCTCGCCTTGGCGCGGCTGGGAGGCGCACGCCTCTGGAGCCGGCTCCGCATCCCGGCCGCCGCCGCGGCCGCACCGGCGGCGGTGGGCTGGGTGATCCGCCTCGCGGCGCGGGCCGGCGACACCCTGGCCGGTGAGGTGGTGGCGCTCGACCACGGGCTGGTCGAGCCCCTCTACGACGCCCCGGGTGAGGGCGTGGAGATCGTCGCCTGGTCGCTGAGCCGGGTGCGGGTGCGGAGACTGCGGATCGGGCTCGGGGTGGCCCTGGTCCTGGTGCTGCTCCTGGTCGGCGCCAGCGTCCTGGCGGCCGGTGGACAGCTCCCGGTGCACACCACATGAGCCTCCTGGCCCAGACCACGACCACCACGAGCGGCGTGAGCTTCCCGACCCTCGTCTTCACGGCCCTGGTGTGGAGCGCCCTCGTCTTCGCCCTGATCGTGATCTTCCTTCCCGAGCAGACCCGTGAGCAGCGGGCTCGGATCAAGTCGCTGGGCACCTCGGGTGCCTCGGCCGCGCTCTTCTTCGCGGTCTGGGCCCTGGAGAGCCAGATCGCCGACGTCTCCGTGGGCACCGGGGGCCGCCCCGGTGGCGACCTGGTGGAGCAGCACAACTGGCTGACCTCGTTCCCGATCGCCTCGAGCTATCACCTCGACGCCGACGGCCTCGGGCTGGCGCTCGTGACCATGGTGACGGTCGTCTTCTTCTGCACCGCGCTGGCGGCGTGGCGCAACAACCGTCACGTCAAGCTGCTGACCGTCTCCCTGCTCACCCTGGAGACCGCGGCCCTCGGGGTCCTGGTCTCGTACGACTGGGTCCTCTACCTCATCTTCTGGGCCCTCCCGGTGGTTCCGGTGTTCCTGCTGATCCGGGCCTTCGGGCACGGCCATCGGGTCCGGGCCGCGGAGCGTTACGCCGCGCTCACCCTGGTGTCCACCGCCCTGCTCACGCTCGCCGCCGCCCTGATCGCCTTCCAGAGTGGCGCGCACTCCTTTGACATGGGATCGGTGCCGGTCACCCTCCATGGCACGGGCGAGCAGGTCGCCTTCTGGCTGATCACCGGGGCCTCCCTGCTGGTCATGGCCGTGGTGCCACTGCACGGGGCCCTGCTCGATCTCGAGGAGGACAGCACCGGTGTGCTGTCGGTGGTCTTCGCCGCGGTCCTCCCCAGCCTGGGCGCGTACGGCCTCATCCACGTCGCCTTCGGCTTCTTCCCCACGGTCGGGTCGAGCTACTCGCTCCTCTTCGCGGGTCTGGCCGTGGTGACGGTGGTGTGGGGAGGGCTGGCAGCGCTGCGCGCCGACGACCTGCGCCGGCTCATCGGGCACGTGGGGACCGTGATGATGGGGGTGGTGCTGCTCGGCGTCGCCGGCCACACCACCGTGTCGGTGACCGGGATCATGTTCCTGCTGATCGCCCGCGGCCTGGTGGTGGCCACCCTGATGCTGCTCACGTCCGCCATCCAGGAGCGCACCCGCCGGGTGCGCATCTCACAGCTCGGCGGTCTCGCCTGGCAGGTGCCGTACCTCGCGGCGTTCTGGCTCGCGGCCGCCCTCACCGCGGCCGGGGTGCCCCTGCTCGCCGGCTTCAGCGGCGAGTTCCTGATCTTCACCGGCTCCTTCCCGGTCCACCGCTGGGCGACCACCGTGGTGCTCGCGGGGACGCTCCTGACCGGCGGCGTCCTGCTCTGGGCCGCCCAGCGGATCTTCCTCGGCGCCTCCCGTGACGTCTTCGTCCGGGTGCGCGACGTCGGGCCTCTCGAGGTGACCTTCTTCGGCGTCCTGCTCGCCGTGATGGTGATCATCGGGGTCGTTCCCGGCCACTTCGCCGGGCTCTTCGAGAACGGCGCCGCCTACATCCTCTTCCCGGGGACGAGCTGATGCCCAACCCCAACGGAGCCGCGGTGTTCACGACCATGCTGCCGACGTTGCTGCTGCTCGCGCTCGCCGCGGTGACCGCCCTGATCGGCCGGCTGCGCCCCGGACTGCCGGCCTCGTTCCACCGGTGGCTCAGCTCCATCGCCCTGGTCGGGGCCGGCATCGCCGGCGTCATCACCCTGGACGGGCTCGAGCACACCCGCGGCCTCGGCCTGGCCGCCTATTCCGGGGCGGTGGTCGCCGACCGGATAGGGGTGTTCGGTGTCGTACTCCTCTGCGCGACCGGCCTGGTCGCGGTCCTGACCAGCGGCGCCGCCGCCACCCGTCTCGGCCCGCGCCTCCCCGCCTTCCACGCCCTGGTGCTCAGCGCCACCGCGGGCGGGACCGTGGTCGCCATCCAGTGGGAGATGGGGATGCTGGTGGTGGGGCTCGGTCTCCTGGTGATCAGCCTGGTCGGGCTGGTGGCGCTCGAGAAGACCGCCGAGGCGCCCGGCGAGGTCGCTCTCCGCGCGCTGGCGGGCGGTGGCGTGGCGCTCGCGCTCCTGCTCTACGGGCTGGCCATCGTGTATGGCGCGACCGGGAGCACCAACCTCGCCGCCACGGCCGGCCTGCTCGCCCATGCCGGGCCGCTGGAGGGCCTCGGGCTGGCCCTCACCGTGCTCGGTCTCGCCTACCTGGTCGGGGCGCCGCCCCTTCACCGCTGGGTGCTCCAGGTCGCCTCGGTCAGCAGCGGCGCGGTCGCCGGGACGGTGGTCAGCCTCGCCGCCGCGGCGGGCGGGATCGCCCTGGTCCGGGTCCTGGTCAGCGGATTCAGCACCAGCCTGCGCCCCTGGGTGCTCCTGGCGGCCGTCCTGGGAGCGGCGGCCTGCCTCTACCCGGCGCTGCTCAGCCTGGCGGCGGGCGGTCTCCGCCGCCTGATCGGGCTCGGTGCCTGCCTTCAGGGTGGCCTCCTGCTCGTCGCCGTGATGGCCGGCGGCATCGGTGGCGACTACAGGCCCGCCGGTGGGGTGACCGCCCTGCTCTTCGCGCTGGTCATCTTCGTCCTCTCGGTCCAGGCCAGCTTCCTCGCCGTGGCCCGGCTCGAGATCGACGGCATCGGCACCGCGGTCGCCGACGTGCGCGGGCTGCTGCGGCGCTCGCCCACCACCGCGGTCCTGCTCTGCCTGGGCCTGGCCGGGCTGGCCGGCCTGCCCCCCCTGGGCGGGTTCATCGCCCGCATCCTCATCGCGGAGTCGGCGGTGGCCGCCGGCTACGCGTGGGTGGCGGCGGCGAGTGTCGTCGCCTCGGTGATCTACGCGATCCCGGCGGTCCGGTGGATGGCGACCATCCTCGTCGAGGATGACGAGCAGCCCGCCGTGATCTCCGAGACGCCCCGGCTCACCGCGCTGGTCGGGGTGGCGTGCGCCGTCTTCGGGGTGGTGGCGACCGTGGTGGCCGGGCCGCTCCTCTACGCGGCCAACCAGGCGGCCACGGCGCTCCGCTGAGCCCGCGGCCTGGGCCTCGCGCCGGGCGGCCGATGGTGGCGCCGGGCGCCTTCTCCCATCTCCCCGCCTTCAAGCTGGCCGGCGCCGCCCGCCTGACCCACGCCTGACCAACGCTCGGGCGGCGTCGGGTGCGTCGCTCGGGGCGGCGCCCGGGTCCGCGGCCCGGTACAATGGGGCACGGTCGCGCTAGATGGGGAGCCAGCGGTGCCCTGTACCCGCAATCCGCTATAGCGGGGTCGAATTCCCCACCGAGGGGGCGCGTCGCCGGGTCCGCTCCGACCTCTCCGGTGTTGATGGTTGGGTCCTGCGCAGCCCGGGCCCGTGAACCGCGTCAGGTCCGGAAGGAAGCAGCGCTAAGCGGTCCCCCGGGGGTGCCGCAGTCAACCTGGCCTGAGCCGGGGGACCGGGTGAGCGCCGGTGCCGTGCCAACGACGTGGGGTGCGCGACTACCCCCACCTCCGGGGAGGCCGAGAGGCCGTCCCTGGAGGGCGTCACCCGTGGTCCTCGCCGGGGCCGGGGCCGCTCAGGACTGCCAGCCGGCTCCCGCCGCGCTCCGCTGGGGCAGCCTTCCGGGCTGGCGCGCCCGTGTCTGCACGACCAGCTGCTGCGCGCCGAGGGTGATCCCCATGTAGAGCAGGAGGGTGCTGTCGCTGATGTCGGCCAGCGCCCCCACCAGCGCGTGGATCCCGACGCCGACGATCCAGAGCACCATGGTCACCCAGGTCCCCTGGCGGAGCACGACGTCGCCGCTCCGCCAGAGCCGCACGGTGAGGGCGCGCACCGCACCCAGGCCGGCCGCGTCGCCCACCAGCAGAGCGACCAGGATCGCCACCCGCCCGGCGGAGCCGAGCCCGTTGGGTCCACCGCCGGAGAGGGAGGCGGCCCCCACGATGATCAGCACCACCGGGAGGGCGAAGCTCGCCCGCACCGGCCGGACCTGGAGCTGCCGGTACATGAGGAAGGCGAGCACCGCGAGGGAGACCACGATGCTGAGCACGGTGGTCTGGGTCTGGACGGCCGTGGCGGCGAGCATGGATTGAGTCTAGAGAGGAGAGACCCCCGGGGCTCGCGATCAGGTTCGGGGACGCGCCCGTCCGGGTGGGCGGGTCGGCTATCGTCGGCGGACGTGACCGCTCTCTACCGCAAGTACCGGTCGGCAGTGCTTGCCGACCTCATCGGCCAGGACGACATCGTCCGCACCCTGAGCAACGAGCTGCGCGCTGGGAAGCTCGCCCACGCCTACCTCTTTGCCGGCATCCGGGGGACCGGGAAGACCTCGACCGCCCGGATCCTGGCCCGGGCGGTGAACTGCCTGGAGCCGGTCGACGGCGAGCCCTGCAATCGCTGCCAGGCCTGCGTCGAGATCGTGGACGGGTCGGCGGTGGACGTCCTCGAGATCGATGCGGCGAGCAACCGCGGCATCGACGAGATGCGCGAGCTGCGCGAGCGGGTCCGCTACCTCCCCGCCCGGCTGCGGTCGAAGGTCTACATCATCGACGAGGCCCACATGCTGACCACGGAGGCGTGGAACGCGTTCCTCAAGACCCTCGAGGAGCCGCCCGCCCACGTCCTCTTCATCCTCTGCACCACCGAGCCCCACAAGGTCCCGGACACGGTCCGCTCCCGGGTTCAGCGCTTCGACTTCGGCCGGGTGTCGAGCGCCCGGATCGACGACCACCTGCGCTCGATCGCGGCGCGGGAGGGGGTCGAGCTCGATCCCGCCGCCGCCCGTCTGATTGCCCGCGCCGCCCAGGGCAGCGTGCGCGACGGGCTCTCGCTGCTCGACCAGTGCTTCGCCACCGGCGATCGCCCGGTGACCCTGGAGACCTGCCGCCGGGCCCTCGGCCTGGCTCACCCCGACGTCATCCGGGCTCTGCTGGACGGGCTGGCGGTGCGGGATGCGGCTGCCGCGCTCCGCGCCGCCGGCGCCGCCTTCGACGCCGGCGCCGACCCGCGCCAGCTCCTCCGCGAGTGCTCGCGGCTGGCCCGGGCCGCGGAGCTGGTGGCGGTGGGTTTCGCCGAGGGGGTGCGGCTCGAGGCCGACGAGGAGGAGCTCTGCCGCCGGCTGGCCGCGCAGGAGCCGGACGGCTTCTGGCTGCGGGTGCTGGAGGAGATGGGCGCCGCCGAGCTCGAGCTGCGCCAGCCGGTCGACGCGCGCCTCCAGGTCGAGGCGTGCCTGCTGAGGCTCTGCCGGGGCGCCTCGGCGGGCGGCGGCGAGGAGCGCCTCGACCGGCTCGAGGCCCGGCTGAGCGAGCTGGAGGGCCGCACCGGGCCGGCAGGCGGCGCGTCCGCCGGTGCCGGCTCCGCCCGTCCCGTGGCGCGCCGCAGCGAGGCTCCACCGGCCGGCGCCACCGTGCCGACCACCCCGAGGGCCGTCCATCCACGCCCGGCTCCCGCTGAGATCGCCTCGCGCCCCGCGCCCGCCCCCGTGCCGGCTCCGGCGCAGACGGCCCCCACCGCCCGATCGACACCCGAGGCGCCCGTCCCCGCGACCGAACCGCCGGCCGCCCCGGTGCCGGTGGCCGGCCCGGCAAGCACGGATGCGCGCGCGGAGGAGCTGGTTTCGCTGGAAGCCTGGCAAAGGGCCTGGCCGGCACTCATCGATGCCGTGAACCGGCGCGACAAGCCCTTCGCCGGCATCCTGCGCAGCTGCCGCCCGCTGGACGCGAGCGCAGACCGTCTGGTGATCGGGGCGGAATACAACTGGCACTTCAAGCAACTGGGTCTCAAGGAGAAGCGGCCGACCCTGGTCAGCGCCGTCGCCGAGGTCGCCGGCGGTCCCCGCGAGCTCGACCTTAAGTTCTGCGGCGAGCCCGCCGCCACCCAGGCGGCCGGGGGGGACCCGGGCGCGAACGTCACCGACGCCGTGGTGGCGACGTTCCCCGGCAGCCGCATCACCTCGACGCGCCTGGTCGATCACGCCCATGACGCGGTTGACGAGGGCTGACCCTCCGCCGCGTCACCCGTCGTAGACTGCGGCCGATGTCCATCAACCGGGGGAGCCGCGTGAACAACCCCAACATGCTCAAGCAGATCCAGCAGATGCAGGCCCGGATGGCGCGGATGCAGGAGGAGCTGGGCGGTATGACCGTGACCGGGACCGCCGGCGGCGGGGCGGTGACGGTGGTCGCCAACGGCCATCAGGAGATCCAGAGTGTCGCGATCCAGGCCGAGGTGCTGGAGGAGGGGCCGGAGCTGCTCAGCGACCTGGTGCTCGCCGCCGTCAACTCCGCGCTCGACCAGTCGCGCGAGCTGGCGACCCGGCAGATGGGCCAGCTCACCGCCGGCCTGAATCTCCCGCCCGGCCTGCTCTGACCTGACCCCGGTGGCCTGGCAGCCCGTGGCGGTGACCGGCTCGACGCTCCCCGCGCGCCTCCGAGCATCGCGCGGTGGCGGCGCCAGCGTGGGGTGCTCCCCGTGCCGCTGATCCCGGAGCCCGTCGAGCGCCTGGCGGCCGAATTCGCCCGCCTGCCCGGGATCGGGCCCAAGACGGCCCAGCGGCTCACCTTCTTCTGCCTGCGCAGCGATCCCGGCCAGGTCGCGCGGCTCGCCAGCGCCCTGGCGGAGCTGAAGGCCGCGGTGCGCCCCTGCTCCCGCTGCTACTTCATCGCCGACGACGAACTCTGCGCCATCTGCCGGAACGCCAGCCGCGACGCCTCGGCCATCTGCGTGGTCGAGGATCCGCTCGACGTCATCGCGGTGGAGCGCAGCGGGGGCTTCCACGGCCTCTACCACGTCCTGGGAGGCGCCCTCTCACCGATCGAGGGGGTGGGACCGGACCAGATCCGGGTGGCCGAGCTGGAGGCCCGGCTCCGGGACGGGGAGGTCACCGAGGTCGTCCTGGCGACCGATCCCGACGTGGAGGGGGAGGCGACGGCCCATTACCTCGCCGAACGGCTGGCGGCATCGGGGGTGCGCCTGACCCGCCTCGCCCACGGCCTGCCCGCGGGGGCCGACCTTCAGTACGCGGACGAGCTGACCATCGCCCGGGCCCTCGCCGGTCGGCGCAGCCTGGACGCGGGGTGGCTCGCCTAGGCCTCCGTAGACCTCCGGTACGTCTCCGGTAGACCTCCGAGCACCTCCCCGCACCTCTCCGCACCTCCGGACTCCTCCGCGGACGGCCACCGGCCGGCCCCTGGTCCCGCCTCTCGGCGGTGCCGCCGAGCCGCCACCGGCCCCAGAAGGCTCGCAGACGGGTCGATCGGGTATCATCCGCGGGCGCGGCGGTAAGGGTTCCGCCCGCTGGCGCCGGCCCCCGCATTGACGGCGGGGCCCTCCGGCGGTACAATCCGCAAGTTGCCCGGACGGGGAAGGTCCCCGGCCGGAATCCCCGCGTTCAGTTCCGCGACCGGTTCGGAGGGCGGTTAGGTCCTTGACAATTGAAGAGTGGAGACGACTTTCCGCGAAGGCCCTGGACCGGCGTTCTGCGCCGGATCCACGCAGGCCTCGTCAACGTTCGAATTCGACCCGCGCAAGCGGGATGAGAACGTTTTTTCGGAGAGTTTGATCCTGGCTCAGGATTAACGCTGGCGGCGTGCATGAAACATGCAAGTCGAGCGCGGTGTGTGGGCTTCGGTCCACACATCTAGCGGCGAACGGGTGAGTAACACGTGAGCAACCTACCTTCGAGTCCGGGATAGCCCTGAGAAATCAGGATTAATACCGGATGTGGTCACGATCGGGCATCCGAACGTGAGTAAAGGCGCAAGCCGCTCGAAGACGGGCTCGCGGCCTATTAGCTTGTTGGTGGGGTAACGGCCTACCAAGGCAGTGATGGGTAGCTGGTCTGAGAGGACGATCAGCCACACTGGGACTGAGACACGGCCCAGACTCCTACGGGAGGCAGCAGTTAGGAATCTTCCGCAATGGGCGAAAGCCTGACGGAGCAACGCCGCGTGGGTGATGAAGACCTTCGGGTTGTAAAGCCCTGTCGGAGGGGAAGAACGCAATGACGGTACCCTCCAAGAAAGCCCCGGCTAACTACGTGCCAGCAGCCGCGGTAATACGTAGGGGGCGAGCGTTATCCGGATTTACTGGGCGTAAAGCGCGTCAAGGTGGCCGGCAAAGTTGGGGGTGAAATTTCAGGGCCCAACCCTGAAACTGCCTCCAATACTGGTCGGCTAGAGTGCGAGAGAGGAAGGTGGAATTCCCGGTGTAGTAGTGAAATGCGTAGATATCGGGAGGAACACCAGTGGCGAAGGCGGCCTTCTGGCTCGCAACTGACACTGTAGCGCGAAAGCGTGGGGAGCGAACGGGATTAGATACCCCGGTAGTCCACGCCCTAAACGATGTGTACTAGGTGTTGGGCGTATTGACGCGCTCAGTGCCGTAGCTAACGCGATAAGTACACCGCCTGGGGAGTACGGCCGCAAGGTTAAAACTCAAAGGAATTGACGGGGGCCCGCACAAGCAGCGGAGCATGTGGTTTAATTCGAGGCAACGCGAAGAACCTTACCCAGGTTTGACATGCACTCGTAAAGCGTGGAAACACGCTCCCCGAAAGGCGGGTGCACAGGTGGTGCATGGCTGTCGTCAGCTCGTGCCGTGAGGTGTTGGGTTAAGTCCCGCAACGAGCGCAACCCCTGTGGCTAGTTAAATCTCTCTAGCCAGACTGCTGGGAGAAACCCAGAGGAAGGTGGGGACGACGTCAAGTCATCATGCCCTTTATATCTGGGGCTACACACATGCTACAATGCCCCGTACAGTGGGCTGCAACACCGCGAGGTGAAGCCAATCCCTCAAAGCGGGGCTCAGTTCGGATTGCAGGCTGCAACTCGCCTGCATGAAGTCGGAGTTGCTAGTAACCGCAGGTCAGCACACTGCGGTGAATATGTTCCCGGGCCTTGTACACACCGCCCGTCACACCACCCGAGTCTGGTGCACCCGAAGTCGCTGGCCGAACCCGCAAGGGGCGGAGGTGCCGAAGGTGTGCCCGGTGAGGGGGGTGAAGTCGTAACAAGGTAGCCGTACCGGAAGGTGCGGCTGGATCACCTCCTTTTATGGAGTGACCTGGGTTTCGGGCTCCGGCCCGATCCCGGTCAGTCAACTCAGGTCGTGCAGCAACGCGCGTCGTGAAACCGCCAAGAACGGCGAGCCCTCGGGCTCACCGGGAGTAACGGGAGTAGCGGGACGCGATCCGGGATGCTTGCATTCCGGGGAGGCCGGCCAGTGGGCAGTGGGAATCTGCTTCGTCCGGCGAGCCTGCCGAGGCTCGCCACCGAGGTTCTGCGTCAAGCCGACGCGGTTAGTCTCTCCACGCTTCAGGGGTCAAGGACGACCTGGCGCGATCTGCGCGCCGGGACCGCGCCCCCTGCACCGCGAGGCCGACGTGCTCGCCGACCCTCGTGGCCGGCGGGGCGGCCTGAGCGGCGCGGGCCCCCGGGGCCTTTAGCTCAGGTGGTAAGAGCGCACGGCTGATAACCGTGAGGTCTGTGGTTCGAAGTCCACAAAGGCCCACGCTCGGGCCTGACCGCCAGCCGGGGGATGTAGCTCAGCTGGGAGAGCACCTGCTTTGCACGCAGGGGGTCGGGAGTTCGAGTCTCCCCATCTCCACGGACGAGCTGCGAGCCAACTCCACTCTTGATTCTCCACGGCCGCCCCATCGGCGGCGACCCCGCTCCTTCATACGTGAATACAAGTCTGCGAATGATCTTCGTCACCGCCGTACTTCAGCGGAGGTGGCGAGACGGATCCTCTTTGTAATACATGTCAGGTGAACACAAACGCGCGCGACCCCGGCCGCAGGGCCGAGGTCGATCCCTTCCTCTCATCCCGGGACGTCCGGGCTGAGCGCTGAAAAGTGTGAATAGGAAGGTCAAGCTGATAAGGGCGCACGGTGGATGCCTTGGCACCAAGGGCCGAAGAAGGACGTAGCGTTGCTGCGATAAGCCTCGGGTAGCTGCTAGCGAGCGTTAATCCGGGGATTTCCGAATGGGGCAACCCACCTGGAGTCATGTCCAGGTACTCCCGGTTGAATATATAGGCCGGGTAGAGGGCACGCGGAGAACTGAAACATCTAAGTATCCGCAGGAAAAGATAACATCCCCTTAGTAGTGGCGAGCGAAAAGGGGTGAGCCTAAACCGAGACGGCGTGATAGCCGGCAGGCGTTTCCGTCTCGGGGTCGCGGGACCCTCGCGCTCCGCTGCCGTGGAGCACAGGAGTTACCAAGTCGTCGCCTAGCTGAACAGTTTTGGAACAGCTGGCCGTAGAAGGTGAGAGCCCTGTACGCGAAAGGCGGACGACCTCCTGGAGGTGTTCCCAAGTACCACGGAACACGTGGAATTCTGTGGGAATCTGGGCGGACCATCGTCCAAGGCTAAATACCCTTGGTGACCGATAGTGAACTAGTACCGTGAGGGAAAGGTGAAAAGCACCCCGGAAGGGGAGTCAAAAGTCCCTGAAACCGTGCGCTTACAAGCCGTGAGAGGGCTATGCCCGAATGGGAATGCCTGATTGCGTGCCTTTTGTAGAATGAGCCGACGAGTTACTTCAGTGTGGCGAGGTTAAGGGGTAGACACCCGGAGCCGTAGCGAAAGCGAGTTCTGAATAGGGCGTTGTCGCCGCAAGGCGATGGTAGTCGCACTGAGTAGACCCGAAACCGAGTGACCTATCCATGGTCAGGGTGAAGCGCGGGTAAAACCGCGTGGAAGCCCGAACCGACCCCAGTTGAAAATGCGGCGGATGAACTGTGGATAGCGGTGAAATGCCAATCGAACTCGGATATAGCTGGTTCTCCTCGAAATGCATTTAGGTGCAGCGTCGTCAACGGGTCTGTCGTAGGTAGAGCACTGAATGGGCTAGGGGCGATCACCTCGTTACCAAACCCAATCAAACTCCGAATGGCGGCAGATTTTCTGGCGGCAGTGAGACAGTGGGGGCTAAGCTTCATTGTCGAAAGGGAAACAGCCCAGACCACCGGCTAAGGTCCCAAATCGCAAGCTAAGTGGTAAAGGATGTCACGATGTCCAGACAACCAGGATGTTGGCTTAGAAGCAGCCACCATTGAAAGAGTGCGTAATAGCTCACTGGTCGAATGTCATGGCGCCGACAATGATCGGGGCTCAAGCTTGCAACCGAAGCCGTGGATGACCCTCCTTCTGGGAGGGTCGTGGTAGAGGAGCGTTCTGTGGGCAGAGAAGCCCGACCGGAAGGACGGGTGGAGCGCACAGAAGTGAGAATGTCGGCACAAGTAGCGAGAAACGCGTGAGAAACGTGTTCGCCGTAAACCTAAGGTTTCCTGGGCAACGTTACTCGTCCCAGGGTCAGTCGGGACCTAAGCCGAGGCCGAAAGGCGTAGGCGATGGACAGTTGGTCAACATTCCAACACCGCCAAAGACAATTCAAGGCGGCGGGGGACGGGGAAGGATAGGCCTTACGGAGCGATGGTTGACTCCGACGCAGCCAGGTAGGGGGTCGCCGATGAAAGTTGGCGGCAACTCCGAGACGGATGCCAAGGCACCTAGTGCTGATGGGGCCGATTCCATGCCTCCAAGAAAAGCCCGTACCGCTGGTCTAGGCGCCCGTACCGCAAACCGACACAGGTAGGTAGGAAGAGGATTCCAAGGCGATCGAGGGAAACGTGGCTAAGGAACTCGGCAAAATTTCCCCGTAACTTCGGGAGAAGGGGAGCCCTTGACGGTGACCGGCCTCGCGCCGTGAGCTGATGAGGGCCGCAGAGAAAAGGCCCATCCGACTGTTTACTAAAAACACAGGTCTCTGCTAAAGCGTAAGCTGATGTATAGGGGCTGACGCCTGCCCGGTGCCGGAAGGTTAAGTGGAGGGGTGCAAGCTCTGAAATGAAGCCCCGGTAAACGGCGGCCGTAACTATAACGGTCCTAAGGTGGAATCGCTGCCTTAGTAAAATCTGGCTATTTGCTGGAACACCCGAGTATCCCGCACTACTAGCCGAACCCATGTTTGGTATAGTGACAATGTGACGGGTGCGGACAATCAGCAGGAAAGGCTCATCGAGATCGGCTGGGTTCTTGGGTTTGTGGACGGAGAAGGTTGCTTCTCGCTTGGTCTGGTGAGACAGATCGGCGGGCACCATCGAGCCGCCTACAGGTCCGGATATCAGATCTTTCACGAGTTCGTGGTGACGCAGGGCGCGAAGAGCGTCGGGTGTCTGTACCGACTGCAGCAGTTCTTTGGAGTTGGTGGGGTGATCGAGAACCGGAGGGTGGACAACCACCGGGAGAGCGTTCATCGCTACGCCGTACGCCGGCGTGACCACCTTACGGGAGTGATAATCCCGTTCTTTCAGGAGCACCCGCTGCGATCGGCGAAGCAGGAGGACTTCGAGAAGTTTGCGGAGTGTGTGGCGATGATGGCATCGCAACGGCACCTCACGACTTCGGGGTTCGCCGAGATCGTAGGAATCGTGGAGACGATGAACCGCCGGAAGCCAAGAACTGGCACGGTGAGAATCCTCAGAGGCCATACGCCAGACGCCTGAGCGATCGGGCGATGATATGGTCCCAGCTGCATGGCGACATGCAGGGAGATGGAACCTGAACCACCTCCGCCTGGCCGACGCCAGGTAAGATGCAGAGCGAAATTCCTTGTCGGGTAAGTGAATACGAGCCCGTACCGGCTAATATCGGTGAAGCCCTACTGGTGGCGTGCGGCTGCCAGGGGTGATAC
Organism: uncultured Chloroflexia bacterium; assembly: GCA_963697585.1. Lineage (GTDB taxonomy): Bacteria > Chloroflexota > Dormibacteria > Aeolococcales > Aeolococcaceae > Changshengia. Next base: position 591,478 of record CAVOOO010000009.1, on the reverse strand, counting down.
CGAGGGAAGTCGCCTCCAGCTGGAGGCTGACCCCGTATCGACTGAGGCCCTAGTGCCAAGGGCTGGCGGACGGTGCGCATGTCGCGCATGAATCTAACCGCTGGCCAAGACGCCGGTGGCTTCCGACGTGGAAGCCAAAGTTATAGTCAGTGCCACCAGTGATGGTGGATCGACACGAAGTTCCGACCCGCACGAATGGCGTAACGAGATGGGCGCTGTCTCGGCCACGTACTCGGCGAAACTGAAGTACCTGTGAAGATACAGGTTACCCGCAGCAGGACGGAAAGACCCCGTGGAGCTTTACTACAACCCGCCACTGAGATGGGGTCTAGCATATAGAGGATAGCTGGGAGACTTTGAAGCGTGGTCGCTAGATTGCGTGGAGTCAACCTTGGAATACCAGCTTTGCTAGACTTTATTTCTAACCGGGACCGTGATCCGGTTTCGGGACCGTGGCAGGCGGGTAGTTTGACTGGGGCGGTCGCCTCCCAAAAGGTAACGGAGGCGCCCAAAGGTTCCCTCAGCCTGGATGGAAATCAGGCCTAGAGAGTGTAATGGCACAAGGGAGCTTGACTGTGAGGCCAACAAGCCGAGCAGGGACGAAAGTCGGGCATAGTGATCCGACGGCTCTGAATGGAAAGGCCGTCGCTCAACGGATAAAAGCTACCCCGGGGATAACAGGCTGATCTTGCCCAAGAGTTCACATCGACGGCAAGGTTTGGCACCTCGATGTCGGCTCGTCGCATCCTGGGGCTGGAGTATGTCCCAAGGGTTGGGCTGTTCGCCCATTAAAGCGGTACGCGAGCTGGGTTTAGAACGTCGTGAGACAGTTCGGATCGTATCCGCTGTGGGCGCAGGAGATTTGAGGGGAGCTGACCTTAGTACGAGAGGACCGGGTTGGACGGACCGCTGGTGCACCGGTTGTTCTGCCAAGAGCACCGCCGGGTAGCTATGTCCGGATGGGATAAGCGCTGAAAGCATCTAAGTGCGAAGCCCACCCCAAGATAAGATCTCCCACCGGGATAACCGGGTAAGACCCCAGCAAGACTAGCTGGTTGATAGGCCGCAGGTGTAAGGGGGGCAACCCCTTGAGCTGAGCGGTACTAATCGGTCGAGGGCTTGACCTTTCTATCCCACACTCTTCAGCGCAATGCAGGGCGGCGGCCCGCGGGGCCGCCGGCGCGATCGTTGTTCGCCTGACATGAAGTGGATCCGGAGCCGCGCATGGCTCTCAGACGCAGACTTGGTTCTTCTTTACGAAAGAAAGGAGATATTCGGTGACCATAGCGGTGGGGAGACACCTGTTCCCATCCCGAACACAGCAGTTAAGCCCACCAGCGCCGATGGTACTGCCCTGGCAACGGGGTGGGAGAGTAGGTCGTTGCCGAGTATCTCTTTTCCGTTAACGGCGGATACTCGGCGGATCTGAGTTCAATCCGAGGAGATACGCGAGGTGGGCCGGTAGCACAGCGCTCGGAGAGGTGATATGCTCGGCCGATGGCGCGTGCCGTCGCCGCCCCGGAGCTGAGCCTGGAGGCCGCCTGGACGAGCTTCGAGCGCGCCCTGCGCGCCCAGGGCGCCTCGGTGCAGACCCGCCGCATCTACGGGCAGGCCGCCAGCCAGCTCGCCGACTTCGGCCGGGTGCGCGGCTGGCCCACGGGGGTTGCCAGCATCACCCGGGAGCAGTGTGAGGAGTTCGTCGCCGATCTCCTGGCCCGGCGCAGCCCGGCCACCGCCGCGACCCGCTACCGCGGCCTGGCCCGGCTCTTCCGCTGGCTGGTGGAGGAGGGCGAGATCGCCAGCTCCCCGATGGCGCGGATGCGCTGCCCGAGGGCGCCGGAGCAGCCGCCGGAGGTGCTCGGCCTGGTCGAGCTGCGCCGGCTGGTCGCCGCCTGTCAGGGCCGGGAGTTCGATGCCCGGCGGGACACCGCGATGCTCCGCGTGCTCATCGACAGCGGCGCCCGGCTCGGCGAGCTGGCGGGGATGGCAGTCACCGACCTCGACCTCGACCAGGCCGTGATCCCGGTGCTGGGCAAGGGCGGGCGGCGTCGCGCCCTGCCGCTCGGGGAGCGGACGATCGCCAGCCTCGACCGCTACCTCCGGGCCCGGTCCGGGCATCCCCACCGGCAGCTCCCCGGCCTCTGGCTGGGCGAGAAGGGGACGCTCACCGCCTCGGGAGTGCGTCAGGCGGTGCAGCGCCGCGCCCGCGAGGCCGGCCTCGACCGGCGGGTCTGGCCCCATCTCTTCCGGCATTCGTTCGCCAACCTCTGGCTCGCCGAGGGCGGCTCCGAGGGCGACCTCATGTCGATCGCGGGCTGGCGCTCCGCCAGCATGGTCCGCCGCTACGGAGCGGCCGCGGCCGGGGAGCGGGCGCGGGCCGCGCACCGCCGGCTGAGTCCCGGAGACCGGGTGTGACCCCCGACCAAGCCCCGGATGCGAGCCGCGTACCCAGCGATGAGGACTACCTCCGCCGGGCACTTGACAACGTTGAGGTGCGCCTGGTCGACGTGATCCAAGACAAGGGCCGAGCCCGCCGGGAGCTTGCTCTTGCGGATGATCCAGAGGAGCTCGCCGAGCTGTTTACCCTCCCCTGGTTGCGGGTGGAATGCGCCGCCGGCCGCCCTGACCCGGTTGAGGGGCCCTGCCGCGCCCAATGGCTGATCGGACGCGGTCCTGACGGGTCGCCGGGCATAGTCGAACTGCCGCGCCCCTGGCTGCCGGATCCGCCCCTGCCGCCCGCGTGGATGTGCCCCAACCGCGGCTGCAACGTCGTCGATGCTCATGGTGTAGTGGGCGGCTTGCCTCCTGTGCCGGGATCCAGCGACGTGGCCACGAGGGCCCTCGCGAGCTTCCTGAGCGCCCCGGCGCGCGGTCGGCCACGGGACCCCTCGCACTTACGCGAGATCATCGAGGCCGTCGGGGAGTGGCGTCGCGGTCATCCTGGGAGGCGGGTCCGCGCAGTGGACATCGCCGCGAAGCTCCGTCGCGGCGAGAGCACCCTCCGGGCGCAAGTCCGCGCTGACGGGTACATCTGGGGCGACGTCATCAACTGGTCGCCGGATCGGTTGACGGCGCTCCTCGATGAGCGCGAACGCCCGGAAACCGCTACGGAACCGCTCGGAAACCGCTCGGAAACCGCCCCTCTCTGATCTCACCGAATTATCGAGCATTTTCCGGCGCCGGGGATCCCTGACGATGTGCTCGTGATGACCCCTGGCGAGCGCAGACTTCGGGCTCGGCTCGGCGGCCTGAAGCGCTCCGCGACCCACGACGGACGCGAGGTCACGGCCGCCGCCCGGAAGCGGTTCCTGGCGACCTTCCTGGAGGCGGTCGACCGAGACCACCCAGGGCTTCCTGAGCCGGAGCGCCAGCGGAGAGCGCTCGCCCTCCGTCGAGCTCACTTCACCAAGCTCGCCTTCATGTCGGCTCGTGCCCGCGCGCGGCAGTCGGGATCGACCAGTGTGCCGGCTCAGCATGTGAGCGCCCCCGCGGCTGCTGGGGCCTCGGGGGCGCAGGAGGAGCGGCGAGATGAGCGCCGATCCCCGTGAGCAGCATAGCGCCCTCCCCGGGAGTCCTGGAGGACCTCGTCACCCCAGCGAAGAGGATGGCAGCGCCGCCTGCCCGCGCTGCGGAAGGTTAGAGCACACCCGCTGGGACGACGACGAGATGCCGCCGCCTCCGGTGGTCGAGTTGGACGGCACCCTCTACGTCGAGCTGGGCCTTGTGCGCGACGTCGTCGACGACATCTGGTCCCAGCCTGCGCTCGCCTTCCAGCGAACCGTTGAGGTGGCGCATCACGAGTTCATGCAGAGCCGGAAAGGCCGTGAGCGCTATCCTGACGGCTGCCCCGGTCGCTGCTTGATTCACAAGGAGCTGGGCACCGGCTCGACCCCGAGGTGGGCAGCATGAGCGCGGGCGTCGACGTGCTCAGCGACGTGGAGGACTTTCTCGGACGGTTCGTCGTCTACCCCTCGGTACACGCCCGGGTGGCTCACGTCCTCTGGATCGCCCATACGTGGCGCATGGACGCCTGGGAGTCGACGCCCCGGATCGCGTTCCTCTCGCCAGAGCCCGGCAGCGGCAAGACCCGAGCTCTGGAGCTCACCGAGCTCCTGGTGCCGCGGCCGGTGCTAGCCGTCAACTGCACCAGCGCGTTCCTGTTCCGCCGCGTCGCCGACCCGGCCGGCTTGCCGACCATCCTTTATGACGAGATCGACACCCTCTTCGGCCCCCGGGCCCGGTCCGAGAACGAGGACGTACGGGGCCTGCTCAACGCCGGCCACCGCAAGGGCGCGGTGGCCGGGCGCTGCGTGGTCAAGGGCCGGCGCATCGAGACCGAGGAGCTGCCCGCATACAGCGCCGTGGCCCTCGCCGGGCTGGACGATCTGCCCGACACGCTCATGAGCCGCTCGGTGGTGGTGCGGATGCGGCCCCGCGCCCCGGATGAGCCCATCGAGCCATTCCGCCGCCGGGAGTGCCAGGCCGAGGCCGAGACCATCCGCGAGGCCCTCGACGCCTTCACCCAGGGCATCCCCAGCGACACCTGGCCCCCCATGCCCCCGGGGCTCGCGGACCGCAACGCCGACGTCTGGGAGGCCCTGCTCGCCGTCGCGGATGCCGCGGGCGGAGCCTGGCCCGCGCGCGCCCGTGAGGCGGCCGTGACCCTTGTGACCCTCTCTATGAGGGACCCTCACAGCCTGGGGGTCCGGCTGCTCGCCGACCTGAGGACCGTCTTTGCCGACCGCGATCACATGCTGACGGCTCAACTCCTCCCAGCCCTCGCCGGGCTGGACGAGTCCCCCTGGGGCGACCTACGCGGCAAGCCGCTCGACGCTCGCGGCCTGGCCGGTCGCCTCGGCAAGTACGGGGTGGCGTCCCACTCAGTCCGCGCCGGCACGCTCACCGGGAAGGGATACAGCCGGGCGGACCTCCACGATCTGTGGCGCCGCTACCTGCCCGGTGATCTCAATGTGACGGATAGCGACGTCTACCCCTACTGCGGACCCAAGAGAGAGAGAGAGGAGGGTGGCGCGACCCTGTCTCTGTTTCCCCTGGGCGAGGTCACAAGGGTCACATCGGACACCCTTGAGGCCGTCGTCTTCGCTCAGTCGACCCCGGACGATGACCTCGTCCCCTGGTCCGAGGGCAATGACAGCGAGGCGTGGGGCGATGGGACCTTGGATGGGGAGTGGGTGCCCGAGGGCGCGTCGTGAGCGCGTCGGGTTCAGAGCGCGCTCTGGGCCGTGATCTGGCGGACCGTGCTCGTGTTCGGCCTCTGGCTCAGTCCGGCACCATGTTCGGCGACCGGGTGCTCACCGTCGGACGGCGCGGCGGGTCACGCTACGCGAGCAGTCTGGGTGCGCCGCGCGACCTCGTCGATGAAACAGGCTGAGAATGCCGAATCGCCGCCCTGCGCCGCGCATAGCTGGGCCGCGTCCAGGACGTCGTTGAGCCGGTCGCGGAGAGCTTGAAGCTGCGCCATGACGACCTCGGCGACCGGCGGGCCGGTAGGCTCGCTGACGGTGGCCTCGGTGGCCTCCTTCTCCTTCGCGATGATGGGGCTGTCCTTGCTCATGGGTCGGTTCTCCCTGTGGCGCCGATGATCGGCTGGTGCTGGCAGGGTACTCCCGGGGGTCCCCGGGTGGCGAACCGACTCGGTGTCCCACAGGCGAGGCATCTGAGGCACCCTATACTGAGTCAGGCTCGGACCCGGCGTGATAGATGGCGGGCTGCCTGAAAGGACACGTCCCGGTTGATCGCATGGGATCGCGTAAACGACAAGGTACACGACAGTTGGAAAGGACACCCGCGACCACATGAGGATTGCCAAGCATCGGCCGCCGGCTCGGCGCCGCTGGGATGAGCAGCACCCGCCGCTCACGATCCGCCTTCCGGACCGCACGACTCGCGAAAAAATTGATGCGTTGAGTCAACGTACCGGCCTGTCACTCGGCGAACTCGTCAGGCAAGGAACTCGGAGTCGTCGAGTCGAACGTGGGGGGCGCCTACCAGAGCGGCTGCCGAGATGGCGCCGCGGTCTATCGCCTGACCGTGACCTGCTCCGTCTGCGTCCAGCCAATCGAGGTGCGTGCAGGATCAGAGATGGCGAGAGCGGCCGCGGCCGCACTTGCCGCGCTGGGATGGGTGCATGGCGGAGCCTGCTACGCCCAGCGCTACGGCGCGTCGCCGAGCTGAAGGCACCGCGTCATGACCGCAGGAAGGCCCGGGCAGCCCGGAAGCGGGGCGAGCCATGCCCTGATACCTGGCAGCGAGTCGCGGCCGCTCCGGGTGGCGGTGTACGGCCGCGTCTCAACACGCGACCGGGACCAGGACCCCGAGGTCCAGCTCGCCCCACTGCGCGAGTACGCCGCAGCCCGCGGCTGGGAGGCGGTCGAGTACGTCGACCACGCCTCAGCGGCCGACATGGCCGGGCGCGCCGCCTGGGGGCACCTGGTCGACGACGCCCGCCGTCGCCGGGTCGACCTGGTGCTCGTCTGGAAGCTCGACCGGGCCTTTCGCTCGACCCTCAATTGCCTGAGGACGCTGGAGGAATGGGAGCACCAGGGCGTCGGCTTCGTCTGCCTCACCCAGGCCGTCGATACGTCCGCGCCCACCGGACGCTTGCTCCTCACCGTCCTCGCCGCCGTCGCAGAGTTCGAGCGGAGCCTGATCGCCGAGCGGGTCCGCGAGGGCATGGCCCACGCCCGGCGCCAGGGCGCCAGGATCGGCCGACCGTCCGCCGCTGAGCGCCCCCATGTCGCCCGCCACCTCGAGTCCGTGCGCGCTGAGCTCGACGCGGGCACGCTCAGCAAGCGGGAGGCGGCCAGACAGCTCAGGGTCGGCCACGGCACCCTCGCCCGGTTGCTGGCCGCCCCGAAAGGGGAGGCGCCCAGCGAGGCCACCGGCCGAGTTCGGCGGCGCCCCATCCGCCATCGTCCGGAAAGGTAATCCTTTCCGAGCGCTCAGGCGGGAGCCGCCGTCGTCCTCAAACCATCAACCCCCGTCAGCCTCGCTGACCGCTTGCTTCCTCCGCGGCGCGGACCAGTTCGTGCGGCCGTAGTCCGAGCGCCGCGGCCAGCGCACCGACGGCGGCCAAGGACGGGCTCTTCAGGCCCCGCTCCAGTTGGGAGACGTAGGTCCGATGGAGGTCGGCTCGGTGCGCGAGTTCCTCCTGAGAGATCGCCACGGAGTGTCTCCGCTCTCGTAGCGCCCGGGCAAACCCGGCTTGCACACCGTTAGTAGTGGCCGTCACGCTTCCGAACGTTGGTTCGGAGGGAGGCCTTTGGTCTACAGACTATAGTCTTCGGACTAGCTTTATCGGATGCTATGCTTCGCGCTGACCCCATCGCACGGCGCGCGGGGGGGGTGAACCAAGGGGGAGGCGGAGTGGCGAATCACAGAGAGACAGGCGCCGAGGGACCGAAACTCTGCAGATTCCTGGTGGCTTTCGCTGGCACGCTGACCGCGTGTTCTGCGCTGGCAGGATGCAGCCTTGCGGGAGGCGCCGGCTCGACTCTCGGGCAGGGAGCCCAAGCCAGCGCGCCGAGTGCGCCCTCACCGACCGCAACCGCCGTCTTTGTGGCGCCCCCGGTCCTCGCGCCGGAGGCTACCTCGTCCAGCCCGACGCCCACCGCCTGCGCTGGCGACTGCTCGACCGATGAGGGCGGACCCGGCATCACCCTGACGCCCACCGCGAGTACCGGCCTGCCCGGCTACGGGGTCCTGGCGACGCCCTGGCCGGGCGCCGACGCCCAGGGGGTCATCACCTGGGGTCCGGGCGAGTTCACCGTGGCCCCGCCCGTCTACCCGCCGACCAGCGTTCCCACCGCGGTCGCCACGTGCCCGTGGGACGCGACGGACGCCGCGTGGGCCCAGGACACCATGACTGCAGACGCCTCGGACGACCTGGAGACCTACAACCTGCTGCTCAGCGGGCGCGGATTCACCATCCCCGGCTGGGGCCAGGACTCCGAGACGACCGCCAACATCCAGACCTACCACCAGGCCGAGGAGAATTGGTCCCAGATCGCGACCTGGATCAACGGTGCGTGCTTCCCCGTGGTCGACGTCGGATCCCAGATCACCCGGGCCGCGGACGGGACCCCGATCACCGCGGCCGAGGCCGCCCAGGCCATCACCTGGTGCGAGGCCGGCGCCGCGTCCCACCCCGGGTCCGACTCGTGGTCCGTCGCCTGGTATGACAGCTACCAGTATATTGCCGCCATGTTCCAAGAGCTTCCTGGATAAAGACGCTTGGCCGTTGCTTGAAGTGCAGCAGCTTCCCCAGCCTCCGCCCGTGATTTCCCCCGACGGCCGTTTCTGGTGGGACGGTGAGCAATGGCAGCCCTACAACAGCCCGGCGCCGCAACCAAGTCGTAAGTCCGATCGTTGGTGCGACAACTGCGAGCAGCTCGTTACCCCGCGCGCCTCATGGGCACCCTTTTTCTACACCTTGCTCCTCAATATCGTGGGCGTGGCAGTCGCGGCGTTCGTTGCGGTCCTCGTCGCAAGCGTGGCGCTCCAGGGAAACGACATCGGCGAGTTCACGTTCGCGACCATCATTGCTGGTCTGATCCTCATGGGGATCCTCACGGTACTTCGTCCAGGAGTTCGCTTCGAATGCCCGATCTGTGAATCTGAGTTCACGAAGCACGGCATGTCAGGACGCGACGTCCGGCACGTTTCGGGTTTCCCACGGACTCGGCCAAGGCGGCGTCGCCGAGGCTGGCTGGTTCTCGTATTGGTCGCTGAACTTGCCGCGGCGTTAGCCGTCTACGGCTACTTCAACCCCTTCCCCGTGATCAACCCGCCGACAACTTGGAACACGCCCTCAGACGCGCAGCTTGGGGGTTGGCAGCAGGAGGTGCAGGAGATCACGGCTTCCACTGGCGGATTCCTCAACACTGGCCTGTTCAACCATCAAGTAGGGGAAGGCAGCGGCTTCTTCGTCGGCCCTGGCGTTCTCATCACCGCCCTTCACGTAGTGACGGGTGACGGTCTCGACAATACCGTCTTCTGGAACGACGGTTCTAGTGACCTCAGCCTAGCCGATGAGGCAACCGGCGAGGACGCGGCTGCTCTTAGCGGGGCCAGCGGCCCCACTTTCTCAGTGGCAACCGCTAGGCCGGCGCGCGGCCAACACGCGTGGTTGCTCTGCGCGACGGGGGTGAACAACGGGATTGAGGTGAGCGAGTTCACGGTCGCCAACCCATCAGTATCCGCTGAGCTATCTGGAGCGCCCGGTACTCCCACCCACTACGTCCAGGATGAAATTGCCATGACAGGCGGTGCGGTCGCCCCGGGCTGCAGCGGATCACCCGTGGTCGACGGTTCAGGGGCAGTAGTGGGCATGGCCGATGGCGGCGAGTGTGGGAGCGGCGGGACCTGCCAGTTAGACGCCGTGCCGTCGGAGGTCTTCGCTCAGTGGGTGTCGCCAGGGTGAGCCCGATTGCCCCCAACTGAGCTGATATGCGGGGCCGTCTCGCTCCCCGCAGATGTATTCACCGGCTCGCCTGAGCACACCGCTACCCTTGGCCTACTTGCCGAGTATCTCTTTCTTTCGTTAACCGGGCCGGACGGATGTCGGGCCCGGTTCTTTTCGTTAACCCGGCATCCGCCGCCGCCGGCCATTAGACTTCCTGGCCATGGGGCTGGTGTACTCGGGGGTGCCGACCCCCCTGGCGCGGGCCCTGGTGGACGGGCTCGGGCTGCGCGTGGCGGTCGAGACGGGGACCAATCTCGGCGAGAGCACCGCGGTGCTGAGCGAGATGGTGGATCGCGTCTGGACCGTGGAGCTCTCCCCCAGGTACGCGGAGTGGGCGCGGGCACGCCACGCCGCGTCGCCGGCGATCACCCTGCTCGAGGGCGACTCCGCGACGGTGCTCGCCGGTCTGGCGCCGCGCCTCGATCAGCCGGCGCTGTACTGGCTCGACGCCCACTGGTGCGCCGGCGACAGCGCCGGGTACGACTCCCAGTGCCCGCTGCTCGGCGAGATCGAGGCCATCGACACGTCGCCGGCGGCCGCCGAGAGCGCGATCCTCATCGATGACGCCAGCTTCTTCCTCGCCTGCCCGTACCCCGACTACCGCAGGAGCGACTGGCCCACCTTCCTGGAGGTCGCCGATCGGCTGCGAGCCCGGCATCCGCGCCACGTCACCACGCTCCTCGACGTCATCATCGCCACCCCTCCCGCGGGCAGATTGGTGGTCGAGCGTTTCTGGCAGGCGAAGCGGGATGCCGACATGGCGGAGAGTCGGGAGCGGGCACGACAGGCCGAGGAGGCGCTCCGCGCGCACTCGCAGCGGCGCGGAGAGCCCTGAGCTGTCGCAGCGTTGAGCCCCGGGGCGCCAACCCGGCTGCCCGCGCCCGGGTCGGCGGGGGAGCCGGTGTAGACTCCGCACCTGCCGCGCCGAGGTGGTGGAATAGGTAGACACGCTAGCTTGAGGGGCTAGTGAGCGCAAGCTCGTAGGGGTTCGAGTCCCCTCCTCGGCACCAGGGCCCCGCCGTGCTCTGCAGCAGCGACGGCCGGAGGGAGCGATGGCAGGCTGGCGGTACCCGGAGGCCGGGGGCACCCAGGATGTCTTCTTCGACCGCGCCACCGGCCCGTCGCTTCCCACCATCGTCGCCGGGGAGGGCATCCACCTCACCGACGATCGAGGCAGGCGGCTTCTCGACGTCTGCTCAGGGCCGTTCCTTGCCGGGCTGGGTCAGGGCAACGAGCGAGTCCTCCAGGCGATGCTGGAGCAGGGACGCCGGCTGACCTACACCTATTCGCGCACCACCCGGCATCCGGCCAATGCGGCCCTCACCGAGCGGCTGGCCGCGCTCGCCGGGCCGGGCTTCGAGCGGGTGCACCTCACCTCCGGGGGCTCCGAGGCGGTGGAGATGGCCCTCAAGTTCCTGCGCGCCCATGCGGTCGCCACCGGACAGCCGGAGCGCCACCGGGTGATCTCCCTGATGCCCGGCTATCACGGGGCCACCCTCCAGACCCTCGGTCTCAACGGCGACCTCGGCGTGCCGGCCCTCTGGGGGTCGATGGCCGTCTCCTCGGAGAAGATCCCGGCCCCCCTGACCTTCCGCGCCGCCAGTCCCGAGCAGGCGGCGGCGGACAGCCTGGCCGCCCTCGAGGAGACCATCGAGCGGGTCGGTGCGGGACGGGTCCTCGCCCTGGTGATGGAGCCGATCGGAGGCCAGGCCCCGGGTGTCAACGTGCCCCACCCCTCGTTCGCGCGGGGTGCCCGCGCCATCTGCCATCACCACGGCATCCGCCTCGTCTTCGATGAGAGTGTCTGCGCCCTCCGGACCGGACGCTTCCTCGCCGCCCACCACATCCCCGACGCGCTGCCCGACGTGGTCGTGCTCGCCAAGGGGCTGGCGGCCGGGTACGCCCCGCTCGGCGCGGCGCTGATGCCGGCGCCGCTGGTGGAGGAGGTCGCCGCCGCCGGCGGCTTCGTGGTCGCCCACTCCTATGACGCCAATCCGATCGCGTGCGCCGCCGGCGCGGCCGTGCTCGACGAGATCGTGGAGCGCGACCTGATCGCCCACGCCGGGGAGGTGGGGGGGCGCCTGCGAGCCGGCCTGCTCCGGATCGCGGCCGGCTCGCCGCTGATCGGCGACGTCCGGGGCCGCGGGCTGCTGCTCGCCATCGAGCTGGTCGCCGACGGGGAGACCATGGCGCGGTTCCCCGCCCAGGTCGACCCCGGCGCGGTCGTCCTGCGTCACGGCCTGGAGCACGGACTGCTCCTCTACTCGCGGCGCCAGAATGCCGGTCGATTCGGCGACTGGCTGTTGATCGCCCCGCCGCTGGTCATCGACGCCGCCGGGTGCGATGACCTGCTCGAGCGGCTGGAGGCGACCCTGGCCGCCGCGGCGGGGGAGCTCCTGCCGCAGCCGAGGGTGGGCGCGTAGCGAGGTGGGCCATGAGACGGGCCCCCGCAGGCGCCCCACCAGCGCCGGCCCGCGGCCGGCGGCCCGGGTGCGCGCGGGAGGCCCGCGCTCCCGGGATGCGGCCGGCACCCCGGGTGGCATAGTTCGGTCGATGAGCACGGAGCCGCGCCCACTCCCCGCCGATCCCGTCGCCGGGCTCGCGCGTGAGCTCCTCGCCGAGTTGGGCGAGGATCCCGACCGGGAGGCGCTGCTGCGCACCCCGGCCCGGGTGGCGGAGAGCCTTCGCTTCCTCACCCAGGGGTACGGCATCGACGTCAAGGACGTCGTCCGCGACGCCGTCTACGCCGAGCCGTACGAGGAGATGGTCCTGGTCCGGGACATCGAGGTGTACAGCCTCTGCGAGCACCACCTGCTGCCCTTCTACGGCCGGGCTCACATCGCCTACATGCCCCGGGGGCGCATCGTCGGCTTGAGCAAGCTGCCCCGCGTGGTGGACGTCTTCGCGCGCCGGCTGCAGGTCCAGGAGCGTCTCACCACCCAGATCGCCGAGGCCCTCGACGAGGCGCTGAGCCCGTACGGCGTCGCCGTGGTCATCGAGGCCTTCCACCTCTGCATGATGATGAGGGGCGTCCAGAAGCAGAACAGCCAGACGGTGACCTCATCGCTCACCGGCGTGTTCCGCAACGACCCCAAGACCCGCAGCGAGTTCCTGGAGCTGATCGGCCGCCGTCCGCGCTGATCCGGACGGCGGCCCCACGGAACCCGGGTGCGGCCGGCTCAGACCTCGGGCGGCGCGACCAGGTAGTCCTGGGTGATCCAGCCCTGACCCTGGAGATGCCACCAGATCGTGCCCGCCGGCTGACCGCTGCCCGGGTCGGTCTCGGCGGTGTACGTGGGTCCCTGGTCGATCGTGTACTCGCTCCCCGAGCCCGACGAGCTCCAGGCCAGGCAGGCGGCGGTGCCGGACGCATGGCTGGGACTGGAGTGGACCTCGGCGCAGCCCGTGCCCGGCCCGAAGACGTGGTTGGCCGCGCCCACCGACGGGTTGTACCCGGTGTTCTGGACACAGGCGACGTCGAGCGGGTGCCAGACCCCGGAGTCCTCGAAGACGTACGAGAAGCACGAGGCCCCGCCGCCGGTCCCGGAGTAGTCGAACTGCTGGTACCCCGCCGTGTCGCCACTGCCCAGGACGGGGCCGGTGCTGCTGGTCAGGCAGGCCTGCTGCGCCGTGGGGGTGCAGCTCTCGGTGACGTCAATGCCCATCTCCGTCGCGATGGTCCCGAAGGTCGCGTCGAGGACGGACTGGAATGTCTGCGTGGGGGCCGCCTGGGTGATCGCGCCCAGCTCGATCTCGCCCTTGCACGGCGCCATCGAGGACGAGCCGGCGATGACGCCGGTGACGGTTCCACCGCCCGGGACGGTGAAGCTCACCTCGCCGACCGACGGAGCCGCTCCCGAGCACTGGCCGGGCTGGACGTCTCCGGTGTGCCAGCTGATGGTCGCCGTCGCCTCGCCCGGCTGCGGCCACCAGGCGTCGAGGGCGACCCGGTCGGGCACCAGCCAGGCGCTGCCGCTGGGCGGGGTCCCCTGGAGGCTCGTCGTCAGCGAGCCGCCATTGGTGTCCAGGAGCGCCGCCGCGAGGGCTCCGCTCAGCTTGCACGCCGTGTCCGAGTGATTGGCGAAGAGCGCGGTCAGCCCCTGCTGACCCCCGGAGGCCGAACTCTCGGCCCCCAGCACCACGGTGAGGTCGGATCCCGTGCATGCACTGGTGGCTGCGGTGGGGGTCGCCGTGGGGGCAGCGGTGGTGGGGGACGAGGTCGCCGGCTGGCTGGCGGATGGCGACCCGGACGCTGTCGTGCCGCAGGCGCTGAGCGCCGCCGCGGGCAGCAGCAGGAGTGAGAAGAGGGCGCGCGCGATGACCGGAGGACGGGGGGAGGAAAGCATCGAGCCAATCCTGCTCTGAGCATCAGGTGTTGGTCAACGAGGTGGCCTGCCGCCCGGTCCCCGGGGTCGCCCTGCAGCGGCCCGCCCCTAAGATGACCCCGATGGTGACCCCGACCGACGCTCGCGTCTCGCTGGGGGCGGGGGGGCACGTGAGCGGCTCGAGGCCCGCCCTGAGCACGATCCGCGACGGCGACCTGGCGTCCCTGCTTCGTGAGCTGGGACAGCCGTCCTGGCGAGCCCGCCAGCTCCGCGAGGCGACCTGGCACCCCTACGTCAGTGGCTTCAAGGAGATCCGCCAGCTCCCCGGCGGGCTGCGTGACCAGCTCGATGGCCGGCTGCGCTTCACCACCGCCGCGGTGACCGCGGAGCGGGTGGCGGATGCCGGGATGACCCTCAAGCTGCTCTGCGCCCTCGATGGGCCCCAGAGGGTCGAGACGGTGGCCATGGAGAGCCCGCCCCGCGGCGCCAGCGGGCGCCGGGCCACCGTCTGCGTCAGCACCCAGGTCGGCTGCGCGGTCGGCTGCCCCTTCTGCGCCACCGGGCGCATGGGGCTGCGCCGCAGCTGCACCCCCGCCGAGGTCGTCGATCAGGTCCGGCTGGCCGGACAGGCCCTCTCCCGGCGCGGCCTGGGGCCGGTCACCCACGTCGTCTACATGGGCATGGGGGAGCCCCTGGCCGCCTACGAGACCACGCTGGCCTCGCTGCGCGTCCTGGTCGCAGCTGGTGGAATCAGTCCGCGACGGATCACCGTCTCCACCAGCGGGGTGGTGCCGGGCATCCGGCGGCTGGCCGCCGAGGGGCTGCCGGTCACCCTGGCGGTGTCGCTGCACGCGGCCAGTGACGCGCTGCGCGACCGGCTGGTGCCGCTCAACCGCGCCCAGCCGCTGGACGCGCTGGTGGCGGCGGCGGGAGCCTACGCGCGGACCACGGGGCGCCGGCTCAGCCTGGAGTGGTGCCTCATCGGTGGGGTCAATGACGGCCTGGACCAGGCCGCCGGGCTGGTCGGGATCGCCCGGAGGCTGGGCGCCCACGTCAACGTCATCCCGATGAACCGGATCGAGGGCAGCCCCTGGGGGCCGCCCCCCGCGGCGGTCGGCCGGGCCTTCCTGCGCCATCTCACCACCGCGGGCGTCAGGGTGACGGTGCGGGACACCCGCGGCGGCGAGGCGGAGGCCGCCTGCGGCCAGCTGCGCGCCGCGCTCGAGCCCCGGAGGCAGCTGCGCGCGGACGGCACCCTCACCCCGCAGCGACCGGGGCGCCAGGGCACATCGATCCGGCGCTGAGACTGCCCGTACCGGTCCGGGGCCGAGTTTGGCCGGGGCCGGCGGTGTTCAGGCTGCCCGGTCTGGGGGCTGACACCTGCCAGGACCGGTCCGGGGCTGAGACCGCCCGACCGGCCGGCGGCGTCGATCGCCCCAGCTCAGCCGGCCCGGAGAGCCCCTACGAGGCCTGCTTGCTCGCGGTGCGGATGCAGCGGGTGCAGAGGGTGGTCTTGACCCACCGGCTGCCCTCGAGCACGCGCGTCGACTGCAGGTTGGGCATGAAGCGGCGGCGGGTCCGAACCTTGGAATGGCTGACGTTGTTGCCGGCCATCGGCCCCTTGCCGCAGCGGTCGCACTTCTGGGACATGTTGGTGAGCTCTGATCCCTGAGCGGCCGGAGCGGCATCTGGGCCGGCCCCGGCGGCATACTTAGCAATCCCTGCGCCGACCATGGAGCCATGTCCGGCTTGGGGTCTGGCGAGAATACCACAGCGGCGGTGCCGCATCTGACGGGAGCGACGTGACGAGCAGGCAGCGGACGGCGGGGCCCCTCAGCCACAGCGCGGGGCTGGGCCGGATCGAGGTGTCGCCGCGGGTGGTGGCCTCGATCGTCGGCCACGTCGCCAACGAGTGCTACGGGGTCGTCGGCATGGCCGCCCAGGGCCTGCGCGACGGGATCGCCGAGCGGCTCAATCGGGAGACCGTCCACCGCGGCGTGGTGGTCGAGATCCAGGAGGGCGGGCTGGTCATCGAGCTCTACATCATCGCCCAGTACGGCACCCGCATCAGCGAGGTCGCCCACAACCTGATGAGCGCGGTCAAGTACGAGGTCGAGAAGACCCTGGGGGTGGATGTCATCGCTGTCAACGTGAACGTGCAGGGCATCCACCTGGAAGAGGGCGATGACCGGCGCTGAGAGCGCGGTGGCGACCAGCCCACGCGAGCCGCTGCGGGAGATCGACGGCGACGCGCTCCTGGCCGGGCTGCGCAGCTCGCTGGCCTGGCTCCAGGCCAACCAGGAGCAGGTCAACGAGCTCAACGTCTTCCCGGTGCCGGACGGCGACACCGGCTCCAACATGTACCTCACCCTCCGGTCGGCGGTCGAGGACGCCCAGGCGGCCCCGGTCCCGTCCTCGGCGGGGTCGGTGATGCGGGCCGCCGCCCACGGCTCCCTGATGGGGGCCCGGGGCAACAGCGGGGTCATCCTCTCCCAGATCTTCCGGGGCTTCGCCCAGGGGGTCGCGGATCGGGACCGGCTCGATGCCCCGGCGGTCGCCGCGTGCCTCAGCGAGGGGGCCCGGGTCGCCTACAAGGCGGTGATGAAGCCGACCGAGGGCACCATCCTGACCGTCGTCCGCGAGGCCGCCGAGGCCGCTCAGCGCGCCGCGGCCACCTCCTTCGACATCCGCACCGTCCTCGACGAGACGGTGCGCGAGGCGCACAGCGCCGTCGAGCGCACCATCGACCAGCTGGCCGTGCTCCGCGAGGCCGGGGTGGTCGACGCCGGCGGCTTCGGGCTGGCGGTGATCTTCGAGGGGCTGACCCGGGCGGTCGGCGAGTTGGACGAGGCGGCCCGGCGGCCCCGTCTGGTGCGCGAACGCCGCAGCGGCGAGCCGCGGGTGCGCCGGCCCGACGACCCCGCGGTGACCCCCCGCGACCAGGTGGACGCACCGGCCACCCCCGCGGCGCCAGGGGCCGCCGCGCCGGCCGGAGCCGGCCGGCGCCGGGGCGCGGCTGCGGTCGCCCGTCGCGAGCAGGGCTGGGGCTACTGCACCGAGTTCATGATCAGCGGCCCCGGCCTCGACGTCGATGCCCTCCGCGAGGAGCTGGGCGGGCTCGGCGAGTCCGGCCTGGTGGTCGGCGATGCCGACCTGGTCCGGGTCCACATCCACACCGCCGACCCGGCCGCCCTCATCGGCGTGGCCGCCCAGCGCGGGGGCCTCTCGAACCTCAAGGTCGAGGACATGACCGCCCAGCACCACGAGATCCTCGCCCGGGCCGACCGGACCGAGATGGCCGAGGCGGCGCAGAGCGTGCCGGGCGGCACCGGCGTGGCGGGCGGCAGCGGCGCGGCGGGTGGTAGCGGCGCGGCGGGTGCCAGCGGCGCGGCGGGTGGCACTGCCGTGGCGGGTGGCAGTGCCGTGGCGGGCGGCGGCGGCATGGCGGGCAACCCGTCCACCACGTCGAGGGCCGGCTCGGGGAAGCCGGCCGGGTCCGCCTCGGTGTCGGGATCCATCGGTGGATCAGGGGCCGCGAAACCCTCGGCCGCGGCGGCCAGCCGGCGGTTCGCGGTGGTGGCGGTCGCCCCCGGGGACGGCTTCCAGGAGATCTTCCGCAGCCTCGGGGCCGACGCCGTGGTCGAGGGCGGTCAGACCATGAACCCCTCGACCCAGGACCTCCTCTCGGCGGTCAGGGCGACCGGGGCGAGCTCGGTGGTGATCCTCCCCAACAACGGCAACGTGATCATGACCGCGGAGCAGGTCCAGCTTCTCGCCGAGGGGGTCGACGTGCGGGTGGCGCCGTCACGCAACGTGCCCCAGGGCATCAGCGCCATGCTGGCCATCGACCCCGGCGGGGACGGGCCGGGCAACGCCCGCCGCATGACCGAGGCAATGCCGCGCGTCTCCGCCGTCGAGGTGACCCGCGCGGTGCGCGACAGCGGGATCAACGGGCTCCAGATCCACGCCGGCGAGGTGATGGCCCTGGTCGACGACGAGATCGTCCAGACCGGTGACGACGAGGCGTCGGTGATCGAGGCGGTGCTGCGCAACCACGACACCCCACCCGAGCTGGTCACCGTGTACTGGGGCGCCCAGGTCGACGGGCCCGCGGCCACTCTCCTGGTCGACCGGCTGCGCAGCGGCTTCCCCGACGTCGAGTTCGAGCTCCACCGGGGCGGCCAGGACCACTACCCCTACATCCTCTCCCTGGAGTGAGGCCGCGCCCGGGGCGCGCTCAGCTCATGGCAGGAGCCGGTCCGGCGATCCGTTGAACCCGACCTGCACCGAGAAGGTGTCCCCGGCCTCCGCGTAGGGGGAGACGTAGTACACCAGGCTCCAGTAGTCGCTCCAGTCGGTCACCGTGCTCGGGACGGTGATCTGGAGCTGGACCCACTGGCCGTTGTAGAGCGCGGTGCCGGTGGACGTCGAGGTCTGGAAACAGGCCGACCCCGCCCCGCCGCAGGCGCCGTTGCCCCACGCCGGGCTGACGTTCCCCGAGCCGTCCGCGCCGAGCGAGTTGCCCAGCGCGGTCATGGTGGCGGATGCGAAGGTGGTTCCCCCCGGCTCCTGGATGCCGACGTAGGCAGCGCCGGCATGGCCGGACTGGAAGTTGACGTCACCGATGTCGAAGATGTCGACGTCGATGGTCTGGTTGGCATAGGAGGGGTCGAGCTTGAAGAGGGGGATCGAGAAGGAGGCGGGGCTGCCCTGGGTCTCGATCGGGGTGTAGACGGTCATGTCGCCCATCGCGGACATCGTTGTGGTCGTCGACTCGGTGTTGCTGCCGGGAACCGCGAGCTGCACCGCGTAGCCCTTGTGGGCCTTCGACTGCTCATTGGCGGTGGTGTAGTTGGTCGAGCCCACCGAGCCGGTCTTGGGGACGGTGCAGGTGGCGTCCTGGCAGATCGGGGTGCCGTCCCACTGCAGCGTGTCCACCTCGAGCCGGTAGTAGGCGGGGACGGTGGTCGAGGGGTCGGTCAGCTCGTCGCTGCCGTAGGGCATCGTCTGCTTGAAGAGGTTCGAGTCATTGCCGGCCGGCGTGTCGAGCACCGAGGTCCAGGCGTGGTAGATGTTGGGCGCCGAGGCGACGCTGACCGTCGCCGCGGTCCCGCCCCCCGTCGGCGGGAACCAGTAGTAGGAGTCCGCGCCCGTCGTGTAGTACTTGTCGGTGGTGGTGTTGCAGTCGGGGTCCTGAGCCGCGCTCCCCTGCATGTAGAGGCAGGTGGCGTTGAAGGGGTAGAAGACCTCCTGGCTGATCGGGGTGTCACCCGCGTCCGACGACAGGGTCGGCACCGTGAAGACGGTGTAGGAGATCGCCGAGTAGTCGCTCGCGGTGGTGCTGTTGCTCGCGAAGCTCGAGTCGTCCTCGTGGAGGCTGTAACTGGTGTTGCTCTGATCGTTGTCGTCCGGCGCGAAGCTCGGGTTGTAGACCTGGACGTCCGCCGACTGTCCCACCGGGATGGTGATGAGGTAGCTCGAGCCGCCGGTGTAGTCGAGGTCCAGGGTGTGGCCCCCGTAGCTGGAGTAGTAGGGCTCGCTGCCCGTCATCGGGCTGATCTGGTGGTAGTCGGGCGGGCTGGCCACGCAGGCCACCAGCGGAGCCGGCCCGCAGGAGACGGCCTCGTCGAGGGAGGTCGGCGTGTAGGCGTCCCCCTCCGACCGGGGATTCCCCCAGCCCTCCTCACGCTCGAAGTAGTAGGAGCCGCTGCTGCCCAGCACGTTCGCGCCCGCGGGCGGCGAGGCGCAGTAGGGGCTGGTGATCCCGTTGCAGGAGCTGGAGAGCACGCTGCCCTGCTCGGCACCCGGCTGGCCGAGGGCGATCGGCGGCAGGAACTCGGCGGTCGCGGTGCGGGTCACCGGGTGCGGGCCGAAGCCGAGCACGGCCAGGAAGGTGGTGGGGACCTGGACGGTGATGGTGACCTGGAGCTGGTTGGTGGTGCCAGCGGGCTGCTGCACCGTGACGCAGGGCGAGCCCGGGCAGTTGCTGGTGAAGTTGTTCCGAGACGCCTCGACCCAGGCGGCGTTCTGGGCGGCGGTGAAGTCGCCGGGGAGATAGGCGACCCCGGCCAGGGCCGCGGAGGCGGCGGCGCGCTCGACCTGGTCGCTGCTGAAGTAGCTCATCCCGGCGTCGACGGCCAGTCCGGCGATGGCCAGGAGCAGGACCGCCATCAGGGCGAAGAGGAGCATGACCTGGCCGCGCGCCGCGCGGCGGCCGTTGCGGATCGGGCGTGGCCTCATTGCACTCGTCACTCCATTGGCGCCAGCCGGACCACCGTGTACTGGGTGTCCGTCTGCGTGAACATGGTCAGGGTGGGGGAGGTGTATTTGAAGACGAGGCGCACCCCGAGCTCGGCCTCGAAGGGGTGCGTCTGGAGCCGCATGCTGAGCGGGTAGCCGTAGGAGGCCGGGGCCGTCACCGTGGTGCCGCTGAGCGTGTACACGTCGACCGGGTCACCGGACTGGTAGGCGCCGTTTGGTGGGCAGGGATTCAACGTCGTCCCGGGGAACGTGCAACCGTTGTAGGTGCCATTGCCGTCGAGCGGTTGGTAGATGTCGATCTCGGTCACCACGGCGTTGGGGAGGTTCCCGCTCAGGACCGGCAGCACCTGGTCGATGATCTCCTGGTCCACCAGGCAGGTGTTGACGTCGCCGGTGGTGCAGACGGGCGAGGTCACCGAGGCGGGTGGCGATGCCCCACCCAGCTCGGCGGCGTACCGGGCGCCGGCCCGGGTCGCCTGGAGCGCGGTGTCGTTGTCCCCGATCAGGCCGGCGGCGGTCCAGGAGCCGAGGAAGAGGACGACCAGCACCGGCAGGATGATGGCCAGCTCGACCATCGCCTGGCCGGAGCGGCCCTGGCGCCGCCGCCTCACTGCTGCGGCTCCAGCCGGAAGACGTTGGATGTGCTCAGCGAGAACTGCCCGGAGGTCGCGATCAGGTTGTAGGTGAAGTTGATGGTGAGCCTGCCGAAATTCGCGTCCGCCGTGCTCACGTTGCGCGAGGTCGCCGGCCATGCCGTGGCCGTTATCAGGTTGCCGGAGACGTCGTATTCGTTGAACTGGGCGGCGTTGCACGGCAGGTTCCCAGTGCCGGTGCCGGCACTGTTGCAGCTGTCGACCTGGGTGCCGTCGGGATTCTGCTGGATCAGGTAGACGTAGATGCTGGTGACCTTGATGAAGGGGGTGGTGGTGAGCCCCGCCTGGTCCATCCGGCAGATGGCCAGCTCGTCCGGGTAGTCGGCCGTGGTGTCGTTGCCGTTGAGGCAGCTGGCCGGGATCGTGGCGCAGACGCCGCCCCCGCCGGTGCAGCCGCCCTCGGCGGCGATCGCCGCCATGCCGACGTCAGCCGCGTGCTCCACCGCCCCCCGCCCGTAGAGAAAGAAGCCGGCGTTGACGATCGAGAAGACCAGGAAGAAGAAGAGCCCGCCGACCAGGGAGAATTCGACCAGGCCCTGTCCCCTCTGACCCGGGCGTCTGGCCGTCTGACGATGAGGTGGCAGGATCCACCGCACGGTTGTCTTCCTCACTCCGGGCACCACGACACCGCGAACCGCCGCGGCCGCTGGATCGAGATTGTACCTAATGACGCGTTTGCTGTATCAGACGTCGCTGATCTGTTACGAAAATGTGGAGACGACCCTCAGAGGGGTCGCCCCGCGGAAGCCCCCGGGCCCGCCGGGTGCCTAGAGTTCGGCAGGATGCCCGACGTCGCCGACGCCAGTGGCCGGCGGATGGGCCGGATCCTGAAGCTTCCCAGCGCCTGCTGGCCGGACACGCCGGTGGCCGGGCTTCCCGGGGTCGGCCCGGCCCGGGCGAGGGGGCTCGCCCGGCTGGGCATCGTCACCGCCGCCGACCTGCTCCTCCACCTGCCCCGCCGGTACGAGGACACCCGGGACCTGGTGCCGGTGCGGGAGCTGCGGGCCGGGGTGGTGCAGACGGTCCGGGTCCGGGTGCGCGAGGTGCGGGCCCATCACAGCCCGAGGCGGCACATGGCGCTGGTCGAGGCCACCCTCGAGGACGGGGGCGGAAGCGTCGGCGCCATCTGGTTCAACCAGCCCTACATCGCCGGCCAGGTCCCCCCCGGCACCGAGCTCCTGGTCAGCGGCAAGGTGATCAGCGGATTGCACGGGCTGACCTTCCAGAACCCCCGCTTCGAGCGGGCCAGCAGCGACCCCCGCCACGTCGGCCGGCTCGCCGCCGTCTACCCGGAGACCGAGGGGATCACCTCGGTGTTCCTCCGCGGTCTCATCGCACGCCTTCTGCCGGTCGCCGAGCAGATGCCCGACCGGCTCCCTCCGGAGGTCCGCCAGGCCGAGGGCCTGATGCCGCTGGCCGGCGCGCTCCGCCAGGTGCACCTCCCCGACGAGGAGAACGCCGCCGCGGGCGCCCGGGAGCGACTGGGCTTCGAGGAGCTCTTCCTCATCCAGCTCGCCGCCGATCGGGCCCGGCGGCGCCGCCTCGGATCGGCTGGGGTGGTGGTCGCGTACGACGTGGAGGTCGCCCGCGCGTTCTCGGCCGGGCTCCCCTTCCGGCTGACCGACGGCCAGCGGATCGCCGCCCACCAGGTGCTGGCCGACCTGGCCGCGCCCGGGCCCATGAACCGGCTGCTCCAGGGCGACGTGGGCAGCGGCAAGACGGCGGTGGCCGCGATGGCGGTCCTGATGACCTGCCGCGCCGGCCACCAGTGCGTGGTGATGGCGCCCACCGAGATCCTGGCCCGCCAGCATTACGTGACCCTGGAGGCGCTGCTCTCCCCCCACGGCCTCTCCCCCCGGCTGCTCCTGGGGAGCACGGGGAGCCGGGCCCGGCGCGAGATCCTGGAGGGCCTGGCGGCCGGGCAGGACCCGCTGGTGGTGGGCACCCACGCGCTCATCGAGGACGACGTGGTGCTCAACGACCTCGGGCTGGTGGTGGTCGACGAGCAGCACCGCTTCGGGGTCGCCCAGCGCCAGCGGCTGCGCCTCAAGGCGCGTGCCATGCCCAACTTCCTGGCCATGACCGCGACCCCGATCCCGCGCTCCCTGACCCTCACCGTCTACGGCGACGTGGACGTGAGCGAGCTGCGCGAGATGCCTCCCGGGAGGCTGCCGGTCGAGACCCGGGTGGTCCCGCCCGATGGGCGCGAGCAGGCGTATGCGTTCGTGCGGGCCCAGGTGGCGGAGGGGCGTCAGGTCTTCGTGATCTGCCCCCTGATCGAGGAATCGGACAAATTGGGCGTGAAGTCGGTGACCGCCGAGCACCGGAAGCTCGCCGGCGAGGTGTTCCCCGACCTGCGCCTCGAGATGCTCCATGGCCGGATGCCGGCCCGAGAGAAGGCCGAGCGGATGGCCCGGTTCGCCGCCGGGGAGGCCGACGTCCTGGTCGCGACCTCGGTGGTGGAGGTCGGCGTGGACATCCCCAACGCGACCGTGATGATCGTGGAGGGTGCCGAGCGCTTCGGCCTGGCGCAGCTCCACCAGCTCCGCGGACGGGTGGGGCGCGACCGCTACCGGGCCTTCTGCCTGCTCTTCGAGGACGGCATCGACGAGGAGGGGTCGCAGCGGCTCCAGGCGGTCGCAAGCACCCAGAGCGGCTTCGACCTCGCCGAGCTCGACCTCAAGCTGCGCGGGCCGGGGGATGTGGCGGGGCTCCGCCAGCACGGACTTCCCGAGATGCTCGCCGCCGATCTGCTCGACGTCGCCCTCGCCCAGCGCGCGCGCACCGCCGCCGCGGCCTGGCTGGACCGCGATCCCGACCTGACCGCGTACGAGCCGCTGCGCGAGGCGATGCACGGCTACTCCAGCGTCTTCGACCTGGACTGAGCCCAGGGTGGCCGCCAGTCGCATCACCGGTGGGGAGTGGCGGGGCCGGCTGCTCACCACCCCGCACGGCCTGGAGGTACGGCCCACCCGGGGCATGGTGCGCCAGGCTCTCTTCAACATCCTGGGGACCCGGGTCGCCGGGGTGCCGGTGGTCGACCTCTACGCCGGGGCCGGGTCTCTGGGGTTCGAGGCGCTCAGCCGGGGGGCGTTGCGGGCCACCTTCGTCGACCGGCGCCCCCAGAGCCTGGCCCTGGTCCGGGAGACGGCCGGCCGGTTCGGCTGCGAGGATCGGGTCGAGGTGGTGTGCGCCGACGCCATCGCCTGGCTGCGCCGCCGGCCCGCGCAGGTCGGGGGCGCCGGCGTCTGCTTCGTCGACGCCCCCTACCGCGACGACCGGCTGAGCGAGGCGCTGCAGTTGCTCGGAGATCTCGCACCCGCGCTGCTCGTGTGCGAACATCACCGCGCCCGGGCGCTGCCCGCCGAGCTGGGAAGTCCTCATCGCGGTGCGCACCGCCCACTACGGGCTCACCGACCTCACCCTCTACCAGCGTCGAGAGCAGCAGGAGCAGCAGCAGTCCTCATGAAGGAGCCCGTGAGCCGGCCATGAAGGAGCCCGTGAGCCGGTCGCGCGTGGCCCTCTACCCGGGGAGCTTCGACCCCATCACCCTCGGCCACATCGACATCCTGGAGCGGGCGACGGGGATCTTCGACCGGGTGGTGGTGTCGGTCCTGCGCAACCCGGAGAAGCAGCCGCTCTTCAGCGTCGAGGAGCGTGTCGAGCTGATCCGTGAGGCGACCCGTCCCCTCGACGGGGACGTCGAGGTGGATGCGTTCGACGGCCTCACCGTGGAGCACGCCAAGCAGGTGGGGGCGATCGCCATCGTCCGCGGCCTGCGTGCGGTCAGCGACTTCGAGAGCGAGTTCCAGATGGCGCTGATGAACCGCCGTCTCGACCCCGACATCCACACCGTCTTCCTGATGACCTCGGCGCCCAACGTCTTCATGTCGTCGGCGCTGGTCAAGGAGGTCTGCCGGCTGGGCGGTGACATCAGCGAGTTCGTCCCGCCGGCGATTGCCGAGGCGCTGCGCCGGCGCGTCGCGCGCCCCGGATGAGCGCCGGAGGCCCGGACCGGATGCGCGGCGGGGATCCCGGGTGAGCGGAGGCCCCCTCCGCCCGGGAGAGGCCCCGCCCTCGACCCTCGATCTCCTCGACGCCCTCGAGGCGCTGCTGGCCGAGGCCCGGCGGGTCCCCTTCAGCGGCAGCGTCATGGTCAACGACCAGGATCTGATCCAGCTGCTCGACCGGATCCGGCTCTCCCTGCCGGCCGACGTGGTCCAGGCCCAGCGGCTGCTCGACCAGCGCGAGCGCGTCCTCACCGACACCGAGGAGCGGGCCGGGGATCTCGCGGCCCGGGCCGAGACCGCCGCTCACGAGCTCGCCGAGCGGTCGGCTGCGCAGGCCCGCGAGCTGACCGATCGGGCCCATGCCGAGGCGGCGCAGCTGGGTGAGCGGGCCGAGGCCGAGGCCCGCCGGCTGGTGGCGGAGGCGCAGGCCCAGGCCCAGCGCCTGGTCGCCGAGCACACCGTGGTCCGGGCCGCGGAGGAGCGCGCCGCCCGCCTGCTCCGGGACGCCGAGGAGCGCGCCGCCGCCATCACCTCCGCCGCCGAGGGGTACGCCCGGGATGCGGACGAGTACGTCCGGGCGGTGATGACCGAGCTGGAGGGGCACCTGGTCACCGCCACCGCCACCGTCCGCAAGGGGTTGAGCACCCTGGCCACGGCCGAGACCCCGCGAAAGAAGCGGCGCGGGGGCCCGACCTCCTGAGCCTCCGGCCGGCATCCGCCCAGCCGCGGTCACGCCGACCGCGGTCACGCCGCCCGTGGTCGCGCCGGGCTCGACGCGGCGGGATCGACGCGGCGGGATCGACGCGGCGGCCTCCGGCCAGGCGGGCGGGGACGGCCCGAGCGGGTATACTCGCGGCTCAGGTCCTGCGTGGCCGCATGCCGCGCGCCCTCCCTCCATCCCGGAGCCGTCATGCCCCTCCCCAAACAACACACCTCGCAGCGCCGCCGTGACATGCGGCGCTCGCATCACGCCCTGGTCCTGCCCACCCTGAACCCCTGCCCCCAGTGCAAGCAGCCGCGGCTGCCCCACCGGGTCTGTCCGAACTGCGGCCATTACGACCGCCGCGAGGTGATCGCGACCGAGTGACCGGACCGGGGCTCCGCGCCGCACTCTGCTTTCCGGGTCAGGGCAGCCAGGCGGCGGGCATGGCGTCAGGCCTGGACGCGACGCCATTGGGACAGCGGCTCCTCGACGTCGCCGGCGCCGCCGGGGTCGATCTCGAGACCGCGCTGCGCGGTGACGACGAGTTGCTGCGCCCGACCGAGATCGCCCAGCCGGCCCTGATCTTCACCGAGCTGGTGCTGGCGGCCGCGCTCCCTCCGGAGCTCGGCGTGGTGGCCGTCGCCGGGCACTCGATCGGCGAGCTGGCCGCCTGCGCCGCCGCCGGCGCCCTCGAGCCGGAGGCCGCGCTCGGCCTGGCCATCGCGCGCGGCCGGCTGATGGCCGGGATGCGGGAGGGGACGATGGCGGCGGTCCTGGGGCTCGACCCCGGCACCGCCGAGCGGCTCTGTGCCGAGACGGATGGCACCGTGGTGGTGGCCAACCTCAACTCCCCCGGTCAGGTGGTGGTGAGCGGCGGTGCCGATGCCGTCGCCGCCTTCTCGGTCCGGGCCCGGGAGGCGGGCGCCCGGCGG
Organism: uncultured Chloroflexia bacterium; assembly: GCA_963697585.1. Lineage (GTDB taxonomy): Bacteria > Chloroflexota > Dormibacteria > Aeolococcales > Aeolococcaceae > Changshengia. The sequence continues at coordinate 565,110 of CAVOOO010000009.1, read as the reverse complement.
ATCGTCCCGCTCCGGGTCAGCGGCGCCTTCCACTCGCCGCTGATGGCGACCGCGGCCGCGGAATTCGCGCGGGTTCTCGAGGCCGCCGAGCTGAACGATCCCGCCCTGCCGGTGGTGGCCAACGTCGACGCCGCGGCGGTGACCAGCGGAGCCGGGCTGCGCGAGCGGCTGGGCCGGCAGATGGTGTCGGCGGTGCGCTGGACGGAGTCGGTGCAGCGGCTGGTGGATCTGGGTGCGGAGGTGCTGGTCGAGGTCGGCCCCGGGGAGGTGCTCACCGGGCTGGCCCGGCGGATCGCCCCCGGGATCAGGGCGGTCAGCGTCGGCAGCCTGGAGGCGGCCGCGGGCCTGGTCGCGACGCTGGGCGCGGAGAGCGGCCGGTGAGCCGGCCTGCGCCGTGCTTGCGCCCTCCGCAGTTGCAGCGACCTGGATGCCCTCGAGGGGACCCGGGCGCCCTCTGTCGAGTACCCTAGCGTCCGTGCCGGAGACGCCCTCGCCGCCCACCCTCTGCCGCGTGGCCGCCGGCCGTGTTTGAGGGCGCCCTCGCCGGACAGGTCGCACTCGTCACCGGCGGGTCCAAGGGGATCGGCCGGGCCACCGTGCTCGCCCTCGCAGCGGCCGGCGCGGACGTCGCTCTCAGCTACTCGGCGCAGGCCGACGCGCGAGCGGGCCACCCGGGCATCGCCGACAGCACCGCCGACGAGGCGCGCGCTCTCGGGGTGCGCGCCCTCGCGCTGGATTCGGACGCCGCCGACCCGGCCGCGGCCGAGGCGATGGTGGCCGCCACCGTCGACGGTCTCGGGCGCCTCGATGTTGTGGTCAACAATGCCGGGATCGCGCGCGACAACCTGGCGATCCGGATGAGCGACGCGGAGTGGGACCTGGTCATCGCCATCGACCTCTCGGGCGCCTTCCACGTCAGCCGCGCCGCGCTCAAGCGGATGCTCCGCCAGCGCTCGGGTCGCATCATCAACGTCAGCAGCATCGCCGGCATCATGGGCAACCCCGGCCAGGCCAACTACTCGGCCGCCAAGGCCGGGCTGATCGGCCTGACCAAGACCCTGGCCCGCGAGATGGGGCCGCGGGGCATCACCGTCAACGCCGTGGCCCCCGGATTCATCGAGACCGACATGACCGCGGCACTCGGCGACAAGGTCCTCAACTCAGCCCTCGGCGCGATCCCGCTGGGGCGGGCCGGCAAGGCCGAGGACGTCGCCGCCGCGATCCGCTTTCTCGCCCTCCCCGAGGCCGGCTACATCACCGGGTGCGTCCTCCAGATCGACGGTGGCATGGGGGCGTGACGATCACGGGTGGCCGGCCCCCCGGCTGAACCAGAGGAGACAGTGGCCGACACTCCAGCCGAGCATGCCGGGACGGCCGGGTCGCCAGGGTCGCGCCGCCGGCGCCGCCCCAGCACCCCGCCCCAGCCCGAGGAGACCATCGACAGAGCTCCGGAGCCCTCGCCGCCCCCCACGGCACCGACCTTCATCGACGGGGCCTCCGGACGTTATGCCTTTCGACCCCCCGACCCCGCGCGGGGCGAGCGGAGCCAGGGGGACGACGACGACCCATCGCTGCGCGCGAAGCGGGACCCAACACGCGGTATTGTTTCCCCCCAGCCCGAAGCGGCCCACGCTGAAGACAGAGAAGAAGGACTGACGACTGATGCCAGACGTGACGTTCGACCGGTTCAAGACGATAGTCGCCGAGCAACTCGGAGTGGAGCCGGACCAGGTGACGCCGGAGGCGTCGTTCGTCGAGGATCTCAACGCGGACTCGCTCGACCTCGTGGAGCTGATCATGGCCTTCGAGGAGGAGTACCAGATGGAGATCAGCGACGAGGACGCGGAGCGGATCGGGACGGTGGGGCAGGCCTGGGAGTACATCAAGGAGAAGAGCGGGGCGGAGAGCTAACCGCTCCGGGCTCCGCGCCCTCGCCGGGCGCCCCGGGCACCTACGGCCCGGCGCCGGCGGAGGGCATGACCGCCTCCGGATCCGCGGGCGTCCCCGCGGATCGCCCGGCCGGTTCCAGCTGGCCGGCGGCGGATGCCGTCGAGGGCGGCGCTTCCACCTCGACCTCCACCTCCACCTCCACCCCCACGACCACGCCCACCTCCGCCTTCGCCTCCACCTCCGCACCCGAGCCCGGGGCAACGGCCCCGAACCCGAGCGGTGAGGCCGCTCCGCCGGCCCGCCGCCGTCGCTCCCGCTCGCGCAAGCCGGCCGGTCCCGCGATCGCGGCGCCGGCGCCGGCGGGGAGCCCGGAGGCGGCGCCCACCTCGAGCTCGGACGCCCGGGCCGCGGCCGCGCCCGCGCTGACCCCGCCGGGGCGCTTCCCGGAGATCTCGCCGCCGGCGCTCGCGATACCGGCTCCGTCGCCGTTCCAGGTCTCGCCGCCGGCGGACGCGACTCCCGTGCCCGTCCTGACCGGGTCGGCGGTCGAGCCGTCCGGTGCAGGCACCGCCGAGCCGCCGTCGAAGCCACCGCGACGCCGGCGCTCGCGCTCCCGCGGGGCAGGGGCGGTGGCCGCCGACTCCCCGTCCACGGCCGGGGTTCCCGGCGAGCCGGATGTCGCCGTCGCGACCGCCACCGGCCAGCTGGACACCCGAGGCGACACCGACTCCGGCCGGCCGGACACCCGCGGCGAGACCTCTGCCGTGGAGCCCGGGACGGCCCCGCCGGCGGAGGCCAAGCCGGCGCGGCGGCGCCGTTCCCGCTCGCGCGGCACCGCCGGAGCGGCTCCGGCGTCGGCTGGTCCCCCGGCCGCGACCGGACCCGTTCAGGCGGCCCCGGGGGCCACGACCGCCCCGGTTGCGGGCGGCCCGGTGGCCCTGACCGGCCGCCGCCAGCCCGTTCTGATCGAAGGAGCGGCGCCCGCCGAGTATCGGGGGGACTCCCCGTCGGCCGGGCCTCAGCCGTCCGAGCAGTTCCATCAATCGGAGCTGGCGCCCGAGGAACAGCGGGGCCTCGACGAACTCGCCATCCGCCTCCAGATCACCTTCCGGCGTCCGGTGCTGCTCCGCGAGGCGATGACCCACGCGTCGTGGAACAACGAGCGCGGCGAGCCCAGCGGTCCCGGGCACGACAACGAGCGGCTCGAGTACCTGGGCGACGCGGTTCTCGAGCTGGTGGTCGGCGAGTACCTCTTCCGGAGGTTCCCCGGATACGACGAGGGCCAGCTGACCCAGCTTCGGGCCGCGCTGGTGAACACGATGTCGCTGGCCAAGCTGGCCGAGCGCCTCCAGCTCGGCGAGGCGCTGCTGCTCGGCAGGGGCGCGGCCAAGACCGGCGCGCGGCAGCTTCCCTCCCTGCTCGCCAACTGCTTCGAGGCGATGATCGGCGCGATCTTCCTCGACCAGGGATACCGGGTCGCGACCCGGGTCTTCCTGCAGAGCATCGGCGACCTCTCGGAGTGGAGCGACGAGAACCACAAGGGCCGGCTCCAGGAGGCGGCCCAGCTCCGGCTCGGGGCGCCGCCCGTGTACCGGGTGACCGCCATCGGCGGCCCCGGTCACCGCCGGGAGTACCGCGCCGAGGCGCTGGTGGGGGGGAAGGTGCTCGGCGAGGGGCGTGGCAGCACCAAGCAGGCTGCCGAGCAGGCGGCCGCGCGTCTCGCCGTGGAGCGGCTGGCCACCCCCGCCGGTGGTCAGCGCCCCGTGGCGGCCCGCGCCCGCCGGCCCGCCGGGGTGTCGGCGGAGCCCGCCCGGGTGCGCCGCCGAGTCGCCGAGGTCGCCGCGGACCGGCGCGCCGTCGCCCGTCCCGCCCCCGAGGTCGCGGCCGCCGCGGCGCCGGAGCCGGCCCGCTCTCGAGGGCTCCTCGGTGCCATCCGGGCCGCCGCCCAGGTCCTGGTGGGCCGCCGCGTCGAGGTGGCGCCGCCCGCCCCCCCGGCGGCCGAGCCTGCCGCCACCGCCGCACACCGCAGCCACCGGGGCCACCGCGGGGGACGCGGCCGCCGCCACCCGGGCTCCACCGGGTCGGGGTCCGCGGGCTCGCCGCCCTCGGGACCGGCGGCCGGGGGCCCTCCACCCTCCGGATCCGCTCCCTCCGGATCGACGTCCGCCGGCGCCGGCCCGCCGGGCCGATCCCGTTGAAGGCTCTCTCCTCGAACGTGTTCCCCGCGACATCTTGTGGTGGCAGGCTCGCCGGCCCCCCAGATGTTGACGTGGGGGCTCTCCGGCACGGAGAATCCGGCGGGTGAGGTTGCAGCGTCTCGTTCTCAGCGGGTTCAAGACCTTCGCCCATCGCACCGAGATCCGTTTCGAGCCGGGGATCACCGGGGTGGTCGGGCCCAACGGGAGCGGGAAGAGCAACCTGGTCGACGCCGTCCGGTGGGCGCTGGGGGAGACTAACGCCCGGGAGCTCCGGGGCAACCGCCTCGACGAGATGATCTTCGCGGGCGGCTCGGGTCGTGACCGGATGGGGGTGGCCGAGGTCGAGCTGATCCTCGACAACGACGACGGGGCACTTCCGGTCGAGGACTCCGAGGTCGCCATCAGCCGCCGCGTGGTGCGTGGCGGCGAGGTCGAGTACCGGGTCAATGGCGAGCGCGCCCGCCTCCGCGACGTCGAGCGGCTCCTGGGTGGCACCGGTCTGACCCAGCACGGCTACGCGGTGGTCGCCCAGCACGACATCGAGGCCATCATCGAGGCGACCCCCCGGCAGCGCCGCTCGCTGGTCGAGCAGGCGGCCGGGGTGCGGCCCCTCCGGGTCGCCTGCGACGACGCCCTGCGCCGCTTGGACCAGGTGGGGGTCGCGGTGCAGCGGCTGGTCGACCGGCTCGGCGAGTCGGAACCCCGGCTGGTCGAGCTCGCCGGGGAGCGTGAGGCCGCCCTCGAGGTGCGGGGCCTGGCGGAGCGGCTCGCCTCGCTGCGGGGGAGCCTGGCCCGCGAGGCCTGGCGCGCGGCTCGCGCCGAGGTCCGGCAGGCGCGGCGCCGGCTGGAGACGGCCGAACGCCGGCTCGAGGCCGCCGGCGAGGCGGAGGCGGGTTTCGCGGCCCGGGTGGATGCGGCCCGGGCCGGGTTGGAGACGGCGCGGGCGGCCCAGCAGGCGGCGGCAGAGCGCCTCGAGGCGGCCCGGGTCGCCGCCGAGCGCTGTCGCGGCGAGGCCCGCCGCTTCGCGGATCGGGCGCTCTCCGCGGCGCTGCACCGGGCCGACGCCCGGCGCCAGGGGCGGGCGGCGGCACTCGAGGTCGAGGAGGCCCGGTTGACCCTGGAGCAGCTCGCCGGCGCCGGGGTGGAGAGCGCCCTGCGACTGGGTGAGATGGAGGTCGCGGCGGCGGCGCTGGCCACCGAGAGCCGCGCGGCGGCGGCCGAGGCGGCCGAGGCCCAGCGGTCCGTGGACTCGGCGGAGCGCGACCTGGCCCGCGCCGCGGCGCTGACCGTGACGGCCCAGGCGGGTGCCCGCGATCGCGCCGAGAGCCGGCGCCTGCTCGACGAGTTGCTGCGCGCCGCCGCGGAGGAGCTGACCGCGGGCCGGAGCCGCGCCGTCGAGCTGGAGACGGCGGCACACGCCGCGGAGGCACACCTCGCCGAGCTGGAGGCCGCCGCCCGGGGGTCGGAGGCGGAGGCGGCCCGCTGCGCCGCCGGCCTGGAGCAGGCCCGCAGCGCCCTTCGCGAGGCGGAGGCGGCGCGGGTCGATGCGCGCGAGCGGATGACCCGTTCCCTGGCGCGGGCCGCCAGCCTGCGCGGCCAGGTGGACGGGCTGCTCGGCGGCACGGGGGCCATCGGCGCACGGGCGGCCGGCCTGGGGGCGGTCCGGCTGGTGGACTCCCTGCGGGTCCGGGATGCCGCCGACGCGGCCGCCGTCGAGGCGGCACTGGAGCCGCACCTGGGGGCGTGGGTGGTCGGCGACCTCGATGGCGCCATCGCCCTGCTCCGGGGCTCGGACCTTCGCGAGGAGGTGCTGGCCGCCACCGAGGCGGGAGCGGCGACGGAGCGGGGCTCGCCGTCCGCGGAGGGGGGAGTGACCGGCCTGGACCGCGGGGACCCGGTCCGGAGCGCGCTCGACGCCGTCGAGGTCGATCCCCGGGCCGCAGCGGCCGCGGCGTACTGCCTGGCCGGCACCTGGCTGGTCGCGGACCTGGGTGAGGCGCTGCGGCTGGCGGCCACCGGCGCCAGGGCGGTGCTTCCCGATGGCGCGGTGATCACCGCCCGGGGAGCCCGCGCGGGGGGAGGGAAGGTCCCCACCCTCGCCCTGGTGGCCGCGGCCCGCGAGGCCCAGGAGGCCGCGGATGCCGCGGGCGCCGTCGAGGCATCGGCGAGCAACCGCGTGCGGGGCTGCTCGGACGCGGTGGGGGGCGCCGATCAGGCGCTGCTCGCGGCGTCAGCCGCGCTGGCCGCCGTCCGCCGGGCGGTCGCCGAGGCCACCGCCCAGTCGGCGGCGGCGGAGATCGCGGCGGCGATGGAGGCGCGCCGGCTCACCACCCTGGAGGCCGAGCTCGGCCGTCACACCGAGGCCCGGGTCCAGGCCCAGGAGGCGGCTCTCAGCGCCGCGGCGGAGGCGGAGCGTGCCGAGCGGCACGAGCAGGGGCTCCGGGCCGCCTCCGAGGGGGCGCGCGCCCACCACCTGGAGCTGCGCGAGCGCAGTGACCGGCTGGGCGGGGAGCTGAACCGAGCGGAGGCGGCCGTGGCCGAGCTCCGGGTCGCCGCCGACGGTGCGGAGCGCCGCCGTCTCGAGACCGAGCGCAGGCACCGCGACGCCGCGGCGCGGGTCGCGGAGGTCGACGTCCGGGTGGCCGGCGCCGAGACCGAGGCGCTCACCGCCCTGGCCCGCGGCGGAGCGGCGGCGGAGGCCGCCCGCACCGCGGAGGAGGTGGTGGAGACCGCTGTGGCCCACCTGGCGGCGAGCTCGCGGCCGCTCGGGGAGATGGAGGGCTCGCTCAACGCCCTGGAGACCGAGCGCGGCGAGGTCCGGGTCGCGGTGGCCCGCGCCGAGGACGAGGTCAACGCCGCCCGGAGCGACGTCGACGTCGCCGAGATGCGCCTGGCCGAGCAGGCTGAGCAGGTCCGCGACCAGGTGGAGGACGACCCCGTCGAGCTCGACCCCGCCGCCGCCGAGCGCGCCGAGCGGGAGATCGCGCGGCTCGAACGCCGAATCGCGGCGATGGGTCCGGTGAACGCCCTGGCCCCGGAGCAGCACGATGCGCTCGAGGAGCGGGTCGGCCGCCTCCGGGCCGCCCGTGATGACCTGGCGGTGGCCTCCGCCGAGGTCGGCAACCTGGTCCGCCGCTTCGACGTCGAGGCCGGGCGGCGCTTCGAGGCGGTCTTCGGCGCCGTCAACGCCCACTTCGGTGAGCTCTTCGCCGAGCTCTTCCCGGGTGGGCGCGCCGCCCTCCGGATGGAGTCCCCGCCGGCGCCGGCGGCGGTGGCGGCGGGAGAGGAGCCCGGGGTCCCCAGCCGGGCGGATGAGGAGCTGCCCGGGGTGGCGATCCTGGCCCAGCCCCCGGGCAAGCGGCTGCAGCCCCTGAGCCTGCTGAGCGGCGGGGAGCGGGCGCTCACCGCCCTGGCGGTCGTCCTGGCGCTGCAACAGGTCAACCCCTCGCCCTTCTACATCTTCGACGAGGTCGACGCCCCGCTCGACGACACCAGCGTGCTGCGCTTCACCCGTCTGCTCGGCCGGCTCGCCGCCCTCCAGCAGTTCATCGTGGTGACCCACAATCACGTCACCATGGCCGCCGCCGACGCCCTTTACGGAGTGACCATCGACCGCGAGGGGGTGAGCTCGCTGCTCTCGATCCGCTTCGGTCTCGACACTGGGGCCGCCGACGTGACCGGGACCCTGGTGGCGCCCCTCCGCCGTGTCGCCTCGTAACCGGGGGACGGCGGTGCGCGGCCCCGGCCCGGGGCTCACCGGTGGCGGGCGATCGGGTCGCCTCGGGTGACGGGGGAGGGGAAGATGCCGCGCGAGCTGGTCAGCCGTCCCCAGCGGGAATCCTGGTGGCGGCGCATGTCCCGACGGATGGATCGCGCCTCGCTCAGCTTCAGCGAGCAGGTGCGCGACGCGGTGCTGCTCCGTCGCGACCTCGACGACGAGTTCTGGGACGACCTCCTCCAGGTGCTGGTCGGCGCCGACTGCGGGATGACCGTGGCCGAGGCGCTGGTGGCGCGGCTCCGCGCCCGGGTCCGGGACGAGCGGATGTCCACCCCCGAGCAGGCGGTCCGCGCGCTGAAGGCGGAGATGCTGGCCGTGCTGGAGGCGCGCGATCGCGAGCTCCACATCGACCAGGTCCCGGCGGTGGTGCTCATGGTCGGGGTCAACGGGAGCGGCAAGACCACCACCATCGGCAAGCTGGCCCACCGGCTCCAGGCCGAGGGGAGGACCACGCTGATCGCCGCCGCCGACACGTTCCGGGCCGCCGCCATCGACCAGATGCGGCTCTGGGCGGACCGCAGCGGCAGCGACGTCATCGCCCACCAGCCGGGCGGCGACCCCGGCGCGGTGGTGTACGACGCGCTGCAGGCCGCGGTGGCGCGCCGGACCGACTGCGTGCTGGTCGACACCGCGGGCCGCCTCCACACCAAGGTCAACCTGATGGCCGAGCTGATCAAGGTGCGCAACGTCGCCCGCCGGGTCATCCCCGAGGCTCCTCACGAGACGCTCCTGGTCATCGAGGCCCCCACCGGGATGAACGCGATCACCCAGGCGCGGGTCTTCCACGAATCGTTGGGGCTGACCGGGATCGTGCTCACCAAGCTGGACGGCACCTCCCGGGGCGGCACGGTGCTCGCCATCGAGGAGGACCTGGGGGTGCCGGTGAAGCTGGTCGGGCTCGGCGAGGGGATCGACGACCTCAACGTCTTCGACCCCGAGGCGTATCTCGACGCCCTCTTCGCCGGGGTCCTGGAGGCCCCCGCCACCTAGGCGAGCGGGGCGGTCCGCGGCCTGCGGAGGCGGCGGCCGGATGGGGTAGACTGTCCAGGCTTTGACCTTGACAGCGACCGCGGCCCCACCCACCGGCCTTCCCGCGCTCTCCCGAGCCGCCCACCTCCAGCGTCTCCTGGACGTCTACGGCGGGCTGCTCACCGACCGCCAGCGCGAGGCCTGCCGCCTCCATCTCGACGAGGACTGGTCCTTCGCGGAGCTGGCCGAGGACCTGGGCTGCAGTCGCAGCGGCGCCCACGACCTGGTGCGCCGGGGCCTCGCCCAGCTCGAGCACTGCGAGGCCCGGCTGGGCCATGCCGCCGAGCTGGCCCGGCGCGACTCGGTGGAGGCGGGGCTGCGCGCCGCGCTGGCGCGCCAGACATCCGGTGCGGGGATGGTGGGCTGAAGATGTTCGAATCCCTCTCCGACCGGCTCGGTGAGATCTTCAAGTCGCTCTCCGGACGCGGCCGCCTGACCAAGGAGGAGGTCGAGCTCGGGATGCGCGAGGTCCGCCTCGCCCTGCTCGAGGCGGATGTCAACTTCAAGGTCGCCCGCGCCCTCGTCGATCGCATCCGCGAACGCGCCGTCGGCGCCGACGTGCTCGAGTCGCTGACCCCCGGTCAGCAGATCGTGAAGATCGTCAACGAGGAGCTGGTGGCACTGCTCGGGGGCGAGCAGCGCAAGCTCCGCTACCAGTCCCAGCCGCCGACGGTGCTGATGCTGATCGGCCTGCAGGGGAGTGGCAAGACCACGACCTGCGCCAAGCTCGCCCTGGCGACCCGGCGCGACGGGCATCGCCCGCTGATGGTGGCCGCCGACATCCAGCGTCCCGCCGCCCCCCAGCAGCTCGAGAAGCTGGGCAAGGACAACCAGATCCCGGTCGCCATGCCGGACGGGAAGAGCAAGCCCCCCGAGCTCTGCAGGCGCGGTCTGGACGAGGCCAGGCGGCTCAATTGCGACGTCGTCATCCTCGACACCGCCGGCCGCCTCCAGATCGATCAGCCGATGCTCGCGGAGCTGAAGGAGATCCGCAAGCGCATCCCCATCCACGACACGGTCCTGGTGGTCGACGCCATGACCGGGCAGGAGGCGGTGAACGTCGCCCGGGAATTCGACCAGCAGGTGGGGGTGGACGGCATCATCCTGACCAAGCTGGACGGGGATGCCCGAGGCGGCGCGGCCCTCTCCATGAAGGAGTCGATGGGCAAGCCGATCCTCTACACCGGGGTGGGGGAGAAGGTGTCCGAGCTGGAGCCGTTCCAGCCCGAGCGGATGGCCTCGCGCATCCTCGGCATGGGCGACATCCTCACCCTGGTGGAGCGGGCTCAGTCGCAGGTGGACCAGCAGAGCGCGGAGGCCGCCGCGCACCGGCTGCTGGCCGGCCGCTTCACCATGAACGACTGGCTGGAGCAGATGCGCCAGCTCCGCAAGATGGGATCGCTGGAGGGGATCCTGGGGATGCTCCCCGGGGGCCGCCAGATGATGAAGCAGGCGGGGGGGATGGTGCCCAACGAGAAGGACATCTCCCGGATGGAGGCGATCGTCCTCTCCATGACCGCCCAGGAGCGAGTTCCACCCCGAGGTGCTGAAGAGCTCGCGGCGGCGCCGCATCGCCGCCGGCAGCGGGACGACGCTCGCCGACGTCAACAAGCTGCTCAAGGGATTCGAGCAGATGCAATCGGTGATGCGCTCTCTGGGCGGCAAGGGTGCCAAGGGGGTGCGCGGACGGGCGCGCATGCTCCGCCAGCTCCAGGGCATGGATCCCTCTCAGCTCGGCCTCCCCGGTCGATGATCGTTTCAATGCAGTCGATGGCCCGCCGGCGCGGGCACACCAGCAACGCAAAGGAGAAGTTTTGGTCAAGATCCGCCTGAAGAGGATGGGGACCACGAAGCGTCCCTTCTACCGGCTCGTGGTCGCCGACTCGCGGAGCCCCCGTGACGGCCGGTTCATCGAGGCCCTGGGCTTCTACGACCCGCTGCCCCAGCCGGCGGCCGTGAGGATCGATGCCGACCGCGTGCGCGAGTGGCTGCGCCGCGGCGCCCGTCCCAGCGACAGCGCCCGCGACCTGCTGGTCGCCCAGGGCATCCTCGCCGGCAACCCGCGCCGCGAGCGGGTCGGCGCGGACGAGCCGGCCGGGGCCGCCGCCGAGACGTCCGAGAAGCCTGCCAAGCCGGCCGCGGCTGCCGAGCCCGTGGTGGCTGCGGAGCCCGTCGCGGACGCCGAGCCGGCCGTGGACGCCGAGCCGGTCGTGGAAGCTGAGCCGGTCGCGGAAGCCGAGCCGGCCGTGGAAGCCGAGCCGGTCGTGGCAGCCGAGCCGGTCGCGGAAGCCGAGCCGGCCGCGGTCGCCGCTGACCCTGAGCCCGCCGCGTCCGCAGAGCCCAGCCCTGCGTCCGAGGAGCCCGACGGTCCCGCCGCGGCAGCCGCCGAGGAGACCGTCCCCGCGAGCGAGGAGGCCTAGGTGGCCGACTACGCCGATCTCACCCGATTCATCATCGAGCGGATGGTCGGCGCCCCCGAGGCCGTCACCGTCCGGGCGGTGCCCAAGGGCAGGACCACCATCATCGAGGTGGGGGTCGCCGAGACCGACATGGGCAAGCTGATCGGCAAGGGCGGTCGGAACATCGACGCCGTCCGCGCCGTGGTCCGTGCCGCCGGTCTGCGCGCCCATGAGCGCGTCCAGGTGGAGCTGGCCGAGCAGCGATGACCCGTCCCACCGCCGGCTCCAGCGCTCCGCGATGAGCTCTCCCGCTGCCCGCGGCCTCCCCTCCGCGATGACCTCTCCCGCCGCCCGCGGCCTCCCCGCCGGGCCCCCCGCACTGCTTCGGGTCGCCCGGGTGCGGCGCACCCACGGGGTGGTCGGCGAGGTGCGTGCCGAGAGCCTGGGCGGGGACGCGCGCCGCTTCCGCCGCGGGGTGACGGTGACCGTCGAGGCCACCGGTCGCAGTCTGACCCTCCGCTCCGCGCGGGGCGTCGGGGGTGGGGATCTCCTGCTCAGCTTCGCCGGCATCGATACCCCCGAGGCGGCGGCGACGCTGCGCGGCGCCTACCTCTGCGTGGAACCGTCGCGGGCGCGGCACCTGCCCGCCGGCGAGTGGTTCATCTGGCAGCTGGTCGGGCTCGCCGCGGTGGACACCGAGGGGCGTTCGCTGGGCCTGGTCGCGGACGTCGAGGCCGGTACCGCCCACGACGTCCTGGTCGTGGACTCGCGCGAGGGCGAGCGCCGGTTCCCGATGGTGAGCGCCTTCGTTCGCGAGGTGGACATCCAGGGCGGACGGGTGGTGCTCACCCCCTGGGACGAGGAGGAGGCCTGAGCGGCCGCAATCGGATGCGCTTCGACGTCCTCACCATCTTCCCCGCGGTCTTCCCCGGCCCCCTCGGCGTCGGGGTGGTCGGCCGTGCCCTCGAGCGCGGCGACCTGGAGCTCCATCTCCACGACCTGCGCGACTTCACCACCGGCCGTCACCGCCAGGTCGACGACATCGCGTTCGGGGGTGGCCCCGGCATGGTGCTGAAGCCCGAGCCGCTGGTGCGCGCCGTCCGCGGGCTCCGCGACGAGGTCCCCGGAACGCGCGCGATCCTGCTCTCACCGCAGGGGAGGAGATTCGACCAGGCGGTGGCGCGGGAGCTCGCCGCCGAGCCGGCGCTGCTCCTGGTCTGCGGCCGCTACCAGGGCGTGGACGAGCGCGCCCGGGCCGAGATTGGCGAGGAGCTGTCGGTCGGCGACTTCGTCCTGAGCGGAGGGGAGGTCGCGGCCATGGCGGTGATCGAGGCGGTCGCCCGGCTGGTGCCGGGCGTGGTCGGATCCGCCGATTCCCTGGCCGACGAGACCTTCTCCGCGGCAACCGAGGGTGGCCTCGAGGCCCCCCTCTACACCCGTCCCGCCGATTTCGAGGGCGAGCTGGTGCCCGAGGTGCTCCGTGGCGGCAACCACGCCGCCATCGAGGCCTGGCGCCGTCGCAATTCCCGAGAGGCAACCCAGCGCCGGAGGCCCGACCTGCTAGGGTCGTCAGGCGCGATTTCTGGAGGTTTGCAGTGAACGTCGTCGAGCTCCTGGAGCGGGAGCAGGAGAAAGCAGAGGTCCCGGTGCTCCGAAGCGGGGACACGGTTCGGGTGCACGTCAAGGTCGTCGAGGGGACCCGCGAGCGCATCCAGGTGTTCGAGGGGGTGGTGATCTCCCTCCACGGCAAGACCGGCATCGGTGCCAGCTTCACGGTCCGCCGGATCGCGTCGCACGGCGTGGGCGTGGAGCGGACCTTCCTGCTCCACTCGCCGCGCATCGACCGGATCGAGGTCCTGCGTCACGGCGACGTGCGCCGGGCCAAGCTCTTCTACCTGCGTGAGAAGGTCGGCAAGCGGGCCCGGATCAGGGAGCGCCGCCAGCCCCTGGGTGGCGAGAGCGGAGGCGTGCGCCGGGCTCAGGCTGTCGAAGCGGAGGCGGTCGCCGACGAGGATCTGGATTCCGTCGTCGAGCCCTCCGAGCCGGACGAGGCGGAGGAGCTGGAGCCGGGGAACGTCTGACCCCCCGGCTGCCGGGCCGCGCCCCCCGCTGGTTCCGCCATCTCGGCGGACGGTGGGAGAGGCCGGGGAGTCGGCCGCGCTCGCCCATCTCCTGGCCGGCGGCATGCGTCTGGTCGCGCGCGACTGGCGCTGCCATCTCGGCCAGCTCGACCTCGTCTGCGAGGAGGCCGGCACCCTGGTGGCGGTCGAGGTCAAGGCACGCCGCGGCGATGGCTTCGGGCTGCCCCAGGAGGCCGTGGACCGGCGCAAGCAGGCGAAGCTCCGGATGCTCCTCGAGGCCTTCCGGATCGCCAGCGGACGCCGGGAGCAGCCCTGCCGGATCGACGTGGTGGCGGTGCGATTCGACCGCGAGCTCCATCCACTCAGCTGCGAGCACATCCGCGACGCGGTCGGAGGCTGAGGCGGCCGGCCGGGCTTTCGCATCAGCGGTGATGGAGGAGGGGCGCTTCATGTCAACCCAAATGGGTCGGCTATCATCGGTGACCGATGGGGGACACGACGCGGACCAGGGTTGGAGCCAGCCTCCGCTGCCCACGAGGCGCCCCATCGTCCGAGTCAGACTGCACGATCGTTGAGACAAACGCAAAGTCGGAGTCACGCTCCAGGACGGGTGAGGCATCGCATCGTGCGAGTCAGGCTGCGCTTCCGTTGAGACACCGCACCTCACTCGGGCTCGCCCTCCTCGCCGGCACAGCGCTCGCGATCGCGGGGTGTGGAGCCGGCTCGCACCCGGCGGTTCGAACTTCCACGCCGACCCCCAGCCCGACCTCGGCCACCCAGACTGCCGTGGCCGCCAGCACGCCCACGCCGAGTTCGACACCCGGCGGACCCACCGCGGGTCCGGGCGGCTGCCAGATCCCCGCCTCGGCGGGTCCGCCTGCCGGGGTGACCCTGATCACCTGCTACTCCATGACCGGCGAGGTCGCGTCCCGTGGCGGCTTCTATGACGATCTCGAGGGCGATGGCGCGGCCACCTGTGCGGATTGGGCCAGGAGCGGCGAGCAGGTCTCCGGCTCCGCCGGCAAGGTCCTTCCCGCCCCGGACCCCTCGGCCGCCGGGCTGGCCGTCAACGGCCAGGACCTGGCCTTCACCTTCTACATCGGTCCCTACACCGGTCCCGCCTCGTACCCGTCCACCGACCTCGACGAGCTGGCGAGCCTCGGTGACACCGACTGGGCCAACGTGAACGCCACCGACTTCACCGCTCAGGTGAGCGCCGACGGCTCGGGCTCGCTGAGCGCCAGTCTCACCAATGACGCCGGCAACGGAGAGACCGAGACCATCACCGAAACCTGGATCTGCGTCACCGAGCCCGCCGACTGACCAGGGGACGCCCGGCGGGCCGTGCCCGTATGATCGCGGCGCCGTGGGACGCCGACATGTCGCCGCCGCTGTGATCGTCGGGGTGCTGGCGGCGGCCGGCTTCGTCGCCGCTCTCCCCTCGCCGGGCTCGCCGGCGACGCCGGGTGCGACAGCCACCCCGGGAGCGGCGTCGACGTCCCGGGCCAGCCCGAGGGGGACGGCACCGGCCGGCGGGACCTCGCCGGCGACCGGCCCGGGCGGTTGCACGCTCGCAGCTCCGATGGCGACGCCGAGCGGCCTGACCCTCTATGTCTGCTTCTCGATGAGTGGGAGGGTCAGCGCGAGCGGAGGCTTCGTTGATGAGGAACAGGGGGCGGGGGCCTTCAGCTGCGCCGACTGGGCGGAGGACGGAGACGAGCCCCCGGGTGCCGGCATCCAGGGGCTGCAGGCGCCGGACCCGGGGGACGCCGACATCACCGTCGACGGCCAGACGGTCGGCTTCGACCTTGCGATCGTCCCCTACCGCGGACCTGATTCCTACTCGTCGACCTCGATCGCGGAGAGCGTGAGCCTGGGCACGTCCCTGAGCTGGTCGACCAACAGCACGTCGGCGGCCACCTTCACCGCCGAGGTCAACCCCGACGGCTCGGGATCGGTGGCGGTCACCCACCTGCACAGCGACTCGAGCAACGGCACCACCGAGAACGCCTCGGAGAGCTGGGTGTGCGCGATGGAGCCGGCCTCCTAGCCCTCTGGGCCGCACGCCGCGATGTACCATACTGATCTGTATGGTTGCGACCGCGATAAGCTGCGCCGTCCAGGGGCTGGCCGGCGTCCCGGTGACGGTGGAGGTCGACGTCGCCAACGGGCTGCCCAGCTTCACCATCGTGGGGCTGACCGATAGGGCCATCCAGGAGGCGCGAGAGCGGGTGCGGGCCGCCGTCCGCAACGCCGGCTTCGAGTTCCCCGCCCGGCGCGTGACGGTCAATCTCGCGCCCGCCGAGGTGCCCAAGGAGGGCACGGGGTTTGATCTTGCGATCGCCCTGGCGCTGCTGCGCACCCAACGGGAGATGCGCCTCGAGGAGGTCGGCTGCATCGGCGAGCTCGCCCTTGACGGCGGGGTGCGCGGAGTGGCGGGAGTGCTGCCGATGGCGCGCCGGCTGGCCGCATCCGGCCTCCGCAAGCTCATCGTTCCCGCGGAGAACGCCGCCGAGGCGGCGCTGGTGGAGGGCATCAGCGTGGTGGGGGTCGACAGCCTCGCGATGGCGACGGCGCATCTCGAGGGGCACCTCCATCTGAAGCCGGTCGCGGCCCCACCGCTCGGCGACGCGCTCGCACCGGATGCGCTGGACCTCGCCACCGTGCGCGGTCAGTCGCTGGCCAAGCGAGCCCTCGAGATCGCAGCCGCCGGCCGGCACAACCTGTTGATGCTCGGGCCGCCAGGGGCCGGCAAGACCATGCTGGCGCGGGCGTTCGCCGGACTGCTCCCCGATCTCGGACCGGAGGACGCCCTCGAGGTGGCCGCGCTCTATTCGCTCCGCGGGCGCCTCGCCGACCGGCCCCCCACCAGCCTCCGGCCGCCGTTCCGCTCCCCGCACCACTCGGTCTCGCGGGCCGGGCTGATCGGAGGCGGGGCGGGCATCGCTCAACCCGGGGAGGTGAGCCTGGCCCATCGGGGAGTGCTCTTCCTCGATGAGGTCTGCGAGTTTCCCCGGTCGCACCTCGAGGCGCTGCGCCAGCCCCTGGAGGAGCGGCGGGTCGCGGTGGCCCGGGTCCGCGCCACCGTCGTGTTTCCCGCGGAGTTCGTTCTGATCGCGGCCGCCAACCCCTGCCCGTGCGGGCATCTCGGCGAGCTGTCAGGACCGGTCTGCCGGTGCCCCGAGGAGGCGATCAGCCGCTATCAATCACGGCTCTCCGGCCCGATGCGGGACCGCATCGACATGATGGTCGAGGTTCCCCGCCTGGGCGGCGACGCCCTCCTCTGCGGTTCGTCCGAGGAGCCCACGGCCCTGGTCCGGGCACGGGTGGCGGCGGCTCAGGCGCGCCAGTCCGAGCGCCTCACCACTGTCGGGGTTGCCGCCAATGCGCTGCTGAGAGGAGACCAGCTGCTCGATGTCTGCCGCCTCGACCCGGGCGCACGTGACGCCCTCACGGCGGCGGGCGAGAGGTGGCAGCTCTCGGCCCGCGCCTACCACCGGGTGCTCCGGGTGGGGCGGACCATCGCCGACCTAGCGGGCGAGGAGCGGGTCGGTCGCGGGGCGGTCATCGAGGCCTTCCAGCTGCGCGGTCAGGCGCCGTGAGCCGGCGCCTTCTCGTCCCGGGCGGCCCCGGCTGGCCCGCGGGGCTGGATGACCTCGCCGAGCTGAACCCATCGCTGCGGGTGGCATCGCTGTGGGTCGAGGGCGAGCTCCCCGAGCTCCCCGAGCTGCCTGGCGTGGCCGTGGTGGGTGCCCGGCGGGCCACGCAGGTCGGGCGGGAGGTCGCCCGTCGGATCGGCGCTGAGCTCGGCGCCCGAGGAGTGACGGTGGTCAGCGGCTTCGCCGAGGGAATCGACGTCGCCGCCCACCGCGGTTGCCTGGCTGCCCGGGGGCGAACCCTGGCCGTGCTCGGCTGTGGCCTGGCGGTGCCCTACCCCCGTGCTCACCAGGGCTTAAGGACAGAATTGTCCTTAAGGGGGTGGTTGGTGACGGAGTACACGTCCTGGGACGCGCCGCTCCGTTGGCACTTCCCTCACCGCAACCGGATCATCGCCGCCCTGGCGCGGGCGGTGATCGTGGTCGAGGCCGGGGTGTCCAGCGGGGCGCTCAGCACCGCCCGGTGGGCTGCCGACCTGGGGCGCGAGGTGCTGGCAGTTCCCGCGTCGATCCTTGCCGAGGGGAATACCGGCTCCAACCGGCTGCTGCGCGACGGGGCGCGCCCCTACCTCGACGTCTCGGATCTCGCTGATCTCCTTCCGGGGCTGGCCGCGGGCGCGCCTGCGGAGTTCAGCGGACTCTCGGAGCAGGCGCAGGGGAGACCGGGCGCAGCCGCCGGGCAGGGCGCGACGGTCCGCCTGCTCGAAGTGATCGGCGCGGAGCCCGTTCCCCGCGAGCTGGTCGCCGGCGCCCTCGGTTTGGGCGCGCGGGACCTGGCGGTGCTGGTGGGGGAGATGGAGCTCACCGGCTCGATCCGCACCCTCCCGGGCGGGCTGGTCCAACGGGTCCATGGGCGGGGCGGGATTCGCTGAGCGGATCCTCTCGGTCGCGGGGGGCGGTGCGCGGCGGTGCCCCGCTCAGTCGAGGTCGACGACGGGGAGCTCCGCATCCGCGCCATCGGCGAGATCGCCCGCCCCCGACGCGGTGGCCGTCCGTTCGCGGAGCTTCCTCATGAAGACAGCCGCCACCGCCGCGGCCGCCACGCAACTGACGGCGCCGCTCAGCAGCCCGGCACGGGCGCCTGCGCCAGCCACCACCAGCCCGATCAGCGGGCCACCGATCGGCGTGGTGCCCTGGAAGGCGATCGCCCAGAGCGCCATGACCCGGCCGCGCATGGAGGGGTCTGCGCTGAGCTGCAGAGTGGAGTTGCCCCGGGCGATGAACGACACGCTCGCCCAGCCGACGGCCGCCAGTGCCAGGTACTCCAGTAAGAGCAGGGGAGCGCCGGCGGCGAGGAAGAGCACGACGGCGAAGGCTGAGGCGGCCAGTGCCACCGGGCGCAGACCGGTGTGGCCGCGTGCCGCGGTCACCAGCCCGCCCGCCACCGCGCCGATCCCCATCGCGGCGGTCATGAAGCCGTACACGGTGGGGCCGCCATGGAAGGTCTGCTTGGCCAGCACCGGCAGCACGACCTGGAACTCGTATGCGAACGTCCCGATCAGGACCATCATCAGCAGCGGCACGCCGAGCTCCGGGACGTGCGAGACGTAGCGGAGGCCCTCGCGGAGCTGCCCGCGCTTGCGACCGCTCGGCACCGACGGCTGGAGCGCGGAGCGGTCCATGGTGGCGAGGCTCACCACCACGGCGACGAAGCTGACGGAGTTGAGCAGGAAGCAGATCCCGTCACCAACACCGGCGATCAGCAGGCCGGCGACGGCGGGGCCGATCGCCCGGGCCACGTTGGCGAGCACCGAGTTGAGGCTGACGGCGTTGCGCAGGTCATGGGGCCCGACCATCTCCAGGATGAAGGCCTGCCGCGCCGGGTTCTCGAAGGTGTTGTTGAAGCCGAGGATCAGCGCCAGCACGCCCACCTCCCAGACCCGCACCGTGTGGGTGGTGACCAGGATGCCGAGCACCAGCGCCTGCAGCCCCATCAACGACTGCAGCACGATCATCAGCTTCCGCTTGTCGACCCGGTCGGCGACCACCCCGCCGTAGGCGCCGAGCAGGAGCACCGGCAGCGCCTGCAGGGCGACGATCACGCCGAGGTCGACGCTGGACCGGGTCAGGGTGAGGATCAGCCAGGCCTGGGCGGTGGTCTGCATCCAGGTGCCGATCAGCGAGATCGACTGGCCGGCGAAGTAGCGGCGGTAGTTGGGAAGAGCCAGTGAGGCGAAGGTGGTGCGGGCGGCGCGCCCCGCCGCCGCGGTCGGGTTCCCGGGTCGACGCACCGGCTACCCCGGCGGCACGGCGCCGGCCGCCGTGGGGTCGGCGGCCTGCTCGCGGAACTGGGTGCGGTACAGCTCGGCATAGAGACCGCCGCGCTGGAGCAGCTCGTCGTGGGTGCCGCGCTCGACGATGCGACCCTGGTCCATGACCAGGATGAGATCCGCGTCGCGCACCGTGGAGAGCCGGTGGGCGATGACCAGGGAGGTGCGGCCGCTCAGCACCGTCTTGAGCGCCCGCTGCACCGCCGCCTCGGACTCCGAGTCGAGGTGGGCCGTGGCCTCGTCCAGGACCACGATGTCAGGGGCCTTGAGGAGGAGCCGCGCGATCGCCATCCGCTGCTTCTCCCCCCCGGAGAGCCGGTAGCCGCGGTCCCCGACCAGCGTGTCGAGACCCTCGGGCAGGCTCTCGACCAGGCTGAGGATCTGAGCCCCGGCCAGCGCGTCGAGGAGCTCCTGCTCGGTGGCCTCCGGCTTGGCGTAGCGGAGGTTGGCCCGGATGGTGTCGTGGAACATGTGGGCGTCCTGGGTGACCATGCCCACCACCGAGTGGAGCGACTCGAGGGTCACGTCGCGCAGATCGACGCCGTTGATCCGCACCACGCCCTCCACCGGGTCGTAGAGGCGAGCCGCGAGGTGGCTGATGGTGGTCTTGCCGGCGCCCGAGGGGCCGACCAGGGCGATCAGCTCGCCGGGCTCGGCCTGGAAGGTGACGTCGAAGAGGACCTGGTTGCGCGCCGTGTTCTCCAGCACGGCCACCGACTTCGAGCGACGCGAGCGAGACCTCGGCCGCGCTCGGGTAGGTGAAGTCGACGTGGTCGAACTGGATGGTGGCCGGGCCCCGCGGGAGCGGCTGGGCGCCCTCGCGCTCCTCGATCATCGACGGCAGGTCGAGCACCTCGAAGACCCGGTCGAAGGAGACCAGCGCGGTCATGACGTCGACGTTGATGTTGGAGAGCTGCGTCAGCGGCCCGTAGAGTTGGGCGAGGTAGGCGGTCATCGCCACCAGGGTCCCCACCTTGAGCGCGCCCTGCAGCGAGAGCAGGCCGCCCCAGCCGTAGATGAGGGCGGTGGCGAGTGAGGCGGTGACGATCAGCGACACGAAGAACACGCGCGCGTACATCGCCTGGATGACCGCGATGTCCCGCACCCGGCCCGCCCGGCGGGCGAAGAGCTGATCCTCCTCCGCCGAGCGCCCGAAGAGCTTGACCAGGAGAGCACCGGCGACGTTGAACCGCTCGGCCATGGTGGTGTTCATCTCTGCAGCCAGCACGTAGGACTCACGCGCGATGGTGCCCAGCCGGCGCCCCATGATGCGGGCCGGGATGGCGAACGCGGGGAGGATGGCGAGCGCCACCAGGGTGATCTGCCAGGAGAGGAGCAGCATCGTGGTCAGGACCATCGCGACACTGAGCAGGTTGCCGATCTGAGACGAGAGGATGTCCGAGACGGCCTGCTGCGCGCCGATCACGTCGTTGTTGAGCCGGCTGATCAGCGCACCCGTCTGGGTGCGGGTGAAGAACGCGAGCGGCATGCGCTGGACGTGCGAGTAGATCCGGGTCCGCAGGTCGTAGATGAGGCCCTGGCCGACCCGTGCGGAGAAGAACTGCTCGGCCAGCGCCAGGGCGGCGTCGGCGATGGCCAGGCCGCCGATGATCAGGGCGAGAACCACGATCAGGGTCGAGTCGTGGTCCAGGATTCCCTGGTCGATGATCGCCCGGTAGATCAGGGGGTTGGCGACGCCGATCGACGAGTCGACGATGGTGAGCAGGAAGAAGACCGAGAGCCGCCCGCGATAGGGCGCCAGGCAGCGCACGATGCGGCGGGCCGTCCCCTTGGGAACCTTGGTCCCGAGCACCGACTGATCGCGGATCAGCGAGCGCATCGTGCCGCCGCGGCCCATGCCGCCGCCCATGCCGCCGCCGATACCGCCCCCGCCCGGCCGCATCATCGGATGGGGCCCGAAGGGACGGAGGTCGCGGGGGGGCCTTGGTCGCTCTGGGTGGGGCCGGGCTCGGCCGGCGCGACTTGCGCGAGCCGGTCCAGCAGCACCGTGCGGTCGGCACGCGGCAACCGGCCGAAGAGCTCGAGGGCGACCGCGTCCCGGTCGCGGCCCATCTCCTCGACCAGCCTGCGCCCGTGGTCGGTTAGCCGGACCAGCACCGAGCGCCGGTCCTCCGGGTCGATCTCGCGCAGGACCAGCCCCTTGCTCACCAGACAGTCGACCACCGTGGTCGCCGAGCGCGGCACCACCTCGATCCGGTGGGCGATGTCGGACATCCGGGGAGGTGTTTCCGAGCGCGCCACCAGGCGGAGCACGCGCGCCTGACCGTCACTCAGCCCGAAGAGCTCGAGGCGCCTCGTGGAACCCTGCCTGAGGCGCCGGCTCAGCCGCCGGACCAGCTCGCTGAGCTGAGCGGCCATCTCCTCGTCGGCCGTGCCCTCGGGGTCAGCCGTGGCCTTCGGGTTTGCCGTGACCTCCGGGTCTGCCGTGACCTCCGGGTCGGCCGTGGCATCTGGCCTCTCGTCTGGTTGCTTCCGCATGATGATGTGCTGAGTTTAGCTCAATATAGATGTAGATCGCTATCTGCCCCGGGGCTCTCATCGCGGTGCCCCACCGGCGGCGCCGCGGCACGGTTGACTCTCGAAAGGGGTGGCGGTATATTTCGTGACGAAATGTTCGTCACGAAACGACCTCGAGACAGTGGGCGATCGCTATGACCCTCCAGCGCCGATGACCCTCCAGCCCCGCGCTCGCACCCCGGTGACCGCCCGGGAACCCGATGCGGTCCACGACGGCATGGAGATCGCGCGTCTGTACGGCGAGATGTGGCGGCGATTCCAACCGCGACGCCAGGCCATCAGCGGGTCAGCGGTGACCCCGCGGATGCTCTCGTACCTCCGTCACCTCGCGGCCGCCGGCCCGCTGACCGTCGGTGAGCAGGCGGACCATCTGGGGATCAGCCGCGCCACCGCCACCGAGGTCGTCAATCGTCTGGAGGCCAAGGGTCTGGTTGAGCGGATGCGAGACGAGCGCGATGGGCGGAGGGTGTTCGTGTGGC
Source organism: uncultured Chloroflexia bacterium (assembly GCA_963697585.1). GTDB lineage: Bacteria > Chloroflexota > Dormibacteria > Aeolococcales > Aeolococcaceae > Changshengia. The sequence continues at coordinate 542,792 of CAVOOO010000009.1, read as the reverse complement.
TGACCGATCGGGGGCGTGAGCAGATCGACGCGCTCGCCGGGCGCAATCTCGACGATCCGTTCCTCCGGGCCGTGGCCGCGCTCCCCAAGGCCACCCGAGCCGCGGTCATCGAAGGGCTTGGCGCCATCCTGCGCGCCGCCGTCCAGGGCGATCACGACCAGCCTGAGAGCGATCACGACCAGCACGAGGAGGAGGTTTCATGAGCACGGAAACAAGCTGCCTGAGCTGCGGGATGCCGCTGACCTCGCCCGCCGATCACGCCCGCGGGGATGAGGCGATCCCCTACTGCGTCCACTGCACCACGGAGAGCGGTGAGCTCCAGCCCTTCGAGGAGCGCTTCGACCGGATGACCCAGTGGGCCATGCGCAAGGATGGCCTGGATCGCTCCGCGGCGGAGCTGCGCACCCGCGCTTACATGCGCTCGATGCCGGCGTGGCGGGACCACCCGGCCCTCGCCGGCGCGGATTCAGCGCGCGGCTGACGCGGGGACGGGGGGGGACCGGGACGAGTGCGGGGAAGGGTGCGGGGAAGGAGGCGGGGACGAGGACGAGGGCGGGTAGGGTGCGGGGACGGACGCGGGGACGGGGTCGAGTGCGGGGCTCGGGCAATGGTGCCCGGGCAATGGTGCCCGGGCCCGACCCCGACCCGCCTGACCCTCTCGATAGGATCGGAACTGGTGATGCGGGCGGCGGCATCGGCAGCCTCAGAGCGACTCGCGACCAGGCCGCAGTTGAGATAAGGGGTTGATTGCGACAGGGTCGCAACTGTGCTAGGCTGATCGGAGACGGGTTCCGAAGGCGGGAGGGGCTGCCATGTCGACGATCGCCGCGAAATGGACGACCGCACGCAGCGCGCTGACAGCTCGCGAGTGGCGTCACGTGGGCGGGATGATGGGCACCATCCTCACCCTGCACGTGCTCGGCTGGGGGATCTTCATCGTCGCCATCCTTCCTCAGCACTACAAGCTGCTCGGATTGGGGGTCGCGGTCACCGCCTACACGCTCGGCATGCGCCACGCCTTCGACGCCGATCACATCTCGGCGATCGACAACACCACCCGCAAGCTGATGGCGGAGGGGAAGCGCCCGATCTCGACCGGGTTCTTCTTCTCCCTCGGTCATTCGACGATCGTCTTCTGCCTGGGCATCGGGATGACCATCGCCGCCAAGGCGCTGATCGGCCAGGTCAGCAACTCGAGCTCGGTGCTGCAGAGCTTCGGAGGCCTCTTCGGCACCCTGGTCTCGGGCTTCTTCCTCTACATGATCGCGATCCTCAATCTGGTGATCCTGGTCGGCATCGTGAAGGTATTCCTGGAGATGCGGCGCGGGCGCTACAGCGACACCGAGCTGGAGCACCAGCTCAACCAGCGGGGGCTGATGTTCCGCTTCTTCGGCGGCCTGATGAAGAGCATCCACAGCCCGTGGCAGATGTACCCGGTGGGGGTTCTCTTCGGACTCGGCTTCGACACCGCGACCGAGGTGGCGCTGCTCGCCGCCACCGCCGGAGCCGCCACGGTCGGGCTGCCCTGGTACGCGATCCTCAGCCTGCCGATCCTCTTCGCCTCGGGGATGACGATCTTCGACACCCTCGACGGATCGTTCATGAACTTCGCGTATGGCTGGGCGTTCTCCAAGCCGGTGCGCAAGGTTTACTACAACATCACCATCACCGGGCTCTCGGTGGCGGTGGCGCTGCTGATCGGATCCATCGAGCTCTTCGGCCTGCTGGCCACCGAGCTCAAGCTCTCCGGGCCCTTCTGGCACTACGTCTCCGGCTTCGACATCAACCAGGCCGGGTTCATCATCGTCGGCCTGTTCGTGGTGACCTGGGTGGTGGCCCTCGCGATCTGGCGGTTCGGGCGCATCGAGCAGCGCTGGACCGCGGCGGCGAGCCGGGGCCGCTCCTGAGGGTCGGAGGCCGGGGCGCGACCGTCGCCGGCTCACCGAGTCCGCGCCGTGAGCGGCGGGGAGGGTCCGGCAGCCTCGGGGAGGGTTCGTCTGCCACCGGAGGTCCGGTAGTCTCCGGGAGGTCCGGTAGCCTCCGGGAGGGTCCGGTAGTCTCCGGGAGGGTCCGGTAGTCTCCGGGAGAGTTCCGGTCCGGACGCCTGCGGACCCCTTTGGGTCCGGGGTGGCCGAGGGACCGCCGAGACCGGCCGGCCAGGTTTGGGGAACTGCGCCCGGGGTGATGATCCGGGATAGAGTGAGTGGCGAGCCCGGCCGATGGGGGAGGCCGCTGCTATCATCGGCCGGCTTCGGGCCCACCCGGACGAAGCGGCCGGCGCCCGCCGCCATAGGACACCAATGCCCAACCGCCTGATCATCGTCGAGTCTCCCAGCAAGGCTCGCACCCTCGCCAAGTTCCTCGGAGCCGGTTACACCGTCAAGGCGTCGATGGGGCACATCCGCGATCTGCCCAAGTCGACCCTCGGGGTGGACCTCGAGCACGGTTTCCGCCCCGAGTACATGGTCATCCGTGGGAAGGAGAAGCAGATCCGCGAGCTGCGCGACGCCGCCAAGAAGGCGGAGGAGGTGCTGCTGGCGGCCGACCCGGACCGGGAGGGGGAGGCGATCGCCTGGCACCTCGCCGAGGCGCTGAAGCTCCACGACCCGGACCGCATCGAGGTGCACGAGATCACCAAGAGCGCCGTCGAGGCGGCGCTCAAGGCTCCGCGGAAGGTGGACCGCAACCGCGTCTACGCTCAGGAGGCGCGCCGGGTGATCGACCGCCTGGTCGGCTACCGGCTGAGCCCGCTGCTCTGGCGGAAGGTGCGCACCGGGCTGTCGGCGGGGCGGGTCCAGTCGGTGGCGGTGCGCCTGGTGGTCGACCGCGAGAACGAGATCGAGGCGTTCGTACCCACCGAGTTCCTGGAGCCTCGACGCCCTCCTCGAGAAGGGGGAGAGCCGCTTCACCGCCCGCTACCAGGGCCACCGCGACGTCGCGATCGCCGCCTCTCCCGCCAAGCGTGGCCGGACCGGCAAGCGGGTGCCGGCCGCCGCCGAGAACGGCGACCAGCCGGAGAGGGTCGATCTGCCCACCGAGGCCGACGCCCGGGCGGTGATGGCCGCCCTCAACTTCGACGAGACCGGTCACCGGGGCGAGGATGCCCCTCCCTTCGCCGTGGAGGCGGTGGAGAGCTCCGAGACGTCGCGGTCGGCGCCGTTGCCATACACGACCAGCACCCTCCAGCAGGACGCCAGCACGCGGCTCAGATTCTCGCCGCGGCGCACCATGTCGATCGCCCAGGAGCTCTACGAGGGCGCCGAGCTGGGCAGCTCGGGTCCGGTGGGCCTGATCACCTATATGCGGACCGACTCCACGCGGATCAGCGATCAGGCGCGGCGCGAGGCGGTCGCCTACGTCACCGAGAAGATGGGTGAGCGGTACGTCCGCACCGGACAGGCCCGCCAGCGCCAGGGGCAGAACGTTCAGGATGCGCACGAGGCGATCCGGCCAACGGACGTCGCCCGCACCCCGGAGCAGGTGGCCGACGTCCTCCCGCGCGACCAGGCCCGCCTCTACGACCTGATCTGGCGGCGCTTCGTGGCCAGCCAGATGGCTCCGGCCCGTTTCCTGAACACCCGGGCGACCATCGTCGCGGGCGACTACATCTTCCGCGCCACCGGATCGGTGCTCGTCTTCGACGGCTTCCAGCGGGTCTGGAAGCGCGACGAGGAGCGCGATCGGGCCGAGCAGCTTCCCTCCCTCGAAGCCGGGGACCTGCTGCGCTGCCTGGAGGTGGTTGCCGAGCAGCACTTCACGCAGCCGCCGCCCCGCTACACCGAGGCCTCGCTGGTCAAGGAGATGGAGGAGCGGGGCATCGGGCGACCGTCGACCTACGCCCCCACCATCGAGGTCATTCAGGAGCGCGCCTACGTCCGCCAGGAGGAGCGCCGGCTCCATCCGACCGAGCTGGGCAAGACCGTCGACGGGCTGCTCCGCGAGCACTTCCCCGAGGTCGTCGACATCGACTTCACCGCCGACCTGGAGCGCCGCCTCGACGCCATCGAGACGGGCAAGCGGAAGTACGAGACGACGGTCAGGGATTGGTACACGCCGTTCAGCAAGACCGTCGAGAAGGCCCAGACCGAGATGCAGCGGGTCAAGGTCCCGGCCAAGTCGACCGGTGAGGTGTGTCCCCGCTGCGGCACCGGGGAGCTGGTGGTCCGCGAGGGACGGTTCGGCCCCTTCGTGGGCTGCTCGCGGTATCCCGAGTGCGACTACATCAAGGACAAGAAGCAGTCGTCCGCCGAACCCACCGGCGAGAGCTGCCCCCGCTGCGGGAAGCCGCTGGTGCAGCGTCTCGGCAAGCGCGGGCCCTTCGTCGGCTGCAGCGGCTACCCGAAGTGCCGGTTCCTCCGCGACCTGGCCGCCACCCCGGACGGCGCGGCCGCCGACGGCGCGCCACCCGCCCCCGCGGCGAGCGCCGAGGACCTCGGTCAGTGCCCCGAGTGCGGCAAGCCGCTGGCCCAGAGGCGCAGCCGCCGGGGGACCTTCGTGGGCTGCACCGGCTACCCCGACTGCCACTACATCCAGCCCCAGGGCGACCGCGCCGGGGCCGCGCCGGCGCCGGCCGCCGAGCCCACCGGCGAGAGCTGTCCGGACTGCGGCAAGCCGCTGGTCCGCCGCCAGGGGCGCTTCGGGCCTTTCGTGAGCTGCAGCGGCTACCCGGGATGCACCTACCGCCCGCCCCGCAAGCCGGCCGCCGGACACGCCGAGGTCGCCTCGTGAGCGAGCGCCCGCACGCCACCACGATCGTGGGGGTGCGCCGGAACGGCGTGGTGGCCATCGGCGGGGACGGTCAGGTGACGGTTGGCGACGTGGTCATGAAGCATCGCGCCGCCAAGGTGCGCCGGCTCCACCGCGACACCGTCCTGGCCGGATTCGCCGGGGCGGTCGCCGATGCCCTGACCCTCTTCGACAAATTCGAGCAGCAGCTCGACCGGCACCAGGGTCTCCTCCTCCGCGCCGCCGTCGGGCTGGCCAAGGAATGGCGGACCGACCGGTATCTCCGTCACCTCGAGGCGATGCTGATCGTGGCCAACGCGGACCAGCTCCTGCTGCTCTCCGGGGACGGGGAGATCATCGAGCCCGACGACGACCTGGCGGCCATCGGCAGCGGTGGACCGTACGCGCTGGCGGCGGCGAAGGCTCTGCTGCAGAACACCGAGCTCGACGCCGCCGAGGTTGTCCACCGGTCCCTCGCCATCGCCGCCTCGCTCTGCATCTACACCAATGACGAGATCACCGTGCTGACGCTCCCCTCGGGGACGGCGGCCGAGCCACCACGGGTCGGGGAGGCACCGGTCGGGGAGGCACCGGCCGGGGAGGCACCGGTCGGGGAGGCACCCGTCGCCCCGGTTGCGGCGCTCGAAAGCGAGGGCCCGGACAGCGCCCCCGCGGTCGCGGCCAGCGGAGCGGAGGAGCCGGGCTGAGGGTGACCGTGGACATCGCGCAACCCCCCGCCCCCGTACCCGCCCCCGACGGAAGCGCACCGACAGCTCCGGAGACCGCCGAGAACCGCGATCCGGACGATCTCCGCCCCACCGAGATCGTCCGGCACCTCGACGCCTACATCGTCGGTCAGGCCGCCGCCAAGCGGTCGGTCGCCATCGCGCTGCGCAACCGGGTCCGGCGCCGCCGGCTCACCGACGAGATGCGCCGCGAGGTCCTCCCCAAGAACATCCTGATGATCGGCCCGACCGGGGTCGGCAAGACGGAGATCGCCCGCCGCCTGGCCAAGCTCACCTCCTCGCCGTTCATCAAGGTGGAGGCCACCAAGTTCACCGAGGTGGGCTACGTGGGGCGGGACGTGGAGGCGATCGTGCGCGACCTCCTGGAGCAGACCATCACCGACGTCCACGACGAGCGCATCGGCGAGGTGGAGGATCGGGCCCGGGAGGTTGCCGAACGGAGGATCCTCGACATCCTGGTGGAGGCCGAGCTCCGCTCGGCGGCCGGTCTGGCCGCGCTGAGCGGCGTCCCCCCGGTCCTGGTGGCCCCGGCGGGCACGGCGCCCTCGACGATGGGGTCATCCCCCCCTGGCCTGACCAGCCCACCGTCCCCGGAGACCCCTTCAGCCGCGCTGCCCGCGTCCTCACCCGCGTCCTCACCGGAAGCGGCACCGGCCGTGCCACCGTCGACCACCGAGCCGGTCTCGACGGTCGCGCTGACCGCGACGCCACCGGAAGCGTCCCCGGTTCCAGGGCGGCCCCCCGCCGGCGCCGAGGAGCGTCTGCGCCGCCGTGTGCGCCGGCGTCTCGCCGCCCAGCTGCGGGCCAAGCACCTCGAGGATCGCTACATCGACGTCGAGGTCGAGGAGCCGTTCCAGCCCGCCTTCGAGGGCTTCGCGGGCAGCGGTCTGGAGGAGGTGGGCTACTCGCTCTCTGACTTCTTCTCCCAGATGGCGCCACCGCGGAAGCGGGTGAAGCGGATGCAGGTCGCGGACGCACGCACCGCCCTCGCCGAGGAGGAGACCGACCGGCTCATCGACATGGACCGCGTCTACGACGACGCGATCCGCGACGTCGAGGAGGCCGGCATCGTCTTCATGGACGAGGTGGACAAGATCTGCGGTCCCGCCCCCGACCACGGTCCCGACGTCAGCGGCGAGGGTGTTCAGCGCGACCTCCTGCCGATCCTGGAGGGATCGGTGGTCCACACCCGCTACGGGTCGGTCCACACCGATCACATCCTGTTCATCGCCGCCGGCGCCTTCAACGTCGCCCGGCCCAGCGATCTCATCCCCGAGTTCCAGGGCCGCTTCCCCATCCGGGTCGAGCTGAGCCCGCTCAGCGAGAGCGATCTCCAGCGCATCCTGACCGAGCCCAACAACGCCCTCACCAAGCAGTACGAGGCGCTGCTCGGCACCGAGCAGGTGGAGCTCACCTTCACCGACGACGGGGTCGCGGAACTCGCCCGCCAGGCGCATCGGGTCAACGAGCAGGACGAGAACATCGGCGCGCGGCGGCTCTTCACGATCATGGAGAAGGTGCTCGAGGACGTCTCCTTCCATGCCGAGGACCACACCGGCAGCCGGGTGGTGGTCGACGCCGCCATGGTCCGCGAGCAGTTGAAGGACCTGATCAGCGACGACGACATGCGCCGCTACATCCTCTGACGGCGGTAGGGAGGCGCCCGCGACCGCGCGGGAGAGCGTGTGTCGGAGGCGGGGAGTGCTCATGACCGCGCGGGAGACCGCGTGGCAGCGGCGGGGAGCACTCATGACGGCGGGCGGTGACGGCGGCCGAGAGCACTCATGACGGTGGGCGAGACCTCGTGACGGCGGCGGGGAGTGCGCCGCCACGGCGCGGGAGACCTCGTGTCGTCGGCGCGGGAGCGCGCGCCCGGTGAGGGCGGCGGTGGCAGCGATCGCCTGACCCCGCGCCACTGCGGTGCCGGTGGATGTCGCGCGCGTGACGGTCCGCACGAGATGGGGTTCCGGCCGTCGCGCGGACGGTAGACTCACCGGTCGGCGGGCCGGTTGCCGGCGCACCGGCCGCCGTCCCGAGGCAAGCAGGAGCGCGATAGTGGCCATCCCCGACCCACCTCAGTACCCACCGCCGCCGCCCGCGCCACCGGCTCCCGACCTGCCGCCCACGCCGCCGCCATCCCGGGTCCTCCCGCCTCCGCCGCCCCCGCCGTCCCCGCCGCCCCCGCCACCGGTGGGGGCGAGCGGCCAGAGATTCGATCTCGACGCGGTGCTCCGCAGCATCAGTGTGAGCGACGCGCTGATCGGGTCCGGCCTCCTCCTCCTGCTGGTCTTCTCGCTGCTCCCCGGCTGGATCCACGCCTGGTTCTCGTGCCCCGCGAACGACATCTACTGCGCCTCGGTCTCGGTGACCGTCGATCGACTCTGGGATGGCTTCGGCTTCCTGCCCGGCCTCCTCATCGTGGTGGCGATCGGTTGGTTCGTGGTCCGGAGGCTCCCCCAGATCCACCTCGAGCTCACGGCGCCGGACACGGCGATCTGGCGGGCCAACTGGATGGCCTTCGCCGGGATCGAGATCGTCTTCTTCCTGCTCCACTGGCAGATCGAGGGTGGGCAGTACACATCCCTCAACTACTCCACCCTCCCGGGGTGGGCGCTCTGGGCCTCGATCGTCTTCGCGGCCGCCGTCGGCTGGGGGGGCTACCTCGAATACAGGGGCGACCGGCGGCCGCTGTTCAGCGCGCGGACCCTCGACGCCCCGCCCCCGCCGGTTCCGATCGCCGGCGCCGGCGGATGGCGTCCCCTGGGGGCGGGAGGGGGAGAGCCGGGGTCGGGGGAGGGGCCAGCGGGCGCGTCGCCGCCGGCTCCGCCCGTGCTCGCCGCCGGCACCCTCTCGCCGGACCGGACCCAGTGGTTCGACGGCGCCGCCTGGCAGGACGCCTCCCTGAGCGCCCCCCCGGGTGCGCTGCGCTCGCCCGACGGCAACCACTGGTGGGACGGCACGACCTGGCGGCAGCTCCCGGGCTGGGGGATCCGGAGCAGCGGAGGATCGGGCCCGCGTCGCCCCGGCGGCGCATAGAGCCCCGCCCGCCGCCGCTGCCGGGACCCGGCGCCGGGCCGTGTGCCACAATTCGGGCTGATTTCACACGCCCGGCTCACGCGACGGCGGGTGCCCCTCGGGGTCGCCGCCGCGGTCAATCCCGGGCGGAGGTGCCAACCCGATCCGGAAGGAGGCTCGCCCGTGCCGGCAGCAACCCTCCGCCAGCTGCTCGAGGCCGGTGTTCACTTCGGCCACCAGACCAGCCGGTGGAACCCCAAGATGCGCGACTACATCTTCACGTCGCGCGATCGTGTCCACATCATCGACCTCGCCAAGACCCAGCAGATGCTGGACGAGGCCTGCGACTACGTCCGGGAGCTGGTGTCCGGCGGCCAGAAGGTGCTCTTCGTCGGCACCAAGAAGCAGGCCCAGGACGCCATCGTGGAGGCCTGCACCCGCACCGGTCAGCCCTACGTCGTGCATCGCTGGATGGGCGGCATGCTCACCAACTTCTCGGTGATCCAGCGGCAGCTCAAGCGGCTGACCGAGCTGCGCTCGATGAACGAGCGGGGCGACTTCGAGCGGATGAGCGGCAAGGAGGCCAACGCCAACAAGGACGATCTGGAACGGCTGGAGCGCAGCTTCGCCGGGATGGTCGAGATGAAGCGCCTCCCGGGCGCCCTCTTCGTCATCGACTGCAAGAAGGAGCGTCTGGCGGTCAACGAGGCCAACAAGCTCGGCATCCCGATCGTGGCGCTGGTCGACACCAACTGCGACCCCGACCTGATCCAGCACGTCGTCCCCGGCAACGACGACGCCATCCGCTCCTGCCGGCTGATGGTCAACGCCATCTCCGAGGCCATCCTCGAGGGCCAGCGGATGCTCAGCGAGCGCGAGCTGCGCGAGCGCGCGGAGACCGAGGCCGCGGCCGCCCGGGCCGCGCTCGCCGATGCGGAGAGCGTCGAGGTCTCCGAGCCGGAGGGACCGCCCGCGGCAGCCGGAGCCACCGAGGCCGCGGCCGCGGAGGCGCCCGTGGTCGCGCCGGCCGCCGTGGCCGCCGCAGCACCGGCCCCGGCCGTGACGGAGGAGAGCTGATGGCCGAGGTTCCCGCGAGCCTGGTGAAGCAGCTCCGCGACCTGACCGGAGCCGGGATGATGGACTGCAAGCGCGCCCTGGTGGCGTCCGACGGCGACGTGGAGCGGGCCAAGGACTGGCTCCGCGAGCACGGCGTGGCCAAGGCCGCCGCCAAGGAGCACCGGACCACCAACGAGGGTGTGGTGGAGGCCTACCTGCACGGCGTGGGCGGCATGCCCCCCAAGGTCGGCGTGCTCATCGAGGTGGACTGCGAGTCCGACTTCGTCGCCAAGACCGACGACTTCAAGAAGCTGGCCCGCGAGCTGGCCCTTCAGGTCGCCGGCGCCAACCCCGTCTACGTCCGACCCGAGGACGTGCCGGAGGAGCTTGTGGAGCGGGAGCGGAGCGTCTTCCGCGCCCAGGCCGAGGGCAAGCCGGCGGCGATGGTGGAGAAGATCGTCGAGGGCAAGCTGGGCGCCTACTACGCGGAGATCTGCCTCCTCGAGCAGCCCTGGATCCGCGACGAGAAGCACAAGAAGAAGGTCAAGGAGCTGGTCCAGGAGGCGGTGGCAAAGCTGGGCGAGAACATCAGCGTGGCCCGCTTCGTCCGCTACCAGGTCGGGGAGACCTCGGGCGGGGGGGCTGAGGCGGCGCCTCGATGAGCCTCGACGCCGGCGCGGACCTGACCGGGGACCCCGGGGAGGACGGGCGGCGTCCGGTCTTCTCCCGGCTCGTGCTCAAGCTCTCCGGTGAGGCGCTGGTCGGGAGCGAGGCCTACGGGATCGACATGGACACCCTGCGCCGGATCGCGGCGCAGGTCCGGCGGGTGATGGCCCGAGGGGTCCAGCTCGCCATCGTGGTGGGGGGCGGCAACATCGTGCGGGGCACCGACATCAGCCGCCACGGCATCGAGCGGGTCACCGGCGACTACATGGGAATGCTGGCCACGGTGATCAACGCGCTCAGCCTCCGCGACGCGATCGAAAGCCTGGGGATGCAGTGCCGGGTGCAGAGCGCCATCGCCATGCAGCAGGTTGCCGAGCCCTTCATCCCCCTGCGCGCGATCCGGCACCTGGAGAAGGGGCGGGTGGTGATCCTGGCGGGGGGCCATGGCAGCCCGTTCTTCACGACCGACACCACCGCAGCCCTCCGTGCCGCCGAGATCGGCGCCGATGCGCTGCTCAAGGCGACCCAGGTGGACGGCATCTACACCGCAGACCCGTTGCGCGACCCCACTGCGACCAGATTCACCCATCTGTCGTATCTGGAGGTGCTGAACCGGGGCCTCGCCGTGATGGACAACACCGCCCTCACCCTCTGCATGGACAATCACATGCCGATCATCGTCTTCGACCTCCACACCGAGGGGAACCTGGAGCGGGTCGTCCTCGGCGAGGCGGTCGGCACCCGGGTCGATGCGGAGGGAGTCGGATGAGCGAGCCCACCAAGGCAGAGGAGGCCCTGGCCCAGATCGAGGAGCGGCTGGTCGACGCCGAGATCCGGATGGAGAAGAGCGTCGAGGCCCTCCACAAGGAGCTCTCCGGCATCCGGACCGGCCGGGCCAGCCCGTCGCTGGTGGAGCGGCTCCAGGTCGAGGCCTACGGCGTGCCCACCCCGCTGCTCTCGCTGGCGGGGATCTCCACCCCCGAGGCGCGGTTGCTGGTGATCCGGCCCTACGACCGCTCGGCGATGCCGGCCATCGAGAAGGCGATCCAGCGCTCGGATCTCGGGCTGACCCCGAGCAACGACGGGCAGGTGATCCGGATCGTGATCCCGCAGCTCACCGAGGAACGCCGTCACGAGCTGAGCAGGCTGTGCGCCCGCCGGGCCGAGGAGGCCCGGGTCGCGGTGCGGAACATCCGCCGTGACGAGGTCGAGCACCTGCGCAAGGTGGAGAAGGAGGGCCACGTCAGCCGCGACGACGTGGAGGGCTCGCTCGCCCAGGTCCAGCGCATCACCGACCACTTCATCGCCAAGGTGGACGAGGTGGCTCGGAAGAAGGAGGCGGAGATCCTCGAGGTCTAGAACCTCGCCCTCCCCGGGTCCGGAGGCACGTGGCGTCCGCCCGCCGTGGGGCGTGGGACACTTACGGCCACCCCGCCGCAACGGTCTCCGGGCCCGGACCGTTCTCCGAAGAGAGGCATGCTCCGTCCACCCCCTCCGACCGCCATCCCCGCTCCGGCCCGCGCCGATCTGCCCCGGCACATCGGCATCATCATGGACGGGAACGGCCGCTGGGCCAGGCGCCGCCACCTGCCCCGGGTGGCCGGCCACCGCGCCGGGGTCCGGACCATCCGGCCGGTCATGGAGGCGTGCAACGACGCCGGGGTCCACATCCTCACCCTCTACGCCTTCAGCACCGAGAACTGGCGCCGTCCGGAGCGGGAGGTCAACTCGCTGATGCGGCTCTTCCAGGAGACCATGGACAGCGAGATCGACGAGCTCGATGCCAAGGGAATCCAGGTGCGCATCATCGGCGATCGCACCAAGCTGAGCCCCCGGCTGAGGGGGAAGGTGGACGAGTGCGAGGCCCGAACCGCCCACAACCGGGCCAACGTCCTCAACGTCGCCATCAACTACGGAGGCCGGAGCGAGCTGGTCGAGGCGATCCGTGAGCTGGCCGCCAGCGGGGTGGACCTCCGCCACCTGGACGAGGCCACGCTCTCCGCCGCCCTCTACACCTCGGGGCTGCCCGACCCCGACCTCATCATCCGCACCGCGGGTGAGCTCCGGGTCAGCAACTTCCTGCTCTGGCAGGGCGCCTACGCCGAGCTCCACGTGACCGACACCCTCTGGCCCGACTTCGGCCCCGCGGACGTGGCCGCCGCCCTCGGCGACTTCGGCTCCCGGCGGCGGACCTTCGGCCGGGTCCCCGACGTCCCCGCCGCCGACGAGGCACCCACCGCGGGTACCCGCACCGGATGAGCGCGCCCCGACCCGCTGCCGCCCTCCGCGCGCTGGCCGCGCGGGCGGTGAGCGCGCCCCGGCTCCCCGCCGAGCCCGCCGATCCCGCGCCACCCGCTCACCATCCAGTCGAACCCCCCGGGGAGGGCGCGTCCGCATCGGGGTCGCCCGCCGTCGCGCCGGCTCCGGCCGCATCGGTGGCCCCCGGTTCGGCGGGCGGGGCACCCGAACCCGCCCTCGCCCACCGCCGGATGGACCTGCTGCCCCGGCTGGCCTCCAGCGCCGTCCTGATCTGCCTGGTGGCCTCGATGATCTGGATCGGCGGCATCCCCCTCGACGTCCTGATCGGGGTGGCCGCCGCGCTCGCCGCCTGGGAGCTGGCCGCCCTCCTGGCGAGGCTGCCGGCCCCCGCGCCGCGCTGGCTGGTGATCGCGCTCTCGGTCTGGCTGGCGGAGCGGGCGATCCTGCCGGGGGCGGGGGGCAACCTGGAGGTCATCCTTCCGATCGCCCTCGGCGCCGGGATGGTCGCCGGGGTGCTCCTCCACTCCCCGTGGGAGGGTTGGGCCGCGGGTCTCGGCGGGGGGCTCTACCTGGGAATCGGGCTGGGCAGCCTGCTCGGCCTCTACCACTGGCCGGGCGCGGCACCCGGGGTGGGGCTGCGGCTGGTCGCCATCGTGGTGGCGGCGGTGGTGGCCACCGACACCCTCGCCTACTTCACCGGCCACGCCCTGGGCCGGCACCGCTTCTTCCCGGCCATCTCGCCCAAGAAGTCGGTCGAGGGCGCCGTGGGCGGGGCCGTCGGCGCCGTGCTGGTGGCCGGGATCGCCGGGCCCTTCGTCATCTCCCTCAATCCGCTCGCCGCGGTGGGGATGGGGCTGCTGATCGCGGTCGTCGCCGAGGGTGGCGACCTCGCCGAGTCCGCGCTCAAACGCCAGGCCGGGGTGAAGGACTCGGGCCGGCTCATCCCCGGGCACGGCGGTCTGCTCGACCGCCTCGACGGCCTGCTGCTCGCCGGGCCGGCCGTATATTGCCTACTGGTGCTCATCGCCTTCCGGTGACCCCGGGAGCGCGCCCCGCGGGCCCCGCCGGTCCCGCTCGCCACCCTCTACAGGAGGCCCATCCCCTGGTCACGGAGCCCCGCGATCCCGCTGCCCCGCCCCGCCGCGTCATCCTGCTGGGTGCCACGGGGTCGATCGGCCGCCAGGCCGTCGACGTCATCTCACGCTTCCCCGACCGCTTCGAGGTGGTCGGCGCGGTCGCCCGCCGCGACGCCTCCGGGCTGCGCGCGCTGGTCGAGCGTCTCGGGGTGAGCCGGGTGGCCCTGGTGGCCCCCGACCCCGACCTCGAGGTGCCCGCCGGCTGGGGGGTGGGCCTCGAGGCGGCCTGCGAGATCGCCGCCCTGCCCGCCGACGTCGTCTGCGTGGCCATCACCGGGGCGGCGGCGCTCCGGCCCACCCTGGCCGCGCTGGACGCGGGGACCACCGTGGCCACCGCCACCAAGGAGGTGCTGGTGATGGCCGGTGAGGTGGTGCGGGCCCGGGCGCGCCGGTCGGGCAGTCGCATCCTCCCCATCGACAGCGAGCACTCGGCGCTCTGGCAGTGCCTGCGCGGCGAGGACCCGGCGAGCGTGACCCGGCTGATCCTCACCGCCAGCGGGGGCGCCTTCCGCGATCGCGATCCGGCGACCCTGGCCGCCGCCACCCCCGAGGAGGCGCTCCGGCACCCGACCTGGAACATGGGCCCGAAGGTCACCATCGACTGCGCCACCATGATGAACAAGGGGCTCGAGGTGATCGAGGCGCACTTCCTCTTCGACGTCGACTACCCGCGCATCGACGTCCTGATCCATCCCAGCTCGGTGGTCCACTCCCTGGTGGAGTTCCATGACGGCGCCACCAAGGCCCAGATCGGGGCTCCCGACATGCGCGTCCCGATCGCGCTGGCGCTCGCCGACGGGGAGCGCCTGCCCGGGGTGGCCGCGCCCGCCGACCTTGCCGCGCTCTCTCCCCTGGCCTTCCGGCCGGTCGACCCGCTCCGCTTCCCGGCGCTGGGGGTGGCCCGCCGGGCGGGGGAGCGGGGCGGTGTGGTCCCGGCGATCCTCAACGCCGCCAACGAGGTCTGCGTCGGTGCCTTCCTCCGCGGCGCCTGCCGTTTCGACCAGATCACCGACCTGGTCGGCGAGGCGGTGGAGGCGGCACCGGCGGTGACGGCCCCCTCGCTCGAGGACGTCCTCGAGGCCGACGCCTGGGCGCGGTGCCGGGTCACCGACGCGCTGGCGCTGCCCGCGGGCGCGGCCGTCGGCGGCCCAGGGGGCGGCGTCGGAGCGGCCTGATGGGCGTCCTCATCACCATCGTCGCCTTCCTGGTCCTCATCACCATCGTGGTGGTGGTCCACGAGGGCGGCCACTACACCCTCGCCAAGATCTCCGGGATCCGGGTCGACGAGTTCTTCGTCGGCTTCGGGCCGCGGGTGGTCAGCTTCCGGCGGGGCGACACCGAGTACGGGATCCGGGCCCTGCCGGTGGGGGGCTTCGTGCGGATGCCGGGGATGCTCGGCCTGGAGGGCGAGGCCGACGCCGGCGAGCGCAACTTCTACCGTGCCACCGTCCCCCGGAAGCTGGCCACGATCGCGGCCGGGGTGGTCTT
The DNA here is from genome assembly GCA_963697585.1 of uncultured Chloroflexia bacterium. Classification (GTDB taxonomy): domain Bacteria; phylum Chloroflexota; class Dormibacteria; order Aeolococcales; family Aeolococcaceae; genus Changshengia. The sequence goes on along the minus strand of CAVOOO010000009.1, from coordinate 527,701 downwards.
CAACCTCGTCTTCGGCGCCCTCTGCCTGACGGTGGTGGCGGCCCAGGCCTCTCCCTCCTACGTCCCGGCGGGGGAGCCGACCGCCCGGGCCGGCCTGGTCAACGGCGACGTGATCGTGAGCATCGGGGGCTCGGCGATCAGCTACGCATCACCGTCCGCCACCGATGCCGACTTCTATGCCGCCGTGCAGAGGAGCGAGGGGCGGCCGGTCGCGGTGACCTACCAGGGGACGGACGGCTCCGACCACACCACCACGATCACCCCCGAGCTGGTCGTCTACGCCTACGGGCAGTCCGGCACCTTCCCGAGCGACATCTCCGGCTCGCCCCTGGTGGTGACCTCGGTGAACGGGGCCGCGGTCGGGACCGGGGATCCCGCCGTCATCCTCGGTGGCGGCGGGGCGGTGACCGTCAGCGGCTTCATCGAGGGAGACCACACCGACCACTTCGGGCCGGTGCAGCTCAGCGGCGTCGTGGACGGGGACGGGAGCTCCACCAGCCAGGCCGCGGCCGCCTGGCGGATCGGCTATGGCGCCCAGCTCCCGGGAGCCGGCCTCTTCCCGGCGCTGCGCGACGGCTTCGGCGCGATCCCGGCGTATGCGGTCGGCCTGGGCCAGGTGATCGGCGAGCTCTTCGTCCATCCGGCCCAGGCGAGCCAGCAATTCTCGGGCCCGGTGGGCATCGCCGCCGCCGCCGGCACCTCCGTGCAACAGGGCTGGGTGCAGTACCTCAGCCTGATCGGGCTGATCAGCCTGGCACTCGGCTTCTTCAACGTGCTGCCGATCCCGTTCCTGGATGGTGGCCGGCTGCTCTTCATCCTCATCGAGGCGGTCCGCCGCCGCCGCATCGATCCGATGCGCCAGGCGATCGCCATCGGGGTCAGCCTCGCCTTCATTATCCTGTTGGTGGTGCTGATCACGATCAATGACATCAATCACCTCTCCGGAGGCGTGCACTGAGATGACCCCGCCCAATCGCCGCCGGACCGTGCCCATCAACGTCGGCGGCGTCGTGATCGGGGGCGCGGCCCCGATCTCGGTCCAGACCATGACCAAGACCCAGACCGAGGACGTGAGCGCCACCCTGGCCCAGATCCGGCGGGCGGCGGAGGCGGGGGCCGACATCGTCAGGGTCACGTGCGACACCCCCGAGGCGGGCCGGGCGATGCGCGAGATCGTCCGCGGCTCCCCGGTTCCGATCGTCGCCGACGTTCATTACGACGCGCCCCGCGCCCTGGAGGCGCTGGAGGCGGGGGTGGCCTGCCTCCGGCTCAACCCGGGCAACATCACCAACTCGGCCAAGGTGGCCGACATCGCCCGCGAGGCGCGGGACCGCGACGTGCCGATGCGGATCGGGGTCAACGCCGGCAGCATCCCCGGGCGCAAGGGCCTGGAGCGCGGCCGCGGCGGCAGCGTCGAGGAGACCGCCGAGCTGATGGTGGAGGCCGCCCTCGGCCACATCCGGATCCTCGAGGAGCTGGACTTCCATCAGATCAAGGTCTCGCTCAAGGCCTCCGACGTCGCCACCAACCTGGCGGCCAACCGGAGGTTCGCCGCCCTGGGCAATCGCTATCCCCTCCACCTCGGGCTGACCGAGGCGGGCCCGGTCGACACCGGCAGCATCAAGAGCGCCATGGGCATCGGCATCCTCCTCGCCGAGGGGATCGGCGACACCATCCGGGTCTCCCTGGTCGGGGAGCCGGAGGAGGAGGTCAGGGTGGCCCGGCAGATCCTGGCCTACCTCGAGGACAAGCCCAGCGGGCCCAACCTGGTCGCCTGCCCGACCTGCGGGCGGCTCGAGATCGACATGTTCCCGATGGTGAAGCGGGTCGAGGAGGCGATGCAGGGCATCCGCCGGACCCTCACGGTCTCGGTGATGGGCTGCGTGGTCAACGGGCCGGGGGAGGGGATGCACGCCGACATCGGGATCGCCGGCGGCAAGCACAAGGGGGCCCTGTTCAAGAGCGGCCGGGTGGTCGCCTCGCTCCCCGAGGCCGAGCTGATCGACACCCTGATCACCGAGCTGCGGGCGGTCGCCGCCGAGGACCAGGCGCTGCTGGCCGCCGGCCGGCCGCTCCCGGTCGGGCTGGGCGACCTGGCCGAGGCGCCGCGCCGGCCGCTGACCCCGCTCAGCGTCGTCTGAGGTCGCGGGGCGCGGCAGGCGCGGGGCGCGGCAGACGCGAGGCACGGCAGGCGCGGGGGTGGTGCCGCGCTCCGGCCCGGGCGTCCGAGCGCCCTGACTGGCGCTCGGCACCCTCTGCTCGGCGGCGTGGCAGCCGCCGCCTGCGCAGAGCCTTCGCTCGGCACGCATCCCCGCGCCTCCCGGGTGACGCCCACACAACCTCCCGCCCCGGCCTCCGCACCGCCACCCGGTAAACTCGGCGCCCATGGCTGACGAACGCCCCCCGATGCCCAAGGCGATCACCCGCAAGAGCGAGGACTTCGACCGCTGGTACACCGACACGGTCCGGCGCGCCGAGCTCGCCGATTACGCACCGGTGCGCGGCTGCATGGTGATCCGCCCCTACGGCTACGCGCTCTGGGAGCGGATCCAGCGGGCGCTCGACGACATGATCAAGGCGACCGGCCACGAGAACATGTACTTCCCGCTGCTCATCCCCGAGTCCTATCTGCGGAAGGAGGCGGAGCACGTCGAGGGATTCGCCCCCGAGGTGGCCTGGGTGACCCAGGGAGGGCAGAAGGAGCTGGAGGAGCGGCTGGCGATCCGGCCGACCTCGGAGACCATCATCTGCTCGATGTTCGCGGACTGGATCCACAGCTACCGCGACCTCCCGGTGCTGATCAACCAGTGGGCCAACGTGATGCGCTGGGAGAAGCGCACCCGGCTCTTCCTGCGGACCTCCGAGTTCCTCTGGCAGGAGGGTCACACCTTCCACGAGACCGACGCCGAGGCTGCGGCCGAGGTCGACACCATGCTCGGCTGCTATCGCGAGCTGGCCGAGGAGTGGCTGGCGATCCCGGTGATCCCGGGTCGCAAGACCGACTCCGAGAAGTTCGCGGGCGCGGAGTACACCCTCTCCATCGAGGCGATGATGAGCGACGGCTGGGCGCTCCAATCGGGCACCTCCCACCACCTCGGGCAGAACTTCACCCGCGCCTACGGCATCAGCTACAGCGACCGGGAGAACGCCCTCCAGAACCCCTTCCACACCTCCTGGGGACTCTCCACCCGCGTCATCGGCGGCCTGATCATGGCCCACGGCGACGACGCCGGCCTGGTGATGCCCCCGCGAGTGGCCCCCATCCAGGTGGTGGTGGTCCCGGTCACCCGGAGCAACGACCCCGAGGGGGCCGCCGCCGTCGATGAGGCGTGCCGGCGGATCGAGGCCGCCTCAGGCGCGGTGCGCCTGCGGGTCGACCGGAGGGAGGGCATCCGCCCCGGTGAGAAGTACGCGCACTGGGAGCTGAGGGGGGTGCCGCTGCGGGTGACGGTGGGGGCGCGCGACCTGGCCGCGGGTCAGGTGACGGTCACCCGGCGGGTCGACGGCGAGAGCTGGACCGAACCGCTGGACGGGGTGGCCGCGCGGCTGCCCGCGCTCCTCGACGACGCCCAGGCCCGGATCAGGGAACGGGCCGAGGGGCTTCTCCGCGACCGGAGCGTCGAGGTGGACAGCCTGGACGCGCTTCGCGAGGCCTTCGCGGACCGGCCGGTGTTCGCCAACGGACCCTTCTGCAACCGCCCGGCGTGCGAGGAGGCGGTCAAGGGGACCGCCCACGCCCTCACCATCCGGGTGCTCCGCCACGACCGCAGCGGGGAGCGGGGGCGCTGCCTGGCGTGCGGAGAGCCGTCCTCCGAGGTCGCCCTGATCGCCCGGGCGTACTGACCCTCAGCTGGTGGCGGCCGCGGTCGAGTAGATCTTGAGCGACGCCGCGAAGGCGGCGAAGCCGGGCGGCGGATCCTGGGCGGAGGCGACCCCCGCGCCGTAGAAGGCGTGCCCGGCCAGGACGCACTGGTAGTCGATGTAGATGCCCTCGGTCGAGACCAGCACGTCGACGTCGGGGTAGCCGCCGTCGGTCCCGCTGGTCCTGGAGATGACGGTGGCCTTGAGCGACGTGACCATGCTGTTGACCCCCGCCTGAAGGCTGAGCTGGGGATCGGAGACGTCGACGCTCGCCGGATAGGGCATGTCGACCACCACGTACTGGTCCCCGGTGGACGGGTCGATGGCGGTCCAGCCGGTGTAGCTGAGGCTCACGCCGTCGACCGTCTCCGACTCGGTGGTGGAGACCGGCGTCAGCGGGAAGGCGGCGGAGAAGTCATGGCCGGGATCGGTGAAGGTCACGCTGGCCGCCGCGGTCGGCGTCGGGGTCGGGGTCGGTGTCGGGGTCGGTGTCGAAGTCGGCGTGGGCTGGCCCGAGGCGCTGGGCCTGGGCACGGTGGTGCCGGTCCGGTGGGTGAGGGCGTAGTAGCCGCCACCGGCGATCACCACCACCGCGATCAGCGCGAGCAGGGCGGTCCGCAGCGCCGACCGGGGCCGGCCCGGGGCCGGCTGGCCGCCCGGAGCGGGAAGCGGCGGCGGCTGAGGGGGCTCGGGGATGCCCAGGCCGGCCGTTCCCCACGCCGGGGGCGGACCGCCGAGGGAGGGGGGTGGCCAGCCACCCGCCTGGGATGGGGCGGACCCCGGCGGGCCACTCCCGGGCGTCGAGCCTGGGGCCGTCCAGGTCGCGGGGTCGGAGAAGGCCGGGGCCGGGCCGCCGGGAGGCTGGCTCGGGGCGGACGAGGGTCCGGAGACCCGAGGACCCCAACCGGGGGCCGGGCCGCTGGGTGGGATCGGCGCCGCCACCGGCTGGACCGGCCAGGCGGGACCGGGGGCGGGCGGAAGGGGCGCCCAGGGTTGCGCTGCGGGACGCTCCTGCCAGCCGGCGGAAGCGGGGGGGGAGCCGGTCTCGGCCGTCCGCGGCGACCCGTACGGGGGAGCTGGCGAGGCTCCGGGTGCGGACGCCGGAGGGGCGCCGGGAGTGGGAGCCGGCCACGCACCCGGCTGCGCCGCCCGCGATGCTCCGGCGACGCCGGGCGGGGGTGCGGAGGCCGGCGTGGGGGGCGCTGAGGTCGGCGTGGGGGGGGCCGATGTCGGAGCCGGCGCCGGTGGCATCCGGCGCCACCGCTGACCATCCCACCAGAAGCGGCGATCAGCACTGAGCATCGCACCGGGAGGCGGCCCCGGCGGCTGCTGGCCGTAGCCTCCACCCGCGTCAGTCATGCAAGCGGAAGCATATCCGCCCCACCAGCGCAGCGACAGGTGAGTGGCGCGATCCGAGCCTGGTGCCGCGGGGGGCACCCACCTCCTGCCCATCCGGCTCCCAGCGGGACGCCGCGAGGTCAGCTGCTGGGTACGGTGATGGGGCTGGGCGGCAGGGTGAAGCGGGAACGGCGTTCCAGTTGGAGTAGGTCAACACGCCGGTGCCGGACCCCTTGGTCTGCGACAGCTGCAGCGGGTAGGCGGGCCCGGAGGTGGCGACCGCCAGGGTGCCCCCGTCGGTGGTGTCCTTGACGAAGACGACGGCCTGGCCGTCGACGTTCCCTGTCCCGCCCGCCGCCAGAGCGCCATGGTTCTCGAGCGTGGACGAGACGTCGGTCAGGGAGCTGAGACCCGAGAAGTCCGACGCCTCCGACGACCCCGCCGGCTCCTCCACCCACTGGTCGGCGAGCTGGGCCGCGGCCGCGGCGGACAGCCCCTCGGCGGTCCAGAAGGCGGCCGGCGCCTTGAAGTAGACGTCGCCGCCGATCAGGTCCAGGTCGACCACGTTGCCGTTCAGGGTCACCGTCCCGTCCAGATCGGTGCCGTGGACCTTGAAGTCGAACGCCGTCACGCCGTTGCCGAAGTTGCCGGTCGCCGACGCCTCGAAGCCGCTGGCGTTGTTGACGGCCCTCATCGCCGCCTGGACGATCTGGTTCGGCGTCTCCGAGGCAAGCCCGCTGGGCCGGGTCACCAGGTACGTGCCGATGGCCGCGGCCAGCACCACGACCACGACCAGCCCGACGGCGAGCCAGCGAGCTCCGGAGCCGCGAGCGGCGGCGGGAGCCACCGGTTGGGCGGGTGGCGCACCCGGGTAGGCCGCCGCCATGGGCGGAGGCCCCGGGAATTGAGGGGCAGCGGCCCAGGGCTGGACTGGCGCGGGCGGTGCGGCGACCGGCGGCGGGACGGGGGCCCAACGCGTGCCGTCCCACCGGTAGCGACCGTCCGGGCTGAGCTGGCCGGCCGGGGGAGCGACCGGCGCGGGCTGGGCCGCCACCGGGTTCCACCGCGAGCCGTCCCACCAGTAGCGTCCGTCAGCGCTCAGTTGTGCCCCCGGCGGGGGGGCTGGCGGTGGTGGGGGTGGCGGCGGGCCGTAGGGCCCGCCGACGGTGGTCATCGCGACGGATCATAGGCCGGCGTGGCGACGTTTTCCGGATTGCCAGAGCCGGGTGCCCGGTACACTCGTATGAGATGCCCTTCACCGATCTCGAGGCCCGGCTCGGCTACCTGCCCGAGGCCGACCACGCCCTGCTCCGGCGGGCGTTCGAGGTCGCCGAGCGAGCCCACAGCGGCCAGTTCCGGCTGACCGGGGAGCCCTACGTCGAGCATCCGGTGGCCGCGGCGGTCCTGCTCAGCGAGCTCCGCCTCGACGCGGAGACCCTCGCGGCGGCCCTGCTCCACGACACCGTCGAGGACACCGACGTCACCCTGGAGGACATCCGGCGGGAGTTCGGCGAGGTGATCGCCCGGCTGGTCGAGGGGGTCACCAAGCTGGGCAAGATCCACGTCCACACCCGGGAGCAGGCCCAGGCCGAGAACATCCGCAAGATGCTGGTGGCGATGGCCGAGGACATCCGGGTGGTGCTGATCAAGCTGGCCGATCGCCTCCACAACATGCGCACCGTGAGCGCCCACGCCGAGGAGCGGCGACAGCGCATCAGCCGGGAGACCCTGGACATCTACGCGCCCCTCGCTCACCGGCTGGGCATCTGGCAGTTCAAGGCAGAGCTGGAGGACCTCGCCTTCGCCCAGCTCGACCCGGTCAGCTTCCACGCCGTCGAGGCCAAGCTGAGCAGCGGGCGGCAGCAGCGCGAGGTCTTCGTCCGCGATGTCAGCGAGATCCTGCAGCGCGAGCTGGAGGCGGTGGGCGTCCGCGCCGAGCTGAGCGGACGTTCCAAGAACGTCTACAGCATCATCGACAAGATGGGCCGTCAGCAGAAGGACTTCGAGGAGATCTACGACCTGATGGCGGTGCGGGTGGTGGTCGACTCGGTCAAGGACTGCTACACCGCCCTGGGGGTCGTCCACCATCTCTGGAAGCCGATCCCGGGACGCTTCAAGGACTACATCGCCATGCCCAAGGGCAACGGCTACCAGTCCCTGCACACCACCGTGATCTCCCACACCGGCGAGCCGGTCGAGGTGCAGATTCGCACCGCCGAGATGCATCACACCGCCGAGTACGGGGTGGCCGCGCACTGGCACTACAAGGCGGGGCCCCAGCAGGTTCGCTTCGACGAGCGCTACGGCTGGCTCCGCCTGCTGATGGACTGGCAGAAGGAGCTGCTCGACGCCGAGGCCTTCGTCGACACCGTCAAGCTCGACATCTTCCAGGACGAGGTCTTCGTCTTCACCCCCAAGGGGGATGTGCGCTCGCTGCCGGCGGGGAGCACCGCCGTCGACTTCGCCTACCGGGTGCACACCGACGTCGGCCACCACTGCATCGGGGCCAAGGTCAACGGCCGGATGGTGCCGCTCGAGTACCAACTCGGCAACGGCGACATCGTGGAGATCCTCACCACCAAGGCGCCCCACGGGCCCTCCCGGGACTGGCTCAACTTCGTCAAGACCTCGACCGCCCGGGAGAAGATCCGGCAATGGTTCAAGAAGGAGCGCCGCGAGGAGAACATCAGCAAGGGGCGGGAGATGCTGGACAAGGAGTTCCGGCGGCTCCGCCAGACCACCCTCGCCGCGCTGAAGGACGACGGGCTGCTGGAGCTAGCCCGGGACTTCAAGTTCACGACCGCGGACGACTTCCTGGCGGCGATCGGCTACGGCGAGCTGAGCCCGCGAACCGTCGTGCTCCGCCACGCCGACCACGACGGCCGCGCCGGCGAGGACGGCCCCGGGCTGGTGATCCCGCTCACCTCACCGGCGCTGGCACCCAGCGGGGAGGTGAGGGTGCATGGGGTCGGCAACATGCTGACCACCTTCGCCCGCTGCTGCAACCCGCTCCCGGGTGAGCCGATCCGTGGCTACATCACCCGCGGCAAGGGGGTCTCGGTGCACCGGGCCACCTGTGCCAGCATCCAGCACGCCCACGACCCCGACCGGCTGGTCGAGGTGGCCTGGGAGCGCGGCGGCAACCAGGTCTATCCGGTCAGCATCAAGATCGAGGCCTGGGATCGCACCGGGCTGCTCCGCGACATCGCCGCGGTGATCGCGGAGAACAAGATCAACCTGGCGGGTGCCGACGTCCAGGTCTACGACGACCGGACGGCGGTGATCTCGACGGTGGTGGAGATCTCCAACCTCACCCAGCTCAGCCGGCTCCTGGAGCGGCTGGAGCAGGTCCGCGACGTGCACACCGTGGCCCGGGACATCGGGTAGGGGAGAGGGGAGGGGGTCGGAGAGGCCGCGCGGGCGCGCCGGAGAGCGGCTCGGGGCCCGGCTGTCGGCGCACTGACACACCGGCAGGGACGGGTTGCGACCGGGAATCCACGCTGGCGTTACCCAGCTCTGCGACCTTTGACGCGATATCAGGGGCCACCCGGCCATCTCCGTGCCCGCCTGGGCACCGGCGATCGCCGGGCGTGCCTACGTGGAGGACCGGGGAGTGAACAGGCGCCGAGCACGGCAGCGGGGCCAGGTCATCCCGATCGTGGCCCTCATGCTCGTCATCATCGCCGGCTTCGCGGCACTGACCATCGACGCCGGGTTGAGCTACGACCAGTCCCGCAACGACCAGGACGTCTCCGATTCGGCCGCGCTGGCGGCCTCCTACACCCTCTGGAGCGGCGGCACCCTGAGCACCGCCTACACGGCCGCGGCCAATGTCGCGAGCGCCGACTGCAATGGCCCGGAGGCCCCCTGCACGGTCACCGTCAACTTCTACGGGTCGAGCTTCACCGGCAGCCCGGCCTGCACCTGGACCTCCAGCAGCAACACCTGCGGCAGCGTCACCGCCTCGAGCGTGGACTTTGTCGGCACCAACGTCAGCAACACCTCCACGGACGCCTTCGCGGAGCTGGGCTCGAAGACCAGGACCCACACCGTCCAGTCCCAGGCCGTCGCCGAGGTCTCCAGCACCGGTGGCGGCGGCAGCAGCGGCAACAGCACCAACCCCCAGACCGCCTGCGAGGTCTGCGTCTTCCGCGACGTCACCATCAACGGCGGCGACATCCTGGAGTCCGGCGGTGGCAGCATCGACGTCGGCGGCTACATCTTCTTCAACAGCAGCAACGACACCGTCGAGACCACCAACGGATACGGCATCGACATCCTCGGGGGTCAGCAGGAGGACGGCGCCACCGCCATGTTCAACGGCTCCTCGGATGTCATCAACGCCTCCGGGAACCTGAGTATCGACGGTGGCAGCGGCTACTCGGTCTTCTTCAACAGCAGCACCAACACCATCGAGACCAGCGGCAAGTTCAACATGAGCAGCACCAAGTCGAGCCCGGTGGACAACAACGGGACCGGCAACGTGTTCAGCCCCACCACCTGGAGCAGCGCGGTGGCCCCCGCGTTCACCGACCCGCTGGCCACCGCCTCGGTGCCGAGCTACACGGGCGCCGCCACCAGCTGCGGCAGCGTGACCGCGGCGACCTGGGAGAACACCTCCGGTTGCCTGACCGTGAACGGGAACGCGGTGACCCTCGCGTCGGGTGACTACAGCTCGCTGACCATCGAGTCGGCGGCCACCGTCAACCCGGGTGTGTTCGGGTCCATGACCATCCAGGCCAACGTGACCTTCAACCCGGGGGTCTACGTCCTGGACGGTGGGACCATGCTCATCAACAGCTCCGGGGTCAAGCTGAGCGGCACCGGGGTCACCTTCTACATGACCTGTGGCAGCGGCACCTCGCCGGCCTCCTGCGGAACCTGGTCGGGGTCGGGCAGCAGCTACAGCTGCAGCTCCCAGTCCAGCGGCGGTGAGATCGAGTTCAACGGCAGCACCACCCTGGACCTCAGCGCCTCGTCGACCTACAGCAACATCCTCTTCTACTTCGATCGCTGCAACGACAATGCCGACGCCTTCTTCGTCAACAGCTCGGGGGTGACCGCCGACACCGGCTACCCGTCGGGGGGCGTCTACGCCGATTCGGGGACCATCTTCCTCAACGCCGGGACCACCGCGGTCCCCTCCCCGATCATCGTCAACAACATCTTCTACAACACCAGCTCGGCCACCCTGGGGACCGCGACCGGCTCCATCGCCATCGCCCCGGAGTCCTCGAACCCCGGCGACCTGGTCAAGTAGCGGGCGCCCTCGAGCCGCGCCGCGACCTCGCGGCGCCGCTCGGGGCACCGGAGAGTTGTTACGCAGCGGTGGCCATTCGTCAACGGAGAGCGTCACGGAGGCGGGGTAGGCTGGCGAAGCAGGCGGAACCTCGCCGTGCCTGAAGGAGAGCACGTGGCCCGACACCAGGGGGACCGATCCCGGCAGGCGGGCGAAGGCCGGCCGCGGCGGCCCGGAGCGCGGCGGCGCCGTGGTCAGGCGATGGTCGAGTTCGCCCTGGTCTTCCCGCTCCTGCTCGCCCTGGCGGTGTCGGTGGCCGACTACGGCTACTACCTCGAGCACGTCAACAACATCACCACCGTGGTCCGGGACAGCACCCGCTACGCCAGCGAGAACACCACCAACACCAGCCCGCTGCCGTGGAGCGCCGCCTGCCCGGCGCCGGCCTGGAGCTCGTCCGCCGGCACCTACAGCTGCCCGGCGACCTCGTACACGACCTCGACGACCGCCGCGTACACGGCCGCCGGCGGCCCCTACACGACCCTCGCCGTGGCCTCCCTGCCGGTGGACCTCCCGAGCGGCGCGTCCCTCTACCTCACCAGCTCGACCGGGCCCAAGCTGACCCTGACGGCGGCCGCCGCTCGGACTGCGACCAGCGTCAGCATCGAATCATGGACCCCCACCACCACCTACAGCAGTGGCACCTCGGTGCTCTGGTATCCGCCCAGCACCAACGTCGAGGCCCTGGTCCAGGACGAGGCGGAGGCGCTCACGGTCCCGGAGGGCGGCCTGGCCCTCGACAACGTCGACTGCACGTGGACGGGGGGCACGCCGCCGGCCGCCGGTGACCCCGCCTGGGGCGCGACCCCGGGCGTCCCGGGGAGCTTCCCCGCCGGGAGCGGGGCCTCGGGCACCCCGACCAGCTGCATCTCGATCGTCTACTTCAAGAGCAGCGACGGGAGCTACTCCAGCGCGAGCCTGAGCGCCGCCTCGGACGTGGTCGCCTGGTGGTCCTCGGACGCCAACTCGGACGTGGGATGCCTCGAGACCAGCAGCGGGTGCAGCAGCACGGCGGGGCTGGTCGCCGCCGGTGACCTGGTGCAGATCACCGTCATGTACAACTGGAGCTCGACCAGCCCCGGTCCCGTCTTCACGGTCCTGAACGCGACCTTCGGCCTCCGGGCCTACATCACCGCTCAGTTCGCCCTGGTGGTGCAGTCGTGAGACGGCGCCGCCGCGCCGGCGGGCAGACGCTGGTCGAGTTCTCCCTGGTCCTGCCCATCTTCATGGTCGTGATCTTCGCGACCATCGACTTCGGCGGCTACTTCGGAGCCCGGCTCTCGGTGGAGAACGCCGCCCGGGCCGGGGACCGGGTGGCGGTCGTGGAGACTCAGGCGGGGTTCTCCGGCGCGTCGATCGTGAACGCGATCTCCGCCGAGGCCCAGGACAACGGCGGCCTGCCCATGAATGCCGACTGCTTCTGGAACGGCACCACCCTCACGCCCACCACCTACCCGCCGTTCACCTTCTCCGGGAAGGGGTGCATCGGGGTCTGGTACTTCCAGCTGGAGCAGGTGGGGAGCCCGCAGCTCTGCACCCAGTGGAGCGTGGCCAACAGCGCCTTCGGCTCCTACAGCGGCAGCACCTGGACGGCATCGACGCCGGCCGCCGGTTGCTTCGACGCGGGCGGCACGGTGGTGGTGGTGGGGGTGGGCTACCAGTACGCCCCGCTGACCCCCGTCCCCTTCATCGGCGCGCTCGGCACCAACTGCCCGTCGGGGGGTAACAACGGCGCCCTCTGCACCTATGGGGAGACCCAGCTCCTCGAGGAGGAGCAGTAGGCGGGTCGCCCTCGGTGCCCGGACGCAGGTGCTGACGGGTCCTTCGCTCGCAGCGACAGCCTGCGGCTATCGCTCCTCACTGCGTCGCCCTCAGTAGACTTCCGGGGCGATGCCGGCGATCACCCGCCCCCGGGGCACCAACGACCTGCTGCCCGCCGAGGCCCCGCTCCGCCAGTGGGTCCTGGAGACCCACGCGCGGGTGGCGGCGGCTCACGGCTACGAACCCATCGACACCCCGGTCTTCGAGGCGACCGAGATGTACGAGCGCGGCACCGGAGCGGGGACCGACGTCGTCGAGAAGGAGATGTTCTCCTTCACCGACCGGGGCGGCCGGCAGCTCACGCTCCGTCCGGAGGGCACCCCGGGCGTGCTCCGGGCCGTGCTCGCCGCCCACCTTGACCAGGAGCGCCGTCCGGTGCGGGTCCGCTACGCGGGGCCGATGTTCCGGTACGCCCGTCCCCAGGCGGGCCGCTACCACGAGTTCTGGCAGCTCGGCATCGAGGCGATCGGCGAGCGCTCCCCGGCCCTCGACGCCGAGGTGATCGAGGTCGCCTGGCGCTTCTATGAGGCCCTGGGGGTCGGTGGGCTGAGCCTCCAGGTCAACACCCTCGGGGACATCGACGACCGGCTCCGCTACCGCGCGGCGCTGGTCGGGTACTTCGAACCGCTCCGGGATCGCCTCTGCGAGGACTGCCGGCGCCGGCTGGAGGTCAACCCGCTGCGCCTGCTCGACTGCAAGCGGGACGCCGGCCTGGTCTCCGGCGCCCCCCAGATCGGTCCCTCGCTGAGCCCGGAGAGCCAGGGCTTCTTCACCCGGGTGACCGATCTGCTCACCGCCGCGGCCATCCCCTTCAGCCTCAATCCGCGCCTGGTGCGCGGGCTCGACTACTACGCCCACACCACCTTCGAGCTCTGGCACGAGTCGCTCCAGGGCGCCCAGAACGCGCTCGGCGGCGGTGGCCGCTACGACGGCCTGGCCGAGGTGCTCGGCTTCCCGCCGGTGCCCGGCAGCGGCTACGCGCTGGGCGTCGAGCGCACCATCGCGGTCTGCCGGGAGCTGGGCCTGGGTCCGGCGCCCCGCCGCGAGGGGGTGGTGGTGCTGGGGGTGGGCCTCACCGACTCGCCCGCCGCCGCCGGGGTGGCCCGCCGGCTGCGCGCGGCCGGGATCGCGGCCGTGCTCGACGCCTCCGACCGCCGCCTGGACCGGCGGCTCGCCACCGCCGCCCGCCAGGGGGCCCGGGCCGTGGTGCTGGTGGGGGCCGAGGAGGCCGCCCAGGGTGCGGCCACCTGGAAGGACCTCGACACCGGGCGGCAGCAGACCGCCGCGGTGGACGAGGTGGCGTCCGAGCTCGGCCGCCTGCTGGCCGGCGGGTGACCGGTAGACCGGCGCAGGATCGCCCGCATCGGTGACGACGGAAGGCCGTTCTCCGGGTACCATGAGCTCGGCCCCTCGCCGGTCTCGGCGCACCGCATGCGGCTGGACCAATAGAGAAGTATTCGGGATCCCAACATCCGTCGCCGGCCTTCGTGCCCCTCTGACGGGGAAGGAGAAAAGCGCCGTGCGGGAACCCACCTGGTCCTCGGGCTCAGCCCAGGACGGCGCCGCCGGCGTTGGGGTCTTCCGGTGAGCCCGGGCCTCCTGATCGGGGTGCTCTTCGCGCTGATCGGCGCCCAGGTGGCCCGGCTGGCCGCGCCCCGGCGGCTCGGCTACCCGGTCGCCCTGGCCCTGGCCGCCGCCGGCGTGGTGGCCGGCGAGCTGGTCGCCCTGGGCCTGCACACGGGAGGGCCGCCGCTGGGACCGCTGCATCCGCTGGCGGATGCGGCCGGCATGGTGATCCTGGAGGTCGCCGGGGCCCTCGTCCTCCCGGCTCCGGGGGCCCGCCGGGGGCGGGCATAATCGAGCCTGATCCACCGGCATCCGCACCGGGCCGGGGCCGGCCCGCTGACACAGGGAGGAACGGCCATGCGTCTGCCCATCCCGTTCGGCCGCAAGGGTCTGATCGCGGCCGCCGCCATCGCCGCCGGGGTCGTCTTCTGGCGGGTGCGCTCCCAGCGCCAGGAGGCTCTGGACCGCGAGTGGGAGGAGGAGGTCCACGGCGCGATCCAGGAGGGGGCCGCGGCCGGGCGCGCCGCCACCGCGGGGGGCGACAGCGTTCCGAGCCCGGGCGCGTGACCCGGGAGCCGGGGCGGGCACCCCGGGCCCGGCCATGAGTTTGGGGATGGCTTCGCCCGGGTATTCCCCGGATGTGACCGCCACCGCCTCCGAGCTCAGGCTGCCCGCCGACCGCCGCTACGTCCTGGTCGCCAAGCGCGCGGCTGCCGGCTTCGCGGCCGTGGCCGGGCTCGACGTCGAGGCCCTCGACGACCTGGTGATCGCGGTCGCCCAGGCGTGCGAGAACGCCATCGGCCTCACCGAGCGGGTGGCCGGGCCGGGCAACGGGCAGATCCGGTTGGTGTTCAGCCTGGCCGACAGCGCGATCGAGGTCCGGGTGCGGAGCAGCCTCTCCCGGGCCGAGCTCGACGCCGCCACCCACCGCCAGGCGGTGGCGGCGGTGCAGGCCGCTCGGGAGGCGAGGGCGCGCGAGGCGGAGCAGATGGCGATGCAGCTCATGGGGCTCTTCGTGGACGACTTCGGCTACCGGATGGACGAGCGCAACGGTGGCCTGCGGGTTCGGCTGACCAAGTACCTGGTGCGGTGAGCGCCGCCACGCCTGGCGGTCGCACCACCCTGCCCGAGCGCCGGACCATGGCCAAGCCGGCCGCGACCCCGGCGCGCGAGCAGATCCGCCGGCTTCTCCGCGAGTACCGGGAGACCCGGGATCCGGGGGTGCGGGCGCGGCTTGTCGAGCTGAACAGCGATCTGGTCCACTACATCGCCCGCCGATTCGCCAACCGCGGCGAGCCCCTGGAGGACATCGAGCAGGTCGGCTTCCTCGGCCTCATCCAGGCCATCGACCGCTTCGATCCCAGCCTGGAGAACGAGTTCAGCACCTTCGCGACGCCCACCATCATGGGCGAGATCCGGCGCTACTTCCGGGACCGGTCATGGGCGGTCCGGGTGCCCCGGCGGCTCCAGGAGAACCTGCTCCGGGTCCACGCCGCCCAGCAGGAGCTGCAGGGGAGGCTGGGGCGGCCCGCCTCCATCGATGAGATCGCCGCCCACCTCGGCCTACAGCCTGAGGACGTGCTGGCCGCCCTGGAGGTGAGCCCGGCCCAGCACACCGTCTCGCTCCAGGCGCCGCTGGGCGACGCGGAGGACGGGAGCATGCTCGGGGAGCGCCTCGGTGGCGAGGACGAGGGGCTCGATCGCGTCGAGATGCGCGACGTTCTGGAGCGGGCGATGGCCCAGCTCAGCCCCCGGGAGCGGCGGATCATGGCCCTCCGGTTCGTCGAGCAGCTTCCCCAGACCGAGGTCGCCAAGCGCCTCGGGATCTCCCAGATGCACGTCTCGCGGCTGCAGCGCGCGGCGGTCGAGCACCTCCGCCGCGAGTTCGGCGACGAGGTCCTGGACTGATCCGGTGGGATCGCGGTCGCCGGCCGGGGTGGTCGGGCGGCCGCCCCATCCGACCGTCGGTGTCGGTCCGCCGCCGGTGCCGGACCGATCCGAGCCTGCGGGCGGGAGCCGGCCATGGCCTGCGCCGTCCGATACAATCAACCGGCTCCGCACCTCGGACGCAGGGCGTCGCCGCACCCCGCGGTGCCACCCGACGCCCGCCTGGTGCCCCACCTTCCACGAGCCTCCCCCTTGCGCAGCCATGAGATCCGGGAGCGCTTCCTCGGCTTCTTCGAGGAGCGCGGGCACCACGTCCTTCCCAACGCCCCACTGATCCCGAGCGACGACCCGTCGCTGCTCTTCACCGTGGCCGGGATGGTGCCTCTGAAGGCCTACATCAGCGGTGAGCGCACCCCGCCGAGCCCGCGCCTCGTCTCCTGCCAGAAGTGCTTCCGCGGCTCGGGCCTGACCACCGACGACATCTCCTCGGTGGGCGACTGCACCCACCACACCTTCTTCGAGATGCTGGGCAACTGGTCGATCGGCGACTATTTCAAGCAGGGCGCGATCGAGATGGCGTGGGAGCTGCTCACCCGGGGCTTCGGTCTGGAGCCGGAGCGGCTCTGGCCCTCGATCTACCCCGACGACGGCGACTCTCTCGAGATCTGGACCAATCGGGTCGGCATCCCCGACCGCCGCGTGGCCCGGCTGAAGGACAACTGGTGGCAGGCCGGCCCCACCGGCCCCTGTGGCTACGACAGCGAGGTCTACTTCGACTTCGGGGCGCCCTGCTCCTGCGGCCGATCCGACTGCACGCCCCAGGACGAGTGCGGCGGCGACCGGTGGATCGAGATCTGGAATCTGGTCTTCATGGAGTTCGACCAGGCCGATGACGGGAGCAGGACGCGGCTGCCCCAGCGGACGGTGGACACCGGGATGGGGCTGGAGCGGATGGCCGCGGTCCTCCAGGGGGTTCGCTGCAACTACGACACCGATCTCTTCACGCCGATCCTCGCGGGGCTGGGGCGGCGGGCCTCCGGCGGCCGCGACCCGGAGCAGCGGGCCCGCTCCCTGCGGGTGCTCGCCGACCACGCCCGGGGGGCCACCTTCCTGATCGCCGGCGGGGTCCTGCCCGGCAACGAGGGGCGCGGCTACGTCCTCCGGCGGGTGATCCGGCGGGCGGCGCTCCACGCCCGGAGGGTGGAGCTGGAGGGAGGCCTCGCCCTCGCGGTCGGCGACGTGGTGGCGGCGATGCGGGACGCCTACCCCGAGCTCGTCCAGCAGCGCGGGCTGGCCGAGGCGACCATCCGGGCCGAGGAGGAGGTCTTCGCCCGCACCGTCGAGGCCGCCAGCGAGCGCCTGGAGGCGCTGCTCCGCCCGCGGACCTCGATGATCTCGGGCGAGGACGCGTTCCGCCTCTACGATACCTTTGGGCTCCCGGTGGAGTTAACCGTCGAGATGGCAGGGGAACGCGGGGTCGCGGTGGACCGCGCCGGCTTCGATGCGGCCCTCGAGGCCCAGCGCGAGCGCGGTCGCGCCGGCCGGGCGGGCGGGGGATGGAACGCGCCAATGACCGGGTCGATCGTCGTGAGCGGCCAGCTGGAGGCGGTCCTCACCGTGCCCACGGAATTCGTCGGCTACGACGCCCTGGAGGCCGGCGCCTCGGTCCAGCGCATCAGCATCGCCGACGGCCGCGAGGCCCTGGGGGTGGGGGAGGAGGACGTGGTCTTCCTCGACGTCTCGCCCTTCTATGCCGAGGCCGGCGGCCAGGTCGGCGACACCGGCAGGCTGGGCTGGGAGGGGGGCGGCGCCGCCGTCCTCGACTGCGTCCAGCTCGCCGACGGGCCGGTGCGGGGCCGGGCCCACCGGGTTCGGGTCGAGAGCGGGAGCCTGCGTCGCGGTCAGACCCTGACCGCCACGGTCGACGCCGTCCGCCGGGGGGCGATCGCCCGCCACCACAGCGCCACCCACCTGCTCCACCGGGCCCTCCGCGAGCTGCTCGGCGAGACCGTGGTCCAGCGCGGCTCGTACGTGGGGCCGGAGCACGCCACCTTCGACTTCAAGTTCCCGCGCGGCCTGACCCCCGAGGAGGTCCAGGGGGTCGAGCGGCGGCTCAACGCGGCCGTGCGCGACAACCTGCTCCGCCAGGTCCGCGAGATGCCGGTCGCCGAGGCGCAGGCCTCGGGCGCGATGGCCCTCTTCGGGGAGAAGTACGGGGAGCTGGTCCGCGTGGTCGGCTTCGGTGACTGGTCCCGCGAGCTCTGCGGCGGCACCCACGTGACCCGGAGCGGGGACATCGGGGCGGTGATCGTGATCGCCGAGACCTCGATCGGCCAGGGGACGCGGCGGATCGAGATGGTCGCCGGTGACGCCGCGGTGCGCCGCTGGGAGGCGTCCGAGGCGCTGCTGCGGGACGCCGCCCGCGCCCTCCGGGCGCGGCTCGAGGAGGTGCCCGAGCGGGTGGGGCGCCTCCTGGAGCAGAACCGCGAGCTCCAGCGCCGGCCCCGGGAGGGAGGCGCGGATGCGGTCTCCGCGGCGGTTCGCGCCACCCACGTGACCGCCACCGGGACGGTCCGGCTCGCCCTGCACGACGACCCCGCCCTGGGCGGGGACGATGCCGGCCTGCTGGTCGACCGGCTCTTCGCCGAGCGACTGGAGGGCGACGGCGTGGCCGCCGTCTTCGGCGAGAGCACCCTCTGCGCCAAGGCCGGTGGTGGCGCGCTCGCCGCCGGGGTCGATGCGGGCCGCCTGGTGGCGGCCGCCGTGGCGGCGTCCGGCGGGCGCGGCGGCGGTCAGCCCGGCTTCGGCCGGGGCGGGCTCGGCGTCGCGGGGCGGCGCGCGGAGGCGGTCGCCGCCTTCCGCGGAGCGCTGGAGGCCGCCGCGCGATGATGCCGCGCAAGAAGTTCACCATGCTGCGGCGGCGCAGCGAGTTCCACAGCCACTACACCGTGCTCGACATCGGCACCGAGTTCGTCAAGGCGCTGGTGGTCAAGCGCGAGGAGGGCACCGGCATCGTCATCGGTGTCGGCAAGGTGCGCCAGTCGCTCTCCGACATGCAGTCGGGGGCGGTCGCCGACATCCAGGGGGTGATCGACAACTGCGACCGGGCGCTGACCGAGGCCGAGGATATGTGCGGCACCATCCCGGGGCAGGCGGTGATGGGCATCGCCGGGGAGCAGGTGCGCGGCTTCAGCACCACCATGACCATGCCGCGCTCGCAGCCCCAGGCCCGGATCACCCAGGCCGACATCGCCACCGCCCTCCAGGCGGTGCAGCGCCGCGCCCTCAAGGAGGCGGTGCGCCAGATGTCCCAT
The DNA here is from genome assembly GCA_963697585.1 of uncultured Chloroflexia bacterium. Lineage (GTDB taxonomy): Bacteria > Chloroflexota > Dormibacteria > Aeolococcales > Aeolococcaceae > Changshengia. The sequence continues at coordinate 508,615 of CAVOOO010000009.1, read as the reverse complement.
GAGCTGGGGGTGGCCGAGGTCAACGTGAAGCTGGTGCACAGCAGCATCACCGCGGTGCACATCGACGGCTACGCGGTCACCAACCCGCTCGACTTCCAGGGCCAGGTGCTGGAGATCTCGGTCTTCAACACCTTCGCCCCGCTCACCCACATCGGGGCGCTGCAGACCATCGCCCAGGAGCTGGACCTGGAGCTGGTCGCGACCGTGGCCGAGCCCTACGCGCTCACCCGGGGCTGCGCCACCGAGGACGTCTACGAGTTCGGCGGTGTCTACGTCGACGTCGGCGGCGGGACCACCGACATCGCCGTGGTCCGGCGCGGGATCGAGGCGATCCGGATGTTCGCCCTGGGCGGCCGCTCCTTCACCCGGCGGCTGGCCAACGAGGTCGGGATGAGCCTGGAGGAGGCCGAGCGCTTCAAGCTCGCCCACGCCGAGGGACGGCTCCCCGCCGAGCAGGACGCGCTGGCCCGCAGCACCCTGGAGCCCACCGCGGAGGTGCTGGCCCAGGGGGTCGCCCTGACCCTGGAGGAGCTCTCGGGCAAGGAGCCGGTGCCGCCCGCGGTCTACCTCGCCGGTGGGGGATCGGCCCTGCCCGAGGTGAGCGAGCAGCTCCGGGCCCTGGACTGGACCGAGATGCTCTCGATGAGCCGTCCCCCCACCATCAAGGTGCTGGGCCCGGACGACGTGCAGGGCATCCACGACTCGACGGGTCTGCTGGTCGGCAGCCAGGACGTGACGCCGATGGGGCTTGCGTATCATGCGGTGTCCCTCGAAGATGACGCCGATCAGCCGCTCGGGAGCCTGATGCGGCGCGTCATGAAGGCGATGAAGGTGTGATGAGGCCGGGCGAATGGCCAAGAGGCTGATCTACGTCGGCCCGGACGACGACGTCTCGGACCTCGCCGGCAAGGTCCAGGCCGCGGACCCGGGCGACGACGTCGGCCTGGTCGTCCCCGCGGGGGCGCAGGCCTTCCAGACCACCCTCAACCTCCGGTTGCTCCGCAGCGTGGCCATGAAGCGGGGGCTGACCACCTCCCTGATCACCCCGGACGCCCGGGTGCAGGAGCTGGCCCGGGGGGTGGGGATCGGCGTCTACAGCTCGGAGGCCGCCTACGACGGCGGCGTGCCGGTGGCGGCGCGCCGTCCCGGGCAGGCCCTCTTCCGGGATAGCGAGGCCCCGCCCCGGCCAGTGGCGCCATTCCTGCCCCGAGCCGGCGCGCCGGGCCCGGAGCCGGACGGCTCGGTGCCGCGGACGGCCCCGCCGTCCGGCGCGGGCGGCTGGCCGGCTCCGGTGAGCCCGCTCCCGGGCGCGGGCACGTTCCGCGACCCGGCCCTGCTCGCCGCCGCCGGGGTTCCGCCCGCGCCCCGGGAGAGCCCCTGGGCCGCCCCCGTCCCCCCGCCCGGCGGGGTCGGGACAGCCGGGACCGAGTCGCCGCCGCCCGCTTCGCCGATCCCACCGCCGGGTCGGAGCCCCTGGACCACCGCGACCCAGACCGCCGAATGGGACCAGGCTTCGCCGCCATGGGCGGCCGGCCGGGCCCCGGACGCATACGCCGCCCGGGCGGGATCCGCCGCCGTCGAGCCACCGCCGCAGGCCGCACCTCCGACGCGGGCGTCCGCGCCCCCGAGCCGGGCTGCCGGCGGTGGGGCGCCGCCGCCCCCCGCCCCGGGCGGGATCCGCGGCCTGCTCCGCAACCGCCGCGCCCTCTACGGGATCGGCGCCGGGCTGGTGGTGGTCGCGATCGTCCTCTTCCTGGTCCTCGGCACCTCGGCCACGGTGACCGTGACCATCGCCGAGCAGCCGCTGACCGTCAACCCGACCATCCAGGGGACGTCGGTGACCGCTCAGGCCGACCAGCCCAACTACGTGCTCACCAAGGTGATCAGCGACACCGGCATGCAGACCTTCCAGGCCACCCCCACTGGAAGCCAGGCGGTCCCGGCGGTGGCGGCGACTGGCACCGTGGAACTCAGGCTACAACCTGGAAGCCTGTGCCAAGTCGGAACAGCGCCGACGTCCTGCTACGAAAGCGGTGCAACCGGAAGCGTCCCGATGGGGGATGTGTTCCAGACATCGGGTGCGTCTCCGATATCGTTCGTCGTCACCCAGACCACGGCCATTTCCCTTCCCCCCGGCGGTGTCTGGAGCAATCCCGTGGCGGTGCAGGCACTCAACCCGGGAACCAGCGGCAACGTGGCTCAGGGGGCGATCGACGACTGGCCCGAGTGCAACAGCGACCAGATCTGCGCCGAGGAACAGCTCCAGGTCGAGAATCCCAGTGCCCTGACCAACGGCGCTGCGGCCTCGACGGAGACCGTGGCCAGCTCGTCCGACATCTCCAACTGGCAGGAGGAGATCGGCCAGTACGAGACCCAGCTCGGCAATCAGGCCGAGTCCGACCTGCAGACCAAGTCGGGAGGTGAGCGGGCCGCCATCGACCCGGGCGGCAACGGCAAGAGCATCACCTACACCATCAGCCCCAGCACCTTTCCCCCGGCCACCGCGGGCACGGTGATGGCGGCGGAGACGGTGACGGTGACCATGAACGCCGAGGAGACGCTCTACAACCCCGCCTCGGTCCAGGCCGACGTGCTCGCCGACCTCAAGGCCTCCACCAACCTCCCGTCCGGCGACGGCCTGGTCCCGGGTCAGCTCAGCCTGAACAACCTGCAGATCATCGAGGCCGGCAGCGACGGCACCTTCGCGCTCTCGGTGAGCGGGGTCGACTACTACCGCCCCTCGATCGATCTCGGCCAGCTGCGCGGCCAGCTCACCGGGCGCGATCCCGGGTCGGTCGCCGGGATCGTCAGGAAGCAGATCTCCGACGTGCAGAGCGTCACCGTCGACGAGACGCCCCTCCAGCTCTTCTTCATGCCGATCTCCAGCTCGCGCATCCAGATCGTCGAGACGTTCGTGGCCCGCGCCCCGGTCTCGTCGTCGAGCAGCACGGGCTGAGCCCCGGGGGCCGCGGGAGCGTGAGCGCCTGGTGCGCCGCCATGGGCGTGGACCTGGGCACCCGGCGGGTGGGGCTGGCCGGTGCCGACCCGACCGGGACCATCGCCACCCCCCTGCGCACCCTGGACCGCCGCCATCCCCGCTTCTGGACGGAGCTGGAGAAGGCCTGCGCCGAGCGCGAGTGCCGGCTCCTGGTGGTGGGCCTGCCCCGCCGCCTCAACGGCGTCGAGGGGCCGGCCGCGGTCGCGGCCCGCGGCTTCGCCGCCGATGCGGAGCGGCGGCTGGGCGTGGAGGTGACCATGTGGGACGAGTGGCTGACCACCGTCCAGGCCGAGCGCGCCCTGATCGAGGGAGGGGTCAGGCGGGCCGAGCGCAGGAGCGCGGTGGATGCGGTCGCCGCCACCCTGATCCTGCAGAGCTATCTCGACGCCCATCCGCGGGGGCCGAAGCCATGAGGCGCCGCCAGGGCGGCCGCCTCGGCCTGGTCTTCGCCCTCATCGGGGTGGTGGTGGTTCTGGTCGCGGGCGCCGGGGTCACGCTGCTCTTCGGCCGGATCGAGCTCGAGGCGGCCGGCTCCGGAAGCCCGGTGCTGCTCACGGTGCGCTCCGGCGAGAGCCTCACCCAGGTCGCCGACACCCTGGAGCAGCAGGGGGTGATCAAGAGCGCGTTCTGGTTCTCCGCCTACGCGCGGTTGCGCGGCATCCACCTCCACGCCGGCAGCTACCAGGTCGCTCCGGACATGGAGGCGAGCGAGGTCATCAACGTCCTCGATGGGGCCTCCTACTGCCCGCCGCTGAAGACGCCGCTGATCATCCCCGAGGGTTTCACCATCGACCAGATCGCCAGCCGGGTCGCCGCCGTCCCGGGGCTCGGCATCACCCGGCAGCAGTACCTCACCGCGGTGGCCGAGGACAGCTACGACGCCCCCTTCCTGGCGATGCGGCCGGCGGGGGACACCTCGCTGGAGGGCTTCCTCTTCCCCGACACCTACCAGCTCACCGCCTGCACCACCGCCCACCAGGTGGTCCAGGCGCAGCTCGACGACTTCATGAAGAAGGCGCTCCCGAGCCTACCCGGCACCGGGGCCACGGCGTACGCCGACCTGATCACCGCCTCGATCGTCCAGGCGGAGGGGGTCGCCAACAGCTTCGCCGACATCTCCTCGGTGGTCCACAACCGGCTCGCGATCCGGATGGACCTGCAGATCGACGCCATCGTGATGTACGGGCTGCACCAGTCCGGGGTGGCCATGTCGGCCGCCGACGAGGCCACCAACACCCCGTACAACAGCTACCTGCACCCCGGCCTGCCGCCCACCCCGATCGACAATCCGGGGGTGGCGACGGTCCAGGCCGCGGTGCACCCGGCCTCGACGCCGTACCTTTTCTATGTCACTGCGTGCGGACAAACCTACTATTCCATCACCGACGCGGTTCACAACCAGCAGGTGACGGAATACGAGGGCAAGCCGTGCTCATAGGTGACACGCTTCGACGATGCCCTTAGTGGCGCCGCCGTGGCTCCAGTTCGGGTTGATCGGCTCGGGGATCGGGCACTCGCCCTCTCCCGCGATGCAGCGCGCCGCGCTGCGCGCCCGCGAGATCCAGGGCGACTACACGCTGCTCGACGTCACCCCGGCTGAGCTCCCCGGGCTGCTCCGCCAGCTTCGCGGCCGGGAGCTGGCCGGCTGCAACGTGACCGTGCCCTACAAGACCGCGCTGGCGACCGCCTGCGATCGCCTCGAGGGGGACGCCTCGATCTGCCAGGCCGTCAACACGCTGTTGATGCGTGACGAGCAGCTGATCGGGGAGAACACCGACGCCCGCGGCTTCGAGCTGGCGCTGGGCTACCAGCGACTCCGTCCCGAGCCGGGGGGGAGCGCCCTGGTGCTCGGCGCCGGAGGCGCTGCGACCGCCTGCGTGCTCGCCCTCTGCCGGATGAGGGTGGACGAGGTCGTGGTGGTGGCGCGCCGCCTGGAGCAGGCCGAGGAGCTCTGTCTCCGGGTCTCGCCGGAGGCCGCCCGGCCGCTCGATTGGCACGACGCCGCCGGGCTGGCCCGGGCCGCTCGCGAGGCCGGCACGTTCGTCAACGCCGCCTCGGTCGGGCTGGCCGCCGCCCCGATCTCGCTGGAGGCGCTCCCCTCCGATTGCGTCGTCGTGGATCTCCGCTACCGGCCCCGCCCGGTCGACCTGGTGGCCGCCGCCCGCGACCGCGGGCTGCGCGCGACCGACGGGGCGGAGATGCTGCTCTTCCAGGGGATGCTGAGCTTCCAGCACTGGACCGGGGTCGACCCGCCCTGGCACGCGGCGCGCGCCGCGCTCGAGGAGGCCCTGGCCGCGTGAACCGCCTCCTGCGGCGCCCGGCGGCCGCGCGCTCCGGCGGAGCGTTCGGGGGCCGGGGGATCCACCGATGAACGTCGCCTTCACCCTCGCGGCCGGAGTTGCCGGCGCGGTCCTGGGAGTCGGGGTCGGGCGGCTCAACGTGCTCCTCGAGAAACGGGAGCGCCTCCGCGAGGAGGAGGATTCCGAGCGTCTCGAGTACGAGAGCGAGGCCGCGACCCAGGCCGAGGCGGCCAGGGCGCGCGGCGAGCAGCCCGAGCCGGTCCAGCCCTGGCTGCCCGAGCGATACGGCTGGACCTGGCTGGAGTGGGGGGCGGCCCCGGTGCTGGGGGCGGTCAGCTTCACCCTCTTCGCGGCCCACCAGGGGCTCACCTGGCTGACCCTCGAGAACCTCCTCTGGATGGCGGTGTTCGTCCACATCGTCACCTTCGACCTCAAGCACCGCCTGATCCTCGACTGGGTGACCTACCCCTCGATCGTCGTGGCGGTGGCGCTCTCGGCGGTCACCCCGGGGCTCTCGCTGGTCCGGGCCCTGACCGGGGGAGCGGTGATCGGCCTCTTCTTCCTGATCTTCCACTTCGTCTCGCATCGCGGCATCGGGCTGGGCGATGTCAAGCTCGGGGCGCTGATCGGGGCCGTCACCGGCCTCGCCTTCGACAACCCCGATCACCTCCAGGCGATCTATGCCGTGACCGGTGGGGTCTTCCTGGGCGGCGCGGCCGCGCTGCTGCTCCTGATCACGCGGCTGCGCAGCCTCAAGGACCCGATCCCCTATGGGCCCTTCCTCTGCGCCGGCGCGGTGCTGGTCCTCTTCCAGAGCCTGCCGCTGACCTAGGCGCGCGCGGCTTTCCGAGGCTGCAACGGCTCGCCTCCATGCCGCATGATGGCGGCCGAATGGCACCCCATCTGCTCGCCGGTGAGACCGTGATCGCCACCGAGCGCCAGCATGTCGCCGTGCTGGTGCCGGCGGCCGCCGTCGCCCTGGTCTGCCTGGCCGTCCCGCTGGTGCTCATCCAGCTGGTCCCGGCCCGGGTGGGCAGCGCCAACGTGAGCGCTGCCAAGGTGATCGCCGACGCCGTGGTCGTGGTGGTGGTGGTGGGCTGGCTCCTGCTCCGGGTCCTCCGCTGGCGCTTCCAGACCTACACCCTGACCTCTCACCGCATCGTGCTGGCCCGCGGGGTGGTCTCGCGGGTCACCGAGTCGATCGCGCTCGACCGGATCCAGGACACCGTGGTGCGCCGGCCGCTGGCCGATCGCCTGATCGGGGCGGGCTCGGTGGAGATCCAGTCCGCGGGTCGCGATGGCACCGAGATCCTGCGGCTGGTGCCCCGGCCGGATCGCTTCTACACCCAGATCCTCCAGGCGATCGAGGACTACCGCCACCTGGCCGCCATGCCGCCCGGCGAGGCGGGCCCCGCCCCCTACGGTGCGGCGCCGGCCGCCGCTCCGCCGGGTGGCGCCGGCGGCGGTATCTGATCCGCGCGCTCGGTTCCACCGAACCCCGTCCCGGTCGGCTATCCTCGCGCCGTTCCCCGTCGGCCATCCGATGCCAGCCCCTGGACCGACGGCTCGACGCGCTGAGGAGGTGGCGGTGGGCATCATGACCGCGGACGCCGCACCGGCTCCGTCGCCGGCCCCCGCCGGGCCGCGACCGGCGGCCGGACGCAACCCGGCCGTGGTGGTCGTGGTCGGGATGGCCCTGCTGGCCTTCGCGCTGCAGGTGCTGCGCCTGACCCGGCCCGGCGGCGTCCTCTCCGGCGGCTCCTACGACACCACCATCTACCTCGGCAGCGCGATCCGGATGTTCCACGGCGCCCTGCCCTACCGTGACTTCACCCTGCTCCAGCCTCCCGGTCTGGTGCTGGTGATGAGCCCCTTCGCGCTGCTCTCGCTGGCCCTGGGCAGCCGCGGCGCCCTGATCGCCCTCAGCCTCTGCACCCCGCTGCTGGCCGCCGCCAACGTCCTCCTTCTCGGCCGCCTGGTGGTCCATCGGGGCTGGCGGGCCGCGCTCACCGCCTGCGCGCTGCTGGCCATCTACCCGGCGATGTACGAGGCCCTCCTCGACGGGCTGCTCGAGCCCCTGATGACCTTCTTCTGCCTGCTGGGGGCGGTGCTCATCTTCGACGGGGACGGCTTCGCCGGGCGGCGTCGGATCGCCGCCGGGGGGGTCTCCCTCGGCTTCGCCACCTCCATCCTGGTGGCCGGGATCATCCCCGCCCTGGTGATGGCCGCCGTCTGCATCCGCCACCCGCGCCGGCGGCTGCTCCCCCTCGTCGCCGGGGCGCTGGCCGGATTCCTGGTGCCGGCGCTTCCCTTCCTCGCCCTCGCCCCCGGCTCGCTCGTCCACAACATCCTGCTCACCCAGCTCCAGCGGGTCCCCGGCGGTGCGCGCACCCCGCTGGCCGCCCGCCTCCAGGCGGCCACCTTCGCCCTCTCTCCCGGAGGCGCCGCCCTCGCCCTTGCGGTGATCGCGGTGGTGGCGGTGGCGGTGGTGATCCTGGGGGGCTTCCTCTGGACCCGCGCGCGGCTCGTCCCCCTGGAGTGGTTCGCGATCGGCGCGACCCTGACCCTGGGCGGGGCTCAGCTCGCGATCGCCCAGTACTACATGCATTTTCCGGCGATGCTGGTGGCGTTCCCGGCCATCCTGCTCGGGCTCGCCGTGGCCCGGATCAGCCCGCGCCTCTGGCCCCGGCTCGTGCCCGCGGTGGTGGTGGTGGCGCTGGCCGCTGGTGCGGTGGCCCTGGCCTTCCGGTTCGAGGCGTCGGCGACCGTCGACTACGGGCCGGTCGTCGATGCGGTCATCCCCGCCAACGGCTGCTCGCTGTCGTCGCACCCCCAGGTGCTGGTCCAGGGCGACCGCTTCGTCTCCACCGTTCCCGGCTGCACCGCGATGGTCGACCCCTACTCGGCGTGGCTGGTCTTCCGCGACGGCCCGGGGGGGTCGCTGCCGGTGTTCACCTCCGCGCTCCACCACACCGACTACCTGGTGGCCACGCCGTACCTGAACCGGTTCCTGAACGGGCAGAAGGCGCCCCTGCGCGGCTACGTGAACGTCCACTTCCGTCCCCATCGCACCGGCAACCTGACCATCTGGGTCCGCGACGGCTTCCGCGTGGCGTGACCGGTCGCGGCACCGGGCGGCTGCGGTGAGCGGCGCGGCGGGAGCGCGGGCGATCCCCGGGGTGCGGGACCCGGCCGGCATCGTGGTGGTGGTGATGACGCTGGTCGCCGGCGGGCTCCAGGTGTTCGCGCTCACCCGCCCCAACGCGCTGCTGGCCGGCTGGTCCGACATCAGCATCTACCTGGGCGCGGCGATCCGGCTGGTTCACGGCGCCCTGCCCTATCGCGACTTCGCCCTGCTCCAGCCGCCCGGGCTGGTGCTGCTGCTCAGCCCCTTCGGCCTGCTGTCGCTGGCGGTGGGCAGCCGGGTCGCCCTGATCGCGCTGACCGCCTGCACACCGCTGCTGGCCGCCGCCAACGTGGCCCTGGTGGGGAGGCTGATCGCCCACCGCGGCTGGCGCGCCGCCCTGGTCGCCTCCGGGTTCATGGCGGTCTATCCCGCCACCTACCTGGCGCTGCAGGACAGCCTGCTCGAGCCGCTCATGTGCCTCTTCTGCCTGCTGGGGGCGGCGCTCATCCTCGACCGGGACGGGCTCGCCGGGCGGCGGCGGCTGGCCCTGGGCGGCGCCGCCTTCGGTTTCGCGGCCTCGGTGCTGATCGCCAGCGCCCTCCCCGTGCTGGTGGTGATCGCCCTCTGCGCGAGCCGTCCGCGGCGCCGGCTGCTGCCCTTCGCCGGAGGTGTCGCCGGCGGCTTCCTCATCCCCGCGATCCCCTTCTTCGCGGCGGCCCCCGCGGCGTTCCTCCACGACACGGTGGTCACCCAGCTGGAGCGCGTCCCCCTGGCCGGGCGCACCCCGGTGGCGACCCGCCTGCTGAACCTGACCTTCGCCGTGCACGGGGGCGGGCTGGCCGGTGCCGTCGCGGCCCTGGCGGCGATCGGCGTCGTCATCCTGGTCGGGCTGGCCACCGGACGGCGCCGGCTCACCCCCCTGGACGGGTTCGCCATCGGCGCCACGCTGACCCTCGGCGCGGCCCAGTTCGCGATCTCCGACTACTTCGTCCACTTCCCCGCGATGCTGGTGCCGTACCCGGCCCTCCTCCTCGGCATCGCGGTGGCCCGGCTCCCCCGGAGGTGGGCGCAGCCGGTGGCGGTGGCGGTGGCCGCGGTCGCCGTGACCGGGCTGGCGGTGGCCCAGGCGGCGCTCATCCAGACCGAGTTGATCGTGGACGTCGCGGCGTGGGTCGACGCGGTGGTGCCGGTCAACGGCTGCGCGATCTCCCCGTACACGTATCTCCTGGTGACCAGCGATCGCATCCAATCGTCGGCGGCCGGCTGCACCGCGTTCACCGACCCGCAGGCCACCCGGCTGGCCAGCCAGGGGAGCCCGGGGGGAGCGGTGCCCGCCTACCGCGACGCCCTGGAGCACACCGACTACGTGGTGCTGACCACCACCCTCCGCCAGTGGCTGAGCGGACCGTTCGCGCCGCTGTACGCCTACGTGGCCGGCAACTTCCGGGCGCACGACTCCGGGCCGCTCATCATCTACGTGCGGGACGGCTTCCCGGTCGCCCAGCCCTCCGCCGGGGTCGCGGCGGGCCCCCCGGTCGGGCGCACGCACGGTCGCCCGGCGTAGCGGGGCCGTAGAATCGCTGGGCGCAGCCAGCGGCGCCCGAGGCGCACAGCACGAGTGAGCTCTCCCCCGTGATGCGGTCCCCCTTCCCCTCCCATCCCCGGCCAGCGCCGCCCCGGCTCCTGCGAAAGCCGCACCGGTGCTCCGCTTCCTGACCGCGGGGGAGTCGCACGGTCCCCAGCTCACCGTCATCGTCGAGGGCCTGCCCGCCGGGCTCCGCCTCGACGCCCGCCGCGACATCGACCCCCATCTGCGCCGCCGCCAGGGCGGGTACGGCCGGGGCAAGCGCCAGCAGATCGAGCAGGATCGGGCCGAGATCGTCGCCGGGGTGCGCGGGGGCCTCACCCTCGGATCGCCGGTCGCCCTGGTCATCGTCAACCGCGACTGGGAGAACTGGCGGGGCCCGATGCAGGTGACCGCCGCCGGCTTCACCCGCAAGCTGGTGACCCGGGTCCGCCCCGGCCACGCCGACCTCGCCGGGATGCTCAAGTACGGCCTCGGCGACGCCCGCGACGTCCTGGAACGGGCCAGCGCCCGCGAGACCGCGGCCCGGGTCGCGGCCGGCGCGGTGGCGCTGGCGCTGCTCGGGCGCCTCGGGGTGCGGGTCGGCTCCTGGGTGCAGCGGATCGGCGATGTCGCCATCGATTGGCGAGAGTCGGTGGACCAGTCCGCGGTCGAGGCGTCCCCGGTGCGCTGCCCCGACCCGGTGGCCTCGGAGCGGATGGTCGCCGCCATCGACGCCGCCCGCGCCAGCGGCGACACCCTGGGCGGCAGCGCGGTGGTCTCGGCCGCGGGAGTTGTTGCCGGCCTTGGCAGCTACGCGCAGTGGGACCGCAAGCTCGACGGCCTGATCGCCCAGGCGCTCTGCAGCATCCCCTCGGTCAAGGGCGTGGAGATCGGTGCCGCGGTGCTCGCCGCCGGGTCGCCGGGCTCCGCGGTCCACGACTCGCCCCGCTACGTCGCGGGCGAGGGCTTCCGCCATCTCACCAACCGTCAGGGCGGCCTGACCGGGGGTGTCACCGACGGCGAGCCGGTGTGGGCCACGGTCCACTTCAAGCCGATCTCGACCCTGCTCTCGCCGCTGCGGTCGGTGGACGCGCGGACCGGCGAGGAGGTCAACGCCCACTACGAGCGGAGCGACATCTGCGTGGTCCCCGCCGGCGCGGTGGTCGCCGAGGCGATGCTGGGCTGGGTGCTGGCGGCCGCGCTGACCGAGAAGCTCGGCGGGGATTCGATCGCCGAGATGAGCCGCAACCTGACCGCCTACCGGCGCAGCACCAGGCGGCTCCGGTGAGCGGCGCGGCCGGACCGCGGCCGATCGCGCTGGTCGGCCTTCCCGGGAGCGGCAAGACCACCCTGGGGCGGCGGCTCGCCCACCGACTCGGCTGGGAGCTTCGCGACACCGACCTGGAGATCGAGCGCCGGACCGGGCGCACCCCGGCCCAGATCCTCGACGTCGACGGCGAGGACGCGTTCCGGCGGGTGGAGCTCTCCACCCTCACCGAGCTGCTCGACGGCCCGCGCCCGATGGTGATCGCCTGCGGCGGTGGCCTCTTCGCGGAGCCCGGGGGCCGCCGTTCGCTGCTCGAGACCGCCTGGGTGGTGGCCCTGGACGCGCCCGACTCCACCCTGCTCGAGCGGCTCGGCGCCGCCGCCGATCGCCCCCTGCTCCGCGGCGACGTGGCGGCGCGGCTCGCCGAGCTGCGCCGGCGCCGGGACCGGGCCCACGCCGAGGCCCATCTGCGCATCGACACCGCGACCACCTCCGCGGAGGTCGCCGAGGTCGCCATCCGCGCCCTGGCCGACGCGGTGGCGGTGGCCACCGGGCCCACCTCCGCCTACCCGGTGGTGGTGGGCGAGGGCGCCGCCGACCACCTCGACGCGCACCTGCCGGCCGGCTGCCGCCGGGTGGCGGTGGTCACCGACCGGAGCGTCGAGACCCTGGCCCGGCGCCTCGCCGGGCAGATCCTCGGCTCGGGCCGCGAGGCAGCGGTGATCAGCCTGCCCGCGGGCGAGCCGCTCAAGAGCTGGGCCGCCACCGGCCGGCTGCTCGAGCGCCTGGCCGGGCTGGGGCTGGGCCGGCGCGACGCCCTGGTGGCGGTGGGGGGCGGGTCGATCGGCGACATGGCCGGGTTCGCGGCCGCCACCTACTGCCGCGGGATCGCCTGGGTGGTCGTGCCCACCACCCTGCTGGCCATGGTCGACAGCTCGATCGGGGGCAAGACCGGCGTCAACCTCAGGGCCGCCAAGAACCTGGCCGGCGCCTTCTGGCAGCCGCGGGCGGTGCTCGCCGATTCCAGCGTCCTCGACACCCTGCCGGCGCGCCAGCTCGGCTCCGGGCTGGGCGAGGTCGCCAAGTACGCGATGATCGCGGAGGGCGAGCTGCCCGACCTGCTCGACCACGGCCTGGAGCGCGCCCGCCAGGGCGACGTCCGCATGCTGACCGCGATCATCGAGCGCTGCGCGGCCATCAAGGCGGAGGTGGTGGGGCGCGACCCGCGCGAGGGCGGACTGCGCGCGGTGCTCAACTACGGCCACACCGTCGCCCACGCCATCGAGGCGGCGGCCGGCTACGGGACCGTGACCCACGGCGAGGCGGTGGCGGTGGGGATGCGGGTCGCCGGCCGGCTCTCGGTCGAATCGGTCGGGCTGCCCCGCGCCGACCTGGAGTGGCAGGACCGGCTCCTCGACCGCCTCGGCCTGGAGCCGCTCCCCCCGCTGGAGCCGGCCGCGGTGCTCCGCCGCCTCGGCCACGACAAGAAGGCGGTCGGCGGCGAGCTCCGCTGGGTGCTGCTCTCGCGGCGCGGTGAGCCCGTCCTGGATCAGCGCGTCCCCGACGCCCTGGTCCGCCAGACCCTCGAGGAGGTGTTGCTGACGTCATGACCCGGGTGCTCGTTCTCAACGGTCCCAACCTGGCGAGCCTCGGCCGCCGCGAGCCCGAGATCTACGGGGGCCACAGCCTGGCCGAGATCGAAGCCGATCTCCGCGAGCGGTCGGTGGCCCTGGGCGTCGACCTCCGGGTCGAGCAGCGCAACGGCGAGGGCGACCTGATCGACCTCATCGAGGCCGAGACCGGCCGGTCCGACGCCGTGGTGATCAACCCCGGGGCCTTCAGCCACACCAGCGTGGCCCTCCTGGACGCCCTGCGCGCCTACCCGGGGGTGGTCGTCGAGGTCCATCTGAGCAACACCTTCCGGCGGGAGACCTACCGCCGGGTGATGCTGACCGCGGAGGCCGCCGACGCGGTGATCCTGGGCCTCGGCGCCGCCGGATATGCGATCGCCCTCGAGGCGGCGACCCGGATGGTGCGCGAGAGGGGAGAATTGACCCGATGATCAATGCAGGAGACCTCCGTCCTGGAGCCACGGTCGAGCGGGGTGGCCAGCTGCTCCAGGTCCTCGACTTCGCCCACATCAAGCTTGGCCGCGGCACCGCGGTGGTCCGCACCAAGCTCAAGAACCTGACCACCGGAGCCGTCACCGAGGAGACCTTCCGGCCCGAGGAGAAGTTCGGCCGGGCCCGGATCGAGCGCAACGAGGCGCAGTACCTCTACCGCGACGGCGACAACTTCGTGGTGATGGACACCACCACCTATGACCAGACCCCGATCAGCGCCGAGCAGATCGGCGACGGGGTGCGCTGGCTCAAGGAGAACGCGACCCTCACCCTGCTCACCCATGAGGAGCGCCTGCTGGGGGTGGAGCTGCCGATGTCGGTGGAGCTGGAGGTGACCGAGACCGAGCCCGGCTTCCGGGGCGACACCGCCAACGCCGGGACCAAGCCGGCCACCGTCGAGACCGGCGCGATCGTGGACGTGCCGCTCTTCGTCAACCCCGGCGACCGGATCCGGATCGACACCCGGAACGGGCGGTACCTGGAGCGGGCGTGATGGACGGATCGGTCGACCCCGCCCCCGACGGTCGCCATCCCGGGGCCCGCCGGCCGCTCGGGGTGACCCGGGTCGCCAACGAGGTGGTGGCCTGGATCGCCGTGCTCACCGCGCTCCAGGTCCCCGGGGTCCACGCCATGTACCAGGCCGCCGGACAGTCGCTGGAGCGGATCCTGCGGCGCTCCCACGCCCATCGCGGCGCCAGGGTGGAGCTGCGCGGCGGCACCACCCTGGACGTCGACCTCTGGGTCGTCATGCTCGCCGGCAACTCGGTCCCCAAGGTGGGCGCCGAGGTGCAGCAGCGCGTCGCCGACGCCGTCGAGCGGATGCTCGGCCTCGAGGTCGGCAACATCAACGTCCACGTGAGCGAGGTGGTCTTCGCCCCATGAGCCGTCCCGCGGGGAGGCGGCGGCGGGGGCGCGAGCTCGCCCTGCGCGTCCTCTTCGAGCTGGAGGGGACCGCCAAGGACCCGCGGGCGACGCTCGCCTACCAGGCCGCCGAGATGGGCGTGCCCGGCGACGCGGCCGCCTTCGCGGGCAGGCTGGTGGAGGGCACCCTCGAGCACGTGGACCGGATCGACGCCACCATCGGGGAGGCCAGCGACAACTGGGACCTGGTCGACTTCGGCAAGGTGGAGCGGGCGGTGCTCCGGCTCGGCACCTTCGAGGTGCTCTTCGAGCCCGGGACGCCGGTGGCGGTGAGCATCGACGAGTCCCTGGAGCTGACCCGGGTCTACGCCGGCGACGAGGCGGTCCCGCTCGTCAACGGCGTGCTCGGCCGGATCGCCCGCGAGCGGGTGTGAGCGCCGGGCCGGGCGTTTTGAGCGATCATATGTTCGCTCCATGAGCCGACCACCCTCGCCCCGGCCCGACCCCCTGAGCCCGGCATCGCGCGGGGCCCGCCGATGAGCCTGCGCCAGGCCCTGACCGTCGCCGAGCTGACCGCGGTCATCCGCGGCGTCATCTCGCGCAGCCCCGACCTGGAGGACGTCCTGGTGGAGGGCGAGATCAGCAACCTCTCGATGCCCGCCTCCGGGCACCTCTACTTCACCCTCAAGGACGCCGGCGCCTCGCTGAGCTGCGTGATCTGGCGGTCGCAGCGGGCCGAGATCCCCTTCCGGCCCGACAACGGGATGACCGTCATCGTCCACGGCCGGATCGAGGTCTACGACGCCCAGGGCCGCTACCAGCTCTACGCCGACCGCATGGAGCCGTCGGGGATCGGGGCCCTCGCCCTGGCGGTGGAGCAGCGCCGCCGGGCGCTCGCGGCCGAGGGGCTCTTCGACGACGCCCGCAAGCGGCCCCTGCCGCTGCTGCCCCGCCGGGTGGTGGTGGTCACCTCGCGGAGCGGCGCCGCGCTTCGCGACGTGCTGACCGTGATGCGCCGGCGCGCTCCCAGCGTGGACCTGGTGCTCTCCCCGGCCACCGTGCAGGGGGAGGGGTCGGTGGAGACCCTGGTCCTGGCCCTGGAGCGGGCCCAGGGGGTGCGCGGGGCCGAGGTGGTGCTGCTGGTCCGCGGCGGCGGTTCGCTCGAGGATCTGATGGCGTTCAACGACGAGCGGCTGGCGCGGGCGATCCGCGGCAGCCGGGTCCCGGTCGTCTCCGGGGTCGGCCATGAGACCGACACCACCATCGCCGACCTCGCCGCCGACCGCCGCGCGCCCACCCCCTCGGCGGCGGCCGAGCTGGTGGTCCCCGACTGCCGCCGCCTGGCTGCCGAGCTCGCGGCCCGGCGGGCCCACCTCGGCGCGGCCGCCCGGCAGGAGGTCGGGGTCAAGCGCGGCACCCTCGAGCGCCAGCGCATGCGCCTCGAGAACGCCTCGCCGGTCCGCCGGCTGCCCAGCCACCGGCAGGAGCTGGACCTGCGCGCCGAGCGGCTGCGCTCCGGGCTGCTGGCGGCCCTCACCACCAAGCGACGCCGCCTCGACGCCGCCACCGCCCAGCTCCGGGTGGCCTCGCCGCGCCAGCGGGTGGCGGTCGAGCGGCAGCGCCTCGACGGCGACGTGCGCCGGCTGTCGCGCCTGGTCGCGGCCACCCTGGCCCAGCGCCGCCAGCAGGTGGGGGCCCGGCGCGATCAGCTCGAGGCCCTCTCCCCGCTGAGAGTGCTGGAGCGCGGCTATTCGATCACCATGGACGGGGCGAGCGGAGCGGTGCTCACCGACTCGGGGACGGTCCGGGCCGGTGGCCGGCTGCGCACCCGGCTGGCCCGGGGCGTGGTGATCAGCACCGTCGACGGCCCGGGCTCGACAGGCGCTGACGAACGGATGTACGATACCGGCCACGACACTGCGGAGAGAGGATGAGAGGCGACGACAGCGCGGCTCCCGGAGGATCGGGGACGGGGAGCGACGACATCGACAGCCTGAGCTACGAGCGCGCGCTCGCCGAGCTGGATCAGATCATCGAGCGGCTGGAGCGCGGGGCGGTGGCCCTCGACGAGGCGATCGCCGCCTACGAGCGCGGCGCCCGGCTGGCCCAGCACTGCGGCGGCCTGCTCGACCGCACCGAGCAGAAGATCAGCCAGCTGGTGGTCGGAGCCGGCGGGCGCGTCACCGAGAAGCCGCTGGACCCCTTGCGTGAGTCCGGTGAGGTCCCGGTGCCCACCCGCGAGCTCCCCGTGGCCACGCCCGGGGCCCCGCTGCTGCCCCTCCCCGGGCGCCTTCCCGACCTGGGCGACATCGACCCCGACGAGATCCCCTTCTGATGGAGGGGGGGCTCATCTCCGCCCAGCTCTGTGTCGGCTGGTCCGCCGGCTCGGTCATGCACCGCGGTGCGCTCGCTGGCCGTGCTCCTCGTCTCCTTGATCTGAGCGGCCTGAGCGTCGCCCCCCTGACCGGAGACCGGGCATGGCGGTGAGCGCGCAGCGGCTCGATCTCGCCCTGGTGGAGCGCGGGGTCGCCACCACCCGGGAGCGCGCCCAGGCGCTGGTGGCGGCCGGGATGGTGGAGGTCGACGGCCTCCGGGCCCGGAGCGCCGCCCAGCGGGTGGGGGAGACCGCCGTGCTGCGGACCCTCGGCGAGGGGAGCCCCTGGGCGAGCCGGGGCGGCGAGAAGCTTGCCGCCGCCCTCGACGCCTTCGCCGTGGACTGCCGGGGGCGGACCTGCCTGGACGCGGGCGCCTCCACCGGGGGCTTCACCGACGTGCTGCTGGCCCGGGGGGCCGCGCGCGTGTATGCGGTCGACGTCGGGCACGGCCAGCTCCTCCCCCGGCTGGCCGCGGACGAGCGGGTGACGGTCCTCGACCGGACCAATCTCCGCCACCTGGAGGCCGTGCCCGGCGAGCCGCCGAGCCTGGTGACCCTCGACCTCTCCTTCATCTCCCTCCGCCTGGTGATGCCGGCGGTCGCTCGGGTCGCCCCCGGGGCCGAGGTCGTCGCCCTCTTCAAGCCCCAGTTCGAGCTGGGGAGGGAGGCGGTGCCCCGGGGCGGCATCGTGCGCGACGCGGCCGCCACGGCGGCGGGGGTCGCGGCGTTCCTGGAGTGGTGCGGCGCCGAGCTGGGGGCCACTGCGCTCGGAGAGCCCTACCCGGCCCCGATCCGCGGGACCAAGGGGAACCAGGAGATCCTGCTCCACCTCCGGCTGCCCGGACGGGCCACGGCCCCGGAGCGGGTGGCGCCATGAGCGCCGGAGCGATCGGCTTCCTGCTGCACCCGGCGGAGAGCGCCGGCGTCGTCGCCGCGGCGATGGCGGCCGCGGAGCGCCGCGGCTTCCGCACCTGGACGACCATCGTCCGGCCCGTGGAGGACGTCGCCGAGCACGCCCGGGGCACCGAGCTGCTGGTCACCGTCGGGGGTGACGGCACCTTCCTCTTCGGGGCGCGCCTCGCCGCCCCCCGGGACATCCCGGTGCTGGGGGTCAACCGGGGCCGGCTCGGGTTCCTCACCGACATGGAGCTGGATCAGCTGCCGTCGGCGATCGACGCCTTCGCGGACGGGCGCACCCTGCGCCAGCGCCGCGGCATGCTGACCGCGCGGCTCGAGCGCCGCGACGGCGACGAGCCGGCGGAGGGCGACCCTCGCGGCCCGGTGCTGGCTCTCAACGACATCGCGGTGCGCTCCCCCGAGGTCTCCCTGCTCCGGCTCCGGGTCGAGGCGGACCGGGAGCTGCTCGGCGAGTTCGACGCCGACGGGGTGGTGATCGCCTCCGCCACCGGCTCCACCGGCTACGCCCTGAGCGCGGGCGGGCCCCCGATCGACCCGCGGGTGCGGGCGATCACGGTGGTGCCGCTGGCTCCCCACGCGGTGATCACCCGGCCGATCGTGCTGCCCGAGGCGACCGTGGTCGAGGTCGCGGTGCTGCACGGGCGCGCCTTCGTGGCCGCCGACGGCCAGCACCAGGGCCGGCTGGCGGAGGGCGGGCGGGTCTGCATCAGCCCGGGTCCCGAGCTCACCGTGATCCGCTGCGCCAACTCGCCGTCCTTCCTCCGCCAGCTCCGCGACAAGGTTCATTTCGGGCTTCCGCTGAAGCCCCCGGATCGGGACCAGGCCCTCCAGGAGCGGCCGTGAGCCGGTTGCTCGAGCTCCGGCTTCGCAACTTCGCCCTGGTGCGGGACGCCCGCCTGGACTGCGAGGCGGGCTTCGGCGCCCTGAGCGGTGAGACCGGCGCCGGGAAGTCGCTCTGCATCGCGGCGGTGCGCTGGGCGCTGGGAGGCCGCGCCGAGGGGGAGGCGGTGGGGGAGGGGACCTCGGTGCGAGCCGTCTTCGAGCCGAGCCCCGAGAGCGCGGTCCTGCTCGCCGGCCTCGGCATCCCCGCCGACGAGCTGGTCACCCTCACCCGCGACGCGGGGAGCTCGGGTCGCTCCACCTGCCGGGTCAACGGCGCTCTGGTGTCCCAGGCGACCCTGCGCGAGCTGGGCGAGGGGCTCGCCGATGTGACCGCCCAGG
This sequence comes from uncultured Chloroflexia bacterium, assembly GCA_963697585.1. Taxonomy (GTDB): domain Bacteria; phylum Chloroflexota; class Dormibacteria; order Aeolococcales; family Aeolococcaceae; genus Changshengia. Next base: position 489,859 of record CAVOOO010000009.1, on the reverse strand, counting down.
GTGCCAGCCACCGGATGCTCCAGCGCAGCTGGCAGCGGCGGGTCCTCGACGACTCGGGGGACGCCGCGGTGGCCGAGGCCCGGGGGGTGATGTCCGGTGCCCACCGGCGCTGGCGAGGGGCGGAGGCGCGGCTGGCGGAGGCCCGCCTGGCCAGCCACCGGACCGCCGCCGAGCTCGCCGAGGCGGAGGCGACCATCGCCGAGCTGGAACCCCTGCGTCTCCGCGACGGGGAGGAGGACGACCTCGGCGCGGAGCGCCTCCGGCTCCGCCACGCCACCGGCATCGCCCGGGCCGCGACCCTGCTCGGGGAGGCCGCGAGCGGCGACGACGCCGGCGCCGCCGACGTCCTCGAGCGCGCCCTCGCCGAGGTCGACGCCCTGAGCGGGGTCGACGCCGGTCTGGCCGACCTCGGTGGGGAGGCCGCGGCGCTGACCGCCGCGCTGCGCGACCTCGGGGTCTCGGCGCGCCGGCTGGCCGACCGCGTCGAGGTCGACCCCGCACGGCTGGAGGCGGTGGAGGAGCGGCTCGACACCCTGGCGAGGATCCGCCGCCGCCACGGCTCCATCCGGGCCGCCCTCACCGCCCTGGAGGGGGCGAGGCGGATCTGCGACGCGGCCCGCGGCGGGCAGGACCTGGTGGCGCTGGAGGCCGAGGCCCGGGCCGGGCAGGCCGGCGCGGCGGCGGCGGCGGGCCGGCTGAGCGCGGCGCGCCGGGACGCGGCACGGGCTCTGGAGCGCGCCGTGGAACGCCACCTGGCGGTCATGGAGCTGCCCGACGCCCGCTTCCGGGTGACCCTCGGGGTGATCGCGGACGCCGACGGCCTGGACCTGGGGGACGGACCGGTGCGTTGCGACGCGGACGGCGTCGACCAGGTGGAGATGCGCCTGGCCGCCAACCGCGGTGGGGTCCCGCTCCCCCTCGACGAGGGTCCCTCCGGTGGCGAGCTGAGCCGCCTGGCCCTGGCCCTGGCCGCCGCGGGGGGAGGCGCCGGCCAGCCCCTCCTGGTTCTCGACGAGGTGGACACGGGCGTCGGCGGCGAGACCGCGGCGCGGGTCGGCGATCTGCTGGCCGTGATCGGCCGTCGCCGCCAGGTCGTGGCGGTCACCCACCGTCCCGAGATCGCCGCGCGCGCCGGCTGGCACCTGCTGGTCTCCCGCACCGGGGGCGGCGCGATGGTGGAGAGCGGGGTGCGCCGCGTCGAGGGTCAGGAGCGGGTCGCCGAGGTCGCCCGGATGATGTCGGGGCGCTCCACGGCCGCCGCGCTGGCGCGGGCGGCGGAGCTGCTCCGGGAGGGCGAGGCGCCCGGGGGCCGCCGCCAGAGCGCGGGCTGACCGGAGGTGCCGGGTGGACGCCGGCCGCGCCGGGGGCGACCGGCCCGGCTACCTCGTACCATGGGCCGCCATGAGTGAGAACGCGATCGCCGTGGGCCGCGGCGGGCCAGCCCGCCGGTTCCCGGTCGAGGTGGGGGAGTTCAGCGGATCCCTGGAGGAGCTGGTCCTGGCCGCCCAGCGGGGCGACCTGGATCTCCGTGAGCTCGCGGTCGCCGAGGTGACCACCCAGGTGAGCCGCCAGCTCGGCGGCGCCGACCTGGGCGGCGACCTCCGCGATGCCGCCGAGGCCCTCGGGCTGCTCGCGCGCCTGCTCTCGCTGAAGGCGGCGCGGGTGACCGAGGTCGACGTCGAGCCCGAGGAGGAGGCGGCGCCGGAGACCGACGCGGGACGCCGGCTGGCCGAGTACCGCCTCTTCCGGGCGGCCATGGAGGCGCTCCTCCTCGAGCCGGCCGAGACCGGCGAGCGCAGCTTCCTCGGCCTGGTCGCGCCCGACGTCCTCCCCCTCGAGCGGCTGCGCATCCCCCCCGACCGCCTGGCCGCAGCCTTCCGCCAGGTCCTCGAGCGCCTCCAGGACGCCGGGCCGCTGCCGGTGGGGATGGTCACGTTCTCGGTGGAGGAGAAGGTGGCCTGGCTCCGGGGCCTGCTCGCCCGCGCGCCGGTGGAGTTCGAGGGCATCTTCGCCGAGGTGTCGACCCGGCTGGAGGCGGTGGCCTGCTTCCTGGCCCTGCTCGAGCTGCTGAAGCGCGGAGAGGCGGTGGTGGACCAGCCGGAGATCTTCGGCCCCATCCGGGTGCGGGCCAGTGAATGAGGAGGAGGCGCCGGGAGTCCCCGCGGCCGGCGACGGGCGACCCCTCACCGCGGACGAGGACGGATCCGCCGGCGAGACCGAGGACGGAGCCGCCGTGGCGGACGGGGAGGGAGACGAGGAGGACGACTTCCAGCTCGAGCTCGACGAGATCGGACGCCCGCGGGTGCCGGAGTGGGTGGCCGGCAGCGAGCCCGAGGACCTGGCCCTCGCCCTCGAGTCGGTCTGCTTCGTGCTCAACCGTCCGGTGAGCCTCGGGGAGCTGTCCGGGATCCTGGGGCAGTCCTCGCAGAGCGTGGAACGTGCCGCCGCGGCCCTGGCGGATCAGCTCGGCGGTCGCGGCCTGATGCTCCAGCACCACCGCGACCAGGTCCAGCTGGTCACCCGCCCCCAGACGGCGTGGGCCGTCCAGCGCGCGCTCAACCCCGAGAAGCCCGCCCGGCTCAGCCGGCCCGCCCTGGAGACGCTCGCCATCGTCGCCTACCGCCAGCCGGTCACCCGGGCGCTCACCGAGTCGATCCGCGGGGTGAACTGCGAGGCGGTTCTCGAGAGCCTCGAGCGGCGGGGGCTGATCGCCGAGATCGGCCGCGCCGCCACCCCCGGGCAGCCCCGGCTCTTCGGGACCACCCTGCGCTTCCTGCAGCTGGTGGGGCTGGAGCGGATCGACCAGCTGCCGCCCCTGCCCGGCGAGATCACCCTCCCCGAGGATCAGGAGCGGGCGTGGTCGGCCGCCCTGGCGGGCGCCGCCGGTGACGAGCCGCCGGCACCGAGCTCGGGCTGATGCCCGCCAGCGCCGAGCGGCTCAACCGCTACCTGGCTCGCCGGGGGGTGGCCTCCCGCCGCGGGGCCGACCTGCTCATCGACGCCGGCCGGGTGACCGTCAACGGTGCCCGCGCGGCCCTCGGCACCGCCGTCAACCCGCAGCGCGACCGCATCGCCGTCGACGGCCGGCCGGTCGCGGGCCCGCGCCGATCGGTGACCCTGATGCTCAACAAGCCGCCGGGCGTGGTCTGCACGGTTCGGGATCCGCACCGCCGGCCGACGGTCATGGACCTGGTCCCCGATCCGGCCCCGGGCATGGTGCCGGTGGGCCGCCTGGACGCCGACAGCCGTGGTCTCCTCCTGCTCAGCACCGACGGCGACCTGGCCCACCGGCTCACCCATCCCCGCCACGGGGTGGCCAAACGCTACCGGCTCACCCTCGGGCGGGGGCTCAGCGACCAGGACGTCCGCCGCCTGCTCGAGGGCATCGAGCTGGAGGACGGCCTGGCCCGGCCCCAGAGTGTCCGGCGGGTGAGCGCCTCGCGCGATGACCTCGTCGAGATCACCATCGCCGAGGGCCGCAAGCGAGAGCTCCGCCGGCTCTGCGCGGCCATCGACGCGCCGGTCCTGGACCTGGTCAGGACCGGCCTCGGCCCGCTCTGGCTCGGCCGGCTGGCCGAGGGTCGAACCCGGCCGCTCACCCCCGCCGAGCTGAGCGGGATCTACGCCGCCGTGGGGCTGACGCCGCCATGAGCGCACCGGTGGTCACCGTCGACGGGCCGGCCGGGAGCGGCAAGACCACCCTCGGTCGCCGGCTCGCGCTCGCCCTGGGGCTGGCCTTCATCGACACCGGCCTCTTCTACCGGGGGGTCACCGTGGCGGTGGTGCGCGCCGGGCTGGCGGCCGGGGATCGCGACCGGGTCATCGCAGTGGCCCGTGCCGCCCGCATCGAGGTGAACACCGCGCCCGCCGACCTCTCCTGGGAGGTGCGGGTCGACGGCGCGGACCCCGCCGAGGAGGTCCGCGACCCCCGCCACGCCGCCCTGCTGACCGCGGTCAGCCAGATCCCCGAGGTGCGCCTCCATCTGCTCGCCCTGCAGCGCGCCCCCGCCGCCGGCGGCGCGGTGGCGGTGGGGCGTGACTGCGGCACGGTGGTCTTCCCCGGGGCGGCGGTGAAGCTCTACCTCCAGGCCAGCGAGGACCTGCGCGCCGCCCGCCGCGCCGCCCAGCTCGCCGGCCGGGGCTCGGCGGTGGACCCGGAGGTGCTCAGGTCCGAGATCTCCGGACGGGATCGCGGCGACGCCCCGGCGATGGCGGCGGCGCCCGACGCGGTGATCGTCGACACCGGCACCCGGGGCATCGATGAGATGGTCGCGCTGGCGCTCGAGCTCTGCGTCGCGGCCGGCATCGCGGTCCCGGAGCGGCGGTCGTGAGCCGCACCCACACCTCGCCGTCGGGGCCCGACCTCAACTACCGGTGGATGACCGCGGTGATGCGGATGCTGTGCGCCGCGATCCTGGACGGGAAGATGGACGTCACCGGCGCCGAGAACGTCCCCCGGAGCGGCGGGTTGCTGGTCGTGAGCAACCATGTCGGAACCATCGATCCGCCCTTCACCGGCGCCCAGCTTCCCCGCCGCGATCTCTACTTCATGGCCAAGAGCGATTACTTCCGGACCCCGGTCGCGCGTTTCTTCATCGTCGGGTACCACGCCTTCCCGGTGGTCCGGGGGACGCCCGACCGGGCCGCGCTCCGCCAGGCCCTCGGCCTGCTCCACCAGGGGCACGCCGTCCTGGTCTACCCGGAGGGGCACCGCAGCCCCGACGGCCGGCTCCAGCGTCCCCACCCGGGGGCGGGCTTCCTGGCTCGCACCGCCGGGGTCCCGGTGCTCCCGGTGGGCCTCTGGGGCACCGAGGAGGCCCTCCCGCTGGGCTCGCGGCGGCCCCGCCGGGTGCCCGTCCACCTCCGCTTCGGCGTGCCGGCCCCGCTCCCGGAGGAGCAGGCGGGCGGCGCCCGCGCCTCCCATCAGGAGATCGCCGACCTGCTGATGCAGCGGATCGCCGAGGTCCTCCCCGCCTCCCGGCGGGGGATCTTCGACGGCACCACCGACTACCGCTCGGTGCCCCCACCGGCCGCATGATGACCCAGGAGCTCGTGGCGTTCGACCTCGAGACCACCGGCCTCTCGGCCAAGACCGAGCGGGTCATCGAGGTCGGCGCGGTGCGGTTCGGTCTCGACGGGCGGGTCGCCGCCGAGCTGCAGCTCTTCGCCGACCCGGGCATGCCGGTGCCGCTCGGGGTCCAGCGGCTGACCGGGATCACCTCCGCGGACCTGGCCGGCCAGCCCAGCCCGGTGGAGGTGGTGGCTCAGCTGGCCGGCTTCTGCGAGGGCGCCGAGCTGGTCGGGCACGGGTCGGCATTCGACCTCGCCTTCTGCTCGCAGCTGGTCCCCGCCAGCTTCGGCCGGCGAGAGGCGTTCGACACCCTCGAGCTGGCCCGCATCCTCCTCCCGGTCGCGGGCAGCCACAACCTCGGGGCTCTCGCCCGCCTGCTGAGCCTCCGCCATGAGCGCCCCCACCGGGCCCTGAGCGATGCGCAGGCGACCGCCGCCCTCTTCGCCTGGCTGGTCGAGGAGGCGGTGTCGCTGCGACCGCCCACCTTCACGGAGATGCGCCGGGTCGCCGCCCAGACCGCGAGCCCGCTCAGCCGCTTCTTCGACCTCGCCGCCGCCGAGCGGCTGTCGCCGTCCTCCAGGCCTGCGACCGCGGGCGCGGCCGCCATCCACCCGGCCCCGGGGGTCGATGCCGTCGGGAACGCGGGCGCCGCGGCCGCGGGCGCCGGCGCCAACGCGATCGGGGCTGCGACGCCGGACGCGGGCGCCGCCCCCGGCTCCGAGCCCGCGTCGCTGCTCAGCGGGTCCCTGGCGGAGGCGGCGGCCCGCCTGGTGGGGCCGGGCGGGCGCCTCGCCGAGCGCCCCGGCTACGAGTACCGGGAGGCCCAGGAGCAGATGGCGCGGGCGGTGGCCCAGAGCCTGGACCGGGGCGGACGGCTCCTGGTCGAGGCGGGGACCGGGGTGGGCAAGACCCTCGCCTACCTGGCGCCGCTCGCGCTCTGGGCGGAGCGGGGCGGCGGCCGCGCCGTGGTGGCCACCCACACCATCACCCTCCAGGAGCAGCTGGTGCACGGCGATCTGCCGGCGCTCCAGGCCAACCTCCCACGGCCCCTCGGCTGGGCCATGCTCAAGGGCCGCAGCCACTACATCAGCCTGCGCCGGTTCCAGCGCCATCTCCGCCGCGATGACATCGGGCCGCGCGGGCCCGACCTCGAGGTCATCCGCTTCAAGCTGAAGCTGCTCCGCTGGCTCGACCTCACCAGCACCGGCGACCGGGCGGAGCTGCACCTGGGCGCCACCGAGCGGGACCTCTGGCGGGCGGTGGAGTCGACGCCCGACGACTGCCTGGGGAGCGCCTGCGCCAACTGGCGGAGCGGCGCCTGCCATATGGTCACCGCCCGCCGGCTCGCCGCCACCGCCGAGCTGGTGGTCACCAACCACGCCCTCCTGCTCAGCGACGAGCCCGCCGAGGGACGCCTGCTCGGCGACTACGGGGCCCTGGTGATCGACGAGGCCCACCACCTCGAGGAGTCGGCCACCCAGTCACGCGGCCACCGGCTGCGCGCCGCCGATGTGGTCCGCGCCATCGATCGGCTCCCCGGGGTGATCGACCCCGGCCTGGCCGCCGCGCTCGACGCCTGCCGCGATGCCGCCAACGGGCTCTTCGGGGAGACCAAGGGGCTGCTGGCGGAGCGCCTGGGCGGGGGAGGGGGGGCTCCGACCGGGAGCCTGAGCGTCACCGACGACCTGCTCGCGGAACCCCGGCTGCAGGCCCTGGTCCGCAACGCCCACCACGCCGTCGCCGTCCTGGGCCGGGCCGCGGAGGCGCTCCGCGCCGCCGGGGCCGGTTCCTTCGAAACCGATCTGCTCCCCCAGCCGGAGCGGGGCGAGGAGGAGCTCGCCCTGGCGGCGACCGCCCTGGAGGGGGCGGCGGCCGCCATCGACGACGTGATCCTGCACCGCCGGGTGGGCCACGTCGCCTGGGTGGAGCTGCGCGCCGAGCAGGCCGAGCTGCGCGACGCGCCGGTGGCCGCGGGCGCCGAGCTGGGCGCCGGGATCCTGGATGCGGCGCGCACGGTGGTGCTGACCTCGGCGACCCTGGCCATCGCCGGCGACTTCGGCTTCATCCGCGAACGGCTGGGGCTGGGAGGGCGCACCGAGGAGCTGGCGCTGGCATCCCCCTTCGACTACCTCAGCCAGGCCCTCTGCCTCCTGGTCACCGACATCCCCCCCTACGACGCCCCCGAGTACGAGCAGGCGCTGGCGTCGATCAGCGCCGACGTCGCCCGGCGGCTGGGCGGCCGGACCCTCGGCCTCTTCACCGGCTACGGGGCCCTGCGCCGGATCCGCGACCTGGCCGGCCGGCGGCTCGCCGGCAGCCAGATCTCCGTTCTCGGCCAGGGGTTGGACGGCACCCGCCGCCAGCTGCTCAACTCCTTCGTGGAGAACCCGCGCACCCTCCTGCTCGGGACCGGCACCTTCTGGGAGGGGATCGACGTCCCCGGCGACGCCCTCCAATGCGTGCTCATCGCCAAGCTTCCGTTCGCGGTCCCCACCGACCCGCTGGTGCGAGCCCGGACCGCCGGGCTGCGCGATCCCTTCGGGGAGTACGTGCTGCCCGAGGCGGTCATCCGCCTCCGCCAGGGTTTCGGCCGCCTGATCCGCTCCGGCACCGACCGCGGGGTGGTGGTCATCGCCGACTCCCGGCTCCAGAGCCGCGACTACGCGCGGCGCTTCCTGGAGGCGCTGCCGCCGGCCGCGGTGGCCCGGGAACCGGTGTCGGGAGTGGGGGCGCGGGTCGCGCGATTCGTTGACGGCGGCACGGATGGCGGAGAATCCACCCCATGGTGACCACGGTCGACCGAGCGGCGGGGACACCCGGCGGCCTTCCGGGTCCGGCGGCGGAGCCGGGCGCGCCGCCCGATGGTCCCGCCACCGGCCTGCAGGTTGCGCTGGCCCAGATGGCGCCGCGCCTGGGCGACCTCCGGGCCAACCTCGCCCGTCACCTGGAGCTGCTCGGCGAGGCCGCCGGCAGGGGAGCCGACCTCGTCGTCTTCCCCGAGCTCTCGCTCACCGGGTACTTCCTCAAGGACCTGGCCACCGACAGCGCCGTGCGCCTCGACGGTCCCGAGCTGGGCGCGCTCGCCGGGGCCGCGCGCGACGTCGACGCGGTGGTGGGCTGCATCCTGGAGAGCGACGACCATCGCTTTCACAACGCGGCGGTGTACCTCGCCGGCGGGGCCATCGTCCACGTCCACCGCAAGGTGTACCTGCCCACCTACGGCCTCTTCGACGAGGCCCGCGACCTGGCGGCGGGGAGCCGCTTCCGTGCCTTCGCGGCGCCGCTCCGGTCGGCCGCGCCGCCCCGCCCCTGGCGGGTCGGGATCCTGATCTGCGAGGACCTCTGGCACCCGAGCTCCGCCTACCTGCTCGCCCGCGACGGGGTCGACCTGATCGTCTGCCCGTCGGCCTCACCGGGCCGGGGCGTGGGCAGCGGCACCGAGCTGGGCACGGCCCAGAGCTACGACGTGATCACCCGCACCTACGCCCAGCTCTTCACCACCTACGTCGCCTACTGCAACCGGGTCGGCTACGAGGACGGCGTCAACTTCTGGGGCGGGTCCCGGGTGGTCGACCCCGAGGGTCACCTGGACGGCGAGCCCGCCGGGCGCGAGGAGGCGATGCCGCTGCACCGGCTCGATCTCGGCGCTCTGCGGCGGGCCCGGATCGCCAACCCCATGCTCCGTGACGAGCGCCACGACATCGTCGACGCCGAGGCTCACCGGCTGCGCCACCGCGACCGTGACTGAGACCTCGGCGGCGCCGCCGGAGACGACCGCCTCGCCGGCGACCCTCGAGGTGGACGCGCCGCTGGTGACCGAGATCCTCACCGGGTTCGTCCGCGAGGAGGTGCGCAAGGTCGGTTTCGAGCGGGGCGTGGTCGGCCTCTCCGGAGGCATCGACTCCGCACTCGCCCTGGCGCTGGTCTGCCGTGCGCTCGGCCCCGAGAACGCGATCCCGGTGATCATGCCGTACCGGGCCAGCAGCCCCGCCTCGGAGGGCGACGCGCGACTGGTCGCCGCCCAGCTCGGGGCCACCCCGCTGGTGGTCGACATCTCCCCCCAGATCGACGCCTACTTCTCCGATCGCCCGGACGCCGATCGCAACCGGCGCGGCAACAAGATGGCCCGCGAGCGGATGTCGATCCTCTACGACATCTCGCTGGCCCGTGAGGCGCTGGTGGTCGGGACCTCCAACAAGACCGAGCTGCTGCTCGGCTACGGCACCATCCACGGCGACATGGCCCACGCCCTCAATCCGCTCGGCGACCTCTACAAGACCCAGGTGTTCGCGCTCGCCCGTCACCTCGAGCTGCCCGCGGCGGTGATCGAGAAGGCGCCCTCCGCCGACCTCTGGGAGGGTCAGTCGGACGAGGACGAACTGGGCTTCGAGTACGCGGCGGTGGACCTGCTGCTCCATCACATGGTGGACGAGCGCCGCACCCGGGCCGAGCTCCGCGCCCTCGGCTTCGACGGCGCCTTCGTCGATCAGATTCGCCGCCGGGTGCGGGACAGCCAGTACAAGCGCCGGCCCCCGCTCATCGCCAAGCTCAGCAACCGGACCATCGACCGCGACTTCCGCTACCCGCGCGACTGGGGCCGGTGACGACCGCGACCCCGCCGACCGGTGGGCTGCTCACGGTGCTGGGGACGCCGATCGGGAACCTCGAGGACGTGAGCCGGCGCGCGGAGCGGGCGCTGGGGGAGTGCGACGCGGTGGTCGCCGAGGACAGCCGGCGCACCCGGATCCTGCTCCGCTCCCTCGGCATCGACCGCCCGGTGCTCTCCCTGCCCGCCTTCGACGAGGCGCGCCGCGTCCCGGCCCTGCTGGCCCGGCTGGAGGCCGGCCAGCGGCTGGCCCTCTGCACCGACGCCGGCACCCCCGCGATCAGCGACCCGGGCAGCCGGCTGGTGGCCGCCGCCCACGCGGCGGGGATCCCGGTCACCGTGGTCCCCGGCCCCAGCGCGGTCACCGCGGCGGTGAGCGCCAGCGGCCTGGGCGGAGGGGGCGGCTTCGTCTTCCTCGGCTTCCCGCCCCGGTCGCCGGGGCGGTTGCGCCGCACCGTGACCGCGGCCCTCGAGCTGGGCATGCCGGTGGTGCTCTTCGAGGCCGCCAACCGCCTGGCCCGGACCTTGGAGCTGATCGAGCCACTGGCCGCAACCCGGGCCATCGTCGTCGCCCGCGAATTGACTAAAGTCCACGAGACCCTCCATCGGGGCACCGCCCGCGAGCTCGCCGAGGAGTTCCGCCGCCAGCCCCCCCGCGGGGAGTGCACCGTCGTGATCGGGACATGAGCAGAACCCACTACGTCACCGCCGCCATCGACTACGTCAACGGCGACCCCCACCTCGGTCACGTCTACGAGAAGGTGGGCTGCGACGTCCTGACCCGCCATCGCCGGCTGCGCGGCGACGAGGTCCGGTTCACGGTCGGCACCGACGAGCACAGCCAGTCGGTGCTCCGCGCCGCGCGCGACGCCGGGGTGACGCCCGAGGACTTCGTGGCCGCCCAGGCCGAGCGGTACCGCGCCCTCTACGAACTCGCTGGACATCGCCCACACCGCCTTCATCCGCACCAGCGGGGAGGCCAACCGGCGCAGCACCGAGCGGCTGATGCAGGCCGTCCACGACGCCGGCTTCATCTACAAGGGGTGGTACCGGGCCTGGCTCTGCCCCTCCTGCGAGCGCTACTACTCCGAGCAGGAGCTGGTCGCCGGGCTCTGCCCGGTTCACGAGCGCCCGGTGGAGCTGGTCGAGGAGGACAACTACTTCTTCCGGCTGAGCGACTTCCAGGACCGCCTCCTCGAGCACTTCGACACCCACCCCGACTTCCTGGTCCCGGAGCCGCGGCGCAACGAGATCCTCAGCCTGCTCCGGGGAGGCCTGGAGGACATCAGCGTCAGCCGCGGCTTCTCCGACTGGGGCTTCCCGCTGCCCTTCGACCCCTCCCAGGTGGTCTACGTCTGGTTCGACGCCCTGATCGCCTACATCACCGGGGTGGGCTACGCCACCGACGATGAGGAGTTCGGTCGCTTCTGGCCCGCCGACGTGCACGTGATCGGCAAGGACATCACCCGCTTCCATGCGGTGATGTGGCCGGCGATGCTGATGGCCGCCGGGCTCCCGCTCCCCCGGCGGGTGCACGCTCACGGCTTCATGACCCTGGGCGGGGAGAAGATGAGCAAGACCCGCGGGGTGTTCGTCGAGCCCACCGCCCTGGTGACCCAGTTCGGCAGCGACGCGGTGCGCTACGTGCTGATGGCCGAGGTCCCCTTCGACCGCGACGGCGACTTCTCGATGGAGAGCTTCGTCGACCGCTACAACGCCGACCTCGCCAACGACTACGGGAACCTGGTGTCGCGCACCGAGAAGATGGTCCAGCGCTACTTCGACGCCCGGGTGCCGGAGCGGGGAGGGGAGGAGGCGATCGACGCCGAGCTGCGCATCCTCGCCACCGGCGTGGTCCCCGAGTACGACGCGGCCATGGATCGCCTCGACTTCACCGGCGCCCTGGCGGCGGTGCGGCGGCTGGTGGGTCGGGCCAACAAGTACGTCGAGGAGACCGCGCCCTGGAAGCTGCGCAGCGCCGGCGACAGCCGTCTCGGCACCGTCTGCGCCGAGCTGCTGGAGGCGGTGCGGGTGAGCACCCTGCTGCTCCATCCCTTCATCCCCCGCGCCACCCGGCGCGTCGCCGCCGACCTCGGCACCGAGCTGGATGGCGATCTGACCGGGGCGGTGCGCCGCTGGCCGGAGCTCCACGGAGGCGACCCGGTGGGGGTGGGTGAGATCCTCTTCCCCCGATTGGACCGTGAGGCGATCCTGGGCGGGAGATGACGAGCGCCGGGATCGAGCTTGCGGGTGGGGGCGCCCTGGTCGACAGCCACTGCCACCTGCAGGTGCTCGCCGAGCGCGACGGACCCCCCGGGGTGGCCCGGGCGCTGGAGCAGGCGGCCGCCGCCGGGGTGACCCAGGTGGTCTGCCCGGGGCTCAACCTCGAGGACAGCGACCGCTGCCGGGAGATCGCCGAGGCCCACCCCGGCGTCTTCTTCACGGTGGGATGGCACCCCCACGAGCGGGCGGCGCCCGACCGCGCTCAGCTCGAGGCGCTCGAGGAGCTGCTCGGGCACCCGCGGGCGGTCGGGGTCGGCGAGGTGGGGCTCGACCAGTACTGGCGGCCCGGGTACCACGAGACACCGCTCGAGGTGCAGCAGGCCGCCCTCCGCCAGATGCTGGAACTGGCCTCTGCCCACGCCCTGCCCGCGGTCATCCACGATCGCGACAGCCATGCGGAGGTGCTCGCCGCGGTGGACGCGGTCCCGGGGGTTCGCGGGGTCATGCACAGCTTCACCGGTGACCCGCTTCACGCCGAGCGCTGCCGGGAGCGCGGCTTCCTGCTCTCCTTCTCGGGGATCGTCACCTTCCCCCGCAGCGAGGCCATCCAGGAGGCGGCCCGGCGGGTGGACGGCGACGGCTACCTGGTGGAGACCGACTCCCCGTTCCTCGCCCCCGTGCCCCATCGCGGGCAGCCCAACACCCCCGCCTTCGTCGCCGCCACGGCGTCCGCGCTGGCCCGGCTCCGGGAGGTCGATCTCCGGGTGGTGGCCGCCCAGACGACCAGCAGCGCCCGCCGCCTCTTCGGCCTCCCGGCGGAGGACGTGCTCGGTGGCTGACCCGGTCGCCGGGCTGAGCGCCGGGGCGGCGGGCCGGGGGGCGGGATGACCGCGACCACGCGGCGCCTCGATCTCACCGACCCGCGGACGGTGGCGCGGGTGGCCCGCCAGGCCGGGCTGTTCGCCAAGCGGCGCCTGGGGCAGCACTTCCTGGTCGACCGCGTGGCGCTGGAGGCCATCGTCGAGGCGCTGGCCCCGACCGCCGCCGACACCGTCTGGGAGATCGGCCCGGGGATCGGCGTGCTCACCGCCGAGCTCGCCCGCAGGGCCGCCCGCGTGGTGGCGGTGGACCTCGACCCGGCCTGCATCCGGGCCGCCCGCACCACCCTGCGCGGGCTCGCCAACGTCGAGCTGGTCGAGGGCGATGCCCTCCGCGCCGACGCCGCCAGCCTGGGTCTTCCCGACGACCACCTGGTGGCCGGCAACCTCCCCTACAACCTCACCGGCGCCCTGCTCGGGCACCTCTTCGAGGCCGTGCGCCCGCCGCGCCGGGCCGTGTTCCTGGTCCAGCGCGAGGTCGCCGCCCGGATCGCCTCCCCGCCGGGCGGCTGGAGCCTGGCGACCGTGGCGGTGCGCTCGGTCGCCGAGGTGGAGCGCCTCGACGACGTGCCCGCCAGCAGCTTCCTGCCCGAGCCGGCGGTCGCGTCGAGCATCATTCGCATGCGCCCCGCACGGCAGATGGATGACCAGGAAAGGGGAGAGGTGCTCCGGTTGGCTCGCGCCGCCTTCCAGCTCCGACGCAAGACCCTCCGCCATGGGCTGGGCCGGGCCCTGGGGGACCGGCCCGGGCTGGTCGAGGCGGTGCTGGCCCGCTGCGACGTCGACCCCGGGCGCCGCCCCGAGACGCTTGACCTCGCCGAGTGGCGCTGCCTCGCCCGGGCGGCGGCGGAGATGGCATGAGCTCGGACCGCAGCCCCGAGCCGCCCCCCGACCACGCGCCGCCGCTGCACGCGGTCCGGCCCGCGGTGCCGCCCCATCCCGACGACGCCGCGGGCTTCGCCAGGGTCCTCCGCCGCCGGGATTTCCGCTACCTCTGGGCGGCCCAGTGCGGCAGCCAGCTCGCCCAGAACTTCATCCAGTTCGCCCTGCTGGTGGTCGTCTACGACCTGACCGGGCTGACCACCGCGGTGGCGGCGGTGGCGGTGGCCTTCACCTTCCCCGGGGTGCTGCTCTCCGCCCCGGCGGGGGTGTACGCCGACCGCCACGACAAACGCACGCTGATGATGCTCACCAACCTGCTCCGGGCCGGGCTGCTGGTGCTCATCCCGCTGAGCCAGCTCGCCCCCTTCCTCCAGCACCAGGCCTGGCCGCTGCTGGTGATCACCTTCCTCTTCAGCTCGGTGGGGCAGGTGTTCGCGCCGGCGGAGGCGGCCAGCATCCCCTCGCTGGTGAGCCGCGAGCAGATCCAGGGCGCGATGTCGCTCTTCATGACCACGGTGATCTTCACCCTGATGCTGGGCAGCGTGCTGGCCCCGGTCTGCCTCATCCTCTTCGGCGACCTGGTCCCCTTCTACATCGCCGGCGGGCTCTTCGCGCTGGCCGCGCTCTCCTGCTGGCGGATCGGCTCGACGCTGCGGGCGGTGGCGCCCGGGGCCGGCCCCGAGACCCACGTCTTCCAGGAGTTCCAGGACGGCGTCAGCATCCTCCGCCGGAGCGCCGGGCTGCGCTGGGGGATGATCCAGCTCGGGCTGGCGCTGATCATGGTGTTCACCATCTACGCCCTGGGCGCCCCCTACCTGCAGAAGGTGCTCCACCGCTCGCCCAACGACATCTCCATCGTCCTGATCCCGGCCATGGTCGGCCTGGTGGCGATGGCCGGGGTCCTCGGTCAGCACCTGATCAGCCTGCCCCGGCGCTCGCTCACCGTGATCGCCCTCTTCACCACCGGCGGCTGCCTGCTGGCGATGGGGATCCTGCCCCCGGTCTTCCAGGCCATCGGCATCACCGGGCTGCTCATCCCGGCGGTCGTCCTCCTCGCCCTGATCTTCGGCTGCGCCCTGGGGGCCATCCTGATCCCGGCGTTCACGGTGCTCCAGGAGGGGACCACCGAGGAATCGCGGGGACGCATCTTCGGCGGCGTCTTCACGGTCATCAACGCCTCGATCGCCCTGCCCCTGCTCGCCTTCGGGGGCGCCGCCGACCTCTCCCACTCGGTCGACGGGGTGGTCGACGTCTTCGGGGCCCTGGTGGTCACCGCCGGCCTGGTCTACCGGTTCGTCTTCTGGAGCCGGCTGCTCGTCCTCGACCAGCCGGCCGGGGTGGGCGCGACATCTCGGGGAGCACCTGGCAGCCCCTGACACGGCGGTGCAACGGGCGGGTCGCGGTGCCGTGTCATCTCCTGACCCGCGCGGGCGCGGTGGCAAGCTCGGTGAACTTCGCGCGACGTGGCGACCCAGTGGCGCGTCGATCCGACGACAGTGGAGGCGCAAGGGGAGAGATGCGAGCCATCGTGACGTGCGAGTGCTGCGGCTACCGCCAGGCGGTGGCCCGGCCGATCCGCCGGCCCGAGCAGTTCCACGTGATCTGCCACGGCTGCGAGGGGGTGCTGCTGGTCGAGGTGACCAGCGCCGACCTCCGGCAGGCCAGCACTCCCACCGCGGGGCACGCGCCCCAGGCCGCCGGAGGCGTCGGCACCTCGGTCTGAGCCCCGGCCGAGATCGCCGCCGGCCGTCCCCGGGCGGGATCGGCGTGACCCCGGTCGGTGCCGCCGTCCGCTCGCGGTATCATCCCGGCCTGACCGGCGCAGGGTGCGCGGGCGCATAGCTCAGTTGGTACGAGCGCAGCGTTGACATCGCTGAGGTCTCAGGTTCGATCCCTGATGCGCCCAGGTCGCATCCCGCCAGTCGCCGGTCCGGGCCGTGAGCGCCGTCACAGTGTGCGCGTCGATATGGTGGCGCGCGTCGATGCCCCGGTGCGCGTCGATGCAGTGCTGCGCGTCGATACCCGCGAGCCACCCGGCCGCGCGCCCGCCGCGGTCGCGTTCGGCGCGGCGATCCGTGGTGTCGCAGAGTTGATACAGAGGGGATTTGCGAACAGCTTTCGCACAAGCGACGAGAGCCGGCTCAGATGCACGGTGGCGAGTTGTCCACACTCTGCACACCCCGGCTCGCTTCACTCCGCGCGCTGCCGGCCCCGACGCGAAACACCTGTTCCAATCCGACCCGATTGTGGGTGTTGACAGCCCGGCAAGGGACAGTCGTAGACTGGCGGGAACTCATGGAGGTGGGTGTGCGTCACGCGACTGATGGTCGCTTGCCGGCGGTGCGACTCTGCGCTCGCGCAGGGTGTGACCAACCGGTCAAGAAGCGGACCAACAAATACTGCAGCGTGCGTTGCTGCGCCGTCGATCCGGAGCGCCTCGAGCGCCTGCGGACGCAGGCGCAGCGCAACGGACGGCGCACCGTGCTGCCACTCGCCCGCCAGCTCTCGTTGGAGATCTGGGGCACGTCGCCGGCCAACCCGGAGGCGGAGATCGCCCTGCTCGGCGAGGGCCGCGAGGACGTGCCCCGGGGGATGTCCCGACTGGTCGTCTGACTCGCCGGCGCGCCGGGCACGGCGGCGGGGTGCGCGGCCGGCACCCCGAGGCTCGCGCCGCCGCTGCGACCGGGGGTCACCGCTTCCGTACAATGCGGCCACCATGCCCGAGGATGTCGACGACGCCGCCGAGGCCGGTCCGCCTCTGGATGCGCCGGTCGAGCTGAGCCTGGAGATCCTGCGCCACAGCGCCGCCCACCTGATGGCCGCGGCGGTCTGCGAGCTCTTCCCCGGGACCCGCTACGACGTGGGTCCGGCCATCGAGGACGGCTTCTTCTACAACTTCCTGCTCCCCGAGGACCGGCACCTCTCAGAGGCTGACCTGGCCGCGATCGAGGAGCGGATGCACGCGCTGGCCGCCCGGCGCATCCCCTACCAGCGCGAGGTGCTCGGGCGCGACGAGGCCCGGAGCCTCTTCGACGGCATGGGCCAGGAGTTCAAGGTCGCCATCATCGACCGGCTGGGCGCGGACGTCGAGAGCGTCGCCGTCTACCGCACCGGCGATTTCGTCGACCTCTGCCGCGGTCCCCATGTCGCCGACAGCGGCCTGCTCACCACCGTCAAGCTGCTCCGCGTCGCCGGCGTCTACTGGCGCGGCGACGAGGCCAACCCCCAGCTCCAGCGAATCTACGGCACCGCATGGCAGACCGCCGAGGACCTGGCCGCCTACCTGGAGCGGCTGGCCGAGGCGGAGCGCCGCGACCACCGGCGCCTCGGCCGCGAGCTGGAGCTCTTCCACTTCGACGCCTCCGCCCCGGGGATGCCCTACTGGCTGCCCAACGGGGTGATCGTCCTCAACCAGCTGATCGACTTCTGGCGCCGCGACCACCGGGCCCGCGGCTACCACGAGGTCATGACTCCGCTGATCAATGAGAAGGCGCTCTGGGAGACCTCCGGCCACTGGGACCACTACCGGGAGGATATGTTCCTCTTCCCGGTCGACGAGCAGACCACCTACGGGCTCAAGCCGATGAACTGCCCCAACGCCCACGTGGTCTTCAACCTGCGCCGCCACAGCTACCGCGAGCTGCCGCTGCGCTACTCCGACATCGACCCGCTCCACCGTTTCGAGCGCTCCGGGACACTGCATGGGCTGCTCCGGGTGCGCAAGTTCATGCAGGACGACGCTCACATCTTCGTCACCGAGGAGCAGATCGAAGAGGAGTACGCGCGCATCCTGGAGATCACCCGGATCTACTACGGCATCTTCAACCTCGAGTACTCCCTGCGCTTGGGGACGCGGCCGGCGGACTTCATGGGCGACCCCGAGACCTGGGACCTGGCCGAGGCCGCGCTGCTCCGCATCCTCGAGGCCAACGCCGGCATCCCCTTCACCGTGGAGGCGGGGGAGGGGGCGTTCTACGGGCCGAAGATCGACATCCTGATGAAGGACGCCATCGGCCGCTCCTGGCAGACCGGGACCATCCAGCTCGACTTCCAGCAGCCCCGCCGCTTCGGCTGCGAGTACATCGACGCCACCGGGGCGGCGCGCACCCCGGTCACCATCCACCGGGTCATCTACGGATCGCTGGAGCGCTTCGTCGGCATCCTGCTGGAGCACTTCGCGGGTCAGCTGCCGCTCTGGCTGGCCCCGGTCCAGGTGGAGGTGGTCCCGGTGCAGGACGACGTGGAGGCGGTGATGGACGCCGCCCGGAGCCTGGCGGCACGGCTGGAGGCCGCGGACCTGCGGGCGGCGATCAGCGACCACCCCGGCGAGCGGATGCAGGCGCGGATCCGCGACGCCGAGCTGCGCAAGGTCCCCTACGTCGTGGTGATGGGCAAGCGCGACGTGGAGCGGGGCGACGACGTGGTCACGGTGCGCGACACCCGGCGCGGCGGGACCGAGCAGCGGAGCGTCGCCGGCCTGGTGAGCGTGCTCTCGGAGGAGGTCGCGAGCCGCCGCCCCGGCTGAGCGGGGTGATCGACCTCCCGCCCCCGGCAGCTCGCCCACGCCGTGCCCCGCCGCCTCAGGAGGCTCACCGACCTGGTCGCCGAGCTCGGCCTGGAGGGTGACCCGGCGACCCTCGTCTCCTCGGGGGAGATCGAGGTCGAGGGCTTCACCGTCACCAACCCCGACGCCCGGGTGGCGGCCGGGGCGCGGGTGGGACGGCGCCGGACCCCGGCCCTGCGCGGAGAGGCGAAGCTGCGCGCCGCCCTCGCCGCCTTCGCGGTCGCCGTCGAGGGCCGGGTGGCGCTGGACGTCGGCGCCGCGGCCGGCGGCTTCACCCGGGTCCTGCTCGAGGCGGGGGCGCGGCGCGTCTACGCGGTGGACGCCGGCCACGGCCAGCTGCTGGGCTCGCTCCGCCAGGATCCGCGCGTGGTCAACCTCGAGGCCACCAACGTCGCCGCCCTCGATCGCGCGCTGATCCCGGAGGTGGTGGAGGTGGTGACGGTCGACGTCTCCTACCTCTCGCTGAGCGCCGCCCTGGCCCAGCTCGCACCCCTGGAGCTCGCCGCCGGCGCCGACCTGCTCGGCCTGGTGAAGCCGATGTTCGAGCTGCGCCGGGCCACCGCGCCGGTCGACGACCCCAGCCTGGACGCCGCCCTGGCGGCGGCGGTCGCGGGGGCCGTCCAGGCCGGCTGGCGGGTGGTCGCCAGCATGGTCTCGCCGGTGCTCGGGGCCCGGGGCGCCCGCGAGCTGCTGCTCCACGCCCGGCGGGGGCCGGTGGCGCCGGCCGAGGCCGGCCCGGCCGGGGGCGCGGCGATCCCGCCCGCCTGAGCGGCTCGGAGCCCTCCGGCGGTCCGGGGGGTGACCGGGGTTTGGCGCTCGCGGCGCCCGTGGTATGCTCCGCCGCTGACGCCATGTGCGCCGCCAAGAGGGTCCGTGCGGTACGGCCCCACCTTCCGGGTCCGCCTTGAAGGTCCAGCAGCCCCAGCCTGGATAGCGGAAGCTATCCGTTTTTTGTTTCAGCCGGTTTTTCGGGAGGTCCCACCCCATCGCATTCCGAGAGCTGCGGGTCAACGACCAGATCCGGTTGCCCATGGTCCGACTCTTCGATGACACCACCCAAGAGGCGTTCGGGATCGTTCCCCTGGAACGGGCCAAGGCGCTGGCCCTCGAGCGGGAGCTCGACCTGGTCGAGGTGGCCCCTCAGGCCCAGCCCCCGGTCTGCCGGCTGATGGACTACGGACGGTTCAAGTTCGAGGCCCTGAAGCGGGAGAAGGAGAGCCGCCGCGAGCACAACGTCATCACCGTCAAGGAGATGAAGCTGCGGCCGAAGATCTCGGAGCACGACTTCCAGACCAAGTTCGGTTACGTCAAGCACTTCCTGGAGGACGGGGACAAGGTCAAGCTGACCATCGTCTTCCGGGGTCGCGAGCTGGTCCACCAGGAGTACGGCCGCAAGCTGCTCGACCGGATGGCCGAGGAGTTGCACAACCTGGCGGCGATCGAGCGCAACGCGCTGGTCGAGGGCCGCAACATGACCATGATCCTGAGCCCGGTCCACAAGAAGCCGATCAAACCCGGAGCGGCGCGAGCCGACGAGGATCGGGATCCGGAGGCCGTCGTGGCCGCCGGCGACCCGGATGCCGAAGGGAACCATCCAGATGCCCAAGATTCGCAACCATAGGGGTACCAAGAAGCGCTTTCGCGTGACCGCCACCGGCAAGGTGATGCGGCGCCACGCGATGCAGTCGCACATCCTGGAGAAGAAGAGCCAGAAGCGGAAGCGGCTGTTCGCCGGCGAGACCATGGTGTCCGCCTCCGATGTGCGCAAGGTGCTCCGCAACGCCCCGTATCTTTAAGGAGGTCCGGTCATGGCCAGGGTCAAGCGGGGAGTCACCCAGCGCGCCCGTCACAAGCGTGTCCTCGACCGCGCCGAGGGGATGCAGGGCAGCCGCCACCGGTTGCACAAGTCCGCCAACGAGGCGGTCATGCACTCGCTGGCGTATGCCTACCGGGACCGCAAGCAGCGCAAGAGCGACATGCGGGGGCTCTGGATCGCCCGGATCAACGCGGCCGCCCGCCAGAACGGGCTGCCCTACAACCAGCTCATGCACGGGTTGAAGTCGGCCGGCGTCGACATCGACCGCAAGCTCCTGGCCGACCTCGCGGTCACCGACAGCGACGCCTTCGTCCGGCTGGTGGCGGTGGCCAAGGACGCCATCTCCGCCGCCTGAGGGCGGTCGCCGTGCGACGCGAGGAGAGAGACGGTGGCTGAGGGTGTGGTCACCGACGACCTGCACGAGGTCCTCGGCCGCGGCCTCGATGCGGTGCGCGACGCCCCCGACCTGAACAGCCTCGACCAGGTGCGCGCCCGCTACCTGGGCCGGGGCGACGGCGAGCTCACCGTGATGCGGCGGCGGATCGGAAGCATCGCCGACCCCGACGCCAAGCGGCAGTACGGCCTCTCGGTCAACGAGGCCTGCCGGCGGCTGGAGGAGGAGGTGGAGTCGCGGCACGCCGCCCTGGAGGGCGAGCAGCGCGAGGCGGCGGTCGCCGCCGAGGCCCTCGACCTGACCTGGCCGGCGCCCCCGCTCGGACGCGGCCACCTCCATCCCGTCACCCGGATGAGCCGCGAGATCCGCAGGGTCTTCACCCAGCTCGGCTACCTCACCGTGAGCGGCCCCGAGGTGGAGTACGACCGGTACAACTTCACGCTCGTCAACATGCCGCCGGGGCACCCGTCCCGCGACACCCAGGACACCTTCTACATCGACGAGTCCCGGCTGCTGCGGACCCAGACCTCGCCGGTGCAGATCCGCGCCATGGTGGCCCTCGGCGCCCCACTCCGGGTGATCGTGCCGGGCAAGGTCTTCCGGCGCGACAACGACCCCACCCACTCCCCCGTCTTCCACCAGGTGGAGGGGCTGCTGGTCGACGAGGGGGTGACCGTCGGCGATCTCAAGGGGACCCTGGAGTTCTTCGCCCGGTCCATCTTCGGCGCCGAGCGCGCCATCCGGCTGCGCCCTCACAACTTCTCCTTCACCGAGCCATCCCTGGAGCTCGACGTCTCCTGCATGGCCTGCGGCGGCGCGGGCTGCCGGCTCTGCAAGCAGAGTGGCTGGATCGAGGTGCTGGGCAGCGGCATGGTCCATCCCGACGTGCTCCGCAACGGCGGCGTCGACCCCGGGCGCTACACGGGGTTCGCGTTCGGCTTCGGCATCGAGCGGGCCGCCCAGCTCGCCTACGGGATCGAGGACGTGCGGCTCCTCTACGAGAGCGACGTCCGGCTGGTGCGCCAGGGATGAAGATCTCGCTGGAGTGGCTGCGTGAGTACGCGGATCTCGACGCCCCCGTCGACGAGCTGGTCCGGACCCTGGTCGACACCGGCACCGAGGTGGACCGTGTCGAGCGCGCCGCCCACGGTGCCATCGTGGCCCGGGTCCTGGAGCTGAGCCCGATCCCGCAGTCGACCCGGGGGGTGCGACTCGCCGACATCGACGCCGGGGCCCCCGAGCCGGTGCGCCTGGTCACCGGCGCGCCCAACGTCAAGGCCGGCGACCTGGTCGCCTACGGCCCGCCCGGGACCGTCCTCCCCGGCTTCCCCGAGCCGCTCGGGGTCCGCTCGATGTTCGGGGGCCGGTACAGCTCCCCGGGGATGCTGCTCTCCGCCGCCGAGCTGGGGATCGGCGCCGACGTGAGCGGCCTGCTGATCCTCGAGCGCGGCCGCCCCGGCCAGCCGCTCCAGGAGGTGCTCAACCTCGATGTCGTCCTCGACGTCGAGGTGACCACCAACCGGCCGGACTGCATGTGCCACCTCGGGATCGCCCGGGAGCTGGCCGCCGCCCTGGCCGAGCCCCTCCGCGAGCCGCCGACCGACCTCCCGGAGGGCCTGCTCTCCGCCACCGCCTCGGCCCAGCGGGCCCGGGTCCAGATCGAGGACCCGGTGGGCTGCCCCCGCTTCACCGCCCTGGTGATCGAGGGGGTGTCGCCGGGCGAGTCCCCCGCCTGGCTCCAGCGCCGGCTGCGGGCCATCGGCCTGCGTCCGATCAGCAGCCTGGTGGACGTCACCAACTACGTCACCCACGAGCTCGGCCATCCCCTCCACGCCTTCGACTTCGACCGCCTGGCGGCGCTCGACGGCGGCGGCCGCCCGGTCACCCTGACGGTGCGGAGGGCACAGCCCGGCGAGAGCCTGGAGTGCCTGGACGGCACCACCCGCGAGCTGCAGGCCGGGGACATGGTCATCGCCAGCGCCGGGGTCCCGGTCAGCCTGGCGGGGATCATCGGGGGGGCCGCCACCGCCATCGGCGACACCACCCGGACGGTGCTGCTCGAGGCGGCCAACTGGGAGCCCACCGCGATCCGGGCGACCTCGCGGCGCCTGGGGATCCGCACCGACGCCTCGGCCCTCTACGACAAGGGCCTCCCCGACGAGCTGGCGCCCCTCGCCCTGCTCCGGGCGGCGGGGCTGATCGCCGACCTGGCCGGTGGCCACGTCCTCCGGGACCCGATCGACGAGCATCCCGCCCCGCTCCCCCCGCTCCGGCCGGTGGAGCTGACCGGGGCCTGGCTGGGCGGGTTCCTCGGCTACCCGATCGACGTGCACGACGCCTCCACGGTGCTGGTCCACCTCGGCTTCGCGGTCGAGCAGGAGGGGGACAGCGTCACCGTCCACCCCCCCTACTTCCGGCGCGACGTGCGCATCCGCGAGGACGTCGCCGAGGAGGTGGGCCGCGGCCTCGGCTACGGGCGGCTCCCCAGCACCCTGCCCGGGCATCGGACCCCCGTCCGCCATCTCGCCGCCGAGGACCCGATCGAGGATCGGGTGCGCGACGTCTGCGTGGGGGCCGGCTTCGACGAGGCCCTCCCGTACGTCTTCGGAAGGGCGGAGGTCGCCGGCTGGCTGCCCGGCCTCGGCGAGGGCCGCTCGCCGATGGCCCTGCTCAACCCGCTGAGCGACGAATGGACCCACCTCCGGGTCGGCCTGCTGCCCGGTCTCTGCCAGGTCCTGGCCCTGAACCAGAGCCGCGCGGTGCCGGAGGCCGCCGTCTTCGAGCTCGGCTGCGCCTTCTGGGAGGGTGAGCGGGTCGGGCCGGCGCCCGGGTCGACCCCGGACGGGGTGGACGCCGGGCTCCCGCCCCTGCCCGCCGAGCCGCTGCTGCTGGCGGTGGCGCGCCACGTCGACGGGGACGCCGCGGCGGCCGCGACGGCGCTGCGCCATGCCCAGGCGCTGCTGGACTGGCTGATCCACGACCTGGGCGGCGAGCTGGCCGAGCCCGAACCCGCCGCCATCGCCGGCCTGCGGGCCGGGCGCGCGGCCTGGGTCCGAGCCGGGGGCGGGCGGGTCGGTGTGGTCGGAGAGCTGGACGCCACCGCCCTGGAGCGGTTCGAGCTGCGCGGCCGGGTGGTGGTCGCCGAGCTGCGCCTCGACGGCCTGGCGAGCGCGGCCCGGCGCCCCCGGCGATACCTGCCGGTGCCCCGGTTCCCCGCCGTCCACCACGACCTCTCGGTCACCGTCCCGGCCCCGGAGCCGGCGGGTGACGGGCTCGCGGTGGTCCGGGAGGCGGGGGGCGCGCTGCTCGAGTCGGCGGAGCTGCGCGACGAGTTTCGCGGCCAGAAGATGGGGGAGGGGCGCAAGGGGTGGACCTTCCGGCTCACCTTCCGCAGCCCGGAGCGGACGCTCACCTCGGAGGAGGCCCAGGAGTGCCAGGAGGCCATCGTGGCGGCCCTGCGCGCCCGCTGCGGGGCCGAGCTCCGCGCCTGACCGAGGCCGC
Source organism: uncultured Chloroflexia bacterium (assembly GCA_963697585.1). Classification (GTDB taxonomy): domain Bacteria; phylum Chloroflexota; class Dormibacteria; order Aeolococcales; family Aeolococcaceae; genus Changshengia. The sequence goes on along the minus strand of CAVOOO010000009.1, from coordinate 465,924 downwards.
CGCGGCGGATCCGTGGTGAGCCGCGCATGAGCCGCGCGATCGAGGAGACCAACCGACGGCTGCTGCGCGCCCGCGACGCGATGGATCGCGCCTACCCGGAGGTGCTGGACGTCACCGCCCTCGCGGAGATCGCGGTGATGTCCGAGGCCCACTTCATCCGCTGCTTCCGCGACGCCTTCGGTGAGACCCCCCACCGGTACCTGCAGCGGCGCCGGGTGGAGCGCGCCATGTACCTGCTCCGCCGGACCGATCGCAGCGTGACCGACGTCTGCCTGGACGTCGGTTTCGCCAGCCTGGGGACGTTCAGCCGCACCTTCCGCGAGGTGGTCGGCGAGTCCCCGTCGCGGTACCGGCAGGGTGGGGGCGCGGAGGCGCGGCCGCCGGCCGCCGCGGCGGTGCCCACCTGCTTCGCGATGGCCTGGGGACGGCCGAGCAGTTTCGGAGAAGCCGCGCCGCGGCGCTCCGGGTAGGCTCGGGTCATCGACCCACCCGACAGGGAGACCCGCCCCATGCTCCGCTCGCTTCGCATCTCGCAGATCTACGTGCTCGACCAGGACCAGGCGCTCGACTTCTACGTCGGCAAGCTCGGCCTCGAGGTCGCCAGTGACGTCGACCTCGGCTTCATGCGCTTCCTCACCGTCAACGTGCCCGGCGAGCCGGAACGCCAGATCCTGCTGGAGAAGCCGGGTCCGCCCATGATCGACCCGGAGACCACGGAGCAGGTCCGCGATCTGCTCACCAGGGGACGCACCGGCGGCCATCTCTTCTTCACCACCGACGATGCCGCGCAGAGCTTCGACGAGCTGCGCGGCCGCGGCGTGGAGATCACCCAGGAGCCGACCCAGCAGGCCTACGGCATCGACTTCGGGCTGCGCGATCCGTTCGGCAACCACATCCGGGTGGCCCAGATGTCCACCGTGCCGGTCGCGGCGGGCTGACCACCGCCGACCGGTCGTCGGGTGGCGCGGGGGCGCTCGCCGGTCCGCCGGGGCCGGTGGGACGCCCTCGCGACCCACCCCGGGGAGCGCGGTCGCCGTCACCGGCGCACATGTCCTAAGCTGGAAGCCACCGTGAGCGAATCCGTCGAGACCAGATCCCTGGTGGGCGCTCCCACCACCGGCTTCGACACCCAGCTCCAGCGCATCCGCGACCTGGTGCTCACCATGGGTGACGAGGTCGACAAGGCGATGACCCGCGCCACCGAGGGCCTGGTGGACCGGGACGTGGACGCCTGCACCGCGGTGATCCGCGACGACGCCCGCATCAACGCCCTGCTGGTCACGGTGCGCGAGGTGACCTTCGACGCCATCGCCCACGCGCCGGCTCCGCCCCAGCTCCGCGAGGCCCTGGGACTGCTGCACATGGCCAGCGAGCTGGAGCGGATGGGCGACCACTGCGCCAGCATCGCCAAGAGCGGCCGCGAGCTCGCCGACCTGCCACCCCTCTCCAGCCAGTTCGACCTTCCGCAGCTCTCCGAGGCCTGCGAGGTCCAGGTGCGCGACATCCTGAGCGCGCTGATCGCGCGCGACGTGGACCGGGCCCGGGCCATCGCGGCCCGCGACGACCGGGTCAACCGGATCCATCACCGGATCGTCGACGACCTCATCCAGCTCATGGCCGACGACGGCAACGCCGTCTTCCGGGGGACCAAGCTGATCATGGTGGCCCAGAACTTCGAGCGGATCGGCGACCGGGTGACCAACCTCGCGGAGGACCTGATCTTCCTGGAGAGCGGGCGGATCGAGGAGCTGGGCTGACCACGCCGGCGTGAGACCGCTCTCGTCCGCACCCTGCTCGACCACGACCTGGTCGACGAGCTGCGCTCGAAGATCCACCCGGTCGTGCTCGGGGCCGGCGAGCGCCTCTTCGCCGAGACCAGCCGGAGCATGCCGATGCTCCTGGTGAGCCTCAGGGCTCTCGACGGCGACCTCGTGTTCCTCACCTACGTGCGCGTGGCCGGGCCGGCGTGAGCGGGGGGCCGTGCCGCCCCGGGTGACCCGGGATTCCTCTTCCGGGTCGGGACCGGGCCGGCGGCCCCGCCCCGGTCAGACGTCGAGGCGCGCCATGATCCGGCTCTGGCGGGCGGTGATCGCCCGTCCCCCGAAGATCAGCAGCAGCACCAGCAGGATGGTGAAGGCGGCGGCGGCGCTGGCCAGGGCCTGGTCGTGGGCGCCGGGCAGCGTGACGTACGTGTAGGTGACGTAGGTGAGGTAGCCGATCGGGTTGTGGAAGAGCGCCGCGGAGGGGTCACTCTGGCTGAAGTTGGCGGTGTAGAGGAGCGGGGCGGTCTCGCCGGTGGAGATGGCGACCGCGATCACCAGCCCGGAGATGATCCCCGGGAGCGCCGGGGGCAGCAGCACCTTGCGGATGGTGGTGAGCCGCGAGAGGCCGAGCGCGATCGCCGCCTCGCGCAGGCTGCGCGGCACCTGGCTGAAGGAGACCTCGGTGGTCTTGACGACGTAGGGGAGGACGAGCAGGGAGAGCGCGAAGATGGCGCTGAGGATCGAGAAGCCCCATCCGAGGCCGACCACCAGGGCGGTGTAGGCGACCAAACCGATGACGATGGAGGGCACCCCGGCCAGGATCTCGGAGGCGGAGCGCAGCACGCTGCCGAGACGTCCGGTGGCGAACTCGGCGAGATAGATGCCCCCCAGCACCCCGATCGACCCCGCGACCACCACCACCCCGAGACAGAGCACCAGGGTCCCGAGGATGGCGTTCTGCAGGCCGGGGTCGGTGGCGTTGCCGGTGGTGTTGGTCAGCAGGCTCCAGCGCATCGCGGGCGCCGCCTTGACCAGCACGCTGATGACCACCGCCACCGCCGGGCTGATGATGAGCAGCAGGGCGAGGCCGCAGAAGATCCAGAAGATCACCCCCCGGACGTGTCGGAGACGCGGCGCCCTAGATTCCACGGCCCACCGGGAGTGCTTCGGTGCTGACCCTGCGCACCACCAGCCGGCCGGCGATGTTGGTGAGCAGGCTGAGGACGAGGAGCAGCAGACCGAGCTCGGCGAGCGCCCGCACCGCCATCCCGGTGGCGTCGCCCAGGGCGCTGTCCAGGGAGTCGGCGATCTCCGAGGCGAGCGTCGACGTGGTGCCGAAGATGTTGACCGGGGTGCCGCTGGTCATGCCGATGATCAGCAGCACGGCGATGGTCTCGCCGAGGGCGCGCCCCCAGCCGAGCAGCGCGGAGGCGATGATGCCGGTGCGCACGTAGGGGATGGTCACCACCCGGACCATCTCGTAGCGGGTCATCCCCAGGGCCAGGGCGCCCTCGGTGGCCAGCACCGGCACGCGCTTGACCAGCTGGCGGGTGGTCGAGGCGATGATCGGGATGATCATCGCGGTGAGCACCAGTGCGGCGGTGAGCAGCCCCTGGCCGTTGTACGCCCAGGATCCCTTGAAGAAGGGGATGACGCCTCCGAGGTGGGAGAGCGCCGGGTAGACGTGCTGGGAGAGGAAGGGCCCGAAGACCTCCAACCCGAAGAAACCGAAGACCACGCTGGGGATGCCGGCGAGGAGCTCGAGGAAGGTGGAGAGCGGGCCCTCCAGCGGCCTCGGGATCCACTCCGAGAGCATCAGCACCCCGCCCACCGAGATCGGCACCGCCAGCACCAGGGCGATCACCGAGGTCGCCAGGGTTCCGACGATGAAGGTCAGGGAGCCGTAGGTGGCTCCGAAGGGAGCCCTGATCCCGTTGACCACCGAGAAGTCGGGGTTGTAGAAGTTGCCGATGAAGAACTTGGTGCTGGTGAAGAAGCTGGGGCCGCTGTAGATGATCGCGGGAATCGCCCAGAACACCAGCATGAACGTGATGAAGGCGATGCCCGCCAGCGGGATGAAGGCGGCCAATCCCGACACCCATCGGAAGACGCGGTCTCCCCCGGTCAGCTCGTGGGTGCGGGTCCGAACGACCCGGGCCGGGCCGGTGGGAACCCCACCGGCCCGGCGACGGACCAGGATCATCTCTAGCCGGTGATCTGCGCGAGCGCGGTGTTGACCAGCGGCACGACGTTGGTGGGCAGCGGCACGAAGTTCACCGCCGCCAGGTTGTCGGAGGTGGCACCTCCGGTCGGGGAGATGGCCCACTCGATGAAGGTGCGGATGGCCTCGGCCGTGGAGGTGTCGGTGATCTTCGAGGGGTTGACCACCAGGTACTCGAAGTTGACGATCGGGTACGAGCCGGCACCGCTCTGGTAGATCAGCGAGGCGGCGAGGTTGGCCGGCACGCTGGCCGCGCCGGCGGTCACGGCGGCCGTGACGTCGGTCTGGTTGGGCTGCAGGAAGTCACCGGCCTGGTTCTCGAGCTCCGCCTCACCGAGGCCGTCGACGAGGGCCGTCGACTCGACGCTGATCCCGATGTAGGCGATGCCGTTCGGGGTGGCCTTGAGGGTGTCGACCATCGCCGGGTTGCCCTGGGCGGTCAGCTCGCCGGTGACGGTCGGCCAGTTGACGGTGGTCCCGAACGCCGGGCCGCTGCTCCAGGTGGAGTTGGTCGCGCTCAGGAAGGAGGTGAAGATGAACGTGTCACCCGACGAGTCGGAGCGCCGGATCGGGATGATGGTGGTGCTGGGCAGGGTCACCCCGGGGTTGAGGGCGGCGATCGCCGCGTTGTTCCAGGTGGTGATGGTGCCCGAGTAGATCTGGGCCAGCACGCTGCCGCTCAGCTTCAGGTTGTTGACCCCGGCCAGGTTGTAGTTGACCGCCTGCGAGGAGACCGCGATCGGGATGTTGAGGATGCCGGAGTTGGCGGTGAACTGAGCGGGGCTCAGATAGGCGTCCGAGCCGCCCATGTCGATGGTGCCGCTGATCGCCTCAGACTGGCCTGTGCCCGAGCCGCCCGCGGCCGGGGTGAGGGTGATGTTGGGGTAGGCGGCGTTGATCCCCGGGGCCAGCTTCTGCAGGTACGGGTAGAGCAGGCTCGACCCGGCCTCGGAGAGGGTCACCGCTGCGCTCGGGTTGCCGGTCTGAACCGCCGCCGCGGTGGGCGTGCTGCTGGCGCTCGACGCCGTCTTGGGCGTCGGGGTCGCCGTGCTGGTGGAACCGCATGCGGCCACCAGGCACGCCCCTGTCAGCGCCGCAAATCCTATGGCCGCGTGTCGACGAACGTTCATGAGACCTCCCCTTTCCAAGGATGGATGTGTGATGAGGGGGATGAGGCCACTGCTGGCGCGCTCATCCGATCCGACCGCTCACGTAGGCCCGGCTCCGCTCGTCGGCCGGGTCATGGAAGAAGGTCCGGGCCGATGCCGCCTCGACCACGCTGCCCTTCATGAGGAAGAGCACGTTGTCGCTGATCCGGCTGGCCTGGGCCAGGTTGTGGGTGACGATGAGCACCGTCATCCGCTCCGACAGCGTCTTCATCAGCGACTCGATATGGTCGGTGGTGTCCGGATCGAGTGCCGAGGTGGGCTCGTCGAGGAGGATCACGTCGGGCGAGAGCGCCAGCGTGCGGGCGAGGCAGAGCAGCTGCTGCTGCCCGCCGGAGAGGCCGAAGGGCGAGCCGTGCAGGCGGTTGCTGACCGCGTCCCAGAGACCGACCATCGAGAGGTGATCCTTGACGAGATCATTGACGTTGTTGCGGTTGGCCAGGCCGTGGGCGCGCGGTGCCAGCCCCACGTTCTCGCCGATGCTGCGCGGGAACGGGTTGGGGCGCTGGAAGAGCATCCCCACCCGGCGGCGCACCTCGCGGACGTTGACATCGGGCCCGTAGACGTCGACTCCCTCCACCACCACCGACCCGGTCACGTGCATCCCGGCGACGTGGTCGTGCATGCGGTTGATGGAGCGGAGCAGCGTGGTCTTGCCGCAGCCGGTGGGACCGACGATGGCGGTCACCTTGTTGGGCTCGAAGACGGTGCTGATACCGTTGAGCAGCGGTGCGCCCTTGAAGCGGACGGTGAGATCCTGGACCGAGACCCCCTCGGCCACCGCCTCGTTCGCTGAGACGCCGGCTCTGGCCAGTGTCACAGAGTCGCTTACCACGGGTCGAGAGTAGGAAGTGGGGGATTGTCCGCGGGTTGCCTGCTGGTTAAGGAGCGGTGAAGGGGCCTCCTGGGCTCCGACCTGGGTGGATTCGCCGGCTCGGGGCGGCTGCGATGACGGGTCCGCGACGGCGGGCGCAGGCGCCTCCCCTCCGCTGAGCGGCGGCATCTCCCGCCCCGTGAGCTGGGAGATCTCGCCCCCGACGGGCATCTCCCCGGCGGGCTCGCCGGTGCTCACCCGGCCTCCGGCTCGGGGGGGTTCGTCGGTGCCGCCAGCAGCTCGACGATGAAGGTCGCCCCGCGGCGGGGCTCCGACACCACCCGGATGGAGCCACCGTGCGCCTCGACCACGTGGCGGGCGATCGCCAGACCGAGTCCCGAGCCCTCGCCGTCGCGCTGCCGCGAGCTGTCCGCCTTCCAGAAGCGCTCGAAGATGCGGGGGAGGTCCTCGGGACGGATCCCGATCCCGGTGTCGTGGACCACCAGCTCCACCCGGCTCTGCTCCAGCAGGGGCCGGGCGCTGACCGTGATCCGTCCCTCGGGGGGCGTGAACTTGATGGCGTTGTGCACCAGGTTGCGCAGCACCTGGCCGAGCCGGCGGGGATCGCCGAGCAGGGGCGGGGTGGAGGGGTCGACCTCGACACTCACCTGGATCAGGCGTTCCTCGGCGAGCGGCAGCAGCCGGTCGACGGTGCGCACCAGGTCGGCCACCGGAACCGGCTCCAGGCTCATGGTCTGGCGGCCGGACTCGATGCTGCTCAGCTCCAGCAGCTCCTCCACCATCTGGGCCATGTGGCCCACCTCGAGAGCGATCCGGTGGACGAAGCCGGCAGCGACCTCGGGCTGGTCCAGAGCTCCCTTCTGGAGCGTCTCGACGAGCAGGCGGATGGCTGTGATCGGTGTCCGCAGCTCGTGCGAGACGTTGGTGACGAAGTCGCGCCGGACGCGTTCCAGGCGGCGCAGGCGGGTCTCGTCGCGCACCAGCACCACCACCGCCACCTGCTGGTTCTGCACCGGGAAGGCGCGGACCACGATCACCTCGCGCGCGCTGGCGATCTCGCGCTCGACGGCCGCCTCCGCATCCCTGCAGGCGGTGATCACGCGCAACAGCCGGAAGTCGGCGCCCAGCTCCGCCAGGGTGTGGCCCTCGCCCTCGCCGGAGAGGTCGAGAAGCCGGCACGCCTCCTCGGTCGCGAGCAGGATCCGGCCGGTCTTGTCGACGGCGATCAATCCGTGACCGCCCTCGAGCTGCTCACCGACTGATCTGAGCAGCGTCAGCGTGTGACTCGCCGGCGTGGATGAGGCCGGAGCATTCATCGGAGGGAGCCCAACGTGATGGTGGTCAGGGGTGGCGATCAACTGGTGCGATGTTATCCATCCGGGCTGGCGCGAGTGAGCGCAAACGGAGCATGCGAGCCTCACGTTAGCTTCTTCACAACCAGCGGTTAAGATTCCGATAATGTGACCGCGGCAGCTTGAGGCGCGCGTTAATGTCGCGATAACCTTCCGATAATCTTCGGGCTCCCGCGATGCCGCTCCGAGCACCCCCGCCCGTCGCCCGGGCATAATGGGCACGCCCGATGAGCTGCGCGATCGCCCGCTCCGCGACCACCGCCGGTGCGGCTGCCCGCTCATGACCACCTCGCCCGCCAAGCACGTGCTGATCGTCGAGGACGAGGAGTCGATCCGCCAGACACTCCGCTACAACCTCAGTCAGGAAGGGTTCGTCATCACCGAGGCGAGCACCGGTACCGAGGCGCTGTCGGCGGCGCGGCGGCAGCGGCCCGACCTCATCCTGCTGGACCTCATGCTGCCCGAGCTCTCCGGGCTCGAGGTGTGCAGGATCCTTCGCCAGGAGATGACGGTGCCGATCATCATGCTCACCGCCAAGGGGAGCGAGCTCGACAAGGTGGTCGGCCTTCACGTCGGCGCCGACGACTACGTGACCAAGCCGTTCTCGCTCAACGAGCTGCTGGCCCGCGTTTCGGCGATGCTGCGTCGCGCGGAGATGACGGTGAAGGAGCGGGTCGCGGGACGTGAGATCGAGGAGCTGGAGAACTTCCGGATCGATCGGGGTGCTCGCACCGTGCACGTGGACGGTGAGGAGCTGCACCTCGCGCCCAAGGAGTTCGACCTGCTCTCCCTGCTGCTGCTCAACTCCGGCAAGGTGCAGTCCCGGCAGGTGATCATCCAGCGCATCTGGGGTAGCAAGTTCTACGGCGACCACAAGACGGTGGACGTCCACGTGCGCTGGCTGAGGGAGAAGTTCGAGCGCTTCGACCGGCTCCCGTTCCGGATCACCACGGTGTTCGGGGTCGGCTACCGGGTCGACCGTCTGGACCAGCCGGCCGCCTGACCCGGGCCTCGCCCCAACGTCACCCTCGCCCCAACGTCACCCGCCTCATCGAGCGCTGGCCCACCCCCGACCTACCATGGGCCGCGATGGGCGTCATCCGCACCCCGCTCACCAGGGCACCGATCCCGGTGCGGCCGGGTGACCGGCGGGCCCTCCTCCGGGAGTTCTTCGCCGGCCCCACGACCCGGGTCGCCACCGGGCTGGTGGGGGCCCGGCTGCTCTGCGATCCGGGAACCGATGCCGAGGTCGAGGCGCTGGTGGTGGAGGTCGAGGCCTACCTCGGCCCCGAGGACCCCGCCTCCCACGCCCACCGGGGGCCGACGCCCCGCGCTGCGATCATGTTCGGCCCGCCCGGGCACCTCTACGTCTACCTCTCCTATGGGGTGCACTTCTGCGCCAACGTCGTCTGCGAGCCGGAGGGCCGGGCCGGCGCCGTCCTGCTGCGGGCCGCGGCGGTCGAGAGGGGAGAGCAGACCGTCCGCTGCCGCCGCGGCCAGGCGGTGCCGGGGTCGCCCTCCGCGGGGCTGCTGCGCGGCCCCGGAAACCTGGGCAGCGGGCTCGGTCTGACCCTCGCCGACAACGGCCTCGACCTCTGCGACCCGGCCGGGCGGCTCCGGATCCTCCCGCCGCTGGAGCCGGCGCCTCTGGCGATCGGTCCGCGGGTCGGGATCAGCCGCGCGGCGGACCGGCCGCTCCGGTTCGCGTGGGCCGGCCACCCCGCGGTCAGCCGGCCGGCGCTGATGCGGCCGTCGCCCCCCGCCGGCTGAGGCGGCCCCGCTGGCCCTCCGGGGAGGCGGTGCGCGCTCGGGGATTGAGGAGACCGGGCTGCCGGCGGCCTGCCTGAGGGCCACCCGCGGGGCTGGGATACGTGCCAGGGGTGGGGAGGACGTGGGTGGAACCCGGGGCCGGGAACGCGCCCAGGGACACGGCGAGAGAGACGGAAGGTGACCGGGGGGCAAGAGAAAGGGGCCGGCGGTGCCGGCCCCTCATTTCTCATTTGCCGATCAACGGCAACCCGGCGAATAGCCGGGTCTGATGCGGCACCATCCGGTGCCAGGTGGCATGCCCGGGGCAGCTCGCCCGATCACCTGCACTTCCGCGGCGCTCTTGGATTCCCACCACCCGCCGGACCGACCAGACGACGGTCTCACGGCGGCGCACACCGGGGCGGTGAAGGGGGGCCCGCACCGGGCCTCACCTCTCGGCTCGAGAGGCCCTCAGGAGCTCGTAGACACCACGCATCGAAGCCCTACCTCCGTATGGACAGACGGCTTCTGCACCTAGGGTACCCCCTTCCGACCGTCTGTCAACGGACCCCGAGGTCACGGATCATCGGCGCGATCGCACCGAATCGATCGCCGTCCCGAGGGGTTGCGCGGCCCGTAGACTGGGAGGTGGAACACGGCCTAGAATCTGAACGTCCGTTCGCCGCCGGAGGGAGCATGTCGGGTCACAGCAAGTGGGCCGGGATCAAGCACAAGAAGGCGATCGTCGACGCGAAGCGGGGCCAGGCCTTCACCAAGGTGTCCGCCGAGCTCTCCGTGTCGGCCCGTGAGGGCGGTGCGGACCCGGTCGGCAACTTCCGGCTCCGCCTCGCCATCCAGAAGGCTCGCGAGGTCAACATGCCGGCCGAGAACATCGAGCGGGCGATCCAGCGGGGCGCGGGCGGCAAGGACGGGGTCAGGCTCGAGGAGGTCCGCTACGAGGGCTACGGGCCCCACGGGGTGGCGGTGATGCTGGACGTCCTCACCGACAACCGCAATCGCACGGTGGCGGCGATCCGCAACCTCTTCACCCGATCGGGCGGCTCGCTGGGGGAGTCCAACAGCGTGGCCTGGATGTTCTCCAACCAGGGGATCATCCGGATCGAGGCCGGCGCCCGCGATCCGGAGGAGATCGCCCTGGAGCTGCTCGACCGGCTCGACGTGGGCGCCGACGGGGACATCGGCGTCGACGGCTCCTCGGTCCAGGTGTCGCTGGCGCCGCACCTCTTCGAGGAGGCGCGGCGGCAGGTGGAGGACGCCGGCTACACGGTGGAGGCCGCCGAGGTGACCATGAACCCGGGCACCTCGGTCACCCTCGACGCCCCCCAGGCCCGCCAGGTGCTGCGCCTGCTCGACGCCCTGGAGGAGCTGGACGATGTCCAGCAGGTCTACGCCAACGCCGAGATCCCCGACGAAGTCCTCGAGTCGGTCACCTCGTAGCCGCGAGCTGAGGTGCGGGTCCTAGGCGTCGATCCCGGGCTGGGGCGCACCGGTGTCGCCCTGGTCGAGGGGCGCGCGGGGTCGCTGCGGCTGGAGCACGCCGAGTGCATCGAGACCGGCGCCGAGGAGGCCGACGGTCCCCGGCTGCTGGAGCTCTCCCGGCTCCTGGCCCGATCGGCCGAGGCCCTCCGCCCCGATGTGGCGGTGGTGGAGCGGCTCTTCTTCTCGACCAACCGGCAGACGGCGATGCGGGTCAGCCAGGCCCGCGGGGTCATCCTCTGCACCCTGGCGGCGGCCGGGATCCAGATCGCGGAGTACACCCCGAACGAGATCAAGGAGTCGGTCGCCGGCTACGGGGGCGCGACCAAGCGGCAGGTGCTTCGGATGTGCGGCTCGCTGCTCGGCGTGGAGCGGATCCCCGGACCGGACGACACCGCCGACGCCTGCGCCGCGGCCATCTGCCACCACCACCGTGCCGGGCTCCAGCCCCAGGTCGCTCCGGCGCCGGCCTCCCGGGTCAGCCCGGCGCTGGAGCTCGCCATCGCCGCCGCCCGCGAGCGCTCCGGTGGTTCCGTCACCGCCTCCCGCCCCGGCACGCGTGCCCGGGCGGGGACCACCCCGGCCGGTCGGCGGTGATCGCCCGTCTGCGCGGCCGGGTGGTGGTCTCCGACACCGACCACGTCGTGCTCGAGGCCTCTGGCGTCGGCTACCAGGTCCAGTGCCACCTCCGCACCCTCGCCGCCCTTCACGAGATGGGCGACCGGGAGGTGACCCTGCACGTCCACACCTCGGTGACCGACGACGCCATCCGCCTTTACGGGTTCCTGGGCCGCGACGAGCTCCGCCTCTTCCGGCTGCTCATCGGCGTCGAGCGGATCGGACCCAAGGCGGCCCTCTCCATCCTCGGACGGGCCGAGCTGCCGGCGATGGTGCGGGCCATCCGCGACGGTGACGTGGCCCTGCTGGCGACCGTCCCCGGGATCGGCCGCCGGACCGCCGAGCGGGTGATCCTGGAGCTGCGCGATCGGCTGGCCGAGGTTGCCCTCAGCCTCGAGCCGGCGGCGCCCACGGCGGCCGCCCAGGCGATCGAGGCGGCCGTCGCCGGGCTGGTCGGGCTCGGCTTCCGGGAGTCCGAGGCCCGCCCCGCGGTCCGGGCCGCCCTGGCCGGGGCGGGGGAGGCCGACGGCGACGTCACCGCCCTGGTGGGGAGGGCGCTCCGCCTTCTCGACGTGGCCCCGGCGAAATGAGGGGCGAGAGAGCGCCATGAACGACAGCCGCCTGGTCAGCCCCGGCGAGATGGAGGAGGAGCGCGCCGCCAACTCCGTCCTCCGACCCCGCCGGCTCGAGGACTTCGTCGGCCAGCCGGCCATCCGCGAGCAGGTGCACATCCTGATCGAGGCGGCCCGGGCCCGGGCCGAGCCGGTCGACCATGTCCTTCTCTACGGGCCTCCGGGGCTCGGCAAGACCACCCTGGCCCAGATCATCGCCACCGAGATGGGGGTCCAGGCGCGGCTGACCAGCGGGCCGGCCCTGGAGCACCAGGGGATGCTGGCCTCCATCCTCACCGCCCTCGAGGATCGCGACGTCTTCTTCATCGACGAGATCCACCGGCTCAACCGGGCGGTCGAGGAGGCCCTCTACCCGGCGATGGAGGACCTCGCCTTCGACTTCGTGGCCGGCAAGGGGGCGGGGGCCCAGACGCTGCGATTGAGCCTCAAGCCGTTCACCGTGATCGGGGCGACCACCCGGGCCGGGGCCCTGGGCGGGCCCCTGCGCGACCGCTTCGGGGTGACCTTCCGGCTCGACTACTACGGCGTCGACGAGCTGACCGCGATCATCGTCCGCTCGGCGCGGCTGCTCGAGGTGGAGATCGACGCGGAGGGGGCCGCGCTCCTCGCCGGGCGGGCTCGGGGCACCCCCCGGGTGGCCAACCGGCTGCTTCGGCGCGCCCGGGACTACGCCCAGGTGCGGGCCGCCGGGAGCATCGACGCGGCGGTGGCCGGGGCCGCGCTGGGCATCCTCGGCGTCGACGAGCTGGGGCTCGACGAGATGGACCGGCGGGTCATCGAGACGCTCTGCGGCGCCCTCTCGGGCCACCCGTCGGGTGTCCAGACCATCGCGGTATCGGTCCAGGAGGAGCCCGAGACCATCGAGGACGTGATCGAGCCGTACCTGATCCGGCTCGGGCTGGTGGTCCGCACCCCACGGGGCCGGCTGGCCACCGCGGCCGCCTACCGGCACCTGGGCCGGGTGCCGCCGCCCGGCTCGCCGGGGGCCGGGAGCGGCCAGGAGAGCCTCTTTGGCGTCTGAGCGGGCCCGCTTCGGGGCCCCCACCGGCCGGCGGCGCCGGGGTTCCGGCCGATCTCCCGCCGAGACCGATGACCCGCTCCGCTACACTTCGCCGTCGTGAACTGGCTGCGGGTCACCCGATGGAAGGTGGCGACGATCTTCGTGGTCCTGATCGTCGCCGTGGTGGTCGATCTGTTCAACCTGAACGTCTTCGGCTACAACATCACCCTCCACAAGGGCCTGGACATCGTCGGCGGCTCGGAGCTGACCATCGCCATCTGCCAGGGCTACGACAATCCGCCGGACTCCGGCTGCCGGGCCGGGCCCCGCAACGGGATCACCGTCGCGCAGGCGCAGACGGACACCATCCCCGTGCTCCAGAACCGGGTCAACGGGCTGGGCGTCTCCGAGGCCACCGTCCAGCCGGTGAGCGACAACGAGATCTCCATCGAGCTCCCGGGCGTCCCCCTCCCCAAGGCGGAGAGCGTCCTCGGCACCACCTCCCTGATCCGCTTCGCGACCGCCGCATCCGGCGCGCCACCGGCGGCGGCCGCCAAGAACGCCAAGTACTGCGTGACCAACCCGGCCGACAAGTTCTGCGTGGACCAGGACGGCCTCTTCGAGCCCAGCCAGCTCAGCAACGGCGTGTTCTACCCGAGCGGCTACCACTGGAAGATCGACAACAGCCTGCCCGCGTCGGACATCGTCAGCTCCAGCGTGGGCACCGACTCCACCACCGGCTCGCCCACCGTCGACATCAGCTTCAACGGCTCCGGCGCCAGCCAGTGGAGCAAGATCACGACGGCGGCCAACAACGTCTTCACCGCCAATGGCTGCACCGCCAACTCGGCCTGCGCCGCGGGCTCTATGGTCGCCATCTTCCTGGACAACAACGTGATCAGCGCCCCGGTCGTCAACTCGCCGTCCAGCGCCAACACCGAGATCACCGGGCTCAGCCTCGGCGAGGCCCAGCTCCTCCAGTCGCAGATCAACGCCGGGGCGCTCCCGGCTGAGATCGGCGTCGTCGCCGCCACCGCGGTGGGCGCGACCCTCGGCGCCCAGACGGTCACCGCCACCCTGATCGCCGGCGCGGTCGGGCTGCTCGTCGTGATCCTCTTCATGATGGGCTACTACCGCTTCCCGGGGATCCTCGCCAGCATCGCCCTGATCCTCTACAGCCTGATGAACCTGGCCGCGTACAAGATCATCGGGGTCACCGTGAGCCTGGCCGGCCTCGCCGGCTTCGTCTTATCGGTGGGCATGGCCGTCGATGCCAACGTGCTCATCTTCGAGCGCACCCGCGACGAGCTGCGCCATGGCAGGTCCGTGGCCACCGCCGTCGAGCTCGGCTTCCGGCGCGCCTTCCCGGCCATCCGGGACAGCAACATCTCGACCGGGATCGTCTGCGTGATCCTCGCCTTCTTCGGCTCGGACATCGTCAAGGGCTTCGCCATCACCCTGGGGATCGGGGTCGCCATCAGCTTCTTCAGCGCGGTGCTGATCACCCAGTCGCTGCTCGGCCTGGTGCTGCGCTGGAAGATCGGCAAGAACCCGGCCCTCTACACCGAGATCCACCCCGAGTACCAGGAGCAGCAGCGCCCGGGGCGGTTCGACATCGTCCGCAACCGCAACCTCTTCTTCCTGGCGTCGCTCGCCATCATCATCCCCGGCATCGTCGCCATCATCGGCTGGGGGTTCCGGCTGGGCATCGACTTCGCCGGCGGTGACCAGATCCAGGCCTCCTACTCGCATTCGGTGACCTCGGCCCAGCTGGTCGACGCGGTCAACTCGGTGAGCCCCGGGCTCCAGCCCCAGGTCCAGAGCTACGGCAAGGACGCGAAGACCGGCTACGACGTCTTCACGATCCAGACGCTGCCCGCCGCTCCGACCGTCCTGGAGAAGATCCAGACCACCCTCGAGCAGAGCTACGGCGCGCAGTCGGACTCGATCAGCGTCAGCGCGGTGGGGTCGACGATCGCGAGCAGCGCGGTGAGCCAGGCCATCCTTCTGATCCTGGTCTCTTCGCTGATGATCGCCCTCTACCTCGCCTACCAGTTCGGCAAGCAGCGCCAGGTCAACCGCTGGCGGTTCGCGGCCTGCACCTTCTTCAAGCTGCTCCACGACATCTTCGTGCTGGCGGGCATCTGGGCCATCCTCGGCCACTTCACCCCGCTGGGTCAGGTGGACAACTACTTCGTGACCGCGGTGCTGACCGGCGTCGCGTTCTCCATCCACGACACCATCGTGGTGTTCGACCGGATCCGGGAGAACCTGCGGGTCGGGCCGCGCTTCACCTTCGACCAGATCGTCAACCTCTCGACGGTCCAGACCATGGCCCGCTCCCTCAACACCTCGCTCACCGTCGTCTTCGTGCTGCTCGCCCTGGTGCTCTTCGGCGGGGCGTCGATCCAGGGCTTCGTGCTCGCCCTGCTGATCGGAATCGTGACCGGCACCTACAGCTCGATCTTCAACGCCTCGACGCTGCTGGTGGCCTGGAACAAGGCACGGCCCGAGCAGACCGCCGGCCGGGCCCAGCGCACCCCGGTCGCCCGGCCCGCCCGCGCGACCTGAGCGTCCGCGAGGGCCCGGGTCAGCCGCCCCGCTTGCGGTCACGTCCCGATACGATCCTTCCCGTCCCATGAGCCGCCCGGACGTCGCCGCCCTCTCCGACCTGCTGCGCCCCGCCCTGAACCAGGCCGGGGTCGAGCTCCTCGACGTGCAGTGGAAGGGCACCGGGCCGGGCAGCGTGCTGCGCCTGGTGGTGGACCGCCCCGGTGGGGTCGGGCTCGACGACTGCGAGCGGGCCTCGATGACCGCGAGCGCCATCCTCGATGCGTACGATCCGATCGACGTCCGCTACTCGCTGGAGGTCTCCTCGCCCGGAGCGGAACGTCCTCTGCACACCGAGGAGGAGTGGCGGGCCGCGCTGGGGCGGCGGGTCCACGTCCGGCTCCGGAGCGGAGACGCCGAGCGGGTGGTCGAGGGCCGGCTGATCGCCACCGGCGGCCCCACCGTGGAGATCGAGGCCCGCAGCGCCCACGGCCGGACCCAGCCGCTGACCGTGGCGATGGCGGACATCCTCGCCGCCCGGATCGCGGTGGACATCTAGTGCCCCGGGCCGTGCCCGCCCGAGCTCGCTCCGCCGCCCCGATGACCGGGGCGCCCGACTGATGCCGGGCCGCAGCCGGTCCGGCGCGGTGCCCCCGGAGGAGGGCAGCATCCTGGATGCGGTGGCCGAGCTGGCCTCGAGCGCCGGGATCAGCGAGGAGGAGCTGAGCGAGATCGTGGGCCGGGCGCTGGTCGACACCTATCGCCGGCTGGTGGTCGACGACCCCGGCCTGACCGCCCGGGTCGACTTCCGGGGAGGCGTCCATGACGTGCTCCGCCCCGAGCCCCAGGGTGGCGAGGCGGTGATGGCGCCGCTCACCGGTGACGCCGCCCGCCAGGCCGCCCAGGCGGTCCGGGCCGCGGTTCTCGACCGGTTGCGCAACGCCGGCGCCGAGCGGGTGCTCAGCGAGGCGGCCACCCACCGGGGTGAGCTGATCGACGCGGTCGTCGAGAGCTCGGCGGGGGGCAGCTGGTATCTCCGGGCCGGCGAGACCACCGTCGTGCTGCCCCCGGAGGAGCAGGCGGCGGGGGAGGAGCTGGCTCCCCGGCAGCACCTCAAGGTGGTCGTCCTCGAGGGCCGTCGGCGGGCCCGGGACGCGGTGGTGGTCGCCTCGCGATCTCACCCCCAGCTGGTGCGGCTGCTGCTGGAGCAGGAGGTGCCGGAGCTGCTGCGCGGGCAGGTGGGCATCCGCGCCATCGCCCGGGAGGCCGGCCGCCGGACCAAGGTGGCGGTGGAGGCGATCGACCCCGACATCGACCCGCAGGGGGCGTGCATCGGGCCCCACGGCATCCGCCACCGTGCCATCACCTCGCAGCTCGGGACCGAGCAGCTCCAGGTGGTGCGTTTCGACACCGATCCGGCCCACTACGTGGCCAACGCGCTGATGCCGGCGCCGGTTCTGAGCGTCGAGCTGGACCCCGAGACCAGGACCGCGCACGTGAGCGTCGATCCCACCAAGCTCTCCCTGGCGATCGGGAGAGGGGGCGAGAATGCCCGCCTCGCCGCCCGCCTCACCGGCTGGCGGATCGACATCTCCGCGCCCGAAGCGGAGGCCGGGGCCGCCCCGTGAGCCCCCCGGCCGGCCTGGGGCGGGACCTCCCCGCCCCCCGCCTCCCGCTCCGGACCTGCGTGGGCTGCCGTCGACGCCGAACCCGCCCGGAACTGGTCCGGTTGGTCGCGGGGGTGGCGGGAGCGGTTATTCTGGACATCCCCGCCCGGGCGCCCGGCCGCGGCGCCTATCTCTGCCGCGACTTCGGCGTGGCCTGCCTGCTGGCCGCCCAGAGGCGCCGCAGCCTGAGCCGGTCCCTGCGGGTGAGGGAGAATGACATCGACCCCGAGACACTGGGCCCGCAGCTCAGGGAGCTCGCCGAGGAGGACTCACCGTCGCAACCATGAAGAAGATCGGGCTGCCGGCCAGCCTGACGGTCAGGGATCTGGCCGAGAGGCTCGGTGTCACCGGCACCCAGCTCATCACCTACCTGATGCAGAACGGGGTGGCCGCCGCCCTGAACCAGTCGATCGACTTCGACACGGCGGCCCTGGCCGCGGACCACTTCGGGTTCGAGGCGGAATCCGAGGAGGCGGCTGCTCAGGAGGCCGCGGCCGGAGCCTCGGCTCCCGCCGCGCTGCGACGCCGCCACCCTCTCCTCGACCTCTCCGGTGAGGACCCGGCCCTCCTGGTGGCCCGGCCGCCGGTGGTGGCCGTCCTCGGGCACGTCGACCACGGCAAGACCTCGATCCTCGACCGGATCCGGACCACCAGCGTGGCCGCCGGGGAGGCCGGGGGCATCACCCAGCGGATCGGCGCGTACCAGGTCGAGCGCCAGGGGCGGCTGATCACCTTCATCGACACCCCGGGCCACGCGGCCTTCACCGCGATGCGGGCCCGCGGCGCGGACGTCACCGACATCGCCGTGCTGGTGGTCGCCGCCGACGACGGCGTCATGCCCCAGACCGACGAGGCGATCCACCACATCCGGAGCGCCGGGGTGCCCCTGATCGTCGCCCTCAACAAGGTGGACAAGGACGGAGCCAACCCCGAGCGCGTCCTCCAGCAGCTCGCCGAGCACGAGGTGGTGCCCGAGAGCTACGGCGGCGACGTCCCGGTGGTGAGCACCAGCGCGCTCACGGGCAGGGGGATCGAGGACCTGCTGGACACCATCCTGCTGGTCAGCGACGTGGTGAGCCCGCCCCGGGCCAATCCGAACCGGCTCGCGGTGGGCACCGTCATCGACTCCGAGCTGGAGCGGGGGAGGGGCCCGGTGGCCACCGTCCTGGTCCAGAACGGCACCCTGCGGATCGGTGACAACGTCGTGGTGGGTGCGGTCTACGGCAAGGTGAGGGCGCTCACCGACGACGCCGGCCGCCGGGTCAAGGAGGCCGGCCCGAGCAAGCCGGTGCTGATCACCGGCCTCACCGACGTCGCCACCGCCGGCGACATCCTCCAGGTGACCGAGACCGAGCGCGCCGCCCGGTCTCTCGCCGAGCAGCGGGCGAACGACCAGCGGGCTCGGGTCGCCCAGCCGGTCCGCCGGATCACCCTCTCCGACTTCGCGGCGGTGCAGGGCGAGACCAAGACCATGACCCTGGTGCTCAAGGCCGAGGCCAACGGTTCCCTCGAGGCCCTGCGCAGCCAGGTCACCGGGCTCGAGGACCCCAACGTGACCATCAAGGTGGTCGGCGAGGGCGTGGGGGCGGTGGGGGAGTCGGACGTCAACCTCGCCGCGGTCTCCGGCGCCATCGTGATCGGCTTCAACGTCAGGCCCGACGACCGCGCCAAGGCGGCCGCCGAGGAGCTCGGGGTCGACATCCGCTTCTACGACGTCGTCTACCAGGTCACCGACGACATCGAGAGATCCATCAAGGGGATGTACGAGCCCACCCTCATCGAGGTCTTCCAGGGCCGGGCCGAGGTCCGCCGGGTCTTCATGGTCGACGGCAAGCCCGCCATCGCCGGTTGCCAGGTGGTCGACGGCCGGATCACCCGCGCCGCCACCTGCACCGTCCGCCGCGACGGCCGCGAGGTGGGCCGCGGCAAGATCGACGCCCTCAAGCGGTTCCGCGACGACGTGCGCGAGGTCGCGCGCGGCTACGAATGCGGGATCAGCCTCGAGGGCTTCACCGACTTCGCCGAGGGCGACGTCATAGAGGCCCACGTCACCGAGCAGCAGAACCTCTGATCGTGCCGCTGAGCATGCCTCATTCCAAGGATCGCGCTCACCCGCGCGCGGCGGGTCCGGGACGGTTCCAGCCGGTGCTGGGCGTGTCGGGGCGACCGCCGCGGCCGGAGCGCATCGCCGAGCAGCTGCGCCAGGAGATCTCCTCGCTCATGGTCACCGAGATGAAGGACCCGCGGGTGCGGCTGGCCTCGGTCTCCCGGGTGAGGATCTCGCCGGACCTGCGCACGGCCACGGTGATGATCTCAGCGGTGGGCGACGAGCCCGAGCGCCACGGCGTGGTCGACGCCATGCGCCACGCCGAGGGGTATCTCCGCGCCCAGCTCGGGCACCGGCTGGAGAACCTGAAGAGCCCGCCGCACCTGATCTTCGAGCTCGACGAGTTGATCGCCTACTCGGTGCGGATCAGCAGCGTGCTGCGTGAGCTGGAGAGCCGGCAGGAGCCCGACCCCGACGGCGCCGAGGACCAGGAGCCCTTCCCAGGCGGCGTCGAGGACCGGGGGCCCGCCCCCGACGGCGTCGAGGACCAGGAGCCCGCTCCCGACGGCGTCGAGAACCAGGGCCACGGCCCCGGCGGTGGGGGAGGGGACCGCCGATGACGGTCGCCCAGCTGCGCTTCCCTGGGGTCGACGATGCCGCCCGCGACATCCGCCGGCTGATCGACGACGCTCGGGAGATCGGCTGCCTCACCCACAAGGACGCCGACGCCGACAGTCTGGGCTCCGCGCTCGCCTTCGCCGAGGCGCTCCGCGAGATGGGCAAGCGGGCGCACCTCGTGGTGCCCAGCCCGCTTCCGCTCGCGCTCCGCTACCTGCCCGGCTTCGAGACCATCGTCGACGAGCCGCCGGCTCTGGACCTGCTCTTCACCTTCGACTGCGCGACGCCGCACCGCTTCGGGGACCGGGCCGGGCTGGTGGAGAGCGTCCCGCACGTCGTCAACGTCGACCATCACGCCAGCAACGAGGGGTTCGGGGAGATCAACCTGGTCGACGAGACGGCGAGCGCCACCGGGCAGATCGTCTACCGGCTGCTCCGCGCCATGGACTGCCCGATCTCCGCCGAAACCGCCACCAACCTCTACGCGGCCCTGCTCACCGACACCGGCAGCTTCCGCCACGAGAACACCACCGAGGCGGCGCTGCGACTCGGAGCCGACCTGGTGGCCCTGGGGGCGAACGCGGGCTGGGTGGCCCTCAAGAGCTACAAGTCGCGCAGCATCCCCCAGCTCCGTCTCGAGGGCATGGCCACGGCGACCGCCCGGAGCGAGAGCGGCGGCCGGCTGGTGTGGTCGGAGATCACCCGGGCGATGCTCGAGGAGTCCGGGGCCACGCTGGCGGAGGCCGAGGGGGTGATCGACCAGCTCCAGACCGTCGACGGGCTGAAGATCGCGGTCATCTTCAAGGAGGCGGGCCCCGAGCTGATCAAGGTCTCGGTCCGGAGCCGCGACGAGGTCGACTCCACGCAGGTCTGCTCGCCCTTCGGCGGAGGCGGTCACCGCCGGGCCGCCGGGGCCGAGCTGCACGAGCCGCTCGAGACCGCCCGCGAGCGCGTTCTGGAGGTCGCCCGCGCCCTGCTGCGGTCGCTGCCGTCGTGATGATGGCGCCGCCGGTGACCCCGCCCCGGCGGGGGGTGCCGAGTGCCGTCCTGGCGCTCAACAAGCAGCCCGGGCAGACCTCGTTCGACTGCGTCCGCCAGGTGCGCCGGATCTACGGTGAGCGGCGCGTCGGCCATGCCGGCACCCTCGACCCGATGGCCCAGGGATTGCTCCCGCTCTGTCTCGGGGTGGCCACCCGGCTGGTGGACCACTTCCATCGCCAGACCAAGCGCTACCGCTGCACGGTCAGGCTGGGCGAGCGCTCGAACACCCTGGACACCGAGGGGGTGGTCACCCCCGGCGGGGACGCCGGGGAGCTCGACGCCGCCACCGTCGCCGCCGCCCTCCGCCAGTTCGTCGGTGAGATCTCCCAGGTCCCGCCGATGCACTCGGCGGTGCGCCACGAGGGAGAGCACCTCTACGAGCTGGCCCGCCGCGGCGAGGAGGTCGAGCGCGCGCCCCGGCTGGCGTTGATCGTCAGCGCCGAGCTGGTGGGCTTCCGGCCCGGCGCGGTCGCCGAGGCCGACCTCGACGTGGAATGCGGCAAGGGAACCTTCATGCGGGTGCTCGCCGGCGACCTGGGTGACGCCCTCGGGGTGGGTGGCCTGCTCAGCTGGCTGGAGCGGACCCATTACGGGAGCCTCGACCTCGCCGACGCCCACACCATCGAGGAGCTCCAGCGGATGGACGATCCGACCCTGGCGCTCCTCCCCCCCGAGGTCGCGGTGAGCTTCCTCCCGGCCGTCTTCCTCGGCCCCCCCGCCGTCACCCTGGTGCGCAACGGCCAGGCGGTCTTCCTGCCCCGGGTCGGCGCGGGCCTCCCCCAGGGAGAGGTCCGAGCCCACGCCGCGGGCGGCGAGCTGGTCGCGCTCGGCGAGGTCACCGGGTTCCGCTTCCGGCCCACCAAGGTGATGGCCGGCTGAGCGACGACGTGAGCGACGACCTGATGCCGGGACCCCATCCGTGCCCGTGACCCTGGAGCACTCGCTCGCTCCCGACCGCGGTCCGTCCCCCGCTCCGGTCGCCTGCACCATCGGTGTCTTCGACGGTGTCCACCGCGGCCACCAGCGGCTGCTCGCGGCCACCGTGGCCGCCGCCCGGGAGCTCGGCGGCATCGCCGCCGCGGTCACCTTCGAGCCCCATCCCCGCGCCGTCCTCGATCCCGCCAACGTCCCGCCCGAGCTCACCACGCTGGACGAGAAGCGCGAGCGGCTGATGGCGGCCGGGATGGACCGGGTGGTGGTCGTCAACTTCACCCGCGAGGTGAGCGAGTGGAGCGCCGAGCGGTTCTGCGCGCGGCTGCTCGACCGCTTCGACCTCCAGCGGCTGGTGGTGGGGCCGGGCTTCGCGATGGGCCGCGACCGCCGTGGCGACGTCGATTTCCTGCGCCGCTTCGGGGCCGAGCACGGCTTCAGCGTCGACACCGTGGCGGCGGTGACCGAGGAGGGCGAGCCGATCTCCTCCACCCGGATCCGCTCGGCCCTGGTCTCCGGCGACGTCGAGCTGGCGGCCGGCCTGCTCGGCCATCCCTACTTCCTGGACGGCACCGTGGAGCGGGGAGACCGGATCGGCTGGCGGCTGGGCTTCCCCACCGCCAACCTGGGGGTGGAGCCGGGCAAGTGCCTCCCCGAGCTGGGCATCTACAGCACCTGGATCCGGGTCCGGGGGGAGTGGCGGGTGGCGGCGTCCAGCATCGGTTACCGCCCCACCTTCGGCGGGGACCGGCTCACCGTCGAGGCCCATCTGCTCGACTTCGACGGCGACATCTACGGGGAGAGGGTCAGGCTGGCCTTCGTCCACCGGCTGCGGGAGGAGCGCTTCTATCCCAGCGAGGCCGCCCTGATCACGCAGATGGGGCTGGACGTCGCCGAGACCCGGCGGCTGCTGGAGGCCGCGGAGCCGCCCGCCGACCTGTGAGAGGGGCCTCGCGCGAGAGGGGCCTTCGCACACCGCGCTCCGGTGGCGCGACGCCGCGCCTCGGGCGGGACCGACGCCGAGGCCCGGTCAGCCGCAGGCGACCGTCCCCGTGACCTCGACGTCTCCGGGCGGGGTCTGCCCGGCGCGCGAACTCGAGCTCAACGTCGAACGTCGCCCCCGCGGTCCAGTCGATCTGGGTGACGCCGCTGACCGTCGCCGGGTAGGTGGCGTCCACCCCATACCCCTGGCCGGTCAACCCGGTGGCCCCGCCCGCCTCTCCGGTGAGCACCTGCCAGACGCCGCTCTGCCCGTCGTAGCTGTCGATGAAGAGAACCCAGGGGGTGCCGTCCAGGGTTCCGTTGACCGTGATCTCTGATTCGAGGTCCGGCCGGGGATAGCAGTACGAGACGGCGTCCAGGAGGGTGCCGGAGAGAACCCCGCTGTATGTCAGGCTGGCGGTACCCGGCCCGATCGGGGTCGGTTCCGGGGTCGGTGTCGGTGTCGGCGCCAGCGTCGGAGTGGGGGTGGGCTGCCACGTCGGCGTGGAGGCCGCGGTCGGGCTCGGGATCGCCGTGGCCGCCGGCGCCGTGGCCACCGCGGTCGACGGCTCGACGGTGGCCTCCGTCCCTGGGCTGACGTCCCCGTACGTGCCACAGCTCACCGTGGCTCCGAGCGTCACGATCGCCCCGATCAGCCAGCCCTTCACGGCGAAGATCCTAGTCCACGCCGTGGGGCTCCGTGGGCGGCTGCCACGCCGCGCCGGCACCGGCCGCTCCAGGGGCCGCGTGAACACCCCGGCGGATGTCGCCCGAGCCGGTACACGCTCCTACCGGGTGCGGCCCACCAGCCGCCCGCGGTGCCCACGCCGGAGACCCGCCGCGCCGGCGCCCAGAGCCAGCGCCGCGGCGGTCGCGGCCACCAGCAGCCCGCCGGCGAGCGGCGAGGCGACGGCGATCGCGACGGTGAGGACGGCCAGCATGATGGCCAGCCCGGCAAGATAGGCGGCCCACGCCCGGCGCGCCCGCCCGGTGGCTGACGCGACCACCGCGAGCGCGAGCAGGAGGATGGCGAGGGGGACGCCCAGGGGCGCGAGGGCGAAGGCGCAGAGGCCTCCAGCGACTCCCGTGAGCAGCCACCCCCGCGCCGGGGCCTCGAGCAGCCCGTGCCTCATCCGCCAAGCATGCCACCGGGCCGCGCGCCTCGGCCGGGACCGTCCGCCCAACCACCTCGGCGCGGCCGGTGCCGGTTCGGCGCCCTCCCCGCTCAGCACCGTCCACGGCTTGTGTCGCCGGAGGCCGGCAGCCGGGCACCGGGCCGAGAACGCCGAACGCAGCACACGTCGAACAGGCACCCCTCCCTCCCATCCTCCGGGGGTTATGGACATTCGTGTCCTAAAGCCACCTGAGAGGTGAGGGGGCCCCCGCCTCAGCCTACGAGAGCACGACCTCCACCACCACCCGCTCGGTCCCGAGCGGGGGGCGGGGCACCACGTTGCCCTCGATCTCGGTCCCGTCGACGGTCAGCGTGACCCGGTCGCCGGGGCCGTCGCGGCGCACCGTGATGTCGTACCAGGTCTCGCGGAAGAGGCGACGCGCCGTGTACCCCGGCCAGGCGGCCGGAAGCGCCGGGGCCACCCGCAGGCCCCGGAAGGTCGGACGGATGCCGAGGATCCATTGGGTGGCGGCGACGTAGGTCCAGGCCGCTGCCCCGGTGAGCCAGGCGTTCCTTCCCAGGCCGAACTGCGGGTGCGCCGGGCCGCAGATGTTCTGGCAGTAGACGTAGGGCTCGACGGCGGTGAGCGCCACGTCGGTGCGGGCGAGTGGGAGGAGCTGACGGTAGTACTCGTAGGCGCGGTCGCCGTCGCCCTGCATGGCGGCCGCGATGATCGACCAGGCCGCGGCGTGACAGAAGATCCCGCCGTTCTCCTTGGCCCCGGGCGGGTAGGTCGCGGTGCCGTTGACGCGGGGATCGGCGCCGTCGTAGGGGGGCCAGAGCAGGCTCAGGCCGTAGGGGGTGTCGAGCAGGTCGTGCGCGGCCCGCATCGCCCGTTCGGCGCGCTCCGGAGCCCCCACCTCGCCGATCACGCACCAGCTCTGGGGGATCAGGTTGATCCGGTGGCGGGACTCGGTGGCCACCCCGATCGGGTGCCCCGAGTCGTCCAGGGCGCGGGCGTACCAGGCCCCGTCCCAGGCGCAGCCCTCGACCGCCTCCGCCATCTCCGCATGGAGGGCTCGGAAGCGGGCGGCGTCGTCGAAGAGGTGCAGGTGGTCGGCGAGCGCGGCCAGGTCGAGCATGGCCCGGCAGAACTGCATCGCGCACCAGACGCTCTCGGCCAGCCCCGACCCGTGGTCGATGTTCAGGGTGTCGTCCCAGTCGGCGTAGCCGGGGCGGGGGAGCCCATGGGGGCCGCGGTGGGCCAGGGTGAAATCGATCGCCGCCATCATGTGGCCCCAGACCGTCGGGTCGGGCTCGTCCTCCGGGGCGCCATCGGCGTCACCGCGGGGCAGGTCGTCGGCGCGCCGGGTGGGGACCGGCTGGTATGGCACCTGCCGGTGGATGAGGTCGCAGTCGCCGGTCTCGCGCAGGTAGGCGCAGGTGGCGATGATCAGCCAGAGGTGGTCATCCGAGAACCACTGCGGCCACTCGGGATGCTCGGCGGCGAGCCCCGGGCCCCCCTCGCCGGTGAGCGGCAGGAACTGATGCCAGGTGTGCCCGTCGGCGAACTGGAGGTGCCAGAGCTCCTCCAGCCGGGCCTCGGCCAGGTCGGGCTCGACGTGGGCGGTGGCCAGGGTGTCCTGGGCGCTGTCGCGGGTCCCCATGCCCCTGCCGAGCCCGGTCTCGTATCCGGAGACGAAGCGCGACCAGTAGAGGGTGGTCCGGCACTGCACCGGGTTCCAGAGGTTGAGCATCGCGTCGGTCTCGGGGTCGGGGGTGTGGACCGTGAAGCTCTCCAGGTAGCGCGCCCAATCGGCGTGCAGCTCGCGGAGGGCGCGGTCGACCTCGGCGGGCTGCGACCAGCGCGCCACCGCCGCCGGTATGGCGGCCGGCGAATCGGTGATCCCCAGCATCTGGACGATCCGGGCGCCGCCACCCGGCTCGAGCACCACCTCGTGGCAGAGCGAACCGATCGCGTTGCCCCGGTGTGCGACGCTGCCGGTGGCCGCCCCGGCGCTGACCGCGATGGGATCCTCGAGCCCGCGATAGGGGCCCACGAACGACTCCCGGTCGCAGTCCCAGCCGAGCGGTGGAAGATCGGACGCGAAGAACGTTGTGGTCGGGCGGAACCGGGTGGCCGCGATGATCGCCCCCACCTCGGGATCGAAGCGGGCGCCGGTCACGTGCCCGGTCCAGTCCAGGTTGTGGAGATCGTTCATCGCCTCGGCGAAGCTCAGCTCGATGTAGCTGAAGGTCCTCAGGGAGACCGGCTTGTCGCCGAGGTTGGTCAGGCGCAGCTCCCACAGCTCCACCGGGCAGGGTTCGTCCGAGCGGCTCGGGGGCACGAAGTAGAGGGTCTCCGCCCGCACCCCGGCGCGCTCCGTGGTGATCCGCGTGTAGCCGGCGCCGTGGCGGCATTCGTAACGGTCGAGGGCGCCCCGCACCGGCTGCCAGGTGGCCCCCCACCGCTCTCCGGTGTCCTGGCGCCGCAGGTAGATGTAGCGGCCCGGCTGGTCGGCCGGGATCGCGTTGTAGCGGTAGCGGCTGACCCGGCGATTGCGCGGGTCGCGGTCGAAGGAGAAGCCCCCTCCGGTGTTGGAGACGATCCCCCCGTAGCGGCCCTCGCCCAGGTAGTTGATCCAGGGGGTCGGGGTGTCCGGCCGCGTGATGACGAACTCGGCCGCCTCGGGGTCGAAGTAGCCGTACTCACTCTCCGCCAGCCGCCCGCTCACCGGTCCACCACCTCGACGCACCTGCTCCGCTCGGCCCCCGCGGCGGGGACCATAGCACACGGCCGCCGCCCATTCCCGCCGTCCGGGCCCCGCCTCCGACCGCGGAATCCCGCCGCGGCCCCGGGCGCGGGACAATGCCGCGATTGCCTCCCGACCGAGCCGGAGATGCCCGCCCGTGCCCACTCCGCCCCGCCCCCGCAGCTTCCCCGCCGGCTTCCTCTTCGGGACCAAGTCGTCCGCCTACCAGGTGGAGGGCTCGGTCGACGCCGGTGGCCGGGGCCGGTCGATCTGGGACACGTTCAGCCACACCCCCGGGGCCACCCGCAACGGCGACACCGGCGATGTCACCGCCGACCACTACCGTCACCTCGACGAGGACCTGGACCTGGTCGCCGACCTGGGAACCCCCGGCTTCTGCTTCTCGGTGGCCTGGCCACGGGTCCAGCCCGAGGGCAGCGGGCCGGCCAACCAGGCGGGCCTCGACTTCTACCGCCGGCTGGTCGACGGGCTGCTCCGGCGGGGGGTGACGCCGGTCCTGACCCTCTACCACTGGGACCTCCCCCAGCCACTCCAGGATGCCGGCGGATGGGCGGTGCGCGACACCGCCGGTCGGTTCGCCGACTACGCGGCCCTGGTGGCCGGCGCCCTGGGGGCCGAGGTGCCGATGTGGATCACCGAGAACGAGCCCTGGTGCGCATCCTGGATCGGCTACGCCAAAGGGGAGCACGCCCCCGGGCAGCGCGACGTGGGGCTGGCCGCGGCGGCCACCCACCACCTCCTGCTCGGCCACGGCCGCGCGGTCCAGGCGATCCGCGCCGCCAGCCCCACCGCCCGGGTCGGCATCGACCTCAACCTCCAGACGATCCGGCCCGCCAGCGAGCACGAGGAGGACCTCGCCGCCGCCCGGCGCTCCGATGGCAACTCCAACCGGCTCTTCCTCGACCCGGTGCTGCGGGGCGAATACCCCGCCGACATGCTCGCCCACTACGCGGGCCGCCGGCCGGGCTTCTCCGTGGTCCAGGACGGCGACCTCCAGGTGATCGCCGAGCCGACCGACTTCCTGGGCGTCAACTTCTACGCTCCCCTGACCATCTGCGCCGCGAGCCGGATGGCCGAGGCGCGGGCGGCGGGGTTCTGGGTGCCGGCCGCCCCGCCCGATGACGCGTTGAGCGCCGACCTCCAGAGCCTGGTCGTCCACCGCCCCGAGCTCTCCCGCACCGCGATGGACTGGGAGATCGAGCCGGCGGCCCTGACCGAGCTGCTGCTCCGGCTCCGCGAGGAATACGCGGCGCCGCCCCTCTACGTGCTCGAGAACGGGATGGCCGGGGACGAGTACGTCGCCCCCGACGGCCAGGTCCGGGACCCGGAGCGGATCGCCTACCTCCAGGGCCACATCGGCGCCGTGCTCGACGCCATCGAGGCCGGGGTCGATGTGCGCGGCTATTTCGTCTGGTCGCTGCTCGACAACTTCGAGTGGGCCAACGGCTTCTCCAAGCGCTTCGGCCTCACCTGGGTCGACTACCCGAGCGGGACGCGCATCCCCAAGGCGAGCTTCGCCTGGTACCGCGCGACGGTCCGGACCGGCACCCTGACCCCGTGACCGACCCCTCCACCCTGGTCGTGGTCAACCCGGTGAGCGCCGGGGGCCAGACCATCCGCCGCTGGCCCCGGATCAGGGCCGCGCTCCGCGAGGCCGGGGTCGCGATCCACGCCCACCTCACGCTCTGCCCCGGGGATGCGACCGCGGTCACCCGCGAGGAGATCACCCACCAGGGGGTGCGCCGGGTGGTGGTGGTGGGCGGGGACGGCACCCTGAACGAGGCCGTCAACGGCTGCTTCGACGACCGGGGCGCCCCGCTCGCCGCCGGGGTCACGGTCGGCCTGATCCCGAGCGGCACCGGCAGCGACATCCGGCGCACCCTCGGCCTGCCCACCGACCCCGGTGCCGCGGCCCGGCTGCTCGCCGGCGGCGCCACCCGGACCATCGACCTGGGCAGGATCGCCTTCTCCGACGGGACCCACCGCCTCTTCGTCAACGTCGCCGACTGCGGTATCGGCGGCGAGGTGGTGACCCGGGTGAACCGCAGCGCGGAGAAGCACGGCGGGCTGCTCGGGACCGCCGTCTTCCTGGGGGTCTCGGTCAGCGAGCTGATGACCTACCGCAACCGCGACGTGGTGCTGACCATCGACGGGGAGAGCTCGCGGCGCCGGGTGCAGCAGGTGGTGATCGCCAACGGGCGCTGCTTCGGCGGCGGGATGCGGATCGCCCCGGCCGCCGACCCGGCCGACGGCCTCCTGGAGGTCGTGGTGGTCGGCGACATCTCCCGCTTCGGCGCCCTGCGGGCCGTGCCCCGGCTCTTCCGAGGCACCCACCTGCGCCTCGCCGCGGTGGAGGTGCACCGGGCCCGGACGATCGGGATCGCCCCGGCCGACGGCGAGGTCCCCCCCCGCTTCGACGTCGATGGGGAGCAGGTGGGGGCGGCGCCCGCCGAGATCACCGTCCTGCCCCGAGCGCTCTGCTTCGCCGCCCCCTGATATGCTGACGCGGACCGACGGAGGGCCCGGCGACGGGAGGGGCGTGCCCGCTCCCCGAGCCCCGCTCTCGGTCCGGCGACTGGCCCACCCGGGCCCACCTGGAGAGACCGACCTTGCCTGAGCTTCGCACCAAGACCGACATCATCGCCGAGCACCGGCGCCACGACACCGACACCGGGTCGCCGGAGGTGCAGATCGCGGTCCTCAGTGAGCGCATCACCGGTCTCACCGAGCACCTGCGCGAGCACACCAAGGACCACGCCTCGCGGCGCGGGCTGCTCAAGATGGTCGGTCGCCGCCGGCGCCTGCTCGACTACCTCTCGCGCACCGACGTGGAGCGGTATCGCGCCATCATCGCCCGCCTCGGACTGCGCCGATAGTGCCGGCGGTCTCACCGCCTTCCGGCGGCCACAGGAGGGCAGCTCAGAACCTTCATTGAGCCGTCCGGCTCACGCGTGATTTCATCAACGGCCACTTCCACGACGTACGGCGATCGAAAAAGACGGCGAGACGTTGGGGACTGCGCGCCAGGGTGACGCAGCCGCTCCGCGGCGCGAACCTGACGCGGCCCGCAGCCTCCAACAGCCTCGCCTCCGGACCCCACCGCCCGCACCACGGCAGTGGCCACCTCCGGAGCACACATGGCTGATTCCCAACCCAAGGTCTTCACCACCGACTACGCCGGTCAGACCCTGACCGTCGAGACCGGGCACATCGCCGAGCAGGCGAATGGCGCCCTCTTCCTGCGCTGCCGCGACACCGTGGTTCTGGTCACCGCGGTCGCCAGCAAGGCACCCCGCGAGGGCATCGACTTCTTCCCGCTCACCTGCGACTACGAGGAGAAGCTGTACGCGGCGGGGCGGATCCCGGGCAGCTTCCCCCGTCGTGAGGGGCGGCCCAGCGAGGCGGCCACCATCGCCTGCCGGCTGATCGACCGCCCGATGCGGCCGCTCTTCCCGAAGGACTTCCGCAACGACGTCCAGCTGGTCGCCACCGTCGTCTCGGCCGACCAGGAGCAGGACCCGACCACCCTGGCGGTGACCGGGGCCTCGCTCGCCCTGCAGATCAGCGACATCCCCCACGCGGGCCCGGTCGGCTGCGTGCGGGTCGCGATGCTCGACGGTCAATTGATCCTGAACCCCACCCTGCAGCAGCTGCAGGAGTCCGACCTTGACCTGGTGGTCGCCGGCACCGCCGATGCCATCACCATGGTGGAGGCGGGCGCCCGTCAGATCCCGGAGCCGACCATGCTCCAGGCGCTGCGCATGGCCCACGACGAGATCAAGCGTCTGGTCGAGTTCCAGCTCCACGTCCGCGCGACCCTCGGGGCCAAGCCGGTGATGGAGTACCCGCGCTGGGCGGTCGCCCCCGAGATCACCGAGGCGGTCCACCAGGCGGTGGAGGGGCGCATCTCCGAAGCGGCCCGCAACGCCGACAAGCCGACCCGCGAGGCCCAGATCGACGCCCTCCGCCAGGACGTCGCCGGCTCGCTCGCCGAGCGCTTCCCGTCCTCCGCGGGCGAGGTCGGGCGCGCCTTCGAGTCCGAGCTGAAGAAGGCGGTCCGGCACGCCATCCTCGCCGAGGGTGTCCGGCCCGACGGCCGCCGCACCGACGAGATCCGGCCGATCTGGTGCAAGGTCGGCGTCCTGCCCCGCACCCACGGCAGCGCCCTCTTCACCCGCGGCCAGACCCAGGCGCTCTCGGTGGTGACCCTCGGCTCCGGGCAGGACCAGCAGAAGCTGGACGGCCTCGGGCTCGAGCAGTTCAAGCGCTACATGCACCACTACAACTTCCCGCCGTTCTCGGTGGGGGAGGCGCGGCCGCTGCGCTCCCCGGGCCGTCGTGAGATCGGCCACGGCGCGCTCGCCGAGCGGGCCGTGCACAACGTCATGCCCGACGAGGAGGCCTTCCCCTACGTGGTGCGGATCGTCACCGAGATCCTGAGCAGCAACGGCTCGACCTCGATGGCCTCGGTCTGCGGTTCGACCCTCTCCCTGATGGACGCCGGCGTGCCGCTGCAGGCCCCGGTGGCGGGCATCGCCATGGGCCTGATCTCCGACGAGGAGGGTGGGCAGGCGGCGATCCTCAGCGACATCCAGGGGATGGAGGACGCCCTCGGCGACATGGACTTCAAGGTCGCCGGGTCGGCCACGGGGATCACCGCGCTGCAGATGGACATCAAGATCCGCGGCCTCAAGTGGGACCTCCTGGAGCGTGCCCTCGAGCAGGCCCGGGTGGGCCGGCTGCACATCCTCGGCAAGATGGCCGAGGCGCTGCCGGAGCCGCGCGCGGAGATGAGCCCGTGGGCGCCGCGCATCGACACCATCCAGATCAACCCGGACAAGATCCGCGAGATCATCGGCCCAGGTGGCAAGACCATCCGCCGGATCGTCGAGGAGACGGGGGCCTCGATCGACGTCGAGGACGACGGCCGGGTGTTCATCTCGAGCGCCAACGCGCAGTCCCGGCAGCAGGCGCTGGACATGATCCGCGACCTGACCGACGACATCGAGATCGGGCGCATCTACAAGGGCAAGGTCTCGCGGCTGATGGGCTTCGGCGCCTTCGTCGAGATCGCGCCCAAGAAGGAGGGGCTGGTCCGCATCGGCCACCTCGCCGAGCACCGGGTCGAGAAGGTCGAGGACGTCGTCGCCGTGGGCGACGAGATCATGGTCAAGGTCATCGAGATCGACGACCGCGGCCGGGTCAACCTCTCGCGCCGGGAGGCGATCAAGGAGCTCGCCAACCGTCAGGCGGAGACCGGCGAGGCGGGCTCGGGCGGTCCGGCCTGACCTCAGGAGGCTCAACTCACCGGTGACCTCGTCCGCCCCCACCGTCGCCCTGGTCGGTGCCACCGGAGCCGCGGGCTCCACGGTCCTGCGCGTCCTCGAGGACCGCAGGTTCCCGGTGCGGGAGCTGCGCACCCTCGCGTCGCCACGGAGCGTGGGCACCACGGTCACCTTCCGGGGTGAGGAGCTGAAGGTTGCGGTCGTGGAGCCGTCGCGCCTCCACGGCTGCGACATCGTCTTCTTCGCCGCCGGCTCGGCCACCTCGAGGGAGTACGCACCCCAGGTCGCGGCCGGTGGCGGGGTCGCCGTCGACAAGTCGAGCTACTTCCGGATGGACCCGGCGGTCCCGCTGGTGGTGCCCGAGGTCAACGGCGAGAGGGTGCGCGAGCACCGGGGGATCATCGCCAACCCCAATTGCGTCGCCATCCCGCTGGCGGTGGCGCTGGCGCCGCTGCAGCGCGCCTTCGGGCTCCGGCACCTCACCGTCGCCACCTACCAGGCGGCGAGCGGCGCGGGCCGGAACCTGGTCGCCGAGCTGGCGGTCCAGGAGCAGGACGACGCCGCCGGGCGGCTGCCGTCCCACGACTTCTACCCCCACGTCCTCCACCGCAACGTCATCCCCGGCGGCTGGAAGATGTGCGGCGACGACACCGAGGAGGAGGTCAAGGTCGTCCAGGAGGTCCGCCGCCTGCTCGAGCTTCCCGAGCTCGGTGTGGGCATCACCACGGTGCGGGTGCCGGTCGCCGTCGCCCACGCCGCCGCGGTGTGGGCCGAGCTGGAGACCGACGCCGACCCGGCCGAGGCCCGGCGGATCCTGGAGGGCTCCCCCGGCGTCAGGGTGGTCGACGACCCGGCCACCCAGACCTACCCGACCCCGCGCGAGGTGGCGGGCTCCGACGAGGTCCACGTCGGCCGGATCCGCCGCGACCCCAGCCGGGAGCACGGTCTGGCCCTCTTCGTGGTCGCCGACAACCTGCGCAAGGGCGCCGCGACCAACGCGGTCCAGGTCGCTGAGCTGGTCCTTCAGGGCAGGTAGCCGGCCGCGGTACCGCCGGCGGCAGCCAGTCGAGGGCGGAGGCGCGAGGGTGGTGCTTCGGCTCCGGCTCGGCAGGCGCTGCGGGGGCGCGAGTGTCGTGCTTCGGCTCGGGCCCGGCAGGCGCAGCGGGGGCGCAAGGGTGGTGCTTCGGCTCCGGCCCGGCAGGCGCAGCCGGGGCGCAAGGGTGGTGCTTCGGCTCCGGCCCGCCCGTCAGCGTGGCCTGACCGCCACGCTGCGGCCTTTCCTCGGCGGCATTGCGCTGCCGCCTGCGGAAAGCCTGCGCTCAGCACCATCCCCACGCCCCCGGCGGTTGCCTGAGATCCAGCCGTCCTCAGCTCCCGAGATCTTCACAGCCACCGCCTGCCTCCACGGGTGGATCCACCACCCGCATGTGGGGGCGCCTCCCTGGCGGGCTGCGCGGTGCTGACGCCTGCCGCCGCCCCCGGCGCCGGTACCATGCTGCGATCGAACGATTGCGCTCTTGGCCGTGGTTGCGCATCGCGCGCGTCGTCTTCGCCCTCTATCTGGTGGGGGCGCTGATCAGCGTCTGGCTCCCGGGGGATTGGCGGCAGGCCGACGTCACCCTCTACCGGAACGACGCGCTCGCCTTCTGGGGCCACCTCGCCCACCCGTCCCTGCCCCACGAGTACCCGCCCCTCGCCGTCATCCCCTTCGCCCTGGCGCTGATCGGGCCACCGGCCGCGGGCCAGGACAGCTTCGCCCTGGGGATGGCCGCCCTCTTCGTGCTCGGCTTCGTCGCCGTGCGGCGCTGGAAGGGCCCCTCCCGGGCCTGGACCTACGCCGCCTACACCCTGGCCGCGGGCCCGGCCACGCTCCTCTTCCGGTACGACATCGTGCCCGGCCTGCTGGTTCTTCTCTGCCTCTGGCTGCTGGAGCGGCGTCGCTTCGGGCCCGCGTATCCGCTGATCGCGGTGGGCGCCCTGGTCAAGCTCTTCCCCCTGGTGCTGCTGCCGGTCACGGCCATCACCCACGCCCGAGCCGACCGGCGCGGCGGCGGGTGGGGCGTCGCGCGCAGGCTGGCCGTCGGAGGGGTGGCCTGCATCGGCATCGTCGCCGCCGGATTCGCCCTGGGCCGCTTCATGGATCCTGCGCACGGGCTGGGAGCGATCACCTATGACCTCCGGCGCCCCGTCGAGGTCGAGTCGGTGCCGGCCACCCTGATGTGGCTCGGCTCCCTGGTCGGTTCTCCGATCCACCCGACGTACTCCTTCGGCTCGTTCAACCTGACCGGACCGCTCAGCGCCGCGACCTCCCTGATCGGAGACGTCGGTCTGGTGGTGGGGATGCTCTGGGTCTGGTGGCGCCAGCTCAGCGGGCGCATCGACGCGGGTCAGGCGGTCGCCGCCGCCCTGCTGGTGCTGATCTGCACCAGCAGCGTGCTGAGCGCGCAGTACCTGCTCTGGGTGGCGCCGGTGCTGGCCGTCGTCGAGGGCTTCCGCTTCCGCTGGCTGGCCGTCTGCCTGCTCACCGCCCTGGTCTTCCCGCTGCTCTTCCAGGTGGCGGTGCAGTACCAGCCCACCATCCGGTACTCGGGGGTCTTCCTGGCCGGGATCGCGGCCCGCAACCTGCTGCTGGTGGCCTGCACGGCCCGGTTCCTGGTCACCGCCCGGCGCGCTCCCGCCCAGGGGACGGCGGAGCTCGCGCCACCCGCCCCGCTCGCCGCCGCCGGCTGACCACTGATGCCCGACTCCGCGGCGCCCCTCGTCTCCTCGCCGGTGACCGGCGGCGGCCTGCTGAGGCGAGGGGTGGTGCCCCTGCTGGCGATGGCGTTCATCGTCGCCTCGGCGGTCGCGGTGCTCCTCTTCGACACCACCAGGACCGATCTCGACGTCTTCTTCTGGCCGTCGGCGGAGATCGCCGCCCACGGTCACCCGCTGCTCGTCTACACCCTCCGGGCGGGCCAGTACCCCAACGCCAACGGTCCGGTGAGCCTGCTCCCCCTGACCCTGGTGGCGGCGGTGGCCAACGCCCTCGGCTGGCAGCACTCGCTGGAGCCGCGCGATGCCCTCACCGTCGGAGCCTTCGCCGTCTTCTCCCTGCTGCTCGCCCGCGAGGCCGTGCTCGCGGTCGAGGCGGGCCGGGGCGGGCGCACGCGGCGCCTGCCGGTGGCCGCCGTCTTCCTGCTCGCGCCGCCGCTCTGGGTCGCCCTGGTCGGCTTCGGGCACATCGAGCAACCCCTCGAGCTCTGGCTGACCCTGCTCGGCGTCCGCCTGCTCGGTCGCGGCGCCACCGTCCGGGCGGGCGTCTGCCTGGGGTTGGCCGTGATGACGCGGAGTGTCGCCGCCGTCTGCCTGCTCCCCCTGGTCCTGGCGCTGGTCGTCGACCGGCGCTGGGCCCGGGGTGCGGCGCTGACGGTCACCGTCGCGGTGACCGCCGCCGCGGTGGTCGCCCCCTTCTGGCTGGCCGACCGCAGCGATGTCGTCTACTCGCTGCTCACGTACCGCGGGAGCCTGCCCACCGTCGGAGGCTCGCTCTGGGTGGCCTTCCCGGGGGCCGCATGGGCCGGATTCGTCCAGCACGCGGACGCCCTGCTCTTCGCGGGGGCGGCGCTGGTGCTGAGCGCCGCGGTCCTGGCGGTGAGGCCGCGTGGCGGATGGGCGCCACCGCGGGTGTACGGCCTGCTCGCGGTGGCGGCCGGCTGCGTCCCCATGCTGGCCAAGACCTCCTGGCCGTACTACCTCCTCGACCCCTGCGTCTTCGCCGCCATCTGGTGGCTGGGTCGCCCGGGTCGGGTGCTGAGCTGGCGGTTGTCAGCGCCCCTGCTGCTGGCCGCCGGCGGCATCGTGCTCGCGGCGGTGGAGCCCACCCTCCCGCTCGCCCCGGGCCCCGGGGCGGTGGTCGGCATCCTGGCCTCGGCGGGGATGGCGCTGGTGATCGTGCTGGTCATGGCGGGAAACCTGGGCCCCGGGGTCGCGACGCCACGGGGCCGCCCGCCGGCATGACCGGCGGTGGAGGGGCCCTGGCCTCAGCGGTCGCGCACGCGAAAGACGAACTTGAAGGCGGTGTGGGTATCCGAGAAGTGGACGACCTTCACGTCGACCAGCCCGGCCGCGAGGCCGGCGGCGCGGGTCTCGCCCTCGGTGATGGCGGAGCTGCCCCGCGGACGGACGATCCAGAGCGCGGCGTCGTGGCGCAGGTTCGCCGCCACCATCGCCGCGCCGGCGAGCTGGGTGCGATCCTCGGCGGCGAGGAAGACGATGTCGCAGCCCGCGGGGTCGTCGGCGACCTCGCCCACCCGCTCTCGGAGCAGGGCTAGGAAGCTCTCGGTGAAGTCGCCGAGCACCGACACCCGCATCCCCGCGCGCACCCCGAGCCTGTCGAGCAGTGGCCGGGTCGAGATTTGGTCGTCCCGCCTGGCGCTCACCACGTCGGGTTCTCGGCGGACTTGCGAGTGCTCGAACGGGGGTTGGCAGGCGTCATTCGCTCAGGGTACCCGCAGGTGACCGGCATGCCTACCCACGTTTCGCCACCTCTGGCGATGGCCACCCAAGGGGGCGACTCCGCGGAGGTCGGACTCAGATCTCCCGGGAGCTTCGATACGCCATCAACCCACCCGCAGGGAGCCATCGGCGTACGCCTCACCATGTGAGGGTGGGGCCACCACCATGGGCTGGGAGGGCGACGCGGTCTGTGAGGCGCAGGGAGTGGGCGCCGGCACCGGCGTCGGAGACGAGGGAGCAGAGGGGCAGTCGGGCGCGGGCGTCGACGGCGGCGGGGGAGAGTAGGAGTACTCACCCACGAAGACGATCGGATACAGCGCCGCGGATCGTGGTGCGTCGATCGTGAACGACCCGCTCCATTGAAGGTTGCCGACCTGCGCGGGGAGGTCGCACTGCGCTGTCCACGAGGTCAGGATCACGGAAGCAGGAGCAGTCAGCAGAGCGCAGCCCGACGGGTAACTCGCGATCGTCGCCGCCGGTGGTGACGTGGGCGGGAGACCGGAGGGCGACAGCGTGGAAACGCCGAACGAGACACCCGGAGCCTGCGAGAAGTCAAAAGAGTCCGAACCCTGGTAGCTCAGCGTGACGCTGACGACCCATTCGACTGACGAAGCGGCGGTGGAGGAGGACACGGAGCACGTGACGTTGATGGGCCCACTGAACGCCTGACCCGAGCAGGTTCCGGTCGCCCCAGCCTGGCGGCTCGACGATGGCGCGGAGGGACTGACGGCGGCGGCGGGTGATGCGGCGAGAGAGGATGGTGAAACGGAAGGCAGGCTCGAAGCCGTCGCGGGCGTGGTGACCTCATTTGCCGCGCGCGCCGGGGACGGGAGAGGGGTGCCCGGTGAAGCGGTAGGCGGACGGCTGATTCGAGATAGCGTGGGCACCGCGATGGCCCCAGCCGCGACGAGGGCGATCACCGTGGTGGCGCCGGCCGCCAGGAGCCTCGACCGCGGTCGCCACCAAGGGCGGGGCGGAGCGACCGGCGGCTGCCCAGAGGGTTCCGAGGCTCCGTCCGCGTGGTCGTCCATCATCGGCGCAGTGTAGGGAAATGCACGAATCCCTGTGCAGATGACATCCCTGGGGCATGAGCACCGTGGCGAGGCGGGCCGACATTCACATCAGGGTTCGTTCACTCCGGTGCCTCTCGCAACACTGGACCACCCCGAGGAGGACACCTCACCGCTCGGGCCCTGGCTTCCCGACCAGAGGCCGGCCGGCCGGGATGGCGCCCGAGGGCGAGGCTGTGATCGCCACCCCGGGGTTGCGCCCGACCCCCGCTTTAGCCTAGGATCACATGCTATGCGAGCCGAGGTATTGAAGGGCCATCTCGAGATGCTGCTGCTGGCCGCGCTCGCGCCTGAGCCGGCCCACGGGTACCGGTTGGTGGAGTGCCTGCGCGAGCGCAGCCACGGAGAGTTCGACCTCGCCGAGGGCACCGTGTACCCGGCCCTCCACCGCCTCGAGGCGGCGGGTCTGCTGAGCAGCCAGTGGTCACGCGAGGCCTCGCGGCGTCGCCGCGTGTACCAGCTCACCGATCGCGGCCGAGGTGCCCTGGCTGCTGAGCGCCAGGACTGGCGCGGGTTCGCCATCGCGGTCGAGGCCGTGCTGTCGTGATCGAGGCATACCTCGATGAGCTGAGCGCCCAGCTGGGGCGGCTGGGGGTGCGCGGGGGGCGCCGGCGGCGCATCCTCGCCGAGACCGAGGACCACCTGCGCTCCGATGCCGGGGCGACCCAGCGCTTCGGCGATCCCGCCGAGATCGCCCAGTCCTTCGCCAACGACCTGGGGACGGCGGGGGCGCTCCGTGCTCCGCTGTGGGCGTTCGCGGCGCTCGCTGTCGCGGGAACCTTCTACGTGGCGATGTACCTGGCCTGGTCCGGCTTCATCGTTTCGAGTGGCCGGTCGGCGGCGCGGAGCCCCTCGGGGGTGGTCCAGAGCCTCGCCGGCGCCACGCCTTCCTGGCTCGGGCTGCTCGCTACCGCCGTCCTGGTGCTGGCGCCGCAGGTGGCCTTCGCCACCGGGGTGCTGGCGCTCAGGCGGGCTCTGCGGCTGCGCGGGCGGTCGTGGGTGCCGGCGGCGGAGGTGCGCGTGCTCCGCCGGCGCGCCGCGACTGCGATCGGGTCGGGGCTGGCAACCATGGGGGCGCTCGCGCTCTTTGCCCAGCAGTTCGGCGCCCAGCTGCCCGGGTGGTCGGGCGGCGTGCTCGGTTGGGGGGTGGTGGGAGCCGTTGCCTCGGCCACGGCGCTGGTCGCCTGTGGCGCCGCCGGGCTGCGCACCGCGACCGTCCGGGTCGCGGTGGCCGGCACCGCCGGCGATCTCATCGATGACCTCGGGCCCGTCGTGCCCGCCCCGCTGCGCGGGCGCCCGTGGGCGATCGCGGTCGCCGCCTCGGCTGGCGTCGGCGTTCTGGTGTGGTGTGCGGGCATCGCGGCGTCCGACCCGTACGACGGAGCCCTGCGCGGCATCGCTGAAGCCGCGGCCTGCCTCATCGGCTTCGCCGTCCTCGGGCGCTTTCTCGCCCTCCGTTCCTGACCCGCCCGAGCGCTGGCCGACCGCGCGCGCCCGCCGATCGCTTCACGATCAACTTCACTCTCGATCCGGAGAGTCGCCACCGCGGCCCGCCAGGGGAGCTGCAGAGGACGCGACGATCCCCACCCCGACATCTGGCACACGGTGAAGCCGACTGGATCGACGTTCCGGAAGCGGAGCCATGTCGTGATATACAGCGTGCGTGAGCGACGACACGGGGGCACTCGAGGGCGCGCCGGGCCTCGTTCGAAGGAGGCACGGGGACTTCGGGGGCTCGTACGCCCGTACGCCGGCATGGGACATCGGCCGGCCTCAGCCCGCTTTCCTCGAACTCGCTGAGGGAGGGGTTCTGCGCGGCCGCGTGCTCGACGTCGGATGTGGGACCGGGGAGCACGCCCTGATGGCCGCTCGCCTCGGCCACGAGGCCACCGGCATCGACACGGCAGAGGCCGCCATCGACATCGCGCAAGGCAAGGCCCGCGACCGAGGCCTGACCGCACGCTTCCTGGTTGGGGACGCCCTTCAGCTCCCCGACCTCAGCGAAGAGTTCGACACCGTGCTCGACTGCGGGCTCTTCCATGTCTTCGACGACGATGCTCGTGTCCGGTACGTGGACAGCCTTCGGGCCGTTCTGCCGCCAGGCGGCCACCTTCACCTGCTGTGCTTCAGCGACCGCCAGCCGGGCGACTGGGGACCCCGGCGGGTCAGCCAGGACGAGATCAGGGCCGGCTTCCGCGAGGGGTGGCGGGTGGATTCGATCGAAGCCTCCAGGATCGACATCAACATCGACCCCAACGGCAGGCTGGCCTGGCGGGCGTCCATCAGCCGAACGTGACGCGCGGCCGGGTGAGCGGGTGGGCGCTGCCTTGACCAGCGCGAAGCCGGGTGAGGGACCTCATGTCGTACTGGCCCCGGCGGCCGCCGCCGGGTCCGCGCCCCGGCGCTCCGGGCGCCCGGGATCGGCCGTGATCGCGGGGAGTTTCACGCCGCGGAGGTCGGCGAGCAGCAGGACCATGCCGCACGCCACAGCCAGCGCGACGCAGAGGCCAGGGGCACCGACCAGGAGAGCCGCGGAGGCGCCGGCGAAGAGAACGGGGACGAACAGCCGCAGGTTGTCCACGCTCCCCGGCCGCGCCAGCCACCAGATGGTGGCGAAGACGCAGGGATCGACCAGGTAGTAGGGCCAGGCCGACTTGGCGAGCAGCGGCAGGCAGGCGCTGGAGAGGGCCATGAGGCCGTAGACCCGGGGTGAGCCCGGGCGAGTCGCGCGGCCACCTCGCAGCGCCACCCACGTGAGGACCACCGCCGCGCCACCGAACACGAGGGCGTCATGGTGCTGCATGAAGGCAGCGAGCGGGCCCCGCGGAAGGAGCGTCAGGAGCGACCCGCCGAGCGCCGGCACCTGACCGCGATAGGTGACCAGCGAGGCGATCAGATCGCGACCGTCGGCCAGCAGGAAGGGAAGCAGGCCGGCGGCTGCCGTCATCGACGCAGTGCCCAGGAGGACGATCGTGGCGCGAAAGCGCCGGTCGGAGAGGAGGAGGAGGACGAGCGGAAGGGCGGCGAGCAGGACGGCGGTCTGGGTGAGCAGCGCGAGCCCCAGCAGGCACCCCGCCACGGCGATCCTGCCGCGGTCGAGCTGGCGCACCGCCAGCAGGACCAGCCAGAGCTCGAGGGGGAGCTCGGCGTGGCCGTAGCTCACCATGCCGAACCAGAGCGGCGGGCCGAGCAGCAACGCTGACCAGACGGCCATGGAGTGGGGGAGGGGATGACCCCGCGCGCTCTGCACAGCGCGGACCGCCTCGCCCGCGAAGGCCAGGGCGAAGACGCCGAAGACGACCATGACGATCGCGTCTCGGAGCGGGGCGTCGGCCTGCCAGCCCACGGCGCTGACCACGGCCGCCACGGCGGTGAGCGGCAGCAGGCTGAGCGGCCCGTTGTCACTCCGCCAGATGCCGGCATGGACCTGGTAGACGAGCAGCGGGCGGCCGTGGAGAGCGAGCTCGGCCATGGGCCAGCGGAAGAGATCGAGATCGCTCCGGCTCCAGAAGGCGTAGGTGGCGAGCCCCAGCCCGCCCAGGAAGGCGATGGCGAGAAGGGAGGGCGCCGCCCGGCGGCCGGCCCGCAGCGGAGTTGCAGCGGGTGACGCGACGGCCGGTCCCCGTGCCGCGGCTCCCATCTCCACACGCCTAGTCAACCAAGCCGGCGGTCGAGTGTGCTTTCCGGACATCCGGCCACCGAGGTGCTTCCAACCTAAGCGGGGGGCAGGGCTCCGGGGGCGTTTCGGGCCCGGTCATGGTGACCCTGCCAAACTTGGCGATCGTGGCAACGGGCGATGGCGCGGCCGAGCGGCAACCCGCCGGGGAGGATCTCCCGCGGAGGCTGCGCCGGCCCTGCTGCCCTGGTGCCTGCCGGCCCGTCCGGCCCCGCGCCCGTGAGCGCCCGGGGCTCGTCAGCCAGCGGGGACTCTGCCGGCCTCCTCTTCCATGAGTGTCGACCGTGCCGCCGGCTATCTTGCGGCCCTCGTGCAGCTGACGGACGGAATGGTGTGGACCGACGGTCTCGACCAGGCCATCCTGCAGAACGTCGCGCTGGTGAAGGCGGCGACGGGGGCGGACCTGGCACCCGTCTACCTGCTCGACGCACGCCAGGAGTTCCTGCGCCTGGTCGCGGTGGAACTCCGAGCGACTCCTGCTCGCCCGGTACGAGCTCCTTCCCGCATCGACCTATGCCCGGCTTCCCCTGCTGGGCGAGACCCTGCGGCCCGTCGTCATCGCCGACCTGCTCCACCACCATACCGACGACTTCCTGCCCGAGGACGTCGAGGACGAGATCAGAGGCTGGATGACCAACGGGGCCGTCGTGCCCCTGGTGGCGGATCGTCGCCTTCTCGGCATCCTCTGCCTCAGCTTCCGCCGCAAGCGGCCGTGGACGGAGCAGCGCATCGGGTTCCTCGCCGCGGTCGGGCGGATTCTGGGCAGCGCCGTCTACCACGCCCAGACCGCGGCCCGGCTCCAGGAGCTCGCCGCGCTCGAGGAGCGCCACCTGATCAGCCGTGAGCTGCACGACGGCGTATCCCAGGACATCTCCGCCCTTCGGCTTCGTGCCGCCGCGGCCACCGAGTTGCTGACGGCGGGTCGCATGGAGGAGCTGGGGACCGACCTGGCGCACATCGTTGACATCTCCCTGCAGGTTCAGCAGGAGGTGCGAGACGAGATGCTCGGCTTGCGGGCTCCGTCAGAGGGCGAGCAGCTGGATCTGGCCGCCCAGATGAGGGCTTACCTGGATCACTTCCAGGCACAGTGGTTCCTTCCAGTGCGCTTCGACATCAAATCGGCCGAGAGCCTGGGGCTGATCCCATCGCGCACCGGCGTTCAGCTGCTCCGGATCGTCCAGGAGGCCCTCTCGAACACCCGGCTCCACGCCGGCGCGACCGCGATCACCGTCCGGCTGGGCCGGCGACGCGGGCGGCTGGAGCTCGAGCTGGAGGACGACGGGTCCGGCTTCGATCGCGACCAGGTACCGACCTCCCGGCTCGGGCTGCGGATCATGCAAGAGCGCATCGAGCAGGTCGGCGGTAAGCTCGAGATCTCGTCGGCGGAAGGCCGTGGCACCCGTGTGCGCGCCGAAGTCCCGCTTCCCGCATAGGAGATGGTTCGGTTGTGAGGGAGATCAGGGTTCTCATTGCTGACGACCACACCCTGTTCCGCGACGGCCTGCTGTCGCTGATCGGTCGATGGGAGGGTTTCAGCGTCGTCGGCAGCGCCGCCAGCGGCGAGGAAGCCATCAGCCTCTGCGAGCGCCTGGAGCCGGACCTCGTCCTCATGGACGTTCGGATGCCGCATATGGGTGGAGTTGAGGCGACCAAGCGCATCACCGAGGCCCACCCGGGGATCCGGGTGGTCATGCTCACCATGTCCAACGATCAGGACGACCTCTTCGCGGCTCTTCACAACGGGGCGCGCGGCTATGTGCTGAAGGATGTCGGCTGGGCGCGGCTGCGTGAGTTCCTCACGGGGGTCATGGAGGGTGAGGCCGCCTTCTCGGGGTCGATGGCGGCGCTGGTGCTGGCCGAGTTCGACGAGCGCCCAACCCAGGGCACGGGTGGTCGTCCGTCGGGCCCCGATCTCGCCCTGACACCGCGCGAGGCCGACGTCCTGCGGCTTCTGGTGGAGGGGATGTCCAACACGGAGATCGGTCATGCCTTGAACCTCAGCGAGCAGACCATCAAGAAGGACCTGGGGCGGGTGATGGACAAGCTCCAGGTCAAGAACCGCGTGCAGGCGGCCGTTTATACCGTCCGCAAGGGGCTGATCGACCCGGCCTAGGCGGTGACCTTGGGAACGCTGTTCGGCTGAACCCGGCTTCCAATACCCACTCGGATACTTGAATCTATCCGTTCGGGGCTATGGGCGCCGACCGTTCGACCGGATACTGGGGGCAGGTACCCGTGCATCCAGGACGTCCCTGCCTGGTCAGGAGCATCTCATGGCAACTCACGATGTGGTGGTCATCGGCTCGGGGCACAACGGCCTCATCGCAGCGGCCTACCTGGCCAAGGCCGGCCTTGACGTCTGCGTCGTCGAGAAGAACGACAAGATCGGTGGCGGCACCGTGACCGTCGATGGACCGGTGAAGGGGTGGAAGCACGACCTCGCCTCCATGGCCCACCAATTCCTCCAGTTCAATCCCATGCTCATGGACGACGAATTGGGGCTCAAGTCCAAGTACGGGCTCGAGTACATCATCTACGAGGGCCCGCAGATGGCCATCCTCTTCGAGGACGGCCGATCCCTGGTCGTGCACAAGGACATCGACGCCACCTGCGCGCAGATGGAGCAGTTCTCGCCGAAGGACGCCGACACCTATCGGAAGTGGTACGAGGTGTCGTCCAAGCACTTCGAGATGCTCAAGGCAGGCGCCACCTCCCCATCCCCCGCCTTCGGGGAGTTCGTCTCCTTCCTCGATGACACCGTCGAGGGGCAGGACACCCTGAAGATGCTGTTCGACGACGCCAACTCGATTCTCAACCGGACCTTCGAGAGTCCCTACATCAAGACCTACCTGGCGCGTTACACATCAGAGGCCATGGTCATTCCGTTCGAGAAGGGAACGGGGACCTACCTCAACATGATGATCCCCTCGACTCACAACTACGGGATGGCCGTCCCCAAGGGCGGCTCCGGGCGCCTCCCCGCGGCCCTGGCGAACGCGCTGGCCGATTTCGGCGGGACCATCCGAACCTCGTCGCCGGTGGTGCGGGTCAGGATCGCGGGAGGCAAGGCGACGGGCGTCGTGCTGGCCTCGGGCGAGGAGATCACGGCGAGGCGGGCCGTGATCAACGCCTGCAGCGTTCAGCAGTTGTTCAACGAGTTCCTGGATCCAGAGGAGCCGGCGCTGCCGGAGGGGTTCCAGAGGCGCATCGCAGAGCTCGAGCCGAGCGTGCTCGGCGCCTTCAAGTACCACTTCGCCCTCAAGGAGCCACCCCGGTGGAAGGCCGCGCAGAGCAACCCCGATGTCGACAAGTGCGTGCTCGTCGACTACGACGGCCCCTGGGACGCCCATATGCACCAGTACCTGGAGTACACGCTGGGCAACCCCGTCACCAACATGTTCGCCTGGGCCACCTTCACCCTCGCTGATCCGGGCACGCGCTGCCCAGAGGGCGCGGCGGTTGGAGAGATCTACCACTTCGAGCCGACCCGGCTGAAGGGCGGAGTGCAGCGCTGGAAGGATATCGGCCAGGAGTGTGCCGATGCGATGCTGGAGTTCGCCCAGCAGCATGCCCTGAACCTGGACGACGACAACATCCTGGGCAGGTTCTTCATGACCCCCCTCGACATCCAGGAATATGACAACGCCATGCGCTGGGGCGACATCATGCACATCGGGTCGCAGAC
Organism: uncultured Chloroflexia bacterium; assembly: GCA_963697585.1. Taxonomy (GTDB): domain Bacteria; phylum Chloroflexota; class Dormibacteria; order Aeolococcales; family Aeolococcaceae; genus Changshengia. The sequence continues at coordinate 421,156 of CAVOOO010000009.1, read as the reverse complement.
GACCCAGTTCTACGGCAACCGTCCGCTGCCGGGCTGGAGCAAATACCGGGCGCCGATCGGGAACCTCTACATGGTGGGAGCGAGCACCCCTCCGGGTGGCGGGGTGGGCGGTGGGGCCCGGGCTGCGGTGCCGCTGATCATGAAGTACATGGGCATCGACTTCGATGCCGTCATGAAGTGAGCCGCTGACCATGAAGCTCAAGAACCCCTACGGCAAGGTGGCGATCGAGATCAGCTCGGTGAAGGCCGAGGGGGAGATTCTGGTCATCAAGGGTGAGGCCCTCGGGAGCATGCCGATCACGGTGCACGTGACCGCCGAGGACATCTGGGAATCGAGGAGGTTCCTGACGTGGAGCGTGTGGCGCAGGCTTCCGGTGCTGTTCGTTCGGGGGGCCTGGCGGACCCATCGACACTCGGCCGGTCACTCTCAGGTGGGGAAGCCGGCATGAGCGACCGGAGCAGAGAGCTGGCGGGCAAGGTTGCCCTGGTCACGGGATCGGGTGCGGCCAGGAACCTCGGCTACGCGTGCGTGCCGGTCCTCGCCGGGGCCGGCGCGAAGGTGGTCCTTCACGGCCGGCGGGAGCAGGAACTGGTCCATCTGACCGAGGGCCTGAAGGGTCAGGGGCTGGACGTGGACTGCGTCCTGGCCGACGTGGCCGACGAGGACCAGGTGAGGCGGATGGTCGGATTCGCCGCCGAGAGGTTCGGCAGGCTCGACATCCTCGTGAACACCGCGGCCACGACCGCCCATCCCGAGGATCTGGACGTCGCCCACCTGAGCGTGGCAGCGTGGGATCAGTCGTTTGCCGTGAATGCGCGAGGGACGATGCTCGCCTGCAAGTACGCCATCCCGCTCATGCTCGAGGCCGGTGGCGGGTCGATCATCAACTACAGCTCGGGGACGGCCTCCGCCGGGGATATGCGGTACACGGCCTACGCGTGCTCGAAGGCGGCGATCCACACCCTGACCTACTACATCGCAACCCAGTACGGGCGGCAGGGGATTCGCTGCAACACCCTGGCCATCGGGCTGGTGCGCACGGCGGTCAACGAGGCCACGATTCCCGAACCCTTTGCGACCATCTACCGGGAGCATCACGCGATCGGGAGGATGGGGCGACCCGAGGAGATCTCCGAGTTCGTCCGCTTCCTGGCGAGCGACGCCAGCGCCTTCATCACCGGCCAGGTGATCCCCGTGGACGGGGGTTTCTTCGCCCATCAGCCGACCACGGTGCAGATGGCGCACGCGATGGGAGGCGTGGCCGGGTAGGGGACCGTTTCCGGCGCGGCCGGGCCGGTGGGTGAGAGATCCTCGCGTTCGAGCGAGGACCGGCGGCGGCGGGAAGGACGCCTGGGGAGCCTCGACCGAGCCCGCCGGGCGCGCGACAGGCCGGCTCCGCGTCCCGGCAGGACGCGACCCGCCTGTTGAACTTCCCACTTCCGCCTGCGACGATCGGGCCATGCCAGATGACGGTGAGGACGCCCTGCATCCCGCCCGTCACCTGCGCGAGGCGCTCGGCCGCGGCCTGCCGCGTCCGGGTCCGCGGTTCGACGCGGCCGCATCGACCGACCCGGGACCCTCGGCCGCCGAGCGTCCGGTCCAGGCGCGCCGGCGCCGCTGGCCATCGGTGGGAGCCCTCCTGACCCTCGCCCTGGTGCCCGCGTTGGTCGCCCTGCCCGGATGGCTCAAGCAGGCGCAACCCGCCACCCCGGCGCCGGCCGCCGGCATCGCGGGCCTCCCGTCCGCGGCTGCCGTCCCCACCGCCGGCGGGAGCCCCGCGGCAGTCGGGGCTGCGGGCTCGCCCGGACAGACGGTGGGCGCCATCTGGATGTTCGGCAAGGACGGCGGCTGGAGCCAGCAGCCGGGGGACGGGACGAGCCTTCACACCACCAATGGGGAGGACTGGACGGCGGCCACTCCGCCCACCATTGGGCGGGTGCTGGCGGTGGCCTACCTCGGCGCGCAGTCGGCGATCGCGCTCACCGTCCCCCAGGATCCGGTGGGCGCCGTCGTGGTCCAGACCTGGAGCACCGACGATGGCGGGGCCAGCTGGGCCCGGCAGGGCACACTCCTGCTCGGGGCGCTGACCGACCAGGTGGAGGGCATGGTCTTCGACAACCCGACCGACGGCTGGGTCGCCATCGACGAGGCCGCCTCAGGCTTCCACGGCATGGTCGTCTACCACACCGCGAGCGGCGGGGATCACTGGGTGGAGGTGGCCAGGACCACCAACGGCTGAGCCGGGATGAGAGCGGAACGGGCGTCCGAGCCGCCGGCCTCGGGCCCCGGCATCCCCCGAACGCCAGGGAGCATCGAGGCTCGGGTGGGGGAGGTGCCTGAGGACGGTCGACGCGGCCGGCGCTCACGCCGGAGCCCGACCGCGGACCAATGCAGAGCGCCCCAGCGGCCTCGGGCGGTTTGACGTCGCGGACGGGGTCCCCTTAGAGTCAGCTAATGCACCTACTCGATGGCGGTGGAGCATGAGTGCGCTCCCGGCCTCCGAAGCCGCCCCACTCGAGGTACCGGCGCCCGCCGAGGGCGCGCAGGCCTGGCACGGCGCCCCCGATCCGCGCCGCTGGATCGCGCTCGCCGCGGTGCTGACCACCCTCTTCATGGCCCTGCTCGACGTCTCCATCGTGAGCGTGGCCATTCCCGCCATCCGGGCCAATCTTGCCGCCAACAACGCCGACATCCAGTTCGTCATCGCCGGCTACGGGCTCGCCTACGCGGTGACCCTGATCACCGGCGGACGCCTGGGTGACATCTTCGGCCGCAAGCGCCTGCTCATGTTCGGCATGGGTGGGTTCGTGCTGGCATCGGCGCTCTGCGGGCTGGCCCAGAGCGCGCTGATGCTCGACCTCTCACGGATCCTCCAGGGCGTCATGGCTGCGCTGATGTACCCGCAGGTGCTCAGCATCGTGCAGGTCACATTCCCTCCGAGCGAGCGGGGGCGCGTCTTCGGCTTCCTGGGTGCCGTCATCGGGATCGCCACCATCGCCGGCCCTCTGGTCGGGGGTCTGATCATCCGCGACGACATCACCGGCGGGTCGTGGCGCTGGATCTTCCTGGTCAACCTGCCGATCGGGATCGTGGCCCTGATCGCCGCCGGCCGGGTGGTCACCGAGTCCCGTGCCCCCAACGCGACCCGGCTCGACCTGGTCGGCGCCGCCATCGCCACCGCGGGTCTGGTGCTCCTCGTCTACCCCCTGGTCGAGGGGCAGGTGGCCGGCTGGCCCCTCTGGACCTTCATCTGCATGGCCGCCAGCCCGTTCGTCCTCCTCCTCTTCGTCCTCTACGAGCGATCCCTGCCGGCCAGCGCCTTCCCCCTGGTGCAGCTCTCGCTCTTCGGGATCTCCTCCTTCCGCATCGGGCTGCTCATCTCCCTGACCCTGCTCGCGGGCATCCCGGCGTTCTTCTTCACCTTCAGCCTCATGGTCCAGGTGGGCCTCGGTTTCAGCGCTCTCAACGCGGGGCTCACCACCATCCCCTGGAGCCTCGGGACCGCCGTCGCCTCCATCATGTCGGCCCGGCTGGCGCCGCGGTTCGGCAAGTGGACGATCACCGTGGGCGCCTCCACGATGGTGGTGGGGATCGTCGCCGTCATGATCACCCTGCACCTGGCCGGCACCGGTCTGACCGGCTGGGACCTCATCCCCAGCTTCGTGATCAGCGGCCTGGGCATGGGCACGGTGGTGGCGCCCCTGCTCAACGTCGTCCTCGCCGGCGTCCCCCCGCGCCATGCCGGCTCGGCCTCCGGAGTGCTCACGACCTTCCAGCAGCTGGGCGGAGCCATCGGGGTGGCGGTGGTCGGCGTCGTGTTCTTCTCGCTCCTCACCGGAGGCGCCGCTCCCGCGGCCTCGGCAGCGACCCCGGCGTTGCGGGCACAGCTCACCCAGGCGCACCTCGCCCCGGCGGCGGTGAACGGGGCGGTGGCGACCTTCACCAGCTGCTTCGAGGCGCAGGCGTCCTCCAGCAACCCGCAGCAGGCAGCCCCGGGGTGCTCGTCGACCGCCGGCGCCGCATCGAGCCCGGCAACCTCCGCCTTCTCGGGTGCGGCCTCGTCGGCCCTCGCCAGGGACTTCGTCAGCGCCATGGAGGTGCTCCTCTTCTTCAACGTCGGGTTCTGGGGACTGACCGCACTGCTGTCGCTGGCGCTGCCGCGGGCGCGTCCCCAGGCCGCGCGGGGAGGAAGCACGGCCCACTGACCAGCCGGCCGGGGCCGCGACATGGCAGCATCCCGGCCATGGATCAGCCGGGCGCGTCCGAGGCGTGGGCAGCCGGGGGGATCGCCGCCGCGCGGGCCGTGCTCGCCGAGGCGCCCGTCTTCGACGGCCACAACGACCTTCCCTGGGAGATCCGGCGGCTGGCCGGGGGTGACCTCCGCGCCCTCGACCCGGGCACCTCGCTGGCCGGTCGGACCCACACCGACCTGGCACGGCTGAGGGCGGGCGGGGTCGGCGCCCAGTTCTGGTCGGTGTACGCGCCATCGACCCTCCCCGAGGCCGAGGCGCTCGCGGTGACCCTGGAGCAGGTCGACCTGGTCCACCGGATGATCGCGCTCCATCCCGACCGCCTGGTGCTGGCCACCGGGGCCGACGACTGCCGCCGGGCGGTGGCCGGCGGTCGCATCGCCTCGCTGCTGGGCGCGGAGGGCGGCCACTGCATCGCCTCGTCGCTGGCGGTCCTGCGCGACCTCCACCGGCTGGGGGTCCGCTACCTGACCCTGACCCACAACCAGAGCAGCGGCTGGGCGGACTCGGCAACCGACGAGCCCCGGGTCGGGGGGCTGAGCGAGTTCGGCCGGGAGGTCGTCGCCGAGATGAACCGCATCGGGATGATCGTCGACCTCTCGCATGTCTCCGTGACCACGATGCACGCGGCGCTCGACGCGAGCTCACGACCGGTGCTCTTCTCCCACTCGTCGAGCCGGGCGCTGGTCGACCATCCCCGGAACGTCCCCGACGACGTGCTGCGCCGCCTTCCGGCCAATGGCGGCGTCTGCCAGGTGACCTTCGTGCCCTCCTTCGTCTCCGAGGCCTGCCGGGTGTGGACCCGGATGGCGGAGCGGACGATGATCGACCGCGGCCTGGACCCCGAGGACCAGGACGAGCGGGCCCGCTTCCTCTCCGGCTTCGAGCTCGAGCACCCCCAGCCGGCGGCCACCCTCGCGGAGGTTGCCGACCATGTGGAGCACGTGCGCCGGGTCGCCGGCCTGGATCACGTGGGGCTCGGCGGGGACTTCGACGGCACCGACGTCCTGCCTCAGGGCCTGGAGGACGTGACCGGGTACCCTCGGCTCCTTGCCGAGCTCGCCGGGCGCGGCTGGACGGGTGCCGAGCTGGCCAAGCTCACCTGGAAGAACGTGCTGAGCGTGGTGGAGCGCGCCTGCGGGTAGCCGGTCAGCGCCCGGGTCGAAGCCGGAGACGGCGCCGGCCGGCGGGCCCCCCGGGGTGATTCAGATCAACGTCTCGGCGCCCTGAGGCTCCGGTGGCCTGACCGGGCGCTCCGGGTCGAGCGCCGTCGCCGGGGGCGGCGGCAGCAGGCCGGGCACCCAGAACTCGACCGCCGTGCCACCCTCATCCGCCCCGGAGATCCGCCACCAGCCCCCCGCCAATCGCGCCCTCTCCTCCATGGCGGTGAGGCCGAGGTGCCCGCTGGGCGACTGCGAGCTGAAGCCGGATGGGAGCCCCCGACCGTCGTCGCGGAGAAGCACCTGCGTTCCGCCCGAGACCGTGGTCAGCTCGAGGGCCACGCTTCTCGCCTCGGCGTGCTTGCGCACGTTCTGGAGCGCCTCCTGAGCGATCCGGTACAGCACCGTGCGGGCGTTGGCCTCCGGCTCCTGGGTGATGTCGGTGCGAAGCTGGGCGGTGATCCCCGTGCTGGCGGTGAACTGATCGAGCTGAACCCGGAGTGCGGCGGCCAGCCCGTACTCGTCGAGGGTGGGGGGGTGAAGCTCGAAGAGCAGCTCGCGCAGGCGCCTGACCGATTGGGCGACCAGCTGCTGGAGGGCGTCGACGTTCCCGTCGCCGGCCGAGCCGTCCCGCTTCCTGACCACCTCCAGCCGGAGGTTGATGGCCGTCATCAGCTGGACGACGTCGTCGTGGAGGTCGGCGGCGATCCGGTGCCGCTCCTCCTCCTGGGCCTTGACCAGATGCTCCAGGAGGGAGCGACGCTGGTCGTCCACCCTGGTCAGCTCGATCACGGTCGCCTGCAGCTCCTCGTTGGCCCTTGCCCTCTCGATGACCACCGAGACCACGTCGGCGATCGACTGGAGCCACTTGAGGTCGCTCTCCGAGTGCGAGCGAGGGACGAACGAGTGCAGGAAGAGGGCGCCGTAGGGGGACTCGCTGCCCCGGATGGCCACCATCACCGAGCTCCGGATGCCGCGTTCACGCAGCGGCTCGCTCAGCGTGACGTCGCTCCTCGCATAGTCAGGTACGGCGAGGGGGACCGTGGCGGTGAGCAGTCTCTCGGTGAGGGGCGAGTTGCTGACCCTCCATTCGCGTGGCAGAGACGGCGAGCCGAAGGAGGTCATTCGGACCATCCGGTCGCCCTCGTAGCGGTAGACGGCGGCCAGATCTGCGTCCAGGGTGCGTGCCGCGACCGAGGTGGCGCTGGTCAGGATGACGTCGGGCGGGTCGGTGGTCAGACCCCGGCGAGCGATGCCGGCCAGCCCGCTCTCCTGGGCCGCGTACGCTGTCAGTCGAGCCTCTCGGTTGGTGCGCTCGGAGACATCCTGGAAGATCACCAGCGCGCCGGTGGCGCGCTGCTCCTCGATCAGGGGGACCACGGAGTACTCGACCTCGAGCGGCGTCCCGTCCGCCCTCCAGAACTCGTCGCGCCCCTGTTGCCGCGTCCCCTCCGTGAGTGAGCTGTGGATGGGGCACGACTCCTCGGGGTACGGTGCCTCCGACGGGAGGGTGTGATGGACGGTGGCAAGCCAATCCGCTCCCAGCAGCTCGGCCTCCGTCCGGCCCAGCATCTCGCTGGCGGCGCGGTTGACGAGGCGGCACCTCCCCTCCATGTCCACGACGCAGATTCCCTCGCCGGCCGAGTTGAGGACCGCCGCCTTCTCCTGGTTCAGCTTCTTGACCGCGCGCGCCCAGGTCCGGTTCTCGAGCAGCGCCACCAGCTGCAGGGTCAGCAGCAGGAGCACGACCACGAAGGCGAGCGCGGTGAGCACGGGGTCCACCGGGAATCCGGAGACGAGCTCGTAGACGGCGGCGGTGATCGCGCCGGCCAGCCCGATGTAGGGAAGCACCAGCAGCAGAATCCCGCTCCGGGCCGGCTCCGGCACCGCCCCGGCCTCGTCGGCCGCCGACAGCGGGGCACAGCCGATCCACGCGTAGCCCAGCAACCAGCCGGCATCGATCCAGTTGGTCACACCGAAGGTGCCCCGCAGGGTCATGTAGGTGAAGGTGCTGTCCGCCACCGTGATGGCCACGAACCCGAGGCCCAGCAGCACCAGGCCGTATGGCACCGGCCGCATCCGGTAGACGAGGGCGAAGGCGATGAGGCTGAGCAGGAGCACGTCGGTGACCGGGTAGACGATGTCGAGGACGTCGCCCAGTGGGTCGAGGCCGCTGGAGGCGATCAGGGGTCGGAGGACGAACGCCCAGCTGACCATCAGGAGGGAGCCGGCCAGCACCAGCCCCTGGAGGACGCTGAGGCTGCGCAGCTTCGCCCACGGTCCGCGCCAGCTCAGCACCGCCGCGAAGGCGAAGGGGATGGCGGTCAGGTACCCGACGTCGGCCAGGGACGGGAAGGGCACCGGGTGGCCCATGACCACCTCGATGACGAACCAGATGAGGTCGCCGGCAGCCGCGCAACCACAGGAGGCGGCCACCAGTCCCCAGGTGAGCCGCCGCTGGTCGCGGGACCTGGTCGCCGCCACCGCGCAGCTCACCGCCGCCACCCCCGGCACGGCGAACTGGAGAAGGTCGTCGGCGACCAGGGTGAGGTGGACGCCTCCCCAGTCCATTCCGAACCACAGCGACGCGAGCAGCGCGAGGAGGAGAGCCGCGGCGGGGCGCAGCAGCGGTCGGTGCCCCCACCTGGCCATCGACACCATTCAAGATCCAGGGTAGGGGGGCGCCCACCGATCCCGGTGACCCCGGTGTCGCGGAGGAAAGCCGGCCGGGTGACGGTTCACCGGCCCCCTCGTCCCACGCCGCTGGCTGGTCGCACCGCGAGCTGCGGGGGATGGCCGGCCGAGGCCCCGTGGCATCAGGAGATGACGGTCACCGGATCGGTCGTGATGTCGGTGTTGTAGTTCTGCATCGCGGCCCAGAGCGCGGCCAGCGAGATGGTCTCCGCCTGGGGCCCGTTGTAGCCTGCGACGGAGCCCGCGCTCTCCGCATAGGTCACGGTGTCGGAGGCGGCCGTGCCCGCGGCGAAGTTGTAGCCGAAGACCGCGATCATGTGCTGCGCCTGATATCCGTCCCACCCCGGCAGGGTGGCGGTCATGACATGAACGAGAACCGGGCTCCCGTGGCCCGTGGCGGCGAGCCGTCCCTGCCCGGAGAGATCGGCCTGGAGCTGGGATTGGAAGACCGCCAGCGAGGTGACGTGGGTTCCGGTGTACGCGTAGGCGGCCGTCCCCGTGATCTGGTCCAGGTATCCGTTGATCGCCGCCACCGCGTTGACTCCGAGCGTGCCCGACGACTCGACCACGTGCGCGGCGACACCGATGGCATCGAGGGAGGGGACGGCGCTGGTCCAGGTGGAGAGGAGGACGGCGATCGCACCCTCGGCGCAGTAGTTGCGATGCGCATAGTCGTTCGGTTCCAGGACGAGCCTGACGGCGAGCTGAACCGTCGGGCTCGGCGTCGGCGTGGATGTCGGTGTCGGCAACGGCGTGGCGGTCGCGGGAACGGCCGTCCCGATCTCTCGAGCCGCGGCTCTGGATGTCGCCGACGGCCCATCCGAGGTGGCCCCCGGCGGTGAGCCCTGGCCGCAGGACGCCAGGAGCAGGAGGAGCGGGGGGATGACGACCGCGATTCGCCCGCGGGCCCGCCGGCTCGCGGACCGCACCCTGCCGCGGCCATCCGGGAGCCGGTTCCGCCCCGGCGTGGGGTCGATGGCGCAGTGGTTCACCTCTCCCATGGTCCCTTGATCGACCTCCGCGGGGCCGCCCTGAATACGCGGGCAGGTGCCCGCGCCGACCGCCGGGCCCTCCCTCAGGCCTGGGCCGCCGGCCGGAGCGGGGTCCCGTGACCCTGACGCGGGGCGGCCGCCCGACGCGAACCGGCTCGTCTGGCGCATCCCCCGAGGGGGAGCGGGGCGGCTCGGACTGCCTCCGACGATCTCAGGCCGGCAGGCGGCAGCGCAGCATCAGGAACATCGGCACCCGGTTCCAGCGCGTCTCCCGTGGCGAGGAGGGGGCGGGCTCGACCAGCCTCTCTACGACGAACCCGGCCGCCTCGAGGGCGGAGAAGTACGTCTCGAGGTCGTACGCACGGCCACCGAACTCCATCGACAGCCCATCCCGCTCTGCGACCACCTCGAACCGCCGCGTGCCGAGATACGAACCCTCGATGACGAAGGGCGCGCCGTCCTCATCCGCCGCGAAGCGTCCGGCGTTCTCGAGGGGATGGGTCACGCAGACCGCGAGCCGTCCGCCTGGCTCCAGCACCCGCGCCGCCTCGCGGACCGCTGCCGGCATGTCGTCGACGTCCATCAGCGAGTTGTAGGCGACCGCCAGATCGAAGGCGCCGGCCTCGAAGGGGAGGGCCTCGGCGGCCGCGGTCAGATAGCGACTCGCCGGGTCGGCGTCAGCCGCAGCCGCCACGAGTGCGGGGGAGACGTCGACCGCGGTCACCGCGTGGCCGCGGGCCACCAGGTCCCGGGCGACCCGGCCCTCGCCGCACCCGATCTCGAGCGTCGCCCGCCCCGGGGCCGGGACGATCCGGTCGAAGAAGTGATCCCGGTACCACCGGTAGACCTCCAGGTCGGGGCCGCGCGCCCAGGCCCGCCATTGATCCGCGCGGGCGTCCCACTCCTTGCTCACCGGCTCCACCTCCCGAACCCCTGACCAGCCGAGCGATCATCCTCTCCAACCGCCGCCATATAGTTGGCCGGTGAAGCGGAATCCGGTGAACGGCGTCACCCCGCAGCGGAGGGTGGAGACGGCGACCGGGCTCGCGGGGCCACGTGTCGCGGCCCCGGTCGGGCCCGACGGGGGGGCCGGGTGACGGAGACGCAGAGCCCGGACGAGCTGGGCGACCTCGAGGAGCAGGAGCGCCGGCTGATCTTCCCGAGCTTCGGCTACGGCGATGCCTGGCGTCTCGGCACCCGCCTGGTCGACCTGGCCCGCGAGCGCCAGGCGCCGGTGGCGATCGACATCCGCCTGGGAGCCCAGCAGCTGTTCCACTGCGCGCTGCCGGGCTCGAGCGCCGACAACGACGCCTGGATCGACCGCAAGCGGCGCGTGGTCGAGCGCTACGGCGCCAGCTCCTACCTGGTCGGGGCGCGGTTTCGCGGGCGCGGCACCGCCTTCGAGGAATCGTCGCGGCTCGACCCCGACCACTACGCGGCCCACGGAGGGTCGTTCCCGATCCGCCTCAGCCCCGACGGTCCCGTGGTCGGGGCCATCACCGTCTCCGGACTGCCCTCCGCCGAGGACCACCGGCTGATCGTCGAGGCCCTGGAGTCGTACCTGGACGAGGGGCGCCGGCCGGACCAGGCCCCTCGATAGCTCCCGGCGAGCAGCCGGACAGTTCCGGGGTTCGCGATCCGCCGCCCGGAGATCCACTGCCCCCCGGCGGGCCGTCCCAGAATGCCCCGGGACGCTCCGAACGTACAATCGCGAACGATGCAGAGTGGCGCCGCGGATGCCCTGGCCGTCGTTCACGAGCACATCCTGGTCTGCACCGCGTGCCCGCTCCACGCCCGCCGCACCCAGGCCGTCCCCGGGGTCGGACCGGCCACCGCCAGGATCATGGCGGTGGGGGAGGGGCCCGGGGAGAACGAGGACCGGGTCGGCAAGCCCTTCGTGGGCGCCGCCGGGAACGTGCTGACCAAGCTCCTGGAGAGCATCGGGCTGCGCCGGGACGAGATCTACATCACCAACGTCGTCAAGTGCCGGCCGCCCGGCAACCGGGACCCGGAACCCGCCGAGATGGAGGCGTGCTCCGCCTTCCTCGACGCCCAGATCGAGATCATCCGGCCCGACGTCATCCTGATCCTGGGCCGCCACGCCCTGGCCCGGCTGCTCCCGGGCTCGGGGGGCATCACCGGCCTGCACGGGCGCAGGGTGGTCCGGGGCGACCGCCTCTACGTCCCCCTCTACCATCCCGCCGCCGCCCTCTATCAGGCCTCGCTGATGCGCACCCTGGAGGAGGACATGCTCAAGGTGCGCGGTTACCTGGACGAGGCGGAGGCGCACCGCCGCCAGGTCCCCGCCGCCGCCTCACCCGAGCCCTCGGAACCGGGGCCCCCGGCGGAGCCCCCGGCCCGCGACCAGCTCAGCCTGTTTTGACACTCTCGAGCGCACCCCTCCCACCCGCGACCCCCATGCCGGCCGGGGTCGACCGCCTCCGCCTGGTGGCCCTGGGCGGGCTCGGCGAGATCGGCCGGAACCTCCTGGCGATCGAATGCGGCGACGACATCGTGGTCGTCGACTCCGGGCTGATGTTCCCGGAGACCGAGATGCTCGGGGTCGACCTGGTCATCCCCGACGTCGGCTGGCTGGTGGAGCGCCGCGACCGGGTGCGCGGGATCGTGCTGACCCACGGCCACGAGGACCACATCGGCGCCCTTCCCTACGTCCTTCCCCGTCTCGACGTTCCCGTCTTCGGCACCGCGCTCACCCTCGGGATCCTGCGCAACAAGCTGCGCGAGCACCGGCTGCTCAGTAGCACCCGGCTGACCACGGTCACGCCCGGGGACACGGTGCAGCTGGGCGCGCTCAGCGTCGAGTGGATCCACACCACCCACTCGGTGCCCGACTCCTGCGCGCTGGCGATCCACACCCCGCTCGGGGTGATCGTCCACACCGGTGACTTCAAGGTGGATCAATCCCCGGTCCACGGGGAGCCACCCGACCTGGCCCGCCTGGCCCGCCTGGGTGACGCCGGCGTCCTCCTCCTGCTCAGTGACAGCACCAACGCCGAGGTGGAGGGGATGACCCCCAGCGAGAGCTCGGTGGGGCCGGCGCTCGCCACCCTGATCAGCGGAGCGGAGGGGCGGGTCCTGGTCGCCACCTTCGCCTCCAACATCTCACGGCTCCAGCAGGTGATCCGGGCGGCCGAGGACGCCGGCCGTCACTGCCTCTTCATCGGACGCTCGATGCTCAACAACGTGAGGGTGGCCCAGGAGCTCGGCTTCCTCGAGGTCGCCCGGGGCACCGTGGTCTCCCCCCGCCAGGCCGACCGCCTCCCCGACCGGGACCTCTGCGTCCTCTGCACCGGCGCCCAGGGCGAGCCGCTCTCGGCGCTGAGCCGGATCGCCGGCGGCGAGCACCCGCTGGTCTCCCTCCACCCCGGTGACACCGTGGTGCTGAGCGCCAACCCGATCCCGGGCAACGAGGAGGCCGTCCATCTCACCGTCAACAACCTCGACCGGCTCGGGGCCCACACCTACCGGGGCAGCGCCCACGGCCTCCACGCCTCGGGGCACGCGGCCCGCGAGGAGCTGCTCCTGCTGCTCACCCTCTGCCGGCCCCGGTACTTCCTGCCGGTCCACGGTGAGTACCGCCACCTGGCCGCCCATCGCGGGCTGGCGATCGCCTCCGGGGTGACCCCCGCCAACGTCGCGGCGGTCGACAACGGGAAGGTGGTGGAGATCGACGCCGACGGCCTCCGCGTGCTCGACGCCCGGGTCCCGGCCGGCTACGTCTACGTCGACGGGCTGAGCCTGGAGAACGCCACCGACGTGGTCTTCCGGGACCGGCGCCAGCTCGCCGAGGACGGCCTGATCATCGTCCACCTGGCGGTCGAACGCTCCACCGGGGCGGTGGTGGGGGGGCCCGAGCTGATCGCGCGGGGGTTCGTCGAGGACGGCGACGGCGCCGCCCTCTTCGAGGAGGCCCAGCAGCGGGTCCGCCAGACCCTGGAGCACCTCTCCCCGGACGCCGGTTGGGCGGTCTGGAAGGGGGCTGTGCACGAGGCCCTCAGCCGGTTCCTCTTCAAGCGGACCAACCGCAGGCCGCTGATCCTCCCGGTGGTCACCGAGGTCTGAGGCCGCCGGCGCCAATTGCGGCGTTTGTTATGCCGGGCCCGACAGCCTATCCTCCAATTGGTCTAGAAGGCTGTGGAGGAACGGGCTGCATGAGCACATTTGGAAGACCACTCGCAGTGCTGATTGCAACGTTGGCTGCTGTCGTGCCGGTTGCGACGGTGGCGGCTGCACCAGTTGCTTCAGGGGGCGCCGCGCCGGCGGCGGCGAGCGTCCTGTACAACAGCACGGTCACCGTCAGCCGGGTGGGCAACCTGCCGAGCGTCGGCGGCGAGGCCTACGCGTTCGCCGAGTTCGGCAATCAGATCACGCTGACCCGCTCGGCCAGGGCCGGCACCGTCGTCATCACCCTCAGCTCGTGGGGGTGCCAGGCGGGGACCTGGTTCAGCGACGACTGCGTCACCGCGGCGGGTGCGAGGTTCACGGAGCCGATCACCCTCAACGTCTACGACGCGCCAACGTCCACGACCCCGCCCACGGTGGTCCCCGGTGCCCGCATCCTTTCGGTCACCAAGACCTTCTCCATTCCCTATCGCCCGTCGGCGAACGCCACCAAGTGCACGGGCTCGAGCGCCGGTGCGTGGTATGACAGCTCTCTCGGCTCCTGCTTCAACGGGCTCGCCACCAACATCACCTTCAACCTCACCTCGCTCCGCCTCAGCCTCCCCAAGAACCTCGTCTTCGGGATCGCCTACAACACGAGCGACTACGGCTACGCGCCATACGGCGACAGCACGGCGTGCCACAGCACGGCCGAGGGCTGCCCGTATGACTCGTTGAACATCGGCCTCTCTCAGGACCCGACCAACGTGAGCCGCGGAAGCGACCCCAACCCCGGCACCATCTTCCAGAACTCGCCGCTCACCGGCGAGTACTGCGATGGCGGCACCGGTGGCACGGGCGTCTTCCGTCTCGATTCACCGGGCGACCCGTGCTGGGGCGTGAGCACCTCCGATGAGGCGCCCTGGTACATCCCGGCAGTGGAGTTCAACGCGAGCTGAACCATCGATGCCTGGCCCGGCGGTGGGTTCGGCCACCACCGGGCCGGCATCCATCGGGTGCGTGGCGAGCCTCCCTCTGGGGTGCGAGCCCGGACCCGGCTGACGCCGCTCGATGGCCGAGGCGATCAGCCACCGGCGCCAGCTCGCCGAGGACGGCCTGAGCATCGTCCACCTCTCCCCGGACGCCGGGTGGGCGGTCTGGGAGGGGGCCGTGCACGAAGCCCTCGGCCGGGTCCTCTTCAAACGGACCAACCGCAGACCGCTGATCCTCCCCGTGGTCACCGAGGTCTGAGGCCCGGCTCGGCTCTGGGCCCGGGCTCAGGCGGCGGGCTCGGCCGCGGTCAGGAAGCAGGCGGCCATCGACACCTCCGCCGGATTGCCCAGCGGGTCGAAGTCCCCCTTGGTCCCCAGGTTGACCTCCCACCAGTAGATGCCGCTGACCGACGCCGCGGTGGCGGCCTGGCAGGCCGCCTGGTAGTACTGGGCCTGAAAGGCCTCGTCGGTCGGGCCGGGCGCCTGGCTGTCCCAGGGGTGGTCCTGCTCCCCCTGCTGCGGGGCCACCCCGACCTCGCTGATCACCACCCGCGCTCCCGCGGCGGCCTGGTCGATGGCCGCAAGGTACGGCTGCCACGCCTGGGCCATGCCGGCCACGCCGGTCCCGTTGGCCACCCCGAGGTCCCAGTACGCGTCGACGCTCACGAAGTCCAGCGCCTTCCAGAAGCCGTCGCGGAGCGAGCCCGAGGTCTCGGAGGTGCCGTTGACCGAGTAGGTCACAGCCCCCCGGTAGGCCAGCCGCACGGCGCTGATCAGGTTCTGCCAGTCGGTGGTGTACCCCTCCAGGGAGTACAGCTCGGACCCCACGTCCAAGACCTGGACGTGGGTGTTCGCGGCGATCGTGGCGTAGTGGGAGATCAGGGTCGTGTAGCTGGAGAACCACGCGCTGACCGATGCCGGCGCGATCGCCCCCCGCCACTCGGGTGCGAGCGACGTCTGGTCCTCCAGGGGTCGCAGCATCACGCTGAAGCCGGCCGCCTCGACGCTGTCGATGAGGCCCTCCAGCTGGCTGTCCGGGGGGGTGCCGGAGCCGCTGCCCACCGAGTTCGCGGTGAGGCTCGCCTGGTAGAAGGGGAAGGTGATGGCGACGCTGTTGACCCCGTCCCTGCGCAGCTCGGCGAGCAGCTGGGAGAGCCCCGACCGGTAGCCGGCGTCGGCGTAGAAGAGCAGGTCGACGCCCGCCTGGTAGGACGGCAGGGGCACCGGCGACGGCGTGGGGGTGGGAGCCAGGGAGGGGGTTGCCACCGGGGCGGTGGCGGGCAGCAGGGGGGTCGACCCCGGAATCGGCGTGCCCGCCGTCGTCGCGGCCCCGCAGGCGCTGAGCAGCAGCGCGCCGGCTCCGATGGCGAGACGTCCCAGCCGGCTGGGCGACCTCAACGTCCCCCGCCCGCCCCGGCTGGATGGCCGGTCCGGGCTGGGCCGCCGGATCAGGTTGGCCGTGTTCATGACGATCCGCGAGCTCCGCCGCGCAGCCCCCCGCGTCGACGACACGGAGCGTAGTGCTTCCGGCCACGCTGCGGAGCCCTCGATGACAGGCGGCGCAGTGCTTCCGGTCACCGTCGTGAGCCCTCCGCGGCGGCTGCAGACGTCCGCGGTCCGGAGCTGCTGACACGATCGCGGCTCTGGGCGCACCCGGCGCCGGGCCTGGACGGCCAGGGGCTTTCCATCACGCCGGGCGCCATGTAGGCTGAGACCACTCGACCGTCACCACCACGTCACGCCGATGTCTGAGGAGCCCATGCGCCGCGCGCATAGCATCGGTGTGTCGTCAAGGGCAAACCCGCTGCGAGGCGGGGGCGCAAAGCCACGGGGCTGGTAACACCAGTCAGCCGGGCCGCCGACCGGTTTGCCGACGGAGTCCCGCCGACCTACCCAGGGCGCTCGGTGGAGGAGTCCGATGCGCTGGCGGGCCGTCTTGCATCCATCCCGAGCTCTCGGCGTGGCCGTCCTCCTGGCGGCCATGGGGCTCACCGCCGCCTCGGGCCTGGTGGCCGGAGCCAGCGGCGTCCCCAGGTCGGAGCAGGCCCTGCTCACCCGAACCGGTTCCCGCGCCGCCGGCGCCGTGGGCGCCATCCTCGGGGCCCCCTCGGGGAGCTCGACCTCCACCGCGGCCGGCAGTCCCCGGATCACCGGGGCCGGCAGCGGCACGGCACGCACCGTCGGCGGCGGCAGTTTCACGTCCTCACCGCCCGCGCTCGGAAGCGCCAGTCCCGCGCCGACCGACCCGCCCACCCCCAGCTCCACCCCGACCCCGACGCCGACCCCCACGCCCACGCCGACGAGCCGGCCCCCGGGCGGTGGTTCCTCGGGGTTCGTCACCCGCTGCGGCAACCAGCTCTGCCTGGACGGCAGCCCCTGGACGTTCACCGGGGTCAACGCCTACGAGGCGGCCACCGATTGGGGGGTCAACGCCGGCTGCGGGACCGAGCTCACGGACAGCCAGCTGGATGCGCTCTTCGCCTCGCTGGCCCCCAATGACGTGGTCCGTTTCTGGGCCTTCCAGGCCCTGGCCACCAACTACACCACCAAGCAGCTCGACTGGACCGGCATCGACCGGGTCATCGACACCGCCTCCGAGTACGGGATCAAGGTGATCCCCGCGCTCACCGGCGAGAGCGGCGGCTGCGACGACAACGAGTGGAAGGACGCCGGCTGGTACGACGGCGGCTACAACGACGTCTACGACAGCAGCGCGTGGCCGAACAGCACCCCACTCTCCTACTCGGCCTACATGCAGGCATTCCTGGCCCGGTACAAGGACAACCCGACGATCGCGATGATCGAGCTGGTCAGCGAGCCGTCGCCCACCGAGTCGGGCTACGTCTGCGTCAACGAGGCCGCGGCCGCCCAGGCGCTGCGCTCCTTCTTCGACACCGAGGGCGTGGAGGCCCACAGCCTCGATCCCAACCACCTGATCGAGTCCGGTCTGCAGGGGGTGGGGCAGTGCGGCACCCAGGGCAGCGACTACAGCTACGTCATGGACAGCGCGGGCGTCGACGTCGCCAGCTACCACGACTACGGCTCGGACTCGTCGCCGGTCCCCACCGACCTCGCCACCACCCTCTCGGCGGCCGCCGCGTCGGGCAAGCCGCTGATCGTCGGTGAGGTCGGCATCGAGGCCCAGAACGATCTCGCGGGCTGCACCTCGTACGCCACCCGGGCCACCGAGATGAGCGCCAAGATGTCGGCGCAGTTCGCGGCGGGCATCAGCGGCTTCCTCCCCTGGGACTTGGTCCCCAGCAACCCCGGGGGCGGCAACACCTGCTCGTACGACATCGGTCCGGGCGACCCCCTCATCGCCGATATCGCCGCCTGGTGATCCGGCGGCGGATGCCCGCTGATCAGTCCGTTCCCGGGTCACCCCGAGCTCGAGACCCGGTAGAGGCGCCAATCGGTGTGGTTGTCGCTGCTGTCGTGGAAGGTGGTCACCAGGGTCCCGATGCCGCGCCCGGTGGCGTAGACGCCGGGGTAGGCGCGGTTGACCGCGTCCAGCGTCCCCATCCCGCGGTCCGATGGAACCAGCACGTACTCGACCCCGTTGGCGCTCGGGTCGGAGAGGATCTGCTGGAAGTCGGTGTCGGAGGTGATCACGTACTGGTCCTGATGCGCCGACTTCATCACGATGACGTAGCCCAGGAAGTCGTCGAGCAGCACGCGGCCGGGGCCGAGGTTGAGGGCATCGACGTAGCGGCTGACGGCGACGTCGACCCGGTCGCGGCTCATCGCCGCGCTCTGGGCCCGCGTGAGCGTCCCGCGATTGACGACCGCCTGCACCGCCATCGCCTCGTGGGCGTCGAGGGCGGGATCGCTGATCCCCAGGTAGCCGAGCGGGATCGTGGCCACCATGGCGGCGACCGCGACGACGCTGACCAGCCGGCCCGGCCCCGGCCCGGCAGCAGCGCGACGCCATCGCGACGCCGGCCTCGCCGTCACGGTGATCGCCCGGGCCTGGTCTGCGGCCGGCACCCTGGTCGCGGTTCCGGAGCGGGCCACGGCGATCCCGACCATCACGATCACCAGCGGGATCGCCACGATGAAGTAGCGGAGCTCCTCGTCGACCTTCCCGGTCACGAAGGCGTAGGTCATGAAGGCGACCACACCGCCGAGCATCGCCACCACGCCGAGTTCTGACCAGCTCCGCCGGCGCACCACCACGGCGAGGCACGCGATCAGCACCAGGGGCAGGAAGGGCTCCACCCCGATCATCCAGCGGGCGGCCTTGACCACCCCGGCAACGATCTGGGTCAGGCTCGCCGCGCCCCCCAGGCCGCGGGTCTGCAGCTGCACCTGGTTGCCGTAGGTGGAGGTGAACTGCTCGAAGAGCGAGCCGGTGATCACCCAGCTGATGACCGCCCAGCACACCACCGCCGCCACCAGCGGGGCGACGACCACGATCACGTCGACGAGCGCCTGCCGCACCCGCTCCCCGAGTTCCTCCCGGGTCGCGCGCAGCGTGGCCACGACCACGACCACGACCACCGCGCCGGCGGCGGCGGCTGCCTCGTAGCGGGTCAGGTAGCCGAGGGCGAGGAAGAATCCGGTGGCCACCAGGGGCCGGACGTCTCGCGATTGCAGCCATTGGTGGAGCCGTCGGCCGACCAGCAGCAGGAAGAAGATGAACGGCGCCTCGCTCATCGCGTTGGCGGCGTACAGGATGATCATGGGGTGCAGGGCGAAGCAGGCGGTCAGCGCCCAGCCACGCCGCGGGCTGACCCCGAGATCCGCCAGCAGGCCGCGCATCTGGACCACCGCCCCGGCCATGAAGAGGGCCGAGACGATGTTGCCGGCGAGGGCCCCGGTCACCAGGAAGGGGAAGATCGGCTTGAGCGCCACCAGGGGCAGCAGGGAGAGGATCGGCAGCGGGCTCCAGACGAAGCCGATGGCGGCCAGGTGTGGATCCCGGCTGAAGAGGATCCGGTCGGCGATCTCGACCCGCGAGACCCCATCCCCTCCGAGCACGTCGGTGCCGCCGTTGAACGCGACGAAGGCGCCGGCGGCCATGTAGAGCGCGAAGCAGCCGAGGAAGCAGAGGGTCGCGGTCGACGGGCGCCGCAGCACCCTCCGCGCGGAACGGGCGCCGGCACGGGCCTCGGGCACGGCGATCGCCAGCATGCTCAGGCGCCCTGCTCCGGGACCGTGGCATCGAGGCCGTGGACCGTCTTCTCCCAGAGAAATGGTGAGACCAGGATCTGGAGGAGGGCCCGGATCGCAGCGAGCGACATCAGGGCCCAGTACACGGGCATCAGCAGGGCGGCCCTGAGCAGCTCCGACCTGCCGCTGGCCCGCACCGTCACCAGGCCCGCGTAGTAGGCGAGGAAGTTGCCGACGATCAGGCAGAGCATCGCCGGGTAGAAGACCCAGTCGGGGAAGAGCCCCTGGACGAAGGCGGGGCGGACCGTGAACCAGACGGCGGTGAGCGTCCAGAGCGCCGGGTTCAGCACCGACGCCAGCGTGGTGGCGCCGACCTGCAGGTTGAATCCCACGAACCCCCGGGTGCCCAGGTCGTGCCGGAGACGGAGTGGATGGCGCATGTGAACCAGCCAGGTCTGGCCGTAACCCTTGACCCAGCGGGAGCGCTGCCTCACCCAGTTGACCACGTCGCTGTTCGCCTCTTCGTAGGTGGTCGAGTCGAGGATGGCGGTCCGGTAGCCCATGCGGTAGAGGCGCACCCCGAGGTCGCAGTCCTCGGTGACGTTGTGGGGGTCCCAGGCCCCCATGGTCCGGAGCAGGGCTGTCCGGATGTGCATCGAGGTCCCGCCGAGCGGCACCGGCGTCCGGCCGCGGGCGATGGCCGGGAGGGTGAAGCCGAACCAGGTCAGGTACTCGAGGCTGAACCAGGCGGTCAGGATGTTCTGGGCCGGGTTGTGGTACTGCAACCGGGCCTGGAGGCAGGCCACCCGGGCGTCCGCCCGCGCGAACGCCACCACGGCCCGGCGGAGCTGGAGCGGGTCGGGCCGATCCTCGGCGTCGTAGATGGTGAGGAGCTCGCCGCGGGCCGACCGGAGGCCGAAGTTGAGGGCCTTGGGCTTGGTCCGGGGCTCGGCCGGGGGCACCAGCACCAGCTGGATGTGGGGCGCCGGATGGGCGGCCGTGACCGCCTCGCGGGTGGTGAGGTCGTCGGCCTCCAGCAGCAGCTTGACGTCCAGCCGATCCGTCGGATACTCGATGAGCTCGAGCGCTCGCAGCGTCGAGCCGATGACCTCGGGCTCGCCGTAGGCCGGGACCAGGACGGTGTAGAGGGGGAGGGCGCCATCGGGGAGCGCCCTCGCCTCCTCGTCGCTGACATGGGTGCTCAGCGAGGGGTCGAGAAGCCGGCGGAACATCCCGGTGTTGCGGGCCAGCATGGCCGCGTAGAGGGCGGTGACCGCGGCGGCCACCGCGACGCCGGCGCTCAGCGGAGAGACGACCAGACCCACCACCAGGGCGAGGACCACGATCGCCCCCGCCGCCATCTGCCCGCGGCTGACCACCCGGCTGGCGGAGAGCTCGGGCTGCCGCATCCGCAGCCCGTGGACGCTCTCATCCAGCGCCGAGGGCTCCGGCGGGTCGGGGACGGGGGGGGCCGGGCTCCCCGGCCCGGTCATGTCGCGTTGCCGGCCGGGGCCTGGTGACCGGTGGCGTCGACCACCTGACGGGCAAAGGCGACCAGGTTGGTCTCAGAGGTCGCCGGGCTGCCCTCCGTGGTCTCGTTGAGGACGATGCGCTGGTACCAGAGCCCATGCGAGGTCTGGACCGGCCACTCCCAGTAGACGGCGGTCCAGCTCTCGATCCCCTGGACCTCGTAGACCACCGTGTGGGCGACCACGCCGCCGCCCAGGTTCGCGGTCGAACTCGGCGGCCACCGGGTAGTCGTGGAAGTGGTAGCAGTCCTCGACGGTGTACGCGGAGAAGCTGCTCAGGTCGGAGGTCGAGATCACGTCGAGGGTCACCGGGGTGTCCTGCTCGGAGGTAGCCGAGGTGAGCCGCGTCCCGGGCAGATAGAGATACCGGTACCAGGTCGAGGTGGAGCCGAACTCGAGCTTCCCGAACGTGTACGCGCCGACCGTCGTCACCGACCACCCGGGGATCCGCGAGCTGGCGACGGTGAAGGCCTCGACGCGCGGCGGGCCGAGGTCCTGGGCGAGGAGCTGGAACTGGCCCATCCCCGCTTCGGCGACGGCGACCGCCGCCCCCGCAGCCGCGAGGATTACGAGCGGGATGCCGGCCCGGCGCACCGCGGGACGAGGGGTGGGCCGGGGTGGTGGGGCGACGGCTCCGGCCGCGACCACCGCGGGGACGCGGCTTGGCGGTCCGAGGATGGTGAGGTGGAAGCGGGGGAGGGCCAGGATCATGGCCAGCACGCCGAGGGAGAAGACGACGAGACCGGCGACGGGGTGGAGGACGTTCATGGCGAAGCCCTCGCCCCACAGGCCCCCGGCGGCGAAGATGAGCAGGATCCGGATCAGGTCGAGGAGCCAGATCAGCACCATCCCGAGCACCAGCCAGAGCAGCTTGAGGTGGCGCGGGCCCCGCACCAGCGCGGCCGCGGCGATGCCGACCAGCAGGAAGCCCAGCACCGAGTTGACCCCGGCGCAGGCCGAGGCCACGCTGAGCACGAAGGCGCCGCTCCCGTGCGTGATCTGGAAGAGCGATCCGTCCCCGTACGTGAGCGGCAGCGCGAGGGGCACCACGCGCAGCAGGGCGTGGAGCGCCGCCAGCGTGATGTTGGTGAACTGGTCGAGCCAGCCGTTGAGGAAGAGCGTGTAGATCGGCGGCCAGGCGAGCAGCAGGAAGGCGACGGGGAAGCGGAGCCGCCAGAGCATGCGGCTCCCGAAGGCGAGGGCGATCGCCCCGGCCACGAACAGCGGCAGCGAGATCATGTCGAACCGCCACAGCCAGAAGAAGGTCGACATGAACGCCGGACCGACGGTGACGATCAGCACCGCGACCGCCAGCAGCGGCACCCCCACCAGATAGTCCAGGTATCGGTCGTGGATGTCTCGCTGCGGCCGGCCGGGGAGGTAGAGGAGGCCCGCGATCAGGAGCAGGGAGATCAACGGCACCAGCCCCAGGTAGGCGAGCGGGGTCTCCTCGCTCAGGCTCGAGAGCAGGGTGCTCAGCGAGTACTGGTAGGCGACCACCACGAGGGCGGTGACCACCACCGCCCGGAGGAGCAGCCGGCCGGGCTCATGCCCCCTTGCGAACCTTCTCCACCAGGGTGCGCTGAACCCGGCCGCTCCGGCCCCTTCCATGACTTCCCCTCTCATGCGCGCGGTGCCGGCGGCGTCAGGCGGCACCATGGGATGTGATGACCCCGCGCTCAGACGTCCTGAGCGCCGTTCCGCCGGCGGCGGATGGCCACGGTCGAGAAGGCGCCCGTGAAGAGCGCGAGACCTGCGATCGGCAGCGCGACGGCGAGCGGCGACTCCGGAACGATCGGCGGGTTGCACGCCGCGTAGCTGTCACTCTTGGTCGTGGTGCCCGCCCAGCTCCCGGACGGGGTGGTGGACGCGATCTGGATATCCATCAAGGTGTAGTTCGAGGTGTCGAAGTAGCTCTTGGGGATCCCCACGATCTGGTACGGGTAGCTCAGCGTGGACTTGGACGTGTCCACGGTGACCTCGGCGCCGGTGGCGACCCATTTGCTGGTCCCGGAGGTCTCGGCGAAGACCTCGAGGGTGATCGTCCCGGTCTGCGAGGCATCGAGCTTCAGGGTGCCCGAGACGTCGTAGTCGAAGCAGCTGCCGTTGACCGTGATCCCGGTGATCTCGCAGGCCACCGCCACCGCAGCCGTGGTCGCGAAGATGGCCACGGCCCCGAGAGCTCCCACGCCCAGGAGCCGGCGGCGCCGCCAGCTCTGCCGAGAGCTCGTTGTCCCTGTCGCCCCTCTCATCGAGGACCCTCCTTCCACCCGACGGACGCGGCCTCTCGGAGGTCGGAGTGGAACATCCCCTCGCTCACCCCCCAAGGCCACTGATTCGTCACGCAGGTTACATAAAACGTCATACGCTTCAAAAGGGGCATGCGGCCCTGGACCTGCAGTGCTCCCGGACCTGAAGCGCGACGGCCTTGCGGCCCATCGATCGATGGGTCTCTCACCCCTACCCCCACCGGGCCGGTACCCGGACATAGGAGTCGCGTTCCCAGATCGGGCCTTCGCGGGGGCCGAACGCCCATTCGGAAACGGTCCTGCCCTGCTACGATCGACGCGGCCCGCCGCCGCTCCCCACGTCATCACACGAGGCTTCAGCACCGTCATGCCTCCCCGGACCCAGACCCGCCCGCGCTCCCGCCCGGCGCGTCCCGCCGCGCACCGTCCGGCGGCGCGCCGCCCCTCCCGGCAGCCCCGGCCCCCTCTGATCAACTCGGACCAGCGCCGGGAGTTGAGCGGGATCGGCCTGGTCGGACTGGGGATCCTGCTCGCGATCGTGCTCGCCCTTCCCGGGGGCGGTTCGATCGCCCGCCCGGTTCACGACGCCCTGCTCGGATCGCTCGGGATCGGCGCCTGGCTGATCGCCGGCGGCCTGGTTCTGACCGGCGCCCGCCTGCTCGGCCGCCGGGCCTGGACGGGCGGGGTCCTGGCCGCGGCCGGAAGCGTGGTGGTGGTGGTGGCCATGCTCGGCTTCTGCGGGCTGGTGATCTCCGGCAGCGCCGGCTCGATCGGCCGGCACCTCAGCAGCGGTCTCGCCGACCGCCTGGGTGGGCCCGCCACCGGCGCCCTGATGCTGGTGCTGGTCTGCGCCGGCCTGGTGCTGGCCGTCGAGCTGCGGGTCGCCCCGGCGCTGGGGAGGGCGCGCGACTGGCTCTCCAACCGCACCGCCGCGGCCACGGTCCCGCCCGCCCGGAGAAACCCGGCGAAGGATCGGGAGCCCGTGGTCCGTCTGACCGGCGTGCCGGTGGCGTCCGCGTTCGTCCCCGCCCCGGCCCACCTCGCGACCCCCGAGGAGGGGTTGCTGCCCCTGGAGCCGGCGGCCCCGGCGACCCCCGCCGGCGAGGGTGCCGAGGCCGGGCACGGGGCGGCACCGCCCCCCGAGAGCTTCACCCGCGAGTTCGAGGGCACCGTCGAGGCGCGCCCACTCGGACCCATCCCCGAGATGACCGCGCTGCACGGGGAGACGCTCGGCGAGGAGGAGGCCGAGAAGGTCTGGGTGCTCCCCGGCACCGAGCTGCTCGACGTGGTCGGCGGCAAGCGGGAGCGGTTGGAGAAAGAGGTGCAGGCGACCGCCGCGCTGATCACCAGCACCCTGGCGTCGTTCTCGATCCAGGCGAGGGTCGTCGGCGCCAACAGCGGACCGACCGTGACCCAGTACGAGCTGCAGCCCGCCGCGGGCGTCCCGGTCCGCAAGATCGTGGGGGCTCAGACCGACCTCTCCCTGGCACTCGCCGCGCCGATCCGCATCCAGCCCTTCATCCCGGGCAAGTCGGCGGTCGGCATCGAGGTCCCCAACAAGGCGGCCCAGCTGGTCTCCCTCAAGGAGATCGTCACCGCCCCCGCCTTCTCCGACCCGCGCAAGCGGCTGGCGGTGGCCCTCGGCGCCGACGTCTCCGGGCACCCCGTGGTCGGCGACCTCTGCCGCATGCCCCATCTGCTGGTGGCCGGCGCCACCGGCAGCGGCAAGTCGGTCTGCATCAACTCGATCCTGGGCGGGTTCCTGCTCCAGGCCACGCCCGCGCAGCTCAAGCTGATCCTGATTGACCCGAAGCGCGTCGAGCTCTCCACGTTCGCCGACGTGCCCCACCTGCTGGTGCCGGTGGTGGTGGAGCCCGAGGCGGCGGTCGCCTCGCTGCGCTGGGCGTGCAAGGAGATGGAGGAGCGCTACAAGCTCTTCGCCGGTCACGGCGCCCGCAACATCGCCGCCTTCAACGAGCGCGCCCCCGGTCTCGGCCTCTCGCCGCTCCCCTATGTGGTCATCGTCATCGACGAGCTGGCCGACCTGATGATGGTCGCGGCCGGCGAGATCGAGGACCTGGTCTGCCGGGTGGCCCAGCTCGCCCGCGCCGTCGGCATCCACCTGATCGTGGCCACCCAGCGCCCGTCGGCCGACATCATCACCGGGCTGATCAAGGCCAACATCCCGAGCCGGGCCGCCTTCGCGGTCTCGAGCGGGGTCGATTCGCGGGTGATCATCGACGAGATGGGAGCCGAGAAGCTGCTCGGCCGGGGCGACATGCTGTACCTGCCCATCGACGAGGGCAAGCCACGGCGGCTGCAGGGCGCCTTCTGCTCCGACCGCGAGCTGGAGGCCCTCATCGACTTCTGGAAGCAGCAGGGGAAGCCCGACTACCAGGAGGAGGTCTTCCAGGTCGAGGCCACGGTCTCCTGGGCCCGCGAGGCCGGCAAGCGCGACCCGCTCTTCGCCAAGGCCGCCCACACCGTCGCCGCCGAGGGGCGGGCTGCGGCCTCCCTGCTCCAGCGCAAGCTCAACATCGGCTACACCCGGGCCGCCCGGCTGGTCGACCAGCTCGCCGAGCAGCGGGTGGTCGGCCCCTTCGAGGGCAGCAAGTCCCGGGAGGTCCTGATGGACGTCCTCCAGGTGGACGAGCTGCTGGCCGAGCTGGGGGAGGAGTAGGGCCGGCCCCCGAAGGAGCCGGCCCCGCCGCGGTCACCCTCAGCCGTGGAAGGCCCAGGTCTGGGTGACGATCATCTCCATGAAGGCGGAGAGGTCCTGGATCGGAGGATTGGGGGTGACGGAGCAGCTGGAGGCTGCGGCCCCCAGCGTGTAGATCTGGTAGACCCGCCCGCCGGTGAAGAAGACGTACTGGTAGTCGGTGGAGATGCAGCCCGAGGAGGGTTGGTAGTACCGGGTGCCCCGAATGCCGTCGACGGTGACCGTCGTGGCGGTCACCCCCGACGCCCCCGGTGCCGGGGTGGAGAACGCAGAGCTTCCCGCGTAGCTCTGCACCAGGATGCCGTCCGCCTCGTCGGCGCCGCAGCCGGAGGGGGTGGGACCGACGACCACCTCATAGGCCTCGGGGTCGCCGGGCGCCTGGCCGGGGCTGGTGCAGGGGCCGCTGACCCGCCAGGAGGGCGGGATCGCGAACGAATAGCCGCCGGCGGCATCGCTCACCGTGACCCAGCCCGCGGTCGAGGCCGGGGTGGGCAACGGCGTCGGATTGGCGGTTGCGCTCGGCGTGGGCGTCGCCGTCGGCCTCGCCGATGCGGAGGCCGATGCACTCGGCGAGGAGCCCACCGCCACCGGACCCCGGTGCGGCTGGTGGGCCGCGACCACCAGCACGGCAGTGGCAGCGGCGGCCAGCGCCACCACCGCACCACCACCGAGGAGCAGCCGCGCGATGTGGGGGCGATCGTTGAGGCTCATCGCGGTGATCTCCCTGATGCGGGGCGGGACGTCCACCCCGTTGGTGATGTCGAGGTACTGGGCCAGCCGGCCGCTGATCTCGCTGTCGGTGGGGACACGCGTTCTCTTCATCGGGTCATCTCCTCACGCAACCGGGCGATCGCGCGCGCCAGGTGCGTCCGGACCGAGCCGCTCCCGCAGCCCAGGATCTCAGCGCACTCGTCGATCGAGTAGCCATGGTGGTGGTGGAGGGTGAGGACCGCGCGCTGGCGTCGAGAGAGCTTCGCGAAGGCGCGGTCGAAGTCGATCAGCTCAGCCTGGAACCGGGCCTCCGCGGGCGCATCGCGATGGGCGTCGGCGTCGCGTTGGCGGCGGGCGATGAGGCTGCGGCGGTGATCGATGCAGTGATTGACGCAGATGCGCGTCATCCACGCCCCTGCGACACTCCTGTCCTCCAGCCGGGGCCAGGCCCTCCACGCCTTGAGAAACGCCCCCTGGAGGGCGTCCTCGGCATCGGCGTGGTTGCGCAGGATGCTGTACGCGATGCCGTACAGGCGCCCCCGATGGGCGTCGAGGCAGAGGTCGAATCCGGCAAAGTCGAGCCCCATGGCCCGCTCCTGCGCCATGTCGGGCATCACCGCCTCCTGAAGTGTGTTCACGCAAGAC
The DNA here is from genome assembly GCA_963697585.1 of uncultured Chloroflexia bacterium. GTDB lineage: Bacteria > Chloroflexota > Dormibacteria > Aeolococcales > Aeolococcaceae > Changshengia. The sequence goes on along the minus strand of CAVOOO010000009.1, from coordinate 393,980 downwards.
TAGACGGGCCCGCGGCGGGGTTTGCTGACAGGCGCTGCTATCCTTGGCCTCCGGAATGGCGCAGGAGTACTCGTTCGACGTCGTGAGCGACTTCGACCATCAGGAGATGGTCAACGCCGTCGATCAGACCCGCCGGGAGATCCAGACCCGGTACGACTTCAAGGGGGTCACCGTCGAGATCACCCTGGAGAAGGAGCAGCTGGTTCTCCTCACCCTGAGCGACATGCAGCTCCGAGCCATCCTCGACGTCCTCCAGAGCAAGCTGCACCGCCGCGGCATCGACCTCAAGGTGCTCGACCCGCAGAAGCCGGAGCCGGCCGCCAAGGGCAACGTCCGCCAGGTCGTCAAGCTCCGCCGGGGCATCTCCGAGGAGCTGGCCCGCACCCTGACCAAGAAGATCCGGACCGAGCACCCCAAGGTGCAGTCGCGCATCCAGGGCGATCAGCTGCGGATCGCCTCCCGGGAGAAGGACGCCCTCCAGGGGGTGATCAAGGCGCTTCGCGAGATGGACCTGGAGGTCCCGCTCCAGTTCACGAATTACCGGTGAGCGACGGAGCGAGGAGCGACGACCGCAGGTCGATCGCTCCGAGCGGAGGAGCCACCAGTACCGTCCGCTCGGATCGATAAGGTGACTGCGCAAGCTTCGCTGGCCGCCGCCTTCCCCGAGAGCACGGTGCTGGGAGAGCGTCTGGTCGAGCTCGGGCTCTCCATCGCCGTGGCCGAGTTGTGCACGGGGGGACTGCTGGGGGCCGCGCTCACCGCCGTGCCCGGATCCTCGCGCTACATGCGCGGGGGGATCATCGCCTACTCCGACGCCGTGAAGGTCGAGCTCCTGGGGGTGGGGGAGGAGCTCCTGGGCCGGCTCGGCGCGGTCAGCGCCGAGGTGGCGGCGGCGATGGCCGGGTCGGTGGCCGGCCGGCTCAAGGCCGATCTCGGCCTCGCCATCACCGGGGTGGCGGGACCAGGTGCGGAGGGAACGTCGAAGCCGGTGGGACTCATCTACGTCGCCGGATGCCTCGGCGCCCGGGTCGAGGTCGTCGAGCTGCGCGAGCGGGGCGATCGAGAGGCGAACCGGGCGGCCGCTGTGAACGCGGCTCTCCGCCTCGGGTCGACGCTGGTCGCCGCCGGTGGTCCGGCGGCACCACCTGTCGCCGGCCGCTAGACTGACCGGCCGTGACCACCGAATCCCGTCCGCCCCGCCGCGCCGTCGAGGACTTCCATTTCGGAGCGCGAGTGGTCTCCTCCGACGGCCGCCAGATCGGCTCGCTCAACTTCATGATCGTCGGCGGCGAGAGCTTCGACGTCCACGCCATCGTGGTCAAGGAGACCCACCATTTCTCCGGCCACCACCTGGCCGGGGCCGCCCTGATGGAGGACGACATCGCGATCCCGATCGCGGCGGTCGGCGACGTCGGGCGCGACCAGATCACGCTCTTGATCACCTCGGCCGAGGCGCGCCGCACCGAGCCGTACCTCACCTACCACTACGCGCCGGTCGAGCGCGGGGATTCCAGCCGGCTGCTGATGGCCGACGCGGCTCAGACCGGGTTCGCGCCCCACATGGTGGAGGAGGCGCACAAGCGGCTCGACGAGCTGGAGATCCATCGCGGCGAGAACGTGATGCTCGGGACCAGCGGCCGGCGGCTGGGGACGGTGCAGGATGTGGTCCTCGACGAGGGGGAGCTGGCCGGCGTGGTCATCCGGCCGGCGGGCTTCTTCACCGAGGACGTGCTGCTGCAGGTCCGCTTCCTGGGCAGGAGCGACGACCTCGCCCTCTTCGCCCACCTCACCGAGGCGGACGTCGCCCGGCTGACCCCGTTCCATCCGGGCGGGAGCGCGTAGCCGGGTCGGCGGCCGGGCGCGGGTCAGCCCCGGTCAGTAGGCGAGGGTGATCCGCCGCCGGATGGCTCTTCCCTGCTCCAGCTCGTCGACGAGGGCGATCGCGAAATCCGGGTAGGTGATCCGGCTCACCCCCTGGGGGTCGCGGAGGACCTCGTCGCCGCCCAGGCGAAACCGCCCGCTGCGCTCCCCCGCCTCGATCAGGAACGGCGGGCTGATGTAGGTCCAATCGAGGTCGCCGGCGGCCCGGTAGAGCTCGAGCGCCGCCGCCTGGGCCAGCGCTCCGGGCCTCCACGCCGCCGGGAAGTCGGGGGTGTCGAGGAGCCGCTCGCCGGAGGCGACCAGCAGGCTGCCGCCGCCTCCCACCACGATCACGCGCCGCACCCCCGCGCTGCGGGCGCCGGCGATGAGGCCCCGCGCGCCTCCCACCAGCACCGCCTCCTGGTCGTCCACTCCGCGCCTCGGGCCGATGGCGGAGACGATCGCATCCTGCCCCGTCGCCGCCGCGGCGACCTCGGCGGGGTCGGTGGCGTCCACCTTGCGGACGGGGATATCGAGGCCTGCGACGCCGCTCCCACCCCGGGTCGCCGCGGTGACCGCGTGCCCGCGAGCGATCAGCTCCCGGGCGATGGCAGTGCCGATGTTGCCGGTTGCGCCGAACAGCAGAACTCTCACCACGCGCTCCCCTTGCTCAGGATATGGTTGCTCGCTCAACTATATCCGGTGCCGGCCGCTGCCCGCGTGGAGGGTCACGCCGGGGACTGCTCTCCGTCGCCCTCCACGAAGGTGACCCTGGCCAGCGGGCTGCCCGCCACCCAATCGTCGACGGCGGCAACGGGCCAGGCGCCGTCCGGGTCGCGCCGGCGGTTGAACTCGGCGGCGAACGCCGTGAGGATGCGGCGTCGCTCCGCCGGGTCGGTGATGATCGCGGCCGTCGCCGGGAGGTCGGCGACCGGGCCGTGCTTGAGGTGGAAGGTGAACCGCGGCTGGGCGGTGAGGTTCACCAGCCAGCTGCGCGGCCGGGGACCGGGGATGCCGCTCAGGTAGACCTCGTCACCGAGTCGGTAGAAGACGATCTCGATCCGCCGCGGCTCGCCGGAACGATGACCGGTGGTGGTGATGTCGATGGTGCGATCCCGGATCGTCGAGGAGGAATCGATGGCGAGCGCCCGGCGCACGTCCTCCCTCATCGACTGCCGCCGCTCGCGGGGGGGTGGGCCCGCGTCGATGGCCGCGGCTCTCGCCGCTCAGACGGGGTCGGGAAGGCTGGTGGGGACGGGCTCATCCTCTGAGCCGCAGGCTACCCCACGGGCCCGCGACCATGAGACCCGCTCACCCCCTTGCGCGGGGGTGGCCGACCCGGTAGAGTACGCGAGACGTACATCTGTTCGAAACAGTCGCCATCGACGCCGCCGCAGGAGATCAAGCCGTGACAAGCACACAACAGAGTAGTACCATGGATCGTACAATGGAGGTGACCGGGCGGCGAGCGGCCGCCACCACGGAGGCGGACGCGGTGACGACAGAGCGGGAGCGGGCCCTCTCGACGGCCCTGAGCCAGATCGAGCGGAGCCACGGCAAGGGCGCGATCATGCGTCTGGGCGACGTCCAGACCCAGCGGGTGGAGATCATCCCGACCGGCGCGCTCACCCTCGACATCGCGCTCGGTGTCGGCGGCATCCCGCGCGGTCGCGTGGTGGAGGTCTTCGGGCCGGAGAGCTCGGGCAAGACCACCCTGACCCTCCATGTGATCGCCGAGGCCCAGAAGCGGGGAGGGGTGGCCGCCTTCATCGACGCCGAGCACGCCCTCGACCCCCAGTACGCCAGCCGGATCGGGGTGCGCACCGAGGAGCTGCTGGTCTCCCAGCCGGACACCGGCGAGCAGGCGCTGGAGATCGTCGAGGTGCTGGTCCGCAGCGGCGCCGTCGATGTGGTCGTCATCGACTCGGTGGCGGCCCTCGTGCCCAAGGCGGAGATCGACGGCGAGATGGGGGACAACCACGTCGGCCTGCAGGCCCGGCTGATGTCCCAGGCGATGCGCAAGCTGACCGCCGCCATCAGCCGGTCGAACACGTCGGTCATCTTCATCAACCAGCTCCGCGAGAAGATCGGGGTGATGTTCGGCAATCCGGAGATCACCAGTGGTGGACGCGCCCTCAAGTTCTACGCGTCGGTGCGGCTGGACATCCGCAAGATCGACACCATCAAGGTGGGGCTCGACGCGGTCGGGAGCCGGGTGCGGGTCAAGGTGGTGAAGAACAAGGTCGCTCCGCCGTTCCGCAACGCGGAGTTCGACATCCTCTACAACGAGGGGATCTCCTTCGCGGGGAGCGTTCTCGACATGGCGGTCGACGCTCGGATCGTCGACAAGAGCGGCGCCTGGTTCTCGTACGGCGACCTCCGGCTCGGCCAGGGCCGGGAGAACGTCCGTGACTTCCTCAAGCAGAACCCGCAGCTCCTCGAGGAGATCGCCGACCGGGTGAGGGTGCACGCCCTGCCCGCGACCCCGGTCCAGGAGGAGCCGGCGGCGGAGAGCTCACCGGCCGTTCCCGTCGCCTGATCGCAGCCCGGCGACCCGAGCCATGCCCTTCAGCAGGTCGGCCGGCCTCCGTGGCCAGCGCCCCAACGGCCCCGCGGCCGTTGACCCCGAGGACCGGGAGGCCGCGGCGGCGATGGCCCAGCGTCTGCTGGCGATCACCGACCGCACTCGGGTGGAGCTCCAGCGGCGGCTCGAGGGGCGGGGGTACGCGCCGGCCACCGCCACCGAGGCCGTGGACCGGCTCGCGGCCCGCGGCTGGGTGGATGACTCCCGCCTGGCCGACGACCTCGCCCGCCGGCGATCGAAGTCACGGCTACGGGCGGCGCCGGGTGCTCGCCGACCTGGTCGCGCGCGGGGTGGACCCCGAGACGGTCAGCCGGACCGCCGCCGAGCTGACCGCCGGCCAGGGCGAGGCCGTCCGGGTCGCGGCGGCGCGCCTGCGGCACGGGCGCGACGGGCCGCCGGCACCCGACGAGGTCCGCCGGCTCGCCGCCGCCCTGCAGCGCCGCGGCTTCGACATGGCCGACATCCGGGCCGAGCTGCGGCGGATCTGCTCCGAGCTCCCGGACGGCGAGGGCTGACCGCCAGCTGGCGGAGGTAGCTGGTCAGGCGGCCGGGACCGCGGCGGCCGAGCCGCGCTCGCCGCGCACCAGGGGACCGAGCAGGAGGAAGGTGGCGGTCACCAGCAGCAGGCCGAAGACCACCAGCCCGTCGAAGGACGCGAGGCTGACGGCGAGGCCGCCCAGGGCGGCGCCGATCGCGCCCCCGGCGGCCAGGGTGACCGTGTAGAAGGACATCAACGCCGAGCGGTCGGCGGTGTGGGACTCCGAGCAGTTGGCCAGGTAGGCGACGGCGGCCGGCCCGAACCCCGCCATCCAGAGGATGCCCAGCGCGGCGATGGGGAGCAGGACGAAGAGGGCGACGTGGGGGAGGTGGTTGGCGAGCAGGAGCGCCACCGAGAAGAGCCCCGCTCCGGGGACGGCTCGTCGCATCTGCCGCACCGGGCCGAGCCGCGGGATCCATGGGGTCCAGAGCGCGATCCCGATGACCAGGACGGCGATGCCGCTGACCAGGATGAGCGAGATCAGCCGGGGATCCAGGTGGTGCACCAGTCCCTGGCCGTGGACCGGGGCGTGATGGAGGAGGGAGGCGAGGTTGGATCCGTACGCGCCGAGCAGCGCGAAGGTGCCGATCCATGCGGGGAGGAAGCTGCGGATCGGCCCCGGTCCGAGGACGTCCCTCAGCAGCGTCGACAGCCGGGTCACCGGGAGCGGGGGGACGTGGGCCACGAAGCGGAGGCAGACCAGGCCGGCGATGAGGTAGACCGCCGCGAGCAGGAGGAAGCCGCCCCGGCCGAGATAGTGGTAGGCGAACGGTCCGACGACGAAGCCGCCCGCGTAGCCGGCCAGGGTGGATGCCTCGAAGGCGCCGCTGGCCCTCGCCCGGGTCCGGAAGCTCTGGGAGGTGGCGGCGGCGATGGCCCCGAGCGCGGTGGGGACGAAGGCCGCGGCGGCGACCCCCTCCAGGAGCCGGGCCGCGAAGATCTGCTGGGAGTGCACCGAGGCGGCGACCAGCAGCACCCCGAGCATGCCGATCAGCGGGCCCCCGACCACGAAGAGCTTGCGGCCGAGGCGATCGGCGTAGCGCGCCATGAAGGGGGCGAAGACCATCTCGGTGAGCGCCTGAGCGGCTCCGACCAGGCCGATGGTGGTGCCGTGCGGGTGGCCGTGAGCCAGGTCCGCGAGGTAGAACTGGACGGCCACCGTGACCCCGGAGGCGGCCACCCGGATCAGGGCGGTGCCGGTCAGGAGCGCGGGGATCGAGACCCGCACCGAGGCACGCAGGCCCTGCTCCAGCTCGGCGACCAGGTCCGGGGTCGCGGCGTCCGCCGGCAGCGGGGCGTCCCCGGGTGGACCGGATGCGGCTCTCGGCCTCACCGACCGCACCGCGCCGCGCCGGTCACCGCGCCTCGCTCGCCCGGCCCGTCCGGCGGGCGCGCCCAGGCGGCCGCCGCGGATCGCCCAGGCTCGGCGCTGCGCGTCATATGAGGTCTCCCACCTGACGTGACGGTCACCCACCCCCCGGATCTGGAAATCCGGACCATGGCCCTGCTCTGGCAATTCTGACCGCGGCACTGCCGATAGGGGCCGCGTGTCCGTACAATGCCGTCACATCCCCGGGGACCGTCCGGCGCTCGGCGCCGGTTCGGTGGTGAGCACGGGCGGGAGCCGCACCGTTCACGACCTGCGTTTCCAGGGTGGCGCACCGAACGAGGTGGCGGGCCACCTCACCCTCCGACAACTCCGAGGACATCTCCCATCACCGCCGACATCCTGGCCTTCGTGGCCCTTGGGCTGGGCGTGGTCATCGCCGTGTCCGGCCTCCTCTACGCCCGCCGCCTTCGCGATCAGGTCAGCGCGTCACGCGAGCTCGAGATGGGCCGCCTCCACGAGGAGCGCGGGGCCGCCGAGCAGGAGCGGGCGTCGATCGTCCTCGCCGCCCGTGAGGATGCCCACCGGCTGCGGTCCGAGTCCGAGGCCGAGGTGCGCGAGCGTCGCGCCGAGGTGGCCCGGCTGGAGCAGCGCCTCGCCCAGCGCGAGGAGGGGCTCGAGAAGCGCAACCGGGACGTCGAGCAGGGGGAGCAGCGGCTCACCCGGCGCGAGGAGGAGCTGGAGCAGACCCGGCAGCAGATCGAGGACGAGCGCTCCGGGGTGGGTCGCGAGCTCGAGCGGGTCGCCGGGATGACCCAGGAGGAGGCACGGGCCGAGCTGCTCCGCGGCGTCGAGGCCGAGCTCGACCACGAGGTCGCCGAGCGCATCCGGGCCTCCGAGCAGCGGGTCCGCGAGGAGGCCGAGGAGCGGAGCCGCGAGATCCTGATCACCACCATGCAGCGCCACGCCTCGGAGCAGACCGGCGAGGCGGCGGTCACCGTCCTCCACCTCCCCACCGACGATCTGAAGGGCAGGATCATCGGGCGCGAGGGCCGCAACATCCGCGCTCTCGAGGCCGCGACCGGGATCGATGTCATCGTCGACGAGACCCCCGAGGCGGTGGTCCTCTCCGGGTTCGACCCGGTGCGCCGGGAGGTCGCCAAGGTGGCCCTGGAGCGGCTCTTCGCGGACGGCCGCATCCACCCCGCCCGGATCGAGGAGGTGGTGGCCAAGAGCCGCGCTGAGATCGCCGACCGGCTGCGCGAGGAGGGCGAGGCCGCCTGCCAGGAGGTCGGCATCACCGGTGTGCACCCGGAGCTGGTCAAGCTCCTGGGGACGCTCCGCTACCGCAGCGCCTACGGGGCCAACGTGCTGGCGCACAGCAAGGACACCGCGGCGGTGGCGGGGATGATCGCCGCCGAGATCGGGTACGACGTCCAGGAGGCCCGCGAGATCGGCCTCTTCCACGACATCGGCCACGCCGTGGAGCAGCACGTCGAGGGGTCGCACGCGGTCATCGGCGGCGAGATTCTGGCGCGGCTCGGCCGGCCGGCCGCCGTCGTCCACGCGGTGCGGGCGCATCACTACGACGAGGAGCCGCGCAGCATCGGGGCCTTCGTGCTGATGACCGCGGATGCCATCACCGCCTCGCGGCGTGGCGCCCGCCGCGAAACCCTCGCCTCGTCCATCAAGCGGCTGGAGCGGCTCGAGCAGATCGCCGACGAGCTCCCCGGCGTGGAGCGGAGCTTCGCCATCCAGGCGGGCAAGGAGCTCCGGGTGATGGTCAAGCCCCAGGAGGTCGACGACGACCGGGCCCAGATCATGGCCCGCGAGATCGCCAAGCGGCTGCACGCGGAGGCCAGCTATGCCGGCCGGATCAAGGTGGTGGTGCTCCGCGAGACCCGGAGCGTCGAGTACGCCAAGTGACCGGCGTGGCGAGGGTGCTCGAGTCGCACCCTCAGTAACAATCGGGTCGCAAGCCCGAGGCGCAGAGCTTGGGTGGGCACAATCCTCAGTCACGGCTATGCTTTCGTCGTCGCACGGATCTCAGCAACCGCCCACACAGGGCAGGGCAGCGCTCGTGGAAATCCTCAAGGTCTCGGCCAGCAGCAAACCGGTCTCGGTGGCCGGAGCAATTGCGGGGGTGATCCGCAGCCAGCAGCGGGTGGAGGTGCAGGCCATCGGTGCCGGCGCGATCAACCAGGCCATCAAGGCCATCGCCATCTCCCGGGGCTACGTCGCCCCGGGAGGGATTGACCTGGTGTGCATTCCCTCGTTCATCGACATCTCGATCGATGGCGAGGAGCGCACCGGCATCCGGCTCCTGATCGAATCGCGCTGACGGTCGCGCGGCCGCTCTGCGGCGGTGGCGCGGCTCCCGGCCGCCCGGTTCCCGCCTCACCCGCGGCGGCCGATCCGGCGAGCGGGATCTCAGCCGGCGCTGTGGTGGTGCCCGCGCCGCTGCCGCTCGAACTCCTCGCCGGCCCAGTCCGTGCCGTCATGGCTGTCGAGTGACTCCGGGCTGCCCAGCGGTGGCCGGGTCAGCGAGGGTCCGAAGACCGAGTCGGGGTAGGGGGAGTTGTGCCCCAGGCTCGAGCCCTGGTTCTCCGGCTGGCCCGACTTGACCCAGAGGAGCGCCACGAAGAGCACGGCGAGGACGGCGATGATGATGAGCGCGACCACCTCGCCATCCTCGCAGATCGCGGCGATCCCGGTCGGCGTGCCTCGCGCCGATCAGTCCTCGCGGTCCCCGCGGTGGGGCGGCGTTCAGTCCTCGCGGTCCCAGCGGTAGAGGTGAGCGGCCCAGCGCTGGACGAGGTCGGGGTCGCCGTCCCGCCGGCCCCGGTGGCGCAGCAGGGCCCACAACCTCAGCCCCAGCGGGATGGCGAAGATCAGGACCACCAGCACGACCGCGAGCACTTGAACCACGGGCACCTCGATTGTGGCATGCGCCGCCCGGCGGCGCCGCGACCCCTCGCTCCACCCCACGGGATACTCTGTCAGGGCTCCGATGCCCGCCCCCGTCCCGCCCCTCAGTCCCGCCGCCCGCGGCTTCCAGGCGATCCCGCTGCTCCAGCGCCCGGTGCCCCGGCGGCCGATCGTGCCGGTGCTCGGCCGGCCACCCCGGGTCCATCTCTGGCACATCGGCTGCCAGATGAACGATGCCGACCACGAGATGCTCGCCGAGCGCTTCGCCGAGCTCGGCTTCGTCCCCGACGCCGCCCTCGACGACGCCGACCTCACGGTGCTGATCACCTGCGCGGTCCGTCAGAACGCTGAGCAGAAGGTCTACGGCAAGTTCCGCGAGCTGACCGACTGGAAGCAGGCCCGGCCCGGCCGCGCCATCGCCATGACCGGGTGCATGGCGGTGGAGCACGGCCCCGCCCTGCTCCAGAAGCTGCCCGACCTCGACTACCTCTTCGACGTCCGCGACTGCGACGGCTTCTTCGCCCGGCTCCAGGCGGTTCACGCCTCCGACCTGGACGGCCCGCTGCCCCTGCCCGCCTCCGACCGCCTGCTCGCCTACGTCTCGGTGATGGGCGGCTGCAACGAGATGTGCACCTACTGCATCGTCCCCTTCGTCCGGGGTCGCGAGACCAGCCGGCCGGTGGGGGAGATCGTCGAGGACGTCCACCGCCTGGTGGAGCGGGGCGTCCGCGAGGTGACCCTGCTCGGCCAGAACGTCAACTCCTATGCCGATCCCGGCACCGGGGCCGGCCTCCCCGAGCTGCTCGGCGCCGTGGACCGCGTGCCCGGGCTCTGGCGGCTCCGATTCCTCACCTCCCACCCCCGCAACGCGGTCCCCGAGCTCTTCGAGGCGATGCGCGACCTTCCGACCGTCTGCGAGCAGCTCCACCTGCCGGTTCAGGCCGGGGACGACGCCCTGCTCCGCCGGATGCGCCGCATGTACACGGTCGACGAGTACCTCGCCAAGATCCGGGCCGCGCGGGCGACCGTCCCCGAGCTCGGTCTCACCACCGACATCATCGTGGGCTTCTCGGGGGAGACCGAGGCGGAGTTCCTCGGCACCGAGGCCCTGCTCCGAACCGTGGGATTCGATGTCGTCCACCTCCAGGCCTACTCGGTCCGACCGGGCACGGCTGCGGCCCGGCGCCCCGACGACATCCCGATCGAGGAGAAGAAGCGGCGGCTCAATCACCTCCTCGACCTCCAGCGCCAGATCGCCCTGGAGCGCAACCAGGGTCTGGTCGGCCGGGCCGTCGAGGTCCTGGTCGAGAGCGTCACCGCGGACGGCAGGCCGTTCGGGCGCACCCGGCAGGGGAAGATCGCCCTCCTGCCGGCGGGGTCGGCGGCAGCCGGCGAGCTCGTGGAGGGGCGGGTCCAGACCGCCACCGCCTGGCAGCTCAGCGCCGACGTCGAGGCCGCCGCGGCCTGAGCCGGCGGTGGTGCGGTGAGGGGACGAGAGCGCGCGACACCCCCGCACCTGCGCGCCGAGAGCCCGACCCGAACCGACCCGACCATCGGTCTCGACGACGCCGGCGACACCCCCATCCTCCGCGAGTACCGCGCCGTCAAGGCCGAGCATCCCGACGCCCTGGTGCTGGCCCGGCTGGGCGACTTCTATGAGCTCTTCGGCGCCGACGCCGAGCTGGCCGCGCCGATCCTGGAGGTCACCCTCACCGGCCGCGGCTTCGGCAGCGCCGGACGGCTGCCCATGTGCGGAGTGCCCCACCAGGCGGTCGCGGCCCACCTGCGCCGCCTGCTCGACGCCGGTCATCGGGTGGTGCTCTGGGACCAGGTGGGCGAGGTCGTGGCCGGCCGGCTGGTCCGGCGCGAGGTCACCCGTGTCCTGAGCCCGGGAACCGCGGTCGACGCCGATCTCCTGGAGCCCACCCGGGTGGCCCGCCTGGTCGCCCTCGCCGACACCGATGGGCAGGTGGGCGTGGCCGCCCTCGACCTGGCCGGCGGGGAGCTGGTGGTGACGGAGGTGGCCGGGGGGCTCGGCTCGGTGGCGCTGCGCGACGAATTGGAGCGTCTCGAGGTCGCCGAGCTGCTGGTGGCCGACCCGGCCTCCCTGCCCCCGGCACTCCTCCCCGCCGCGGTGCGCACCGCGCTGCCGGTCCCCCTCTTCGACGGTCGCCGGGCGGCCGAGCGGCTCGCCTCGGCAACCGGCGCCGCAAGCCTCCTGGGTCTCGGGCTCGAGGAGATGCCGGCGGGGGTCCGTGCCGCGGGAGCCGTCCTCGGCTACTGCGAGCGCGCCCGCGTCTCCCTGGAGCCGGGGTTGCTCCGGGTCGTGCCCCGGCAGAGCGGCGACCTGATGCGCCTCGACCCCCCGACCCGGCGCAACCTGGAGTTGCTGGAGCCGCTCGGCAGCGGACCCAGCCTCGCCCAGCTGCTCGACCGCAGCCGCACCCCGATGGGCGCCCGCCTGCTCCGCCGCCGCCTCCAGGAGCCGCTCACCGAGCCCGGCCCCATCGGCGCCCGCCTCGAGGGGGTCGCGGCCCTGGTCGCCGACCGCCCGCGACGCGAGGAGATGCGACGCGGCCTGGGAGCCGTCCGCGACCTGGAGAGGCTGGTGGGGCGCGCGATCCAGGGGCTGGCCACCCCGCGCGACCTCGGCGCCGTCCGCGACGCGTGCGCGGCGCTGCCGGCCGTCGCCCGCCTGCTCGAGGACCTGCCCGGCGAGCTCGCGGGCCTGGCCGGTGCCGCGGTTCCCCCCGCCGAGGTCGAGACCCACCTGCGGGCGATGCTGGTCGACGACCCGCCGCCGACCGCGCGCGAGGGCGGCTTCATCCGCGACGGGGCCGATCCCGAGCTGGACCGGCTGCACAGCTCCGCGGCCGAGGCCCGCGACTTCATCGCCGGGCTCGAGGGGCAGGAGCGGGAGCGCACCGGGATCCGCTCGTTGAAGGTCGGGTACAACCGGGTCTTCGGCTACTACATCGAGATCCCCCACGCCCACCGGGAGGCGGTGCCGGCCGACTACCTGCGCAAGCAGACGCTGGTGGGCGCGGAGCGGTACATCACCCCGCGGCTCAAGGAGCAGGAGAGCGTGGTGCTCGGCGCCCGCGAACGTGCCCTCGCCCGCGAGCTGGAGCTGCTCGGAGAGGCGGTGCGGCGCGTGACCGCCCACGGTCCCGCGCTGCTCGGTTGCGCCGCGGCCTGCGCCACCGTCGACGTGGCCCAGTCGCTGGCCACCGTCGCCGACGACGAGGGCTGGGTGCGGCCCACCGTCGACCGCTCCACGGTCACCGACATCGAGGCCGGGCGCCACCCGCTGGTCGAGCGGAGCCTGGGGCGCGGCGCCTTCGTCGCCAACGACACCAGCCTGGACGTCGCCCACCGCATCGTGGTCCTCACCGGGCCGAACATGGCCGGCAAGTCCACCTACCTCCGCCAGGTGGCGCTCATCACCCTGCTCGCGCAGATCGGCAGCTTCGTCCCGGCCCGGCGCGCCCGGCTCGGGGTCTGCGACCGCATCTACACCCGGGTGGGGGCCCAGGACGATCTCTCGGCCGGCCTCTCCACCTTCATGGTCGAGATGGCCGAGACGGCGGCGATCCTCCGCCAGGCGACCGCGCGCTCGCTCCTCGTCCTCGACGAGATCGGCCGGGGCACCTCGACCTACGACGGGCTGTCGATCGCGCAGGCCCTCGTCGAGCACCTCCACGACTCGCCGCAGCTCAACTGCCGCACGCTCTTCGCCACCCACTACCACGAGCTGACCGCGCTCGCCGAGCGGCTGCCCCGGGTGGTCAACGCCCGCGTCGAGGTGGTGGAGGAGGGGGAGACGGTCACCTTCCTGCATCAGATCCGCCCCGGCGGCGCCGACCGCTCGTACGGCATTCAGGTGGCCAGGCTGGCCGGCCTCCCGGCCAGCCTGCTGGCCCGGGCCCGCGAGGTCCTCGGCGAGCTGGAGCGGCACCGCCCCCTGGAGGCCGACCGGGAGGCTCCCGCCCAGCTGGACCTCAGCCTGCCGTCTCCGATCACCCACCCCGTTCTCGACGAGCTCGCCGAGCTGGACCTGGACGGGCTCACCCCCCGCGAAGCGCTCAGCAAGCTCGCCGCCCTGCAGGAGCGGGTGGGCCGATGACGGCCACCATCCGTCTCCTCCCCCCGCAGGTCGCCGACGCCATCGCCGCCGGTGAGGTGGTCGAGCGCCCCGCGGCGGTGGTGAAGGAGCTCTGCGAGAACGCGCTCGACGCCGGGGCCGGCCGGGTCGACGTCGACGTCGAGGGCGGCGGGCTGGTCCGGATCGTGGTGGCCGACGACGGGGCCGGCATCCCCGGCGACCAGCTCCGGCTGGCGGTGGCCCGGCACGCCACCTCCAAGCTGGCAACCGTCGACGACCTGGCCCGGGTTCGCAGCCTGGGCTTCCGCGGCGAGGCGCTGGCCAGCATCGCCGCGGTGAGCGACCTGCACCTCACCAGCCGGCCGGCGGGTTCCGAGAACGGGTGGCTGCTGCGCTGCCGCGCCGGCGAGGTTCTCGAGCATCGCCCGGCCGCCCGCGCGCCGGGAACCACCGCCGAGGTGCGCGACCTCTTCCACAACACCCCGGCACGGCTCGCCTTCCTGCGCGCCGAGCGCAGCGAGGCGGCGGCCGCTGTCCGCGCGGTCAGCGATCTCGCCCTGGCCCACCCGGAGGTGGCCTTCAGCTGCCGGAGCGACGACCGGCTGGCGCTGCGCAGCCCGGGGGGAAGCCTGGTCGACGCCGCCACCGCCGTCTTCGGCCGCGACGCCGGCGAGCTGCTGGTGGTCGACGCCCCCGGGGAGATCGCGGTCGCGGGTCTGATCGGCGAGCCGCGCAGCCATCGGGGCACCCGCACCGGGCTGGTGCTGGTGATCAACGGGCGGCGGGTGCACAACCGCGCGCTGGTGGCGGCCGTGGAGGAGGCGTATGCGGGGCTCCTCCCCGCCGGCCGGCATCCGTTCGGGGTGGTCCAGGTCACCCTCGACCCCACCGTGGTGGACGTCAACGTCCATCCGACCAAGCGCGAGGTCCGGCTGCGGGACGAGGGACGGGTCTTCAGTGCCGTGCAGCGGGCGTGCTGGGCCGCGCTTCAGGAGGCCCGGCTCAGCGTGGCGGGCGCCCGGCTGCCCCAGCTCGCCGGCGTGACCGGGGCCGGCCCCATCCCCGGCGCGGAAGCGGAGGGGGCCGAGCTCGAGCTGCGCGACGGACCGCCCTCGACCCCGGCAGCCGGTCTCACGACGCCCTGGGTCGAGCTCGACCGGGCGGCGCGGACAGGGCAGCGTCTGATCGACCTCGCCCCGCTCCGCCCGCTCGCCCAGACCGCCGAGGGATGGCTGATCGCCAACTCCCCCCGGGGCGCCGTGCTGGTCGACCCGCACGCCGCCCACGAGAAGATCCTCTACACCGAGCTGATGGGGGAGAGCGAGGCGGCCACCCGCGAGGGCCGTCCCGCGTCCAGCCAGCTCCTGCTCGTCGACGCGGTGGTGAGCGTCGACGCCTCGGCCCTGGAACGCCTGACCGAGTCGCTCGACACCCTCACCGGGATGGGCTTCGACCTGGAGCCGTTCGGCCCCGGGCTGGTGCGCTGTCGCGCCGTGCCGGCGGCGGTGGGCCCGACCGCCCCCGAGCGGCTGGTGCGGGACCTGCTCGACAGCCTGCAGGATCCCGCCGATCCCTCCACCCGGCGCCGGCGGCTGGCCGCGCTCACCGCCTGTCACGCGGCGGTCCGCCTCGGGGAGCGGCTCGACGTCCGCGAGCAGGGCCGGCTCCTGGAGCGCCTGGTGGCCACGCCGGGCGGGCTGACCTGCCCCCACGGCCGGCCCACGGTGGTGGTCCTGGACAGTCGCAGCCTCCGCCAGGCATTCGGCCGGCCCGCGGTCTGACCGGCGGTCCCGCGGTCTGACCGGCGGCCGCGCCCACCGGGACGGGCGGACCGCTCTCGTGAACTCTGTGCCAGGCTATCCGTACCAGGGGGCAGGGCTGACGCCCCGGCGCGAGGTTCGATGGAGCAGACCCCCGTCGCCAAGATGCTGCCGCCGGCGCGGCCGGTGGGCAGCCTCGCGCGCCCCGCGCTGGCCGCCCGGGTTGCCGACGTCCTCACCCGGCGGCTCACGATCGTGGTCGCGGAGGCCGGGTACGGCAAGTCGACGCTCCTCTCGTCGTGGTGGGAGATGGCGCCCTGCGCCTGGTACACGGCGGACCCCACCGATCGCGACATGCCCACCCTGGCACGCCAGCTGGCTGACGCCCTGCGGCTCCGCGTCCCCGAGCTGCGCAGCGGGCTCGCCCGCGCCATCAGGGGGGTCTCGGGCCCCGACGCGGATCAGCCGGCTCACGCCGATGCACTGGGCTCACGGCTGGCCCAGGTGGTGCACGCTCACGTCGACGGCGACCTCATCCTGATCATCGACGACGTTGACGAGCTGGGCTCGGCGAACCCCTCGGCGCGCCTCATCGAGGCCTTCTGCCGTCACGCGCCGCCCCGGCTCCACCTGGTGCTGGCGGGGCGCAGCCGTCCTCTCTTCCCGGTCGAGAGGCTCCGCGGGCAGGGACAGCTGCTCGAGCTCGGCGGCGAGCAGCTCGCCTTCACCACCGAGGAGGTCGGGGAGCTGGTGCGGGAGCGGCTGGGGGTGGGGCTGATCGAGCTGCCCGAGCGTCTCCACCGGCTGGCCGGGGGCTGGCCGGCGGCCGTCATCCTGGCCGTCGAGGCCCTGCGGGAGACCCCGCGGGCGAGCTGGCCGGCGGTGCTCGACGGGCTCGATCGCACCCGGACCCCGCTGTTCGCGTACCTGGCCGAGGAGGTCTTCGCCCATCAGCCGGCGGCGATGCGGGAGGCGGTCGGCCGGCTGGCGATCTTCGACCAGTTCACCCCCGACCTCTGCGACGCCATCGGCATCTCCGAGGCGCGCTCGCTGGTCGACGGCCTGGCCGGCCAGAGCCTCTTCGTGGAGACGCGGCAGGACGGATCCCTGGCGCTGCGGCCGCTGATCCGCGACTACGCCCTCCACCACCTGCCCCTGCCCGAGTCCATCGCCCGCGAGCTGCGCCTCTCCGCCGCGGAGTGGCTGACCCGGACCGGCAGCGCTGACGCCGCGGCGCGGATGCTGCTCGCCGCCGGCGCCCCCGACCGGCTCGCCGCCCTGATGGGGGACGAGGGCGCCAACCTGCTGGCCGCCGGTCACATCGCCACCGTCCTCGAGTCCTGCCGGACCATCCCGGAGGCGCTGCGCAGCGTCGCGGTCGAGCAGGTCGAGGGGGAGGCTCGCCAGATCCAGGGCGATTGGAAGGGGGCGCTCGCCTGCTACGAGCGCGCCGCCGGGGAGCGCGAGGCTCTGCCCGCGCCGCTGGCCCGGCGGATCGGGCTGCTCCACTACCTCCGCGGCCACGTCGACACCGCGCTGTCGGCTTACCGCCGCGGCCTCGACGACCCGGACTCGGCTCCCGCGGAGATGGCGTCGCTGCTCGCCTGGACGGCGACGGCGCACTGGCTCCGCGGTGACGTCGACGCCTGCCGCGACCTGGCGGCGCGGGCGCTGGCCGCTGCGGAGGCCTGCGGCGACCGCCGGGCCCTGGCCGCCGCCCACACGGTGGTCTCGATGCTCGCGGCGCTCGACGGCGACCGGCGCGCCAACGACGCCCATTACCTGCTCGCGCTCCGGGCCGCCGAGGAGGCGGGGGACATCCTCCAGACGGTCCGGATCCGGACCAACCGCGCCTCCCACTTCCTCGAGGAGGGGTCGTACCCACAGGCGCTCCAGGAGCTTGAGGTCGCGGTGAGGCTGGCCGAGCTCACCTCCTTCGCCAACTTCCATGCTCTCAGCCTCTGCAACCGGGGCGAGACCCGGCTGCGGATGGGCCGGCTGGACGAGGCGCTCGTGGACCTCGAGGCGTCGCGTGACCGCTACCAGCAGATCGCCTCCGACATGGTCGCGTATCCCCTCAGCCTGATCGGCGAGGTCCACCGGGAACGGGGCAACCTGGTCCAGGCCCGGGCGGCGTACGAGGAGGCGGTGAGCATCGCGGAGGGGTCCGGCGACCGGCAGGCGCTGGTGCCCGCGCTGGCCGGCCTGGCGACGGTCCTGGTGGGAGACGACCCGCAGCGGGCGACCGAGATCGCCCACCGTGCCGCGGGCGCAGGGGCCGGGCTCGACTACGTGGCCGCGCTGCTCTCCGCCGGTTGGGTGGCCGCCGTCACCGGCGAGAGGAAGGAGGCGGCCCGGCTCGCCGGAGCCGCCGCCGCGGAGGCCCGCTCGCGCCGGGATCGCGCCGGGCTCGCCGACGCGCTGGCGCTCACCGCGATGAGCGCCGCGAGGCCGGGGAGGGAGACGCCGCTGCTCCGCGAGGCGGCGTCGATCTGGCGTGACGTCGGCAACCCGCTGGGGGAGGCCAAGGTGGCGGTGGCCCTGGCCGCGCTGGAGGCGGGGCCGGGACCCTCCCCGCGACGGCAGGCCGCCGAGCACCGGCTGGAGGAGCTCGGAGTGCCCGCCCACGGCGGCGCCCGCGTCGCGGCGGGATTGCTGGCGCTGGTCGGGGGCGCCGAGCCCACCTCCCTGCGCATCGAGTTGCTCGGCCGCTTCGCGGTGATCCGCGGCGGCGAACCGGTCCGGCTCGCGGAGTGGCAGTCGAAGCGAGCGCGCGAGCTGCTGAAGCTGCTGGTGGCCCGTCGCGGCCGACCCGCCTCGCGGGGGTACCTCATGGAGGCGCTCTGGCCCGAGGAGGATCCCGAGAAGGTGGCCAACCGCCTCTCGGTGGCGCTCTCGACGATCCGGAACGTGCTCGATCCCCATCGCGCCACCTCCGACGGCCACCTCCACGCCGACAAGGACGCGGTCGCCCTCGACCTCGACGCCATCGACGTCGACCTCGAGCGGTTCCTCGGAGCCGCTGCCGAGGGCCTCGGGAGCCTCCGGCAGGGCGACCCGGTGACCGCGATCCCGTCCCTCGAGGCGGCCGCCGCCGCCTACTGCGGCGACTTCCTCGAGGAGAACCCCTACGACGACTGGACGATCACGGCGCGCGAGGAGGCCCGGGCCGCCTACGTGGCGGTGTGCCGGGCCCTCGCCGCCCATGCCGGGAGGCCGGCCGACCCGGAGGCGGCGGTCCCCCACCTGCTGCGCATCCTGGAGATCGACCGCTACGACGAGCAGGCCCACCTCGGCCTGGTCAGTGCGCTGGCCGGCGCGGGCCGCCACGGCGAGGCCCACCGCCATTACCTCAACTACCGGCGGGCCATGGACGACCTGGGCGTCGAGCCGGCTCCGTTTCCCGGACCGCAGGCAGCTGACGACGACGGACCGGGGGCCGGCGGCTCGGCATTCAGGAAGCCTTAGACCGCCCGAAGCGCCCCGGCTAGCCTGGCCGGCCATGGAGACCTTCATGGTGCGGGTCTGGAGACCCGGTGACGGCGAGCGCTCCGAGGGGGTGAGGGGGACGGCGGTCCATCTCGGTTCGGGCCGGGAGATCAGGTTCTCCGCGGCGCCCCCCCTGATCGCCTTCCTCAGGGAGGCCGAGACCGCGGACGACGGCCCCGCACCCATGCAGAGTTCCTCCCCCGACACCCACCCGGAGTAGAGAGCCATGACACCGCGCGCGTTCGTACCGTTGCTCACCGCACTGGCCGCCCTCTCGATGGCGGCCTGCGGCTCCTCGTCGACCCCGCCGACCGCGTCATCCAACGTCGCCACCGCCACCAGCCCGACGGCGGCAGCCACCCCGACGCCGGCTCCGGCGACCGCCACGCCCACGGCGACCACCACCGGGTCGCTGACCGGGACGTGGTCCGGCTCTTACACCGGCAGCTTCAGCGGCTCCTTCACGCTCACCTGGACGGAGACGGGTTCCAGCCTGAGCGGCAGCATCACCCTCTCGCCGGGTGGCACCGAGAGCCTCACCGGGACGGTCAGCGGCAGCACCATCGAGTTCGGCGCGGTCGGCTCGGAGGCGATCACGTACAACGGGACGATCTCGGGCAGCTCGATGTCCGGCAGCTACCAGGTGCAGGGCGCGGGCAGCGGCAACTGGTCCGCAACCCAGTCCTCCTGAGCCGGCCGCGGGTGGCCGCCCGTCAGGCCGACCGGCCGGCGTCGGCAACGGCCTGGCGGGCGATCCCGCGGAAACGCCATTCCGGGCGCTGTCGCCACGGCCGGACCGTGGGCGGACGGTCGCCGCGGGGGCGCGCCGCGCCCCCGGGGCTCCTGGCGCGAATGCGCCAAGCTACACGGATGATCTCGGGTGCGGGGCGAGGAGGGGACGCGCGCCGATCCCCGCCGTTGATCGCCGTGGTGGGGCCCACCGCGACCGGCAAGACCGCGCTGGCGGTCCGGCTCGCGCTCCGGCTGGGTGACGCCGAGCTGCTGAACGCCGACTCGCGGCAGGTGCTCCGCGGCCTCCGTGTCGGCATCAACACCCCGACCGCCGAGGAGCTCCACGGGGTTCCCTGCCACCTCCTGGGCATCGCCGGCCCCGGATCCGGGTTCTCGGTCGCCGACTGGCTGCTGGCGGCCCTGGCGTGCCTCGCCGACCTCGAGCGCCGCGGGGTCCGGCCGATCCTGGTGGGGGGCACCGGACTCTACGTGCGCGCGCTGCTGGACGGCCTCGACCTGGACGGGGCGGCACCGGACCCGGCGCGCCGAGCGGAGCTGAACGCTCGGGCGGCGAGCCCGGAGGGTCTGGTCGCGCTGGCGGCGGAGCTCCGGCGCCGTGACCCCGCTGGAGCGGCGGGCATCGACCTGCGGAACCCCCGCCGGGTGGTACGGGCGACCGAGATCGTCGAGGATCGGGGCAGCCTCTCCGCCCGCGGACGGGGCGGAGCCACCCGGCCGAGCGTCCGGATCGGGCTCGACGCGAGCCCCGATCTTCACCGGGGGTGGATCACCGAGCGGGCCGCCGCGATGCTCCGGACCGGGCTCGTCGAGGAGACCGGGGCCGCGCTCCGCGGCGGGGTGCCGGCGGAGGTCCTGGATGGCTGCGGCATCGGCTACCGCGAGGCGCTCGAGGTTCTCGCCGGCCGGGCGTCGGAGGCGGTGGCCGCCGCGGCCATCGTGCGCCGGACGCTCCGCTACGCCAGGGCGCAGCGCACCTGGTTCCGGGCCGACCGGGACACGGCCTGGCTGCGGCGGAGCGGCGACGACGACCTCGACGTGCTGACCGCCAGGGCGGCGGCGCTGGCCGGCAGCGAACCCTGAACCAGCCCCCGGAAAGTCCTCAGCCGGGCTTCGTACCGAACACCGGGACCGAACATACGTCAGGAACATCCGTTTGCGTTTTGGCCCCTCCCGTGTTACAGTCGGCCCTGCCCCGACACGCTGAGAGGTGAGACAGACGACATGGCAGACGCTCTCAACCCGCGCCAGCGGCAGATCATCGAGTTCCTCCGCGAGCACGCGCGCACCCACGCCTACCCTCCCACCGTCCGAGAGATCGGGCTTGCCGTGGGCCTCAGCTCCTCCTCGACGGTGCAGAACCACCTCAACTCCCTCGAGGCCAAGGGCTACATCCGTCGCGACCCGACCAAGTCCCGGACCGTGGAGGTGGTCGGGCACGAGCCGGCCGCCGGCCGCGGCGCGCCCCGCGTCCTGACCCTCCCGCTGATCGGGCGGGTGGCCGCCGGGACCCCGGTGCTCGCCGACCAGAACGTCGAGGACCACATCACCGTGGGGCAGGAGCTGGCCGGCGACGACGGAGCCTTCGCGCTCACCGTTCACGGCGACAGCATGATCGACGCCGGGATCCTCGACGGCGACCTGGTGGTCGTCCGCCCCCGGCGCGACCCGCCGCCGAACGGCACCATCGTCGTCGCCCGCATCGAGAACGCGACCACCGGCGAGGGTGAGGTGACGGTCAAGCGCTTCTTCCGCGAGGGCGGGAGGGTGCGCCTTCAGCCGGAGAACGCCAGCTACGAGCCGATCTTCGTGAGCGGCGAGCTCTCGCTCGAAGGAGTGGTGACCGCAGTCATCCGGGTGGTTCGCTGAGCCCGCCTCCTCGCCGGCTCCCCGCATCCGCGCGGCCCTGCTGATCGATGGCGCGCCCGGCGACGCGCGCCATCGCACAGTTCTGGACGGTCCTCAGACGGCCCCGCGCGGAGCCCACGGTGGGGGAGGGGGGGGCGGCGGCTGGAGCGCGGATGGCGCGGCCGGCGGCTCGAGCGCCATCGGCGGGGGTGGCGGCAGAGGCGGGGGAGTAAGGTCCTCGTACTCCTCATACCCGTACCCACCGTCGCCGTCGGGGTCCCCGGCGCTGAGGTCATCCTCGTCGTAGGGGGCGTCCGCGGAGGCCCCACCCTCCTCGGGGTCCCCGTCCTCGGGCCCGGATCCGTCCACCGCCGGGAGCGCCTCGAGGTAGCGGTCGAGGTACTCGACGAGCTCGGGTGACGCCTGGCCGTGGGCGGTGACCCGGGTCTCCCCGTCGTCCTCGATGGCGCTGACGGCGAGATCGGGCCGATGCTCGAGAAGCAGGGGGATGGCCGGGAGGAACGCCACCGGAAGCGCCACCAGCACCACCGGCGTGACTGCGGTGAGGATGAGGAGGGCGAGCACGATGGCCACCCCCAGCCCGGCGGCGATGTCGGCTCCGTAGCGGAACCGCCGCTTCGGCCGCACCACCAGATAGTGGGCGCCGCGCTCGGCGACGGCCAGGCCCGGCACCTGATCGACATCGACCTGCGCGAGCACCTCCTCGGCGGGCCGGCTGGTGCGGAGGGCGATCTGGTACGGGACCGTCGTCGTCCGCTTGCGGGCGGGTGCCTGTCCTCTCACGTGTCCCTGACGTCTCGGTTCATCGATCCTGAACGGTCGCTCACCAGCCCTGACGGCTCGGCGCCCCCACGCGAGGGCGTTCCCTATCCTGCGACATCGCCATCCCCAGCGGGAACGGTCTCCCAGATTCCGTCACCAGCCCGTGGGGCGCCCGTCGAACGCGGGCGATACCGGTCTCCCCTCCGGGTACGGTAGCGGAGATCATGCACCGTCCGAGGCCGGGTGAGGCGTCCGCCGCGCGCCCCGGTGGCCCGGCACCGGTTCGATCAGATCTCTCCCGCCAACTTCGGGAATCGGAGCAGGTTATGGGCTAACATTAACGCCGTTAAGAATTGATGTAGGGGACCAGGGATGTCCGCTCCGCGCGTTCCATCGCGGCGGGGAGGCGGACGCTGCCCGCGGTCCCTCGCTCGGGTCTGCCTTCCGCTGCTGATCGCCCTTCAGGCGGGGCTGGTCGCGGCGGCGGCCGCATCGGTGCCGGTTTCGCGGCCCGCGCCCGCCGAGAACGTGACTGTGCTGGCCCGGCAGGTCGACCTCTCGGTGGTCGACACCATCACCTTCGCCGAGCCGGCGGGAACGCAGATCCTCGGGACCGGCATCATCGTGTCCTCCAGCGGTCTCGTGCTCACCGATTACCACGTGGTCCGGGGTGACCTCTTCATCGGGGTGCGCATCGGCGGCGTCGGCCTGGTGCGCCCCGCCAGCATCGTCATCGACGATCCCAGCGACGACCTGGCGCTTCTCCAGATACAGGGCGGCGGCGCCGTGACCCCCGCCGAGTTGGAGACGTCGTCCACCGCCGCCGTCGGCGATCGGGTGATCGCCATCGGCAACGCCCAGGGGCTGGAGATCGCGCCCCGGGCGGCCGCGGGGCGCCTGCTGGCACTCGGACGCACCGTCAGCTACGGGGTGGGCTCGACCACGGTCAGCCTGGCGGGGATCATCGAGGCTGCCACCCCGATCTTCACCGGGGATTCCGGGGGCGCGCTCGTCAACGCGCAGGGAAGGGTCATCGGGGTGATCGCGGCCGGGTCGGATGACACCCCCTGCCCGCCGGCGGCCGTCTGCCCCCTGCAGCTCGCCTTCGCGATTCCCATCGACCGGGCCCTCGACCAGCTGGGCGTCCCGCTGCTGCGCTGACTCCGAGGGGCGAGCTGGCTGTGCGAGGCTCAGCCGGCGGGTACGACCAGCGTCTCCCCCGGCTGGATCACCGGCGAGCTGAGCCCGTTGCGAGAGAGGATCTGGGCCACCTCGGTGCGGATGTCCCCGCCGCCGGCATGGCGGGAGGCGATGCTCCAGACCGTGTCGCCGGGCCGGACCACCACCGTCACCGCGGCGGTCGGAGCCGAGCCGGCGCCCGCCCCACCCAGCAGCCCCCAGCCGAAGCAGGCGACGAGGGCTGTCACCAGGATGGTGCGCCCGACCGGCCAGCGGCGCCGGCGAGGGATCCGGCGAGCGGGCTGCCCGTCGACGATCACGGCGGTCACCGGCCGTCCGGCCCGAGGGTGAACCGGGGTCGCCGGCCACCGGCCCGCGGAGAGAACGTCTGTTCCCATGGGACAAGCCTATGGCAAACACCTGTTCGCTGTCAATGGGTGGCCGATAATCGGCCCATGGAGCCGCGGGTTCGAGTCGCCGTCTGCGTTCCCCGGGGGGACCGGCTCCTCCTGGTGGGGCACGGGAAGGGTGGCCACCGGTACTGGCTGCTCCCCGGGGGCGGGGTGGAGAGAGGGGAGACCCTGGTCGAGGCCGCCCGCCGCGAGCTGCGCGAGGAGACCGGTCTGGAGGCCGAGGTCGGCCGCCTCACCCTGGTCTGCGAGGCCATCGAGCCGGGCGGCCGTCACCTCGTCAACCTGGTCTTCGCCGCCCGGGCCACCAGCCCCGAGCCGGGCCCGGCGCCGCCGGCCGATCCCGGCCTCCGCGATCCCGCCATCGAGGAGGTGCGCTGGGTCACCCGCGAGGAGCTGCTCGCCCTCGAGATGCATCCACCCATCGCCGCCGCCGTCGCCGCGGCGTGGGACGCCGGCTTCGCCGGTGAGGTCCAGGTGCTCGGCAACGTCTGGGTCCCCGATCCCGGGGGGCGGGAGGGCCCGGAGCAGACGGCCGTCCGGTAGGGGGTCGGGTCGGGGCCGGCCGGCTCCCGGCCGGGCGTTGGGCACCACCACCCCAGCGCTTACGATCTGCACCCATGTGGTCGGCCACCATCGACGTCGACGGTCCGGTGCACCTCGCGGAGTGGGGCTCCGGGCCCGCGCGGATCATGCTCGTCCACGGCCTGGGCGGCTCCCACCTCAACTGGATGCGCGTCGCGCCGCAGCTCACCCGGTACGGGCGGGTGCTCGCCCTCGACCTCCCCGGCTTCGGGCTCACCCCGGTCAACGGCCGGCCGGCCACCGTCCCGGCCGACGCCGAGCTGCTCGATCGGGTGATCGAGCGCACCTGCACCCAGGCGGTCATCCTGGTCGGCAACTCGATGGGGGGGCTGATCGCGCTCACCGAGGCCCGCCGGCACCCGGTGCGGGTGGCCGGCCTGGTGCTCGTCGAACTCGGTCCTGCCCAGTCCCTGGCGGCGGCGCCGCCCGGCGGTGGTCAGCCTCGCCTTCGCCGCCTACCTGCGGCCCTCACTGGGACGGCGCCTGCTCCGGCACGCCCGCGACCGCCTCTCGGTGGAGCAGCTGGTGGACGGCGCGCTCCGCCTCTGCGCCGAGCGGACCGAGAGCATCCCCGCCGACGTGGTGGAAGCCCACGTGCAGCTCGAGCGCCTCCGCGGCCGCCTCCCGGAGAACGACACCGCCTACGTGCTGGCGGCGCATTCGATCATCCAGGCCCTGATGCACCGGCTCCGGCTCCGCCGCCTGCTGCGCGGCGTGACCGTCCCCACCCTGCTCATCCACGGCGAGCGCGATCGCCTGGTCCGGGTCGACGCCGCCCGCCAGGCCCTGCGCCTGCATCCCGACTGGGAGCTGCAGGTGATGGAGGGTGTCGGCCACGTGCCGATGCTCGAGTCCCCGTACCGCTTCCTGGAGATCCTGGATGAGTGGCTGGGCAAGCGGGGCCTGGGAACCGCCACACCGCCGGGAGCCGTCCATCCGGCCTCGGTCGCCACCTAGAATCAAGACCGCCCCGATGAGCGCCCCACCCCACCGGTACCGGACCGAGCTCGCCTGGCGCGGGTCGACCGGCGCCGGCTACGCCGCCTACGACCGGACCCACGAGGTCAGCGCGCCCCCCGCCGGGGTCACCCTCTCGCTGAGCGCCGACCCGACCTTCCGGGGCGACCCCGAGCGGCTCAACCCCGAGCAGCTGCTGCTGGCGGCGGCCAGCTCCTGCCAGATGCTCAGCTTCCTGGCCCTGGCCGCGCGCGAGCGCATCGACGTCATCGGCTACGAGGACAGCGCCGAGGCGCTCATGCCCCTTGAGGCCAAACCTGTCCGGATCACCCGGATCACCCTGCGCCCCCGGGTGGCGGTGGTGGCACCCGGGGATGGGGAGCGGGTGCGGGAGCTGATGGTCCGCGCCCACCACGACTGCTTCATCGCCAACAGCGTCAGTGCCGAGATCGCCGTCGAGCCGGAGATCATCGACGCCGGCGCCCCCTCCCCGGACGGTCAGGCCTCGCCGACCTCCCGCAGGTAGTCGCCCAGGCGGGCGTAGGCGGCGCGCTTGCGGCGGTCGGTGATCTCGGTGTAGACCCGCAGGGTCTCCAGGGTGGCGTGCCCGAGCACCTCCTGCACCAGGCGCACGTCCCCGTCGGTCGCCTCCAGTAGGGTGGTGGCGGCGGTGTGGCGGGCCGCGTGAGGGCTGCGCAGGCCCTCGATCAGCCGGAAGGCGTCGGGGTCGCCGGCGAAACGGCGCCGCAGCGCGGTGAGCGCCCGCCGTGCCCCGTCGGTGGTGAGACGGTTGCCGGGGAGCACGCGCCCGCCGGGCATGTCGGGATGGGCGACGCTGATGAAGAGGGCGGGGGAGGCGTCCTGGCCGCGCGCCAGCAGGTAGTCGCGGACCGCCGTCCAGGCGTCCTCGGTGAGGAACACGGTGCGGTGCTTGCCGCCCTTGCCGAGCACCCGGAAGCCGTCCGGCCGGATGTCGCCCCGGTCGAGCGCGCACGCCTCGCCGATCCGGCAGCCGCTGCTGATCAGGAAATGGACCAATGCGCGGTCCCGCAGGTCGCGCAGCCCGTCCCGGGGGAGGGCGGCCAGCAGCCGGGGGACCACCTCGGTCGCGATCGGATGGGGATCCCCGACGATGTAGCGGGGCACCACCACCCGGCGTGAGAGCTCGGCCCCGGTCCAGCCCTCGTCGTACGCGTAGCGGAGGAACTGGCGGAGCGCGACCAGGGCCCGCGCCCGGGTGCGCGGGTGGGGGAGGGCCTCGGCCAGCTCGATCTGGTAGCGGCGGAGGGCGGCCGCGTCGAGGCCCTCGCAGAGACCGGTCCCGGGGGACCTGACCCGCGCGAAGGCGACGAACTTGGCGAGGTCGTAGCGGTAGGCGCGGACGGTGGTGAGCGGCCGGTTGCGCTGCACCCGCAGGTAGTCGAGGAACTGCTGGACCTGATCGGGCAGCGGGTCACCCGGGCCCGGCACCTGGCTGATCCAGGCGGGGAGGCGGGGGCGATGCGGCGCGGTGGGGCGACGCTTGGCGGGGACGCGGGCCGGCATCGCGGTAATGATGGGGCCCCGCGGCCGCCGTGAACGGCGTGGAGCCGCTCAACCGCCGTGCACGGCGTTGGACGCCGGTTACGCCTCGCTGACCCCGCGCAGGACCCCGGCGGCTTGGAACGTTGCCTCCAGCTCGGAGCGCAGCGTCGCCATGTTCCGCCGCACCCGCGACATCCCGACGAGCCCGCCCAGCATGCCGATGGTCTGCTGCTCCACGCGCACCGTGGTCTCCCCGGGGTCGCTGCTCATCAGGCTGACGCCGACCCTGAAGTACTGGGCGAACGCGCCGGCGAGGGCGTTCGCGAGCTGCGATCCGCGTTCCGCGGTGGCGTTCCAGTCGTCGTGCCAGACGACCCGGAACCTGCGCGCCAGCAGCGCCTGCTCGGCCGTGGCCCGGGCCGCCGCCGGGTCGCCCGTGACCAGGAAGTCGATGTACTTGGCCGCCATCGCCGCTCCTCGCTGCTGCCGGTTGCCGGGGCGTCCCGACTGCCCGCCTCGCGCCGAGGTCAGCTGGGGTGCCTGTGACGGCGGCCATTCTAGGAGACCTGGAGGGGCCCCGCCGACCCGCCGGGCTGATCACCCCCCGGCAGCCCCGCAACCGGGTGAGAAGATCCGGGGGTGACCACGACCGGCTGGTTGAGGGATCTCTGGCGGCGGTGGCGGCTCCAGCACTGGGCGGCGCGCGCCCATTACCCGGCGCGGCTGCGCCGGAGGTACGGGTCCGAGGACGAGCGCAGGCGGGACGCGGCGCGCCTCACCGAGCACGGCTACCGGGTGGTCGACGAGGAGGACTCGGGCGCCACCGTCAACGTCGCACCGCCCCCCAACGTCTACCTTCGCGAGGGTCCCAGCGTCCTCCCGTACGAGATGCCGCTGGCGGTGGTCACATACGAGCGCGACCCGCGCGCGCGCTGAGCGGAGCGCGCAGGGCGGTCCGGGCTCAGAGCGCCGCCTCCACCGGCGCCGCCATCGGTTCCTCGACCTCGAGGTCGCCTGCCGCCGCGGGGTGGACGTAGCGTCCGCCGCGGCTCCACGAGGCGGCGGCCGCGATCAGGCAGGCGACGATGGAGAAGGCGAAGGCCACGTGGAGCCCGGAGCCGAAGGGCCCCTTGATCAGGCTGGAGAAGAAGCTCCGACCGGTGATGGTGGCGACGGTCGCTGGGTGGAGCGCGCCCAGGGCGCCTGATTGGTACAGGTGGCCCATGGTGTTGTAGCCGAGGAAGGCGGCGAAGAGCGAGGTGATCGGGGGCAGCAGGGAGGCCCGGTGGGCGGCCGCGGCGGGCACCCCCGCGCTGACCAGCCCGTGGTCCAGGGCCCCGGGGAGGGTCGACGAGAGACCGAGGATCACGAGGCTGAAGAAGATGCCGATGGAGAGCACCTGCGCCGAGCTCTGGAAGGTGGCGTTCATCCCGGCGCCGGCACCCCGGTGCTGGGGTGGCAGGCTGTTCATCACCCCGGCGCGGTTCGGCGCGGCGAAGGCCCCCATCGCCAGCCCGTTCATGAGCAGGATGAGCGCGAAAGCCCAGTACGGGAAGTTGATCGGGAGCAGCTCGAGGAGGACGAAGCTGAGCGCGGCCGCCAGCATCCCCCCGGTGGCGAAGGGGCGCGAGCCCAGGCGGTCGGAGAGGATGCCCGACACCGGGCCCGCGAGCAGGAAGCCGCCCGTGAGCGGGAGCATGAAGATGCCCGCCCAGAGAGGGGTCGAGGCGAAGCTGTAGCCGTGGTCGGGGAGCCAGATCCCCTGCAGCCAGATGATCAGCATGAACATCAGCCCACCGCGGGCCACCGCGGAGAGGAAGCTCGACAGCACCCCCGCGGTGAACGCTCGGATGCGGAACAGCGCGAGCCGGAACATCGGCTCGGCGACCCTGACCTCGATGACGGCGAAGGCCGCGAGCAGGGCGACCCCCACCGCCAGCTCGGTGTCGACGAAGGGACTGGCCCAGCCCATGCTGTTCGCCCCGTAGGGCTGGATCCCGTAGGTGACGCCGATCATCACCAGCACCAGCCCCACCGCGAAGGTGACGTTGCCCGCCCAGTCGATGCGGGCCGGGTGATGGACGCCGATCTCGCGCAGCCGGTAGTAGGCCCAGAGCGTCCCGGCCAGCCCGAAGGGGACCGACACCAGGAAGACGAGGCGCCAGTTGATCGGGCCGAGGATCCCGCCCAGCACCAGGCCGATGAAGGAGCCGCTGATGCCGGCCACGTTGTTGATCCCCAGCGCGAGCCCCCGCTGATTGGTGGGGAAGGCGTCGGTGAGGATGGCCGCCGAGTTGGCGATCAGGAAGGCGGAGCCGACCCCCTGGACCACCCGCATCAGCACCAGGTAGAGGGCGGCCGAGGGACCGGTCAGCCAGGTGACGGCGAGCAGCAGCGACGAGACCGTGTAAACGACGAATCCGAGGTTGTACATGCGCACCCGACCGTGCAGGTCGCCGAGCCGGCCCAGGCTGACCACCAGGACGCTGCTCACCACCAGGAAGCTGAGGATCATCCAGAGCAGGTAGAAGCTGTTGCCCGGCTGCAGCGGATCGAGGTCGATGCCCTTGAAGATGTCGGGGAGGGCGATCAGCATGATCGTCGAGTCGATGGTCGCCATCACCACACCCAGGGTGGTGTTGGCCAGCGCCACCCACTTGTAGCCGGCGTCGCGGGCCGGGTGGGGTGATCCGGGTGGGGGCGCCGGGAAACCGACGGGGGCTCTCTCCGTCATGGAGTCAAGGGTACCGGCGATGCCCCCGCCGCGGTCCCGGGCGCGACCCGAGTCGGCGAGTGACGGGGTCGCGCCGTCGCCGCCGGATCAGGCGGTGGAGGGCGCATGGGCCCTGCTGCGGATGACGTGGACCCGGTCCGCCAGGGCCCAGACGGTCTCCAGCCACCCCTCGAGCTCGGAGGCGGTCGGGGCGAGCTCATAGGCCTGGATGTGGCAGGAGCGGGAGAGGCTGTGCCAGGTCGCGTGGACGCGGCCGGCCAGCTCCGGATCGCCGAGGAAATGAGCGAGGCAGAGCAGCTGGCAACGGGCTGAGGTGTCCTCCAGCCCGGGGGCGCTGAGCTGCCAGAGGTCATCCATGGCGGCCTCGATTGCCTGACGGGCGAGCAGCGCGGCGGCCCGCGGCCAGAGTCCGGCCGTCTTGGGGTCGTCGATGTGGATGAGGTCGCGAGCCGCCGACACCAGCGAGTGCGCGCCGGCCGGCTCAGCCGTGGCCACCGGCGCCCTCTCGCAGCCGGGCGGTGAGCTGCTCGACCGCGCGGATGGTCGCCATCTGCTGGTCGCGGGTCACGGCTTCGTGGGCCCCCCGGTTGCAGATGGCCACGGCGTCGGCGGCGGCCGGCGACTGCCGGTTGAGGTGGGTCATCACCTCCCCGGCTCGGGTCTCGTCGCCGAGCAACGCCAGGGCCAGCCACATCAGAAGGGTGGTGGGACGCTCCAGCGCTCGCTCGATCTCGCCGTACGGAGTGCCCGCGCGGGCGAGGCGGCGGGTCACCGCCTCCCGGGCCGCGGCCTCCAGGGCGAGCCGGCAGAAGCCGGGCACGACACGGTGCGTCTCCGCGGGCAGGTTGGCACTCTGGGCGACGGCGAGGGCGTCCTCGATGTGACGCCGGACCGGGTCGAACGCGGCGCGGAGCTCCACCACCGACTGCTCACGCCGCACCAGCTCGATGATCGTCGCCTCCATGTCCAGACGCCGGACCGCCTCGGGGAGGCGGTCGTCATGGGTGAGGACCACCACCTGGCGGTCCCTGGCGACGCCGTCGAGGACGCGGGCCAGACCCTCGACCTTGACGGGATCCATGGCCTGGACGGGATCGTCGATGACGATGAAGCGAAAGGGGGACTCCGGCATGCGAGCGCGGGGGAGGAAGAGGCTGAGTGCCAGGCAGTTGAGCTCCCCCTGGCTCATCACCCCCAGGGCGCTGCCCGGCTCGCCGTCGATCGAGACGTCGAGGCTCAGGCGGCGCTGCGTCGAGGTGCCGGTGCCCTCCAGGCGCAGCTGGCCGAGCTGGACGCTGCTGCTCTGGCGCAGATCCTGCCAGTGGGCCTGGACCTGATCGGCGATGGGGGCGAAGCGCTGCTCCCGGAGCTGCTGGTGGGCACCCTTGAGCCACGCCTCGGCCGCCTTCATCCGGGGGAGGCGGGCCCTCTCCTCCTCGGCGAGCCGCGCCGAGGGGACCCACGCGGCGAGGGCTCGGCCCAGCGGGCGCCAGCGGTCCTCGCGGCGCTCCAGCTCGGCTGCGGCCGCAGCCCGGACCGCGGCGACGGCGGCGATCAGGGGCGGGGCCCCACCCTCGAGGTGAGCGGCCACCTGGATCACGTCGTCACCCTCCGGGACAGCCCCCCAGAGCGCCCAGCAGGCGAGCGCCTGGCCGGCGTCGACCCCGACCTCCCCCGCCTCGCGCAGCACCGGCGCAGGCGCGGAGACCAGCTGGCGGGCCTCGAGCAGAAGCCGCCGGGCCCGCTGGTGGACGGCCGCGACCGAGCTCGCCTGCGCCTCCAGCTCCTGGATGCGCGCCCCGGCCCGGAGCTTCCATTGATACGTGATCACACCGGGCGAGTTGCACACGGGGCAGTCGGTTCCCTCGTGTCCGGCCCCGTGCACCTGGAGGGCCTGCCGGAGCAGGTTCGCCGTCTCGCGGGCGAGCGCGGCGTCGGTTCCCCGCAGCCGCTCCAGGTCGTGGCCCACCTCGCGGAGATCCACCACCGCCTGGTCGACCCG
This sequence comes from uncultured Chloroflexia bacterium, assembly GCA_963697585.1. Classification (GTDB taxonomy): domain Bacteria; phylum Chloroflexota; class Dormibacteria; order Aeolococcales; family Aeolococcaceae; genus Changshengia. Next base: position 362,617 of record CAVOOO010000009.1, on the reverse strand, counting down.
CTCCCGGGGCAGGACGGGGAGGGTGCTCAGCTCCCGCAGCCGGGTCAGGGCGCCCCGCTCCTCGACCGCGACCGGGTTGGCGGAGATCGCGCGCTCGACCGCCGAGAGGTCCCAGGGCTTCTGGCCGAGCGCCGCGGCCACGCTGCCGGCACGCTCGTCGTCGAGGCCGGCGAGCTGCTCGAGCAGGGTCGCGGCCTGCCGCTCCTGCTCGCGGATCTGGCGGTCCGCCTCGACTCGGATATCGCGGAGCAGCGTCTCGGCCGCCGCGATCTCCCCGAGCCCGAGGATCTTCGCCAGGGCGTCGTAGAGCTCCGAGGGCCGCCCCTCCAGGATCCGGCCCAGCTCGTTGTGGGAGAGCAGGGGCGGCCAGCTCTCCAGGGCCTGGCTCCAGCCGTTCTCCGTGAGGTCGCGCCGCCTGCCGTCGATGGTGAGGAGGGAGCCGGCGACGTCGGCGTCGTCCGCCCAGCGCCGTTCGACGGTCATCGGGGTGCGCTGGCCGTCGCGCCGGAACCTCCCGGCGATCCGGGGCGGCCCGTGGTGCAGGTTCCGCCAGCCGTCCTGCCAGACCTTGGCGCGCTCCGTCCAGCGCCGGTTGGAGCCGGTGAGCAGCATCTCGAGAGCCTCGGCGAAGGAGGACTTGCCCGAGCCGTTGCGACCGACCACCAGGGTCAGGCCGGGGGAGGGCTCCAGGCTGAGCGTGACCGGCGGCCCGATGCCCCGAAAGCCCTCCACCTCGATGGCGGCGAGGTAGGTGGCGGTGAGGGTCGGGGCGGCGGCCTGAGCTGCGAGAGTGGTCGTCGCCCGGCCGCCCAGAGCGGCCTGGAGCTCGCCCGGCCCCCTGAAGGCGCTGAGGACCAGATCCGCCGCCCCCGCGACGGCGGGCGGGGTTTCGGCGAGCCGCGAGGCCACCAGGTTCTGGAGGGTGAGGTCGGCCATCTGGGCAGCGAGTGTGGCAGACGCGTCCCTAGATGACCGTCGAGCTTCTTCTCTCGACCATGACCACATCCCGCCACCGGCCCCGGTGCCGGCCCAAGCGCTCCCGGATGCCGACCTCACGAAACCCGCAGCGCGCGTGGAGAGCACGGCTCGCCGCGTTCTCAGGGAAGATGCCCGACTGGATCGTCCAGATGCCGGCCGCCTCGCTGGCGGCGATGAGGTGGTCCAGCAGCAGTCGGCCGATCCCGCGCCCGCGCAGCGCCGGGTCGACGTACACCGAGTGCTCGATCACCCCGGCGTAGACGCATCGGTCGGAGACGGCGGCGGCGGCCACCCACCCGACCACGACGCCCGCGGCATCGGTCGCCACGAAGCGCAGGGACGCGAGCCGGTGGCCGTCGAACACCTCCCAGCTGGGCGGCTCCTCCTCGAAGGTGGCTTCGCCGGTCGCGATCCCGCCCGCGTAGATCTCCCGCACCGCCGGCCAGTCGGATGCCTCGAGGAGGCGGACCATCAGCTCAGCCGGCATCGGGGTCGCCGTCCGGCTCTCGGCCGGCCTCGGGGCCGCCCATGATCGACGCGGCCGCCCGGGGGAAGGCGGAGAAGCAACCCCGGTTGATCTCGCACCAGGTGGTGGTCCCCTCCCGGCGGAGCCGCACGAAGCCGACCTCGGCGAGCCGGTGGAGGTGGTGCGAGACGGTGGACTGGCCCACGTCGACCCGCTCGACCAGGTCGCCAACCCTCATCGGCTCCCCGGCGGTGGCGAGCACGTGCAGCAGGCGGATCCGGGTCGGATCCGCCAGGGCGCGGAACCACGAGGCCCACTCAGCCGCCTCCTCAGAGGTTACCATCGACCATCTACGATACTCGATCCAAGGCCTCGGACGGTCTCAGCACCGCGCTCGATCAAGCGCCTCGGACGCCTCAGCCTCACGTCGGCGGCGCGGGAGCGGGCGCGCGGTGAGCGGCGCAGTTGGGTCCAAGGCCCCTGGCATCCCCGGGTGGGGGAGGGGTAGCCTGCCGGTGCCGGTCGGCGGACCATGGAGACCGTCGGCGCGGTGATCGCCGGGCCGCCGCGCACCCCGCGGTTCTCCGACCGGATCCGATATTCGGGTGGGGGAGCGGGAGGCTGGCCATGCAGATCGAGGACGTGCGCCGGGTGCTGCTGATCGGCAGCGGCACCATGGGCCTGCAGATCGGGCTCCAGGCCGCAACCCATGGGCTCGAGGTCACGCTCTACGAGACCGATCCCGCCGCCCGCGAGACCGCGCCGGGGCGCCTGCGGGGGTACGGCGAGCAGCAGCGGGCGGGCGGGCTCCTGGACACCGACGCGCTGGAGCGGTCGCTGGCCCGGGTGACGGTGAGCGCGGACCCGGCGGCGGCGGGAGACGGCGCCGACCTCCTGATCGAGTGCGTGCCCGAGGACCCCGAGCTCAAGGGCCGCGTGCTCGCCCAGTTCAACCTTCTCTGCCCGCCCCGCACCGTCTTCGCCACCAACACCTCGACGCTGCTGCCCTCGATGTACGCGGACGCGACCGGGCGCCCCGACCGGTTCGCTGCGCTCCACTTCCACATCCCGGTCTGGTCGTCGAACGTCGTCGACGTCATGCCCCATCCCGGCACCTCGGCGGAGACCACCGAGCTCCTGATCGCCTTCGCCCGCCGGCTCGGCCAGATCCCGATCCGGATGCGCCGGGAGAGCATGGGCTACGTCTTCAACGCGATCTACACGGCGATGAACCGGGCCGCGATCACCCTGGTCGCCAACGACGTGACCTCGGTGGAGGATGTCGACCGCGCCTGGATGGCGATCATGAAGACACCCTTCGGGCCCTTCGGCGCCCTCGACGACGTCGGCGTCGACACCGCCTGGCAGATCACCGAGTACTGGGCGGGGGTCACCGGGGACGCGCAGCTCCGCGTCAACGCCGACTTCCTGCGCGCCTACATCGACCGCGGCTGCACCGGGGTGAAGAGCGGGGAGGGTTTCTACCGCTACCCGCATCCCGCCTACGCCGAGCCGGGCTTCGTGGAGGGCACCTGACCATCCGCACCCGTCGCCAGCCCCGGGGGAGCATCCCCCCACCGGCCGGCTCCGCCTCCGAAGCAGGCTAGGATCGCGACATGGACGCCAGCCGCGAACCGGCGCTGCTCTTCGATCTGGACGGCACCCTGGTGGACAGCGTCTACCAGCACGTGCTCGCGTGGCGCTCGGCCCTGGAGGCGGCCGGGCTCGATCTGCCCACCTGGCGCATCCACCGCCGGGTCGGGATGAGCAACGGGCTGCTGGTCAACGCGCTGGCGAGGGAGCTGGGCCGGGACTTCTCCGCCGAGGAGGTGGAGGCGTTGCAGGCGGCCCACGCCCGCGCCTTCCGTGAGCTCGCGCCCCACGTCCGACCGCTCCCGGGGGCCATCGCCCTGCTCCAGGAGCTGACCGCGCGGGGCACCCTCTGGGCGATCGCCACCAGTGGCACCCACGCCACCGCCGGTCCCAACCTGACCAAGCTCGCGGTCCCCCCGACCGTGCCGGTGATCACCCGCGACGAGGTCCCCTTCGCCAAGCCCGACCCCGACCTCTTCCTCGCCGCCGCCGCCCGCCTCGGGGTGGCGATCACCAACTGCGTGGTGGTGGGGGACAGCATCTGGGACGTGCTGGCGGCGCGGCGCGCCGGGGCGCTGGCGGTCGGCCTGCTCTCGGGCGGCTACAGCCGCCAGGAGCACGAGGAGGTCGGAGCCTTCCGCGTCTACGATGACCCGGAGGGGCTGCGCGTCCACCTCGACGAGCTGGGGATCCGCCGCTGAGCCCGCTCAGGCGGAGATCGACCTCGACCCCGCGATGCTGAGCAGCCCCACGTAGCAGAGGACCGCCACCGCGAAGCCGACCGACATCAGCATCGAGCTGATGTCGAGGTTGTACTTGAGGAAGCTGGCCCCGTTGAAGCCGGCGAAGATGATGGCGAGCAGCCCGCCCGCGGCCAGCCAGGTGGCCGCCGCGCCGCGCCGGCTGCGCATCGCGTGCACCACCAGCTCCACCGCGCTCAGGAGCAGCAGGATCCCGATCACGACGTGGATGATCAGCAGCGGCAGGCCGCTGGCGAAGCTCCAGAGGAAGCTGGCCCAGGCGCCGCTCAGGTAGGGGCCGCTGCCCGCGCCGGGGTGGTGGGTCGGGATGGTCACGTAGAGGTTGAGCGACATCCCGACCACGAACTGGATGGTGAGCAGCGCCAGCGTCGCCGCGGTCCGGCGCCGCAGCACGCCCAGCCGGTGCTGGGCGATGGTCGCGTCCACGGCCGCAGATGATGGCACACGCCGAGCGCGGCACCCAACTCTCGGTCCGGCCCTCCGCTCTCGCGCGGCGCCCTGATGAGAGGCGGCCCCCGCGACCAGGTCGCGGAGGCCGCCCTGTCCACGCCGCGCCGGCCACCGCCGCGGCCGGGCGCCTTGTCAGCTGGCCAGGTTCAGCGTGTTGGTGCCGTCGTCGACGAAGTAGAGGCTGCTCTGGTCGGGGGCCACGGCCAGCCCGAAGAGGGTGCCGTTGCCGTTCTCCAGGGGCGGCTCGGGGGTGTTGTCGAGCACCCTCACCGCGACCTGCACACCGCTCGGAGTGATCTCCACCAGCTTCCCGTTGCCCGCGTTGACGGTGAGGATGTTGCCGTCGGGCGCGATCGCCACCCCGAGCGGCCCGTTGAGGGCGCCGCCCATCGAGACGGTCATGCCGCCTCCGGCGGTGGTGCGGTTCACGGCGTTGTGGATGACCGCGATCCGGTTGCCCTCGGTGTCCGCGACGTAGAGGGAGCCGTCATGGCCCAGACCGAGACCGGTCGGACCGACCACCAGCGCCGCCGCGCTGGTCACCTCCGGGAATCCCTCGCCGATGACCGTCTCCGAGGTCACCATCGGCGCGGACGCGCCGCTGAAGGAGAGCCCGATGCGCACCACGGTGCCGCCATCGACAACGTTGGGGCTCGCCGCCACCGTCCCGTTCAGGACGTTGCTGACGAAGAGGACGGCCGAGCTGCCACGGTCGAGCGCGGTCATGTCCCACGGACCGTTGATGGGGGCGCCCCAGATGGTCTCCACGGCCGTGCCCCAGGGGTTGAGGACGATCAGGCAGCCGGCCTTGGCGGTCGCCGAGGATCCGTCCCGGGTCGGCAGGCTGCCGACCACGACCCAGCCGCTGCGCAGCGCCACCAGCGCGGTGGTGAGGCCGATGCCCCCCGGGCAGGCGCCCGGCACGTCACCGAGGAAGAGATGAGCGAAGGTGATGACGCCACCGGTCGGCGATACCTCGACGATGGTCTGTCCGGTGCCCTGCAGGTTGGCGCTGTCGTTGAAGTTGCTCACCAGCACGTCGCCGGCGACCAGGCGTCCGGTGGTGGTCGGCGCCACCGCGACCCCGTACGGGTTGACGTCCCCATTGCCGGGGACCGTCGATGCCACCACGCTGATCTTGTTCAGCGATCCCGCGAAGCCACCGGCCGCGCCCACCAGGGTCGGCGCGACCACCAGTCCGGCGCCGGCGACCACCCCGGCGGCCACCATCGGACGCCACAGCCTCTTACCGATCAACACTTTGTATCCTCCCCAATGCTGCAAACGCATCTCTGACCGCGCCAGAACAGGCAGCGCAACGACGGTGGCGACGACCTGCTCCGGCTGGCCCCACGGTCAGCCGATACGTTTACCGGCCACGCGCGGTTCAGAGAGGGGAGGACCCGCGAAACCGCGGGCCGGTCACCGAGTTGCGCGCCGGGTCACGGACGTCGGGCCGTAAACCGGCCACCGGCGTGCGGCGCCGCCCGGGCGCCCGCGGCGTAGCTCATGCGGCCGCGCCGGGCCCGGCTGACGCCACCAGCGGGCGACTCCAGGACGCGCACGACGGGCACCTCGGGGTCACGCCGGCGCGTGGACACAGCGCCCGCCGCCGACAGCGGCCCTGCAGCAAAGCGAGAGAGGTGTGCGCAGCTCTGGACGGCCCACGCCTCCAGAGCGCCGAGGAGGGGCGAATGGGACCCCTGCAGGCAACCGGGGCTGTGAGGCGGCGCGAAGTCCTCATGCGGAATACGCGCGTATCGCATGGTCCGCCAGGGGCTGTCTCCTCGGTCGCCGCCAAGTGCGTGCGTCCGGCTACCCGAGTGTCGAGGCGATGCGCGAAGTTATCGCCTCGTGGTTCCGCCCGGCGCAGCTGGCGGCGCGTTCGAGAAGGACACCGAGAGGCTGACCCGGAGGGTGCGCAACGGTCGGCACCGCGAGGTCAACGCCGCGCCCAAGTTGCCGGACCCGCTGGCGGCCGAGGGCGCGCGATAGCGGAGGGCGTTCCGATCAGGGCGGCGCAGGAGGGCAAGCGGACAGCGACGCTGGCCCGCGACGCCCGGTCGGTGCTGCGCGAGCTCGACGTTCTGACCCGGGTGGCAGACGACCCGGCTCACGCCGACATCGCGGCCCGATGCGATGGCTGCGAGGGCCTCGTCAGCCAACTCGGCCGCGGCGAGCAGAGCCTTGGAGCGCCGGCCCGGCGACGCCGTCCGCCGGCTCCGCGGATGGGCGCCGGCTCAGAACGCCCACAGACGCGCCAGAAGGCATTGTGCCGTGGCCCAAGACCGCGTACGATCAGCTGGCAGATAAGTCAGACGAAGGCCTCCACGGCCTACACGCTGAATATAGCTACCGCGCCAGGGGATCGCGGTTCTCTCGGTCGACCGTCGTGGAAGAACGGGGTCGCTTGGAGGATCGGGTGGTGGACGAGCACAAGCTTGTCGGGCGGCGCTTCGCTCTTTCTGGGGTGCTGGCGGTCGCTGTACTCTTGGCCATGCCCGTGCTTGGCGAGGCGACAGGAGGGCACAGCGGAACTTGCGGCCCCGTTGGCGGAGCGCAGGTCGGCTACTTCTCCGTCGGCTGCCGGGCCGGCGTCACGCAGATTTCCGACGAAGCTGAGTTCCAGAACGCCGGCTTGTACACCGCATATTGGGCGAGTGGGGACCACATCAACGAATCGGTATGGGCGTTCAGCGGGTCACCCTGCGGTGATTCGGTCGAGGTTGGTTTGACGTATGGATTTGAGGGTGGAGCGTACTACGGATGGTACTACGCAGATACCACTGGAGCTGGCCAATACGCGCACTTCATCGGCAGTCAGTACGCGGACGGATCTGACCATATCTATACAATTGCCTATGATGGTGCGTCCGGTAGCGGGGGTGAGTACTCCGTGTACATTGACGGAGCGGATTACGCCAACATTGGGGACATAGGCTTGGGCTACGGGACGTGCCAGGGCATGATTGGCCTTGAGAGTAGCACTCCGCCGAGCAGCAACACTTCTGCAAACACCTTCAACGACACCCCTCTGTATTGGGAGAACACGAGCGGAGGCTGGAGCTCGAGCTTCATATCGACATACTACGTCGCCTACCCGTGCGGCCTCTATGGGAACGGGTCAGGGCCAGCGTGCTTCAACGGGGCGGAGTACTCGAGCAGCTACTGGGCCAATAACCAAGGATAACAGGGTTATACAGAGGACTGAGCATGCAGCGATCGCCCGTTCAGTCGATTCTCAGGACATCCGCAATTACGCTGGTAGTCGCGGCTGGGCTCGCATCCGCCATCCTGATCACCAGGGGCAACGCTCCCTCTCAGCGCGCCGCCAACAGCACTTCGGCACCGGCCACAGCGTCTAACTCCGCATCGCCATCCGGAGGCACGGTGAGCCCAGCGTTCTCTCGGAGTGACGCTCTAGCCGCCGCGATGGGTTCTGCCAGCGGCAGAGCGAGTGAGGAGAGCAAGCTGACCACTTGGGGATTCGTCTCTAGTTATGCGAACAATGTGCTCGCTGGGGCAGCGAATCCTGCCGATGTGACGCCGGTGCCCTCGTCCGGGGTGCAGGTGGTCCCTCACGATGGGGGTGTACTAATCAGCGGGCAGTCCGTCACACCGCTACCCACGCAAGTGGCTGGCCCCCCCAGTTCAGAGGAAGTGTGGCTGGTCGCCCTGTCTGGAAGCATCTGCTGCGAGTTTGGCAGCTCAACACCGAGCCCATGGGCTGTCTACGTCTACGACGCAACGACGGGCGCGCCGCTGTCGGTGCTGTATGGGCCGCCAGCTTCTAGTGGAGCGTGGCCTCCAGGCTTCGCAAGCATCCAGGACTTGGCATCGTAGCGGATGTCTTGAGGCCGAGTTCAAACCTGGAAGCTGCGCAAACCCCGGGCATAGAGCGCATGCATTGACCAGGGCCGGGACAGGTGGCTGGGTGCCACTGACTGCCGCTATGGCCGGTGGGCATCCACGCTGGCTCTCGCCACGGCGCTCCAACCGGCGCTGCTATCAGCAGCACCGGCCTGGTCACGAGCCGAAATCCGCCCGTCGACTGATGGCGTCGAGCAGGGAGACGCAACGCCGAGGCAGTGATGCCCATCTCGAACTGGCTCTGAGTGCGATCAGGTCAATGCCGTTGACTACTGATAAGTTCGCGCCGAGTCACAGGGCTCCAGCGTTCACGCATCTTGTTCCTGAGAAGATACATTATCAGGAGTAAGAGACGAAGGCGGGACGGGCGCCGGGTGATCCCCGGCCACTCCTCCCCCGGGGTCCGCCTGCATCGCGTCGGCGCGCCCCGCGCCCGTATCATCGGGGGCCGCCGAACGGTTGATCTGGCCTGCCAACAAGGGGTCCCAGCTGGCTGCGTACATCGTCCGCCGGGTGGTCCAGGCGGTCGTGGTCCTCTGGGTCATCTGGACGCTCCTCTTCGTCATCTACTTCGTCGTCCCCCACGACCCCGCTCGCCTGCTGCTCGGCTTCCGGGCTCCTGAGGAGGCCGTGCAGAAGCTGCGGGTGGCCCTCGGGCTGGAGAGACCGGTCTGGGATCAGTACCTCCAGTACTTCAGCCGGATCTTCCACGGGGACCTGGGGACGTCGTTCGTGCGCGCCGTGGGCCGGCCGGGGGCCCCGGTGAGCAGCATCGTCGCCGCTGACGTCCCGGTGGACGTCGAGCTCGCCCTCCCGGCCGCCGCGCTCTGGCTGCTGATCGGCGTGGGCATCGGCGCCCTCTCGGCGTGGCGCCCGGGGAGCCTGCGGGCGAGGAGCGCGACGATCTTCATCTTCTCCATCGTCTCCACCCCGACCTTCGTGCTCGGCGGCCTGGCCATCTTCATCTCCGAGAACCTGCTCACCGCCAACGGCATACGTCTCTTCGCCGACGCCTACACCTGGGTCCCCCTGCACGTCGACCCCCTCTCCTGGGCGGACCACCTGATCCTCCCCTGGCTGACCCTCGCCCTCGTCAACTCGGCGGTTTACGCCCGCCTCTCCCGCAGCTCCCTGAGCGAGGTCCTGGCCGAGGACTACATCCGCACAGCTCGGGCCAAGGGCGTATCGGAACGGCGGGTCCTCTTCCGCCACGCCCTCCGGGCGGCGATGACCCCGCTGATGACGCAGTTCGGGATCGACCTCGGCGCGGTGCTGGCCGGTGCGGTGGTGGTCGAGGTCGTCTTCGGCCTCCCCGGGCTCGGTCTGCAGCTGATCACCGCGGTGCAGAGCGAGGACCTGCCGACCATTCAGGGCATCGCCCTCTTCATCTCCGGGGTCGTGGTGACCGCCAACCTGATCGTCGACCTGCTGTACGGGCTGGTCGACCCCAGGGTGCGACTCGGGGCCGCCCGCGGCTGAATGCCGCCCCGGCACCCTTTCAGATCCCGGGCTCGACACCTCGGGTGAGCTCGAACACCAGCTCCAGGCCGTCGATGTCGTCGATCTGCGAGCCGGTCTCGACGAACCCCAGCTTCCGAACCACCGCCAGCGACGCGAGGTTCGCCGGAGCCACGGTGGCGAAGACGGTCGCCTCCCCCTGGTCGAAGCCCCATGCCACCAGGGCGGCGGCCGCCTCGGTGGCGAACCCCTGGCCGCGCCACGCGGGCAGGACGGTGTAGCCGATCTCGGCGCGCCCCACCGCCCAGGGGGGCCCGTGGAAGCCGCAGCGTCCGACCACCGCGCCGTCGGCGAGCCGGATCATCAGCCGGCCGCACCAATCCCGGTGGTCGGGGTCGGCCCGGACCCGCTCAAGCTGCACGCGCAGGAAGAAGGCGTCAGAGCCGTCCGGCGCGAGAAACCCCTCCGGCAGCTCCACGCCCTGGGCGCGGGACGCCTCCTCGCGGTCACCTCTGACGAGGGCGGCGAGCGTCCCCTCGAGCAGCGGCACCAGGGCGAGCCGTGGGGTGCGGATCGGGGTCGCGACCGGGCTCATGGCGCCAGCACGTCCGCTCCGCCGGTCTCCCTCAGGAGGTCCGCGCGGCTGATCTCGAAGACCAGCTCCTCGCCGAACGAGGGGTACACGGGATCGATGCGACGCCCCGTCTGGACGAATCCGACCTTGCGGACGACCCCCAACGACGCGGCGTTGGCGGGCGGGACCGCGGCGACCACGGTCCGTTCCCCCTGCTCCCATGCCCAGGCGACCAGGCCGGCGACGGCCTCGGTGGCCAGTCCCTGGCGGCGGTGCGCCGGGAAGACCGTGTAACCAACCTCGGCGCGGCCCAGCGCCCCGGGAGGGCCGTGGAATCCGCAGTGCCCGACGGCGGCTCGATCCGAGCGCCGGACCATCAGGCGCGCGCACCACTCCCGCTGCGCGATGTGGGTCCGGAGCTTCTCCCGCTGCAGCCGGATGTACTCGTCATCCGTCCCGTCTGGCGCCGGGAAGTCGGGGGGTAGGTCTGCCCCGAGCCGCTCGGACGCCTCCCGGAGGTCTCGCCGCGCAAGCGCCTCGAGCGCCGCCTCGTCCATCAGGACCAGCGAGAGTCGCTCGGTCTGGATGGGCTCCGTGGCGACCGGTCGGGTGGCGCGCACGGGAACTTCCACCGGGTCAGCATGGTACGGCGCCCACGGTGCGAATGCGCCGAGTCGGCGGCGCCAGTCTGCGGACTGGCCGCACCCGGTGAATGGACGTCCCGCTGAGACGGGCACCGGCGCGATCCGTCCCCGGGTTCCACCCCCCGTGCCACCATCGGCGCGTGCCCACCCGCCGCCCGCCCAACGCCCCCGCGGACGCCGTTCCCGATCCCGACCTTGCAGCGGCGTCCAGCCCCACCACCCCGGCGGATGAGCTGTGGCGCCTCGCCACGCACACCGACCTCGCGGTCCGGAGCCGGGTGGCCGCCAACCCCGGCTCCCCTCCCCCACTGCTCGCCCAGCTCGCCGGCGACCGCAGTGCCAGGGTGCGCGCCCAGGTCGCCGCCAACCCCGCCACGCCTGCGGAGATCCTCGAGGCGCTCCAAAAGGATCGATCCCAGCAGGTGCAGCGCCGCCTGGCCGCCAATCCCAGGGCTGCGGAGCTTTCGCCAACCGGCGAAGGCGTGGCTCCGCCCGCCGCCGTCAAGAGGGTGGCGGAGCCGCTCGCGCCCGAAGCGGGTGGAGCACCCGCGATCCCCGGCACCCCGACCGAGGCCAGCTCCGGCGCCACCGAGGTCGACGCCGGGGCAGCCGCGCCGCCTGCCGCCAGGGGGGCCGCCCCGGCCTCCACCCCACGCGGGACGAGCACGGCCGACCGGCAGCGGGAGATCCGCCACCGCGCCATCCGTGCCGCCACCGGGCCTCCCGAGGCGCTCGAACGCCTCGCGCGTGACCCCGCGAGCGAGGTGCGCGTCGCGGTCGCATCGAACGCGGCGGCGCCGGAGGCCCTCCTGGCCCGGCTCGCCGGAGATTGGGACTCCCGGGTTCGCGGGCAGGTCGCCCTCAATCCGAGCACACCCACGGAGATTCTCGAACGGCTCGGGCGCGACTGGCGGAGCCGGGTGCGGCGGGCCGTCGCCACCAGCGACACGACGCCGGCTCACCTCCTCACCCGGCTGGCCCGCGACTGGTCGCCCGCGGTTCGCGAGCGGGTCGCCTCCGGGTCGGCCACGCCGACCGGGCTGCTCTCGCTCCTGGCCCGCGACCGCAACTCACGGGTGTCGCTGGCCCTGATCGGCAACCCGGAGACCCCGGACGCCGCCCTGGAGGAGATCGCCGGCCATCTCCGCGGGGCGCGCGTCCACCTCAGGCTGGTCTTCGGGATCGGGGTCGCCGGGACCGAGGAGGTCAGGCGGGCCCTCGACCGGCGACGGCCGCCAGCGGACGCGGGCTGACCTCGGCGGACGGCTCCGGCCGCGCGGGCATCCGCCGCCAGGCCCGACCCGCGAAGGTCAGGTGAACGTCGCTGATGCGGCGCTCCAGGAAGCCGGCCTCGCAGTACGCGAAGTAGAAGCGCCACATGCGCAGGAACTGCTCGTCGAAGCCGAGCGCGAGGGCGCGGTCGCGGTGGGCGTCGAGCGCCTCCCGCCAGTGGCGGAGGGTGATCGGGTAGTTGGCGCCGATGTCGTCGAGCTCCACCAGGCGCAGCCCGCTGGCCCGGTTGGCGGCGTCGACCAGCGACCGCACCGAGGGTAGGAAGCCGCCCGGGAAGATGTGGCGCTTGATGAAGTCCTCACGCCAGCGCGCCGCCGACCAGGCCCGGTCCTCGATGACGATCGCCTGCAGCACGGCCAGCCCGTCGGGCGCCAGCAACCGCTCGCAGCAGCGGAAGAACTCGTCGTACAGCCGCCAGTCGACGGCCTCGATCATCTCCACCGACACCAGCTTGGTGTAGGTGCCGGTGAGGTCCCGGTAGTTCTGGTCGAGCACGGTCACGCGGTCGGCGAGGCCGGCGGCGGCGACCCGCGCCCGTGAGTAGTCGCACTGCTCCCGCGAGATGGTGGTGGTGGTGACCCGGCAGCCGTACCGCCGGGCGGCGTGGAGGGCGAGCCCGCCCCAGCCGGTGCCGATCTCCAGCAGATGATCCTCGGCGGTCAGCCGCAGCCGGTCGCAGACGCGGTCGAACTTGCGCCGCGAGGCGGCCTCCAGGTCGTCGTCCCCGGGCTCGAAGATGGCGCACGAGTAGGCCATGGTGGGGTCGAGGAAGAGCTCGAAGAAGCTGTTGCCGAGGTCGTAGTGGGCGTGGATGTTGCGCCGATCGGCGGTGCGGGTGGGACGGCGCGAGCGGAGCAGCCCGGCGACCTGCCGGGCCCGATCGAGGGGGGCGGTGGCCCGGTTGATCCGGTCGACGTTGCGGGCCAGCAGGCGGAGCAGCTCGGTCAGGTCGGGAGCATCCCAGTACCCGCGCATGTAGGCGGCGCCCAGCCCGTTGCCGCCACCCCCGGCCACCATGCCCCAGGTCCGCGGGTCGTGGATGGTCATGTGCACGGCCTCTCCGCCGTGGCCGAGCACGTGGGTGTCGCCCCCGTCCCGGATGGCCAGCGTGCCCCCGCGCAGCGCGGAACCGAGCGCCAGGATCCCGCTCCGGGCGAGGCGGTCCCACTCACGGGGGGTCGAGGAGTGCTCGTGGTCCATATGCCGGTGCAAAGGTTACCGATCCCCGCGGCCGGACGGTGTCGGCCCCCGCGCCCTCCTGGCGACCGGGGTCGGGCGCTGCCGGCGGCCTCCCCTCAGGCAGAATCAAGCCCATGGCCATCTCGTCCCCCATCCTCGACGTCACCGACGCGAGCTTCGATGCCGCGGTCGTGGCCGGATCCCGCTCACGCCCGGTGGTCGTCGACTTCTGGGCGGCCTGGTGCGCGCCGTGCCGGACCCTCGGCCCGATCCTCGAGGACGCGGTGGGGCGCCACGGCGGGGTGACCCTCGCCAAGCTCGACGTCGACGCCAACCCTGCCATCACCGCCCGCTTCGAGATCCAGGGCATCCCCGCGGTGAAGGGCTTCCGCGACGGGGAACTGGTCGCCGAGTTCGTCGGGCTCCAGCCACGGGCCCAGGTCGATCGGTTCCTGGCCATGCTGGCGCCGGTGGCGGGCCCCCCGCCGTTGCCCGCCGACGAGGCCGGGCTGCGCGCCGCGATCCTCGCCGCACCCGACGACCCGGCTCCGCGCCGGGCGCTGGGCAGCCTGCTCTTCGCGGCGGGCCGGCTGGAGGAGGCCGACGAGGTGCTCGCCCCCGCCCGTGACGACCAGATCTGCGACGGCCTGCGAGCCCGCGTCGAGATCAGCCGCGGTGGCGACGCCGAGCTGGCCGGCCTGGTCCGTGACGGCGAGGGCCCGGCCGGGCTGCGCCGGCTCATCGCCGCCATCCGGAGCAGCGACGGACCGGTGCGCTCCCAGCTCCGGCGCGTGGTCGTGGGCGCCATCGAGACGCAGCGCGCCAGCGACCCCGGAGTGGAGTCCCTGCGCGGCGAGCTGGCCTCGGCCCTCTTCTGAGCGATCCGATCAGCCGGGAGGTGGGGCCGCCCGCGCCGACCGTGACGCGGCGCGCGTCGCGTTGGACGCGTCGCGCTGGAACTGTGCGTGGCAAAGGAGGCCCGAGATGCACGACACACCCGTTGCTCTGGTGACCGGGGCCAACAAGGGGATCGGCCTTCAGATCGCCAAGGACCTGGTGGCTCACGGCTTCACCGTCCTGGTCGGATCGCGCGACCTCGAGCGCGGCGAGGTGGCCGCGAAGAGCATCGGTGGCGATGCGCGCGCCCTCCAGCTCGACGTCACCGATCAGGCCTCGATCACCGCCGCGGCCGAGCGCATCCAGGCGGAGGTGGGCCGCCTCGACGTGCTGGTCAACAACGCCGGCATCTCGCACGCGGGAGGTCCACTCAGCTCGATGCCGGGCGGCTCGCTCCAGGAGAGGGGGCGGTCCGGCCGTCTGAGCGTGGTCGACCTCGATGAGGTCCGCACCGTCTTCGAGACCAACGTCTTCGGCGTCATCGCGGTGACCCAGGCGATGCTGCCGCTGCTTCGCCGGGCTCCGGCCGCACGGATCGTCAACGTCGCCAGCAGCAGCGGCTCGCTGACCCTGAACTCCAACCCGGCCAACCCGCACCGCGCGATGTTCGGCACCTACTCCATATCGAAGGCGGCGGCCAACGCGGTCACGGTCGCCTTCGCCGCCGAGCTCGAACCGGCCGGCATCAAGGTCAACGCCGCCTGCCCGGGCTTCACCGCCACCGACCTCAACGGCTTCGCCGGCACCCGGACCGTCGAGCAGGGCGCGCACGAGCCGGTGCGGCTCGCGTTGATCGGCCCGGACGGGCCGACCGGCACCTTCTCCAACGAGGACGGTCCCCTCCCCTGGTGATCAGGGCGGCTCGAGCTGGGCCGCCGCGAAGCGCGACCCTCGCCGGCCTCGAAGCGCGACCTTCGCCGACCTCGAAGCGCGGCCCTCACCGGCACGGTCGCGCCGGCCGGGCCGTCTGTGCGACATTGGTGCTCGCAAGCACCGGGGATCCTGCAGGAGAAGAGCCATGCCACACGGCGCGGACGCGCTGACGGCGGAGACGATCCGGATCAGCGGGTACGGGGGCGACGAGATCCCCGCGTACATCGCCCAACCCGTGGGTGAGGGTCCCTTCGGCGGGGTGGTGGTGATCCACCACATGCCCGGTTGGGACCGCTGGAGCAAGGAGGTGACCCGGAGGTTCGCCGCCTCCGGCTATCTCGCGATCTGTCCCAATCTCCACTTCCGCGCCGGCCAGGGGGCCAGCCCCGAGGACTCGGCGGCGGCCACCCGCGCGGCCGGCGGCGTGCCCGACGATCAGCTGGTCGGCGACGTCGACGCCGCTTCCCGCCACCTCCGCTCCCTCCCCTCGTCGAACCAGAAGCTCGGGGTGATCGGCTACTGCTCCGGAGGGCGCCAGTCCTTCCTGGCCGCGTGCAGCCTGCAGTTCGAGGCCGCCGTCGACTGCTACGGCGCGGGCGTGGTCGGCAACCCGCCACCCCAGTATCCGGCCGCCTTCGTTCCCCTGCTCGGCCTCGCCCCGCAGCTCTCCTGCCCGCTGCTCGGGCTCTTCGGCGCCGACGATCACTTCCCCTCGCCGGATCACGTCGCGGAGCTGGACGCGGAGCTGACCCGGCTCGGCAAGGAGCACGAGTTCCACTCCTACGAGGGCGCCGGCCACGCCTTCTTCTGCGTCGACCGTCCCAGCTACCGGGTCGAGGCCGCCCTCGAGGGGTGGGCCCGCGTCTCGGAGTTCTACGGCCGCCACCTCAGCTCCTGATTCCGCGGAGGCCCACCATGTGCACCTACCAGACCGAGACCGTCGCCCTCCAGGGAAGCGGCAAGGGCGTCGCGACCTGGTTCCCGGTCACCGAGGCCACCGTCTACTTCGATCACCCGCAGAACGCCCCCGCCGAGCACACCCTGAACGTGGACTTCATCAACCCGGCGCGGGGGCCGTCGGCGCGGCTCGCCGTCGAGCTGACCCCGGCGTCCGCCCGGGCCCTGGCCGAGGCGATCCTGGCGTCCCTTCCGCCCGGATCCGACGGCTGAGGCGGCCAACCGCCGCGGGTCCGACCGGATGGCAGGAGAGCTGGTCACCGAGACGCTCGACTACGACGGCGGGCGGCAGGTCACGGTGTACGTCCCGCCGGGGCCGCCCGAGGCGGTCGTGTTTGCCGGCGATGGTCAGGGGATCTCGCGGTGGGGCGGGAGCCTCGAGGCGGCCGGCGTGCCGTCGACCATGATCGTCGGCGTTCACGGGCTGGCGGATGAGATGCCGCGGCTTCACGAGTACTCACCGGTATTCGACGCGGAACGCTTCGCGGCGCATGAGCGGTTCTTTGTCGAGGACGTCGGACGATGGACGCGGTCGCGGTTCGGAGTCGCGCTGCCCGCCGAACGCACCGCGGTGTTCGGTGTCTCGGCGGGTGGAGAGCTCGCGCTCGCCCTCGGCCTGCGCCATCCGGACCGCTACGGTGCGGTCCTCTCCGGCTCGCCGGGCGGGGGATATAAGCCGGCGGACCCCATGCCGAGTCCGCTGCCGCGCGTCTACCTGGTGGCCGGCTCCCGGGAGCCGTTCTTCCTCGCCAACGCGACCCGCTGGGCGGCCGCGCTGCGCGACGCGGGCGCGGATGTCGTGATGAGCGAGCGGGCGGGGACGCACGGCGACGCCCTCTGGCAGGCGGAGTTCCCGCTGATGTTGGCGTGGGCGTTTGGACGCTGAAGCATCCCGGTGTGGGATGGACGTCCTGCCGGCAACCCCTTCGGCCTCGGTCGCGCCATGCGCTTGGATCCCGCTTGCCGAATGCCCCCCTGCTTCTCACCGGTTATGGACGATCGTGTCGTTAACCGCGTGCGCGCCCCCAGGGGGTCTCCCCGACGGCGCTCGATTGGAGTGACACCCTCAGCCTGATCTGAGGCCGGCGCCGTCAGGCGCTGCGCGGCAGACGAGCGGTGCCGCCCTGGGGGGCCCGCTCCTGGGCGGCCTTCCAGGTCCGGCGGGAGAGGTCGAGCGGCCCGGTGTCCGCCTCCCGGGCGAGCATCTCCCCCACCCCGGCAGCGTCCAGCGGCGGGGCGAGGTGGAAGCCCTGAGCGAGGTCACAGCGCATCTCGCGGAGCGCGTGCAGCTGCTCCTCGCGCTCCACCCCGACCGCCACCAGGCGGAGGTCGAGGGTCCGGCCCAGACCGATGATGCCGGCGAGGAAGGAGCGCTCCCGCTCGTCGGTGGTGATGTTGTCCAGGAACACCTTGGGGATCTTGAGAGCGTCCACGGGGAGGGATCGCAGCTCGCCGAGCGACGAGTACCCGGTGCCGAAGTCGTCGATCGCCAGGGTCACGCCCAGCTCCTTGAGGGCCTGGAGGCGCTCCAGGATGATCGCGGGGCCCTCCATGAGCAGGCTCTCCGTGATCTCGAGGGTGAGCAGCGCGGAGGTGAGGCCGGTCTCGCGGAGGATGGCCTCGACCTCGTGCGCGAAGCCGGGGTGGAGAAGCTCCCGCGGTGACACGTTCACACCGACCATGAGGTCGCGCTGCGGGTGGCCCGCCATCCAGGCCACCGCCTGGCTGCAGGCGGTCCTCAACACCCACTCGCCGACCTCGTGGATGAGGCCGCTGGTCTCGGCGATGGGGATGAAGTCGCGGGGCGCGACCGGGCCCCGTCCCCTTCTCTCCCAGCGCGCCAGCGCCTCGACCCCGACCACCCGCCCGGTGTCGAGGGCGACCACCGGCTGGTATTCGATATGGAGCTCGCCGGCGGCCACCGCCTTCTCGAAGTCGCTCCTCAGCTGGAGGCCGCGCTCCAGGGATCGCTGCATGCTGGCGTCGAAGGTCTCGACCGTCGCCTTGCCCCGCTGCTTGGCCCGGTACATGGCGACGTCCGCCTCGCGGAGCAGGTCCTCACAGCTGGTCGCTGCCGCTCCCGCCACCGCGATTCCGACGCTGGCCCCGATGACGATCGCCGTCCCCTCGAGGTCGAAGCTGACCGCCAGCTCCTCCAGGAACCGCTCCGCCACCAGCACGGCCTCCTCCGGTCCGGTGAGGTCCTCGATGAGGACGGCGAACTCGTCACCGCCGAGGCGCGCCACCGTGTCGAAGGGGCGCACCACCCGGAGCAGACGCTCGGTCACCGCCTGGAGGAGGAGGTCGCCGGTCGGGTGCCCGAGGCTGTCGTTGACGACCTTGAAGTCGTCCAGGTCGATGAAGAGGAGGGCCGCCCGGAGCCGGCCCGACCCCACCCGGCGATCCAGGGCGTGGACGACCCGGTCCGCGAAGAGGCTCCGGTTGGCCAGACCGGTGAGGGAGTCGTGGAAGGCCTGGTGATTGATCCGCTCGTCGAGCTGCACCTTCTCCACGGTGACGCCGACCTGGGGCGCGAGCGCCTCCAGCAGCCGCCGGTCCTCGTCGTCGAAGGCGCGCGGCGCACCGCGCCGCCGGCCCACCAGGACGCTGCCCAGGATCCGGCCCTCGACGGTCAGCGCCGCCATCACCCCGTCGCGGAGGCCGCGGCGGGAGAGGACGGTGGCGCCGCGCTCGGCCCCACCGCTGTGGAGGATCAGGCTGAGGTTGGCGGGGACGATCACCGAGAAAACGTCCCCCAGCAGGTCGCCGTCGAGCGGCTCCGAGCTCTCGGTCGTCCTGCCCTCGCGCACCCGCACCACCAGGGCGCTGCCGGCAGGCGTGTCGGGGAGCACCACCACCTCGGCGAAGCCCGCTTCGAAGATCTGGCAGAGCCGGCCCAGCAGCGCCGCCACCGAGAGCGGCGAGCGCACCGTCTGCTGGAGCAGGTCCCGCGAATCGGCCAGGTGCTGGAGGTGGCGGCGGTGGTTCCGCTCCGAGAGGTAGGCGAAGCCGATGCCGGCGACGCTGCCGCCGAGCGCGAGCAGGAGCAGCATCTGCGGGGTGTCGCGGCCGATGACCAGCGCCCAGACGCCGGCCGCCACGCCGGCGAGGGCCACGCCGGCCATCACGACCCGCACCTGGCGGGACCTCGGCCCCCTCAGAGCGGGAAGCCGGCGGCTGCTGACGAACGCCACCCAGTACCCCCTCTCCGATCGAAGCTGTGCCGGCACCGTCCGAGGTGCCCCGTCCACCCTGCAGAGTACACCAGCGCACCCAACGCTCCGATCGGTGTGACCGCACCTTCACCCGGTCGCCAACTCGGAGACGGTGCGGTTGCACCGTTCGGCGGCGGAAGCCGGCCCGCGGCGACCTCAGCGAGGGCGGGCGGACGGCTCCGGGGGGCGCCCCTCCAGTGCCGCCTCGATGCCGAGGGTGCGCTCGAAGGCCGCCCAGACGGCGTCGCTCACCACGGTGCGCAGGCGGCCCCGCTCCAGCTCGTACATGGCCGCGGCCGAGGTGCCGCCCGGCGAGGTGACCATGTCCCGGAGCTCGGCGACGTGACGCCCGCTGGCCAGGGCGAAGGCGGCTGAACCCTGCATGGTGTCCAGGACCAGCTCCCGTGCCACGTGGCGGGGGAAGCCGAGGTGCACGGCGGCGTCGGTGAGCGCCTCGATGAACAGGAAGATGTAGGTGGGCCCGCTCCCGCTCACCGCGGTGGCCATCGCCACCTGGCGCTCGTCGTGGACCTCGAACTCGCGGCCGAGAGCCGAGAGCATGGTCCGGGTCTGAGCCCGGCCGGTGGCGTCGACCGAGGGGGTTGCGAACCAGACGGTCACCCCCTGGCCGATCTGGGCCGGGGTGTTGGGCATGCAGCGGACCAGGGCGGGGTGGTCGAGGCCCCCGGCCAGGGCGTGGGTGCCGGCGCCGGCGATGACGCTGATGACCAGCTGGCCCGGCTGCATCTGCGGCTTCAGCTCCGGCATGACCGCCTTGAGCATCTGCGGTTTCACCGCCAGCAGGATGATGTCGGCGCCCGCCGCCGCCTCCGCGTTGGCCGCCACCGCGGTGACCCCGTGGCGCTCGACGAGCTCCCGGCGGCGCTCCTCCCGGGGATGGCTGCAGACCACCGCCGAGGCTTCCACGAGGCCGCGCTCCAGCAGGCCGGAGAGCATCGCCTCGGCGATCACCCCGGCGCCGACGATGGCGACCCGGGAGCCGTGCAGCGTCGTGTCGTCCATGCCTGCGGGACGATACAGGGCCGCGCCGGCTTTGCGCTGCACACGCTCGGTTCGAGGACGTGGTCGCGGCCCGTGCGATGATCGGTGGGATGCCTGCAGCGCCCGAAGGGCACGACCAGCCCCCGGTGCGGGACGCTGGGCAGTCCCCTCCCCCACCGGCCGACCCCTACGCACCCTGGGTGTGGACCGCCTACCCGCCCCCGGGCGCGGTCAGCCCGCCTGCGGACGGGCAGCCGCCGGCTCACCCGGGGACCGTCTACCCACCTCCGGGTGCCGTCTACCCACCTCCGGGCGCCGTCCACCCACCCGGGACCATCTATCCGCCGCCGGACGCCGCATACCGGCCCGGGACGATGTATCCGCCGCCGGGCGCCGTGTACCCGCCCGGGACCGCGTACCCACCCCCGGGAACGAACTACCCGCCGGGCACCGTCTACCCTCCCCCGGCCGCGGGGTACGTCCCGGCCGGCTGGGGCGCGCAGCCGGCGCCGCCGCAGGCCAACTCCAGACGCCGCGGAGGCTTCGTCGGCGGGCTGCTGACGGCGCTGGCGGCGATCGCCAAGCTCGGCTACTTCGGGAAGTTCGGCTTCACCGCCCTCACCATGGTGATCGCGGTCGTCGCCTACTCCCTGGTGTTCGGCTGGGCGTTCGCGGTCGGCCTGGTGCTGATCATCTTCGTCCACGAGATGGGCCACTTCCTCACCTCGCGGGTGATGGGCGTGCCGATGTCGGCGCCCGTCTTCGTCCCCTTCCTGGGTGCCTTCACGGCCGCCGGCAAGGGGCTGACCAGCGACCGCCGCCGCGAGGCGGTCATCGCCATCGCCGGGCCGATCTCCGGCTTCGTGGCCACCCTCCTCGTCTACCTCTGGGCGCTCAACCAGGGGGCCGACAACCCGGGGGTGCGCTTCGCCTTCTCCCTCGCCTACTTCGGGTTCTTCATCACCCTCTTCAACCTGATCCCGATCCTGCCCCTGGACGGAGGTCGGGTCACCAGCGCTATCAGCAAGTGGTTCAACCTCGCCGGGGTGGTTCTCCTCGGGGGCCTGGTGGTCAGCGAGGTGTTCGGGTACAGCCTGGCCAACCCCATCCTCGTCCTGATCTTCGTGGTCGCCATCTACTCGGTGTGGGGACGGTTCCGAGCCGCCCGGATGGGCGCCGAGGCGCCGCCCCTCCCGGTTCGCACCCGGTTCCTGATCGGGGCGGGGTACGTCGCCATGGTGGCGATGAGCGGGCTCTTCATGACCCTCAGCGTGGCCTGGCTCAACAGCCACGGGCTGACCCTGAACTGAGATCGCCGGGCGGCCGGCGCGGCTCAGCCCTCCAGGAACGAGAGGCGCACCC
This sequence comes from uncultured Chloroflexia bacterium, assembly GCA_963697585.1. Taxonomy (GTDB): domain Bacteria; phylum Chloroflexota; class Dormibacteria; order Aeolococcales; family Aeolococcaceae; genus Changshengia. The sequence continues at coordinate 341,045 of CAVOOO010000009.1, read as the reverse complement.
GCCGGCGGGGGTTGTCGCGGTTGAGGCTGACCAGGACCACCCGCTGCCAGGTGCCGAGCAGCATCCGGCCGGCCTCCACCGGGACGGTCAGCGACGGCGACACCAGGGCGGGGAGCAGGTGGTCGGCGCCGTGACCGGGGCTCCCGTGGCGGTGGCGGTACCGGTCGTCGCGCGGGAGCAGCCGCTCCAGCGCCGCCACCAGGTCCGGCTCGGAGCCGCTCCCGGTCTCGAGGAGCGCCACCCCGGCGGTGGCGTGGGGGGCGAAGACGCTCAGCAGCCCGTCCCCGGCTCCCCGGACGAAGCGCGCCGCCTCGTCGGTGATGTCGACCACCGTGCTCCGGCTCAGGTCGACCTCGAGGAGGGCCGTCCGCATCCAGGCCGGCTCAGCCGGGGCTGGGGCTCGGCGACCCGGTGCCCGCCTCGCAGTCGGGGAACGGGTACCGGATGCTGTTGAGGACGTTCTCGAAGACGGTGTACTCGGCGGCGGTCGAGTAGTTCATCTCGATGTCGATGGCGAAGCTGGAGGAGAGCGTGGCCCGGAACTGGGCGAAGTCGGCGAGCCGGGTCACCTGGGCGCCCCCCGCGTCCATGGTCGGCGCCGGGATCGCGCCCGAGCTCGCCGCGTACTGGACCAGGGTCCCGGTGTAGCCGCAGGCCACCACCTCGGCGTTGCTCGAGACCACGTTGTACCCGGTCAACCCCAGCGCCCCCAGGGCGTTGAGGGTGGCCGCCGAGCGGATCAGAAGGGTGGGTAGCTGGGTCCCGGTCTGGGGCTCGAAGACGATCTCCCCCTGGTCGTCCGCGTAGGTCCAGTCGATGGGGAAGAGGATCCCGCCGATCTGCTTGTCCTGGAACGAGATCGAGCTGAGCACCCCGGAGGCGGTGTAGGTCGGGTCGGCGATGATCCAGCCGGTGACCGTCGACCCCTCGACGTGGTACCAGCCCCCGGGGGTGGAGGAGTCCGGCCAGGGGCCCCCGCTGGCGTCGTAGCCGAGCACGGTGAGGGTCACCCCCCAGGCGGCGGTGCCCAGCACCGAGGCGGAGAGCGAGTCGGAGCTGTGGATGCGCAGCCCGTCCTGGACCAGCACGGTGCGCTCACCGCTGGTCTGGATCCCGGCCGACCCGGTGGGGGTCGCCGTCGGGGAGAGGGTGCCGGCCTGCCCGCTCCCGGGTGGCTGGGTGGCCACCCCGCTGGGGGTGGGCGAACCCGACGAGAAGAGGCTGCAGCCGCTCAGAGCGAGGGCGGCGGCGACGGCCAGGGCGCCGGCGGCCCGGGATGGGAGGGAGCGCATCTCACCAAGGTTAACGGGCTGTCCCCCCGCCGGTTATCGCCGGCCCGGTGGCGACCGGCGGCCGATCGGAGCTCCCAACTCGCCGGCTGAGGCGCGGCCCGCTCACGCGAGCGCCGGGGCGCCGAGCGCGCGCAGGGTGGCCGCCACCGAGTCGCCGAGCGCATCCAGGTCGTACCCGCCCTCCAGCACCCAGACCGAGCCGGCCCCGGCGCCGGCGCAGAGATCGCCGATCCGGCCGGCGACGGCGCCGTACGTCTCCGTGCCGAGCTCCAGGGTGGCCAGCGGGTCGGCGCTGTGGGCGTCATAGCCGGCGCTCACCAGCACCAGGTCGGGGTGGAACGCGGTCAGCGCCGGCAGCACCAGGTCGTCGAAGCGGAGCAGCCAGCCCTCCCCGGTGCAGCCGGATGCGAGCGGCACGTTGAGGGTGAGCCCGTGCGCCGCCTCGCCACCCCGGTCCCCGGCGGCCCCGGTCCCCGGGTAGAGGGGCCACTCGTGGAGCGAGGTGTAGAGGACCGAGGGGTCGTCCCAGAAGATCGCCTCGGTGCCGTTGCCGTGATGGACGTCGATGTCCACGATGGCGATCCGCTCCCGGCCCCGGCGCTGGGCCTGGCGGGTGGCGATGGCCACGTTGTTGAAGATGCAGAAGCCCATCGCCCGCACCGCGGTGGCGTGGTGCCCCGGGGGCCGGCTGATCGAGAAGGCGTGCTCGGAGCGCCCGTCGCAGACGGCGTCGACCGCGGCCAGCGCCGCACCCACCGAGCGCAGCGCCGCCTCGCGGGAGCCGGGCGCGCAGTACGTGTCGCCGTCGAACCACCCTCCCCCGCGGGCCGCCATCGCCCGCACCGCGGCGACGTGGGACGGGGGGTGGACCAGCTCGACGGCCGAACTCCTCGGCGGCGACGGCGTCGATCCGGGGGATGGCCGCGAGGTCGGGCTCGGCGCCGATGCGCTCCAGGATCGCCGCCACCCGGTCGGGCCGCTCCGGGTGCCCCGCCGAGCTGTGCTCGGGCTCCGGCCCGGTGGAGACCAGCAGCAGGCTCATGCGGGCTCCGCGGCCAGCGCCTCCCCCAGCTCGCGCAGGAAGGACTCAACGTCGGTCACCAGCCCGAGGGTCTGCGAGGAGCCGCGGTCGGCCAGCTTGGCGACCACCGCCGGGTTGATGTCGACACAGACGGTGCGGGTCGCGGCCGGCAGCAGGTTGCCGGTGGCGATGGCGTGGAGCATGGAGGCGCACATGATGCAGAGGTCGACCCCGGCCAGCGCGGTGCGCATCCGGCGCCGGGCCTCCAGCATGTCGGTGACCACATCGGGGAGCGGGCCGTCGTCGCGGATCGACCCGGCGAGCACGTACTCGACCCCGTTGCGCACGCATTCGTACATCACCCCGCGGCGGAGGATCCCCGCCTCGACCGCGGCCCGGATGCCCCCGGCGGCGCGGATCCGGTTGACCGTGCGCATGTGCAGCTCGTGGCCGGACTCGATGGGCAGGCCCTTCTCCAGGCCGAGTCCGAGCGAGGTTCCGAAGAACTGGGACTCGATGTCGTGGGCGGCCAGCCCGTTGCCGGCGAAGAGCACCTGCACCCAGCCGGCGGTGATCAGGCGGGCGAGGTGGGGGCCGCCGCCGGTGTGGATGATCGCCGGGCCGCCGACGAAGCAGATCCGGCCATCTCTGGCGCGAATCTCGCGCATGGTTCCGGCCAGCTCGCGGATCACCTGGTGCTTGGGCTTCTCGGGGGAGAGCGAGCTGGTGGTGAAGCCGAAGACCTCCTTGCCCCGGCCCCGCTCCAGCGGGACGATACGGACCCCGGCCCGGCCCACCACCACCGCCTCGCCGGCGCGCACGTCGCTGACCGGGACAGCCCGGGCGGCGCCGTCCGCGATCACCACCCCGCAGTCCATCTCGATGTCGTCCACCACCACCCACTCACCGGCCACCCGGACCGAGGTGGGCTGGCTGGTGGTGGTGTAGAAGGTGTCGGGGAACACCCCGTCGGAGGGAGCGGCCTCGGTGGCGGCGTTCTCGGCGCCGACCACGGCGGCGCCGTGCTGCTGGCAGGCGGCGACCACCGCCGCCAGCCGCTCCTCGGTGTCCGCCTCGATCGTGAGCCGGGCGAACGAGGGCTCGTCGAGCCGGGTGCCGACCCGGAACTCCTCCACGTGGAAGGTGGCCCCCATGTCCATGACGCTGTCCATGACCCGGGGCAGCAGCATGCTGTCGATGATGTGGCCGGAGAGCTCGATGACCGCGCGCGCGCTCACCGCCGCGCCGCCCCCGCGCGCACCGCCTCGATCCGGCGGCGGAGATCGGCCGCCGCGGCGCCGGGATCGGCGGCGCCGGTGATCCCCCGCGAGACCGGGAGCACGATCCCGCCCCCGGCGGCGTCGAGGCCGGCGCTCACCGCGGCCTCCAGGTCCCCACCCTGGGCTCCGACCCCGGGGAGCAGCAGGGGGGAGGACGGGGCCAGGCGCCTCACCTCGGCGACGGCCGCGGCGGCGGTGGCTCCCACCACGAAGCCGATCTCGGCCGCGCCCGACCAGGTGAGGGCCCGCTCCACGATCAGGCGGTACAGCGGACGGCCGTCCTGCAGGGGGGCCTCCAGGAAGTCGGCGGCGCCCGGGTTGCTGGTGCGCGCGAGCAGCAGGGCCGCGGTGCCGGTCCGGGCCAGGAAGGGGGCCACCGCGTCCTGGCCCAGCAGTGGGTTGACGGTGACGGCGTCCGCCCCCCAGACGTCGAAGAGCGCCCGGGCCTGAGCCTCCGCGGTGCTCCCGATGTCGCCGCGCTTGGCGTCCAGGATCAGCAGACGGCTGTCGGGCACCATCCCCCGCACCCGCTCCAGGACCGCCAGCCCGGCCGAGCCGTGCTGCTCGAAGAAGGCGAGGTTCGGCTTGACCGCGACCACGTGGGGGAGCGCCGCCTCCAGCATCGCGGCGCAGAAGCGCTCCACCTCGGTGGCGTCGGCGCAGCCGGTGGGGTCGAGCCCGAGGCAGAGCAGGGACCCGACCTCGCGGCCGCGCGCGGCCAGGCGGGCGGAGAAGGACTCCCGGGTCACCAGGCGTCGCGGGTCGTGCTGGGCTGGATCGCCCCCTGGTCGGGCCGGGGCGCGTAGGGCACCTCGATCCGCTCCTTCTCGGTCGACGCGCAGAGCGGGCAGACACGGGCCACCCCGCCGTCGAGGATCACCGCGGCCAGCCGGTAGATGGGGGTGGGGCGGCCGCAGTTGTCACATGGGTCGAGGACGGCCACGATCTGAACCTCGTACTGGCCTGCGGGAGGTGCGCGACCTGGATTCTGCCAGATCACGACCCCTCCCCTCTCCTCCCGGCCGCGTGGATCGGAGACGCGCAGCCCGGTGCCGGCACCAAGAGCTCGGCCGGCGGCGCGCTGGCGACTACCGGCGGGGGCTCAGGTGCCCAGGGCGTTGCTGACGTTGGAGAAGGCGTTGTTCAGCCGCTTCCCCACGGTGGAGAGGATCAGCACCACCACCACCGCGATCAGCACCAGGATGAGGCCGTATTCGACCATCCCCTGCCCCGCCTGGCGACCGGAGAGCCCGCGCTCCAGGTGTCGGCGCGCCGTCTCCCGAAGCTCGAAGTAGGTCGAGACGAGCCGTGTCATGAGCTCCACCATCGTGCGCTGCTGCATGAACGTCACGGTGACCGCCTAACCTGCCGCGACCCTTAACTCGATGTCACGGGTAGTCGCACGAGGATTCGCAATCCGCCGACCGGGTGTTCCAGCCTGATGGTGCCGCCGTGGGCCTCGGCGACCACCGCGGCGATGGAGAGCCCGAGGCCGGTGCCACCGCTCCGGGTGGGCAGCCCACCCTCCCGGCGGAGCTGGTCCACGCTCTCCGGACGGTTCCCGGGTGGGAGGCCGCCCCCGTCGTCCTCGACCCCGACCACGCAGCTGCCCCCCGCGACCAGGGTGGAGACCGCGACATGCCCGCTGGCATGGCGCAGGGCGTTGTCGACCAGGTTGTCGAAGAGACGCCCGAGCAGGACCGGGTCGCCGGACAGCTCGGCGCCGCTGTCGCGCTCCACCTCGAGGCTCATCCGGGCCCGCTCCGCCGGGCCGCGCCAGCGCTCGTACAGCTCCTCCATCACGTCGTCGAGGGAGAGCGGCACCCGGCGCACGTAGAGGGCCCGGGCGTCCTTCCGCGCCAGCAGCAGCAGCCCCTCGGTCAGCACGCTGAGCCGGATCGCCTGCTCGCGGATCTGCTCGAGACTGGCCACATACCGGGCCACGTCTCGAAGCTGGAGGAGGGTCACCTCGGCGGTCACCCGGATCGCGCTGAGCGGCGAGTTCAGCTCGTGGGCGGCCTCGGAGGTGAAGCGGGTGAGGCTGTCGATCAGCGCCTCCCTCTCCGCCGCCACCCTGATCAGGGCGTTGACGGTGAGGATCCCGAAGACGGTCAGCACCGCCACCGCGATGAACTGGAAGTCGGCGTCGAGGGGTGGCCACTGGCCGATCGCCTGGAGCACCGCCGGCTGGACCAGGCTGGCGGCGGCGATCAGCCCCGCCGCCCAGGAGGGGAGCAGCCAGATCGCGGCCACCACGCAGAGGAGGGGGATCGCCCCGAAGGTGTTGTCGGGCGGGGTGACCAGGTCGAGGGCGGTCGCCCCCCCGATCACGGCGAGGAGGAGGAGCAGCGCCCCGACCACCTGGGCCGGGCTGCGCACCGGACGGGGGTGGCGGAGGAAGGCTCGGGCGCGGAGGGACGGGAGGGCCTCAGGCATCCGCCAGCTCCAACCGGTATCCGACCCCGCGCACGTTGACGATGCGCACCGCGGACCCCACCCGCGCGAGCTTGGTCCGCAGCCGGCTCATGTACACATCCACCAGACCGGCGTTGGGCGCACCCTCGTAGCTCCAGCCGCAGTCGAGGAGACGCTCGGCGGGGACCACCCGGCCGGCCTGACCGGCCAGCAGCGCCAGCAGGTCGAACTCCTTGCGGGTCAGGGAGAGGCGGGCGTCACCGACCCGCGCGGTGCGCGCCGGCTCGTCGATCACCAGGTCGGAGACGGCCGCCGTCGCCGGCGCCGGCTCCCGGCGCAGCAGCGCGCGGAGCCTGGCCAGCAGCTCGGCGAAGGCGAAGGGTTTGGTGAGGTAGTCGTCGGCTCCGCAGTCGAGCCCCGACACCCGGTCGGAGACGCCGGAGCGGGCGGTGAGCATCATCACCCGGCTGGTGACGCGGAGCGCGCGGAGGCGGCGGCAGACCGCGAAGCCGTCGAGACCGTCGGGGAGCATCACGTCGAGGAGCACCACGTCGTAGGTGCCCGCCTGGCTGCGAGCGATCGCATCGGCGCCGTTGTGGACGACGTCGGCGGGAATGCCCGCCTCCGCGAGGCCCCAGCGGAGCGTCGCGGCCGTCTCCTCGTCGTCCTCGACCACCAGGACCTTCACGGCGCGATTATCACCCGGTTAACAGACACGGAAGCCGCATTCCTGTCACCGCGCCAACCCCATTTCGCTCGCTGCGGGGTGCCCCTTCGCTCCCCTACGATGCCGGCACCGCCGGCGGGCGCATGCGCCACGGCTCGAGATCCGGTCCGGAGGACGCCGATGGCGGCCGTCGTCGAGGTGGAGCATCTGCGCAGGGCGTACGGCAGCGTGCTCGCCGTCGACGACATCTCCCTGGAGGTGGAGCAGGGCGAGATCTTCGGCCTGCTCGGCCCCAACGGCGCCGGCAAGACCACCACGGTGGAGTGCGTGGAGGGGCTGCGGCGCCCGGACCAGGGCCGCATCCGGGTGCTGGGTCTGGACCCCGAGCGGGACACCCGCGAGCTGCGCCGCCGCATCGGATGCCAGCTTCAGCAGGCGGCGCTCCCCGATCGGATCAGGGTCTGGGAGGCCCTGGACCTCTTTGCCTCGCTCGCCCCCGGAAGGGTGGACTGGAGCGCGGCCCTGGATCAGTGGGGGCTGCAGGGCCGGCGGGGCGCCGCCTTCTCCAGCCTCTCGGGCGGGGAGCAGCAGCGGCTCTTCGTGGCCCTGGCGCTGATCAACCGGCCCGAGGTGGTCTTCCTCGACGAGCTGACCCAGGGGCTCGACCCCGCCGCCCGCCGGGTCGCCTGGGACCTGGTCCGGGCGGTCCGGGATCGGGGCGCGACCGTGGTCCTGGTGACCCACTTCATGGAGGAGGCGCAGCAGCTCTGCGACCGCATCGCCGTGGTCCATCGGGGGCGGGTGGCGGCCGTGGACAGCCCCCAGGGGCTGATCAACCGCCACGGTGGCGGCGTCCGGGTGGTCTTCTCGGCCGCTCCCGGCGCCGATCTCAGCTGGCTGTCCGGCACCCCCCACGTCCACGCGGTGACGCGCCATGGGCCCCGCCTGGAGGTGACCGGCGACGGTCCGGTGCTGGCCCACGTCGGGGCGGCCTTGATCGCCCACGGGCTCGAGCCCGACGACCTGCGCACCGAGCAGCCGAGCCTGGAGGACGTCTTCCTCCACCTCACCCAGGCCTCGGACGGGGCGGACCGGTGAGACCGGCCGCCCTCCTCAAGCTCACCTGGCTGGAGACCAAGCTCTTCCTCCGCGAGCCCCTCGCGGTGGGATTCACCCTGGCGTTCCCCGTGGTCGTGATGTTCGTCATCGCCGGGGTCTTCGAGAGCTCCGGTGGCGCGGGCTTCCGCGGTGTTCGTGGCGCCGAGTACTACGTGGTCAGCAACGTGGCGGTGGTGATCGCCGCCGCCGGGCTGATCGCCCTCCCCCCGCACCTGACCGCCTATTACGAGCGGGGCATCATGCGCCGGTTCCGGGCCTCGTCGGTGCCGGTCGCCGGGGTCATCGCGGCCCAGCTCGCGGTCTGCCTCGGGGTCGCGGTCGCCGCCACCGCGGTGCTCCTGGCCCTCGCGCGTCCCGCCTACGCGTACGACCTCCCCCGATCGCTGCCCGGGGTCATCCTCGGCTTCGTCGTGGGCATGGCGGGCTTCCTCGCCCTCGGCCTGCTGGTCGCCGCCCTCTTCCCCACCACGCGCACCGCCCAGAGCGTCGGGATGGTGCTCTTCTTCCCCCTCTACATGATCTCCGGCGCCGCCCCGCCGCTCTCGGTCCTCCCCAGCGCGATGCGAGAGGTCGCCGCCTTCGACCCCATGAACTACGCGGTGCGGGCGCTTCAGGATCCCTGGTTCGGCTACGGGGTGACGGCCACCAACCTGGTGGTCCTGCTCGGCATCGCGGTGGTCAGCACGACCGGGGCCGTGCTGCTCCTACGCCGGCACTGAGTCCCCCCATCGGGTCCCCCGCCGCCCGGAGCAGGGATCCGCGGAACACCGTCGCCCAGCCGGGCCCGGCGCTGCCGGTTCACCGCCTGACCGCAGCGGCCGGCCCGCCGGCGGTGCGGTCACGGCGTCTCCGCGATCCCTGCTCCCCGTCATGGCCACGCCGATCGTGGGCGGTCACGAGGGCCAGCCACCCTCGCCCCGAATGGCGATGGCGGTCAGATGCCGACCTCGCCCTCGTCGGCCTCGGACTCGTCCGGCTCGTCGCCGGCGCTCTCATCGGTGCCCGCACCACCCTCCTCGGGGGGCCCCAGCGGGTTGGCCTCGCCCTGCTCCACGACCCCGACCACGGTCTCGTCGCTCATGGCACCTCTCCCCTACCGCCCCGCCGGAACAGGGCGGGAGCGCTGTGATCCAGTCTCGCAGCCCGGTCCCGCCGCTTTGGTGATGGAGCTCCGGACCTTTGGCGATGAGGCCGTTAACGAGCGCGCCGGCCCGCCCCGGCCCGGCCGCTGCGCCGGCGTGGCGTGCCGCGAACCTCAATCGTCCGGGTCGAAGGTCATCCCCTGCGGCTGCAGATTCGGACCGGCGAGCGCCACCGGGGTGATCCGCCCGGTCGCCATCTCCAGCGATCCCAGCCAGTTGGGGGTGGTGCAGGTGGGGGGCGCGGAGTTGACCCCGCAGGGGGTCACCGCCACGAAGGCGTCGCCCAGCGAGAAGTCACCGCGGACCGCGTCGACGGTGTCGTGGGCGGGTCGGTGACGTCGAGGGAGGATCGGTTGCGAGATGGTTATGGAGCGGCTGACCCGGTCGCCCGGTCTCGCGCCGCCGTCCCCGGCCTGCGGGCGTTGACAGGGGCCGCGGCCCCGGTGCCCAATTGACCGGCTGAGTACCGCCGCGGCGCCCAGAGCCGGCCGCGCGGCAGAGGAGGGAGAGATGTCGAACCTCGACGATCGGGCCAGCGCCATCGAGCACATCACGCTGGCGATGACGGGTTTCGCCCCCGAGGCGCAGACCCTGGCACTCCAGGCGATCCAGGAGTCGGCCGAGCCGCTCAAGGCCGCCGCCTCGGTTCAGCGCGCCGCCAACAGCGTCAAGAACAGCGACCCGACCGTTCAGCTGGCGGCCATGAAGGCGACCGCGGGACGCGGGGTGCCCGCTCCCGACCCGGCCACCGCCAACAACCTCTGGTCGTGGATGGTGATCGGGCTCCTGCTCCTGCTGGGGATCGCCCTGGTGGGGCTGCTGGTGATGATCGGGCTCAACCGCCCGCCCGACGTCATCGTCACCGTCTTCACGGCGCTGCTGACCGGCACCATCGGGCTCTTCGTCCCCTCCCCGGCAGGGTCGACCTCCGGCAAGGCCCGCTGAGCCGGCGAACCGCGACCGCCGGCTACGCCGAGGGAATCGCCGCCAGGGGAGGGAGGTCCACCGGCGCCGGACTGGCTCCGTCCGCCCCACCGGCCAGGTCCATGGAGGCCGAGGACGTCCCCCGGCGCAGCTCGTCGGCCATGGTCGCCTGGCCCCCCGCCGCCAGGGCGATCTCCTGGGCGGTGGTGGAGACCTGCCGGCTGGCCACGCTCACCTGCTCCATCGCGTCCACCACCCGCGAGGAGGCGATGCGCTGCTGACGGGTGGCCACCCGGACCTGGGAGCTCGCCTCGGCAACCTGCTCCATGAGCTGGAGGCCGCCCTGCAGCTCGGCCACCCCCTTGTCCATGGCCATCACCGTGGCGCTGGTCTCGGCCTTGGTGCCCTGGGTGATGTTGGCGATGTCGGCGGCCAGCCCCTTGGTGCGCTCAGCCAGGCGGCGGACCTCGTCGGCGACGACCGTGAAGCCGCGGCCGACGTCACCGGCGCGAGCCGCCTCGATGGCCGCGTTGAGGGCGAGCAGGCTGGACTGGTCGGCGATGTCGTTGATGAGGGTGAGGATCTTGGTGATCTCCTCCACCCGCTTGGCCAGGGCCAGGGTCCGATCGCTGGTGGCACGGATGTCGTGCTGAGCCTGCTCGAGGCTCTGCCGGGTCTCCATGGCCCGGGCCGCCACCTGGTCGACGGTGTCGGCGATCTGGGTCGAGGCGCTGGCCAGCTCCTCCATGCTCGCCGAGGTCTCGGTCGCCGCCGAGCTCTGCTGGACGGTGGTGGCGGCCAGCTCGCTCGACGCGGCCGAGAGTCCGGCCGCGGAGTCCGCGAGCTCCAGGCTGGTGCGCTGCACCCGCGTGATCAGCCCGCCGAGGCGTTCCACCATCAGGTTGAAGCTCTCGGCGAGGGTCGCCACCTCCGCCGTCCCGGCCGTGCCCACCCGGGCCGTGAGGTCACCGGCGGCGATGCGGCGCGCGGTCTCCGCCATCCGCCCGATCGGGCGCGTGAGCCGCATCGAGACGGCCAGGAGGAGGACGACCAGCACCAGGGCGCCGCCGAGCAGCGCGAGGGTCGCGTTGGCCTGCTGGTTGGCCACCGAGGCGAGGGCGACGTCGGAGGGCTCGCTGGCGACGATCGCCCATCCGAGCGGGAGGTCCTCGGTGTAGCCGGAGATGGTCTCCGCCTTCCCCTGCCCGTAGCTGACCGTCCCGGTCTTGCCGGTGCCCTGGAGCGCCGAGTCCACCGCCGGGGTGTCGACGCGCTGGGTCAGCGCACCCTGCTGGATCATCTGGGCGTCGGACTGGGCGGTCATGGTCGAGCTGAAGATCAGCAGGTGGTCCGGCCCCACCGCCTGCAGCACGATCGACGACGAGGTGCTGTTGGTGACGCTGAGGAACACCGGCCCCAGCGACTGCGCGGTGTCGATCACCCCCACCAGGATCCCGGTGAAGGTGAGGCTCCCGGTGGTGACCGGCTGGGCCGCGTACCACTCCAGCTGCCCGGAGTGCTCCTGGATCGGCGTGATGATCGCCTCCTGCGCGGCCAGGCTGAGCCAGCTGCTCCCCGCGAACGACAGCCCCGAGCCGAGGCCGGCACTGGAGGCGACCACCTGGCCCTGGTTGTTGACCAGGGCGATCTCGCTGAAGGCGGAGCTGCGAGCGAAGAAGAGCCGCCCCATCTCGGCGCTGGTCCCACTCAGCGGCGTCGAGCTCGCCTCCAGGGCGGCGGCGTAGCCGGAGAGCTCGGCCTGGACCAGCTGGTTCCAGGCGTCCAGGCGGGCGCTGGCCGCACGGGCGAGGTCCTCCACGTGTGCGCCGGTCGCGTTCGTGAGGGCGGTCGCGGAGCTCGAGGTGACCAGGTACACCACCGCGGCCATCACCGCGACGGTCAGGGCCAGGGTGGGGACGAGCAGGCGGATGAAGAAGCGGCGGCTGAGCGCGGTGAGACTTCGCACCGTCAGACGGGGGACCCCCAGCGGCATGTCGGTTGGCTCCGAGGCAGGTCATGCCCGCCGGCGAGCGAGTCAGGACCCGCGCCTCGGGACGAATTGAATAGCAGGCGGCTCCCAACAGTGATGACACGGCTGACACGGATGCGGTGAACGTGTCGCAATCGAGAGCGTATGATCCGCTGACAGGACGATACCGGAGCGGAAGGTGCCGCGCGGCAACAGCCGCCGATGGTCGGGGCGGACCGGTCCCATCCCACACCGCCGGCGTCCGGCATTCCGGCCGGTCCTCTCCCCCACCGGGCCGCTCCCGGCGGGCCCGGTGCAACGGCCGCCCCGATCCCGGGGCGGCCGTGCGTCACGGAGCAGGGAGGAGTGCCACCAGCCCCGGCGCGGGGCGCCGCAAGTATCGCACGCGGCTCCCTCAAAAGGCCAGTCGGGCGATTTGTGGTGTATAACTTCGTCCATTCATAGGCGCTAAATGGAGTTTGACCGTGGTCTCGGCTCCCTCCGCACGCCGGCAGCGTTCCCGGCAGCAGCTCCTGGAGATCATCCGGGGTCACCCCGGCGGGGTCACCCGCGGGTACCTGAGCGCGGTCACGGGCCTATCCCGGAGCGCGGTCGCGGAGGGCGTGCAGGACCTCCTTCCCGGCGGCCTGGTGATCGAGCAGCGCGACCACGGCGGCTCGAGCCGATCTCGGGGCCGGCCCTCCTCCCTGCTGGTCCCGGCCGCCCCGAGCGGCGCGGTCGTCGGCATCGACCTGGGCCACACCCACCTGGCGGTGGCGGTGGCGCGGACCGACGGGGAGCTTCTGGCCGAGCAGCGGGAGAGCTTCGACGTCGACGACCGTGCCGAGGCGGCGGTCGAGGTCGCGGCCCGGCTGGCCGGCAGCCTGGTCGCCTACAGCGGGCTGACCATGGGCGACGTGCTCGGGGTCGCGGCCGGGATCCCCTGCCCGCTCGACTCGGTCTCGGGGCGCACCCGCCCCCTCGGCGACCATCCCAGCTGGTCCGACTTCGACGTGAGGGAGGAGCTGTCGCGCCGGCTCGAGCGCCCGGTTCGGGTCGCCAACGACGCCGAGATGGGGGCCCACGGCGAGCGCCGCTTCGGGGCCGCCCGCGGCTGCCGCGACTTCCTCTATGTGAAGGCCTCGCACGGGCTCGGCGCCGGCCTGGTGCTCAACGGGGAGGTCTACCGCGGCGCGACCGGCGCCGCCGGGGAGATCGGCCACATCCAGCTGCCCGGCGCCCAGGGACTCTGCCGCTGCGGCAACCGGGGCTGCCTGGAGACCGTGGTGTCGATCACCGCGCTGCACCACCAGCTCGCCGAGCTGCGCCTCCCGGGGCTCACCGCCGGGTCCGACGGGCCGCTCACCTCACTCGGCTCACTCGGCGTCAACCCGGTCGCCGCCCGGATCGTCACCGAGGGCGGGCGCGTGCTCGGCCGCGTCCTCGCCGAGCTCTGCAACTGTCTCAACCCTGCCGCGATCGTGATCGGCGGTGAGCTGGGCACCGCCGGCCAGCCGCTGCTCGAGGGGGTCAGGGAGTCGATTCACCACTACGCCCTCTCGGCATCCGCTCACGCCGTCGACATCCGCACCGCTCAGCTGGGCCTGCGCTCGGAGCTGATGGGCGCGGTGTCACAGGCCATCGAGTACGCGCTGATCCAGCCCTGAGGCCCGGCGCGGCCCGGGAATCAGAGCCCCCGAACGGGTCTGATCCGGCTGTCGGGGAGCGCGGACTCGAACCGCGGACCCCTGGTCCCCCAGACCAGTACTCTAACCACCTGAGCTACTCCCCGACGGGTCCGGGCCCAGTGTAGCGGATGCCTCGGGGAGGTTTGCCGAGCCCGTCGAGCATCGCCAGAGCGGGTCCTCGGCCGTGACCCGCAGCCCCGACGAGATCTCCGGCGACGCCGCCACCGCGGCGCTGATCGAGGCGGCCTTCGACCAGATGGCGCTGGTGATCGCGGCCACCCGACCCGAGCAGCACGCCCTGGCGACACCCTGCACCGAATGGGACGTCCACGCCCTGCTCGCCCACGTCACCGGCGGGCCGGACCTCTTCGCGGCGATGGCGCGGGGCGAGCGGGTGGATCCGTCCGCGCCGCGGCCCGACCGGGGATCCCCGCAGCGCCGGCGAACACCGCCGCGATGACTCAACAGCCGGCGGCTTTCATGGCAAACTCGCAGCGATGAAGCGCGTCCTCGGTCTCGCGGCCTCCGCCGCCCTCGGTTACGCCATCGGTTCGCTGCCCTCGGGCGTGCTGGTCGGGCGGCTCTCGCGGGGCATCGACGTCCGCGATTACGGCAGCCATGCGATGGGGATGGCCAACGTCCTGCGCACCGCCGGGCGCGGTCCGGCCGCGGTCACGCTGGCCCTGGACATCGGCAAGGGCGCCGCCGCGGCCCGCGTCGGCAAGGCCATCTGCGGCCGGCCCGGCGGAGCGGCGGCCGGCGTCGGCGCGGTGGTCGGCCACTCCTGGCCGGTGTTCGCCGGCTTCCGCGGGGGCAAGGGCTCGGCCACCCTCTTCGGCGCCGTCGGCGTGCTCACCCCGCCGGTCGCCGGGGTGTCGCTGGTGGCCGGCGCCACCGCCCTGGCCATCACCCGGAAGACCTCCCTCCTCTCGCTCTCCGGCAGTGCCGCGGGCGGGCTCTCGGCGCTGGTGCTGGGGCTGCGCCGCCGCGACGCGGCCGGCCTGGCCCTGGCGCTCCCCGGCGTGGCGGTGGTGGTCTTCCGTCACCGGGAGAACATCGACCGCCTGATCCACGGCGTCGAGCCGGCGGTCGGCGACCCCGAGAAGGACCTCGAGCCTCCCGCCTGAGCCGGACGGGGCAGCGGAGACGGCCGATCTGACGGGCAGGGGATCCCGCGGCCCGAAGCGCCCAGGAGCGCGGCCCCGGGCGCGGGACCCCCACCGCCCTTCCCCGATCAGAAGACCCGGATCGAGACCTCGGCCGGCTCCAGCAGCAGGCCCTTGAGCTCCGGGTTGACCTTGAGCAGGGTGAGCGAGGCACCGGCCATCTCGAGCGAGGTGCAGTACTCGTTCACGTAGCTGCGGAAGACCTTGATGCCCTGGGCCTCCAGCTTCTTGTGAGCCGCCCCGTAGAGGACGTAGAGCTCACCGATCGGCGTCCCGCCCAGCCCGTTGACCATGAGCGCGACCTCGTCACCGCTCTTGAAGGGGAGGTCGGGGACCACCGCTGCGAGCATGATGTCGACGATCTCGTCAGCCGAGACCAGCTTGGTGCGCTGGCGGCCCGGCTCGCCGTGAATGCCGATGCCGACCTCCATCTCGTCGTCGGCGATGTCGAAGAGGAAGCTCCCCTTGACCGGCGGGGTGCAGGAGCTCAGCGCGATTCCCAGCGTCCGCACATTGGCAATCACGTCATTGCCGATGCGCACCAGCTCCTCCAGCGACGCGCCCTTCTCGGAGGCCGCGCCCACCGCCTTGATCACGAAGAAGTTGCCGGCCACCCCGCGCCGTCCCACCGTCCAGGTCGAGTCCTTGACGGCGACGTCGTCGTTGACCAGCAGCGTCTCCACCTTGATGCCGTCCATCTCGCACATCTCACGGCCCTGCTCGAAGGCGAGCCGGTCACCCGTGTAGTTGTTGACGATGTGGAGCACGCCCTTCGGCGAGTTGAGCAGCTTGGTGGTCTCGTACACGAACTCCACCGGCGGCCCGGCGAAGACATCACCGGGGCAGGCCGCGTCCAGCATCCCCTTGCCCACGATCATGGTGTGGGCGGGCTCGTGACCGGACCCCGATCCCTGGATGATCGAGACCTTGTTGGCCTGGGGCATGTCGGCCCGGTAGATGAGGTTGTACTTGGGCTCGTACTTGAGCCTGCCGTCGCTGGCCAGCTGGATCCCCTCCAGCATCTCAGGGACGAAGTGCCTCGGGTCGTTGACGAATTTCTTCATGTGCCAGTCTCCCTCTACGAGTTGCTTCCCAACGTGTGCTGCTCGCGCCAAGCCGCGCTGACGCTCTGCAAGATGACCCCCACCGCCGTGGCCCCGGCGTCGACCGATCCGATGCTCCGCTCGCCGGTGTAGGCGGCCCGGCCGCGCATCGCCAGCATCGGCTTGGTGGCCTCGGCCGCCCGGGTGGCCACGTCCGCCGCCTCCTGGAGGGCCGCGCTCCCGTGGTCCTGCGCCGCCTCGGGCCGGGCCAGCCCGGCCTCGAGGGCGTCGATGGCGGGCACCAGGGCGTCGAGGAGCGTCTTGTCGCCGAGCGACGCCCCGCCCCGGTGCATGATCCCGACGACCGCGGCCCGCAGGATGGCGATCACGTCGGCGGCGGTCAGCTCGGTCTTCTCCCCGGCCGCCTGGGCGGCGCGGAGGAATGCCGTGCCCCAGATCGGACCGCTGACCCCGCCCACCTTCCCGGAGAGCACGAAGCCCACCTTCTTGAGCACCGCGCCCACGTTGCTCCGGTCGAAGGTGTCGTAGTCGCTGACCACCACCTCGAAGCCGTTCCGGAGCGAGTAGCCGAAGTCGCCGTCACCGACCACGCCGTCCAGCTCGGCGAAGTAGACGGCATTGTCGACGATGGTCTTGGCCATCGTCCTCAGGACAAGATCGACGTCATCCATTGCGCTCGCCGCCATCCCTTTCGGTCCTCCTCTGCTTTTCCCTGATGCTTCCAGCCCTATCCGCCCAGGCACGCCGCCAGGTCGCCGAGGGCGACGAAGTCGCCCGGGCGCGCGCCGCTCCGGTTGGCGATCACCACGCTCCGCTCCCCACCGGGGTCGCCCAGCGACGAGACCACCAGCACCGCCTCCCCGAACTCCTCGTGGGCGGTGTAGCCGTTGACGGTGATGAGGCAGCGCAGGCCGGCCGCATGGGCGGCCTCCAGGCCGTTGCGCGAGTCCTCGACCACCAGGACGGCGGACGGATCCACCCCCAGCCTCTCGAGGGCCAGCAGGTAGATGTCGGGAGCGGGCTTCTTGTGGGCGACGCAGTCCCCGGCGAGCAGGACGTCGAAGCGGGCCGCCCGCTCCGGGCCTGCCGCCTGGTCGAGGATCGCGCGCACCGACGGCTCCGCCGAGGTCGAGGCCACCGCCAGCTTCCAGCCCGCGTCCTGGGCCTCGGCGATGATCCGCCGGATCCCGGGGCGGGGTGGCAGCTTCCCGGCGGCCACCATCTCGGTGTAGATCTGGGTCTTGCGCTTGTGCCAGGAGGCGAGCAGCGCCGCCCGGCCGTCCGGGTCCTCGGGCAGGCCGTGGGCCCGGGTGAACTCGGGGGTGAGCTCGCTCGCCATCCGCTCCTTGCCGCCCGCGATCTGGAGCTTGCGGCCGTACTCCTCCTCCGACCACTCCAGGGGCATCCCCATCTCCCGGAAGGTCTGGTTGAAGGCGGGCAGGTGGCCGTACCGCTCGGTGTCGGCGAGCACCCCGTCGCAGTCGAAGATGACGGCGCTCACGCCCATGCCTTCCCCTCGCTGCCGAAGAGGCGGATGTGGTACCGGGCCACGTCCATCACCGCCGCCCGCTGGGCCTTGAAGATCGCCGGCGGGTCGTACTCGCCCGGGTGCGCGGTCATGTACTCGTAGCCGGACTTCATGAAGGCGATCTTCAGCGCGGTCGAGATGTTGACCTTGGCGCAGCCCCGGCCGATCAGATCGCTGAACTGCTCGGCGGTCATCCCGGTGCCGCCGTGGAGGGCGACCGGGATCCCGGTGGCCTCGACGATGTCGGTGACCCGCTGGCTGTCCAGGTGCGGCTTGGTGGCGTAGACCCCGTGGGCGTTGCCGATGGCGGGGGCGAAGACGTCGACCCCGGTGGCATGGACGAAGTCGACCACCGTCTTCAGCGACTGGACGTGCTCGGCCTCGTCGCCGGTCATCTCCTCGGTCCGCTTGAAGCCCTCGATCTCGCCCTCGACGTCGGCCCCGTGGCGGCGCGCCTCGGCCACCACCTCGATGCACTGGCGCATGTTCTCCTCGACGGTCAGCTTGCTGGCGTCGAAGAGCACCGAGTTCCAGCCGGCGTCCAGGCAGTCGGTGATCACCGCGCGGTCGGGGCAGTGGTCGAGGTGGAGCGCGACCGGGACGGTGATCGTCCTGGTCATCTCCTGCCACATCGCGTACATCACCTTGACCCCGGTCATCACCACGTGCTTGACCGAGGTCTGCACGATCAGCGGTGAGCGCAGCTCCTCCGCCGCCGCCAGCACCGCCTCCATGGTGAGGTCGTTGATGACGTTGATCGCCGCCACCCCGTACCTCTCCTCGAAGGCCCGCTGGAGGATGGCTTTCGTGGTTACGACAGGCATGTCTACACCTCCCGTTGGGATGCCGAGCTGACGCCACCGGCCCGGCCGGCCCCGACCGGCCCGCCGGCGGCCAGATCGAGGACCGCCCGCGCGTTGTCCTCGTCCACCACCAGCACTGAGATCACACCGGCCCGCAGCATCCCCAGGATCGCCCGCGGCTTCTCCGGCTCGCTGACCACCGCCACCACCGTCCCGACCCGGCGGAGGTGGTCGACGGTGAGCGCCACCAGCCGGCCCTGGTGCGGTGAGGCGACCGGTCGCCCCTCGATGTCGACGTAGTTGCCGAGCACGTCGCCGACCGCGCCCTGGCTGCGCAGCCAGGCGATCTCGTCGGTGGTCAGGCAGCCCGACCGCACCATGGTGCAGTCGTCGTCGGTGCCGCCGATGCCGACCAGCGCCACCGTCGCCCGGGCCGCCCGATCGAGGATCTGGGAGATCGCCTCCTGGGCCAGCAGCTGGTCACGGATCTCGCCGCTCTCCACGTAGGCGGGCGCGTAGAGGCTGACCGCCTCGCCGCCGCAGCCCGCCGCCAGGGCGCGGCAGATCTCGTTGGGGTTGGTCGGGGCGGCGACCCCCGGGGAGCCCCCCATGGCGCTGACGAAGGTGACGTCCAGGCGGCTCGGCGGCCGGAAGAAGCGGGGCACCGCGCCCACCGTGCGCCCATGGCTCACCGCCACCACGCAGCCGTCCCCGAGCCGGCGCTCCAGGTACCGCGCGGCGCGCTGGGCGACCGCCTCGCGCTCCGCCTGCGGGTCGGACCCGGCCGAGCAGACGATCGCGTCACTCAGACCGAAGGTCTCACGCAGCTGGCTCTCCAGCTCCAGCCGGAGCCAGGGCGGCGCCTGGATGTGGATGGCCACGACCCCGGCCCGCCGGGCGCGCTCGAGCAGTCGCTGGACCTTCGGCCGGGAGAGGGCGAACTCGGCGGCCAGCTCCTCCTGGGTGCGCTCGTCGACGTAGTACCGCTGGGCGAGCCGTGCCAGGAGCTCGTACTCGTCCTGGCGCAGCTCCTCTCGCACGGTCCAGCCACCCCGTCACCTGGTGAGCAAATGCTCACTCGCGCACAGATTATCGGCTGTGGGATGCGGGAATGCAAGGTGAGATGTTGCCGCGCCAGGCTCGACGGCGGGCTCAGGACGCCCCGAGATCAGGCGACCCCCGTGCCCCGCGCGAGCTCAGTCCTCGTCGTCCTCGTCCACCCACTCCAGGGTGCGGGCGACCGCCTTCTTCCACTTCCGGTAGCGCCGCTCGCGGCGCTCGGAGTCCAGCCGGGGGAGCCACTCCGCGGCCTTGTGCCAGTTGGCCCGCAGGCTCTCCTGGTCGGGCCAGAAGCCGACCGCCAGCCCGGCCGCGTAGGCGGCGCCCAGGGAGACGGTCTCGGCCACGATCGGCCGCACCACCGGGACCCCGATGAAGTCGGCGAGCAGCTGCATCAGCAGGTTGTCGGCGGTCATCCCGCCGTCGGCCTTGAGCACCCGCAGGTCGGTGCCGGAGTCGCTGTTCATCGCCTCCAGCACCTCGCGGGTCTGCCAGGCGGTCGCCTCCAGCACCGCGCGGGCGAGGTGCCCCTTGGTGGTGTAGCCGGTCAGCCCGGCGATCACCCCCCGGGCGTCGGAGCGCCAGTGGGGGGCGAAGAGTCCGGAGAAGGCGGGCACCACGTAGACGCCGCCGCTGTCGTCGACGGTCCGGGCCAGGGTCTCGATCTCGGCGGCGGTCGAGATCATGCCGAGCTTGTCGCGGAGCCACTGGACCAGCGAGCCGGTGACCGCGATCGACCCCTCCAGGGCGTAGGTCGCCGGCTGGCCGGCGATCCGGCAGCCGACCGTGGTCAGCAGCCCGTGGGTGGACTGGACCACCCGTTCCCCGGTGTTGAGCAGCATGAAGCTGCCGGTCCCGTAGGTGCACTTCCCCTCCCCCGCCGCGAAGCAGGTCTGGCCGAAGAGGGCGGCCTGCTGATCCCCGAGGGCCGCCGCCACCGGCAGCCCGGCCAGCGCCCCCGAGGCCTCGCCGTAGGGCTCGGAGGAGGCGTGGATCTCGGGCAGCATCGCCCGCGGGACCTTCATCGCCTCGAGCAGCTCGTCGTCCCACTCCAGGGTGACGAGGTCCATCAGCATGGTCCGGCTGGCGTTGGTGACGTCGGTGATGTGGCGCCCGGTCAGCTTCCAGATCAGCCAGGTGTCCATGGTGCCGAAGAGCACGTCGCCCTTCTCGGCGCCGTCCCGGGCCCCCTCCACGTGGTCGAGGATCCACTGGATCTTCGGCCCGGAGAAGTAGGTGGTGAGGGGCAGCCCGGTCTTGACCCGGAACCGGTCCTTGCCGCCGTCTCTGGCCAGGGCGTCGACGATCTTGTCGGTCCGGGTGTCCTGCCAGCTGATCGCGTTGCAGATCGGCCGGCCGCTGTGGCGGTCCCAGACCATGGTGGTCTCGCGCTGGTTGGCGATGCCCAGGGCGGCGAGGTCGGTGAGCTTGAGGTCCGCCTTCTCCAGGGAGTCCGCCACCACCTCGAGGACGTTGGCGAGGATCTCCTCGGGGTCGTGCTCCACCCAGCCCGGCCGGGGGAAGAGCTGGCGGTGCTCCTTCTGGGCTACCGACACGATCCGCCCGCGCTCGTCGAAGAGCAGGCAGCGCGACGACGATGTCCCCTGGTCGATGGAGGCCACGTAGGCGCCCTTCACCATGCCATCCCTCCTCTGGCCTCGCTCCCCTGCGACGAGACCCATGGGGCTATGGCGGACGCTGTCACACCAGCCCGTTCAGCGTCACGGCAGGGTCGAGTTTCCCGGGCGGCCGCGCCGCTGTCAAGCCTCGAACGGATCCGGAGCCGGGCGAGGCGGCCCCCTACCACGGGATCGCCCCCAGATCGCGCGAGATCGCCCGCGCCGATTCGCGCACGTAGGAGACCAGGTCGGCGCGCGGTGCCTGGCCCTCGCAGAGCCGCTCGATCGGCCCCGAGATGGAGATCGCGCCGACGGTCTGCTCGCGCCGGTCGGTGATCGGGGCGGCCACCGACCCCTCGCCGTCGACCAGCTCGCCGATGTCCGCCGCCCAGCCGAGCTTCCTGACCTCGCCGGCAGCCCGGGTGAGCTGCTTGGCGTCGGTGATCGTGCACGGGGTGAAGGGGGTCAGGTCCTCGGGGCCGAGCTGGGCGATCAGGTAGGGGTTGGCGGCCAGCAGCGTCTTCCCCATGGCGGTGGCGTGGAGGGGCAGCAGCGAGCCGACCTGGAGCACCTGGTAGCTGTCGTCGGGGCGGAAGACGTGGTGCACCACCAGCACCCGGGAGTCGTGGAGGGTGCCGATCCGCACCGCCTCGTTGGAGCGGGCGGCCAGCGAGTTGGCCCAGTTCAGGGCCCGGGTGCGCAGCTCGTTGCCGTCCAGGTAGCTGCTCCCCAGGTGGAGCAGCGCCGCCCCCAGCTGGTACTTGCCGGAGTTGGCGTCCTTCTCCACGAAGCCCACCTGCTGGAGGGTGCGGAGGATGCCGAACACCGTCCCCTTGGGGAGGCCGAGCTGGGCCGACAGCTCGACCAGGCTGAGGCGCCGGGTCCGCCCCGAGAGGAGGCGCATCACCTGGGCCGCCCGCTGGATCGATTGGATCGGTCGCGGCATGAGGCTACCGTAGCCGATCTGGAGGGCAATCTGAAGGGCTGGTTGACAATGCCCTACGGGGATGGATAATGGCGAACGCGTCTGGTGCCTTGGGAACCTCAAAGCGGCCTGAGGGAAGGGCCGCCGGTTCAGCGGGAGGAGGAGCTGGCGCATGAGGGCTGTGTCGTGCGACGGGCGCGGGGATGGCGCCCGCTTTCCTTTGGCGAGCCAAGTTATTGCTTGGATCAATTGGAGGGTTTGGCATGGCTGATGAGTATCAACCGATACACGGCGCAGGGCGTCAGACGTTCGGTCTGAAGGGCCTCTGGGGCGAGTTGTCGGCGGAATTCATAGGGACGATGACCCTGATCATGTTCGGAGACGGGGTCGTCGCCATGGCGGTCGCCGCCCTGCCCGGATCGGGCCGCGCCGCAACCGCGACCACCATCTTCAACGCCGCCGGTGACTGGCTGCTGATCACCTTCGGATGGGCGTTCGCCGTCATGGTGGGCGTCTACGTCGCCGGTGGCATCAGCGGAGCCCACATCAACCCGGCCGTGACCCTGGCCCTGGCGCTCCGGCGCCGCTTCCCCTGGGGTCACGTGGTCCCCTACTGGATCGCCCAGGTCGTCGGGGCCTTCCTCGGCGCGGCGATGGTCATGTGGGTCTACCACGACGCCATCTCCGCGTACAACACGGCGGCCCACCTGGTCCCGGCGAACGGGAACGCGCTGGCCACCTACTCGATCTTCGCGACCTTCCCAGCCCCGTACTTCCATGGAACGATAGGAGGACCGTTCCTCGACGAGTGTGTGGGCACCGCCCTCCTGGTCCTCGGCGTGTTCGCGGTCACTGACGCCCGCAACACCGCCCCGATCAGCAACATGGGTCCGCTCATCGTCGGCTTCGTGGTGTTCGCGGTCGGCACCTCGTTCGGTGCCAACACCGGATACGCGATCAACCCCGCCCGTGACTTCGGTCCGCGCGTCTTCGCGTACCTCGCCGGCTACGGCCAGGTGGCGCTGCCGGGGACCTTCAACAATGGCGCCGGCTTCTCGTTCAGCAACTACTTCTGGATCCCGATCATCGGGCCTCTCCTCGGTGGTTGCATCGGCGCCATCGTCTACGACTTCTTCATCGGCGACGTCCTCCACGCCCGCAAGGCCGGGACGGTCGAGGCGGTTCCGGAGCACCCGGGACGTGCCGAGGCCAACGTCCAGCCCGAGCGCCTGTAGCAGGTTGCAACCATGAAGAAGCTGATCAACCGCGTCGAGGACGTTGTCAAAGAGGAACTGGAAGGCATCGTCGCCGCTCACTCCGACCTCGTGAGGGTGCACTTCGCGCCCAACTACGTGGTACGGGCCGACGCACCGGTCAGCGGCAAGGCGTCGATCGTCTCCGGCGGAGGCTCGGGCCACGAGCCGATGCACGGGGGCTTCGTCGGGATGGGCATGCTGGATGCGGCGTGCCCCGGTGAGGTCTTCACCTCGCCGACCCCCGACCAGATCCTCGAGGCCACCAAGGCGGTCAGCGGCGGCGCCGGGGTGCTCCACATCGTCAAGAACTACACCGGCGATATCCTCAACTTCGAGATGGCCGCCGACCTCGCCAAGGCCGACGGGACCGAGGTGGAGGCGGTGGTCATCAACGACGACGTGGCGGTCCAGGACAGCCTGTACACCGCCGGGCGGCGAGGGGTCGGCACCACGGTGCTCGCAGAGAAGATCTGCGGGGCCGCGGCGGAGGCCCGCCGTCCGCTCAAGGACGTCGCCGAGCTGTGCCGCAAGGTCAACGCCAACGGGCGGAGCATGGGCATGGCCCTGACCTCCTGCACCGTGCCCGCGGCCGGCAAGCCCACCTTCGAGCTGGGCGAGCAGGAGATGGAGATCGGCATCGGCATCCACGGCGAGCCGGGTCGCGAGCGCCGCGCGCTGGCGAGCGCCGACGAGATCGTGGAAGCCCTGACCAAGCCGATCGTCGAGGACCTGCCGTTCAAGCGCGGCGACTCGGTGCTCGCGTTCGTCAACAGCATGGGCGGCACCCCGCTCATCGAGCTCTACATCGTCTACCGGGCGCTGGCCCGCTACCTCGACGGTGTGGGGGTGAAGATCGATCGCAGGCTGATCGGGCCCTACATCACCTCTCTGGAGATGGCGGGCTGTTCCATAACCCTGCTCCGTCTCGACGACGAGATGACCAAGCTGTGGGACGCACCCGTCAACACCCCAGGGCTGCGCTGGGGAGTCTGAGCAGCAGAAGAGATCGGTTAGAGGGCAGCGGCGATGGCCATCACGTATGAGCAGGGACTGACCTTCGTACAGGGCTTCGCCGCTGCCATAGCCGAGAACAAGGATTACCTGACCGAGTTGGATTCCGCGATCGGCGACGCCGACCACGGGACCAACATGAACCGTGGCATGCAGGCGGTGCTGCCCAAGGTGGAATCCCTGGAGGGAGCCGACCTCGGCCAGCTGTTCAAGACCACCGCCATGACCCTGATATCGACGGTGGGGGGCGCCAGCGGACCTCTCTACGGCACCCTCTTCCTGGCGCTGGGAACCAGCATCGCGGGACAGACCGAGCTCTCGGTCGAGGGCTGGAGCCAGGCCCTGGAGGCCGCCGTGCAGGCGGTGCGGGCCAGGGGCAAGGCCGAGCTCGGAGACAAGACCATGATCGACGCCCTGCAACCGGCCGCCGACGCGCTGCGCGCCGCGGCCCAGGACGGGACCTCACTCGACGCGGCGCTGGCCGCATGCGAGGCGGCGGCCGAGCAGGGCATGGTGGCCACCATCCCGCTGGTGGCCCGGAAGGGCCGGGCGAGCTACCTGGGAGAGCGCAGCGCCGGGCATCAGGACCCCGGGGCCACCTCGTCCTGGCTGCTGGTCCGGGCAGCTCGACAGGCATTCACCACTGACATGTGAGCTGGGAAGCAAGGAGAACGCATATGGCTGAATACGTCGGGGCGCTGGACCAAGGAACCACCAGCACTCGTTTCATGATCTTCAACCACTCGGGCGGGGTGGTCGGCATCGACCAGAAGGAGCACGAGCAGATCTACCCCAAGCCGGGCTGGGTCGAGCACGACGCCACCGAGATCTGGACCCGCTCCGTGGAGGTCATCCGCGGCGCGCTCCAGAAGACCGGCATCAAGGCCTCCGACCTGGCCGCGGTGGGCATCACCAACCAGCGCGAGACCGCGGTGGTCTGGGACCGCAGGAGCGGCAAGCCGGTGCACAACGCCATCGTCTGGCAGGACACCCGCACCGACGCCATCTGCAACGAGCTGGCCAAGGACGGCGGTCAGGACCGCTTCCGGGCCAAGGTCGGGCTGCCGCTGGCAACCTACTTCTCCGGCCCCAAGGTCAAGTGGCTGCTCGACAACGTCGAGGGGCTGCGGGCCAAGGCGGAGGCCGGTGACCTGGCCTTCGGCAACATCGACTCCTGGTGCATCTGGAACCTGACCGGCGGGGTCGACGGCGGTGTCCACGTCACCGACGTGAGCAACGCCAGCCGCACCATGCTGATGAACCTCGAGACCCTGGATTGGGACCCCGAGATCCTCGGCATCATGGGCATCCCGCGGTCGATGCTCCCCCAGATCCGCCCCTCCAGCGAGACCTACGGCAAGTGCGTCGGCGACCTCGCCGGCATCCCCGTCGCAGGCGACCTGGGCGACCAGCAGGCGGCCATCTTCGGCCAGACCTGCTACTCCGTCGGCGAGGCCAAGAACACCTACGGCACCGGCAACTTCATGCTCCTCAACACGGGCACGAAGCCGGTGCAGTCCAAGAACGGCCTGCTCACCACCCTGGGCTACAAGATCGGCTCGCAGCCCGCGGTGTACTGCCTCGAGGGCTCCATCGCCATCACCGGCGCCCTGGTGCAGTGGATGCGGGACAACCTGGGGATGATCACCACCTCGGCTGACATCGAGACCCTGGCCAAGACCGTCGAGGACAACGGTGGCGCCTACTTCGTGCCCGCCTTCTCGGGGCTCTTCGCGCCCTACTGGAAGAGCGACGCGCGCGGTGTCATCGCCGGACTCACCCGCTACGTCAACAAGGGTCACATCGCTCGCGCGGTGCTCGAAGCCACCGCCTGGCAGACCCGCGAGGTCCTGGACGCCATGAACGCCGACTTCGGCGTGGCCCTGACCGCGCTCAAGGTCGACGGCGGCATGGTCTTCAACGAGCTGCTCATGCAGTTCCAGGCGGACGTGCTGGGCGTTCCGGTCATCCGGCCGAAGGTCGCAGAGACCACGGCGCTCGGCGCCGCCTACGCGGCCGGGCTCGCGGTCGGCTTCTGGACCGAGGTCGAGGAGCTCCGCAAGAACTGGCAGGTCGACCGCACCTGGGAGCCGAAGATGGATCCCACCGAGCGGGAGAAGGAATACAAGCTCTGGAAGAAGGCCGTCACCCGCACCTTCGACTGGGTCGAGTGATCAGCGGCTAGACAGGAACCAAAGCAGGAGCCATGACTGAAGCTCTCGAGTGCCAGCTGCTGGTGATCGGGGGCGGTTCCACGGGGGCCGGGGTGGCCTGGGACGCCGCGCTGCGCGGTTTCCAGGTCATCCTGGCCGACCGGGGTGACCTCGCCACCGGTACCACGGGCCGTTTCCACGGCCTGCTTCACTCAGGCGGACGCTACGCGGTCCGCGACCCCGGCGGCGCCCGGGAGTGCGCTCGGGAGAACGTGATCCTCCGGCGGGTGGCGACCGAGGCCATCGAGGACACCGGGGGGCTCTTCGTCACCACACCGCTCGACGACCTCGAGTACGCGGACCGCTTCCTGGCCGCGTGCCCCGAGGCCGAGGTGATCGTCGAGGAGATCTCCATCGCCGAGGCGCTCCGCCGTGAGCCCCGGCTCAATCCCAGGATCCGCCGGGCCTTCGCGGTCGCCGACGGCAGCATCGACAGCTGGAAGCTGGTCTGGGGGTGCGCGCGCGGTGCCGAGGAGCACGGCGCGAAGATCCTCCCCTATCACCCGGTCACCGCCCTCGTGCGCGAGGGGGACCGGGTGGTGGGCGCGCGGTTGCACGACCTGCGCGGCGAGCGCGACGTCGAGGTGCGCGCGGAATGCGTGATCAACGCCGCCGGCGCCTGGAGCGGGCAGATCGCCCGCATGGCCGGCTGCGAGGTCGGGGTCCGCCCCGGGAAGGGGGTGATGGTCGCCGTCAACCACCGGCTGGCCGACTCCGTGGTCAACCGGTGCCACCTGACCGGCGACGGCGACATCGTGGTGCCGAGCCACAGCGTCAGCGTGATCGGCACCACCGACACTCCGGTCGAGGACCCCGACGACATCGAGGTCACCCCGGCCGAGGTGGCCCTGATGCTGGAGGCGGCGGACGCCCTGCTGCCCGGCTTCAGCCGGAGCCGGGCGCTCCGGGTCTGGTCGGGAGCCCGCCCGCTGCTGCCCAAGACCGCCGCCGCCGCCGGGGCGGCCGACGACCGCGCGGTCTCGCGCTCCCACAGCGTGCTGCGCCACCGCGAGCGCGACGGCGTCGCCGGCCTGGTCTCGATCGCCGGCGGCAAGCTGACCACCTTCCGGCTGATGGCCCAGGACACCGTCGACGCCGTCTGCGCCGAGCTGGGGACGGAGCGGCCCTGCCGGACCGCCGAGACCCCGCTTCCCGGCAGCACCGGCGCCAACTACTACCGGCTCCCCGACCACCAGAGGGAGTTCGAGCAGGGCCGTCCCGACAACCCGATCATCTGCGAGTGCGAGCTGGTCTCCGAGGCCGACCTGCTGGAGGCGGCGGAGCGCAACCCGCAGGTGCAGATCGACGACCTCCGCCGCGTGCTCCGGGTGGGCATGGGGCCCTGCCAGGGCGGCTTCTGCGCCTTCCGGACCGCGGCCATCCTGCACGGCCACGGCGAGTACGAGCGGGCCGAGGCCAACGCCGCGCTGCGCGCCTTCGTGCAGGAGCGGTGGAAGGGCCAGCGCCCCGTGCTCTGGGGTCAGCAGCTCCGCCAGGCGCGCCTCGATGCGTGGATCTTCCAGGGGGTGCTCGACCTCGAGCACGTGCCCTCATGAGCCGCCACCCGATGAGCCACCACCCGGAGGTGTCCCGGTGATCGCCGACGCCCTCGTCATCGGGGCCGGGACCGCCGGCCTGACCGCCGGGATCCGGCTCGCCCAGGGCGGGCTCCGGGTCACCGTGGTGGGGACCGGGGAGGGCTGCCTCCCCCTCGCCAGCGGGACCGTCGACGTGCTCGGCTATGCGCCGGACCCTGTCCCGAGCCCGCTCGCCGCGCTGCCCGCCTTCCTCGCCGCCAACCCCGACCATCCGTACCGGCTGGCCGGGACCGGCGGGCTGGAGCAGAGCGTCGCCTGGTTCGTCAAGACCGCCGAGCCGCTCGGCTACCGCGGTGAGCTCGCCCGCAACCGATGGGTGCCAACGGTGCTGGGCGGTCTGCGGCCCACCGCGCTGGTCCCGGCCTCGATGGCCGCCGCCGACCTCCCGGCCGGGGGCGAGGTGGTCATCGCCGGCATCCGTGGCTTCCGCGATCTCCATCCCGCGCTCCTCGCCGCCAACCTCAGCCAGGCCACGAGCGGGGCGGCGGCCATCCAGGCCCGCGCGGTCGAGCTGGACTGGCCGGGCAGCGCGGGCGACCTGCCCGCCTTCCGGCTGGCCCGCCGCCTCGAGGACGAGGAGATCCGGCGGCGCCTGGTCGCACAGCTCCGGCCCCGCCTGGGTGGTGCAGCGGCGGTGGGCATGCCGGCGGTGCTGGGCCGGGAGCGGGCGGCCGAGGTCCACGCGGACCTCGAGCGCCGGCTGGGAATCCCGGTCTTCGAGATCCCCGGTCTGCCCCCGTCGCTCCCCGGGCTCCGCCTCTTCGACTGCCTCCGCAGGGCGCTGCGCGCCGCCGGCGGCCGGCTGGTGCTGGGCAGCACCGCCGTGGGCGCCACCCTCGGAAAGGGCGGCGTCGAGTTGGTGACCATCACCCAGGCCTCCCGCCGGGTGGACGTGAGGGCCGGCTTCTTCGTGCTGGCGACCGGCGGCTTCCCGACCGGAGGGGTCGTCCGCGAGCCCGACGGCGAGCTCCGCGAGCCCGTCTTCGGCCTGCCGGTGCGCGGCCCGGCGGCCGGCGAGGAGCTCTTCGGCGACGAGTACCTCGCCGAGCACCCGCTGGACCGCGCCGGCATCGGCAGCGACGCCGAGGGCCGGCCCCTGGGCGCGGGTGGCGCCCCCCTCGCCTCCAACCTCTACGCCGCCGGCGCCGTGCTCGCCGGCGGCGTCCCCTGGCGGGAGAAGTCCGGTGAGGGCATCTGCCTCACCACCGGCTGGCACGCCGCCGAGGCCATCCTGGGCAGCCGCCGGGAGGACGCCGCGTGAGGTGGACGCGATGAGCATGCTGATGGAGACCGAGGGGCTGTCGGTGCGGCCGTCCCTCGACGGGTGCATCAAGTGCACCATCTGCGAGAGTGCCTGCCCCTATGCGGCGGTCACCGAGCGCTTCCCCGGGCCCAAGACCGTGGGGCCCCAGGAGGAGCGGTTCCGTCACGGTCCCCTCTCGGCCGACTGGTCGGTGGACTACTGCTCCGGCTGCGGGATCTGCAGCCGCGTCTGTCCGCAGGACGTCAGGATCGCCGAGATCAACTCGCGTGCCCGGGCCCAGCTAAAAGAGCAGCGCGGCATCCCCCTGCGCGACCAGCTGCTGGCTCGTCCTGACTGGATGGGCCGGCTCGGCCGGCCGATACGCCCTCTCTTCAACTGGGCCATGGGCACCCCCCTGGTGCGCTTCCCGGTGGAGCGCATCCTCGGCATCCACCGCAAGGCCGCGGTGCCGCGGGTGGCGTCGCGCACCTTCCA
The DNA here is from genome assembly GCA_963697585.1 of uncultured Chloroflexia bacterium. Taxonomy (GTDB): domain Bacteria; phylum Chloroflexota; class Dormibacteria; order Aeolococcales; family Aeolococcaceae; genus Changshengia. The sequence continues at coordinate 311,548 of CAVOOO010000009.1, read as the reverse complement.
GCAGTGGGCGAAGCGCCATCCCAGCCACCCGGCCCAGGACCGGGTGGTCTACTTCCACGGCTGCAGCACCAACTACTTCGAGCCCCGGCTGGGCCGGATGGTGGTGGCCGTGCTCGAGCACCAGGGGCTGGCGGTCGATATCCCCCCGCAGGGCTGCTGCGGGCTGCCGCTCCAGTCCAACGGCAACTTCCCGGCCGCCCGCACCTACGCCACCCGGCTGGCCCACCAGCTCCACCGCTCGCCGGGAGAGGTCCCGGTGATCGCCGCCTCTACCAGCTGCGGGCTGATGCTGAAGCGCGAGGCGCGCGAGATCCTCGGCGTGGAGGACCCGGCACTCGTCGACATCGCGGAGCGCACCTACGACATCTTCGAGTTCCTGCGCGACCTGCACGAGCAGGGCCGCCTCAAGACCGACTTCGCACCGGTCGAGCTGACCGCCGCCTATCACGCGCCCTGCCAGCAGCAGAATCAATTGATCGGCAAGCCCGCCCTCGACGTGCTGGCGCTGATCCCGGGCCTGAAGCTGGTGGAGCTGGATCGGGACTGCTGCGGGGTGGGCGGCACGTACGGGATCAAGAAGGAGAAGTACGCGATCTCGATGGCGGTCGGCGCCGGGCTCTTCTCGGACATCAAGCAGACCGCCCCGGACCTGGTGCTCTGCGACAGCGAGACCTGCCGCTGGCACATCGCCAAGGCCACCGGGTTCACCGTCGTCCATCCCCTGGAGCTGCTGCACCGGGCCTATGGCGGCCACTGAGCCGTCCGATCCCGCCGGCGGCACCCCCACCGCCACACCACCCGCCGACGTCGCCCGGGGCGAGACCCCGGTCGGCCTGGTCCTGGTCTCCCACAGCGCCCAGCTCGCCGAGGGGGCCGCGGAGCTGGCCCGGGCGATGGCCGGGGAGGAGGTGCGGATCGTCGCGGCGGGGGGGATGGACCCGCCCGAGACCGTGCTCGGCACCGACGCGGTGCGGGTTGCCGCCGCGGTCGAGGCCGCCTGGTCCGAGCGCGGGGTGCTGGTGCTCATGGACCTGGGCAGCGCCCTGCTCTCCGCCGAGATGGCCCTGGAGCTCATCCCCGCGGAGCGCCGGGGCCGGGTGCTGCTGAGCGCGGCCCCCCTGGTCGAGGGCGCGGTGTCGGCGGCGGTCGCCGCGCGGCTGGGTGAGACCCTGGAGGGGGTGGCGCTCGAGGCGTCCGGGTCGCTGGACGCCAAGCGGGCCCAGATCGGAGGTCCGGGCGCGGGCGGTCCTCCCGATTCCGATGCCCTCCCACCGGCCGTCACCACCCCGGTTGGGGCGGCGGCGGCCGGCTCCCCCGCGCCGGGAGGGCCCGCCACCCCGGGCGCCGTCCCCGCCCTCGACCTCGGCGGCCCCGCGGTCGAGGCCCGGATCGCCGTCGACATCCCGCTCGGGCTCCACGCCCGGCCGGCCGCGCGGCTGATCCGCGCCACCGGGGGGATGGACGCCGTGGTCCTCGCCGGCAACGCCACCACCGGTTCGGCGCTGGTGAGCGCGCGCAGCCTCAATGCGCTCGCCGGCCTCCAGGTCCGCGAGGGCCACGAGATGGTGGTGCGCGCGACCGGCCCCGACGCCCAGCGGGCGGTCGACGCCCTGCGCGCCCTGGCGGCCCGCCGCTACGACGAGCCCGCCGGGGGCCCGGCCACCGCATCGGTCCCCCCCGTGGGGGTGGCATCCTCTCCGGCGGGCGGCGCCGCACCCGCCGCCTCACCCGGCGGCGCCGCGCCGCCTCCTCCTCCCGCGACCCCCGGCCCGGCCGGCGAGCTGCGCGGCATCCCCACCTCCTCGGGCATCGCCATCGGCACCCTCCAGGTGCTGGAGCAGGTGGAGCCACCGATCCCGGCCGGCGACGCCACCGACCCGGCCGCCGAGCTGGAGGCCCTGGGCCGGGCCCTGACCGCGACCCGCTCCGAGCTGGAGCAGCTGCGCGACCAGACCAGGGCCCGCTCGGGGGGGTACGAGGCGGAGATCATCGACGCCGACCTCCTCTTCCTCGAGGACCCCGAGCTGCTCGACCCCACCCGGGCGGCGATCACCCGGGATCGCCGCTCCGCCGCCCAGGCCTGGTCCGCAGTGTCGACCCGGCTGGGGAGGTCCTGGGAGCAGCTCGACGACCCCACCATGCGGCTCCGCGCCGCGGACCTGGACGGGGTGAGCCGCCGGGTCCTCCATCGACTGCTGGGCCACTCCGCGCCGGTCCTCCGTGAGGCCGGGATCCTGGTGGCGCGCGACCTCGCCCCCACCGACACCGCGGCGCTCGACCCCGCCCGGGTGATGGGGATCGCCACCGCCGGAGGCGGTCCGACCTCGCACAGCGCCATCCTGGCCCGGGCCCTGGGGATCCCGGCGGTGGTGGGCCTGGGCGACCGCCTGCTCGAGCTGCCACCGGGGCGGAGCGCCCTGCTCGACGGTGGGCGGGGGACGCTGACCGTCGACCCGCCCGCGGAGCTGGTCCGGCGGGCCCGGGCCGAGGCGGCCGAGGCGAAGCTGCGGGCCGACCATGCGGCGGCTGCGGCGCACCGACCCGCGGTGACCCGGGACGGGGTGATCGTGGAGGTCGCCGCCAACATCGGCGCGATCGAGGAGGCCACCCGGGCGGTCGAGGCGGGAGCCGACGGGGTCGGGCTGCTGCGCACCGAGTTCCTCTTCCTGGAGGCGGAGTCCATGCCCGGGGAGGAGGAGCAGGAGCGCGTCTACACCGGGATCGCCGAGCGGCTGGTCGGCCGCCCGCTGACCATCCGGACCCTCGACGTCGGCGCCGACAAGCCCCTCCCCTATCTCCGCTCCGTCCACGAGGAGAACCCGGCCCTGGGATTGCGCGGCATCCGCCTCGGCCTGGCCCAGCCGGAGGTGCTGACCGCCCAGCTTCGCGCCGTGGTCGCGACCGCCCGGAAGCACCCGGTGCGGGTGATGTTCCCGATGGTGTCGGGCGCCGGCGAGGTCGAGGCCGCGAGGGCCGTGCTCGCCGAGGTGGCCGGATCCGTTCCGCTGCAGCTCGAGGTCGGGGTCATGGTGGAGGTGCCCTCCGCGGCCCTCACCGCCGCTCGGCTCGCCGAGCGCGTCGACTTCTTCTCGCTGGGCACCAACGACCTCTCCCAGTACACCCTGGCGGCCGACCGCGGCAACGCCGAGGTGGCCACGCTCGCCGACGCCCTCCACCCCGCCACCCTGCGGCTGATCGGGGAGACCGTCCGCGCCGCCCGCGCCCGGGGCCGCTGGGTGGGGGTCTGCGGGGAGCTGGCCGGCCAGGTCGAGGCGGTGCCGCTGCTGATCGGTCTGGGCGTCACCGAGCTCTCGGTGGCGGTGCCGTCGGTGGCCAGGATCAAGGAGGCGGTGCGCGCCGCCGACTCCGCCGACTGCGTCCGGCTGGCCCGGCGTGCTCTCCGGCTGGCCGATGGAGCCGCCGTCCGGGTGCTCCTCTCGGCCACCGCCGGACGTGCGACCATTGCTCGGCATGGCTCGCCGGTCCCCGCCCGTCGCGCCCCAGCGCGGAGCGCCGATCCCCCTCGCCGCCGGTGACACTGCGCCGGTCGGCCCGGTGAGCGTTCTCCCGGTCGTGGCGGTCCGCTCCCGGGCCCGCACCGCCTTCGTGGGCAGCACCACGGTCATGCGCCTGGTGCTCACCCCGGTGGTGGCGGCGCTCGCCCTCGCTGACCAGGGCCGCTGGGCTGCGGTGGTGTTCGCGATCGCGGCCAGCACCGACTACTTCGACGGCTACCTGGCCCGGCGCTGGGGCGTCACCACCCTGACCGGCAGCTTCCTGGACACCACCGCCGACAAGGTGATGGTGGCGGGCGTGCTGATCGCTCTCACCAGCATCGGCCAGGCCTCGCCGTGGGCGGTGATGATCATCGTCTGCCGGGAGGTGATGGTGATGGGCCTGCGCGGCTCGGTCGCCGTCTCCGGCAAGGTGATCCGGTCGTCCGAGCTCGGCCGGATCAAGGCCGCGGTGCAGTTCGTCGCCATCATCCTGCTGCTGCTCCGGGTCGACCAGCGGCTCGGGCCGACCGGGATCGGCGAGTGGGCGCTCTGGATCGCGGCGGGGCTCACCGTCCTCTCGGCCGCCGACTACGTCTCGCGCTGGGCGGCCTCCACCCTGCGCAGCTCCGCACCGGCCCGCCCGGAGTGAGCGGACCGGTCCTCATCACCGGGGCCGGTGGCTTCGTCGGTGGTGCCGTCCTCGAGCGGCTGCTCGGCGCCGGATTCGAGGTGCGCGCCCTGGTGCGCGGTCCGGAGGCGGCGGCCCGGATCGGCAGCGCCGGCGCCCAGCCGGTGATCGGGGACATCCTGGACGGCGATGGGCTGGTGACCGCGATGCGCGGCTGCGAGCTCGTCTACCACGTCGCCGGGCTCAACAAGATGTGCCTGCCCGACCCGGCTCCCCTGATGCGCACCAACGTGGACGGCTCCGTCAGCGTGGTCCGGGCCGCCGCCCGCGCCGGGGTCCGCCGCATCGTCTACACCTCGTCGGCCGCGACCCTCGACAGCGCCCCCGAGCCCGGACGGCCGGTCCCCGGGCCGCGCCACTTCCTCTCCGAGTACGAGCGGTCGAAGTACGAGGCCGAGCGCCAGGTCCTGGAGCTCGCCCCCCGTCTCGGCGTGGAGCTGATCTGCCTCAACCCCTCCTCGGTGCAGGGGCCGGGCCGGACCTCGGGCACGGCGCGATGGCTGATCCGGTATGCCAACGGCAGGCTCCACTGGCTGGTCGACGCGCCGGTGAGCCTGGTCGACATCGACGACTGCGCCGAGGCGCACCTGCTCGCGGCCACCCGCGGCGAGCCGCTCCACCCCTACGTGATCAGCGGGCCCACCCAGCGCATCTCCGAGATGGTGCACACGCTGGGCACGATCGCCGGGCGGACCCACCCGCTCCACTTCCTCCCCGCCGGCCCGGCGGTCACCGCCGCCTCGGTCGCGGGTTTCGGTTTCCGGGTGGCGCACCGGCGGGCGCCGGTCTGCCGCGAGATGCTGCGGACGCTGGCCCACGGCCACGCCTACGACGGGGCTCCGGCGGCGCGCGAGCTGGGCTTCACCTACCGGACCCTGGAGGAGACCCTCCGGCGGGCGCTGGCCTGGTACATCGAGAACGGCCACGTGAGGGCGGACGCCGCGGCGGCCTGACTCGCGGCGCCGGCGGTATCGTGGCCGGGTGCAGATGCTGCCACTGGGCCGCGGCGGGCCCCCGGTCAGCCGGATCGGGCTGGGCATGGCCGCCCTGGGGCGGCCGGCGTACATCACCACCGGGCGCGCCGACGACTTCGGCGAGGACCGCTCCGAGGAGGCCTTCCGCCGGCGCAGCTGGGAGGTCCTCGACGCCGCCTACGCGGCCGGGGTCCGCTACTTCGACTGCGCCCGCTCGTACGGGTCGGCCGAGGCCTTCGTGGCCGGCTGGCTGGCCCGCGCCGATCGGCCCGACGCCGTGGTCGGCTCCAAGTGGGGCTACACCTACATCGGCGCCTGGGACCCGGCGGCGGCGGTGCACGAGGTCAAGGACCACTCGCTGGCGACCTTCGAGCGCCAGCACGCGGAGACCGTGGGCCTGCTCGGCTCCCACCTCCGCCTCTATCAGATCCACTCCGCGACCCTGGACTCCGGGGTGCTCGACGACGGTGCCCTCCATGCGGCCCTGGCCCGGGAGCGCGACCGCGGCCTGCGGCTCGGGATCTCGACCTCGGGCCCGGCTCAGGCCGCGACCATCCTCCGGGCGCTCGAGATCCGAGCCGGCGGCGAGCACCTCTTCGGCGCGGTGCAGGCGACCTGGAACCTGCTGGAGCCGTCGGTGGAGCCCGCCCTGATCGCGGCGGCCGACGCCGGCTGGGCGGTGATCGTCAAGGAGGCGGTGGCCAACGGCAGGCTCACCGCCCGTGGCGACGCCGGGGCGCCGACCACGCCGGTCGCAGAGGAGGCGGCGGGGGCCGGCGTCGGTCCCGACGCGCTCGCCATCGCCGCCGCGCTGGTGCGCCCCTGGGCGACCGTGGTGCTCAGCGGAGCCGCGACCGTCGATCAGCTGCAGAGCAACCTGGCGGCCCGGCAGCTGACCGAGTTGGACCTCCTCGACCTCCCCGACCTCGCCGAGCCGCCCGCCGAGTACTGGGCGAGGAGATCGAGCCGCCCCTGGGAGTGAACGCGGCGCCGCCGGAACCCTCCGCGCAAGGCCCAGCGTGAAACCGGGAGAACGGGAATGGCCATCGTCAGCACCCGTAGCACTGAATGTGCATCGCGTTCGGCCAGGTGGGCCACCGACGCTCAGGGCACCATCGAGTGCGATGCGGAGGGTCTGTACCACATCAACCCGGAGTCGATGGAAGGCTACCTTGTCCTTACCTGATCGATGACCAGGACCCGATGACCCTCCTGGATGGCTGGAGCGACGGCTGCGGCAGCATCGTCGATGCAGCGAAGGCCGAGGTTCCTCCAACGGGCAGCAGCCGAGGTGACCACTGGAAGGCAAGCATGATGCGGAGCTGGGCAGGCCGAGTTCCTCTCTGGGGGTGGGTCTCCTCGACCTGGTGCTCGCGGTACTCGGCGGGCCGCCGAGTCCCGTCTAGGAACCGTCTCGCGGCGTCAGAATCGACACAACGGCGTCTACCACTCGCCGTGCCGAGACGTCCCGCGCAAGAGCCGTAACGTCAACGGTAACTGCCGCAAGGCCATAAAGCTCGGTGCGCTGGGTGTATTCGAGCTCAACGAAGCCTTGAAGGTCACGGGCGGGCCCCCCGGGAGCGCGACGGATAACCTCCTCCGGTGGCGCCCACACCAGGACCACCGGGGCGGCCGATTCTCGCAGGAACTGGGTCAAACCGGACAGTGTCTGGGTGCCTGCTCCGACATTCACCACTATGTCCGTTGACGGCGACCTGTCTCCGCCTGCCAGCGACAATAGCCGCGGCCCAATTGTGGACCAGTCAAACGGCCGATCCTCAAACTCGCTGTCAATATCAACAACTCCGATGTCTGGGCGCTCGGCTTGCAGCACCCCAACCGCGTTGGACTTCCCGACGCCGCTGGGCCCGACCACGTAGACGATCACGACGCCGATTCTGACCGGGGCTGATGAGGATCGGCAGCCGGTTGATGACATCCACCCCCAACATCAGCTGTACGCGGGCCAACCCCGGCTGGCCTGGTTCCATGTGGGCCCCACCGTGCGGCCCGAGCGTGGTCGTCGCGGCATCCATCTCGCGCTGATCATCGGGCGCGCCCCCGGACCGGCTCGCGGGCTGCCGGCGGCTCAGGCCTCGGGTTCGTTGCGGCGCCGAACGACCATGTGGAGCCGGACCCCGGCGAAGCCAAAGACGGCGCGGATCTGGTTCTCCAGGTACCGCTCGTACGAGAAGTGGAGCAGGTCGGGGTCGTTGACGAAGAGGACCACCGTCGGGTTGGGCGAGCTCGCCTGGGTCGCGTAGAGGATCTTGAGCCGGCGGCCCTTGTGCATAGCCGGCGGCCGGCTGGCGATCGCCTCCCGGATCAGCTGGTTGAGCGCCGGGGTGGGGATCCGGGTGGCCCGTCCGTCGGCCACGGTCGCGGCGGTGTCCAGCACCTTGGCGACGTTGCGCCCCTGGAGGGCGCTCAGGGTCATGACCGGGACCCCGGGCACGAAGTCGAAGGCGGCGGCGATCTTGGTGAGGGTCTCGGGGTCGACCCGGTCCTCCTGGGGCACCAGGTCCCACTTGTTGGCGATGATCACCACGCCCTTGCCGGCCTCGGCGGCGTAGCCGGCGATGTGCCGGTCCTGGGCGACGATCCCCTCCGAGCTGTCCACCACCACCAGGGCGACGTCGCTCCGCTCCAGGGCGCGCATCGCCCGGAGCAGGCTGTAATGCTCGATGTCGGTGTTGATCACGCCGCGGCGGCGGATCCCGGCGGTGTCGACCAGCCGGACCTGGCGGCCATGATGGTCGACCACGGTGTCGACCGTGTCCCGGGTGGTTCCGGCCACCGATGACACCAACGCCCGCTCCTCCCCCACCAGGTAGTTGAGCAGCGACGACTTGCCGACGTTGGGACGGCCGATGATGGCGACCCGCAGCTCGTCGACCCGATCCGCGGCGATCCCCTCCGAGGGGGGCAGGCGGTCCAGCACTTCGTCGAGCAGGTCGCCGGTGTCGGTGCCGCTCAGCGCGGAGATCAGCCGCGGCTCCCCGAGGCCGAGCCGGTACAGCTCGTGGGCGTAGTACGGGTCGCCGGCCGAGTTCGCCTTGTTGCCGGCGAGGATGACCGGCTTGCCCCCCGAGCGGAGGATCCGGGCGACGTCCTCGTCCAGCCCGGTGACCCCGGTGCGGACGTCGACCATGAGGATGCAGAGGTCGGCCTCCTCGATGGCCACGCGCGCCTGCTGCTGGGTGCCCCGGGTCAGCTCGGCGATCCCCGGGTCCTCGGGGACCAGCGCCGGGTCCAGGCCGGCGGTGTCCACCAGGGTGAAGCGGCGGCCGCGCCACTCCGCGACGCCGTACAGGCGGTCCCGGGTGAGCCCGGCGGTCTCGTCGACGATGGCCTGGCGCTGACCGGTCAGGCGGTTGAAGAGCGTGGACTTCCCGACGTTGGGCCGGCCCACGATGGCGACGATGCCGCTCACCGGGCCGAGCGCGGAATCGCCGTCCTTCCGCCGCGTGCGCCGGGTGCGGGCCGTGCCCGCCGCCGGGCTCACGACCCGCCACCCTCGAGGCGCAGCACGATCTGGCGCAGACCCAGACCCTCGCCGGCCGGGCTGAAGGCGTTGAGATCGCCGCTGCCGTCGCTGACGGTGTTGACGATCAGGTACGCGTAGTCGACCCAGGAGCGATCCGAATCGAACTCCGAGGGCCAGGCCGGGTGGTCCGGATGGCTGTGCCAGAAGCCCACCACGTCGAGACCGCGGTCCCGGGCCTCGGTGTCGGCGGCCTGGATGTCGGCGGGGTCGAGGTCGTAGCGGTCGCTCAGCCTCTCGGTCCAGAGGTTGCGGCCGGAGGTCACCTCCTCCACCACCACCGCCTCCCCGTCATAGGCGCCGATCAGCACCCCGCAGCCCTCGTTGGGGTAGGCGGCCTCGGCGAGGCGCCGGACCTCCGCGTGGGCGGGCCCGGCCAGGCGCACGGCGAGCACGCTCACGCGAGCACGCTCACGGAGGGGTCAGCCCGTACAGGCCGGTGCTGAGGTAGCGGTCTCCGCCGTCGCAGAGGATGGTCACGATCACGCCGCTCTCGACCTCGCGGGCGACCTCGCGGACCCCCCAGAGGTTGGCCCCGCTGGAGTGGCCGGCGAGGATGCCCTCGGTGGTGGCCAGCCGCCGGGCCAGGTCGTACGCCTCCTCGGTGGGGGCGCCGAGGTCGCGATCCGCCAGGTTCGGGTCATAGATGCCCGGAACTATGGCGCTCTGCATGTGCTTGAGGCCCTCCAGGCCGTGCCACGGGGACTCGGGCTGGACGCTGTACAGGCGGATCTCGGGGTTGAGCTCGCGGAGCCGGCGCCCGGTCCCGACGAAGGTCCCGCCGGTCCCCAGCGCGGCCACGAAGTGGGTGACCGACCCCTCGGTCTGCTCCCAGATCTCGTTGCCGGTGCCGTGGTAGTGGGCGCGCCAGTTCTCGGGGTTGTTGTACTGGTCGGGCATGTAGTAGCGGTGGGGGTCGGCGGCCAGGACCTCGCGGCAGAGCCGGATGGCGCCGTCGCTGCCCTCCATCGGGTCGCTGAAGGTGACCTCGGCGCCGTAGGCGTGAACCAGTGCCCGCCGCTCGGTGCTCACGTTGCTCGGCATCACCAGGTGGACGCGGTAGCCCTTGGCGGCGCCGATCATGGCGTAGGCGACCCCGGTGTTGCCGCTGGTGGCGTCGAGGATCACCCGCTCCGGGGTGAGCAGTCCGCGGCGCTCGGCCTCGGTGATCATCCGGAGCGCGGGGCGGTCCTTCACCGATCCGCCGGGATTGCGGTACTCGGCCTTGGCGAACACCCGAACCTCGGGGAACTCCTCCTCGAAGATGCGGATGCGCAGCAGCGGCGTCCGCCCGATCAGGTCCAGCAGGCTGGCCCCGAGGCGCGCGGGGACGATCGAGAACTGGGGATCGGAACCGGGCATCACAGCCATTATCACCGAGCCTCCCCGCCGGGCCGCCCGCGGTGCCGGGAGGCGTCAGCGACGGCCGGCCTGGGGTGCGGGGCGGTGAGGCCGCCTCCTCCGCCCCGGGCGCGGCTCAGTTGCCGCGAGCGCCGATCCCCATCCGGAAGCCGGCGTTGCTCCTGCGCGCGTCGGCGAAGACGGCGATGACGCCGCTCGGCCGGAGGTAGATGGGGCCGTCCTCACCGGGCAGATCGATGAATCCGGAGTTGCCGGGCTTGACCCGGAGCGCCTCCAGGGTCTCCTCCACGGAGAGCTTCACCGCGGCATCCGAGCCGTTGACGAGCCGGATGACGGTCATTCGCTGGTGCTCCTGAGTGAGTGGGCAGGGCCCATGGTACCCGCAACCGCGTCGAGGGCCGCCCCCAGCTCGGCGGTCAGGTCCTCGATCGCCTCGATCCCGACCGAGAAGCGGAGCAGGCCGTCGCCGATGCCGAGCGCCTGGCGCTGCGCCGGCCCCAGGCCGCGGTGGGAGCTCACCCCCGGGTGGCTCACCGTGGTCGCGACGTCGCCGAGCGAGGGCGCCAGCCGGACCTCGGGCAGCTCGCAGAGGAGCCGGTCGGCCCGCGCACGCTCGCCGAGATCGATGGCGAGCATCGATCCCCGGCCCCGGGGCAGCAGCCGGGCGGCCAGGGCCTCCTCCGCGGGGCCGCGCGACCCGGGATAGTGGACGGCCGCGACCGCCGGGTGCCCGGACGCGAGCCGGGCGAGCGCCGCGGCGTTGGCCGCGCCCCGCTCGACCCGGAGCCCCGCGGTGCGGATGCCACGAAGGCTGAGGAAGGCGTCGAACGGCGCCAGCACCGCGCCCAGGGCCCGCGAATGGGCCTCCAACCGGCCGGCCGCGGGGTCGCCGGCGCGGATCATCACCGCTCCCCCCAGCACGTCGGCATGACCGGAGAGCTGCTTGCTCAGGCTGTGGAAGACGATGTCAGCTCCCAGCTCCAGAGGGCGGAGCAGGAAGGGGGTGGCGAAGGTGTTGTCGATCACCGTGGTGACCCCCGCCTCCCGGCAGAGATCGACCAGCGCGGTCAGGTCCAGGACCCCGAGCAGGGGGTTGCCGATGGTCTCGGCCACCACCGCGGCGACCGACGGCGAGAGCACCTTCGCGACCGCCTCGAGCTGGCGGTCGACCTCCCCCGGAGGTGGCAGGTCGACGATCACGGGCTCGACACCGAGGGCGGCGAGCGGCCCGGTGATCAGGCTCTCGCTCCCCCCATAGCAGGGACGGAGCAGCACCACCTGGCGGCGCCCGGACTCGACCCGGGTGCTGAGGGCGAGCAGCAGGGCGGACTGGCCGCTGGAGGTGACCCGGCAGAGGGGTGGGGCGTCGAGGCCCCCGCCCTCAAGGGCGGTCAGCGCCTCCTCCAACCGGTGGACGCTGGGATTGCCGAAGCGGCGATAGCCGGTCGCCCCCCCGCCATCACCCGGTCCAGGTCGGCGAGGTCGGGGAAGGCGTCGACGGAGGCCAGCGCCGGCGGCTCCACCAGCGGGGCGCCGCCGGGCGCGGGCTCCGGGGTCCCCGCCCGGGCGGCGACCGTCTGAGGGCTCTGCGGTGGCTTCACCGCCACGAGCCCCGGACGCCCCCCGGGCAGGCCTTCGGAGTGCCGGCGCGGCCGCCTATGGCTTCGGGACCCGCGGCAGCGCGCTCCTGCCGGCGTAGACGGCGGAGCTGCCGAGCTCGCGCTCGATCCGGAGGAGCTGGTTGTACTTGGCGACCCGCTCCGACCGCGACGGCGCCCCGGTCTTGAGCTGACCGCCGTTGATGGCGACCACGAAGTCGGCGATGAAGGCGTCCTCGGTCTCGCCGCTGCGGTGGCTGACCACCGGGTTGTAGCCGTGCGCCCGTCCCAGGGCGACCGTCTGCATGGTCTCGGTGAGGGTGCCGATCTGGTTGAGCTTGATCAGGACGGAGTTGCAGGCACCCAGGTCGATGCCCTTCTGGAGCAGCTTGGCGTTGGTCACGAAGTTGTCGTCGCCGACCAGCTGGACACGGTCACCCAGCATCTTGGTCAGCAGCACCCAGCCGTCCCAGTCCTCCTCGGCCATGCCGTCCTCGAGGGAGACGATCGGGTAGCGGTCGAGCCAGGTGGTCCAGAGCTCCACCATCTCCACGGAGCCCAGGGTCCGGCCCTCGCCCTTCAGCACGTACTTGCCGTCGTGGTACAGCCCCGAGACGGCCGGGTCGAGCCCGATCCCGACGTCCTTGCCGGGCATGTAACCGGCCTTGAGGATGGCCTCGACAAGCAGCTCGACGGCCTCCTCGTTGTGCTTGAGCGAGGGGGCGAAGCCGCCCTCGTCGCCCTGGCCGGTGGCGTGCCCCTTGGCCTTGAGGACGGCGCGCAGCGCGTGGAAGCACTCGCTGCCGGCGCGCAGCGCCTCGGCGAAGGTGGGCAGCCCGAAGGGGATGAACATGAACTCCTGAAAGTCCACCGAGGTCTGGGCGTGGGCGCCACCGTTGAGGCAGTTGAACTGCGGGACCGGCAGGGTCACCGCGCCGACCCCACCCAGGTAGCGGTAGAGGGGCAGCCCGGTCGACTCGGCGGCGGCCCGGGCGCTGGCGAGGCTCACCCCGAGGATGGCGTTGGCTCCCAGCTTGCCCTTGTTCTCGGTGCCGTCCAGCTCGATGAGGCGGGCGTCGAGGGCGCCCTGGTCGAGCGCGTCCATGCCGATCACCTCGGGGGCGATCACCTCGGTCACATTGTCGACGGCCTTGAGGACACCCTTGCCCCCGAACCGCGCCGGGTCGCCGTCGCGAAGCTCGACGGCCTCGTGCACACCGGTGCTGGCGCCGCTCGGAATGATGGCCTGGCCCTCCCAGCCGCCGGCCAGCTCGACGTGAACCTCGATCGTCGGGTTGCCCCGGGAATCGAGAACTTCTTGGGCGGAGATCGATTCGATGAAGGTCATGGCGGCCAGGATAGTCGCCGCGCCCTCGTCGCCGTCAGGGGCGTAGGTCATCGCCAGCATCCGACCATGGGCAGGCGCCAAAGTGCCCAGCGCACGCGGGGTACCGTCAGCCCGCCGGCATCCCTTGGACCGCGGCTGCGGCGCCCGGGCTAGGTGAGAGTTGTTGGCGCGCCGGGCGGCGGCGGCGCTGGCCCGGCCTGCGGGCCGGCAGACGCGCCCGACGGGCCCGGATATGCCACGGGGGGCGGGGAGGCGTACGGAGGCGGGGACGCGTAGGGGGGTGGACCCGGATAGGAGGGTGGACCCGCATATGGGGGCGGGTACGGGTAGGGGGGGTACGGGTACGGGGGCATGGCGTAGACGGCCCTCGCCAGGCCGGGGTTCCGAACCACCAGGGCGCGGCCCAGCTTGTCGTGGAGCCCCTGCTTCTGCGGGTCCCACGCCACCCAGAGCAGGGCGAAGAGGAGGACGAGGTAGAGGCCGTCGATGATCAGACCGGCCCCGGCGAAGCCGGCGTCGCCGCCCGCGAACCCGCTGATCCACACACCGACGACGAACAGGGGCGTCACCCAGAAGACCACCGCCCGGGCCAGGGCGCGCCCCACCGGCAGCCGCTTGGTGAGGTCCTCCCTGCGGACCACCCGCGCCCCCACCGCCATCTGCCCCACCGTCTTCCCCCACACGCTCACCAGCACCCCGAAGTAGAGGGCGTAGACGATCACCCCCACCCCGCCCGCGATCAGGAAGTTGGCGAGCGGGACGACGCTCAGGAGGTTGCTCGGGAGCACCGGCGAAGTGCCGGGGAAGACGCCCGGGGTGCCGATCTGGTTGGCGTGGTTGACGACCCAGCTGATCAGCGGTCCCAGGACCAGCGCGTCCACCAGGACGCCGTAGGGGAGGCCGACGATCAGCCCGTCCAGGAGGTACCCGAGGACCCGCCACCAGAAGCCCGCGTAGATGACTCCGGGAGCCGGGCCGGGAGCGGTCGGGGCCACCGGATAGGCGGCCGGCGGGTAGGGGTAGGGGGGCGGATAGCCGTAGGGCGGCGGATAGCCGTAGGGCTGCCCGTAGCCGGCGGGAACGCCATACCCCGTGGCCGGTGCCGGCGGGGGCTGCGAGCTCATCGCGACCCGCTACTGCGCGGCGGGCGGGGTCGGGGGCTGCGGCGGGTATCCGGTCGGAGCCGGCGGATAGTCCGTCGGACTCGGCGGCGCGTAGCCCGTGGGGGGCGGCGGGTAGTCGGTCGGACTCGGCGGCGCGTAGCCGGTCGGGGGCGGCGGGTACTGCGACGGCGGGTACTGGCCGGGGTACTGCTGCGAGCCCGGAGGCGCGTAGGGGTTGGCGGGCGGGTAGCCGTAGGGGATCGCTGGCTGGCCGTAGGCCGAGGGCGGAAGCAGGGCGTCCTTGAGCACGAAGGCCCGGCCCAGCTTGTCGTGCAACCCCTGCTTGCGCGGGTCCCAGGCCACCCAGAGCAGCGCCAGCAGGACCAGCAGCTCGACGATGTCGCTCACCCCGGGCACGAAGGCGAGCAGGTTGGCCGCCCAGAAGGGGATCGCCCGGAGCAGCGCCCGCTCGATGGGCAGCCGCTTGGTGGGGTCCTCCATGGGGACCACCCGGAGGCCCACCGCCCGCTGGCCGACGGTGCTGCCCCAGACCGCGACCAGGGCACCGAAGTAGAGGGCCGAGAAGATGCAGGCGTAGATGGCGAAGGTGAGCTCACCGCTCGAGGGCAGCACCAGGGTCGGGGTGGGGAGCCCGGCGGTCTGGGCGTTCTGCACCTGGGTCGCGTAGGCGGAGACTGTCGACCCGAAGATGACGAAGAAGGCCACGATGCTGGGCACGGCCACGACCACGACGTCGATGAGGTAGCCGCTGAAGCGCCGCCAGAAGCTGGCGTAGACGCGACCGGCGGCCGGACCGGCGCCGTACCGGCCCACCGGGTAGCTCGGGGGATAGCCGGGAGGTGGCCCGTAGCCGGGGGGCTGGCCCGAGGGCGGCTGCCAGGTCATCGCGTCATCCGCATCGTCCGACTCACGGCCCGGAGCATACGCGCCGGATTGGGGCTGGTCAACACTCCTTGACAGATGCCCGACTAAGGGCGGCTGCCGGCCGCGGGCCCGGGCAGGGCCACGGCGAGGCCGTCCCAGAGCCGGGTGAGCACCCGGATCCCGGCGTGGAACTGGCTGAGGTCGAACTTCTCGTTGGGCGCGTGGATGCGGTCGTCGGGAAGGCCGAAGCCGGCCAGCACCGTGGGCATCCCCATCATCCGGTCGAACATCTCGACGGGGTGGATGGAGCCGCCCTCGCGCGTGTAGTAGGGGTCGACCCCGAAGACGTCGCGCATCGCCGCCGCGGCGGCCCGCACCCCGGGGTGATCCGTGGGCGTGACCACCGGGTGGTTGGCCGAACCCGCGGTGACGGTGACCCGCACCGCCGGCGGGGTGGCGGCCGCGATCGCCGCCCGCACCCGGGCCACGATCTCCTGCGGCCGCTGGTCGGGCACCAGCCGGCAGGTGACCTTGGCGCCGGCCCGGGCCGGGATGATCGTCTTCGGCCCCGGGCCCTGGTAGCCGCCCCAGATCCCATTGATCTCCAGGGTGGGACGCACGCTGCGGCGCTCGGTGGTGGTGTAGCCCTTCTCGCCGAAGATGGCCGGAACTCCCCCGGCCAGCTCGCGGTACTCGGCCTCGTCGAAGGGGATGGCGGCGACCTGGGCCCGCTCCTCGGGGCTCAGCTCGACCACCTCGTCGTAGAAGCCCGGGACGGTGACCCGCCCGGTCTCCGGGTCGCGCAGCGAGGCGAGGATCCGGGCCAGCGCCTCCAGGGGGTTGAGCACCGTCCCACCGAACTCGCCGGAGTGGAGATCGAGCGAGGGCCCGGTCACCTCCACCTCGAGGTCGATCATGCCGCGCAGGCCGACGCAGATCGAGGGCCGGCCGGGCCCGTGCATGGCGGTGTCGGAGACCACGCAGAGGTCGGCGGCGAGGCGCGCCGACTCCGCGCGGATCACCTCCTCGAAGTGGAGCGATCCCACCTCCTCCTCCCCCTCCACGATCAGCTTGAGATTGAGGGGGAGCGCGCCCCGGGTGCGCATGTGAGCCTCCACCGCCTTGAGCTGCATCCAGACCTGGCCCTTGTCGTCGACGGCGCCGCGGCAGTGGAGCACCCCGTCGACGATCGCCGGCTCGAAGGGCGGCGAGGTCCACTCGTCGAGCGGGTCGACGGGCTGGACGTCGTGGTGGCCGTAGATGAGCACGGTCGGCAGCGCCGGGTCGACGAGCCGCTCGGCGTAGACGGCCGGGTTGCCGGAGGTCTCGATCAGCTCCGCGGTCGCGAAGCCGGCGGCGAGCGCCGCCCTTGCCAGGTGCTCCGCGTTGCGCCGGACGTCGCCGGCGTGGGCCGGGTCGGCCGAGATCGAGGGGATCCGGCAGAATTCGACCAATTCATCGACGAAGCGGTCCGCATGCGTGTCGCAGTAGGCATCGAGATCGTGAGCGCTCATGGCCGAGAGCGTAGCGCGCCGGCACCGCTCTCCTCCATCTGGCGAGCACAGCGCACGTCGGTGGTGTAGCCTTCACGGCGACTGTCCCTCACCCCCACTCAACGTCGCAGCAGGAGGTCCGTCGAATGGCGCTTCAGGCAGATGCCCCCGGGTCCGAGGGCCTGCGGCCGAAGGGGCCGGCCCTGAGCGAGCGCCCCTCGGAGACGTACCTCACCAGCGCGCCCCCGCCGCCGCCCTCCGTGGACGGCGACGTGGTGGAGTTGATCGGCCACCCGATGACCTCGCCGCGGTTCGCCACGCGCACCGCGATCGACAGCGCCGTCGAGACCGCGGTCCTCCCCCACCAGCTCCACGAGATCGACCAGGTGGTCGAGATCGCCCGGCTGGTCGAGCTGCTGGTCGAGAAGGACGCGCGGATCGCCCTCCTCGAACGCGGACTGGCCGACTGGCGCGAGCGGGCCCGGCTCGAGGTCGAGGCCCACGCCGGCGCCGAGCGGATCGCGTACGAGCGCGAGAGCGACCTGGTCGGGGTGATCCACCAGCAGATCGCGGCCATCGAGAGCGCCGAGGAGAGCACCCAGCAGGCCTTCGCCCAGGCCGACGAGCTGCGGACCCGGCTCGACGAGCAGACCGCCCTGGTCGACACCGCCGAGCAGAGCACCATGGCGGCGCTGGCCCGGATGCAGGAGCTGCAGACGCGGATCGACGAGCTCGAGGACCGGCTGCGCCAGCGGGCGCGGCACTGGTGGAGCCGCCACTCCCTCTGAGGCCTCCGGCCCGGCTCTCCGGCTGAGGCGGCCCCTCTCCGGCCGTCGTCACCTGCGCCCAGTGCCGCTGCGCCCCCGGGCCGCCGGCGACCGCTGATTCCGCCGGCACCACCGCGGCTTCTCGGCCGCCTCGGCGCGGCCGATACTTGAACCGTGCCCCACCTGCTCTGCCCCACCCTGGTGGGGCGGGACCACGAGATGGCGGAGCTGCGCGCCCGGTTGGAGGCCGCCGTCCGCGGCGAGGGCGGATTGGTGCTGGTCAGCGGCCCCGCCGGGGTGGGCAAGTCCCGTCTGCTGGTGGAGCTCGTCGGAGAGGCGCGCGCCCGGGGCCTCACCGTGCTGGTGGGCCGGGCGACGCCGTCCGAGGTGCCGGCCCCGTACCGGCCGCTCTCCGACGCCCTGCTCCCGATCTCCCCGCCGAGCCCTTCGGAGGGCCCGCGCCTGCGCGGCTTCGAGGGGGCACTCGGCCGCCTCGCGCCCCAGTGGGGATCGACTCCCGTCACGGCGTCCGAACCATCGCCGGTGGTGGTGGCCGAGGCCCTGCTGCGCCTGCTCCACGCCCTGGCCGTGGCCGGCGCCTGCCTGCTGATCATCGAGGACCTGCAGTGGGCCGACCCCGAGACGGCGGCGGTGGTCGAGTACCTCGCGGATCACGCGACCGGACTCCCGGTCCTCTGCGTCGCATCGCTGCGTGACGACGCGGATGCCCGGGTCGTGCACGACGCGACCCGGCTGGAGGCGCGCCGGGCGGCCGAGCTCATCCGGCTCGGACCGCTCACCTCCACCGAGGTGGCGGCGATGACCCGCGCGTGCCTGGCCACCGCCACCGTGCCCGCCGAGGTCGACGTCCTGCTCGGCGACTCCGCGGAGGGTGTCCCCTTCTTCGTCGAGGAGCTGCTCGCCGGACTCGTCACCGATGGAGCGTTGAGCCGGGTCGACGGGGCCTGGGCCGGCACGGGCCCGTTGCGCCCGCGGGTGCCGCCCAGCTTCATCCAGTCGGTGCGGCACCGCCTCGGCGAGATCGGCGCCGACGGGCGGCGCCTGCTCGGCTGCGCCGCCCTGCTCGGCCGGCAGTTCGACTGGCGGCTGGCCGGCGCCGCCGCCGGGCTCGGATCGGGCGCGGCCCACGACCTGCTCACCCGCGCGGTGGCACTGCAGCTGCTGGTGATCCAGGACGCCGTCTTCACCTTCCGCCACGCCCTGACCGTCGAGGCCATCCTGGGAGAGCTCCTCCCGGGCGAGCGCGCCACCCTGGCGACCCGCTGCCTCGAGGAGGTGGAATCAGCCGCCGGCGGTGCCGGTGAGTGGCGGCACCTGGCCGCGGACCTCGCCGAGACCGCGGGCGAGCCGAACCGCGCCGCGGCGCACCTGATCGCGGCCGGAGGATCCGCGCTGCGCCGGGGTGCCCTGGCGACCGCCCGGGCCGCGCTGAGCCGGGCCGCGTCGCTCAGCACCGAGCTGGAGGTCCGCGCCGGTGCCGCGGAGCTCCTCGCCGAGACCACGGCGGCCTCGGGGGACCTGGCGGCGACCGGCGCGGCGGTCGGCGAGCTGCTGGTGACCCTGGCCGAGCTGGATGCGTCCGCCGGGCGGCGCGGTCAGGCGCATCTGCTGCTGGCCCGGAGCGCGGTGGCGGCGGCCCGGTTCGACCTCGCCAGCGAGGAGATGGCGGAGGCGCGCCGGCTCGCCGCCGTCGACGGGGACGCCGCGCTGGCGGCCCGGCTCAGCGCGGTGGCGGCCCAGGTCGCCATCGGCGAGGGCCGTCTCGGCGAGGCGGAGGCCCTGGCCTCGCGAGCGGCGGAGAGCGCCGAGGCGACCGGCCAGCCCGAGGCGCTCTGCGAGGCCCTGGAGGTCGCCGGGCGCTGCGCCCGGACCCGGAACCTCGACCAGGCGGAGGCGATCGGGCGCCGGGCCGTGAGCGTCGCCGAGGACCACGGTCTGACCCTCTGGCGGATGCGCGCCACCTATCAGCTCGGGATCGTCCACCTCTTCCGGTCGGGGGCCGTCGAGGTGCTGGAGCGGACCCGGGAGGAGGCCGTCCGGCTCGGCGCCGTCGCCACCGTCGCCCACCTTGACCTGGAGATCAGCGCCGGGCTCGAGCTCCAGGCCCGCTGGGACGAGGCCCGTGAGCGGCTGCAGAACTGCATCGAGACGTCGAAGGTCCTGGGACTCGGCACCCTGGAGGCCACCGCCCACGTCTTCGTGGCGATCGTCGAGGCGGAGAGCGGGACCCGCCGGCGGATGGAGACGGCGATCTCGAGGGCGAAGGCGCTCGCGGGGCGGGACCCAGAGGTGGTCGGAGCCCTCTGGGGCGACGCCCGGGCGATCGCGTCGCTCGCCGACGAGGACCGCGCCCGTGCCCGTCGCGATCTCGAGGCCGCGGTGACCGCGTACGGCACGCGCCGGGCGGCGATCCCCCACCTGGCGGTGGCCCTGCTCGACCTGCTGGTCGCCCTCGAGGGCGGTGGCCCGGACCCGGGCGCGCGCTCGGGGGCGACCACCACCATGTGCCAGGCGAGCGGCTACCTCGCGTTCGCCGACGCGGTGCGGCTCGGCCGGGCCGGTCGGGTCGCGGGGGCGCGGGCGGCCGCCGGCTCCGGGGACGCCGCTCTGGAGCGGGCCCCCTGGTACCGCCATCTCATGCACCGGCTCTGCGCGGAGGCGGCCGGGGCGGACGGCTGGGGGGAGCCGGTCATCTGGCTGGCCGAGGCGGCCCGCTTCTACGACCAGAGGGGCAATGAGCGGCTGGCGGCCGCCTGTCGCGGATTGCTCCGAAAGAGCGGCGCCCCGGTGGCGCGGCCGGTCGGGCGCACGCGCCGGCTGCCGGAGCCACTGCGTGACGCCGGGGTGACCGGCCGGGAGGCCGAGGTGCTGGCCCTGGTCGGCGAGGGGCTCTCCAACCCGGAGATCGCCGAGCGGCTCTTCCTCTCGGTGCGCACCGTCGAGCACCACGTCGGCTGGCTGCGCCGGAAGCTGGGGGTGCAGTCGCGCGCTCAGATGGTGGCCCGGGCGGTGGCGGCAGCCCCTCCGATCGACTGATCGGCCCTCTGCCACCGCGACCCTCCCCCGCGAGCGCCCGCGGCGAGCCGGCGAAATTGGGGGCTGGCACGGATGTGAGGGATCCGGCGCTGCCGGAGAGTCGGGTGGTGCCCCCGAGGGCCCGATACCGATGGAGGAGATCCGATGCTGGTCAGGAAGAACTTCAGTGAGGCCGATGAGGTCCGCAGCCTGCCGCACGGGCGGCTCGAGGTCATAAGCCTCCCGGGCCAGACCCTGGCTCGCGCGGTCATGGAGCCGGGCTGGCGGTGGTCGAACTCCCTCAAGCCGATGGCCGGAACCGAGAGCTGCGAGATCGTCCACACCGGCTACGTGATCTCGGGCCGGATGCGCGTCCGGATGGACGACGGCACCGAGACCGAGTACGGCCCCGGCGACGCCCAGTTCATCAGCGCCGGGCATGACGCCTGGGTGGTCGGCGACGAGCCGCTCATCGTCCTCGACATCATCGGCGCCGACGCCCTGGTGGAGGTGGCCGCCGCGACGCAGGCCACCGCGGCACCGGCGACCCGGTAGGCGACCTCGCGGGGGGCGGCGGATCGCTGCCGGATGTGCCGTCCGGTCCGCTGCCCCCAGTCGCCTTGGGGGCGGGCTCGACGGCGGGGAACATCCCGCCGCTACGCGCCCACCACGGCGTCGGTCAGGGCGTCGATCCCGGCCAGCCGGCTGGCCAGGGGCTCGCTCAGCGCAAAGCGGGCGGCGAGGTGCGCCGGCGACGTGTAGCTGAGCTTGGTCTCCTCCCCGTCCGCCCAGACCAGCACCCTGAGGGGGAGGTCGAGGGCGGCCAGCGGGGCCGCCGCCATCACCGGGGTGCCCGCCTGCGGGCTGCCGAAGATGACCACCCTGGTGTCGCGCAGGTCGAGCCCGACCCGGGTGGCCTCCCCGCTGTGGTCGATCACAGCGAAGACCTTCATCCCGCGGGCCTGGACCATGGCCACCAGCCGCGCCACCGTCTCCGGCACCGACCGGGGGCTCAGCTTGGTGACCACGCCCGCGCCCTCCGGCGGCCTGCCGCCGGCGGCGAGCCGCGCCGGTTCGGAACCTGGCTCGGGCATTGCCTGCTCCTCGATCAGGTGGGCCGGAGGCCGCGGAGAGCGGCACCCGACATCGAGAATACCGCCCACGGCCCGCCCGCTCGACCGGGAACTCCGCCCCGGGTCCCCACCTCCGGTCGCGCCGGGGCCGCAACCGCGCCGCCGGCGGTCGCGCGGAGCGCCCGGCCGGCGACGGTGGGCGCCGGAGCCCTGCGGCGCGGGGGCATCGGGCCCCACCCGCGGGTGGGGCCCGACACTCCCCGGTTGTCGGTCAGACGATGGTTCGAGCGCTCACGGGAAGCTCAGCACCGCAACCGGCGTATCCGGGTTGGCCACCGTCGACGAGCCACCCGTGTTGTCGACGACGTTGGTGATGCCCCCGTACCCGCTGGTGGCGTTGAGGAAGATGGTGAAGAGGTCGTGGAGGCTGCCCGCCGGCAGCGTCGCCGGCACCTGGAAGGCGTTGGCCGCGAAGATCTGCGGGGTCAGGCCCGGGATGTCGAAGAAGCTGTAGCTGCCCATCCCATACCCGGTGAAGGTCTTCACCCCCGAGGTCACCTCGAAGGCGGCGTACCCGTCCACTCCGGGAGCCTGCATCCAGGCCGCCTGGCTGGGCGGGTCGTACGGCAGCTCGTTCTGGAAGAAGACGTCGGTGCCGCCCTGGCCGCTCCAGATGACCTCGTAGTTCTGGTAGTGCTCCACGGCGAGCCCGTAGGCGGTGACGTCGTTGCCGGTGACCACCACCCCGGTGTTGGCCTGGTTCACGGTCCAGCCCACCGCGTTGCCGTGGTCGGCACGCCATGCCCAGACGTCGTCGAGGATGGAGTCACTGGCGTTGTCCATGAGGCTGACCGTGGCGCTGGTCGGTGTCGTCTCGGCTCCGCCGATGCGGAAGAAGACGTCCTGGATCAGGTCGGGGTCGCTCGGGCTGCTGGTGCTGCCCCAGGATCCGAAGGGCGGGATGAACCCGCAGCCGAATCCCCAGCTGCCGGGCGTGAGCCACCCCTGCCCGAAGCCGGTCTGGTTGGTGCAGCCGACGTCCATGAGGACCGGCGAGTTGACCGGTCCGGCGTCGATGATCAGGCCCGAGACCTTGACGCCCTGGTTGCTGGTCACGATCAACGCGGCGTTGCCCCACTGCGGGACCAGGGTCGCGAAGCCGAGGCCCAGGACCACCGTGTTGGGGCGGCTGACCACGATCGGCTGATAGAGGTCATAGACGCCCGGGGTGAGGATGAGGTTCTGGCCCAGGGCGAGCG
Source organism: uncultured Chloroflexia bacterium (assembly GCA_963697585.1). Taxonomy (GTDB): domain Bacteria; phylum Chloroflexota; class Dormibacteria; order Aeolococcales; family Aeolococcaceae; genus Changshengia. The sequence continues at coordinate 288,921 of CAVOOO010000009.1, read as the reverse complement.
CCAGGTTGATCTCGAAGACCGGGGTGCTCGGGCTGGCGGTGAAGAACTGCTGGATCGGGATCGAGGTGCCCGCCTCCGACCCACTGGCATACGACGGTCCCACCGAGTTGGTCTGGACCGCGGGCACGAAGACGCTGTAGCTGCCGCTGGAGCTGGTGGTGAGGAACGGCTCCTCCTCGGTCACCGGGCTGGCCGCCAGCGTGGTGTAGCCGTTGGTGCCCGGCCCGAAGCTGGTCGCCGGGGCGCCGTTGACCCCCGAGAAGACCTGGTTCCACACCCCGTTGGAGGAGCTGCCGATGTCGCTGTTGCGGGTGAGGTACTGCTGCTGACCGTAGAAGTCGGCGGCCCCGCTGATCTCGTCGTCGGCGAGGAACCCGCCGCTCACGAAGCCCTGGCCGCAGTAGTCCTGGAGCACCAGGTTGCCGTTGATGATGGTCCGCCGGATCGGCATCGCCTGCGACGCCGCCCAGATCTCGGCGCTGGCCTGGCAGCCGGTGCTCTCGCCGTTGGCCGGTGAGGTGTAGCCGGGGCCCGGGGTGCTGGGCAGGTCCACGTTGAGGGTGAGGTTGGAGAGCGAGCGCCAGAAGTTGTCCGACCCCTCGCACTGCCCGCCGGAGCACTGGTTGAAGACGTCGATGGCGCCGTTGATGACGGTGTCCTGGGGCATCGCCCCGAGCCCGGCCACCTCGGTGTAGTAGCCGACCTGGAAGACCAGGGGGTCGGCAGCGGAGCCGTAGGTGCCGGGTTCGAAGAGGATCGCGTTGCGCTGGCTCCCGAACTGGTTGGGAACCTGGACGTTGGAGATGGCGTCCAGGTCAGCCTGGATGGTGGCCTGCGCCATGGTCGGGTTCAGGACTAGGACGTTGGGGCCGAAGTTGGGGGTCGCCGGCGGCGGGCCGGCGAGCGCGGTGGGGCCGGCACCGATGGCCGCGGCCCCGGCGACCAGGGCACCGGCGATCAGCATCGGGCCGAACCGTCGCCCTCCCCCACCGTCGCGCCTGGGTGGCCGGAGCGCCCGCCATGGCTTCTGGATGCTCGTCATCGGTCGCGCCTCCCTGTGAGCGGTCCCAACGCGTGGACCGGCAGGCTCCCGGCGGGGACCCGGCGCCCCCCGGCGCGTCCCCGCCGCCCTGCCGCCCCCCGAGCCCGGGCGTTCGCGGCGGGATTCCGCCCCAGTGCCCGGCGCTCTCCCGAACCAAGGCTAGGCACCCGGACCGAGCCTGACAAGTTCTTGTAAGCGCTTACATACCCTGGGGAAGGGCGTCCGGGGATGGCCTTCCCGACGGCATCGCGCTCCCTTCGAGCGCGGCCCCGCGCCCCACCCGCCCCTCCGCGCCGCCAATCGTGGAGAAGTCACGGGGATGGAGACGGCCTCCCCGCTGCCGGGGAAGAGGGTGGGCCCTCGCTGGCTGCCCCCGGCGCTGCGGGTTCGCCCGTACCGCTGGTACTGGTCCGCCCAGTGGCCGGTGCTGCTCGGCACCTGGATGCAGACGGTGGCGCTCGGCTACTTCGTCTACACCCAGACCCGGAGCGTCAACGCGGTGGCCTTCGTGGCCGCGGCATCGGGGCTCCCCGCCCTGGCCCTCTCCGTCTTCGGGGGGGCGCTCGCCGACCGCTACCCAAGGCGCCGCATCCTCCTGGTGACCCAATCGACCCTGGGCCTCGGGGCGACGACCCTGGCGGTCCTGGCCCTGAGCGGCCATTTCAGCCTCGGGGCCATCGTGGTGGTCGCGGTCGTCTTCGGCAGCAGCGCGGCCGTCGACCTCCCCACCAGCCAGGCGCTGGTCGCCGACCTGGTCAGCCGGGAGCTGGTGGTGAACGCCATGGCGCTGGCCGCCTCGGCGATGAGCATCTGCCGCCTGGTGGGACCGTCGGTCGCCGGCCTCCTCTACGCGGCCGCCGGGCCCGGGGCCTGCTTCGCCTGCCTGGCCGTCGCCTATCTCGCCCCGATCTCGGTGCTCCTGATGGTCGTCCCCGACATCGCCCCCGCGGGCCGGGCCGGCTCGCGGCGTCTGCTGGTCGATGTTGCCGCCGGCTTCGCCGCCGCCTGGCGCGACCCCCTGCTCCGTGGGGTGCTGGGGGCGGGCGGGATGCTCTCCCTGCTCGGCGTCTCCTACATGCCCTTCCTGCCGGTGCTGGCCTCGAGCCGGCTCCACGTCGGCTCCAGTGGGCTGGGCCTGATGTACAGCGTCGGCGGGGTGGGCGGCCTCACCGGCGCCCTGCTGCTCAGCACCCTGGGCCGGGGCCGGGGGCGCCGCTGGTTCCTGGTCGGTGGCGGCGTCCTCTACGCGCTGAGCCTGGCCACGGTGGCGCGCTCCGCCTGGCTGGGCTGGACGCTGCCGGCGCTGGTGGGGGTGAGCCTCGCCTTCGTGGCCATCAACACCACTCTCATCACCTTCATCCAGACCGACGCCGACCCCGCCGTCCGCGGCCGCCTGCTCGGCCTCTACGCCACCCAGGCGGTCGGCCTGCAGCCCCTGGGGACGCTGCTGTACAGCGTCCTCGGCTTCGCCCAGCTCTTCAATGGGGTCACCGTCGGTGCGGTGCTGGTGGGTGCCTCCGCGGTCGCGGTCGGACTGCGCGGAGGCCTGGGGAGCCGCGGCCCTGTGGTGGCCCCTCCTCCCCTGCCCAGCCCCTCCCCCTGCCGGGCGGGCCCGTCGAGCAGCGCGGAGAGTGACCGGCGCCGGCGTCGGGCTCGGGGCGGTGACCAGCTCGTGAGGGGCTGGTGTACGGTTCGCCTCGTACCGCGCGATCATCCGATCGAGAGGCGATGGCTCGATCTGCGCCGATGGGGAACCGGGGACGAAGTGGAGGGTACTGACCACACCATGCCTGCGTTGAACGACTCGCCCGCCACTGACGAGGTCCACCCGGCATGAGAGCGGACGCCGCGCCGGCTGAGAGCGAGACCGCGTCCGTGCAGCTGGACCCCTCCCACAACGCCAGGGTTCGCGGCATCCTGGATGCATTCGGCCTCACCGCCGGCTCCACCGTGTCGGGTGTCGCATGCGGAGGCGAATTCGCATCGGCGCCGGCCGGCGAGACCCTCGAGACCCACGACCCGACCACCGGCGTGGTCCTCGCGCACATCAGAACAGCGGGTGATGCGGATGTGGCCCGCGTCACCGCCGAGGCCGCCAGGGCGTTCGAGCGATGGCGGCTGGTGCCGCCTCCTCAGCGTGGCGAGATCGTCCGCAGGCTCGGCGAGGCGTTCCGCCGGCGCAAGGAGGAGCTCGCCCAGCTCATCAGTCTGGAGAATGGGAAGATCCTGAGCGAGGCGCGCGGCGAGGTCCAGGAGGTGATCGACGTCTGCGACCTCGCCGTCGGGCAGTCGCGCCAGCTGTTCGGGCGCGTGATCGCGTCCGAGCGCCGGGATCACCAGCTGCTCGAGCAGTGGCATCCGCTCGGCGTGGTCGGCATCATCTCCGCATTCAACTTCCCGGTCGCGGTGCCCGGCTGGGGATGGGCGCTGGCCCTGGTGTGCGGCGACACCATCGCCTGGAAGCCGTCGAGCCTCACTCCGCTGATCTCCATCGCGGTGCAGCAGATCTTCCACGAGGTCACGGGGGGCACCGAGGCCGAGAGTGCCTTCAGCCTCGCCATCGGCAGGGGGGGCGTGGTCGGGGAGGCGCTGCTGTCCGACCAGCGTCTCCCCCTGATCCAGGCGACCGGCTCGTGCGCCCTCGGGGAGCGCGTCTCGGTCGCGCTCGCCAAGCGGTCGGGCCGCGCGATCCTCGAGCTCGGCGGCAACAACGCCGTGGTCGTCATGGCCGACGCGGACCTGGACCTCGCCATCCGGGCGGTGGTCTTCGGCGCCGTCGGAACCGCCGGTCAGCGGTGCACCAGCACCCGGCGGCTGATCCTGCAGCGCCCGATCCACGACGCCTTCCTGGAGCGGTTGACCGCCGCATACCGGACCGTTCGGATCGGCGATCCGCTGGACGAGCACACCCTCATGGGCCCGCTGGTCTCCTCGGACGCCGTCGCGGAGTACGAGCAGGGCCTCGTCGAGATCCAGCGCCAGGGCGGCGAGATCATCCACGGCGGCAGGGTGCTGGCCGGTGGCGGAGGCTACTTCGTCGAGCCGACCATCGTGCTCTCGAAGGCGGAGATGGCCATCTGCCGTGAGGAGATCTTCGCGCCCATCCTCCACGTCCTCGCGGTCGACACCCTCGAGGAGGCGATCGAGCTCAACAACGCGGTCCCCCAGGGGCTGAGCAGCGGTCTGTTCACCACCAACCTCTCCACGTCCGAGCGATGGCTGTCGTCCGCGGGCTCCGACTGCGGGATCGCCAATGTCAACGCCGGCACCTCCGGAGCTGAGATCGGCGGGGCGTTCGGCGGGGAGAAGGCCACCGGTGGAGGCCGCCAGGCCGGCTCCGACGCGTGGAAGGGCTACATGCGGCGGCAGACCTGCACCATCAACTACGGGGAGGACCTGCCGTTCGCGCAGGGCGTGCGATTCGAGGCAGAGCCGGCGACCGGGGGACGTGACGGCTCCTGAGTCATCGACCGCTCACAGCAGCTGATCCGCTGGCGCAGGGGATCGCGCTGGAGCCGCGGCGCCGCTGGAGAGCTGCACATGGCCGTCACGGCAGGTCCCGCACCCCGCCTCTCACCCGGGGCTGCGCCACCGCACACCGACCCGCGGTGTCTCCCCCGCAGATGACGCGCGGACTCGCACTGTCGTGCCTGCCAGCGCTCCCCGTTACTCCGGAGGCCTCCGGCCGGCCCAGGGACTCGCGCTCTCGATCTGGGCGCTGTAGCGGAAGAGCGTCGCCTCGTCGTACGGCCGGGCAAACGCGGAGACCCCGATGGGCAGTCCCTCGTGCCAGCTCAGGGGCAGCGCCGCCACCGGCTGGCCGGTCAGGTTCGCCACCGAGGCGAACGGGGTGAACCTGGCCGCGTTGGCCATCGCCGCCATCGGCTCCACCTCGGCGCCCTGGAAGTGCCATCCGAGCGGCACCGGGGGGAGGGCCAGGGTGGGGATGAGGATGAGGTCGTATCTGGAGAAGACCGCCAGCACCTGACGGGCGAAACCCTGGAGCCGGGCCATGGTGACGATCAACTGGGCCGCGTCGACGCCTCGCGCCCGCTCCCGCAGCGCCCGGTTGTGGGGCTCGGCCAGCTCAGGGTTGCCGCCGAGGCTCGCGTAGAAGTCGATGTTGGCGCCGATGAGCCCGGCCCAGAGGTCGAAGAAGTCACTGGTGAGGGTGTCCGAGCTCCAGTTGAGGGCCGCGGGCTCGACCTGGTGGCCGAGCTCCTCGCTGAGCCGCGCCGCATCCTCGACCGCGTGGGCGCAGGCGGGATCCACGCTGAGGCCGGGCACCGGGCTCGCGGTCCAGCCGATGCGCAGCGAGCCCGGCTCGGCCACGACCTCGTCTCGAAAGGGACGCGCTGGTGGGGGGGCGCTGACCGGGTCCCCGAGGGCCGCCCCGCTGACCACGTCGAGGAGCAGGGCGTTGTCGGCCACGCTGCGGGTGAGGAAGCCGTCGACCACGAGCAGGCCGGGGTCGTTGCCCGGCAGCGGGCCGCGTGGCACCCGACCTCGGGACGGCCTGAGGCTGAAGAGGCCGCAGCAGGACGCGGGAATCCGAAGGCTGCCGCCGCCGTCGTTGCCATGCGCGGCGGGCACCACCCCCGCCGCCACGGCGGCGGCCGAGCCGCCGCTCGAACCCCCCGCGGTCCGGGAGAGGTCCCAGGGGTTGCGGGTGGCTCCGAAGCGGACGTTCTCGGTGGTGCTGAGGGTGCCGAACTCGGGGAGATTGGTCTTGGCGAAGAGGATCGCGCCGGCCTGGCGGAGCCGGCGGACCAGCTCGGTGTCGATCGGCACCGGGAGGTCCGGGGCCATCGCCGAGGCCTCCGTCACCGGAACTCCGGCCAGCAGCACGTTGTCCTTGATGGGGATGGGGAGCCCCTCGAGCGGCCTGGCCTCACGGGCCAGGAGCCGGCGCTCGCTCTCCTCGGCCTGGCTGCGCGCCTGGTCCGCCAGCACCCGGGTGAACGCATTGAGCCGCGACTGCTCGATCTCGGTGGCTGCCAGCACGTCGTCGAGCAGCTCGACCGGCGAGAGCTCCCGCGTCCGCATCGCCCGGAGCAGGTCGCTCGCCGGCCTGGATCCCAGTCTCGGTGGGGCCGTCATGGTCACCTCCTCGCGTACGCGGCCTTGGGAATGGGCAGCGTGGTCAGAACCGGAGCAACTCTGGCACTTCGGCACCCACACCATCGAGCAGGCTGGGCCTGGCCCCGGGGCACCGGGCCGTCAATGCCAGGTCAGGAGGCCCGCGATTGCAGGGGCAGCTGGATCACCCGGGCGCCGGCGGCCGGTGCCACCTGGAGGCGGCGGGCATCCAGGAGGTCCAGCATCGCATCGGGATCCAGGGGCCGTGCGAGGTGGTATCCCTGCGCCCATTCCCGGGGGAAGTCGTCGAGCGCGCAGAGGTCGCCGAGCTCCTCGACCCCCTCTGCGACCACGGTGACCCCCAGGCTGTGGCTGAATGTGAAGACCGCGCGCGAGAGCCCGCCGCCGTCGCGGGCGGCCCGCAGCGTGGTGGTGAACGCCTTGTCGATCTTGATGATGTCGACCGGGAAGTTGCGGAGCCGGCTCAGTGACGAGTGCCCGGTGCCGAAATCGTCGAGGGCAATGCGGATGCCCTGAGCCCGCAGCCGCTGGAGGCTCCCGGTGGCACCCTCCGCCTCGTCGAAGGCCAGGCTCTCGGTCACCTCGAGGATCAGGTCGGTGGGCTTCAACCCGGTGCGGGCGAGGATCTGCTGCACCTCGGCGAGGAAGCTCCCCCTCTGGAGCTGCTTCGCGGAGACGTTGACGGCGACCGCGATCTCCCTCCCCGACCCGTGCCCGGACCAGCGCCGGGCCTCGAGACAGGATTGCTCGAGCACCCAGAGGCCGATCGGGGCGATCAGCCCCGTCTCCTCGGCGAGGGGGATGAAGTCGTCCGGTTGCACCACCCCGAAGCGCGGATGCCGCCAGCGCAGCAGCGCCTCGGCGGCGACCACGTCGCCGGACGGAACCTCGAAGATCGGCTGGTACTGGACGAACAGCTGGTCGCGCTCCAGCGCCCGGTCGAGATCCGCCTTGAACTCATGCCGGCTGAGGACGGCGGCGTGCATGCTCGGGGCGAACACCTCCCAGCGGCCCTTGCCGAGCCCCTTGGCCATGTACATGGCCTCGTCGGCGTCGCGCAGCATCTCGTCCGCGCCGAGCTCCTCGGTGCCTCCGGTGGCGATGCCGATGCTGGCGCGGACCACGACCTCGGCGCCCATGACCCGGAACGGCTCCCGGAGCCGGTCGACGATGCGGCTCGCCACCGTGGTTGCCGCCCGGCCGTCGGCCTCCCCCAGCACCAGCACCGCAAACTCGTCGCCTCCGAGCCGCGCGGCGAGATCCCCGGGACGGATGCAGTCCGTCACCCGGCCGGCCACCGCGCGGAGCAGCTCGTCACCGACAACGTGGCCCAGGCTGTCGTTCACGGTCTTGAAGTCGTCCAGGTCGATGAAGAGCACGCCGACCCGATCCCTCCCCGCGGCCAGGGCCTCGCCGACCTTGGTCTGGAAGAGAGCGCGGTTGGCCATCCCGGTCAGCGGGTCGTGGAGGGCCTGGTGGCGCAGCTGGTGCTGGAGCTCGCGGAGCGAGCGGAGGGAGTGCTCGAGGCGGCCGTTCTCGAGGGTGCTCCCGGTGTGCGCCGCGAGCATCTCGAAGAGGCGGAGGTCCTCGCCGTCGAAGGTGCTCACCTCGCCCAGCCGGTTCCCCACCACCATCAGGCCGATGGGCCGGGTCTCGCCGCGAAGCACCGCCACCATCCCGTCGCGGATCCCCTGCATCGAAAGGAACCGCAGCCGGTCCGGGTCGGTCGAGTCCGCCTCGAGGATGGCGGGCGCGGCCGAGACCATCCGGGCGATCAGCCGCTGCTGGTTGGGATCGAGGTCGACCGGGCGCATCGGCTCGATGCCGTGGCCGTCGACCCCGGTGCGGACGACCACGTCGCTGTCACGGGTGGGGAAGATGATGACCTCCGCCATCTCCACGCGGAAGGTCTCGCGGGAGCCCTTGAGAACCTGCAGCAGCGCCTGATCGAGGTCGCCCCCGTGGTGGAGCTGGCGGCTGGACTCGTACAGGAACGCGACCTGCTGGCGGTTCTCGCGCTCCGAGACGTAGGCGCGGTACGAGAGGGCGACGCCGGCCACCGGGACCACCATCAGCCAGACCACCTGGGGGTAGAACCACATCAGGTTGACGACGATCAGGGCCAGGCAGGTGTTGATGATGGTGCCGAGCATGGCCAGACCGAAGTTGGCGGCCATTCCGCTCCGATCCAGGGATCCCTCGGAGAGGAAGATCGCCACCACGAAGGTGGCCGTCTGGATGGTGCCGGCCACCGCCACGGCGGCCAGGGCCACCAGGCAGGCGTCGATGCTGGTGGGATTGCCGTGCGGGGAGAGCCAGGCGAAGAGCGCCACCACCACCGCGGCGCCCACCGTGAAGTTGCTGAGGTTGAAGGCCAGCTTCAGCCGGGACTGCCGCCGGTGGAGGGTGAGCGCGACGGCGGCGCCCAGCAGGTAGGCCAGGACCACCGTCAGCGGCCTGTCGAAGAAGAGGCCGATGACCAGGGGGACCTCGCTGAGCGAGAAGGACTGGGCCTCGCGCCGGAACTGGATGTGGACGACGCAGATCTCGGCCACGCAGAAGAGTGCGGCCAGCAGCCACCAGGGAATCGTGTAGGGCGAGGCACGCTCCGCGAGCGGAGCCACCGCGGCGATGGCGAGCACGGCCGCGAGGGCGAGGGCGGCCGTGAGGAGGGGCACCCGACCCACCCGCGCGGTGAGCCGGCGCAGGCCCAGGCTTCTCGGCGCCGCCGCTGCCGGCACTCGCGCCCCCCGGCTCACGGTTCCGGGCCCGCCACGAATACGGGGTCACGAATCGGGGAGAGCGTCGCCATCACCGCTATGACCAGCTGACGGTGGACCACGACGTGCCGGACCAGGAGGTGCCCGACCACGAGGTGCCCGACCACGAGGTGCCGGACCACGACGTCCCCGACCAGGAGGTCCCTGACCAGGAGGTGCCGGTCCAGGCTCCCGCGGGGGTGGTGACATCCGTCCAGGCGACTCCGGCCCAGGAGGGCGACGTCCAGGTCGTGTACGCCCAGGAGAGGGCGGTGGTGCTGCGCATCCAGTGGCTGCCCGACCACACCGCGCCGTTCCAGGTGCCCCCGGACCAGCTGTCCCCATCGGCCTCCGCCGCGGCCAGCGATGCGGTGTCGACGGCGTCTCCGAAGATGTCCTGCTCACCGGAGAGGACGACCCCGTCCAGCGAGACGTGGAGGGAGCCGCGGGCGGCCTCCAGGCTGCCGGTGCCGGTGGCTTGCGGGTAGCTCTGAACGGTGTCGGGCGGGCTGGACTGGACGGCGGCGGAGGCCGACACCTCGCCATGACCCTGCACCCGCCACGACCCGCCGGCCACGGGTGTCGCGGTGGAGGTGAGCAGCGCCTTGATCTGGTCGGGGGTCGCCGAAGGATTCTCCTGCACCAGGAGGGCCGCCAGCCCCGATACCACGGCACTGGCCTCTGAGGTGCCGCTGCCGAGGAACCACCGGCTGCCGACCTCGGCGGTCGAGCCGTACTCGTCGTCGATCACCGACCCGGGGTCCCGAAGGCTCTCGATCGAGGTGCCGGGCGCCAGGACGTCGGGGCTGCGCCGGTAGCTGCCGGCGCTGGAGAAGGGGGCGACGGCAAGCGTCGGCCCGCTTCCCTGGCTGGCGCCCACGGCAATGACGTAGGGGTCGTTGGCGGGATCGTCGAGCTGGGTGGTCCCGCCACCCTGGTTCCCGGCGGCCGCCACCACCACGATGCCGTCATGCCAGGCCACCTCCGCCGCGTAGGCCAGGGGGTCGACCAGGTACGACTGGGTGCTGTCCGTGCCGAAGCTGAGGTTGAGAACGCGGATGTTCAGGCCCGGGTCGTCGCGGTTGGTCACCACCCAGTCGATGGCCGCCAGGACCTGGGAGACGTCCACGGCCCCGTTGGCAGCGCCCACCTTGACGTTGACGATGCGGGCGTTGGGGGCGATGCCCAGGAAGTCGCTGCTGTCGGTGGCGTAGTCGGCCGGGGTGGTGCCGGGGTCGCGCCCGGCGATGATCCCGGCCATGAAGGTTCCGTGGCCGTTGGCGTCCAGGTGGCGAAGCGATGGGTTGGTGTTGTCGAACGAGAGGTCGGGACCGTTGACGATCTGACCGAACCCGGCCAGCCCCTCCACGGGGGTGACCCCGGTGTCGATCAGGGCCACGCCGATTCCGGCGCCGGTGTAGCCGTCCGCCCAGGCCTGATCGACCCCCAGGGACTGCTCGACGTTGTAGAGGGAGCCGGGGTCGGTGGTCGGCGCGTAGGACGCCGAGGCGAGCTGGACCGGTCCGTCGGGGGTCACCTCGACGATGCCCGGCTTAGCGCTCAGCCACCCGAGCGCCGAGGCCGGAACCTCGGCGGCGCTGGCGCTGATCAGCGGTATCTGCTCGGTGACCCGCCCGCCGGCCAGGGCGATGTCCCGGCCGACCAGGGACAGGCCTCCGGGCGCTCCGCGGACGATGACTGCGACCGGAGCCGAGGCTGGGCCCGCTGGGAGCGATGCAGCCGCCACCGAGAGGGTGCCCGATGCGATCGCGACGCCGGCGATGACGATGCCGGTGGCCGCAGCCCGGATGCGTTTCTTGTCGTTCCAACTCAGCAACGAGAGCGGAAGCACGTCCCCACACCTCCAGTACCCACCTGCGCTGGCCCCCTGGCGGGCCCCCACCAGCCATTGAGATTAGGCACCGGAAGTAGCAATCGCCCCAATCATCCTGTAACAGAACGCCGACATCGGAGGGTTTCCCGATGATTCCGTCACAGATCGCCGATGAACCGCGCTCGGGACAGGGGAGCCACCGGGGAGGCCATGGACGGCACCGCGTCGACGGAGCCTCCCCCACCCAATCCACCCCCTCTTCAGCGGTCCCGACTGATGGTCGCCGGGGTTCTCAGACAGCAGAGCGGTCACCCGCATCCGGCGGGCCACCCGCTTCTAAGAGGCGGCGGAAAGCGTCCTGGGCCGTAACGAGACTCAGCCAGCTCCGCCCGCCGAGCTGCCCGCTGGCGGGCGCTTCATGGGCTCATTCAGCGCTGACCCGTCTCTTGCCGACTAGGCCCGCTCGCCCGAAGTGCGAGGCCGCGCGGCGCCCTGTCCTAGGCGACAGGCGGGCCGGTGCACACCCACTCGCAGGGGCCCGCGGCCGCCAATCGGCGATTGGAGCCGGTCCGGCTCAATACACGTACCAGTCCTCGGTCTTCGGCCCGAACTCCCCTCCGCTTCTCTGAGCCCACACGCCGTCCTCGTACCCCGCCTTGAGCGCCGTTCCGGCCGTGTAGATCAGGGTCACCTGGCCCAACTGATCGACCTTGACCTCCTCTCCGGCAGTGCCCGAACCCACGGCGGACGCCTCCACGGTGAGGTGGCCTACCGGAACTCGGGAGTTGTGACCGTCAGGCAATCTGGATAACAACTTGATCCAGACCTCGGCGGAGGGGTCAGGGTTGCCAGTCTTGGTCAACGCTGTCAGGGTGAGCGTCGCGGTTGCACCGGGGGCTAGGGTGTCCGTGGCGGCGATGGGATTGGGCGATATCTCATAGGACGCGGCCGGGGCGGAGCCTGAGGTCGCCGCCGTGGCCGACGCTCCCATCGGCAGCTGGAGCGCGCCACCGATTACCAACCCCGCGAGAAGCACACGACCAATCTTCATGATGCTCACCCTCTCATGCCGTTTGTCATAGTGAACCACCCCACCTCCCCGAGAGCATGGACGTGGCCCGCGTCCCCTTGCTTTGGGGGCTACCCTCTCGTTCGGTCCGCCTCTTTCATATCATCAAACGCGTCCGGAGTCACGGGTTACGCTGTGTCATGCCAGTCCACGTAGGCCGCGGACTCTGAGGTTCACGGGCGGCAGATACCAACTCGTCCATGATGTCAGTGGCCTGCCGATGCATCCCGCGTAGGACTTGGCTGTCGGTGTCGAGGATGCTCGTCACGCCGGAGAGTCCGAGTATCTCGGAGACCTTCTTACGGTTGACGTCTGGCCCAGGGAGGGAGTCGCCGCAGTATGACGAAGGTCATGAAACCTGATACTCGGCAGGTGGACTTCGGCGAGCAGGCCTTCATCTTGCGATCCAGCTGGTCGGGATGCAGGTAGCCGCCCCGAACAGTCTCCCGCGGCCCCGACGCGAGGACTCCAACATCGCGCTGTCCCAGCGCGGCGCGCGGCTTCTGCTCGGCCCTCCGGCGGACCGGGGCGAAGAAATGACTTTGGCGGAGCGAGAGGGATTCGAACCCTCGATACGAGTTGACCCCGTATACCGCATTTCCAGTGCGGCGCCCTCGACCAGCTAGGCGATCGCTCCGAAGGGATTGTACCGACCATCGGCGTTGGCATCGCCACTCGGCCCCACCCCAGCGTATTGGGGCCGATGCGTCGCTGCCGCCCGGTGGGCGTCCACCCCGGCGCCTCCCAGCGGGAGGTGGAACCCGGCCGCCCAGGCATCCTCACGAGGGTGCGAGGACCATCATTGGGGCTGGGTTGATTCGGGCCGAGCCACGGGAGGGATCACGCCATGCAGCCAGAGGACATTCTCAATCGGGTGCGGGAGGTCGCCACCGTCCGCCAGGTCTTCGGCGAGCCTTATGAGAGCGACGGCACGCTGGTGGTGCCCGTAGCCCGGATCTGGGGCGGTGGGGGCGGCGGGACCGGCAACGATCTGAGCGGCGGGACCGAGAAGGGCCGGGACGGACAGGGCGGGGGGTTCGGGATCGTCTCCCGGCCTCTCGGGGTCTACGTGATCCGCGGGGGCACGGTCACCTGGCAACCCGCCCTGGACGTGACCCGCATCGTGCTCCAGGGTCAGGTGGTGGCCATCGTGGCCCTGCTGGTGGTGCGCAGCCTGGTCCGACGCCGGCGCCGCCACCAGTAGGTGGAAGGAGCCGGAGCGGCGTCCCGGGGTCGAGCGCGGGGGCCGGGCCCCGTCTCCGGGGGTGCTGACGACGGCGGGGTGACTGGATGGTCCCTTGCGATGGCCACCCCTCAGGGTCCTCGGCCCCTCCGTATACTCCCGCTCGGAGAGGTGTCCGAGTGGTTGATGGTGCCGCTCTCGAAAAGCGGTGTGGTTAATAGCCACCGCGGGTTCGAATCCCGCCCTCTCCGCCATCCGAGTTGCGCGCTGCGCTGTCGCTGGCCGCTGGGCTCGCGGCCGGCAGTGCGAGCCCCCGGCCCTCGCCACCGCGCGGGACCGCGCCGCCTCGACGGGACACCTCCGGCGGCGATTGCCACTGCGCTGACGACGACGACTCCAGCCGGCGCCACGCCCCAGGAGCCCATCGGACATCCAGTTGCCAAGCCGACGACCTTAGCCTAGGCTAAAGCGAGAGGTGGCGGGACGAGAGCGGGATGGAGGGTGATCCGATGATCAGGGGAATGCGCGTTGGACTGGCGAGCCTGTCCCTGGCCGGACTGATGCTGCTCACGGTGCCGGCGTCGGCGGCGGGATCGAGTACGGCGGTCATGGCGCGGGCGTCCCTGGCGGCGCCGGTCGTGTCGCTGCCTCACACCACGATCAAGGGAAGCCCCGCCGTCTACTCGCCGGCCAAGCTGACCGCGACCCCGCGGTGGAACGGCACCGCGTCCTGCACCACGTCCAATGAGTCCTTCACGATCACCAACGGGACGTCGGTGACGCAGGAGGTCACCAACAGCGGCGAGGACCTGGGCAGCCTGCCGGCGGAGGACGAGGCGGGCATCTGCATCAACACCGACCAGGCGGGTAAGACTGACAAGTTTGGGATCACCAGCAATAAGAAGGCCAAGCTCAGCGTCAAGGTCTCGTAGAGGCCGTCGCCGGACGGCATGGCGGGGAGGTCCCAGCCGGTTCGCCTGCTGCGTGCGCGGTGGCGCGGCAGGCCCCGGGCGGCGTGCTCGCCAGCGCGGGTTGGAATCCCGCCCTCTCCCGCCAGACGGCGCGTCGCTCGTCCCCCGCGGCGAGCCCGCCCCGGGAGGCCTATGCTGCCGCCATGACGACGGTCGGGGCAGGCCTCCCGCGCCCCGCCGCGGGTGCGGCGGCATGGCGCCGCCCGCCATTGACCGTGCCCGCCTGGCGGCGCCCGGGCACCGGGCGCGGTTTCGCCATGGTCGGCGTCCTGCTCTTCTTCTACGTCTACGCGCTGGCCGGGGAGACCCTGGCATCTGCGCCGGGGGTGCCCTGGCCGGCGTACCTCCCCTACGTCGTCGTCTGCGTAGCCGGCGCCGGCTACGGGCTGGCGGTCATCGCCACCGCCCGCCAGCCGCGGGTGACGCTGATGCTGCGTGAGTGGGGTCTCGGCGCGAGCCCCGCCGCGAAGGTGTGGTTCGGCCTCGCCTACGTGCTCCCCCTCGCCGTCTCCCTCGGGGCACGCCTGGTCCTCGGTCGGCCCGGCGCGCTCCCGACCGGGACCGCCACGGCGCTGCCCTGGCTCGCCCCGCTGCTCGGGGCGGCTGCCTTCGCCATCTGCCTGATCACGGCCAACCTCTGCTCACTCAGGCCGGTGAAGCGCGCCATCCTCGACGGCCGGGCCCCCTCGTTCCGGATCTCGGAGGACGCCAGCTCGTGGTGGGACGGCGAGGCATGGGCCAGCATCTTCGTCTCCGCTCCCGAGTCCGCCCTGCGCTCGCCGGACGGCAACCACTGGTGGGCCGGGCGCGGCTGGCTTCCGCTGCCGCCTCCGTCCTGACGCACCGGAGGTCCCGGCCAGCCAGCTGGACCCGTCGCATGTGGCCGGCGCCGCACGCATTCCACCCTCCCGGCAACAGCTGAGCCCCTGCCGGAAAGCCGGCAGCCCGTCTGGCCGGCTCCGCCGCCAGCCAATCGACCCCAAATCCCTCCCCCTCAGCGACTACGCTGGCGCGCGTGACCGCCAGATCCTCCCGACTGATGAGATCGATTCCCTTCCGCGTGGGGCTCGCCGTGGCCGTCGCCGTGGTGGCGGCCCTGCTCGTGGTCTGGAGCCGCTCCGGCCCTGCCCCCAACCCCGCGTTCAGCACCCTCCTCCTCGACGCCAACGCCGCCGGCCACGGCACCTACACCTATGGCGCCGCGACCGATCGGTTGACGAGCTCCAACGTCCTCCGCGTCAGCGGAAGGGCGACGGTGACCATCACCGGTCTGGCCGTGGACTCGTGCACCGCGGAGGTGTGCGGGTGGACGACCGCGGTCGCGGGGGCCGAGGTGGCCACGGTCCATGGCCCCCTCTCCGCGGCCGTCGCCTCGTCCTTCGTCATGCCGTACGACCTCCAGCAGTCGCTGGCGCAGTTCAGCCCGCCACTGAGCGCCTGGACGGCGATGATGCCGGCGGTCGGAGCCCGGCTCCAGGCTGGGCCCTACTACGTCCTGGCGACCACCTTCGACCTCTCGGGGGCCGCCACCGCGTCCTGGTCGCTCCAGGATCTCTGGGTCAGCTACCAGGTCGCGGGCGGCCCAGCGCGCTCACTGAACCTCACCAGCCAGCACGTCGAGGTCCAGGGCCCGCTCCCCTCAGTCGCGGGCGCGTAACCGGGCCCGCGAGGGGTCGCCGTAGCAGGTCAGGCCGCCCTGCCCGGCGCGCTCAGCTCGATCAGCGCTTGGCGCCGCTGGTCCGGTACTTCCGGTGGAAGCTCATCAGCTTCATCACGACCCAGATGATCGCCAGCACGACGACGACGTCGAAGATCACGTGAAGCAGCGGGGAGAGCACGAAGAAGACGAAGAAGAGGACCACCAGGATGAGCAGCAGGGCTGAGAGCGGGTGACGGACCAGGTGCATCATGGCTGCCACCTTACGCCGCTCCGGGGCCGCGCGCGGGGTTGAGGCGGGGCGGCGTCACCGGTTCCGGCTGGCGCCTCCCGGGCTCCGGAAATAAACTCGGATCGAGGGTGACACCCTCACCCGGTCCTGGATCACGGGGGAGGCGAACGCCATGCCCACGATGGGATGGAGCCGCAGGCCCGCCCGGGCCGCGGCCGCGCTGGCGGTGGCGACCCTGCTGGCCGCCTGCGGCGGCACCGCCGCCCGCCCGGCTTCGCCCTCGCACTCGCCCTCGGCGGCCCCCACCGTGACCCCCTCCCCCACCACCGCGATCACGCCGGTCCCGGCGGGTGCCGATGTCTGGCCCGTCTACCACCAGAACCAGCAGCGGACCGGCCAATCGCCCAACACGCCCCCGCTCACCTCCCTGGCCACCAGGTGGAACGCCCACCTCGACGGGGCGGTCTGGGCGGAGCCGATCGTGGTCGGCGAGAACGTCATCGTCGCCACTGAGAACGACACCCTCTACGCCCTCAACCCGCTGACCGGGGCGGTGGTCTGGTCGGACCACGTCGGCACCCCGGTGCCCCAGTCCGCCCTCCCCTGCGGCAACATCTTCCCGCTCGGGATGACCGGCACCCCCGCCTACGACGCCGCCACCCAGTCGATCTTCGTGGTGGCCGAGCAGACCGGCCCGATCCACGTCCTCTACTCCTTCAACGCGACCACCGGGGCGGTGCAGTGGCCGCGGCAGGTGGACATCTCCAGCCCCCTCGAGCACCCCGCCGCGGTCCAGCAGCGGCCGGCGCTCACGGTCGCCAACGGCTACGTCTACATCGGCTTCGGCGGATTGGACGGCGACTGCTCCCAGTACGTCGGGGCGGTGGTGGCCGTCCCCACCAGCGGGCAGGGCTCGAGCCTCGACTTCAGGGTGCCGACCAGCCGCGAGGGGGCGGTCTGGGCGACCGGCGGCCCCGTGCTCACCGCCAACGGCGACATCCTGGTCTCGACCGGCAACGGCGCCGCCGAGGGCGGCACCTGGGACGAGAGCGACTCGGTGCTGGAGCTCACCCCCACCCTCCAGCTGGCCGGCGACTTCGCGCCGTCCCGGTGGGCGTACGACAACGCCCATGACCTCGATCTCGGCTCGGTCGCCCCCACCCTGCTCCCCGACGGCTTCATCTTCATCGCGGGCAAGAGCGGCATCGGGTATGTGCTGAGGGCCTCATCCCTGGGCGGGGTGGGAGGCCAGGTCTACAGCGCCCAGGTCTGCGGCGGCGCGCTCTCCTTCGGCGACACGGCTTTCAGCGGCGACACCCTCTACCAGCCCTGCTCCAATGGGACAGAGGCCATCTCCGTCTCCTCCACCGGCAGCTTCTCGATCCTCTGGCAGACCCCCTCGGGAAGCAACGGGCCACCGGTGCTCGATGGAGGCAGCCTGGTCACCGTGGACTGGCACAACGGCACGCTCTACGTCCTCAACCCCGGCAACGGCAGCATCGAGGCGCAGATCGGGGTCGGCTCCGTTCCCGACTTCACCTCGCCCGCGCTGCTCGGCGACCTGGCCCTGGTGGGAACCCGTTCCGGGGTGGTGGCCATCTCCGGGCTCTGAGCCGGGACCGGGCGAGCGGCGAGCGACCGGCGGCGGGCCGCCGCACCGACCCTACACTGGGCGCAGAGTGACCGGCCTGATCGTGATCATCGTCCTCGCCGTGGGCTTCGTCGCCCTGATGTGGTGGAGCCTCCGCCTCCGCCCCACCCGGCCGCGGGCCAGGAGCCGCTACCGCGGCCCCACCTACCTCGACGTCCACGACCAGCTGGAGAAGCGCCGGCGCCACCCGTGAGGGGTGCCACCTGAGGCAGACTCACCCGATGCTCCCCGTCGCCCCCCACCGCGTCGCCCACCTCTACCGGCTCCACTTCACCGACCGAAGGCGGGAGCGCCTCTTCCTCTCCTCGGTCGGCTTCTTCACCTCGTTCGTCACCGTCCGCGGGATCACCCACGCGATCCGGCACGGGATCCCGCCCTTCCACAACCTCGGTATCGGCGGTCGCCACCTCCACCACCTGGTCTTCGGGATCGCCGGCCTGCTCGGCACCGGCTACCTCTGGCTGATCCAGATCGGCACCGGGAGCGGGGATCACCCGGACGATGCCGCCTTCAAGGTCACGGCGGTCACCTATGGGGCGGCATCCGCGATCACCCTGGACGAGTTCGCTCTCTGGCTCAATCTGAAGGACGTCTACTGGGCCCGCCAGGGCAGGGAGAGCGTCGACGCCGTGGTGCTCTTCGGGGCCGCGCTCTCGGTGGGCCTCTGGGGCGGGCCGTTCTTCCGCGCCCTCTACCACGAGGCCCGCAAGGAGTGGCAGCGGGCCTCCGGCCATTCCCCCGAGGCGGAGACGGCGCAGTAGCGGGGGGCCTCAGGTCCCCGTTCCGGGGCTCGCGGGTAGAGTGAAGCCGTGACCCACACCCCCTCCGGAACCTCCTGACCATGCACCGCTGGGCCCATGCCACCCCCGACGAGAAGCCCACCGGCCGGGTCTCCAACCGCCACCTGGCCCGCCGGGTCTTCGGGCTGTTCCGCCCCCACCGCCGGCAGGTGCTGCTCGCGGTCGGGCTGATCGTCTTCACCTCCGGCCTCGGGGTGATCAACCCGATCCTCATCAAGTTCGTCTTCGACGCCCTCTTCCCCCGGGGGGGCGGCGGCCCCGACCTCTCCCTGGTGGGGATCTACGCCGGGCTGATGATCCTGATCCCGGTGATCACCGGTGCGGTCGGGATCGCCCAGACCTACCAGATCAACAGCATCGGCCAGCGGCTGATGGAGGACCTGCGCAACGCGCTCTACACCCACCTCCAGGGGCTGTCGATGCGCTTCTTCACCTCCACCCGCACCGGCGAGATCCAGTCCCGCTTCACCAACGACGTCGGGGGGATCCAGTCGGTGGTCACCGACACCGCCTCGTCGATCGTCTCCAACGTGGTGATCATCGTCAGCACGGTGGTGGCGATGGTGATCCTGAGCTGGCAGCTCACCGTGCTCTCGCTCTTCATGATGCCGGTCTTCCTCTTCCTCACCTACCGGGCCGGCAACACCCGCCGCAAGGTGACCCTGCTCGCCCAGGAGTCCAAGGCGGAGATGAGCGCGATCACCCAGGAGACCCTCTCCATCTCCGGGATCCTGCTGGGCAAGACCTTCGGCCGCCAGCGCGAGGAGCTGGACCGCTTCCGAACCGAGAACCGCCGGGTCGCCGACCTCTCGATCCGCTCCGCCATGGTGGGGCGGGTCCTCTTCGCCATGGTCCAGGTCTTCTTCTCGATCGCCCCGGCGCTGGTCTACCTGGTGGCGGCCTTCGTCATCTACCACAGCAACGGGCTGAGCTCGGGGATCACCGCCGGCACCATCGTCGCCGTCACCACCCTGCAGAGCCGGCTCTTCTTCCCGATCGGGTCGATGCTCCAGGTGTCGGTGGAGGTCCAGTCCTCGCTGGCCCTCTTCGAGCGCATCTTCGACTACCTGGAGATCCCCCAGGACATCGTCGACGCCCCCGACGCCGTCGACCTCCCCTTCCGGCGGGCAGGCGCCGAGATCGAGCTGGATCACGTCTACTTCCGCTACGACCAGGCCCAGCTCAGCACCCAGGTGGGAGTCGCCCACGCCGACCAGGAGGCGCCCCGGCCGTGGGCCCTCGAGGACCTCGACATGCGGGTGCGGCCGGGCCAGCTCGCCGCCATCGTGGGCCCGACCGGGGCTGGCAAGACCACCATCTCCTACCTCATCCCCCGCCTCTACGACGTGACCCTGGGGTCGGTCCGCCTCGACGGCCACGACGTGCGCAGCCTGACCCTGGCCTCGATCGCCGACCAGCTCGGCATCGTCACCCAGGAGACCTACCTCTTCCACGCCTCGGTGCGGCGCAACCTCCTCTACGCCAAGCCGGACGCCACCCAGGAGGAGCTGGAGGCGGCCTGCCGCGCCGCCTTCATCCACGACCGGATCGCCGAGCTCTCCGAGGGCTACGACACCGTGGTCGGCGAGCGCGGCTACCGCTTCTCGGGCGGCGAGAAGCAGCGGATCGCGATCGCCCGGGTGGTGCTCAAGGCGCCCCGCATCCTTATCCTCGACGAGGCCACCGCCTCCCTCGACACCACCAGCGAGCGGCTGGTCCAAGCCGCCCTCGCCCCGCTGCTCCACGAGCGGACCACCATCGCGATCGCCCACCGCCTCTCCACCATCCTCGCCGCCGACGTGATCTTCGTGATCGACCACGGGCGGCTGGTGGAGCAGGGCACCCACGACGAGCTGAGCCGCCGCGGCGGGCTGTACGCCCAGCTGTACCAGCAGCAGTTCTCCCGCCAGGGGAGCTCGGTCCAGCGGGCGGAGAGGGGATCGGGCGGAGGCGATCGGACCACCCCGGAGGCGTCGGATGCCTCCGATGCCTCGGAGGGCGTGCTCGCCGCGGGTGCCTGACCGCTCCGACCGGTACAGCGCGGCTACGATGGGACGGGGAGGCTGCGGGGGTGGTGCGCAGAGGAGGCCGAGGCATGCTCAGGGGATTCCGCGACTTCATCCTGCGGGGCAACGTGATCGACCTGGCCATCGCGGTGGTGATCGGCATCGCCTTCAACGCGGTGGTCAGCGCCTTCGTCAAGGACATCCTGACCCCGCTGATCGCCGCCATCTTCGGCAAGCCCGACTTCGCCGCCCTCACCTTCACCGTCAACAGCAGCCAGTTCGCGTATGGCGACGTCCTCGACGCCCTGATCTCCTTCCTGGCCGTGGCCGCCGCCATCTACTTCGTCGTCGTGGCCCCGATGAACGCCCTCGCCGCCCGCCGGTCCCGGCCGGCCGAGGTCGCCACCCGGGACTGCCCGGAGTGCCTCAGCACCATCCCCAGGGCGGCCACGCGCTGCAGCTTCTGCACCGAGAAGGTGGCGCCGGTCGCCTGATCCGGAGGCCCTGTGGCCCCGGTAGCCCTGTCGAGCGGCCGGCGGGCCCGCCGCGACCCCAGCGGGGCACACCCCGCATCGTGGCCCAGGTTTTGGACATCGGCGTCCATAACCACCTGCGAGGTGTGGGGGTGTTGCCCAGCGGCGGCCCGGCGGCCGCCTCGGGTCCCTCTCTCAGCCGCCTCCGGATGCCGTGGGAGGGCCGGCCGGTGAGCCGGTGCGGCGCTCCCACTCCGCGACCCAGGCGTCGAACTCCCGCGCCACGATCCTCTCGCCGGTCACCCCCTCGGCCGCGGCCGAGCAGAGCCAGAGGATGGGGGCGGCCATGACGGATGCCGGGAGCAGGAGCCGGCGCACGTCGTCGGTCAGCTCCTCGGGGAGCATGCCGGTGACCGTGGGCCCACCGGGCAGCAGCATGTTGACGGTGACCCCGGTGCCGGCGAGATCCGCCTCCATGATCCGGGAGAGGGACTCGGTGCCGGCGCGGGAGGGGCCATAGGGGACGAAGCCCCGCCGGCGCATGGTCGAGTGGTTCATGGTGATGTTGACCACGCGTCCCCGGCCGGCCTCGAGCAGATGGGGGACAGCCGCCTTCGCGACCAGGAAGTAGCCGGTCAGGTTGGTCGCGATCACGTCGGTGAAGCCGCGGTGGCTGAGCTCCCAGAAGGGCTGCGGGTTGGTGAGGAATTGCGGGTTGACGCTGCGCATGCCGAGCCCCGCATTGTTGACCAGCACATCCAGGCCGCCCAGCCGCTCCAGGGCCTCGCCGACCCCCCGAGCCACCTGGTTCTCGTCGCGGACGTCCATGGCCAGTCCCACCGCCCGGCCCGGCCCGCCGGTCATCCCGGCGGCCACCTCCTGTGTGCGGGCGAGGTCGCGGCCGGTGATCGCCACGGCGGCTCCGGCCCCCACCAGCGCCTCGGCCATGGCCCGGCCGATACCGCTGGTCGCGCCCGTGACCAGGACGCGGACCCCGCGCAGATCCGCCTGGTCGCCACCGCTCACGGACATCACCGTTCCCCTGTCACTCAGCCGGTGCGGAGGCGCTGGAAGAAGTCGCGCAGCAGCCGGCCGGCCTCCTCCGCCAGCACCCCCTCGGTCACCTCCACCCGGTGGTTGTTGGCCGGGTGGCGGAGGACGTCGTACACACTCCCGTCGGCGCCCTTCTTGGGGTCGCGGGCGGCGTACACGCAGCGGTCGATGCGGGCCTGGACCATCGCCCCGGCGCACATCGGGCAGGGCTCGAGGGTGACCACGACCGTCACCCCGTCGAGCCGCCAGCCACCCCGGCGCCGGGCGGCGCTGCGCAGCACCCGCATCTCGGCATGACCGGTGGCGTCCCCTCCCCGCTCCATCCGGTTGGAGGCCGCCGCGATCACCTCGCCGCCCTCGACGGCCACGGCGGCCACCGGCACCTCGCCGCGCCGGCCGGCCCGCGCCGCCAGCGCCAGGGCGCGGCGCATCAGCAGCTCGTCCTCGTTCATCCCCTCAGTCTCCGCCCGGCGGGCTCGCTCGGGAGTGGCCTCCCGCGCCCGCTACTCCGAGAAGTTCTCGGCGATCCGGCGCAGCGCGTCCTGCCAGCTCTCGGCCGGGACCTCGGCCACCGCGGTGCGCGGCAGAGCGCGCTGGATCCGCTCACGGGTCCGATCGATCTCCCGGTCCCGGCGCCGCTCCTCGAGGGTGCGGACCGCGGCGACCGCCTGGTCCAGCTCGGTGGCGACGCCTTTGATGGCGTCCACCCCATCCGCGGAGCGAAGGGTCCGGTGAAGCCGGCTGGCCGTCTCCGGGGTGAGGCGCGAGCCGGCATCGCGGAGCTGGTCGGCGACCTTGCGGCGGGCGCTCTCCAGGCCGCGGCGTTTGCGGGCCTCCTCCTCGGCGTCGCGGCGCTGATGCTCGTACAGCGCCCAGCCCTCGTCGATGATCCGCGGGTACTGCCAGGCCAGGCTGAACTTGCCGGAGCTCATCCCGTCGATGAGCTCGCCCACGTGGGCGGCGAACTGCTGGCGCGGCTCCCCGGTGAGGTTGCCGAGCAGGTCGGCGAGGATCGGCCGCGCCTGGCCGTGGGCGCGGCGCACCCAGCCGGGCAGATGAAGGTGCTGGGGCTGGGGGACGTCTCCGGGGCGGGCCGCCGCCGGGAGTCCCTCGGGACGGTGGATGCCGGGGAGCCGCGGTCCCGGGCTGATCGCCGGGACGGGGTGGCCACCGCGATCGGGTCGCGGACGGCTCGTCCTGGTGTCATCGGACTCGGCCGAATCCAGGGCGGACGGCAGCGGTACGGAGGTGATTGTCACTCGGCGGGCATAACCTGTTTGGACGCCCGCATGGTACCTGACCAGCGCGCCGCTCCGCCCCCGCGTTACCCGAACGCCACCATCACGATGATCTCCCAGCCGTGGAGATGGCGCCCCGGCCCCGAGCCCGCGGTTTGGAACCGGCGGTGCGCAGCCCCGGGAGCTGCGCCGAGGGGCAGATGTCGTTGAGCACGCAGACCGGGCAACGGGGGCTGCGCGCCGCGCAGACCTGGCGGCCGTGGAGGATGAGTCGCAGCCCGAGCGCGGTCCACTCCCCGGCCGGGACCATCGAGCAGACGTCGGTCTCGATCTCGACGGGATCCGTCGACGAGGTGAGCTTCAATCTCCCCGTGAGCCGGGTCACATGGGTGTCCACCGCGAAGCCCGGCTTCCCGAAGGCGACCCCCAGCACCACGTTGGCGGTCTTGCGGCCGACCCCCCGGAGGGTGACCAGGTCCTCCATCCGGTCCGGGACCCGGCCGCCGAAGCGCGCCACCACCTCCTCGCTCATGGCGATGATGGCGCGGGCCTTGGCGTGGAAGAAGCCGGTGCTGCGGATCAGCTCCTCCAGCTCGGCGGGGTCGGCCTCGGCGAGGGCGACCGCGTCCGGGTAGCGGCGGAAGAGCCCCGGGGTCACCAGGTTGACCCGCTCGTCAGTGCACTGCGCCGAGAGGATGGTCGCCACCAGCAGCTGGAGCGGCCCGTCGTGGACCAGGGCGCAGGCCGCATCCGGGTACTCGGCGGCCAGCCGCTCCACCACCGTCGCGGCCCGCTCCCGCGCCCCGCGGGGCAGCCGTCGCTTCGACGAAGCCATGGAGGGAAGGATCGCACTCCCGGCGGCCGCCCCCGCGTCCGTCGGTCAGGTGCGGATAGCGGTCTTTGGTGTCGCTATTCCTACAATCAACAGGTCCGAAGGTCACATCCCACCACCGGAGGCACTCTTGTGCGCCACAAGATCACCGTCATCGGAGCGGGCTACGTCGGCGGCACCCTGGCCCAGCGCCTCGCCGACCGCGACTACGCCGACATCGTCCTGGTCGACATCGTCCCGGGGCTGCCCCAGGGGAAGGCCCTCGACATCCTGCAGGCCGGCCCGGTGGTCGGCTTCGACAGCCACGTCATCGGCACCAACGGGTACGAGGAGACCGCCGGCAGCGATGTCGTCGTGGTCACCGGTGGCATCGCCCGCAAGACCGGGATGTCCCGCGACGACCTGCTGATGATCAACGCCGGGATCGTGGCCGGGGTGGTCCGGCAGGCCGCGGCGGCCTCCCCCGAGGCGGTCCTGATCATGGTCAGCAACCCCCTCGACGCCATGGCCCAGGTCGCCCTGGCGGTGAGCGGCTTCCCCCGCAAGCGCGTGATCGGGATGGCGGGCATCCTGGACACGGCGCGCTTCCGCGCCTTCGTCGCCCAGGAGCTGGGGGCGTCGGTGCGCGACGTCCAGGCCATGGTGCTCGGCGGGCACGGGGACACCATGGTCCCGCTCACCCAGCTCACCACCGTGGCCGGGGTGCCGATCGCCCAGCTCATCGCCCCCGAGCGGCTCGAGCAGATCGTGCAGCGAACCCGCAACGGCGGCGCCGAGATCGTCGGCCTGATCGGGATCACCAGCGCCTATCAGGCGCCGAGCGCGGCGGTGGCCCAGATGGTCGACGCCATCCTGCTCGACACCCGCCAGATCCTCCCCTGCAGCATCCATCTCGAGGGCGAGTACGGCATCAACGGTGTCTTCAGCGGGGTCCCGGCCCGGCTCGGGACCGGCGGGCTGGTCGAGGTGGTCGAGGTCGACCTCGCGGCCTCCGACCGCGCCGCCCTGGTCCGCTCCGCGGCCTCCGTCGAGGAGCTGGTCGGGGTGATCGAGCGCAACCGCGATCAGGTCGACAAGGCCCTGCCCTCGCTCCTCGGCATCCACAGCCTCTGACCGCGGCGGCCGGCGAAGGTGGCCACTACGGGTGCCCGGGGCCCCGCCTGATCGGTATCCAGGCCTCGACCACGGTGCCGGTGCCCGGCTGGTCGATGCGCAGCCAGCCGCCAGCCAGCTCGGCCCTCTCGATCATGCTGGCGATCCCGATGTGGCCGACCCGGTTCGCCTCGGCGTCACCGCTGTCGAAGCCCACCCCGTCATCCGCCACGCGCAGCAGGATCCCCTCACCCGCGTCCTCGATGGCGACCGTCACCAGATGGGCTCGGGCGTGCTTGCGCACGTTGGCGAGGGCCTCCTGCCCGATCCGGAAGAGGACGACCCGCTCCTCGTTGCCGGGCGGCTGGGCGACCTCCTCGGTCACGGTGAAGCGGACGTGCGCGTCCTCGGTCCAGGCCATCAGGGACTCGCGGAACGCCGCCTCGAGGCCCTGGCGGTCGAGGGAGGGCGGCCGGAGCTCGAAGACCAGGTGACGCAGACTGGCGATGGACTTCCCCAGCAGCGCAGAGAACGCGTCGAACCGGTCGCGGAGCGCCGGCTCGTCGATCTCCCGGCGTATCGAGCTCAGCCGGATCATCGCGGCGGCGAGCATCTGGATGGAGTTGTCGTGGACATCGGAGGCCACCCGCCGCCGCTCCGCCTCCTGGGCGCTCACCATCGCGCCGAGCAGCCGTCGCCGCTGCTGATCGGAGATCCGCAGCCGGGTGAGCGAGGTGCGGGCCTCGGCGCTCTTCTGGCTGAGCTCCTCGGTGGCCCGCTTGACCGCCATGGCGGCCTCCCTCGCCTCGGTGACGTCCTGGCAGACCCCCAGGATGCGGGCGGGGTGATCGTTCCCGGAGCCCGCGATGCGCTGGTGGACGTAGCGGATCTCCCCGTCGGGCCGCACGATGCGGTGCTCGAGGTCGAGGCCGCCGCCCCGCACCAGCCCCTCCAGGGCTCGCTGCACCGACTGACGATCATCCGGATGCACCAGCTCCAGGAGAGCTTCGCGGGTTCCCTGCCACTGGCCCGGCTCGATGCCGTGGATGGAGAACATCTCGCTGGCCAGCCAGTCGATCCGGCCCTCGATGATGTCCCACTGCCAGTGCCCCACGTGGGTGATCGCCTGCGCCTCACGGAGCAGCTCCTCGCTCCGGGCCAGTCGCTCGGCGTCGCGGAGCCGCCCGATCCCGTACGCCAGGTCGGCGGCCAGCTCGGTGAGCGCCGCCACCGACGCGGGATCGAAGGCCCCGACCTCGCCGGCGTAGATCGAGAGTGCCCCGATCCACCCGTCGCCGATCACCAGGGGGAAGGCACAGGCGGATCGCAGCCTCCACTCGTCGGCCGCGGCCAGCCAGGGTGCGAACCCGGGCGAGCGGCTGAGGTCGTTCACCACCTGGACCGAGCCGGTCCGGATGGCTCGGCCGGTCGAGCCGGTGCTGAACTGGTCGTCACCCCAGCTGACGCGAATACGATCCACGTAGTCGGTGCGACCGGCAGAGGCGAGCGGAAGCACGGTGCGGTCCCTGTCGTGCTCCGCGTACCCGACCCAGGCGAGCGGGTACCCGGCTGCGACCACCGCGGCGCAGGTGTCGGCCAGCAGGGAGGCCTCGTCGGTGGCGTGCACCACCACCTGGTTGCCGTGGGTCACGGTGCGCAGGGCGCGGGCCAGGCAGGTCCGCTCGGTCACGTCGTGCGCGTTGAGGATGATCCCGCCGATGGCGGGATCATCGAGGCAGTTGGTCGCCACCACCTCGAGGAAGCGCCAGTCGCCCGCCCCGGTCCGGTGCCGGAAGAGGGGCAGAGCCCTGATCCCCGGCTGCCGGACGATCTCTCGGAAGGCGGCCATGACCGCCCGGCGATCGTCGGGGTGGGTCAGCGCCAGGGCCTTGCGCCCAGCGTGGCCGGCCGGGGCGAAGCCGAGCACCCGATCGGCGGCGGGGTTGGCGTAGAGGATCCGGCCGCGACCATCGAGGACGGTGATGATGTCGCTCGAGCTGGCGACCAGGGTGTGGAACCAGCGCTCGCGCGCCGCCGGCTCGCCCCGCGGCTCCGGCTCGCCCCGCGGCTCCGGCTCGTCCCGCGGCTCCAGCTCGCCCTGCGCACGCGGCTCACGAGCCCCGTCCCCAGCCGGGCTCTCTCCCGAGACGCCCCCGCCAAGGGAGGGACCGTCCGCCAGGAAGGCGCCGTCGTTCGCAAGGCGGGCGGCCCGGCCGCCGGCAGCACCCCCTTCGTAGCGAGGACGCCGAGCAACCATCGCCTTCGCACTCTGCACCGCACCGGCGCCCCGCGGCCGGGCCCGCCGGCAGGCGTGATGCTCCCGTGGGCAGCCTGTCACAGCCGCGAGAGGGGCGTCGCGGGTCACTCCCGGGTCCCTCGCCGATCAGGATCCCGGCCGTCGCGATCCCGCGGGTCAGGAGGTGGCCGGCGTCTCCGTTCCCGGAGCAGGCTCCTCGGCGCCCCCGCCGCCCTCCCCCACCGGCAGGGGTCCCGGCGCCGCAGCGGGCGTGCTGAGCGTGGGGAGCTCGTGGTGGGGCTCCTTGTACCGCATCCCCCAGAGCGGGGCGATGGCCACCATCATCCCCAGCATCGACTTGCGGAACTCCGAGTCGCCCCACTCCGGGGTCCGGGAGTGGCGGTAGAAGAGGGCGAACGCCACCACCAGCGCCACCAGGATCACCCCCAGCACGATCAGGGCGGTCACCTGCGGACACGCTTCATAGCGGCTGCCGGGGCGGTCACCCGCGGTCCCACCACCCGGCGCCGGGCCGCGCACGGGTCACGTGGGGCCGCGCGGGGGTCACGTGGATCCGGCTTTCGGAGCGCCGCGCAGCCGGCGCGCCACCCAGCGCAGCGGGTCCCAGTGCACGTCCGCCACCCGCTCCTTGAGCGGGATGATCGCGTTGTCGGTGATGTGGATGTGCTCGGGGCAGACCTCGGTGCAGCACTTGGTGATGTTGCAGAGCGAGAGCCCGCCGGTCTCGGCGAGCAGCTCGCGGCGGTCGAGGACGTCCTTGGGGTGCATCTCCAGGCTGGCCACCCGGACGAAGAAGCGGGGCCCGAAGAAGCGCGCGCTCAGCTCGTGGGTCCGGTTGACATGGCAGACGTCCTGGCAGAGGAAGCACTCGATGCAGCGCCGGTACTCGAAGAGGCGGTCGATGTCCATCTGCTGGATCCGCCACGGCTCGCCGTCGTCGGGGGCCGCGGTGAAGGGCGGGATCAGCTTGTTGGTCTCGTAGTTGCGCGAGACGTCGGTGACCAGGTCCTTGATCAGCGGGAAGGACTTGAGCGGCTGGACGGTGATGGTCCCCTCGGGGAGGGTGTCGATCCGCGTCTTGCACATCAGCACCGGGTGGCCGTTGACCTCGGCGGAGCAGGAGCCGCACTTGGCCGCCTTGCAGTTCCAGCGGCAGGCGA
This sequence comes from uncultured Chloroflexia bacterium, assembly GCA_963697585.1. GTDB lineage: Bacteria > Chloroflexota > Dormibacteria > Aeolococcales > Aeolococcaceae > Changshengia. The sequence goes on along the minus strand of CAVOOO010000009.1, from coordinate 260,512 downwards.
GGTCGCCGTCCTGGGTCCGCTGGATGTGGTGGATGGCGTCGAGCACGACCATCCCCACCACCTCGGGGACCTGGTAGGTGGCGTAGCCGGCCTCGCCGCCCGGGACGCCCTTGAAGACGCGGAAGGTCCGGGTGACCCCGGTGAGCCCGCTCTGGGCCTCGGCCGGCGGATGACCGGCGGCGCCGTCCGCTCCGGTCGCCACCCCCGGGGTCGCCTCCGCCATCAGTGCGCCTCCACGGGGCGGGGCTCGACCTTGCCGGCGTAGTGAGAGGGGAGGTTGGCGGGATCGAAGAAGCGGCTCCGGTTGAGCCGGGTCACCACCTCGTCGGGCATCAGCTCGACCGGCCGCTCCTCGACCGCCATGGACCCCTCGTGCTCGCGGACCACCAGGTTGACCCGGGCCAGCCGGTCGTCCTTCTCCGGGAAGTCGAACCTCCACTGCGACCCGCGCGACTCGCGCCGCTCCAGGGCGCAGCGGATGATCGACTCGGAGACGGTGAGCATGAAGCGCATGTCCTGGCAGGCGTGCCAGCCGGGATTGAGCACGCGGCCGCCGCCCACCCGCATCCGGGCGGTCCGCTCGCGCAGCCCGGCGATGGCGGAGAGCGCCCGGCGCAGCGACTCCTCGCTGCGGCCGATGCCGACGTCGTCCTGCATCGCCTCCTGGAGGGCCTGGTGGAGCGCGTACGGGTTCTCGCCGGGCTCGCCGCCGGCGAGGGGCCGGAGCACCGCCTCCTGCTCCTCACTCACCTCGGCCGCGGAGAACTCGGCGAAGCCGGCCCGGCTCCGGGCCAGCTCGGCGGCGGCCTCGCCGGCCCGCCGGCCGAACACCAGGATGTCACCCAGCGAGTTGCCCCCGAGCCGGTTGGCCCCGTGCAGTCCCGCCGCCGACTCCCCGGCGGCGAAGAGCCCGGGGACGCTGCTCGCCCCGGTCTCGGGGTCCACCCGGATGCCGCCCATGGTGTAGTGGATGGTCGGCCCGACCTCCATCGGCTCCCGGGTGATGTCGACACCGGCCAGGGCCTCGAACTGCTCGACCATGGAGGGGAGCTTCCGGCGGATCTCGGCGGGGGTGCGCTGGCTGGCGATGTCGAGGTAGGCGCCGCCGTGGGGGGTGCCCCGGCCCGCCTCCACCTCCTTGTAGATGGAGCGGGCGACCACGTCGCGGCTGGAGAGGTCGAGCTTGATCGGGTCGTACCTCTCCATGAACCGCTCGCCCTCGGCGTTGCGCAGGATCCCCCCCTCGCCGCGCACCCCCTCGGTGACCAGGATGCCGCGGGCCCCGGGTGGCCAGATCATCCCGGTGGGATGGAACTGGACGAACTCCATGTCCTGAAGCTCAGCCCCAGCCTGGTAGGCCATGGCGGCCCCGTCGCCGGTCCCCTCCCAGGAGTTGGAGGTGTAGCGGTACATCCGCCCCCAGCCGCCGCTGGCCAGCACCACCGCCTTGGCCCGGATCACCACGAACTCGCCGGTGTTGCGGTCGTACCCCATGGCGCCGACCACCCCTCCCGGGCCGGTGAGCAGCCGGGTGAGGGTGCACTCCATCTGGACGTCGGCGCCGGCGGTGTGGACCATCCGGTCCTGGCAGGTGCGGATCAGCTCGAGGCCGGTTCGGTCGCCGACGTGGCAGAGGCGGCGGTAGCTGTGGGCGCCGAAGGCCCGCTGCATGATCCGCCCGTCGTCGGTGCGGTCGAAGAGGCCGCCCCACCGCTCCAGCTCTCGGACCCGGTCGATGACCTCGCGGCTGTAGAGGTCGACCATCCGCCAGTTGTTGATCAGCTGGCCGCCCAGCATGGTGTCGGCGAAGTGGACCTCCCAGCTGTCCGGGGAGTCGACGTTGCCCATGGCGGCGGCGATGCCGCCCTCGGCCATCACCGTGTGGGCCTTGCCGAGCAGGGACTTGCTGACCACCAGCGTCGAGCAGCCCGCCTCCGCCGCGGCGATGGCGGCGCGCATCCCGGTGCCGCCCGCGCCCACCACCAGGACGTCGCAGTCGCGGGTGACGAAGGGCTCGGTCATCTCAGTGGACCAGGATGTGGGGGTCGGGCATGCCGGCCTGGAGCAGCCGGATGTAGACCTCGGCGGCGACCACGCTGAACATGCTGATCCAGGCCCAGGTGGCGTGACGGCCGTTGAAGACGGTGATCGTCTTCCAGAGCCGGAAGCGGGCCTTGCCGGCCTGCGAGCAGGAGAAGCAGTCAAGGCCGCCGCCGGCGGCGTGGCGGAAGGCGTGGCAGCCCATGCTGTAGCCGGAGAGCAGGACCGCGTTGATCAGCAGGATCAGGGTCCCCAGGCCGAGGTAGAGGTGGCCGTTGTCGTCGAAGGAGGCGAAGGCGTCGACCCAGAGGAAGACCACCACCACCGCCGCCGGGTACCAGAAGAACCGGTGCAGGTTGTTGAGCACCATGGGGAGCTTGGTCTCACCCCGGTAGCCGCGCCGGCGCAGCTCACCGATCGCGCAGGCCGGCGGGTCCCAGAAGAAGGCGCGGTAGTAGGACTTCCGGTAGTAGTAGCAGGTGACCCGGAAGCCCAGCGGGGCCCAGAGCACCCAGAGCGCGGGGGTGACCGGGCCGGTCTTCCAGAGCAGCGGCGAGAAGAAGGGCGAGAGGTAGTTGGCGTGCTCGCTGAGATGGTTGGGCCCCGGACCGAAGAACGACGTCCAGATCGAGTAGCCGGTGAAGGCGCCGAGGACCACCACGATGGTCAGGGGCTGCGCCCACCAGGGGGTGCCGCGTCGCAGGCGGGCCCAGAGCCCGAGGCTGTGCCCGCTCTCGGCGACGCGCGCCGCCGGCGACACCTGCGCTGCCATCGGGTGCAGATCGTAGCGAATTGGCGACGAGCCGGAGGGGCCGCTCCGTCACCTGCGATCCGACGCCGGACGCCACCGTCCCCCATCTCGGACGCCACCGTCCCCCATCTCGGACGCCACCGTCCCCCATCCCGGACGCCACCGTCCCCCATCCCGGACGCCGCTCTCCCCCGGCACCCCGGACGCCAGTGTCCCCCATCACGGACGCCACTCTCCCGCACCCCGGACGCCAGTGTCCCCCATCCCGGACGCCGCCCTCCCCGATCGGTGAGCCGCACCTCCCAGCTTTGGCAGGAATGGCCCGATTCCTGGTACTCTCGGCCCTGAACCCGACGATCGCCCCGCGCAGGCTCGCGGTCCGGGGAGCCTCCGGCCGGTGCCCGTCGGGTGATCCGCTCGCCCTCGCTCCGGAGCACCACCTCTCGCCTCATGCCACCACAGCCTGGCCTCGGCGCACATCTCGACAACCCCTACGGGGTGAGGGGTCTCCACGATCCGCGGCTTCACCATGAGAGCTGCGGGGTGGCCTTCGTCGCCACCCTCCGCGGCGAGCCGACCCACCAGATCGTCAGCTCCGGGCTGGAGGCGCTCTGCAACCTCGGCCACCGTGGGGCCACCGGCTCCGACCCGCTGAGCGGCGACGGCGCCGGCATCCTGCTCCAGATCCCCGACGCGCTGCTCCGCCGCGAGAGCGGCCTCCCCCTCCCCGATCCGGGCGCCTACGGGGTGGGGATGGTCTTCCTGCCCCGCGACGCCGCCGGCCGCGCCGACTGCGAGGCGATGGTCGCCACCGCCTGCCACGACGAGGGGCTCCGGATGCTCGGCTGGCGCGACGTCCCGGTGGACCCGAGCTGCGCCGGACCGACCGCGCTCGCCGGGATGCCGGTGATCCGCCAGCTCTTCGTCGGAGCCTTCGGGCTGGACGGCGACCAGCTCGAGCGCCGCCTCTACGTGATGCGCCGGGTCATCGAGCGCCGCAGCGACGCGGTGGGGCTCACCCGCGACCGCTTCCACCTGGCCAGCCTCAGCAGCCGCAGCCTGGTCTACAAGGGGATGCTCACCGCCGAGCAGCTCCCCGTCTTCTTCCCGGATCTCACCGACAGCGCGGCGGTCTCAAAGCTGGCGATGGTCCACGCGCGCTTCTCCACCAACGTCCTGCCGCGCTGGGACCTGGCCCAGCCCTTCCGGCTCAGCGCCCACAACGGCGAGATCAACACCCTGCGCGGCAACGTCAACTGGATGCGGGCCCGGCAGTCGAAGTTCCGCAGCCCCCACTTCGGCGCCGACATCAGCAAGCTCCGCCCGGTGATCGACGAGCTGGGCTCGGACTCGAGCCAGTTCGACAACGCGCTCGAGCTGCTGACCATGGCCGGCCGCTCGGTCGAGCACGCGATCATGATGATGATCCCCGAGGCCTGGGACCGGAACCCGCTGATGGACGAGGAGCGCCACGCCTTCTACGAGTTCCACGCCTCACTGCTGGAGCCGTGGGACGGCCCGGCGGCGATCGCCTTCACCGACGGCCGGCTGATCGGCGCCACCCTCGACCGCAACGGGCTGCGCCCGGCGCGCTGGCTGGTCACCGACGACGGCCGGGTGGTGATGGCCTCGGAGGCGGGGGTCCTGCCCATCCCGGAGGAGCGGATCATCAAGAAGTGGCGGCTGGAGCCGGGACGCCTGCTCCTGGTCGACACCGAGGCCGGCGAGATCCTCGACGACGACGCGGTCAAGAGCGTGCTGAGCCGCCGTCACCCGTACCGGCAGTGGATCCGCCAGGGCGCGGTCCGGCTCGACGAGCTGCAGCGGGTCGCCGAGCCGCCCGACCCCGACCCCGGCACCCTGCTGGTCCGCCACCGCGTCTTCGGTTACACCGAGGAGGAGCTCAAGCTCCTGCTCACCCCGATGGCCCGTGACGGCGAGGAGCCGGTGGGCTCGATGGGCAACGACACCCCGCTGGCGGTGCTGAGCGAGCGCCCGGTCAACCTCTTCGCCTACTTCAAGCAGCTCTTCGCCCAGGTCACCAACCCGCCGATCGACCCGATCCGCGAGGAGCTGGTGATGTCGCTGGCGACCAGCCTGGGGGCGGGCGGCAACCTGCTCGAGCAGGGGCCGGCGCAGGCCAAGCGGCTGGAGGTGCCCACCCCGATCCTGAGCAACGCCGACCTCGAGACCATCCGCCACGTGACCCAGCGCCAGTTCCCGGCGACGACAATCTCGACCACCTTCCACTCCGACGGCGGGGTGGGCGCCCTCGAGGACGGCCTGGAGCGGATCTGCCGGCTGGCCTCCGAGAAGATCCGCGAGGGCTACACGGTGCTGGTCCTTTCCGACCGCCACGTCGACGCCAACCACGCCCCCATCCCCGCCCTGCTGGCCACCGCCGCGGTCCACCACCACCTGGTCCGGGAGCACACCCGGAGCGGGGTCGGGCTGGTGGTCGAGACCGGCGAGGCCCGCGAGGTGATGCACGTCGCCCTGCTGATCGGCTTCGGCGCCGAGACCGTCAACCCCTACCTCGCCCTGGAGACGATCGGCGAGCTCCACCGCCGCGGCCTGCTGCCGGCGGCGACCGACCCCGCCCGGGCCAAGGAGCGGTACATCCACGCCCTCTACAAGGGGGTGCGCAAGGTCATCTCCAAGATGGGCATCTCCACCATCGAGTCCTACGCCGGGGCCCAGATCTTCGAGGCGGTGGGGCTCGCCCCCGAGCTGGTCAACCGCTACTTCCCGGGCACGTCCTCGCGGATCGGCGGGGTCGATCTGGCGGTGGTCGCCGAGGAGACCCTGATGCGCCACCGCACGGCGTTCCCCGAGCGCAGCGTGGACACCCCCGGCCTGCCCGGGGGCGGCGACTACCAGTGGCGCCGCGACGGCGAGGCCCACGCCTGGAACCCGACCACCATCAGCCTGCTCCAGCACGCGGTCCGCGAGGGCGGCGAGGAGACCTACCGTGCCTACGCCGAGTCGGTCAACGACGAGACGACGACCCTCAAGACCCTGCGCGGGCTGCTGGAGATCCGCCCCGACCGCGAGCCGGTGCCCGTCGACAAGGTGGAGCCGGCCGCCGAGATCGTCCGCCGCTTCGTCACCGGGGCGATGTCCTTCGGGGCCATCTCCAAGGAGATGCACGAGACCCTGGCCATCGCCATGAACCGGCTGGGCGCCAAGTCCAACACCGGCGAGGGTGGCGAGGATCCCGAGCGCTACGTGATCGGCCCGGACGGCGAGAACCGGCGCAGCGCCATCAAGCAGGTGGCCTCGGGCCGCTTCGGGGTCACCGCCAGCTACCTGGTCAACGCCGACGAGCTCCAGATCAAGATCGCCCAGGGGGCCAAGCCGGGCGAGGGCGGCCAGCTGCCCGGCGGCAAGGTGGACGAGGTCATCGCCCGGCTCCGCTACTCGACCCCCGGGGTGGGGCTGATCTCCCCGCCGCCGCATCACGACATCTACTCGATCGAGGACCTGGCCCAGCTCATCCACGACCTCAAGATGGCCAACCCGGAGGCCCGGATCAGCGTCAAGCTGGTCTCCGAGGTGGGGGTGGGCACGGTCGCCGCCGGGGTCGCCAAGGCCCGGGCCGACCACATCGTGATCGCCGGCTACGAGGGCGGCACCGGCGCCTCGCCGCTCTCCTCGCTCAAGCACGCCGGCGTCCCGTGGGAGCTGGGGCTCGCCGAGACCCAGCAGGTGATGGTGGCCCAGGGCCTGCGCAGCCGGGTCGTGCTCCAGGTCGACGGCCAGCTCAAGACCGGGCGCGACGTGGTGGTCGGGGCCATGCTGGGCGCCGACGAGTTCGGCTTCAGCACCGCACCGCTGATCGCCTCGGGCTGCGTGATGATGCGGGTCTGCCACCTCAACACCTGCCCGGTCGGGATCGCCACCCAGGACCCGGAGCTGCGGCGGAGGTTCGCGGGCACCCCCGAGCACGTCATCGCCTTCATGCTCTACGTCGCCGACGACGTGCGCGAGCGGATGGCGGCACTCGGGTTCCGCCGCTTCGAGGACCTCATCGGGCGCAGCGACCTGCTCCAGGCGCGCGATGTCGAGCACTGGAAGGCGCGCCACCTCGACCTGGCCGCGCTGCTCCATCAGGAGCCGGCGCCGGCCCGGGAGCTCCACCACAGCCGCTCGCAGCAGCACCACCTCGAGGACGTCCTCGACCAGCGGCTGATCGAGCTGGCCACCCCCGCCCTGGAGCGCGGTGACCCGGTGCGTCTCAAGCTCCGGGTGCGCAACGTCGACCGCACCGTCGGCGGGATGCTGAGCGGGGCGGTCGCCCGCCGCTACGGCGAGCACGGCCTCCCCGACGACACCATCCGGATCGACCTCCACGGCTCGGCCGGCGGCTCCTTCGGCGCCTGGCTGGCGCCCGGGATCACCCTCAGCCTGCGCGGCGAGGCCAACGACTACGTGGGCAAGGGGCTCTCCGGAGGACGGCTGATCATCTCCTCACCGCAGGGCACCCCGCGGACCGCCGAGGAGAACGTGGTGGCCGGCAACGTCGCCCTCTACGGGGCCACCTCGGGCGAGCTCTTCGTCAACGGGGTGGCGGGCGAGCGCTTCGCGGTCCGCAACAGCGGGGCGGTGGCGGTGGTCGAGGGGGTGGGCGACCACGCGTGCGAATACATGACCGGCGGCCGGGTGGTCATCCTCGGACGCACCGGGCGCAACCTGGCCGCGGGGATGAGCGGGGGCATCGCCTACGCCGTCGACCTGGACGGACGGCTCCACGAGCGATGCAACCTGGCCATGGTGGGGCTGGAGGAGCTCGATGAGTGCGACGCTGAATTGATCCATGAGCTGATCGGGCGTCACCACGAGTACACCGGCAGCCTGCTGGCCGCCCGCATGCTCGACGACTGGACCGCCACCCTCGCCAGCTTCGTCAAGGTCATGCCCAACGAGCTGCGCCGGGTGCTCAGCCTCAAGCAGCGCCTGGACGTTCCCGCGTGACAGCCGGCCACTCCCCTCTCCCGGGCCGCCCCGGGGGGTTCCGAGCACCCGTGACCCGCACCGGTTTCCTCGAGCACCCCGCGCGAGCCGCGCCACAAGCGGCCGGTCGAGCTCCGGCTCGGCGACTACCGCGAGGTCTACGTCCCCCACCCCATCGAGACCATGCGCACCCAGGCGGCGCGCTGCATGGACTGCGCGGTCCCCTTCTGCCACCAGGGCTGCCCGCTGGGCAACCTGATCCCGGAGTGGAACGACCTGGTCCACGACGGGGACTGGGAGCGGGCGATCGCCCGGCTCCACCTCACCAACAACTTCCCGGAGTTCACCGGGACGCTCTGCCCCGCCCCCTGCGAGCCCGCCTGCGTGCTCGCCATCAACACCGACCCGGTGACCATCAAGGACATCGAGCTGGCGATCATCGACCGCGCCTTCGAGGACGGGACGGTCCGGCCCCAGCCTCCCGGCTTCCGCACCGGGAGGAGGGTGGCGGTGATCGGCTCCGGGCCGGCGGGGCTGGCCGCCGCCCAGCAGCTCAACCGGGCCGGTCACCGGGTCACCGTCTACGAGCGGTCCGACCGGGTGGGCGGCCTGCTCCGGTACGGCATCCCCGACTTCAAGATGGAGAAGCACCGCCTCGACCGGCGGCTGGCCCTGCTCGAGGCCGAGGGCATCGTCTTCGAGTGCAACTACGAGGTGGGCCGCAACATCGCGCCCGCGGAGCTGCGCCGGCGCTTCGACGCGGTCGTGCTCTGCGTCGGCGCCGAGCGGGGACGCGACGTCGAGCTGCCCGGGCGCCACCTGCGCGGGGTGCAGATGGCCATGGACTACCTGGTCCAGCAGAACCGGCGGGTCGGCGGGGAGACTGTCCCGCGGGCGCGCACCATCTCGGCCGCGGGCCGCCGGGTGGTGATCATCGGGGGGGGCGACACCGCCGCCGACTGTCTCGGCAACGCCCACCGTGAGGGCTGCGCCTCGGTCGAGGTGCTCTCCGTCTACCCCGAGCCGCCCCGGTCCCGCCCGGCGGGCAACCCGTGGCCCGAATGGCCATTGGTGCTGCAGACGTACCCGGCCCATGAGGAGGGGGGGCAGCGCCACTTCGGCGTGATGGTGACCGGCTTCCACGGCACCGACGCGGTCGAGGCCATCGAGACCGTGGACTGCGAGGTGCGCCGCGAGGGGACCGGCCGGGAGTTCAGCCCTCAGCCGGGAACCGAGCGGATGATGCCGGCCGACCTGGTGCTGCTCGCCATCGGCTTCGACGGGGTGGCCTGCGAGTTGCTGGTCGAGGGCCTCGGCGGGCACCTCACCGAGTCGGGGGCGATCGCCGTCGACCAGGACTTCTGCGCCGCCCCCGGGGTGTTCGCGGGCGGCGACGCCACCCGCGGGGCCTCGCTGATCGTCTGGGCGATCGCCGAGGGGCGGAGGGCGGCAGCGGGCTGCGACCGGTTCCTGGCCGCTTCGCGCTGAGAGCGGCGGGGGGTCCGATCTGCGCTGCCGGGCCGGCGGAACGAGGGCCGGCGGACGGCTGATCGCGGGCCGATCCCGGGTGCTCAGCCGGCCGGCGGGCGCACTCTCACCGCGGGCTGATCCCGAGCGCTCAGCCGGCCGGCGGAGGGGTCAGCGGCCCAGGGTGGCGGGGATGGCGGTGCGCAGCACCGTCTCGCCCATCAGCGAGCGGTCGATCGCCGCGGCGGCGCTGCGCCCCTCGGCGATGGCCCAGGCCACCAGGCTCTGGCCGCGGGCCATGTCCCCGCAGACGAAGACCCGATCGCGATTGGTGGCCCAGCGGTCGTCGCGGGCGACGTTGCCCCGGCCGTCGAGGTCGAGGCCGAGCTGGGCGAGCATCGGAGAGCGCTCCGGCCCGGCGAACCCGAGCGCCAGCAGGACCAGGTCGCAGTCCAGGTTGGTCTCGGTGTCGGGCACCACCGCGAAGGACGGACGGCCGCCGTCGGTGGTCATGGTCACCTCTGCCATCACCAGGCCGGCGACGTGCCCGCGCCCGTCTCCGACGAAGCGCTGGGTGGAGACCGACCAGAGACGGTGGCCCCCCTCCTCGTGAGCCGCCGAGGTGCGCAGCTGGAGCGGCCACACCGGCCAGGGGGTGCTGGGGTCGCGGAGCTCCGGGGGTCGGGGCAGGATCTCGAGCTGATGCACGCTGGCCGCACCCTGCCGGAGCGCCGTGCCCAGGCAGTCGGCGCCGGTGTCGCCCCCGCCGATCACCACCACCTGCCGGCCCCGGGCGCTGATCGGAGGCACGTCGAGGTCGCCCTCCTGCACCCGGTTGGCGAGGGTGAGGTATTCCATCGCCTGGTGGATGCCGGCCAGCTCCCGTCCGGGGACGGGCAGGTCCCGCGCCTGGGTGGCCCCGCCGGCCAGCAGCAGGGCGTCGACCCCGGCGAGCAGCTCGGTGGCGGGGAGGTCGGTGCCCACCTCGACACCGGTCTCGAAGGAGATCCCCTCGGCCCGCATCTGATCGAGCCGGCGCTCCAGCACCCACTTCTCGAGCTTGAACTCGGGGATGCCATACCGGAGCAGGCCGCCGAGACGGTCGGCGCGCTCGTACACGACCACGTGATGGCCGGCCCGAGCGAGCTGCTGGGCGGCGGCCAGCCCGGCGGGGCCCGACCCCACCACCGCCACGCGCTTGCCGGTCTTGACGGCGGCGGGCCGGGGCACCACCCATCCCTCGATCCAGGCGATCTCGGCCACCACCTTCTCGATGGGGGCGACCGTGACCGGCTGGTCGTTGATGGAGAGCACGCAGGACGCCTCGCAGAGGGCCGGGCAGACCCGGCCGGTGACCTCGGGAAAGTTGTTGGTGGCGTGGAGGCGGTCGGACGCCTCCTGCCAGCGCTCCCGGTGGACCAGGTCGTTCCACTCGGGGATGACGTTGCCCATCGGGCAGCTGCTGTGGCAGAACGGAGTCCCGCAGCTCATGCAGCGGGCGGCCTGCTCGGCGGTCGCCTGGCGGGAGGCGGGCTCGTACACCTCGTGCCAGTCGTGCACCCGCTGCTCCACCGGACGTCGTCCGGGCACCTGCCGCCCCCGGGTGAGGAATCCCCGCGGATCACCCACCGGCGCTCACCGTGGGGGCGCCGGCTCGAACGGGCCGGACGCCGGACGCGGTCGGGCGCACGCGGAAGCGAGGTATCAGATGCACGGCTCGTCCCACGGTACCCGCTCCGCCACCCCTCGCACATGGGCCGGTCGTCCCGGTCCTGGCGGGCCTGTCGTACTCTCCCCGCGATGATCGCCTCCCACCGGCCCTACCTGACCAGCGACGGCCCGCTCGCCTTTGCCCATCGGGGCGGCTCCAAGGAGCGTCCCGAGAACACCATGGAGTCGTTGACGGCGGCCGTCGAGCTCGGCTACCTCCACCTCGAGACCGACACCCAGATGACCCGCGACGGGGTGCTGCTCGCCTTCCACGACGAGACCCTCGACCGGGTGACCGACCTCCACGGCCCGGTCTCCGAGCACACCCTGGCGGAGGTCCGGCGCGCCGACGCCGGCTACAGCTTCAGCCTCGATGGCGGGCGGACCCACCCCTTCCGGGGCAGGGGGGTGACCGTCCCCACCCTGGAGGAGGTGCTGCTCGCCTTCCCGGCCACCCGGTTCAACATCGACGCCAAGCAGGAGCGGGTGGTGGCCCCACTGGCCGCCCTGATCCACCGGCTCGGTGCCGACGACCGGATCTGCATCGGCTCCTTCCGGGACGCCCGCCTCCGGCGGTTCCGGCGGCTGAGCCGGGGGCGGATCTGCACCTCGATGGGCCGCACCTCGATCATCGCCGCCCGGCTGACCTCGCTGGCCGGGCGGATGCCGGCCCTGGGCGCCGACTGCGTCCAGGTGCCCACCGCCCAGTGGGGAGTGCGGATCGTCGACCGTGGATTCGTCCAGGCGGCCCACCGGGGCGGGCTGCAGGTCCACGTCTGGACCATCGACGACCGGCCCACCATGGAGCGGCTGCTCGACCTCGGGGTGGACGGGATCATGTCCGACCGGCCGACCCTGCTCCGCGAGGTCCTCCAGGCACGCGGCCAGTGGGCCGGGGCGGAGATGGGTGGCCAGAGGGATTCGAACCCTCGACCTCCTGATCCACAGTCAGGCACTCTAACCAGCTGAGCTATGGCCACCACACAGGGTTCGCGCCGCCGGGCGGCGCGCCCGGTGATTATACGGGCGGGAGTCCGCCCGCCCACGGCCGGGCGGCAGACCCCGATCTACACTGGGACCCCGCGCCCCCTTAGCTCAGATGGATAGAGCAGCCGCCTTCTAAGCGCGCAGGTCGCAGGTTCGAGTCCTGCAGGGGGTATGGGCCTCGGTGGTCCAGCACCACCCCGACCGGAAGCGTCTATCTCGACGGGATTGCCCCGAGGCGGCCAACCCGCCGATACCGTATCGTCCGCTCATGACCCGGAGCGACCCGACGTCCTACACGAAGGACTCAGTGAGATCGGCCGATGGCACCACCATCGGCTACCGACAGTTCGGTCAGGGTCCAGGCGTCATCTTGGTCCACGGAGGCATGCAGGCATCGCAGGATTTCGTGAAGTTGGCGACTGAGTTGTCGGACCAATTTACGATCTTCGTACCCGACCGCCGAGGGCGCGGGATGAGCGGGCCGTTCGGCGACAGCTATTCCGTGATCAGGGAGTGCGAGGACGTTGGCGCACTGGCGGAGAAGAGCGGAGCCGAGAGGATCTTCGGACTGAGCTCGGGAGCCATCATCGCTCTCCGTGCCAGCCTTACCGTGCCGGGCCTACGGCAGGTCGCACTCTACGAGCCGCCCCTCTCCGTCAACGGATCAACGCCCGTGTGGTGGCTGCCTCGATACGACCGGGAGATCGCCCAAGGGAAGACCACCCAAGCACTGATCACCGTCTTCAAGGGTATTCCCGTCGGGCCACGGTTCTTTGTGCGATCGCCGCGCTTCATCCTCGCTCCGGTCCTGGCGCTGTTGATCCGCTTTGTCGACAGACCAGAGGGAGATGATGTCTCCCTCGAGGCTCTCGTGCCGACCCAGCACTACGACATGATCGTGGTCCAGGACACCGCAGACACCATGACGGACTACAGGCAGGTGGCGGCAGACGTGCTGTTGCTGGGCGGCACCAAGAGTCCACCGTTCCTGAAGACCTCCCTCGACGCCCTCGAACTCGAGCTACCCAACGTCCGGCGGATGACGCTGGAGGGGCTTGATCACCTGAGCGCCGCCAACGACGGCAAACCTGAGGTCGTAGCGGGCGACCTGGAACGCTTCTTCACCCAGCCTCGATGACCGCCTCCTCCGGAAGCGCCACCTTGGGGCAGGAGATCGCATCCGCCTGGCTCGGGCTGTTTCCAGGCCCGACTCCGTCTCGGGCGCCAGCGTGGCCGGCGTTAGGATGTCCCAGGGATGAAGCCACCGCCCTCCCTCCTGGATCGGGCGATCGTTATCGCCGTGGGCGCCCACAGCGGTCAGCTCTACCCGTCGCCGGAGCCTGACCCCTACATCCTCCATCCTCTCCGCGTCATGGCCGCCGTCGATGGCGAGAGCGCCAGGGTCGCCGCCGTGCTCCACGACGTGGTGGAGGATTCGGAGATCACGCTGGAGCAACTCGAACGCGAGGGAATCCCACCGGACGTGCTCCGAACCCTGGACTGTCTGACACGCCGCGAGGGTGAGGAGTACTCGACATACATCAGACGGGTGGCCACCGACGCTACCGCCATCCGGGTGAAGATCGCCGACCTCCACGACAATCTCAGGAACAACAAGGCCGGCGAGCGCTCGCCGGAAGTCGACGACCGCATCCATCGTTACCAGGCTGCCCTCCTATTCCTCACGGAAAGGCCTTCGGGTACCTCTCAGCTCCCGCCCCCAGAAGGCTGAAGGCCCTCAGAGCGAGAAACCGCGCGCGGCACGGCGTCGGGGCAACCCGCCTCACGTGAGACGATCGACGCGTTCATAGAAGCGGTCCGGCCGCCCGAAAACCTGGTCCACCGCGGATGTCGTGGTCGCGAGTTGGGTTGGGGCCAACGTGGGAGCCACATCTCGGCGCCGATGGCCACCAGCCCAGCAAACTCTCTATCCCAACCACTTCCTAACGTGACAGGCAGCCGGTCCTTTGCAGCTGCATTGGCGAGGCAGATGGTGCATCTGAATTCCCGAGGTACTATGCGACCGCCAAATCAATAGACTAGCCGCCTTCTAAGCGCGCAGGTCGCAGGTTCGAGTCCTGCAGGGGGTAGTGCTCCGGCCGAACTGAACTCCAAGCCGAGCAAGGAGGTTGTCGCCCCCTTCTTCCATCCCAGCTCAGCCCGGCGAGCGTCGGTGCCGGGTAGACTGAAGCCCTGGCGATGAGGCCCGCCTGACTGCCGCGGCCCGGCTGATGGCTTCTACGAACGCGTAGCGAGCCATGTCCCGAGCACTGAATCCCCCACCCACCCAAGCGGCGGCGTCGCCTCCCCTCCCGGAGCTGACCTCGTTCAGCATCCTCTTCCCCGACCCCGAGACGGCTCTGGTGCCCCGCGGCCAAGCGGTGGCGGACCCACTCCCGGACCTGAATCTCGACCGAGTGTTCGCAGCCATCGCGGCCGACCGGCACGGTTACGAGCTGAGTCCGTTCTTCACGACCCTCCTGCCCGACGAGCGGGCGGTGGCCTATCGCCAGGCAGTCTTCGTGGACCTCGAGACCGGGCTCTCCGGAGCAGTCGAGACGTTCGCGGCTCAGATGCGCCAGATGCGGAGCTATCTCACCGCCTCGTCCCGGCGTAGTCACCGATATGGGCAGGCCTCCTGGTTCCTGGATGCCGCCCGGATCTACTGCGATGCCCTCACCTCGCTGCGCGACGAGCTGGCTCAAACCGATCCCACGTCCGAGAGCCTGCGCCGCTTCAGCCGGCTCTTGGAAGGCTATCTGCGGTCGGAAGGATTCGGGGTTCTCGAGGCCGAGACCCGGCGGCTCCAGGATGAGCTCAGGGCGCTTCGCTTCTGCGTGCGGGTCCACGACGGGCGGGTGACCGTGAGCGACTTCCACGGGGAGCCCGACTACAGCACGGAGGTGCTGGCGACCTTCGAGAGGTTCCGGACCGGCGACGCGAAGAGCCGCCTCGTGGAGTTCCGCCACGACTTCGCCAACCACGTCCAGGAGATGATCGTCGACCGCGTTGCCATCCTCCATCCCGACCTGTTCCACTCCCTGCTCGCATACCATGAGCGGTACGCGGACCTGATCGATCCGGTGATCGCCCGCTTCGAGCGCGAGGCCCAGGTCTACCTGGGCTATCTCAGCTTCATCCAGCCGCTCAAAGAGGCCGGGCTCAGCTTCTGCTTACCCGCGGTCAGCCTGAGCGCCAAGGAGCACCGGGCTTGCGACACCTTCGATCTTGCTCTCGCCGGCAAGCTGGTTGCCGATGGACGCCCGGTGGTGGTCAACGGGCTCGAGCTGCGGGACGCCGAGCGCATCCTGGTGGTGTCGGGGCCCAATCAGGGAGGCAAGACCACCGTTGCGCGCGCCTTCGGGCAGCTTCACCATCTGGCCGCACTCGGCTTCCCGGTGCCGGGGACGAGCGCCCGCCTCCTCCTTTGCGACCGCGTCCTGACCCACTTCGCCAAGCAGGAGCAGATCGAGGACCTCCACAGCGGACTGGAGGACGAGCTCCTCCGGGTCCGGGCCATCATCCAGCAGGCGTCCGGGCGGAGCATCGTGGTGATGAACGAGAGCTTCGCCTCCACCACCGCCGAGGACCAGCTCCTTCTGGGTCGCAGGATCCTGGCCCGGCTCATCGGGATGGACCTGCTTGCAGTCTATGTCACGTTCATCGACGAGCTGTCCCGGCTCGGCCCGAGTGTTGTCAGCATGATGAGCACGGTTGCGCCCGACAACCCGGCACAGCGCACCTTCAAGGTGGTCCGCCGCCCCGCGGACGGCCACGCCTACGCCATGGTGCTGGCTGAGGCCCACGGTCTCAGCTATGCAGCGGTGACGGATCGGCTCCGGGAATGACCCCTCACTTGAGCGTTGTGTCGCCATGAAGGTTCGCCTGCTGCACCCGGACCGCGACTTCGACCGGAGCCCGGCGCCTCTGCCCCAGGCTCCCGACCTGGCCCAGGACCTTGGCCTCGCTGTCCTCATCGGGACGATGGCGGCTGGTGACGCTGTCAGCCGCACCGTCGCCGAACAGGCGCTGCTCGCAAGTCTCCACGACTGCGACGTCATCCTCTACCGGCAGCAGGCGCTCGACGACGCCATCAAGCATCCCGATGCCGTGCGTGCCCTGTACGACCTGGCGGTCGCGACACTGCAAGAGGAGAGGAAGATCTGGAGCTGGTATGGACACACCCCGGAGTTGCACCTCCACCGCGCCGTCAACGTCCTGCAACTCCTTGTCCGCAAGCTCCGGATCCTTCGTCAGAGGGCGTCAGAGAATGCCCAACGCTTCAGCTCGCCAGCGTTCCAGCGCCTGTTCGCCACGCTCCTCGAGGAACTTGACGACAGGTATTTCGGGGAGATCGAGGAGCAGCTGGAGCGGCTGCGCTTCCGCCGGGGCGTGCTGGTGAGCGAGGGTCTGGGCAGGGGGAGCTCGGGGGTCGGGGTCGTCCTGCGCCGCCCTCTCGGCGCGCGTCGGGGCTGGCTCCGGCATGTCCGGGAGCGTGGCGATCCACGTCTCAAGTTCGAGATCTCTCCCCAGGACGACGGTGGGCACGCGGCCCTCGATGAGCTTCGCGCCCGCGGCATCAACAGGGTGGCTGACGCGCTCTCCCAGTCGAGCGATCACGTTCTGAGTTTCTTCACCCAGCTACGGACCGAGCTTGCCTTCTACGTCGGCTGCCTCAACCTGCACGCCGAGCTCGAGCGACGCCGGTATCCGACCTCGCTTCCCGCCCCACACCAAGCCTCAGACCGGATCCTCGCCGTCTCGGGGCTGTACGACGTGGTCCTGGCGCTGACCATGCCAACCAGGGTGGTGGCCAACGACCTGACGGCCGATGGGAAGGCGCTGGTGCTGATCACCGGTGCCAACCGGGGGGGCAAGTCGACCTTCCTGCGCAGCGTGGGATTGGCTCAGCTGATGATGCAGGCGGGGATGTTCGTACCCGCCACCTCGTTCTCGGCCGACGTCGCCAGCGGAGTCTTTACCCACTTCATGCGTGAGGAGGACGAGACGATGACCCGGGGTAAGCTCGACGAGGAGCTCGATCGCATGAGCCGGGTCGTCGATCTCATCGGGCCGCGGGCGCTGCTTCTCTGCAATGAGTCCTTCGGCTCGACGAACGAGTGGGAGGGAGCCGACATCGGCGAGCAGGTCGTCCGCGCCCTGACCGACGCCGGTGTCAGGGTGGTCCTCGTGACCCACGTCTACGAGCTGGCGCGGCGGCTCGGCGACGAGTCACCGGACGGCGTCCTGTCCCTGCGGGCCGAGCGGCTGCCCGACGGCACCCGCACCTTCAAGGTGCGCGAGGCGGGGCCGCTGCCGACCAGTTTCGGCAACGACGTCTACGAGGCTGTCTTCGGCGGCACTCCTCCGGCTCAGGCGGACGCGGCTGCAGAGGGGACGCCAGTCTGAGCCATGGCACGAGGGAAGGTCTCCCTCCCCGCGTATCGGGTTGCATCGCCCCGCTCACGCTCGATGCGCCGCAGTCGGTTGTACTTGGTGACGCGTTCGGAGTGCGAGGGCGCCCCCGACTTCAGCTGGTCTCGATTGAAGGCGGGGAGCGACGGCCCGCAAGGTCGTGCCGACGCCGTGGCCAGGTCGGCCTCGCGGCCGGGAAGCTCGGAGCGTGGCCCGGAGGCCCTCCTCAGAAGCACACCGGACGGCAGAACGCCGACTTCCCCGCGTAGCTGGCGACCGCGCCGAGCTGCTCCTCGATGCGCATGAGCTGGTTGTACTTCTCCACACGCTCACCCCGGCAGGGTGCACCGGTCTTGAGGTGGCCGGTGTCCAGCGCCACCGTCATGTCGGCGATGAAGCTGTCGACGGTCTCGCCCGAACGGTGGGAGACGAAGGCGCCCCAGCCGTGGAACTGGGCCAGCCGGGTGGCGGCGATGGTCTCGGTGAGGGTGCCAATCTGGTTGAGCTTGATCAGCGTCGAGTTGGCGATGTCCTCCTCGATGCCGCGGGCGATGATGGCCGGATCGGTGCAGAAGATGTCGTCGCCCACCAGCTCGATGGTCGCGCCGAGCTTGCGATTGAGAACCTTCCACCCGTCCCAGTCGCCCTCGGCCAGGCCGTCCTCCAGAAGGCAGATCGGATAGTCCGCGACCATCGACTCGTAGTAGCCGACCATCTCCTCGCTGCTGAGCTGGCGGCCCTCGGTCTTCAGGTCGTACTTCCCGTCGCGGAAGAACTCGCTCGAGGCGGGGTCCATGGCGATGCCCACGTCAGCCCGGGGCTTGAGGCGGGCCATCTCGATCGCCGAGACGATTTGGTCAACCGCGACAAGGCAGGGGCCCGGCGGGGACGGCGGCCTGACGCGGGTGGGACGGCTGGTATCCTGCTGGCATACCAGCGTCGACGAGCGGGCGATGGGGTGTCCCACCGCCGTCGACGCGCCGGCGATGGGTCTCGCCGCCACCGGCCGTCCAGCCTGATGGGCCCTGCCAGACCAGCCTGATGGGAACCCACACGATGACGCGAGACGGTCTCATGAGCGCGCTGAGGAGCCTGGCCAAACTCGACCTCCTTCCAGTTGACCAGCGCCGCCTCGCCGAGGAGGCCGCCGACAAGCTGGCTGACTCCGTTGTCTACGTCGCTGTCGTCGGCGAGTTCAAACGCGGCAAAAGCAGCCTGATCAACGCCCTCCTCGGCGACGAGGTCCTCCCCACCGGCGTCACCCCGGTCACGGCAGCGCCGACCCTGGTGCGCTTCGGCGAGGTGCCACGGGCGACGGTCCGGCTGTCCGACGACACGGAGATCCCCATCGGGGTGGCGGAGCTGCCCGACTACATCACTGAGGCCGGCAACCCGCGCAACGGCCGGGGTGTCCGGGAGGTGGTGGTCGAGTACCCGTCGTCATGGCTCGGCCCTGGGATCGTCCTGGCTGACACCCCGGGGACCGGGAGCGTCCACGCCCACAACACCCAGTCGACCGTGGCGTTCCTTCCGCGGGTGGACGTCGCCCTGATGGTGCTGAGCGTCTCGGCCCCCCTCTCGGAGGCGGAGGGCCGGCTCCTCACCGCCGTCGGGGAGACGGCCGCTAGGGCGGCGATCTGCCTCAGCAAGGTCGACCTCCTCAGCCCGGACGAGCTGGCCGAATCGCTCGATTTCGTTGCCGCCCAGATCGAGGCTCTGACCGGTGGGATCAGCATGCCCATCTTCCCGGTCTCGGCGCGGGCTGCCGCCCGCAGCGACGACGGCGGCCTCGCGGCCGTCCGCCGATTCCTCTCCGATGTGATCGTCGACGAGCGCGACCAGGTCGTCCGCGCCCGCGCCCGAAAGGTCGCCGGCGGCCTCGTCAGCCTGGCAGACGGCGCTATCCAGCTGGAAAGGGCAGCGGCCTCCCGCCCCGAGGAGGAGGCGAGAACCGCGCGCGCCGCCTTCGCCACGGCCCAGGCGGCCCTGGAGACGGACGCCGGCGAGGCGGTGACCCTTCTCCTCGCCGCCTGCCGCCGCACCGAGACCGACATTATCGAGCCCCGGGCCGAGGAGCTTCGGGGAACCCTGCCGCAGGTGCTGCTCGCGGGATCGGACCCGGACTGGGAGGCGACGCTCGGGCGGGCAACCCCGCGATGGGCCGGGAACGTCGAAGTCGAGCTCTCCGGTGCTCTGGCTGACCCCCTCACCCGTCACGCCGACCGGCTGCAGGAGCGCCTGGGCCGCTTCGTCCAGAGCGCCGGGGCGGCTTTCGGGGTCGACCTGCCGCCACCTCCCGACGTCCGTCAGGATCTGAACATTCCCCCCATCCGGATCGAGACCGTGGACGAGCCCGGTGCGGTCGCCATGGGGGTTCGCCAGCTGCGGCAGCACGTGCCGGGCCCTCTCGGGCACCGGTGGCGGCAGCGGGACCGCCAGAGGCGCGCCGAGGAGGACGCTGATCGGCTCGCCGGACGCCTCCGCTATGCCGCCGTCCAGGCCGTCGACACGGCGGCGCGTGCCTGGGCACGTGACATCGAGAACGGCTGGCGCTCCCTGAGCGAGTCGTTGGGTGGCGCCGTGACCCGGGCTGAACAGGCGGTCGGGTCAACCGCCGAGAGTGCCCGCCTCATCGAGATGAGCACCCGGATTGCGGCTATCCGCGAGGCGATGAGGGAGGTACCCCACCCCTCCGAGATGGGCGCCGCCGACGCGGATGTCACCCCCGGCTCTCGGGTGCGCATTCACCGCTGAGATGGGCAGGACATTCGCCGAGGACGCTCTGCGCCGTCCCGATAGCGCTCTTGCTGCATCATCCCTGGGCTAAGCGCAAGCCACGCGCGACAGCCTGGACACTGTCCATCCCAACCGTCTCCGAACAAGAGAGGCGGACCGTGCTTTGCAGGCCATTTGCCAAGGCAGACGCTGGTTACCAATTGAGAAGGCACTATGCGCTCGCCTAATGAACGACCACCGCCTTCTCAGCGCGCAGGTCGCAGGTTCGAGTCCTGCAGGGGGCACGCGTGACGCCAGCAGATGACCGACAGCACCCAACGGTTCCGAACCGTCCGGGCGTTAAGAGAACCTGACAGAACCCGGGCCGACCAGGCGCTCAGTTCGGACGACGGTTGCGCGCACGGAGTCCGCCCATAATCAGGAGGAACGCGGCGATGCCGAGTATGCCGAGGATTCCCGAGGGCAGCACGGCGGTTGAGCCCGTCATGGCTCCGGTGGTCGGGACGGGAACCCCGATCGGCGTGGCTGTCGGCGTGGGGGTGGGCGTGGCACCCGGCGCGGCGCCATATTCATACGCTCCAATTGAGCACGCGGTGCCGGGAACGCCGGGCCGGTCATACCCGCGCTGATCCTCGCCGTCATTGACGCTGGTGCACGCGGTCTCGGATTGCCCCGCCTCGATCGCGGGACTACCTACATCGAGTGCCATGGTCTGAGTAGGCCCACCGTTGCTGGCGAGTGCCCCCAGGTCGGGATTGGTGCTGGTGTGGTCCGAGGCCAGCATGAATCCACAGGAAGTGCCGTTATCGATGTTGAACCCGCCATCTGTCACTGCAGCCGAGCAGCTCTGGCCGGCGCCGTGGTCGGTCAAGATGGAACCCGTGACTGTGATCGTGGGGTCGCCACCCGCAATGTAGATGTCATCTCCCCGATCGACGGACGGATTGGACGCGAGGGTGCTATCGACGATGGTGATGGACCCGGCATCATCGTAGGCGGCGATGGCGCCAAGAACCGAGGCATTATTGTTGAAGGTGCTGTCGGTGATATTGACCGTTCCGCCCTGAGTGAGAATTGCCCCGCCATAGTCATCGGTGGAGTTGCCCTCGAACGTGCTGTCGAGGACATTGAGCGTTCCATCGCCGTTGTTCGCCATCCCCGCGCCACTGGCGCCGTTGGCGACGTTGTTCGAGAACGTCGTTTGGGATACGGTCACGGTCCCACCACCATCATTGGAAACGCCCCCGCCCAGGGAGCTATCTTGGGTGTTTCCGGTTATGACGCTGTCGCTGAGCGCGAGGTCACCATCGACCAGGATGCCGGCGCCATCAACACTATTGACCGTTCCATTCTCCACGGTGACACCCGACAGGTCCAGGGTGGCGCCGACATCGACTGCGAAGACCCGACTGAGCGCGTCTCCGTCGATCAGCGTGTTCGAGGCGCCGTTGCCGGTGATGGTGAGCGTTTGAGCTGGAGATCCGGTGACCTCAAGCTCCCCGGTTGTCAGGATGATGGTTCCGTTGGCGGAGCTAGCGAACGCGATGGTGTTGGACCCACCGGCCAGGTCGGCGCTGGCGATCGCAGCGCGCAGGCTTCCCGGGCCCGAGTCGGCGGCGGTGGTGACCGTATAGTTCGCGGCAAGTGCACTGGTCGATACGAACGCAGCAACCACGAACGCCGCCGACAGGCTCGCGCAGACGCCGGCCCCGACTCGAATCGCTGTCCTGTTCATGGTTGACCTCGGGTTAGCCCGCTGCGACTGCCGCATCGTAGCGTTCTGATACCCCCAACAACACGGTCGAGGGCCGTCGAGCCGTGCCGCGGCCGCCCATCGGCGTCTCCTTCGCAGCACCCAGCCTGGGCACCGAGCGGACCTGGCCCAGCTCGCTGGCGCCGGAGATCATTTCGCCGAGGCTCAAACGCGCCGATCGTAGGGAGTGCTTAGGCTTTCGCACCCAAGTGGCGCGAGGCGGCCCCGTATACTGTGGGTTGGTGATCGAGTTGAGTGCAGTCAGCCTGTTCGCCGGCCTGCCGGACAAGGAGTTGGCGGCGATCGGACGAAGGCTGACTGAGATCCGCCAACCGGCTGGCAAGCAGGTGGTGATGGCGGGATCTACGGGTGCCGCATTTCTGATCCTGCTCGAAGGAGAGGCTGACGTTGAGCTTCCGGGCGGGGTAAGGCGCACCCTTCGCCCGGGTGACTACTACGGTGAGATGGCCCTCATTGATGAGGCGGGCCGCAGTGCGACAGTCACCGCCAAGAGCGACCTGTGCCTCCTGGGTATGTCGAAGTGGGAGTTCAAGCCCTTCGTGGCGGATCATCCCGAGGTGGCCTGGCGACTGCTGACC
Source organism: uncultured Chloroflexia bacterium (assembly GCA_963697585.1). GTDB lineage: Bacteria > Chloroflexota > Dormibacteria > Aeolococcales > Aeolococcaceae > Changshengia. Next base: position 238,101 of record CAVOOO010000009.1, on the reverse strand, counting down.
ACCCTGAGCCGACGCCTGCGGGAGGCAGAGGCGAAGCTGGGCCCCACCGAGGGAGAGGTCGACTGAGCTGAACCGGTGTAGCTACGGGTTCATTAGGGCGGGTGGCGGGGCTGCGACGCCTGGAAGGAGCGATGGCCTTCCACCGCTCCATGGTCCCGGAGGGTCCCTGACGATATCTGCGCCCTCCGGACGAGCCTGATCGATCTGGAGCGTCTGCTCACCTCATCAGGGGACGCCTGACACGGTCGTGACGACAAGTCCGAGCGGGTCCGCTCCCGCCGATTGTCATCGGCTTCCCCTACTCGTCAGACCGCCTCACCCTCCGCGACGCCTTGAAGGTCTGGACCAGGTCGGTGGTCCATTGCTCCGGGATCTCCCAGGGAATGAAATGGCCACCGTTGAGATGGGCGGCGATGTTGACGTGGTTGTACCAAGCGGCGCGGTCGCTTGCCAGAAACGACTCGATGCGCTCTTTCGAGCTGTTGACTCCTGGGGGGTTCTCGTAGTCGACGAACGTGATCCCCGTCGGTGCCTCAACGACTGGCGTCCGGTCATGGGAGGGTGCCCAGGGGTATCGATTGTTGTTGGCGTACGTGCGGATCGAGCTGGCGATGGCGTTGCCGGTCCAGTAGATCATTGCGTGGGTGAGTAGGTCGTCGCGGGTGAACACGGTGTAGATGTCCCCACCGTTATCGGACCAGTGCATCCATCGTTCGAGAATCCAGGCCAGCATGCCGATTGGGGAGTCGGCCAATCCGTATCCGAGGGTGCTCGGAGCGATTACGTGTGCGGCAAGGTGCACCGCGAACCGTCGCTCGATTTCGACCAGTCTCTGCCTCAGGTCATCGGGTAGCTCGGGGGGGATGGGTCTGCCCCCGGAGAAATCCCAGGCACGATCGCCGGTGAACAGGTCGAGTTTCAGGGCTGATCCGATGTGGATGCCGTACAGCTCGTCGGCGTACTTGTGGCCGAGCTGTCCCGTGACCAGTGCACCGACGTCGCAACCCGCCGCGGCGTACCGGGCATGGCCGAGCGTCTGGGTCATCAGCTCGTGCCAGACGTCCGCGATCTTCCAGAAGTTCATGTCCGGCTGGGTGGGTGTCGAATACCCGAACCCCGGCAATGACGGGACGATCACCTCGAAAGCGTCCGCCGGGTCGCCACCGAATGCGGCCGGGTCTGCGAGCCGGTCGATGACCTTCGACCAGTGCCAGAAGGTCCAGGGCCACCCATGGCTGAGGATCAGCGGGATGGGATCGGGCCCGACGCCCGGCTTACGCATGAAGTGAACGCGCGTGCCAGACACATCAACCAGGTAGTGCTCGTAGGCATTCATGGCTCGCTCGGCGGCTCGCCAGTCGTACTCCTCGGCCCAGTACTGCGCCAGCTCCTGGAGTAGGGCCCTGGGGACCCCGTACCGCCCGTCCTCGTTCCCATCATCTTCCGGCCAGATCGTGGCCCGCAGCCGCGACCGCAGATCCTCGAGAACCCGGTCCTCGACGGCGATCGGCGTCGGCGACAGTTCATTCACGCTTGTTGTCACTTCCCGCTCCTGACGCTATATCGATCATCGATCTGACTCTACGGCCGGGGTGGCAAAGTCCTGAGAGGGACCATCATCCCTTTGGCCCGAGCCGGCCCACCAGTTCAAGGATGGCGCGGGTGACGGTCCCCGGGTCGGTGAGCAGACCGAGGTGGTGGCTGGCCAGCTTGATGACGGGCCAGCCAAGGCGCCGTGCCTCGTCGCACGGCTCTCGATACTCCTCGCTGAGCCGGCCGGCGAACAACCCGCAGTTGTCGAGACCGGTCGGGTCAGAATGTTCAGCGGTTCCCCCTGCACGTATCCATAAGGACTCAGCGTCGAAGCCACCTGCGGGACCAACCGTCAGGAGCTGATCGATGGTGGGCTCGCAAGAGCGGGGAATTCATCGTAGGGCCAGGCTCACCGCGACAACTAACAGAATTGGGGCGAGAGCAAGCCCCACCAATCCCACGGCTACCGCAAGCTGCGGCGGGTAGATTGCGATACGACGGTGTTGCGATGCCGCGCGCAGACCGATGATCGTGAGAGACGCTCCAGCGACCAGTGCCACCCCAGCGCCCATGGCGGCGCCTATAACCCCACTCGCTGTTGAGGCCAGTCCCGGCACCAGAATCATCATCGCGAGGATGCCCACCAGGCCTCGGCCCAGTCGCCGGGCGCCGGGCGGAGCCGGCCAAAGCGATCGCTCACGCCGTGACTTTGCCTCCACTCGGGGCAGGGTGTCCCTGGCGTTATCGAGTTGAAACACGCCGGTCGCGTCGCGCCAGAGGTCCCCCAGATGGCCCGCCAACAACCACCCCGACCGGACCAGCTTGGCACGTGTGTGGCTGGTGGACGGAGCCCGCCCGGCTGCGCGGAGCCCAGGCGCGGGTGCCACACTTCACGGCCGCATGCTCCTGACCGTCAACACCACGTACCAGCCGGCGACCGACCTTGGCTTCCTTCTGCACAAGAATCCCGCCCGCGCACACACGTTCGAGGTGTTCGGAGGAATCGCCCATGTCTTCTACCCCGAGGCAAGCGAGACACGGTGCACCGTAGCGCTCCTCTTGGAGATCGACGCAATCGATCTCGTCCGGCGGCGTGGCCCGGGAGGGCGCGCGCCGGCCGCCGGGGGCGTCGACCAGTACGTCGCCGATGGCCGGCGCTAACCTCGCAGAGCGTGGCCGTTGAACTTCCCGAGCTGATGGTCGAGGACGCCGGCGCCTGGCGATCCTGGCTCGGCCGCCATCACGCCGATTCCGCGGGTGTCTGGCTCGTGCTTGCCAAGAAGGGCACGACCGAGCCAACCCGGCTGAGCTATGACGAGGCTCTGGAGGAGGCGCTCTGCCACGGTTGGATCGACGGTCAGCTCGGGCGGCGCGACCAGGTCACCTATCGCCAGCGTTTCACCCCCCGTGGAGCGCGCAGCCGGTGGTCCAAGCGCAACGTGGCCATCGTCGAGCGGCTCACCGTGGAGGGGCGGATGCACCCCGCGGGCCTCGCTGCCGCTGAGCAGGCCAGGGGCGACGGCCGCTGGGAGGCGGCGTACGCCGGCAGCCGTGAGATCACGGTCCCCGATGATCTGGCGATTGCGCTGCGGGCGAATCAGGCGGCGCAGTTGATGTTCGACCGCCTGAGCTCCCGGAACCGCTACGCGCTGCTGTACCGAATCGCCAATGCGCAGCGCCCCGACACGCGCGCCCGTCGGGTGGCGCAGTTCGTGGGGATGCTGGTACGGGGCGAGACCATCTACCCACAGGACGGGTGAGCATCCAACCGCCGAGCTTCGCCACCTCCGCGAAAAGGAGCCGAGCCGTCCAGCTTGAGTCATTCGGCGGGCCCGAGGTCCTGCGGGACGCCGGGCTTCGCCCCGAACCGGACGCCTATCGCTACCCCTGCTTGAGGCTGATCCAGAGACTTGGCTTGATCAGTGCCGCCACGACATGAGGCGGGCCGTACCGGGGACCGTGGCAGCGGTAGCTCACCACCTCGTCATCAGCGAGCTCAAGGGCACGCAGCGGGCTTCGGTTCCGCCCCCGGCCCCGCAGAAGCAGCGAGTGCCGGCCCGAGGCGACCGCCACCTCGACGGTCTCTCCCGCTGCGATCGCGCCCACCACCCTGCCATCTATGGCGATGTTGTATTTCTCCATCCCCAGCAGGGGGCTGGCGCTTGCCGCCCGTGAGAGACGGATTGTCGCCTCGCCCATGCTCGAGCCTCCTCTGCGTGGATCAGCCTGACGTCGCCCCGGCGGTCGGGTCTCCGGCCACCGGCCTATGGTGATCCACACCGGGTGGCTCCGGCCGCCCGAACCCTACACCGCATCCACCCCCCGTGGGGCACGGCCCTCCTGGCCGCGCCTCAGATGGAATGGCGCGTCAGGTCCACGGTGACGCTGTCCTGGTCACCCGAACCGCTGGTGGCGCGGAAGGTGATGGTCAGCGTCGGCGCTGCGGTGACGTCGACGGTGAGCACCAGGTAGCCGTAGTCCATCAGCGGGCCGGCGGAGAGGGTGAAGCCGCCCGCCGATCCCGATGGGTACTGGCTCCGCGGCGCCGTGAGGCCGTACCCGCCGCTCCCCGACACCACATACGGGATCTCCACGGTGCCGGTGCTCCGCGTGAAGCGCTGGTAGAGGTGGGCGTGGCCGGAGAGAACCGCGTCCGGCCAGATGCCCGCCGCCTGGCAGGCACTGTCGATGTCCGCCGACAGCCCGGTCGAGCCGCCGTGACTTCTCGTCGGCCGAGGCCGGCGGATGATGGCAGGCGATCACCACGGCACGGCGGTTGGCCAGCCGGTCGGGGTCGGCCTTGAGCCGGGTCAACTCCGAGATCAGGAAGTTGAGCTGCTCGTCGTTCATCGGGCTGGAGTAGGTCCCGCCCTGGGTGGAGATCACCCCCGGCCCCTCAAGGACGTTGGTGTAGAGGCCGATCAGCGAGACGAACGGCGCATCCAGGGTGAAGTAGGCGCCCGGCTGGGTCATGGTGCTCCGCACCAGCCCCCCGGCATCTGGGCGAGGGGCCGGGCGTTCACCGCGCAGAAGTTGGTGAGAAACGCCGCCAGCGTCGCTCAGCCGCGGTCCGAACTCCGGGAAGCCGTCGTGGTTGCCGGGGATCGCGAAGATCGGCCGGTCGTAGGCGCGGAACGGCTCGTAGAACTGGTCGTAGTAGTACTGGGCTTCGCCGAAGTTGTAGATGACGTCGCCCAGGTGAAAGAAGAACGCGGGCGTGTCCGGACCGCCCGCCGCCACGTCCCTGGCCATGGCGTCGGCGACGCCTCCCTCGTTGGGGATCGCCGCCACCCTGGCGGCACCGGTGTCACCGACGGCGTGGAACGTGATCCGGCCGGCCGTCTGGATCTGAGTGATCATCGCGGCGGGCAGGATGTCCGCCAGCTGCATGCGCGGCGGATCCACACCGCGGCGGCGGCACGGGCTGGAGCTGGCTCTGGTGCAGCTTGTAGTAGGCCGAGTTGTAGTACTGCTCGCTGGTGTTGTCGATCTGGAAGCTGGTCTCGTCGGGTCCGGGCTGGGGGTCGGCGAAGAGACGTCCATCCGTCCCGGTCGTCCGGGCCCCGTATCCGCCGGCCATCGCCTCTCCCCCCGGAAGCTCCCGCCCCATCGTCGGCAAGGAGAGCGTAACAAGGGGGGGCGCCGCCGGGAAGATGTCCGGCCGCGCCCGTGGGTGCATGCGGCGCCAGCGCCGCGCTGCGCCTGCGGGCGGTTGGCCGGATCGCGCACGCTTCTGGGAGAGGCGAACCAAACCGGCATCCCCCGCTACTCCCTCAGTGACGGACCACAACTGCGAGCGAGGCGGCCATGGCCAAGATCGAGATCACCCCCACCTCCCTGGTCGTGCAGATCGAGGGCTTCGACCGCTTCCTGGCTCTCATCTCCGGGCTCTCCGGCGGGGTCAGGGCCCGGCTGGAGGTCCCTCTGGAGCACGTCGGAGCGGTCGACCCCTCGGTTCCCGAGGCCCATCAGACCTGGAAGGGCTGGACGGTCGCCGCCCTCAGCGTGCCCCACTCGGTCACCGTCGGCCGGCTGATCCACGTCTTCGGCGACCGCAGCGGCGAGTGGTCCTTCTGGGACGTCACCGATCCCGACAAGGCGATCGCGATTCACCTCCACGACGAGCACTACGCCCGGCTGGTGATCGGCGTCGACGACCCGGCCGGGGTGGCCGCGGAGATCGCCCGGGCCGTCGCTGCGGCGGGGCGGCAGGACCCGTAGTGGAGCGGCGTCCGACGCTTGGAGTGCCGGCCTTCGCCATGGTGGTCGGGAGTGCGCTCCTGGTCGTCGCGATTCTCGAGATCATCCTCGTCTCCCTCGGGCTGGCGCCGGTCATCGATGTCGTGTCGGGACTGATCGCCGTCTGGCTGGTGGTGACGCTGGTCTCCCGGTTGCTCTCCCGGGGCTGATCCGCCGCCGACCCGCCCGCCCCCGCAGCCATCTCCGCGGGGGCGCCGGCATGCTCTACGCTCGGAGCGCTGGCGGGCCGGCTCCGCTCGGTCCGGAGGAGGCGCATGGCGCGGCTGCAGAGGGGTGGCCATCTGAGCGCTGGCCGCGGGGATGGGCGAACCCGAGTGACGTTCGCTGCTACTCCATGAGTGATGGACCCAACCTTCCCCCGAGATCGGCGTTGAAGGAGGTGCGCCCGATGACCACCAGCACGGATCTACCCATGGGGTTCACCGCCGGCACGGCCATCGAGGAGGACCCCGACCTCGACCTGCTGCGCCGGATCGCGACCGGCGACCAGGAGGCGATCGAGGAGCTGTACCGCCGTCACAGCCGGCTCCTGCTCGGTCAGCTGCGATTCATGGTGGACGAGCCGGCCCTCGCCGAGGAGGTCCTCCAGGACACCATGCTCGCCGTCTGGAGGGGGGCGCGCACCTTCCGGGGCGGGTCGCGGGTGCGCACCTGGTTGCTCGGCATCGCCCGGCGCCAGGCCCGGGACCGGATGCGGCGGCGGCGGCCCATGCCGATGGCGAACTCCGAGCTCGCCGAGCGGGCCAGCCCCAACCCCGGTCCCGAGGCGGTCGCCGTCGAGCGCGCCGAGGGCCGGCGGATGGTGGCGGCGCTCGACACGCTCACACCGGCACACCGCGAGGTTCTGGGCCTCGTCTTCGGAGCGGACCTCAGCCTCGCTGAGGTCGCCCGGGTGCTGGAGGTCCCCCTGGGGACCGTCAAGAGCCGGCTCCACGCGGCCCGCGCCGCCCTGAGCCGGACCATGAACGAGAAGGATGTGAACGAATGAAGACCGAGACACGTCATCTCACCCTCGAGCAGCTGCTTGCCGCGGCCGGCGGTCAGAGCCTCGACGGGGAGGCCGGTTCCCACCTCGAGTCCTGCACGGACTGCGGCGCCGAGCTGGGTCAGTGGACGGCGATCGCCGCCGGTGTTCGCCAGGTCACGGCCGGGGTCGAGCCGCCCCCGTGGTCGGCGCAGCCCGCTCTGCCGGCAGCTCAGAGGGGCCCGGGCTGGCGGGAGCAGGCCCTGGATGCGCTGCGAAGCTCGATCGCGCCGCGTCGGCGCCTGGTTGCCGCGTTCACCGCCACCGCCCTGGTCGCTGCCGCCGCCGTCTCGTACGGGGTCGTCGCCCTGAGCGGCGCGGCCCACACTCCGGGCCCGAAGGTGTCGACCTCCGGCTCGAGCGCCAGCGCCCGGCTGGTGGTGCTGGACAGCGTGCAGGCGACGACGGCGCAGTCCTACGACGCCACCTTCAACTTCAGCGAGACCACGAGCTACGGCCCCTACGGCCAGGCGCCGACCACGGTCACCCTGCCCGTCCAGATCCAGTCCGAGAGCGCCGCGCGCGTGAGGACGACCGTCGCCGGGACCGTGGCGGGCACCCCCGTCAACGTGGTCACGATCACCTACGACGGAACCGCCTACCAGTCCACCGACGGCGGCAGCACCTTCCAGACCGAGCCCCTCTCCGCGGCCAGTCAGTACGGCATCCAGAACGAGCTGCAGCTGCTGCAGTCGGTGGGGACGGTCACCGACCAGGGATCGGGGACGGCTGACGGCGTCGCCGTGGAGAGGTACCACGCCCTCATCGATCCGGCCAAGATCCAGAGGGAGCTGATCTCGCTCCTCCCGGTCGTCAGCACCGAGACACGGAGCGTCCTCAGCGCGGTGACCATCACCGGCGCGACCGTGGACGTGACCATCGACAGCTCGGGCCGCATCGTCACCCTGAACGCCGCGCTGACCGCCTCGGTCAACGGCTCGGCGCTCGGGATCTCCGGGAACCCCACGGTTCAGGAGACGTGGTCGGGGCGGTTCTTCAACTACGGCGCGAGCATCGTGGTGCAGCCCCCCAGCGCCGGCTGAGGCTCGCGGCAGCGGTCGACCGCGGCCGGCCGCGCATGCGGACGGATTTGCCAACCCTCTCAGGCGGCCGCCTCACCTTCCGTGGGGCGGCCGCCCGCCTATGTGCCCGGCTCCGGGGATGCCGGCCACGGGATGCTGCGGGGCCGCCGGTCAGCCGGCGATCAGGAGTACTTCTCCACCAGGGTGTCCTGGTCGGTGCCGTTGTAGTCATTGCCCACCCCCAGGCAGAACTGCGAGCTGCCGCTGGCCGCGCAGCTGACCCCGGGGAGCAGATCGTACGGGCTGGTCGGGTCCACTGTGGGGACGATGCTCCACGTGGCACCGTTCCACGCCTCGCTCAGGGTGCTGTCGGTGTCGAGCAACTCCAAGTAGCTGTATCCCGAGGCCATGCAGAAGGATGAACCGGTGCACGAGACCGACTGGAGCCACGTGCTCTGCCCGCTGACGTTGGGGGTGCTGAGCACGCTCCAGGTGCTGCCGTTCCACTCCTCGGCGAGGCTGTTCTCGTCGGGGCCGCCGGAATACGAGGTGCCAACCGCCATGCAGAAGGTGGTGCTGCGGCAGCGCACCGACACGGGGTTCAGATTGCCGGTGGTGTCGTCGACGATGCTCCAGGCGGAGCCGTTCCACCGGACGATGAGCTCGGCACCACCCGTGTATCCGACCGCCATGCAGAAGCTGGCGCTGGTGCAGCTGACGCCGGACAGCTGCATGTCGTCGGTGCTGCTCGGCGGCGGGACTGTCTGCTGGCTCCAGGCGCTGCCATTCCACTCCAGGCTGAAGGGATAGGTCGGCTCGAAAGTGTAGTAGCCGACCGCCATGCAGAAGTTGGTCCCCTTGCAGCTCACGCCGTAGAGATCGACGGTGGCGTCCGGCCCGAAGATGTGGGGAACCGGCATGGAGACCAGCGCGGTGCCGTTCCACTTGTCAAGGATCATGTGGTCGGAGCCCCCCTTGTAGTACCGGCCGACGGCCACACAGAAAGTCGTCGAGACACAGCTGACGGCGTTGAGCTCGGTCTCTTCGTAACCGGCGGCGGGCGCCGCGGTGACCACGGACATCGAGCTGCCGTTCCACCGCTCCCCGAAGGTTCGCTGGTTGCCGGAGGTTTCGTACACGCCGACCCCGAGGCAGAAAGTGGAGCTGGTGCAGCTCACCCCCGAGAGGCCGGCGAAGGTGGACGGGCTTGGAGAGGTCACCACGCTCCAGCTGGGATCCGCGGCCAGGGCTCCCTGACCGCTGAGCAGAAGTGCGGCCAGCACGGCCACTGCGGCGCTCGCGCTTCGGAGACCTCGGACGCCGAGCAGCCCCGCTGCTCGGGCGTGCGTAAAGACAGGCGTCGATAGCTTCTCCATGGGCGCTCTCCCTGGCGTGGGAGGCCCCGCGGCCCCCCTGACGGACCGGACCCGCTTCATCGACCCCACCCGCTCGTGAGCGACGCGGCTACACCCGGGCCGGCTCCTCCGCCCTCTGGGCAGACCCGACCAGCGCCACATCCTCGACGTCCCGGACGTCCTCGTACGCGACCGTCTTCTGGGTGAAGAACCCGTTCTTGTTGACCAGCGCCGCCACCACCGTCAGGGGGACGCCGAGGCCGAGCGTGATCAGCACCGGGATGGCGGCACCCACGCCTTGGGCGATCACCTGGTAACCGATCCAGAAGAGGAAGACGCCGCCGATCAGGGGCAGGATGCCGATCAGGACCAGGTTCCGCACGCTCTTCAGGAGCACCTTCCGGAAGGCCCAGGCACAGGCGATGCCGGTCGCTCCGTAGTAGATCGCGACCAGCACGCCGATGTCCGAGATCATGTTGGCGAAGGTGTTGTTGATGTTCGCGTTCAGGGTGGTGAGCAGGATGCCCAGGCTGCAGAGCAGGAAGGTGATGATGGTCCCCACCCAGGGGGTCTGCCAGCTCTTGTGGATCAGCCCGAATATCCCCGGGAAGACCCCGTCGCGGGCCATCGCGAAGCTGAGCCGGCTCGAGGGGAGCAGGGTGGTCTGGGTCGTCGCCAGGCTCGAGCTGAGGATGGCGATCGCCATCAGGAAGCTGATCGGCGCCGGCGCCAGCCGGGTGGCGAAGTACACCAGCGCGTTGGCGCCCTGATTGGTGATCTGACCCTTGCCGAGCAGCGTCTGCATGCCGGTGGCAGCGACCAGGAAGAGCGCCAGCAGGATGACCATGCTGATCATCCCGGCCTTCCCGGGGTTCTCGCGGTTGTCGCTGCCCTCCTCGTTGAGGTTGGCGGCGGTGTCCCAGCCCCAGAAGAAGAAGACGCCGAGCACGGCTCCGCCGGCCAGCCCGGTGAACCCCTGGAGGGAGAAGGGGTTGAACCACGACCAGGCCAGTCCGGTCGAGCCGGCCGGGTGCGAGGTGAACACCTTGATGAAGGCGAGGATGGAGAAGAGGAGGATCACCAGGTACTCGATGGTGACCATCACCCACTGGGCGTTGGCGGTGATCCGGATGCCCCGCGCCACCATCCAGGTGACGAACGCGAGCAGGGCGAAGCCGGCCAGCGCGATGAGCGCGCTGTTGGTCGCGACTCCCGAGCTGATCCAGCCGAACTGCCCCGGCCCGAGGAGCGCCAGCCCCACCGAGGCCGCGAAGAGCGGCGCCGAGATGCAGAAGATGACGTTGCAGGCGAGCTGGACCCAGCCGGTGAACCAGCCGATGTGGGGATTGACGGTCCGCGCAATCCAGCTGTAGGAGGCCCCGCAGTTGGGGTCCCGGCGGTTCAGGTAACTGTAGGCCATGGCGATGAAGAAGACCGGGAAGAAGCTCACCAGGATCGCCGCCGGTGCCGCCAACCCGACCCCGGTGGCGGCCACCACCAGGAAGAGGGTGGTGCCCAGGCTGTAGGCCGGAGCCACGCTCGCGGTGGCGACCGCGGTCGTGTCCAGAAGGTTGAGCTCGCCGGCCTTCAGCCCCCGCGCCGGGGGCGGGATCGCACCGGGAGCAGCCAGCATCATCTCCGCCATGGGGGGCTCTCCTCGCCGGAGCATAACTACTGCCTAAGAGCAGATTGGAAAAACGGTAATGGACCCGGGAGGGGGTGTCAAGCGCCGGGCATCGAGTGTGCGTGAGCCCCGCATGGGGCGTGGCGGCAGCCCGCCTGGGGCGTGTGGACGCCCTGAGCTTGACCGGCCTCCCGGCCTCCTCTACCCTTCAGGAGAGTCCCGCACGCGTGCGCCGGCCCCGGTCGGCCTGGCGCCGCACAGCCCACCGCAACGACGATGGCGCCTGGCCCGGCGCCACGAGGGAGGCGATATGGCGACATCCCCGGCTGAGCCGCCATCATCCCGCGCCCGCGACCTGATCGCGCGGGAGGAGGCGTCCTTTCGCGCTCATCGCACCACATCGCTCGAAATGTGGCGGGCTGCCTCGGAGCACATCCCCGGCGGGGTCGCCAGCTCCTTCCAGGACAAGCCGCCCCAGCCGGTCTTCATCGACCGTGGCGAGGGCAGCCGGGTCTGGGACGTTGACGGCAACGAGTACGTCGACTTCCACAACGGCTTCGGGGTGATGCTGGTCGGCCACGCCCACCCCACCGTGGTCGCCGCGGTGCAGAAGCAGCTCTCGCGCGGAACCCATTTCGCCCAGCCGGTGGCCGAGGATGCGGTGGTCGCCGAGGAGCTCTGCCGCCGATTCGGTCAGCCCAAGTGGCGGTTCACCAACAGCGGCACCGAGTCGACCCTGGACGCGGTGCGGATCGCCCGCGGCTTCACCGGCCGGGATCGCATCGTCAAGATCGAGGCCTCCTACCACGGCCACCACGACGCCGTGCTGGTCTCCGTGGAGCCCCCCGCCGCCCTGATGGGGCCGGTGGAGGCACCGGTCTCGGTGCCGATGTGCGAGGGCATCCCCGAGTCGACGGTGGAGCTCACCACGGTGGTGCCGTTCAACGACCTGGCGGCCCTGGAGCGTGTCTTCGCGCGCCACCCGGACGTCGCCGCGGTCATCCTCGAGCCGGTGATGATGAACATCGGCATCGTCTTCCCCGACCCCGGCTACCTCGCTGGAGTGCTCGAGCTGGCCCACCGCAACGGGGCGCTGGTCATCTTCGACGAGGTGAAGACCGGGGTGACCATCGCTCCCGGCGGCGCCAGCCAGCGCTTCGGAGTGGTCCCCGACCTGGTCTGCCTGGCCAAGGCGATCGGCGGCGGTCTCCCCTGCGGCGCGGTCGGGGGCCGAGCCGACGTGATGAGCACGATCAGCGACGGGCGGGTCGCCCAGCTGGGGACGTTCAACGGCAACCCACTGACCATGGCGGCCTCGAGAGCGACCCTCTGCGAGGTCCTCACCCCCTCCGCCTACGCCCATTTCGACGCCCTCGCCGAGGAGCTCGGCGGGGAGCTCACCGCCGTGATCGAGAAGCACCACCTCCCCTACCACGTGGTCACCGCCGCCTCCCGCGGCTGCATCACCTACCGGAGCGAGCCGGTGCGCAGCTACCGCGACTACCTCGAGATCGACCCCTCGATGGCCTACCTCTCCTGGCTCTACCAGTCCAACCGGGGCGTGCTGATGGCCCCGGGGGCGGAGGAGAACTGGACGCTCTCGGTGCAGCACTCGGTGGAGGACGTGCGCCGGTACTCGGACAACTTCCGCGCCCTCGCGGAGGAGCTGACCGCCTGAGCACGATGGCTCAGGTCGCCGGTGGGAGGCGGTTGCGCCGCCGGCTGCTAGCCCTCGGTGCGCTCCAGGATCACGACGGGGATCCGCCGCGAGGTCTTCTCCTGGTACTCCTGAAACCCCGGGGCGATGGCGACGCGGTCGGCCCAGATCCGCTCACGCTCCTCCCCCTCCGCGTCGTGAGCCCTCACCTCGAGGGTCTCCGTTCCCGACTCCGCCCCCACCTCGATCATCGCGACCGGGTGCGCCTGGAGGTTGTGATACCAGGCGGGATTGTCGGGCGCCCCCGCCTTGGAGGCGATCACCACGTACCGATCCCCGTCGCGGTGAAACATCAGTGGCGTGGTGCGCTGCTCTCCGCTGCGCGCCCCCGTGGTGGTCAGCAGCGCCAGCTGATCCCCGAAGTCCCCCACCCCCTTGCCGTTCTTGGCGTGGAACTCCTCGATCATCTTCGCGTTCCAGTCCTGCATCGCCACCCTCCTACTCGCCCGTCCAGCGGGCCGCTGAAGAGCTCCGGGAATACGAGTTACGTTAGCAGTTCCCCCTGAGCGGGAAAGCCGGCGGCGCGACCGGCAGGCCCGCGATGGCCGCCGCCGGCCGGAGGGTCACGGCATCCCCGATCCGGTCTACCGGGGCGGCGCGACCCCGAGCACTGCGGCGGCCTGCTCCACGCACCTGGTGAACCCCCGGAGATCCGTGTAGAGGTCGCCGGGGTCCACATGGGTGCGCACGACCGACCCACCGGATCGCCAGATCGGGCCCTCGCACATGAGGTTGTCCACGAACTGGAAGGCCTCCACCGCCATCGACTCGTCGGAGACCCTGGCCTCGTAGTCGAGGGTCACGTTGGTGTACCCGAAGACCGGGTGGCCCCTCGCGTGCATGTAGCCGAGCTCGACGGCGGTGCCGACATCCATGCTCACCCCCCGGAAGGGGGTCATGTTGACGATGCCGAGGTTGCAGCGTTCCATCATCTCGACACAGTCGAGGAAGAGCGCGTGGCCGCGGTCGGCGGCGGTGGCGCCGTCGCGCTGGGTGTCCTCGAAGGGGAAGAGCGCATCGATGCCGTGGGCGCGGCAGATCGCGATCTTCTCGGCTCCGATCTCCATGGCGTTGGGGAGGAACACCTCGGGGCCCGCGAGGTACGCGATCGGAGCGTCGATGAGCCGGGCTGCGGACGGGGTCGACATCACGGGAGTGGGTCCGCCCCTGCCCCGGCGGCCCTCACGTAGTGGCGGTGATCCTTCCGGTTGCCGCCGATGCCGGTGCCGTGCCAGACATAGGTCGTGTAGAGCGTGATGAAGAGGAGGAGGAGCGCGAAGGTTCCGACCAGGAACCCGTTGGCGATGGGTGACGAGCCGTGCCAGCTGAGCAGGCCGAGGCCGAGGGATGTCGCGAGCAGGGCGATGTAGAGGGTGACCGTGAGCAGCAGCGACTTCGCCTTGACGACGCTGACCCGCAGATACCAGGTCACCCAGATGCGCGGCCTGGTCAGCAGCTCGAGGTTGAGGGCCCTGTCCACCGCGCCGCCCAGCGCCGTGGAGTAGTACGCGTCCAGCCCGAAGAGTGCCGCGACCAGGACCATGATCACCTCTGATGCCACGGCCCGAGCCGGCCGGCCGTTGGTCAGGCTGGTCACGATGCCCCCGGCCGTGAGCAGGGTGGTGACCAGGGAGAAGCCGTACTTGCGAAGGTCGGCGAGCGTGCCGTCCAGCCGGCCGATCAGGTCACGGCACTCCTTCCACTCCTCGAAGCGGAGGTCGCCGGTCGTGGTGATCGGGGGCTCGGGCGGCGGCTGAGGCGCGTCGCCGGGGATGTCGTGATCGATCACGGCGCGACGCTCACACCTTCGAGATAGCGCCCGAGCCGATGTGCGGCCGGGGCGACACGGGAAACATGCGTTCGGGATTGTACATCAGAGCCTGCGACCGGGTCTCCCCCATCGGCATCGAGGGGTCCTCGCGCCGGTGACCGCACCGCCCGGCTGTCGTGTCGTGAATGGGGCGGTCGCACCGCCGACCGCATTGCCGGGCTGTCGCGGAGTGGATAGCGGAACCACTGTGACGATCCGCCATTGGGATGTGACAGGTCCGCGATGCCATCGCTCCAGGGCAGGGCCACGCTCTCAGTTGTGGGGGCTGAAACGGCTGGCCAGCAACTCAACGTCCTCACGCACCTCGGCCATCGCCTCCCCGGAGCCACGAGCCCCCAGAAGGCGGCTGCAGAGATGGTGCGGAGCCTGGTTCGTCTGGGCGTCTCCGCAGCGGTGTGCACCGTCGAGGCCGATCAGGCCCTGGTGGTCGCGGTGGCCGCTCCGCGCGCCGCCGACACCCAGCACCTGATCCCCTCGGCGACCGGGCTGGTGGGCCTGCGCATCCCCATCGATCGGTTCGCCTGGTTGACCCGCCCGGTCCGGCTGCGCCGGCCGTACAGCGGCCCGGCGACCGGGATCGAGACCCTGCGAGACCTGGCCCTCGAGAGCGCGTCACCGCCGCTCCTCCCCGGGCTGGAGACCGGGATCCAGATCGTCGGCGTTCCGGCCATGGTCCACGACCAGGTGGTCGCCACCATCCACGCCTGGAGCACGGAGCCGCTGGACGGCCTCATCCCCACCCTGGAGGCGGCCGCGGCGATGCTCGCCGCCGTCTGGGAGCCCGAGAGGTCGGCGACCGCCGGCCGTTTCGACCTCGCCACCACCCGGCGCACCAATCCGCGGCTGCGCGCCGAGCTCGCCGCCCTGATCGATGACGGGAAGATCGCGACCGCACTCCAGCCGGTGGTTCGCCTGATCGACCACTCGATCGTCGGCTACGAGGCCCTCACCCGCTTCTCGCCCCGGGCCCTCTTCTCCACCCCGGACGAGCTGTTCGCCGCCGCGTCGGCGCTGCGCATGGAGAAGGCGGTCGACCTCGCCTGCCTGCGGGCCGCGCTCAACGACATCCCCAACCTCGGCCCCGTGGACCTCTTCGTCAACGTGCTGATCGGCACCCTGCTCAGCGAGCGGCAGGGCCTCAGCGCGCTCCAGGAGGCAGTCCACAACGCCGGGCTCGACCCCTCGTCGGTGGTGCTCGAGTTCAGTGAGCGCGATCCGGTGCCCAACCTCTCGCGGTTGCAGAGGATCGCGGCCCAGCTCCGCTCTGCCGGCTACCGGATCGCGGTCGACGATGCGGGCGCCGGCCACGCCAGCATGCAGGTGATCGCGGAGCTCCGGCCGGAGTTCATGAAGGTCGATCGGGCGCTCATCCACGGTGTCGACTCGCACCGTGCCCGCCGGGGGCTGCTGGTGTCACTGCTCTCCTTCAGCGGGCACATCGGGGCCCGCCTCATCGCCGAGGGCGTGGAGACCCAGCGCGAGCTGGACACCCTGCTCTCCCTGGGCGTGCAGTACGGCCAGGGATGGATGCTGGGGCGGCCGGTGCTCACCCAGTCGGTCGAGGGGCTCTCCGACGGCACGGTCATCGACCCGGGCTGGTTCACCCGGCATCGGGTGTGGCGGCTGCGCACCCCACCGGCCCCCCCCGTGGCGCTCATCGAGCCCGCCGACCCCACCACCGACCCCACCACCGGCGGTGCCGTGGCGCCCGACCTGGCTCGTGCCCTCAGCGACGCCGCCCAGGCCCTGCAGAGCGAGCACGATCCCATGGCCATCCTCGGGGTGATGGCCGCTCAGATGCAGCGGGTGGTGCCGGTCGCCGAGATGGCGATCTACATCGCCAACTACGAGACCCAGCGCTTCGTGCCGGTGCTCGCCACCGGGCCCGAGCGCGACGCCATGCTCGCCGAGAGCTTCTCGCTCGAATCCGGGATCTCCGGTTGGGCCTTCGCGCGGGGCACGCCCGAGAACGTCGCCGACACCTGGTCTCACCCGGCGGCCCGTCAGGTCCCGGGAACCTCGGTGGTCCAGGAGTCGCTCCTGCTGGTGCCGCTGATCGCCGGCGAGCGCAAGCTGGGCATCATCGACGCCTGGCGCATGGGGATCGGGCGCTTCAGCGACGACGAGCTCGAGGCGGCATCGCTCTTCGCCCACATCGCCGCGGCCGCCTGGCACAACGCCCAGCTCTACGCCGAGCTGCAGGCGGCCGCGGTCACCGATCCGCTCACCGGCCTGTACAACACCCGCTGGCTGCGCGACGCCGGGGAGCGCGACCTCGCCTCCTGCGCCCGCGACCACAGCAGCCTCGCCCTGCTGCTGCTCGACATCGACCACTTCAAGACGGTGAACGACAGCAGCGGCCACGCCGCCGGAGACCTGGTGCTGCAGCGCCTGGCCACCCGGCTGCGCGGGTCGGTGCGCGCCGAGGACGCGGTGGTCCGGTACGGCGGCGAGGAGTTCGTGGTCCTGCTCCGCCGCTGCGGCACACCGGATGCCGTCACCATCGCCGAGACGCTGCGCGGCGCCGTGCGCCAGGTCGCCCTGCCCCCCGGCTGCCCGCTGCCCAAGCTCACCGCGTCGATCGGCGTGGCCGCCTATCCCGATGACGGCACCGACCTCGACCTCCTGCTCGGAGCCGCGGACCGCGCCATGTACACGGCCAAGCACGCCGGCCGCGACCGGGTGATGTGCGCCCCCCCACCCGCACCCGGGGCGGCCGTGGTCGCCCTGCCCCGCCGGTCATCGGCGGCCGGCCGGCGGCGGGTGCGGCTGACCACGGACAGCGCCGTCCCCACCGTCCCGTCGGCTCACTGAGGACGCGCCCTCGGCTCACCGGCGCGGCCCTCCCGGAGACCGCAGCAGGGCTGTCGCGGTCCCGTCCCCAACGGGCAGACTGAGCAGCGTCCATGACCCGACCCGAGGTTCCGGAGCCCCCGTGCAGCTGAGCCGCATCCTCTTCGGCCGGCCGCTGCGGTCGAGTCAGGCCTCCAAGGAGGAGATCACCCCGGTCGAGGGACTCTCGGCGCTCTCCCTCGACGCCCTCACGTCTGTCGCGTATGGGCCCCAGGCCCTGCTGCTGGCCCTCGGTGCCGGAGGCCTGGCGGCGCTCCAGCTCGCGCCCTGGATCACGCTGGCGATCATCGGCCTGCTGGGCCTGCTGGTCGCCTCCTACGCCCAGGTGATCGTGGCCTACCCGAGCGGAGGCGGCGCCTACGCGGTCGCCCGGGAGAACCTCGGCACCGGGCTCACCCTGCTGGCCGGAGCGGCCCTGGTGGTCGACTACGTCCTCACCGTGGCGGTCTCGATCGCCGCCGGGGTGGGCTCGCTCACCTCCGCGTTCAGCGGCCTCTCCCCTCTCACCCTCCCCCTCTGCCTGGCGATGCTCGCCGTGATCACCCTGCTCAACCTCCGCGGCCTGGCCGACGGAGCCCGCGCCTTCCTGCTGCCGACCCTCGCCTTCATCGCGGCCATCCTGGTGGTGATCGCGGTTGGATTGATCCATCCTCTCGCCCCGCACCTCCATGCCCCGGGGGCGCCGATGGTCGCCACCCGCACCCTGGAGGGCGTGGGCGTGCTCCTGGTGCTGCAGGCCTTCGCGGCCGGCTGCAGCGCCCTCACGGGGGTGGAGGCTATCGCCAACGGCGTCCCCCTCTTCCGTCCCCCGCGGGTCACCCGGGCCCGCCAGACCGAGCTGATGCTGGGCACCCTGCTGGCGGTGATGCTGCTGGGGCTGGCGGTGCTCATCCAGCGCTTCCACGTCGAGCCCCGCGCCGGCGACGCGGTGCTCAACCAGGTGGTCGGCTACGCGCTGGGCCGGGGCTGGGCCTTCGCCGCGATCTCCATCCTGGTCACCCTGGTGCTGGCGCTGGCCGCCAACACCTCCTTCGGCGGCCTCCCGATCCTGGCCAGCCTGCTCGCCCGCGACCAGCGCCTCCCCCACGGGTTCGCCATCCGGGGCGACCGGCTGGTCTTCAACCGGGGGATCTGGGCGCTGGCCGTGCTGGCCGCCATCCTCCTCGCCGCCACCGAGGGGGACACCGATTCGCTGATCCCGCTGTTCGCGATCGGCGTCTTCACCGGCTTCACCCTGGCACAGGCGGGGATGGTCCGTCACTGGTTGGGGGCGCGGCCCCGCGGCTGGTGGTGGCGGGCCGCCGTCAACGGCCTCGGCGCGGTCGCCAGCGGGGTCGCCACCCTGATCTTCGTCAGCACCAAGTTCCGCGAGGGGGGCTGGGTGGTGGTGGTCGCGATCCCCCTCCTGATCCTTCTCTTCGTCCGGGTGAGCGGCTACTACCGCGACGTGGCCGCGGAGCTCCACCTCGGGCACCTGCCACCCCGGCCGGTGGCCGGCACCACCACCGTGGTGGTCCCCTTCACCCAGCTCTCCCGGCTCACCGGCCACGCCCTCTCCCAGGCCCTCTCGATGAGCGACGACGTGATCGCGGTGACGGTGGTGCTCCCCGAGGATCAGCCCGCCCAGGCCGAGCTGGAGGCCGCCTGGGCGCGGTGGGACCCCGGAGTCCCGCTGGTGGTCCTCCCGTCCCCGTACCACTCGCTGGTTCGCCCCCTGCTCCGCTACATCCGCTCGCTCCAGCCCTCTCCCAGCCATCGGGTGGTGGTGCTCATCCCGGTTGTCCTGCCCCGCCGCTTCTGGCACCAGGCCCTCCACAACCACCTCGACCTGGTCCTCAGCGCCGCGCTCCGGCGCCAGCGCAACGTCCTGGTCGCGCGGCTGCCGTTCCCGCTCCGCAAGGAGTAGGGCCGGGCGCCGGTGGCGGGCCGGGAGGGAGAATCCGAGCCATGGCGGAAGGGACGGCGCTGCTGGTCATCGACATGCAGGAGGCGGTGCTGGCCGGCTGCGCCGGCGTGCCCGGGGTGGTGGCGCGGATCAACGACCTGCTCGCCCGAGCCCGGCTGGCCGGCGTCCCGGTCGTCTTCATCCAGCACGAGGACGCCGAGGACCCGGAGATGACCGCCGGCAGCCCGGGCTGGCGGATCGCCGCGGACCTCGACCAGCTGCCGGAGGACGCGGTGGTCGCCAAGCGATACCGGGACAGTTTCGCGGCCACCGAGCTGGGCTCGACCCTCGACGGGTGGGGCACGCGCCGGCTGCTGGTCACCGGCGCCCAGTCGGACTTCTGCGTCCAGACCACCGCGCTCTCCGCCCTCTTCCACGGCTACGACGTCACCCTGGTCGCCGACGGCCACACCACCGAGCCCGCCGCTCAGCCCGGCGGAGAGCTGTCCGCCGACAGCCTCACCGAGCTGGTCAACAGGCGCTTCGCGACGCTGCGCCAGCCGGGGCGGCGGGTCGAGGTCGTGCCGGCCGTGGCGGTCGTGCTCTGACCGGCGTCGCCCAATCCTGGCCGTGATCAGTGCAGTCGCGTCAGCAGTTCCATTTGCGCTGCGCATCGACGGGCGGCGCCGCCGGCGCTGAGCACCGGGCCGCGCGCTCACCGCGAAATCCCCGCTCGGGAAAGCCGGCTGCCGCCGGTCACGAGCCGGTACCAGGCTTATGATGGCCGTCTCGCAGCGCGGAGAGCCTGATGGACCATCACCTGTGACTGGATGAACAGGTCGTGTCTGAGGCGTGCCCATGACCGATGAGGCGAAGCTGAGCGAGCACCCCAAGATCGGGGTCCTCTCCCCCCTGGTCGCCGGCAGCTACGCCAGCAACCTGATCGCCGGGGTCACCACCGCGACCCGGGCATCGGGGACCAGGGTGGTCGCGATCCAGACCCTGGACCTCGACCTGGGCGGCCCCCAGGAGCGGCTCAGCCGATCCGCCCCGCGGGGCGCCGGGGACGGCCACCTGGGCTGGCCCCCGGGGACCGAGGCGGTGGTCCCGCGCTTCACGCTACGGCCGGCATGGGAGCAGGTCGCGGGCTTCCTGGTGGTGGTCAATGCGGTCGAGCCCTGGTACCTCCACGCCCTCCGCGAGGCCGGGAAGCCGGTGGTGATCCTGAGCCATGAGGTCGACGGCTTCGCCTGCCCCGTGGTCCGCGCCGACAACCGGTCCGGGATCGCCCAGGCGGTGGCCCACCTGGTGGGCCACGGGCACCGGCGCATCGCCTTCGCGGGCTGCCTGGCCCAGACCGACATCACCGAGCGCCTCGCCGCCTACCAGGAGGCGCTCGCCACCCACGGCATCGAGGCCGACGAGAGCCTCATCTTCGAGGCCATCGACAACCTCGAGGGCGGAGGGGCGTACGCGGCCCGGCACATGATCGAGGCCGGGATGCCCTCGACGGCGGTGGTGGCGGCCACCGACTACAACGCCCTGGGGATCATGAGGGCGTTTCGCGCGGCGGGGCTGGTCGTGCCCCGTGACCAGGCGATCGTCGGCTTCGACGACGTGCCGGCGGGGGCGACGGCCCAACCCACCCTCTCCACGGTCCACCAGAGCTTCGAGGAGATCGCCCGCACCGGGGCCAATCTGCTGCTCGAGCTGATCCAGGGGGTGAAGGTGGCGGACGGCCCGCACCTCGTGCCCACCGTCTTCGTGCCCCGCGAGTCCTGCGGCTGCACCGCCGCCCAGGCGGCCGGCGACATCCTGGGCCCGAGCGCAACCGGCGGCGAGCCGGCCTCCCGGCGTCTGCTGCGCCGCCTCGAGCGGCTGCTCATCGAGGGCGAGGCGCCCACCGCGCCGCAGACGGCGGCGCTGGAGCGGGCGGTCAAGATCATCGTCGAGTGCCTGGAGCCGGCCCCTGGCGATGGGGTTCCCGACTGCCTCGGGGAGGCGGCCGCCGACCTCTACTCCGTCAGCCCGCGGTGGCCCACGATCAGCGCGGTCGTCGCCTGCCTGCGCGAGTATCAGCGGGAGCTGGGCAAGCGTCTCAGCCGAGGCCAGGGCGCCGCCCGCTTCCAGCAGGGCATCACCGAGATGGCCATCGAGCTCTCCCGGTGCATCACCCAGGGGGAGGCGAGCGCCCGGGCCGCCCTCCACGACGTCATGAGCGTGGACCACGAGCTGAGCGTCTCGCTGCTGAGCGGTACCGCCGGAGACCCCAAGTCGCTCAGCTGGCTCTCCCACACCCCGGCGCGGGCGGGCTGCCTGGGTCTCTGGGCGACCGACCCGGCCGCGGGGGGCGACGGCGGCCGCCGTCTCGACATCACCGGCGCGTACCGGCGGGATGGGCAGCCGCTGAGCCTGCCCGCCCAGGCACGCATGGAGCAGTTCCCGCCCGACGGGCTGCTCGAGGATCTGGATTGGGCGCCGGGAGAGCTGGCGATGGTCTTCCCCACCAAGACGCCGCAGCTGGACCTCGGCCTGCTGGCCGTGGTCAGCCCGCTCCGGCCGGCCGAGGAGTTGGGTCGCGACCGCCTCTTCGAGAACAACGCCCTGCTCAGCGTCGCCATCGAGCGCGAGGTGATCACCGAGCGGCTCCGCCGCTCCAACGCCGACCTGGCGACCTTCAGCCACGCCATGGCGCACGACCTGCGCAACCCCCTGGCGACCATCTCGATGTGGGCCGCGGTCGCCCGGATGCGCGCCGGTCCCGGCGACGACGCGGGGCCCGTGCTCCAGGTGGTCGACCAGATCAAGGACGTTGCCGACTACGCCAACGAGCTGGTCACCGACCTGCTCCAGTACGCGGAGCTGGACCGGCGGATCAGCTCGGTGGAGCCGGTCGACCTCAACCAGGCCGCCGCCCGGGTGATCGCGACCATCGGCTCGAGCATCGCGCAGCAGGGTGCGCTGATCGAGACCGGAAACCTGCCGACCGTCTTCGGACGGTCCGGTGAGCTCCAGGTCGTGCTCCAGAACCTCATCGAGAACTCCATCAAGTACCGCGGCGATCAGCCGCCCCGGATCCGCCTCGACGCGGTCCGCAACGGGGGGACATGGAAATTGAGCTGCCGTGACAACGGCCAGGGCATCCCCCCCGACTCCCGCGAGCAGGTCTTCGAACCGTTCACCCGCGGCCACACCTCGATCCCCGGCAGCGGCCTGGGCCTGGCCACCTGCCGCCGCATCGTGGAGGGCCACGGCGGCCGGATCTGGATCGCCGCCACCGGGAACCTGGGGACGACGGTGGCCTTCACCCTCCCGGCGGGCCCCGAGCCCGAGCCCCGCGCCCTCGCGGCCCCCGAGGCGGAAGCGCCGGCCCCGGCATCGGGCGGCGACGGCGCCGGCGTGCCCTCCGATCG
Source organism: uncultured Chloroflexia bacterium (assembly GCA_963697585.1). Classification (GTDB taxonomy): domain Bacteria; phylum Chloroflexota; class Dormibacteria; order Aeolococcales; family Aeolococcaceae; genus Changshengia. The sequence goes on along the minus strand of CAVOOO010000009.1, from coordinate 215,584 downwards.
ATCCTCGCACGCCGCCTGAGCGACCCGGAGGGTTGCCGGTCGCGACCCGAGCCGAGGAGGGACGGCGCTCCGTCGACCCCACCCGCGCCCCTGACACGACTGGCAACCACCGCGGGCTGAAAGTAAAATGGGGGGGCAGGAATCAGACCCCGATCTCGCGGTCGGGCTCCCCCAGGTGCGGGCCCGGTCTCGAGAACCGGGTTAGACCGAGGTCCCGATGCTCCCCATCGACCGTCGCGGCGGTTCCCGGACCAATCAGATTCTCGACGCCCTGCCGGCGCCGGACCGCGAGCGCATCGCGGCCGGCATGGTCCCGGTGACGCTGGGCATCAAGACCGTGCTCTTCGAGCCGGGAGAGCAGATCCGCACCATCCACTTCCCGGTGGACGGGGTGATCTCGCTGGTCACCCCCCTCGACGACGGCGCCATCGTCGAGGTCGCCACCGTGGGCAACGAGGGCATCGTCGGGGTGCCCATGGTGCTGGGCGGCTCGCTCAACGTGCGCGCCATCTCGCAGGTCTCGGGCCACGCGCTGCGCCTCGATGCCGAGGTCTTCCTCGACGAGCTGGCCCGCGGCGGGGCCTTCGCCGTCATCGTCCACCAGTACGAGCAGGCGCTCTTCGGTCAGATCGCCCAGGCGGCCGCCTGCAACCGGCTCCACACCAACGAGGAGCGGCTCAGCCGCTGGCTGCTGATGAGCCATGACCGTGTGGGCGTCGACGAGTTCGCCATCACCCACGAGTTCCTCGGCCAGATGCTCGGCTCGCGCCGGGCCACCGTGACCCTCTCGGCCGGGATCCTCCAGGCCGCCGGGCTGATCAGCTACCACCGCGGCCACGTCGCCATCCTCGATCGTGACGGCCTCGAATCCGTCGCCTGCGAGTGCTACGCGGTCATCAAGCGGCAGCTCGACCGGGTGGTGGCACCGTCCGGCAATGGAGAGCACGCCGCCGCGACCACCTGATCCGCGCCGGATCGGTACGGCGGCGGGCAGACAGGGGGCGCGCCGACCCGCAGGCTGGAGGCCTGTCAGACGCTCGCCGTTCGCTCCTCCGTGCCCGCCGCGGATGGGGAGGTCGGGTGGCCGACGTCACGTCACGTGGTTCGACGCAGCCACCGACCCAGGGAATCTGACGCGGAAGACCCCAGCCAACGCGTCGTCGGTGTCGAGCGCGCCCGGGCCCAACGCCTCCCGAAAGCCGCCGGTCCCCCACCCATGGAGGAGCGGTTCGCGGTCCTGGGGGGCAAGCGCGTGCGCTACCTCGTCGGCGGCGAGGGCAAACCCCTGGTGCTCTGCCATGGCTTCATCAGCTCGGGCGAGGAGTTCGGCGGCCGCTTCGCCGCGCTCGCCGGCCAGCGCACCCTGATCGCCCCCGACCTGCCCGGCAACGGCCAGTCCGACGCCCTGAGTTCCCGGCACAGCGCCGAGGCGATGGCGGGCTCGGTGTGGGCCCTGCTGGCACACCTCGGAGTCCGCCACTTCGACCTCGCCGGGCTCTGCCTGGGAGCGTCGGTCGCCTGCGCCCTGGCCCGCGAGCACGAGGACGCCGTCGACCACCTGATCCTGCACACGCCGCTGCTCGGCGAGGCGCTGATCCGGACCCAGTACCGGTGGCAGGTCCGGATCCTCGCCTCCCGGGCGCTCTGGCCCGCGGTGGTCTGGCTCAGCCGGCAGCGCGCGGTCAGCGACCTCTACAAGCGCCTGGCCATCGAGGGGAAGGACGTGGATCCCCACACCGCCGACGTCAACTACCTCAACCAGCGCCGCGCCAACCCGCGGGCCGCCCGGGAGTGGCTGAACGACGCCCTCGGCCGCCAGGACCTGGAGCTGGTCCGCAGCCGCACCAGGCCGACCATGATCATCGTGCCCGAGCACGACCGGCTGGTCAACGTCGGCCGCCTTCGCGAGATGGTGGCGCCGCTCGACCACGTCGAGCTGGTCGTCGACGGCCAGGGCGGCCACGGTTGGAGCCCCGACGCGGTCGGGCGGCACCTGGCCGCGATGAGGCTGGCCCTCACCGACTAACTCCCCGCCGGATCCGAACCAATCCGGCCGGAACCAGCAATCGCATGCCGCAACCCCCATGATGGGGAGGCAAGCCGCCCCGCGAACCCGCCTGGAGGCCGGCCATGACGACTCTCCTGCTGGTGCATGCGCATCCGGACGACGAATCGATCCTCACCGGGGGGGTCATGCTCCACGCCCACCGGGATGGCCACCGGGTGGTCCTGGTGACCGCCACCAGGGGTGAGGAGGGCGAGGTCCACAACATGGACGAGGCCTCGCGCCCGAGCCTGGGCGAGATCCGGACCGAGGAGCTCCTGGCCGCCTGCAGGATCCTGGGGGTGAACCGCCAGGAGTTCCTGGGCTACCGGGACTCGGGGATGACCGGGGCGGCCAGCAACGCTGACCCGGGATCCTTCGACAGCGCCCCTCTGGGGGAGGCGGCGGAGCGCGTGGCGGTGATCCTGCGGGAGGAGCGCCCCGAGGTGGTGGTCACCTACACCGCCGACGGCACCTACCGTCACCCCGACCACCGCAAGGCCCACGAATCGACGATGCTCGCCCTCGACACCCTCGCCGGGGAGGGCTGGGTGCCGGCCAAGCTCTACCTGAACGCGGTGCCCCGCAGCTTCGTCCGCGGCATCGTCGCGGTGGCCCGGGAGGCGGGGATCGAGCTCCCCGGAGAGCTCGGCCAGGCCGAGGGCGTCCCCAACTCCGAGATCACCACCGAGGTCGACGTCTGTGACGTCCTGGACCTCAAGCTGGCCGCCTGCGTCAGCCACCTGAGCCAGATGCACCCGGGGCTGGCGCTCGCCGCGGTGGCCGCCGAGCTCTTCGAGGCAGCCTTCGGCATCGAGCGATACGTACGGGCTGGCGGGGTTCCGGTCCAGGACCGCCCCGAGCACAGCCTCTTCTCCGGCGCGGGCTGATCGGCCCCGCCGAGTGTGGCCGCCGACCGGCGCGGTGAACCGCGCCGGCCGGTGGACCTCACCGAGTGCTAGGCGGCGCGAACCTGACGCGCGCGCGGGCCCTTGTCACTCGTCTCGACGGCGAAGCTCACGCGCTCGCCGACCGCCAGGCTCTCGAAGTTGAGCGACGGGTCGAGTCCGCTGCGGTGGAAGAAGTACTCCGCGCCATCCTCAGCGGTGATGAAACCAAAGCCGCGCTCCTGCACGACTTTCTTGACGGTACCAGTCATGCCTGGTCTCTCCTGTCCTTCTCGGATCACTCACGACGCGCGGGTCCGTTCGAGAAGGGGAAGACCACGAGCGACTCCCGCCCGAATTGGGCGGCTTCCCCTAGGGTACCCCAATCCCCGGAAACAACGCCTTCCGCGACCCACCCGTGCCAGCTTCGGCGCGTGCGACACGATCCGGAACCGGGAGCCGGGCAGCCGCGGGGTGGACCGCCGGCCCGCTCAGACCGGGGTGGCCAGCAGGACCGGGATCCGGCGGGAGGTCTTGGTCTGGTACTCGGCGTACGGAGGGTAGGCGGCGACCGCCCGCTCCCACCATGTGGCCCGCTCCTCTCCGCTCAGCTCGCGGACCTCGACATCGAAGGGCGCCGGGCCGTCCTGGAGCATCACCTCGGTGGGGTTGGCCACCAGGTTGTGGTACCACCCCGGGTTCTCGGGGGTGCCACCCTTGGAGGCGACGATCGCGTACTGGCCGCCGTGCTCGACCCGCATCACCGGGATCTTGCGGACCTTGCCGCTCCGCTGGCCGACCATGGTGAGGATGATCACCGGCCACCCGGTGTCGCGCAGGAGGTTGGCTCGGGTGCCGCCGGACGCCTCGTACTCGGCGACCTGGTCGCGGACCCACTGGGCGGTGCTGGGCTCGTATTCACCGTGAACTGGCATGAGCCGAGTGTAGAGCACGGGCCCCGAGGTGGCTCCCCCCGGGACCTCCGGCCGTGGCCGCGCTCCGGCTATCGTCTCTGGGCATGGAGGGCGGGCTCTCGGTGGTGTGCGGGGCGAGCGGCGGGCTGGGCCCCGCGGTCCTCGACGCGATGGCCGCCCTCGGTGATCCCGTGGTCGGCGTCGCCTCGCCGCGCACCGGGCTGGAGCGGCTCTCCGCACTGAGGTCGGGGGTCCGCTGGGAGCGCGCCGACCTCTCCGACCCCGCCGACGTCGCGGCGCTCTGGGTCCGCCTGGACGGCCTCGGCGAGGTGCGGCGGCTGGTCAACGTGACCGGCGGCTTCGCCCCCGGCACGGTGGTGGGCAGCTCGGCGGAGCTGCTGGGCGAGATGCTCCGCCTGAACCTGGAGACCGCGTGGTACTCCTGCCGCGAGGCGGCCCGGCGGATGATCGCCACGGGCGGCGGGGCCATCGTCAACGTGGGCTCCGCGTCCGGGATCGACCTGGGTGGCGGCGCCGCCGCCTATGCGGTCTCCAAGGCCGCGCTCCACGCCCTGACCCGGGTGCTGGCGGCCGAGGCCGGCGACCGGGTCCGCGTCAACGCAGTGGCCCCACGGACCATCGACACCCCCGCCAACCGGGCGTGGATGAGCGCCGCCGATCTCGCCGCCGCGGTCTCGCCGGAGCACGTCGCCGCGACCATCGCCGGCCTCTGCGCCGCCGGGGAGGGTGCGACCGGAACCGTGGTGGAGGTGGGCTGACCGCCGCGCCGCGATGGAGGTGGCCCGACGCCCGGGCCTCAGAGGCGCCGCCTCCCCCGCTCCGCCCCGCCGATCAGGTGCCGGTCTTGAAGAAGATCCCCACCAGCGCCGGTCCCAGCAGGATCACGAAGACGCACGGGAAGATGCAGCCCATCATCGGCAGGAGCATCAGCACCGGGGCGCGGTGACCGGCCTCCTCGGCGCGCTGCTTGCGCTTGCGGCGCAGCTCCTCGGACTGGATGCGCAGCACGTTGACCACGCTGACCCCGAGGGGCTCGGCCTGGACCACCGCTCGGCAGAACTCGGTCAGCTCCTCGACGTCGTTGCGCTCGGCCATGGCCATCATGGCCTCGCCGCGCTGCCGGCCCAGCCGGACCTCGTTGAGCAGCTTCTGGAACTCCCTGGCGAGCAGGGACTCGTCCGAACTCGCCGACCCGCATGATCGCCATGTCCAGCGAGAGCCCCGCCTCCATGCAGACGGTGAGCAGGTCCATGACGCCCGCAAGCGCGAGCTGGATGTCCTTCTGCCGCTTCTTGGCCTTCCGCTCCAGCGACATGGTCGGGTACATGTACATGCCGATGACGCCGACCACGATGATCAGGAGGTTCTCGGGAGGCTTGAGGTTCAGGAGCTCGGCGAGGCCGAGGCAGACCGCCGCGCCGGCGATCGGGAGGATGAGGCGGAGCGCCAGCAGGGTCTCGGGTCGCTGCCGTGAGCCGGACTTGGCGACCAGCTTGCGCAGCTGCTGGAGCTGCCCCTCCTTGGTCCGCTTGGCGATGATGTTGCCGAAGCCGCTGAGGATCGGCAGGACCAGCCGCTCGAACGCCGGCTGGGTGAACTCGCCGGTCTCCAGGTCGATGTCGTAGGAGGCGGCGTTGGGCACGCTGGCGAGGCGCTGCTCCAGGATGCTGCCGAGCGGGGTCGACGGCACCATCATCCAGACCGCCAGGAAGACCACCAGCGCGATCACCGCGCCGGCGCCGACCAGGATCACCAGGCTGTGGCTCATACCTTCACGTTGACGATCTTGCGGATGATCCCGTAGCCGCAGAGGATCATGAAACCGGCCAGCCCGAGCATCACGTGGCCGGGGGTTGTCTTCAGCATCGGGTCGAAGTAGGTCGGCGCGATCATCATCAGGATCCCGGTCATGCCGAAGGGCAGGGCGATCAGCACCCATCCGGAGGCGCGCGCCTGGCCGGTGAGCGCCTTGATCTCACCCTTGATCCGGATCCGCTCGCGCACCGTGAACTCGATGGTGTCGAGGATGTGCGCGAGGTTGCCGCCCACCTGAGACTGGATCTGGACGGCGATCAGCATGAGGCGCAGGTCCTCCAAGTCGTTGCGGCGGACCATCCGGCTGAGCGCCTCGTTCATCGGCAGGCCCAGCTGGACCTCGCGGGTCACCCGCCCCAGCTCCGTCCCCATCGGGGCGGGGAGGTTCTTGGCGGAGAGATCGATGGACTGCGCGAAGGTGTAGCCGGCCTTCATCGAGCCGCTGAGCTGGAGGATGGTCGGCGAGAGTTGGGCGTTGAAGGCCTTGGAGCGCTTCGACTGCCGGTAGCGGACGAAGAACTGCGCGCCCATGTAGCCGACCAGCATGCCGACGGGGAAGAAGAGCAGGGCTCCGAAGCGGAGGTAGAGGAGCACGCCCACCACCACTGCGGCGCCCGCCGAGATCAGTATCCACTCGGTCGGGCGCACCTTGAGGTCGGCGCGGGCCAGACGGTCCGCCATCCGCGAGCCCCGGTCGGTGCGCTCGAACCGGCTTCCGAAGGCGGACTGGACCGCATGACGGAGCTGGCCGACGGGGTCGCGCGGGGCCTGGGGTTCCTTGGTCACCAGCGGGGCGACGTCGCCGAGCTGGCGAAGCCGGTTGTGAAGCATCGAGTCCGCCCCCGGAAGGACGAAAACGATGATGGCGAGGAAGAGGGCGATCGCCCCGACGCCGGCGAGGAGGAGGGCGGACGAGCTCATCGCGGATCGCTCCGGGCGCTCCGGCGCCTAGCCTCCGTAGTACGCGTTCGGGGTCGCCCCGGAGACGCTGGTCGGCCCCGAGCCGATGCCCGGCACCGGGGAGGCGCCCGCGCTCGGGTAGTCGTTCGAGGAGACGATCAGGTACTGGATCAGGTCACCGGCATCCGCTGCGGTGGTGAGGGCGGCGGCATCCTGGGCGGGCAGCTCCACCATCAGCAGCGCGGAGGTCTCGACCGTGCCCGTCCCGGACCCGCTGGCCGAGGCGCTGGTCGTGGGGGCCGGGACTCCGCCCGTCTCCTCGCCGATGGCGAGGACGAGCGCCTTCTGGTACGCCCAGGAGAGGGTGTTCCCCGCCGGGTTGTAGACGAGGATGTCGACCCGATCGAGGGCCTGGATGTACCCACCCGTCCCCTCACCCGAACCGCCACTGGATCCCGGCGTGTAGGGGAGCGAGACCGCGACGTAGCCGGAGGGGAGCACCGCGGGCAGCCCCGCGGCCGCGGGCGCCAGGCTGGCGGCGCTGGTCGTGACCATCGAGCTGAGGATCGGCAGCCCGGCGAAGATCGTCGTCGACGCGTAGTGCTTGGTCGCGGTCAGCGAGGCGACGGTGGTGAAGTCCGCGCCCCCGGCCGTGGTCAGGATGGTCATCAGGTCCTGGGGGACCGGCTTGGTGGTGAGGTCGGCCGCCGTGAGCGGGTCGCCGGAGGCGATCGTCGAGCTGGCCTCGACCACGGTGACGTCGGGAATCGCGGCGGCGGTGGGGTTGGCGCCGCCCCCGGTTGCGGCCGGGGTCTTGCCCGTGTACTCCATGGCGAGATAGAAGGCACCCGCCGCGATCAGGGCGGCGACAACGGCAACGAGAGCGCGGCGACGGCGCTGAGCACTGACAGCCACTGTTTCCTTCCTGTCGTACCGCGATGGGCACCGGGGTCCCGGGCCTGAGCCATGGGAGACCGGATGGGCCGGAGGGCCCTCGGATGGATCCGCTCCCGAGATCGTGCAGGGACGTCAAGGGGGGGGAACGAGCGCGTCATCGAACTGTGAATGCCCTGCGGCATCTCGGGCACCCGGTGACGGATGGGTGGTTACCGGCTGCCGGGGTGGAGGCTCCGCCCCGCTTGGTAGCATCCGGGCGTGTCGCAGCTCGCCCGGCTCTACCTCGCCCGCCACTGCGACGTCGCCAACCCGCGCGGGGTCCTCTACGGCTACCTTCCCGGCTTCGGCCTGAGTGAGAAGGGGCTCGCCCAGGCCGAGTCGCTGGGCAGCCGGCTGGCCGCCCACCCGATCCGGGTGATCCGGACCAGCCCCCTGGAGCGAGCCCGTCAGACCGCCGGGATCATCGCCCGGCACCTCGACTCCCCCGAGGTGATCCCCGACGACGACCTGGTCGAGGCCCGGTTCAGCCTCTACCTCCAGGGCGTCCCGTACCGTCAGGTCCCCTGGCGCCGGCCGCTCTGGTGGGTGCACATGGTCTACCCCGGTCTGCTCCGGCGGGACGAGACCGTGACCGCGATGGCGGATCGGGTCGAGCGCTCGCTGCAGCGCCTGCTCGACAGCCTCCCCGAGGGGAACGGGGTTTGCGTGAGCCACGGCGACCCCATCCAGGCCTTCTGGATCCGCCACCTGGGACGCCGTCCCTGGGCGCTCCACCACCTCCAGTGCGCCAAGGGGGGGATGCTGGTGGTCGATTACGTCGACCGGCGGCTGAGCGATGTCCACTACGTGGCCCCGCAGGTGGCGGGCACCCCGGCCGGCGCGGACGCTGCCGGCGCGACGCCGCCGGAGGCCGCGGCCCACCTCTGACCGGGGGTCGGATCTCCGGGGCGGGCTCGCCCCGGGCCGGCCTCACCCCTCGGCGAGCAGCCCCTGGGGATCGAAGACGGCGGCAAGCTCCTCCACGGCGCGGACGCCGGCGGGATCGGCCACCTCGACGGTCACCCCCGCCGGGACCAGGCGCAGATGGGCGGCGACGATCGCCGCCAGCCGCCCCCGGCTCCCCAGCAGCAGCGAGGTGACGTCGTAGCCGACCACGTCCTTGAGGACGGCGGCGCCGGCCATGATGGCGTCGCCCCCGGGCAGGACCGCCTCGATGCCGGTGAGGCTCCGCCGCGGCAGCTCGCCGCGGGCGACCAGCTCGCCGACGCGCTCAGCGACCGGCTCGGCGTCCAGGCCGGGCACGGCCACGCCCGCGCCGGCCAGCGCGGCCCGGAGAGCGGTCAGGGTCGCCCCCGCCTCCGCCCGGACGATCCCGCGCGGAGTGTCGATCCGGAGGGCGGTGAGCCCGGCGAGGCTGAGAACGGCCACGCCCTCGGACCCGGTCACGCCGGCGCCGGCGCCGCTGCTGATGCGCAGGCGCAGGCGGTGGTCGTGGGCGATCCGCAGGACCGCGGCGACCCCCTCGGCCGAGCCGGGGAGGAGCAGCCACCCGTCGTGGAGCACCCCTCCCTCGCCCAGGGCCTCGGTCAGCGCACGGCGGAGGCTGGCGTCCACTGGCGGCTGAGTCTAGGGTCTGCAGAGGCGCTCGCTCGCCGGCGGTGCAGACGACCCCTGACCGCCCATCCCCACCCCCGCCCGCGTCGCGGACGGGCTACGCGGTCTTGGGTTTCGCCCAGGTGACCACGGTGGTCTGGCCGGGGCGCTCGCGGCGGGAGATGAGCTGCCACCCCTCCTCGCCGAGCAGCTGCGCATCGGCCTTGAGCTCCTCGTCGCTGTCGGCACGCTCGAGGAGCAGGGAGCCGTCGGGGAGGCGCTCGGCGCTGGCCAGGTAGTCCGCTGAGAGCATGGCCAGAGAGTACGAGGGCACCTCCGGCGCTCCGGGGATGGATGTGTCACGAAACGCCGATACCGCGTCACAGCCGGTACCACGGATCTCACAGCCACCTCGCGGATGCCCGCGGTGTGCGGCGGTTCGCGGTCACCAGCCCAGGTGGGGCGGCGAATTGCGGCCGCCAGCCGGGCGTGGCGGCGATCCGCGGCCTCCAGCCCATCGGGCGGCGATTCGACGCCGCGGCCCCACACCGGGATCGAGCCTTCTGTAACATCGGGGATGGCGCCCGGATCCACGCGCGACGCGCGGCGTGGGGCGCCCGTGGGGAGGTGGGGTTGACCGGTCCTGGATTCGCGGCGCGGTGGCCGCACGGGGTCGCGGGGGTCAGGTTGCGCGCCGGCGATGGGAGCGGCCCGCGCGGGAGGGACCGGCTCGGCGCCGCCCTCGCGCTCACCGGCGGGGCGCTGCTGGCACTGACGGGCTCCGGCTGCGCGTTCGGCTCCCCGAGCCACGCCGGCGGGGTGCGCGGCGCCTCCACCACCGCCACCCCGTCGGAGCCGGGCGGGGTCACCGCGGTCACCCCGGCGGGGTCGATCCCCGGCGCCGCCACCCCGGAGGCCGGGCCCGCCGCCAGCCTGTCGCTCCGGGGCGTCGCCTGCGTGGCGACCGCGTACTGCTGGGCGGTCGGATCCTCGACGGTTGACACCGGCCAGCCCGAGACCCTGGTCGCCGAGGACACCGGGGCCGGCTGGCGGCTCGTGATCATTCCCCCGGTGCCCGGGACCACGGGCAGCGAGCTCGACGCCGTGACCTGCGCCGGCGACGGGAGCTGCTGGGCCGTGGGCGACTCCTGGCAGGGGTCGGGCAGCTCCCGGAGCTCCCAGCCGCTGATCGAGCGGGAGACCCCGGCCGGCGGGTGGAGCGTCGTCTCCAGCCCCGCCCCCTCGGGTGCCCAGGAGAGCGTCCTCGACGGGGTGGCGTGCGCCGCCGGCGGTGCCTGCTGGGCGGTCGGCTACTCGTCGACCTCGTCGGCGGCGGGCGCGCGGTCGGAGACGCTGATCGAGCAGGAGTCCGCGACCGGGTGGACCATCGTCGCCAGCCCCGTGCTGACGGTCAGCGGAGCCGGTGGCCAGCTCGCCGGCGTCGCGTGCGCGGCCGCCGAATGCTGGGCCGTCGGCCACTGGGACAATGCCGCCGGCACCCCTCAGGCCCTCATCGAGGAGAGCGCGGGGGGCGCCTGGACGGTGGTCCCCGGCCCCGGGGCCACCCCGACTCCCGGTCGCGCGGCGACCCGGTCGGGCACCCCTCTTCCCGCTCGCGCCGCCGCCACCCCGGGCAGCCTGCTCTCCAGCGTGACCTGCGTCGGTCAGAGCACCTGCTGGGCCGCGGGCTCGACGCTGGCAGCCGGAGGGGCTTCCCAGGGCTTGCTCCAGGAGTACGAGGGCAGCGTCTGGATCAGCGTTCCCGCTCCCAACTCGGGGAGCCAGCTGCTGGGCGTGGCCTGCTCGGCCGCCGGGGCCTGCTGGGCCGTCGGGGACTCCACCGCCGCCGGCTCCGGCACCCTCATCGAGCAGGAGACGGCCGGTGGCTGGAGCATCGTCCCCTCCACCAACCCCGGCGCGACCACCGACCCTCAGCTGAACGGCGTGGCCTGCACCGGCAACGGCGAGTGCTGGGCGGTCGGCGGGCCCGCTCCGCCGTCGGGCAGCGGTTCGATGATCCTCGAGCAGATGGTCGGCGGCGCCGCCTGAGCGGCGGGCGCCCGAGATCAGGTTGACGCCGCAACCGATCAGCCCGTATAGTTCGCCGACGATGCACATCGCGCTCGCCTCGAAAGCGCTCGCCGGACGCAACGCCCTCGCAGGGGCCAGAGCCGCCGGAACGAAGTAGAGGCGCGCGCCGCAAGGCGCTCCCGCCGCCAGCGGAAGAGGGCTCCCCCAGAGCGAGGGAGCCCTCTTTGTTTGTCTCCGTCCATCTCGACCAGCCAGATCCGCGGGAGTCCCATGAGCATCCAGAACCCGGCCCGGCCCATCCGGATCGTCGTGCTGCCCGGCGACGGCATCGGCCCGGAGGTCATCGCCAGCGCGGTGAGCGTCCTCCGGCAGGCCGCCTCCGCCCGCCGGCTCGACGTCCTGCTGACCGAGCGACCGATCGCCGGAGCCGCGATCGAGGCCGAGGGACGTCCCCTCCCCGAGCCCACCCTTCAGCTCTGCCGCGAGTCCGACGCCGTCCTCTTCGGAGCCGCCGGGGCCCCGCGCTGGGACCATCTGCGCGGCGACGCCCGGCCGGGCGCGGCGATTCACGGGCTGCGCCAGCGCCTGGGCCTCAGCGTCAATCTGCGCCCGGTCCGCGCCTTCCCGGCCCTCGCCGGCAGCGGACCGCTGCGCCCCGAGGTCACCCGCGGCAGCGACTTCATCGTCGTCCGCGAGCTCTCCGCCGGCGCCTACTACGGCGCTCATGGCCGGAGCGGCGAGGGCGATGCGGAGCGAGCCCACGACACCATCACCTACAGCCGCCGCCAGATCGAGCGCGCGGTCAGCTTCGCCTTCTCCCTGGCACGCGCTCGCCGCCGCCACCTCACCTCGGTGGACAAGGCCAACGCCCTCTGGACCGGACGGCTCTGGCGGGACGTCACCTCGGAGCTGGCCGCGGCCAACCCCGACATCAGCCTCGATCACCAGCTGGTGGACAGCTTCGCCCTGCGCATGCTGCAGCAGCCGTCGCGGCTCGACGTGGTCGTCGCCGAGAACCTCTTCGGCGACATCCTCAGCGACGAGGCGGCGGCCATCAGCGGTTCGCTCGGCATGATGGCGTCGGCCAGCCTCAATCCGGACGGCGGCCCGGCCCTGTACGAGCCCATCCACGGCACCGCGCCGGACATCGCCGGGCGCGGGATCGCCAACCCGATCGGCGCCATCCTGAGCGTCGCCCTCCTCTTCGAGCACTCGCTCCGCCTCCCCGAGGTCGCCGCGGAGATCCGCGGCGCGGTGGACGCGGCCCTCGACGCCGGGGTGCGCACCCCCGACCTGGGCGGGACGAGCACCACCGAGGAGATCACCGGTGCGGTCCTCCGCGCCCTAGCCGGCGCGGCCGCGGGAGCGGGCGCATGAGCGTCGAGCGCATGGCCATCATCGACTCGACCCTCCGCGAGGGCGAGCAGTTCGCCGGGGCCGACTTCACCACCGATCAGAAGCTCCGGATCATCGCCGCCCTCGACGACTTCGGGGTCGATTACATCGAGATGACCTCCCCGGCGGCCTCGCCCCAGTCGGAGGCGGACCTCCGGGCGGCGGTCGCGGCCCGTCCCCGGGCCCGGCTCCTCACCCACACCCGCTGCTCCATCGAGGATGTCGACCGGGCGCTCGCCACCGGCGTGGACGGCGTCAACGTCCTCTTCGCGACCTCGGAGGTGCTCCGTCGCGCCAGCCACGGCCGCTCCCTCGACGAGGTGGTGGAGATCGCCTGCGGGGTGATCGGCCACGTCCGCAGCGCCGGCCGCGAGATCCGCTTCAGCTGCGAGGACGCCTTCCGCAGCGATCTCGAGGAGATCCTCGCGGTGTACCGCGCGGTCGACGCCTGCGGGCCCGACCGGGTGGGGATCGCCGACACCGTGGGGGTGGCCACCCCGCGCGAGGTCGAGGAGATGGTGGTGGCGGTGCGCGCCGCGGTCGGCTGCGACATCGAGTTCCACGGCCACAACGACACCGGCTGCGCGGTGGCCAACGCCCTGGCCGCCCTGGAGGCCGGGGCCACCCACATCGACACCACCGTGCTCGGCATCGGCGAGCGCAACGGGATCGCCTCGCTCTCCGGTCTCATCGCCCGCATCGGCACGGTCGCCCCCGAGCGGGTCGACCCCTACCGCCTCGACCTCCTCCCCCAGCTCGACGCCCAGGTCGCCGGGATCCTGGGGATCGGGGTGCCCTTCAACGCCCCCATCACCGGAGCCTTCGCCTTCACCCACAAGGCCGGGATGCACAGCAACGCGGTGCTCCGCGACCCGCGCAGCTACGAGGTGCTCCAGCCGGAGCGTTATGGACTGGATCGGCAGATACTGATCGGCCACCGGCTGGTCGGCCGCCACGCCATCCGCGACCGCGCCCTGGTCCTGGGGCTCGACCTCGACGACGCCCAGATCGCCGCGGTGACCGCCCAGGTCAAGCGGCTCGCCGACACCGCGACCCTGGCCGACGAGCAGGTGGACGAGCTCCTGCTCGGCTGGCCCAGCCCCGCGGCCTAGCCCACACATCAGGAGAGCCGAGAAGAGATGGGAACACTGGTCGAAGAGATCTTCACCCGCCGCCTGGGTCGCCCGGTGCGCGCCGGCGACACCGTGGTCGCCGGGGTCGACGCGGTGATGGCCCACGACGTCACCGGGCCGCTCGCCATCGACGCCTTCCGCAGCCTGGGAATGCCGCTCTGGGACCCGGCCCGCACCGTCTTCAGCTTCGATCACGTCTTCCCCTCCAACAGCGTGGCCGCCAGCGAGCTGCACCGCCGGATCCGGGAGTTCGCCGCCGAGCACGGCATCCGCAACCTCTTCGCCGAGGGCATCTGCCACCTGGTGATGGTGGAGCGCGGCTTCGTCCGCCCCGGCGGGGTGGTGGTGGGCGCCGACTCGCACAGCACCACGTACGGCGCCCTGGGCTGCTTCTCCACCGGGATGGGATCCACCGACATCGGGGTCACCATGGCCACCGGCCGCTCCTGGTTCCGGATCCCGGAGACCCTCCGCATCGAGGTCACCGGCGAGCTGCGCACCGGGGTCCAGGCCAAGGACGTCGCGCTCACCGTGATCCGGCGGCTCGGCGCCGAGGGCGCCAACTACCTGGCCGTCGAGTGGGGCGGCCCGGCGGTCAGCGCCATGGGGATGTCGGAGCGCCTCACCCTCGCCAACCTCTCGGTCGACTTCGGGGCCAAGTGCGGCCTCTGCGAGGTCGACGCCACCACCTGGGCCTACCTCGGCCTCCCCGACCAGGGCACCCAGCGGCCGCACGACCCCGGATACGCCGAGGTCCTGCACGTCGACGTCGGCGACCTCGAGCCACAGGTCTCGGCGCCGCCCGCGATCGAGAACGTGCGCCCGCTCTCCGAGCTGGCCGGCACCCCGCTCGACGAGGTCTTCATCGGCAGCTGCGCCAACGGGCGGATCGAGGACATGGCGGTGGTCGCCGGGATGCTCGAGGGCCGCCAGGTCAGCCCGACCACGCGGACCATCATCATCCCGGGCACCCGCACCGCCTACGTGCAGGCCCTGGAGCGCGGCTACATCGACACCTTCGTGCGCGCCGGAGCGGTGGTGATGGCGGCCGGCTGCGGACCCTGCCTGGGCCGCCAGCACGGCACCCTCGGACCCGGGGAGCGGGCCCTCTCCACCAGCATGCGCAACTACCCGGGGCGGATGGGGAGCCCCGATGCGGAGATCTACCTGGCCAACCCGGCGGTGGCAGCCGCCTCCGCCCTGGCCGGGATGATCGCCGACCCGCGGGAGGAGCGCTGATGGCCCGGGTCTTCCGTTTCGGCGACGGCGTCTCGACCGACGCCATCATGCCCGGCCGGTACAACCTCACCACCGACCCGGCGGCGCTCGCCCGGGCGTGCTTCATCGAGAACCGGCCCGACTTCCACGAGACGGTGCGCCCCGGCGACGTGATCGTGGCCGGCAGCAACTTCGGCTGCGGCAGCTCGCGCGAGCACGCCCCGCTCTCGATCAAGGCCTGCGGGGTCAGCGCCGTGGTGGCCCGCTCGTTCGCGCGCATCTTCTACCGCAACGCGGTCAACCTCGGGCTGCCGGTGATCCGCTGCGCCGACCTGTACGACGCGGTGCGGGACGGCGAGCAGGTGGAGGTCGACGTCGCGAGCGGGACCGTCGTCGCCGGCGGACGCACCTTCCAGGGCGAGCCGCCGTCGGCGGTGGCGCGCCGCATCAGCGAGGCGGGCTCACTGGTCGAGCTGATCCGCGACCACGGCTGGGCCGCCATCGAGGAGGTGGTCTGAGCCGTGTCCACCGCCCCTCCCCCATCCCCGGTGCCCGGCACCGAGGAGACCCGCAACCCGCCGGCCCCGGCGCCGGCACACCGGGTGCCCAGTCCAGAGGAGATCCCGACCGTGATCAGCCCGGCGCCGGCATCCCCGGCGCCCAGCCCGGAGGAGACCTGACGATGGCCGCAGCGACCGCCGCCTGCCCCGAATGCGACGCCCAGGTGGAGATCGGCGACGACGCCGAGGTGGGTGAGATCCTGAGCTGCCCCGAGTGCGGTGCGGACCTGGAGATCCGGGGTCTCGCCCCGGCCCGCCTCGACGTCGCCCCGCCCGAAGAGGAGGACTGGGGCGAGTGACGCCGCCCCGCATTGGCATCCTCTGCTCCCGCATCCGGGTCGAGGAGAAGCTGCTCCTCCAGGCGCTGCGCGCCCGCGGCGCCGAGCCGGAGCGGATCGACGACGACCAGGTGATCCTCGAGATCCGCGGCCGGGCCGGCCCGGGCGCCTCCAACACCGGCGCGGCCGCGGCCCCGGGGTGGGACGTGGTCTTCGACCGCAGCCTCAGCCTGACCCGCGCGCTGGCGGCGCTCCGCATCCTGGAGGCACGCGGCATCCTGACCGTCAACACCGCCCAGGTGGTGGCGACCTGCGGGGACAAGGTCGCGACCAGCGCCGCCCTGGCGAGCCGCGCCCTCCCCTCCCCGCGCACCCTGGTGGCGTTCACCCCGGAGGCCGCGCTGCGCGCCGTCGAGGAGCTGGGCTACCCGGTGGTCATCAAGCCGGCGGTCGGCTCCTGGGGCCGGATGGTCTCGCGGCTCAACGACCGGGACGCCGCCGAGGCGGTGCTGGAGCACAAGCGGGCCCTGGGCAGCGCCGCGGACTCCGTCCTCTACCTGCAGGAGCACGTCGACAAGCCGGGCCGCGACATCCGCAGCTTCGTGGTCGGCGGCGAGACCATCTGCGCCATCTACCGCCGCTCCGAACACTGGATCACCAACACGGCGCGGGGCGGCGAGGCCTCCAACTGCCCGGTGACCGGCGAGATCGACCGGCTCTCGCGCGCGGCCGCCGAGGCGGTCGGGGGCGGGATGGTCGCGGTCGACCTGCTGGAGCGGGGTGACGGCGAGCTGCTGATCTCCGAGGTCAACCACACCATGGAGTTCCGCAACAGCATCGACACCACCGGGGTCGACATCCCGGGCCGGATGGCCGACCACGTGCTCGCGCTGGCGGCGCGCGGGACGGCCGTGGGCGCCGTCTCATGAGCGCGCCCATCCAGGCAGCGCCGGTGGGACGCGTGGTCGAAGTGGGGGCTTGCGCGGGCGGCAGCGCAATGCCGCCGAGCACGAGGCGCGCACAGCGCAGCGGTTCGACGCCGGTCCCCCCGCAGAGGAGGCGCCCCGCCGGCGCCATCCCGGACCGCACCTCATGACCGCCCCCGCCCCCATCACGGCCGCGCCCCCCCTCGCGGTCGCCGACCTCCTGCTCGAGATGCTCGCCATCCCGAGCCCGACGGGCAGCGAGTGGCGGCTCGCGGCCGCGCTCCGCGAGCGGCTGGCGGGCGCCGGCTTCGCCGCCGAGATCGATCCCGCCGGCAGCGTGGTGGCGACCCGGGGCGACGGTCCCCGCGAGGTCATGCTGCTCGGCCACCTGGACACCGTGCCCGGGACCATCCCGCCCCGCCTCGAGGCGGGCCGGATCCACGGCCGCGGCGCGGTCGACGCCAAGGGCCCGCTGGCCGCGGCGATCACCGCGGTGGCGCGCCGGCCACTGGACCCGGGGACGCGGTTCACGGTGATCGGCTGCGTGGACGAGGAGGGCGACTCCCGCGGGGCCCGCCAGGTCGCGACCCGCCCCGCTCCCGACGTCCTGATCGTGCTCGAGCCGAGCGGCTGGGAGGCGGTGACCGTCGGGTACCGGGGGATCGTCCGGGCCGAGCTGCGCCTGGAGGATGCCCTCCGGCATCGGGCCGCGCCGGCCGCGACGGTGGCCGACCGGCTGGTGGCGCTGCTGGCCCGGCTCCAGCGCGACCTCGACGAGCGGGGCGCGGGACGCAGCTCGTTCCACCGCGCCGACCTGCGGGTCACCGGGCTGGAGGTCGCCGGCACCGGGCTGCGCGAGACGGCGGTGGCGCGGCTCCAGTTCCGGCTCCCCCCGGCCCTCGGCTCGGCGGCGCTGCTCGACTGGCTGGACCGGGAGCGGGGCGAGGCCGAGCTGCTGGTCCAATTCGCCGTCGACGCGGTCCACACCCCCCGCGACAGCCGGGCGGCCCGGGCGCTGGCCCGCGCCATCCGCCACCGGGGTGGGACCCCCCACCAGAAGGTGAAGACGGGGACCGCCGACATGAACCTGCTGGTCCCCCGCTGGGGGTGCCCCGCCGTCGCGTACGGCCCCGGCGACTCGCATCTCGATCACACCCCCGAGGAGGCGGTCGACGTCGAGGAGCTGGAGCGTGCCGTCGACGTCCTCGACGCCGCCCTCGGGGAGCTCAGCCGGTGAGGGCGATCGTCCAGGGCGGCTCCGGGTACGCGGGGGGCGAGCTGCTCCGCCTGCTCTCCGGCCATCCCGGCTTCGAGGTCACCCAGGTGTCGTCGGAGCGGCTGCGGGGAAGGCCGGTCACCACCGTCCACCCTCAGCTCCGCGATCGCACCGAGCTGCGCTTCTGTGGGCGCGAGGAGCTGGAGCCGGCCGACCTGGTCTTCTCCGCGCTCCGCCACGGGGAGACCGCGCCCGGGATCGACGCCACCCTGGCCCTGGCACCGGTGGTGGTCGACCTCTCGGCGGACTTCCGGCTCCACGACCCCGCCGACTACCCCCGCTGGTACGGGTGGGAGCACCCCCGCCCGGAGCTGCTGCCCAGCTTCACCCCCGGGCTGGCCGAGCTCCACCGCGCCGAGATCGGCGGCGGCGACCGCCTCGCCATCGGCGGCTGCGTGGCCACGGCCGCCATCCTGGCGCTGGCGCCGTTCATCCGGGCCGGCCTGGTCGACGCGGACATGCCGATCGTGGTCGATGCCCTGATCGGCTCCTCGGCAGCGGGGTCGGAGCCCACCCCGACCTCCCACCACCCCCACCGCAGCGGCGCCATGCACAGCTTCGCCCCCACCGGGCACCGGCACACCGCCGAGGTTCTCCAGGAGCTGCGGGCCCTGGGGGCGGTCGGCGAGGTGGCCCTCAGCGTCACCTCAGTGGAGGCGGTCCGGGGCGTGCTGGTCACCGCTCACCTCTGGCTCGACGACCCGCTCGAGGAGCGCGAGATCTGGCGGCTGCTGCGACCGGCGACCGCCGGGGAGCCCTTCCTGCGGGTGGTCAAGCAGGCCCACGGCCTCCACCGGCACCCCGATCCGCGCCTGGTCACCGGGACCAACTTCTGCGACCTGGGCTTCAGCCGCGACCCGCACTCGCGCCGCCTGGTGGTGACCGCGGCCATCGACAACCTGGTCAAGGGCGCTGCCGGCCAGGCGATCCAGGCCGCCAACATCCGGTCCGGCCTCCCCGAGACCGCGGGGCTGGAGCAGACCGGCCTCTACCCGCTGTGAGCGCCTCGCCCGGGGACGACGGCCGGAGCTCGCCGGCAGAGGGGACGCCGCGCGCCCGTGGCGACGACCCCGCCGGTGGCCGCGACCCGGCCGGTGGCCGCGAGCCTGCCGGTGGGCCGCCGTGACCACGGTCGTCAAGATCGGCGGGAGCCTGGAGGTCGAGGATTCGGGGCCGCTGATCGCCGAGCTGGCCGGCTTCGACGCCCCCCTGGTGATCGTCCACGGCGCCCACCTCCAGCTCGATCGGCTGGCCGTCGAGCTGGGCCATCCGCCGCGGATGGTCACCTCGGCCCGGGGCGAGGTGACCCGGTACACCGACCGCCGGACCATGGACCACTTCCTGATGGCGTACTGCGGCCTGGTCAACAAGCGGCTGGTGGAGGCGCTGCGCCGCCGGGGCGCCGACGCGGTGGGGCTCTCGGCGATGGACGGCGGGATCGCCACCGGCCGGCGCCGCCCCGATCTGCGCATCGTCGAGGGCGGCCGCCCCCGGATGCTCCACGACAACCACGCGGGCAGCATCGAGCGCCTCGACCCCTCGCTGCTCCGGCTCCTGCTCGACACCGGACGGCTCCCGGTGCTGACCCCGCCCGCCATCTCCGACCGGGGCGAGGCGATCAACGTCGACGGCGACCGGCTGGCGGCCGAGGTGGCCATCGCCACCGGCGCGGAGCGCCTCCTGATCCTGATGAACGTCCCGGGGCTGCTCCGCGACCCCGCCGACCCCTCGTCGCTGGTCCCGCGTCTCGACCGGGGGCAGATCGAGGTCCACCTCCCGCTGGCCCGGGGTCGGGCCAGGGTCAAGCTGCTGGCCGCCCGGAGGGCGCTGGAGGGAGGCGTGGCCGAGGTCGTTCTCGGCGACGGCCGCGGCGAGGGGCCGCTCCGCCGCGCCCTCGAGGGGGCGGGCACCCGGATCACCGACCCGGAACGCAGGCCACTGGCGTCCGGAGGCCAGGAGTTGGAAAAATAAGCGGCTGTGAGCCCACACCCGATCGCCCTCGGGACGATCGCCCATGAGCACGTTCGCCCTGGGCCGGCCGGGGCGGCCTCCCGAGGAACCCGGCATGAGCGATGACCGCCTCAACCAGGCGCTCCAGCTGGTGGTCGCGGCGGCGTTCCTGCTGATCGGGCTGCTCGCCCTTCGCGACTGGCTGCGGGGAGGCGAGCGCCGCCGCGGCTACCTCGCCCTGGCCCTCGGCTCCCTGGGGCTGGTGGCCATGGCCGGGGGCCTCGAGTCGCTGGTCGGCAACCTGCCGGATCTCGCCGGGGTGCTGCTGGTGCTCTTCATGCTCTCCGCGGCGGGGCTGCTGCTGTACCGGGACTCGGTGCTTCGGCTGCCGACGTCGGTGAGGATCCTGGCCACGGTCCTGCTGGCGGGCCCGACCGCGTTCATCCTGGTGGTCGGCGTCCCCGCCTCGGCCAACCCGGCCGCCACCTCGCCGATCCGGAGCGCGGCCCTCGACGTGCTGCTCGCGGTCTGGTGCCTGGCGGTCGCCGAGCCGGCGTACCGGCTCTTCCGCCACTCGGGGAGCCTCCCGCTGGTCCAGAGGGCCCGGATGCGCTCGCTGGCCGCCGGGTACGCCGGGATCATGGTGGTGGTCGTCCTCATCCTGGTCGCCTTCGCGGCCGGCGACGACAACCGGGTGGGGGTCGCCCTCCAGGTCTGCGCGCTGCTCTGCGTCCCTCCCCTGTACGCCGGCTTCGCCCCGCCCCGATGGCTGCGCGCCCGCTGGCGCCGCCCGGTCCAGGACCAGTTGAGGCGCGCCACCCACGACCTCCTGCTGTTCAGCCCCGACCGGGCGACCCTGGCCAGCCGCGGCCTGGACTGGGCGATCCGGCTGGTGGGGGGAGCCTCGGGCCTGATCGCGGATGCGGGTGGTGAGCTGCTGGCCACCCACGGCCTCTCCGAGCCCGAGGCGCGCGAGATCCTCGAGCTGCCGGAGCTGCGCCTCCCCGACCAGGTGATCCGGATCCAGGGGGGGCGGACCGCCGTCGTCCACCGGCTGGCGGTGAGCTCCGGCACCGGGCACCTGGTCGTCCTCTCCGGCTCGCTCTCGCCGACCATCGACGCCGAGGACGCGGGCTGGCTCACCGGGTACGCCGCCGCCCTCTCGATCGCCCTCGACCGGGTGCGGGTCTCGGAGCTTCTGGCCCAGACCGCCGACGAGCTGCGCGCCGCCCGGGATATGGCGGAGGCGGCGAGCCGCGCCAAGAGCGAGTTCCTCTCCCGGATCAGCCACGAGCTGCGCACCCCGCTCACCTCGATGATCGGCTTCGCCGAGCTGCTCCTCGGCCACCAGCTCGACGCCGTGCAGGAGCGCCACGTCCGCACCATCCTGAGGGCGGGCGACCACCTCCTCGGGCTGGTCAACGAGATGCTCGACATCTCGCGGATCGAGGATGGCCGGATCCCGCTCAGGGCGGAGCCGGTGGACCTCCTGCAGGTGGTGGCCGAGGTCGTCGACCTCACCCGGCCGATGGCCGGGGAGCTCAACACCAGGGTGCGAGTGCCGCGGATCCCGGCATCGCTGCGGGTCACCGCCGACCGCCAGCGGCTCACCCAGGTGCTGCTCAACCTGGTGACCAACGCCATCAAGTACAACCGCCGGGGGGGTTGGGTCGAGATCCGCGCCACCACCGCGGACGAGCGCTGCCGGGTCTGGGTCCAGGACGGTGGGGTCGGGCTGCGGCCCGAGGAGATGGAGCGACTCTTCGCGCCCTTCGAGCGCCTCTCGGCCGCCGCCTCGGAGATCGAGGGCACGGGCCTGGGTCTCGCCCTCTCCAAGTCGCTGGTGGAGGCGATGGGCGGCCGCATCGGCGTCGAGAGCGTGCTGGGCAAGGGGAGCACCTTCTGGGTCGAGCTGCTCCGGGCCGCGCCGGCCGAGTCGCGGGCCGGCCGGGACCGCGAGACCGGGCCCTCGCCGGTGGGGAGCACGCGCGAGGTCGCCGCCACGGGCCATGCCGTCGCGGGCCATCCCGCCGCGGGTGACGGCGCCGCGGGCCATCCAACCGCGGGCCCCGCCGTAGCCGGGCGTGGCGGGCAGGAGGGGGCGATGGCCGGCGAGGGGGCAGCCTCGACGACCTGAGCTTCACCGCTCCGGCGTCGCCCTTCGATCGGCCGGCCGGCCTGCGTCGTTGCGCCGGCGGCCTGGCCGTCCGACCCCCCGACCGTCGGCGCTCAGGTCGCTCCGGGCAGGGTCCCCGTCTGGGCCATGGTCGCCACCGTGAGCACCAGCACCACGAAGACGCCCAGCACCAGGGTGCCGGCGGCGCTCACGACCAGCACCGCGCTCCCGGCCCGTCCGGTGCGCGGCCAGTCGTACGCGGGCTGGTCGTCGGCAGGTCGCTGGAACATGATCAGGGTCACCCGCAGGTAGTAGAAGACCGAGACCGCGCTGGTGGCGATCCCCCAGAGCGCCAGCGCGACGTTGTGGCCCTGGATGGCCGCCGCGAACACCAGGAACTTGCCGATGAAGCCGGCGGTGGGCGGGAACCCGGCCAGCGAGAGCAGGAAGAAGGCCATCGCCGCCGCCACGTACGGCCGCCGGTGCCAGAGCCCGCGCAGGTTGTCGTACCGGTCCAGGTCCTCCCCCTTGCCGCTCATCACCGTGACCACCGCGAAGGCGCCGAGGTTGGTGAGCGCGTAGGCGGCGAGGTAGTAGAGGGCGCCCTGGACCCCGAGCGGGGTGCCCACCCCCACCGCGACCCCGATGAGGATGTAGCCGGCCTGGGCGATCCCGGAGTAGGCGAGCATCCGCTTGACGCTGTTCTGGGTGAGGGCGGCGAGGTTGCCGACCACCATGGAGAGGATGGCGACCGCGATCACCACCGCGCTCCAGTGGCTGACGTAGGCGGCGAAGGTGTCGTCGAAGAGCCGGATCATGACCACGAAGGCGGCCACCTTGGTGGCCACGCTCATGAAGGTGGTCACCGAGGTCGGCGCGCCCTGGTAGACGTCGGGGGTCCAGGCGTGGAAGGGCGCGGCGCTCACCTTGAAGGCGAGCCCGATGAACACCAGGATGATCCCGCCCACCAGCAGCGGATCGACCGGCACCGAGCGGCCCAGGGCGGCGGCGATCTGGGTGAGCTGGGTGTGCCCGGTCTCGCCGTACACCAGGGCCATCCCGAAGAGGAGGAATGCGGAGGCGAAGGAGCCGAGCAGCAGGTACTTGACCGCAGCCTCCTGGGAGCGCTCCTCCTGGCGGGAGAATCCGCTCAGGATGTAGAGCGAGATGGAGAGCAGCTCGATGGCGAGGAAGATGACCATCAGGCTGGTGGCGCCGGCGAGCAGCATCATCCCGGCGGTCGCCGCCATCACCAGCGCGTAGTACTCGCCGTTGTGGAGGCGGCGCCGGGTGAGGTACCCGGGGCTGATCACGACGGTGAGCAGCGACGTCACCAGGATCACGCAGTTGGCGAACACCGCCAGCCGGTCGTAGGCGAAGGCGCCGAAGAAGACGGTGCGCCCGGTGGGCCCGGCGTCGTACCACCCCCAGGCGCTCACCGCCAGGGCGGCCACCAGCACCGCGCCGCTGAAGACGGCGAGCCAGGTCCGGCGGGCCGGCGGCACCACCAGGTCGAGCAGCATCAGGGCCACGAAGCCGCCCGCGACGATCACCTCGGGAAGCAGCCCGAGCAGGTCGTGCCATCCAGGGGTGGCGGAGGCCAGCGGCAGCGCCGCCAGCATGTTCACGGCGCCACCCCCGGCGGCGACGTGGCGACCGCCGCCACCGGCGGCGTGGTGCTGAGGGCTCCGGAGTCGGCCAGGGTCACGTACCCCGGCACCGCCTGCGCGGTCACAGCGCCGACCGGGTGCGGGAAGACCCCGAGGAAGACGATCAGCGCGGCCAGCGGCGCCAGCACCAGGCCGTCGCGGAAGCGCAGGTCGCTCACCCTCTCGGTGACCGGCCGGACCGGCCCGTGCATCATCCCCTGGTGCATGCGGAGCATGTACCAGCTGGCGAGCAGCACGCCCATGCCGGCGAGCACCGCGAGCAGCCAGAAGTACTGGAAGGCGCCCAGCATGATGGTGATCTCGCCGACGAAGCCGTTGGTCCCGGGCAGACCGAGGCTGCCCAGGGTGATCACCATGAAGAGGACGTAGAGCCAGGGCATCCGCTTCTGGAGCCCGCCCAGCTCGCGGATGTCGCGGGTCCCGGTCCTGGCCTCGACCACCCCGACCACCAGGAAGAGCCCGGCGATGATGATCCCGTGGTTGACGATCTGGATCACCGCGCCGTTGATGCCGTTCTGATCCAGGCTGAAGATGCCGAGCGCGATGAAGCTGAGGTGGGAGAGGCTGGCGTAGGCGACGATCCGCTTGAGGTCGGTCTGGCTCAGGGCCATCAGCGCCCCGTAGAGGATGCCGAGGATGGCCAGCGCCACCAGCAGCGGCTGGAGCTGGTGGGCCTGGGGTCCGAAGAGGGTGATCGCATAGCGGATGAATCCGTACGCCCCCATCTTGCTGACCACCCCGGCGAAGAACACCAGCACCGGGGCCGGCGCCGAACTCGTAGAGGTCGGGCAGCCAGGTGTGGAACGGGACGATCGGGAGCTTGATCGCGAAGGCGAGCGCGAAGGCGAGGAAGGCGAACATCGCCGGGGTCAGGGTCGGGACCGTGGTGAAGGGCAGCGGCACCCCGGTCTGGGTCGGCGCCGGGGTGGAGAGCAGCACCTCCAGGTCGAAGCTGTTGTGGCCGGCGTTGAGCGCCTGGAAGTGCAGGTAGATGATCGCGAGCAGCATCAGCAGGCTGCCGGCCACGGTGTAGATCACGAACTTGAGGGTCGCCCGGCCCCGGTTCTCGTTCCCGTAGAAGGCGAGCAGGAAGTAGAGGGGGATCAGCATCCCCTCCCAGAAGAGGTAGAAGAGGAGCAGGTCGAGGCTGACCAGGACCCCGGTGGTGGCCGCCTCGGCGAGCAGCAGCAGCCCGCAGAAGAGCTTCATCCGCTCGGTGGAGTGGCGGGGCACCACCACCGCGCCGAGCAGGAAGACGCCGGCGTTGAGGGCGAGGATCCACGCCGAGATGCCGTCCACGCCGAGGTGGTACGAGGCCCCGATGGCGGGGATCCAGCTGGCCTGCTCGACCAGGTGCATCGGCAGCGGCCCGCCGCCGTCGGCGGCGCCGGTCGCCACCGCGAAGACGATCATCCCGACCAGGACCGCCTCCGCCGCCGCGAAGACGGCGGTCACCGCCTTGATCGGACCGGAGGCCTTCCCGGGGATCACCTGGAGAACCATCGCCCCGGCGACCGGGAGCACCACGACGGCGGTGAGCCAGGGGAAGCCGCTCATTTCGCGATCCCCGCGGCCACCATCACGGCGATGGTGAAGATCAGGACGAAGAGGACCATGTACGAGGCGTAGTCCCGGATCATCCCGGTCTGAGCCGTCCGGAAGGCGGCGCTGAAGTCGGTGGCCACGTCCGAGAGCCCCTTGATCCAGCTGTCCATCACCGGGTCCCCGGCCCGGCGGAGCCCGCGCGCCACCGCCCGGGTGGGGCGGACCAGCATCAGGTCGTAGAGCTCGTCGAAGTAGAGCTTGTGGAAGGAGAGCCGGGGCAGCAGGCGCAGCCCCGGCCGCGCCAGCGCGCGTGACGGGTCGAGATCGCGGCGCACCCAGATCCGGATGGCGATCCCGATCCCGATCAGGCTGCAGACCAGGCCGATGAAGAAGCCGATCAGGCCCAGGCCGGTGCCGGGCTCCCTGGCGATCGGCCCGCTGCCGGCGCTGGTGAAGACGGGGTTGAGGAAGTCGTTGATGAGGTGCGGTCCGAAGCTCACCGGCCACTGCAGGGCCCAGCCCGCCACCGCCGAGAGCCCGGCGAGGATGACCACCGGCCAGAGCATCACCGAGGGGGCCTCGTGCGCCTCGCGGGCGCGGTCGGAGTTCGGCTCGCCGCGGAAGACCCTGCCGTAGAGGCGGAAGGCGTAGAGACCGGTGAGCACGTTGACGGCGATGCCGACGATGTAGAGGGCCGGCGAGCCGGGGCCGTTGATCAGACCGAAGCCGAGCAGGTCCTCCTTGGAGAACATTCCCGCGAAGAGGAAGCCGGCCAGCGCCAGCGACCCCACCAGGAAGCTCCAGGCGGTCACCCTCATCCGGGAGTCCAGGCCGCCCATCTCGCGGATGTCCTGCTCGTCGTGGACGGCGTGGATCACGTTGCCGGCGGCGAGGAAGAGGAGCGCCTTGAAGAAGGCGTGGAGCAGGAACTGGTACATCCCGGCGGCGTAGGCGCCGATCCCCACCGCGAAGATCATCAGGCCGATCTGGGACATCGTGGAGTAGGCGATCACCCGCTTGATGTCGACCTGGGAGAGGGCGATGAAGCCGGCCATCAGGGCCGTGCCCATGCCCACGAACGCCACCATCCCGGCCGCGATCGGGGCCCGGTCGAAGAGCGGGTGGAAGCGGGCGATCAGGTAGACGCCGGCGGTCACCATGGTGGCCGCGTGGATCAGGGCCGAGACCGGGGTGGGGCCCTCCATGGCGTCGGGCAGCCAGGTGTGCAGGGGGAACTGGGCCGACTTGGCGAAGGCGGCGACCGCGAGCAGGATGCAGATCAGGGTGATCAGCGGGGTCCCCGTGCCCAGCGAGCCGGCGTTGGCGAAGATCTGGGGCAGGCTCAGGGTGTAAGCGTGCTGGGCCGGCAGCGGAGCGACGATGGCGATGGCGGCGCCGTGATATGTGGGTATCTGCGGCGTCTTGAGGTTCACGAAGATCAGGAAGGCGGCGATCACCAGGGCGACGTCGCCGATCACCTGGGTGATGAACGCCTTGCGGGCGGCCAGCACCGCGCTCTCGCGCTCGTACCAGAAGCCGATCAGCAGGTAGCTGGAGAGCGCCACCGCCGCCCAGCCGATGATCAGGATCACCAGGTCGGCGGCCAGCACCAGCAGCACCATCGAGAAGATGAAGAAGTTCATGTAGCTGAAGAACCGCGCCACCCCCTCGTCGTGCTCCATGTAGCCGACCGAGTAGACGTGGATCAGCAGCCCCACTCCGGTGATCACCAGCAGCATCAGCACCGAGAGCTGGTCGATGGTGACGTCCACCGAGACGTTGAGGTTGCCGCTGCCGAGGTTCAGCCAGTTCCAGAGGGTGGCGGTCACCGCCTGGTGGCCCGAGGCCGCCCCCAGGACCTCCGCGAAGATGACCAGGGTGACCGCGAAGGCGGCTCCGATCGAGAGGGTGCCGGCCAGGTTGACGAAGCGCCGGCCGAGCACCGGCCCGAGCAGCCCGCAGAGCGCGCTGCCGGCGAGCGGGAAGAGCAGCACCAGCCCGGCGAGCAGGGCGGCGGTCGAGGTGCTCATCGCCCGGTCGACCTCATCGCTTCATCTCGTCGAGGTCGTCGACGTCCAGCTCGCGACCGATGCTGAAGACCCGGGTCAGCAGGCCGAGCCCGACCACCACCTCGGCGGCGGCCACCACGATCACCATGAAGGCGAAGACCTGTCCCTCCTCGCTGCTGAGGAAGCTGGAGTAGCCGACCAGCGCCAGGTTGACGGCGTTGAGCATCAGCTCGATGCACATGAAGACGACCAGCGGGTTGCGCCGGATCAGCACCCCCAGGGCCCCCAGGGTGAAGAGGAACGCGGCGGTGAGCAGGATCCACGGGAAGATCGCCTGGGAGAGCATCAGGATCGCGCCTCGGCCACCGGTGCCCCGGCGGCCGCGGGGACGGTCGGGACGGGGGGCTCGGCGCGCTCCATCAGGTCGTCGCTCCAGCTCTCCGGGATCCGCGGGTCGCGACGGATCCCGGTCCGGGTGCGGCGGGTGAGGTAGACGGCGCCGATCGCGGCCACCAGCAGCAGCAGCGAGGTGATCTCGAAGGGAAGCACGTAGGTGTGGAACAGCTGGTTGGCGAGCACCTGGACGTTGCCCGCCTGGTCCACCCCGTTCTGGGGAAAGCCGAAGGTGTTGTAGGGGTCGGCGCCGGCGGCGCCGCTCGCCGCCAGGCTGCCCACCGTGTAGCCGTGCATGCAGGAGGCAGCCTGGGTGGTGCAGGAGGTGGCGTAGGTGATCCCGTTGCGGGCCGCGATGAAGACCGCGGTGCAGATCCCGGCGATGGCCAGCACCCCGAGGATCAGCCGGGGGTCGGCGAGCCGGGGGCGCTCCTCGGAGGCCGGGTCGAGCAGGGCGATGATGAAGACGAAGAGCACCATCACCGCCCCGGCGTAGACGATCAGCTGCACCGCGAAGAGGAACTGGGCGTTGAGCACCAGGAAGATCGCCGCCAGCAGCCCGACGGTCAGCACCAGGGAGAGCGCCGAGTAGATGGTCTGGGGCGAGAACACCACCCCGAGGGCCGAGATCGCGATCAGGATCAGCAGCGCCGCCATCAGCGCGTTCACGACCGGCGCCTCCGCGGCCTGGCCGGGGTGCCGGGCTCCGGGCCCTCGGGCGGTGCGGCGTCAGGGCTCGCCGTCACCGCATCGCCCTCGCCGGTGACCGGCGGGAGGCCACCGGCCGCTGGGTTGGCAGCGGCGGCTGGGTCGTCACCGGCGGCTGGATCGTCACCGGCGACCGGGTTGGCAGCGGCGACCTCCAGCCCGGCGGCCCGCGTGGCAACCTCGACCGCTTCGCTCTCGCCCCTCGGCGCCGGCGCCGCGATGGTGGGCGGCCGGCTGGCGATGCCGTGACCGCCGGGCAGCGTGGTGGTGTCGCCCCGCGCCGCCTGGGCCACCCCCCAGGCCACCCGCGGGTCGACCCCCATCTCCGGGAGCTCGCGACCGCGCTGGTCCGAGCCGGCGCCGCGCGGCGCGATCGGTCCGCGCCCCTGCTCGAAGTTCGGCCAGGCCTCGAGCAGCTCCGCCTTGGTGACCACGGTGTGCTCGCGCCGGTAGTCGGCCAGGTCGTAGCGGGGCCCGAGGGTGATCGCCTCGGTGGGGCAGGCCTCCGCGCAGTAGCCGCAGTAGATGCAGCGCATCAGGTTGATCTCGTAGCGCTCGGCATACCGCTCGCCGGGGCTGATCGGGTGGTCCTTCGGGTTCTCGGCGGGCCCCACGTAGATGCAGCCGACCGGGCAGGCGGCGGCGCAGAGCTCGCAGCCGATGCACTTCTCCAGGCCGTTGTCGTAGCGGTGGAGGATGTGGCGGCCGCGGTGGCGCGGCGGCACCAGCCTCTGCTCCTCCGGCCACTGCACCGTGATCGGCTTCTTGAACATGCTGCGGAGCGTCAGGCTCAGCCCCTGGGCGATCTCGCGGAACATCAGCCGGCCCTCAGGGCGACCAGGGTCCCGGTGATCATGATGTTCACCAGGCCGAGCGGGAGCAGCATCTTCCAGCCCAGGTTCATGAGCCGGTCGTAGCGCAGCCGGGGGAGGGTCCAGCGGACCCACATCATCACGAAGATGAGCACCGCCACCTTGATCAGGTACCAGATCACCCCGGGGATCCAGCCGACGATCACCCAGCTGGTGGGCAGCGGGGAGAGCCACCCGCCCAGGAAGAGCGTGGTGGCGATGGAGGCGACGATCACCATGTTGATGTACTCGCCGAGGAAGTAGAAGGCGAAGCGCATCGACCCGTACTCGGTGTGGTAACCGCCGACCAGCTCGGTCTCCGCCTCGGGCAGGTCGAAGGGCGCGCGGTTGGTCTCCGCCAGGGCCCCGACGAAGTAGAGCAGGAAGGCGAGCGGCTGGAGGAAGACGTACCAGAGGTGGTGCTGGTTGCTGACGATCTGCTCCATGTCGAGGGAGCCGGCCAGGATCACGGGTCCGATCAGCGCGAAGGCGACCGCCATCTCGTAGGAGATGAGCTGCGCCGAGGAGCGCAGCCCGCCGAACAGCGAGTACTTGCTGTTGGCCGACCAGCCGCCCAGGAAGAGCGAGTAGACGCCCAGCGAGGTGACCGCGAGGATGAAGAGGAGGCCGACGTTGACGTGGGCGATGTCCCAGTGGAGCGCGTACCCCGACGGGCAGGTGAGCTGAGCCTCGCCGATCGACGGACCGCCGATGCAGTTGACCGCGCTGATGGGGATGGCCGCGAAGGCGAACATCGCCGCCGCCCCGGCCAGGCCGGGGGCGATCAGGTAGAGCAGCTTGTCGCGGCCCGACGGCGCGGTGTTCTCCTTGAAGAGCAGCTTGACCGCGTCGGCGAGGGGCTGGAGGAGGCCGAGGGGTCCCACCCGGTTGGGGCCGATCCGCAGCTGGATGCGCGCCGCCACCTTGCGCTCGGCCAGGGTGAGGTAGGCGCCGGCGGTGATCAGGAAGAGCAGGACGATGACCGCCTTGACCAGGATCACCCACCACCAGTCGGGGCCGATGAAGTACTCCCACCAGGCGGAGGCGATCATCCTGCCGCCCCGTCGAAGAGGGCGCGCCCGCCGTTGCCGGCCGCGGCATAGGCGGGCAGGGCGGCCGCGATCTCGCGCTGGACGCGGGCCGGGTCGACCGTCCAGCCCTCGGCGCCGAGCGCCGCGGCGAGCATGCCGAGGACGCGGGTCTCGGTCGGGGTGGGGGTGGCCGGCGGGAGGGCGGGACGGATCCGCTGAACCCTCCCCTCGGTGTTGGTGACGGTCCCCAGCTTCTCCATCAGGGTGTGCCCCGGGATCAGCACGGTGGCGCTCTGGCTGACCGGGCCGGGCACGCTCTCCATGGCCACCACCACCTCGGCCCTGGCGAGCGCGCGGCGGAGCAGCTCCGCATCCTCCCCCTCGACGGCGAGCGCGGCGCCGTTGACCAGGACCAGCCCGGGGATCTCCCCGGCGGCCGCCGCCCGCAGGATCTCCCGGCCGGAGCTGCCCGCCGGGGTCGCCCTGACGTAGCCGGGCCGGAGCCCGGGCAGGAGGCCGAGGTCCTTGGCTCCACGCCCGTTCATCCCGCGGGTGATGGTCAGGCGCTTGACGGTCGCCCCCGATGCGGAGAGCGCGGCGGCCAGGGCCGCGGCGGCGGGGCGCCCAACCTCGTCGGCGATCACCCCCACCAGGCCGGCGCCCCCGCCCACCGCCTTCACCACCTCAGCCGGGGATGCCGCCGCGTCCACGCGGTGGATCGCGACCCCCCTCTTGGTCCCGGCCTTGAAGAGACGCAGGGTGAGCACCGGGTCGAGCTGCTCCGGCGCGGCGCCGAGCACCACCACCGCCCGGCACCCCTCGATCTCGGCGATGCCGAGAGCGTGCTCGGCCGGGTCGAGGTCCGCGAGCCGCTCGAGCTGATGGTCGATGTGCGGGGTGCCGAGCACCTCGCGGGCCAGGCGCTGGAGCAGCCAGAGCTCCTCATTGGTGCTCTCGGGGGAGCCGAGCACCGCCACCGCACCGGCGCCGCGCCGCTCCCTGACCCCGGCGAGCTGGGCGGCCGCCGCCGCCACCGCGGCCTCGACCGTGGCCGGCCCGGCGGGCTCCCCCTTGCCGCTCGCCACCATCGGCCGGCGCACCCGGTCAGTCGAGTTCCAGCGCGGGAACGCGTACCGGCCCCGGTCGCAGAGCCACATGTCGTCGACCAGCGGGTTGTCCCGCGAGGCGAACCGCCGCACCTCGAAGTCCCGGGAGTCCACGTTGATGTTGCAGCCGTAGGAGCAGCCGGGGCAGATCGACCGGGTTCGCTGCAGGTCCCAGGGCCGCGCCGTGAAGCGGTACTTGATGTGGGTGAGGGCGCCCACCGGGCAGACCTCGGGGAGGTTGCCCTGGAAGTCGGACCGGAGCGGCTGCCCGTTGAAGGGGGCGACCAGGGTGTGCACCCCGCGCTGCTGGAGCACCAGCTCCTTCTCGCCGGTGATCTCGTCGTAGAAGCGGGTGCAGCGCCAGCAGAGGATGCAGCGCTCCTGGTCCAGCTCGATCCGGTCGGAGAGCGGCAGCGCCTTCTCGAAGTGGACCTTGTCGGTGATCGGGAAGCGCGAGCTCTGCGGCCCGTAGCGAACCGTGAAGTCCTGGAGGTCGCATTCGCCGCCCCGGTCGCAGACCGGGCAGTCCAGGGGGTGGTTGAGGAGGAGGAACTCGAGAACGCCCTCGCGCTCCTTGACCACCGGCGCCGTCTGGGTCCTCACCACCATGCCGTCGGCCACCACGGTGGCGCAGGCGGGCTGAAGCTTGGGCGCCTTCTCCACCTCGACCAGGCACATCCGGCAGACCGCGACCGGGTCCATCTTGGGATGGGCGCAGTAGATGGGGATGTGGATGCCGGCCTCGGTGGCCGCGTCCAGGACCAGGGTGCCGCGCGGCACGCGGAGCGCCCGGCCGTCGATGGTCACCCCGACCCGGCCGTCGTCGGGGGCCTCGGGGGCGGCGTCCTGGGGCTTGGGGTCAGCCACCGGCGCTCTCGCCAGCGGGCACGGGCTGCTGGTTGCGCCGCTTGACCGGGCAGCCGCCCGCCCCGCAGTGCTCCTCGAACTCGTCGCGGAACGCCTGATACGCCGACATCACGAACCAGGTGGCGGTGTCGCCCAGCGGGCAGAAGCACTTGCCGTTCATGTTGTCGCAGATGTCGCTGAGGGTGGTCAGCTCGGCGCTGCTCAGCTCACCGCGCTCCAGCCGGTGCATCAGGTCGGCCTCGAAGTAGGTGCCCTCGCGGCAGGGGGCGCACTTGCCGCACGAACTCGTGCTGGTAGAAGTCGACCAGGCGCATGGAGACGTCCACCATGCAGGTGGTCTCGTCCATGAAGACCATGGCGCCGGCGCCGAGCGCGGATCCGGCTTTGGAGACCGCGTCCATGTCCAGCGGAAGGTCGAGATGCTCGGGGAGGAGCACCTGCATCGAGCCGCCGCCGGGCTGGAAGGCCTTGAGGGAGCGGCCCCTCCAGACCCCGCGGCACTCCTCCTCGAGCAGCTCGCGGATCGGGGTGCCCAGGGCCATCTCGTAGGTGCCGGGGCGGTTGATGTGCCCGCTGCAGCAGAAGAGCCGGGTCCCGGTGCTCTTCTCGGTGCCCACCGAGGCGAACCAGGCGCCGCCGCGGAGCACGATGTGAGGGAGGTTGGAGAGCGTCTCCACGTTGTTGACGACGGTCGGCTTGCCGTACAGGCCCTTGACCGCCGGGAAGGGTGGCTTGAGCCGGGGCTGCCCGCGCAGCCCCTCCAGGGAGTCGATGAGCGCCGTCTCCTCGCCGCAGATGTAGGCGCCGGCGCCGCCGTGGACGATGACGTCGCAGCTGAAGTCGGAGCCCAGGATCCCCCGGCCGATGTAGCCGGCGGCCCGCGCCTCCTCGACGCAGCGCTCCAGCAGCAGCCGCTGGTCGTGGTACTCGCCGCGGATGTAGATGAAGGCGATCGGCGCCTGGATCGCGTAGGCGGCGATCAGGGTCCCCTCGATGAGCTGGTGCGGGTTCTCGTCGATCAGGGCCCGGTCCTTGAAGCAGCCGGGCTCCAACTCGTCGGCATTGACGCAGAGGTAGCGGGGGTGGATGTCCTTGGGGAGGAAGGACCACTTCATCCCGGTGGGGAAGCCGGCGCCGCCGCGGCCCCGGATGCCACTGGTCTTGACCTCGGCCACCAGCTCGTCGGGGGTGAGGCTGCGCAGCGCCTTGCGCAGTCCCTCGTAGCCGCCGCAGCGCTCGTAGACGTCGAGGGTCTGGAGGCCGTCGGTCCCGAAGTCCTTGGTGAGGAGGCGGTGCTCGGCCATCAGCGACCCGCCCTGCGGGCCCGGGCGGCGGCGGGGGCGTGGCCCGCGGAAGCGCCATCCGGTTCGGATGCCGGCGCGGCGCGCACCTCGTCGAGGATGGCGTCGACCCGCTCCGGGGTGAGGTTCTCCTGGAAGTGGTGGTCCACCTGCATGGCGGGCGCGCCGCCGCAGGCGCCCAGGCATTCGACCGTCTGCTCCCAGGTGAACTCCCCATCGGCCGTGGTCCCGCCCGAGGGGCAGCCGAGCCGTCCCTCCAGGTGGGAGACGATCTCGTCGGAGCCGCGCAGGGCGCAGGAGACGTTGATGCAGACCAGCACGTGGTGGCGCCCGCCCGGGTGGTCGAAGTACATGGAGTAGAAGCTGGCCACCGCCTCGACCTCGCTGGGGGTGATCCGGAGCAGCTCGGCCACCTCGGCCATCCCCTCCGGGCTCAGGTAGCCGAGCTGGTGCTGCACCGCCCAGAGCGAGGGCAGCACCGCGCTGCGCGGCTGCGGATAGCGGTCGCGCTGCCTCTCGATCTCGGCGCGGGTCTCGGAGGTGAGCACGGGCATCAGAGGCTCCCCCGGAGGCGGCCGGCGCTGCGCAGGCCGTTCATCGGTCGACGTCCCCGAGGACGATGTCGATGGAGCCGATGACCGCCACCAGGTCGGGGAGCATCTCGCCCACCGCCATGTGGGGCAGGGCGCTGAGGTTGCTGAAGGAGGGGGCCCGCACCTTGCAGCGGTAGGGCCGGTTGGTCCCGTCGCTCACCAGCAGGAAGCCCAGCTCTCCCCGTGGGGAACTCGACCGCCTGGTAGACGGTGCCGCGGGGCACCCGGAATCCCTCGGTCACCAGCTTGAAGTGGCGGATCAGCGACTCCATGCTGGTGTTGATCTCGTTGCGCGGCGGCAGCGCGACCTGGCGGTCGCTGGTGTTGACCGGGCCACCGGGCAGGCCCTCCAGCGCCTGGTCGATGATCCGGAGCGACTGGCGCATCTCCGCCATCCGCACCAGGTAGCGGTCGTAGATGTCGCCCCGCTCGCCGATCGGCACGTCGAAGTCGAAGTGGTCGTAGGAGCTGTAGGGAACCGCCTTGCGCAGGTCGTAGGCGACCCCGCTGCCCCGCAGCGACGGCCCGGTGACCCCGTAGTTGATGGCGTCCTCGGGGCTGATCACCCCCAGCCCTCGGGTCCGCTCCCGGAAGATGGGGTTGCCGGTGATCAGGGTCTCGTACTCGTCGATGTGGTGGGGGAAGGTCTTGGCCACCTCGGCGACCAGGGCGTAGAACTCGTCGGGCACGTCGGCGAGCAGCCCCCCCACCCGGATGAACGAGGTGTGCATCCGCACCCCGCTCACCAGCTCGTTGATGTCCAGGATCTTCTCCCGCTCCCGCCAGGCGTAGACGAAGGGGGTGGTGGCGCCGAGGTCGAGGGCGCTGGTCCCGTACCAGATCAGGTGGCTGGCGATCCGGGCCAGCTCGCACATGATCACCCGCAGGTACTGCGCCCGAGGCGGGACCTCGATGCCCAGCAGCCGCTCCGCCGCCAGGGAGAAGCCGAGGTTGTTGCTGAGCGGCGAGAGGTAGTCCATCCGGTCCGTGTAGGGGATGCACTGCTGGTAGTTGTGCCGCTCGAAGTCCTTCTCGAAGCCGGTGTGCAGGAAGCCGATGTCCGGCCGGCAGCCGCGCACGATCTCGCCGTCCAGGTCCAGCACCAGGCGGAGCACGCCGTGGGTGGAGGGGTGCTGGGGCCCCATGTTCAGCTCCATGGTCTGGTCGTCGAGCTGGACCAGGTCGATGGCGTCGAGCTCGGGGGCCACCCCGAGCAGCTCCCGGCCGTGCTCGTACTGCTCGGAGACGGGGTCGTGGCCGGGGGGGCCGAGCGGCGGCAGCACGCTCATCGCCGGATCACACCGAGCTGGGCGTCGGTGAGCGTCATCGCCGACCCACCCCGATGACGCTCAGGCCGTCCAGATCCAGGAAGCGAGCCGCGCAGCGAGGGAGCGCAGCGTGTGGGTGTGCATGCTTTCCTTGGGGGTAGGCGCGCAATCTCGCGCGCCGAAGGGGGGCGGACGCCCCCCTGAAGCTGACGCCGAGATGGGCGGAGATGAGCGTCATCGCAACTCGCCGGGCATGTCGGGCGGCCTCTCCTGCGCGGGCATCGCCCACTCCAGGTTGTGGGTGAAGGCGATCGGCTCGCCGAAGGAGACGTAGTCCTTGCGCAGCGGGTGCCCCTCCCAGTCGTCGGGGAGGAGGATGCGGCGGAGGTCGTGGTGACCCTCGAACTCGATGCCCAGCAGGTCGAATGCCTCCCGCTCGTGCCAGTCCATCCCCGCGAAGACCCCCTCCAGGGTGGGGACGCGGGGGTCGTCACCGGGCACCTGGACGGCCAGCCGGACCACGTCGTTGTGCTGCATGGAGCGGAGCTGGTAGACGACGTCGAAGCGCGGCACCTCGGGTTCGCGATCGGGCCAGTCGACCGCGGTCACGCAGAGGGGGAGGTCGTAACGCGCCTCCGGGTGGTCGCGGAGCAGCCGCGCCACCTCGACGATCCGCTCCCGGGGAACCCGGATGGTCACCTCGCCGAAGCCCTCCTCGCTCATCACCACGACCTCGGGAAGCTCCCGCCGGAGGAGGTCCAGTGCCCTCGCTCCGGCCACAGGGTGAGAACCGGCGGTGTCCTCCACGCTGGTCATCGCCCGCTCATCCGCGCCAGGAGGTCAGGTGGGTGGCGGCGATCTTCTGCTGCAGCTTGACCAGGGCGTCGAGGAGGGCCTCGGGGCGGGGCGGGCAGCCGGGCAGGAAGACGTCGACGGGCACCACCTTGTCGACGCCCTGGACGATCGCGTAGTTGTTGAACATCCCGCCGCTGGAGGCGCAGGCGCCCATGCTGATGACCCACTTCGGCTCGGGCATCTGGTCGTAGATCTGGCGGAGGACCGGGGCCATCTTCTGGGAGACCCGGCCCGACACGATCATCACGTCGGACTGCCGCGGCGAGGCGCGGAACACCTCGCAGCCGAAGCGGGCCATGTCGTAGCGCGCCGCCCCCGTGCCCATCATCTCGATGGCGCAGCAGGCGAGGCCGTAGAGGGCCGGCCACATCGAGCTGTAGCGGCCCCAGTTGATCAGCTTCTCCATGGTGGTGGTGATGATCCCGGTCTGGACCGCGGCGCGCTCCCTCTCCCCCACGCGCGGCAGGGGCAGCGCGCCCGCGTCGCCCAGCGGGGTGGCCAGCCGGGCCCGGCCGAGCTCGAGGTCGCCGCTCAGTCCCACCGGAGCGCCCCCTTGGCCCAGATGTAGACCAGCCCGATCAGCAGCACCAGGATGAAGATCCCCATCTCGATGATCCCGAAGACCCTGAGCTGGCGGACGATCGTCGCCCAGGGGAAGAGGAAGATCGACTCGACGTCGAAGACGATGAACAGCATCGCGGTGACGTAGAAGGCCACCGAGAACCGGCGCCGGGCCGAGATCACGGGAACGATGCCGAACTCGTAGGGGAGCTCCTTCTCCGGGCTGGGCCGGCGAGGCCCCAGGGCGCTGCTCAGCAGCGGCACTCCCGCGCCGAAGAGGATGCAGATACCCAGGAAGACGAGGATCGGCGCGTAGTCCGAGAGCATCTCGGTGGCAAATGCTACCAAGCCGGTCATGCCCCACCGCGGGCTCGCGGGGGCTTTGGGCGTGGTGCCGCGCCGCGCGCGGTCCACCCTCGTGCATCACGCACGATGCGCGATTCGAGGTGCATTTCGAGCCGTCTCCCGCGCGCAGCCCGAGACCGCGATTCGCGTCTCACGGACTGGAAGCGTCTATCGAATCACCAGCGGCCACCGCGTCTCCGCCGGCCATCCGCCCCCACGACGGTGACGGCGGGCGGGGTCCCTCCCCGGCGGCCTCAGGGGGCCGCGCGGACCTCCACCCTGCCGTCCCGGACGCGGGCCTCGTAGACCACCGCGGGCGCGGACGCCGGACCGTGGACCGCCCGGCCGTCGCTTAGCCGGAAGCGGCTGCCGTGCCAGGGGCAGGTCACGCAGAGGTCGTCGTCGACCTTCCCCTCGTGGAGCGGTCCGGCGGCGTGGGGGCAGACGTCGGAGAGCGCGTAGATCTGCGAGCCGCGGCGGTAGAGGAGCACCCGCGCCCCGCCGGTCTCGGCGAGCGTCGGGGTCGCCTCCGCCAGGCTCTCCGCATCGAGGGCGTCGGTCCACTCGGTGGGCCGATCCACCAGGATCTGGTGGTCGACCCCGAGCCCCCGGGCGTAGGTGAGGTGGCCGCCCAGGTAGCCGCCGGTGCCGACCGCCACCAGCCCCAGCAGGCGCAGCCTCCGGGCGCGGCGGCCGTTGCCCAGGGAGAGGGCGAAGAGGGTGAGGCCGGTGAGGTTGACCGCGGCGTGGACCAGGCCGACGCGCCGCTCCGGACCGTAGGAGTCGGCCCAATCGCTGAGCCCGGTGATCGCCGCCGGCAGCGCTGCCAGGGTGCCCAGCGCCACCATCGGCCGGACGGCGGCATAGCCCGCCTCGCCCCCGAGGAGGTCGAGGATCACCGCCCCACTCCAGCACCCGAGCGGCGTGCTGACCAGCGCCGGATGCAGCGGGTGGTCGAGCCAGGTGCCGCTCAGCAGCGTCTTGACCGGCGCCACTGCGGAGTTGACGGCGCCGGCCAGGCGGTCGGAGAGCCCGTCGAGGACCTCCAGGCCCTCGAGCTTGTCGGTCAGGTCCCGCGGTCTCATGGTGCCAACAATATGGCACCGGTACCCACCGGCGGCACCCCTGCCGGGAGGCTCGGGAGGTGGCGCCGCGCGCCGGCACGACCGGCGGCGGCACCACCCAGAGAGAGGCTAGGCGGCGGCGGGCGCCGGCACGAGCTCGGCCTCGATCTCGAGCTGGATCCTCTTGCTGACCAGCATGCCGCCGGATTCGAGGGCGACGTTCCAGGTCAGGCCCCACTCCTCGCGTTCGATCTCGGCGGCGGCGGAGATCACCGCGACCGAGGTGCCCCACGGGGTCTTCTCGGTGCCGAGGAACTCGACGTCCAGGGTGAGCGGCCGGGTCTGGTCGCGGATGGTGAGGTCACCGGTGACCGCGAAGTGGCCGTCCCCGCTCGCCTTCACGGCGCTCGAGTGGAAGGTCATGATGGGGAACTTCTCGACGTCGAAGAAGTCGCCGGACCGGAGGTGGGCGTCGCGCTTCTCGTCACGGCTGGTGAGGCTGGCGACGTCGATGGTCACCTCCACCGCCGACGTGGCCAGGGTCTCCCCGACCGTGATCCGGGCGTCCACCTTCTCGAAGGTCCCCCGGACCTTGGTCACCACCAGGTGGCGGGCC
This sequence comes from uncultured Chloroflexia bacterium, assembly GCA_963697585.1. GTDB lineage: Bacteria > Chloroflexota > Dormibacteria > Aeolococcales > Aeolococcaceae > Changshengia. The sequence continues at coordinate 176,847 of CAVOOO010000009.1, read as the reverse complement.
AGGAAGCCGACGTGGGTGTGGGACGGGTCGAGGACGTATTCCCCGGCTGCGAGCGGTGGGCGGGTGGTGGTGGCGGTGGATTCAGTCATCTCTCTCTCCGATAGTTGCTTGGTCAACGGTTACTTTGGCAACTATAATGTGGCGATGGTTGCGCTGTCAACCTTTGTGAGGTAGGCTTGGGGCCGTGGTCACCTCTGAATTGAATCAATCAGTCCACCTGCAGGCCTGGCGCGCCCTCCTGCGCGCCCAGGCGGGCCTCGCCTGCAACCTCGAGCGCGAGCTGATGGAGGCGGAGGGGCTGCCGCTGGCCTGGTACGAGGTGCTGCTGGTTCTCGACCGTGCCCCCGAGGGGGCCGTCCGGCTGCAGCGGCTGCTGGACACGGTGCTGATGACCAAGAGCGGGGTGAGCCGCCTGATCGACCGGATGGAGGCCGCCGGGCTGGTGGCCCGGACCGGCTGCCCGTCCGACCGGCGGGGGGCGTTCGCGGTCATCACCGACCTGGGGCGCGAGAAGCTGGGCCGCGCCTCCCCGGTCCACGCCCGGGGGATCGACCGCCACCTGGCCAGCGTGCTCGACGACGACGCCGCCGCCCGCCTCCGCGATGCCCTCAGCGCCATCGCCGACGGCCTGGGCGGGGACGACGGCGGCTTCCTGGGCTGCACCTCGGGCGATGCCGAGGACCGGCTGGAAGCGGCGGGGGAGCTCGCCGGCTAGGCCCTCGAGCCTTCCCGGCCCGCCTTCCGAGCGCGCCGATTGGCGCCGGAGGGGACGAGACGCCCACAATGGCCACCCGTGGCCGGACGCATCACGAGTGACAACCTCACCGAAACCGAGGCGGCGGAGCGCGCCGCCCTCATCGGTGAGCTCAGCTACCGGGTCGAGCTCGAGGTGAGCGACGACCCCACCGCCCCAACCTTCCGCAGCACGACCCACCTGGGCTTCTCGTGCCGGCGGCCCGGAGCCGAGACCTTCCTCAACCTCACCGTCGGGGAGCCGGGGCGGCTCCGCGAGGTCGTGGTGGACGGGCGGCCGTCGGCCGCCGCCGTGGAGGGGTACGACGGGGCCAGGATCCCGCTGGCGGGCCTCCCCGAGGGGCCGGTCAGGGTCGACGTGGTCGCCGACTGCGCCTACGAGCGGGTGGGGGTCGGGCTCCACCGGGTGGTCGATCCCGTCGACCAGCAGGTCTACCTCTACACCCACTTCGAGCCCTTCGACGCCCACAAGGTGATCGCCTGCTTCGACCAGCCGGACCTCAAGGGCACCTTCACGGTGGCGGTGCGCGCGCCGGTCGCCTGGGAGGTCTGCGGCAACGGCCGGGTGCTGGGCCGGGACGAGCACGGCGACGGCAGCCGCACCTGGCGGTTCAATGCCACCCCTCCCCTCCCCACCTACCTGATGGCGGTCGCCGCCGGCGACTACCGGGTCGTGGAGAGCGAGCACAAGGGGGTCCGGCTCGGCCTCTACGCGCGCCGCTCGCTCGCCCCCCAGCTCGAGGAGCAGGCCGGCGAGCTCTTCGAGATCACCCGGCAGGGCCTCGACTTCTTCGCCGAGGAGTTCGGTCTCGAGCACCAGTTCGACGAGTACAACCAGCTCTTCGTGCCCGAATTCAACATGGGGGCGATGGAGAATCCCGGCTGCGTCACCTTCAACGAGATGTACATCTTCCGGAGCCGGGCGACCGAGCTGCAGCGGGCGCGGCGGGCCGAGGTGATCACTCACGAGATGGCCCACGTCTGCGGCTTCGGGGATGTCGCCACCATGCGCTGGTGGGGCGACCTCTGGCTCAACGAGACCTTCGCCACCTACATGGCCAACAAGGCGATGGTGACCGCCACCGCCTACACCAACGCCTGGGTGGACTTCGCCAACACCATGAAGTCGGCGGCCGCCCGCCAGGACCAGCTCCCCTCGACCCACCCCGTCTCCACCCCCTGCGCCGACACCAACGAGGTCCGCCAGAACTTCGACGGCATCACCTACCAGAAGGGCGCCGCGGTGCTCAAGCAGCTGGTCGCCTGGGTCGGCGACGCCGCCTTCACCACCGGGGTGCGCGAGTACTTCCGCCGCTACCGCTGGGGCAACGCCAGCCTGCGGGAGTTCCTGGCCTGCATCGAGACCGCCTCGGGGCGCGACCTCGGCGCCTGGGCGGCGGAGTGGCTGCGCACCGCCGGCATGAACACGCTGATCCCCGAGATCGAGGCCAAGGACGGCCGCATCGAGAGCCTGACCATCGTGCAGAGGGCGGCCCCGGCCCACCCCACCCTGCGCTCCCATCACGTGAGGGTCGGCCTCTACCGCCTCGAGCAGGGCCGCCTGGTCCGCTACCGCCAGGTCGACACCGACGTCTGCGGCGAGCGCACCTCCGTGGATGTGCTGCGCGGGGAGGCGCTCGCCGACCTCACCCTGGTCAACGACGACGACCTCACCTTCGCCAAGCTGCGCTTCGACCCCACCTCGATCGGGACCCTGCTGCACGATCTCGGCGGCCTCGAGGACCCGCTCGCGCGCTCGCTCTGCTGGGCCGCGCTCTGGGACATGACCCGCGACGCCGAGCTGCCCACCCGCGACTTCGTCGACGCCGTGCTCCGGCACGCCAGAGTCGAGACCGAGGTCACCGTGCTCGAGCGGCTGCTCAGCCAGGCGGTGGCGGCCATCGAGCAGTTCGGTGACCCGGCCAACCGCGCGGCGGCGCGCGCCCGGGTGGCGGCGGCGGCCTGGGAGCAGCTGGCCGCCGCCGAGCCCGGCGGTGACGTCCAGCTCACCTGGGCCCGGGCCCGCATCATGGCCGGCGATGCCGATGCCGACCTCGACCGGCTGGAGCACCTCCTCGACGGTGGCGAGAGCGTGCCCGGGCTGGCCATCGACAACGACCTCCGCTGGATGATGGTGGGCCGGCTGGCCGGCTCGGGCCGCGACGCGGAGTCCCCGATCCAGGCCCAGCTCTCCATCGACGACACCGACTTCGGCCGCCGGCGGGCGGCCGCGTGCCGGGCCGCCCGGCCCAACCCCGAGGCCAAGCGCACCGCCTTCGACCTGGTGGTCGGGGGGACCGAGCTTCCGCTCCAGATGCAGCACGCGCTGATGGGCGGGTTCGGGGTGGGGCCCTTCGCGGTGGGTGGATTGATCCAATGGGGCGACCGCCAGATCGCGCTGCTCCGCCCCTATGTGGAGCGGTGGATCGAGGAGGTGCCGCGCTTCTGGGCCCTGCGCAGCTCGGAGGAGGCGGAGAGCTTCACCGAGTTCCTCTACCCCCGCGAGCTGGTCGAGCCGGGGACGCTCGACGCCGCGGACCGGGCGCTGGCGGCGATCCGGGATTCCACCGAGCTCTCGGAGTCGACCCGGCGCGCGGCGTCCCGGCCGATCATCGAGGGACGGGACGGGACCGAGAGGGCGATGAGGGCCCGCGCCTGCGACACCGCCGCGTCGCGCCGCTGATTTCTGACCGGCCTCAGCGGCGCTCAGGCGGAGACGAGCGGGCGCCGGGGTTCAGACGGAGGCGAGCGGCGCCTCCGCCGCCAGTGACATCTCGTAGCCGCAGGGGAGCTCGGCGGGGATCTCGGGGGAGCTGACCCGCCCGTAGATGGAGAGCAGCAGGTCGACCATCCGTCCCCAGGAGAAGGTGGCGGCGCGGCGTCGAGCGGCCTCCCCCATCCGCTCCCGGCCGGCCTCGTCGTGGAGGATGGCGGAGATGGCGGCGCAGTAGTCGCGCGGCGCGCGACCCTCGACCAGCTTGCCGGTCACCTCGTCGGCCACCACCTCGGGCAGGCCCCCGACGCGGGATGCCACCACCGGGGTCCCCTGCGCCTGGGCCTCCAGGGCCACCAGGCCGAAGGTCTCGACCCGCGACGGCACCACGCAGACGTCGGCGAGCGCGTAGTAGCGGGCCAGCCGCTCGTGGGGCACCGCCCCCAGGAACCGGATGCGGTCCAGGATCCCGGCGCGATCGGCGAGCCGCTCCAGGCGGCGCCGCTCCCCGCCGTGGGTCGATCGGGCGCCATCGCCGCTGTCGTCGCCGATGAAGAGGCAGACGACGTCCTGCAGGTGGGGGTCCCGATCCATCTCGGCGATCGCCTCGATCAGGGTGTCCGCCCCCTTGAGCGGCTCCAGCCTGCCGGCGAAGAGGACCACCCGGCGGCCGGCGACGTCCAGCTCCTCGCGCAGCTCGGCGACGGCCCCGGGATCGGCGGGGTGGAGGTCCACCCCGGGCTCGGCGACACAGATCCGGTCGGGGTTGGCACCGTACAGCCGCACCAGCGCCCGGCCCTCGGCGCGGCTCATCGCCACCATCCGGTCGCACTCCGCGGCCAGCACCTCCTCGACCCGGCCGCGCTCGAGCTCGGCCGGGAGCCCGGCGGCCTCCTTCATCCGCCCCAGCGAGTGGAAGGACTGGACCCACGGGATGCCCAGCCGCTCCCGGACCCGGCGCGCCGGCGGCCCGCTCAGCCAGTAGTGGGCGTGGACCAGCCGGTAGGAGCGCCCCTCGGAAGCGGCGTGGGCCAGCAGGGCGTCGGCGAAGGGCTCGAGCAGGGGCTGCAGCTCCTGCTTGGGGATCGGGTGGGGCGGGCCCACGTCGAGCAGGACCAGCCGGCTGCCCGGGGCGATCAGCCGCTCAGCAGGAAGGCGAGGGTCGTCCCGGCGGACGAAGACGTCGGTCGGGACCCCGCGCTCGGCCAGGCCCTCGCAGAGCCGGCGGACCCCGATGTTCATCCCGCCGTTGTCGCCGCGCCCCAGCTCGCTGAGGGGGGAGGCGTGGACCGAGACGACGGCGATGGCCCGGCCGCTCGACTCGATCATGGATGCCAAGTCTACGCAGGGAGGCTCGTTGCCCCGTCAACCACCCCGAAGGGCCGGGGCCACGACGGTGTACGGCGGTCCCCACCGGGGCGCCGGCCGCAGGCCGCACCCGTCAGTTCCGGGTGGTCGGCACACCCACCGTCGCCCGCCCTACCACACTCGCGGGGGCCTGCCCAGACGCAAACGGTCAGGCGCACATCGGTACGAGGCCCGACGACGGGGTCGCAATGACGAACCCGCTCGGCCGAGAGATCTCTCGCTGTTCCCCCTCAGTGGACACCGACGGCCACAGCGAGGCCAATGGCCAGCTGAATCACCACGTCGAGATCGCCAGGGCGAGTTGGCCAATGTGGGTGACTTTCGGGGGCGATGGGCTTCCCGAGTGACCGCCTGCGGCGACGCCAGACCACAAATATGCACCGTTCGTAGCGTGTCACATTCAAGACCATGCCAACGCAGCAGCAGGTGAGCCCGCCAGCGTACGCGCGATCGAGCACGGAATGCACCTGGGGAGACCGGCCGAAGGCGGCTCCGACCGCGAGCCCGATGAAACCAAAGGCAACAACGAGGACGGCCCACAGCCAGGTTAGAGCGAGCGCATCCTTGCTGACGATGGCGTGCTCCGGCGCCGAGGGGTTCTTCCTCGTGACCCAGTCGTGGCGGGGACGCGGAATGGGGAAATCGCTCAGCCGAAGGAGCAGATCCGTCACAGGAGACACGTGCCCCACCCAAGGCCTCCGGAGGGGAACAGGAGGGCCCACTCGGCATTCACGCCTGCACCCCAGCCAAGGAGAGTAGCGGTCGATCTCCAGAAGCCGGAGCGGCTGGCCAGCCTGAGGGCATAGGGACGCTGTTCGAAAGCCGCGATTGGACCGCCCCCGTTCGCCAGCCGCCGTTCGACAGCGGATGGCCGTATGCCGGTAGCCTTCTGGATCACTCCGGCCAGTACTGCTCCTCGTAGCCTGCAGCGCCCTCGAACCCGCCCCGGCGCAGCGCGCCCTTGACGTTGTCGATCATCTGCGGGTTGCCGCAGATGAACGCCGAGGCCGACCGGGGCCGGAGCTCGAAGCGGTCGGCGTGCTTGCGCACCACGTCCTCGACCCGGCCCCGCGCCACCGGCGATCGCCGCGCGCGGCGGGGAAAGCGCGACGTTCCGGCAGCGCTCAGGATCTGATCGCTCGCTCGGCCGCCGGCGGGTTCTTTGCCCCTCACTCATGCTCGGGCGGGGACCCCTCCCGGCCTGCTGCGGCCATGAGAATTGAACGGCTAGGCTCGTCGATAGACGCGCCGCTGCGGCTGACGGCATCCAGCAGCACTCCGCTCCACTCCTGGGACCGCTTGGTCATGCCGACGTAGACCGGGACGTGGTGGCCGGCGCGATCGCGCACATGAACGATTCCGTACGTGCCGCTCCTCTTCCACCGGACCTCCGTCAAGTTGCTGAGTTCGGCGCGCCGGCACCACGGACCGATTGCGAGTTCGATGACTGATGCGCTGAACCGTAGCCGGGGCAGAACTGCGAAGCCCAGCATGAACCCTGCGAGCGCCAGCACGAAAGAACATTCCAGTCCAAAGATCCATCCCCTGTCAACCACGAGATACACCCACAGACCTGTCATCAGGGCGGCGAGAACGAGGGCATACTCGCCCTGCATCCTTGCGACACGCATCGTCTCCCCGTCTTGGCCCCGTTCTGTCACTGGATCTCCCAGTCTGGCCGCGTGGATGGCATCTCGCATGGTATCAGCGTCCGAGTGTCACCCCATTGCCGAATCTGCGTGGGAGGGGAAGGAGTTGCGGGCGCTCCTCGACACGACGCCGACGCAGAAGCCGACGACTCCGCCCGTGAACCCGGACCCGTACAACTGCGTTGCGTATGGTCCGGGGTCTGACGTGACCCCCGGGAACTGGTCCCCGTGGTATTCGGAGGGGCCTCGGTCCCCTGAGGTAAACCCGGCGAGCCCGGTCACTCCGGCCAGTACTGCTCCTCGTGGACGGCCGCGTCCTCGAACCCGCCCCGGCGCAGCGCGCCCTTGACGTTGTCGATCATCTGCGGGTTGCCGCAGATGAACGCCGAGGCCGACCCCGGACGGAGTTCGAAGCGGTCGGCGTGCTTGCGCACCACGTCCTCGACCCGGCCCCGCTCGCCCGGCCACTCGGGGTCCAGCCAGGGGCGGCTGATGGTGGGCACGTACTCGAACCATTCGAACTTCTCGGTCAGCGCCCGCATCTCGTCGAGGTAGCCGAACTCGGAGGAGACGCTGGCGCCGTGGAGGAGCACCAGCTTCCCCGCCGGCGACCACTCCCCCCGGTCCATCTTGCGCAGCAGGGTGCGGATGCAGGAGAGGAAGGGGGCGATCCCGGTGACCGTGGCCACGAAGAGGTGGGCCTGGTCGACGACCGGCGCCTCCTTCAGGAAGAGCCCCTTGCAGCGGCGGCGGACCGGCAGCTCGGCGCCGACCCCGAGGCGGTGGAGGGGAACGGTGAGCTCGCCCTCCGGGACCCGCTCGATGAACAGCTCGACCTCGCCCTCCTCCGGCGAGGAGCAGATCGAATAGGGACGCTCGATGAGCCGGTCGCCGATGGGGAGCGCCAGGGTGCAGTACTGGCCGGGCCGGTAGCCGAGGTCGAAGTCGGTGGCCAGCCGCATCACCCAGAGGCCCTCGGCGAAGTCCCGACGGCTGACGATCTTGGCGGTTCCGAACTTGGTGGCGTCGATCACGGGGGCAGATTCGATCATCGCCGGGAAGTGTATGCCCTGCGCTCGCGTCAGTCCGGGTTGGATGGTCGGCGGAGCGCCCGAGGGGGCTGAGTCGGGCCGGTGGCCGGCGCCAGGCTAGGTCCGATCAGACGCGGTCGGGGACGACCAGCAGGAGGCGGACCGTGCTGTTGGCCAGCTCGCGGCCGTCCTGCGCGTTGCGCATGGTCACCGCCCACTGGTGGAGGCGGCGGCCCGCGTGCCGGGGCACCGCCTCGGCGTCGATCCGCTGGCCGAGCCGAGCCGGGCGAAGGAAGCTGGTGTGGTTCTCGAGCCCCACCACTCCCCGTCCGGAGCCGTCGGCGGCCGCGGCCACCATCCCGCCGATCGATGCCAGGGTCTCGGCGATGGCGGCGTAGACGCCGCCGTGAACCAGGCCGTACGGCTGGAGGTGCTGGGCTCCCACCTCGAGGTGTGCGACGACCCGGGTCGCCGACGCCTCGTCGATCTGGAGGCCCATGAGGCCGGTGAACCCGGTGCCCAGGTCGAGGTTGCCCGGGATGCCCGCGGGCAGCCCGCCGGCCTGCGGGACCTTGGGCCCGGGGTTCCCTCCCGGAATCTCAGCCAACCGGCACCCTCCCCCTGGCGGCGGCGGGCGCCGCCTCCATCTCGGCGCGGTAGCGCTCCGCGAAGGCGCGCAGCGACGGGGCGATCGGCTCGTCGAGCTGGTGGCGGCCCTCCAGCGACTCCGCGGTCTTCAGGCCGTGGCCGGTGATGTAGGCGACCACCGTCTCGTCCCCCTTCCACCTCCCGGCGGCGGCGAGGCGGCGAAGCACCGCCACCGTGACCCCGCCGGCGGTCTCGGCGAAGACGCCCTCGGTGCGGGCGAGCAGCTCCACGGAGTCGAGGATCTCCTCGTCGCTGACGCTCTCGACCACACCGCCGGTCTGCCGCGAGGCGCGGATCACGTCCTCGCCGTCCGACGGGCTCCCGATCGCCAGCGAACGGGCCACGGTGTCCGGATGACGGACCGGGACCACCGGACGGCCGGTGGCGAAGGCGTCGGCCACCGGGGCGCAGCCCGAGGCCTGGGCGCCGGTCAGCCGGGTGTGGGCCGGCCCCGCCACCAGGCCGAGGTCGACCAGCTCGTGGATCGCCTTCTGCGCCTTCACGAACTGGGAGCCGGAGGCGATCGGGATGATGATCTCGTCGGGGAGCCGCCAGCCCAGCTGCTCAACCGTCTCGTAGGTGAGGGTCTTGCTGCCCTCGCTGTAGAAGGGCCGGACGTTGATGTTGCAGAAGGCCCAGGGGACCTCGTCGACCAGCTCGCTGCCCAGCCGGTTGGCGTCGTCGTAGGTGCCGTTGACCCGCACCAGGGTGGGTCGGAACACCGCCGTGGTCGAGATCTTGGCCGCCTCGAGGTCGGCGGGGATGATGATCACCGCGCGCATCGCGGCATGGGCCGCGTAGGCCGCGACCGCGTTGGCCAGGTTGCCGGTGCTGGCGCAGGCGATGGTCCCGAAGCCGTGGCCCCGAGCCCAGCTCGCGGCCACGCTCACCACCCGGTCCTTGAAGGAGTTGGTGGGGTTCTGGGTGTCGTTCTTCAGGTAGAGGTTGCGCAGACCGAGCAGCTCGCCGAGGTTCTCCGCCCGGATGAGCGGGGACCAGCCCTCGCCGAGGGTGATCGGCTCCAGGTCGTCCTCGAGCGGCAGCAGGTCGCGATACCGCCAGATGCTGGCCGGACCCGCATCGATGGACGCCCGGGAGACCCGGCGACCGATCTCCGCGTAGTCGTAGGCCACCTCGAGGGGGCCGAAGCACTCGTCGCAGGCATGGGCCGGCGCGATCGGGGTGGTGGCGCCGCAGGCGCGGCAGCGCAGGGAGAGTATTCGTTCGCTCATGGGAGAGTCCTCAGGTTATCGGGGGATGGCAGCTCACGCGATAGGGGCGGTACGTCCGCCCCGGCGCATTCGCATCCCCGCGAACCTGATGGCGTCGCCGGCCGGCGGCGCCTGCCCCCGAGCCACGCGAGATCTCCGCATGATGGCTCCGGAGTTTACCGAGAAGGCCTCTGAGCGGGTCAGCCGGTGAGCGGCGTGGGAACCGAGACGGCCTGCCCGGCCTGGAGGCCCGATTCCAAACTGGACGGTGTGTTCGCCTTGACCATGCGAACGCCTGTTTGATAGAATCAGTCCGATGCGCGATGGAGAGGCGGGGCGGCTGGGCGAGGCCGGCTGGGGGGCCGGGTCACCGTCGCTCGCCGCGCCGGATGCCGCCGCATCTCGGGCAGCCGCGGCGCAGGATGCCGTCGCCGGCGTGGCACCTCAGCCGGCGGCGGGTGATTGCCGAGCGGCCATCGACGCTGTGGCCACCGCCGTGGATCGGTTCGCGGGGCGCCCCCGCGGCGATCGACCGGGCGAGGTCATCCGCGACGAGATGATGGTCTGGCGCCGGCTCATCGACCGGATGGAGCTCGAGTTCTCCGGCATGGTCACCGAGCTGACCGGCGCCGGCGAGGACGAGTGGGAGGGATACCCGAGCCCGACCGCCTGGGTCAAGGAGGAGTGCCACACCACCGGCACCGCGGCCTGGAACGCGCTGGTGGTCGGCCAGCAGGCCGCCCGGATGCCGGCGAGCGCCGGCGCCCTGCGCGATGGCCAGATCGGCTTCTCCCACCTCGCGCTGATGGCGAGGACCGCCCAATGGATCGGCGGCCTGCCGGCCGTCGCCGGCGTTCCCGCTCCCGCGTTCGACGAGGAGGCCCTGCTCGCCAGGGCCCGGGTGCACTCGGTGGCGGAGCTCCGTCGCGACTGCGCCCACCTCCGGCACGCGGCCGACCCTCGCCGCTTCCTGAGCGAGCAGGTCGAGGAGGTGGAGGCGCGCTTCCTGGAGTTGAAGGCGACCGAGGGCGGCGCCCTCTTCCTCCGCGGCTACCTCGACACCGAGGGAGGGGCGACTCTGCGCACCGCCCTCGAGCCGCTCGCCCGCCCCACCGGTGTTGGGGACGAGCGCCGCCGGGAGCGCCGATTCGCCGACGCCCTGGTGGAGCTGGCCGGCCATGCCATGGACGGCGGGGCACTGCCTCAACATGCCGCACAGCGTCCCCACCTCCAGGTCACGGCCAGCCTGGCGACCCTCCGGGGAGAGCCTGGTTCGCCGGCGGCAGAGCTGGAGCTGGGCGGCCCGATCGCCGCCGAGACGGCGCGGCGGCTGGGCTGCGACGCGGGGATCGCCCGGGTCGTGTTCGGAGCGGACTCCGCGGTCCTCGACGTGGGCCGCGCGACCCGCGTTCCGGCGACCGCGACCCGCAGGGCGGTCCGGGCCCGCGACGGGGGCTGCGTCTGGCCGGGCTGCCACCGTCCGGCGTCCTGGGGCGAGGTCCATCACCTCCGCCACTGGGCGCAGGGTGGCACGACTGATCTTGCCAACCTCGTCACGATCTGCCGGGTCCATCACTGGAGGGTGCATGAGGGTGGCTGGCGGTTGATCCGCACCGACGAGCGGGTGATGGCTCTGCCGCCGATGGCCGATGACCACGCCCGCTGGTGCGATTCGTCCCGACCGCGTGCGCCCGCTCCCCCCTCGGCCGGCTGATCGCCGGCCCGCATCCGGCCTCCGGGCCGGGGCGGGGAAGCGGATCGGGCAAGGCTGAGACCCAGACTGATCGGTTACCTCACGGCTGCCCGCGGCTCCGTGCATCGGGTCCAGGCCACGACCCAGACTGATCGGCTACCTCACGGCTGCCCGCGGCCCCATGCGGTTGCAACCGTGGCCGGGTCGGTCACGATGATCCCGGGCCTGATCGCCTGGATGATGGTCATGAAGTCGTTGAGGCAGTACATCTCGGTGTGGCTCGTCCAGTGGAGCTCCCAATTCGGGCTGGTGCAGTCCCACGAGAACGCCGGGCTCTGATCGCTCGACCCCGTGACCAGCTGGTAGAACTGGAGGTCGTCCCACTCGTTGCCGGTCTCGTTCTGGAGGACCTCGGCCCAGCCCATGGGGCTGGTGTAGTGCCTGCCGACCGTCGTGGTGAGCGAGTAGCAGGGCATGCCCTCGACGTTGCATTCCCCGCCGAGAACGTTGTCGGCGTCCTCGAACCAGGGGGACTTCATCTTCGAGCGCACGTTGATCGTGGGCGTGTAGCTGTACACCCGCCCGTAGGCGAAGCAGGTGCTGACGACGTTCCTCTGGATCGCCGTCGTGAGCACGTCGTCGGGATAGGCGAACTCCCCCCACGCGTCGTCGAAACCCTCACTCGTGAAGTAGGGGAGCGAGCCGCAGCTCTCGGCCTGCTGCTGGGCGGTGGTCTCACCGGTGATGTCGTCGTGGTTCAGCCCCTCGCTGACGACATCGAAGCCATACTCCGATTGCAGAGCCTGGAGGTCGGCCCAGTCGGCGTAGATGTCGCCGTTGGTGCAGTCCTCTCCGGTTGTGCTCGCCCGATCGACGTTGACGGTGCCGACCGCCGTCAGCCCGAGGCTGTGGAGATCAGCCACCGCGGTATCGAGCGTCAGGATTCCCGGCACGGGGACGCACCCTGGACTGGCGTAGCTCCCTTCGATCGACCGGCCGAACTGGATGGTGACGTAGCCCGGGGGGCTGCTTGGAGGCCGAGCAGAGAGCTGGCGAACACGCCGACGGCAGAGACGGCGGTCAGGGCGTGCCGGGGTCTCTTCATCTGAGAAGGCGTTAGGCGCAGCCCATCGGGGCGCCACCAACAGCGGTGAGGGCCGGCCACTCCGAACACGCGGTGCCGTGACTTCACATCCGACACGGAAATGCCCCCCACACCGGGACATCCGACACGGGAATGCCCCCCCAGGCCGGGCCGTTGACGAAGGTCCCGGCTGCCCCTGAGTATTGGCGATCTCGTCCGCCGTGACAATGGGCCCGGCGACCCCTCTCCACGGGGACACCGGATGCCGCCGGACCGGTTGCGGTGGCCCCGGGAGGCTCGCTGCGCCGCGCAACCCTGACGTACCATGCAGGCATGGACGCTCGCCGCCGCAGCGTCGATCGGTGTTCGCCGCCGTGAGCGCTGCGCCCCGAGACGTGAGCTCGCCGGCAGCCCCCAGCTGGTGGCAGGAGCGAGCCGCGGCGCGCTTCCCCCAGCCGGAGCGTCCGCCGCTGGAGGGCGACCAGCAGGCCGACGTCGTCATCGTCGGAGGCGGCTTCACCGGCCTCTGGTCGGCGATCCGCCTGGCCGAGCTGGAGCCCAGCCGGCGGATCGTGGTCCTGGAGCGCGAGACCGTCGGGTTCGGCGCCAGCGGCCGCAACGGCGGGTTCGCCATGACCATGGTCACCCGGAGCATCCACGACCTGGTCCGCAAGGTGGGCCCGGCCGCGGCCGGACGGGTCCACGCCGCGATGGTCGAGACCCTCGCCGAGATCGAGGACTTCTGCACCGCCGAGGGGATCGAGGCCGACATCACCCGCCCCGGCCTGCTCACCGTCTCCAACGGGCCCGAGCAGGACGTGCGCATCCGCCAGGACCTGGAGGCGTCATCGCGGCTGGGCCTGGACGACATCACCCCGCTCGGCGCCGCCGAGTGCCGCGCGCTGGTGGCCGCCTCGGGCGTCCGCTGCGGCCACTTCGAGGCAGCCTCCCTGCTGGTCGACCCCGCCGCACTCTCCCTGGGCCTGGCCCGGGCCGCGGAGCGGCGTGGGGTGGTGATCTTCGAGCGCACCGCATTGGTGCGCGCCCAGGGGACCGGGTCCGGGGTGCTGATGCGCACCCCGGGGGGGAGCGTGCGCGCCGAGCGAGCCCTGCTCGCCACCAACGCGTACGCGCACGCCATCCCGCGGATCCGGCGATTCCTCTTCACCATCTGCGCCTACATCGTCTGCACCGAGCCGCTCACCCCCGTCCAGTGGGAGCGGGTGGGCTGGCAGCGCCGGATGGGCATCGAGGACCGCCGGGTCATGCCCCATTTCCACCGTCCCACGGCGGACGGCCGCATCCTCTGGGGCGGGCGCGACGCCCCGGTCTCGCCGATCGGTCCGGATCCCCTGCGCGACCACGACCCGCGCATCTTCGGGCGGCTCGAGGAGACCTTCCGCCTCACCTTCCCGCAGCTCGACGACGTCCGTATCGCCGAGCGGTGGGGCGGGCCCGTCGGCGCCACCGTCCACTGCCTGCCGAGCGCGGGCTGGCTCCACACCGGACGCCTCGCCTACGCCGTCGGCTACAGCGGCCACGGGGTCGGGCCGTCCGCCCTGCTCGCCCGGGTCGCGGTCGACCTCCTGCTGGAGCGCGACACCGAGCGGCTCAGCCTGCCCCTCGTGACCCGCCGGCCGATGAAGCTGCCGCCCGAGCCCCTGCGCTGGCCGCTGCTCAACGGCGCCCAGCGCGTCCTCCAAGCCGCCGACGACCGCGGTGGGGCACGGGGCCCGCTGGGGCGCGGCCTGATCCGGCTGCTCCAGTAGCCGGGGCCGATGGGCACCGCCGGCTGGCCCGTGCTGCTGGCGGCCTGCGCCGCCTGTGCGATTGGCACCGGTGCGGCCCTGCAGCAGCAGGCGGCCCACGGCGTCACCGGCTCCGGGTCGGCGGGCATCGGGCTGATCGGCATCCTGCTGCGGCGCCCGATCTGGCTGGCCGGGGTCGCCGTGATGGTCAGCGGATTCGGGCTGCAGGCGGCCGCCCTGGACCTCGGGCGGCTGGCGGTGGTGGAACCGATCCTCGCCACCAGCCTGGTGGTCGCCCTGGTCGTGGCGGCGCTGCGCCACCGCTCGTGGCCCCGTCCGGCGGACTGGCTCGCCATGGCGCTCGCCGCCGGGGGCGTCGCGCTCTTCCTGGTGGTGGCCGCCCCGACCGGCGGGCGGTCACAGCCGCCGGCGATCTGGTGGGCCCCCCTGCTGGTGGGCCTCGGGGCCCTCGGCGCCCTCGCCCTCTGGCGCTCGTCACGCTGGCTGCCGGCGCGGGCCGCGATGGGCCTCGGCGCGGTCGCGGGCATGACCATCGGAGCCTCGGACGCGCTGGTCAAGACCACGGTGAGCTCGGCGTCGGCGCTCCACCTGGCGGTGCTGACCACCTTCCCTCCCTACCTGCTGGTGGTGGTCGGCGCCGCCGGCTTCCTGCTCCAGCAGCACGCGTACCGGGTCGGGGAGCTGAAGGCCGCGCTGCCGCCCTCGTCGGTCCTGGAGCCGCTCACCGGAACCCTCCTCGGTCTCACCCTCTTCGGCGAGCGGCTGGCGGCCCACGATCTGCTTTCCGGTCTGGCGCTGGGGCTCGCCGCCGCGGCCACGATCACCGGCGTCTGGCGTCTCGGCGGCGCGCCGCTGCTGGGAGCCCGTGGCCACCCGGATGCATTGATCACTGATCCGGGAAGCGGGTGATCCGAACCCCGAGGCCGAGGGCTCAGGGGGCGACCTCTCCCCGCGCCGGGGCGATCAGGCCGAGAGCGCGACCGCCCGGAGCTCCTCAGGCCGGAGGCACGCGCAGGAGCACGATTGCGGCCGTCCGAAGAGGTACCCCTGGGCCGCGGTGACCCCGAGCGAGAGCAGCACGGACCGCTCCTCCTCCACCTCGACCCCCTCGGCGACCACCAGCGGGCCCGCCTGGCGGCCGAACTCGGCCAGGGCTCCGACCATGGCGCGGCGCATCTTGTTGAGATGGATGTCGCGAACCAGCGAGATGTCCACCTTGATGATGTCGGGCTCCATGTTGACCACGTGGCTCATCGACGAGAAGCCGGAGCCGGCGTCGTCCACCCCCAGCCGAAGCCCGGCGGCGCGGATCGGGGCGAGCGCCGCGGTGAGCGCGGGGTAGTCGTCGATGTGGGCGTGCTCGGTGACCTCGAGGACCAGGCGCTCCGGGCCGCCCTGCCGGAGCAGCATCGCCAGCTCCGGCTGCACGGCCACGCTCGGCGACGCGTTCAGGTGGAGGGAGCAGCCGTCCGGGAGGTGGTCCAGGTGATCGAGCGCGAGCCGGATCGCGCGCAGCTCGAACTCCAGGCCCAGGTCGTGCGCGGAGGCGTCCGCGAACCACTGGTCGGGGGGCCGCTGCGGCGAGGCGTTGAACCGGCAGAGGGCTTCGAAGGCGATCGGTTCCCGATTCTCGAGGTCGACGATCGGCTGGAACACGACGCTCATGAGGCCGCGATCCAGGACCCTGCGGAGTGAGATGACCTTGTCCCGCGTCTGCTCACGCTGGCCGCGCAGCTCGGCGCCGACCGCGGTCGCGGCGATCGCCGGCATCGAGGCCTGCCCTCGAAGGGCGCGGTGGACGCTGTCGAGGACCTCGTCACCGGCGGTGCCCTTCACGATGTAGCTGATCGCGCCGGCCCGGAGCATCCCCATGATGGTGTTGGAGTCGTCGTACGCGGAGAGGGCCACCACCCGGGTCTCGGGAGCGAACCGCCGCGCCTCGGCGGCGACCAGCTCGCCACCGCCGCCGGGCAGGCGAACGTCGCAGAGGCAGACCGACGGCTGGAGCGACCGCACCATGGCCGCCCCCTCGTGAGCGTCGGCCGCGATGCCGACCACGCGAAGCCGGGGGTCGATGCTGAGCAGCTCGGCCAGCGCGCTGCGGAAGCCCGGGTCGTCGTCGACGACCAGAACAGTGTTCGCCGGCTGGGGTTGGGCTGCACCCGCCAAGACCATGAGGTCACTATGGACGTCTTGACGCGTCCGGATAAGATGCAGATACCCCACGGCGGAGTGGGTCAGGTGGACGCGTCAGTGCGGCTCGGGCCGGGGCAGGGCTTGGAGGGCCGGGCAGCCCGAGGCGGGCCGGGCAGCCCGAGGAGGGCCGCGGCAGTCCGAGGAGGGCCGGGCCCGGCAGGGTGCGCCCCGCGCCTACCCCCCAACATTTGGTGCTCTCGGCCGAACTCGGTGGCCGCCCGAATGGGGGGGTTCCTCGGACCCTCGGGCTGTGCCACGCTGGTGGCGGGTAGACGGGCCCGCGGCGACAGCCGGCCGGTGGTACCTACCCACCACCGGCGCGCGGGGGGGCGCGCCGGCCTCGGTGCCACGGGGTGGACGCGCGGCGCCTGGACGGCGCCGAGGCGCGCGCCGGCGAGCCGGGGCGCAGAGGGGCGCGCCGGCGCAGCCCCTCACCAGGCGACCCCCTGGGGCGCGAAGAGCGGCAGCTGCACGACCTTCCCCCCGCTCCACCGCCAGACGTCGGGTGCGCTCGGGTGGGTCAGCTCCGTCCAGATCGCCGACGTGCCGTCGGGCGAGAGGGCGAAGGACGTGAGGAAGTCGAGCTCATACTGCGCGCCGGTCAGGGGCAGCGTCTGGAGCACGCGCAGCTCCGCACCGGTGGCGGGATCGAAGACGGCCACCTCCGGGCTGGCCGCCGGCGACGTCAAGCAGGGGAGCCCGCAGAGGCTGGGCTGCGGGCTGGCCGAGGCCGACGGCGGGCACGCGAGCGCGACCACGGTGCCGTCGGCCAGGTAGCGCGGCCACGGCGCGGGGCAGAGCTGCATCTCCAGCGAGGTCCCGTCGGTGGCGGAGCCGGCGGTCGTCGTGTCCAGGATGGTCACGTTCTCCGGGCCGGCCGCGACCCACACCACCATCAGATGCACGTCGTCGGGCGCCCATGCCAGGGCGCTCAGCTCGGCGTCCGCCGCGAGCGGGATCGCTCGCTCCGCACCCGTGACCAGGTTCCGGACCTCGATCGCCTCCGACTGCTTCCGGCAGGATTCGCGCATCCAGGCGAGCATCCGGCCGTCGCCGCTCACCGCCGGGGCGAGGTCGGACGCCTGCGCCGGGGTCCGCTCGACCACCGACGTCCCTCCGCCCGCGGTCGGCGCGCTGAGGATGGCCTCGCTCGAGCCGGCGGCCCCGCACGACCCGACGCTCTCGGTGAAGTACACGGTAGCCCCGTCCGCGGTTAGGGTCGGCGCGCCGTCCGCCGCGTCATCGCCCTCCGGGGCGCTGGCGAGGCTGCGCACCACCGCCCCGGTCGTCGAATCCACCAGATCCAGCCCGCCGTCGACGACCGCGACGAAGGTGCCGGGGTACGTGGCGGCCGGCGGAGGGGTCGACCCCGCGAGAGGGCTGGCGGACGGGGAGCCCGACGCGACCGCCTGGCCCACCTGCCGTGCCGGCCCCACCTGGCCGGCCCGCCCGGCCTCTCCCAGGCGTGGCGCCAGCAGGGCGCCCGCCACCACCAGGGCGGCGACCGCGAAGACGAGCGACGACGCGAGCATGCGCAGGCCTCGGGCGCGTCCCCCGGTGAGGAAGGTGCGCCGGGCCAGCCCGTCACGCAGCCGGGAAATCGCCTGGAGGTCGGACGCATCCGGCCGCTCGGCCCGCAGCGCCTGCCGCAGGCGCTCCTCGTCCTCCCCCATCGGTTACTCCTCCACCGCCAGCCGGGCGCGCACCGCCACCCGGGCGCGCAGGCAGAGCTGCTTGGTGGCCGCCTCGCTGATGCCCAGGACCCGGGCTACGTCGGCGGTGCTCATGTCCAGCCCGTAGCGGAGCAGGAGCGCCCCCCGCTGCCGCGCCGGGAGCCCGCCCAGAGCGGCGACCAGGTCCGGATCCAGGCCGTCGGGGTTGGGCCAGCCGGTTTTGGACGTAACCGACCAGAACGCGGGGACCGTGAGCCAGCGGCGCACCCGCCCGGCCCGCCGGCGCACGATGGCGAGGAACCAGGGTTGGACCGGACCGCGCAGCTGGTCGCGGTGGCGCCAGGCCAACCCCACCGCCTCCTGCACCGCGTCGGCGGCCTCGTCGCCGCTCAATCCCAGGGCCCGGCCGAGCCGGATCGCGGCGGGGACCAGCCCCACCAGCGAGTTGGCGAACGCATCCGCGTCGTGCGTACCGGCGCCGGCGAGATCCAGCGCCAGCGCCTCGGCCCCACCGCCGCGATGGCCCTCCATACAGATCAGAGCCTACGCGGGCGCTGCGGGTAACGAGGCCTCGTGGATCCCCTCGTCCGGGCCGGCCAGGCACGGGGCGCGGTGACGGGCGGCACGGACCGCCCACGGACCGCCCCGGCGGGCGGAACGGAACGCCCGACGGGCGGCGCCGGCCGTCCCGGCTCAGCTCCGGCGCAGTTGCCAGCCGGCCAGCAGCGCCGTGATCCCGGCCTCGAACTGCTCGTCGGGGTGGTGGTCGTAGCCGTTCGCGAAGACCGCCGCCAGGTGGGGATAGGCCTCCGGGTCGAGCGAGCGGTGGACGGCCTCCGGCGGCGTGCTCTCACCTCCGGCCGGCTCCCCGACCTCGGCCAGGACCTGGCCCATGGTGAAGAACGCCAGGCAGTCGATGAGGTCGAGCGCCTCGGCTGGATCCAGCCCCGCCTCGGTCAGCCATCCCAGCGAGCGGTCGACCAGCTGGAGCATCCCCGGGGTGACCGCGGGGTGGGTCCCGGCGACGGTCACGGCGCGCGGGTGCGCGCGCAGGGTGGCGCGGAAGGCGCGCATCGCCATCAGCACCTGCTCGGTCCAGGGGACGTCGGGTGCGAACCTGGCCGGTTGGACCTCGGACCAGAGGATCTCGACCACCCCGTCGAGCACCGCCGCCTTGCTGGGCAGGTGGTGGTAGATCGCCATCGGATCCACCCCCATCTCGGCACCCAGCCTGGGTCAAGAGGTGGCGCCGCGTTGAGGCGCGCTCCAGGGTCGGGGGCGGGCGGCGGCTCCCCAGCCCGGGCTCACCGCCGGCTCAGGGCTCGAGCGCGGCGTTCGGGCCCCGCCCAGTGGCTCAGCGGCCCGCGACGCCCCGCGCCAGGGCGGTGCGGACCACCCCGGGGGCCGCGGCCCGGATCACGTTGGCGAGCCCGTAGACGCGGGGCGAGTAGCGCTCGGCCCGGCGGTGCACCGCGCAGTCGACGATCGCGTCGGCGACGCCGCGGGGGCTGCCGACGAACCAGCGGCCCAATGGGTGCCGCAGCACCTCCTCGACCGGGAATCCCTCCGTCGGCACGGGGCCGGGCATGACCAGCCCGACGTGCACCCGCTGCGGGCGCTCCTCGAGGTGCAGGGCCTCGGTCCAGAGGCAGAGGGCGGCCTTGCTGGCCCCGTACGCCCCCGACCCGGCGCGGGTGACCCGCCCGGCCGTGCTCGAGACGTTGACGATGGCACTCGGCGCCGACCGCCGGAGCAGCGGCAGGAGGGCCTCGGTCAGCCGGACGTGGGCGTCGAAATTGAGCTCCATGGTCCGGGCCACGGTCGCCCATCCGGTGTCCGAGAAGTCACCGTCCCACGAGGCTCCGGCGTTGTTGACCAGGACGTCGAGCCGCCCATGCGCCTCCTCGACCGCGTCGAGAACGCGCCCGGGAGCCAGGGGGTCGGTGAGGTCGGCGACCACCACGGTGGCCCCGCCGAGCTCGCGCGCCAGGGCCCGCAGGCGCTCCTCCCGCCGGGCCACCAGCACCAGCTCGGTGCGCGGCATCTCCGCGAAGCGCCGCGCGGTGGCGGCCCCGATCCCGCTGCTGGCCCCGGTGACGAGAACGACGCGGGTCATCTCGAGGGCAGTCTACGCATCCCGCGGCCCGTTCCCCGTGCCGATGCGCGGCGCCCGGCGGCATGGGAAGCGCCGGCGGAGCCTGACCAGGAGACCGGCGGGCCGAGCCGGCTCAGCGAGCCGTCTTCACAGCCCTCCGCGGCCCCGCATCCTGCATCTGCCGGAGGCGGACCGCGATGAGCTTCTCCACCAGAGCCCGCGGCAGTGGCCGGTCGACCGCGAAGTGGAGCGTGCCCGCTGTCGTGGTGTAGCCGGCCGTCTCCTCGGGCAGCTGGGAGAGCACCGAACCGCTGTGGGGCAGGTAGCTCAGATGATTTGTGAACGCGGCGAATCCCGCGACCACCTTTCCGTGCAGCCGGAAGGCCGGCATCCCGTACGCGATGCACTGCTCGGCCTCGGGGACGATGTCGCGGATGGTCTGCCGCAGCGCCTCCAGCGTGCTCCGCCTGGGCTCGTCGAGCCCCGCCAGGTAGGCGTCGATCTCGGCCTCGGACACGACCTCATTCTCGACGCCCGCCGCAGACGGGTCAAGGCGGGAGAGCCACCGGCGGTGGGTGATTGGGCGGCCCACCGGCGTCCGAGTGCCACAGCGCCGCGATCATCCGCCGATCAGACCGCGGCGCACTCCCCCTCACCGGTCTTCCCGGTGAAGGCGGCGTCCTGATCCCAGTCGAAGACCTCCTCCGCGGTGGGGGCATCGCTCAGGGTGAGGTCGGCGAGGCGCGCCCTGACCGCCTCGCGGTCGGCCCGCTCCACCCACTGCGCGAACAGCTCGCCACCGCCACGCTCCTCGCGGTACTGAGCGACCAGCCGCTCCAGCGCGGCCGGCACCCGCCGCGCCGGGATCTTCATCACCGGCTGGGCCATCCGGGCCCCGCGCGAGTCGATCCCGCCGCCCAGCATCAGCATGTAATGGGGCACGGGGTCGTCGCCGACGTGCTTGCTGTTGCCGTAGAAGCCGACGGTGGCGATGTGGTGCTGGCTGCACGAGTTGGGGCAGCCGCTCGCCTTGATGCTGGTGCCGGCGAACTCGGGAAGGTCCTGCAGCCGGCTGTCGTCGAGCCAGCGGCTCACCGCCCGGCCCAGGCCGCGCGACGAGGTGATCCCAAGGTTGCAGGTGTCCGCGCCCGGGCAGGTGACGACGTCGCGGATGCCGAGCGCCTCCGCCTCCGCAAGCCCGTGCGGCAGCAGGAAGTCGTAGAGGGGGGCGACGTCCTCGAGGCGCACGTCGCGCAGCACCAGGTTCTGCCCCGCGCTGGTGCGCGCCTCTCCCCCGCTCCACCTCCGCGCCGCCTCGGCCGCGACCCGGAGCTGGGTGGCGGTGATGTCGCCGAGGGCGAGCCGCAGGGAGACGAGGCCGTAGCCCTCGAGCCGGTGGGGCATCACGTTGGTGGCCCGCCAGCGGGCGTAACGGACTCCGCGCGCCACCCCGTTCACGCTGAAGGTGGGCAGCGGGACGAGAGCCTCGCGCCGTCCGGCCTCGCGTTCCACCCGCTCCGGCAGCCCCTCGACGATCCGGTGCGACCAGGCGTCGGGCGGCAGCTCGGCGACCACCTCCTCGACCCGGCTGCGGAACGTCTCGGCGGTGTACGTCCTGTCGAACAGGAACTTGATCCTCGCGCGGTTGCGGTTCTTGCGCGGGCCCTCGGCGTCGAAGACGCGGATGACCGCCTCGATCACGAGGAAGAATTGGCGCACAGGCAGGAAGTCGTAGAGCAGGGTCGCCGGACGCGGCGAGTTGCCGAGTCCGCCACCGACCCAGACCCTGAAGCCGCGCTCACCGTCGCGCACCCGCGCCACCGCGCCGATGTCGTGCATGGCGCCGAGACCGCAGTCGGACTCGCAGCCGGAGAACGCGATCTTGAACTTGCGCGGCAGGTTCTGGCAGATCGGGTTGCGCAGGAAGAGCTCGGTCGCCGCCTGCGCGTAGGGTGTGATGTCGAACGCCTCGGTGCCGCAGGCGCCGGCCAGCGGGCAGCCGGTGATGTTGCGCACCGTGTTGAAGCAGGCCTCGCGTGTGGTCAGCCCCGCGCGGGCGAGATGGCGCATCGCCTCCGGCACCCGCTGCAGCGGCACGAAGTGGAACTGCATATCCTGCCGGGTGGTGACGTGACCCATGCCACGCCCGCCACCGCCGGGGTATTCGCCCTCGTCGCAGAAGCGCTCGCTGAAGTCGGCCAGCGCGTCGAGCTGGTCGGCGGTCAGCCGGCCGTGCGGGATCTTGACGCGCACCATCTGGTAGCCGGGCTGGCGCTGCCCGTAGATGCCGTAGGAGAGGCGGTAGGGCTTGAAGCTCTCCTCGTCCTCCTCCAGGTTGGCGAAGGCGCGCGCCCGCCGCTCGAACTCCTCGATCTCCGCCGCGATCGCGGGCGCGATCTCCAGCTCCTGCTCGCCGATCATCCGCGGACCTCCTGGATGCCGGGGAAGCTCCCGGCGCCTGCGACCAGCTCGCCAACCTCGCGCGCGGGCATCGCATCGACCACCTCGCCGACCACCAGCGTCGCCGGGGAGGCGATCCCCGCCGCGTGAGCCGCCCGCGCCAACCGCCCGATCGGGGCGCGGACCACCTCCTGGTCGCGCAGCGTCGCCGACGACACCAACGCCGCCGGCCGGTCGGGACCGACCGCGTCCACCAGCCGTGCGCACACCCGCTCGAGGTTGCCGAGCGGCATCAGCGCCACCAGGGTGTCGACGGCGGCGGCGATCCGCTCCAGCCGTGCTGGGCTCGCGCCGTCGCGGTCGGAGCCGGTCACGATGGCGAGTGACGAGGCCACCCCGCGCAGGGTCACGGGGATGCCGGCGGCGGCCGGCGCCGCCAGCGCCGCGCTGACCCCGGGGACCACGATCACCTCGATCCCGGCCCGGCGCAGCGCGGCCAGCTCCTCCCCTCCCCTGCCGAAGACGAAGGGGTCGCCGCCCTTGAGCCGCACCACGTCCTCGCCGGCGCGCGCCGCCTCGATGAGCTGTGCGGTGATCCAGGCCTGGTCGGCCGAGGCCCGCCGGCCCCGCTTGCCGGCGTCGACCAGCCGCGCATGGGGCCCGCAGAGCGCGAGGGTCCGGGGATCGACGAGCGCGTCGTGGTAGACGGCGTCGGCCTCGGCGAGCAGCTCGCGCGCCGCCACGGTGAGCAGCGCCGGGTCTCCCGG
This sequence comes from uncultured Chloroflexia bacterium, assembly GCA_963697585.1. Lineage (GTDB taxonomy): Bacteria > Chloroflexota > Dormibacteria > Aeolococcales > Aeolococcaceae > Changshengia. The sequence continues at coordinate 153,797 of CAVOOO010000009.1, read as the reverse complement.
ACCGGCGCCGACCAGGGCGACCCTGCCCGGGCGGGGCTGTCCGGCGGCGGTCTCGATGGCCGCCGCGGCGTACCGGGCCTCGAACTCGCGACCCTCGCGCAGGAGGTCGCGCACCTCGGAGCGGAGCAGCCGCCGGTACACGCGGTTCTGCTCCTCGATGGGGACGCCGCGCCGGCGCAGGCGGCGGCGCACCCCGCCCACCATGGCCGTGAACGGCCCCCACTCCTCGCCGACGATCCGCTCCAGGCGGGCCCGCAGCGCCCCGGCCAGGAAGGGGCTCTCACCCCCGGTGGAGATGGCGACGTTGAGCGGTCCGCGGCGCACCAGGGCGGGCGCGTGGAAGTGGCAGCGCTCCGGCCGGTCGACCACGTTCATCAGCACCCCGCTCTCCTCGGCCTCGGCGAAGCTGCGGCGGTTGATCTCCTCGTCCCCCGACGCATCGATGGCGAGGAAGCTCCCGGTCAGATCGCCGGGCGTGTAGTCGCGGGCAACGAGCTGGATCGCGCCGCCGGCCTCAAGGGTCTCGAGCGCGGGGTCGGGGGTGGCGGTGACGACGGCGACCCGAGCGCCGGCGGCCACCAGGCCGCGCGCCTTCTCCACCGCCAGCGGCCCGCCGCCGAGGACGGTGCAGCGGCGGCCCCGGAGCTGGAGGGTGACCGGGTAACTCATCGGACGGCTCCCGGTGCGGTGATGAGCCCGCCGGTGTGGGAGCCAGGGGCTGCGGAGGCGCCCGCCCCAACGCGCCAGGGAGCGTTGTGCAGGCCGCACTCCTTGGGCGCGTCCCCCTCCCACCACCACCGTCCGGCCCGCTCGTCCTCGCCGGGGCGCGTGGCCCGGGTGCAGGGGGCGCAGCCGATCGAGGTGTAGCCGCGGGCGTAGAGGGCGTGGCTGGGGAGGTCGTGGGCGCGGACGTGGTGCCGGACGTCCTCATTGGTCCAGCGCGCGAGCGGGGCCACCTTGGCGATGCCGCCGTGCACCTCGTCGCGGGCGATCACCGGGGTGTCGCGCCGGGTCGAGGCCTGACCCCGGCGCAGCCCGGTGACCCAGGCGTCGTGGCCGGCCAGCGCGCGGGCCAGCGGACGCGTCTTGCGCACGTCGCAGCAGAGGTTGCGCAGCTCCGGCGAGAGGTGGAAGAGGTTGGTGCCGTGCTCCCCGGTCATCGATCGGACCTCGCCCGGGTCGGGGGTCAGGATCTGCAGCCTCACCCGGAAGCGCCGCCGGACCTCGTCGATGAGGTCGTGAGTCTCCTGGGGCAGGCGTCCGGTGTCGAGGGTGATCACCTCGACCTCGGAGCGCAGCCGGCTGGCCATGTCGATGAGCACGATGGTCCCCGCCTGCAGGCTGGTCACGATCGCGACCCTGCGGAAGCGCTGGTAGGTCCAGGCCAGGATGGCCTCGGGGTCGGCGTCCTCGAGGTCGTGGGCGGCCGCCTCCAGCTCGTCGGCGGGGAGGTCGATGGCGGCGCTCACGGACGGCGGCGGGAGGTCGGCGGGCGGCGGGTCGTCGCGGGCGTCCAGGGCACTTCGGGTTCATCTCCGGGTGGGCCGGCCGGGACCGGCGATGGGCGGTCGTCAGCGGTCGGGGTGCGGCCGGAGAGCCCGGAGGTTCACTCGGGAGGTGCGCCTGGATGGCGTCGACTGTATGTGGGCTTGGAGCTCAGGCCGGCCGCGGTGGGCGGCTACATACAGGCGCAGGCGACGTGGCGGACGAAGTCCATCTCCCCCCATCGGGAGAAGAAGACGGGCAGGGAGGGACCGGTCCGCATGGGCCGGGAGCATACCAGCCGGGGTTAGCCGCGTCAAACAATGAGGGCTGGGGATGGGGGCCGGTCCGTACAGGCGGCTCAGAGTTGTTCCGCTACCCGGCAAATTTACGCGACGGGTTTATGGGCTCTGCCGTCACACGCGGTCGCGACGATTCGGGGCGTGCTCGGAGTCCCCCGTCCGGCAACCCATGGTCCGCGGCCGGCGGTCCGCCTGACCCTCGCAACCTGCCCCCAGGACCACGAGAGCCGGCCCCCGGCTGGTGGCCGCCGCCCCCTCCGGGCCCGCAGCCCGGCTGGGAGGCGCCGCCAAGCTGGTCCCCGCAGGCCGGGGTCCCCGGACCTCCCCCCGACGGGCCGCGCCGGCGGAGGTCCTCCACCTCCGCCATCTCAGTCCTCGCCCTCCTCCTCTTCGCCCTCGTCGGCGGCGTCGCCGGCGCCCTGGTGGTCCGTGGCGGGTTGGGCGCGACCACCCCGAGCATGCCCCCGATGCCGTCCATCCCGGGCCCCGTGGACACCGCGGGCGTCCAGACCGCCGCCCGCGCGGTGGCCCAGCTGGGATCGACGGGCGCCTGTGGAACCGGAGGGGTGACGGCCTGGCCGGCGGGCGCCGGTCTCTACGTGACCGCCGCCCATGCGGTGGCGGGGGCGACCGAGGTCACCGTGAGCCCCCAGGGCGAGCAGCCGGTGAAGGCCACCGTGGTCGTCTTCGACCCCCAGAACGACATCGCCGTCCTCTGGGCGCCGGGCAGCACCTCCCGGGCCCTGCCGCTCGAGGTCGCGCCCGCCCCGGCCGGCGAGCAGGTGGCGGTGGTCGGCTTCGGCGGCGGGCAGCTCGGCGTGCAGATGGCGACGGTCATCGACGACGGGCCCTATCTCTGGAGCGGTGACTTCCCCGGCGAAGGCTCGCACGTCACCGATTTCGTGTACGCCACCCAGGGGGCGGAGGGCGGTGACTCCGGCGGGCCGGTCGTCGACTCCTCCGGGGACGTGATCGGGATCGTCACCGGGGGCACCACGGTGACCTGGGCGTCGGGGGTCTCGAACGTGATCGCGGCCATCGAGCGGGTCGGCCCCTCCCACGCCCCCGCCAGCACCGCCGGGGGCTGCCCTCCGGGAAGCTTCGACATCCTGGGACAGGCATAGGGCGGACGGGGGGCGGGAGGCGGCCGGGTCAGGCCGGGCGCGGTCGGGCCTCGAGCAGCGCGGGCAGACCGGCGATCGAGTCGATGACGGTCGCGGCCGTCCGGCCCCCGTCAGCGCGGCGGGCACCGAGCTTGCCGGTGCGCACCAGGACGCAGGGGGCGCCGACGGCCCGGGCACCACCGGCGTCGTTCTCCGGGTCGTCCCCCACCACCAGCACCTCGGCGGCGGTGCAGCCGAGGTCGGCGAGGGCCATCTCGAAGAAGTCGACCGAGGGCTTGCCGAAGGTGCGCGCCGTCTGCCCGGAGGCGTACTCGAGCAGGGCGACGAAGGCCCCGGTGTCGAGTGACGGGCCATCCGCCGCCAGCCACCAGCGGCCGCGCTGGAGGGCGAGCAACCCCGACCCGGCCATCAGACGCCGGAAGGCCGCGTCGAGGGGGGCGAAGCCGGCGAGCTCGCGGCAGTCGCCGACCAGCACGTGATCGGCGGGCCCGTCCCCGGCATCGTGAGCGGCGAACCGGGCGGCCAGCTCGGCGCTGAGGAGCAGGTGGCACCGCTCGCGCGGCCGCTGTTCGAGGAAGCGCAGCGCGGCCACCACCGGGGTGAAGACCTCCTCGATCCCGACCTCCAGGCCGGCGCGCGCGAGCTCCCGGCAGACGGTCTCGGGGGTTCGCGAGTCGATGTTGGTCAGGAGTCGAAGCTGGATACCGCTGTCGCGCAGCCAGCGCAGCGTCGCGACCGCTCCGGGAATGGGCTGCCCGTGCGCCGTCAGGGTGCCGTCGACGTCGAGCAGCACCGCCCGGGGCACCGGGGTCACGGGACCGCCTCCCGGGCCCGCCAGAGGTACCAGCTGGCCACGGTGCGGTACGGCGCCCACCGCGCCCCGCGCTCGGCCACCTCCTGGCGGGTGGGCATCGCCTCGGTCCCGTCGACGGACCGCTGGGCGAGGTCGCGGACGGCGCGCTCCTTGGCCCCGGAAAGCCCGGCGGCGCGCAGCGCCTCGGTGGTGGCCCCCAGCACCTGCTCGGGGGTGGGGCAGCGCGGCGCCTCCGGGAAGAGGGCGCAGAAGCGCTGGAAGATGGTGGCCGCCGCACGGGGCGCGAGCTGCTGGTAGACGATCGCCTCGGCCAGCGCCGTGAACGTGCTGGCGTCCCCGGGGAGCTCGAGGTCGAACGGGCCGATGGTGTCGATCAGCCGGCCCAGCTCGGCATCCGAGGCGCGGAGATGGCTCAGCGCGCGGGCGGCATCGATCTCCAGGGCCAACGGGCGCCCTCCACCGTCAGGGGTGCGGGAATCGGCTCGGCCGATTGTCCGCGATCGCCCCCGCGATCAGGCCGGCTGGGCCGCCCCGCCCGGCTGGGTCGGTCCGGGGATGGGGCCTGTCCTGGGCCCGGGCGCCGGCGCGGGCACCGTGGTCACCCGAGGGGCGCGGTTGTCGCGCATCGCCAGCTTCCCCTTGGTGATCACCGCCGTGCGAGGAGCCCGGCGCGCCACCTTGGTGTCGTGGGTGACCAGCACCAGGGTCATTCCCCGCTCCTTCCAGAGCTTCTCCATCAGGCCGATGATCTCCAGGCTGGTGACCTCGTCGAGGTTCCCGGTCGGCTCGTCGGCCAGGATCACCTTCGGCTCCTTGACCAGGGCCCGGGCGATCGCCACCCGCTGCTGCTCGCCACCCGACATCTCGGGGGGGAAGTGGTTGGCCCGTTCGGCGAGCCCGACCTCGGCGAGCGCCGCCAGCGAGCGGGCGCGGCGCTCGGCGGTCGGGACCTTGAGCGGCACCAGGGCCGCCTCCACGTTCTCCTCGGCGGTGAGCGTGGGGAGCAGGTTGTAGTTCTGGAAGATGAAGCCGAAATTCTGGGCGCGCACGTCGACCAGCTGGGACTCGGGCATGGCCCCCAGGTCCTTGCCGTCGAAGATGATCTTGCCGGAGGTCGGCTTGTCCAGGGCTCCGAGCATCTGGAGGAAGGTGGTCTTGCCGTGCCCGGTGAGCCCCTGGACGGTGATGAACTCGCCGTCGGGGATCACGAGGTCGACCCCGCTCAGGGCGGCGACCTTGGCCCTGGCCTTGGGGTAGACGCGGGACAGCTTCTTGAGCTCGTACATGACCTCTCCGTTACTCGACGCGGCGCAGCGCTTCGGCGGGCTGAAGGCGGGCGGCGCGCCAGCCGCCCAGGACCCCGGCGACGACCCCGCCGACGATGGCCAGCCCGACCGCGACCAGGAGGACCTCCAGGCTGAGCGGCGCGGTCAGGTGCACCGGCACGGTGTGGGTGCGGTTGGTGAAGGTGCGGGCAAACCCGGGGTTGGCGCTGGCGAACGCGCCGGGGGTACGGCCCCCGAAGAACCCGCCGCCTCCGCCGAACCCTCCGCCGCCGAAGCCCCCGGTGGGGGTGGACGCCCCGCCCAGCCCGGTCGCCCCGACCACGGCGTTCAGGGGAGGCACCAGGTGGGTGACCAGGAAGGCCCCCAGCACCCCGAGGCCGATCCCGAGCGCCCCGCCGATGACGCCCTGCACGGCCGCCTCGCCCATCACCTGGCCGACGATGCGCCGGCTGCGCCAGCCGATCGCCTTGAGGGTCCCGAACTCGCGCACCCGCCGGGTGACCGAGGCGACGGTCAGCAGCACCGCCAGCACGAAGGCCGCCAGCAGCACCAGCACGGAGAGCCAGGTGCCCAGGGTGTTGGCCAGGGTGGAGGCCGTGCTGAGCGAGCCGGAGACGTTGCTGGCGAGGTCGGAGGCGGTGGTCACCGTCGCCGACGGGATCAGCTTCTCGATCTCGGACTGGACCGTGGAGATCGCGGCCGAATCGGTGGCGGTGACATAGATGGTGTTGACGTCGCCGGTGTCAGTGGAGAGCGACTGGGCCTCGCTGAGCGGGATGTACACGTCGGCCCCGTCGGTCTCGGTGACCGTGACCAGCCCGACCACCGTGAATCCGGTGCCCGCGATGGTGACGGTGGAACCTGCCTTCAGCGAGTTCTGGGACGCGTAGCTGCTGCTGACCAGGGCGATCTCCCCACCGTCGGTTCCCTGCTGGGCCTCGTCGAACCACTGCTGGACGGCGGCCGCGCCGGAGGTGATGTTGCCGCCACTCAGCAGGCCCACCCCGGGATAGGCGGGATCGATGCCGTCCACCGAGATGCTGGTGATGCCGAAGGCCCCCGGGGTCGCCGAGGCCGTCGGGCTCGCCGTCGCGGACGGGGTCGCCGTTGCGGATGGAGTGGGGGTGGGCGTCGCGGTTGCCGCCGGGCTGCTCGACGACCCTCCGCCGAAGAAGTTGCCGAAGCTGCCGCTCACGTGGATGGAGTTGAGCACCAGGGCACCGGTGGCCCCCTCGACCCCCTTGAGCCCCGAGATGGCGGTGATCTGCGTGGCGGACATCACCTCGAGCCCCGGGCTCGAGCTGAGGCGGTCCTGGCTGAACGCCTGGCCGGCCTGGGCCCGGCTGGCCGGGTTGGCGTTGAAGCTGAACGAGCCGCCGCTGCCCGCGGTGGGGACCTTGGTCACGGTGAGGTCGGTGCCGACCCCGTAGAGGGAGGAGAGCACCTGCCCCTGGGCGGCGTTGACCCCCGAGGCGGCGGCGGTGACGGTGATGACCAGGCCCACCGCCAGGGCCAGCCCGATGGCCACCACGGCGGCGGAGCGCGCCCGTCTGCGGAGCTCTCGCCCCAGATACCGGAAGTACACGTGAGCTCCTGTGATGCGATCTTCGCGCTGACCGAAACGGCGGTGGTCCCCCCAACCGCGCCGAAGTATAGGTGACGCGTCTGAGACGCCCCTGGGAATGATCTGGGGAAGCGCTCGGAGGGGTCACGAAGGTGCGCCAGGGGGTGGCGGGACGGCGTCCGAGGTGGGAGGATGGGTCCCGGCACGCCGCGGAGCCGGTTGCCCGCCTCTCCAGACCCAGGCCGAAGCCCCGCGGTCATCACAGGAGGTGAGCATCGTGGCTCAGACAGCACTAGTGACGGCGGAGACGGTCGACGACCCTTGGCGTAACGCCCAGCGCCAGTTCGACGCTGCGGCGGAGCTCCTGGGACTGGACCCCGGCACGCGGGCCTTCCTCCGCGAGGCCCAGCGCCAGCTCATCGTCAACTTCCCGGTGAAGATGGACGACGGGACGGTGCGGATGTTCGAGGGCTACCGGGTCCAGCACAACCTGGCCCGGGGACCGGCCAAGGGGGGGATCAGATACCACCCGGGGGTCACCCTCAGCGAGGTCAAGGCGCTGGCGATGTGGATGACCTGGAAGTGCGCCGCGGCCGGGATCCCCTTCGGCGGGGCCAAGGGCGGCGTGGTCGTCGACCCCAAGCGGCTCAGCCTGGGCGAACTGGAGAGGCTCACCCGCCGGTACGCCGCCGAGATCTCGGTGCTGATCGGACCGGAGCGGGACATCCCGGCCCCTGACGTCAACACCACCCCCCAGGTGATGGCCTGGATCATGGACACCATGTCGATGAGCGCCGGGTACTCGATCCCGGCGGCGGTCACCGGCAAACCGCTCTCCGTGGGCGGCAGCGAGGGCCGCAACGAGGCCACCGGCCGGGGCGTCGCCGTGGTCGCCCTCCGGGCCTGCGCGCACCTGGGACTCGAGCCGCGCCAGGCGACGGTCGCCGTCGAGGGGTTCGGCAACGCCGGAAGCATCGCCGCCCGGCTGATGGCCGCCGACGGCTTCGCGCTCCGGGCCGCGTCCGACACCGGTGGGGCCATCTGGAGCGACCGGCCGATCCCCGTCCTCGACCTGGTCGAGCACAAGAAGCGGACCGGGTCGGTGGCGGGCTTCCCGGGGACCCGGGCGATCAGCGACGCAGAGCTGCTGGTCTCCCCGGTGGACGTCCTGGTCCCGGCCGCGCTGGAGAACCAGATCACCGGCGCCAACGCCGGGCAGATCCAGGCCAAGCTGATCCTGGAAGCGGCCAACGGCCCGGTCACGCCGGACGCCGACGAGATCCTGGCCCGCCGGGGCGTGACCGTGGTCCCGGACATCATCGCCAACGCCGGCGGGGTCACCGTCTCCTACTTCGAATGGGTGCAGGACCTGCAGTCCTTCTTCTGGGAGGAGGGGGAGATCAACAAGCGGCTCGAGCACATCATGACCGCCTCGTACGAGACCGCCTTCGAGGCGGCGGAGCACCTCCGGGTTCCGCTCCGGCTCGGCGCCTACACGGTCGCGGTGCAGCGGGTCGCCGAGGCCACCGCCGCCCGCGGCATCTACCCGTAGGCCGACTCATCCGCGGGGTCCGGCCGGCGCCCGGCGCGCCGGCCGGGCCCGCGTGGCTCACCCCCTCCGGCCGTCCGGCCGGTCGGGGTGGGCTGCGCGGAGCGCCCCGCGCCCCTCGGGGATCGGCCGGGTGCCCGTTGGCTGCGCGAGAGCCCCCGCGCCGCCAGGGCGGCCCTAGGCTGCGGGCGTCCCCTCGACGGTGACCGTCGCCCCGCTGCCCACCACCTCGAAGAGGACCTGACCGGCGACCAGCGGCGCGGGCTGCCCGTCGGCGAGGGTGAGCTGGGGCGGACCGCCGGCCCCCTGGGTCCAGCTGATCCCGTAGAGCTGGCCGCCCACCGCGAGCTGCCCGCTGCCGCTGGAGCTGGGCCCGATCCCGAAGTCCAGGCCCTCGGTGTAGCCGCCCTCGGGGTTCTCGTTGTCGGCGGGCACCGGGATCACCGGGGCCTGGATGATGACCACGTTGGGAACCTCCCACGGCGTGTTGGTGTCAGCGTCGTCCAGAACCCCGGTGGCCGGGTACTCGGGGGTCGAGGGTTCGCTGCGCTGGTACTCGCCGGTGGTGGACTGGAAGGTGAAGATCGGGGTCTCCTCGGCCGAGATCGGCACCCTGAAGCTGGTCACCGCCGCGCCTCCGGCGGGAAGGTCGGCACTGGCGGTGCGGGCCCAGAGCTGGTAGCCGACGGTGGTGAGGCCGACCTTCTGGGCGAAGCTGGCCAGCTCGGTGCCGTTGGTGTAGAGGTTGTGCGGCGAGCCGTAACGGGCGGCGGGCGGTGCCGCCGAGGTCCGGTAGAGGATGGTCGAGCCGACCACCGCGTTGTCCGGGCTGTAGGCCTTGAGGCCGCTGGAGTTCAGCTCCGCCAGCGTGTAGTTGCTCGCCCCCGAGAAGAGCAGCGCGCCGCCGTAGATCCTGAGCAGGCGGAGATCGATCAGACGGGCGCTCCGGACCGGGCCGACCAGGTCGGAGGTCGGCGGGCGGGTGAACCAGATCCCCGTGAAGCGGGAGATCCCACCCTCGGTCTGGTACTCGTAGACGACGTCGGCGGTGCTGAGACCCGACTGCGGACGCGCCTGGTAGAGGTTCTCGACCTGGATCAGGAGAGGAGCGTTCAGGGGCACCGGGGTGGGCACCGGGGTCGGCACCGGCGTGGGGGTGGGGGTGGCGATGGCAGGGGTGGCCGTCGGGGTCGGCGACTTGGTGGCGTGGGTGGCCCCGCAGGCGGCCAGGGCCAGCGCCGCGCAGGCCAGCAGAGCGGACGTTCGCGATCGGGGGTGGTGCATGGGGACGACCGTTTGATTGGATCCGATTGGAGACATCGACGCGTCGTGCGCTGGCCGGTATTGTGCCCCACCCGGCCCCCCTGCGGTGCTCGCGACCGCAACTTTGGGGGGCGGAATGTGACATCTCCCGCGCACGGACCCGCGGGTGGCCGAGCGCCCGCCGCGGGCGGTCCGAGCCCCGATCGGTCCCCCAGCGGCGCTCCGAGCCGGTCAGCCTCCGGTTGCGGTGGGGTAGCCCTCGCGCTTCCAGTACTCGATGCCGCCGATCATCTCCTTGACCCGGAAGCCCAGCTCGGCAAGCCGCGCGGCCCCCTTGGCGGCGGCGTTGCAGCCCGGGCTCCAGCAGTAGACGACATAGGTGGTCTCCCGCGAGAGGTGGGCGGTGGACGCCTCGTCGAGCCCCCGGTAGGGAAGGCTGATGGCGCCGGCGACGTGCTCCTCGGCGAACGCGCCGGCCGAGCGCATGTCGGCGACCACCAGGCCCGTGACCCCCGCCTCCAGGTCGTGGTGGACGTCCGAGGGATCGGTCTCGACGCTCAGCTTGGCGGCGAAGTGACGGTGGGCCACCTCGGGCGCGGCGGGCTCGACCTCGAGAACCATGGATGCCGGCGGCACGGCGGCGAGAAGGCGGTGGGTGGCCATCTGGGTCATCGGTCCTCTCCTCGATTCGGGCGGTCGACTGGTGGCAACGCTAGCGGGTCAGCGGCGGCGGCCGCCGTGGCCTCCGGCCCGCCGCCTGCGGGCCGGGGAGCGCGACCGCTCAGCGTTCGGCCGGCAGCGGGGCGCCGCCGGCAGCCTGCCGCGCCCGGTAGGCGCGGGCCTTGGCGCGGCTCCCGCATGCGCGCATGCTGCACCAGGCGCCGCTTCCGTTCTTGGTGTGGTCGTAGAAGGCCCAGCGGCAGGTGCCGAGCCGGCAGACCTTCAACCGCTGCCAGGTCCCGGCGACCGTCGCCTCGATGACGGCGATCGCCAGCCTCGCCAGGTAGGCCTCGGCACCGCGGCCCCCCGGCACCAGGGTCGCGCCCTCCGGGGTCAGCCGGGCGCGGAGTTGCACCTCCCCGAGCAGCCGGTCCAGCCGCCGGCCGGCGGCCTCGTCGGCGGGAAGCCCGTGGTGGGTCTCCAGCACGTCGCGGAGGGCCTCACGGACCTCGACGAGGCGTGCCCGCTCGGCCTCGGGGAGGGGGCCGTCGAGCTCCGCGCCCCGGGATCCCAGCCACGCGGTGGCAGGGTCGACGCCCGCGAGCTCGTCGGTACCCCTCTCCACGTCCCGGGTGTTGACGAAGGCCTGAACCTCCTCGAGGGGGCCCGGCGCCGGCTGCTTCGCCGGGGGGGTGGATTCCATGCGTCCCAGGATACCAGAAAATCACCTTCAATCTCATTTGACAGGTGACGGTCACGGAGGTAGAATCGTAACCATCAAATGGCGATAGACAGTGGCGGAGGGCGGATAGTGACACACCCCGACGTGATCCTTGAGCTGGCTAGGATGCGTGAGCAGGAGATCGTGCGGGGCGCCCTCCTCGCTCAGCAGGTACGGGACGCGCGGGCTCTCCGGTCGCGGCCGGGGGTTCGCCGCGGGCTGATCGCGTGGCTCCGCGCGTGGGTGAGCGCAAGCGACACCCGCCGGACGCCAGGACCCACCCTGCCGCCGATCCTGCAGACCGAGATCCGCCGCGAGGCGCGCTGACGGAGTCCGGACCGCCCGCCGCGTCGATGGCGGAAGATGCCGGCAGATCGCACGTCCAGCAGGGGGATGCAGGTGGCGCAGCCGGCGACCGACGAGGCCCGATACCGGGCCAACCGTCAGGGTGAGATCGATTCCGCGGTCGTCTACCGGGCGATGGCGAAGGCGGAGTCCGACGCCCGGCTGGCGTCCGTCTACCTCCGGCTCGCCGAGGTCGAGGAGCGCCATCTGAGCTTCTGGGAGGATCAGTTGCGGGCGCTCGGCCGCGACCCGGGCCCGCGCCGGCCGTCGTGGCGGGCGCGGACCATGCGCCTGCTGGCCGGCCGGTTCGGAGCCCAGCTGGTGCTGCCCACGGTCGCCACCCTGGAGCGCGCCGACCAGCTCGGCTACGACGACCAGGCCGAGACCGAGGGCACCGGGATGCCCGAGGACGAGCGTTCGCACGCCCGGGTGCTCCGCTACATCGCCGGCGGGTCGCCGGTCGGGGTGGCCGGCGAGACCCTCGGCAAGCTGGAGGGGCGGCACCGGGCCCCAGGCGGCAACGCGCTGAGGGCGGCGGTGCTCGGCGCCAATGACGGGCTGACCTCCAACCTCGCCCTGGTCATGGGCGTGGCCGGCTCCGGTCTCCCTCCCAAGGCGATCCTCATCGCCGGCATCACCGGGCTGCTCGCCGGCGCCTGCTCGATGGCGATCGGGGAGTGGATCTCGGTGCAGAGCACCCACGAGCTCTACGAGCGCCAGGTGAAGACCGAGGCCGCCGAGCTGCTGAGCGTCCCCGACGAGGAGCGGGAGGAGCTCGCCCTCATCTACGAGGCCAAGGGGCTCTCGGTCGAGGAGGCTCAGGAGCTGGCCGACCGGCTCATGGCCGAGCACGGCACGGCCCTGGACACCATGGTGCGCGAGGAGCTGGGGCTGGACCCGTCCCAACTCGGAGGCTCGCCCAACAGCGCGGCGGGGGCGTCCTTCTTCCTCTTCGGGATCGGCGCCATCCTCCCGCTCATCCCCTTCTTCTTCGCCACCGGGGGGCCCGCGGTCGGGCTGGCGATCGGCTGCGCCGCGGTCGGACTGTTCGTGATCGGCTCGCTGATCACCCTGCTCACCGGCCGCGGCGTGCTCTTCTCGGGCAGCCGCCAGCTGCTCTTCGGGATGCTGGCCGCCGGCGTGACCTTCGGGCTGGGGAGGCTGATCGGCTCCGCGCTCGGCGCCTGAGGGGCGACGCGACCCGCGGGCTCCCGGTCGGATGACGGGGCTCGCGCACTTTCGTCCAGGCTGCGGGACCGGCGGGCTCTCGGTCGGATAGCATGGGTCGGGCGCGCCAGCGGGGCGCGCCCGCGGGAGGGCGCCGACCGGCGCCGCGGATGAGGCGTGCGCCCCCCGCCGGAGGCCAGCCGGCGCCGGCACCCAACGGATCGAGATCGTGTCGCTTGCCGAAGCCCTGGCCATCATCGCCGCGGCCCTGGTCCTGGTCGCGGTCGCCCAGTGGGTCAGCTACTTCGTGCTCCGGCGGCGGGTGGCGGAGCCGCGCCGGGCGGTGGCCCGCTCGTTCGTGCGCAACACCCACCGGCCGGTCCAGGTGCTGCTCCCGCTCGGGGCCGCCACCGTCGCCACCACGCTCGTCCCCCTCTCCGACAGGCTCCGCGGCAACCTCCTCCACGCCCTCACCATCGGGCTCATCCTGGGGGGCGCCTGGCTGCTGGTCCGGCTCACCTACGTCCTCGAGGACGCCCTGCTGGCCCGCTACCAGGTGAACGCCGCCGACAGCCTGCGCGCCCGGCAGCTCGAGACCCAGATCCACGTCCTGCGCCGGCTCACCGTCGGGGTGGGGGCGCTCATCGGCCTCGGCGGGGTGCTGCTCACCTTCGCCCAGGCGCGCGCCGCCGGTGCGGGCCTGCTGGCCTCGGCCGGCGTGGTGGGCGTGATCGTGGGCCTCGCCCTCACCCCGGTCGTCACCAACCTGGTCGCCGGGCTGCAGCTCGCCATCACCCAACCTCTCCGGCTCGAGGACACGGTGGTGGTCAAGGACTACAGCGGCACCGTCGAGGAGATCCACCTCACCTACGTGGTGATCAAGGTCTGGGACCGCAAGCGGCTGATCGTCCCCATCGCCTACCTGACCCTGAACCCGTTCGAGAACTGGAGCCGGGCCCCCTCCAACCTGCTCGGCTACGTCTACATCGAGGTGGATCACAGCCTTCCGGTGGAGGTCCTCCGCGCCCACCTCACCGAGGTGGTGCACGCCTCCCCCGACTGGGACGGCGAGGTCTGGAGCCTGCAGGTCACCAACCTCGGTCACGCGACCGTGCAGCTCCGGGCGCTGATGAGCTCCGCCGACAGCAGCCGCTCATGGAACCTGCAGTGCGAGGTGCGCGAGCGGGCGCTCGCCTTCCTCCAGGAGAAGTACCCCTCGGCGCTCCCCCGGGTCCGCACCGACGTCGGCTGGACGGGCGGCGGCGACGGGGAGGCGGCCCGGCCGGCGCCACCGGCACCGCGGGCGCGTTCCTGAGCCGGGGGGCCGGCCCGAGCCGCTTGGCTCAGGGCTGATCCGCGCCCGGCGGGTCAGCGGTGTCACCGCCCCAGGGCGCGGCGGGTTCAGGCCATACCTGACGCTATCACCTCTGGCCGCGATCCCTGAGGGCATCGCAGCCGGGCGCGGGTCGCGGTGGCCCGGCAACCGACCCGAGGGGAGATCCCACGGGTGCCTGGGCGGCCGGCGCCTCCGCGCCGGGCGCTAACGGCGCGAGCAGACCGGCCACTCCCCCAACTCCCCGGCCGCGAACATGCTGGCGGCGATCTGCGCCTGCTGGGTCGGGTCCCAGATGTCGGTCCCCCCGTGAGCCCGGAAGGTCGACGGGAGGAACTGGAAGAGACCGTCGTACGGGCCGGAGGGGTTGTACGCGTAGGGGTTGTAGCCGGACTCACACGCGGCGGTGCTGATCAGCCAGGACGGATCGACCCCGTGGGCATCGGCCGCGGCGGTGATGATGGCGACGATCTGAGCACCCGAGTAGCTGACCCGGGGCGGATCCGGCGTCGCCACGGTGCGCCGTGCCGCCGGCCTGGCCGTCGGCGCCGGCGAGGCCGGCTCGAGCGGGACCCTCAGCATCAGCACCGGCAGCGGTGAGGGCACGTCGGCGGTGGCCATCGGCAGCCGGAACGAGCCCGGGGTCGACGGCGCCTGCGCCCCGTGGCGCGCCACCGAGAAGCTGTCGACGTGCGGCGTCCTGCTCTGCAGCGCGGGCTGCAGCGCGGTGAGCGCCGCCAGCCCCACCAGGGCCAGGCCGACCGACCAGGCCGGGATGTGCGCGCGGGCGAGGAGACGACGCATGAGGTGCAACCTCCGGCTGTCGGTGCCTCGTGCCCCGCCCGGCTCGATCACTCGGTCAAGGGCAGGCGACGACGCACCTGGGCTTCAGTTCCACCGATGAGAGGGCCGGTGGGCCGCGAACCGGTGAGATATCGGCCTCACCGTATGCGAAATCTGGACCTTCTGCGATCCGCGACGGATGCACCCTAACATGACGGCGCCGAGCGCCGCAAGCCTGATGACATCTCCGAATACGAAACCGCTTCGGCGGGGCGGCGCGCGGCACCACCTCGATGCGATGGTTTGTGTCAATCCTGTCACGCATTGTCGAGTGGCGTGCCCACCTCGTGATCCCCCTGTGCGGCAAGGGGTTTCCGATCAACGTCCGGGGCGCGCGACGGTCCGGCGGGCCCACCGGCCACCACTCCCTGGTTTGAGACGGCCGTTCAATCGAGGTGGTTGCGCACGACTCACTCGTGTAGGTCGGGACGGCTCGCACCTGTGGAAAGAACCACGACTCGCGCGTTGCACCTGTGGACAGACGCACGACTCGCGAGTGTAAGGAGCGGAGGTTTCGAAGCTGTGATCATCCCCCCGCCCCGCGCGCGCGGGCGATGCTGGGCGGCTCGCACCTGTGGACAAACCCGCAGCTCGCGCGCGTCGCACGCGCGAGCCGCACGCGCGGGGTGGGGCGCGCGGCGGGGGATGGAGAGAGCTGCGGCTCGTGCCCGGGCAGCCCGGGGCTCGCGGGGGGAGGCGAGGGGCCGGCTCGCGCCCGGAGGTGGGCCGCTCAACCAGGCTGCGCAGTGCCGGCGGGTATCCGCTCCCTCCCGCTCACCACGCGCCCCGGTCAGGGTTCCGGCAGCACCCGGGCCCCGCCGGTCGGCGGCCTGCCCGCCACCACGCGGATCGCCCGCGCCCGATAGGGGACGGTCTCCGCGCACTGGATCCCGGTCCAGCGATTGGGGCAGGTCCAGCCGGAGCCCAGCCTCGGCTCGTAGGCCATGGGAAGGTGGCAGCGGGGGCAGTCGGGCGTGGCCGGCGGAGCCGTCCGGGTGAGGGCGGCCGCCTGCAGGAGATCGGCGAGGTCGTGCTGGTCCCAGAGGGTCACGCCGTGCTGGCGCGCATACGCGATCGTGCCGCGCGTGTAGACCGAGCTGGTCACCACCAGGACGGTGCCGCAGCCGTGGGCGGAGCCTCCGTGGATGGCCTGGTCCACCGCGGAACAGTCGACGGCGCGATCCTGGCGCCGCGCATGGACGAACCACCGCCAGCCGCCGCGGCTGGCGACCAGTCCGGGACCGCCATCCGACCCCCCGGCCAGCTCCACCCCGTAGCCGCAGCGCTCGAGGGCAACCGCCAGCAGGTCCTCGAACACCACCCCGTCCATGGCATGGACGTCCTCACCGGCGTGGTCGGCGGGCCAGAGCGAGGGGTCGGGCGGTGTGTGCAGGACGAGGGCCATCGCTGCTCAGCCTGAACGTCCGTCATCGCAGACGCATGAACGGCTTGACACGATTTCGTCCCTCAAGCCGACGCCGGCCGTGGCGTCCGTGCCGCGCGCGGGCGCGTGGCGGCACCCGGCACGCCGGGGAGACGGGCCCACCCCGCTCACCCGCCGACCCCCTCCCCCACCGGTGGCCACCGTGGGACATTGACGGAGAATCGCAGCGATGACGGTCCGCCACGACGTCAGCGCCGTCCCGCTCCAGGGGGCTTACGTCGCCAAACGCTGCCCGGTGCGAGCTCAGAACGATGCCCTGCTCCCGCTCGCCCCGGCGCCCCCCGACCCCTTCACCGCGCGGCTGCTGGACCACGGTATCGCCTTCCAGGCGGAGGTGATCGCCGACCTGGCACGGCTGCATCCCAACGCCCTCCTCATCGAGGGCGGCGATGCCGCAGAACGGCAGACCGCGACGCTGGCGGCGATGGCGGCGGGTGCATCACCGATCCTCGGAGCCAGGCTGCCCGCCGACGCGGCGGGACGCCGCGTGGGCTCGCCCGACGTCCTGGTCGCCGGGGAGGGCGGCGGCTACCGCGCCATCGACATCAAGTGGCACCAGACACTGGAACCCTCCCGGCGGCGGGCGGCCGAGCTGAGCCCTCTCTGCAGCGGTCTCGACGCGCCGGCCCGCGAGGCGGCCACCGCGGAGCCTGAGCTGACCCTGCGAAGGCGAGAGGACGACGCGCTCCAGCTCGCCCACTACCAGCGGATGCTCGAGGCGTGCGGGTGGGCGGTCGAGGGCGCGCGCTGCGCCGGGATCATCGGGGTCGAGCGGCGGGTGGTCTGGTACGACCTCGATGCGCCGCTCTGGCGGACCCCCTCCTCCACCGCCCGGACCAAGCTCCGCACCACCATGGAGCGGTACGACTTCGAGTTCGACTTCCGTCTCGACATCCTGGCCGTCGCGGCGCAGCACCGGGTCGATCCGAGCGTCGACCTGCTGGTGGTGCCGGTTCGGTGCGACGAATGCCCGACCTGCCCCTGGAACGACCATTGCCGCTCGGTCCTCGAGGCGGGCGCCGGCGATGTGAGCCTGCTGCCGCACATCGGATGGACCCCGTGGAGGATCCACCGGGACCACGGCGTGACCGATCGGGCGGGGCTGGCCGCGCTCGACTGGACGACCGCGTCCATGGTCGCGGCCGGGGTCGACGTGGCCGGTCTCCAGAATCTGGCCGCGCACCGGCCTTTGACGGCGCCGCTCTCCGAGCTGGGGAAGGAGGGGCAGGCGGCGAGACAGCTCGAGCTGCTCGAGGCGAACGGGATCAGCGCCGTCGGCGATCTGCTCGCGCTCGACGCGAACACCGCCGCGTACTCGGGATCGGGGCTCAGCTCGCTGCCGGATCAGATCGACATGGCCCGCGCCGCGCTGGGAGGACGGCCCGCGTACCGGCGGCGGGGTGTGGGGCGGCTGGTGGTTCCGCGCGGCGACATCGAGGTGGACGTGGACATGGAGAGCTGCGAGCTGGGCGCATACCTCTGGGGAGGCCTGCTCACCGATCGGACCACGGGCGCCGCGAGCCGTCGCTACACCGCGTTCGTCACCTGGGAGCCGCTCACCCCCGAGCGTGAGGTCCAGAACTCGCTGGACTTCTGGCGCTGGCTGATGGAGCTGCGTTCTTCGGCACGCAGCCGGGGTCTCAGCTTCCGAGCCTATTGCTACAACGCGAGCGCCGAGAACCGGTACCTCCGCCGTCTCGGTCGGGGCGCCGGGCTCGACGGCGAGGTCGAGGAGTTCGTCGCATCCGCGGACTGGATCGATCTGCTGCGCGTCTGGGAGACGCAGCTGATCACCGGCCAGGGCAGCGGCCTCAAGACGGTGGCCCCCCTGCTGGGATTCCGCTGGGACGTCGCCGACGCCGGCGGGACGGAGTCGATGGTTCGCTACGACCTCGCCGCGGCGGGCGACGAGGACTCGCGGCGCTGGCTGCTCGACTACAACCGCGGCGACGTCGAGGCGACGCTGGCGATCCGGGAATGGATGGGCTCGGCAATGGTGCCGGGCGTCGAGGAGGCGGGCGGGTGCTGACCGGGGCGTCGAGGAGATCCCGTCGCGGGGCGGGGCGGGCCGCTCACCTCACGATCCTGGCGCTGGGCGGGCTCGTCCTCGGGCTGAGCGGATGTTCGGCGTCCGCGCCTTCGCAACCATCGGGCGCCGCGACCGCGACGACCGCCGGCTCCGTCGCCGGCACGCCCCGAGCCACCCTCCCCGCCACCGCCGCCGCCGGATCGTCGGGGGGTCTCCAGACCCTGGTGGTCGAGCCGGACCAGGGGCTGGGAGCCGTCTACCAGGCGATCAGCGGAGCCGGGCACTCCATCGACCTGGTGATGTACGAGCTCGAGGACACGACCGCCGTCAGCGACCTGGTCCAGGCGGAGCGACGCGGGGTCACGGTGCGGGTCATCCTCGACCAGGCCTCCGCCAGGAGTGAGAACCAGGCGGCCTATGCGGCCCTCGCCGCCGGCGGCGTCGCGGTCCACTGGTCCTCGACCCAGGTCGACATCACCCATCAGAAGACGCTGATCGTCGACGCCCGCGAGGCGCTGAT
This sequence comes from uncultured Chloroflexia bacterium, assembly GCA_963697585.1. Taxonomy (GTDB): domain Bacteria; phylum Chloroflexota; class Dormibacteria; order Aeolococcales; family Aeolococcaceae; genus Changshengia. Next base: position 135,351 of record CAVOOO010000009.1, on the reverse strand, counting down.
CATGACCGGCAACCTGACACCCCAGTACTACGCGACCACCCGTGACTTCGTGGTTGCCGATACCGATCCGGCGGATGTCGCCGCCATCGGAACCGTCTTCAACGCCGACTTCTCCAACGCGCCGGTCACCCCCGCCGCCGGCGACGACCTGGTCTGGAGCCCCGGGTCGGAACCGCGGCTGGCGTCGGTGATCGAGGGAGCAACCAGACGGCTCCTGATCGAGAACGAGGAGATGTCCGACCCTGAGATCGTGGCGGCCCTGGAGACGGCCGCCGGACACGGGGTGGAGGTGGAGGTCTGCATGACCGACTCGTCGTCCTGGAGCAGCGAGTTCGCGGCCCTGGTGCATGCCGGGGTGAGGGTGGTCACCTATGCGCCCGACGCGTCCATCTACATCCACGCCAAGGTGATCGTCGCCGACCCGGGGAGCGCGGACGAGCGGGCCTTCGTCGGCTCGGAGAACTTCTCCTCGACCTCACTGGACCGGAATCGTGAGCTCGGCGTGGTGCTCGACGGCTCGGCGATCGACGGAGAGCTGGCCACCGTCCTGGAGCGCGACATCAGCGCTGCCACCCCGTGGGCGGCCTCGTGAGCGCGGCCTGAGCGGCGGCTCGGCTCGCGGGGTGGGCCGGGGCCCGGCGCGGGAGTGGCGCCGGGCCCTCGAATCAGGCGCTCGGGGCCGATGGTGCCGCCGGGGGCGTCATGGGCGTGGACCCATGGGCCTGCCGGTGCCACTCGCTCCAGGCGTCCCCACCGCAGCCGCCCCACCCCCCGCGCCTCCCGGCGAACGGGCCGCCCGGGGCGAGACGGCGGGCGCGCTCGAAGCGTCCGGGCCCGGCGAGCCCCAGCATCCGGGGCACGATGAGCCCGCCGACGAAGGTGATGACGATGTAGGCGGGGTTCTGGGTGGTCAGCCCCACGGCGATGGCGCCGCCGACGGCTGCGAGCGTCCAGAAGGTACGGAGCGGGCGATACATGACGGTTCTCCTCACGGGGATGGGTGGTCGATGGGATCAGCATCGCGGCGGCGTGTGAACGACCGGTGAACCCGCGCCGGAGAAGTGAGGGCCGCAGCTCATCGCATGGAGTTCCCACAGAGCGCGGTGCAACCGGGCGCTGACCTCCCCCGGCGCAGCCGTTCGGCGCCGGGGCGGCGAGCCCGCGCGCCCGATCTCGTACGCTCCCGGGAACCGGCGGCTTCCGCCTTGGAGGTGCGAGGATGCCCGCGGCCCTGACCATCGACCTTCGACCGCTGCGCCGGAGTCGCGACCTGCGCTTCCTGTTCGGGGGGGGCGCCCTCTCCCAGCTGGGGACGGCGATCGTGGCGGTGGCCGCCGGTCTCCAGGTCTACCGCCTCACCCACTCATCGCTGGCGGTGGGGGCGATCAGCGGAGTCGCGGCCATCCCGATGATCGCGGGGATGCTCGCCGGCGGTGTGCTCGCCGACGCGTGGGACCGGCGCTGGCTGATCGTGGCGTCCCCGTGCCTCGCGGGGGTGAGCTCGGTGGCCCTGGCCCTCAACGCCGGCGCCACTCACCCGAGCCTCTGGCTGGCGTACGCGCTGCTGGCCGCCGCCGCGGCCGCCGCGGGGCTCGGGGGTCCGGCGGGGACGGCGGCCCTCCCCACCCTGGTGGCCCCGGGCCTGCTCCCGGCAACCTTCGCGATGAGCGCCACGGTCCGCCAGCTGGCGGCGCTGGTCGGTCCGGCCCTCGGTGGCCTGGGGGTGGCGCGGTTCGGTGTCCAGGCCGTCTTCGCCGGTGGCGCCGCTCTGAGCGCCGCCTGCGCCCTGGTGTCGCTGGGCATCCGTCCCCTTCCGCACGCCGGAGCGCGCAGCCGGGTCGGGCTGGCAGCGTTCACTGACGGGATCCGTCACGCCCGCCGGAGTGCCCTCGTCATCGCCGTGATGCTGATCGACGCGGACGCGACCGTCTTCGGCATGCCCCAGGCGCTCTTCCCCGCCCTCGGGCTCGAGACCTTCCACGCCGGCCCTACCGGTGTGGGTCTCCTCTACGCCGCCCCCGCGGCCGGGGCCCTGCTCGGCGCCCTCACCAGCGGCTGGGTGGGCGGCGTCCGCCACGCCGGCCGGGTGGTGCTGGTGGCGGTCGCGATCTGGGGGGTCGCGATCGCGGCCGTGGGGTTCGTCCCACTGTTCGCGGTGGCCCTGGTCCTGCTGGCCCTGGCCGGCGCCGCCGACCTGGTCTCGGAGGTCCTCCGCAACAGCCTGCTGCAGCAGTCGGTGCCCGAAGCCCTCCGCGGACGGCTGACCGCGCTCTGGCTGGCCCAGGCCAACGGCGCCCCGGCGCTGGGCAACCTGGAGGCCGGCGGTGTCGCCACCCTGGTCACCCCGGCCTTCTCGATCATCTCGGGCGGCCTCGCCTGTGTGGCCGGGGCGCTCGTCATCGGCGGGCTGATGCCGGTGCTCCGCCGGGCACGGCTGCGCGTTGACCACGAGCGCGGGCCGGCTCAGGCATCCCCGGGCGAGTAGCCGAGCGGGATACTGCGGGGATGTCGCGACGGATGCGGCGCCTCCTGCTGCCCGCGGGGATGCTGCAGGCGGTGGGGCTTCTGGAGGGTGCGGAGATCCTGCGCCAGCGGCGCCGGGGGGTGGACCGCTCGCTGGTGGGCTCCCGCTCCGATCTCGACCCGGCCTCGGTCCGGCTGCTCGCGCTCACCTGGTGGCCGGCCGGGATCCTCGCCCTGATCGCGGCCGGGTCGCTGCCCCGGACCGGCGCCGGCCGCCGCTGGGAGGGGCGCTGCGCAGCCGCGGGCGCCGCCGTCACCGTGACCGGCGTCGCGCTGCGCCAGTGGGCGATCCACTCCCTCGGGCCGTTCTTCGTCGGCCACGTCGCGGTGCAGCCGGACCAGACCGTGGTCAGCTCGGGCCCGTATCGCTGGCTCCGCCATCCGTCGTACACCGGCCAGTGGATCGAGATGGTCGGGGTGGGGCTCGCGACCGCCAACCCGCTCGGCGTCGCCGCCTGCGCCCTGCTTCCCCTGGTGGGGATCACCGCCCGGATCGAGGCCGAGGAACGCGAGCTCAGCGCGCGGCTGCCGGGCTACGCCGAATTCGCCCGTGGCCGCCGGAAGCTCATCCCGCTGATCTGGTGAGGTCGCCAGGCGGGACGGGTGGCCACGCCGACCTCGGATGAGGGCGGCATCGGCTGGATGCCCCGTCGACGGGATGTGGGTGGTGCCGGGCGCGCTTTCTCCCGTTGCCGGGTTGTGGGTGGTGCCGGGCGGGCTTCCTCCCGTTGCCGGAAGAGGCAGGGCGCCGGACCCGGCCCTCCCCGCGACCCGGCCACGCCGGTGTCAGGTCCGGGACGGCGCGATCCGGAAGACGGGGACCTGAGCGGCGACCGGCTCGAACTCCTCGAGCGAGGCCCGGCGGTCGACCGGGACGTGTGGACGGGCCCCGGGGGCGAGCGCCAGATACCGGCGCAGGATCGGCGGCCGCTCATCGACCGGCACCTCCTCCAGCACCACCGCCTCCCGCCCGCCGCGGTGGAGGACGGCGCGACCGTGGGCCGCCCGGACGTTGCCCACCCAGCTGGCCCGCTCGCCCAGCATCGAGACCAGGTAACGCTCGCCGTGCCAGTCCGCGACGACCACCGGCACGGCGAGGAGCCGGCCACTTCGCCGGCCCACCACCTCGAGCGCAGCGGCGCGGCGAGGGCCGATCCCGGCTCCGAAGAGCAGCGCCGACAGCCGGTTCTCGCAGCGGGCCACGGCGCTGGGGCGCGCACCCCGGTACAGCCGCCGCAGGTGGCCGGCGTACCAGGTCACGACGCGGCGTACCCGGCGCCGAGCCCGGCGCGGCCGGCCGAGGTCACCGATGCCGGGTTGCCCATTCCCCGGGTGAGATGGAGAAGCACCTCGACCGTCGCCGGGCTCTGGAGGTCGCCGAGCCATGGCACGCCCTGAACCGAGATGTCCCAGCTCGCGAAGGGAAGGCTGATGTCGGCGAGCACATCGACCCCGCCGGAGGCGCTCTCCACCGCGACCGAGAAGCTCACCGCGCGGCTCACCCCGTGCAGGGTCAGCGTGCCCGCCGCCGGAAGGTGCTCGACGGACCCGGCCGCCAGCGTGCCCAGTGGGATCGGAGCGGTGAGCACCAGGCTCGCCGTCGGGTCGGCGGCGACGTCGAACACCGAGCTCCGGGTGGACTGGCTCAGACCGCTGGTCAGGGCCGCCATCTCGACCGCAAAGGAGCCCCGGGTCACCGAGCCGCCCGCGACCGTGATCGACCCCCAGACCTTGCCGGTGCGGCCGGTCAGCGTCGAACTCCTGCCCGATCACGATCTGCTGGGCTCGCCAGCCGGCCACCGACCCCGTCCCCACGTTCCAGGTGCCCGAGTCCTCCGCCAGCCCACCCATCCCCGAGGCGCCGGCACCGGCAGCCGGCAGGGCCAGCGGGGCGGGGGCGCTGCTCAGGTGCACCGAGAGGGAGGCGGCTCCGACGCCCAGCACCACCACGGCGACCACGGCGCCGAGCGTCCAGCGGACCCAGCGATGCCGGCGGGGCTTCCGACCAACCACGACCTCTCCTTCTGCGCCGTCACCGGCGCTGCTGCTCTCCCGCCTTCGCCGCCGTCCCTCCAGCCGGACGGCCCGGCCGGCCCAGGCCCCGGCACGGTGATAAGCTGATGGAACTCAAAACTTGGAATTTGGGATACTATGTACCAATGGAGCCTAGCAGGTCCCTCCTTCCGGCGCAACCCTCGGGCTTGAGCCGGCGGCGCCGGCGGCTCTCCGACCACGAGACCGAGAGACGGATGCTCGACGCCGCCGGGGCGATGATCGGCCGCACCGGCCTGACCGTCAGCCTCGAGCACCTCAGCTTCGAGGACGTCATCCACCAGGCCGGGGTCGCGCGCAGCGCCGTCTACCGGCGCTGGCCGTACAAGGACCTCTTCTTCAGCGACCTCCTGCTGGAGCTGGCCCGGGCCACCCGACCGGCCACCGCCACCGGCTTCGAGTTCGACGGTGGACGACCTCCGGGAGGCGGCGCTGGCCCACCTGGACTGGCTCGAGACCGCCGAGCTCCGCCACCAGCTGGTGCTGGAGCTGATCCGTCTGGGGGCCCAGAGCGACTTCGACACCATGGTCCACTCGACCGAGTGGCGCACCTACCTGGCCCTGCACGCCACCTTCCTGAGCGTCGCGGACGACGAGCTGCGCACCGCTCTGGAGGCCGCTCTCGCGGAGTCGGAGCGGGGGTTCACCAGCCGGATCGCGGAGTCCTGGGAGCTGCTGGCCGGGCTCTTCGGCTACCGCCTCCGGCCGGACGGCGGGGCCGGCTTCGACACCCTGGCGACGCTGGCAAGCGCCTCCCTGCGGGGCCTGGTGCTCACCGCCCTCTCGAGCCCCGCGGCCGCGGCTCGGGGGTTCCCGGCCCGACCGTTCGGAGCGGCCGAGGCGGCCGAGTGGTCACCGGCGGCGCTGGGCGCGGCCAGTATCGCGTCCGCCTTCCTCGAACCCGACCCCGCGATCGAGTGGAACGCCGAACGGGTCGCGGCGGTCACCGGACTGCTCCACGACCTCCGTCTCCCCACGCCGGAGCGCTGAGAGCCCGGGGCGCGGAGGCGGCACGGAGGAGGGCTCGAAGCGGGCCGCTCAGGGCCGGAGGGAGCCGCTCAGCGGCCGGAATCCCCTCCGGGCCGGCGGCTGAGGACGAGGCTGGCGGCGAGCAGCACCACCGCCAGGCTCTCCGTGCTGTACGCGGCGAGGATCTGCCCACCCACTCCGAAGCCGCTCTCCCGGAAGCCGAAGAGCCCGGTGGTGCTGGCCACCGCCAGCCCGGTGATCGCCCCCAGCTCGACTGCGATGCCGAGCGCGACCAGCACCCGGAGGCGAAGCCCGACGAGCAGCAGGGCGAGCAGCCAGCTGCCGATCGCGTCGAGGAGGAAGAGCGGACCGATCACGGAGACGACGTTGTAGCCGGTGGCCCAGAGCTGGAAGTGGATCGCCCCGGCAGCCGCCACCGCCGCGGCTCCGACCACCCGGCAGGCGGTGGACCAGGTCCGGGCACCGCTGCGGGCACGGCCCGTGGCGTATCCCGCCCCCCGGTCCGCGGCGGGCAGATCCCTCGAAGTCACCGCGCCCGATGAACCCCAGCACGAACGCACCCTCGCTGCCGATCGCCGGCCTTCGGGCCCCCGCGGACCCCTTCGCCCTTCCACCACGCGAGCGGGGGGCGGCCGGTTCAGACGGTGGCGGGCGTCACGGGCCGAGGAGACCGCCGGGGATGCCGAGGTCAGGGTCAGGGTCGCGGTTGGGCCAGGCCGTGACCGTACGCGTAGCGCACCGCCTGGGCCCGGTCGCGGACACCGGTCTTGCTGAAGAGGTTGTTGATGTGCGTCTTCACCGTGGTCTCGCTGACGTGGAGGCCGGCGGCGATCTCCTGGTTGCTGAGGCCCTCCGCGATCAGGCCGAGGACCTCGGCCTCACGCTGGGTGAGCCCGTCGGGGAGCGTCTCCGCGGGCGGCGGCGCGGCGGCCGGGCCGGGCACCCGCAGGCTCTCCAGGAGCCGGCGCTGCACCGAGGGGTCGAGCAGCGCCTCGCCGGAGTGGACGGTCCTGATCGCCTGGGCGATCTCGGCCGCGCCCGCGTCCTTGGTGAGGTAGCCGCGGGCCCCGGCCTCCAGGGCTCCGAAGACCGACGAGTCGTCGGCGTAGGTGGTCAGCACCACCACCCTCACCTCCGGCTGCTCGGCGGTCAGCCGGCGGGTCGCCTCCACGCCGTCGCAGCGGGGCATGCGAAGGTCCATCAGCACCACGTCGGGGCGGCGCAGCGCGGCCAGCCGCACCGCCTCCTCGCCATCGCGGGCGCTGGCGACCACCTCCACCCCCTCGATGGCGTCGAGCAGCGTCGCCAGCCCCTCGCGCACCACGGTCTGGTCGTCGGCGATCAGGACCCGGATCACGCCGGCACCGGGACGGTTCACCTCCGCATCCACGCCCCGCTCACCCGCGCAGCGCCGCGGCCCGCTCGGCGGGCACGCGGAGCCTGACCCGGAAGCCGCCCGTCGTCGGCCCCGCCTCGAGGCTGCCGCCCAGGAGCTCGGCCCGCTCCCGGAGCCCGGTGAGCCCGTACCCGCCCGAGGGCGCGGCTGCTCGGGGGCGGCCGCGATCCTCGACCACCAGCTCGGCACCGCCGTCGCCCAGGTAGGAGAGATGGACGGCGACCGCCGAGGCGTCGGCGTGACGGCGCACGTTGGTGAGCGCCTCCTGGGCGGTCCGGAAGATGGCCAGGCCGGCCTCGGGCCCGAGGTGCACCGGTGCGCCCTCGACCTCCAGCCGGCAGGCGATGCCGCTGTCGCCCTCGAAGCTGCGGACCAGCTCGGGGAGGGCCTCGGGCCCGGGCAGGCTGTCGCCACGCAGGGCGCCGACCGCGCGCCGGACCTCCTGCAGCCCCTCCTGGGCGAGGCGGTGGGCGCGGTCCAGCGATTGCAGGGCCCGCACCTCATCGGCGTGGGTCTCCAGCATCAGCTTGGCCCCCTCCACCTGCACCGCCAGTGCCGAGAGGGTGTGGGCCAGCACGTCGTGGATCTCGCGTGCCAAACGCGCCCGCTCCTCCGCGCGGGCGGCCTCGAGCTGGCCCTCGCGGGCCGCGCGCAGCTCATCCAGGGCGCGGCTGGTCCTGGCCTGCTCCGCCTGGAGCTGCCGGAACGCGTAGGAGACGGCGTAGGCGGCGGTCAGAGCGATGACGTTGAGCAGCGAGTTGGTGAGCGGCTCATGGGGTGACTGGATCCGGTCCAGGGTGACGAAGGCCACCACCAGCCCGACCGCGACCGGCAACCCCCAGCGGCGGGAGTAGCCGGCGAGGTAGATGAGACAGAAGACCACGCCCACGACCGTGGCCACGCCCGCCTGGTCGTAATTGACAACCTCCAGCGCGACGGCGGAGCCGCCCAGCGGGACGAGCCACAGCGGGTGACGGTGGAACGCCTCCCCCATCCATCCGACGAGCATCAGGCCGGTCAGGGCCAGGACCGTGACCTCGACATGCGGCTGCTCGACCTCGTCGACGGCGACCAGGAGCGCCACCATCCCCAGGATGGCGACCCGGCGGCGCCGGCCCGTCCGCGCGAAGAGGTAGATCACGTCACCCGGTCCCGCGCGTGTCTCATCCCCCCAGGATGATAGGGGCGCGACGCGGCGTCGTCGGCGCCCGGGTGGAGGTGCGGGGACGCTCCGAGCCCTGCTGTCCACCCGCGGGTGGAGGGCGTGGCTCCGCCACTTTCCACCTCCGGGTCGTTGTGACCCCGGGCGGTCGCCGGTAGCGTCGTGGCATGCCACAGCAACGCTCTCGGGAGGGCACACGATGATCATCCTGTTCCGGCTCATCTGGCGGGCCTGGCGGCGCCGCGGACTGCACCGATGATCCTGTTGTACCGGGGCCTCAAAGGCCTGCGGCAGCGCCGCCAGCTGCAGCGCATGGAGGCGGCCGCCGCTGCGCCCACCGGCCTCACCGGCGACGCGCGGCCCATCGACCCGAACGCGGCCATCAGCGTGCGCGGGCTGGGCATGGCCTACGGCCCGGTGGAGGCGGTGCGCGGCATCGACCTCGACGTCCGGCGGGGCGAGATCGTCGCCTTCCTGGGCCCCAACGGCGCGGGGAAGACCACCACCGTCGAGATCCTCGAGGGCTACCGCCGGCGCACCGGCGGCGAGGTCCGGGTGCTCGGCGAGGACCCGGGGCGCGCGCCGCTCAGCTGGCGTGACCGCATCGGCGTGGTGCTCCAGGAGTCGACGGTCGAGCCCGACCTCACCGCCCGCGAGGTGCTCGAGCTGTACGCCGGCTATCACGCCCGCCCGCGGCCGGTCATGGAGACCCTCGAGATGGTGGGCCTGGCCGACCGGGCCGATGCCCGCGGCGCCCATCTCAGCGGAGGCCAGCGCCGGCGGCTGGAGGTCGCCATCGGCCTGATCGGCGACCCGGAGCTGCTCTTCCTCGACGAGCCCACCACCGGGTTCGACCCCTCCGCGCGCCGCCAGAGCTGGGAGGTGATCGCGGCCCTGCGCCAGCTCGGAACCACCATCTTCCTGACCACCCACTACATGGACGAGGCCGAGGCGCTCGCCGACCGGATCGTGGTCATCTCGCAGGGACGGATCGTCGCCGAGGGCACGCCCCAGAAGCTGGCCGGCCGCGACAGCCGCCCGGCCATCCTCTCCTTCCGGCTGCCCGCGCCCATGGATCCGAGCGTGCTGCCGGCCTCTCTCTCCACCCGCGCCGCCCAGAACGGCGACGGGAGGGTGCACGTCTCCAGCACCGACCCGCTCGCGGACACCGCCGCGCTGGCCGCCTGGGCCGATCGCAACCGACTGCCGGTCGGCGACCTCGAGGTCCGCCGTCCCACTCTCGAGGAGATCTACCTCGAGCTCACCGAAGGAGCCGCCGCATGAGCACCGCCGCCGCCACTCGCGACCTCGGCCGCCCCCGCTCGGCGTGGAGGCGGGCATCCCTGATCGGCCACCAGTTTCGATTCGACCTGCTGAGCTTCACCCGCAACAGTCAGGCGCGCTTCGCCACCGTCATCATGCCCATCCTCTTCCTGGTCATCTTCATCGCCCTCTTCGGCAACGGACGGGTGCCGCTGGGAGACGGGGTGACGGTCAAGACGTCGACGTACTACATCCCGGGGCTGACCGCCTTCGGCATCATCTCCGCCGCCTACGCCAGCCTGGTGGTCTCCGTCGTCCGGCAGCGCGAGAGCGGCATCCTCAAGCGGCGCCGGGCCACCCCCGTCCCCGCCTTCGTCCCGATCGCCGGGCGTGCCCTGGTGGCCGTGGTCGCCGCCCTGCTCATGTGCGCCCTCCTGCTCGGCATCGGGGCCGTCTTCTACAACAGCCCGCTGCCGACCCACACCATCCCCGGGGTCGCGATCTCGGCCGCGGTGGGGGCGGTGAGCTTCTGCTGTGTCGCCTTCGGGGTGGCCAGCTTCGTGCGCAGCGCGGATGCCGCTCAGCCCATGGTCCAGCTCACCCTGCTGCCGCTCTCCTTCATCTCCGGCATCTTCGTCCCGCTCAACAACGTCCCGGGGTGGCTCGGCGCCGTGGCCGGCTTCTTCCCAGCGCGGCCGCTGGCCGACGCGCTGCGCGGCTGCTTCGACCCGGCGACGACGGGGGCGGGCATCAATGGCGGTGACCTGCTGGTGCTCGGCGCCTGGGCCGCCGGCGGGCTGCTGGTCGCCCTGCTGCGATTCTCCTGGGTGCCCCGGGGGCAGTGAGGCGGGGGGGCGGCTCTGAGTGGCGACGGTGATCGGGCAGAATGGGTGCGACCCGGCGTTCGCGAGAGAGAGGAGCCCGCAGGCATGAACCCCAGCGCAGTGACCCCGGACGGGCGGGCGCGCGTGCTCGCCGACGGCCATCGCATCCCCCTGCTCGGCCTCGGGGTCTGGCAGGTGCCCGACGGCAAGCCGTGCATCGACGCCGTGACCTGGGCCCTGGAGCTGGGCTACCGGCATATCGACACCGCCCAGGCCTACGGCAACGAGGAGAGCGTCGGCACCGCCCTGCGCGCCAGCGGTGTGCCCCGCGACCAGGTCTTCATCACCACCAAGTTCTTCCCGGGCGATCGGGACCCGGTCGCCGCTCTCGAGCGGAGCCTGCAACGCCTGCAGGTCGATCACGTCGACCTCTACCTCATCCACTGGCCCCAGGGCGGTGCCACCTGGGCGTGGCCGGGGATGCAGCGGGCCCATGAGCTGGGGCACGCCCGCTCGGTGGGAGTGTCCAACTTCAGCGTCGCCCAGCTGGGCGAGGTGACCGCCCTCGGCGGCCTCGCGCCGGCCGCCAACCAGGTGCAGTTCAGCGCCCTCCATTACCGGCGCGCGCTGCTCGACGACTGCGACCGGAGGGGCATCGCCCTGGAGGCGTACAGCCCGCTCGGAACGGGCCGGCACCTGGGCAACGAGACCGTCGGAGAGGTGGCCCGGGAGCTGGGACGCAGCCCGGCCCAGGTCCTGCTCCGCTGGTGCGTGCAGCGCGGGATCCCGGTGATCCCCAAGTCAACTCACCGTGAGCGCATCGCTGAGAATGCCGACGTCTTCAGCTTCCAGCTCTCCGACCAGCAGATGGCCGCGCTCGACGCCCTCGACCAGACCGGGGGCACCGACCGCGCCCTCGAGCACCGCTGGTGGTGATGCGCGGAGGGGCGAGGCCTGCCTAGCCGGGGATCATCGCCCGAGCCGGGGGATCCACCCGGGGACCGGCGGGCGCGAGATGCACCAGCGCCGGGTAGGTGATGAGGGCGATGGCCAGATGCATCAGCATCAGGACGCCCACCCCCCTGATCGGCTCCCCGTGGACCAGGATCCAGACGTCCGGCAGCCAAAGCACGAGCGTCACCAGCACCGCCAGCCGCAGGAAGAGCCAGCGCGGCTGGGACGAGATCCAGGTGACCACCGGCCAGGCCACGCAGGCGATGGTCACCCCGACGATCGTCAGCTTCCCGTAGTCGGAGAACTGGAAGTGCGCGAAGGTCTGTGTGGAGGGGAAGATCCACTGGCCGATCGCCACCAGGATGACGTCCGCGACCAGGGAGCCGGCGTTCGCGACCAGCAGAGCGAGGACCCAGCGCAGCGGAGCCGGTGATCCCCGACGCACGGCCGGGTCGACCCGGACCAGACGGAGCCAGCCACGGAGGGTGGGCGGCAGAGCGTCGAAGAGTTCCTCGAACGGGTTCCGGGCGGGCGGGGTGGGGGGTGTCGAGGGCGGCGAATCGGGCATGCCTCGACGATACCGAATGCCCGCGGTCGGGCGCCGATCGGAACTTTCGCAGCGCCCGGAGCGCCGTTCTGAACGCCCGCGGGTCGCCCGGCGCCCGGCGCCCCTCCTCCGGTCGCGGGTCGGTGCGGAGGAGGGGGCGAGCCGGTCGTCCCGGCTCGACGCTCCGCTAGGCGATCCTGCGCCGGTAGCTCCTCATGGCGAAGAGGAACGCCACGATCAGGATGCCGGCACACCAGGCGAGGGCGACCCAGATGTCGCCGCCCACCGGCTTCTGTGCGAAGAGGTCGCGGATGGTGTTGACGATGGACGTCACCGGCTGGTTGTCGGCGAAGGCCCGGACCGGACCGGGCATGGTGGCCGTGGGCACGAAGGCCGAGCTGATGAACGGCAGGAAGACGATCGGGTAGGAGAACGCGCCGGCGCCGTCCGCGGACCTCGCGGAGAGACCGGCGATCACCGCGATCCAGGTCAGCGCCACGGTGAAGAGGATCAGGATGCCAACCACCGCGAGCCACGCCAGCACCCCCGCCCCGGAGCGGAATCCCATGAGCAGGGCGACGCCCACGACGATCACCAGCGCGACCAGGTTGGCGACCACCGAGGTCAGCACGTGCGCCCACAGCACCGACGAGCGTGCGATCGGCATGGAGTGGAATCGCTGGAAGATGCCGCTCTGCATGTCCAGGAAGAGACGGAAGCCGACGTAGGAGATGCCCGAGGCGATGGTGATGAGCAGGATGCCGGGCAGCAGGTAGCTCACATACGAATGCGTCCCCGAGTTGATGGCGCCGCCGAACACGTAGACGAAGAGGAGCATGAAGGCGATCGGCATCAGCGCGGTGGTGATGATGGTGTCCGGACTGCGCGTGATATGGCGCAGGGATCGACCCGTCAGCACAGCGGTGTCGCCGAAGAGGTGCTTGGTCATCGTGGTTCCTCAGTTATGGGTGGCGGCGCCGCGATCATCGGCGGCGTCGCCGTTCTCGCCGTCCTCGCCGTTCTTGGCGGCGTCGCCGTTCTTGCCGCCGTCGCCGACGATGGCCAGGAAGACGTCCTCGAGGGTCGGCTGCTTCTCGACGTATTCGACTTCGGCGGGCGGGAGCAGCCGCCGGAGCTCGGCAAGGGTGCCGCTCACCATGATCCGGCCCCCGTGGAGGATCGCGATCCGGTCCGCGAGCTGCTCGGCCTCGTCCAGCTGCTGGGTGGTGAGCATCACGGTCGTGCCGTGCCCGGCCAGCTCCTTGACGGCCTGCCACACCTCGAGGCGTCCCTGCGGGTCGAGCCCGGTCGTCGGCTCGTCGAGGAAGATGACCGGCGGATTCCCGATCAGGCTCATGGCGATGTCGAGACGGCGGCGCATGCCCCCCGAATACGTCGACACCCTGCGCGCGGCCGCTTCGGTCAGCGAGAAACGCGCGAGCAGGTTGTCCGCGATCGCACCCGGATCCTCGAGGTGCCGCAACCGGGCCACCAGGACGAGGTTCTCCCGACCGGTGAGGATCTCGTCGACGGCCGCGAACTGCCCGGTGAGGCTGATCGAGTGCCGCACGTCCGCAGCCTGGGTCGCGATGTCGAAGCCGTTGACGCAGGCAGTCCCCGCGTCGGCCCTGAGCAGGGTGGAGAGGATGTTGACCACCGTGGTCTTGCCGGCCCCGTTCGAGCCCAGCAGGGCGAAGATGCTGCCCGACACCACGTCGAAGCTCACGCCGCGCAGCACCTCCAGCTTCCTGTACGACTTCTCCAGGCCCTGCACGCGGATCGCAGGCCCCTGGACCTGGGTGGCGGTGTTCTGCATGGCTGTCCTCTCTCTGGTGGTGAGCTCCCTCAGTCCGGCGGCACTGACGGCCAGCCCAGGGGCGTGTTCGGTCATCACTTCTCCTTCAGGCGGATGAACGGGAAAGGCTAGGAGCGGCGGACGGTGATGTCACCGAACGAGGAGCGCGCGCGCACCTCGACGGTGTCCTCACCCGGCTGCGGCGGGCCGGCGGCCTCCAGGCCGTTGAGCACGTCCCCGCAGCCGGTCTGGAGGTCGAGCCAGGCGGCGACCCCGGTGCGAACCCCCACGTCGACCTTGCCGAGGCCGGTCTGGGCGACGATGGCACCTCGCGCGACCTCGCCGAGACGGACATCGCCATGAGAGGTCTTGGCGACGACCGCCTGCTCGGCACGATCGACGGAGATGCCTCCGTAGGCGGCGCGCACCTCGAGGTCACCGCTGATCTCGCCGATCCAGGTGTCGAGCGAGCCCTTGATCGCCGCCGAACCCTCGATGGCGCCGATCCGCACAGCCCCCGCCCCGGTGCTGACCTCGGTCCGTCCGGCCACCCGGTCGACGGTGACGTCCCCGGCCCCGGTGCGCAGCTGCGCCGCACCCTCGATGGTGCCGATCCGCACCGCCCCCGCCCCGGTGCTAACCTCGGCCAGCCCCGCCACTCGGTCGAGGGTGACGTCCCCGACACCGGTGCGCAGCTGCACGGAGCCGGCAGCACCCAGGCGGATCGGGCCGGCACCGGTCCGGACGTGACAGTCACCCAGGCGCCCGGTGGCGTGGATCGCGGGCGCGCCGCCCGGCGCCTCGACGGTGAGCCGTGAGCCGGCCGGCACCGCGATCTCGACGTCGACGGACTCCTTCCCCGCCCCGAGGACGGTGTAGGCCCACCGGCGGGGGGCCCTGATCACCAGCGCACCCTCCGCGTACTCCACCACGGTCCGCTCGGCGGCGGACACGTCGGACCTCTTGCTCGGGTCGCTGGGACGCACCTCGACGACGGTGTCGCGGCGGTCCTCGGCCGTGATCCGGACGTCGCCGGCGCCGAGCTCCACGCTCAGCGATATGGGCTCGGGAGTGTTGAAGGTGGCCATGTCGGATACCTCTGATGTCGGGGCCGAAGCCCCCGCTGGAGAGACGCGGTTGACCTGGGACACGTGCTCGCCGCCCGGCTAGCGGGCCCAGCCCGTGTAGCGCTTCGACCCGAGGGACGCGCGGGACTGGGGCGGGCGCGAGGGCTCATGGCGCTGGAGCGCGCCGGCCGCGGCTCGCACCAGCCAGGCGTTGACGGAGAGGCCCTCGGTGCCGGCGGCCGTCTCCACCCGGCTCTTGAGCTGGTCCGGCATGCGGAGGTTGATCCTCGCCATCCCCCCCTCGTCCGCCTCGGCCCCGGGGAACGTCCCGAGGGCGGCCTGCCCCGAGGCCCAATCAGCCGGGCTGAGATCGGCGCCCTCCTCGGGAAGGTCGGCCGGTGGGAGGGTGACCACGAACTCCGGCTCGCGGCCCCGCAGCCGCACCTCGACGGAGCCGGGAGCCAGATCGCAGGTGATCTCCTCGGCCGCGGCGGCGAGCGCGTCCTGCAGCGCCAGCCTTATCGCCGCCTCCAGGGGAGCGACCAGCCGCTCGGCGAGCGTCCGAGCCTCGTCACCACCCGCCTCGGCGGCGATCACCAGCTGGCGGTGGATCTCCTCGACGTACAGATTGAGGTTCATGGCACCATCTTGGCACACGAGTGATGCCATGTCAAGCCAGATGTGTGCCGATCTGGCACAGGAGGATCCGCGGTCCTCCTCCGGGCGGCCGACCCGCGGGTCAGCCCGGAGGGTCGGCCGAACCCACCAGCCTCTCCAGCAGGTCACCGAGGACGTCGAGCTGGGGGGCCGTCAGCGCCCCGAGGGAGGCCGCCAGGACCTCGTCGACGAGCGGGCTGGCGTCGGCGAGGAGGCGTCGCCCCCGTGGGGTGATCCGATGGTGGACAGCCCGCCCGGGCCCGGCGACGCGCTCGATGAGCTCCCGCTCGACCATCCGTCCGGCCAGGGCACCGAAGGCCTGGTCGCTCTGAAAGGTCAGGCGGGCCAGGTCGTGCAGGGAGGCGTCCGGGTTGCGGCTCAGATGGCGCAGAGCGTCCCACTGCACCAGGCTGATCCCGAGGCTGGAGAGGCGGGCGTCCAGGGCCCGGTGGTGGCGCGCCTGCAGCCGCTTGACGGCGAGGCCGACGTCCTGCAGCGATCGGGGCATCGCCGCAGTATAGCTCGAATCACAGCTTGCTTATCTAAGTATATTGATATAAACTGGCTGATACCGCCGCGGGTGACTCCCGGGGCGGCGAGCCGGACCGGGCAGCAGCCCATCAAGGAGCCCACCGATGAGCAACGTGCGAACCATCACCGTGAACACCACCGCGGGAGCGGTCGAGGTCACCATCACCGAGGAGGGAGAGGGACGCCCCTTCCTGCTGCTCCACGGCGGCGCCGGCCCGCAGTCGGTCCTGCGCTTCGCCGGTCTGCTGGCGGCGACCGAGCCCGCCCTGGTCGTGACGCCGTCCCACCCCGGCTTCGCGGGCACGACCCGCCCCGAGGGGCTGGCCACCATGAGGGGGCTGGCCGGCGTCTACGTCGCACTCCTCGACGCCCTCGACCTCCATGACGTGACCGTCGTCGGAAACTCGATCGGCGGCTGGATCGCCGCCGAGGTCGCCCTGCTCGGCAGTGGACGGGTGAGTGGGCTGGTGGTGGTCGACGGCGGGGGCCTGAGGATCGAGGAGCACCCGGCCGCCGACTTCTTCGCGCTGGGGATGGACCAGGTCATCAACCTCAGCTACCGAAACCCGGAGAGGTTCCGCATCGACCTCGCCGCGATGCCGCCGGAGCAGAGGGCGGGGATGGCCGCGAACCGCGCCGCGCTCCAGGCCTATGGCGGGGCCACGATGGACGACCCCACCCTGCTGGAGCGCCTGCCGGCCATCACCATCCCGACCCTGGTGGTGTGGGGCGAGGCCGACCGGATGATCCCGGTCGAGCACGGCCATGCCTACGCCGAGGCAATCCCGGGCGCCGAGCTCCGGCTCATCCGGGAGGCCGGGCATCTCCCTCAGCTGGAGACGCCCGAGCTGCTCGCCCGCCTGGTCTGGGGGTTCGCGACCGGCCACGCCGCGTAGCGCAAAGGTGATCGGGGTGGACGGCTTCGGAACCGACGGCCCGGTGACGCCGTCGAGACCGCGCAGAGCGCACCGGCGGGTCAGGAGCCCGCGTCGGCCTCCCGCAGCTCCGCCGCGGTCGCCTCCGGATAGGTGTCGTTCACCCAGGTCCCGGCCCCCAGCTCGACACCGGCCACGTACTTCAGCCGGTCAGGCCGGCGGTGCGGCGGATAGAACTCGAAGTGGAGGTGGGCCTCAGGGTGCTCCAGGCCGTCCGTGGGGGCCTGGTGAACCGCCATCACATAGGGCGCCGAGAAACCGAAGTGGCGATCGTAGAGGCGGGCGACGCGGAGCAGGGCGGCACTCAGTGACCAGCGCTCGGCGCCGTCGAGCTCGGTGATCGAGGTCACGTGGCGGCGCGGGTAGAGATGGATCTCGTACGGCCATCGCGCCGCCTGGGGGACGAAGGCCACCATCCCCTCCTCCACGAAGACGCTCCGCGGGCCGGCGATCTCGAGGGCGGTCTGGTCGCAGTGCAGGCAGCGCCCGGTCGCCTGCAGGTGTTCGGCGGCGGACCGCAGCTCGAGGGCCGCGACCGGGGGGATCACCGGCATCGCGTAGATCTGACCGTGGGGATGATGGAGGGTGACCCCCATCTCGACCCCCTTGTTCTCGAAGACGAAGACGTAGGCCACCTCGGGGCGCGCCCCCAGGTCGCGGTAGCGGTCGGCCCAGACCTCGACGAGCAGGCGGACCCTCTCCACCGGCAGGCCGGCGAGGGTGGCCTCGTGCTCCGAGGTGTAGACCACCACCTCACATCCCGTGCTCGGGGGACGCAGCGGCCGGCCGTCGGGCCCGAGATCGGGACCGAAGGCGGGGAACCGGTTCTCGAAGACCACCACCTCGAAGTCGGAGAGGGGAACCTCGGTGGGGCCGTCGGGCCCGCTGGCGCAGAGGGGGCAGAAGGTGGTCGGCAGGAAGGTGCGCTCGTTGCGTTCGCCCGCGTAGGCGACCCACTCCCGGCGGAGTGCGCTGAAGCGAAGCTCAGGCATCCTCGCCGCCCCCTCCGGGCGGGCTGGGCCCGGGGGGCTCGGATGGCGGGTCGACGGCTTCGGATCCGGGATCCGGTCCTCCCTCCCACCGCGCGCCGTAGGCGAGGAGATACCTGCCGTCCGGCAGCTCGTGCTCCGACCTCACGAGCGAGAGACGCGGCCTCGCGGAACCCGTCGGACCCCCGGGGGGCACGGCCTCACCCGGCGGCGGGGTCATCAGCGGGCACCCCCGCGCCACCGTCGGCGCCGACCTCGGCGACGAGCACCTCGAGCCCCGCCTCGCGCAGAGCCGCAAGCCGCTCGGGGCTCACCCCCGAGTTGGTGATCAGGGTGGTGATCCGCTTCAGGGCCACCGTCTCGCACATGGTCTCGACGCCCACCTTGGTGTGATCGGCGAGGACGATGATCCGCTCGGCGGCGGCGGCCAGCGCCCGGTCTGCGGCCGCCACCAGGGGATGCGGGGTGCTCAGGCCACGCGCCACGGTCAGCCCGTTGCCGGACATGAAGGTCTTGGAGACGCGCAGCCGGTGGACCGAGTCCTCGGTCGCCGGACCGACCAGCGCGTGGATCGAGCGGCGGAGCTGACCCCCGGTCAGGATGACCTCCACCCCGGGCGCCGACATCAGGGCGCTGACCACGAGCAGCGAGTTGGTGACCACCGTGAGGTCGGCGACGGTGACCAGGAGCTGGGCGAGGGCCAGGGTGGTGGTCCCCGGGCTGAGAATCACCGAGTCGCCCGGTGCGATCAGGCTGGCGGCGAGCCGGGCGATGCCCGCCTTCTCGCGCCCGGCCTGGGTGGACTTCTCGGCGTAGGAGGGCTCGCGCGAGAGGCCCGGGTCCGGCAGGAGGGCGCCGCCGTGAGTGCGCACCACCAGGCCCTGCTCGGCCAGCGCGCGGAGATCGCGCCGAACGGTCACCTCCGAGGTTTCCAGGAGCCGGGTCATCTCGGCGCTGGAGACCACGCCGCTGGCCTGGACTCGCTCCAGGATGCGCTGCCTGCGCTGTGCTGCCAGCATGCGGCGGATCGTACCCTATCGATCAGAAGCGATCAAGAGCGAAGTTATTCGGCCGCGAATCGCTTGACATTTTGGATCGGTCATGTAGCCTTCTGAACGCTATGGTCCCGGAAGGTGCAGGGATGGTCTCCCGGAGGCTGGGGCGCGGCAGCCCCGAGCCACGGCGCTTCCCCGTTGCCAGCCTCCGGAGAGGGGCGGCCGCCGCGACCGGCGTTCCACCGCCCCGGATGAATCGACAGCTCGCGTCGAGACCACCGCGCCCACTGCCCGCGTCGACCTCGGCCCGCACCGACCCGGCCCTGACCTTGGCCCGCCCGGCGCCCTCAGACCGAGGCGACCGCCCGGCCTCCCCGAGGTCTCGAACCCCGGGTCACCGATGAACCTGCCCGCGCCGCCAGCAGCGGCGACCGCTCGGAACCAGCAGAAGTCCACCCATGAGGGACCACGGAGGTAGTCACATGACGACGGGAACCACGGTGTCGGGAGTGCCGGGCGCAAGCCAGGGTCACGAACTCCAGCACAACGCCCTTGGGCTGGGGGCCCTGATCTACCAGGGGATCACCCACATCTCGCCCGCGACCAGCGTCATCTTCCTCCTGCCTCTGATCGCTCTCAAAGCGGGCACCGTGATGGATATCTCGATGCTCCTGAGCATGATCGCCTGCTTCTTCATCGCGAGCACGGTGGCGGAGTTCTCGAGGTTCATGCCCTCGAGCGGGGGCTACTACTCCTTCGTCACCCGGGGGCTGGGAAACCGGGCCGGGTTCCTGGCCACGGTGAGCTACCTGGCCTATGACGTCCTCGGGTCGGCGGCGACCCTCGGCTTCATCGGCTACATCGCCGGACAGTTCCTGATCGCCGAGCTCAACGTCAACATCCCCTGGTGGATCCTCGCGCTCTGCGCCTTCGCGATCGTGCTGACGCTGACCCTGCGGGGGGTTCGGATCTCCCTGAGAACCACCATGATCCTGGGCTCTCTCGAGCTCCTGATCATGCTCGCCCTGGGGATCACCTTCCTGGTCCACCCCGGCGCGCACTCGTCGTTCACCGCCCCGCTCAACATCAACCTGGCACCCGGCGGGTTCCAGGGGGTGATCGCGGGAATGGTCTTCTCCATCCTGGCCCTGAGCGGGTTCGAGGCTCCGGCGCCGCTGGCCCAGGAGGCCAACCGGCCGGCAACCTTCATCCGCCGCGCCGTCCTGCTCTCGCTGTTCGTCGTCGGCATCTTCTACATCTTCATGGCCTACGCGTCGGCGGTCGGCTGGGGCACGGGCAACATGCCCGCCTTCGCGAGCAACGCCGCCCCCTACACCGAGCTGGCGACCCGGCTCTGGGGCCCCGTCTCCTGGCTGGTCTTCTTTGCGGTCTGCAACAGCGCCATCGCGGTCGGCATGGCCTGCACCAACGCGGCGACCCGAGTCCTCTACACCATGGGTCAGGCGGGCACCGCACCGGCCGCCTTCGGCCGTGTCCACCACAGGTTCCGGACCCCACACTTCGCCATCCTCACCGACATCGGCCTGGGGGTGGTCGCGGTGATGGTCATCGGCATCCTCTTCGGTGGTGACAATGTCTTCGGGTTCGGTGGCACGATCGCGACCCTCGGGGTCATCGTCCTCTACTTCATGGCCAACCTCGCCCTGATCAGCTACATGAAGCGGGAGCGGCCTCAGGACTTCAGGCCGGTGATCCACCTCGTCTTCCCGATCATCGGCAGCCTGGCCCTGCTTCCCGCCCTCTTCACCACGGTGTGGCCGATACCCGCCTACCCGGATGACCTCTGCTTCTACGTCTTCGCAGCCTGGATCCTGGCGGGGGTCGGAGCTCTCATCTGGCTCTCGATGCGCAAGCCTGAGGCGCTCAAGCGGGGCGCGACCATGATGGTCATGGCCGGCTCCACCGACCCCGGCGGCGACAAGGCCGCCTGACCATGTCGCACCTGGACCTCTCCCCCCGAGCCCGGACCGCTGAGTAGCGGGGCCGCCATGAACCAGCCGTACAGCTGCTTTCGCACCCCCACCCCGATCGAGATCGACGGGAACCTGGACAAGCCGGTCTGGCAGCGGGCGCCCAGGTCGCCACGCTTCGTCGACATCATCAGCGGGGTGCCCGCGCTGTACGACACGCGGTCGGCGGTGCTCTGGGACAGTGAGAACCTGTACATCGGCTTCTGGGTCGAGGAGCCGTATGTGCGCGCGGAGCTCACCGAGAGGGACTCGATCATCTTCGCCGAGAACGATGTCGAGGTCTTCGTCGACGGCATCGATGCCTATTACGAGCTGGAGCTCAACGCTCGCAACACGGTGTACGAGGTGTTCTTCATCTGGAAGGACGCCTACCGGACCGGGGTGTCTTCGACACCCCCGAGTTCGACCTCCGCACCCGCGACGCCCACAGCTTCGGCGGCAACGACTACCTCACCACCCCGTACTTCTGGAGGGGCAGCCATCCCCGGGGCCTGCGCTGGGCCTTCGTGGACTGGGACCTGCCCGGGCTGCGGACGGCGGTCGCCGTCGACGGCCGGATCAACGACCCGACCTCGGTCGATCGCGGTTGGACCGTCGAGATCGCGATGCCCTGGGCGGGCATGCGTCCGCTGGCGCACGGGAGGTCGCTGCCTCCCGTGCCCGGCGACGAATGGCGTTTCCAGTTTGCCCGTTACGAGAAGCTGGTCTCCAACGATCAGCACATCGGATGGGCATGGGACCCGGCCGGTTCCCATGACAATCACCGCCCCGAGACCTTCACGCGGGTGCGTTTCGAAGACCGCGACGTGGAGACCTCCGAGGCGCCGTGATCGGCGTCGGAGCGCCATCGAACCGGGGAGGCCCGCTGCCAGAATGCTGAGATGACCGACCTGGAGACGTGCGCCGGGGGCGAGCTCGAGTTCGCCTTCGGGCCCGGCGCCCCGGCCGCGAGCGGGGAGGCTCCTGGTCGCATCACCCTGCTGGGGGAGCACGTCGACTATGTCGGCGGCCGCATCGCGTGCATGGCCATCGACCTGACCCTCGCGGTGTCGGTGCGCCCCTCCGGCGACGGCCGCTGGCGAGCGGTGAGCGAGGGACGCAGGGTGGAGCGCGATCTGCCGTCCATGGCCGGGGATATCGGCGACCGCGTCTTCGCGGCCGCCTCGGCGCTGCGAAGGCTGGAGATCATCCTGCCTCCGCTCGACATCGGGATCGCGAGCCGGGTTCCGCGCTCGGCCGGGCTGAGCTCGTCGGCGGCGCTGACGGCCGCCAGCCTGGTGGCCATGCTCCGCCTCGCCGGTCACCGGTTGAGCTCTGACCAGCTGGTGGCCGCCGCCCTGGTCGCCGAGCGCGAGATCGTCGGTGTTCCGTGCGGCGACCTGGACCCGCTCGCGGTGGTCCACAGCCGAGCCGGGTCCGTGCTCATCCTCGACTGTGCCACCGGCTCCCGGGAGATGCGGCGCTGGCCCTGGCCCGAGATCGGAGTGGTGGTGGCCAGCAGCGGCGAGACCCACGACATCCAGGGGACGGGCTACCGAGCCCGTCGCGAGCTGGCGGAACGAGCCTGTGCCGCGCTCGGCGCGCGCAGCTGCCAGGAGATCGGGGATCGCTGGCGTGATCTGCCCGGCGAGCTGCAACCGGCCGGCCGCCACATCGCCACCGAGACCCAGCGGACGGATGCGGCCATCGCCGCCCTGGAGGCGGGAGACCCGCGGCGGCTCGGAAGCCTCGTCGACGAGAGCCATCGGTCCCTGAGCACTGACTACCGGATCAGCACCGAGAGACTGGACGCGATGACGGCCGCGGCGCGGCGCGTCCCCGGTTGCTACGGCGCTCGGATCGTCGGCGGCGGGTTCGGTGGCAGCGCTCTGGCCCTGGTCGACCGAGCCGCCGCCGGCGCCTGCGCCGCCGCGATGGCCGCCGCCTCGCGCCCCGACGCCGGGACCTGGCTGATCGAGCCGGCCGCCGGCGTCGCGGCCCTCGCCACCGACGTCGTCACCGCCCCGGGGTGAGGCCGGAGGTCCAGCGCTCATGAGAGAGGAGTCGAAGCAGATGCCGCACGGTGAGTCGCCGGTGGTCGGGATCGACCTGGGGGGCACATGGCTGCGCGCGGCGGCATTCGACGCGGCCGGAGGCATCGTCCGGCGCGGAAGGGTGACCACCGACCGCGACGGCGGCCCCGCCCGGGTGGTGGACCAGATCGTGGGGCTGGTGCGCGAGCTGCTGGTCTCCCCCACCGGGTCCGCGTCGCGACCGTCGGTCACGGTCATCGGTGTCCCGGGGACGGTCGCCCCGATCAGTGGCGTGGTCCACGCCGCGGCCAACCTGACCGACTGGCAGGAGGTCCCGCTCCGGCAGATGCTGGAGGCCCAGCTCGGGTGCCGGTGCGTGGTCGAGAACGACGCCAACGTGGCGGCGCTCGCCGAGTATCGCCGCGGTGCCGGACGCGGCGTGGCCAACTTCGCCTACGTCACCGTCAGCACCGGCATCGGGGCCGGGCTGGTCCTCGACAACCGTCTCTACCTCGGCAGTGTCGGCGGAGCCGGGGAGTTCGGTCATATGGTCGCCATCCCGGACGGCCCGCCCTGCAGCTGCGGCCACCGAGGCTGCATCAATGCGATCGCCTCGGGGGACGGCATCGCCCGCGCCGCCGGAGCCGAGAGCGCTGAGGATGTGGTCCGCGCCGCCGCTGCGGGAGACGCGAGGGCACAGGCGGTCCTGGACGCGGCGGCCCGCTACCTGGGCATCGCGCTGGGCGGCTTGATCAACCTGCTCGCCCTGGATGCGGTGGCCCTCGGGGGCGGCGTCTTCGGCGCCGGGGCCTCCTTCTGGGGGGTGATGGTCGCGGCGGTGGCCGAGGGCAGCTTCGCCGCCACCCGGGTCCATTGCCAGATCAGGCCGGCGGAGCTCACCAGCGACCTGGGTCTGGTGGGCGCATTCGAGCTGACCCGCGAGGGACGGCCGCCGAGCGAACGCCCCGGGGCCTCGGAACCCGGGGCGTGATCTCCCTGCCGCAGCGCCCACGATCGCTGGAGGCGGCACCGGTGGCAGCCTGGAGCGAGCCGGTGGTCATCCCCACCTACCCCACCCCGCCCGCGGACCGCAACCCCATGTTCCTCGAGAAGCGCGTCTACCAGGGATCGTCAGGGCGCGTCTACCCGAACCCGGTCATCGACAGCGTATCGGACCAGCCGGTCGAGCGGTCCTGGACCGCCGTTCATCTTGAGAACGAGTACCTGCGGCTGATGGTCCTCCCCGAGATCGGCGGCCGCATTCACGTCGGGCTCGACCGGACCAACGGCTACGACTTCTTCTACCGCCAGAACGTCATCAAGCCCGCGCTGGTGGGGCTGCTGGGCCCGTGGATCTCGGGGGGCGTGGAATTCAACTGGCCGCAGCATCACCGGCCCACGTCGTTCCTGCCCGTCGATTGGACGATCGAGGAGCTGGCCGGCGGGGGCCGCACCGTCTGGTGCTCGGAGCACGAGCCGATGGGCCGGATGAAGGGGATGCACGGCGTGACCCTCCACCCGGGGTCGTCGGTGCTGGAGGTCCGGGTCCGGCTCTTCAACCGGACCCCGGAGGTCCGCACCTTCCTCTGGTGGGCCAACGCGGCCGCCAGGGTCCACGACGGCTACCAGGCGTTCTTCCCGCCGGGGGTCACCTCGGTCGCCGACCACGCCCGGCGCGCGGTCTCCAGCTTCCCGGTCGCCCGCGGCCGGTACTACGGGGTCGACTACGGGGCTCGGGACGAGCCGGACGCGGATCTCAGCTGGTACCGGAACATCCCGGTCCCGACGTCCTACATGGTGGTCGGGAGCGACGGCGACTTCTTCGGTGGGTACGACCACCTCGCGAGCGCCGGCTTCATTCATTGGGCCGACCACCGGATCTCGCCGGGCAAGAAGCTCTGGACCTGGGGCAGGGGCGAGGTCGGCTTCGCGTGGGACCGCCAACTGACCGACGCCGACGGTCCCTACGTCGAGCTGATGGCCGGCGTCTACACCGACAACCAGCCGGACTTCAGCTTCCTCGCGCCCTACGAGACCAGGACCTTCAGCCAGCATTGGTATCCCATCCAGCGGATCGGCCCGGCCCAGGCCGCCACCCTCGACGCCGCGCTCAGCCTCTCGGTGCGCGACGGCCGGGCGCGCATCGGGGTGGCGGTCACGTCGGCGCAGCCCGGTCTCACCGTGCGGCTGCGGGGCGGCGGCCGCGTCCTCGTCGAGACGACGGCGGACCTCGCCCCGGGGCGCCCACTCATCCTGGAGAACGTCGCCCTCCCCGCCGGGATCACCGAGTCCGATCTCGAGCTGGCCGCGTTCGCGGCCGGACGCGAGCTGGTGAGCTACCGACCTCCCCGTCCCGACGCCGTCGGTCCGCCCACTCCGGCGAGCGAACCGCCCCTGCCCGCGGCCGTCCGGTCGGTCGAGGAGCTCCTCCTCACCGGCCAGCATCTCGCCCAGTACCGTCACGCGACCCGGCGGCCGGAGGAGTACTGGCGGGAGGCTCTCCGGCGGGAGCCGGACGACGTTCGGTCGAACACCGCGATGGGCTGGTGGCACCGCCAGCGTGGCGAGCTCGACCAGGCCACGGTGCGCTTCCGGCGCGCCATCGCCACCCTGACACGGCTGAACCCCAATCCCTCCGACGGCGAGCCCCTCTACGGCCTGGGCCTGGTGCTCCGCGCCGCCGGGCATCCCGCCGAGGCCGACGAGGCGTTCGCGAAGGCTGCCTGGAACCGGCCGTGGCGCGGGCCGTCGCAGTTCGCGCGGGCCCAGATCGCCTGCGCCCGGGGTGATCACGACCGGGCCATCGTCCTGCTCGACGAGGTGATCGAGGGCGACCCCGACCAGCTTTCGGCCGTGGTTCTCCGCGCCGCCATCCGGCGGCGCAGGGGTCAGCGGGGCCCGGCGGCGAGCGGGGTCGCCGAGGTGCTCGCCCGGGACCCCCTCGACGCGGCGGCGCTCGATCTGCTCCGCCGGCTCGGTCCCGACGGGCGGCCGGGCGCCCCGGCCGCGAGCCGGCTCGCGGATGGCGTCCAGACCGCCCTCGACGTCGCCCACGACCACGCGACGGCGGGACTGCTGGAGGAGGCCATCGACGTCCTCCGCCATCAGCTCCGCGAGGGCGCGGGCCCCGACCATCCGATGCTCCACTACACGCTCGGTTGGTTGCTCGGTCGAACCGGCGACGCCGGGGCGCTGGTGGAGTTTCGGCGCGGCGCGGAGGCGCCCGCCGATCACTGCTTCCCGGCCCGCCTCGAGGAGATCGAGGTCCTGCGCGCGGCGATGGCGGCCAACCCCGCCGACGCCCGCGCCCCCTACTACCTGGGAAACCTCCTCTACGACCGCCGCCGCCACCGGGAGGCGATCGTGGCCTGGCGCCGGGCGGCCCGGCTGGACCCGGGCTTCCCGACGGTTCACCGCAACCTGGGGATCGCCGAGTTCAACATCCTCGGGCGTCCGGATCGGGCTCGGCGCGCCTACGCCCGGGCGCTTCGCGCCGATCCCACCGACGCCCGCCTCCTCTACGAGTTCGATCAGCTCCGCCGCCGGCGCGGTGAGCCGCCCGCCGACCGGGCCCGCCTGCTCCGCCGGCACCCGACGCTGGTGGATCGGCGCGACGACCTGACCGTCGAGTACGTCACCCTCCTCAACGAGCTCGGCGACCACCGGCAGGCCCTCGCCATCCTGGGCCGGCGGCAGTTCCACCCCTGGGAGGGCGGCGAGGGCCTGGTGGCGGCTCAGTGGGTGCTCGCGAACCTGCGCCTCGCCCAGGGCGACCTCGTGGCCTCCCGGCCCGCGCGAGCGGTCGAGCACCTGGAGGCGGCGCTGCGCCGCCCGGAGAACCTGGGGGAGGGGAAGCCCCCGCTCGCCGCCGAGAACGAGATCCACTACCACCTCGGCCTGGCGCACCGAGCCGGGGGCGACCCCGAGAGTGCCGCCGCCTGGTTGGCCCGGGCCGCGGCCGTGCCCGACGACATCGGGAGCCGGCTCGCCGAGCCCGCGTACTGGAGGGCCCGGGCGCTGCGGGCGCTGGGGGACGACGACGGGGCCACCGCCCTGCTCCGGAAGCTGCTCAGGTCCGCCCGCGCGCGCGCCTCCGAGCCGCAGCGCATCGACTACTTCGCGACCTCGCTGCCCACCTTCCTGATCTTCGACGACGATCTCGATCGGCGGAACCGGATCGACTGCCGTTACCTGGAGAGCCTGGCGCTGGCGGGGCTCGGTCGGAGCCGCGCGGCCGCCCGGGGCCTCCGGGAGGTGCTCGGGCAGGACGTCGATCACCTCGGCGCCGCCTGGCACCTGCGGGCGCTGGCGAACCGCGACTGAGCTCTCGGCCGGCCGTCGCGCCTCCCACCATCCGGAGGCGGCGGTGCGGGCCCCGGGTCAGCCGCGGATCGACGGGCCTCCCGGCCGCTCTCCGAGCTTTCCCGGGTTCATCACCCCGTTGGGGTCGACGCTCGCGATGACCCGCTGCAGCAGCGGGAGCCCGGTGCCCAGCGCCGCCTCCAGGTAGCCGAGACGCACCAGGCCGATGCCGTGGTGATGGGAGATCGCCGCGCCGTGCTGGAGCGCCGTGCGCATCGCCGCCTCCCAGATCCGGGGCAGCAGCTCCTCGGTGGCGGCATCGTCGGCGACCTGCCCGAGCAGGATCAGGTAGAGCGACGTCCCCTGGGGGTACACGTGGGAGAAGTGTCCGAGCACCTCCCGCGCGTAGGGGGCGAGCGCGACCTTCATGGCCGCGTGGGTGTCCACGATCTGATCCCAGAAGCCGGCGATCTCGATGGTCTCGGCGAGCCCGCCCGGCGCCAGCAGGAGGTTCTCCACCGCCGAGAAGTCGAAGCGGCGCCGCATCCACGCCTCGACCGCCGCGGGCCCCAGCCGGCGACCCCCGTGGCGCGCGCAGATCTCCAGGGTGGCGTCGAGCTCCGCCGGGGCGAGCCGCGCCAGGCCCTCGACCCCGACGAACATGGCGCAGCCGTCGAAACCCGGATCGACCATGGCGTAAGGGGCCTCGTCCGGGTCGTAGAAGCGGAGCAGGAAGGGTCGCAGCCCCGCCCGCGTGATCTCCCGCATGGCCCCGACCCCCGCCTCCACCGCCTCGAACCGGAGCGCCTCCATCAGGCGCAGCTCGGGCAGGGGAAAGAGCTTGAGGGTCACGTCCACGATCACCCCGGTGGTCCCCTCGGCTCCGATGAAGAGGTGACGGAGGTCGGGCCCCATCGCCGCCCGCGGAACCATCGGGGTCTCGACCAGCTCACCGGTCGGAAGGACCGCCGACAGGGCGACGACGAGGTCCTCGATGCCGCCGTAGCGCGACGAGAACTGGCCGGTCCCGCGGCAGGCGACCCAGCCGCCCACGGTCGAGCGGTCGAGGGACTGGGGTGAGTGCCCCAGGGTGAATCCGTGAGCCTGCATCTCGTTCTCGAGCTCCAGCCCGAGCTTCCCAGCCTGGACGCGGACCATGAGGTTGGCCGGGTCCAGGAAGAGCACCTTCGACATCGCGGTCATGTCGAGGGCGACGCCCCCATGAACCGGCAGTGGCGCGCCGGTCACCGAGGACCCGAGACCCCAGGGGGTCACCGCCACCCCCCGGGCGCCGGCCCATCTCAGCAGGCGCGAGACCCGGTCCGAGGTCGTCGGCCGGACCACGGCATCGGGATGGAATGGCCGCTTCCGCTGCTGGCGCCACTTCACGGCCAGGGGCCAGGCATCGAAG
Source organism: uncultured Chloroflexia bacterium (assembly GCA_963697585.1). Classification (GTDB taxonomy): domain Bacteria; phylum Chloroflexota; class Dormibacteria; order Aeolococcales; family Aeolococcaceae; genus Changshengia. The sequence goes on along the minus strand of CAVOOO010000009.1, from coordinate 106,955 downwards.
CTGTGCAGGTCGAGGTCGTCACTCCGCACCGACACCACGCCGGGACCGAGCAGCTCCTCGAGCTCGCCAATCCAGGCCGGTGCTCCCATCAACGGCTCCCCGGGTCGCGCGGTTCCGTGGGGAAGTCCGCGGTCCGAGCGATGATCAGCCGGCGCACCCTCTCCTGCAGGGTGGCCGTGGCCTCGGGGTCGATGCCGTCATCGGTGATCACGGTGTCCGCCGCGGAGAGGTCGCTGATGCGGCTCAGCCCGATGGTCCGCCACTTGGTGTGATCGGCGAGCACCACCACCTGGTGGGCATGGGCGAGCAGCAGGCGGTTGGTCTCCGCCTCGGCCAGGTTCGGCGTGGTGAACCCGGCGTCCGGGTCCATGCCGTGGACCCCGAGGAAGAGCAGGTCCACCGCGAGAGAGCGGATCGAGACATCGGCCATGGGCCCGACCAGAGCGGACGAGGAGGTCAGGGTCCCGCCGGTGAGCACCAGCTGCATGCCGCGGCTGCGCTCGGCGGCAAGAGCATCCGCGGCCTTCAGGGAGTTCGTCACCACGGTGAGATCCTCGACCTCGGAGAGGCGGCTCGCCAGGAACCAGGTGGTGGTCCCGGCCGAGAGGGCGATCGAGGAGTGCGGCTTCACCAGTGCCAGCGCCGCCTCGGCGATGGCCTTCTTCTCGGAGCGCTCGCGGAAGAACTTGGCGTCGAAGCCCGGCTCCTCGGCGCTGCGGCTGAGGGCCACGGCCCCGCCGTGGACCTTCTCCAGCACCCCCTCGCGCTGGAGCGCGTCCAGGTCCCTCCGGATGGTCATCCCCGACACCTGGAGGAGGGCCGTCAGCTCGCCGACGCTCGCCGCGCCCCGCCGCTGGACCTCCCCCACCACCAGCCTCTGCCGCTCCTTGGCCAGCATCTCCAGCTCCTTGCCCCGGGACCCGGGCGTCCCCGCACGCTCCGGTTTCTCCACGCTAACGCACATATATGACCCGGAGTGAACAGAACATATCAGAAGCCGGCCGCTGGGTGTCAGAGCCCGCATGCGCGCGGATTTCCCCCACCGGCAGCCACGAGCGCCGAACTTGACACCCGGCCGCCGGCCTGGCTACCATCCTGAGATCTGAGCGATAACGTTCTGCTCAGTTCATTTGTGTTACGGAGCGCATGTGGCCGGGACCGTTGGAGAACTTGGCGTCGCCCAGGTCGGTCCACGCCGGTCATGACGGCTGCGACGGGGCTGTACCTCGGTATCGACGGAGGCGGTAGCCGCGTCCGGACGCTGGCGCTGGACCTGGATCTGGGCTCTCGCAGCGCCCGCGAGCACGACGTCCCCGCCGACTTCTCCTCGATCCCCGGCGCGGAGGTGCTGGACGCGCTGGAGCAGGCGGCCAGGTCGGCGTGGGAGGGCCAGGCCCGCGTGGCGGATTGCGCCTTCGCGGGGATCGCCGGATGCGTCACCGCGGATCAGCGTGACGCGGTGGTGGCTCGAACTCCTCTCCATCGGCATCGCCAGGTCGGTGGTGGTCCACCACGACGCGTACACGACCTGGTTCGGGGCCACCGGTGGACGGCCCGGGGTCATCGTGATCGCCGGCACCGGCTCCTCGGTCTTCACCGTGGACCCGGGCGGCGGAGAGCTGCTGGTGGGAGGGTTCGGCGCCGTCTTCGGCGACGAGGGCAGCGGCTCCGACCTCGGCCGTGAGGCGTTGCGCGCGGCGGCGGCCGCCGAGGACGGCTACGGGCCGGGCGAGCGGCTGCGCCGGGCCGTGCTCGAGGCCCTGGGCATCGGGTCGATGCGGGAGGCGATGGATCTCCAGCACGCCAGCGAGGCCGGGTGGCTCGCGCGCCTCGCCCCGCGGCTCCTGGACCTGGCCGGCGGCGGCGACCCGGCGGCGCAGGCGATCCTGCGGAGCCGGCTCGGCTGTCTCGCCGACCAGATCGCGGTCGCCGTTGACGCCTGCGACCCGTCGTCGCCCACCCCGGTGTTCGGTGCCGGCAGCCTGTTCATGAACGACCGGTACCTGGACGGGCTGGCCACGGCGGTGAGGGAGCGGAGACCGCGGGCCACCCTGCAGCGCTCGGCCCGGGCCCCCGTCGAGGGCGCCGTCCTGGCGGCGGTCGCCCGCGCGCCGGGTGCGGACGGGACCGGATTGGAGCGCGCCCTCGAGCTTCTGGCATCGCGGTGAGGGAGCTGACCGCGATCGTCCCCAACCCCTCCATGGACCGGGTCGAGGTGGTCCCCGAGCTCTCCTTCGGCCGGCCCCTGCGGGCCGAGCGAAGCCTGGAGTGGCCAGGGGGTTCCGGCACCCACGCCGCCCTGGTGGCCCGCTGCCTGGGGGTGGAGGTCGTCACGGTGGTCGCCCCCCTCGGCGGCGCGACCGGCACGCGCTGGGTCGGGGCACTCGGCGAGCGGGGCATCCGTGCCGCCGCGGTGGCCATCGCCGGCGCCACCCGGAGCAACGTCTCGGTGCTCGACGCCCGCGGCCTCGCCCAGCTCGAGGTGGTGGAGGCGGGCCCCACCCTCGATGCCGCGGAGGCCGACCGCTTCGTCAGCGCGGCGCTCGCGGCGGTGGCCGAGGGCTCGGTGGTCGTCCTGAGCGGGAGCTTCCCCTCCGGTCTCGCGCCCTCGCTGGTCACCCGAGTCGCCGAACGCGCCCATCAGGTCGGGGCAACGCTGGTCTGCGACCTGGGTGGAGCGGCACTCGGCCTCGCGCTCGCGGCGGGGGCCCACTGGGTGAAGGCGAACCTCGACGAGATGAGCGCCTGGTGGGCGACCGCCGCCCCGGGGCGGACGGAGACCGGCTCCGCCCCACCGCCGGCCGCCGGTTCGTGGCCACTGGTCGCGACCTGGCTCGAGGAGGTCGGCCGGGAATCCCCGACCACCAACATCATGCTGACGATGGCCGGCGAGGGGGCGCTCTGGCACGGCCCCGCGGGCACCTTTCACCTGCCCTCCCCCGCCGTCACCGCCTTCAATCCGATCGGCTGCGGCGACGCCATGGTGGGAGCGATGGCGGGGGCCCTCTGCGCCGATCTGAGCGGTGACCAGGTGACCCGCTGGGGCGTCGCCGCCGCGGCGGAGAACCTCGCCCATGCCGAGCCGGGAACCGTCGACCGGCAGCGCTTCGCTGAGATCCTGGACAGCGTGACGCTCGAGCCCATGGTCCAGGGCACGGATGCCAACGATAGGATGGTGGCGAGATGAACCTGGGAAAGCAGCTCCGCATGAGCCGGATCGTGCGCTCCGACACACAGCGAAGCCTGATCGTTGCCTACGCCCACGGCGTGCTCATGGGCCCGCTTCCGGGCATGGCCACCCAAGCCCAGATGGACGCGCAGGCAAGATCTCTGCGCGGTGCCGAGGCGGTGATCGTGCCCCCCGGCGTGGTCCGCTTCGTGCCCTCCCTCTTCGAGGGGCGCGACGCCCCCGCCCTCATGATCCTCGCCCGCTGGCAGAACATCAGCCGCAGCCCTGAGCAGCTCGGATACCGCGCCGGCAGCACCGCCACCCTCGCCTCCATCGAGAAGGTGGCCGCGCTCGGGGCGGTCGGCATCATGAACTACCTCTACATCGGATTCGAGGACTCCCGCGAGGAGGCACGAGAGATCGAGGCCGCGGTCAGGGTCGGCGAGGAGTGCGATCGCTTCGGGCTGGTGCACCTCGTCGAGACCCGGGCGGTCCGCGATGAGCGCAACCCGGATGGCTCGTACAAGCTGGACCTCATCCAGCTCCACACCCGCATCGCCGCGGAGATCGGGGCCGACCTGATCAAGACCAAGCAGCCGGCGACGGTGGCTGAGGTGCGTGAGCTCACCGACGCCTGTCCCTGCCCGGTGCTGTTCGCCGGCGGGCCGCTTCGGGCCGACCCGGACGAGGCCTACCGCACCGCCGCCGATGCGATCGCCGGAGGCGCGGCCGGAATCGTCTTCGGGCGCAACATCTTCCAGCAGCCGGACCCGGCCGCGGCTCTCGCGAAGTTCTCGAGCATCGTCCATGGCCGCCAGTAGGGGTTCGGTGGTGAACAGCTTCGTGCTCGACCTCCCCGGCTCGGTGGGGCGCATCGACCAACCCACCTCGGTCCGCCACGTGCATCTCAGCGACCTCAAGGGGGTGTTCACCGACGAGCCGGCGTGGCAGCGGATGGTCGCGGAGGGAGACCCGCTGGTGTACGACGTCTACCTGGTGGAACCGGCGAGCCCGTCGGGGTGGGATATGTCGTACGGCACCACCATCCTGCATCCGGGGCGGGTGGGCGACGAATGCTTCCTCACCAGGGGCCACCTGCACGAGCCCGACGACCGGCCGGAGATCTCGTATGTCATGAGCGGGGACGGCGTGATGCTTCTCGCCGAGGTCTCCCCCGAGGCGACCGGCACCGCCAGCACCGAGCACGTTCGGCTGTCACCCGGACTGGTCGCCTACGCCGACGGCCGCTACGCCCATCGAGTTGTCAACACCGGGTCCTCAGACCTGATCTTCTTCTCCGTCTGGCCGTCCGACACCGGGCACGATTACGAGACGGTGGCGCGCCCCGGGTTCTGGCCCCGCATCACCGGCTGACCGTCACCTCCGGGGCTTGACCCGCCGCCACCCGAACGTCGCCGAGGGCGACCTCGTGGATGGTGCGGAAGCACGCGCCCATCCTATTTGAACGTCTTCGCGACGTCAGGTTGGGTTGGAGCTCGCCTGTGTATCCGGGTGGGGCACCCGGCTCAGACAGCCGCCGCGCGGGAGGACTCGACGAGCCGATCGCGGACCAGGCCGGGGTCCACACCCAGGGCATGGAGCAGCTCGGCCACCGGATAGGGCCGCTCCAGGGTCAGCAGCGCCGCCAGGAAGTGCGCCGTGTCGAGCCGGCCGGTCCGGCGGGGGCGGGCCTGGTCGAGGGCGCGCTTGACCACCGCGCGGGCGCCCGAGCTGAGCGGGAGCATCCGCCGGGCGAACGGCGCCGCGGGCTGGCGGCCCACGAGCCCGATCCCGACGCCGACGGACGCGAGCGCCGCGAGGTCGAGGGCGTCCGATGCCATGCGCGCATCCTCCAGGGAGACGCCCAGGGCACGCGCGGCCCGGGAATCCGGCTGGTGGAGCAGCCCGAGCAGGAGGTGGTCCGTGCCCACCCGGCGATCACCCCGTCGGGATGCCTCCTCGGCGGCCGACGTCAGCACCGTCCTCATCGTCTCCGCAGCGGATCGTCCGATCATCGCAGGCCTCCCTTGCCGTACTTGGCGTGAACCGACTGCCGCGAGACCCCGAGAGCGTCCCCAATCTGCTCCCATGACCAGCCGCGTTCCCTGGCCAGCCGCACGCTGCGGGTCTCCACCCCCTCGGCCAGCCGGTGGAGGGCTCCCACGGCCCGCAGCCCGATCGCCGGATCCTGCGTGTCGAGGGTCGACGCCAGCTCGCTGGGCTCCATGTTGTCAGCCTAGACTGACAGGAGGCCTCTGTCAAGCCAGACTGACAGATCGGACCGGGCCGTCACGGGACCAGGACGACGCGCGGCCCGGTCTCGGTGGCAGCCGCCCACACCCGTTCGACGTCGGCGAGCGGGACGGCCCGGGCTTCGACGCGGAGCGCTCCGGTCGAGATCGCCTCGGTCAGGGCGGGCAGCTCCGCGGCGATCTCCGCGGTGCCGACCGAGCCCTGTCCGCTGCCGACGATCTGGAGGCGGGCGGCCCGCAGGGCGGCGGAAGGGATGGGGGCGGTCGGACCGGCGACCGAGCCGATGGAGATCCAGACCAGCGGCCGGCCGCGGTCGGCTCGCCGGGTGACCAGGGCCGCCACGGCGGCCGCGGCCGGCACGCCCCAGACGTAGTCGAGAACCACGTCGACGCCGGCGGCGGTCTGCCCGAGCTGATCGGCCACGCCGTCCGGGTCGCCGTCAAGGGAGACGGTCGCGGTGGCGCCGAGCCCGGTCAGGGTGGACAGCCGGTCGGGGTTGCGGCCGGCGCCGATCACGCGGCTCGCGCCGAAAAGCCGCGCGACCTGGACGGCCATCCGGCCCGCGCTCCCGGTGGCGCCGAGGACGAGCACCTCCTGCCCGACCTGGAATCCGATCCGGCGGCGCAGCGCAACCCAGGAGGACATCGCCGGGTTCACCGCGGCTGCCATCACCACGGGATCCGTCCCGTCCTCCAGCGCGATGCTGCGCCGGACGTCGACGACGGTCTGCTCGGCCATCGCGCCGACCGGCGTCTCCCCCAGGAGGAAGTAGAGCAGCCGCCCGTCGGGGGCGCGTCCGACACCGTCGATGCCGGGCACCAGCGGCAGCACACCGTCGCTCGTGTAATGCGACCCGTCCGCCTGGGATCGGACCCGCGGATGGAGCCCGGACGCCAGGACGTCGACGACGATCTCGCCATCACCGCGCGCCACCGGGACCGGGAAGTCGAGGTAGCGCGGAGGAGCGCCGAAGCTGGTGACCACCGCGGCATGCATGCGGATCTCCTTAGAGCTTGCGCCAATAGGTGATTGAGTTGGATGACTCCGTTGAGTTGTCCGGATCCCTGTTAGGGGGGGAAGTACATGCAGGACATGGACTTTCCGATGATTGGGAGATCTAACCCAACCCGCTCAGGGGAAGCGTCCATGCCTGCGATCCAATCATGCTTCATCGAGCCCATCTGGGACCAGTTCTCCGCCCTCCTGCCGCGTCGGCCGGGGAGCCATACGCTGGGCTGCCACCGCCCCCGGGTCTCCGACCGCCTCGTCTTCGACAAGCTCGTCCAGGTGGCCGTATTCGGCTGCGCCTACTGGCGGATCGCGGACGCCAGCTGTTCGGCCACCACCCTGCGCCGCCGCCGCGACGAGTGGATCGTTCTCGGGGTGATGGACCAGCTGGCGCAGATCGCCGAGGACGGCTACGACCGGCTCATCGGTTTGCAGCTCGATGACATCGTGGTGGACGGCTGTATCACCAAGGCGCCCTGCGGCGGAGAGATGGCCGGGCGGAGCCCGGTCGATCGCGGCAAGCAAGGAACCAAGCGCTCGATTCTCGTGGACGGAGCCGGGATTCCCCTCGGCGTTATCCAGGCGCCGGCCAATCGGAACGACTCGCCGTTGCTGGCGTCCACGCTGGACACCCTCGCCGATCGCGCCCTGCCACCTGGCGAGACCACCGTGCACCTCGACCGTGGCTATGACTCGGGCAAGACCCGCACCGAACTCGATCGTCGGGGCCTGGCCTCATGCATTGCCAAGGTGGGCAAGCCGGCGCCGCTACGCGCGACCTCGCGCTGGGTCGTGGAGCGGACCAACGCGTGGCACAACGCCTTCAAGAAACTGGCCTGGTGCACCGAACGCCGCGGGGTGGTGATCCGCTTCTACGTCGCCCTGGCCAACGCCATCATCATCGTCCGCCGCCTGGTCCGCGAGGCCTGGAAACGCTACCGCTGGGACACCCGTCCGAGGCACTGTCCTTGAACGCGTCAATCACCTATTGGCGCAAGCTCTTAGGCCCTCCGCTCGTAGAGCGCATCCATCGTAGTCGACCGCGGGCCGGCCGCCGACGCGCGCCGGACCGGCGCCGTCTGGGCTACGGGAAGCCTCGGGCCACGTCTCGAGGCCGCGTCTCGGGGTCGCGTGTGGAGGGTTGCGCACCGGCCGCCGGGGCGCGCCGTCCGGGGCTACGCCGGCGCCACCGCCAGGCGCAGGCGCCTCTCGAAGCGCCGCGCGAAACGGCGCTCGGTCTCGGCCTCGAGCGGACCGACGTCCCGGGGCAGCAGCAGCACCAGGCCGGAGCGACGGCGCTGCACCACCACCTGATCGCCGGGGTGGAGGCGGTGGCCGAGCTGGTCGGCGACGGCGAGGATCATCGCCAGCCGGTCCACCTGGGCATGATCCTCCGCGCTCAGCAGGGAGAGGTACCCGGGCAGCCTGACCCGGTCGCTGCCCGCCTTCTCCAGGACCGCGCTGATCAGAACGATGTCGCGATGGCTGAAGCCGTTGATGTCGCTGCTGGCCACGATCCGTGCCGCCTGCTCCCATCGCGCGTAGTAGTCGATGCTGCGGCCGATGTCGACCAGCAGCGCCGCGTGTTCCAGGATCTCCTGCATGGGTGGGCCGGCAGCGGGGTCCAGCCTGTCGATCAGTGACGTCGCCAGGGAGACGCGGAGCTGGGCCGCGGGGCTGTCCCAGGTGGCGAATCGCCGGGCGAGCGCCTCGACCGATGACCGGCGCACCTCGGCGGCCGAGCGCACCTGCAGGCCGAGACGCTCGAGGGCGACTCCCTCGCGCAGCCCTCGGCCGGAGAGGATCAGATGACCGGCGCTCAGCGCATCCAGGAGCACCTGTGCGCAGAGCGCTCCCCCGACGATGGAGTCGGCACGCTCATCGCTCAGCCCCGTCACCCGGCGTCGACGCGCGATCGGACGCGCCGCCAGGGTGCTCGCGGCGACGTCGAGGTCGGCGCGGGTGAGCTGGTACCCGTGGAGCCTGCTGATCGGGTAGGTGCGCCGAGCTCGGTCGATCTTGGCGAGATTGCGCAGGGTGCCGCCGGTCCCCACCAGCTGCTCCCCGGGGCGGAGCGGCGGCACGCCGGCCTCGACGATGGTGGCCAGGACGTGCTGACGGAGCCGCCCCTGCTCCGACGGCCGGGGCGGGTCGGTGTCCAGGAAGCGATCACTGAGGCGCAGGGCGCCCAGGGGCAGCGTCCACTGCCGGAGCGGGCGCCGGTCGCGGAAGTGGCAGATCTCGACGCTGCCGCCGCCGATGTCGACGACCACCCCCGAATCGACGGGCAGCCCGTGGACCGCTCCGGCGAACATGTAGCGCGCCTCCGCGTCGCCGTCGAGGATCTCCAGCCTGACCCCCGTCTCCGCGGCAACCCGGGCGACGAACTCCCGGCGGTTCGCGGATTCGCGGACCGCGGCGGTCGCCACCGCCACCACGGTCTGCGCGCCCGCGCTCCGCGCGATCGCCAGGAAGGCGCGCAGCGCCTCTGCGACGCGGGCGACCGCGGTGTCACCGAGACGGCCCTGGGCGGCCGACTCATGCACCAGCCGGAGCGGGAACCGGGCATCGGCGATGATCTCGAGATGGCCGCCCGCGCCGGCCTCGATGACGCTGATGCGCCCCGAGTTCGAGCCGATGTCGATGACCCCGACGGAGGGTGGCGCCGGCTGCTGTCGGGCCTCGCGCCTGACTGCCACGCCGGGAGTATGGCGCTTCGGCCGGCAGGGGGCGTCGCCACGCCGGACCGGCGGACCGCGGCCGGCGATGTCCGCACCACGCGGTTCCGTATCGTTGGGCGCGTGCAACCCCGGACGATGAGCGCGGCCCCGCACCTCGACGGCATCGGGGTGACCGGGGCGATCGCCGATCGAGGGGTGATCACCGGTCGACGGGTGATCGCCGGTCGAGGGGTGGTCGCCGATCGAGGGGTGCCCACCGGTCGAAGGCTGACCGCCGGTCGGGCGGATCGGATTCTCCGTCGACGGCCGGGCCCGTGAGCGGGACGGTGCCGCCCGGACCGGTCGCCCTGGTGGGCAGTGGCGAGTACCTGCCGGTGATGCAGGAGGTGGAGGCCTCGCTGATCGCGGGCAGGCCACCCCGGTACGTGCAGCTGCCGACCGCGGCCGGGCTGGAGGGGCCCGCCTCGGTCTCGCGCTGGGTCGCGCTGGGAGAGCAGCAGGCGGCACGCATCGGGGTCGAGGCGGTCCCGCTGATGGTGCTCGACCGCGAGGGCGCCGAGGACCCGGCCAACGCCGCGCGGGTCGCAGGTGCCGGGCTCATCTACCTCTCGGGTGGGAACCCGACCCATGTGGCGGAATCGCTCCAGGGAACCCGCGTCTGGGCCGCCATCGCCGACGAATGGCGCGCCGGCGCCGCCCTGGCTGGCTGCAGCGCGGGGGCCATGGCGCTGACCTCCTGGGTGCCGAACTTCCGGCGCCCGACCGGAAAGCCCGGGTCGGGACTCGGGGTGGTGCCCAGGCTGCGGGTCATCCCGCATTTCGACCGCATGCGGCGTTGGGTCCCCGGACTCGCCCGCTGGAGTGCCGCGCACCTCCCCACCGGGGTGACCCTGGTGGGCATCGAGGAGGACACCGCCATCGTCAGCGAGGACGCCGAACTGGCCCACTGGGTGGTCCGGGGCCGGCAGCGGGCCTGGCTGCTCGCACCCGGCGACCGGACGGCGCTCGCCGCCGGCGAGGAGTTCAGCCTCTGAGCGAGGCGGCGACCCTCGGTGCCTCCGGATTCGCCTTCTCCATGGGGTGATCCCGAGCTCGCGCGAGCGCCCGGGATCGGCGCGTCTCTCGCCCGGGGTCGCTGTCCACCGGTGCCGGAGCGGGAAGACGGGCTGGCTACACTCTCCCAGTGCCGATCAGCCGACAGCTCGTCGAGGATGTGGCGGCCTGGGCCGGCGAATGGCTGGGGCACCGCCAGCGCACCCTCCGCATCCCCGGCCTGCAGTTCGCGATCGCCCATGAGGGGGAGATCGTGATCACCGGGGCCCACGGGCTGGCGGACCTGGGCTCCGGGGAGCCGCTCACCAGCCGCCACGCCTTCCACATCGCCTCGCACTCCAAGACGTTCACGGCCACGGCGATCCTCCAGCTCGCCGAGAGCGAACCCCCCGCGCTCGGGCTGGACGACCGCCTGATCCGCCACCTCCCGGCGTCCGGCGCGAGTCTGCCCCAGCTCGCCGGGCTCACCATCACCGACCTGCTCCATCACGGCTCGGGGATGACCCGGGACGGCGTCGACGGCGACTACTGGCAGCTTCAGCGCCCCTTCCCGGATGGCGAGGAGCTGCTCGATCTCCTGGCGCAGAGCCCCTCGCCGTACCCCGCCAACGACCGCTTCCACTACTCCAACATCGCGTTCTCGGTGCTCGGCCGGGTCATCGAGGAGGCGGCCGGCTGCAGCTACGGCGAGTCCGTGCGGCGATCGATCATCGAGCCGCTGGGGCTCGCCGGCACCGCCCCCGACTTCGATCCGGCGGGCTCGGATGGCGGCTTCGCCACCGGCTACACCAGCGCCGAGGACGGGCGCGAACGGGTCCCGATCGACCACATCGCCGCCCGCGCGATGGCCGCGGCGACCGGGTTCACCAGCACCGCCCGCGACCTCTGCCTCTACTTCAGCGCCCACTGCCTCGGGGACCCGCGCCTGCTCAGCGACGGCGCCAAGCGCCGGATGCAGCACGGATGGTGGGCGCCGCGCGCACAGGAGCAGTACGGCCTCGGCCTGCAGCTCATGGACATCGGCGGCCGCCGCCTGATCGGGCACTCCGGCGGCTACCCGGGGCACATCACCCGCACCTGGTGCGATCCCAGGGAGCGGCTGGTCGTCTCGGTGCTCTGCAACGCATCGGACGCCGCGGCCACCCCACTGTGCAACGGCATATTCAACCTGCTGGAGCACCTTTCCCACCGCGACGAGAGGCTCCCCAACCACGCCGACGGCGTCGACCTCGACAGCTTCACCGGCCACTTCAACACCCTCTCCGGCGCCTTCGACATCGCCCGTTTCGGCTCCCGGTTGCTGGCCATCCCCACCGACGAGAACGACCCCACGGAGGTGCTCGCCGAGCTGGTGGCCGAGGATCCGGAGACCGCCATGGTGGTGCTGGCCCACGACGGCTACACCAGTGAGGGAGAGCGTTTTCGCTTCGCTCGGGATGCGACCGGCCGGCTGCTCTCGGTGCGCTCCTTCTCGGGGATCACCGCCTATCCCGACGACGAGTACGTGCGCCGCTTCCTCGCCGCGGGCCGGGTGCGCGCCCCGGCCGGCTGAGCCTCGAGCCCATCGCCCACCGCGGCCGGCGGCGAGCGAGCAGACCGCCCGGCGCCGTCGCCACGGCCCGAGGCTATGCTCTGCTCGATGGGCAGCTTCGCAGGCTGGCAGGGTGAGTTCCAGGGCTTCTTCCTGGGCCTCGCGGCCAACAACTCCAAGGCCTACTTCGAGGCCCACCGCCGCCAGTACGAGCACGACGTCAAGGCGCCCCTGCTCGCCCTTCTCGCCGACCTGGAGCCGGCGTTCGGGCCGGCGCGGGTCTCCCGGCCGAACCGAGACATCCGTTTCTCCCCGGACAAGTCGCCGTACAAGACCAACATCTACGCCGACGCGCGGAGCGGCGGCTACGTCGCCCTCAGTGCCGACGGCCTGATGGCCGCCGGCGGCCGCTACGTTCTCGACGGCGCGCAGCTGCAGCGCTTCCGGCTGGCGGTCGACGCCGCCCGCTCGGGTGCGAAGTTGGCGGCGATCGTCGCCGGTCTCGAGCAGCGGGGATATCTGATCGGCGGCGAGGAGCTGAAGCGAGTCCCCGCCCCCCACCCCGCGGATCATCCCCGTGGCCGGCTGCTCCGCCACAAGCGGTTGATCTACTCGAAGCGCTGGGAGGTCGGACCGTGGATCGCGACCCCCGAGGCGGGAGAGCGGGTCGCTCAGGTATGGCGCGACGGGCGGGACCTCAACGCCTGGCTCGCCCACCACCTGGACGGTTGACGTCAGCCCGGTGATCAGAGCATGCGGCGGGGCACCGCCCGCCGCACGTCGGGGACGCGGCCGGATGGACCACAATCGGTCGTGCCCAGTGCGGTTCCGAGAGGCCGGCGAGGCACGCCGCACCCCGGGGGCCGCGCCGGCACGGCGCTGGCACGGCCGTGAGCGCGAATCGAGGAGGTAGCCGGATGGAGACGCGCAAGCTCGGGCGCAGCGGCCTCGAGGTCTCGGCCATCGGCCTTGGCTGCATGGGCATGAACCATCACCGTGGCCCGGCACCGGACCGGACCGAGATGATCAAGCTGGTCGGGGCGGCGGTGGAGCGCGGCGTCACCTTCTTCGACACCGCCGAGGTCTACGGCCCGTTCACCAACGAGGCGTTGGTGGGTGAGGCGCTGCAGCCGTTCCGGGAGAGCGCCGTCATCGCCACCAAGTTCGGCTACGACCTCGGTCCCGGCGGATCCGGAGGGCTCAACAGCCGTCCGGAGCGCATCCGCCAGGCCGCGGAGGACTCGCTCCAGCGGCTGCGGGTCGACACCATCGACCTCTACTACCAGCACCGCGTCGATCGGGAGGTCCCGATCGAGGATGTTGCCGGCACGGTGAAGGAGCTCATCGCCGCGGGGAAGGTCAAGCACTTCGGCCTCTCGGAGCCGGGCCCGGACACCCTTCGGCGCGCGCACGCGGTCCAGCCGGTGGCGGCGGTGCAGAGCGAGTACTCCCTCTGGTGGCGTCTCCCCGAGGCGGATGTGGTGCCGATCTGCGAGGAGCTGGGCATCGGCTTCGTCCCCTACAGCCCCCTGGGGAGAGGCTTCCTCACCGGCACGATCGACGAGACCACCCCGTTCGGCAGCAACGACAATCGCACTGACCTGCCGCGATTCACCCCGGAGGCGCGCCGGGCGAACCGCCCGGTGGTCGACCTGCTGGAGAGCATCGGCGCCGAGAAGCAGGCGACGCCGGCCCAGATCGCGCTGGCCTGGTTGCTGGCGCAGAAGCCCTGGATCGTGCCGATCCCCGGCACCACCAAGCTGCACCGCCTCGAGGAGAACATCGCCGCCGCCTCGGTGGAGCTGACCCCCGACGACCTGGCGAGCATCGACGCCGCCGCTGCCCGGATCACCGTGGCCGGTGATCGCTACCCCCGGGAGGAGGCGGAGCGCACCCGGCGCTAGGCGGAGCGTCGCGACCTGGGGACGCCCGGCGAGCGGGTGGGACCGGGCCGCGTGCCATTCCGACGTGGAGGCTTCGAGTGGAGCGATGAAGAAGAAGAGAGGTGGCCCGCCGCGGGCCGCGCCCCCGGCGCAGCTGACCGACACGCGAATCAGCGAGCTCGACGATTGGCGCGGGCAGCAGCTCTCGCGGATGCGCGCCCTGATCAAGCGGGCCGACCCCGAGGTGGTCGAGGAGTGGAAGTGGCGGAAGCCCACCAGCCCGGGAGTCCCGGTCTGGTCGCACCAGGGCCCGATCTGCACCGGTGAGACCTACAAGAGCGTCGTGAAGCTCACCTTCTTCCACGGAGCCGCGCTCAAGGACCCGTCGGGTCTCTTCAACTCGGGCCTCGACGGCAACCTCCGGCGCGCGATCGACATCCACGAGGGTGAGGAGATCGACGCGAAGGCTTTCGTGGCTCTCATCCGGGCCGCCGTCAGCCTCAACGAGTTCGCGGCCCGACGCTAGGGCCGGCATGCCCGAGAGACCGATTCCCGAACTCCGGAAGCGAGGTTGAGCAGAACGTTCCCGGCCCCGCGGCGGATCGAGATCAGACTGCCACGCGGCCACGATGAGGCCGTTCACCGAACGCCGGCGCCGGGTCCCCCGGCGGGAACCGTTCATCACTCGTGGGCCGGGGCGGATGGTAGCCTTGGCGCCTCCCCGCCCGGGTGGCCCGCGGCCCGCCGCGCGGTGACCACCGGTGGGCCGGCATGATCTCGAGATTGGAAGGGCTGGGCGTGAAACGGGCGCGTCTTCTCATCGCGGTGTGGGGATTGGGAGTTGCCGCCCTCGCTGCCGCCGGCTGCGGGAGCACGGCTGCGTCGGTCAGCACGCCGGCCACGACGGCTCCGACCGCCACCACCACCTCTCCGTCGACCGCCTCCCCATCGGCGACCGCGAAGTCAGGGCCGGTGGCCGGCGTCACCGGCGGCGCCGGCGACACCTCCGCCAACCCCGACCAGAACTCCGTCTGCGCGGCTTCCGGAAGCAGCGGCGGCTCGATCATCGCCTACCTCACGGTCGCGGGCTCCGATGCGACCAACGCGAACTCGATCTGCAGCACCCTCGAGGGCAGCTCCGACTGGGTGGCGATCTCCACCGTCCCCGCCGGCCAGTACGAGAGCGTCCCGGAGTGCCACGTGACCTACGAGGGCGGTGAGATCACCGCGCGCATCTACACCGCCAAGGGCGGCAGCCCCGCGGAGACCGAGATCCTCTGCGACACCCTGCTCTCGAGCAGCACGCTGCCGACGCTCGCTCCCTGACCCGGCGGGAACGTCCCGCGAGTCCGGCGGGGCCCCCGGGGGGAGGATCGGCGGGTGATCACCGGCCAGGAAGGGGGATGCGGGGACGGGAGTGGCCGCCACCGTGGAACTCTCGTCGCCGCCACCGCGGCCCTCTCGGCAGCGGGGCCAGGCCACCCTGACAGACAATTGTCTGACGAATTAGCGTACACTCCACACATGGCGACCGTCACCCTCCGCGAGCTGGCCCGCAACACGGCCTCGGTGATCCAGGGCGTCCAGTCGTCCGGACGCCCGGCGCTGGTGACGCGCAACGGCAGGCCGGTGGCCGCGCTCCTTCCCATCGACGAGACCGCCCTCGAGGACTGGCTGCTAGGCCAGGCCCCTGCCGCCACCAGGGTCGGCGCCGAGGCCGACCCGGACCTGGCCGCCGGGCGCACGCGAGGCGCCGACTGGCAGCGCGCCCGCGATGCTGCCGGCGACTTCCCCGACCCACGTCCCTCGCCGGCGCCGGCGCGTCTTCGCGGCAGCCACCGTGGCGACTAACCTGACCCAGCTTCTTCGTGGCTGGCTGCCGGGAGCAGGTCAGCACCACCAGAGCGCGCCCGCCGGCTGGCAGCCGCTCCCCCACCCCGTCCCCGGCTACACGAGCGTCGACGGCCTGCCGGTGCCGGTGGTCGCCGTCCGGCGCAACAGCGCCACCGCCCAGCTGCAGGTCCTTCGCGACCAGGTCGCGTCGCCGGCGGGGCCCGAAGAGCGCCGCGACCCCGCCCGCCACCTGATCCCGGCCGCGAGCTTCAATCCTCATCCCCAGCGCGGCCTCGTCATCGGAGGCGAGCAGTTCCGGTTCAACACGCTGGTGAACTCGGCCAGCTGCCGGGCGTGCGGCAAGGACGACCTGGGCTTCGGCTTCGTCAGCGTCGCCATCCCGGTCGACGGCTCAGAGCCCGGCCTCGCTCCCAACCGCAGCCTCTGCGAGAGCTGCGCCGAGGGCCAGGCCGGGGTGACCCGATGAGGACGTCCCATCGCATCCCGGGCTAGAGGCTCGCGGGCGTCGATGCGCCTCGCCGTGGTGTCCTCAGCCGTACCCCGCCGATGCGGCATCGCCACCTTCTCGGCGAGCCTCATCGCCGCGATCCGCGCCACCGATCCATCGGTCACCTGCCGGGTCGCGGCCATCGAGGAGCCGACCGTGCTCCGGCCCTACCCGTCCGAGGTGCGCTGGCGGATACGCCAGGGCAATGCCGACTCCTACCGCAACGCCGCCCGAGCGATCAACAGCTCGAATGCCGACGCCGTCAACGTGCAGCACGAGTTCGGCCTCTACGGCGTCTGGACGGCGCCGCGCCTGGTCGCCGGCACCATGACCGACGGCGCCTACGAGGACCATCTCCGGCCCTTCCTCGAGGAGCTCCGCAAGCCGGTGGTGACGACCATGCACACGGTCCTCCCCAATCCGTCGCCTTCCATCCGCGAGGCGGTGAGGGGCGTCGCCGCCCTCAGCGACGAGGTGATCGTGATGGCCTCGCGCGCCGTTGAGATCTTCGCCACCGACTACGGCCTCACCAAGCCGCCCCGGGTCATCCCCCACGGGATGCCGGTGATCGAGCCGCACGGCCGTCAGCGGTTCAAGGCCAAGCTCGGCGTCGAAGGCCGGCCGCTGATCTCCACCTTCGGCCTGGTCGATCCCCGCAAGGGTCTCCAGTACATGATCGAGGCGATGTCCGAGGTGGTCACTCACCACCCCGGGGCCCTCTACCTGATCGCCGGCCAGACCCACCCCGACCTGCTACGGACCCAGGGCGAGACATACCGAAACAGCCTGGTCGCCGAGGCCCACTCCCTGGGGCTCGACGACCACGTCGCCTTCATCGACAGCTACATGACCCAGCGAGACATCGTCGAGCTCCTGCTCGCCACCGACGTCTACGTGACCCCCTATCTCGACCCCAACCAGATCACCAGCGGCACCCTCTCCTACGCGCTCGGCGCCGGGAAGGCGGTGGTGTCCACGCCGTACCTGCACGCCACCGAGGCGCTGAGCGACGGCCGCGGCGTGCTGGTCGACTTTCGTGATCCCGACCAGCTCGCCGGCGCCGTCTCCGGGATCCTCGACAACCCGGCTGCCAAGCAGCGGTTCGAGCAGGCGGCGTTCGACTACGCGCACGAGGCGACCTGGCCCCGATCGGCACGCGCATTCCTCGACGTGGTGAGCGGCCTGCCCCACCGCTCGGCGATTCGAGCCCGGGTGCACAAGGGCCGGGCATCCGCGCCACCGCTGGCGCAGCGCCTGGCGGAGAATCCGATCCTCACACCGGCGGATGTGACCCCGTCGCTCCCCGGCCTCGAGGTCGTCTCCGTCTTCAATGCGGCCGCGGCCAGGGTCGAGGACGAGGTCGTGCTCCTGCTCCGCGTCGGGGAGCGCCCATGCGCCGGCGCCGTGCCCCCGGCGGATGCTCTCACCCTGGATCTGGCCGCGCCCGAGCCGGAGCTCAAGCCGCTGGCCCCCGGGTACACCGCCGAGG
Organism: uncultured Chloroflexia bacterium; assembly: GCA_963697585.1. Taxonomy (GTDB): domain Bacteria; phylum Chloroflexota; class Dormibacteria; order Aeolococcales; family Aeolococcaceae; genus Changshengia. The sequence goes on along the minus strand of CAVOOO010000009.1, from coordinate 89,547 downwards.
AGGTCGTCGGCATCGCCTTCCTCGACACCGAGCACACACCGAACCGCGTCGTCCCGGTGTTCATCCCGCGCAGCACCCCGGGCCTCGACCTCACCGATCCGCGGGCCATCCGCTACCGCAACCTGGCCGGTGGATTCACCGCGGCGGCGGACGACGTCAGCGACTTCCTCACCCAGATGTCCCACCTCCGGGTGGCGCGGAGCCGCGACGGCGTCCACTTCGAGGTGGAGGACCATCCGATGGTCCCCCCCACGACCCGCTTCGAGGAGTACGGCTGCGAGGACCCCCGAGCCACCCTCATCGACGGTGTCTGGAACGTCACCTACGTCTCGGTCGGCCGCCTCGGCATCAGCACCAGCCGGCTCACCACCACCGACTTCCGCTCCTTCGAGCGTCACGGTCTCATGTTCCTGCCGGACCACAAGGACGTCGCGCTCTTCCCGGAGCGTGTCGGCGGTCGCTTCGCCGCCCTGACCCGACCCATGCCCCAGTCCTTCGGCCGGGTGCTCGGCATCTGGATCGCGTTCTCCGACGACCTGGTCCACTGGGGTGGTCACGCTCCACTCGCGCTTCCCCGTCCGGGGATGTGGGACGAGCTGCGCACCGGCGCGAGCGCGCCGCCTTTCCGAGTCGCCGGCGGCTGGCTGGAGATCTACCACGGCGTGGATCGCGAGACACGGTACGCGCTCGGGGCGCTTCTGCTCGACAGCGAGGACCCCAGCCAAGTCATCGCGAGATCCCCGAAGCCGATCCTCACGCCGACGGAACCCTACGAGCGCGTCGGCGTCTTCAACGACGCCGTCTTCGCCTGCGGACTGGTTCCCCTCGACCCTCGCGCAGAGCGGATCCGCGTGTACTACGGGGCCGCCGACCGCTGCGTCGCGGCCGCGGACTTCGAGGTTCAGGCCATCCTCGACCAGATGACCCGGTGCTGAGACAGCTCGCGCGGCTGGGGCGGAGCGTCCCATTTGCCGGGGACCGGGCCCTGGCGCTCGCCGTCTACGCCGATGGCCTGAACGAGCCGGTTCGGGCCCATGAGGCCGGGTACGAAGGGGTCGCCTGCGTCGACGACGCCGCCCGCGCCCTCGATCTGTACTGCGCCCTCTGGGAGACGACGCGGCTGCCGTGGCTGCGACGGTGGTGCGACGGGCTGCTCGACTTCGTGCTCGCCCTGCAGGACGCCGACGGGCAGTGGCTGAACTTCATCCTCGACTGGGAGGGGACACCCAATCAGACCGGGCGCACCTCGGCGGCCGGGGGCCACTTCTGGCAGGCCCGAGCCGTGCTGGCACTGGCCCATGCGGCCCCGATCCTGGATGACGAGCGCATCGAGCCCGCCCTGCGCCGGGGCGTCCCTCACATCCTGGCGGCCGTGGAGGTGGCCAGTGACGTGCGCGCCCTCCACATCCGGGCCGCGCTGGCGCTCGCCGGCCGGCCGGAGGACCACGGCCTGGGTGAGCGGCTCCCGATCTGGACGGAGGAGCTGCTGAGCTGCCGCGACGCCGAGATGCTGATGAACTCGCCGGACGAGCGCGGCGCACCTCACCTCTGGGGTCATATTCAGGAGGGTGTGCTCGCCGAGGTCGCGGCCCGGCTGGACCGCAAGGAGTGGCTGGCCGTCGCGGGCCGGAGCGCGGACCTGGTGTTTGCGGACGCGGTCAGGAGCGGATTCGACCTGGCGCGCGTCCAGCCGTATGACGTCGCCTCCGCCGTCTACACGCTGAGCCGGCTGGCGGAGACGACCGGAGACCCCGCCTTCGAGCGCCTGGCCGCGCTCTCGCGCGCCTGGTTCGACGGGCGGAACCCGGCCGGACGCCCGGTGTATGACCGCCGCGAGGGACGGGTGGGCGACGGCGTCGACGGGAATTGCGTCAGCCCGCGCTCGGGGGCGGAGGCCAACATCGTCGGCGCCGAGGCCCTCTTCGATGAGGCGGTCCTGGTGGCCGGGCGGCTGACGCAATCCGAGGGCCTGCCTCGGGGAGTGGCGGAGCCGGGCGCCGCCTGACCCCGGGCCGTTCTGAGCAGGGTGCGAGCACTCCCCGCGGCCAGCCGGTTAGCCGGCATCGCGGAAGGTCAGCGAGTAGCCGTGACCGGGTCGGTTGATCAGGTCACAGGGGATCTCCAGCCGAGCAAGGATCCTCCTGACCCGCGTGACGTAGTTGCGGACCTCCTCGGGCATCAGTGCGGAGTCTGACCACGCGTAACCGGCGATCTGCGACGTGGTGTAGAAGCGGTGCGGATGCTCCAGCAGGAACTGCAGGAGCTCGAACTCCCGCACGGTGAGCGCGGCCTCCTTCCCCTGGTGGCGCACCACCCGTCCATCGGGGTCCAGCCACAGCCCGTGGAGCTGCCACACCCGCTGGTACCAGAGGTCGAGCCGGGCGTGGTATCCGGCCATCTGGGCTTCGATGAAGGCGACGTCAACATCGGCCGCGGCTCGGGCCACGGGGTGCAGCTTCGGCAACTCCCTCCTCACCCGCTCGAGCAGGCCCAGCTTGAAGCGGATCAGATCGTCGTAGATGCTCATCCAGTGGCGCGCGTCCTCCCAGTGCTCCGTCGCGATGTCCTCTCCCGATAGAGGCCCGCGCGCTGGCGTGATTGCTTCATCTGCCACTATGCAACGACTATACCGCACCCCGCGACGGCTCCCCAAGGGGGCCCGGACGCCCGGCCCCTCGAGCGCCGGGTGCGGTCAGTTGCTGAACTTCTTGCGGCGGTGGGTGTATCCCGGACCCATGGACTCCCACCAGGCGAGACCCGATATCGTGGCCGCGACCCGGGGCGGGGATGTCTCCCTGGGGATGGACGACGAGCCCGACCCGGCGACCGCCCCCCTCGAGCTGGCGCTCTTCTGGAGGGGCATCTACACCGAGATCCTGGCCATGGAGGAAGCCGTCCTCGAGCGCATCCGCCAGCTCATGGCATCGCAGTCGCGCCAGGCGCGGCGAGAGGTCGAGCTGACCAACGTCCCGGTGGTGGTCGCCCAGGCCGACCGTTTCCGAATCAGGCTCGGATTCTGGGAGGCGCGGGTGCGGGCCCACCAGCCGCAATCCCCCCTCTCACAGAGCGCCGTTGCTGCGGTTGTTGCGACCCCGACGGCAGAGTGAGGATCACAGGGAGCCTCAGTTTCGGAGGCCCCGAGGGGAGATCCCCAAGGAGGCCCAGGTGGCCGACATGCAGACGCAGGAGCGGGTGGTGAGCAGCGAGGGTCAGGACTACCGGGGGGTGACCAGCACGACGCGGACGACGTCGGACCCGGCCACCGGCGTGGCAACCCGGCGGAGCTCGACGCAGGCGTGGTCGGGCAGACCCCTGGCCGCTCGCATCATCGGCCTGGCCGCGGGCATCGTCTTCATCTTCCTCGGATTCGACTTCATCTTCCGTGCGGCCGGAGCCGCCGACGTGGGCTTTGGAGCCTTCGTCTACAGCATCGGTGGAGCCCTGGCCGCGCCCTTCGCGGGCATCTTCAAGACGGCCTCCACCACCTCGGGCACGGTGATCGTCTGGGCGGACATCCTGGCCGCCGTGGTCTATGCCATCGCGGCAACGGTGCTCGTCAAGGTGGTGTCGATGAGCACCGATCAGCGCGCCAGGCGGTCCATCTGATTTCCCCACACCCCCCATGCGGCCGCGTCCGGCACCGCGTCCGGTTCCGAGCGCGGCTGAAGGGCCGGATGGAATCGGTCAACCCGTAACGGCAACCCCAACTCTCATCGCAAGAAGGATCCTCCGATGCGCACAATGCTCCTCTTTCTCGCCCTCATCGTCGTCCTCTTCCTGCTCGGATTCGCGCTGCACACCCTGGTCTGGGTGGGCCTCCTGGCCCTGGGCGTCTGGCTCGTGGTGCTGATCGTCCGGCCGCGCGGCCGCGGTCGCCGCCGCTTCAGCCTGTGAGCGAGACCAGGGGTCCGGCCACGCCTCGCCGCTCGGTAAGACGCGGCGAGGAAGACCCGAGGAATCATCCGAAGCCAGCGGCGGGAGGTACCCAATGAACAGTGGTGAGGGCAACGACACGAGGCACCGGCAGTTCCGAGGCACCGGCCTCTACTGGACGGTGATCCTCACGCTGGTGGTCGCCGTTGCGATCATCATCGGCATCGTCCAGAACTCACAGGGGGTCAGGTTGAGCTACCTGGCCTGGACCGGAAGCCTGTCGCTGGCGGTTGCACTGCTGGCCACCATCGTGCTGGCGGTCGCCCTGACCAGCCTGGTCGGGGTGATCTGGAGGCGCCGCCGCCGCCACCAGCTGACCGATGCGGTCGAGCTGAGAGAGCTGCGCGGCCACGCGCAGATCCAGCCGGGAGTGGTGAGCGCGGCAGACCCGCCCCCGGACGCCGCGCCGATCGCGGACCGCCGGGGAGACACGCCGGTGGCCGCCGTGGCGCCGGTGATGCGCCACCCTGGAGCCTCCGGATAGCCGCCCTGAGCGCCGCTGCGGCGCCGGGCGAGGCCGACGTGGAGATGACGGCATCGGGCCGCGGAATGACGGCGCATGCCGGCGACCGGGCCCTCTATCCGTTGAGCTTCGGGCCGATCTTCGAGTACCGGCTCTGGGGCGGGCGACGGCTGGCGGAGCTGATGACCGCCCCCCTGCCGGGCGATGGTCCGATCGGCGAGGCGTGGGTGCTCAGCGACCGTCCCGACCATCAGAGCCGCGTGGCCAGCGGTCCCCTCGCCGGGGTCAGCCTCCGCCAGCTGCTCGCGGAGTTCCCGGAGCAGATGCTCGGACGCGGGGCGCCCCGGCTCCACCGCTTCCCGCTGCTGCTCAAGTTCCTCGACGCCCGTGAGCTGCTGTCCGTCCAGGTCCACCCATCGGATCGGCAGACGCGCTACCTCCCCGCGCATGAGACCGGCAAGAACGAGGCGTGGGTGGTTCTGGAGGCGGGTCCGGAGGGTCGCATCTACGCCGGGCTCGAGCCCGGCACCACCCCGGAGAGCCTGGGGCGGGCCCTGGGTGGCGCCGCCATCCGCTCGCAGCTGGCCGGCTTCAGGCCGCATCCCGGCGATGCCGTCTTCCTCCCCGCCGGCACAGTGCACTCTCTGGGCGGGGACGTCGTGGTGTTCGAGGTGCAGCAGAACAGCGACGTGACCTTCCGCCTCTGCGACTGGGATCGCATCGATCCCACCACAGGGCGGCCCCGTGACCTGCAGGTCGATCAGGCCCTCGCGTGCACCGATTTCACGCAGGTTGCCCTGGGCCCCGTGCTGCCCGCGATCGAGACCCTGGCGCCGGTCCGGTCGGAGCGGCTGTTCGATTGCGAGCACTTCTCGGTGCGGCGCCTTCAGGGAGAGCTCCCGTTCCGGGTCGGCGCGGCCGGTGTGCCGCGCATCCTGGTGTGCATCGGGGGGGCCGGCGAGGTCGAGCACGGCAGCGCCTCGTACCCCATCGCGCGGGGTGAGGTGCTGCTCCTGCCCGCCGTGGTGGGTTCCTGCATCCTGCGGCCCAGGGGGCCGGTGAGCCTGCTGGAGGTGGCGCTCCCGGAGTCCTCCACCGCTCGCGGCGCGGTCGCTCCGGAGCCCGAGCCCGGTCCACCCGTGCGCCCGACGTGAGGGAGAGGTGAAGCGGCTGGTCGTCTTTGACCTGGATGGCACGCTGGCCGCGAGCAAGTCGGCTCCCGATGCCGAGATCACGGGGCTGCTGCACGACCTGCTCGGCATCGTCAAGGTCGCCGTGATCTCCGGAGGAAGCTGGCCTCAGTTCGAGAAGCAGCTGCTCTCCCACCTCGCCCGGGACGAGCGCCTGGCCAACCTCTTCCTCCTCCCCACCTGCGGCACGCAGTTCTACAGATACGCCGCCGGCTGGACGAGGCTGTACTCGGAGGATCTGACCGCCGCGGAGCGGGAGAAGATCGTGAGTGCGCTGGGATCAGCCCTGAAGGCGACCGGTCTCTGGCCGGCGAGGGTCTGGGGAGAGATCATCGAGGACCGTGGCAGCCAGATCACGCTCTCCGCACTGGGCCAGCAGGCTCCCCTCTCCGAGAAGGAGAGCTGGGACCCCGATTACGCCAAGAGGAAGCGGATTGCGGCAGCTCTCGACACCCTCATCCCCGAGTTCTCCGTGCGCATGGGCGGTGCCACGTCGATCGACGTGACCAAGCCCGGTATCGACAAGGCCTACGGCATCAGGAAGCTTCGAGACGTCCTGGGCGTGTCCCTGGCCGAGATGGTCTTCGTCGGTGACGCGCTCTTCCCGGGCGGTAACGACTACCCGGCCGAGGAGGCGGGGGTCGTCTCCATCCCGGTGCGCGACCCCCATGACACCCGGTTGGTGATCGAGACCATCATCGCCTGCCTCGCCGGCGACCGGGAGGGTGCCGCGGCCTCGGCGGCGGAGTCATGAGTCCCGTGAAAGTCTTGAACCCTTTCCAGATGCACCGCCTCTGGCCGATCATGGCCCCGGAGCCGGGCAACCCCCAGGAGGCGGAGGGCGTGCTCAACCCGGCCGCCGTTCGCGGCCCGGACGGGCAGCTCTACCTCTTTCCGCGACTGGTGAGCCGGGGGAACTACTCGCGGATCGGCATCGCTCGCGTTCTCTTCAACGCCGATGGGGATCCCTGTGGCGTGGAGCGTCTCGGCATCGCGCTCGAGCCCGAGGCCGACTACGAGATCCGGCCTGACGGCGGCGGCTGCGAGGACCCGCGCATCACCTTCGTGGAGCCGCTCCTCGAGTACGTGATGACCTACACCGCCTTCTCCCCCAGCGGGCCGCGGATCGCGCTGGCGGTGTCCGACGACCTGCTCCACTGGACGCGGCTGGGCCTGGCGGAGTTCGGGCCCTATCAGGGCATCCAGCTGGACGGCGTCGACAACAAGGACGCCACCCTCTTCCCCGTGTTCATTCCCAATCCGTCCGGCAACCCCGAGCTGGCCCTGCTGCACCGGCCCATCTTTGCCGGCACGCACGGTGATGGCATCGACCATCACCCCAGGCCCGGCGATGAGCAGCTCGACCGCGAGAGCATCTGGATCTCCTACAGCCGGACGCACAGCCCGGCCAACGGGTCGCACCACCTCGCGCCGTTCACCTCCCATCACCGCCTGGCGGCGCCGGTGTCGTCGTGGGAGCGTCTCAAGATCGGGGTGGGGACGCCGCCCGTCCTGACCCGGCACGGCTGGCTGGTCATCTACCACGGGGTCAGCGACCTCAACGGGCCCAGCGGCGGCGGCCATCTGCCGACCTACTCAGCCGGGGTCATGGTCCTCTCCAACGATCACCCGCGACGGATCAGGTATCGCTCGGCGGAACCCATCCTGGCGCCCGAGCTGCCCCAGGAGCGCCAGGGAACGATCGCCAACGTCGTGTTCCCGACCGGCATCGACTGCCGGGACGACCTGGGTGCACCCGATCGCTTCGACGTCTACTACGGGATGGCCGACGACCAGATCGGCGTGGCCCGCCTCGACCTCCCTGACGAGCTGCCGGACGGGGCGAGGCCGTGAGCCAGGGCCCGGCCACCCCGCACAGATAGGCGGGCTCGCGGCTCCCTGGGGAGGGAGTTCAGAGAGCTCGCGTGCCCCACCCGGTCCGCACTCTCCGCCTGGCAACGCCGCCCGTCTGTGCGCTGCCGCACAGAGGCGGCAGGTACGCCAGGGGTCCGATCAGTCCCGCGCCCGGGGCATCGCACGGGCTATTGCTGCGCTTGTTGCCCGGTCCCGCGCACTCTGAGCTTCGCCCGGTGCGCCCGGCTGAGACGGCTTCGGAGCGAGCCAGCCACAGGAGAGCCTCCCATGACTGATCAGCGGGTGCCGGATCGGGTTGCCGGCGTCGAGGCCGCGAGCGACCGCGCCACGACCAGCCGCGGAAACCGCAAGTGGTGGGCGCTCAGCGCCGTGTGCCTAGGCTGCCTCGCCGTGGGGGTTGACGGGACGGTGCTGAGCGTGGCTCTGCCGACGCTCTCGAAGGCGCTGAACGCATCGGAATCCGATCTCCAGTGGTTCATGTCCATCTACTTCCTGGTGATGGCGGCATCGATGCTGCCGGCCGGGCTTCTCGGCGACCGCTTCGGGCGCAAGAGGGTGATGCTGCTCGCGCTCGGGCTCTTTGCCGTGGGGTCGGCGGGCTCTGCGTTCTCCACGTCGGTGGCCGAGTTCATGGCCACCCGGGTGCTGATGGGGATGGCCGGGGCGGGGATCATCGTGATGGCGGTCAGCGCGGTCACCGTCCTCTTCACCGCCAAGGAGCGACCCAAGGCGGTCGGGTTCTGGGCGGCAGCCAACTTCATCTCCTTCCCGATCGGACCGATCCTGGGCGGTTGGATGCTCACCGAGTTCTGGTGGGGCTGGGTCTTCCTCATCAACGTCCCGGTCGCCCTGCTCGGACTGACCGCTCTGATCGCGCTGGTTCCGGAGACCCGCGCCGCGAAGCGTCCGGGCATCGACATCCTCGGCATCGCCGCGTCGGCCGCCGGGCTGGTGACCCTCACGTACGGTCTGATCGAGGCGGGCCAGAACGGCTGGGGGGACATCGGCGCTCTGACCCTGATGATCGTCGGAGTTGCGGTCCTGGTCGGTTTCCTTCTCTGGGAAGGCAGATTGAGCCGCCTGGCCGGAGGCCAGCCGCTGCTGGACATGAAGCTCTTCACCTCGGCCTCGTTCACCTGGGGCGTGATCCTGGCCGCGCTGCCGGTGCTGGCCATGATCTCCATCCTCTTCACCCTGCCTCAGTACTTCCAGGGCGTGGTCGGCACCGACGCGATGGGCTCCGGCCTGAGGTTGCTGCCGATGATCGCCGGGCTGATGCTCGGAGCGATTCCCGCCGCCCAGGTGGTCCGGGTGGTGGGCGCCAAGGTCGTGGTCGCGGCCGGCTTCTTCCTGCTCGCGGTCGGGCTGCTCGTCGGAGCGATGACCAGCCTGAGTTCGACAGGCCTCTTCACCGCGGCCTGGATGTTCGTCGCCGGGATGGGGGTGGGGATGTCGATGGCCACCGCCACCTCCGCGGCGCTCGTCGAGCTGTCACGGGAGCGCAGCGGTGTCGGTGGAGCGGTGCTGCAGGCGGTCAACAAGATCGGTGGTCCGATGGGCACCGCGATCCTCGGGAGCGTGCTGAGCGTCGGCTACCTCGCGGGGTTGCACCTGGCCGGGCTCCCGGCCGCGGCGGCGACCGCCGTCCGTCAGAGTATCTTCGGCGGCGTGGCGGTTGCGGACAGGCTCGGCTCGGCGTCGCTGCTCGCCTCGGTGCGGACGTCCTTTGTCGGCGGCATGGATACGGCGCTCCTCCTGGGAGCCGCCATCGCCGCAGGCGGAGCCGTGGTCACAATCGTCTTCCTCCCCCAGACCAACTCTGCGAAGGAGACCGCGGTGACCGTGAGTGGACACGGGGTTGCTCACGTGCCGACCTCGCAGGAGGCCGAGGACACCGTGGCGGCGTGAACGGCTGAGGCTCGGGCTGGGTCAGCTCCGACGGCCACAGGGGATCGGACCGTTCACCGGCGGCCCTGGAGGGCGGTGACGGCGTCCTCGACCGAGGCGAAGAGGTGGTCGGCGCCGAGCTGCCCGAGGAGCGCTCCGTGCTTGAGCTCCCGGTGGACCAGGCGTGACGCGCGGGCGATCCCCAGCGCCACCCCCGTCTCAGCCAGCTCACTGACCAGACCCCGCAGAGCCTGGAGTCCCGTGTAGTCGATGTCGGACATCGCGTTGGCGTCGAGGATGATGGTGCGGACCGGGTCCGGCGCGGCGTGGAGAAGCTCCCGGAGCCGCTCCCGGAAGTAGTCGGAGTTGCCATACCAGAGCGGCGCATAGACGAGGTACACGATCACCCCGGCGACCTGCTCGGTCGGCCTGCCGATGTCGCGCGGGATCCAATGATCGGTGCCGGGTTCGCGTCCGAGCACGGTGTCGCGCGGTCGGAGGGTGCGCCGGGTGCGGTCCGCGAGGGAGAGGATCATGGCCAGCAGCACGCCCTGCTCGATCCCCACCAGGGCCACCACCAGGACGGTCACCGAGGCCAGTGCAAACTCCAGGCGATCGAAGCGGAATATGCTTCGAAGCTCGTCGACCCGGAACAGCTTGGTGGCGATGAACACGAGGGTTGCCGCGAGGGTCGCCTCGGGGAGGTTGGCGAGCGGTGCGGTCAACCAGACGGCGACGATCACGACGACCAGCGCGGCCAGGATGTTGGTGAGCTGGGAGCGCGTACCCGATGCGGTCGCGATCGCCGTGTTGGGCGGGCTGGCGTCGACCGCGAATGTCCCGATCAACCCGGCGACGACACTGCCCGCCCCGACCGCGACCAGATCTCTGTTGAAATCGCCCGCGCGCGGAGCGCTCGCGGCGCCCGAACGGCGCACCGTGGCGGCCGTCTGCGCGATGCAGAGGAAGGCAACCGTCAGCACCGTGGCGACGAGTGACGAGAGCTGCGACCACGAGACGGTTGGCAGGCCCAGGTTCGGGAGACCACCGTGGATGGAACCGATGACCGCGACCCCGTGTCGCGACCTCAGGGAAAGGAGATCGGCCACCACGACGGACAGGACGAGGCCGAGCAGCGCTCCCGGCAACCGGCGGCTCAGCCGCTCTGCCGCGACCATGATCGCGAGCACCCCGAGCGCGATCCCCAGCGACCAGACATTGACCCGGCCCAGATGCTCGACGAGGTCGCGGACCTCGTCGATGGTGGTGGTCCCCGTGCCGCCAACTCCGAAGATGATCGGAAGCTGCCGTGCGATGATGCCGACGGCGATCCCCGCCAGGATCCCGGTGATGACCGGCGTCGAGAGGAGGTCCGAGATCCATCCCAGCCGGACGAGGCCGACGCCGATCAGGATGGCGCCGACCACCACGGCGGTGAAGGCCATGGCGGACGCGTAGCCGGAGCTCCCGACCGCGGCGACCGACCCCACGCCGAGGGCCAGCACCGGCGCGATGGTGGAGTTGGCGCCGACCGAGAGGTGGTGGTCGGTGCCGATCAGCGCGTACAGCAGCGACCCGGCGACGAAGGCATAGAGGCCGGCAACCACCGAGAGGTCCGCCAGCCGCGCCGTCGCCATCTGCGACGGCAGGACCACGGCGACCAGCGTGAGACCGGCGAGGGCGTCGGCCACCAGCCAGGGCCTGCGGTAGCCGCGGAGCGTGGGCGGGATCCACCAGCGTTTCACAGGTCCGCTCCAACCATCGGCCTAGCCGGCCGGCATCGCGGCCAGAAGCTCCACGAGGGCTCGCCCCAGATCCGGACGGATGACGTAGGCCACCCGTGGCTCCTCGCCACTGACCACCACCGCGCCCGCGGACGAGAGGCGCTCCAGCTGGTGGCGGACCTCGAAGGCCGGCTGGCGCGTCAGCGTGGCCAGCTCGGGGACGGTTCGCGGCTCCTCGAGGAGCTGGCTCACGATCCGGAGCCGCTCGGGGTCACCGAGGGTTCGGAGCAGGTCGGAGGTCGCGGTGAGCTCGTCCGCATTCCGGGACAGCAGGGAGCGGGCGGCCTGGAGGGCGGCCCGAGGCCGCAGCGGCAGGCGCTGGCCGGTCGCATAGCTGGTCTGGAGGAGGGCCTCTCCGACGGTGGCCCCGCTGCTGCGCCGGGCGATGACGACGTAGAAGCCGGCGACGACGAGGAGCGCGACCACCGGATCCACCCAGCCCGCCTGGAGCCCGAAACCGAGAAGCCGCCCCAGGGCGATCAGGCCGGTGGTGACGCTGGCGACCACGCCGATGTCGAGGACGGCCGCGATCACCACGCGCACCGGCCGGGGCACTCGCACCAGGCCGGCCCCTGATGAGGCCGGGGTCCTCCGGATCAGGAAGTAGCAGCCCACCCCCATCGCGACCAGGATGGCGCCCTGGATGGCCAGCTTCTGCACCGCAGTGAAGAAGTGCTCGATGGGAACGCCAACCAGCACACCGAGGGCGACGTACACCGCTATCCAGATCACGGTGGCGGGCGCCATCCCCAGAAGGAATGTGGTGCGGCGCACCCGAAGGGCGCCGGCGACCAGCGTCGTGTAGATGCGGAGCCCGGGGATGAGCCGGCACACCGCGATCCCGCCCCACCCGGCGGACCGGACCCGCCGGGAGACCCGCTCCAGACTGCGCTGCTGGTGGATCCTCCGGGCCAGTGCCTGGAGCCCGTGGTCGCCCACCGCGCGGGCCCACGTGTATCCCACCAGCGAGCCGGCGATGCAGGCCACCAGCGAGACCGGGATGAAGATGAAGGGGTCCAGACCGCCGGCCGCTATCAGGAGGCCGGCGGCCAGCAGGGTGAGCTCCCCGGGCGCAAAGGGCAGCGGGACACCCGCCTCCTCGGCGAAGAGAAACCCGCCGAGGAGGGCGATGGCGACGGCTCCGTGCAGGCCCGCGAGGAAGTTCAAGCCGGGGGCGACTCCGTCTGATCAGCCGGTGGTGAGCAGGATCACGGCAGCGTACACCGGCACCGCGCATGGCCCCGTGTGCGCCACGCCAGACGCGAATGAACCGTCTGCGCTGTCCGAGCGCGGCGATCAGGCTGCGGCGCCGCGGTCGGACCTCCGGCCTCTGCGGCCCCCCGCGGTCGGGGAGGCTGATCGCCCCCTTTCCCGGGGTCCGAGGGCGGAGGGGATCTGGCGCGTGCCAGGCACCGCCCTCTGCTGCGACAGGTCAGTCCGCGGGGCGGTCCTCGAGGGAGACCATCAGGGTGTCCTGGACCTCGAAGAGAGCCGTCATCCAGTCGGCAATGGGGATCGCGTGGTCCGGCGGCATCACCAGCGAATGGGTGTCGGCGCTCGTGATCACCGCGCACGCCCGCTCGCTGAGCTGGCCCGGCACCTCCGACTCCCCCGCCACGTTCAGCAACTCCAGCTCGTTGAGGAGCCCATCGATGAGCCGGATGCGGTGGCGGCGCGCGTACTGAAGGCGTCGCACCTGGTGGTCGCGCGCCCTGAGCCCGTCCACGGTCTGGCTGGTGTGGTTATACAGATCGCCGCTCCGTCACCGGGTTCCACGTACGACCCCAACACGAGAGGCGCCACGCCACCTCTGTGTACCCGTCCGCCGGGGAACCCAAACATCGGCAGGCGCCCGGCCGGCGTCGCACCGGGGACGGCAGAGGCTCACCCTCATCCTGGTCGGGCTCCCGTGCTGGTGGATCCGCCGCCGGGCCACCTGAGAGGCGCCTCGGGGCGGCGGCCCCGGGCCCGGGCTCAGACCCGCCATCCCACCCGCCTGCCATCTCACCGGCCGGCCATCTCCGAGGATGCTCCCCGGCCGAGCGGCCGCTGCCGGGATCTGGCCTGCGGCTGGTCTCGCCTAGCATGGCGCAGTGCCGTCGAGCGATCCACCGGCCGGCCCCACCATGCGCCCCCTCCGCGGGCCTGAGGAGCTCGACCTCTTCTGCTCTCTCGAGTACACGCTCAACCACGAGCTGGCCGAGGACCTGGCCTCCGGTCGCCGCCGCCCCGAGTGGATGTGGCTGGCACTCCGGCAGGGACGGCCGGTCGCCCGGGTGGCATGGTGGGGCCATCCCGACGACGCCGAACCCGCCGTCCTCGACATCCTCGACATCAGCGGCGACGACGATGCCACCGAGGTCGGCGCGGCGCTGCTCCGCACCGCCCTCGGAAGCGTCGTACCCGCGGGCACCGCGCCGCCCGACTACGTGCGCTTCATCCCACCCGACTGGCGCGACCATGCGAGCTCACGCCGGGTGGTCGAGAGCCGGATGAGAGTCGCCGGCAGGAATGGGGCCCGGCTGCTCGTCGAGCGCCTCCGTTTCGAGTGGCGCCCCGGCACGCCGATCGCCGCGCCCAGCCGCCGCCTGCGGTTTCGCCCCGTGGGCGAGGACGGCGAGCTGATCGACCTGATGACCAGCGTCCTGCACGGCACGCTCGACGCCCACAGCCGCCGGGAGCTCGCCGGGACGGCGTCTCCGCGCCGGGTGGCGTCGCTGCACTACGCCGACGAGCTGGCCCGCTACAGCAGCCCGCGAAGCTGGTGGCGCATCGGAACGCTGCCCGAGGGTGAGCCGGTCGGTTTCGTCATCCCTGCAGCCAACGACTACGGGGCGATCATCGCCTACATCGGCGTCGCACCGCCTCACCGGGGGAACGGGTACGTGGACGACCTCCTCTCCGAGGGCACGCGCATCCTCGCGGACGAGGGCGTGCCCCGGATCCGCGCGAGCACCGACCTGGGGAACCTCCCGATGGCGAAATCCTTCCTCCGAGCCGGGTGGCGCAACTTCGAGCGCGCCATCACGATGACCTGGTCGTGACGAACCCTGGACGCCACCGGGAAGAGGGCGACCGGCGCGCGGCGGCGGGCGCCACGCTCGAGCGGTGAGCCGCCGCCGGCCCTGCCGCCCGGGGCTCAGGGCGAGGTCGAGGTGGACCGGGTGAGGCGGACGTGGATCACCGAGGGCGAGCTGATCCGCTCCACGCACTCGTAGGCGTCCGGCCCGACTTCGACATCCTCGAAGAGGCGCTCCCCGCCGCCGAGCAGCAGCGGCACCAGCACGAGGTGGAGGTCGTCGATGAGGCCAGCCCGCAGGAACTGGCGAAGCGTCGCCACCCCGCCGCCGACCGCGACGTCCGCACCCCGCGCGGCCTCGCGCGCCAGGGCGAGCGCGGCCTCGATCCCCGCGTCGACGAAGTGGAAGGTGGTGCCCCCCTCCAGCTCGATCGGCGGGCGGTGATGGTGGGTCAGCACGAAGACGGGGTGATGAAACGGCGGGTCGCTTCCCCACCAGCCGGCCCATCGGCTGTCATCCCAGGGGCCTCGGACCGGTCCGAACATGTTCCTGCCCATGATGGTGGCGGCCACCCCCTGGTAGCGCCGGGCGAACTGCTGGTCGTCGATCCCCCCCTCCCCGCCCGGCAGGCCTCGCATGCTCCGCCCGGAGCGGGTGAGGAAGATCCACTCGTGGAGGCGCTCGCCGCCACGACCGAGGGGATGGTCCGCATCCTGATCCGGTCCGGCACCGTAACCGTCGAGCGAGATCGAGAAGTTGCTGACCCGGACCCTCGCCATCCTGCCACCCCCATGGTCGTGCCGTGAACCGCCCGAGAGCCCATGCCGCTCGAGAGCTCCCAGGTTAGCTGGGGGATGGGCTGCGAATGCCCGCCTCCCCCCCTCCCCCACCCGGCCGACGGTCGATGGCCGACCCCGGGCGCGGCGCCCGTCACTCCTCTGACACGGACGGCTACAGCCAGCCGCGCTCGTCCGCAATCCGGAGGGCGTCGAGCCGGTTGCGAGCCGAGGTCTTGGAGATGGCCGTCGAGAGGTAGTTGCGGACTGTCCCCTCCGAGAGGTAGAGCTTGCCGGCGATCTCGGCGACGGTGGCGCCGGAGCGCGCCACGCTGAGGACGTCGCGCTCCCGCGGGGTGAGGGGAGACTCCCCGGCGGCGAGGGTGGCGGCGGCGAGGGCCGCGTCGACGACCCTCTCCCCGGCCATCACCCGGCGGATCGCGGAGGCCAGCGCCTCGGCGGGCGCGTCCTTCACGACGAACCCCATGGCGCCGGCCTCCATGGCCCGGCGGAGGAAGCCTGCGCGGCCGAAGGTGGTCAGCATCACGATCCTGCAGGCGGGCGCCCTGGCGTGGAGCAGGGCCGCCGCGGCCAGCCCGTCGAGGCCGGGCATCTCGATGTCCAGCAGCGCCACGTCGGGCCGGTGCTCCCGGGCGGCGTCGAGGACCTGGTCCCCCCGCCCCACCGACGCGACCACCTCGAAGTCGTCCTCCAGCTCCAGCAGGGCTCCCAGGGCGGTGCGGACCAGCTCCTGGTCGTCGGCCAGCAGCAGGCGGATGGTCACGCCCGCCCCCCACCAGCCGGGTCCAGAGAGACGTGGAGACGCCAGCCGCGCGGTGTCAGCGGCCCCGCCTCGACGCTCCCCCCGGCGGCGGCGACCCGCTCCCGGAGCCCGTCGAGTCCGTGCCCGTCGCCCGCCGGGCCTCCCACGCCGTCGTCACGGATCTCCACCGCCGACGCGGAGAGGATCACGGTGCAGCGGGTGGCGCGGGCGTGGCGGGCAACGTTGGTCAAGCCCTCGCGCACCGCCCAGGCGAGCAACTCCTGATGGGCCGCGTCGACCATGTCGGTCGCGGTGGGGAGGTCGGCGACCACACCGGAGGCGCGCAGCAGCTCCCGGCCGCGGGCCAGCTCCGCCGCCAGGGTGACGTTCCGATAGGTCGACACCGCGGCACGGACCTCGGCCAGGGCCTGGCGCGAGAGCTTCTCGACCTCGCCGATCTCCTGCCGCGAGCGGGCGGGGTCGCTGCCTGCCAGACGGTGTGCCAGTCCGGCCTTGACCGTGATCGCGGTCAGCGAATGACCGAGCAGGTCGTGGAGGTCGCGGGCGATCCGGTTCCGCTCCCCCTCGGTCGCGAGACGAGCGATCTCGGCCCGAGCCTCGCGCAGCGCCTGGTTGGCCCGGATCAGCTCACTGAACGCGTAGCTCACCAGCGCCGTGAAGATGATGTCGAGGGCCTGGACCCATCCCGGCCCGCTCCGCCACGGGTTCACCGACCAGGGCACGGCCAGAGCGGCCATCGCGAGCGCGCCGACCACCCATGGGGAGGCACGGCGGGTGCGGACCACCACCAGTGCAGCCAGGACGGCGGCGAGGAAGAAGCCATCGGCATGCGCGAACGGGAGCGCGGCCACCAAGAGCGCGCTCATGGCCGCGAAGGGCAGCCAGAATTGCAGGTCGGAGATTCCGGTGCCGGCGCGCTGCCCCTCTCCCCCGGACGGCAGCGTCGCCCTCGCGGCCATCACCCCCAGCGCGCAGAGCACCAAGCTGAAGGCTGCGATGATCACATACCCGGCCAGCGCAGTCGCTCCCCTCGAAACCTGGGAGACACCTCCCGCCGCGACCACCGAGTAGATGAGCAGCCCAGCGCCCAGCAGAGCTGCCCGCCAACCCTCGGACCACCGGTGGCCGCGCGGGACCACGTCGGGCCGCGCCCCGCCGTCGCCGGACCCCTGCCCGCTCGACATCCTACGAACGCTCCTTCTCACCCATCATGGGCTCAAACCCGCTGGGTGTCGCGCCGGTACGCCAGCGCCGCCGCGGCGATCATGACCAGCGTCCAGATCGCGACCACCACCCAGGCCTCGCCCGGCCAGCCGGCCCCGCCGATCGCCACCCTGCCCGCCTGAGCCAGCCAGTAGGAGGGAAGCAGCTTGACGATGGTGAGCCCGATGCCGCTGTTGAACAGCGGCCCGAACTCGCCGCCGAGAAGGGCCAGGAGCACGACCGGCCCGCCGATGGCGAGCGGTGCCACCTCGACCTTCATCAGGTACCCGATCAGGATGCCCATCATGGCGATGGGAGCCAGGCCCACCAGCAGCAGACCGGCCGTCTCCGCCCACCCTTCGGCGCTGAGACGGACACCCAGCGAGGCGCCCGCCGCTCCGACGACGATCAGGGTGGGGAGGGTGAGGAGGTATGCCGCCACCGCCTTGGACAGGAGCGCGGTGCGGGCGGGCAGCGGGGTGATGCGCAGCTGCCGGGTCCAGCCCCGAGCCCGCTCGGCGGCGGTGCGCCCACCCGGAGCCACCGCCGCATACATCGCCCCATAGGCTGCCATGGCGGTCATGAAGTACAGCGGGAAGGTGATGCCGTCCACGTGGTGCGTCATGTTGGCGGAGGTCACCGCATAGAACAGCACCAGCGGCAGGCCGATCGTCAGGCCGAGAAACAGGCGATTGCGGAAGGTGCGCAGCACCTCGTAGCGGAGGTGAGTGACGTTGATCATCTTCCGATCTCCACGGTGATGGCTGACTTGCGGTCGACGCCGGCACCCTGATCGGCGGTCAGCTCCAGGAACGCCTCCTCCAGGCTGCTGCCGCGCACCTCGATGTCACGCAGGCCGGTGAAGGCCGCGTGCAGAGAGGCCAGCGCGGCGTCGGCGTCAGAGCAGAGGAGGGTGACCGAGTCCCCACGGCGCTCGGCCTTCATGACTCCGGGCAGGCCGCTGAGCCCGGTGACATCGACCTCGGGGAGCGTCGCCCGGATGGTGCGGGCACCCACACGCGCCTTGATCTCGGTGGCCGGACCGTCGGCGACGATGCGCCCACGGGCCATCAGCACCACGCGATCGGCGAAGGCATCCGCCTCCTCCAGGTAGTGAGTCGCGAACACCACCGTCTTGCCACGTGCGGTGAGACCGCGCATCGCCTCCCAGAAGTCGTGGCGGCCCTCGACGTCGATCCCCGCGGTCGGCTCGTCAAGGACCAGCAGATCGGGGTCGCCCACCAGGGCGGCGGCGAAACGGACCCGCTGAACCTGCCCGCCGGACAACCGCTCGGTGAAACGGCCGGCGAACCCGTCGCACCCCGTCTCGCGCAGCACATCGTCGACGTCGAGGGGGTGGGGGTAGTACGAGGCCATGAGCGTCACCAGCTCCCGCACCGTGAGACGGTCCAGGGGCAACCCTGTCTGGAGCATGCCGCCGACCCAGCCTGACTCCACCGCCGAGGCCGGCCCAACCCCGAAGACGGTCACGGTCCCCTGGTCGGGACGGGTCAGGCCGAGCACCATGTCGAGGGTGGTCGTCTTGCCGGCGCCGTTGGGTCCCAGGATGGCGACCGTCTCACCGCGTGCGATCGCGAGGTCGATGCCGCGCACCGCATGCACCGCACCGTAGGACTTGGTGAGGGCGGTCGCCACGACTCCTGGTCGGTGTTCATCGAGATCGTTCATACGGGCCATGGTCCACCGACCGGGTCAGACGGGGTAGTGAGCTGCCACATATGCTGACCATGCAATTTGTCATTGATGGTGTTCGCAACCACGGTGGCCATCACGAATGCGGAGTTGCAGATCGGGGGCCGGGACCGCGATCGCGAGCGATCAGGTGATCAGTGAGCGCCGGTCACCGGCCTGGAGCCGGTGTGCCTCCGCGAACCACCACCGACCGGGCCATCTTGTCGTGCCACCCCTGCTTGCGCGGGTCAAACCCGGCCCAGATCAATCCGAGGCAGAGCGGGATGACCGACAGGCAGAAACCCACATACCTGATCACGCAGCGTGCGATGGAGAGCAGGCCCCCGGTGGTGCTGTCGACGACCCTGAGGCTCAGGGCGCGCTGGCCGAGAGTGGCGCCGCGGCTCCACATCAGCGCGAAGTAGAGCAGCCCCAGGCCGAGATAGATCAGGGTTCCGCCGCCGGTCGCGTTGCATCCGTAGTTGGTGCCGGTGCTGTAGCCGTTGGGAGTTGTGATCGTGTAGGGGGTTGCGCCGCAGACCGCGCCACTGTTGCCGAAGAGCGCGAGGTTGATCGGGATCGCGACGATGCTCAGGACGACGGCGTCGATCAGATAGGCGACGAACCGGAGCCAGAACCCCGCGAACGGCGAGCGCGCCGGCAGCGCCCAGCCGCCGGGGGCCGGGTAGGGTGCGGAGCCGGGGACGACCGGGTACGCGGGGAGCGGCTGCGGCTGGGTCGGAAGCCACTGGCGACCGTCCCACCAGTAGCGTCCATCGGGGCTGTACGCCACCGGCGGGGGCGGGACGGGTGGTTGGTAGCTCATGGCCCGGCCGGAACCGTACATCCGCGGGGCAGCCCCCGGAGGCGCGGTCCGGGTGACGTTCCCGTCGCCGAGAACCCGGGGGGCCGGGAATCCCACCCGATCCGTGAGTGCTCGGGCGGACCTGGGGCCGCGTTCTCCCTACCCGTCCTCGACGAGCTCCTGGGCCACCTCCATCGCGGCGGCCCCGAACTCGTCGATGGTCGACCGGATGCCGAAGGTCGACAGCATGGCCACGACCGGGGTCAGGTTCCCGAGATAGACGGCCGCGAGGGCGAGCAGGGAGCGCACCTGCTGGCGCGGCTCGGCGTCCGGGTCGATCACGGCGGCGAACAGCCCCATCAGGCGACGTTGCATCTGCAGACCCTCGGCCCGGTGATCGCGGAGGGTGGTCTGGTTCGCCTGGGCGAACTGGATCCAGCGACTGAACGGCCCGCCGATGGCCACGGCCATCCGGCGGAGCAGCTCCTGGCGGGTCGCGGCCGTCCGTGGCTGAGCCTGGCTCCAGGCGACCAGCTCGTCGACTGGGGCGAGCAGGTCCTCCATGATCCCGGCCAGGAGGGCGTCCTTCGACGGGAAGTGGTAGTAGAGGGAGGCCTGCCTGATGCCGAGCCGGTCGGCGATCTCCCGCAGCGAGGTCTTCTCATAGCCCTGCTCGGTGAAGAGCTCGAGGGCCACCTCGAGGGCTCGGCGGCGCGTGTCCGTGCGGCGGGGACTCATCAGCGCCGATCGCACCTCGTACCGATCACGTAACCTACTTGACGACAGGTTATCTTCGGTCTAACCTTCTGGTTAGCCTACCGTTCGACAGGTAGAGCATAGCAGTAGGAGCCGGCCGATGACGCAGCCTGAACCCGACCAGGGCCTGGACCCCCGCGTACGCCGGCTCATGTGGATCCTGGTGCTGGGCGGGATAGCGCCCATCCTCGACAGCACCATCGTCAACGTGGCCCTGGCCACCGTGGGGCGCGATCTCCACGCGACGGTGGCGGTCACCCAATGGACCATGACCGGCTACCTGCTGGCCATGGCGATGGCCATGCCGGTCACCGGCTGGGCGACCCAGCGCCTCGGCGCAAAGCGCCTCTGGATCATCTCCCTGGCGCTCTTCCTGGCGGGGTCTGCCCTCTCCGGGGCAGCCTGGAGCATGACCAGCCTGATCGTCTTCCGGGTGGTCCAGGGTGCCGCCGCCGGGATCATGATGCCGCTCCTCATCACCATCCTGGTGCAGGCCGCCGGCCCCCGGAAGCTCGGGCGGATGATGGCGATCGTCAGCCTTCCCGTGGTGGTGGTGCCGGCCCTCGGGCCGGTGGTCGGCGGGCTCATCGTCACCGACCTCAGCTGGCGCTGGATCTTCTATGTCAACGTCCCCATCTGCATCGCCGCGATCGTCCTGGCATGGCGCGCGATGCAGACCATCGTTCCGACCGGGGAGCGCCACCGGTTCGACATCGTGGGCTTGCTCACCCTCTCCCCCGGGCTGGCACTGGTCTTCTACGGGCTGGCTCAGGTGTCGGGACCCACCGGTTTCGCGAGCGCGGCCGTGGCCGTCCCGATCGTGCTCGGAGCGGTGCTGCTGGCGGCATTCGGTGTCCATGCGTCGCGGAAGCACGACGGGCCGCTGGTCAACGTCCGCGTGCTGCGCATCCCCTCCTTCGCGGCCGCGGCCGGGGTCTTCCTGCTGGCGGGCCTGTCGCTCTACGGCCCGCTCCTCCTGCTCGGCCTCTACTACCAGGGCGTCCAGGGCAAGAGCGCGTTGATCACGGGCCTCCTGCTCGCCCCCCAGGGGATCGGCTCGCTGCTCCCCCGCACCCTCGCCGGGAAGCTCACCGACCGGGTGGGCCCCCGCCTCGTGGTCATCCCCGGCCTCGCGCTGACGGTGCTCGGCACAGTGGCCTTCGCCCTGGCCGGCCCCGCACCCTCGGATTGGCTGCTGTCGGCCTCGCTCGTCGTACGGGGGGCGGGCCTCGGCGCCGTCACCATCGCGGTGATGGCCGGTGCCTTCCAGGGCGTCCCGCACCAGGAGGTCCCGGATGCCAGCACCATGATGAGGATCGTCCAGCAGGTCGGCGGCTCCTTCGGCGCCGCGGTTCTGGCGGTCATCCTCGCCACCCAACTGGCGAGCCACGCCGTCCTGACCGCGGCGTCCCGGGTCGCCGCCTTCGACAACTCCTTCTGGTGGGCGATCGGGTTCACGGTCCTGGCGGTGGTACCTGCTCTCCTGCTTCCCGCCCGCCGTCAGGTCCAGAAGACGGCCCGCGTCGGGGTGGCGGCGGCCGCGGGACCGCCGAGCCCGCAAGCCGCAGCGGAACCAGGAGCCGGCCGGTGATGGGCCGGGGATGCCGCCTCGCGGGTCGCAGGCCCGTGACATCCGCAAGCCCTGAAAGCAGACTGGGAGCATGGGCCGGGAGTGGTGGCGGTCCCCGTGGACCATCCTGGGAGTGGTGGTGGCCGTGCCCGTCCTCGCGTTCACGATCCCCGCACTCATGGCTCCCCGTCGACCCGCCGGGGTGACGAGGCCAACCCCGCCACCCGCCACCCCCGGCGCGGTCGCCGAGGCCTGCGGCCCTGGCTCGATCGCGGCGGACTCCGCCGCGCCACCCCCCTCCCCGACACTGCAGGCACCGCTCCCCACGCCCCGGGTGGGGGAGCGCATCTTCTATGACAGCCAGCAGAACGACGTGCTCGTCCTGGGCGGCTCCGACTTCACCACCGGCCGGCCGCTGAGCGATGCCTGGACCCTTGATGGCGCGGGCTGGCAGTCGGAGGCCAGCCCCGACATGGCGCCGGGACCGGTCGTCCAGGACCCCTCGTCCGGACGTCTGACGGCGCTGGACGGCTCGCGCTCGAGCGGTGACGGGTTGGAGACCTGGAGCTGGAACGGAGCCGCGTGGACCGCGGCGGCCGACCTTCCCCTCGCGGGCGGATGGGAGGTCCTCGGTCTGGAGCCGCTGGGGACCCAGCTGGTCCTGGTGGCCGGGAACGCCGCGCGAACCGCGACCGAGACGTGGACCTGGGCGGCGGGGGGGAGCTGGACGCTACGCCACCCTGTCAACGAGCTGCCGGCGGGGGCCTCCGCTCCGCTGCTGGCGGCAGACCCCACCCATGACCGGATCGTGGCTCTGCTCGACCCGCACACGCCGAGCGGAGAGACCACCCAGGCGTGGGCCTGGGGCGGCTCGAGCTGGACGTTCGTCACCTCGACCACGAGGTTCGGCCTGGATCCCTACTCGGAGAGCCTCGCCCCCGATCCCCAGACAGGTGCGGTGGTCCTCTTCCTGCACCCCGGTGGCTCGGCGGCCTGCACCTGGGCTCTCAGCGGATCGACCTGGGAGGAGCTCTCCGCCGACTCCCCTGACGTCGACACCTCTCCGGACGGCACCACCCTGCTCGCGGACACGGGCATCGGGCGCGTGATCCTGGTCGGGGGGGACTGGCCGGATGCGAATCCGCTCGACGTCCTCTGGGTGCTGAATGGTTCGAGATGGACCGCAGAGCCGGCCTCGGTGCTGGGCACGGGCCCGCCCGCCTAGGCCACCGTCAGTGCAGAGCCGATGGCCCCCTCGGGGCGACCGCAGATGCGAGGTGGTGAAAGGATGAGAGCAGTCGTCTTCGACCGGTACGGCCCCCCGGAGGTGCTGCGACTCGACGAGGTCGAGCCGCCCCTCCTCCGGGTCGACGAGGTGCGCATCCGGATCCACGCCACCACCATGAGCCGGACGGATTGCGCGATTCGTGCGGGAACGCCGTTCGTCTCTCGCGTCGCCACCGGGGTCCTCCGGCCGAAACGGAGGATCCTGGGCAGTGACCTCGCAGGGGTGGTCGAGGCGGCCGGGCCCAGCGTCCGCGGATTCGGACCCGGCGACCCCGTCTTCGGCATCAATCCCTGGAAGTTCGGTGCGCACGCGGAGCTCATCTGCATGCGCGCCGCCGCCCCGCTGGCCCATCTGCCCGACGGCGCGACCTTCGAGGAGGCGGCCCCCGTCTGTGACGGGGCGATCCTGGCACTGAATGCCCTGCGGCCGGCACGCCTCGGCAAGGGGCGGAGAATCCTCGTCTACGGCGCCTTCGGATCGATCGGCACCGCCGCGGTGCAGCTGGCCCGGCACGCGGGTGCCGGGGTCACCGGCGTGTGCCACCCGGCCAACGCCGAGCTGGTGAGGGCACTCGGGGCCGACCAGGTCATCGACCACACGCGGGAGGACTTCACGAAGAGCGGCCAGACCTATGACGCCATCCTCGACGCCGTGGGCAACCTTCCCTTCCGCCGCTGTCGCGACGCCCTGAAACCGGGCGGTGTCTTCCTGGCCACCGACGGGCTGCAGAACCTGGGCCTGAGCGTGTGGACCGCGTGGGTCGGAGCGAGGAGAGTGCGGTTCCCGATACCTCCTCGATTCACGAAGAAGGACGTGATCCTCCTCAAGGGGCTCGTCGAAGCCGGCGAGTATCGAGCCGTGGTCGACCGCCGCTACGAGCTGGAGCAGGTGGTGGAGGCGGCCAGCTACGTCGAAACCAAGCAGAAGACCGGGAACGTGCTGCTGACCGTCGCCACGTAGGGTCCCCCGGGGAACGTGCTGCCGACGATCGCCGGGTGGGTTCCCCGAGACGCGCTGCTGACGGTCGCCGGGTGGGTCCAACGAGCGCCAGGGCGGGCCGGCCGGGCGTCATGCCCGTTCACCCCGGGAGGCCCAGCGCCGGGGCGCGCGCTGCGGGCCGCCCCCATCCGAGGCGCCCCGCCCTCCCACCGATCCGCCGATGTGAGAGCGCCCGGCACCCGTCCGCGCTGCGAGAGGACAGCCCACATCCGTAGTCTCGGGCGGTGGCGACCCGCCTCCTGAGCAATCTCGCGCCCTACCGGCGAGCGCTGGAGTCCCCGGCCGTGCGCCGCCTCATGGTGGGTTACGGCGCCAGCGCACTCGGCAACGGTGCCGGCTCCGTCGCCGTCGCCTGGCTGGCGACCGAGCTGGCCCCGCTCAACCAGCGTCCCTACGCGGTGGGCTTCTCCCTCGCCGCCTACCTGCTCCCCGGCGCGCTGTTCGGGCTGGTGGCGGGACGCTGGGTCCATCGGTTCGACCCGCGCATCCTCGTCGCGCTCGATGGCGGGCTGCGGCTGCTGGGGCTCAGCGCGATCGGCAGCCTCCAGCTCCTGGGCAGGCTCGATCTCGCCGGATACATCGCCCTGCTGGCGGTCGCGTCACTCTTCCTCACCTTCGGCAGCGGGGGCGTCATCTCCCTGATCGGCTCCCGTGTCAACGCCGAGAGCCGGTTCGCCGCCAACTCCCTGGTGCAGGCCGTTGGTCAGGTGTCACTGACCGTCATCGGCCCTGGGATCGGCGGCGTCCTGGTCGCCCTTCTCGGCGCCCCCATCGTCGTCTTCCTGGCCGCCGCCAGCTACGCGGTCCTGCTCCTGGCGGTGTCGGTGGTCCCGGGTGCTGCCGGGGTCGGGCCCGGCGCCGGTGAGGCGCCACCGGCGGCGCGCGGCCTGGGTCTGCGCGGTCTGCTGGCTCGACCGACGGTGGCCTGGCTGCTCGGTCTCACCTTCGTCTTCTACGGCTTCTATGGACCGGTCGAGACCGCGATCCCCATCCTGGTGCGCCACGATCTGCGCTCGGGCCCGGGGCTGCTGGGCGCCATCTGGGCGGCCTTCGGCGTCGGGGCGCTGATCGGGGGGCTGGCCGCGGGGACCCGGACGATCACCAACCTGCGACGTTTCGCCGTCGCGGTCGTGGCCGGATGGGGGCTGGCCCTCCTCCTGCTGGCGGCCACCGACCAGCTGGTCGTCATCCTCATCGCGATCGCCGCCGGCGGCATCATCTACGCACCGTATCCCGCGGCCTCCACCACCCTGCTGCAGAAGGAGTTCTCGGGCCCGGAGCTCACCTCGAGCGCGGTGGCCTGGAGCGGCGTCGCCAACGGAGTGGTGCCCATCGGGATGCTGATCGGCGGGCCGGCCGTGAGCCTGTGGGGTGCTCGGGGCACGATGGCGGCCTCGGCGATCGCCACCATCGCTCTCGCCATCCTGGTGACGGCCCTGATCCCGGCGGGGCGGGGCCGGCGGCGGAGCAAGGTGATCTCTGTCTGATCCCACGGCGACGCCGGTGACAGCGGCCGGCTCGTAACCGCCGCCGTCGGCAGCGCCCGACCGCGATCACCACCACCGGGTTCAGGGTCGCGGGCGCTCGAAGGTGAGGATCACGCAATCTCCCGACCTGGTCGTGGTGAGGGGGCGCAGCGTGGCCGGTCTCGCCGACTCTCCGAAGAGCCGCTTGCCGGCACCCAGCACGATCGGAAAGAGCATCAGCCGGAGCTCATCGACCAGGTCGTGATCCAGAAGCGCCCGCACCACCTCGCCGCTGCCATTCACCAGGATGTCGCCGTCGATCTCCTTCCTCAGCCCGTCCACCGCCTCGGCGAGGTCGCCGCGGAGCACTGTGGAGTTGTTCCAGGCCGGGTCGACGAGGGCTGTCGAGACCACGTACTTGGGCAGGCTGTTCATCCGGTCGGCGAACCCGGCCTCGTCGCGGGGCATGGTGGGCCAGGCCTTGGCAAAGCCCTCGTAGGTGACCCGGCCCAGCAGCAGCGCCCCGGCCGCCATCACCTCGTCGAGCTTGAAGCGGTCCCCCTCCGGGCCCCGCTCGAAACGGAACGCCCAGCCGCCTGCATCGATCTCCCCGACCCCGCCGGGGTCCTGGTAGACCCCGTCCAGGGTGATGAACTCGGACACCACAACCCTGCCCATCGCTCCCCGCTCCCTCGATGCCGCCGCCGCCGAGTGGGGCCGCCCACTGTCGCATCGTATCGTCGCGGGGGACCAGAGACGGCATCGGCGCCGCTGCGATAATCCCGCCGATGGCGAGGATGCGCCTGCGCAGCGGGGCGAGCCCGCTCGGTCCGCGGATCACCCCCGAGTTCCTGGACCGGCTGGCGGCCCGGGTGGCGGCGAGCGGCCGGGCCGAGCCGATCCCCATCGAGATGCCGGCCACCGGCACCGTGCTGGGCGAGGTGCCGCACAGCACGCCCGACGATCTGGCGGCCGCGGCCGAGGCCGGCCGCAGCGCACAGCGCCAGTGGGCCCGCGTGCCCGTGACCGACCGGGCGGAGGTGCTGTCCCGCCTCGCCACGCTGGTGCTCGACCGCCAGGCCGAGCTGCTGGACATCATCCAGCTGGAGAACGGCAAGGCGCGCCGGGACGCCTTCGAGGAGGTCGTCGATGTGGCGCAGGTCTGCCGGTACTACGCGCGGACCGCCCCGTCGCTTCTCCGGCCGCACCGGCGGGCGGGCGCCCTCCCGATGCTCACCCAGACCTCGGAGCACCACCGCCCCAAGGGTCTGGTCGGGGTGATCTCGCCGTGGAACTACCCACTCACCCTGGGCATCACCGATGCCCTGCCCGCCCTCGTCGCCGGCAACGCCGTCCTCGCCAAGCCGGACACCAAGACGCCCTACTCGGCGCTCTTCGCGGCGGAGCTGCTCGAAGAGGCGGGACTGCCGCCCGGCCTGCTCCAGGTCGTCGTCGGCCCGGGCCGGGAGCTCGGCTCGAGTGTGATCGCGCTCAGCGACTTCGTGATGTTCACCGGCAGCACCCGGGTCGGTCGGGGTGTCGCCACCCAGGCGGCCGAGCGGCTGATCAGCTACTCGATGGAGCTCGGCGGGAAGAACGCCATCCTCATCCTGGCCGATGCGGATGTCGGCAGGGCGGCGTCGGGAGCGGTCCGTGCCGCGTTCTCGAACACCGGCCAGCTGTGCATCTCCATGGAGCGGATGTACGTGGCAGCCGAGGTCTGGGAGAGGTTCACCAGACGCTTCGTCGCGGCGACCAGGGCGCTCCGAATCGGGCATGCGCTCGACTACGGGGCCGACCTGGGGTGCCTCGCCTCCGCTGGCCAGCTGGCCAGCGTGACCGGCCACGTGGACGACGCCATCGCCAGGGGCGCCACGCTCCTCGCCGGTGGCCGGGCGCGGCCTGACCTCGGCCCCTACTTCTACGAGCCGACCATCCTCACCGACACGACGCCGGAGATGGCGCTGTACGCCGAGGAGACCTTCGGACCCGTGATCTCTCTCTACCGCGTGAGCGGCCCGGACGAGGCGATCGAGCGGGCCAACGACAGCAACTACGGGCTCAGCTTCTCGGTCTGGACCCGCGATCTCGCCAGGGGTCGCGAGATCGCCGGCCGGCTGGAGGCGGGGAGCGTGAATGTGAACGAGGCGTACGCAGCCAGCTGGGCTTCCGTCGACGCGCCGATGGGTGGGTGGAAGGACTCCGGCGTGGGCAGCCGCCACGGAGAGAACGGTCTCCTCAAGTACACCGACGCCCAGACCGTGGCGGTGCAGCGCGGGCTTCCTCTGGCGGCGCCTCACCTGGTCTCCCAGGGGACGTACGCGAGGGCGATGACCCTCGCGATGCGCGCCCTGCTGCGGGCGCCGGGACGGAGATGACCGAGGGCTCACCCGGCGCGCGCGGCGGTGGGCCACGGCCGTGGCCCGCGACGGGCGTCGCGGCGGCCGGAGCCGTCAGCGGCTCTCGGTGGCGAGCCGGAGGCCGAGCCCGATCAGCACGAGGCCGGTGATCCTCTCCAGCACCCGCTGGACGCGTGAGCGGCTCAGCCAGCCGACGCCACGACCCACCAGCCACACCACCGTCCCCAGCCAGACGGCCGTCTCCACGGTGAACCAGGCCCCGAGCAGGAACGAGAACTCACGGACCGGGACCCCGGCGGGGATGAAGGCGGGGAGGAAGGCCACGAAGAACGCCCCCACCTTCGGATTGCAGAGGTTGGAGATCACGCCGTTGGCGAACCCGCGGCGCCACCCCACCACCGCCACGGGGTCGCGGGGCTCGCTCGCACCTCCATCCCGGGCCCGGCGGCGGGGCCAGAGGCTGGTGGCGCCCAGCCAGATCAGGTAGGCGGCGCCCGCGAAGCGCAGCAGGTCGTACCCGACCCGGCTGGCCGCGAGCAGCGAGGCGAGGCCGAAGGCCGCGGCCAGAGCCCAGCAGAGCAGCCCGGTGATGGTGCCCGCGGCGGTGCACCACCCGACCCGCCGCCCCCCGCGCAGAGAGTTGCGCATCACCAGCATGCTGTCCGGCCCGGGAGCCAGGATCAGGAGGGTCGCGGCCAGCGCGAATCCCAGGAGTGCCGCCGTCATCCGCCAACCTTCGCGGGAGCGGGGATCGCCAGCCTCGGCCGGTCAGCGCGCTCTCGTGGGTCGCCGCCCCCGCGCCGCCGCGGGCGCGGTGACGGGCATCAGGGTCCCGGCCACGATGCGCCGGCGCCGCCCCGGCGCGGCCGCGTTCCCCATGCGGGGCTCGAGCACCGTGGCCAGCTCACGGAGGAGCTCGGCGAGCTCCGCGTCCGAGAGCCAGAGCGCGGCCATGCGATAGCCGGCGCCGTCGCGGGCGAGGTCGGGCTCCCCCAGCTCGAGATAGCGGTCGAAGTCGGCGAGCAAGCCCGCGACGAAGGCCATGAATGCCCGGCGGTGCTCCTCGGCGCTCATGGCGGCGTCCCCCTCGGCCGCGGCCACCTGGAGGACGTAGCTGCGCTCCACGGCGCCGCGCACCCGGTGCTCGGAGGCCACGCTAAGGACTCCGGCGCTCACCAGCAGGCCGACGTGGCGGTACAGGCTCCCGGGCGGCACATCGGGCAGCTCGGTGGCGAGCTGGCCGGTGGTGAGCGCGCGGTCGCCCAGGAATGCCTGGATGATCCGGAGCCGGATCGGATGGAGAAGCAGATTGGCCTTGACCACCGCCGCATCCTAGCAACTTTTATCAGATCTGGTATCGTTACCAATCATGGTAATGATCGCCGGGGCCGGCTGAGACGGAGGAACTGAGGGATGGCCGCTCCTGAGCCGTTCGGTGAGAGCTCGGAGGTGAGCTGGGCCCTGGGAACGACCGCGGTCCACGGCACCGTGGTGCGGCCGCCCGGTGCCGGTCCGTTTCCCGGCGTCGTGCTGGTGGCGGGCAGCGGCCCGACCGACCGGGATTGGGACTCGCCCCTCCTCCCGGGGTCCAACGGCAGCGGCCGCCTGCTGGCCGAGCTGCTGGGACGGGCCGGCTTCGCATCGCTGCGCTACGACAAGCGGGCCTCGGGGCCACACGTCCGCGAGACCATCCCTCAGCTGATCGGGAAGATCACGATGCAGAGCCACGTCGACGAGCTGACCGGCGCGGTTCGCACCCTGGTGGCTGAGGACTGGGTTCGGGACGACCGGCTCTTCGCGCTGGGCAACAGCGAGGGCACCCTCCACGCCCTCAACTACCAGCTGGGCAGCCCGGGCCTCCCGCTGGCCGGCCTCATCCTCGCCGGTCCGCCCGGCCGCGCGGTGGGCGTCGTCACGCGCTCCCAGCTGGCCGCCCAGGCGGCGGGGATCCCGAACGGCGAGGCGCTGCTGGCCCTCTACGACGCGGCCGTCGCCCGGTTCCTCGCCGGGGAACCAGCGCTGCCCGATCCCGCTCTCCCCGAGGGGGTCAGGCTGCTGGTGCAGGCCCTCCAGACCCCCGCCAATCTCCCGTTCTCCCGCGAGCTCTGGACCGCCGACGCCGCCAGCCTGCTGGCCCAGGTGTCGGTGCCCGTCCTCGTCGTCATCGGCAAGAAGGACCTCCAGGTCGACTGGCGGGCGGACGGCGACCCGCTGCAGCGAGCGGCCGCCGGTCGAGCGGCGATCACGTTCCTCTTCCCCGAGGACGCCAACCACGTCCTCAAGCATGAGCCGAGGCCGCGCCGCGAGCTGGCGCAGGCCGAGGCCATGGCCGGGTACAACGCGCCGGACGCCTTCCTGGACCCGGACGCCAGCGCCGGCATCACCGCCTGGCTCTCCGCCCGGATGTAGGCGGGGAGGAAGGCGCACCCTCGCATCGGCCTGGACGTCCACGCCTCGCCCGACGGATCCCCCAGCGGCAGGTCCCCGGGGTTGACAATTACCGACTAGCTATATAACCTGACGGTTATGACTATCGATGATCCTCTGAGCCGCGCCTTCGCCGCCCTGGCCGACCCCACCCGCCGGGCCATCCTGGAGCGTCTCCGGGCCGGCGAGGCCGGGGTCGTCGAGCTGGCCAACGCCTCCACGCTCACGCAGCCGGCCATCACCAAGCACCTCAAGGTGCTGGAGCGCGCCGGGCTCATCGACCGGGGCCGCGACGGTCAGCGCCGCCCGGCGAGTCTTCAGCCCGAGGGCCTGATCCCCGTGGACGACTGGCTCCGGCGCGCTCATCTCGAATGGTCAGACCGCCTCGACCGTCTCGAGGCCCATCTCGCCGCCCAACCGGATGCAACCAACCCCAGGGAGAACCCACATGCCTGAGACCCACACCGCCGTCGATCTCCGCTCCGTGACCCCCACCAGGCAGCTGCTCCTCGAGCGCACCATCAAGGCCTCGCCGGAGCGTGTCTTCGACGCCTTCACCGACCCCGAGCAGCTCAAGAGGTGGTGGTGGCCCAAGGGCTTCAGCTGCCCCGCCGCGGAGGTCGACCTGCGCGTCGGCGGGACCTACCGGCTGGCCATGGAGTGGCCGGGATCGATCCCCACCGAGGAGCAGTTCTCCCACCACATGGGTGGCGAGTACTACGAGATCGACCGTCCGAAGCGGCTCGTGATGAGCGGCCGAGCCTTCAACAACGAGCAGGGCGAGCTCTTCGCCACGCTCATCGAGGCGACCTTCGAGGCCAGCGCGGGCGGCACCGCGCTCACCATCCGCCAGTCCTACTTCGAGCCGATGCCTCCCGCCGAGGCGCTGGGCGGAGCCGAGCAGGGCTGGTCCGAGCAGCTCGAGAAGCTCGAGCAGCTGCTCGCGGGCTGAACCAGAGCCGGCAGGACGACCCGCACCCTCGAACCCGCCGAGGCTGGAAGAATGCATCCGATGGCAGAGCGGTCGGGTGAGTTTCAGAGCCTCGACGGACGGCGGGTCGCCTTCAGTCGCTACGGACCGGATGGCGGGCGCCCGGTGCTGTTCCACTACGGCAGCCCCGGAACCCGCCATCTCGGCCCGCTGATGGTCGATGCGGTGGAGCGCCACGGCGTTCAGCTCCTGGTCCTGGAGCGCCCCGGATACGGAGCCTCCACCCGCCGGCCGGGCCGGAGCATCGCGGACGTGGTCGCGGACGCGGCCGCGCTGGTCGAGATGCAGGGCTGGGAGCGCTTCTCGGTATGGGGTGGGTCGGGCGGCGGGCCGCATGCGCTCGCCTGCGCCAGCCTGCTGGCCGCGCGGGTCGAGCGCTGCGCATCGGTGGTCGGTCCCGCCCCTCAGGACGCCGATGGCCTGAACTGGTTCGACGGCATGTCGCCGGGCAACGTCGAGGAGTTCACCCTGGCGCGCCAGGGGGAGGCCGCCTACAGGCCGCTGGTCGAGCGCCTCGCCCGGGAAGCGGTGGATGCGGCCCGGGCGGGAGAGGTGTCGATCCCCACCGACTACGCGCTGCCGGAGGCCGACGTGGCCGCACTGCGGTTGCGCATCGCCGACCCCGGACACCTCGAGAGGACCGTCGCCGCCCACACCGACGGCGTGGACGGCTGGATCGACGACTGCATCGCGATGACCCGACCGTGGGGCTTCGATCCGGTCGGCATCGCGGTGCCGGTGAGCATCTGGTACGGGCCCGACGACGTGCTCTGCCCGCGCGGCCACGCGGAATGGCTGCTCTCACGAATCCCCGGTTCCGAGCGTCACGAGCTGCCCCACGGCCACATCCTCGAGGCCGGCGAGCTGGACGCCATCTACAGCTGGCTGGCCGTCGACGGGTAACGGGAGTCGAGCGCGGGACCTCCGGCCGGCTCGCCGGGGTGCTCAGCCCACTCTGAGCCGGCGCCTCAGCGGGCGGTCCACCCACCGTCGACGAGGATCGTCTCGCCGGTGATCAGCGATGCGGCCGGCGAGGCGAGGAAGACCACCACACCGGCCACGTCCATCGGCTCGCCGATGCGGTGCAGGGCGGCGATGCGCTCGGTCACGTCGCGCTCGAAGGCGGGGTCGCTCAGCGCCGCGGCGGTGCCCGGGGTGCGGATGAAGGTGGGGGCCACCCCGTTGACGGTGATTCCATGTTGGCCCCACTCGACGGCCAGGCACTTGGTCAGATGGGCGATGGCGGCCTTGGTCATGCAGTACACCGACTCGGTGGGCAGCGCCACGAACCCGGCCTGGCTGCTGAGGTTGACGATCCGCCCCACCCCCTGCGGGATCATGATGCGAGCGGCAGCCTGGCTGGCGAAGAACGTCCCCTTGAGGTTGACGTCGACGGTCAGGTCGAAGTCCTCGACGGTCACGTCCACGGCGAGGTTCGACGGGCCGAGGCCCGCGTTGTTGACCAGGATGTCGAGACGCCCCATCTCGGAGGCCACCTCCCCCACCGCCGCGCGCACCTGGTCGAGATCGAGCACGTCCATCGCCAGCGGGAGGCATCGCCGCCCCTGCGCCTCGACGGCCGCGACCACGTCCGCCGCCGTCCCCAGCGATCGCAGCCCCACGGCCACGTCGGCGCCGGCATGCGCCAGGGCCACGGCGATGGCTCGGCCCAATCCCCGGCCCGCCCCGGTGACCAGCGCGACCTGCCCCTCGAGACCAAACGACGGGAGCGCCTCCACGGCCGGCGAGCTTACCAACCGCCTGGGTGGCGCCGCCCCGCCTCGGCGGTGTCCTCTGCAGGGGTGAGCTCGACGCTGTCGTCGGCGCACATCAGGAGCAGGTACCTCATCGGACGTTCCTCTCGGTGGGGGTGGAAGGGTCCATCTCCGCGATCCGCCGGAGGAGGTAGCGGCGCTCGACGTCGGTGGGGGCCAGCGCGAGCGCGGCCCTGTAGCCGGCCGAGGCCTCGGCGTGGCGACCCAGGCGCCGCATCAGATCGGCCTTGGTGGCCGGCAGCAGGTAGTAGCCGTCGAGGGCCCCCGAGCTCTCCAGCTGGTCCACCCGGGCCAGGCCGACCTCAAGTCCATCGGCCATGCCCAGCGCGACCGCGCGGTTGAGCTCGATCACCGGTGAGGGCGTGATCTCGGCGAGGCGCCCATAGAGGTCGGCGACGGTCACCCAGTCGGTCAACGAGGCCTGCCCGGCCAGCGCATGACAGGCGGCGATCGCCGCCTGCAGCTGGTAGGGCCCCGCCGGCCGCCCGACCGGGGCGGAGTCGAGGACCCGGCGCCCCTCCGCGATCTCGTCCGCGTCCCAGAGGGAGCGATCCTGCTCCTCCAGGGTGACCAGCTCACCGCGCCGGTCCACACGGGCGTGGCGGCGCGCATCCGTGAACAGCATCAGCGCCAGGAGCCCGCTCACCTCCGGCTCCTCCGGTATCAGCTCGGCGAGGACCCGGGTCAGGCGGATCGCCTCGGTGCTGAGCCCCACCCGAATCAGGTCGCTGCCGGAGCTCGCCGAGTACCCCTCGTTGAAGAGGAGGTAGAGCACCGCCAGCACCCCACCGAGGCGGGGCGGGAGCAGGTCGGGTGGAGGGATCCGGAAAGGGATGCCGGCATCGCGGATCTTCTGCTTGGCGCGGACCAGGCGCTTTGCCATCGTCGCCTCGGGGACCAGGAAGGCGCTGGCGATCTCGGCGGTGGTCAGCCCCGCGAGCGATCGCAGCGTGAGCGCCACCCGCGCCTCCATGGCGAGCGCCGGGTGGCAGCAGGTGAAGATGAGCCGCAGCCGCTCATCGGGGATCCTCGCGTCACCGGGCGGGGCACCCGTCTCCCCGGGCGGAGTGGCCAGGGCGGTCTGCTCCAGCTTGGTCGCCTCGACGGCGCGACGGCGCAGCCGGTCCACGGCGCGGTTGCGGGCCACGGTGGTCAGCCACGCCCCGGGGCGGGTGGGCACGCCGTCCCGGGACCAGCGTCGCAGCGCCTGTACGAAGGCGTCCTGAGCGCACTCCTCAGCGAGGTCCCAGTCTCCGGTGCTGGCGATGAGGCTCGCCACCACCCGGCCCCACTCCTGGTGGAACGCCTCGGAGACCGCGGCCTCGATGGTCGGGTCAGCGATATCCGGCATCGGTCACCGGTCCGGTCATCCCCAGGCTCCTCGAGTGGTCGGCCCTGCGCGGACGGCCCGTCGGTCACCCCGATCGCCGCGGGCACGCCAGGTGAATTCATTCTCGATGTTGAGCTGTCGCCATGGCGACTCCATCTCAGAGATGGGCCAGGCGGCCGCGACCGGTCGATGGTCACGCTCGGACTGGGTCAGCGAGGCCGGGCCTCGGTCAGGCTCTGGCCGGGGTGCGTCCGACAGGGGCCGGAGGAGGCAGGCGCCACGGGCCGGACGATCGCCGCATCCGGCCGCCGGTGGGCCAGCCGTCGGATCAGCCTCGCGGGCGCCGCAGGCGCCCGGCGGACCGAGGGCGTCCGAGAGGTGAGGGCCCCCGGGCGATCCTCCGTCACCCAGATCGCGGCGGTGGCCGGAGGGCTCCATCTCAGAGTCAGCAGGTAGGGGATGTACGGGCTCATCGTCGTTCTCCAACTCCTCGTTACGTCCACCCTCGAGATCAGCGTCTCGAGGGGGCCGTCACCAGAGCGACGAACGGGCAGGCGCCCCCTGGACAGTCGCACTCGCCGGAGCGGATCACCGGAGCACGGGGAGCCGGATGTCCATTTCCGGCCACCCTGTTCGTCGGGTGGGTGAGAGCCCCTCAGGGGCATGACACGGGCGAGAAGCCCGGAGGAGAGCCCGATGAACTCGTTCCAGCAGCCGTACCGATTCGCTCCGGCGGGGAATGCGGCTGCCAGCCGCGAGTACGATGCCCAGCTCGGCGCGTTGGTTGCGGACGTCGCCGCCATCGCCGCAGGCCTGGCGGCCGCCGGCCGGCGCGCGGCGTCCCTGCTGACCCGGCCTCGGACGTCCGCGGTCGGGGCCGCCCAGTAGTCGCGCCTGATGAGACCAGCCGGACCCGTGCCCGTGCGCTCCGGCGACGGTACGCTCTGATCGCCCCAATGAGAATGAGGAACCTGAGATGAGGTACATGCTGCTTCACTGCACCGCCGGCGACGAGGGTCTCGCCGCCGAGGACACCGCGGAGCAGGAGCGGACGATGAGGTTGTGGCTCGAGGACACCATCTCGCGCGGCGTCAGCCTCCACGGGGGGCGCCTGGAGCCGCCCGGCTCCGCCGCGACCGTGCGGGTCCGAGGTGGAGAGCTGCTGGTGACCGACGGCCCGTTCGCGGAGACCAAGGAGCAGATCGCCGGGTACGACGTCATCGAGTGCACCGACCTCGACGAGGCCATCGACCTGGCTTCTCGCCTCCCCGTGCGGTTCGGAAGCATCGAGATCCGTCCCTTCGTGGACGGCGACGAGGCGCTGCCGCGGCGACCCCTGCAGGTCGCCGAATGGGCAGCGAAGATGAGCCGGGAAGGCGCTGATCCGCGCCCAGACCAGACCGTGCCCACCGACCCGACACCGGAGGCGGAGGCGACGCGGGGGAAGAACTACATGCTGCTGATCTGCGTCGGCGAGGCCGTGGAGCTCACCGCGGAGGAGGCCGCCGACTTCAGACCGGCGGATGGGTGATTGGCTGGAGGACACGGTCGGTCGCGGCGTCAACCTCCACGGCGGGCGGCTCCAGCCCGTGAGCACCGCCACCACGGTGCGGGCAGAGGCGGGGCGGGTGCTGGTCACCGACGGTCCGTTCGCGGAGACCAAGGAGCACATCGCCGGCTACGACGTCATCGAGTGCGCGGACCTGGACGAGGCCGTGGAGATCGCCTCCCGCCATCCGGTGGCTCGGTTCGGGAGCGTCGAGGTGCGGCCGTTCATCGACCGGGTGCAGGCCATGCCGCGGCGGCCGCTGCCGGTTGCGGGGTGGGCGACGGCCATGGCGACCAAGGCCCGGACCTCAGGGGCCTCGTGGCGCGCCCCCGCCACCGACGTGCCCTGAGCCGCGAATCGGCTCCCGCAGGTCAGGTCGGCAGACCGCTCCACAACGCGTCGACGCCCGGGAGCCCCCGGGCCGGCCGTTACCGGCGCGGGGCCGGGCGCGAGGCGCAGCCGACGCAGAGGGCAGCCCACGGGACCGCCTCCAGGCGCTCGGCGGGTATCGCCGCCCCACACCCCTGGCAGGTGCCATACGTGCCGTCGCGGAGGCGGTCGAGCGCCGCATCGATCTGCACGATCGTCTGGTACAGGGTTCGCGCCTGGTAGGCGCCGGTCATCCGGTCGATCGCGTAGGCGGTGCCATCGCCGATCCGCTTGCCGAACTGCAGGTTGGCGGACTCGGCCGGGTCGTGCTCACTGAGGGTGCGCACCTCCTCCTCGAGGGTGCGCCGCCTCTCCTCCAACCGCGCCCGGATGCCCTCGTCTTCCGCGGCCCGGGACCGCGCCAGCGGGACCTCGACCTCGCGCGGCGCCCGGCCGGCTGGAGGGATGCCGGGGTCGGGCCGTCCTCGGGGGTGACGGTCGGTGGGCGGGGGGCTCACCAGCCATATGGTGACCGCCTGCCCCGCCACCGGGTCGGGGGGCGCGCCCGGACACGGCGGGGGCCCGGGACCCGGAACCCGTGAGAGGTGAGGTGGACCGGGCGACGGCTCACGGAGCTGGGGCGGGCGGGGCGCCCCTGCCCGTCGGGCTCAGTAGCCGTAGGGGTTGCCGTCCATCCCCGGCGTGAGGGGACGCCCACTCGGCTGCAGGGCGTACCAGGTGCCTCCGTAGGAGCTGATGCCCTCGCCGTTGGCCAGGCCCGCCGAGGTGTCGCCCACGTAGTAGTGAACGGGATCGCCCGACACGGTGAGCTGCAGCGCGCCCCCGGCCGACGGCGTGATCGAGAGCGAGGCGCTCACACCCGGGCCCGGCCGGGGTGACATGGAGTCGACGGTGACCGGCGGCCAGACGGTCAGGCAGCCGCCGGAGCAGGGGACCTCCTCTCCCTGGTCGCCCAGGAGGACGTAGAGGGTGCGGCCACCGGGACCTGTCAGCACGGTTCCGGCACCTGTCTGCGAGGTTTGAACCGTCATCAGGTTGCCCGTGGCAGGGCTCGCCAGGGCGGAGGGGCCGGCGGTCGCAGCGCCACATGCCGCGCCCAGCGCCGAAGCCGCGACCGCGCCAAGGACGAGGGCACGGTGTCGACGTTCCACCCGCCACCGCTGCACCTCGAAGATCCCCCAATGCCGGGGCCGCCCTGTCGGCTGGGCCTCACCTCTCCATACGCGCGCTCGCGGACTCGGGTTCAGGCGACGGGCGGCCCGATCACGTGGCACGTTGAGGGGTCCCGGGTGCGTGGGTCGTGGCGTCCACATCGCGGCGGCCGCGCCGTGGGGGCCTCAGTCCCGCACTCGCGGAATGGAGCCGGCCCAGGGGGTGGCGGGCCGCGCCGCGGGACACCGAGTGGGGCATGCGCGAAGGTTGGCATGATCCGAGGAAGCCTGATCCCTGGGCAGGTGAGGTGCGCAGCCCGACTTTGACGCTTATGACGCTGCTGAGATGCGGTCGCTCGTGTAGTCAGGCGGTCCCACTCCGGTGGGGACGAGCTGCACGAAGAAAATGGTCGCACCGGCCACGCGCGTCACAGTCGCGGACGCCTGGCCATGGCCGCTCGAGTTGGTGATGAGCGCGCCGCCATTGGCGGCCGCCTGCGGGCACGATCCGGGGACCTGCTGCATGAACACCCCGTAGGTCGTGTCGGGTGAGCCGGATTGCACCTGGATCTCGGCGTGGAATGAGCTGGCGGTCACGCTCAGCGTCACAAACCCGACCGAGGTGGCCGCCTCGCTGGTGTTCGTGGTGCAGTCTCCCTGGGCGGGATCATTCGTCCCCAACGCCACCTTCCTGGACGTGGACGTGGATGTGGATGGAGAAGAGGTGGTCGCTGAGGGGCTGCTCCCACAGGCCGACACGAAGACCAGGCTGGCCAGCAGCGCGACAGGGGCCCTGGCGGTTGCCCGACGGAGCACGGAGGGCCGCATGCGAGCAATCGTCCGCGGACGTTTCGTGGCAAACCAGGGCCTTCCGCAACAGAGGATCCGGGACCTTCTCACCAGTTCCCTGCGGTGAGCAAAGGCCCTTGCCCGCTCAGCTCGAGCGCCACCTGGGAAGGCTGGCCGCAGCCGACGCTGCTGCCGCCGGTGATCTCCCAGGCCCAGCCGTGTCGCACCGCCTGTCCGCCCCCGCACCCGGAGAAGGGCACCTCCATCTGGGTCCCGAACGGTCGCACGACCATGACCTCCGCCTCTTGCGCCCCCAGGCCGGCGTCCGTACCCTGCAGTCGCTTTCGGGGCACTTGCCCCGTGGAACGGGTGTCAGGGGGCGGATCATGTCGCACCGCACTTCGCCAATGTGCCTGTTGCTCTCCGGCCTGATGGCGGCTGCGGGGGTCGCCGCCTGCGGCGGTTCTCCCTCGTCCCCAGCCAGCAGCTCGGCGGCGACGACGGCGACAGCCACGCCGGCCGCGACCCCGACACCGACCTCCGCCGCCGCCATCGAAACCGCCTCGTGCCCGGCGCCCGCTGTCGTCAACAGTGCCCTGGGCACCGAGTTCACGACCTCGACGACCGTCTCGTCGGCGAGCCTCGTGGCCACCCTCCCCAGCGGTACCGGCCACATCGCCTGCACCTACGTCTCCGCGAGCGCAGGCGCGATCCTGATCCTGCTGAACAACATGCCAGCGTCGCTGTTCACCAGCGAGGAGCAGGAGATGATGGCCCTGCTCGGCGACCGCGGGTTCAACGTGAGCGGGGTCGCCGCGACTCCCGTGTCCGGCCTGGGGGACCAAGCGGTCTCCTTCACCAGCCCGAGCGTGCTGTACGGCTCGGCGGTCGGGGTGGATGTCCGGCAGGGCACCAACCGGGTGGTCGTGTTCGAAGGCGAGGCGACACCGTCGCTGAGCGCGGTCGAGGGCCTGGCCACCCAGCTCCTGAGCTGACTCGGCGGCACGGGGTTCGATCGTTCACCCGTCGCGCCCTCCCCAGCGCCTACCGGCCAGACCGGCGCCCGGGGAGCGGCTGCCCGCCCCTACGCGTCGACTCGCACCGTGCCGTCGAGGACGCCGGTGATGTGCTCGGCGATGGCGAGCGCCGCGGTCGCCGCCGGTGAGGGGGCGTTGCGCACGGCGAGCAGCCGGCCTCGACGCCAGAAGACGAAGTCGGAGACCAGGTGCCCGTCGCGGGCCAGCGCCTGGGCCCTGACTCCGGACGGACCGGGCAGGATGTCCTTGGCCGTGAGCTCGGGGAGCAGGCGGCGCACCGAGCGGGCAACCAGCCAGCCGGACCGGTCTCGGGCCAGCTCCCACAGCCCCGTCCTCCAGTTGCGCAGCATCAGGCGGTGCAGGCCGGTGCTCGACGCCTCCTCCGAGATGGTCCTCCACTCCACCTGGCCACGCCGGTATCCCTCGCGGGCCAGCGCCAGGACCGCGTTGGGCCCCAGCCAGACCTCACCGTCGTGGCGTCGGCTGGCGTGAACTCCGAGGAAGGGGAGGGCGGGATCGGGCACCGGGTAGAGGTGGCCCCTGACCATCGCCGCAGCGGCCGGGCGGAGCCGCCAGAAGCTTCCGCGGAAGGGTATGATCCGCGGCTCGCGCGGCGCGCCGAAGGACTGCGCGAGACGATCCGCCTGGAGTCCCGGGCAGAGGATGACCTGCTCCGCCGAGATCGGCTGGTCGCCGGTGAGCACGTCGACACCGTCGCCGCGAAGGTGACCTCCGCGAACCTCGCAGCCGAACCGGACCGCGCCGCCCCGGCGGCGGATGTCGGCGGCGAGCGCGCCCGCCACCGCCACATAGTCGACGCTGGAGGTGCAGGGCAGATGCAGGGCGGCAACGCCGCGGGCGTGAGGCTCGATCTCGCGGATTCCCCGCGCGCCCAGCAGCACGGCGTCCGCGATCCCGTTGGCCCGAGCCTGCTCGAGGAGTCCGCGGAGCCGCTGGGCCTCCCGGGCGCGGGTGGCGACGATCAGCTTCCCGCAGGCGACAACGGGGATGCCCGCATCGGCGCAGAACTCGCGGAGCTGGGCACCGCCGCGACGGCAGAGCCGGGCGTGGATCGATCCCGGCGTGTAGTACACACCCGAATGGATCACCCCGCTGTTGCGGCCGCTCTGATGCTCCGCCACCGTGCTCTCCTTCTCGACCACGGTGACCGCCCGTCCGGGAGCGTCGATGAGCAGCTGGCGGGCGACCGCCAGGCCGACGAGTCCGGCGCCGACCACCACCACCGGCTTCTCGGCTGCCATGAGGAACCCCTGGGTGCCGCCCCCGCGGCGAGCGCTGATTGACTGTCGCCTGCATCATGGCGCCGGCGGGATCCGGGCGTTCGCTGCGCAGCCGGCAGCCGCGGGATCGGGCCGGGTTCAGGTGGTCTGCCGTCGGCCCATGCCTCGCCGGCGGCGGGCGGCGATTCTCAGAGATGCCTGGGCTGACCGTCGCGGAGGCCCCGGGCCGGCCGTCTCGGAGGCGATGAGGCCCGGGCCCACCTGCGACGGCTAACCCGAGGCCTCCGCAGAGCCCGCCGCGATGCGCGCGGCCACCACGGCCAGCCACAGCAGCTCC
The DNA here is from genome assembly GCA_963697585.1 of uncultured Chloroflexia bacterium. GTDB lineage: Bacteria > Chloroflexota > Dormibacteria > Aeolococcales > Aeolococcaceae > Changshengia. The sequence goes on along the minus strand of CAVOOO010000009.1, from coordinate 48,679 downwards.
ATCCCGAGGAAGACCTTCTCGTAGAAGCCGCCCAGCGAGTGCGCGTCGAACCCGGCCCGTCCGAGCAGCAGGAAGGGCACCAGAGCTCCCCAGGAGAGGACGGCCATCGGGATCGCGACCGGCCGCCAGCGTGGCTGGGCCCGGAGCGCGATCGAGCCCAGAATGGTCCCCACCAGCACGGCCACGAAGGCGACGAAGGCGAGGGCGAGGTGGACGGCGCCCGACGTGCGGAGGGGGGTGCCCGCCGGATCGTCGGGGAAGAACGCGAGCAGCCCGGAGCCGAGAGCCCAGACGATCAGCAGCCCGAGCGCCGCCTGAAGCCCGCGTCGCCGCGCGGCGGCGGCGGAGACGGCTCCGACCACCGCCAGGCTGAGAGCGCAGCGGAGCAGGAAGTTGAGATCCATCAGCCAGGCCCAGGGGCCGGCGCTGCCGTAGTCGCTCTCGGCGTTGTGCAGGAACGAGAACTGGGGCCGGAGGAACACCAGCGCGGTGTCGATGACCGCGTAGAGCACGACGCCGGCGAGGGCGAGCCGGGCGGCGATCACCGCCCTGGACGTGATCCGGGGGGAGGTGGACAGGTGCGCAACCATGTTGCATACTAGGCTAGCGCACCATGCCGGAGCAGTCAAGGACCCCCTATCACTTCGGCGACCTGCTTGCCCTCGCTCGCGAGCAGTGGGTGCGCCAGATGGCCGAGCAGGTCAGGCGCGCGGGGTTCGACGACTACCGTCGCATCGACGCCTCCCTCCTGCGCCTGCTCAGCCGCCGCCCCCGGTCGATCGGGGAGATCGGCGCGGCGCTCGGGGTCACGCGGCAGGCGGCCCGCAAGTTCGTCACCCGGCTCGAGCAACACGGATATGCGGTCACCCGCAGGGACGTGAGCGACGCCCGCCAGGTCAACGTCGAGCTCACCCCGCGGGGCGACCAGTACGCGCGGGTGATCCGGGAGGCGATCGACGCGCTCGACCGGCGGTTGGACGAGCGGGTCGATTCCGCCCAGCTGCTGGCTGCCGATACCGTGCTGCGCGCGAGTTTGCCGGATCAGGACGCCCGGGACCGGGCGATGCGACTCGCCCCGCCGCCCTGACATTCACCGGCGGGCACAGCTGCTGTTCGCGCGGTCTCGCGGATTCGGTGACCCGGTCGAGGGTGGCTCGTTTCGCGGGCGTCCCCGGATCCCAGCGGCGGTACCATCGCGAGGTGCGGCCCCTCCGGTACTCCATCAACGTCACGCTGGACGGGTGCTGCGATCATCGTGCTATCCCCCCGAACGAGGATGTGCATCGTCACGCGGCCGAGATCCTCAGCCAGGCCGATGCCCTTCTCTTCGGCCGTGTGATCTACGAGATGATGGAATCGGCGTGGCGGCCGCCGGAGCCGGCGGGAGCGAGACCCGAGTGGATGGAACCCTTTGCCCGGACGATCAACGCGGCCAAGAAGTACGTGGTCTCGAGCACCCTGGAGCAGGTCGATTGGAACGCGGAGCTCGTCCGCGGGGATCTGGGCGAGGCCGTACAGAAGCTCAAGCGGGAGCCGGGTGACGGACTCCTGGTGGGAGGCGTGAGTCTCCCACTGGCGCTGATGGAGCTGGATCTGATCGATGAGTACGAGTTCGTGGTGCACCCCACGGTCGCGGGCCACGGCCCGACGTTGTTCGCGGGGCTGTCCCGGCAGGTCGACCTGAAGCTGGTGGGCCGGCTGGAGTTCGGCTCCGGAGCGGTTGCGCTGCGGTACGAGCCGAGAGGGTAGCCACCGGCCTTCCGGGCCCGGGCTGAGAGTCCCTCGGGCACGGCAGTCCCCCCTGCGGTGAGGAATGCGAGGGACTTCGGCAAGCACCTCCCGGGCGCCTTCTCTCACACCGAACCAGGCCGTCGACGTCTACACCGGTTCCATGCCGTGCCGCCGCATGAGACGGAGCTCGGTCTCGCGGTCCGGCGGGTGGGGCGAGGCCCAGAGCCGCTCCAGCTCCTCGAAGTACCCGTCCAGGGCGGGGGCGTGGAGAACCAGGAGCCGAGCTGGGATGGCGCCGGTGTTCCCGAAGGTGTGCGCCTCTCCGGCGCTGACCAGGACGAAGGTCCCCGGCTCGCCCTCGAAGACCTCACCGGCAACGTGGAACTCCACAGCTCCCTCCAGGACGAAGTACGCCTCATCGTTCCCCACGTGTCGGTGGGCCGGCGGCATCCGGCCGGCGGGGGCAGGGTCCGCTCCATGAAGGAGAACCGACCCTGGGTGTCCGATGCGGTCGCCTTGAACCACATCTCGCTGCCCCGAGCCTCCCTGCGAAGTCCGCGTCCGCTCTCCCAACGCAACACCGCCTCACCTCCAAAGCCGGGTTTGGACGGCGCCCATCCTATCCCCGGTCCGGCAGCCGACCGTCACCGGTGGCCACTCGTCCGGCGCCCGTTCGCCGCGCTCACCCGCTCACGCTGCGGAGCGCGGAGACCAAGGCCTCGACGGCGGCCTGGAAGCTCGGCTCCCGAGCCGCGGCGTAGCCGATGACGAGTTCCGCGGGCCCCACCCGCTCGTAGAGGCCACTCTCGGCCAGCCCCTCGACGCCGATCCCGGCGGCGCGGGTTGCGCTCAGGACCCGGGCTTCGGTGGCGGCGTCGGGGAGTTGGATCAGCACGTTGAGCCCGGCCTGACGGCCGATGACCTCGAGGTCCGGGAACGCCCCGGCCAGGGCACCGACGAGACCGTCGCGGCGACGCCGGTACTGGAGCCGCATCCGCCGGACGTGACGGTCGTACGCGCCGGTGCGGAGCAGCTCGGCCAGGGCGAGCTGCTCGAGGGTGCTGCTCTGCCAGTCGGCCAGCTGCTTCTCGCTCAGGACGGGAGACCGCCACCGCTCGGGGAGAACGAGCCAGCCGAGTCGGACACCGGGGGCCAGTGTCTTGGAGGCGGTGCCCGCGTAGGCGACCAGGTCGGGGTCGAGCCCCTGCAGAGGCCCGATCGGATGGCTCTCGTAGCGGAACTCGCCGTCGTAGTCATCCTCGACGATCAGGGCTCCCGCCTCGCGGGCCCAGCCCACGAGCCGGGACCGGCGTGATGGGCTGAGGGTGGCTCCGGTCGGGTGCTGCCGGTTGGGGGTGAGCACCACCCCCCCAACCCCCGCCGAGCCCTCGAGCGCGTCCACACGCATGCCATCGCCGTCGACTGCGGTGAGGATGATCTCGAGACCCGCCGCCCGGACGATCGAGCGGTGCAGGGGCATGCTCGGCTCCTCCATCGCGACCGCGCGGACGCCGGTTGCAGCCAGGCTCCGAGCCACCAGGCCCAGGCCCTGGGTGAAGCCGGCGGTGACCACCACGGCCTCCGGCGAGACGTGAAGACCGCGGGCCCGGCTCAGGTAGCCCGCCAGCTCGACCCGAAGCGGCAGCTGCCCCTGGGGGCTGTCGTACCCGAAGGCGGCGTTCGGCGCGGTGGCGAGGGCTCGACGGACCGCCCGCAGCCATTCGGCCCTCGGGAAGGAGCCGGCGTCGGGACGCCCCGGGCGCAGGTCGTAGCGCCATCGCACCGGGGGCGGCTCGCGGATGGCGGTGGACTGACGGTGCGCCTCGGCTTCGGCGATCACCACCGTGGAGGAGCCCCGCCGGCCTCGGAGCCAGCCCTCGGCGACCAGCTGGTCGTAGGCCTGCAGCACCGTGCCCCGAGAGACGCCGAGATCGCGGGCCAGCGCCCGGGTGGCGGGAAGTCGCGTGCCCGGGATCAGCCGCCCCGAGCGGATCGCCCCGCGGATCCCGTCCTCGATGGCGACCCGCAACCCGCGACCCCCGGCGCCGAGATCGAGGAAGAAGTCGCGCCCAGAAGTGGCCCACTTAGCTGGCTTCGAATTGGCCATTGCTATTGAGCCATATTCGGGCGAGGCTGGTCTCACGTCAACCACCACTTGGAGGGCCCGCAGATGGCGGCCGGCACCACGACCTTCGAACAGCCACGGATCTCCCTCTCCCAGCTCGCCCCCGCGGTCAATCGCGCCATGGTGGCCCTGGACGGCGCGCTGGAGCTGGACTCCTCGCTCCGCGATCTGGTCAGCCTGAGGGCGTCCATCCTCAACGGCTGCGCCTACTGCGTGGAGATGCACACCCTCGACGCCAGGGCGCGGGGCGAGACCGAGCAGCGGCTTCACGCCGTCGCCGCCTGGCACGAGTCGCCGTTCTTCACCGAGCGGGAGCGCGCCGCCCTTGAGCTGACCGATGCGATGACCCTGATCGCCGGCACCCACGTCCCTCGCGCCGTCTTCGACGCCGCCCGGGCCCAGTTCGAGGAGAAGGAGCTGGCCCAGCTCATCTGGGCCGTGATCGTCATCAACGCCTGGAATCGCCTGGCCGTGACCGCTCGCACGCTGCCCGGCGAGTACCGGCCGGGCTGAGCGCGGCGGCCGGGGGGACCCGGGTCACCAAGGGGCTGTGGGCCTCCGCGCGTTCGCGATGCCGGCCGCGCGGGGGCCCCCGGTAAGCTGAACTCACGGAACGGGATGGTCAGCCTTCTCCTCGTCGGCATCGTCGCGGGGCTCATCACCGGCATCTCGCCCTGCATCCTCCCGGTGCTGCCCATGGTGCTGGTGGCGGGGGCGACGGGCACAGCGCCGGGCTCGCGGCGGCGCCGCTCGATCGCTGTCGTGATCGGCCTGGTGGTGAGCTTCAGCGCCATCACCCTCCTCGGCACCACCGTGCTCAGCGCCCTCGGACTCCCCCAGGACCTCCTGCGCGACGCCGGGCTGGTGCTTCTCGGCCTGTTCGGCCTCGGCCTGCTGGTGCCGGCGATCGCGGAGCTCCTCGAGCGCCCGTTCCTCCGTCTGCACCCTGGCCGCCATCCGCCGAGCTCGCGCGGGGGATTTCTCCTGGGCCTGGGCCTGGGTGCGGTCTTCGTCCCCTGTGCCGGCCCCGTGCTCGCCGCCATCTCGGTGATCGGGGCGACCAACCACCTGAGCATCATGGGCCTGCTGCTCACCCTCGCCTTCGCGGTCGGAGCCGGCGTTCCCCTGCTCGCCGTCGCCCTGGGCGGCGACGCGATCATCGATCGCGTCCGGGCGCTGCGCGATCGGGCGCGGGGGCTGCGCATCGGCGGCGGCGCCGTCCTCATCGTCATGACCCTCGCCATCGGGCTCAATCTCACCGACGGGCTGCAGCAGGATGTCCCCGGATACACGAGCGCCCTCCAGAGCGGCGTGGAGGGCGGCAGGTCGGTCCAGAGCCAGCTGCACAGCCTCACCGGGGGCGGGAGCGCCTCGCTGATGAGCTGCACCACCTCCTCCACGCTGAAGGAGTGCTTCCCGGCCCCAGACTTCCAGGGCATCGCCGCCTGGCTGAACACACCCGGCGGGACGCCGCTCTCCATCCGATCACTGCGCGGCAAGGTGGTCCTGGTCGACTTCTGGACCTACTCGTGCATCAACTGCCAGAGGAGCCTTCCCCACGTCGAGGCGTGGTACCAGCGCTACCAGGCCGATGGCCTGGTGGTGGTCGGGGTGCACACACCGGAGTTCGCATTCGAGCATGTCGTCTCCAACGTCCGGAGCGCGGTGCAGCAGTTCGGCATCACCTACCCGGTCGCGGTCGACAACGGCTATGACACCTGGAACGCCTACAACAACGAGTACTGGCCGGCGGACTACCTGATCGACGCCGCGGGGGAGGTGCGCTACGAGAGGTTCGGCGAGGGTGACTACGGTGCGACGGAGGCGGCCATCCGCCAGCTCCTCACCGATGCCAACCCGCAGGCGAAGCTGCCGCCGGCAACCGACGTGCCCGACCTCACGCCGACCGAGCTCATGAGTCCCGAGACCTACCTCGGCTACAGCCGGCTCGAGTACCTCGCCGGGGTCACCTCGGTTCAGGAGGACGCGCCGGCGACGTACAGCTTCCCCGGCTCCATCGTGGTGGGCGAGTACGGCCTCTCGGGAACCTGGACGGTCGGCTCGGAGGAGTCCACGGCGGGCGCCGATGCCCGTCTCGAGCTGGACTTCGAGGCGAGGGACGTCTACCTCGTCCTGGGTGGAAGCGGCACCCTCTCGCTGACGCTCGACGGGAAGCCTGCGGGGACGATCGACGTGTCCGGCGTCCCGCGCCTGTACACGCTGGTGTCGGGCCCGTCCGAGCATTCGGGCCTGCTCGTCCTCGCCGCCTCCCCCGGGGTCCAGGCGTACGACTTCACATTCGGCTGAGCCGGCGGGGGCCGCCCGCCCACCCGACCGTCGGAGGCGTCACCCGCTGCCCTGGCGGGAGAGGTGTGGCAATCCGCACGAGACCAGCCGGTGAAGGACCACCAGCGACCCGTCAGATGGGTTCCGTGACAGCGTAACTCGGGGCGGGAACGTGCGTTTGACACTACGTTGGGAGCGCTCGCCCCCTTCTGGAGACTGCGATCATGACGGCCGACACCCATCGGCACAGCCGGCAGGCCAGTTCCGGAGGGCGCCCCGCCAGGTTGAACGCGAGCGCCTCCCCCTCAGCGGTCACGGATTTGCCGGCGCCCCGACGCCGCCCTCCTCACGCCGCCATCGCGGCGGGCTGCGCCGCCGTCCTGCTTCTGGCGGCGTGCGGCCCCGCCCACTCCGCGGGAGCGCGGGGCACCCCATCAGCCACCCCGACGGCGACCACCACCGCCACCGCCACCGCGGCGGTCGCCACCGCCACCGCATCGCCCTCGGCGTCCGCCTCCACCTCGGCAACGCCCTGTCCCGCATCCTCGTCACCCAACCAGGTTCCCATCGTCGACACGACCATCGGCACGCGCACCTGGTTCACCAACCCGGTGCCCATCAACTCCCCGATCCCCCTCTTTCCCGCCGACGACATGACCTGCGGCACCTTCACCTTCTACCAGGTCGGGCGGCTCGCCGACGGTGATGCCATCGACCTCGGCCTCATCTCCGAGATGGGGGTCTCCGGCTTCCTCTTCCTCGATTCCGGCTCCCAGTACACCATCCTCCAGGCGTACTCGTCGGCCATCCTCGACCAGACCGGCCAGGTGGTGTTCAGCGACGGCATGGGGCCGGACACGAGCGTCGACAAGACGACGACCTATCCCGAGCTGGATCCCACCACCCTGAGCGTGGGCGGCGTCACCTACACCAACGTCAGCGAGGCGAGCAACCTTCCCCCCTACGACGTCGCCGGTGGGAGCACGCTGACCGCGGGGAGCTCCGAGGGAACGGACACGACGCTGCTGGCGTCCACCTCATACGGCGACCTGTACACCCAGACGACGGCGAGCTCCGGGGCAGCACCGGCCGGGCTCACGGAGACCGGCTTCGTCCTTGCCGGTTACGACTTCATCCCGCAGAGCTTCCTCCCCTCTCCGGCCATCTACAGCATCCCCGCCGGGGGGCTCACGTTCACGGCAACCGGCGCCACCAACGCATACGCCTACACGGACGCCGGAGCGGGCTGCTCGGTTGTTGACGGCAATGAGATGGCGCTCCTCGATTCCGCACCCTACGCCTTCACCGCGGCCGCGAAGACCGCCGACGGCACGATCATGTCCACAGCAGCGCTGGCCGACGGCACGTCCCCCCTCGCCTCGTCCCTCTACACCGTCTACGCCAGCCTCGACCCGAGCCCGCTGGTGCCGTACGCGGCCTACCTCGCCAGCGACCCCATCCTCTTCTACACGAACTCCCAGGGGACGGTGGTCGCCCTCTTCACCACCGAGTACCCGATGAGCGGGGGCTGCGGCAAGCCGGTCGAGTACCTCTATCCGACCCGCGAGACCACGGTCCGGGTCACGGTCGGCGCGGACGTGGTCAAGTCGGCCCCTGTCTACGGCGACGGGTGGACGGTCAAGGCCTCCCCGTCCGGTCAGCTCGAGGAGCATGGCGCGACTTACGGCTCGCTGTACTGGGAGGGCTATGCGCTGAGGGCCTTCCCCGCGATCACCGAGGGCACGGTGGTGCCTCGTCCCGAGGCGGCGGCCGTGCTGGCGGCACAGTCACGGACGCTTGGGCTGAGTCCGGCCGAGGCCAGCGCCTTCCTCGCCTTCTGGGCCCCGCGCATCCCCGACTCTCCGTGCATCGAGATCTCGTGGCTCACCACCGCGACCCTCGACCAGCTGCTCCCCCTCACGGTCACGCCGCGTCCGACGACCATGCTCCGCATCTTCGTCGTGATGCGCGGAGTCGCCACCGACGTCTCCGTACCCGCCGAGCCCCTGCGGGGCACCGTCCGTCGCGGCTTCACCCTCGTCGAATGGGGCGGCCTGCTCGGGACCAGCGTGACGTAGTGGTCCGTCGCCGACCTGGTGGGTCAACCCGTCCCGGTGAGCTGGCCGTGGAAGCAATGACTGCCAGGGGGCAGGTGGGCCGCGGTGTCTCGCTGGCGGCGTTGCTGAGCGATACTGGCGACGTAGTCACGGGGTCGCAGCCAGGAGTGACCGCATGGTCAGCCATGACCGGCGAAGCAAGTTCTTGGATTCCTACGAGAACGCCGCGGTGATCGTGTCGGGAATAGATGGCGCGGACCTCGGCCGGCCGACACCATGCCGAGACTACGACGTGGCTGATCTCGTCGACCACATCGTCGAAGCGGGCCGCCGGGCGGCCGCCCTGGGCCGGGGCCAGGCACCCCCACCCGGAGACGATTCCCCTCACGTGGATCTGTCCGACGCGCCCGGTCAGCTGCGCCGCGCCGCCGCGGACGCGGCGCAGGCATGGGACGACGACTCCAGGTGGTCATCGAGTTTCACGATGCCGTGGGGTGAGGAGTACACGGGGGCCACCCTGGTCCACATGTACCTGGCGGAGCTGGCCGTCCATGCATGGGATCTGGCGCGGGCCACCGGACAGATCGACGAGCTGGACCCCTCCCTCGCCGTGACGGCGCTGGAGGGGGCACGGGCCATGATCAAACCCGAGTACCGCGACATGGTGGCGCCGGGATCGCCGTACGGAGAGGAGGTGCCGCCTCCCCCGGACGCCGACGACTGGGAACGCCTCGCCGCCTTCATGGGACGCGACCCGCGAGCACCGCTGGGCCAGCAGCGGTGAGGAGGGCGGGGTGTCTGCCCGCCTGACCGATGACCGCCTCACCGGAGGCGACGTCAGCCGTCCGAGCGCGGGTGCGGGCCGCCTCTCTCCCGTGGTTTGGTCTGCCGTGGACCCGAGCGGCGCCGACCCCCCCATGTCAGAAGCTGACATCACTTTAATCAACCGATGGCGGTGTGTCTGCCAGCACCGGCGATGGGCCGGCGGTGGCGGTGACCGAGCGCCGTGGCACCATCCGCTCTGTGAGAGGCCGCGGGCAGATGCGCCGTTGTCGTCGACCCGGTGAGAGCGGCCATTCGGCGCCGGGGCGAGATGGTCGGACCTCCGCGGCCGGCCTCGCAGGGTCGACGGTCTGATGGCCACGCGACCCCCCGGACACCGCCAGGTCCGGCTGGATCGCGCCGCTCGGATCGTGGAGCGGATCCAGGCCATCCCCAGAGGCTCGGTGAGCACCTACGGGGACATCGAGCCGGGCGCCCCACGTCTCGTCGGTCTGCTCCTCTCCACCACCCAGGTGAAGCTCCCCTGGCACCGCGTGGTGCGGGCCGACGGCTCGGCGCCGGTCGGCGCATCGCAGCTGGAGCGGCTCCGCCGCGAGGGGGTGCCGCTGCGCGGCGACCGCGTCGATCTGCGCCTCGCCCGCTTCCCCCGGCCCGGGCTGGACGGGCGGGAACCCACCGCGGAGATCGCCGGGGGCCGACAGGTCAGCCACCTGAGGGCGGCACGGATCCTCGCCGCCCGGGATCCGGTGATCGCGGAGCTGGTGGCCGGGGCAGGGCCGCCGCGCCTCCGACCCGCGCACGCCTCGCACTTCGCAGCGCTGGTGCGCTCGATCGTCTACCAGCAGCTGGCCGGTGCTGCGGCCGCGGCCATCCATGGCCGGCTGACCGCAGCGCTCGGAGAGGACGTCCGCCCCGAAACACTCCTCTCCCTTCCCGACGATGCTCTCCGTGCCGCCGGTCTGTCCGCCAACAAGACGGCCTCGCTTCGGGACCTCGCCGCCAAGGTGCTCGACGGCACCGTCGCCCTCTCACCCTCCGAGCTGCGCGCGGAACCGGATGACGAGGTGGTCACCCGGCTCTCGACGGTGCGGGGGGTCGGCCGCTGGACCGCCGAGATGTTCCTCATCTTTCAGCTCCGGCGCCTGGATGTCTGGCCCGCCGGCGACCTGGGAGTCCGGCACGGGTACGCGCTGGCCTGGCGCGTTCCTCAGCCCAGCTCGCGCGAGCTGGAGCCGCTCGGCGAACCCTTCCGGCCGTACCGGTCGGTGGTCGCCTGGTACTGCTGGCGGGCGGTGGAGCTGTACGGCCGTGGCCGCGAGAGCGCACTGACGCGATAGCCCAACGCCCCGTTCCCCCTGGCCTGGTGAGGCCGACGGTTCCCGCTCACTCGTGCCGGACCTCAGGGAGCCGGCGCGGCTGGCGCGCCCTCCCCCAGAGCCACCCTGCGCCAACCCCGAAGGTCATGATCAGCACGATCCAGGCCACGGTGCGGCCGACCGGCGGCAGCAGGCTCTGCGCCAGCAAGCCGCAGGCGAGGAAGACCACCAAATCCCCGAAGAGGGCCGCGTACCAGACGCCCGCCCGGGTGGCGCGCGCCGGCCCGGCGGCGCTCACGGGGCGGGTCGGGGCGCCCCGGCGATCGGCTCCGTCCAGATGCGGACCGGTCAGGCTCTGGGTCGGCCGGCCCCCGGCCTCGAGAGCTTCACCCCGCCGCTGGGCGCGGGGCCTTCGCCCCCTCGAGGTCCGTCTCCGGCGCGTCTGCGGCATGGGGGAAGGGTAGCTTGGCGCGAAGGGTCCCGTGAGCGCCGCACGAGCACCGATCGGGCGGGCCGGCGGAGCGGGAGACGAGCTCGCACTCGCGACCCCTCGGCAGGCCAGCGCCGCATCGAGGAACGGACGACCGGATCGCACCCGCTCGGCGGGGTTGACCTACGACCCTGGCTCGACCGGGCCTCCCGGCTCATAGATGGCGATCACCACACCCCCACTGGTCGTGGTGCTGCTGACCAGTCGCAACGCGCCGGCCCGGACCCCATCCTGGAAGAGCCGCTTGCCGGTGCCGAGGTGCAGCGGGAAGCAGAGGAGCCGGTACTCGTCGATCAGATCGTGATCGATGAGGGTGCGAGCCAGCACGCCGCTGCCGTGGATCTGGAGCTCGCCCCCGGGCTGCGCCTTCAGCCGGGCCACCGCCGCGGGCACGTCGGTGCCGAGCAGCGAGGAGTGTGCCCACTCGACCGCATCGAGCGTGGTGGACGCCACGTACTTCGGGAGAGCGTTCAGTGCTGTCGCGATCCGGTTGTCAGGCTCGGTGACATTCGGCCAGTGGCCGCTGAAGATCTGATACGTCTTGCGACCGAGCAGAAATGCCCCGGCCTTCTCGAACCAGCCGGCGACGGTTGCGCCGACCTCCTGGTCGCCGTACGCGAACAGCCAGCCCCCGTACTCGAACCTGCCGTCGGGATCCTCGTCCCGACCTCCGGGGGATTGCATCACACCATCGAGGGTCAGGAAGGTGTGCAGCGTCAGTCTCATGGGCTCAGGTTAGCTCTGTCTCCACCGCGGAGATTGGTGTGGCGCGACATGAGAGCACGGGGTCGCCCTCAACGAGCCGCGGAGCTGCCAGGGCGGCAACCCCTTCGTGGTGACTATGCTGGGTGTGGTGAATTTGGAGATGGCGGCGCGCGCCCGGCGATTGCAACGCGGTTTTGGCTGGGGCGACGTTCTGGTGGTGGCCGCCACGACCATCTGGGGCGTCAACGTGGTGGTGGTCAAGCTGGCCCTCACCAACAGCGGGCCATTCACCTACTCGGCGATCCGCTATGTCCTCGGGGGTCTGGCGCTCTGCGGCCTGGCTCGCTGGTTGGAAGGTCCCCTGTCGCGCCCGGCACGCGCCGACATGGGGCTGATCGCAGCCGCCGCGGCGACCGGGGTCCTGGTCAACCAGGCCAGCTTCGCCGGGGCGCTGGCGCCACCAACGCGGACAACATCGCCATGATCTCCGGGACCACACCGCTGCTGGTGGTCGGCTGGCTCGTCCTGCGTAACCGCGAGCACTTCGCAGCCAAGGTCTGGGGCGGCCTCGGCCTCGGCCTGGCCGGCCTGGTGCTGGTCGTGGGAGCGGCGGGAGGCACGTGGTCGAGCTGGGCGGTCGTCCCCGTCGCCCTGGCGAATCCGCTGAGCTGGGCGGTGTACCTGCTGTTGCTGCCCACGCTCCTGGCGCGCTACCGCCCCCTGACCCTGGCGGCCTGGGTCACCGCGGTGGGTGCGGTGATGCTGGTCCCATTCGGTGCCGTGGAGGCCATCAACCACCATCCGCATGTCACCGGCTCGTGGCTCGGCTTGCTCGCCTACAGCGCCCTGGCCGCGGTGGCCCTGACGACCTGGCTCTATCTCCCCGGGGTCCGTCGATTGGGACCCGCCCGGACCACCGTCTACAGCTACCTGCAGCCCTTCCTGACCGTGGTGGCGGCGGGCCTGATGATCGGGGAGCCGATCCTGCCGCTCCAGCTCCTCGGCGGCGTGATCATGCTGGTCGGAGTGGTGATGGGTCGACCCCGGGCGCAACCCGGGGCGGTTCCCCCGGGGCGGGAGACGACGGACGCTGCCGGCGTGTCGGCCGAAACCCTGGTGGCGCCGGTGGGGGCTCGGAGCGGCGCTGATCGTGAAGGTGAGGACAGCTGCGTGGCAGCCATCGCGGCCGCGGCGTGGACCGGGGATTCGAGCTCGCCACGTCCCGCCACGCCCAGCTCACCCGGCGTGGGCCACTGACCAGGCCGGTAGCCCCTGGCACCGCGCATCGCCAGGGCGAGCTCAGTTGACCGGCACTCCGTAGGCCGCCGCCGGCGCCGTGATCATGGCGAGGCCGGTGCCGACGGGAACGAGGATGGGCATCCAGGTCGCGGGCTCCCAACGCACGCCGTCGGCCGAGGTGATCACCTCGAGGTAATCGTCCACGCCGACGTAGGCGACGTAGAGAGCCTTCTGGAACACGGCCATCGCCGGCGACTGGCTGCTCGTCCGCGTCGTCACCACCCGCTGGGACCAGGCGGCAGCGCCGTAGGCGAAGGAGATCAACTCAATCCGATTGGTTTCCTCGCCGAGGTAGGCGACCCAGAGCTCACCTTTGAACGCCGCCATGGCCGGGGCCGCACGGCTCGACTGCCCTGTCGGTGGCAGCTGCCCCCAGTCGAGGAAGTCCACCGTGTCCTCCTCGCCCACGCCGCCGCCACCGACGAAGGGCTGCACCACCTCCACTCGATGCGAGTCCTCGCCGATGTAGGCGACGGTGGGGATCCCCCCCCATTCCACGATGGCCGGCGCCAGGTGACTCGACTCTCCCGTGTCCCACGGACCGCTGTAGTAGCGGGCGTCGCCCCAGTCCAGGCAGAGGACCTTGATGCGCGAGGTCGGATCATCGAGGAAGGCGACCATGAGGACGTCCGTGGGCGCAGCGCCGTTCACCGCGGCCGCCAGGCCCGGCCCCACCAGCGCGGCCACCCCGGTGTCGATATGCTCCCACGCCGGCGAGGAGGCGAGGAACACCCTTCCCGTGCGCGTCCCACGAAAGGCGCACCAGATCTGATCCGTGTCGGGCGAGTAGGTGAGGCCCACCAAGTCCACCGTCTGCTGCGCCTCGATCCGGTTCCAGCCCCAGGTGGAGCCGTTCTGCGAATACGCCAGGCAGAGCTGCCCGGACCACCCGTACCCGCACATCAGTGCGTCACCCACCTCGACCGCCCTCCCGTCCCATGCGACCGCCACCCGCATCTTAGCCGCGGTCCCAGATCACGTCAGGTGGCGGCCCCTGCGTGCCGAGCCCATCACCATCGGATCCACCGTCTGGCTTGGCGGGGGCGTGATCGTCTGCCCCGGCGTCAGCATCGGTGACAACACGGTGGTGGGTGCGGGAGCCGTCGTGACCAAGGACCTTCCCGCCATCATCGTTGCCCTCGGATCGCCCGCTCGGGTTACCCGAACCATACCCGAGGCCGATCCCGCCTCCTGAGGTCGTCCCGACTGCGCGTCTGATCTCCAGACCTCCCGCCATCGGGACGTCGCCTCTCGCGCAGATCAGCGCACCCCACAGGCAGGCGGACCCGCGCGGCCGGCGATCATCGTGATGAGTTCCAGCGCCACGTGGTCTGGCTGAAATGGTCGCCCTTGCGAAACCCCAGGCCCCGCGCCGGGCGCAGCCGGAACACGATCACGCGCCCACCGTCATCCCGGTCGCTGAAGGCCCCATCGCGCACCACGAAGTCCCATGGACCGGTCGGGTACTTGACCGCGAAGGCGGTCGCGACCGGCTCGAGCTCGGCGTCGTCCGTCACCTGCTCAGCCCGGCCCTCGAGCACGATGTCCAGCCCTCCCTCGACCAGGTCGCTGCGCCCGGTCGTCAGCACGCACGACGGGTTCCCGGCCAGGTTCCTCGCCTTGCGCTCGTCAGGCCCGGTTGCGAACCAGAGCGCCTCCGCGTGCCAGACAGCGATCAGGGGCGTCACGTGAGGCCGGCCGTCGGGACGGACGGTGGAGAGCCAGAAGGTGTCTGCTGCACGCAGATGTTCGCGTCCCACTGCCCACGGCGTCGGGGTCGACCCGGGCTCGCTGAACCCATGGATCTCCGCGGTCACCTCCTCGGCCGGCATCCCATCCCCTCCTGCTCCAGGTCGACACCCCGGTCGCAACCCGGATCTCCACTCCGCGCCCTCCCCCGCTGCACGCATGTTGGAGCCTCTCGCCGGCCCTCGCAAGGCCCCGGACCGCCCCACCCGACAGATCGACGCGGTCATGAGAGCCGGCCCGCAACCGCCCCGCGTCGTCCCCCGCCTTGCCCTCTGCTCTGCGAAGGCGGCGACCTCCTGGGTGCCCGAGATCCGGACGTGGCGCGAGCCGCCACCCCAGCGATATAGTGTCCTATGATGATAGATATACTCGAGAGGCAACAGGAGGCGGGACGGTGATCGAGTTCCATCTGGACAGCCGCTCGGGCGTGGCGCCGTACCTCCAGGTCGTCCATCAGGTGCGCCAGGCGCTCCGCCTGGGGCTGCTCGGCGAAGGGGACCGCTCCCCACCGTCAAGGACGTGGTCGCGCGTCTGGCCATCAACCCCAATACCGTGCTGAAGGCGTATCGGGAGCTCGAGCACGATGGACTGGTGGCTGCCCGACCGGGGATCGGGACCTTCGTGACCCGGACGCTGAGCGACGCCTCGCTCGCGGCACACGCCGGGCTGCGCCGGGAGCTCCTCCGATGGTTCGCCGAGGCGCGGCGTGCGGGCCTCGACGACGAGAGCATCGAGGCGCTCTTTCGCGACGGCTTTCGGGCCGCCTCGACGGAAGACGTAGCGTGAGCGCCGTCCTCGAGACCAACGGGCTCGGCAAGCGCTACGGCCGGAAATGGGCACTCTCGGAGTGCACGCTGGCCATTCCCCCAGGCAAGGTTGTCGGGCTGGTCGGCCCCAACGGCGCCGGCAAGACGACCCTCCTCCACCTCTCCGTCGGGCTCCTGCGCCCGACCGCCGGGTCGATCAACGTCCTCGCTGGACGCCCGGGCACAACTCCGAGCCAGCTGGCCCGCGTCGGCTTCGTCGCCCAGGACGCCCCGACCTACGCGGGGCTGTCGATCGATGACCACCTGCGCTTCGGCCGGTGGATGAACCCGACGTGGGACGCCAAGCTCGCGGAGGAGCGCGTCGCCGAACTCGGGCTCGACCCCCGTCAGCGGGCCGGCCAGCTCTCGGGCGGGCAGCGCGCCCAGCTCGCCCTCACCCTCGCGGTGGCCAAGCAACCGGAGCTGCTGGTCCTCGACGAGCCGGTCGCGAGCCTCGATCCGCTGGCACGTCGTGAGTTCCTACAGGGACTGATGGAGGTCGTCGCCGAGCACGGCGCCAGCGTCATCCTCTCCTCCACCTGATCGCCGACCTGGAGCGGGTCTGCGACCATCTGGTCGTCCTGGCCGGCTCACGGGTCCAGATTGCCGGCGACATCGACGAGCTGCTCAGGACCCACCATCAACTCACCGGCCCACGCCACGATCGCCACGCCCTGCCGAGCGACCAGCAGGTCATCAGCGAGAGCCACACCGACCGGCAAGCAACCCTCATCGTTCGGACCGGCAATCCCATCCTCGATCCGGCCTGGTCGGTAGCACAGCTCGACCTCGAGGATCTCGTCCTCGCCTACATGACCCGCGCCGCCCAGGAGGACCGCCGGCCGAAGCTGGAGGTTCGTGCGTGATCCGGTTGGCGCTGCGCCGCTCCGCACTGAGGCAGTCATCGGGGTCGGCTTGCTCGCGGTGCTCGCCGTCGTGCTCCGCATCACCGGCGGCAACCTGGCCCAGGTCAATGACGCCTTCCAGGCCACCTGCAGGGCCTCGGGAAACTGCACCGCGGCGGCCAACCCCGTGCGCGGGGTGGATCAGGGGCTGCAGGCCCTGGTGGCGACGATCGCGACCGTTGCCCCCGCGCTCATCGGCCTGTTCCTGGGGGCACCGCTCATCGCCCGCGAGCTCGAGGATGGCACCTTTCGACTGGCCTGGACCCAGAGTGTCACCCTTCGGCGCTGGCTCGCGGTGAAGCTCGAACTCGTCGGTCTGGGCGCGGTGGCGATGGGCGGACTTCTCACCTGGATGGTCGACTGGTGGCAGACCCCGCTCGATGCCGCCACTCAGAACAGCTTCGATCCAGTCAGTTTCGGTCTCCACGGCATCGTACCGATCGGCTACGCCGCCTTCGCCTTCGCCCTCGGGGTGACGGTGGGGGTGCTGCTGCGCCGAACGGTCGCGGCGATGGGCGCCACGCTCGTGGGATTCCTGGTGGCGCGCATCGCGGTCACGGCCTGGGTTCGCCCGAACCTCACCTCGCCTCTCCACGAGACCCTCTCGTTCCTGACGGCGCGTCCGGGCTTTGACGTGCAGGTTTCGGCAAGCACCCTATCGCTCACCCCACCCCATGTGACCATCCCCAATGCCTGGGTGTACGCGGCAACCGTCGTCAACCATTCCGGTGCCATGCTGACAGGCCCCTACGTGCTCCATGCTTGCCCCGGCATTGCCGCGCTCAACCAGCCGCAACCTCTGGCGGCGCTTCGCGCCTGTCAAGACAAGCTATCTGCAACCTTCCACACGCTTGTCACCTACCAGCCGGCCAGCCGCTTCTGGTCGTTCCAGTGGGCCGAGCTGGGCATCTTCCTCGCGGCCGCGCTGGCGCTCTGCGGGTTCAGCTACTGGTGGCTGCGACGCCAGTACGCATGACGTTCGTCCCCTGACCTTCCCCGTTGCCGCGTTTGAGTTGAGGTGGTCGGCGAGCCTGGACCAGGGGCAGATGCCTTGCCCAGCCTCGCTCCCACCAACCGGCTATCAGCGCCCTGATCCTGCGCCAGGGACGATCCCGAGCTGTTGCATCTGAGCGAAGCGGTCGGGCACCCCCCAGTGCTCGATGACCCGACCATCTCGGAACCGGCAGACGTCCATGATCGTGATGTCGAAGGCTTGTCCCGTCGGTCCGCCGAGGATGTGGCCCGAGTGCATCCCCCGAGCACGCAGCCGTGCCCACACCTTGTCGCCCTGGGCCTCGAGGTCTTCGACGGTCACCTCGATGTCCGGCGACAGCCGGTGCAGGAACGCAATCCCCTGCTTGACCCCCCGGCGGTCCGGCGGGTTGAAGCCGTCCTGATGCTCAACGTGGTCCTCAGCGCAGATCTCGTCCACCACCAACAGGTCTCCCCCACTGAAGCCTTCACGGATCAGCCGATGGAAGGCGTGACGTTGCGCTCCTCCTCCCCCGCGGAAGCCACTCCCGGTGCCATCTCGCCATCCCTCCTCGCGGTCTCCATTTGAATATAGTCTAACTATATCGAAGATGCGGCCACTATAATAGGGGTGATGGCCGATGTCAAGCGAGGGGAGCGCACCTACCGTTCAGAGCACCGGGCCCGCCAGGCTGCCTCAACTCGTTCGGCCATCCTCGAGGCGGCGCGCCGCCTCTACCCCGAGCGCGGCTACGCCGGAACGACGGTGGCGGCCATCGCCGCGGCTGCCGAAGTCGCGGCCATCACCGTGTACTCCACATTCGGCAGCAAACGGTCGTTGCTGCAGCAACTCATCCACATCGCAATCACGGGTGACGAGGACCCCGCCCCGATCATCGAGAGGGATGAGCCGCGCGTGGTGATGGCGCTCACTGACCAGCGGGCGCAGATCCGCGCCTTCGCCGAGAGCATCGCAGCGATCATGGAACGCGTCGCGCCATTGCTGGCCGTCCTCGCCGACGCTTCCCGAACCGAGCCCGACATGGCTGGCCAGTACGACGACACGCTGCGCGAGCGGCGACGGAGCATGCGGGAGGTTGCGGTTGCAATCGCTCGGAACGGGCCGCTGCGTGAGGGCGTGTCCGTGGACCGCGCGGCTGAGACGATCTGGGCGTTGACGAGCGCTGAGATGGTGCTGCTGCTCACGCAGCGGATGGGCTGGACCCGCCTGCAGTACACGGGCTGGCTCACCGACAGCCTGTCCGCGCTGCTGCTTCCGCCACAGCTCGGCGCGTGATCGGCCGGTCCGCCACCGGGCCCGGTGACCCCGGCGTCCGCGGCGGGCCACCCGGCGCGACGGAGGATCTCCCGCCGAGGGCAGCCCACCGTTGGGGCGAGGGCAAACCGGCTCCTCCATCTCAGGGCCGGTGCGGAGGGGCACGGCCGCGACGATGGCACTGAGACGGCAGGCACAGCTGAACGAATCAGTCCATGGAGCGGGAGGACGAGACTCGCGCTCGCGACATCCGGTTTGGAAGGAACGTGCTCGGGTTGGTGTTCTTCGGCTTCTCGCCGCAGGCGGATTGTTGGACGATGCTCTCAGAGGCGCACGCGCTCCCGGCGAGCGCCGCCCGGGCGGCCGGGCGTGAGGTGTACCGACACGGTGCGTCCCCTCTTGCCGCCGTCGAGGTAGGTCGGTTGCAGCGGCCTCGGGGCCACGACCTCGGTCACCGTGGTCATCGCCAACTGCCCAACACAGGTTCACCAATCAGGCGCCCGGCTTCATTCAGGGACGCCCGGACGACCGGGGAGCGCGCGCAGATTGACCTGGCCCGAGTGGATGGTAGAGTTCGCACAAGCCGGAGACGGGTCCGGCTCGGTCGGGGGATGGGCGATGCGCGCGAGGCGGGGGCTGCGGCTCCCCGCGACCGTCGCCGGCGCTATTGGCGCCGCGCTGGTCGCGTTGCTGCCCCTCACCGCCACGGCTTGGGCTCCTTACCACCCCGTCCCCCACTCCGGGGTGGGCTCCGTCCGGGCGGTGACCCTCGGGCCTTCGACCCTGAAGGCCTTCTGCGTGGCCGCCGACGGAGCCGGCGGGGACTGGGTCCTGGCAGACACCTACGACAGCGGCTGGCGGCTTCTCGATGTCGCCGCCACCGGGGGCATACGCACCTACCCGATCGCATCGACGCTCCAGGTCGACGACGGGGAGCCCGCATGTCTCGCGGTCACCCCCAACGGAGACCCCTGGTTCGGTCTCTCCACCGGCCAGATCATGCGACTCGACCTCGCCACCGGCCGGTTTCAGACCTTCACCGTGCCGGGCTCGGACGGCTACCTGCTCTCCCTCGCCGCAGCGCCGGATGGGTCGCTGTGGGCCGCCCTCAACCACATCAATGCGCTCGCCATGATCACACCCAGCGGGAGCGTCAGCGAATACTCGCTGCCCTCCAGCCTCCAGAACGCCAACCAGGTGACGGTGATGCCGGACGGGTCGGTGTGGACCAACCCCTGCAGCTGCGTGCCCAACAGCGGTCCCTGGAAGGTGCTCGCCGAGCTGAGCCCGGAGGGTTCCCTGGTCAGGACGGTGCGCCTGCCCCACGGCGACGTCCAGGCGCTCCTCCCCGGTCCGGCCGGGGAGCTGTGGGTCTCGTACGGGGACGTGCCCTGGGGCATCGCCCAGGTGAGCCCCGCTGGAGGAGTGCACGTGCTCCCGTGGAATCTCTTCCAGTTTCCGACCGCGATGGTCCAGGGGCGGGATGGCCGGCTGTGGTTCCTCTCTGACAACTTCGGCAACACCTTCGGTTATTACAACTCGGGCACGAACACCCTCACCGCCTTCGATGCCCCCGGCCAGACGGCCACCGTTTTCGCCATGGCGCCCGGCCCGGGGACAAGCATCGCCATGACGGCGGCTGACCAGAACCTCTACGAGATCGACACGGGGATCGCCGCCCCCGCGTCGTCCTCCCCGGTGTCCACCATCTCGAGCTCCCTGCCCACCCCGGCGCAGGCCTTCGGGTCGGCGGCGGCGGTGGTGGCGGGTGGGGCGGGTGCGATGGGCGCTCTGCTCTTCATCACCTTCCCGGCCAATCTCTTCAACCTCACCTTCAAGGAGAACTACGAGGAGATCCGCGACTGGTGGCGCGGCGTCGTCAAGCCGCTGCGGCGGCTGAGACCGAAGCGCCGCCAGCCTGCCACCGCCGTCAACCCTCCCGGCCAGCCTGCAGAGGTTACAAAGGGGGAGGAAGGGCGCGCTCGGGAACTGGCGAGCTTCGGCGTGGTGGTGGTGGTCGGCGCCCTGCTGGGCAGCCTGCTGGATCCCGGGTTCGGGAGCGGGATCGGGTCCCTCTACACCTTCCTCGCGGTGGTGCTGGCGATCTGCGCCGGGGCCGGCATTCCCGCCTGGGTCACCTGGGCGTATCACCGGGGCCGGCGCAATGAGACCACCTGGCACCTGCGCGCTCTGCCCGCGGGGCTCGCGGTCGCCGCGGCCTGCGTGCTCATCTCCCGGCTGGTCAACTTCCAGCCCGGCTACCTCTACGGGGTGATCTGCGGGGTCGCCTTCGGCGCCAAGCCGACGGCGGCCCAGAAGGGGCACATCGTCGCCCTCTCCTCGATGACCACACTGGTCGTCTCGGTGCTCGCCTGGCTTGCCTGGGTCCCAGAGCACGCGGCGAGCAACGCCGCCAACGCCGCCTTCGCCCCGGTGATCGTCGCCGACTTCCTGGCTGCGCTCTTCGTGAGCGGCCTGGTGGGCACGGTGATCACCCTGCTCCCGCTGCGCTTCCTGCCCGGCTGGGACCTGCACCACTGGCGCCTGGGGGCGTGGAGCGGCTGCTTCGGCCTGGCGACCTTCGGCGTGGTTGAGGTGCTGCTCATCCCCCACACCGTCAACCGGAGCCACGAGCCGCTGGTGACCTCGCTGGTGCTGCTGGTCGCGTTCGGCGGGCTCTCCATCGGGCTTCGGGAGTTCTTCGCACGCCGTCGTCGCCGTGCTGAGGGCAGGGATCACATCCCCTTCCGCGAGCGGGTTCGAGAGCTGCTGAGCCCGGTCGAGACGCCGGCGGCAGCCGCCGAAGAGCGAACCGAGGCGCCCGCCCCAGCCCCTGACCCTCAGCCAGAGGGGTCGATGTGAGGGAGCGCCTCGCCCATCAGCCAGAGGTCTGAGACAAGTTCGGAACCGGCCCAGGCGACACGCCCACGGCCGGCTGCCGTCGAGCGTGGGCTAAGCTGAATTCCCTGATTGATCAAGTCAGCGCACCGCCAACTACGAAGTTGGGGCAGACCCAGAGAGAGCGGGGGCGAGATGTTTGGCGGCACTCGAGGCACTCGCAACGGCGGGCCTGCACCCCCTTCGTCATTGGAGGCGACCCCGGACCGTGACCCATCTTGCACTCGCTGACGATCTGTTGGACCTGCAGCTGCTTCGCGCCGTGGGGTCGGCACCCTACGGGGGCGCCGACATCGGGGAGTGCTTGGCCGTCGCTCGCCGGGTGCGGGGCACCAATCTCGATTCCTGGTACGAGGCGTGGAGCGCGGCGGCCACCGCCGCCCTGGGAACGGCCGAGCAAGAGATTGCGGCGGGACACCGCGAGAGCGCGCGTCTTGCCTACTGGCGGGCGTCGACCTGCTTCCGCACCGCTGGCGTGATGCTGATGGGGACGCCCCTGGATCACCGCCTCGTCGAGAGCACCGCGCGTCAGGCCGATACCTTCCAGCGCGGGGCGGCCCTCCTCGCCACACCTCCGAAGCTGGTACGCATCCCCTATCAGGACACCACCCTGCCGGGCTACCTCTTCACGCCCGAGGGTGGGCAGGGCCGGCGAGCCACTGTGATCCTCACCGGCGGGTACGACGGCAGCGCAGAGGAGCTCTACTTCGCGAACGGAGCGGCGGCACTGGCACGCGGCTACACAGTGCTGGCCTTCGACGGACCCGGTCAGGGCGCAGCTCTGGTGAGTCAAGGCCTGGTGCTGCGCCCCGACTGGGAGAGCGTGGTCACCCCGGTCCTCGACTTCGTCCTCGCCCGGCCCGAGGTCGATGCCGAGAGGGTCGCGCTCATCGGTTGGAGCCTCGGGGCACACCTCGCTCCCCGCGCCGCCAGCGTCGAGCACCGGCTCGCCGCCTGCGTCGCCGACTGTGGCTCCTTCGACCTACTCGACGCAGCGGTGGCCCGCATGCCCGGATTTCTTCGTCAGGCGGTGGACGCAGAGCGGGGCCTGCGGCGCGCTGCCCTGCATCGCATCCTGTTGCGACTGGCGAACCGGCCGACCGCGGGGTGGGCGCTGCGGCGCGGACAGTTGGTGCATGGAGTGAGCGACCCGCTTGAGTACATCCTCGCCCTGCGCGAGTATTCTCTCCGCGGCCGAGCCGGCTTGATCACCTGCCCGACCCTCGTGTGTAGCGCCGAGAACGACGACATCAGCGCCTCTGCCCCCCAGCTCCTGGCCGAGCTCCGCTGCCCAAAGAAGCATCTGATCTTCGCCGATGCGGAGGGTGCCGGAGACCACTGCGAGGTTGGTGCGCGCACACTCTTCCACTCCAGGATGTTCGCCTGGCTGGATCCCCTTCTACGTCCCGACCAGCAGGCCGTCCCCCGCTGATCCTTGGCCTCGCTGAGGATCTACAGTGAACGGCAGCACCAAACGCAGCGATTCGGGCCCGCGACGGCCAGCGCCGCCCGGCGAGGCTTCATCGCGAGGGTCTGATCCCCGTTGACAATTGGCGCCGCCGCGCCCATACCGAATGGTCCGAACGGCTCGACCGTCTCGAGGCCGATCTCGTCGCCGGATCAGGGGGCGACAACTGCAAAGGCGAGCCCCGATGCCTGAGACCCCGATCCCCGTGGATCTGCGATCCGCAACCCCAACCAGGCAGCTCGTCCTGGAGCGAACCATCAAGGCCTCACCGGAGCGGGTCTTGACGCGCGCAGCTCCTCAACGGCGATGAGAACGGAGGAATCCCATGGGCAGAGTGGTTGCCGACATGTCGGTGTCGCTGGACGGCTTCGTGGCCGGCCCGCATGACGAGATGGAGCACGTGTTCTCCTGGTATGGCAGACCTCAGCCGACCCCGCCCGACGCCACGACCAAGGCAGGTTCTGGTGGGCTCGGGCTCGGAGTCATCGTGTATGGGCGCCGGACGTTCGACGTCGCCAGGGGTTGGGCCGGCACCCACCCCACCGGCGCGCCGGTCCTGGTGGTCACCCACCGCCTGCCGGAGGGGTGGCCGCACGAGGGCTCCTCAGTTGGCTTTGCGACCGAGGGCGTGGAAGCGGCGATGGAGCGCGCTCAGCACATCGCCGGGCCGCAAGATGTCGCCCTGGGCAGCCCGTCCATCATCCAGCAGTGTCTCAACCTCGGTTTGGTCGACCGGGTCCAGGTGAAGGTGGTCCCCGTCCTGCTCGGCAAGGGGATCCGCCTCTTCGACAACCTCACCGCCGCTCCCATCGAGCTGGACAACCCCGAGGTCATCGAAGGAAACGGCGTCACCCACTTGTACTACGAGGTGCCTCGATCGCCCCACTGAACGGGTGCCCGCTGCTCTAGCGGAGGGCTTTGAGAGGCAGGTAGTTACCACCGGCCTGCGTACGTCTACCCGGCGCGATCGCGTCCCACTGCACCGTCAACCTTTCATGAGACAGTGCGCGAGCAATCACCATGTCAATTCAACCCGGAGAGGTGGAGCGGGAGACGAGACTCGAACTCGCGACATCCAGCTTGGAAGGAAGGTGCTCAAAGCCGAGTTCAGTGTTGCCCAAGGCCGACCCTAGAGCAGGTGCCTTCGGATTCTGAGGCTTGCCCGAACCTCGGCTCCGCCTCTTGACAGTGAGGATATCCTAGGATATCCTCAGAGCATGAAGATCCTCCGTGTCCGACGGATCGGCAACAGCAACATGGTCTCCATCCCTAAGGAGCTCGAGGCCGAAGGCTACACGCCCGGAACGGAGGTGCTTCTCGAGCAGATGGCCGACGGAGCCCTGCGGCTGATGCGTGCCGAAGCCGTCAGCGCCGTTATTCGCGACGTGGGTCGGCAGGTCATCGCCGAGGATCGAGAAGCTTTGGAGATCCTCGCCGCACACGACCGGTCCAGCGCCCCGACGCCTCCCCGCTGAAGCTGTGTCTGGTGAGGGGTGGGGCGCCGACGAGATCCGGTATCTCTCAGCGGACGACGTCATCGGGCTTCATGCGGACATCCTCGGCTGCAGTGAGAGAGAGGCGTCCGACCAGCTCAGAAATCGCGAGGGGCTGGAAGGCGCCGTCGCTCGGCCGCTCTGGCACGCCACCTACGGTGAAGCCGACCTCGCGATGCAAGCCGCCGTACTTGCCCACGGGATCGCAGAGGGACAGCTGTTCGTGGATGCGAACAAGAGGACAGCCCTCGCAGCCTTGAGAACCTTCCTGCGCATCAACGGCTGGGACGTGGCCGCGACCCAGCATGAGCGCGCAGATTGGATTCTGAGCCTCGCCCACGGCAGCACGCCCGGGCAACTTGCAGATCGTCTGCGAGCGGCGATCGTCCAGCTTCCCGAGTACCCGTCATGATTACCTTGCCGCGCCCTGGACAGGGGTGCATCGGATGACTGAGAACCCCTGGCTTTCAACTCAGGTTGCGCAATGGGAGCATGCCCTGGCTTTGCTTCGGGCCGAGGGATGGATCGCGCGTCTGACCTGCCCGGTCGCTCCTGTCCAGATCGAAGGCGCGCTGCCCAGTGGCCACGGCTTCCACTTTCGCGCGCGCCACAACGGGGTCTCCTTGAGGGTGTGGCCTCAAGAGAAGGAGGGCCGCGGCTGGCAAGGGGAGGTCGAGTATGCCGGCGCACGTGAAGCTGCTAGTGCAGCCCGGCTGAAATAGCTTTCGGTATGGCCTTGGCGAGAATCTCGTCGGAGGTCCTCACCCAGGCGAAGGGCTTCTTGTGGTCGTTCCACGCGTCGATGAAGCGGTGAACGGCGCTCTGGAGGGAGCCAACGCTGCGGAAAACGCCTCGCCGAATCGTCTTGCGTTGGAGGATCGAGAACCATGTCTCGACCTGATTCATCCAGCTCGCACTCGTCGGCGTGAAGTGGAGATGGAACCGAGGGTTGGCCTCCAGCCACTCCCGCACCACCGGGTGCTTGTGCGTCCGGTAGTTGTCGAGCACCATGTGGATCTCGATCTTGGGATAGCGCTTGGCGACCAATTGCAGGAAGGTGAGGAACTCCTGATGCCGGTGGCGTGCGTAGCAACGCCCGGTCACCTCTCCGGTGGCGATGTCGAGCGCCGCGAAAAGGGTGGCCGTCCCATGCCGGACGTAGTCGTGACTGCGTCGCTCCACCTGTCCCGGCCGCATCGGCAGCAGCGGTTGAGTTCGGTCCAGCGCCTCGATCTACTCTTCTCATCAACGCACAGCACCACCGCCTTCTCCGGCGGGTGCAGATAGAGACCCACAACGTCGGTCACCTTGTCGGTGAGATCGGGGTCACTGCTGAACTTGAAGCCACGCGCTCGATGCGGCTGGAGCTTGTGGTCGCGCCAGACCCTCAGCACCGTGGTCGCACTGACGCCCACCCGATCTGCCACCGCGGCACTGCTCCAGTGGGTCTCGCCCGTGGGCGGCCGGCCCAGCGTCACGCTCACGATCCGGTTGATGGTCTTCTGGTCGTAGGTCGCCGGGCGCCCACGGCCGGGGGCATCTTCCTCCAGACCCGGAATGCCCGCCTCCGCGAAGCGGCCCCGCCAGAGCCGGACGGTTGGCTCCGACGTCTGGAGCACGCGCGCGATCTCGGCGGTCGCCACGCCGTCGGCTGCCTTGAGCACGATCTGGGCGCGCAGAACTTGCCGCTGGGGCAGGACCCGGCTCTTGGACCAGACGCTCAGAGCGGCTCGTTGGTCATCGCTGATGGGCAGGGGAGCGGCGGCATGGTTGGCCATGGAGGGAATCATCCTCCCTCACGGCTAATACCGCAAGCTATTTGCGCCGTGCTGCACTAGGTAGCCATCCGCGCGCTGAAACACGTTCCTCAGCTTCTGAAGAAGGGCCGGTCGGTTTGCAATCGTATCGGCCTCGTCGATCATCAAGACGATTGGCCGTCCAACTTCGTCGCGAATCCGCGTCAGGTCGGCGAGCATCATGGACGAGGACACTGGTAGATCAGTAGTCGTGGCGCTGAGTGCGACTGCCCAAGCCCGATGGACCCGCAAAGGTGAACCGCCGGGCGTGACTGGCAACTCGCCAGCGGAAAGGGCCATTACTGTCTGCGCCAACTCCCCATTCTCCCCGCCGAAACTGCCACTCGTGAGCGCAGCAGCGAGCAACTCATCGATTAACCTGTGGCAGAAGGTCAGAGGAGAGGTGACATCCGCATCGTCAAGATCCACGCGAACAACCAGGAATCCTTTATCAATGGCCATTGCTTCGACCAGATTGAGGAAACTCGTCTTACCCGATGCTCGCGGACCGATGACGGCCAAACTCATCGGCTGGGTCAAGGATCGAGCCTGTTCAAGGTAGTAGGCAGCGTCGGTACGCTGCTCCCTGCGGCCTGCAAAAAGGAGGGGGTCCTTGACGGGATGCGAGAAGTCGTACGGGTTGGCTGTCGGAAATCGCATCGAGACTACCCCTCGGGGGCCGCCCAGTCTGGGCGCGGGCCGGTGTAGGCTGGATCGGCTGCGATTCGAGCCGCCTCCCAACCGCGCACATCCTCGTATGAGAACCGCAGACGATACTGGAAGTACTCGGCGACGTATGAAGGTTACGCGCGCCTCGTGTGTGAGGGCCGACAGGCGCGCTTCGATGAGCGCATCCTTGTCGGTCAGTCTGATATCCCGAAAGTCCGAGAAGAGAGGCCGCTGCGGGTCGAGGTGGGAGATTGGGGGTAGGAAATATGTATTGGCGAATGCGACCCTGACCACGCCGTCCACCTCCTCCCAGCCGGCCGTAACCGCAGCCTGCTGACCACCGGGCGCTTCGTCGAGCCCCCGAACGCGAATCACCTGGACTTGGTGGACTGACGGCTTATTCAGTTCGCAAGTGGGATGAACGAGTTGGCAGGCAACCCAGTCGCCAGCAAACCCAGTGCTTCTGAAGACGTCACCCTGTCTCGGAGGATGCATAGCGAGGTCCGCATCCCGGACGTAGTAGGCGTCTGCAGGAAGATACCAGGCATCACTCATTAGAGAAGTTGAGGTCGAGCTCCTCTGGCGATTCCTCTACGGGCATGATCGTCGCTGGTCGAAGCCTCGGAAGCGGCCCCCCTTCCTCGTCTTGGGAAATTCGTATGGGGAAGGCGGCTTGAAACGCGTGACCCGCCGCCAATCAAATGTTCCACCAAGCCCCAAACGCTCAAGGGTGGTGGACGGGATGCTGGCGCCGGCCGCCGCCGCCGCGAGTAGTAGAGGAAGGCCATCGCGCAACTCAGCGAGGTCGTTCCGCGCTCGCTGAAGATCGTTGTAAGCGGCAGCCGGAACGAGAATCGCCTCGACCCGGTTTCGATTGGTCACAGCCGTCGCCCGACCCGTCTGAGCAAGCCGTCGCAAGAGGGGTGCTAGCTCCTCACGAAGCTGCCGATGTCCCACCTCGTCAATCTGCGCTAGCAGCTCGCCCTGGGCCATGCGAAAATGATGCCACCTATGTGTACGCTTTGTCAAGACAAGGTCAGTAGAAGCACCGTCCGGAGTTCATATTAGGCGCTGGCAAAACCACTGTCGTTAAGCCTCTGCTTTGTCGAGCCGCGCCAAGCAGGTCCCCTGCCACCGAGTATCGCGCCATGTCGATAGTATTCTGGTTAGGAGTTTGGTGCCAGCAATATCCACCTCGTAGGGGGAGAATCGGACCGACGGAGCGCCGAGGGAGATCTCGCCGCTCAAGGATGGCTTGCAGATTCTCGCAGTGGGCAATCGTCACCTTGCTTGACCCTAGAGGCGCCGGCTGCCCAATGTTTCGCCGTCAAGCGGGGAGGGCTGGAGGGCTCCCCGCCGGAGGCCGTCGTATTCGGGAAGGTGCCTCAAGTGGCGGCGTGGCGCACTTTCCGGCGGCCTGCCGCGGCGTCGGAGGGCTCGTCGGCCCCCCGCGTCGGTCAGGCAGCGAACAACTCCTTCCTGTGCCAGATCAGCGCGGCGGGGTCGGGACGGTCGGCCGAGCGCTCGGGAGGCGAGACGGGCGCTCCGTCGAGTGCGTAGTACTCGTGGCCGTTCTCCCACTCCTCCTTCAAACGGCGGCTGACCTCCACCCGAAGATCGGGGGTCACGTTCAGATAGCCGCGGTCGAAGAGGGTGTGCAGGTCGCTGCGCAACAGGAGGCCATTGCTGATCTCATGGCGCCGCCCTCGCCGTACGGCACGATGTGAGCCGCCTCGAGAACCGGAAGAACGCGCTCTCCGGTGATAGCGCACCGGCGCCGGTAGGCATCCGTCACCATGATCCGGAAACTGCCCTGGCCGAGCCGCGGCCGAACGAGCACTGGCTCGCCATACCGGGGGGCCGGAGACGCAACGGTCGCCAGGCGGGCGGGCTCTGGATCCCGGCGGCCTCTTCCTCTTCAAGCTGCACTACCCTGCTAACGCGATCGTCGGCGGCGGGGTCTTCGCTCATCACTCGGTCTATCCCTTGGACCTGACCTGGGATGCCTTCCACGAGCGCAACGGCGTCGACGGGCTCGACGGCATGGTGAAGCGCCTCGCTCGCTATCAGCCCGCACTGAGATCTCTCGACATGGTCGCCCGTCAGAAGTTCCAGATCGGCTGCCTGCTGATAGAGCAGCCCTTCTTCTTCTCCGAGGCCGACTGGTTTCCAGCCCCAGGCTGGCAGCCAAATATCGTGCGGGGGAAGGGATACTCGTTGGCGACCGCCGAGGGGCAGGACCTCCTTCGTCAGGTCCAAGAACGCCTCTCAGAGCCCGCCCGCCTGGCGACCGTTGCGTCTCCGGCCCCCCGGTATGGCGAGCCAGTGCTCGTTCGGCCGCGGCTCGGCCAGGGCAGTTTCCGGATCATGGTGACGGATGCCTACCGGCGCCGGTGCGCTATCACCGGAGAGCGCGTTCTTCCGGTTCTCGAGGCGGCTCACATCGTGCCGTACGGCGAGGGCGGACGCCATGAGATCAGCAATGGCCTCCTGTTGCGCAGCGACCTGCACACCCTCTTCGACCGCGGCTATCTGAACGTGACCCCCGATCTTCGGGTGGAGGTCAGCCGCCGTTTGAAGGAGGAGTGGGAGAACGGCCACGAGTACTACGCACTCGACGGAGCGCCCGTCTCGCCTCCCGAGCGCTCGGCCGACCGTCCCGACCCCGCCGCGCTGATCTGGCACAGGAAGGAGCTGTTCGCTGCCTGACCGACGCGGGGGGCCGACGAGCCCTCCGACGCCGCGGCAGGCCGCCGGAAAGTGCGCCACGCCGCCACTTGAGGCACCTTCCCGAATACGACGGCCTCCGGCGGGGAGCCCTCCAGCCCTCCCCGCTTGACGGCGAAACATTGGGCAGCCGGCGCCTCTAGGGTCAAGCAAGGTGACGATTGCCCACTGCGAGAATCTGCAAGCCATCCTTGAGCGGCGAGATCTCCCTCGGCGCTCCGTCGGTCCGATTCTCCCCCTACGAGGTGGATATTGCTGGCACCAAACTCCTAACCAGAATACTATCGACATGGCGCGATACTCGGTGGCAGGGGACCTGCTTGGCGCGGCTGAACGAAAGCAGAGGCTTAACGACAGTGGTTTTGCCAGCGCCTAATATGAACTCCGGACGGTGCTTCTACTGACCTTGTCTTGACAAAGCGTACACATAGGTGGCATCATTTTCGCATGGCCCAGGGCAAGCTGCTAGCGCAGATTGACGAGGTGGGACATCGGCAGCTTCGTGAGGAGCTAGCACCCCTCTTGCGACGGCTTGCTCAGACGGGTCGGGCGACGGCTGTGACCAATCGAAACCGGGTCGAGGCAATTCTCGTTCCGGCTGCCGCTTACAACGATCTTGAGCGAGCGCGGAACGACCTCGCTGAGTTGCGCGATGGCCTTCCTCTACTACTCGCGGCGGCGGCGGCCGGCGCCAGCATTCCGTCCACCACCCTTGAGCGTTTGGGGCTTGGTGGAACATTTGATTGGCGGCGGGTTAACGCGTTTCAAGCCGCCTTCCCCATACGAATTTCCCAAGACGAGGAAGGGGGGCCGCTTCCGAGGCTTCGACCAGCGACGATCATGCCCGTAGAGGAATCGCCAGAGGAGCTTGACCTCAACTTCTCTAATGAGTGATGCCTGGTATCTTCCTGCAGACGCCTACTACGTCCGGGATGCGGACCTCGCTATGCATCCTCCGAGACAGGGTGACGTCTTCAGAAGCACTGGGTTTGCTGGCGACTGGGTTGCCTGCCAACTCGTTCATCCCACTTGCGAACTGAATAAGCCGTCAGTCCACCAAGTCCAGGTGATTCGCGTTCGGGGGCTCGACGAAGCGCCCGGTGGTCAGCAGGCTGCGGTTACGGCCGGCTGGGAGGAGGTGGACGGCGTGGTCAGGGTCGCATTCGCCAATACATATTTCCTACCCCCAATCTCCCACCTCGACCCGCAGCGGCCTCTCTTCTCGGACTTTCGGGATATCAGACTGACCGACAAGGATGCGCTCATCGAAGCGCGCCTGTCGGCCCTCACACACGAGGCGCGCGTAACCTTCATACGTCGCCAGATGTACTTCCAGTATCGTCTGCGGTTCTCATACGAGGATGTGCGCGGTTGGGAGGCGGCTCGAATCGCAGCCGATCCAGCCTACACCGGCCCGCGCCCAGACTGGGCGGCCCCCGAGGGGTAGTCTCGATGCGATTTCCGACAGCCAACCCGTACGACTTCTCGCATCCCGTCAAGGACCCCCTCCTTTTTGCAGGCCGCAGGGAGCAGCGTACCGACGCTGCCTACTACCTTGAACAGGCTCGATCCTTGACCCAGCCGATGAGTCTGGCCGTCATCGGTCCGCGAGCATCGGGTAAGACGAGTTTCCTCAATCTGGTCGAAGCAATGGCCATTGATAAAGGATTCCTGGTTGTTCGCGTGGATCTTGACGATGCGGATGTCACCTCTCCTCTGACCTTCTGCCACAGGTTAATCGATGAGTTGCTCGCTGCTGCGCTCACGAGTGGCAGTTTCGGCGGGGAGAATGGGGAGTTGGCGCAGACAGTAATGGCCCTTTCCGCTGGCGAGTTGCCAGTCACGCCCGGCGGTTCACCTTTGCGGGTCCATCGGGCTTGGGCAGTCGCACTCAGCGCCACGACTACTGATCTACCAGTGTCCTCGTCCATGATGCTCGCCGACCTGACGCGGATTCGCGACGAAGTTGGACGGCCAATCGTCTTGATGATCGACGAGGCCGATACGATTGCAAACCGACCGGCCCTTCTTCAGAAGCTGAGGAACGTGTTTCAGCGCGCGGATGGCTACCTAGTGCAGCACGGCGCAAATAGCTTGCGGTATTAGCCGTGAGGGAGGATGATTCCCTCCATGGCCAACCATGCCGCCGCTCCCCTGCCCATCAGCGATGACCAACGAGCCGCTCTGAGCGTCTGGTCCAAGAGCCGGGTCCTGCCCCAGCGGCAAGTTCTGCGCGCCCAGATCGTGCTCAAGGCAGCCGACGGCGTGGCGACCGCCGAGATCGCGCGCGTGCTCCAGACGTCGGAGCCAACCGTCCGGCTCTGGCGGGGCCGCTTCGCGGAGGCGGGCATTCCGGGTCTGGAGGAAGATGCCCCCGGCCGTGGGCGCCCGGCGACCTACGACCAGAAGACCATCAACCGGATCGTGAGCGTGACGCTGGGCCGGCCGCCCACGGGCGAGACCCACTGGAGCAGTGCCGCGGTGGCAGATCGGGTGGGCGTCAGTGCGACCACGGTGCTGAGGGTCTGGCGCGACCACAAGCTCCAGCCGCATCGAGCGCGTGGCTTCAAGTTCAGCAGTGACCCCGATCTCACCGACAAGGTGACCGACGTTGTGGGTCTCTATCTGCACCCGCCGGAGAAGGCGGTGGTGCTGTGCGTTGATGAGAAGAATCAGATCCAGGCGCTGGACCGAACTCAACCGCTGCTGCCGATGCGGCCGGGACAGGTGGAGCGACGCAGTCACGACTACGTCCGGCATGGGACGGCCACCCTTTTCGCGGCGCTCGACATCGCCACCGGAGAGGTGACCGGGCGTTGCTACGCACGCCACCGGCATCAGGAGTTCCTCACCTTCCTGCAATTGGTCGCCAAGCGCTATCCCAAGATCGAGATCCACATGGTGCTCGACAACTACCGGACGCACAAGCACCCGGTGGTGCGGGAGTGGCTGGAGGCCAACCCTCGGTTCCATCTCCACTTCACGCCGACGAGTGCGAGCTGGATGAATCAGGTCGAGACATGGTTCTCGATCCTCCAACGCAAGACGATTCGGCGAGGCGTTTTCCGCAGCGTTGGCTCCCTCCAGAGCGCCGTTCACCGCTTCATCGACGCGTGGAACGACCACAAGAAGCCCTTCGCCTGGGTGAGGACCTCCGACGAGATTCTCGCCAAGGCCATACCGAAAGCTATTTCAGCCGGGCTGCACTAGCAGCTTCACGTGCGCCGGCATACTCGACCTCCCCTTGCCAGCCGCGGCCCTCCTTCTCTTGAGGCCACACCCTCAAGGAGACCCCGTTGTGGCGCGCGCGAAAGTGGAAGCCGTGGCCACTGGGCAGCGCGCCTTCGATCTGGACAGGAGCGACCGGGCAGGTCAGACGCGCGATCCATCCCTCGGCCCGAAGCAAAGCCAGGGCATGCTCCCATTGCGCAACCTAAGATCGAAAGCCAGGGGTTCTCAGTCATCCGATGCACCCCTGTCCAGGGCGCGGCAAGGTAATCATGACGGGTACTCGGGAAGCTGGACGATCGCCGCTCGCAGACGATCTGCAAGTTGCCCGGGCGTGCTGCCGTGGGCGAGGCTCAGAATCCAATCTGCGCGCTCATGCTGGGTCGCGGCCACGTCCCAGCCGTTGATGCGCAGGAAGGTTCTCAAGGCTGCGAGGGCTGTCCTCTTGTTCGCATCCACGAACAGCTGTCCCTCTGCGATCCCGTGGGCAAGTACGGCGGCTTGCATCGCGAGGTCGGCTTCACCGTAGGTGGCGTGCCAGAGCGGCCGAGCGACGGCGCCTTCCAGCCCCTCGCGATTTCTGAGCTGGTCGGACGCCTCTCTCTCACTGCAGCCGAGGATGTCCGCATGAAGCCCGATGACGTCGTCCGCTGAGAGATACCGGATCTCGTCGGCGCCCCACCCCTCACCAGACACAGCTTCAGCGGGGAGGCGTCGGGGCGCTGGACCGGTCGTGTGCGGCGAGGATCTCCAAAGCTTCTCGATCCTCGGCGATGACCTGCCGACCCACGTCGCGAATAACGGCGCTGACGGCTTCGGCACGCATCAGCCGCAGGGCTCCGTCGGCCATCTGCTCGAGAAGCACCTCCGTTCCGGGCGTGTAGCCTTCGGCCTCGAGCTCCTTAGGGATGGAGACCATGTTGCTGTTGCCGATCCGTCGGACACGGAGGATCTTCATGCTCTGAGGATATCCTAGGATATCCTCACTGTCAAGAGGCGGAGCCGAGGTTCGGGCAAGCCTCAGAATCCGAAGGCACCTGCTCTAGGGTCGGCCTTGGGCAACACTGAACTCGGCTTTGAGCACCTTCCTTCCAAGCTGGATGTCGCGAGTTCGAAGTCTCGTCTCCCGCTCCACCTCTCCGGGTTGAATTGACATGGTGATTGCTCGCGCACTGTCTCATGAAAGGTTGACGGTGCAGTGGGACGCGATCGCGCCGGGTAGACGTACGCAGGCCGGTGGTAACTACCTGCCTCTCAAAGCCCTCCGCTAGAGCAGCGGGCACCCGTTCAGTGGGGCGATCGAGGCACCTCGTAGTACAAGTGGGTGACGCCGTTTCCTTCGATGACCTCGGGGTTGTCCAGCTCGATGGGAGCGGCGGTGAGGTTGTCGAAGAGGCGGATCCCCTTGCCGAGCAGGACGGGGACCACCTTCACCTGGACCCGGTCGACCAAACCGAGGTTGAGACACTGCTGGATGATGGACGGGCTGCCCAGGGCGACATCTTGCGGCCCGGCGATGTGCTGAGCGCGCTCCATCGCCGCTTCCACGCCCTCGGTCGCAAAGCCAACTGAGGAGCCCTCGTGCGGCCACCCCTCCGGCAGGCGGTGGGTGACCACCAGGACCGGCGCGCCGGTGGGGTGGGTGCCGGCCCAACCCCTGGCGACGTCGAACGTCCGGCGCCCATACACGATAACTCCGAGCCCGAGCCCACCAGAACCTGCCTTGGTCGTGGCGTCGGGCGGGGTCGGCTGAGGTCTGCCATACCAGGAGAACACGTGCTCCATCTCGTCATGCGGGCCGGCCACGAAGCCGTCCAGCGACACCGACATGTCGGCAACCACTCTGCCCATGGGATTCCTCCGTTCTCATCGCCGTTGAGGAGCTGCGCGCGTCAAGACCCGCTCCGGTGAGGCCTTGATGGTTCGCTCCAGGACGAGCTGCCTGGTTGGGGTTGCGGATCGCAGATCCACGGGGATCGGGGTCTCAGGCATCGGGGCTCGCCTTTGCAGTTGTCGCCCCCTGATCCGGCGACGAGATCGGCCTCGAGACGGTCGAGCCGTTCGGACCATTCGGTATGGGCGCGGCGGCGCCAATTGTCAACGGGGATCAGACCCTCGCGATGAAGCCTCGCCGGGCGGCGCTGGCCGTCGCGGGCCCGAATCGCTGCGTTTGGTGCTGCCGTTCACTGTAGATCCTCAGCGAGGCCAAGGATCAGCGGGGGACGGCCTGCTGGTCGGGACGTAGAAGGGGATCCAGCCAGGCGAACATCCTGGAGTGGAAGAGTGTGCGCGCACCAACCTCGCAGTGGTCTCCGGCACCCTCCGCATCGGCGAAGATCAGATGCTTCTTTGGGCAGCGGAGCTCGGCCAGGAGCTGGGGGGCAGAGGCGCTGATGTCGTCGTTCTCGGCGCTACACACGAGGGTCGGGCAGGTGATCAAGCCGGCTCGGCCGCGGAGAGAATACTCGCGCAGGGCGAGGATGTACTCAAGCGGGTCGCTCACTCCATGCACCAACTGTCCGCGCCGCAGCGCCCACCCCGCGGTCGGCCGGTTCGCCAGTCGCAACAGGATGCGATGCAGGGCAGCGCGCCGCAGGCCCCGCTCTGCGTCCACCGCCTGACGAAGAAATCCGGGCATGCGGGCCACCGCTGCGTCGAGTAGGTCGAAGGAGCCACAGTCGGCGACGCAGGCGGCGAGCCGGTGCTCGACGCTGGCGGCGCGGGGAGCGAGGTGTGCCCCGAGGCTCCAACCGATGAGCGCGACCCTCTCGGCATCGACCTCGGGCCGGGCGAGGACGAAGTCGAGGACCGGGGTGACCACGCTCTCCCAGTCGGGGCGCAGCACCAGGCCTTGACTCACCAGAGCTGCGCCCTGACCGGGTCCGTCGAAGGCCAGCACTGTGTAGCCGCGTGCCAGTGCCGCCGCTCCGTTCGCGAAGTAGAGCTCCTCTGCGCTGCCGTCGTACCCGCCGGTGAGGATCACAGTGGCTCGCCGGCCCTGCCCACCCTCGGGCGTGAAGAGGTAGCCCGGCAGGGTGGTGTCCTGATAGGGGATGCGTACCAGCTTCGGAGGTGTGGCGAGGAGGGCCGCCCCGCGCTGGAAGGTATCGGCCTGACGCGCGGTGCTCTCGACGAGGCGGTGATCCAGGGGCGTCCCCATCAGCATCACGCCAGCGGTGCGGAAGCAGGTCGACGCCCGCCAGTAGGCAAGACGCGCGCTCTCGCGGTGTCCCGCCGCAATCTCTTGCTCGGCCGTTCCCAGGGCGGCGGTGGCCGCCGCGCTCCACGCCTCGTACCAGGAATCGAGATTGGTGCCCCGCACCCGGCGAGCGACGGCCAAGCACTCCCCGATGTCGGCGCCCCCGTAGGGTGCCGACCCCACGGCGCGAAGCAGCTGCAGGTCCAACAGATCGTCAGCGAGTGCAAGATGGGTCACGGTCCGGGGTCGCCTCCAATGACGAAGGGGGTGCAGGCCCGCCGTTGCGAGTGCCTCGAGTGCCGCCAAACATCTCGCCCCCGCTCTCTCTGGGTCTGCCCCAACTTCGTAGTTGGCGGTGCGCTCATTCGATCAATCAGGGAATTCAGCTTAGCCCACGCTCGACGGCAGCCGGCCGTGGGCGTGTCGCCTGGGCCGGTTCCGAACTTGTCTCAGACCTCTGGCTGATGGGCGAGGCGCTCCCTCACATCGACCCCTCTGGCTGAGGGTCAGGGGCTGGGGCGGGCGCCTCGGTTCGCTCTTCGGCGGCTGCCGCCGGCGTCTCGACCGGGCTCAGCAGCTCTCGAACCCGCTCGCGGAAGGGGATGTGATCCCTGCCCTCAGCACGGCGACGACGGCGTGCGAAGAACTCCCGAAGCCCGATGGAGAGCCCGCCGAACGCGACCAGCAGCACCAGCGAGGTCACCAGCGGCTCGTGGCTCCGGTTGACGGTGTGGGGGATGAGCAGCACCTCAACCACGCCGAAGGTCGCCAGGCCGAAGCAGCCGCTCCACGCCCCCAGGCGCCAGTGGTGCAGGTCCCAGCCGGGCAGGAAGCGCAGCGGGAGCAGGGTGATCACCGTGCCCACCAGGCCGCTCACGAAGAGCGCAGCCAGGAAGTCGGCGACGATCACCGGGGCGAAGGCGGCGTTGGCGGCGTTGCTCGCCGCGTGCTCTGGGACCCAGGCAAGCCAGGCGAGCACCGAGACGACCAGTGTGGTCATCGAGGAGAGGGCGACGATGTGCCCCTTCTGGGCCGCCGTCGGCTTGGCGCCGAAGGCGACCCCGCAGATCACCCCGTAGAGGTAGCCGGGCTGGAAGTTGACCAGCCGGGAGATGAGCACGCAGGCCGCGGCGACCGCGAGCCCCGCGGGCAGAGCGCGCAGGTGCCAGGTGGTCTCATTGCGCCGGCCCCGGTGATACGCCCAGGTGACCCAGGCGGGAA
The DNA here is from genome assembly GCA_963697585.1 of uncultured Chloroflexia bacterium. Taxonomy (GTDB): domain Bacteria; phylum Chloroflexota; class Dormibacteria; order Aeolococcales; family Aeolococcaceae; genus Changshengia. The sequence continues at coordinate 11,480 of CAVOOO010000009.1, read as the reverse complement.
TGCCGGCCCCGGCGCAGATCGCCAGCACCACCGCGAGGAAGGTGTAGAGGGACCCGATCCCGCTCCCGAACCCGGGATCCAGCAGGCTGCCCAGCAGGGCGCCGACCACCACCACCACGCCGAAGCTCGCCAGTTCCCGAGCGCGCCCTTCCTCCCCCTTTGTAACCTCTGCAGGCTGGCCGGGAGGGTTGACGGCGGTGGCAGGCTGGCGGCGCTTCGGTCTCAGCCGCCGCAGCGGCTTGACGACGCCGCGCCACCAGTCGCGGATCTCCTCGTAGTTCTCCTTGAAGGTGAGGTTGAAGAGATTGGCCGGGAAGGTGATGAAGAGCAGAGCGCCCATCGCACCCGCCCCACCCGCCACCACCGCCGCCGCCGACCCGAAGGCCTGCGCCGGGGTGGGCAGGGAGCTCGAGATGGTGGACACCGGGGAGGACGACGCGGGGGCGGCGATCCCCGTGTCGATCTCGTAGAGGTTCTGGTCAGCCGCCGTCATGGCGATGCTTGTCCCCGGGCCGGGCGCCATGGCGAAAACGGTGGCCGTCTGGCCGGGGGCATCGAAGGCGGTGAGGGTGTTCGTGCCCGAGTTGTAATAACCGAAGGTGTTGCCGAAGTTGTCAGAGAGGAACCACAGCCGGCCATCCCGCCCCTGGACCATCGCGGTCGGAAACTGGAAGAGATTCCACGGGAGCACGTGCACTCCTCCAGCGGGGCTCACCTGGGCGATGCCCCAGGGCACGTCCCCGTACGAGACCCACAGCTCCCCGGCCGGACCGGGGAGGAGCGCCTGGACGTCGCCGTGGGGCAGGCGCACCGTCCTGACCAGGGAACCCTCCGGGCTCAGCTCGGCGAGCACCTTCCAGGGACCGCTGTTGGGCACGCAGCTGCAGGGGTTGGTCCACACCGACCCGTCCGGCATCACCGTCACCTGGTTGGCGTTCTGGAGGCTGGAGGGCAGCGAGTATTCGCTGACGCTCCCGCTGGGTGTGATCATGGCGAGCGCATTGATGTGGTTGAGGGCGGCCCACAGCGACCCATCCGGCGCTGCGGCGAGGGAGAGCAGGTAGCCGTCCGAGCCCGGCACGGTGAAGGTCTGAAACCGGCCGGTGGCGAGGTCGAGTTGCATGATCTGGCCGGTGGAGAGACCGAACCAGGGGTCTCCGTTGGGGGTGACCGCGAGACATGCGGGCTCCCCGTCGTCGACCTGGAGCGTCGATGCGATCGGGTAGGTGCGTATGCCCCCGGTGGCGGCGACATCGAGAAGCCGCCAGCCGCTGTCGTAGGTGTCTGCCAGGACCCAGTCCCCGCCGGCTCCGTCGGCGGCCACGCAGAAGGCCTTCAGGGTCGAAGGCCCGAGGGTCACCGCCCGGACGGAGCCCACCCCGGAGTGGGGGACGGGGTGGTAAGGAGCCCAAGCCGTGGCGGTGAGGGGCAGCAACGCGACCAGCGCGGCGCCAATAGCGCCGGCGACGGTCGCGGGGAGCCGCAGCCCCCGCCTCGCGCGCATCGCCCATCCCCCGACCGAGCCGGACCCGTCTCCGGCTTGTGCGAACTCTACCATCCACTCGGGCCAGGTCAATCTGCGCGCGCTCCCCGGTCGTCCGGGCGTCCCTGAATGAAGCCGGGCGCCTGATTGGTGAACCTGTGTTGGGCAGTTGGCGATGACCACGGTGACCGAGGTCGTGGCCCCGAGGCCGCTGCAACCGACCTACCTCGACGGCGGCAAGAGGGGACGCACCGTGTCGGTACACCTCACGCCCGGCCGCCCGGGCGGCGCTCGCCGGGAGCGCGTGCGCCTCTGAGAGCATCGTCCAACAATCCGCCTGCGGCGAGAAGCCGAAGAACACCAACCCGAGCACGTTCCTTCCAAACCGGATGTCGCGAGCGCGAGTCTCGTCCTCCCGCTCCATGGACTGATTCGTTCAGCTGTGCCTGCCGTCTCAGTGCCATCGTCGCGGCCGTGCCCCTCCGCACCGGCCCTGAGATGGAGGAGCCGGTTTGCCCTCGCCCCAACGGTGGGCTGCCCTCGGCGGGAGATCCTCCGTCGCGCCGGGTGGCCCGCCGCGGACGCCGGGGTCACCGGGCCCGGTGGCGGACCGGCCGATCACGCGCCGAGCTGTGGCGGAAGCAGCAGCGCGGACAGGCTGTCGGTGAGCCAGCCCGTGTACTGCAGGCGGGTCCAGCCCATCCGCTGCGTGAGCAGCAGCACCATCTCAGCGCTCGTCAACGCCCAGATCGTCTCAGCCGCGCGGTCCACGGACACGCCCTCACGCAGCGGCCCGTTCCGAGCGATTGCAACCGCAACCTCCCGCATGCTCCGTCGCCGCTCGCGCAGCGTGTCGTCGTACTGGCCAGCCATGTCGGGCTCGGTTCGGGAAGCGTCGGCGAGGACGGCCAGCAATGGCGCGACGCGTTCCATGATCGCTGCGATGCTCTCGGCGAAGGCGCGGATCTGCGCCCGCTGGTCAGTGAGCGCCATCACCACGCGCGGCTCATCCCTCTCGATGATCGGGGCGGGGTCCTCGTCACCCGTGATTGCGATGTGGATGAGTTGCTGCAGCAACGACCGTTTGCTGCCGAATGTGGAGTACACGGTGATGGCCGCAACTCCGGCAGCCGCGGCGATGGCCGCCACCGTCGTTCCGGCGTAGCCGCGCTCGGGGTAGAGGCGGCGCGCCGCCTCGAGGATGGCCGAACAAGTCGAGGCAGCCTGGCGGGCCCGGTGCTCTGAACGGTAGGTGCGCTCCCCTCGCTTGACATCGGCCATCACCCCTATTATAGTGGCCGCATCTTCGATATAGTTAGACTATATTCAAATGGAGACCGCGAGGAGGGATGGCGAGATGGCACCGGGAGTGGCTTCCGCGGGGGAGGAGGAGCGCAACGTCACGCCTTCCATCGGCTGATCCGTGAAGGCTTCAGTGGGGGAGACCTGTTGGTGGTGGACGAGATCTGCGCTGAGGACCACGTTGAGCATCAGGACGGCTTCAACCCGCCGGACCGCCGGGGGGTCAAGCAGGGGATCGCGTTCCTGCACCGGCTGTCGCCGGACATCGAGGTGACCGTCGAAGACCTCGAGGCCCAGGGCGACAAGGTGTGGGCACGGCTGCGTGCTCGGGGGACGCACTCGGGCGACATCCTCGGCGGACCGACGGGACAAGCCTTCGACATCACGATCATGGACGTCTGCCGGTTCCGAGATGGTCGGGTCATCGAGCACTGGGGGGTGCCCGACCGCTTCGCTCAGATGCAACAGCTCGGGATCGTCCCTGGCGCAGGATCAGGGCGCTGATAGCCGGTTGGTGGGAGCGAGGCTGGGCAAGGCATCTGCCCCTGGTCCAGGCTCGCCGACCACCTCAACTCAAACGCGGCAACGGGGAAGGTCAGGGGACGAACGTCATGCGTACTGGCGTCGCAGCCACCAGTAGCTGAACCCGCAGAGCGCCAGCGCGGCCGCGAGGAAGATGCCCAGCTCGGCCCACTGGAACGACCAGAAGCGGCTGGCCGGCTGGTAGGTGACAAGCGTGTGGAAGGTTGCAGATAGCTTGTCTTGACAGGCGCGAAGCGCCGCCAGAGGTTGCGGCTGGTTGAGCGCGGCAATGCCGGGGCAAGCATGGAGCACGTAGGGGCCTGTCAGCATGGCACCGGAATGGTTGACGACGGTTGCCGCGTACACCCAGGCATTGGGGATGGTCACATGGGGTGGGGTGAGCGATAGGGTGCTTGCCGAAACCTGCACGTCAAAGCCCGGACGCGCCGTCAGGAACGAGAGGGTCTCGTGGAGAGGCGAGGTGAGGTTCGGGCGAACCCAGGCCGTGACCGCGATGCGCGCCACCAGGAATCCCACGAGCGTGGCGCCCATCGCCGCGACCGTTCGGCGCAGCAGCACCCCCACCGTCACCCCGAGGGCGAAGGCGAAGGCGGCGTAGCCGATCGGTACGATGCCGTGGAGACCGAAACTGACTGGATCGAAGCTGTTCTGAGTGGCGGCATCGAGCGGGGTCTGCCACCAGTCGACCATCCAGGTGAGAAGTCCGCCCATCGCCACCGCGCCCAGACCGACGAGTCCGAGCTTCACCGCGAGCCAGCGCCGAAGGGTGACACTCTGGGTCCAGGCCAGTCGAAAGGTGCCATCCTCGAGCTCGCGGGCGATGAGCGGTGCCCCCAGGAACAGGCCGATGAGCGCGGGGGCAACGGTCGCGATCGTCGCCACCAGGGCCTGCAGCCCCTGATCCACCCCGCGCACGGGGTTGGCCGCCGCGGTGCAGTTTCCCGAGGCCCTGCAGGTGGCCTGGAAGGCGTCATTGACCTGGGCCAGGTTGCCGCCGGTGATGCGGAGCACGACGGCGAGCACCGCGAGCAAGCCGACCCCGATGACTGCCTCAGTGCGGAGCTGGCGCAGCGCCAACCGGATCACGCACGAACCTCCAGCTTCGGCCGGCGGTCCTCCTGGGCGGCGCGGGTCATGTAGGCGAGGACGAGATCCTCGAGGTCGAGCTGTGCTACCGACCAGGCCGGATCGAGGATGGGATTGCCGGTCCGAACGATGAGGGTTGTCTGCCGGTCGGTGTGGCTCTCGCTGATGACCTGCTGGTCGCTCGGCAGGGCGTGGCGATCGTGGCGTGGGCCGGTGAGTCGATGGTGGGTCCTGAGCAGCTCGTCGATGTCGCCGGCAATCTGGACCCGTGAGCCGGCCAGGACGACCAGATGGTCGCAGACCCGCTCCAGGTCGGCGATCAGGTGGGAGGAGAGGATGACGCTGGCGCCGTGCTCGGCGACGACCTCCATCAGTCCCTGTAGGAACTCACGACGTGCCAGCGGATCGAGGCTCGCGACCGGCTCGTCGAGGACCAGCAGCTCCGGTCGCTTGGCCACCGCGAGGGTGAGGGCGAGCTGGGCGCGCTGCCCGCCCGAGAGCTGGCCGGCCCGCTGACGGGGGTCGAGCCCGAGTCCGGCGACGCGCTCCTCCGCGAGCTTGGCGTCCCACGTCGGGTTCATCCACCGGCCGAAGCGCAGGTGGTCATCGATCGACAGCCCCGCGTAGGTCGGGGCGTCCTGGGCGACGAAGCCGACGCGGGCCAGCTGGCTCGGAGTTGTGCCCGGGCGTCCAGCGAGGACGTTGATCGACCCGGCGGTCGGGCGCAGGAGCCCGACGGAGAGGTGGAGGAGGGTCGTCTTGCCGGCGCCGTTGGGGCCGACCAGCCCGACAACCTTGCCTGGGGGAATGGCCAGCGTGCACTCCGAGAGTGCCCATTTCCGGCCGTAGCGCTTGCCGAGCCCGTTGGTCTCGAGGACGGCGCTCACGCTACGTCTTCCGTCGAGGCGGCCCGAAAGCCGTCGCGAAAGAGCGCCTCGATGCTCTCGTCGTCGAGGCCCGCACGCCGCGCCTCGGCGAACCATCGGAGGAGCTCCCGGCGCAGCCCGGCGTGTGCCGCGAGCGAGGCGTCGCTCAGCGTCCGGGTCACGAAGGTCCCGATCCCCGGTCGGGCAGCCACCAGTCCATCGTGCTCGAGCTCCCGATACGCCTTCAGCACGGTATTGGGGTTGATGGCCAGACGCGCGACCACGTCCTTGACGGTGGGGAGCTGGTCCCCTTCGCCGAGCAGCCCCAGGCGGAGCGCCTGGCGCACCTGATGGACGACCTGGAGGTACGGCGCCACGCCCGAGCGGCTGTCCAGATGGAACTCGATCACCGTCCCGCCTCCTGTTGCCTCTCGAGTATATCTATCATCATAGGACACTATATCGCTGGGGTGGCGGCTCGCGCCACGTCCGGATCTCGGGCACCCAGGAGGTCGCCGCCTTCGCAGAGCAGAGGGCAAGGCGGGGGACGACGCGGGGCGGTTGCGGGCCGGCTCTCATGACCGCGTCGATCTGTCGGGTGGGGCGGTCCGGGGCCTTGCGAGGGCCGGCGAGAGGCTCCAACATGCGTGCAGCGGGGGAGGGCGCGGAGTGGAGATCCGGGTTGCGACCGGGGTGTCGACCTGGAGCAGGAGGGGATGGGATGCCGGCCGAGGAGGTGACCGCGGAGATCCATGGGTTCAGCGAGCCCGGGTCGACCCCGACGCCGTGGGCAGTGGGACGCGAACATCTGCGTGCAGCAGACACCTTCTGGCTCTCCACCGTCCGTCCCGACGGCCGGCCTCACGTGACGCCCCTGATCGCTGTCTGGCACGCGGAGGCGCTCTGGTTCGCAACCGGGCCTGACGAGCGCAAGGCGAGGAACCTGGCCGGGAACCCGTCGTGCGTGCTGACGACCGGGCGCAGCGACCTGGTCGAGGGAGGGCTGGACATCGTGCTCGAGGGCCGGGCTGAGCAGGTGACGGACGACGCCGAGCTCGAGCCGGTCGCGACCGCCTTCGCGGTCAAGTACCCGACCGGTCCATGGGACTTCGTGGTGCGCGATGGGGCCTTCAGCGACCGGGATGACGGTGGGCGCGTGATCGTGTTCCGGCTGCGCCCGGCGCGGGGCCTGGGGTTTCGCAAGGGCGACCATTTCAGCCAGACCACGTGGCGCTGGAACTCATCACGATGATCGCCGGCCGCGCGGGTCCGCCTGCCTGTGGGGTGCGCTGATCTGCGCGAGAGGCGACGTCCCGATGGCGGGAGGTCTGGAGATCAGACGCGCAGTCGGGACGACCTCAGGAGGCGGGATCGGCCTCGGGTATGGTTCGGGTAACCCGAGCGGGCGATCCGAGGGCAACGATGATGGCGGGAAGGTCCTTGGTCACGACGGCTCCCGCACCCACCACCGTGTTGTCACCGATGCTGACGCCGGGGCAGACGATCACGCCCCCGCCAAGCCAGACGGTGGATCCGATGGTGATGGGCTCGGCACGCAGGGGCCGCCACCTGACGTGATCTGGGACCGCGGCTAAGATGCGGGTGGCGGTCGCATGGGACGGGAGGGCGGTCGAGGTGGGTGACGCACTGATGTGCGGGTACGGGTGGTCCGGGCAGCTCTGCCTGGCGTATTCGCAGAACGGCTCCACCTGGGGCTGGAACCGGATCGAGGCGCAGCAGACGGTGGACTCGGTGGGCCTCACCTACTCGCCCGACACGGATCAGATCTGGTGCGCCTTTCGTGGGACGCGCACGGGAAGGGTGTTCCTCGCCTCCTCGCCGGCGTGGGAGCATATCGACACCGGGGTGGCCGCGCTGGTGGGGCCGGGCCTGGCGGCCGCGGTGAACGGCGCTGCGCCCACGGACGTCCTCATGGTCGCCTTCCTCGATGATCCGACCTCGCGCATCAAGGTCCTCTGCCTGGACTGGGGCGACGCCCGCTACTACAGCGGTCCGTGGGACACGGGAGAGTCGAGTCACCTGGCGCCGGCCATCGTGGAATGGGGGGGATCCCCACCGTCGCCTACATCGGCGAGGACTCGCATCGAGTGGAGGTGGTGCAGCCCTTCGTCGGTGGCGGCGGCGTGGGCGAGGAGGACACGGTGGACTTCCTCGACTGGGGGCAGCTGCCACCGACAGGGCAGTCGAGCCGTGCGGCCCCGGCCATGGCGGCGTTCAAAGGTGAGCTCTGGGTCGCCTACCTCGGCGAGGAAACCAATCGGATTGAGTTGATCTCCTTCGCCTACGGCGCTGCCGCCTGGTCCCAGCGGGTGGTGACGACGCGGACGAGCAGCCAGTCGCCGGCGATGGCCGTGTTCCAGAAGGCTCTCTACGTCGCCTACGTCGGCGTGGACGATTACCTCGAGGTGATCACCTCGGCCGACGGCGTGCGTTGGGAGCCCGCGACCTGGATGCCCATCCTCGTTCCCGTCGGCACCGGCCTCGCCATGATCACGGCGCCGGCGGCGGCCTACGGAGTGCCGGTCAACTGAGCTCGCCCTGGCGATGCGCGGTGCCAGGGGCTACCGGCCTGGTCAGTGGCCCACGCCGGGTGAGCTGGGCGTGGCGGGACGTGGCGAGCTCGAATCCCCGGTCCACGCCGCGGCCGCGATGGCTGCCACGCAGCTGTCCTCACCTTCACGATCAGCGCCGCTCCGAGCCCCCACCGGCGCCACCAGGGTTTCGGCCGACACGCCGGCAGCGTCCGTCGTCTCCCGCCCCGGGGGAACCGCCCCGGGTTGCGCCCGGGGTCGACCCATCACCACTCCGACCAGCATGATCACGCCGCCGAGGAGCTGGAGCGGCAGGATCGGCTCCCCGATCATCAGGCCCGCCGCCACCACGGTCAGGAAGGGCTGCAGGTAGCTGTAGACGGTGGTCCGGGCGGGTCCCAATCGACGGACCCCGGGGAGATAGAGCCAGGTCGTCAGGGCCACCGCGGCCAGGGCGCTGTAGGCGAGCAAGCCGAGCCACGAGCCGGTGACATGCGGATGGTGGTTGATGGCCTCCACGGCACCGAATGGGACCAGCATCACCGCACCCACCGCGGTGACCCAGGCCGCCAGGGTCAGGGGGCGGTAGCGCGCCAGGAGCGTGGGCAGCAACAGCAGGTACACCGCCCAGCTCAGCGGATTCGCCAGGGCGACGGGGACGACCGCCCAGCTCGACCACGTGCCTCCCGCCGCTCCCACGACCAGCACCAGGCCGGCCAGGCCGAGGCCGAGGCCGCCCCAGACCTTGGCTGCGAAGTGCTCGCGGTTACGCAGGACGAGCCGGCCGACCACCAGCAGCGGTGTGGTCCCGGAGATCATGGCGATGTTGTCCGCGTTGGTGAGCGCCAGCGCCCCGGCGAAGCTGGCCTGGTTGACCAGGACCCCGGTCGCCGCGGCGGCTGCGATCAGCCCCATGTCGGCGCGTGCCGGGCGCGACAGGGACCTTCCAACCAGCGAGCCAGGCCGCAGAGCGCCAGACCCCCGAGGACATAGCGGATCGCCGAGTAGGTGAATGGCCCGCTGTTGGTGAGGGCCAGCTTGACCACCACCACGTTGACGCCCCAGATGGTCGTGGCGGCCACCACCAGAACGTCGCCCCAGCCAAAACCGCGTTGCAATCGCCGGGCGCGCGCCGCCATCTCCAAATTCACCACACCCAGCATAGTCACCACGAAGGGGTTGCCGCCCTGGCAGCTCCGCGGCTCGTTGAGGGCGACCCCGTGCTCTCATGTCGCGCCACACCAATCTCCGCGGTGGAGACAGAGCTAACCTGAGCCCATGAGACTGACGCTGCACACCTTCCTGACCCTCGATGGTGTGATGCAATCCCCCGGAGGTCGGGACGAGGATCCCGACGGCAGGTTCGAGTACGGGGGCTGGCTGTTCGCGTACGGCGACCAGGAGGTCGGCGCAACCGTCGCCGGCTGGTTCGAGAAGGCCGGGGCATTTCTGCTCGGTCGCAAGACGTATCAGATCTTCAGCGGCCACTGGCCGAATGTCACCGAGCCTGACAACCGGATCGCGACAGCACTGAACGCTCTCCCGAAGTACGTGGCGTCCACCACGCTCGATGCGGTCGAGTGGGCACACTCCTCGCTGCTCGGCACCGACGTGCCCGCGGCGGTGGCCCGGCTGAAGGCGCAGCCCGGGGGCGAGCTCCAGATCCACGGCAGCGGCGTGCTGGCTCGCACCCTCATCGATCACGATCTGATCGACGAGTACCGGCTCCTCTGCTTCCCGCTGCACCTCGGCACCGGCAAGCGGCTCTTCCAGGATGGGGTCCGGGCCGGCGCGTTGCGACTGGTCAGCAGCACCACGACCAGTGGGGGTGTGGTGATCGCCATCTATGAGCCGGGAGGCCCGGTCGAGCCAGGGTCGTAGGTCAACCCCGCCGAGCGGGTGCGATCCGGTCGTCCGTTCCTCGATGCGGCGCTGGCCTGCCGAGGGGTCGCGAGTGCGAGCTCGTCTCCCGCTCCGCCGGCCCGCCCGATCGGTGCTCGTGCGGCGCTCACGGGACCCTTCGCGCCAAGCTACCCTTCCCCCATGCCGCAGACGCGCCGGAGACGGACCTCGAGGGGGCGAAGGCCCCGCGCCCAGCGGCGGGGTGAAGCTCTCGAGGCCGGGGGCCGGCCGACCCAGAGCCTGACCGGTCCGCATCTGGCCGGAGCCGATCGCCGGGGCGCCCCGACCCGCCCCGTGAGCGCCGCCGGGCCGGCGCGCGCCACCCGGGCGGGCGTCTGGTACGCGGCCCTCTTCGGGGATTTGGTGGTCTTCCTCGCCTGCGGCTTGCTGGCGCAGAGCCTGCTGCCGCCGGTCGGCCGCACCGTGGCCTGGATCGTGCTGATCATGACCTTCGGGGTTGGCGCAGGGTGGCTCTGGGGGAGGGCGCGCCAGCCGCGCCGGCTCCCTGAGGTCCGGCACGAGTGAGCGGGAACCGTCGGCCTCACCAGGCCAGGGGGAACGGGGCGTTGGGCTATCGCGTCAGTGCGCTCTCGCGGCCACGGCCGTACAGCTCCACCGCCCGCCAGCAGTACCAGGCGACCACCGACCGGTACGGCCGGAAGGGTTCGCCGAGCGGCTCCAGCTCGCGCGAGCTGGGCTGAGGAACGCGCCAGGCCAGCGCGTACCCGTGCCGGACTCCCAGGTCGCCGGCGGGCCAGACATCCAGGCGCCGGAGCTGAAAGATGAGGAACATCTCGGCGGTCCAGCGGCCGACCCCCCGCACCGTCGAGAGCCGGGTGACCACCTCGTCATCCGGTTCCGCGCGCAGCTCGGAGGGTGAGAGGGCGACGGTGCCGTCGAGCACCTTGGCGGCGAGGTCCCGAAGCGAGGCCGTCTTGTTGGCGGACAGACCGGCGGCACGGAGAGCATCGTCGGGAAGGGAGAGGAGTGCTTCGGGGCGGACGTCCTCTCCGAGCGCTGCGGTCAGCCGGCCATGGATGGCCGCGGCCGCAGCACCGGCCAGCTGCTGGTAGACGATCGAGCGCACCAGCGCTGCGAAGTGCGAGGCGTGCGCGGGTCGGAGGCGCGGCGGCCCTGCCCCGGCCACCAGCTCCGCGATCACCGGATCCCGGGCGGCGAGGATCCGTGCCGCCCTCAGGTGGCTGACCTGTCGGCCCCCGGCGATCTCCGCGGTGGGTTCCCGCCCGTCCAGCCCGGGCCGGGGGAAGCGGGCGAGGCGCAGATCGACGCGGTCGCCGCGCAGCGGCACCCCCTCGCGGCGGAGCCGCTCCAGCTGCGATGCGCCGACCGGCGCCGAGCCGTCGGCCCGCACCACGCGGTGCCAGGGGAGCTTCACCTGGGTGGTGGAGAGGAGCAGACCGACGAGACGTGGGGCGCCCGGCTCGATGTCCCCGTAGGTGCTCACCGAGCCTCTGGGGATGGCCTGGATCCGCTCCACGATCCGAGCGGCGCGATCCAGCGGGACCTGGCGGTGTCCGGGGGGTCGCATGGCCATCAGACCGTCGACCCTGCGAGGCCGGCCGCGGAGGTCCGACCATCTCGCCCCGGCGCCGAATGGCCGCTCTCACCGGTCGACGGCAACGGCGATCTGCCCGCGGCCTCTCACAGAGCGGATGGTGCCACGGCGCTCGGTCACCGCCACCACCGGCCCATCGCCGGTGCTGGCAGACACACCGCCATCGGTTG
>CAVOOO010000008.1:0-727819 GCA_963697585.1 uncultured Chloroflexia bacterium | reverse complement strand
TCGTCAGACCCACCTCATGACGCCGCCATCGAACGCTCCGTACGCCGCGTACGCAATTCCCCGCCTCCCCGCTCGCCTGCTCTTGCGTTTGCGTCGTTCACAGATACCGTACCCTTTGCTCCCTCGGGAGAAGACACGGTCCGACCGGTCCCCGGCGCCCCCTCGGCGCCCTCCCGGCGGCCGCCCCAGAGCAGCGCGGAGGCGCGGTGGACGGGCAGCGAAAGGGAGGGGATGGGGGGCTCGGCGGCCGCCTGCGGCACCCAGGTGTCAGCGGTCGAGGTCATCCCGCTCCGGGCCTCCTGGGAGCTCCTGCGGGCACCCGACCGGCGGGGTCGGCGGGTCTGGAGCACTCCGGTGGCGGCGGAGGGTGGCTCCGGGATGGGTGGCGGTGTGGACGGCCTTGAGCTGGCGGATGGCGACGTGGGTGTAGACCTCGGTGGTCTCCAGCCGCGCGTGGCCGAGCATCTCCTGGATGTAGCGGACGTCGGCGCCCCCCTCCAGCATCAGGGTCGCCATGGTGTGGCGGAGCAGGTGGCAGCTCCCCTGCTTGCCCAGCGCTGCCCGGTCCACGTAGCGGTGGGTGATCCGGCTCAGCCAGTCAGGGCCCACCGCCTCCCCGGTTGAGGCCAGGAAGAGGACGCCCGGGTCGGGCTCCACCACGAGCTGGGACCGGACCTCGGCGAGGTAGCGGTCGACCCAGGCGATCGCCCGCTCCCCGATCGGCACCATCCGGTCCCGCTGCCCCTTGCCCTGGCGGATCAGCACCGTGCCCCTCTCGGTGTCCAGGTCGACGAGGGTGAGGCCGCAGAGCTCCGACCGTCGCATCCCCGTCGAGTACAGGGTCTCCAGCATCGCCCGGTCACGCAGCCCCAGCGGGTCGGTGACGTCGGGCTGCGAGCCAGGACCTGCTCGACCTCTGAGACGGTGAGCACGTGGCGGGGCAGCCGGCGCACCCGCCGTGGCGGCTCCAGCTCGCTGGCCGGGTTGTACAGGATCCGGTTCTGCCTCGCCGCCCAGCGAAAGAAGCCCCGGAGAGCGCAGAGGTGCTGGTGCTGGAAGCTGAAGGAGAGCGGCTTGCCGTCCAGCTTCCGCTGGTGGAAGAGGTGGCGCTGATACCGCTCCAGCATGGGCTTGGTGACGTCGGTGGGCCGGGTCACCCCCCGCTCCTCCAGCCAGGCGGCGAAGGCGTTGAGGTAGAAGTCGCGCATTCTCACGGTGCGGGGGCTGTAGTTGTGAAGGCGCAGCCAGGCCAGGTGCTCACTGATCGCCCGCGCCATCCCCCGGGGATCCCCCGGAGCCCCCGCCACCGGGCGGAGCCGCTGCCCTCGCCGTGGCACCGGTACGACCCCTCTCAGCCGGCGACCGCGGCCACCGGTACGGTGCTTTCCCGGGCACGTCCGGCGCCGAGGCCGTCATCTGCCTTGTGGCCGTTGGGGTTTCCGGTAGAGAGGGGGGGCCGACCAGCCCCCGACCAGGGGCCGACCGAGGCCCGACCGGATCCCGACCGCTCACAGTTTGCCCCCGACCGATCGCTGTCATACCCGCGGGAATCGAGGCCCCCCTCTGCCTCGGGGTCGATCAGGCCGGCGAGGAAGGCGGACCCATCCCGGCCCTGGCCGTCCCAGAGCAGCTCGTATGCGAAACCCCGCCCCATTCGGTGGACCAGCAGGTGCTCCATCTCCACGAGCCGCGCCAGGTGGCACTTCAGCTGGGTGTCCCCCCAGCCCAGGGCCTCCCGGATCTCCCGCCTCGTCAGCCGGACGTCGCTCCGGGCCATGGCACTGCGCAGGGTGGCGGCCGCGACCATCTCGTCGAGGAGCTGGAGCAGCCGCCTGGTCTGCGGCGGCAGCTCGTCGAGCGATCGCCCCAGCACCTCGTGGGCCAGCCGGTTGGCCACCCGGATGTCGTCCGCCGTCACCTCGATGTACGCGAGGGCCTCGCCCTGGTGGACGACCGTCCGCAGCTCCCGCTGGTGCTGGTGGAGCAGGGTGACCGCCCGGATGAGCGTCAGGTACTTCATGTGGTCCCGGCGCATCCTGGTCCGGGCGTCGCTGAAGGTGAGCCGCTCGGCGTAGGGGTTCACGACCACGAGCGGCCGGAGCAAGCGCTGGGCGTTGTGGTGCAGCCGCATCACCCGCTCGCGATCCCTGGTCCGGAGCAGGCCCGGCAGCGTCTCCGCCTGCCGCTGCCGCTCGTGGATGGCCCGGGTCTGGGCGCGCTCCTCGTCCACCGAGAGCACCAGGCAGCGGTTGAGCAGCTCCTCGTCGACGTCGACTGCCGTCGTCGTCAGCAGGATCGCCACCGGCCCCCGCACCCGGTACTCGTGGGTCACGAGCCGCCCCGTGGCGGCGTCCTTGCCGGTCGAGGCGATGGACAGCTCGCCCTCACTCTGGAGCAGCTTGAGGGCGTACGCGGCCCGCTCCGCCCCCCGCTCCTCGACCACCGCCAGCACCTTGTGGCTGAGGTCCCCGTCGCGGAGGTAGAAGAGCGACTGGCCAGTGACCGCGGAGTACTTGACCCGCGCCTCCTCGGGGAGCAGGTCCAGCACCGCCTCCAGCAAAGAGCTCTTGCCCGCCGCCGAGCTGGACTGCACCACCACCGCCAGCGGCTGCTCCAAGAGCCGGCTGGTCGCGGCCAGGTACGCGGCCAGCTTGTTGGTCTCCTCGCCCACCACCCCGCAGCGCTCGAAGTCCTCGAGCACCCGCTCCAGCAGCCGGGGATCGCGGAGCAGCTCCAGCGCCTCCCGCTCCTCGGCCTCATCCAGCGAGGGAACCGCCTTGGTCTCGGTGGCCTGGCGGACCTGGGCGTCGGCCAGCTCCTCCACGCGCAGCAGCACCTGGGCCAGGTCCTCCTTGACCACCTCCTCGGCGATCCCCAGCTCCGCCGCCGCCTCCTTGACGAAGGCGAGCCGCTGCCGGGCCGCATACAGGTCCAGGGTGTCGACGTGAAAGCCCCCTCCCCTCTCCCCCTGCTCCCGGGCGCTGACCAGCAGGTTGACCCGGAGCAGGTCGTAGCTGGTGTTGCGTGCCAGCCCCCGCACCCGCCACCGCCGCCCCCCCTCTGCGCCCCGCTGGATCACCACCTCCTGCTCGCTCACCGTCGCCGCCACCACCTCCCTGGGACCCGGCGGCTGCGGCGTGGCCACCGGGGGCTCCACGGGGGCAGCGAAAGGTGGTGGTGGTGTCGGCTCCTCTTTCGCCGCCTCACTCGGGGCCTCCGCGGGGAGAGGGGTGGTCGACGCCGGCGCCGGCGAGGACCCGTTGGCAGGAGCCGGGACCACATGGTCCGGCCGCTGGCCGCTGCCCAGCCACACCGCCTTGCGCAGCAGCGTTCCGATGCGCTCCTCGGCCATCTCCGGGTTCTCGACGAGGAAGCTGTTGGCATCCTGGCCTTGGGGGAAGAGCACCCGGTACGCGTCGATGCCCGCCCCCACCAGCCGGCTCGCCAGCTGCACCGCTGCCCTGTCGCCGGCAGGGTCGCGGTCGTATGCGATCAGCACCCGCTCCACCCCGTGGTGGCGGAAGGCCTCCAGGTGGTCCTCGGTGAACCCCTCCACCCCGTACGCGGCGGTCACGTTGCGATGCCCGGCCACCCACAGACTGAGGGCGTCGATCAGCGCCTCACAGAGGATGACGTCGGGGCAGGCGCCGAGCGCTGCCTCGTTCCAAACACCCCGGTGCGGCCCGGGCAGGTACAGGTGCAGCGGCGTCCCGGCGCGCAACCCGTCGGTGATCTTGCGCCCGTACACCTCGGCAACCCTCCCCTCGGGATCGATCACCGGGATCACCAGCGAGCCGTTGAAGTGCTCGTGGCCCGACTCGCGCAGGACCCCCAGCCGCTGCAGCCGGGTCCGGATCTCCTCCCCGGCCCGGCGGGTCTTCTCCGGCAGCCGCAGCCCCAGGGTCCGGTTGGCGAAGCCGAGCTGAAAGCGCTCGATCAGCTCCGATGACCGGAGCCCCCGCGACTCCAGGTACCGCAGCGCCTCGGGGAACTCCTGGAGGGTGGCGTGGTAATAGCGGAGGACCTGCAAGAGCAGCTCCTCATCGTCGGCGTCCCGCTCCACCGGCGCTGGCAGCCGCCGCACCGTCGACACCTTCACCGGCCGCGCCGGCGCGAGAGGGGGGGCGGCGAAAGGGGGAAGGTCCTCCCGAAGCAGCTCCACCGCGTGGCGGAAGCTCACCCCCTCGGCCCGCATCACCCAGTCCACCACAGATCCCCCCGCCTGGCAGGCCCCCAGGCAGTGCCAGAGGTTCTTCCTCGGCGAGATCACCAGCGATGGCTCGTGGTCCTCGTGGAAGGGGCACAGCCCGATCAGGTCGGCCCCGTGCCGGCGCAGCTCCACCCCCCTCGCCTCGGCCAGCCGCTGCACCGACACCTCGGCCTTCAGCCGCTCCAGCTCCGCCTCCGGGACCCGCGCCACCCGGCCTCCTCCGAAAACCTGTCAAGTACTCACGAGAGCTATGGCCTGGTAGCATAACAGCTATGTCAGGGGCAACCATCACGGCGACACCTGGGACCATGGCGCTCACCGCCATGCCCTTCCCCGATCGCCTCGTCACCCTCCGCAAGACCCGCGGCATGACCCAGCAGGCCCTCGCCAACGCCGCCGGGCTCCATGTCGTCCAGGTCCGCCGTTATGAGACCAACGCCTCCCAGCCCTCCGTCGAGGCCCTGGTCAAGCTCGCCGTCGGCCTGGCCATCTCCACCGACGCCCTGCTCTTCGACGACGACGAGCGCGGCCCCCGCGACGACCTCCGCCTCCCCTTCGAGGCCGCCGAGCGCCTCGACCCCGACGAGAAGCGACTGGTCCGCGAGCTCCTCGACGCCCTCCTCCTCAAGCACCAGGTCCGCCGATGGGAGGCCGCGAAGGGGTAGCCGCCACCCAACCACCTGAACCTGATCAGGAACTCAAGGTCGGTCCCACCCGGCGCCGCTGCACACGTATCACCGTGGCGCCAAAGTGCAGCCCAGCTCAACGCGACCGCCGTCCCAGCCTGCCCCCGGCACCCTCTCCGGCTGCGCTGCAGGTCAGCTCACAGTCCGGACAGTGATAGCTCTCATGATGGCGCCGAGCCTGCTGCTTGGTCACGCTCCGCCCGAGCGCGGGCTAGCACCCGTGCCCACTTCTGACGTTCATAGAGGCTTATCACGGTGATGCCGGCACAGGCTGCCACCAGCGCACTTGCAGCTCCACCGGGAAACCCGCGCAGCACGAGCCCCCACACCACGAACAGCACCGTGGCAAGGGCCCCAAAGATGGCAACTCGACCCAGCAGCCTGACCACGTTCTCCAGTGGGCGGAGGTGCTTCATGGGCATCTCGAGGACCCACTTGTCGATGTCGACGGATTGGTGAGGGCCGACCAGATCAGGTAACCCCCAATGCCGTAGATGGTCGCAGGGAGGGCGAAGACCGGCCATGCGTGAAGGAGGAGACCGATCTGATCCAGCGTGCCTAGCGCGGTACCCTCCTCACCAGCACTGAGATAGGCGCCGATGTATTGGTCCGCGAGCCCATCCGTGGCCACGGTCACCGTGGCGATGACCACGGTCGCCGCAACGAGCTTGGCCCCCTGACTCCCTGTCAGCACCGTGCCGCACCCGCCGTTGCTATTCGAGTTCCACCCTGCACCGAAGGGGTTGCGGAGACATAGGTTCTGAGCGGCACTAACCACGTGCCCCCCAGTTGCATTCCAGGCACTGGTCACCCAGCCGGGTAGGCCCCACTCACCGCTTGGATCGGTTCCGTTCAGGGGGTCGCCCTGAACGTACCCATAGGGGGAGAGCGTGGTGGCCACCTTGGGGTCAACTGTCAGGAACTGGCCGGTGGAGGGGTCGTAATAGCGAGCCCGAAGGTAGTACAGCCCGTTCTCGCTGTCGAGGTACTGCCCCTGGAACAGCAGGTGGTCCTGGACTGAACCGGTGGTTGCCGTGAGGTTGCCGTAGGGGTCGTAGGTGTCGGTGTCCTGCACGTTCCCCGAGGCATCGGTCAGCGCCCGGGTCGAGCCGAGGTCATCGCTTGAGTAGTAGTTGACGCTGCCGGACGGCAGGATCTCCTCGATGGGCGAGCCCGCGGGGCCGTAGACGTAGCTGGTGGTCCCCGCCCCCGTGGTCTCCTGGAGGAGCAGGGCCACCGAGCCGGTGTCAGTCCAGCTGAAGGTGGTGGTGGCGCTCCCCGTCGCCTCGCTCATCCGCAGCCCGTGGCCGTCGTAGGTGTAGGTGGTGGGCGTGCCACCGTCGAGCTGGTACTCGGTCAGCTGATCCGCCGTGTTGTAGCTATAGGCGGCGGGTGTTCCGGTCGTCGGTGTCACAGCGGTCCGGTCACCGTTGGCGTCGTACTCGTAGGTGGTGGCCCCGGCGGGGGGCTGAGAGCACGGGCTGCTCGATGACCCGGTCACGGACCAGCACAGCTCGTCCTGGCTGGTGAACGTCTGGGTGGTGCCGTTGTCGCCCGTGAGGTTGCCGGCCGGGTCGTAGCCGTAGGCATACGACCCCGAGGGCGGGCTGGTGCAGGCAGCCGAGTTCGCGCTCCCCGCGTAGCACACCTGCTTCTTGGCAGTGTATTCGTACTGGCCGGCGCCAGCCGGTTGCGAGCTGTCGGAGGTCACCAGGTCGTCCCCGTTGCGGGCATAGGTGGCAGCGAAGACCGGGGCCCCGCTACTGGTCTTGTCCGAGATCGCCATCAGGTTGTTGGCACCGTCATAGGTGTAGGTGTTGTCCACCCCGTTGGGAAGATCCTCGCTCAGGAGGTTGCCACTCGCATCATACGAGTAGACCGTCGACCCGGAGGGAGGTGACGAGCAGCTGTTACCGGAGATCGTGCTGCTGACTTCGGTCCAGCACATCTGGTTGTCCGCGTTGTACACCTCCGAGACCACGATCCCGCCCGCTGGGTAGGTGATCGAGGTCTGGTTCCCGTTGCCGTCATACGTGTACTGCACCTCGGCGCCGGCCCCATTCGTGTAGCTGGTCTCCTGGCCCAGGGCGTTGTACGTCCACGAAGAGGTGCCCGTCGGATCGGTCATGGTCAGCACCCGGCCATCCGGGTCGTGCGTGAAGATGGCGTAGGTCCCAGACGTCGGGGGCGATCCGCAGCTCGGGGTGTTCAGCACACCCTGGTAGGTCCAGCACAACTGGTTGGCGGTGTTGTAGGTGTTGGTGATCGGCTGGCCGTCGGGCTTGGTGGTGGTCAGCAGGTTGCCGTTGGCATCGTACGTGTACACCGTCGCCCCTGCCGGTGGCGATGAGCAGCCGTTGCTCGAGCTGCCCAGGTAGGTCCAGCACAGCTGGCCGGTGTCGGAGTAGGCGTTGGTCGTCACGTTGCCGTTCCCGTCGGTGACCGTCAGGACGTGGCCGTCGCCATCGTAGGTGGTGATGGTCGCCCCCGAGGGGGGCGACCCGCAGATTGACTGTTGGGCCGCCGATCCCGTGTACGTCCAACAGAGCTGATTCTGTTGGTGGTTCGGGGTACGTTCGTGGATGTCCAAGGGCCGCGGATCAAGGAAGAGCGGCTCTCGCTGTTCGAGCGTCCCAAGTCGATCGATAACGCGTCTAGGGCGCGTGTACCGCGTCGAGCGCCCCGTTCAGCCGTGAAGCCACCTGCGGGATGGCGTTCGGTCCGATGTTGCGATGCGATGACCACCATTCCCCCATTCGTACGCGAGACGTCCGAAGTTCCAAGACCAGAACATCGCCTGGGAGGCCGTAGCCACCGACCACTCGGTCGGTGGCGAAGCCTTTGACCTCGGTAACTGGAATCTCCCGTTTGCGCCACCAACCATGCACCACGATACGGTCCCTGTAAACGATGATCCCCGCCATACGAGTGGCTCGCGCAGCTAGAGCGAGCGCTAGGGCAGTCCAGCCAGCCGCGAATGCCAGGGCAGGGACGCTGACCGGCTGTGTTTCGCCGTAGATTGTGGTTGCCCCCACCATTGCCATTAGCGACCAGCCAGCCGTGACTGGCCAGCGCAGTCGCCCTCGCGACAGTTTGATGACCGGAGCGTCGAGCACTCTCCCTCACCGCCTTTCAAGCTGGTACGTGGCCGCATTGAAGATGCTGGGCAAAGCACTGTGGAGTCGTAGCCCAGCGGCTCCGACAGCCCCAACGTCGGCTGACCCGAGGCCGGTGGGCGTATCGACCATACCGAAGGTGAGGCT
This sequence comes from uncultured Chloroflexia bacterium, assembly GCA_963697585.1. GTDB lineage: Bacteria > Chloroflexota > Dormibacteria > Aeolococcales > Aeolococcaceae > Changshengia. The sequence goes on along the minus strand of CAVOOO010000008.1, from coordinate 719,660 downwards.
ACTGATGAAGAGGTCGGCAGAGTTGGCGGGCAGCGACGCCATGAAGCCGTTTTCGGCAATACGCTGCTGAATACGGACGCCCGATGCGACGAGCGAGGCGACGCCGCATACAGCCAGTGACCCGCCAGCGGTGGGGAGAGCCGCTGCGACACAGATGCCAATGGCAACGACAGAAACGATCATTCCCCGATTGCTATAGATCCACGTCCAAACCTGCTTCAACGTGAGCCCTTTCATTGTGCCGCTGCGCCGCGCGGCCGCAACACAGGCTGCGAGGTTATGAGGGTTCCCACACCCTCCTAGCGCGATCGGGATCTTGCCACTCGCATCGGTCGCATTGACCGGGTCACCGATGACGTACGCATAGGGGGTGTCCGTGATGGCCACGTCTGGATCAATGGACAGGAGCTGTCCCGTTGTCGGGTCGTAATAGCGGGCCCGGAGGTAGTAGAGGCCGTTCTCGGTGTCGAGGTACTGCCCCGCATAAAGGAGGTGGTCCTGGACCGAGCCGCTGCTCGCCGTGAGGTTGCCGTAGGGGTCGTAGGTGTCGGTGTCCTGCACGTTGCCCGAGGCGTCGGTGAGGGCCCGGGTTGAGCCGAGGTCATCGCTCGAGTAGTAGTAGGCGGCCCCGGAGGGAAGGATCTCCTCGATCGGCGAGCCCGTGGGCCCGTAGACGTAGCTGGTGGTGCCTGCCCCGGTCGTCTCTTGCAGGAGCTGCGCCACCGTCCCCGTGTCGCTCCAGCTGAAGGCCGTCGTGCCGCTACCGGTCGTCTCGCTCATCCGCAACCCGTGGCCGTTGTAGGCGTAGGTCGTGGGGGTGCCACTGCCGAGCTGGTACTGGGTCAACTGGCCGGCGGTGTTGTAGCCGTAGGTGGCAGCGGCGCCGGCTGCCGGCATCGTGGCCGTCCGATCGCCGTTGGCGTCGTAGGAGTAGGTGGTCGCCCCCGGGGGCGGCGAGGAGCATGCGCTGCTCGATGACCCGGTCAGCGACCAGCACAGCTCATCCTGGCTGTTGAAAGTCTGGGTCGTGCTGTTGTCGTTGACGAGGTTGCCGGCCAGGTCGTAGCTGTAGTCATAGGAGCCCGACGGCGGGCTGGTACAGGCCGTCGAGTTGCCGCTGGCGGCGTAGCACACCTGATTCTTGGCGGTGTATTGGTACTCGCTGAACCCAGCCGGCTGCGACCCGTCTGCGGTCACCATGTTGTCCCCGTTTCGCGTGTAAGTGGCGGCGAATACGGTGGAGCCGCCCTGGTTCTTGTCCGAGATCGCCACCATGTTGCTGTCGCCGTCATAGGTGAAGGTGTTGTCCACCCCGTTGGGCAGATCCTCGCTCAGAAGATTGCCACTCGCGTCATACGCGTAAACCGTGGACCCGGCAGGGGGTGACGAGCAGCCGTTCCCCGAGATCGAGGTGCTCACGTCGGTCCAGCACATCTGGTTGTCCGCGTTGTAGGCCTGGGAGACCACGATCCCGTCCGCAGGGTAGGTGATCGACGTCTGGTTCCCGTTCAGGTCGTAGCCGTACTGGACCTCGGCACCCGCTCCGTCTGTGGAGGTGAGTTCCTGCCCCTGGCTGTTGTACGTCCACGAGGACGTGCCGGTTGGGTCGGTCATCGTCAGCACCCGGCCGTCCGGGTCGTACGTGAACACCGCGTAGGTACCCGAGGTGGGAGGCGACCCGCAGCTCGGGTTGCTCACGAAGCCCTGGTAGGTCCAGCACAGCTGGTTGGCGGCGTTGTAGGCGTTGGTGATGGTCTGCCCGCTTGGCTTGGTCGTGGTCAGCAGGTTGCCGTTGGCGTCGTACGTGTACACCGTCGCCTCCGCCGGTGGCGACGAGCAGCCGTTGCCTGAGCTGCCCAGGTAGGTCCAGCACAGCTGGCCGGTGCCACTGTAGGCGTTGGTGGTGACGTTTCCGTTCCCGTCGGTGACCGTGAGGACGTGGCGATCGGCGTCGTAGGTGGTGATCGTCGCCCCGGATGGGGGCGACCCGCAGCTGGGCTGCTCGGCCGCCGCTCCCGTGTAGGTCCAGCAGAACTGGTTCAGGGAGTTGTACGCGTTGGTGGTGACGTTGCCGTCCCCATCCGTGACGGTGAGGAGATTCCCATTTGCGTCATACGCATTGGTGGTCGTGTAGCCATCGGGGTCGGTCGTGGTCAGCAGCTGATTCTCAGCGTCGTAGGTGTAGGTCGTCGTGTACTCGGCCGCACAGCCGCAGTTGGCCACGTTGCCGTCCGGACTGACCATGGTCAGGACGTTGCCATGGGCGTCGTAAGTGTAGGCGGTCATAGCCCCCGAGGAGGTGGTCAGCGTCTGCGACACCTTCTGGCTGAGCGCGTTGTAGCCGTAGGTGGTGACGTTGCCCTTGGCGTCCGTCGTCGTCGCGACATTGCCATCCCCGTCATAGGTGGTCGCGGTGGCCCCGGTGGGAGCCGTGGTGCACGGGTCGCTGGACGGGCTGGAGCCCACCAGCGTCCAACAAAGCTCGGAGTTGGCATCGTAGGTGTTCGTGGTCCAGGCGCCGGCAGGGTCCTCGGTGGTCAGCAGGTTGCCGTCAGCGTCGTAAGTGTTCACCGTCACCGCCCATCCCCCGGAACCGTTGGGCGCCGTGGTTGTGAGGACGCGGTTGAGGGGGTCGTACTCCGTGGTGGTGGTGTTGGCGGCCGCGCACCCGCATCCTGCGGCGTTGCCCGCTGGAGTGGTGGTGGTCACCTGGCGGCTCAGGACGTCGTACGTGTAGCTGGTCTCGTCGCCGGCCGCGTTGGTGGAGGTCGCCAGGTCTCCTTGACTGTCGTAGCTCATGGTGGTCGCCTCGCCTGCCGGGTCGGTCTCGGAGGTGGGCAGCCCGGGGTTCGTCGGGTCGCCGTATGTGTACGACGTCGACCCTGCTGGCACACTGCCGCAGCCGTTCGTGGACGTGCCCGTCAGAGACCAACACAGCTCGCCGCCCGCAGTATAAGCATCGGTCGTCACGTTGCCGTTGGCGTCCGTCTGGGTCAACGGCTCGTTGAGGCTGTTGTACGTGGCCGAGGTCGAGGTCACCTCCCCCGAGGCCGAGGTGATCACCGTCGCCAGCAGGTTGCCGTTCAGGTCGTACGAGTTCGAGGTGGTGTCCTGGAGCGAGTCGACCTGCAGGTACAGCCCGAGGGTGTAGGGGTCGTAGAGGTAGGTCGTCGCTACCGCGTACGGCGTCCCCTCGCCCTTGACCTGGTTGGTGAGGAGGCCGTAGACGTAGGTGTCCACCGTGACGTTGGGGGCGGAGTCACCGTTTGGCTCGGGTGCTGTGATCGTGGTGGTGGTGGTGTTCGAGGCCGGCGCCGCATACGCGTACGTGGTTTGCCGCGACGCCCCGCCCACCCCGGCGGGCGGAATCACGCTGGTTACCTGGCCCGCCGATGAGTACACGTACGTCGTGGCGTTCCCCAGGGGATCGGTCTGGGTGACCAGGTGGTGGCTCCCGTCGTAGCCATACGTCGCCGTGTTGGCGACGGCACAGCCGCACCCGACGACGTTGCCGATCTGGTCGGTGACGGAGGTCAGGTCCCCGGACGCGTCGTAGCCATAGGTGACGTACTGGCCATCGGGATCCTCCACCTTGGTGATGTTGTTTCCCGTCCAGGTGAAGGTGAGCGTCCGGCCGCTGGGGTCGGTCATCGTGACCAGCTGGCTGGCGGAGTACCCGAAGGCGGTGGTGTTGCCGTTCCGATCGGCTTCCGATGCGAGCTTCCCCGCCGAGTTGAATGTGTAACTGTCGCCATCCCAGCGCGTGTAGGTCCACGTGCCTCCCGCGCTCGTCAGGGTCGAGGCGCTGTAGGCGGACGCCACCCAGACGTTGGCAACCCGGCTGAACGTGACCGGCGCCCCGCTCTCATCGGTGATCGTGACCGCGGTGCCGGCGCCGTTCTCGGCCAGGGACATGGCCACGTTCGACGACCAGCCGTAGCCGAAGGGCCCATCCACCGCACCCGCCTGCTGGGGCGAGTTGTAGGTCCGGTCGAGGTCCAATCCCAGCCCACGCCCCCCAATGGTGATGTCGGAGTGGGTGAGATACAGGGCCCCCAACTCCCCGTTGACGGGCCCGACCACGTTGGACGGTGCCACCGGAGCCGAGGCGCTGGGATCGCCGACCCCGGCGGCTGCCGCCCAGGCCGCCAGCGACATCGGCTGGTCCTGAGGGGTCGCCGTGTACCAGCCTTCGAGATCGATGATCACGCCCGCAGCCGCCGAGGAGTAGATCCGCACCGCACCGTCGCTTCCCAGGGGCACCACGACGTCGAGGTTGGCCGTGTTGTTGCCCTGGTACTGACAGTCCGAGGTGTCAGGTGGGGCAGCGCCGTCCGGCCAGACCACGGTGAGCCCACCGCTGCTCGGGGCGATGATTGTGACGTTGATGGCGACCACGGTGACCCCGGTCGCCGGCAGCCCCCCGGGGAGCTGACCCGCGAGCGAGTACGCCTTGGAGTCGGCGGTCTCGCTCGAACCCCCGGGCAGCGAGCCCGGGCTGGTGGCGCAGGCGAACCCGCTGCCCGATCGGCTGTCGCAGGCGCGGTTGACCACCGACGGGTAGAAGTCCGAGCCCGTCACCGCGCTGCCGTTGGTGATCCAGCCGTCCGCATCGACGATCGCGTACGCGGCCTGGCCGCTGTCTTGGATGCTGATCTCACCCGGGAGGAGACCGAGGAATCCATGATTGAACGGGAACCCGCTGAGAGGAACGATCACCCGGTTCGTCACCGTCGCGCCCGCCGTGAACGTGAAGGTCGGCACCGTGGGTACAGGCCCGCCCTGCCGATAGACGGTGAAGCTCCCCGTCCCCGAGCCGGTCGCGACGTCGGTCACCTCCAGGATGGCCGCCTCCGCACCAACCTCCGAGATTCCGCCCTCGCCGCCCACCTGAAGGGTCAGCGTCCCCCCACTGGCAATCGCACCGTAATTGTTGCAGTCCCGCTGCCAGGTGTAGCCGGGCCGGGTGTCGCAGATCCGCTCGGCCGGGGCCAGCGGGTTCATCAGGCCCGCCCCGACGGTCAGCGGGGTGCCGGAGATGTAGCCTTCGACATCCGCCGAGGCATTGGCCGCCGTGGTCGAGTTGTTGAACAGCACGATGGCTCCCGGGGTGCCACCGGTTCCCGCGGCGCCCAGGGGAACCTCGACCAGGTTCGACACCGTGGCACTGCCGGCGCCGTAGTTGAGATCGGAGCCGAGTGGGTTGGCAACCCCCGACGGATACGCGGTGAGCACCCCGCCACCGGAACCGCCATAGGCGGTCAGATTGACCATCGCCGCCGCCGCGCTGGCCGGCACCCCATCGCCGGACAGGCCGCCGATCGCCAGGGTGATCGAGCTCTGAGCCCCGATCGCCGTGCCCGAGCACGGGGTCCCGGTCCCCGACCTCGTGTCGCAGACGCGGTCCGGGGCGCTGAGGGGCACGTACGGGCCCTCCTGGACATAGAGGAACGAGCTGGCGATGCCCGTTGCCGAGGTCCCGCTGCCGTTCGAGACGGTCACGTACACTTCGGCCGGCGACTCGGCCGGCGACACCGCCGTCAACTCAGTCGAGCTGACGTAGGTGACTGTCGGCGAGGGTTTCACCCCGAAGTCGACGGTGTTGGCTCCGGCACCGCTCAGGAACCCGGTGCCGGTGATGGTCACAGTGGTGCCCCCGCCGGTCGGGGAGGACTCCGGAGCCAGCGCCGTCACGGTCGGGGCAGCCCCCGCCGCCTCCACAAGCCGAGCGTCGAGACCGGCAGTGGCGAGCACGGTCGCGAACCCGACGAGGACGAAGGTGGTCTGATGGAGCCGGCCGAGCCGATGCGGCGGCGCCGACCGGCCCCCCTGGTGACCACTTTCAGCGGCTTCGTGGAAGTCCACGGCTCGGGCCCTGGGGGTCATCCCGCACCTCGCTCATCCGACAGGCGCCTGACACGGCGTCATCCCCGGCGAGGGCATCCCCTTCCCTCAGAACGGTTGGAATCCAACCGGAATCCCTTGCCGTCTCGCAAGGGCGATGTGGCCTCACTTGCCAGGGCCCTTTTGGCCCACCAACCTCGATCGACGAGCTGGCGACGCGGTCACCCAAGACACCGGCTTTGAGAGCGAGCGGCGACTCGACCAGCAGACATGGCAAAGAGGCCCTCCTGCGGGATCGCGATTTTCGGGGCCCAGGCTCGGGGGCTCCGCCGTGGGTCGCTATGGGGGTCGGCTCCGGGCTGTGGCGCGGCATATCTGTGCGGCGTCTAGCCAGACCGGAGGAGGGTCGAGAGAGAGGAGTAAGGACTTCAGAAAGTGCGCCATTCCGACGTCAATACGACTCCCTCGGCGACACGACTGCGAACTCGTATGACCTGAACAGCAACCTGCTGGCGACCGTGATCAGCACCGCGTCCGGAAAGGTGACATCCACCTCGGCCACCTACAACAGCCTCAACGAGCCGCTGACCCAGACCGACGCCAACGGCAACGTGACCACCGACGCCTACACCACCGTGCGGCGGTGGACCAGGACGGCCCGAGGCGCGACGCTCACCGATCTACGCTCGGAGCAGCCGCGGCCCTCGCCGGAGCCGGCGCGGCCGCCGGGCTGGAGGCCAGGCGGGCGAGCAGCGGGGCGATCAGGTCGGGGGTCAGCACCAGGCTCTGCACCTTGGGCAGGTTGGTGGCCAGGTCCTTGAGGGCCAGCCCGAGCAGGGTGGCCTCGCTGAGCTCCGGGTAGGCGGCCAGGCGCGCCGCCTCCGCCGCCGCCGCCACGCCCATCGCGCGGGAGGCGTCGGCCTGCGCCTCGCCGAGGCGCCGGCGCTGGGCGGCCTCGGCTTCGCTCTGGATGCGGGTGGCCTCGGCCGCCTCCTCGGCCTGGCGGCGGGTGTTGGCCCCCTGCTGGGCCACCAGCTGCTCCTCGCGGCGGGCCAGCTCGATCCGGCTCTGCATCTCGTTCTCGGCGATCGCCCGCTCCCGCTCGACGACCAGGGCGCGGCGCTCGAAGGTGGCTCGGTCCGCCTCCTGCTGGAGCTGCTCCCGGGTCGGGTCCGCAGCGCCTTCTCCACCTCGGGGTCGGGGCGGATGGCGACGACGCGCAGCCCGACCACGGCGACGCCGGTCTCGCCCAGGCGCCGATCCGCGGCAAGTCCCGCGTCCAGGCGGCGGCTCACCTCCTCGACCCCGTCGGCGAGAGCGGCGGAGAGGGGCACCTGGCTGAGGTACTCGAACGCGTACTGCTGGGCGCTCTCCGTGAGGATGGTGGCCAGCTGCTCCAGCGGCGTCCCCCGGGGCCGGCCGCTATCCGGGTTGACGCCGAAGTCCACCCGGGTGGAGGCCAGGGCGGGATCGGTCACCCGGTAGGTGACCGTGACTTGGGCGGTGACGTCCTGGAAGTCGGCGGTCCGAGCGTGGAAGAGGAGGGGCAGCTCGCGGTCGTCCACCGGGATCTCCGACAGGACCGCGTTGAGAGGTCGGAACCAGAACGAGAGGCTGGTGCCCTCGTGGACCACCCGTCCGTGGCGGAGGTGGCGGATGTGGGCGGTGGGGGAGCCGCGCAGTTGGAGCCCTGCGACCCTGATGATGTCGGCATGGTGGGGTTCCTCCTGGCTGTATATCGTCACCATGACGATAGCATGGCCTCGGAGCTATCGTCAAGGGGACGAGAACCTGGTAGGATCGGCTGCGTGAAGGGCTACGACCCCTCGGGCTTCCCGCCCGTCGCGGTGACCGTCGACCTGGTGGTGCTGACCCTCCGGAAGGAGAGGCTCTGCGTCCTGCTGGTCCGCCGCGGCCAGCCCCCGTACCGGGGCCGCTGGGCCCTGCCCGGCGGCTTCGTGCGGCCCAACGAGGACCTGGACCAGGCGGCGGCCCGGGAGCTCGGCGAGGAGACCGGCCTCCCGCAGCCGCGCGCTCACCTCGAACAGCTGGCCTCGTATGGGGATCCCCGCCGGGACCCCAGGATGAGGGTGGTCACCGTCGCCTACCTGGTCCTGGCACCTGACCTGCCGGTCCCCGTCGCAGGTGGGGACGCCGCGGCCGCTCGATGGGTGCCTGCCGAGGATGTCCTGGGTCAGCTTCCGGGTCTGGCCTTCGACCACGGGCGGATCCTGGGCGACGGAGTGGAGCGAGCCCGGGCCAAGCTCGAGTACACGCCGCTCGGTGCCTCCTTCTGCCCGGAGGAGTTCACGGTTGCCGAGCTCCGTCGGGTGTACGAGACGGTCTGGGGGGTGGGCCTCGACCCCCGCAACTTCCATCGTAAGGTGACGGGCGCCGAGGGCTTCCTCGAACCCACCGGCACCACCACGACCCGCGATGGGGGACGTCCAGCCGCCCTGTATCGGCGGGGTCCCACCTCCCTGCTCCACCCGCCGATGCTGCGGCCGGAGGTGGGGTGACCACCGGCACCGGAGGGGAGATGCAACCGCTGGCTGAGGAGGCCCCTGACGGGCTGGTGACCCTTTGGAGGCCGGTGGGTCCGGCTGAGCTCGAGCTCATCGCCGCCTCCGGCTACCGGGCCTTCCCGCCCCGGCTCCCCGAGCAGCCGATCTTCTACCCCGTGCTGACCGAGGAGTACGCGGTGCAGATCGCCCGCGACTGGAACGTGCCCCAGAGCGGAGCCGGCTTCGTCACCCGGTTCCGGGTTCGGTCATCCTTCCTCTCCTCATATGCGGTGCACCAGGTGGGTGGCCGGCACCACCGCGAGTACTGGATCCCCGCGGGTGAGCTGGCGGAGTTCAACCGAGCGATCGTGGGCTCGATCGAGGTCACCCGGAGGTTCCCCTGACCGCCGGGCTCGGCGTGGTCGTCGCCGGGCATGGCGGCGAGGCCCCCGGCAGGTACCCGGCGAGCTCCGCCGGGTCGGCTGCGCCTCACCCCTGGGGGCGGCTCATCCCAGCAGCGTCCCCAACTCTCCGCATAGACCTCACGGAGGTACAGGCAGTAACGGAGGCCCGTCGTCGCTGGGATGTCGGCTGTCATCGTGTCGAGGGCTTGCTCGTCATCGACGTCGCGGGTGACGCGACGGACCATCAGCGCGCATACAATGACGACGTGGTGTCCGCTGCGTGGCGGAATCGTGACATGGCCATCCAGGTCGAGAGGAGCAGAAATCGTTGGAATCCCAGGGGAATCGCAGCAACGCGGTTAGAGGGTGCGACGACGCGCCGCTCTCCGCGCAGATGCTGCGGCCGAATTCGCCGCGCACGGTTTTCGCGACGACGGACAGGGGAACAAACTACGGATCAGAAGGCCGGGGGTTCAAATCCTCCTGGGCGCGCCATTGTCATGGGCGCGCCATCTGGCCGTTCTCACCCTGCCGGTGGCCGTTCCAGGATGCGGGCCAGGCTTCTCGCAGCCATGACGGTCCAGCCCGATACCGGCGAGATCCGAGCTCTGCACCCGGTGGAGCGCGAGCGAGGAGGACCCCCATGCGCATCTTCGTCACCGGCGCCTCCGGTTGGATCGGCTCGGCCGTGGTCCCCGAGCTCATCGGTGCCGGCCACCATGTGCTCGGGCTGGCCCGCTCGGACGCCTCCGCCAGCGCCGTCGCCGACCTGGGCGCTGAGGTCCTGCGCGGTGACCTCAACGACACCGACTCGCTGCAGACCGGCACCCTCGAGAGCGACGGCGTCATCCACTTGGCCTTCGTCGTGCCCAGCGTGAGCGAGGCGGCGACGCGGACCGACGCCCGGGCCATCGAGACGTTTCTCGCCGGCCTCGCCGGCACCGGCAAGCCCCTGGTGATCTCTGGCGCAACCCTCGTGACACCCGGCCGGCCGGCGACCGAACGCGACCCGCTCATCGCCGCCGGGCCCATCGCGGCCCGCATCACCACCATGCAGGTCGCCCTAGCCGCCGCCGACCGGGGTGTCCGCTCCTGCCTGGTCATGCTGCCGCGCTCGGTGCACGGCCGGGGAGATCGGCACGGCTTCGTCCCCCAGCTCATCGCCCGGGCCCGGAAGGAGGGCGTCTCCGGCTACATCGGCGACGGGACCAGCCGCTGGCCCGCCGTCCATCTGAAGGACGCCGCGAGCCTCTACCGGCTAGCCATCGAGCAGGCTCCCGCCGGCGCGGTGCTCAACGCCGTCGGCGACGAGGGCGTGTCCGTCCGCGAGATCGCCGAGGCCATCGGCCGGCACCTGAACCTCCCCGCGCGTTCCCTGCCCGCCGAGGAGTTCGGCGGCATGCTCGTCCACCTCCTCAGCACCGACATGCCCGCCTCCAGCACCATCACACAGGAGCTTCTGGGCTGGAAGCCCGCCCACCCCAGCCTCCTCCAGGACATCGAGGCGGGCCACTACTTCGACTGACCCGTGTCCACGGATCCCACCCTCGAGACGAGCGCCCTGGCCGGCAGAGATCCTAGAGGATGGCGACATCGCCAACGTCCGGAGGAGGCGGCGAACGGTGAGACCGGCCATGCCCGGCGAGCCGGCCGGTCGGGGCATTCTCCCGTTCCGCACCTGGCCTCGTCGATCATCGCCTTCTCGTCTAGAGTTCGAGCTCGATGCACCGCTCAGTCCTCGCTCGCCACGGCCTTCGCGAAACGCTCGTCAGCTGTCAGGAAACTCCTTGAGCGAGCTCATGCCCGTGGTGGAGGCGCAGGAACGCCTCCTCGAGCTCGTCTCTCTCCACCTGACGGCGGAGGAGCTGGTTCCGCTCAATCAGGCGCGTGGGCGCGTGCTGTCCCGAGCCGTGATCAGTGAGTGGGCTCTCCCCGGCTGTGACAACTCGGAGATGGACGGCTTCGCGGTCCTGGCGCAGGACTCCGCCACGGCGTCGCCCGCGACCCCGGTACGGCTGCCGGTGGCCGGTGAATCCCGGGCCGGGGCGGCCATGGGGACGCTCCACCCGGGTACCGCGATCGCCATCACCACCGGGGCGGCGGTACCCCGTGGCGCGGATGCCATCGTGCCGGTCGAGGACACCGGCCAAGACGGTGAGGGCGAGGTCCTGGTGCTCGCGGCGCCACACCCCGGTCAGTACATCCGGCGGGCGGGGGAGGACCTCGAATCGGGACAGATGATGCTCCCACCGGGACGCCGGCTCCGCCCCGTGGACATCGCGGCCGCGGCGGCGGCGGGCGGTGCGTCAGTGTGGGTTCGACGACGACCACGGGTCGCCCTCCTCTCGGGGGGCGACGAGCTGGTTCAGGTCGGCGCGGTCCCGGCGCCCCATCAGGTGACGAACAGCAACGCGGCGATGCTGGCCGCCGCCGTCCGCGAGGCGGGCGGTGAGGTGGTCGACCTCGGCATCGTCGAGGACCATCCGGACGCGCTCCGGGCACGGCTGACCACCGCCAGTGGTTGCGACCTGATACTGAGCAGCGGGGGCGTCAGCGTCGGCCGGCACGACCACGTCCGGCAGGTGGTCGCCGAGGTCGGGACGGTCGAGGCGTGGCGGATCGCCATGCGTCCAGGCAAGCCCCTCCTCATCGGAACGGTCGGCGACACGCCGCTGCTCGGACTCCCCGGCAACCCGGCAAGCGCCGCGGTGACATTCGAGCTCTTCGGCAGGCCGGCGCTCCTCGCGCTGCAGGGTGCCACCGTGGTCCATCGGCGCCGGGTCGCCCTGCGGGTTGGCGAGGAGGTCGACACCCCGGAAGCATTGGAGACCTACGTGCGCGTTCGCCTCCGAGAGACCGGTGATGGGATCCCGATCGCCACCCTGAGCGGCGGACAGAGGTCGTCCATGCTGCGGTCGCTCACCGACGCGGACGCCCTGCTGATCGTACCCGCCGGTATGTCGCGGGCTCCGACAGGGACCCTCCTCACCGGTTTCGACCTGAGTTAGCGAGATGCCGAGCAAGCCCGATGACGCTGTGCGCGTGGTTTGCTTCGGCTGGTTGCGTGAGCGGCTCGGCGGCGAGATCCTGGTCCGCGAGCCGGTGGCCACGGTCCTCGACCTCTGGTCCGCCGTGACCCATGACCACGCCGACCTCGGGGACCCGCGCGGACGATTGCGGGTGGCCCGGAACCTCGGCTACTGCGACTGGGAGACGGAGGTGAAGCCCGGCGACGAAGTCGCGTTCATGCCTCCGGTGGCCGGCGGGTCGGTTGACGACGAGCCGAGACGCCGCGTGCACACCGCGCTGGTCGCAGATCCCATCGAGGTCGACCAACTCGTGGCCGAGGCGCGCGGCGATGCCGACGGCGCGATCGCGGCCTTCATCGGCGTAGTTCGCAACCGCAGCCCGGGTGGCCCGGTGCAGGCGCTGGACTACGACGCGTACCTGCCCATGGCGGAGCGGGAGCTGCTCCGCGTCGCCGCCGAGGTCACCGAGCATCACGACCTGAGCGCCCTGACCATGGTTCATCGCATCGGTACGCTGGCTGTCGGCGAGGTGAGCGTTGTGGTGGTGGCGGCCGCGCCGCATCGAGGAGCGGCGCTGCTCGCATGCTCGGAGGCGGTCGAGGCCCTCAAACGCGATCTGCCGGTATGGAAGCGCGAGCACCACGCTGACGGAGCGTTCTGGGTGGACGCTCGCGAGCCTGACGGCGTCATCGAGCCCGGGGGCCCCGCTGAGGCTTCCGGGTCGGGAGCCCAAGCCGGGGCGGCGGGCAGGGGTGCGGACTCCCGTGATCGCGACGACGACAGTGCACTTGAGCAGCCTCGCCTCTCCCACCTGGACCGCGCCGGATCCTTCCACATGGTGGACGTCAGCGACCGCCCGACGACGTTGCGCACCGCTGTGGCCGAGGCGGTGGTGCGGTTCGCCAACCCTGCGACCGTGGCCCTCGTGCGAGAGGGATCAGCCAAGGGCGACGTGCTCGCCGCCGCACGCCTGGCCGGGATCATGGGCGCCAAGCACACCCCTGAGCTCCTCCCACTCTGCCATCCACTTCCCATCACCCACCTCGATGTGCAGGTGGAGGTGCAGGATTTCCCGCCGGGGGTTCGCATCGTGAGCTCGGCACGCTGCACCGCGTCGACAGGGGTCGAGATGGAGGCGCTGACCGCGGCCTCGATCGCCGGGCTCACCGTGATGGACATGGTGAAGTCGGTCGACCCCTGGGTGACCATCGAGGCGGTGCGACTGCTCCGCAAGAGCGGCGGTCGCAGCGGCGCCATTCAGCGTCCATGATCCGAGCGGCGTCTCCGGGGGCGGCTGGTGCTCGCCCTCCCGGGCAGCCCGCGGGCCGTTCGCGAGGGCCTCGATGCGATCTGGGAAGCCCTCCCCGATGCGCTGCGACTGCTGGCCGGCGACACCGCTCACGGCGGGAGTTGAGCGCCCCTCAGCGTCGTCTCACCCGCCGATGTAGGACATCTCGATGTGCTCGATGCTCCTTCAACGGCTGGCGCCGCGACGACTTGGTCACGGCTGAGGAGATCCTGGCGACGGAGAACCGGCGACATCGGTTGTGGAGGGGGCTCGTGGGCCAGGTGCCGTCGCGCGCCGCTGCCAATTCGCCGACGCACGAATCGGTAACCGGATCCGAAATGGCTGCGGGGCATGCAGTAGGGGCAGCGGAAGTTGCAGCGATCGGTGAGCGAGATGCGCGAGGTGGTGCTCCGACCGCGCACCCGGAGGGTGGCCGAGCTGGTCGGCTACCGAGGTTGGCTCAGCTACGGCTCCCAGACCCTGGCCCTGCACCCCGAGCGGGTGCATCCGGTCGGCGTCGGCGAGCATGGGAAATCTCGGCGCGGGTGATCCGCGTCCTTCCCCAGGGGCCAGGATCGAGCTGGAGCTCGAGGCGGAGGGACGCTGGCGCGGCCGGTTCCGCTGTACCTCCGATCTGTCTGCGACGATCGGCGAGCTGATGTGTTCGCCGCTCCCGGAGCCCCGGTCTTCCCCGCCGACGAGGGGGCGGCGCCGCGCCCCGGCAGCACCCCGGCGCCGCGCCTGGAGCGGCCGGACGGCGCGGTTGCCCGCATCGCCAGGCCGCGGCCGCGGCGGTGGGCGCCGCAGCGGTCGAGGCGTGCCGAGGAGGGCGTGTGACCTCGTGCTCTCCGCCGGGCGGGTCTCGGGGTGAGGCATCGCGGGCTGGCCGGGCGCTCGGCCACGGCGCCATATACTCGGCCGATGCTCGACTTGCTGACAGCTCTCGACGAGTGGGCCGCATCCGATCCGCTCATGGCCCTGGCCACCGTGGTGCGCACCTCGGGGTCCACTCCGCGCCCGCCCGGGGCCCGTCTGCTGGTCAGCCGTGACGGCCGGATCGCGGGTTCCGTGAGCGGCGGCTGTCTGGAGGCGGCGGTGATCCAGGAGGCCCAGGCCACCCTGGCGGGCTCGGCCCCTCCCCGCGTCCTCGAGTACGGGATCAGCGACGAGCTCGGGTGGGAGGTGGGGCTCGCCTGCGGCGGCAGCGTCTCGGTCTTCGTGGAGACGCTGCGCTGGGACGGATCGGATCCGGCCCTGGTCGCAGTCTTGGAGGCCGTCAATGACCAGCGCCCGACGGCACTGGTCAGCGTGATCGCCGGGCAGCACGCCGGTGCCCGCGCCGCCGTCGACGCCGATGCCCACCTCGTGGGGAGCCTCGGCAGCCGTTCAACGGAGGCCGCCACGCTCCCGGCGGCGGAGAGTTGCCTGTTCTCCGGGCTGCCGGGGATCGAGGACGCCGGCGGCTCGCCGATCTTCATCGATCCGATCGTTCCGCCAGCCCGGCTGATCATCGTCGGTGCAGTGCACATCGCCATCCCGCTCGCGCGGTTGGCGAGGACCGCGGGTTACCGGGTCGTGGTGATCGATCCGCGGCGGGCGTTCCTCACCGCGGAGCGGATCCCCGACGCGCATGAGCTCATCGCCCGATGGCCTCAGGATGCCCTGTCGGATGTGGGGCTGGGCCCGCGCGATGCGGCCGTCTGCCTCGCCCACGACCCCAAGTTCGAGGATCCCGCCCTCGGCATCCTGCTGCGGAGCCCGCTCGGCTACGTCGGCGCCATCGGCAGCCGCGGTACCCATGCGAAGCGGATCACCCGTCTGCTCCAGGCGGGGCTGGACGAGGACGCGATCGCCCGCCTTCACGCTCCGGTCGGGCTGGACCTGGGGGCGGCCACCCCTGAGGAGATCGCGATCTCCATCCTCGCCGAGATCGTCGCCGTGCGGCATGGGCGGCGGGGTGGTGCGCTCTCCGACCGGCCCCCGGCACCGGCACCGGTGTGAGGCTGGAGATCGTCGCGTTCTCCGCTGACGAGGTGTCGCGATGGTCGGGCGCCGTGCTCTGCCGCGATGTTCCGGGCCCTGAGGGCGGCCCGGCGCTCCCGAAGGGTCACCGCCTCACCAGCGCCGACGCATGGCAGCTTTCCAGAGCGGCCCCCACGGAGCTGCATCTGCTCTGGCTTGACGATGACGACGTCCACGAGGACGTCGCGGCCACCCTGCTCGCCCAGGCGGTGGCGGGCCCCGGGGTGGAGACTCACCCTCCGGTCGAGTTGCAGGTGCGCCTGAGCGCAGGCCACCGCGGCCTGGTCCAGGTCGATGCGGCGACCCTCGCGGCACTCAACACCCTGGACGGTGTGACCATCTTCACCGTCCCGGATGGAACTCCGGTGGACTTGGGCGCGACCCTTGCAGGTGTGAAGATCACCCCTCTCGCCCTCCCGCGCCGCATCCTCGGCGAAGCCGAGGGCCTGGCCCGGGCGGCAGCCAGCGTCCGGGTGCTGTGCGTGCGCCCCTTCCTTCCCCTCCGGGTCCGCGCGGTGGTCCGCCAGCCGCTCAGTCAGGCCGCCCGGGGACGATTCGAGGCGTTACTGCGGAGCCGCGTGAGTTGGCTGGGTGGGTCCCTGGGGTCTGTCGACTATCCGGACGACCGCACCACTGCTCGCGCCGCTCTGCTGGGCGCGGTGGCCGATGCTGACCTGGTGCTGCTCATGGGGGTGGCCTCGGTGGACCCCCTTGAGAGCACCTGGAGCGACCTGATCGAGGCCGGCGCGTCCGTGATCCGCCGCGGGTTGCCGGTGCATCCCGGGAGCACCTACTGGCTGGTCACGCTCGACGGCACCCCGATCATCGGAGTGGCATCGTGCGGCGTGCTCGCCCGGCGCAGCGCCCTCGACCTGCTGCTGATCCGGCACTTCGCGGGGGGAGCCCTCGATCGGGATTTCCTCGCGGGCCTCGGCCACGGTGGGCTGCTCGTGGCCGGGCAGCGGTGGCGGATTCCCGCCTACGACGGCGGGCTGGAGAACGACGAGAGGTAGCGTCGCCAGTCGTCCGGAGTGTCGATGTCGGCGAGATGCTCGGCCTCGGCGTCGACCACGAGAGGTGCCACTAGCTCAGGGTGGGTGCGGAGGAAACCGCGGGCGCCGGTGTCGCCCGACAGGGCCGTCAGCTGAGCCCACAGCTCGCGCCGCAGCACCACCGGCGGCTGGAGCAGGCCGTGGACGCTGAGCGCCGCGGCCGGTCGGTGGCGCTCGGCATGCAGGTCGAGGATCCGATCGACAAGCTCTGGGCTGACGCCCGGCTGATCGCCGAGGATGACGACGGCGCTCTCGACGTCCGAATCGAGAGTGGCCAGCCCGGTGCGCAGCGAGCTGCTCATCCCCGTGGCGTGGTCCGGGTTGACCACCACCCGAGCTCGACCCCAACCAATCCGCTGCCGGATCAGCTCGTGGTCGGCGCCGAGGATGACCACCACCCTCTCGAGACGGGAGCCACAGGCGGCGGCAATGACGTGCTCGAGGAGTGGACGGCCCCAGAGAGGCAGCAGCTGCTTTGGCGTGCCCATCCGCTGCGACGAGCCGGCTGCCAGCACGATCCCGGCATCTACCACCGCAGCGTCAGCCTCCCGAACCGCAGCCGCGACCCGCGTCCGGAGGGACGAGGTGGGACCTCGCCAACATCACGGAGGCGCCCTTCATCTATCGCTCCTTGCCCACCCCGGTGGGGCTCCGTGGTATGAGAGACGCTGGGTCGGACCGTGGAACCGGGATTGCCGGCGCCGACGGCGGGTCGGGCGCCGGGGCGCCGGGTCGCTCGGGGCTCCCCGGGCGGGACGGGCGTGGGTCGCGCAACCGCCAGGCGATCGCGAGCGCGGCGGGCAGGAAGGCGAGCAGGACGAGCAGGCTGACCCGGAGGCTGGTCGCATCCGCGAGGGCGCCGAGACCGGGCGCGACCAGCCCGCCCACGCTGATCGCGAGGCCGAGCGTCACGCCCGATGACGTGCCGATGCGGGTGGGCAGGAAATCCTGGCCGAGGGTCACGGTCAGGCTGAACGACTGGAAGAGCACGAAGCCGGTGAGCGCGATCGGCAGGAAGACCCAGGGCAGGGGGGTGAGCACCACGGCCAGCAGGCCGACGACGGTCGCCAGCAACGAGGCCCGGGTCACGGGGAGCCGGCCGAAGCGATCGGCGAGCCGTCCCCCGGTGATGGTGCCGACCGCGCCGCACCCGACCATGGTGGTGAGCGCCGCCTCACCGATCCCCTTGCCGCCGTGCAGGGCGGTGCCGACGTAGAGGGCCACCAGGGAGGTGAGCCCGAAGTAGACGATCGACCGGAGCATCACGAGCGCGGTGAGCCCGATGAAGCCGCGCCAATCGTCGGTGAGATGGGAGCGGCGGGCACTCGCCTGCGGGGAGAGATGGGTTTCGGGATGACGCCGGAGCACGACGAAGACCGTGACCCCGGTGACCAGGGCCGGCGCGGCGAGGAAGACGGTCCCGCCGGTCCCGTGAATGAAGAAGAGCACCGCGAAGACGAGCATCGGGCCGATCGCGTAGCCCACGTTCCCCCCCACCGAGAAGAAGCTCATCGCCTGCTGGCTGTCGGCACTGGCGGCGCGGGCGGCGCGCGCCGCCTCCGGGTGGAACGCGGCCACCCCGAGGCCGGAGAACGTGATCACCAGGAAGGTCAGCGGGTAGCTCGGCATCAAGCCGGAGAGCCCGATCCCCACCCCGGCCATGGTGAGGCCGACCGGCACCAGCCAGAAGAGGTGGAGCCGATCGGTGAGGGCGCCGAAGACGGGCTGGACGGCCGACGACATCGCGGTCAGCGCGAACATCAGCCCGGCGGCCGCCGCGTAGCTGTAGTGGCGGTCGGCGACGAAGAACGGAAGCAGCGCCGGAACCGCCCCCTGGTACATGTCGTCGACCGCGTGGCTGGTCGCGAACAGCGCCACCCGTCGCCGGTTGACAGCGTGACCGCTCACTCTTGCATTCTCTACTGGCCGGGCGCTCTGATCCGAAGTCCTCCAGGCGGCCGCACCGCCCCGGGATTCCTCGAGACGCTGGTTGCTGGGGAGCGACTATACTCCGGCAGTTGTGAAGCTCGTGGACGTTCTCTCAAGTGACATCGCAATGGTGCTGGGCTTCCGCGAATGACCCATCCATCGACAGGCCCTCTGATCCTTTGGGATATCGACGGCACACTGGTCAGGACCAGCCTGTCAGCCGCGGACGTCTACGCAGAAACCATGGCGCGGTTGGGTGTGGGGTCGGTCTCCTTCGAGGGTGTCACCATCGAAGGCCAAACGGACTGCTCGCTGCTGGCGCTGGCGTACGCTCAGGGCTTTCCCGAGAAGGACTTCGCCTCGGTGCGTGGGCGAGCCATCGAGGCGCTCGATGAGGTGACCAGGGCCAGGATCCAGGCGAGCGCCGGCACCGTGGAGGCGTTGCCGGGCGTCGAGAGCTGCCTTTCAGCGTTCTCAGCGCTGTCGTATCAGCAGGCACTGCTGACCGGGAACAGCCGCGAGAGGGCTCGCCTCAAGTTGGAGAGTGTCGGCCTGCTCCCCTATTTTGACCTGGACCTCTCCCAGTTTGGCGAGCATGTCCTGAAGAGGCCAGAGCTCGCCCATAATGCCCTGCGCGCATGGGAGGAGAAGGGGGGCAGCCGAGAGCAGATGGTGATCGTTGGGGACACTCCCCGGGATGTCGCCTGCGCTCGCGCCGTTGGTGCGCTGATCGTTGCAGTCGCCAGCGGTTCCACCAGCTCCGAGGAGTTGAATGACGGTGGTGAGCGTATTCTCGTCCTACCCTCCCTGCAGGATCACGGGTTGATGGTTGACTGGGTGCGACAACAGGTCACCCAGGCAACCTCGACCGGCTTCTGACCTCAGCCGGCGGCCCGGAGGACGGTGCCCGGCGACACCCTGGGGGTGCGACCGTGCGCGCCGTCCCTGATGGGCGATGGCGGAGTACGCGGTGCCCTGGCGGGCTGTTCTTGCCGCGGTCAGGTCGAGGCCAGACGGCTGAGGCAGATCCGAAGCAGTCGCAGGCTCATGACGTGGAGCATGGCCTCCCGATACTCCCGGCTCGCGCGCACGTCGGAGATCGGCGACGCATGGCTGAGCAAGTCGCCGAGGACCTGTTGCCTGGCCGCCTCCTCGGCGCTGGGATCGGCCAGCACGCCGCTCTCGTCGGCAACCACGAACGCCCGTGGACCGACCGCGCCACAGGCGAATTGCGTCCGTCCCCGGGCATCGACCATGCAGGCGAGGTTGACGGTTGCGAGATCGACACCGCGCCGGCGCGTCACCTTCCCAAACGCCTCTGCATGGCCTGGAGGCCCGACCGGAAGGTCGATCGAAGTCACCAGCTCCCCGCGCTCGAGGGCTGTGCGACCGGGCCCGACGAGGAACTGCGAAAGCGGAAGCCGGCGGGCTCCACGGGCGCTTGAGATGTTCAGCTCCGCCCCATAGATGAGCAGGGCCGGGACGGTGTCGGCCGCGGGGGAAGCGTGGCAGATGTTGCCGACCACCGTTGCGCGGTTGCGGATCTGCACCGATCCCACCGTTGCCGCCGCGTCGGCGAGGGCCGGGAACGCTGCCCTCACCCGTTGGTCGCGCTCGACGTCGGCCATCACTGTGGTGGCGCTGATTCTCAGCCGGACCCCGTCCATGGTGACGCCCGGGGCCAACTCGGCGACGCGCTTGACATCGACAACCACCTGCGGCGCGATGGCGCCACCGCGAAGTGCGACCACCAGATCGGTGCCACCCGCGAGCACGGCCGCCATGGGACCGTGCTCGTCGAGCAGGGCCGACGCCTCGCTCAGGGTGGCGGGTCGAGCGTACGCGAAGGGACGCATGACCGGCGCCCGTCAGAGCACCGCGTCAAGCTGGTCCATCAGCACCTGCGGGGTGGCGGCCCTGACCAGGTAGAAGGGGCGCTCCGAGAACTTGGCGACGAACTTCGCCCGGGCGCGGCGGAGATCGCTGGTGTCGAGAATCGGCATGGCCCACCCGGGTGCGAGCAGCTCGTTGAGAAGGAAGTAGTTCTGCACCGAGTGGAGCGCCTGAAACTGCTTCTCGAACGCGATCATCTCCGCCAGGCTGGGCTCGTAGTTGCCGTCGATCGACGGCACGACCACGACATCGACCTGAGTGGGCCCTTCGTGGATCTCCCAGGTCGGCATCGAGCCGAAGAAGATCTCCACGGCCCGGTCGGGCGAGGCCTTGTCGGCGCGCTCGGTGCCCTGAGCACGCTTCTTGATGAACACCGTCTTGGAGCCCATCACGGCCCGGGCGGCCTCGTCCACGACGGTCGTCTCAGTCGAGATCAGCGACGCGCCGCGCCGGCAGGCCTCGATCTGGCCCATGCTCTTCCCGTGATTGGACTCGCCGCCCAGGAACATGATGGTCCGGTCGTGGTAGCGGACCGCTGATGCGTGGAAGGGGTGCAGTCCATGCTCCTCGAGGCGCAGCGCCAGCATGGCGACACCCGCCTTCTGCAGTGGCCCAGGCGCCCACTCTCCGTTGAAGGTCATGGTGTGGCCGTCGTAGCTCACCGAGACATCGGCATCGAGGTTCCACACGATGTCGGGGTGCGTCAACGTCGAATCCGACGAGATGTGGACATCGGCCAGGCGGTAGACGAAGAAGTCCAGGTCCTCGAGGATCTGGGTTCGCGCCGCGGTACCGTGATAGTCGACCCTCACGCGGGCCGGCCCCACCGACAGCTCCTCGGTCACGTGGTGCTCCGTGGTCATGACTTCTCCCGTGTGCCGCTCAAATCAGTGAACCGGGCCGGCCAGTCCGGCCGCCAGCTTGTCGTACAGCGCGCCCGCGTTCTGGGCCTGTATGTGACCCATCATGTAACCCTGCCCGACGTCGACCGGGTAGCGGGCCGCGAAGTCCACCCGCTCAACGGTCTCCTCGCGCGACCAGCCCTTGGCGATCGCGACGGCCACTGCGTTCACCCACTCGAGGAGCACGGCCCGCTGGGTCGCCAGGTACAGGCTCGTGGTGACCGGGCCGTGGCCGGGGACGACGTGATCGACGTCGAGGGCCGCGACCCGGGTCAGCGAGGCCAGCCACTGGCGGACATCGGAGGTCATCAACCAAGTCTGGCATTCGCAGAAGACGGTGTCCCCGGTGAAGACGACCCGCTCCTCAGGGACGTGCACCGCCACCTGGCCGGGGGTGTGCCCGGGGGTGTGGAGCAGGTTGAATGTGTGGTGGCCGACGTGCAGGGTCAGGTCTCCCGTGAACACCACGGTGGCCTTGTTGGGGTCTTTGAAGTACTCATCGCGATCGGGGAAGAGGCTCTGTCCGTCGGGATCGTCGGTGGGGATGGCCTCGGCGGCGTAGGCGAACGGGTCGAGGTCCGGAGAAGGAAGCATGAAATTGTCGTACACACCCTGGTGGTGGACGACGGTGCCGGCCCCCTTGAAGTAGTAGTTGCCGAAGATGTGATCGACGTGATGCTCGGTGTTGATGACGTAGCGGATCGGGCCATGCGTCTCCGCGAGCCGGCGCATCGCCACCGCCCGGGTTGGTAGCTGCGGCGTGTCGATGACCACCACCCCCTCGCTGGTGGTCACGAAACTGGGATTGCAGCCGCGCAACGTCGTGTCAGTGAAGACGTTGGGCGTGAGCTGTTCCATGGGATCTCCCCCTCGCTTCTATTGCGTTGCGGTCAGACCGCCGTCGATGGTGAGCACCTGGCCGGTGACGAAGGATGACGCGTCCGAGCAGAAGAAGAGGACAGCGCCGGCCAGGTCATCAGGGCTGCCGACCCTGCCCAGCGGAACCCGGGCGATGAGGTTGGCCTTGAAGGTCGGGTCGTCCAGGAGCATCGCCACCTGGGGGGTGTCCACGAACGTCGGCGCGATGGCATTGGCCGTGATGTTGTACTTGGCCCACTCGGTGGCCCACTGCCGGGTCAGGGAGTTGATGGCCCCCTTGGCCGCCACGTAGGCTGAGTATCCGGCGTTGATGCCGAGCTGGCCGCGCACCGATGACATGCTGAGGACCCGGCCGCCATGTCCGCAGCGGATCATCGCCTTGACCGCGGCCTGGGTACCGTACAACGTGCTCCGCAGATTGAGGTCCAGGATCCAGTCCCAAGCCTCGATCGGATACTCCTCGGCGGGATGGAGAACCTTGCCGGCGCCGCCCCCAATGGCGTTGAAGCAGATGTCGAGGCGCCCGAATCGCTCCACGGACAGGCCCACGAGGCGGTCGCAGTCCTCGCGATCGGTCGCATCTCCGGCCAGAGCGAGGCATTCGAGCCTGAGCTCGCGGAGTTGGGCGGCCGCCGCCTCCACCCGGTCCTTGTCCTGGTCGATGAGCGTGAGCGAGGCTCCGGCCCGGCCCAGCGTCTCCGCGATGGCCGAACCGATGGCTCCGCCGCCGCCCCAGACCACGGCTGCCCGGCCGCTCAGATCGAAGATCCCCAATCCGCTCATCGCTCGCGCTCCTCTGTGCCGATCGGCTGCGCCGGTCCACTCCGTCCAGGGCCCGAGGTCATCAGGGCGGTGATCCGGTCGGCAACCCGGTTCGCCGAGAGCCCGTATGTTTCGAGCAGATCGTCGTTGCTTGCCGACTCGCCGAAGACGTCGGCGAGGCCGGTTCGCAAGACCCGGGTCGGACGGTGCTCGGAGAGCGTCTCGGCGACAGCCCCCCCGAGGCCTCCGATCACGGTGTGCTCCTCGATCGTGACCACGAGATTCGAGCGCTCGGCGGCCTGGACGATGGCCTGGACGTCGAGGGGCTTGATGGTGGGGACGTGGAGGACCCCGGCCTGGATGCCTCGGGCCGCGAGGATGTCGGCGGCGTCCACGACGCGTGGGGTCTGGGCCCCGGTCGAGATGAGGCTCACGTCGGACCCGTCGCGCAGGACCACTGCGGCCCCGAAGCGGAAGGCGTAGCCGGCATCGAAGAGGTGCTGGGTGGCATCCCGCACCAGCCGGACGTACACCGGGCCCTGGTGGAGTGCGGACCAGCGCAGCACCTGGGCGGTCTCGGTGTCGTCGGCAGGCGACACGATCACCATGTTCGGCATCGCCCGCATGATGCTGACGTCGTCCACAATCTGGTGGGTCTTGCCGGCGCGGCCGGTGAAGAGGCCGGCGTATCCGGCGGTGATCTTGACGTTCAGCCGGGGTTGGGCGACCAGCACCCGGATCTGGTCCAGCGGGCGGACCACCGCGAACGCAACGAAGGTGCTGATATAAGGGATCAGCCCGACGCTCGCCATCCCGGCTGCTACCCCCAGCATGTTCTGCTCGGCGATCCCCATCTGGAAGAAGCGCTCCGCGTGGGCACGTTGGAACATATCGCCTTTGGTGGAGCTGCCCAGATCGCCGTCGAGCATCACGATGCGGGGATCCTCGCCGGCGAGCTCGCTGACGGTCTCACCGAAGACCTCGCGCATCGCCCGTCCCATGGGCAGGCTCATGGCCTCACCTCCTGCCCGGCACCGACGGCCTCGCCGAGCTCGCGCATGGCCAGCGCGTATTCCTCGGCGTTGGGGATGCGGACGTGCCATTGGTAGCGCCCCTCGGCGAACGAGAGGCCCTTGCCCTTGACGGTGGTGGCGATGATGGCGACGGGCCGCCCCTGGGTCGAGCGCGCCTCGTCCAGGGCGTCCAGGATGCTCGCCATGTGGTGGCCGTCGATCTCGATCACCCGCCACCCGAAGGCGCTCCACTTGTCACGCAGCTCCCCGGGCGCCTCGGGGGGCAGCCGGTGCTCGGGGGTGTCGCCCTCCCAGCCGTACTGCTGCAGCCGGTTGTGATCCACGATGGCCACGAGCTGGTCGAGCCGGTAGCGCGCGGCCACGAATGCCGCCTCCCAGACCGAGCCCTCCTGGCACTCACCGTCGCCGAGCAGGGCGTAGGTTCGGTTGGTCCGTCCCAGCGTTCTGGAGCCGAGGGCGATGCCCACGGCGGCCGAGATGCCCAACCCCAGGGATCCGGTGGACATGTCCAGTCCCGGCAGCCGGGTCATGTCGGGGTGACCCTGGAGGCGGCTGCCCAGGGAGTCGAAGGTGAGCAGCTCGGCGGTCGGCAAGTAGCCGCGCAGGGCGAGGGTGGCGTAGAGGCCCACCGAGGCGTGCCCCTTGGAGAGCACGAACCGGTCCCGCTCCGCCCAGTCCGGCTGCTCCGGCCGCACCCTGAGCTCTCGGAAGTAGAGGGCGGTGAGCAGGTCGGTCTCCGACAGCGAGCCGCCCAGGTGGCCCACGCCCGTCTTGTAGATGGTGCGTACGACCTCGACCCGGATCCGCCGGGCGACCTCCTCGAGACGGGCGACCTCATCGCCCTCCGCCGCTCCCGGGGTGCCCATCAGGCGTGCCGCTCCTCGTACGAGCCGGGAACGACGGGCGGCGAGAAAAGGCAGACCAGCTCGAGCGGCCCGTCCTCTCCCGCCTCGGTGACGTGGAAGGTGCCGGGGGCGATCAGCACCGCAACCCCGGGTTCCAGGTCGGCGGTGGCGTCGGGCGTGACCAGACGCCCGTGCCCGGAGGCGACGTAGACGGTCTCCTCCTGGGTTTCATGCACGTGCCCCGTGGGTCGCGACCCCGCCGGGTACACGGAAACCCCCACAGTCACGTTCTTGGCCGGGCTGTTCAGCTGATCGATGTAGGTGTACCAGGTGCGGCCCGGGAGTGGCTGGACGGTCGCCTCGGCTCGCGCGACACGCTTGATCATGACCCTTCCTCATTGGTGCCGGGGTGGTTCCCCGGTCGGTTCCCGCGGTCGGCTAGAGAGGTCATCCGATCACCCCCCGGCCGCCCCGTCTTCAAAGTCCGAGCGCCGGCGGCCGACCAGGCGGATCAGGTCCTCGTGGAGCTCGAACCACACACTGTGGTAGCTGTCCACCCGCGGCGAGGCGACGTAGCGTTGATCGCCTCCCCGGGCGGCGCTCAGGGAACGCTCGAGACGGAGCTGATAGCGATCGAAGCGCTGCAGCGCGGCGCTCAGGGGGGCCATCCAGACCAGGGCGTCGCGGTGGAGCTCCGCCAGGCGCTCAAGCACCTGGTTGTCGTAGGTGGCGTCGCTGTGGTCGTTGAACACCGGCTCGTCGCCTCCGGCGCGGAGCTGCCAGGCGGTCACCGTGTCCTTCATGCGCAGGTCCAGCTCGTGGAAGGAGCTGAGCAGCTCGACCAGTCGATCTGCTCCGACCAGCTCCCGATCGGCATCGAAGGCGGCGAGCGCCTGCAGCTTCCCCTCGGCGCTGAGCCGGTGGCCGCCGCTCACGGCCACCACCAGGCCGTCCGCACCGAGCTGGTCCACCGCGGCCTGGATCGCGTCCGGGTCGGCGCCAAGGTTCAGCGACAGCTGGTCGGCGCCGGCCACCCCCTTGATGAGGAGGACCTTGGCGACCTCGTCGTTGGTGACGGCGACGGTGGCGGAGGAGGCCGGCTCCACAGCCGCCGCCTCGACCTCGCTGTCACTCTCGCGGGGGCCGATCTCGATGCCCAGCTCGTCGGCCCAGGCGAGCAGCGCGGCCGCTTCGGGGGCGATCAGCGAGCTCCCGGCCACGTCGCCCGCGTGCACCTCTCCGCTGCTGCCGTCGATCGTGATCCGCTCTCCCGCGACGAAACGGCGGCCGGCGATCATCACCTCCCGCTCCCCGACGGTGACCCCGGCCGCGCCGACCACGGCGGGGATGCCCCAACCTCGCGCCACCACGGCGGCATGGCTGGCGAGCCCGCCCCGGCAGGTGAGGATGCCCGCCGACTTCGCCATCCCGCGGACGTCCTCCGGGGAGGTCTCGGGGCGGACGAGGATCACCGTCCGGCCGGTGGTGGCGGCGATCTCGGCCGCCTCCGAGGTGGTCGCTATCTCACCGGATGCCACGCCGGGGGAGGCGGGGAGGCCGGTCGTCAGCAGCGTGGTGACCCCCGGCTCGCGGACGAACACCCGCGGCGGGTTGACCAGCAGGTGCGCGACCCGGCCCACCGCCTCTTCGCGGGTGAGCGGGAAGCTCGGGTCCTCCGCCATCTCCACCGCGAGGCGCAGGGCGGCCTGAGGGCTGCGCTTGCCGACCCGGACCTGGAGCATCCAGACCTTGCCCCGCTCGATCGTGAACTCGATGTCGCAGAGATCCCGGTAATGGCGCTCCAGCGTGGCGGCGTAGCGCCGCAGCTCGGCGCCGGCCCGGGGAAGGCGCTCGTCGAGGACGCTCAGGGAGTCCGGCCTGTGGGTGCCGGCCACCACGTCCTCGCCCTGGGCCTCGAACATCACATCTCCGTAGAGGTCGTGCTCGCCGGTTGCGGGGTTGCGGGTGAAGAGCACCCCGGTACCCGAATCGCAGCCCCGGTTGCCGAAGACCATCGCCTGGACGGTGACGGCGGTTCCGAGGTCGTCGGGAATCTGCTCGTGACTCCGGTAGGCTCGGGCTCGATCACTATTCCACGATTCGAAGACGGCTTGGACGGCGCCCCGGAGCTGGGCCCAGGGATCGTCCGGCGGATCGGCGCCGACGATCTCCCGGTACATCTGACGGAACCGGCGCAAGCAGTCGGCGGCGAATTCCGGATCCCCTGTCAGAGCCCCCAGGCCCTGCGCCGTGGTCTCGTTGAGCCCCAGGTTGAGGATCGTGTCCATCATCCCCGGCATCGAGATCGGCGCCCCCGAGCGCACGCTCACCAGCAGGGGGTCGCCGGGGTCCCCGAAGCGCCGCCCGGTCTGCTCGGCGAGGCGGTGGACGTGGACCTCGAGCTGCGCGTCGAGGTCATCCGGCCAGCCGTCCCTCAGGAAGGTCTTGCAGACGGTGGTGGTGATCGCGAAGGCGGGCGGGACGGGAAGGCCGAGCTCGGTGGCCATGACGACGAGGTTGGCCGCCTTGCCGCCGAGCAGCTGGGTGAGCTCGGCGGGGGGCAACGCGGGCGCGCGATCGATGTCGTAGACATGCGCGTAGGCGGCGTGGATCGGCGCGCCGCTCCGGCCATCGCGGTTGCCCGCGCTCTCTTCCGGGATGGGCGGGGAGAGGCTAGGACCGCCCCCCGGCCGGTGGACCGCTGCCTCGTCGGCTTGGACGCTCACGAACGGCCAGCTCCCCTTGCTACCAAATTTGATCACGTCTAACCCGTCGTTCCCAACAGTGGGCAGTACGGTCGACACGAAGCATCGGGGGGATCCGTGGGGCCACGAAAGGGCCAAAGGTCCCTCGAAGCCCGGGTCATTGATCATCGAGTAAGAATTATCGATGATCTATTAGAGGAGAAAGTATCATCGAGGATAAGGCCACATGGCCCTACCTGACGGCCTCTGAAGGTGCCAATACTCGCGGCGCGGCGGGGCCGGTCCCCACCCACCAGGTTAAGGAAGCATGGGGGACGCGCTATAAGACGAAGGGGTTCAGAAGGTCTCGCTGCGGCTGGCGGTGGCCATCACCGCCCGGGTTGCTGCGTTTCGGGGGCCAGGTGTTTGGGATCCATCCAAGCCGGCCACCCCGACCTCACCAAGGAGAGTTAGGTAAATGGCAATCGCACAAACAGCGGACGTCCCCGTCGAGACCGTCAAGGCCCCGGCGGAGCCCGCCAAGACCAAGGACACGATCCCGTTCTGGCTTGCGGTCTCCATCACCGTGATGGTCATCCTGCCGCTTGGTCTGTACTTCGGTCAGTACAGCCTGCCCCTCTGGGTCGCATTCATCGTGTGGGCCGAGTACTTCGCCCTGGGCGCGACGGCCGGCACCATCAAGACCATCATCCCCGCCTATACAGCCGGCGTCGGCTGGGGCGTGTTGATGATCCTCCTCTACACCTGGATCGCACCCCACATGACCGGCGCATCGGTGTACCCGATGTACATCGCCCTCTTCATCGGCGTCTCGGCGATGGTCTACGCTATGAAGTTCTTCAAGGTCTTCCAGACCGGATCCCTGCCCTACTTCAACGGCCTCTCGATGCTGCTCGCGGTGTACTTCGTCGGTGCCCACCCGGCCTTCACCACCAACGCCTACGTGCTGGTTCTCCTCGCGGGCGCCTACGCGCTGGCCGGCGGCTACCTGGGCTGGATCATCGGCTGGTTCAACGTCACCATCACCTTCCCGCGGAAGGTCAACTGAGCGTGCTCCGGAGGCTGCTCCCAGCCTCACCGATCACCCGGAGGTCAACTTCATGATCACAACCGAGCCCGAGCAGAAGCTCGAGGACCCCGTCTTCAAAGAGGAGATTCTCGGCCAGTTCCTCGGCGATGAGAGCTTCCCCGTCACCTGGGACCAGGAGTTGGAGAAGCACCTGTTCTGGGTCTACGACGACTTGCACAACCCGCACCCGCTGAGCCCGATGCACGAGGACATCGGCCTCTGGACGCAGTCGTGTGACCACATGTTCCGGCGCTTCGGGACGCCGTTCGCGACCGACTGGATCGCCAAGAACGTCAACGGGTACCTGTACACGGCGGCGATTCCGGCCGATGCCAGCTTCAAGATCGATGGCATGGAGCTGGGCGCGCGCTACGGGGCCGTGGTGCCCCTCGACCCCGACTACTCCAAGAAGATCGGCGCCTACCTCGGCGCCGTGCTTCCCACCTACGGCGAGGAGTTCGAGCACTGGTGGCGCTCCCGCCTCGTCCCCGAGATGAAGCGCAACTTCGACTATCTCGAGGGCATGCTCGACAAGCAGGACCAGCTCACCCTGATGGAGCTCGCCTGCCTGCTCGAGGACGCGATCGACATGCACGATCGCCACTGGAAGATCCACTGGATGCTCAACTTCGCGCAGCTGTCGGCGACCCTCAACCTGCGCGCGGTCATGGAGAAGACCCACGGCAAGATCGACGAGGCGCTGCTTGGCCGGCTTCAGAACTCGGCCAAGGACCGCAACTGGGACTCGATCGAAGCCCTGTGGAAGATGAAGGAAGAGGCCAAGGCGGACGCGGCCCTGGCCGTGGCCTTCAAGCACGAGACCGCCGGCGAGATCATCGCCGCCCTCAAGGGCACCGAGCGTGGTCGGAAGTTCATCGACGAACGCGTCGTCCCCTACCAGAAGGAATTCGGTTGGCACGCGGTCTGGAGCCACGAGTTCGTCTTCCCGACCGTGGTGGAGCACATGGAGCCGGTGATCGAGCTGGTCCGCGGCTACATCGAGACCAACTACGACTACCCGAAGACGGTCAGCACACTGGCCGACGACATCGCGGCGGCTGCCAAGGAGATCCTGGAGGGCCTCACCGGTGAGGCGCTCGAGGAGATGCGGGTGGCCAACGACATCAACCTCAAGATGGCGCCGCTGACGCCGGATCACCACTTCTACATCGACCAGGGCGCCAACGCCCACGTCCGCCTGGTGCTCATCGCGATCGGCAAGAAGCTCGTCGAGCAGGGCCTCCTGGAGACCCCTGACGATGTAATCTTCCTGCACTACAATGAGCTGCGGGTATTCATGGGCGATCCCAAGAGCATCGACGCGCGTGCGGTGGTGGCCCAGCGCAGGGCAGAGCGGGAGCAGGCGTACTCGTTCCGACCCAGGGACTGGATCGGAACCGTCACCAAGACCCAGCTCGATTTCCCCTACCTGAACCTGTGGGGCTTCCCAGACAAGTTCTACCGTCAGACGGGCGTCGTCGAGGGCCAGTTCACTGGCATCGGCGGCTCGCCGGGCGTGGTCGAGGGGGTGGCTCGGGTGGTCCTCCGCGAGGACCAGTTCGATGAGGTCCGCGGCGGCGACGTGCTCGTTTGCCAGATGACCAACCCGGCCTGGGTCGTGCTCTTCACCAAGATCGTCGGCCTGGTCACGGACGCCGGGGGGACCGTATCGCACCCGGCCGTGCTCTCGCGGGAGTTCGGCATCCCCGCCGTGGTCGGGGCCTCGGTCGCAACCCAGCAGATCAGCAACGGCGACCGGATCCGGCTCAACGGGACGACCGGTCTCGTCGAGATCTTGGAGAAGGCAGCCAAGCCCGCCAAGAACGACCTCTTCGGGCTCTGAGGCACGGAGTCGATGCGCCGGGCGCCGATGATCGTTCGCAACGTCCTGAGTGATCAGGTCAAGGATTACCTGCTGACGGCGATCCTGGCCGGTGAGTTCCCTCCGGGGTCTCGCATCGTCGAGACCCGGGTGGCGCGGCACCTTGGCGTGAGCCAGGGCCCCGTGAGAGAGGCGTTGCGGGATCTTGAGGCGCTCGGCGTGATCGACACCACCCCATACCAGGGGGCACGCGTCCGGCAGCCGCAGAAGGCGGAGCTGCTCGAGGCCTACGACGTCCGAGCCGTGCTCGAGTTGTTCGGAGCTCGACTGGCGATACCGCGGCTGTCGGACGACGACCTCCTTGACCTGGACGGCTTCGTCGCCGCCATGCGGGCGGCTGCCGAGGCGGGCGACGAGGCCGAACAGGCCCGCACCGACGTGGCCTTCCACAGCCGGATCGTCGCAATCACCGGCAACGGGGTGCTCCAGCGCCTCTGGAGCTACCTGGAGCCGGTGTCCCGGACCCACATCACCTACATCCTCCCCGGTGTGGACGCCGGCCAGATCTCTGACCTCCACCTGCCCATCATCCAGGCCCTCCGGGCCCGGGACCCGGTATTGGCGACCCAGGCCATCCAGGATCACTTCCAGGTCGTCGGCTCGCTGTTCGATAGCCTGTTCGTCGAACCGATGGCGGCGCCACCGGGTTCGCAGGCGATCGCGCCTGGGGTCGTTGAGGAGACGGCTGGCGAGGCCCTTTTGTGACCCGACGGGGCGAGACGGTTCTGATCCAGCTCACCGTCAACGGACGCCCCCGCGTCCTCGAGGCATCCCCGCAGCAGAGTCTGCTCGGCTTGCTTCGCGACGCTCTGGGCCTGACCGGAACCAAGTCCTGCTGCCTGGTCGGCGAGTGCGGGGCCTGCACGGTGAGCCTGGACGGCCGGATCGTCGACTCCTGTCTGGTCCTCGCGGGCGAAGCCGACGGCGCCGACGTCGTGACCATCGAGGGGCTGGCCGCGAATGACGCTCCGACCCCGCTGCAGCGTGCCTTCCTGGAGAAGGGAGCCGCCCAGTGCGGCTACTGCACCCCCGGACAGGTGATGGCGGCCCGCGACCTCCTGGAGCGGACCCCGCACCCGACCGCTGGGCAGGTCCAGGAGGGGATGTCCGGCAACCTCTGCCGATGCGGCTGCTACTACCAGATCACCGACGCGGTGCTCGCGGCTGCCGCGGCAAGTGATCGATGAGCGGAGAGATCGGGGCTTCGGCCGAGCGCGTCGGCGGTCTGGCGCGCGTCACCGGTGCCTACCAGTACGTGGGCGACATCCAGCTCGTGGACGCCCTGCACGTGAAGCTGGTCACCCTTCCCTGCGCCCACGCTCGCATCGGCAGCGTCGACACGAGAAGCGCCGAACAGGTTCCCGGTGTCCAGATGGTGATGACGGCCGCCCACCTGCCCCAGCCGGTGCCCCGGTTCGGCCCGCAGTTCCGGGACCGGCCGGTGCTCGCCGTCGACGAGACCAAGTACCACGGCGAGCCGGTGGCGGCGGTGGCCGCCGACTCGGAGGAGGCCGCAGAAGAGGGTGCGCGCCTCGTCCGAGTCGACTACCTGGAGCTGCCGCCCGTCCTCAGCGTGGCGGCGGCCGTGGCTCCCGGCGCCCCCCTGGTGCAGGACCCCGCACTCCGCCCCGGCGACCCTCACGCGGAGAGCAACGTCCTCAGCGAACACCCCTTCGGCTGGGGGGACGTCGGGGCAGCCACCAGCGACCTCGTTGTCGAGGGCGCCTACACGTTCCCGATGGTGACGCATTTCGCCATCGAGCCCCACGGATTCATGGCCGCCCCCGACGGTGACGGTGTCGTCATCTGGAGCTCGATCCAGCACCCCTACTGGCTGCAGAAGATCATCGCCGAGATCCTTCGCCTGCCGCTGGCCAAGGTCCGGGTGGTGGCTCCCGATCCGGGCGGAGCCTTCGGCGGCAAGCAGCACACCAAGTTCGAGCCGCTCGTCGCCCTCATGGCGCTCCGGACCCGTCGGCCGGTCCGGCTCATCCTCACCCTTGAGGAGACCTTCCAGGCGGTGCGGCGGATGTCGGCAGAGGTCCATGTCAGAACCGGATTCCGTTCGGATGGCACGATCACCTTCCGCGAGATCGAGGCGAACTACCTGCTGGGGGCTTACGCTGACATTGCCGACCGGGCCGCGAGCAAGGGCAGTCACATCTCCTGCGGCCCGTATCGCGTGCCGGCGGCGCGGATCGTGGCCAGAAGCATCCTCTCGCACACGCCGCCCGCGACGGCCTTCCGCGGCTTCGGAGCGCCCCAGCCGAACTGGGCGGTCGAGTCGAACATGAATGACGCGGCGCGAGCCCTCGGCCTCGACCCCGTGGAGCTGCGTCTTCGCAACCTCGCTCGGAGGGGGGAGTCCTTCATGCCGGGCGATACCCCCTGCGACGGCGAGTGGGAGCAGACGGTCCGCAGGGCCGCGGAGCTGATCGGATGGGGGAGCCCGCTGCCCGCGGGCCGTGGACGCGGCGTTGCCCTGGGGATCAAGTCCGGGCCGACCACCGGTCTCTCGTACTGCACGGTCCGGCTCCTCGCCGATGCCAGCGTCATCGTCTACGCGGGCACCTCGGACATGGGCCAAGGCTCCCGCACCCTCTTCGCCCAGATCGCGGCCGAGGAGCTCGGCGTCCCGATCGATCGGATCACCATCGTCATGGGCGATACTGCGGTCGTCCCGTACGACCAGCAGACATCGGCGAGTCGCTCCACGGTGCTGATGGGAAACGCCGTCCTTGGCGCCTGCCGGGAGATCCAGGCCAAGCTGAGGGCCATGGCCGCGCGAATCCACGGGATCAGCGAGGCGGCGATCCTCGTCGAGCGCGGCGTGGTCCGACTGCCGGATGGCCCGGTCCCGATCACAGCGATCCTGAAGCCCGGGCTGGGGAGCCTCGGTGGGGAGGTGATCGGCAACGGCGAGAGTTCGCAAGGAGGCCGAGCCGGGCCATCCGCTGAGTGGAAGTGCCGCCTTCTACGAGTTCAACTGCACGGCCGTCGAGGCCGAGGTCGACGAGGAGACCGGCGAGGTGCTGCTCGTGCGCCACGTCACCGTCTCGGATGTGGGCAAGGCGATCAACCCGCTCCAGGTCCGCGGCCAGGACGAGGGCGCGGCGATCCAGGGGCTGGGCCATACCTTCATGGAGCATTATGTCTTCGACGAAGCCGGGCGGATCCGAAACCTGGGGGCGATCGACTACCGGATCCCGACCAGCAAGGATCTGCCGCTCGACCTGCGCAGCGACATCGTGGAGAACGCCGACGGTCCTGGCCCCTACGGTGCCAAGGGGATGAGCGAAGGTGCGCTACTGTGCACCGCGGCGGCGGTGGCCGCGGCCGTCCGCGATGCCACCGGAGTTGTGGTTCGCGATCTGCCCCTCACCCCGGAGCGGGTCTGGAGGGCGATCTCAGAACGGTCACAGGCTACCGCCGTGGGCGGGAGGAGGGCTGGAGAATGACCATTCGGCAGGAATCCGGTGCCATGGACGGGGAGGTCGGTCCGATCGGGCGACTGCCCCGGGAACGTCTCGTCGAGGCGGCGCGCCTGGTGCGAGAGGGGCGTACCTACTCGCTGGCGGCCATCCGTTACCCGGGGATGCCGCTCTTTCCGGGTCATCCGCCCTTCCAGGTCCTCAATTTCCGGACCCCCCGGGGGATCCGGGTCACCCACGCCCAGCCCTGGGGCCCGATCAACGACGTCGGGCTCGGTTACATGGCCGAGTACGTGATGGCCACCTCGCACTCCGGCGCCCACATCGACGCGCTCGCCCACATGACCGTCGGCGACGATTCCCACTGGTACGGGGGCGGCAGTGCGGACGCCCATCTGACCGACGCCGGGCCGGTCTATGGCGACGCCTCAAAGCTGCCCCCCATCTTCACGCGAGGCGTGCTCATCGACGCCCCCGGTCACCGTGGTGTCGACTGCCTCCCCAAGGGGTCGGTGATCGACGCCGCCGAGATGGAGGAGATCTGCGCGACCGAGGGGGTGACCGTCCAGCCCGGGGACGTCGTGCTGATCCGCACCGGGTACATGGGGCTCTGGCCGGACGCCGAGAAGATGGCGGCCCACAAGACCCCGGGGCCGGACATCTCGGCCGCCCACTGGCTCCTCGACCGCGGCGTGGTCGCGTCCGGCACCGACACCGAGACCTACGAGGTCCAGCCGGCGCCGGACCCGGGGACACCGGGCAACCCGCAACCCGTGCACACCCTGCTGCTGATCGAGAACGGTGTCTACCTCATGGAGAGCCTCGACCTGGAGGCGCTCGCCCGGGACCGCGTTTACGAGTTCCTCTTCGTCGCTCTGCCGGTCAAGATCCGGGGCGCCACCGGCTCCATGGTAGACCCGCTCGCGGTCGTGTGATGGGCCAGCGCCGACCCTCGCCGTCCCGCATTTTCTCTTGCCTTTCGATCTGATTCACCCAGGAGGTTGATGGTGTCCTCTCTTGCCGCCGACGCAGCTCGGACCTCGGTGCGGCCCGACCTTCCCGCCACCATGAAGGCGCTCGTCGTGCTCGAGCCCAACCGTTTCGAGATCCAAGAGGTGCCGGTGCCGGAGCCCGGACCCGACCAAGTCCTCGCCCGGGTGCGGGCGGTCTCGATCTGCGGGACCGACGCCCACCTGGTGCGGGGGGACTACCCGGGCTTCTGGCCGCCCAGCTTCCCCTTCGTCCCCGGTCACGAGTGGGCCGGCGACATCGTGGCCCTGGGGCCCAGGGCCGCGGCCTACGGCTGGAAGGTCGGAGACCGGGTGGCGGGCACCTCGCACGACGCCTGCGGCGTCTGCCAGAAGTGCGTGGAAGGCCGTTACAACCTCTGCGAGAACTACGGCAACCTCAGCCTCCACAAGCAGTATGGGCACAACGTTCAGGGAGCCGACGCTACCTACGTGGTGCACGGGGTCAAGGCCGTCTTCCATCTGCCCGACAGCCTCTCCTACGCCGAGGGGGCGGTGATTGACCCTGCCTCGATCGCCCTGCACGTCGCCAACCGGGCCGGAGTGCGTCCGGGCGACCAGGTGGCGATCACCGGGGCGGGCGCCATCGGGCTGCTGGCCGGGGACGCGGCGCGGATTCGGGGCGCCGGCCGGGTCATCGTCCTCGAGAACAACCGGGTCCGGCTCGCCAAGGCCGCTGCGCTCGGCTTCGAAACCGTGGACAGCGGTGGTCCCGATCCGGTAGCCGAGGTCAGGGCCGCCACCGACGGCAAGGGTGTTGATGAGGTGCTGGAGTGCGCTGGTGTCCCCGCCACGATCCAGCTGGCGCTGGGCATCCTCCGCAAGGGAGGTCGCTGCGCCGCCGTCGGCATCCCGACCAAGGGCGTCGAGATCGCCATGCAGCGCGTGGTCCTGGACGAGCTGGAGCTGGTCGGCTGCCGCGCCACCTCTGGCGAGATGCGTCACGTGATGCCGCTCGTCGAGCAGGGCCGGATGCGGGTGCGGGAAGTCACCACCCACCACTTTCCCCTCACCGATTACGCGCAGGCGCTGGCGACCCTGAACGACCCGGCGAGCGGGGCGATCAAGATCATCATCGAGCCCTAGGAGACCGGCCCAGGGCGGTGGCGTCCCTTCTTGCGGGGCGGGTCGGATCTCCGGGCTTGGGCACGACAGAGTCCATATAATGGACACACCGTCTATCATCTGGACAAACCGATGGTCGCGGCGTACCATGCGGGCGAGGATGCTCCGATGTGACCGTTTGGCACGACATCTTCCCCGTCCCGCTGCCGGGGCTTGGGGTGAGCTGAGTGCCCACGCCCGTTGACCTGCCGAAGCTGGGCAACACGGTCGAGGAGTGCCTGCTCGCCGGATGGCGGAAACGGAGGGGCGAACCCGTCCAGGAGGGCGAGGTGCTGGCCGATATCGAGACCGACAAGACCAGCTTCGAGCTGACCTCGCCGGCAGCGGGGACACTCCTCGAGACCTTCTTCGAGGCAGGCGCCCTCATCCCGGTGTTCACCACGGTGTGCGTGATCGGGGCGGCCGGGGAGAGCGTCGAGGAGTTTCGGCCCGCAGCTGGCGGGTCGCGGCCAGGCGGTGCCGGGCCGCTCCCCCCAGGTGCCTCCCCACCGGCCCAGGGGGTGGGAGCCGCTGAGCCGCGGTTCGGCGCGGCGGCTCCGGGCCACACGCCAGCCTCGCCCACCGTGAGCACCGCGGCCCCGTCCGGACCGCTCAGCCCACGAGCCCGGCGGTTCGGCCGCGAGCACGGCTTCCAGCCGGACGTGGTAGCGGGCAGCGGTCCCGGGGGGAGGGTTGTGGAGGCTGACCTCCGCGCCCTTCTGCAGGCCTCGCGGCGCGCGGCGGCCACCGGGGTCGGAGCCGCCCCCGTCTCGGCGGGGGCCGCCGCCTCGGGGGAGGGCCTCTCGCTGGTGCGCCGGACCATTGCCCGTCGGCTGCGCCAATCCCTCGGCTCGACCGCCCAGTACACGCTGCACGGCTCGGCCAACGCCGGCCCACTGCTGGCCCTGCGCCAGCGCCTCAAGTCGGCCCCGGACACCGCCGGGATCAGCATCGGCGACCTGGTGGTCTTCTGCACCATCCAGGCCCTGCTCGAGGTTCCCGAGCTCAACGTCGAGCTCATCGACGACACGCTGCACCGGCACGCGGCCGTCCATATGGCCTTCGCCTGCGACACGCCGCGTGGGCTGGTGGTCCCAGTGATCCGGGACAGCCAGACGCTCTCCCTGGCGGAGCTGTCGCGGCGCACCAAGGAGCTCGCCGCTCAGGCTGTGGCAGCGGTGATCGCCCCCGACGACCAGGAGGGCGGGACCTTCACCGTCACCAACCTCGGGAGCTTCGGGATCGAGGCCTTCACCCCGGTGCTCAACCCGCCTCAGGTCGCGATCCTGGGCGTCGATGCCATCGTGGTCAAGCCGCGCCGAAAGCCGGACGGCAACATCGAGTTCATCGACGCCATCGGCCTCTCCCTGACCGTGGACCACCAGTGGGTGGACGGCGTCCCGGGGGCCCGGTTCCTCGCCACCCTGCGGGAGAAGATCGAAGGGGTGGAGGCGCTGTGCACGATCTGATCGTCATCGGCGCCGGGCCAGGCGGCTATGAGGCCGCAGCCCACGCGGGCGAGCTGGGCAAGAGCGTGCTGCTCGTCGAGGCGGGCAGCCTCGGTGGAGCGTGCCTCAACGTCGGCTGCATCCCCGCCAAGGTCTTCCTGCGCTCCTCCCGCCTCTACCGCGAATGCTCCGAGGCGGGCCCGTTCGGGGTGCACGCCGCGGGGGTCACCTTCGACGCCCCGGTCGTGGTGGAGCGCAAGGACCGCATCGTGGCTGCGCTCCGCCGCGGGGTGGGTGCCAAGCTCAAGGCGGCCGGGGTCGAGGTCGTCACCGGGCGGGCCCGCCTGGCCGGCCGCCACCTGGCCCAGATCGACGGCGAGCGACTGGAGGCGGAGAACATCCTGATCGCCACCGGTTCGCGGCCCGCGGTCCCACCCATCCCTGGGATCGGCGCTGAGCACGTCCTCGACTCGGACCGGGTCTTCGACCTCGCCGAGGTGCCGTCCAGCATCGCCATCATCGGCGGCGGCTACATCGGCCTCGAGCTGGCCACCTACTTCCGCGAGGTCGGCGCCGAGGTGGCGGTCTTCGAGATGCTTCCGCAGATCGCCGCCACCGCCGACGGGGACGTCTCCGCGAGGCTCCTCCATGCGCTCGAGCGCAGTGGGATCGAGTTCCACCTCACCTGCCGGGTGCTCAAGGTCGAGGAGGGCGTGCTCCGCTACGACGACGGCTCGGGCACCGAGAGGACCCACACCGCCGCGCGCATCCTCAATGCCACCGGCCGGGCTCCGGTGGTCGCCGGGCTGGGCCTGGAGGAGGTCGGCATCGACTTCAGCGCCGCGGGCATCCGGATCGGCGACCGCGGCGAGACCAGCGTCCCCGGGCTGTGGGCCTGCGGCGACGTGACCGGTCAACACATGCTCGCCCACGCCGCCACCCGCGAGGGCATCGTGGCCGTCAACTCGATGTTCGGCATTCCCGACCGAATCCGCTATGAGGCCATCCCGGCGGTCATCTACACCCATCCCGAGGTGGCCATGGCCGGTCGCACCGAGGCGGAGCTGACCCACGCGGGCATCCCATTTCGGAAGGCCACCGTTCCCATGGGCGTGGCCGGTCGCTTCCTCATCGAAAACGAGAAGGGCAGCGGATTCGTCAAGGTGCTGGTCGGGAGCAGGGGCGGCGAGATCCTCGGCGTCCACGCGGTCGGGAACTCGTCGAGTGAGTTCATCGTCGCTGCCTCCGCCCTCATCGAGACCGCGCTCACCGCCCGCCAAGCCGCCGAGGTTGTCTTCCCGCATCCGACGGTGTCCGAGGCGCTCCGGGAAGCCATCCTCAAGGTCGGTTAGGAGAACGCGGTCGTGACCAAGCTGTTGGAGATCAAGCCGGAGCAGGAGCTCTCCCCCGACGTCATTCACTTCGATGACATCCCGGTCAACGCCTACCGGGCGACCCTCGACGAGCTGCGGTCACAGCACTCGGCCGACGATCTCCTGGAGATCTGGCGCCAGATGTGCGCGATCCGGGAGTTCGAGACGATCCTCAACGAGATCAAGCTCAAGGGCGCCTATCGCGGCGTCGCCTACAACCACGCCGGGCCGGCCCATCTCTCGCTCGGCCAGGAGGCGGCGGCGGTGGGGATGGCCTTCGCGCTGACCCCGGCCGACCACATCTTCGGGTCCCATCGGAGCCACGGTGAGATCCTCGCCAAGGGTTTCTCGGCCATCCGCCAGCTCGACGACGAGCAGCTCCTGGCGATCATGCGGACCTATCGCGACGGGGCTGTGCTCGGTCCGGTGGAGCGAGGTTTCGACGGCTCCGTGCGCGAGCTGGCGCTG
Organism: uncultured Chloroflexia bacterium; assembly: GCA_963697585.1. Lineage (GTDB taxonomy): Bacteria > Chloroflexota > Dormibacteria > Aeolococcales > Aeolococcaceae > Changshengia. Next base: position 680,765 of record CAVOOO010000008.1, on the reverse strand, counting down.
CGATTCTTCATCTACGGCGCCTACGGCGAGATCTTCGCCCGCGAGACCGGCTTCAACCGGGGCCTGGGCGGCTCGATGCACGCCTTCTTCACGCCGTTCGGGATCTACCCCAACAACGCCATCGTGGGCGGGTCGGGGTCGATCGCGCCCGGCGCCGCCCTCTTCAAGCGGGTCAACCGCAGGCCAGGCATCGTGGTCGCCAACATCGGGGACGCCTCGTTCGGCTGCGGTCCGGTCTGGGAGGGGATCACCTTCGCCAGCATGGACCAGTACCGCAAGCTCTGGGACCCGACCCTGGGCGGTGGCCTGCCGATCATCTTCAACTGCATGGACAACTTCTACGGGATGGGGGGCCAGCCCCAGGGCGAGACCATGGGCTGTGAGTTCATCGCCCGGATCGGGGCGGGGGTGAATCCCGAGCAGATGCACGCCGAGCGGGTCAATGGCTACGACCCCCTGGCGGTGATCGACGCCTTCCGCCGCAAGAAGGAGATCCTGCTCCAGGGTGGCGGCCCGGTGCTGCTGGACACGATCACGTATCGCTATCAGCGGGCACTCGCCGTCGGACGCGTCGAGCTACCGCTCCAAGGAGGAGGTGGAGCAGTGGCTGGCCGCGGACTCGATCCGCGCCTACCGGGAGAGGACTGGTGGCCGCCGGTGCTGCTCAGCGGCGCAGCCCTCGACGAGGCCGAGCACGAGGCTCGGGAGCGGGTGTTCGGCATGTTCCAGCTCGCCGCCGATCTGGAGGCGTCGCCGCGATTCAGCCTCGACTCCGAGCTGGTCGGGGAGGTCATGTTCTCCAACCGCCATGTCGAGCGCTTCGATGAGCGCGCCCCGGAGCTGCTTCAGGACCTGGACGACAACCCTCGCGTGATCCAGATCCGCGCCAAGATCCGCTCCGGTGTCCAGGACGGCAAGCCGGTCCCCAAGATGAAGGCGTTCAACATCCGCGACGCCATCTTCGAGGCGCTGCTTCACCGCTTCGCGATCGATCCGACCATGGTCGCCTTCGGCGAGGAGAACCGGGATTGGGGCGGCGCCTTCGCCGTCTACCGCGGCCTCACCGAGGCCCTGCCCTACCACCGGCTGTTCAATGCGCCGATCTCCGAGGCGGCCATCGTGGGAGCGGCGGTCGGCTATGGCATGGAGGGTGGCCGGGCGGTGGCCGAGCTGATGTACGCCGACTTCCTGGGCCGCGCCGGCGACGAGCTGTTCAACCAGCTGTCGAAGTGGCAGGCGATGTCGGCCGGGCTGCTGACGATGCCGGTGGTGGTGCGGGTCTCCGTGGGCTCCAAGTACGGCGCCCAGCACTCCCAGGACTTTGCCGCGCTGACCGCCCACATCCCCGGTCTCAAGGTGGTCTTCCCGGTGACCCCCTATGACGCCAAGGGGATGATGAACACCGCGCTGGCGGGGACCGATCCGGTGATCTTCTTCGAGAGCCAGCGGCTCTACGACATCGGCGAGATGTTCCAGACCGCGGGCGTGCCCGAGGGCTACTACGAGATCGAGCTCGGCCTGCCCTCGGTGAAGCGGAGCGGCGCCGACCTGACCATGGTCACCCTCGGGCCGGCCCTGTACACCGCCGTCGCCGCCGCCGACCAGCTCGCCGAGCGCTTCGACCTCGCGACCGAGATCATCGACCTGCGATCGGCCAACCCCATCGACTACGGGCCGCTTGCGGAGTCGGTGCGCAAGACGGGCAGGGTGCTGCTCGTCTCCGAGGCGGTGGAGCGGGGCGGGGTGATGCAGACGGTGGCGTCCACGCTCACCCAGATCTGCTTCGACGACCTGGACGCACCCCCCGCCGTGGTCGGATCGCGCAACTGGATCACCCCGGCGCCGGAGCTGGAGACCGTCTTCTTCCCCCAGCCATCCTGGCTGGTCGACGCGGTCCACGAGCAACTCCTCCCGCTCCCCGGATACCGCCCCCAGGGCAATCGCACCCGCGGTGAGCTGCTCCGGCGGGCGCGCCTCGGTGTCTGAGCTCGGCTTGCCGCGCCCGGCCGGCACGGGGGGTGTGAGCGCGCCGGCCATCGTCTGCACCGGGATGTGCAACACCAAGGGGGCCGAGGTCAGGTTCCTCGCCGAGATGGTGACGGCATATGGCGGCAGGCCGGTGATCATGGATCTGAGCCTGGGTGGAGCCGTCGACTGGGCGGACGTCTCCCTGCAGGAGGTCCTGGCCTGCACCGGGGTGAGGGTCGAGGACGTGCTCGCCGCCACCCGTGCCGAGGCCATCGACCTGGTCGGCCGGGCCGGCGCCGTGAAGATCCTCGAGCTCCGCTCCCGAGGTGAGTGCGACGGGGTGCTCTCGTGGGCGGGGTCGGTGGGAACCTCGACGGCGATGCGCGTGATGCGCGGCCTGCCCTTCGGAGTGCCCAAGATCATGCTCACCGACATGACCTCGGGCGACCTCGGAGCCTGGATCGGCAACAAGGACATCTACATCGTCAATCCCACCCTCGAGCAGGGCGTCAACCTGGTCACCCGCAAGGCCGTCGCCAACGCCGCCGCCGGGATTGTGGCCATGGCCCGGGTGGGAGCGATCACCGCCGGCGTCAAGCCCCTCTGCGCCGTCACCTCGTATGGGACGACGACCCCGACAGTGCAGCGCTGTCGGGCCTTCATGGAGGCGCGCGGCTACGACACGGCGGTGTTCCACGCCGTCGGAGTGGGCGCGACGATGGAGGACCTGATCCGCTCCGGGCTGATCACCGCGGTGCTCGACATCACCCTGGCGGAGCTCATCAACGACATGTGCGAAAGCCCCTTCCGGTTCCCCGTCGCCTGGGAGGGCGAGCGGCTCTCCGCGGCCGGGGCCATGGGGATACCTCAGGTCGTGCTGCCCGGTGGAGTCGATCAGATCGCCTTCGGGCCGCTCAACACCGTCCCGGCCAGGTTTCTCGACGATCTCAAGGCGGGACGGCGGTCCTCGCACCGCGGCTCCGCCCTGCCGTACCTGCACAACGACGGGGTCACCATCCTCTGCCCGTCCCTCGAGGAGGTCGCCCGGGTGGCTCACTACATGGCCGATCGGCTCAACCCGGCCCAGGGTCCCACCGCCGTGGTGCTGCCGATGCGGGGCTGGTCCGCCTACGACCAGAGCGCGGAGCTGGCGACGCGCGAGCGGGGCTGGGCGGAGGGGAACGGCGACGGGCCGACCTGGGAGCCGGACCCTGAGCGGCCCGAGTGGTCACGTCGCTCCACCCTGATGCTCCAGATCCTTGGCGAGCAGCTGGACCCCGGCAACCCGAACCTCGATCTGGTCGCGGTCGACCAGCATATCCTCGATCCCGGGCTGGCCGACCTGATCAACCGGATGATCGGCGAGATGCTGGACGGGACCTGGAGAAGCGGGGCATACCGGGATCTGGACGTCCGTCGCGGGTTAGTTGCACGGTGAGGCCGTCGGCCCGTCCGGACACGGCTGCGAAGGCAGTATGACGCCCGTCCCCATCGACCTGGACGTGGCGCTGGTCCCCGGCCAGACGGCGGGGTGGTCGCCCACCGTCTGCGTGGTCGTGGACCAGCTGCGGGCGAGTTCCACGCTCACCACCGCGCTCGACCTCGGCTGCCCCGAGGTCGTCGTCACCGGCAGCCTGGCCGAGGCGCGGCGGCTGGCGCGGCAGCGCGGCAGCCTGCTCGCCGGCGAGCGGGGCGGCCGGGACATCCCCGGTTTCGACGCCAACAACTCGCCGAGCCAGCTCCGAGACATCGGGATCCGCGGCCGCGGACTGGTTCTCTCCACCAGCAATGGCACCAAGGTCCTGAGCCGGGTGAGATCGATGCCGGTGGTGCTGCTCGGATGCTTCATCAACACCAGCGCGTGCGCCCAAGTCGCGGTCGACGAGGCCTCGGCGCGGGGCCTCCCGATCGGCATCGTCTGCGCCGGGAGACGGGGGCGGTTCGCCCTGGACGACGGGGTGGCGGCTGGCCTGATCGCGAGCCGGGTGGTCGAGGTGGCCGAGGCCCAGGGCCGAGCCTGCCGGCTGACCGACGCGGCCCGCGCCGCGCTGCAGCTTTGCTCCGCGAATCCGGACGCGATCGCCGTTCTCCGCGAGTCCGCGAGCGGCCGGATCGTGCAGAGCCTTGGTGCCGGCGCCGACATCGAGCTCTGCGCGCGAACCGACAGCAGCACCACGGTCCCCGTGCTGCGGGGAGGGTCGGTGCTCCGCATCGAGCGCTGGATCTCTAAGTCCATATAATGGACGTGACGTCTATCATCTGGACAAAGTGTCGACATCGACGTACCATGCTGGTCAGGAGGCTGCACCGTGAAGGCTTGGTGCGACCGCTATGAGGCGGCCCGCGACGTCCTGAGATGACCACGACCCTGCAGACCATCGTCCAGTTTCGATGCCCGGCGGCTGGGCCGTCCGGCGCCGCATAGCGGAGGTTCCGACCATGGTTCACGCGCCCGTGGCAGTCGCCGAAGGCACTCTCCCCATCCTCAGTCACTGGATCGACGGACGCTCCGTCGAGGTACCGGCCGATAAGACCGCCCCGGTCTATGACCCGGCGACCGGAGCCGTGATCGGCCGCGTGCCGCGCGGCGGCGCGGCCGAGGTCGATGCCGCCGTGATGGCGGCCCGGCGCGCGTTCCCGGCCTGGCGCAGCATGCCCCTGATCGCTCGGAGCCAGATCTTCTTCGCCTATCGGGAGCTGATCTATCGCCACCGCGAGGAGCTCGCCCGGCTGATCACCCAGGACCATGGCAAGACCTTCCCCGACGCCCTCGGAGAGGTCCTGCGCGGCCTCGAGACGATCGAGTTCGCCTGCGGGCTGCCCGTCCACCTGGCCGGGATCAACACCCCGGGGGTGTCGACCAATGTCGACAGCCACACCCTCCGCCAGCCCCTCGGGGTGGCGGTCGGCATCACCCCCTTCAACTTCCCGGCGATGGTGCCGATGTGGATCTACCCGATCGCGCTCGCCTGCGGCAACACCTTCGTCTGGAAGCCCTCCAGCCACACCCCGAGCGCAACCCAGCTTCAGGCCGAGCTGTGGAAGGAGGCCGGCCTTCCCGACGGCGTCTTCAACGTCGTCTACGGGGGCCGCGAGGCGGTCTCCGCACTGCTGGTCCACCCGGAGGTCAACGCCATCCAGTTCGTCGGCTCCACCCCGGTCGGCCGGACCGTCTTCGAGACCGGCACTGCCCACGGCAAGCGGGTCGGCGCCTACACCGCGGCCAAGAACGCGATGCTGGTCCTGCCTGACGCGGACATGGAGTTCACCGCTGACGCCGCGGTGGCGGCCGGCTACGGCTCGGCGGGGGAGCGCTGCATGGCCCAGACCCTGCTGATCGGGGTCGGCGACACCGCCGACCGACTCCGCCCGCTCATCGAGGAGCGAATCCAGCGCCTCAAGATCGGTCCAGGTCTCGATCCCGGCATGGACATGGGCCCCATCTACTCCGCAGAGCACCGCGCCTCCATTGTGGAGTGGATCGACAAGGGTGTGGCCGAGGGCGCCGAGCTGGTCGCCGACGGCCGGTGTTTCTCCCGACCGGACCACCCCGACGGTTTCTTCCTCGGCGCCACCCTCTTCGACCACGTCACCCCCGAGATGGAGATCTACCAGGAGGAGATCTTCGGACCGGTCCTCGGCATCGTCCGGGTGGCCACCTACGACGAGGCCCTGGCGCTCATCAACGGGCATCAGTACGGCAACGGGACCGCGATCTTCACCACCGATGGGGGTGCCGGGCGCCGCTTCGAGCTCGAGGTCGACGTGCCCATGATCGGCATCAACATCCCGATCCCCGTGCCCGCCGGGTACCTTAGCTTCGGAGGCACGCGCGGTTCCGCTTTCGGCGACCTCAAGATGCGCGGTGAGGACGGCATCCGCTTCTTCACCCAGGAGAAGATGGTCACCCTGCGCTGGCCCGAGCCGGGTCGGCGCGAGAAGCTCAGCCTGGTCTTTCCGGGCAACAGCTGACGGCTGGAGGACACCGCGATGGTTGTCGAGCTGAACCCCACCACGGCGGGGGCGTACAAGAGCCCCTTGCACCGGATGACCCAGACCACGCCGACCTCGCTGTGGAATGACTCCGCCGACTTGGACGAGCTCAGCTACGCCATCGACAACGGCGCGGTCGGGGCCACCTGCAACCCCGTCATCGTCATCGACATCCTCAAGAAGCACATGGGGGAGTGGCGTCCCCGCATCCAGGAGCTGATGCGGGAGCTCCCCGGGGCGACCGAGGACCAGATCGGCTGGAAGCTGGTCGAGGAGATGTCGGTGCGGGCCGCCAAGCTTCTGGAGCCGGCCTTTGCCGCCCACCACGGGCGGCAAGGACGGCTCTCCATCCAGGTGGACCCTCGCACCTACCGGGACAGCAGGGCGATGGTCGAGAACGCGGTTGCGTTCAGCCGGCTGGCGCCCAACATGATCGTCAAGATCCCCGCTACTGAGGCGGGGATCCTGGCGATCGAGGAAGCGGTCTACCTCGGGGTGACCACCAACGCCACTGTCTGCTTCACGGTGCCCCAGTGCATCGCTGTCGCGGAGAGCGTGGAGCGGGGGCTTCGCCGCCGCGAGGCCGAGGGCAAGGAGATAGCCTCCATGGGTCCGCTCTGCACGATCATGGCGGGGCGCCTCGACGACTGGCTCAAGGTGGTCATGGAGAAGCAGGCGATCTCGGTTGACCCCGGGTGCCTGGAGTGGGCCGGGGTGGCTGTCTTCAAGAAGACCTACGCCATATACCGCGAGCGAGGGTACCGGCTCCGGCTCCTCTGCGCGGCCTTTCGCAACCATATGCACTGGAGCGAGCTGATTGGCGCCGACGCCATCATCTCGCCGCCCTGGGCGTGGCAGAGGCGGTTCAACGCCAGCGACGTCGAGGTTCACGCCCGGATCGGCGATCCCGTCGACCCGCGCCTTATGGACCAGCTGCTCGACCACTTCGTCGACTTCCGGCGCGCCTACGCCGAGAACGGGATGGCCCCCGAGGAGTTCGACGGCTTCGGGTCGACGGTACGGACCCTGCGCCAGTTTATCGCGGCGGTGGGCACCCTCGACGCCCTGGTCCGCGATGTGATGCTCCCCGATCCCAATTGAGGCCGGGCTGTGCCAGCGTCGTGGAGCGGTCCGCGTCGCGGTCCCGCCCCGGCCGCCCCGGGGCTTGAGGGGATCGGGCGATGAACGTCCTCAGCAAGGCGGGACGCGTGCTGAGCCAGCTCGGCGAGAGCTCCGACCTGACGGCCCGCGAGCTCTCGATCCGGCTCGGCGAGCCCCGCCCCACCGTGCACCGCCTCCTCCAGGAGCTGGCTGGGCTCGGCTTCGTCGAGCGGGGCCCGCGCCGGGGCACCTACCGCCTCGGCCTCGAACTGTTCCGGCTCGGGTCCCTGGCCGCCCTGCGCATCGACGTGCGCGAGGCCGCGAAGACGGTGATGGAGGAGATCCACCAGACCCTCGAGGAGACCGTCTACCTGGTCATCCGCCGCCAGTACGAGGCGGTGTGCATCGACCGCATCGAGGGCCTGCACATCCGGGCCATGTTCCTCCAGCTCGGGGGTTCGCTTCCCCTGCACCTCGGGGCGGGCCCCCGCGCCATGCTCGCGTTCCTCTCGCGCGCCTACTGGGACGAGTACTTCGCGACCGTGGAGCTCACTCGTCTCACTCCTCAGTCTCCCACCACCACGGGTGAGGTCGTGGCCCTTCTCGAGGATACCCTGCGCACCGGCTACGCGATCAGCGACGGCGATGTGACGGTCGGCATGGGCTCGGTCGGGGCCCCGATCTTCGACGGCACTGGACAGGTGGCAGCCGCGCTCTCGGTGGGCGGTCTGACCACGCTGATCCTGGAGGACCCACGCCGCGACCAGGTGGTCGAGCTGGTGTCCGGCGGTGCGCGCCGGATCTCCGAGGCCATGGGATACCGTCCAGCCTGATGGCGTCGCTCCCGCCGGTGGAGTCCGCGAACCGATTGATCACGCCGAGGAGGGGAGGCCACGTATACAGCAACCGGTGAGGGCCAGCGGATCCCGTCCGTCCCCAACCTTCGCGACGTCGGCGGCCACCTCACCGGCGATGGCCAGCGGGTGCGGCTCGGCCTGCTCTATCGGTCGAGCGCTCTGCACCATCTGGCCGATGAGGATACCGGGACGTTTGCCAAGCTTGGCATCCGGACCGTGTATGACCTGCGCAGCGATCCCGAGCGGCAAGCGCAACCGGAGCAGCTGCCCAGCGGGGTGCGCTACGTCGTCGCCGACGTGCTCGGCGACGGCATGCGCGGCAGGATCCCTCAGCTCATGGAGACGGTGTCGAATCCTGAACTGGCCCGGGAGCTCTTCGGAGATGGCCGGGGCGTCGCCATGTGGACCGACCAATACCGTGACTTCGTGCGTCTCGACAGCGCCCGTGCCGCCTTCGGACGGCTCTTCACGGGTATCGCCGGCGACGTTAACCGGCCCGCCCTCTTCCACTGTTCGACGGGCAAGGACCGCACCGGCTGGGCGACAGCCGCATTGCTCCTGCTCCTAGGGGTCCCCCACGAGCAGGTCATGGAGGATTTTCTCCTCAGTGCGACCTACCTGCGTCCGCTGGTTGAACCCATGATGGACGCCTTCAGGGCCCGGGGTGGTGACCCCGACCTCCTGCGCCCGTTCCTGGGGGTGGTGCCCGGCTACCTCGAGGCCGCCCGCGAGGAGGTGTTCAGCTCCTTCGGGACCATCCAGGGCTACTTCGCCCTCGGCTTGGGCGTCGATGCAGAGATTCAGCTGGCCCTCCGTGCGGCGTTACTCGTCCCTGAGTGACGCCGTCGGGTTCCCCGGAACTCTGATGTCGCCACTCGACACCGGACACCCTGACGACTCAGGGTCCTGCTGATCGGGTCCGGAAAACGCTGCGACGCTACCAGCGTGGCTCACTGCGAACACGTCGCCCGTGCCGGTTGCGACAGCGTATCAACCCTGTGGATTGTACCTCGTGCAGGCGGTCAGAACAAGGGGCACCGGTCCCCCTCCAGCCGGCGACCGAACTCCCTGGCGGACGGACGAGGCTAGTGGTATTCCATCTCTGGACAGAGGGTTGACCCTGCAAATTCCATGCCCAGACAGTCGGTTGGCGGCTACTCCGCGGTGAATTCGGAAGATCATCCTGACGCCCTCGGACAAATCAACGGGACGCAGCGCTGAGTACACCCCAATCGAAGCCGGTTGGCGCATTACAGATTAGTCCTGGTCACCAAGGATGGAGGAAGTGGCGATGCCGAAGACCGTTGTGCTCGTTGGTGCACTCGACACCAAGGGCAAAGACTTTGAATACGTTAAGGGGCTAATTGAGAAGCGTGGGCTGAAGACCCTGGTGGTCGACTTCGGGGTGATGGGCGCACCCGTCTTCACGCCCGAAGTGGCGCGCGACCAGGTCGCCGCTGCCGGAGGCGGCGACCTCGCCCGCTTCAGCACTGGCGAGCACAAGGACGAGGCGATGCAGGCCATGGCGAAGGGGCTGGCTGTCATCGTACGGGGACTGCACGAGGACGGCAAACTCGACGGGATCATCGGTATGGGCGGAACCGGCGGCACGTCGATCGCCACCACCGCGATGCGCACTCTCCCCGTCGGGGTGCCCAAGGTCATGGTTTCGACGGTGGGCGGAGGCGACGTCAGTCCGTTCGCAGGATCGAAGGACATCACCTTCATGCCGTCGGTCGTTGATGTGGCCGGTTTCAACCGCATCAGCCGGCGGATCTACACCAACGCAGCGGGCGCGATCGCTGGCATGGTCGAGGCCGAGCTGCCAGCGGCGACGGAGGAGAAGCCCCTCATCGCGGCGTCCATGTTCGGCAATACCACGGCGGCAGTCGATCACGCTCGGGAGATCCTCGAGGCCAAGGGCTATGAGGTCTTGGTCTTCCACGCGACCGGCTCCGGGGGCCGGACCATGGAAGCACTGATCACCGACGGGTACATCACGGCGCTGCTCGACATGACCACCACCGAACTGGCTGACGAGGTGTGCGGTGGCATTCTCAGCGCCGGCCCCGAACGGTGCCTGGCCGCATCGAAGGCGGGGATTCCGGTCGTCCTGGTCCCGGGCTGCGTGGACATGGCCAACTTCGGGCGCATCGCCACCCTCCCCGAGAAGTACGGCAGTCGCCTTCTCTATAAGTGGAACCCAGATACCACGCTCCTGCGCACCAATGTCGAGGAGAACCGGCGCATGGGCGAGCTGCTGGCCGCAGCGGCGAACGCGGCTACCGGGCCCGTCAAGTTCCTGTTCCCGCTGGGCGGTGTCTCCATGCTCGACTCCGAGGGCCACGAGTTCTGGGATCCCGAAGCCGACCATGCCTGCTTCGACACCATCGAGGCCAACCTGCGGCCTGGCATCCCGGTCATCAAGATGACCGAGAACATCAACGACCCGGCGTTCTCCGAGCGCGCCGTCGAGACACTGCTCGGGATGGTGGGCTAGACCCCGATGTAGCCGGCCGCGAGCGAGCTCGCGGCAACAAGGAGGTAAGAGGACCATGGCATTTACACGAGAAGAGATCCTGCGCCGGCTGGTGGCGCAGGGTGCGGCGGGCAAACCCGTCGTGGGCTGCGGCGCGGGCACCGGGATCTCTGCCAAGATGGCCGAAGCGGGTGGCGCCGACCTGATCATCATCTACAACTCCGGGCGCTACCGGATGGCGGGCCGCGGTTCGCTGGCGGGATTGCTCGCGTACGGCGACGCCAACGCGATCGTCATGGAGATGGGGGCTGAGGTCCTGCCGGTCGCGACCAAGACGCCCGTGCTCGCGGGCATCAACGGCACCGATCCGTTCCGCCTCATGCCCGTCTTCCTGCGCCAGTTGAAGGAGATGGGTTTCTCGGGGGTGCAGAACTTCCCCACCGTGGGCTTGATCGACGGGGGGTTCCGCGCCAACATCGAAGCCACCGGGATGGGCTATGACAAGGAGGTCGAGGCCATCCACGTGGCCCATGAGATCGACCTGTTCACGTCACCCTACGTCTTCGACGCAGACCAGGCCAAGGCGATGACCAAGGCCGGCGCTGACATCCTGGTTGCGCATGTGGGCCTGACCACGGCCGGGACGATCGGAGCCGGAGTCTCACTGACGCTTGACCAGGCCATCGAGCGGGTCCTGACGATTGCCGAGGCAGGTCGGAGCGTGCGATCGGATATTCTGGTGATCTGCCACGGTGGGCCCTTCGATGAACCCGAGAACGTTGGTGCGGCCCTGGCCAGGATGCCGGGTATCGCCGGCTTCTTCGGGGCGTCCAGCATCGAACGACTCCCCACGGAGCGTGCGATCAGGAGTCAGGTCGAGGAATTCAAGCGGCTCAGGGTGGCCCCGGGCAAGTAGCAGACACGGTCGGCAGCAGAAGCTGCTTGGCAGAGGTCGGCCGGGCGTCGGGTTCGCCGGCGCCCGGCCAGGCCTCGATTTTCCGATTCCTGCAGAAGACGATTCACCTGAGGGACGGGCGGTGCTCTCTCGATCCACCGCAACCGGCGGTGCGCCATGCGCACCCTGAGCATCGATGTCGCGTTGGTGCCGGCCGAGGCGCGCGGCTGGCCCTCGATCGTGTGCGTGGTGATCGACGAGCTGCGGGCCAGCTCCACGATCACGACGCTCCTTGACTTGGGCTGCACCGACATCTCCCTGACCGCAGGCCTCCGAGAGGCGCGCCGCTTGGGGATGGAGCGGGGGAGCCTTCTGGCCGGCGAGCGTGATGGTTGGACGCCGCGCGGCTTCGACGCGAACAACTCGCCGGCTGCGCTGGCCCGGATGGCCATCCGGGGACGGAGCGTGGTGCTCTGCACGACCAATGGCACCGTTGTGATCGGCCGGCTGCGGCGGATGGCGCCGCTCTATGTGGGTTGCCTCCTCAACGCTCGCGCCTGCGCCGAGCAGGCGCTGCGGGAAGCCGTCTCGCTCGGCAGTGACGTGGGGATCGTGTGCGCCGGGGACCATGGCCGGTTCGGCTTGGAGGATGCGCTGACCGCGGGGGTCATCCTCGGTCGGCTGCTCGAGCTCGCCGCGGCCTCGGGGGTGCCCTGCCGGCTCAGCGACTTGGCAGAGGTGGCCATTCGTTTGCGGTGGACGTACCCCGATCTGGTCGCGGCTTTCCGAGCGTCCTCCACCGGACAGCTGCTGCGGGAGATCGATGCCGAGGAGGATCTGGACGTGTGCTGTCGCGTCGATAGCAGCCATACCGTTCCCGTCGTCCACGCCGGCCAGCGGCTCGAGGTCAGCCGGGTGGCGTCGGTCCCCTGACCTTCAGAGGTCATGGAGGGGCACCACTCGGCTCGTCGGCGGTTCGGAATAGAGGGGCTGCGGGGGCAGCGAACCACATCAGCTCGCCGATCGTCGCCGATTGGTCCGAGGTGCAGAAGAAACGCCCGCGCCAGCGCCCCTCCGCCTCGAGCTCCCATTCCATCCGGGATCCCTGGGGGAGTACGCGGACCACCCGCGCCGAGATCTCTCCACGCTCACCGGCACCGACCGGGTGCACCCGATCGGGGTGCAGGGCGAGGGTCAAGGGGCCCGAGCTGAGCCAGCCTCGATACCCGACCAGCTCGGCCACCCTCCGGCTGGCTGGCCGGAGCACCACGTCGCGGGGATCGCCCAGCTGCAGGATCTCCCCGCGGTGGAGGACGGCGAGCCGCTGGGCAAAGGCCTGAGCTTCCTCGAGTTGGTGGGTGACCAGGATCGCGGTGGTCCCGGTGTCCTCCAGCTCGCGGCGGACCAGGTCCAGAAGCTCGCGGCCGAGCGGAGCATCCAGGGAGTTGAAGGGCTCGTCCAGGCAGAGGACGTCGACCTTGACCTGGAGCGCACGCGCCAGCGAGACACGCTGGCCCTCGCCGCCGGAGAGCCCGCGGGGCCTGGCCTCCAGGAGGGCCCCCAATCCCAGCCGCTCCGCCACGCCCCGTACCCTCGCCGCGTCAGAGCCCCGGGCGTAGCCGATGTTCTGGGCCACCGTCAGGTGGGGGAAGAGCCCCGGGTTCTGGCGGAGCAGCCCCACCCCGCGCCGTCCGGCGGGGAGATCGGAGGCCGGCGACCTGGCCGAGCTCAGCTGCCGCTCCCCGAGCCGGATCTCCCCCCGGCTGAGGCGCACAAGCCCCGCGATCGCCTCGACGGTCGTGGTCTTGCCCGCCCCGGACGGGCCCAGCAGCGCCAGGCGTCCGCCCGGTGGCACGCGCAGGGCGACCCGGACCGCGAACTCTCGACGGGCAACCTCAAATGCGGCGGCGAGCACGGGCACTCCAGATGTAGGCGGCGATCGGCACCGGGAGGGCCACCACGAGCAGCACCAGGGCGAAGGGGAGGGCGGACGCGAGCCCCGACTCCTGCAGCGTGACCCAGATCTGCATGGGGAGGCCGAACGGGTGGTAGGCGATGATGAGGACCGCGCCGAAGGCGCCCATTGCTCGGGCCCAGGTCACCGCCAGCGCGTTGGCCAGTCCCGGGGCGGCCAACGGTATGGTCACCCGGCGCCAGGTCCTCCAGGGGCTGTCCCCGAGCAGCGCCCCGGCCTGCTCCAGCGCCGGATCGACCGCGGCGAAGGCGGCCATGGCGCCCAGCACGTAGAAGGGTACGGCCTCGTAGATCTCGGCCACGACCAGGGCGAAGAAGGTGTCGGAGGCGGTCAAGTTGAGGTGGCTGAGGGCGTTCCCGATCGGCGTGGCCGGTCCGACCATGAAGATGAGCAGCAGGCCGATGACCAGCGGCGGGGTGAGCAGCGGCAGGATCACCCCGGCCTCCCAGACCCTGGGGAGGGGGAGCCTGCCACGGGCCATCAGGTAGGCGAGCGGGGTGCCCAGCAGCAGGATGACTGCCAGGGCCACGAGCGACGCCGTCACTGACGTCACCAGGGGTTGCAGGGCGCCCGGCTGGCCGAGGGCCTTCCACACCGAAGCCGGGGTGACATGAGCCAGTAGGGTGACGAGCGGGCCCAGCAGGGCAACCCAGACAATCAGCGCTCCGACCAGGGCGGCACCGGTGCTGGCTCGCACGCCGGTGCCGCCCAACTTGATGGAGGCAGGCGTATTGGTCAACTGGTTGAGGTGAGGTCCCGTATGCTCTGAGGAGCGGCCGACGCCGTGCCCAGCAGGGTGGGCGGCACCAGGGTGTAGCCCTCTTTCTTGAGGATGCTGCGGGCGGCGGGGCTGAGTAGGAATTCCACGAACGCGGTCGCCGCCGGAGTGGCGGGGTTGGCGGTGGTGCTCAACACCGAGGCTTCGAGATCAAGCAGAGAACCGTGCACCACGGTGCCGGTCGAGAGGGTCATCGCTGCCCCCTCATAGATCGAGGCGTCGCTCGGGTCACCGAAGTTGATGTCGTTCGGAAGCGTGACATAGGGAAGGCCAAGCTGCACCGCCTGGGGGAGGTAGGCGCTGGCGGCATCCAACTCGCCCGCCTGCAGGGTGGGCTCGAGCGCGGTCTCCGAGAAGATCTGGGAGCTGTCGTCGGTCCCGCCGAGGACGGCGCTGGCTGTGGTCGCGCTGATCCCGAGGTACTGCTGCGCTAAGCCGACCATCTCCACGAAGCCCTGACCCTGGGGATCCGTCGCCGGATCGGTGCGCCCAAGTTTGAAGCCGGGGGTTGCCATCAGGGTGAAGAGGTCGGTGATCGGCAGCTTGCCCTCTGAGATCTTCTTCAGCTCGGGGGCGTTGGGGCCCTGGGGGTAATAGGCGACCACCAGCGGGCTGGAGGCGAACTGCACCGCCCAGGTGGTGAAGGTCGGCTCCACGACGGCCATGGCGGCGGAGCCGATGGGGATGAACACGTTGGGGGTGATCTCGCCGGCCTTGACCTCTTGGGCCAGGCCCAGGCTACCCGCCGACTGATTCTGGTACTCGTCGCCGGTCTGAGCGATGAACGGCGGACCCATGTACTTGTCCATCAGCAGCTGGAGCGACCCGGCGCTCGCCACATTCGCCAGGCTGGGGGTCGTTGCGCTTGGTGACACGGTCGGACTGGATGAGACGGTGGTGCTGCTTTCCCCGCAGCCCACCGCGATCGACGCCACCAAGGCGGTGACAACGACCGCGCACCTCGACCGATATACATGCACGAGCCTCACCTCCATCGTGGCCATCGGCGATAGCCATCACCTGACGGTGCATAAGTCTAGCATAGGCGTCGCTGGAGATCGCCCGAGTGATGGGTACAAAGCTGCCTAGGTGTCCACACTTCGGACAGTGGCTGTTCCAACAACAGTTGCTGTCCATATTGCGGACGCTCGGGCAATGGGCGCTCCCGGGGTCAGGGTGTTTGACCCTTCCATTGACCGAGCGATTCGCTCCGCGGCCGTTTCGTTCTCCCGACCCGGGCACCGTAGGAACCGATCCCGGCAGCCGCACCGCATGCCAGGACGACGGTGCGCGGCAGCGCCCGCTATCAGTTTCGCGGGTCGAACAATCAGGCCTTCTCGATCATCATCGACGTCGCTTTCACAAAGGCCACCACTTCGTCTCCCTCGCGAAGGTCGAGCTCCTCGACGGAGTTCTCGGGTCACCGCCGCAGTGAGCAAGTACGGACCGGCCTGGATCTCGACCAGTGCCATGACCCCGTCAGCCTCGATCGACAGCACCCGACCCGGCATGCGGTTGCGAGCCGACATGCGGGCGCCGGTCCGGTGGCGCTCTGGAATGGCTCTGAGCCGCCGCACCTCCCCGGCCGGCACCAGGCGCCGATTGTCCAGGTCGCGGTGGGTGCGCAGTTTCCCGGCGCGATCCCAGCGGCGAAGAGTGTCCACACTGACCCCGATCGCACGCGCCGCCTCGCCCAGCGTGAGATCCTTCTCCTTGGCCATCTCCACAGTGATAGCACAAGCCCCCGGCTACCGGTGCCGGGTGGCTGGTCAAGCGCTCTCCACCCTTCCGGATCCCCTCTCCGTCGCCCGGGTCCGGAGCACCTCGCAGGTCTCTCCCGAGCGTCGGTGGGCGGGAGCCCGCGTTGGATCCGGCTGGCGGCGCCGGCCCGCGGCTCGGCTATGATCCTCTCCCTCGGCCATGCAGCCACCGGGTGAGCCAACGATGAGCACTGCTTCCGTGGATCGTCGTGCCTCAGCAGAGGGGGAGGGCGCGTTCCCTTTCGACGATGGGAGCCGTCCTGCGCCTGTCCACGATTCCCTGGATCGCCCGCTCCGCGACCTGCGCATATCGGTCACCGATCGCTGCAACTTTCGCTGTCCCTACTGCATGCCCCGGAGCCACTACGGTCCGGGCCACCGATTCCTCGCCGTCAGTGAGCAACTGAGCGCCGACGAGATCGTTCGACTCGCCAGTGTCTTCGTCTCCCTGGGTGCGACCAAGATCCGCCTCACCGGGGGAGAGCCGCTGCTCCGTCCCGACCTCGTCGAGATCGTGCGCCGCTTGCACGATCTCGACGTCCCCGACCTCGCCCTGACCACCAACGGCGCCCTGCTCCACAGCTTGGCGGGCCCTCTGGCACGCGCCGGGCTCGGCCGACTCACCGTCAGCCTCGACTCGCTCGACCCCGCGGTCTTCGCTGCGATGAGTGATTCGCGGGTCGATCTCGCGGAGGTGCTTGAGGGTATCGCCGCGGCTCAGGCGGTGGGCCTTCATCCCATCAAGCTCAACTGCATGATCCGGCGAGGGGTGAATGAGAGCAGCGTCCTCCGACTGGTTGATTTCGCTCGCTCCGGCGGGCTGGTCCTCCGTTTCATCGAATACATGGATGTGGGGTCGTCCAACGGCTGGCGACGCGAAGACGTGGTTACCGCGCAGGAGATTCTGGACGTGGTCAGCCGGGAGCACCCACTGGTCGAGGAGGCTCGCGAGCCGAGCGCCGTCGCCCAGCGTTACCGATTCGCTGACGGGCACGGAGAGGTGGGTGTCATCGCCTCGGTGAGCCGCCCCTTCTGTGGCGACTGCACCAGGGCTCGGCTTGGCTCGGACGGGCATCTGTACACCTGCCTCTTCGCGGTCTCCGGGCTGGATCTCCGCGCGCCGCTCCGCGCCGGCGCCCGCGACGATGAGCTGCGACAACTGGTGAGCACACTCTGGCAACGCCGCGCCGATCACTACTCCGAGGTGAGAGCGTCCCTCACCTCCTCGTTGCGGCGGATCGAGATGTCCTACGTCGGCGGGTGACGCTTCCCGTGAGCAGTATCGCCAGCGAGGAGTTGCAGAGCATGGGGCAGCACCCTCCAGGCTGACTTCAGCCCTTGGTCGACGGCCCCTGGGCTACCCGGAAGCGCGATCACTAGCCGGCCCTGCATGACCCCGGCTAACTGTCGCGAGAGCATGGCGTGGGGGGTGCTGCGAAGCCCGTCCCGGCGCATGGCCTCGGTCATGCCCGGAATCTCGTATTCGAGCAGGGGTGAGATCGCCTGCGGCGTTACGTCGCGGGGGCCGAGCCCGGTGCCGCCGGTGAGCACGACCAGATCCGCCCGGGCCACGACAGCCCGCAGGGCCTCGCGGATGGCCTCGATATCGTCCGGCACCAAACGACGGTCGGCGATGTCGGCAGGCAGCTCCGCAAGGCGGAGGACGATCAGGTCACCGCTCGGGTCACCCTGCGTCTCTCCGCGCGCCCGGCTATCGCTGACCGTGATAACTGAGGCCTGCCATCTCATAGCGGGCGTTGGACATCGCCGCTGCGGCCGCCGCTCTTGCTGAGGAGTCGGACCGAGTTCGATGGTCATCCACGGATCCGCGGATTTCAGCATGCCCAGGACGGTGAGACCGGCGACCGTGGCGGCGGTCAGGGCCTCCATCTCGACGCCGGTCGACGCAGCACAGCGAGCGGAGCTCACGATGCGGACCCCAGGAGGGAGCTCCTCGACCATCACCTGCACGTCCAGGTGGGTGAGCGGAAGCGGATGGCAGAGCGGGATCAGCTCAGGGGTCCGCTTGGCAGTCATGATCCGGGCGAGGCGGGCCGCGGCGAGCACGTCGCCCTTCGGTGTGCCGTGGCGCACGATCGCCAGCGTGGCAGGGTCGCTGAAATGCACCACCACCTCAGCCCTGGCGGCACGGAGCGTCGACGGCCGGTCGGTGACGTCCACCATCTGGAAGGAGGCGGATGGGCCCAGGTGGGAGATCAGGTGGGGATAAGGTGCGGTCATCGGCTCATGGCCGAGGGAATCCGCGTCCGCTTCTGCGCCTGGATTCCCAGGTGCGACAAGGGAATCGGCAGCCTCCGGATTGGAGGCGCCGCCGACGCCCACCCCGCGTGCGCCATTCGGGTGATGCTCCCGCTTCCAGACCGGCAGGTCGCGCTTGAGGGATTCCACGGCCTCCTCGCAGGCCAGTAGGGCCGCTCGCCGATGCGGCGCCGCGGCGGCCACGGCCACGCTCACTTCGCCGACGAGCAGCGAACCGGTCCGGTGGACGAGGGCCATGCCACTGAGGCCATGACGCTCTGTCACCTCGGTGCCGATACGGCGCAACTCTCGGTCCGCCAGCGGTGGGTATGTCTCGTAGTCGAGCCTGTACACAGGGCCGCCCTGGCTCGTTTCACGCACCGCGCCGAGGAAGAGCGCGATGGCGCCGTCGCCGTCGCCTCGAACCTCGGCCACCAGCCGAGGGAGGTCGATGGGGTCCGTGACCAGCGCCGCGCACAGTCGCGGCCCCGCATCCTCACTCGTGGAGCCGCCGGTCACAGGCGGCATGAAGGCGACCTCGTCTCCGGGCTCGACCGGCGTCTCCCCGTCGCAGCACCCCGGGTTCCGGGCCGCCCTGACCCGTGCGCGTGGGTCCTGAAGGTCAGGCTGGTCACGAGCGATCATCGACCAGAGGTCAAAAACCGTCGTCACCTTCTCTCGGACCAAGATCTCCGCCCCGAGGCGCTCTCGCAGCGCACCAAAGCAGAGAACGTGCACCGCATCCGACCGGCTCCTGCTCATGGGATCAGTCGAGTCCAGACCGGTGAGCACGGTCCTCACGGGAGCCCGCGCCATGCCGACCGGCACCATTAGTAGAGCGTCGGTGTCGGCCAGGGATCGCAGCATCGATGACCGTTGGCCGCCGCTCAGGGTCGCGACGGGCACCTCGTCCCGGACGGGGAGCGTCCACCTCGCGATCACCGGTCGTGATAACACCCGCTCTCGCGCCCGGTCAATGGGCACCACCTCCTCCAAGGTGGCTCCGGGACTGACCATACCCAGCAGTCGCTCCTGTGCCGCCAGCACCGGCATCAGCTAACCTCTGTGTTTGCGGGGGGCGTCCTCGGCCGGCCCGTCCGATGCTCGCTGAGTTTCGGTCCCCATGCTGCGTAGCTTCACCGCACCGAGGACTTGTCGTCAACCCACCCTGAGGTTGGGATTCCGGAAGCGGCTTGCCAGGATAGCCAGGACGCGCCCCCGGCCCGCGCTTCTGGCCTGGCTCGACCGCCCAGCTCGGTAACGCGGCCGCCGGCCGAGT
This sequence comes from uncultured Chloroflexia bacterium, assembly GCA_963697585.1. GTDB lineage: Bacteria > Chloroflexota > Dormibacteria > Aeolococcales > Aeolococcaceae > Changshengia. The sequence continues at coordinate 661,421 of CAVOOO010000008.1, read as the reverse complement.
TCGAAGCCGAGTACGCTCACCGGGAGCCGGACCCGCCGGACGCTTCCCAACAACCGAAGCCTCCATGCAACCCGGGGCGGTTCAGATGGACGCGGTGCTCAACCCACCTCACTTATCAACCTGGGCAGGTCGTTGGGGAGTCTCGGCAGATGAGCAGGCAGCTCTCGGTCCTGGCGGTTGGGGAGCTGATCGCCGACATCATGGTGCAAGCCGATGATCAGGGCTCCCTCCCTCCGGGGCCGGACGATGCCCTCGCAACTCTCGGCGCGGTGGGCGCGAGCCCGCCTTCGGCAACCACCGCATCGGACCAGAGCACACTGCTTCGACTGGTGGCCTGGGCAGGTGGCAGTCCAACCAACGTGGCAGTGGCATTGGCCCGGCTTGGCATCCCGGTCGGCTTGGCCGGCCGCCTGTCAAGGGTCGGCCTCGGGCCGTGGCTCACCTCCTGTCTGTCGGCCAACGGCGTCGACCTCAGTCTCTCGACCCAGGCTGCCCAGCCGCCGACCCTGGCCATGGTCGCTCTTGACGCCACCGGTTCCGCCACCTACGCGTTCTACGGGCCGCACACCGCCGACTGGCAATGGCGCCGGGATGAGCTACCGGCTCCGGCAAACCTGCGGGTCGCGGCGATTCACACCGGGTCTCTGACGACCGCCCTCCGTCCGGGCGCCGACACCCTGGCGGCGTGGGTGGACGACGTACATGCCACGCACCGGGTGCTGATCTCATACGATCCCAATGTCCGACTATCCTGCATAGGCGACATCCCCGCCTTCGCTGGCGGAGTTCGCTCGTGGGTGGCACGTTCCCACCTGGTCAAGGTGAGCGAGGAGGATCTCGCGTCCCTGCATCCTGATGGCGACGCGCTCTCGGTGGCGACGCACTGGGCCGGGATCGGACCTGACCTGGTGGTGCTCACCCGGGGTTCCCAGCCACCCGTGGCCCTGCGGCCGGACGGGTCGTCAGTCGTCGGCCCGACCCCGGTGGGCCCGGTTGTCGACACCGTGGGGGCCGGGGATGCGTTCTCCGCTGGGCTGCTGGCCTGGCTGGCGGAGGCGGGGGCGCTCCACCCCGGTGGGCCGGCCGCGCTTCGCCCGGCGGAGCTCCGACGCGCCCTGGACGTCGCCTGCCGGGTGGCCAGCGCCACGTGCAGCCGGCGCGGCGCCGACCCCCCGCGTCGATCTGAGGTCGCCGACGCGCCATGGCCAGCCCGAGCATCGATCAGCCGCTAGGGAATGCCGCGACTCTTCCGGCGGCAGGGACCTCGGCGCCACCGGATCTGCACGGTATCGTCGGAAGCGGCGGTCACTTCCTCCTGAACGGGTGGCCACGCCCGTCCGTGAGGGCGGGACGGGTACCCCGAGAGCGGCTCCACGTCTCCGCGGGTGTTCAGGGCCCCGGGTCGGAGGTGGTGCCCCGTCGCGGCCGCCAGCAGCGCAAAGGTTGCGGGCCGAGACGCTTCGGCTCACCGCCCCGGCGCAGCCGGGTTTGCCTCGCTCCGGCTGATCGAGGCCATTCGCCCGGTCTGCAAGGCTGGTCGTCGACCCGATCGCGAACGCCGCGGTCTCAGGCCGGAGTGGTCGGCGGAGAAGCCGGTTCCGGGTCCCATATCGGCGCCGCATCCAGATCGGCCAGTCGCTCCACCGCGAACACCACCTGGTCCATGCAGGCCCGGCGCCATGCGCCGCTCTCGACAAAGGCCCGATGCTGCTCGGCGGACCGGATCTCATGACCGAGCAGAGCGCGGCAGTCCACCGCCCCGAACCGCCCGGTGAACTCATCGATCAGCGCGGCCACGATCTCGCGCGCCGCCCCTTGGCGATGGCGTGGTCGCCGACCCGGCGGCCGGCCAGCAGGCCGACGGCGATCGCGGCTCCGCTGATGGCCCCGCAGGTCCCGCCGCTGTAGGCGACGCCACCGTTGAGCGCCAGCGCCGGTGATGGATCTTCAGGATCCGGAAGACCGAACGCCTCCTTCAGCACGAGCAGCACGGTTTCGGCGCAGCCGTACGGATGCCGGTCGTCGAGGAAGAGGGCCCGGGCCTGCGCCGACGCCTGGTCACGGGTCATGTCCGCTCGGTGGATCGGCGCCTCGCGGCGCTGAGGCGCTCCCGACAGAGCAGGAGCGACCCGAGGCTCATCACTCGGAGCATCGCCTCACTGTACGCCGGCCGGGCACGGATCCCCGAACTCAGCGCCGCCTGGGCCGGCATCGGCTGATGATGGCCTGCTTCTCGGCGTCTCCCGCATCTATGCCGGCCAGGATGCGGCTTTCGGGAACCGTCATCAAGGGGCGGCCGGACGGTCCGGTGGGCGCGGCGGGTCCCGCTGGCTCGTCGACCCGGTGGGCCGGTTGACGGTCGCCCGCTCGACATCCTGCGACTGGCGTCCCCGGCTCCCGCTCCTCTGGACGCGGATGGCCTGCCGGGCGAACGAGGCGCGGGGACGGGAGCCGGTGGAACCCGGGGCGCTCGCGCTGCTGCAGGGCGCCCAGTGCGTCCGCCCCTTGTGGTGCGTCTGGGCTCGAACTCTGAGCCAGCACCTCGCCCCCGTGGAGGCAGACGCGGACAGCGATCGTGAGAGCGGTTGCATGATCTGCGCGATGCCACGGTCGCCGCGCGATCCCTCCGAGCCCTCCCTCCGCCCCCGAGAAACCTTTGGTGCATCAGGACCTTTGCGCATCAGGGGATCGGACCGGTGGCGGCTCCTGCGCCTACAATCAATAGGTGGTGACCCGCATCGCCACCACCGGGGGTGTGGCAGAGCGTCGGCCGAGCCGGCTGCGTGCGCCGGCCGTTTCGCGGTGGTTGCTCGGCCTGCTGGCGCTGGCGCTGGTGACCGCGGGCGTCTTCGGGATGGCGCGCGCCGTCGCCACCGGGGCCACGGCCACCAGCGCGACCGAGGCGGCCGCCCAGGGGGTGGCGGTGGCCGCGACCAGCCGGCTCTCCGCCTGGATCGGACAGGTCGACCAGGAGATGGACGAGTACGCGGCGGCGATCGTCTTCGCCTCCGCGGAGAGCCCGCCCCAGCTCGCCGACACCTTTCAGACGCTGCTCACCCCCACCGGGGATTTCAGCGTGCTCGAGCTGACCAATCTCTCCGGTCGGGTGATCGCCGCCGGTGGGGGCGGCGGTGTGGATCTCGCCGGGGCGCCCTGGCTCGCCGGCCTGGGCGCAACGCCGCTGATCAGCCCGATCACGGGGGCCGGCGGCTCGCTGCAGTGGTTCGTCGCCCGGCTGGCGACCACCGGCACCTTCGACGGCGCCCTGGTCGGCGCCCTGCAGGCGAGCCAGGTCGCCAACCTGCTGAGCTCGGTCGACCCCCCCGCGACTGCGGGAGAGCGGCTGGAGGTGGTGCTCCCGGGTGACCTCCTCCTCTACAGCTCGGCGATGAAGACCACGCAGCACGCCGGTCTCACCGCCGCGTCCATGATCGGTGACGGCGCGCTGCGCACGCGGCTGGTCTCCCCGGCGGTGACCGCCGCCCTCTCCGGCCGTTCCGGGGTCACGAGCTACGCCGCCGGCGGGGTCGACACCGTGGCCGGGTACGACGGCGTCGCCCTCCCGGGCTGGGTGATGGGGATCGTGGTCACCGAGCCGGCGGGGGCGGTGGCGGCCCCGGGGATCGGCCTGCCCGGGCCGGCGTGGCTGGCCCCCTCGCTGGCGCTCGCGGCGGGGCTGGTGCTCCTGCTGGCACTCGGCGATCGGCGCCGGGCCCTGGACGCCGGCGGCCTCGCCGGGCGGTTGCGGCTGGCCGGCGCCGGGGTGCGCACCCTCGGGTCCGCGCATCGCCGTGAGCCGGGCGGGCGCACCGGCGGACCCGCGGTCGCCTCGCCGCCGTCCGGGCCGGGTGGGACCGCCCCGACCGTGGCCCGGGACGCCGTCCCGGTGGCGGGCGCCCGCCTGCGCCGGGGCCGGCGGCTGAGGGGCCGCTACGAGATCCTGGAGGTGATCGGCAGCGGGGGGGAGGGGCAGGTGCTGCGCGCCCTCGACCATCTGCACGCCCGGCAGGTGGCCATCAAGGTGAGGCGCATCGATCCCCATGACCTCTCCCGCCGTCGCGACGTCCTCAACGAGGCGAGCGTGCTGCTGCGGATGACCCCCGACCCTCACGCCAGCGTGGTCCGCGAGGACTTCATCGTCGGCGACCGCTACTACCTGGTCATGGACTGGATCGACGGGACTCCCCTGGACCGGCTGCTCCTGGAGCAGGGGAATCCGGGGCTCCCCCTGGAGGCGGTGCTGGCCTGGATGGGTCAGGTCGCCGAGGTCCTCGACCATCTTCACGGCCAGACCCCGGCGACCGTCCACGGCGACGTCAAGCCCGCCAACGTGATCCTCACCGCGGGGTCGGAGGGCCGCGCGATCCTCGTCGACTTCGGGATCTCGCGGCGTCACGAGCACGCCCCGGGAGCCGGCGACACCCCCGGGACCCGCCAGGTGGTGGGCAGCCCCGGGTTCATGGCCCCCGAGATGCTGGCCGGGGCACCGCCGAGCCCCGCCTCGGACGTCTTCAGCCTCGCCGCCACCACCGTCGCCCTGCTCAGCGGCCGTCCGCCCCGGCTGGCGGAGGCGCCGGAGTGGGGGCGGCTCGAGCCCGAGGTCGCCACCGCCCTCGAGGCCGTCTTCCGGGCAGGGCTCTCGGTCGACCCCGGCCGCCGGCCCGCCTCCGCCTCAGAGCTCATCGCCGCTCTGCGCGCGGCGTCGCGGACTCCCGGCACCGGGCACCGGGCGGCGCCCCCGAGGACCCGGGCGACCGCGCTGCGCGCTACGCCGGCGGCCGGACGGACGGCGGGCCCCCGCCTGCGCTGACCCGGCTCGCGGTCAGTGCGCGCCGCCGGCGCCCCCGGCGCGCCCCGTGTCCCCCTCGTGCGCCGCCTCGGCAGCGCCGGCCGGCGCGTGGTCGCCGGAGATCATGGCGGAGAGGGCGACCGCTCCCCGCCGGATCGCCTCGTTGGCGAGCCGCACCCGCCGGCGGTCCCCCTCGTCGGCGATGCCGAACTTCACGTAGAGGTTGCCCAGGTGGTATTTGACGGCGGTCTCGGTGACCCGGAGGGCGACGGCCATCTGGCGCACCGAGGCGGGCTCGGTGAACATGTCCCCGAAGGCGACGGGCCGGCAGAGCGCCTCGAGCACCGCCTGCTCGCGCCGGGTGAGCTCCGGGGCCCGGCTCAGGGCCCTGGTGACCGTCATGCTCCCGGCGACGTCCTCAGCACGGAAGAAGATCCGCACCCCGCCCACCTGGATCTCGTCGTCGGGCCGGAGCACCCGCTCCCCGAGGATGCGCTCGGCGTTCACGTGCGTCCCGTTGCGGCTGCCCAGGTCGCGCACGCTCCACCCCGAGGCCACCCTCTCGATGACGGCGTGGAGCCTCGAGACCTCGGCGTCGTCGGCCAGCCGCACCGCCGTCTGCTGGCCGCGCCCGATGGTGACCGCCTGATCCCCCAGCGGGGCGATCTCCCGCCCGGAACGCCTCCAGATCTCCAGGTACGGCTCCATCACCTCACCCCAGCCACCGTGCCGCCCCACCATCATGCCTGACCCGTCCGGCGGGCGAACCGCGAGTTTCGCGGCCGTGGGACGGCGGGCTCGGCACCGGGAGGGGGTCCGCGGCGCTGGGCTCAGCCCGCGCTCAGGCTGAGGTCGGTCTGGGGGTTGAAGAGGTAGACGTGGCGGGGGTCCGCCGAGAGGACCACGCTGTCCCCCACCGTGAGCCGGGCGTCCGCCTCGACGATGGCGACCACGTCCTTCCCCTCGGAGACGGCATGGATCAGCTCGTCGTTCCCCAGGAACTCCACCACGTCGATCTTGGCGTCGAGACGCAGGCCCGGACCCTCCAACTCCCCCACGCGCAGGTGCTCGGGCCGGAAGCCCACCGTGGCGGTGGTCAGCCCCAGGTCGCGCAACCGCGCCCTCTGAGCGTCGTCGAGGACCACCTGCGCGCCGTCCCCGACCAGCCGCGAGCCCCGGTCCGCCTCCACCTTGAGCTCCACGAAGTTCATCGACGGTGAGCCGATGAAGCCCGCAACGAACCGGTTGTCGGGCTTCTCGTACAGATCCTTCGGCGTCCCCACCTGCTGGAGCACGCCCTCGCTGATCACGGCGATGCGGTCGGCCATGGTCATCGCCTCGACCTGGTCGTGGGTCACGTAGATCATGGTTGCCTTGAGCCGCTGGTGCAGCCGGGCTATCTCCGCCCGTGTCTGCACGCGCAGCTTGGCGTCGAGGTTGGAGAGGGGCTCGTCCATCAGGAAGGCGGCGGGCTCGCGGACGATGGCCCGCCCCAGGGCCACGCGCTGGCGCTGGCCGCCGGAGAGCTGGCCGGGCTTGCGGTCGAGGAAGCGCTCCAGGTCGAGGATACGAGCCGCCTGGCGCACCGCGGTCTCGATCTGCGGCTTGGGCGTCTTGCGCAGCTGCAGGCCGAATGCCATGTTGTCGTACACGCTCATGTGCGGGTAGAGCGCGTAGCTCTGGAAGACCAGGGCGATGTCGCGGTCGCGCGGGGGCAGCAGGTTGACCACCTTCTCGCCGATCAGCACCTGCCCGCTGGAGATGTCCTCCAGGCCGGCGATCATCCGGAGCGCGGTGGTCTTGCCGCAGCCCGACGGCCCGACCAGGCAGACGAACTCGCCGTCGCCCACCTCCAGGTTGAGCCGGTCGACCGCGAGGTTGCCGCCGGCGTAGCGCTTGGTCAGGTCCTTGAGGACGACACGGGACATGAGAGTTGCCTCACTTGACCGCCCCGGCGAGCACGCCGCGGACGAAATAGCGCTGGAAGGCGAAGAAGATCGCCAGCGGCACGAGGATCGAGATGATCCCTCCGGTGGCGATCACCCAGTAGTCGTTGGAGAGGGTCCTGGTGAAGCTGAAGAGGTAGATGGTGAGGGTGTGGTGGGCGTTGCCGCCCAGGAACACCAGGCCGACCAGGAGGTCGTTCCACACCCAGATGAACTGGAAGATCGCGAGCGACGCGGCCGCCGGCAGACCGAGGGGGAGAACCACGCGCCGGAAGAGGGTCCATTCGCCGGCGCCGTCGATCCGGCCCGCCTCGAGCAGGTCCTTGGGGATGCCGGTGTAGAAGTTGCGCATCAGGAAGATGCCGAAGGGCAGCCCGAAGGCGACGTGGAAGATGACCACGCCGGGGAGGGTGGCGTAGACGTGGAGCCCGGTGAGGTTGAAGAACGCGTCGTAGAGCTGTGCCACCGGGATCAGGGCCACCTGGACCGGTACCACCAGCAGGCCGACGATGAGCAGGAAGACGAAGGTCCGGCCTCGCCACCGGCCGAACACCAGCGAGTAGGCGGCGAGGCTGGAGATGGCCGTCACCAGCAGGGTCGCCGGCACCGTGATCAGCGCGGTCGTGATCACCGAGTCCAGAATGCCCCCGGTGGCGAACCCGGTCGAGAAGAGGGCCTTGTAGTTCTGCAGGGTGAGCTGCGCCGGGTCGGTGAAGACGGTCCACCACCCGGAGACGCCATAGGAGCTGGAGGGGCGGAGCGAGATCACCAGCAGGCTGATGGTGGGCACCATCCAGAAGATCGCGATCAGGGCGAGCACGACGTTGAGGACCATCCGGCCGGGTCGCAGCCTGATGGCGAGGCGCCGGCCGCTGCTGGTGACGGGGCTGGCGATGGCCTGGACCGCGCTCATCACCGGATCCTCCTGAGGTTGATGAAGATGACCGGCACCACCAGGATGAAGAGGAGAACCGCGAGGGCGCTGGCCAGCCCGTAGGCCGGCGGTGATGAGAAGCCCACGTAGTAGAGCTCGGTTGCCAGCGTGTTGGACTGGGACACCGACGGGGCCATGTTGACGATGATGTCGAAGATCTTGAGGACGTTGATGATCATGGTCACGAAGACCACCACCAGCACCGGCGCCAGCATCGGCATGGTGACCCGCCGGAAGGTCTGCCACTCGGTGGCCCCGTCGATGCGGGCCGCCTCCAGCACCTCGCGGTTGATCGCCGCCAGCCCGGCGCCGATGATGACCATGGCGAAGCCGGCCCAGATCCAGAGGTAGGCGATGATCATCGACATGTCCACCAGGGGGATGCTGAGCAGGGCCTGGGCGGTCTGGCTGAGGCCGCTGGTGGGGGTGATGGATTGGTTGCCGCTCAGCCAGTAGATGCCGGTGAAGCCGGACGAGAAGTTGGTGGAGTCGAGCTGCACGTGGTAGCTCCCCGAGCTCACGCCGGTGAAGCTGAAGTCACCGTGGACGTCGGTGGTGGTGGTGGCCACCGAGCTGCCATCACTGCCCAGCAGGGTCAGGTGCATCCCCACGATGCCGTCCTCGCCCGGGAACACCTGGTTGCGCACGGTGGGGTGGGCCGGCGAGAACGCCCGCCACACCAGCCCGTTCACGGCTCCGGAGACCGGCGACACGGTCTGCGCAGACTTGGCTCCCACCAGCTCCAGCGTGGCCGGGCTGATGCCGATGAGCCCGAGCCGCAGGCTCTGCCCCGGGGACACCGACGCGCTGCTCACCAGGGTGCCGCCGGGCCCGGGCCGCAGCCCCGACGCGGCCAGGCTGGCGATGGTCTGCCCGGCGGAGGTGTTGACCGGGTAGAGCCCGGGCGGGCTGAACCAGTCGCTCACCGTCTCGAGCGTCGCATTCAGCACTCCCACGTGGGGATCGATGTTCATGATGCTGTTCCAGACCAGCCCCGAGGCGGTCATGCTGAAGGCGATCGGCATGAACACCACCGTCTTGAAGGCGGTCGCCCAGCGGATCCGCTCGGTGATCACCGCGAACACCAGCCCGAGGAAGGTGAGCAGGAAGGGCGCCACCACCACCCAGATGACGTTGTTCCGGAAGGTGACCAGGATGTCGGCGGTGGAGAAGACGGTCTTGTAGTTGGCGAGCCCGACGAAGCTGGTGGAGTTGCCGTTGTAGAAGCTGTCGCGGATGGTCCCGATCAGCGGGTAGCCGACGATGACCGCAAGCCAGATCACCGCCGGCGCGAGGAACAGCAGGGAGCCGAGGTGGCTCCGCCAGCCTCCGCCGGGGGGCCGGCCGGTCTCCACCAGCGCGCCGGCCGAGAGCGGGACACCGCCCAGCTCCGGGGCGGGTGTCGCCACTGCACGGCGCAGCCCGAGGCTGCGGCGACGTGGCAGCGCGGCCATGATCACACGCCCTCCTCACCAACCTCCTCGAGGCGTGCACTCCCTTCCACCGGGGAGGTCCGGTGTCGCTTCGTGCGCGCCGACGTTCGGCAGATGCTAGCCCGACAGACCGCTTTCGCCCATCACCCGGTTGGGGGACAGGACTCTCTGTCCATTCGGCTCATAGTGGGAGCGCAGCGCGAAGGGTAGGGTGCGCCCAGAGGTGCAGACCCGCCGGGCGGGCGGCTCGCGTGCGCCGAGCACGGAATGAGGAGACAGCTGATGAGACACCTGCGACCGATGAGCCGCCTCGCCACCGCGACGGCTCTGCTGACCCTCGGGGTGGCCGCGTGCGGCTCGTCCTCGACGCCGAGCAGCGCCTCGGCCTCGACATCGTCGTCGGCGCACATCGGTGGCTCGGTCACCGTGTGGGCGGAGTGGACGAGCACCGAACAGGACGACTTCCTGGCCGCGATGACCCCCTTCGAGAACGAGACCGGGATCACCATCAACTACACCGGCAAGGGCAGCGAGATGGACACCGCCCTCAACGCCTCGATCGCCGGCGGGGCGCCCCCGGACGTCGCCCTGGTACCCGATCCCGGTGAGCTGAACACGCTGGCGGGTGAGGGCAAGATCAAGCCGCTGGCGAGCATCCTCGGCAACCTGGTGAACAACTACAGCAGTGCCTGGAACACGCTGGCCAGCCACGACGGGACCCTCTACGGGGTGTGGTTCAAGGGAGCCAACAAGAACACGATCTGGTACAACCCCGCCGAGTTCGCCGCCGCTGGGATCACCTCGACACCCACCACCTGGGAGCAGCTGGTGACCGACGCGACCACGCTCCAGGCCGCGGGCGTCACGCCTTTCTCGCTCTGCTCCGACGTGGGCTGGCCGATCGCCGACCTCTGGCAGAACGTCTACCTCAAGACCGCCGGGGCCAGTGACTACAACAAGCTGGCGGCGCACGACATCCCGTGGACCGACCCCAGCGTGACCACCGCGTTCACCACGCTGGCGCAGATCGTGGGCCAGCCGTCCTTCCTCCTCGGGGGCACCTCGGGCGCGCTGAGCCAGACCTACCCCGAGTGCGTCGACAAGGTGTTCCCCAAGCTCGGCACGGCGCCGCAGGCGGCGATGGTGATCGAGGCCGACTTCGTGGTCTCCGAGATCACCGCCAACTCCAGCACCTACGTCCCGGTGTCCAGCCCCACGGCGAGCGGTTGCACCGCGTCGTCGACGGCCGCCGGCTGCTACGGCTTCTTCCCCTTCCCGGCGCCGGCGGCGGACAGCGCCAACGCCAGTGCCGTCCAGGGCTCGGGTGACGTTGGCATGCTGCTCAACGAGACCCCCCAGGCCGAGGCCCTCATCAAGTACCTGGCGGGTCCCGAGGGTGCCGAGATCTGGGCTCATGCCGGCGGTTTCGCGTCGCCGAACAACCAGGTGCCGCTGAGCTCCTACCCCGACCCCGTCTCCGAGGCGGACGCCAAGGCACTGGTCGACGCCACCGCCTTCGTCTTCAGCCTCGACGACCTCCAGGGGAGCTGGGAGGACGACCTCTGGAGCGACATGAAGAACTTCGTCGCCAACACCAGCGCCTCCAACATCTCCTCGATCGAGGGCACGATGCAATCACAGGCCACAGCGGCGCTGGGACACTGACATCCTCGACGCGATGGCCCGGGACCCGAAGAGGGTTCCGGGCCATCATTCGTTGGGGGCCGTCGACCCGGAGGCCGAGGCCGTGGGCAGGACGAGCGGTGGGGGCGCGACCTTCCAGATGGTCCGCCGGGTCGGTCACCCCGACTTCCTCGACCTGCCGTGGCAGCTCGCGCTCGCGAGCTGGCGGAACGAGCGCCTGGTCGACGTCCCCCGGGGAATATCCCGTCACGTGGTCCGGTTCGTCCGCTACGGGGAGGCGACCTACGCGCTGAAGGAGCTCCCCACCAGGCTGGCGGAGCGCGAGTACCGGCTGCTCGCCGAGCTCGACCGTCTGCTGATCCCGGTCGTGGAGGTCGCCGCCCTCGTCACCGGCCGTCGGCATCGGCGCGGGACGGGTGGCACCCGCGGGGCCGGCTCCGAGCTGGAGTCGGTTCTGATCACCCGGCACCTCGAATTCTCGCTTCCCTACCGCCGGGCGCTGCAGACCGGCTCGGAGCTGGGGGGATCGGCAGACCGGCTGCTGGACGCCCTGGTCAACCTGCTGGTGCGCCTGCACGTCGTGGGCTTCTTCTGGGGTGACTGCTCGCTCTCCAACACCCTCTTCCGCCTGGATGCGGGAGATCTCGCCGCCTACGTCGTCGACACGGAGACCGGCGAGCTCCACCCCCAGCTCAGCGATGGGCAGCGATCCCATGACCTCATGGTGGCCGGCGAGAACCTGGCCGGCGAGCTGCTCGACCTCTCCGCGGAGGGGGTCGACCACGGCCTCGACCCGCTGGCGACCGCCGAGGAGATGGAGCGACGTTATCGCCGCCTCTGGGGGGAGCTCACCGAGGAGGTGAGCTTCGCGCCCGACCAGCGTTACCGGGTGGAGGAGCGGGTCCGCCAGCTCAACGCCCTTGGATTCGCCGTCGAGGAGGTCGAGGTGCTGGCCGAGGAGGGGAGCTACCGCCTGCGGCTCAATCCGCGGGTGGTGGATCCCGGCTATCACGTCCGGACCCTGCGCGCGCTGACCGGGCTCACGGTCCAGGAGAACCAGGCCCGGCGGCTCCTTGACGACCTCGCCCGCTACCGCGCTGACCTGGATCGCTCGGGCTCCGCCGGCATCACGGAGGCCGCGGTCGCCCGCCGCTGGCTCACCGAGGTCTTCGAGCGGACGGTGGCGTCGGTGCCCCGCCGCCTGCGCGGCCGGCTCGAGCCGGCCGAGCTCTTTCACCAGGTGCTCGACCACCGCTGGTACCTCTCCGAGGCGGCCGGTCACGACGTCGGGCTGGATGACGCGGTGGCCTCCTTCGTCGCCACCGTGCTCCCCGGGGAGACCCGGCCCCGGGGGCCGGCGCCAGGCTGATGGAAGGCACGGCGGCCCGGCTCCCGATCCCGCGCTACGGCGCCTCCCAGGTGGTGGTCCCGGCACCGGGGCCCGGCCCGGGGAACTGGGCGGGCGCCCCCGCCGCGCTCCTCGCCGACGGCGTCATGCACCTGGCCTACCGGGTGCGGCGCCCGGAGGGAGAGGGGAGGGGCGTCGACGTGGTGGTCGCTCGCTCCCTCGACCAGGTCGCCTTCGAGCCGGTGGCGGCGATCTCCAAGGACCTGGTGGCGGCGGAATCGCTGGAGCGTCCGGCCCTGGCGCGGACCCCCGACGGGCGCTGGCGTCTCTACCTGAGCTGCGCCACCCCCGGCACCAAGCACTGGCGGGTGGAGCTGCTGGAGGCGGCCGGCCTCGAGTTGCTCCCCGCCGCCCAGCCGCGACCGGTGCTGCCGGGCGACGACCGGACGGCGGTCAAGGACCCGGTCATCCTCCGGCGGGGATGGGGATGGGAGATGTGGGCCTGCATCCACCCCCTCGACGACCCGGACGCGACCGACCGGATGTGGACCAATCATGGGGTGAGCCCGGACGGCCTGGAGTGGCGGTGGGACGGCGTCGCCCTTCGGCCCCGCGGCGCCGGGGGGTGGGACGCGCGGGGCACCCGGGTGAGCGCGGTGTGGCGCCGGGGCGGAGCCTGGATGGCCCTCTACGATGGCCGCGCCAGCGCCGCGGAGAACTTCGAGGAGCGCACCGGCCTGGCCACCGGCACGTCACCGGTGGGTCTCGCCGCGACCGGGGAGGGCCCGGTGGCCGCCTCGCCCCACGGACGGGGCGGACTCCGCTATGTCAGCCTGGTCCCCCTTCCCTTCGGGGGATACCGCCTCTACTACGAGGCCACCCGGGAGGACGGGGCTCACGAGCTGCGCACCGAGCTGGTGACCACCGTCTGAGCGAGGCGGACGGCTGCTCGCCGCCCCCCGCCGGCCGGGCCGCCCGCCTCAGCGAACGCTCGGCGCCGGCCCCCGGGCCCGCAGCCATGGACGGATGGGCACCTGGTCCGCGCCCGGGTCGTCCCCGGTGAGGCTCACCGGCGCTCCGGTCCCGGCGGCTCGGTACATGGCGCAGAGGATCCTCAGCACCTCGCGCCCGTCCTCGCCCGTCTCCAGCGGCTCGGCGAGCCCCCGCACGCAGTCGACGAAGTGCTGCATCTCGGCGACATAGCCGTAGTTCCCGAGCTCGTCGAACATCGGGTAGGACCATCCCCGGTCACTGGGAGCCTTCTCGGCGGCGTAGGCGTAGCCCGTGGAGCTGAAGGTGGGCAGCGCCGATCCGCGGACCAGGTCGACATAGCTGACCCCGCCCGTGCCGATGAGCTCGGCGTGGTCGTCGAATCCTCCGGGCTTGGCCCAGCTGACCGCGATCACGCCCAGCTGGCCGCCCTCGAAGCGCAGGATCCCGACCGCGTGATCGTCTCCCAGGGTCCGGTCCGCGTGCAGGTAGGTGCCGAGCTCGGCGGTGACCGAGACGACCGCCGGCTTGCCGTACATCCACCTGCAGAGCTCGACGGCGTGGCAACCCATGTCCATCAAGACACCGCCGCCGGAGCGCTCGATGTCCCAGAACCACTCCGAGTGGGGGCCGTCGTGCTGCTCGCTGTGGGCGACGTGGAACAGCCGGCCCAGCGCGCCGGCGTCGACGAGCTGCTTGGCGCGCACGTACTTGGGGGCGAAGCAGAGCTCCTCCGCATAGAGCAGCAGGACCCCGGCCGCGCGGCACGCCGCCGTCATCTCGTCGGCCTCGGCCAGGGTTCTGGCCAGCGGCTTCTCGCAGATCACATGCTTGCCGGCCCTGGCGGCGTCGACCACCACGTCCCGGTGGAGATGGTTCGGGGCGCCGATGCAGATCACGCCGATCCGCTCGTCGTCGAGCAGGGCTCGGTAATCGCTGCACCAGCGTGGGATCGAGTGGGCTCGGGCGAAGCTCTCGGCGTGCCCGGCGGTCGGTGAGGCGACCGCCAGCAGCGAGGTTCCCGGAACCCGCCGGAACGCCTCGGCATGCAGCGCCGACACGAACCCGGAGCCGACCAGCCCCACCCCCACGTCCGTCATCGCCATGATCCGCTCAGCCCGGCCCCTTGCGCCACACCTGCACGGTGAGGTGGGCGGGGAGGTACTCGTCGGAGTAGAGGGCGACCGTCCCGCCGGGGCTGTAGTCGATCTGTCCGAGCAGGAGCAGCGGCTCGCCGACCTTGATGTGGAGCGCGGCCGCCACCTTGGCGTCGGCGGTGACGCCCCGAAGGTCGGCCAGCCCGCCGTCGACCACGGTCCCGAGGTCGCGCAGCACCGAGTACAGCGAGCCGCGGTCCCGGAAGATCGGCTCCAGCCTCTCGATGGTCATCCCGCGAGCCGCCAGGCTGGAGGCGGGGACGTAGTCGATGGTGAAGGCGACCGGGACGCCGTCGGCGGTGCGCACCCGCTCGATGACCGCGAGCGGCTCGCCGACCGCAATCCCCAGCTTGCCGGCGATGCGCTCCGTGGCCGGCACCTGGGACACCGAGAGGTGGCTGGTGCCCGGCACCTCGCCGATGCTGGTGATCAGCTCGGTGAGCCCGTAGTTGGCGTTGAGAACATTGCGCAGACGGGCGGTGTGGGGAACGATGAAGGTGCCCAGACCCTGGCGGCGGGAGAGCAGGCCCTCATGCTCGAGGATCGTGATCGCCTGGCGCAGCGTGCCCCGGCTCACTCCCAGCTGGCGGGCCAGCTCGGGCTCGGCGGGGAATTCGTGCTCCGGCGAGATGCTGCCGTTCTGGATGGCCTGGCGCAGCGTGGACGTCACCTCGGCGGCAAGTGTCCGACGCGCCTGGACGGGCACCAACTGCGGAGCGCTTTCCACGTTCCACGGGATTCTAGCATTGGCTGGAGCGGGTTTCTCAAAGCTCCCATTCACTGCGGACGCGCCGTTGCGAGTGTCAGCCAACGGGTGCCCTCCCCGGCGGTCCAGCGGTCTCCGGGCTCGGGCGCGTCGTGCTCCGGGCCGCGCCGGGAGGCGGCGGAGATGAGAATGCGAGCTGCACCGGACGGTGGTTCTGGACGTCCTCGGCGGCGACGTGGCAGGCCGCCTCGTGGCCCGGCCCCATCGGGCTGAGCGACGGCGTCACGCTGGCGCAGGTGGCGACGGCGAGCGGGCATCTCGGGGCGAAGCGGCAGCCGTCGGACGGGTTGATGACCCGGGGCGGCTCGCCGCTGTCCGCGGTCACGACCGTGGCCTCCTCACGCGGGTCCGGCACCGCCGAGAGGAGGAGCTGCGTGTACGGATGCCGGGGGGCGGCGAGGACGCGCTCGGCCGCGCCCACCTCCACCTGATGGCCTCCGTACATGACGATGATCCGGTCGGCGACGTAGCGAGCGCTGGCGATGTCGTGGGTGATGTAGAGGATGGAGACGCCCTCCTGCTCGCGCAGGCGCGCCATCATGTTCAGGATCCCCGCCCGGATCGAGACGTCGAGCATGGAGACCGGCTCGTCAGCCAGGATCAGCCGGGGTTGGACGGCCAGCGCCTGGGCGAAGCCCACCCGCTGCCGCTGACCGCCGCTCATCTCGTAGGGGAACTTGGCGAGCATGTCGGGGCTGAGCCCCACCGTCTCGAAGACGCGCTCGGCCTCGCGCTGCCGCCCGGCGCGGTCCAGCTCCGGGCGGTGCAGCTTCAGGCTCCGCATCACCCCGTGGGAGACGCGGAACACCGGATTCATGGCGCTGTAGGGGTCCTGAAAGACCAGCGGCACCTCGCCGCGATACCAGAGGATGTCCCTGCGGGAGCGCAGCTTGTCGACGGCGCGCCCGCGGTAGAAGATGGTTCCGCGGGTGGGCGGGTAGATCATGGTGAGCAGCCGTGCCACGGTGGTCTTGCCACTCCCGCTCTCGCCCACGACGGCGACGATCTCCCGCTCGCCGATGGTCATCGAGAGATCGTCGACGGCGTGCAGCAAGCGTTTCGAGCGGAAGCCCCCGAGTCGGAAGTGGCGCGTCAGAGCGACGGTGCGAAGCAGGGGCTCGCCGGCCTCTGGGTCGGTGGCTGCGGCTGTGGGCGTCGTGCTCTCGACCATGGCTCAGGCGGTCTCCTCGGCGGGGCCTTCGTAGAGGAAGCAGCGGACCTCGGCGCCATCCACCTGGTACATCTCCGGCGAACGGGTGACGCACTCCGGCATCGCATCGGGACAGCGCGGCATGAACCGGCATCCGGACGGCGGATGGGCGAGGTCGGGTGGGCTGCCGGGGATCCCGGTCAGAGCCCGCCGGGCGCCGCGAATCGAGGGGAAGGCGTCCATCAGACCGCGCGTGTACGGGTGCAGGGGCTTGGCGAACATCCGCCGGGTGGCCCCCACCTCGGCGGTCTGCCCCGCGTACATGACCATGACCCGATCCGAGTAGTGGCTCACCACCGACATGTCGTGGGTGACGAAGATCACCGCGAACCCGAGCTGCTCCTGAAGCTCCTTGATCTGCCGCATCAGGGCCCGCTGGGCCACCACGTCCAGCGCCGATGTCGGCTCGTCCATCAGCACCAGCTGGGGGGTGAAGAGGAGCGCCATGGCGATCATGGCCCGCTGGCGCATGCCGCCGCTCAGCTGGTGCGGGTAGCTGTCCAGGTGGGCGGGATCGATGCCCACCAGCCGGAGCACCTCGGCCGACCGCTCCCGGATCTCCCTGGTCGTCATCCTGGCGTGAGCCCGGATGGCGTCCGAGAACTGGGCCGCCACGCTCTTCATGGGGTTGAGCGCGTTCATCGCGCTCTGCATGACCACGGCGTAGTCACGCCATCGCATGTGGCGCAGCTCGACCTCGGTCAGCCGGACCATGTCCCTGCCGGTGAAGCTCACGCTGCCCTCGACGAGGACGGCGGGTGCGGAGAGGAGCTGGGCGATCGCGAAGAGCATCGTCGACTTGCCGCAGCCGGACTCGCCGACCACCCCGACGAACTCCCCCGGGGCCACGCTCAGGGAGACGTGATCGACCGCTCGCACGTCCCCGCGCTCAGCCTGGTAGTCGACGGTGAGGTCCCTGACATCAAGGAGCGGATCTGTCACGCCGCCTCCTGGCCGGTCGCAGGGCCGGGTTTCCGATCTCGTCGAAGGCGTAGTTGAGGAGGGCGAAGCCGGCGCCCAGCAGGGCCACCGCGAGCCCGGGCGCCAGCTCCCACCAGACGTTGCCGGACACCAGCGCGTCGTTCGCCTGCGCCTGGTAGAGGAGGGTGCCCCAGGTCAGCTCGCTGCTGTTGCCCAGGCCGAGGAACTGGAGGCCGGCGGCGAATCCGACCACATAGACCGCCACACCGAGGAAGGACGCGGCCAGCAGCGAGGTCATGGTGGGGACGATCTCGACCAGGATGATGTAGATGGGTCGCTCGCCGCGCACCCTGGCCGAGGCCAGGAAGTCGCGGCTGCGCAGGGACAGCCCCTGAGAGCGCAGCTGCCTGGCCTGGAACGCCCAGCTGGTCAGGCAGAGCACCAGGATCATGGTGCTCGCCCCCGACGGGAGGTAGAAGGCGAGGACGATCAGGAGCGGCAGCGTCGGGATGATCAGGAAGATGTCCGTGAGCAGCGAGAGGCTGCGGTCCGCGACCCCTCCGAGGTAGGCGGCGGTGACCCCGATGATCATCGAGAGGAAGGTCGCGATCACGCTCACCACCACCACGATGATCAGGGTGAGGCGGGTGCCCCAGACCAGCTGGGAGAAGACGTCCTGGCCGACCAGGGTGGTCCCCAGGAGATGCTGTGCCGACGGTCCCAGCTCGATCCCGTAGATGGCCGCATTCGGATCGTCGTGGGTCACCAGGCCGGGGAAGGCCGCGACGAAGCTGATCAGGATCAGGATCGCCAGGCCGGCGGTGGCCTTGCGGTTGCCGAACAGGGTGCGCACAAAGCGGGCCCGCGCCGTGGTGCTCGGGCCGCCGAGGGATGTCTCGCTCAGGGCGCTGCTGGGGCCAATCGCTGGAATAGCCATGGTTTGCAGCCCTATGCGTCTCGAGTCCGCGGATCCAGGAGCGCCGTGAGCAGATCCGCGAACAGCACGCAGACCAGCACCGCCATGGTGTAGAAGAGGAAGAGGCCCTGCATCATCGGGAGATCGTGGAGGGTGGTGCTCGTGTAGAAGAGATACCCGAGCCCCGGGTACGAGAACGTGTACTCCACCAGGATCGCGCCGCCCAGCACGAATCCCAGCTGCATGGCGAACCCGGTCAGGTTGGGGAGGATCGCATTCCGGGCCGCGTAGTCCAGCATGATCCGCCAGGGGGCGAGGCCCTTGGCCCGGCCCATCTTGACGTAGTCCTCCGCCAGGGTCGTGATCATGTTGTTCCGCATCGAGAAGATCCAGAGGCCGGCCGTGACCACCACCAGGGTAATGCCGGGCAGCAGGGCATGGGTGATCACATCGCCGATGAAGGGCAGCGACAGCGAGGGCGTGGCGTCGAGGCTGTAGTTGCCCCCGATCGGCAGCCAGTTGAGGATCACCCCGAATACCAGGATGAGGATGAGGCCGACGAAGAAGATCGGGAAGCTGGAGACGATGAAGAGCAGCGGCGGCAGGAAGGCGTCCATCCTCCCCCCCCGCTTCCAGGCGCTCAGGATCCCCACCAGCGTCCCGATCACGAAGGCCAGCACCGTGGCGATCCCCACCAGACCGAGGGTCCACGGCAGCGCCTGGAGGATGCCGGTCACCACCGGGATGCCGTAGTGGTCGACTCCCAGCTGACCTGTGAAGCAGTTGCCGAGATACTGGAAGTAGGTGATGACGATGTTCTGATGAATGTTGACGCCGAACTCGATCTCGAGGGCGTGGAGGGCGGCCGGGTTGACCCCGTGCAGGGTGGCCAGCACCGCCTGGGCCTCATTCCCGGGCATCAGCCGGGGCAGGGCGAAGTTGATGGTGAGGGCCGCCCAGAGGGTGAGGAGGAACAGGCCCAGGCGGCGGCGGAGGTACGTCATCCCCGTGCCGCCTGGGTCCCGTTCATGGCCGTTTGACTCCTATGCCTTGCCGGGCCGGATCAGTTGATCGGGTAGAGGTGGTCGAGGATGACCCCGTTGTCCTCGAGCGGAGCGTAGATGGAAGGCTGGGCGTAGGGATTCGCCGCGGTCGGCCAGCCGCCGATCTGGGAGGCGTCGTACGTGTACCAGTCGACCCCCTGGGTCACCGGGATGAAGGGGTAGTCGGTGACCATGACCTGCTCGATCTGGTCGATGATCTGCTCCTGCTGGCTCACGTTGGTGGTGGCCGCATAGGCGGCGAAGAGAGCGTCCGTGGACGCCGAGTCGTAACGGGAGTAGTTGGTGCCCCCGATGTTGCTGCTGTCCAGGTCTCCCCTCAGCTCGTAGTAGGGGGTCGGACCGCCCGCGGTGTAGGGACCGCCGCTCCCCGCGTAGGCGAGCTGGAAGTTGCCACTCTCGAGGTTGGTGGTGTACGGACCCGAGTTCTCATCCTCGACCGTGATCTGGATGCCCACCGCCTTGAGCTCCTGGGTGACGATCACCAGGGAGGCATCCCAGTCGCTGAAACCGCTGACGGTCTGGAGGGTGAAGGAGAGCGGCTGGCCCTGGGCATTCTGGTAGATGCCGTCAGAGCCCTTGGTGAACCCCGCCGCCTGGAGGACCTGGTCCGCCTTGGTGGGGTCGTACGCTGTGTTGTCGATCGACTTGTCGTACCAGGCCGAGTAGGTCGGGGTGATGATCCCGGTCTGGCTGGCGGCCGGCTCGTAGCCACTCTCACCGCGGGCGGCGATGTCCGAGCGATCGAGCGCGAGGCTGATCGCCTGCCTCACCGCCACGTTGCTCAGCAGCGAGTTGTCGAGGTTCGGGAAGATGCCGACGTTGAGGACCGGGGGGAACCACATGTAGCGGTCAGGACCCTTGTCCAGATACGCGGTCTTGATGTTGGGGACCGGCTGGGCGCCCCACTGCGCCTGGCCCTCGGTGAGGTAGAGGTTGGCCTGGTCGTTGCCCAGGAACGACGGGTAGTCCACCTCGGCGATGCGGGGGACCGGGTGCCCGGGCGTGCTCTGCCAGTAGTCCGTGTTGCGCACGTACTTGACGTTGGCCTCGGTGCAGGTGCCGACCTTGTAGGGGCCGGTGCCCACGGGGTTGCTGTCAGCGTAGGAGGCCAGCTTGGTCTGGTCCAGACTGGACCAGATGTGCTCGGGGACGATCGGAACCTGGTCGGCGACGTAGTAGAAGTAGGTCTGGGCGGCGGTGTCGAAGGTGAACACCACCTGGTTGGATCCCTGCACTGCGACCGCGGTCAGCGGCCCGCCGTCGGCCTTCCAGAGCGCGTTGAGGTCAAGCGCCGGAGAGGTCGCCATGGCATTGAAGGTGTACGCGACGTCGGCTGCGCTGAAGGGCTGCCCGTCGTTCCACTTGACCCCGCTCCGGATCGTGAAGGTGAGGGTCTCGAAGTTGTTGCTCCAGGCGGAGCCGGTGGCCAGCCACGGCTGCGCCTGGCTGGTTCCCGACTGGAGGTCGTTGATGTACTCCAGCGTCTCGTAGGTGAAGCCGACCGTCAGGAAGTTCAGGGCCGGGTTGAAGGGATTGAAGGTGCATGGCCACGTGGTGCCCATGTAGCTGTCGATGACGAGCTTCCCGCCCACCGAGGTGCTGCTGGCGCTGGAGCTTCCAGCGCTGGTCGTCCCGCCGCATGCCGCGACCAGGATGGTTGCGGTGCCCGCGAGCAGGGTCACGAGCTTGCGATGGCTCCGTGGCAGAGCCTCCGCAGGGTGGGCCGGTGCCCGGCCCCAGATTGCTGTCCTCATCTCCGTGTGACTCCCATGGTGTTGGATATTCCCAGCCGGGGCACGCTGATGCACCGGCGCGCCGTCGAACTGCTGTCGCCGTCGGACTGCCGCGTGCGCTCGCGGGGTGTGGGGGAGAGCAGAGGCTTGCCTGTCATGGCTAGGCTTCGGCGCCGGCCTCCGCGGGTGCCTCGGCGCTGTGCCAGTCCGGCTCCTCGCGACCCGGGGGCAGCATGGCCCGGAGCATGATGTCCGCGAAGAGGGGCTGGTCAGGGTTGAGGCCCTTGCTCTCCGCCAGGTAGTAGGTGAGCAGGTGCACCGGCGCCAGGTAGAGGAGCGGAGCCACCAGCGCATGCGGCGCCTGGGGCACGCGGACCACCGCCTCGGCGCAGTCGGAGACGTCCAGGTCCGGTGCGGCGACGCAGAGCCGGTCGGCGCCGAACTCGCGCACCAGCAGGAGCATCGCGCGGCTGATGACCTGGTCCGCCGCGGTCATCAGGTCGACGAACAGCCAGCCGGGCTGGAGGATGCTCACGGCCCCGTGGAGGGCACTGCCGGTCTCGTCCCATTCGGTCACCACCCGGGCGGCCTCCTGCATCTTCAGGGCGGCCTCCTGGGCGACTCCCTGGTTGCCCGCGGTCCCGGTGACCAGCGCGGAGTGGTGCTCCGCCAGCCAGCCGGCCAGGCCGGCCAGGTGGCTCTCCGCGTCCTTGACCCCGCGTTCGAGCAGCTCCGGCATCCGCGCCAGGGCGCTGGCGACCAGCTTGCGTTCGTCTTCCTCGGCAGCCAGGGTCAGCGCCATCTGCATCAGCGAGGCGGTGCAGGCGGCCACGCTCTTGGTCTTCGCGTAGGCGCTCTCGGGACCCTCCCCGGTCACGATCACCAGGTCACAGCCCTCCGCGAGCAGGCTGGACTCGACGGCGGTGACCGCCACGCAGGTCGCGCCCGCGCGCCGCGCGGCGGTGAGCGCGTCCACGATGCCGCCGCGCTCCCCGGAGCGGGAGGCCAGCACCACCAGGGTGTCGGGACCGAGCGGGAGTCCCAGGTCGACGCCCAGCTCGGTGGCGATGGCGATCTCGGTGGGCGCGGGCAGGAAGCGGCGCAGCAGCGGCGAGGAGATCTGCGCGGCGGTGTAGGAGCTGCCCAGGCCGGTGATGATCACGTGCTTGGGCGGGTGCCGCGCCACCATGTCGCGCAGCGCGTCGAGCCGCGGCTGTCCGGCGCTCAGCGTGTTGGCCACCGCCTCCGGCTGTTCGCGGATGTAGTCGAGCATGAGATGGTTGGTCATAGGGTGGGCTGAGCCTCCAAGGGCAGCGGGCTGCGCAAGTAGCGATCAGGAAACAGGATCAGGCTTGCGCTTCCGATCGCCGCTCCCATGTGCGGAAACGCGGACAGCTCCACGCCCCGGAGCGTCCGCAGGCGGGAGGGGCTGGCGACTCTCTGGAGCGACTCGCGAACGCCGTCGAGCAGGAGGTCGCTGGAGTCCGTCACCCCTCCGGAGAGGACGATGAGCTCGGGGGAGAAGATCTGGAGGTAGCTGGCCAGCGCCACCGCAAGGAAGTGGGTGGCGCGCTGGAAGGTCCTGACCGCCAGCTCGTCGCCCCGGCGGGCGGCGCCGGCCACGTCGGCGCCGGTGATCTCCTGGCCGGCCTCGAGCATGGTGGCGAGGGCGCTCCCGGGGGACCTGCGCGCCCCGCGGATGGCCTGGTCTCTCAGGCCCCAGCCGGAGGCGACGGTCTCCAGGCATCCCCGACCACCACAGGTGCAAACCTCGAGACCGTCGGGGTCGACGACGATGTGCCCGGTGTCTCCCGCGGTGCCCCAGGAGTACTGGAGCAGCTCACCGTCGACCATGACCCCGATGGAGATGCCGGTGCCGATCGCCATCAGCAGGAGGCGGCGGACTCCCTGGCCGCGACCGAAGAGGTGCTCGGCGATCACCGCGGCGCTCACGTCGTTGCCGGTGCGGATCTCGTTCCCAAGGTGTTCAGCGAAGACGGGGCGCAGCGCCACGCCCTCGAGCTGGGGAAGGTTCGTGGTCCACCGCTGCACCCAATCCGGCCCCTGGACGAAGTACGGGACCACGATCCCGATCCCTGACGGCGCCGCTCCCGTGGCCCGAGTGGTGTCCCGGAAGGCCGCGATCGCGACGGCGATCCGCTCGCCGATCTGCAGGCCCGTGTCTCCTCGCGGCGTCGGATGGACCGCGGAGCTGAGGATCGAGCCGCTGCGGTCGACGTGCACGAGCTTGAGCCGGCTGGCTCCCACGTCGACGCCGATGGCGGTGGCGCCGCCGGAAAGCGGTGGCGGGGGCGGATCACCTGCGGGTGGCGCCGGCTCAGCGTGCTGCGGGGTTGCGGCTCCGGTCGCGCCGGGGGCGAGCCGCATCTCCATCCCCTCAGGCCGCCCGCTCATCCAGCGCGCCCTCGATGCAGGAGATCAGCGCTCGAGCGCTCTGCTCGAGGTCGCCCCGCAGGAACAGCCCGGAGCTTCCTCCGACGAAGCGGTCAGCGCCGGCTCGCACCAGCGCCGGGATGGTTCCGGCGTTGACCGCCCCGTCGACCTCGATGGCGAGGCTCGGGTGGATCCGGTCCCGGAGCTCACCGAGCCTGTGGATCTTCTCGATGACCGCGGGGACGAAGGGCGCTCCGGCGAAACCGGGCTCCACGCTCATCACCAGCAGCCCGTCGATCTCACCGAGCAGGGGGGCGACCCGCTCCGCGGCAGTCGAAGGGCGCACCGCCAGCCCGACGGCGGCACCGTGCTGCCGGATGGCGGCGATGCAGGCGTGGGGGTCGCTCGCGGCCTCCACGTGGAAGGTGACCATGTCGCTGTGAGGGGCGAACAGGGGGATGAGGCTCAGCGGCTCCTCGATCATCAGGTGGCACTCGCGCCTCCAGAGCGTCCGGGGCGGAAGCTGTGAGAAGACCTCCAGGCCCAGGGGCAGGTTCGGCACGAACCGCCCGTCGCCGAAGTCGAGGTGGGCGACCCGGACCCCTGCGCTGCTCAGGGCTCCCAGCTGCACCGGGAGCCAGCGGAAGTCGGCGCACATGATGGAGGCAGAGAGAGGTGGGCATCCCGGATGGGCCTCATCCGTGCGCCGCGAGCGGCCGCGAGCGCCTCCCTCCTTGTCCATAGGTCCAGTCTTACACACATTGGACAAGTGAACAAGCGTACATTTGTACGTGATGCTGGGCGGTGCGCGCGAACGGCCCCCGGATCGCGGCACCGGGCCGGCTGGACGACCCGGGGTCAGGCGGGGCGGGTCCCCGGATCGGGCGGGGGGACCGGGACGGGGAGGTTGCCGGCCACGGAGCGGTGGATCGCCTCGAGGGCCGCGGTGTTCGCCCTCGAGTCGCTCAGGTCCCAGGGCAGTGGGGCCCGCCCCCTGACGGCGTCGGCGAAGCGCTCGACCTCCAGCCGGAACGGATCCTCGAACGGGAACACCTCGAGGGTGGGTTCGGAGCCGTCCAGGAAGATCTCGCCGCCCCCCCGGTGGAGGAGCAGCTTGGTGTACGGCTCCCGGCGCATGCCGGTGCCCGGGAGCAGCAGCCACCCGTCGGTGCCCGCGACCTCCACCTGGGCGTATGGGTTGGGAAGGTCGAAGCTGACCCAGAAGGGGGCTGTGATTGCCCCCGGGAAGCGCAGGACGCCGGTCACCGACGTCTCCGCCGGCTGGCCCTGCCGGCGGTCGGCGAAGCCGAAGACCTCGAGCGGCTCGGTGCCGAGCAGGCCGCGCGCCATGCTGGTCGCGTAGCAGCCCATGTCCCAGACGATCCCGCCCCCCAGTGCGGGGGTGAAGAGCGGGCTCCCCAGACTGGTCGGGGTGACGAACGAGAAGCCGATGCGGACCACCTGCGGCTCGCCGACCGCCCCCGCCGACAGCAGGTCGAGGGCGCGGCGCCAGCGGCGGGCGTGGCGGTACATGAAGGCCTCCAGCACCAGGCGCCCGGTCCGGCGGGACGCCTCGGCGATGCTGTCGACCTCCTGCACTGAGAGGGCGAGCGGCTTCTCGCAGAGCACGTGCTTGCCCGCCTCCAGCGCCCTCACCGTCCACTCCGCGTGCAGGTGATTGGGAAGCGGGATGTAGACGGCATCGATGCCGGGATCGTCGAGCAGCGCGGCGTACGAGGGGTGAGCCCGGCAGCCCCAGCGGGCGGCGGCGTCCTCGGCGCGCGGCGCGGACCTCGATGCGATCGCGATCAGCTCGGAGCCATCGGCGGCGAGCAGACCCGGGATCAGCGCGTCGTTGCTGATGGCCGCGGTCGACAGCACCCCCCAGCGGACGGTGTCACTCATGACCGGCCCTGTGCGGCTCGCTCCGCCGCGGCAAACCGCCGTGGGCGCGTGCGATACCCTCGATGAACGGTGCGCATGGTATCAGCGGCCCCGGGCCCGGCGCCTCGCGGCGCGGTGCGGGCTAAGCTCGCTTCGGTCGCAGCAGCCGTCAGCGCAGGACCGGGAGGCGTCTTGTCCGACCTCAGCCCGGAGGCCAACCTCCGGCTCGCCCATGAGCTGGCCGACATCGCCGACGCGGTGACGCTCTCACGCTTCGGCGCCGCCGACCTGGTCGTCACCGAGAAGCCCGACGGCAGTCCGGTCACCGATGCCGACACGCTCGTCGAGGAGAGGTTGCGGGCCCGTCTGCGGGCGGTGAGACCGCGCGACGCCGTGATCGGCGAGGAGGGCGGCGACCAGCAGACCGGCGGGCCGTGGCGCTGGGTGGTGGATCCGATCGACGGGACCAGGAGCTTCGTCCGTCACGAGGCCGGCTGGGCCACGCTGATCGCGCTGGTTCGGGAGGACGTCGGTCACCTGGGCCTGGTGAGCGACCCCCTGCGCGGGGAGCGATGGTGGGCGACCCGCGGCGGGGGCGCCTACCGCAATGGCTCGCGCCTGCGCGTCTCCTCGACCGCGCGGCTGGCGCAGGCCACCCTGAGCGATGACTGGCTGGGGACGCTGGCCCGCCGCGCGCAGGATCACCCCCTCGCCGCCCTCGCGGCGCGCTGTGGCCGGGTGCGTCCCTACGATCGGGCCAGCGCGCTGGCGGTCGCCGGCGGCCTGGCCGACGTCGGGCTCGACCTCGGGGGCGGAGTGTGGGACTACGCCCCCCTGCTCGTCATCGTCGAGGAGGCCGGTGGCCGCTTCAC
The DNA here is from genome assembly GCA_963697585.1 of uncultured Chloroflexia bacterium. Taxonomy (GTDB): domain Bacteria; phylum Chloroflexota; class Dormibacteria; order Aeolococcales; family Aeolococcaceae; genus Changshengia. The sequence goes on along the minus strand of CAVOOO010000008.1, from coordinate 635,420 downwards.
CGACCTCGGGGGGCGGGCCCGATTCGATGGCGGTGCGGCGGTCATCTCCAATGGGGCCGTTCATGCCGAAGCCCTCGCCATACTGGCCGCAACCGGCCGGCCGCCCGGCTCGCGATGACGCCGGGAGCGCCCGGTCGCGGGCCCGGTGCGGGGACCGTGGATGACCCGTTCACGCAGGGAGGTGCAGCGATGCCCGTCGATATCCGGGAGCTGACCAGGCACGACGTGGCCCGGATGATGGACTACGCCATCCTCAAGCACGCCTGGCCCGAGAGCGAGTACCTCAGGGGATGCGAGAAGGTCAGGGAGTACGGGTTCGTCGCCTATCACGTCCTGCCCAGCCGGCTGCCGCTGATCGTCCGCGAGCTCGGCGACTTCGCCCGCGACCACGCGATCGAGCTCGGCGCCCCCATCGCCTTCCCCTACGGCTCCACGCCGACCGTGGTGAAGCTGGCCGAGGCCGAGCAGCTGGTCGCCGCGGGCGCCACCGCGCTCGACATGGTGGCCAACATCGGCTGGCTGAAGGATCGCGAATACGCGCTCTACCAGAACGAGTGCAGCGCGCACATCGAGCTCTGCCACGCGGCGGGGATCAACGGCAAGGTGATCATCGAGGTGGGCCACCTGACCGATGACGAGGTGGTCACCGCCACCCGGATGGTGGTCGAGGCGGGAGCCGACTTCGTCAAGACGGCGACCGGCACCGGCCCGCCGGGATTCCCCACCCGCCACCAGGTCCAGCTGATCCTCGACACCCTGCGCGACACCGGAGGGCCGACCGGTCTGAAGGTGTCCGGCGTCTCGGCCCCGCGGGTTCTCAACAGCTACGCGTTCATCGGGATGGGGGCGGGCCGGATCGGCACGAGCTCGGCCGCGGAGATCGTCGATGCGCTTCCCCAGGTGCAGCGTGAGCTGGCGGCCGGTCCGCCCGGGCCGTCCGCCGATCTCCGTGCCATCCGGACCTGAGCGGCCCGCGGGAGGCCGAGGGGCCCGGGAGGAGCGAGGCCACCGGGCGGGGTCGACGTCCGCTGAGGTCGGAGCCTCAGGGATTCACCACCGAGACCACCTCGCTCACCGTGCCGGATGGCTGGTTCTCGAAGTAGGTCTGGAGGGATGCCGAGGAGGCGGTGCAGGTGGCGTCGGCGGAGCCATTGGCGGGAGTCATCGGGAGGGCGGCGGTGCACGATGCCAGCATCGAGCCGGTCGATGTGCTGCCTCCGTAGATATTGAAGGTGGCCACCGCCTCTCCGGCCTTGCCTCGGTTGATGAAGGAGGCATCGGGAGTGCAGCTGTCGGAGGTGCAGGCCCCCTGCCAGCCGCTCCCGGCCAGGACGAAATCCGGCTCCGTCGGGATCAGGCCCTGAAGGGCCGCGATCGTCGCCTGATCCGACGTCTGCTGAGCGCTGGCGCTGGCGCGGACAGAGGCGACGCGATCCTGGAGGGTGTGGACATCGGCGCGCTGGCCCAGATCGTCGACGATGAAGAAGGAAAGCGCGGCCACGACCACCAGGGCGGCCAGGGCGAGCCCAACTCGGCGCGCGGAGAACCGGGAGGGTGACTTCGGCGGATCGACGAACGCGGGAGGCGGCGGTGGCGATTGCATGTTCACCTCACGATTCCCCGGCGAGCGCACGTCGCCGCCGGCGAGCACCGGCCCAGCCACCGCGCCGCTCGTGGTGAAACCGGCCGGACTCTAGCAACCTGCCTCAGGGTTCAGGTGAAGGAGCGCGCGCCGTCACCCGTTCCCCGTCCCCACCGACCTCAGAGCCCCCTCGTTCAGCTCGGTCAGCGCCCCGAGCACCAGGTCGGCCTCCGCATACGCCGGATCGCCCTCCATCAGGGGGTCCGGGACGGCGATGCAGAGCATCCCCGCCGCCTTTGCGGAAAGCACCCCGCTCGGCGAGTCCTCGATCGCCACGCAGCGCTCCGGCCGTACCCCCAGGCGTCGGGCGGCGGTGAGGTAGACGTCGGGGGCGGGCTTGCTGCGCGGTTCGTCCATCGCCGAGCAGCGCACCTCGATCCACCCCAGGTCCAGTCTCTCGGTCACCACCTCGATCATCCGCGGCGGTGACCCGGAGGCGATGGCGACCGGCAGCCCCAGGCGGCGGAGCAGGGCGATGGCGTCGGTCACCCCGGGCATGGGCACCCCGGTGGCGGCCACCTCCGCCGCCACCATCTCGATGATCCGCTCCTGGACCTCCACGTCGGTGAGCCGGCGCGCCCCCACCCCGTGGGCGGGCTCCCGGAGCCGCCAGACCGGGACCACCGCGGCGATGGTCTGGCCCATGGACCCCATCAGCTCCTCCTCGGTCAGCTCGACCCCGAGCGCGGTGAAGACGGCCACCTCGGCCACCCGCCACACCGGCTCCGTGTCCATCAGGAGGCCGTCCATGTCCAGGACGACCGCCTCGATGGGGAGACGGCTCACACGCTGACCGCGCTGGCGGCGCGAATCCTCCCCGCCTTCTCCACCATGGCCTGAGCCCGGGCCGGATCGACCGGGTTCCAGGTGATGCCGCCCACCTTGAGGCTGGTGCCGACGATGACGCCGTCGGCCACCGCCAGGATCTCGTCGAGCCGCTCCGCCTGGACCCCGGTGTTGGCGAAGACCGGGGTGTGGGGGACCGCCTCCCTGGCCGCTCGCAGGTCGCTCATCGCGAACGGCACGCCCGCCTCGGGCCCGCTGATCAGGATCGCGTCGACGCCGAGGAAGCTCGCGCTCTTGGCCCGCTCCGCCACCGTGCGGGTGCCGATCGTGCTGCTGAACTCGGGGGTGATGTTGTCGAAGATGGCGACGTCCCCGGCCCCGATGTTCTCGCGGTAGGCGGCGAGGTCGCCCAGCGCCGGCGCGATCAGGCCCATGTCGCTCTCGTAGACGCCGGTGAACACCTCGCGCACGAAGGTCGCGCCGACCGCGCGGGCCAGGGCCAGGGTCGCCCTGGCGTCCCAGAGGATGTTGACCCCGAAGGGCACCCGGATCGAGGAGCGCAGCTCGCCGATCACCGCCGCCATCGCCGCCGGGATCTCCGGGCCGACGGCGAGCTGGTACGGGATGTCGGCCTCGTTGCAGAAGAGCACGGCGTCGACGCCGGCGTCCTGCAGCACCTGGAGGTCGCGTCCGACCACGTCGACGAGGTGCCGGCTCCCCGCCTCCCGATCGTGCTGCGGCCGCCCGGGGAGGCCCGGGAAATGCAGCATCGCGATCACCGGCTTGGGCGTTCCGAACCTCTGCTCCAGCGAGATGGTCATGACTGGCTCCTCAAATGATCAGAGAGCGCTCTGCGCTCTCACGAAATCGATGACGGCGCGGTTCCAGGGCTCGGGGTTCTCCCAGAAGGCGGCGTGCCCGCCGGGGACCCCGCACCAGCTCGCGTGCGGCAGCGCCTCGAAGAGGCGACGCGACAGCGCGGGCCGGATGATGATGTCGTCGTCGGCGGCGATGACCAGGGCCGGGGTCCGGATGTCACCCACCCTGGCGTCGGCGTCGTGGCCGACGAGCGCGGCGGTCTGGGCCGCGAAGGCGGCCGCCGGCTGGGTGCTCTGCTGAGCCGCCGCGATCAGCTCGTCGACCCGCTCCGGTTGCCGCGCGTAGAGATCCGGGCTGTAGATCCACGGTGCCTGCTGGCGCATCATCGTCGCCATCCCGGCGGTCTCGGCGATCACCGCCCAGCTCTCGAAGGCGGCGCGCGTGAACGGGTCCGCCGCCGCGAAGGTGTTGGCCAGCACCAGCGAGCGCAGCCGGGCGCCGTGGGCGATCGCGTACTCCTGGGCGATCACCCCGCCCATCGACACCCCGGCGAGGTGGAACCCGTCCAGCCCCAGCCCGGCCACCAGGACCTCGAGGTCCCCCGCCATCTCGGCACTGGTGTAGGGCCCGGGCGGCTGGCTGGAGAGCCCGACGCCCCGGTTGTCGAAGCTCACCACCCGCATCCCGGCCCGGACGAATTCATCCACCTGGTTGGCCCACGCCCCCAGGTCGTCGCCCACGCCGTTGACGAGGACGAGCGTCTCCGGTCCCTCGCCGTCGATCCGGTAGTGGATGTCGAGCGTGCCGGCGCTGACCGCACCCTCGATCACAGCAGGCCTCGCTCGCGCATGGCGCCCTTCCAGACCTCGACCGAGGTCAGCAGCCCGTCCAGCACGTCGCCGTCGTCCTCCTCCCAGCCGGGGATGACCTCGAGCACCAGCTGCACCTCCTGCGCACCCGCGGCGGCCAGGGTGTCCAGCACCCGTCCGGGGTCGATGCGCCCCATCGCATTGCGCTCGGGGGTGAAGGGCCAGTGGTGGTCGCCGAGCGCGTCCGACTGCTGCAGCTGCACCTCGACGAGCTGGCGGCCGAATCGCTCCAGCCACGCGTAGGGGTCGCGCTCCGCGCCCCCGGTGCCGGGCACGCACTGGTGCCCCACGTCGAGGCAGAGCCGCACCGGCACGTGGGCCGGGTCGCCGTCGCCGATCACCTCCGCTACCGCGGCCATGGTCGATGGCTCCCGGACCGCGACCAGGTTCTCGACCAGCAGGTGGTCGAGCCCGGCGTCGAAGGCGTGGCCGGCGAGCTCGCGCAGCGCGCCCCGCAGGTCGGACCAGCGCTCCGCGCGCCGGGTCGGATCGGCCCAGTCGGGGACGCTCATGGTGCCGACGTGACCTCCGGTGGCCCGCGCGCCCAGCTCGGCGGTGACCTCGACCACGGTGCGGTACCAGCGCCGCGCGGCCGCGCGCCGCTCGGCGTCGGGGTGCATCAGGAGGTTGAGGCCGTACGCGGCCAGCCCGGTGAAGGTCGTCTCGGCGACCAGGCCGTGCCGGCTCAGCGCCTCCCGGGTCACCTCGACGGAACGATGGCGCTCCGCCGGGATGTCAAGCCCCTCGACGAGGTCCAGGGACAATTCCACGAGCTGCAGGCCGAGCTCCTCGCTCACCACCCGCGCCCAGTCGTCGGGGCGTGGCCAGCGCTTCAGGGCAAAGCAGTTGTTGATGCCTAGTCGCGCCTGCATCTCACTCCTCCCCGGCGCGATCCATGCGGGCCACCGGGGAGCCGAGCAGGCTCCGGTAGCGGGCGTAGATCTCTCCGTACTGTTCGCGATGCCGGCGGCGGGGTTCCACCCGGGCGGCGGGCCGGTACCCGGCCGCGGTCGCCTCGGCGGCGTCGCGGTACACCCCGGTCCCGATCCCGGCCAGCAGGGCCGCGCCGGCGGCGGTGGCGTCGCCGGCGACCCGGACCACCGGGATCCCGAGGACGTCCGCCTTGATCTGGTTCCAGGCCTCGAGGGCCGCACCGCCCCCGGAGACCCGCAGCTCGGTGGTCGGTGTCGAGGCGCGCTCCAGGGTCTCCAGACGGGCCCTGATCCCGAGCGCGATACCCTCCAGGGCGGCGCGGGCCCAGGCGCGGTGATCGTGGCGGAGCGAGAGCCCGGTGACCGCGCCGCGCAGGTCGGGGTCGTCGCGCTCGCCGTCGCCGAGCACGGGGGCGAAGAGCAGACCGTCAGCGCCGGGCGCCATCGCGGCGGCGTCGCGGTCGATCCGGGCGTAGTCGGCGGGGCGCGGGCGCCGGTCCGGGCCGCTGTAGAAGAGCTGAGCCACCCAGTCGAGGGCCTCGCCGGTGGTGTTGATCCCCACCTCGGTGACATAGCCCAGCGCGTCGACCGCGCTCGGGTAGTGGGTCACGTCCAGGTCGGTGAGCGGGGCGGCGACCACCGAGTTGAGGCAGGTGGAACTGCCGGCCATCTCGCTCACCGGCCCCGGCCCGGTGACCCCCGCGCCCACCGCGCAGGCGATGCTGTCGCCCGCCCCGCAGACCACGGGCAGGTCGGGCGGGAGGGCCAGCCGGCGCGCGAGCGAAGGGCGCAGCCGGCCGGCGACACCCCATGAGGGGTGGAGGGGAGGGAGCAGGTCGGGATCGAGGTCCAGGCCGGCGAGCAGGCCGGTGGCCCAGCGCCGCCCCTCGAGGTCGAGCAGCGCGGTCGCCGCCGCCATGGTCCAGTCGGTCGCCGCCTCCCCGGTCAGCGCCAGCACCACGCAGTCGGACGGCTGCAGGAAGCGCCGGGTGGCCGCGAAGACCTCGGGCTCGTGGGCCCGGATCCAGAGGATCTTGGCGGCGACGTGGAAGGCGGCGGGGACGTGCCCGGTCAGCGCGTGGACCTCCCGGGCGCCGAATCGCTCGCGCATCTCGTCCGCCTCGGCGATTGCGCGGTTGTCCCGGTAGATGATCCCGGGTCGCAGCGGGGTTCCCGCGGCGTCCACGGGAACGACGCTCGGGCACTGACCGGTGATGCCGATGGCCGCGACCGGGTGGCGCGGCCCCAGCGTCCGCACCAGCCCGGCCAGCGCGGAGACGGATGCGGTCTGCCAGCGCCGTGCGTCCTGCTCCGCCCAGCCCTCGGCCGGCAGCGCGGTGGGGTAGGGCTGGCGCACCTGGGCGATCGGTGTGCCCGCGAGGTCGAAGGCGGAGGCGCGGGCCCCGGAGGTCCCGACGTCGATGGCGACCAGGACGTCGCCGCCGTCCGCGTGCAGGGTGCTCATCGCTCAGGGGCCGCCTATCCGCGGACCAGCTGGGCGCTCGCCTTGTCGCGGTCGAGGGTGATCAGGGCCCCGAGCAGGGCTCCGGTCGTGTAGTCGCTGCCCGGGTTGAGGACCACGGTCTTGCGCTCACCCAGGCGGCGAATGCCCGACGCCTCGTGGATGTGCCCGTGCAGGCCCAGCAGCGGCTTGCGCTCCAGCTCGATGTCGCGCACCGCGGTGCTCCCCACCGCGGCCATCCGCACCTGGCCGAGGGTGGCCTGGACCTGGAGGTTCGCGTCCAGCTCCGGCGCCTCGTCGAGCTGGGTGCCGTAGGGTGGCGCGTGGAGGTTGAAGACCGCCCGCTCCGGGTTCTGGAGCTGGTCGGCCATGGACTTGTAGACGGTGGCGAGCTGCTGCTCGTCCTGCTCGCGGAAGGTGTGCCACGGGGTGGTGTTGGCGTAACCCCAGCTGATCATCTCGTGGTGCTCGTCGATCCAGACCACCTTCCCCTCGGCGTGCACCCCCCACGGGGCGCTGTCGACCAGCTCGCCGAGCTCGACCGGGTCGTCGTTGCCCAGCATCATGTAGAGCGGGATCTCCAGCGGGCGCAGCCGCTGGTCGGCGATCTCCAGCCACTGGGTGAGGCGCTCGCGCATCAGTCCCAGGAAGAGGTCGTCGAGCGTCCCCGCCGCCTCCATCGCCTCCAGCTCGCCGGGCTCGGCGCGGTAGGGGTAGTAGCCGTGGTCGGCGATCAGCCGCTCCAGCTCCTCCAGCTCCGCCCCCTCGCGCACCTGGTAGTCGTTGCCCACGAAGGAGCACTTCCAGATCCCCCCCGGGCCACGGACGATCGACTGGATCGCCTTCCCGGCCAGGTCGCCGCCCAGGATCATCACCGTCGGCTTGTAGACCCTGGAGGCGTTCATGAACTTGCGAAAGCAGAGGCTGGAGCCGTGCAGGTCGCTGACGAAGTAGATGAGGGTCTTGGCCATCAGCGGACTCCCGCGGCCTCGCGGGTGCGCCCCGCCGCCTCCATGAAGCGGGAGGCGCGCTCGCGGTCCACCGGGTTCCAGGTGATGCCGTCGCGCTTGAGGTGGGTCCCGACGATCGCGCCGTCGGCGATGGCGAGCACGGCCCCCGCGGTCTCCTCGGTCACTCCCGTGTTGGCGAGGACCGGTGTCCGGGGCACCGCGGCCTTGGCGGCGCGGAGCTGATCGAGATCGGTCGCCGTCCCGGTGATCGGCCCGCTGATCAGCAGCACCTCGACCCCGAGATAGACGGCGCTCCGGGCCCGCTGGGGGATGCTCCGGTGGCCGAGCGGGCTGGCGAACTCCGGGGTGATGTTGCCGAAGACGGCCACCGATCCCGCCCCGATCTCGGTCCGGTGGTTGGCGATCGCCCCGAGGTCGGGCCGCATCACCCCGAGGTCGCTCTCGTAGACGCCGCTGACCACCTCGCGGATGAAGCACGCGCCGGTGGCTCGGGCTGCCGCCAGGCTCGCGACCGGGTCCCAGACCAGGTCGACGCCGAAGGGCAGCCGGACCAGGCTCCGCACCTGGCCGATCACCGCGGCCATCGCGGCGGCCGCCTCGGGGCCGACCCGGAGCTGGTAGGGGAGATCGGCCTCGTTGCAGAAGAGCAGCCCCTCGACGCCGGCGTCCTGGAGGGCCTCCACGTCGCGGGCCACGGCCTCGACGATCGGTCCCATCCCGGCCTCGCACGCATGGCCGGGGCGGCCGGGCAGAGCGGCCAGGTGGACCATGGCCACGATCGGCTTCTCGACCCCGAAGAGGTCGTGGAGGAGCTGGCTCATCGGGTCGCACGCTCGGGCCGGTCGCGGAGGATCCGGCTCATCGGGTCCCACCCTCGAAGCGGTCGCGGAGAAACCGGCTCATCCGATCTCCCCCGGCGTGGAGCTCCCGTTCCTCCCGCCGTCGATCGGCGCCGGATGAGCCGGTGACTCGGGCGCCACGATGATCACCTCCACCCCCTCTCGCTCGATCCGCTCGACCTCGGCGGGGTCGGCACCGGGATCGGTCACGATCACCGCCACGCGCTGGATCGGCACCACCGTGCTCATCGCAACGTCCCCGAACTTGGAGCCGTCGGCGACGACCACGATGCGCTCGGTGTGCTCGAGCGCAGCGCGGGTCACCTCCGCCTCGCGGTCGTCGAGGTCGGTCACCCCCCGATGGGCGGAGATGCCCGCGGCACCGATCACCGCCACGTCGGTGTTGTACTTCTGGACGCCCTCGACCGCCGAGGCGCCGACGCAGCTCAGCTCGTCCTGACGGACCAGCCCGCCGGCGACGATGACCCGGACCCGGCGGGTGCCCAGCAGGCTGGCCACGGCAAGGGAGGTGGTGACCACCACCAGGTCATCGCGGGGGACCAGCATGCGGGCGAACTGCTCCACCGTGGACCCGACCCCGACGAACATCACCCGGGTCCCGGCGGTGAGCTGGGCGGCCCGGCGGGCGATCTGGGACTTCTCCTGGGCGTGGTGGAGCATACGTGCGTTCTGCCCGACCTCGAAGCCGCCCACGGCGCGCACCACCCGGGTGGTCGCGCCTCCGTAGGTGCGCCGGACGAACCCGTCCCGTTCGAGCCGCCGGAGATCGCGGCGGATGGTCATCTCGGAGACCTGGAACTCGCGGGCCAGGCTGCTCACCTCCACCGCCTGATCCGCGGCCGCCCGCTCCAGCACCTTGAGGCGCCGTTCGACTGCCAGCACCCCTTTCTCCTCAAACCTGCCCGTTGCTGCCCGGCCAGGATGTCACATCCAGACCTGGGATGTGTCCTATCTTGATCGCCTGAGTGTCGCTTCCTGACCTTCCCGGTGTCCTATCGTGTGGTATCGCTTGACATTTATGTTCGGTTGTGTTCGACTCTAACCCGCCCCGAGGCAGGTGTCAAGCGGGGGCGACTTGCTGCAGGTAGACGGAGGGATGCCATGGCGACAGAGAGCCGGACGGCAAGCCGGCTGTTCGTTCGCAACAGTACGGGCCTGGTGCGTTCGGCGTCGGCGCTCGACGCGACCATCTTCAACGCGGTCATCTCCGCACCCATCGGTTCCACCCTGGCCTGGTCGATCTTCTTCACCCTGGTCGCGTTCCCGGGGGCCGATCCGATCGGGGTGCTGCTGATCACCCTCGTCATCAACATCCCGGTGCTGATCATGTTCGCCCTGCTCGGGGCGAGCATGCCGAGGGTCGGCGGTGACTACGTCTGGGTGAGTCGCGTCCTCACGCCCCCGCTGGCGCTCATCTCCAACCTCTGCATGATCATGGGCGGCCTGCTCGGCGCGGCCTACTTCGCGAAGTTCTTCGCGGTCTTCGCGGCCGGGCCGGCGCTGGTGGCGTTCGGGACCCTCTTCACCAACAGCACCATGATCAGCTGGGGATCGTCCTTCGAGACCAACACCAGCTGGATCCTCGGCGCGTCGCTCTTCATGGTGGCCCTGGTGACCGTCATCCTCATCCGCGGCACCAAGGCGACATTCCGGTGGCAGAACTGGGCCTTCCTGATCGGAATGATCGGGATGGTGGTCGCCTTCATCTGCCTCGGCTTGGTCAGCCAGCACACCTTCTTCTCCAACTTCGACAGCCTCAACAAGAGCTTCGGAGGCGGGACCGTCCAGCAGGTGATCGCGGCCGCGGGCGCCCAGCACGTCTCTCCGAACCTGGGCAACATGAACGCCACCCTGCCCGTGGTCTTCTCGATCCAGGGTTTCATGATGTGGAACTTCTGGTCGGTCTACATGTCGGGTGAGCTGAAGAGCGCCTCCAACCGCACCCGCCAGCTGACCGTCATGTTCGGCGCGCTGGTGTTCGATGTGGCGCTGCTCATCCTGGGGACGTTCGTCCTCTTCCACACCGCCGGATACAACTTCGTTTACGCGCTCAACGCCGCCCCCCACAACTACGCGATCCCCTCGGGGCCCTTCTACTCCTTCCTGGCGGCGCTGTGCTTCAACACCCCGGTCCTCACGGTGATCATCCTGGGCTGCTTCCTCTTCTGGAGCCTGCCGTCGATGATCGCCAACACCTTCATGCCCATCCGCTCCTTCTTCGCCTGGTCCTTCGACCGGCTGATGCCGGAGGGGCTGGCGACGGTCAACGAGCGCACCCACTCCCCGATCAACGCCATCCTGGTGGCCAACGCGATCATCGCGGCGCTGACCATCTGGAGCGTCTACTCCAACGTCTTCCAGCTCGTGCTCGGCCTGATCGTCCTGGCCGGCTGTCTCGCCGTGGTGATCGTCGCCGTGGCGGCGATCGCGCTGCCCTTCCGCCGTCCCGAGCTCTACAAGGCGTCCCCGGCCAACGTGAAGTTCCTGGGGATCCCGGTCCTCTTCATCGTCGCCCCGCTCTCCATCATCGTCTTCGTGGCGCTGGCGATCGTCTCCACCCACTACCCGGCGCTGGTGATGAATGGGAACCCGGCCGACTGGTGGTGGATCCCGACCTGGTTCGGCTCGCTGATCGTCGGTGGCGCCCTGCTCTACTATGTGCCGAAGTTCATCCGGTCTCGGCAGGGCATCAACGTCAGCTTCGTCTACAAGGAGTTGCCGCCGGAATAGCTCCGGGGGCTTCACACCGGACCGGCGGGCGGCCGCCCAGCCATCGGCCGCCCCCGGTCCGTTCTCCACCCAGGCACCGTCAGCCCAGGCCCCCACAGGTCCGCCCACCCAGGTCCCACTCACAGAAATGCCCAGGTCTGCAGCGCCCCCGCCGCCCGAGAGCGAGCCCCGGATCCTCTCCGACATCCGCGAGGAGGCCGCGCGTCTCACCGGCGCGGCGGTCGGCTCGGGATTGCGCGCCCGCCTGCTCGGGGGGCTCGCCATCTGGCTCCGCTGCCCGAGTGTCCGCAGCGGGCCATTCGCCCGCGATTACCAGGACATGGACTTCGCGATCCCCAAGGGGGTGGGGTCCGCCTTCAAGGCATTCCTGACCGCCGAGGGGTACGCGGGCGACCAGTTCTTCAACGGTCTGCACGGAGACACCCGGCTCTACTTCCAGGCCCCGGACGGCCGGTGGTCGGTCGACGTGGTCATCGACGAGCTGGTCATGTCTCACAAGCTCGACCTGCGCGGCCGGCTGGAGGGCCAGTCGCCGACCCTCCCCCTTGCCGATCTGCTGCTCAGCAAGCTGCAGGTGTGGGAGATCAACCAGAAGGATCTGGGTGACGCGCTCTGCCTGCTCGCCGACCACCCCGTGAGCGAGGCCGACTCCGATGTCGAGGCGGTGAGCCTCCCCCGCCTGCGCCGGGTGCTGGGCGCGGACTGGGGCTTCTGCCACACCACGGAGCGCAACCTGGGCAAGCTCGAGGAGCTCTGGGCCGAATCGCCGCTCCCGGGCGCCCCCTGCAACGTCTCCGAGCAGATCGCGGCCATCCGGTCGGCGATCGACGATGCCCCGAAGAGCATGGCCTGGAGGATGCGCAGCCGCGTCGGAGAGCGGGTGCGCTGGTACGAGACCCCCGAGGAGGTCGGGCACTGACCGGTTCGGCCGGGCGCTGACCCTCGAGCCTCCCCCGCTTGGCGCTCGCGCCGGGAAGGGGCATCATCTCTCTCGATGGGAGAGCCCCCCACCACCGCTTCCGCGCGGCCGCAGGCCGCCCCCGGCAGCGCCGCGAACGCCCCACCGAGCGCGGCCGCCCCCGCGCCGGCCACCCCCGCCCTGGCCACTCCCAACCAGCCGGAGCCGGTGACCACCGCGGCGATCCGCTGGGTGCTGCCGATCGGCGTCGTCGCCCTCTGCGTCTCGGTGGTCGGTGGGTACGGCTTCCACTGGGCCTGGACCGGGGTCAGCGGCCAGGACCAGCTCTGGGATCTCCTCCACGTCATCGTCCTGCCGATCGTGCTCGCCACCCTGCCGATCTGGTACCGAACCCGGGAGCGGTGGATGATCGAGTGGCGGATCGTCCTGGGGCTGATCCTCGGGGCGTTCGCGATCCTGGTCGTCGGCGGCTACGGGCTGGGCTGGAGCTGGACGGGCTTCTCCGGCAACACCCTCTGGGACTGGCTCGAGCTGCTGGCCCTCCCCCTGGTGATCGCCTCGCTGCCCCTCTGGTTCACGACCCACACCCGTTGGGAGGGCCGCTGGCGCCGCTTCGGCCTGGCCCTGCTCGCCGGGTTCGTCCTCACCGTCGTCGGCGGGTACGGCCTCAGCTGGGGGTGGACGGGGTACCAGGGCAACACGCTCTGGGACTGGCTGCGGCTGCTCCTCGTCCCCTTCGTCCTCCCGGCCAGCCTGGCCTGGTTCGCGGCCCGCGAGGAGGACGCCAGATCCCAGCGCCGCCCGGCCGAGCCCTCCGCCGCGCTGGCGGGTCACCGAGCCGTGTCGGGCGAGCGCTCGCTGAGCTGATCGCGCTGCCCGGAGGCTGGTTCAGCCCCCGGGGCGCCGAGCGGCCGCTGGGGCGCTGGATCACCGGCCAGGGCGCTGGATGAGCCGCCGGGGCGCGGGATCAGCGGAAGAGGCGGCCGATCAGATCGCGCGTGAGCAGGAGGAAGGCCTCCCGGTCCGGCGGGCGACGGTGCATCGCCGGCACCATCGCCGCGTGCGCGCCGGCCACCAGCACGTGGGCCAGCAGGCGGGGACTCCCCGGGCCCAGCTCCCCGGTCGCCATGGCCGACGTGAGAAAGCACTCCACGGTGGCGATGACCGGCTGGAGCTGCTCCCCCTCCGAGGTTCGAGGGTCCCCGAACAGAACGTGGTGGAGTTCCTGGCGCTCGACCGCGTAGTCGAAGATCGAGAGGGCGAAGCGCTCCAGGCGCTGGGTCGCCGGCTCCGTCGATTCCGCCTCCGGGTCGAGGATGCCGTTCCCCCTGGCCAGCAGGTCCATGGCGTACGCCGTCCGGATGCTCTCGATCAGGTCCGCCTTGGAGCTGAAGTAGAGATACGGGGTGCCCTTGGCGACGCCCGCGGCCTCCGCGACGTCGTCCATGGTCGTCCCGTCCAGGCCCCCCGCGATCATGGCCCGGCGTGCGCCCTCGAGGATGGCGTCGCGGCGCGCCTCGGAGCCGAGGCGGACGCGCCGGGCGGGCCTGTGTCTCGTTTTCGGCGCTCCGGCACCCATATGACTGACCGTCAGTGTAGCTCGGGATCCCTCTGAGGGCAAAGGGCCCTTGACACCAGCAGGGGTCAGTTCTAGCATGTGACTGACCGTCAGTCACAACCCCGGGATCAGTATGAGGCTCCCCATGATTCGAGAACGGGCCGGCCGGCTCTTCTATGGGCTCAGCTACGCGCGCGGCAAGCCCAACTGGGATACGGGGAGGCCTCCCGCGGTTCTTCTCGACCTTGCGCGCGACCTGCCGCCGGGTCGCTTTCTGGATCTGGGCTGCGGCACCGGGGGAGCGGTTGTCGCACTCGCGAGCCTGGGGTGGGAGGTCGTGGGCGTCGACTTCGTCGCGCCGGCCATCGCGAAGGCCCGAGAGCGGGCGGCTCAGGCTGGAGTCAGCGCCGACCTCCGTGTCGGCGACGTCACGCGGCTCGAGAGCCTCCAGGACGGCCGGCCCTTCGACCTGGTCCTCGACATGGGCTGCTACCACGGGCTGTCGGAGCCGGGACGCGAGCGGTATGCGGCCGGGGTTGCCCGCGTGGCAGCGCCAGGGGCGACCCTCCTCATCTGCGGCTTCCGCCGCACGTCGTCGACCTGGCGACTGATCGGGGCCACGGGGGCCGGCACGGCTGACGTGGACCGGCGCTTCGCTGCCTGGTTCACCCTCGAGGCGTCGGGGGACGTCGGTGGGGTGCGGGGCTTTGCCTGGTACCGGTTGCGGCGCCGGCCGGGCGAGGTCAGGCAGTCGCCCCGATGGTCCGACGCATCAGCGGTTTCGGCTCCGCGGGCAATGGTCTGAGATCCTCGCCGTGGATGGCGGCGAGCAGGACGTCGATGTCGGAGCCCTTCGTCACGAAGGCGGAGATCCCCGCGGCGGCGATGGTCCGGATCACCAGGGCCTCGTCGAAGGAGGAGTAGGCGACCAGCCGTATGTCCGGGCAGACCGCCCGGAGGCCCCGTGCGGCCGCCCAGCCGCCGCCGTCCGGCATGTTGACGTCGATCACCGCCACCTGGGGCTGGGTCATCCTCGCCAGGTTGATGGCGTCGGGAACCCGGCTGGCCGTGCCGACGACGGTCAGGGTGCGGTCGGTCTCGACCACCGCTCTCACCGACTCCAGCATCGCCGCGTGGTCGTCGAGGAGGAGCACGGTCAGGCTTTCCAGTTCGTCCGGAGAGCTGTGGCCAGCGTCTGCAAACTCAGGGTGGTGGGTCACGTCGGCGCTCCTCTTCGGGTGGTGGTGAGCCTGATGGTGAGGTGACTCCGAGAGAAGCTCCAGATTCCCCTGCGCCATATCTGAATGGCACACCTGCATCAGCGGACCCTGACGCTCCTGCATCTGGCCGACACTGTCTCGGCCACCTAGGCTCGAAACAGGATGTCCGAGCACCCGCGCGCAGCGACGAGGGAGGCGCATGACCGCAGGTTCTGGTGGCTGGTCGCGGCCGCCGTCGGGTTTGCCGCCTGCAGCGCGGCCTGGCTCGCCACCCATCCCGGCAGCGAGCGTTCGTCCATCGCTCTCGACGAGATCTCCGAGACCGTGGCCCCCCTGGTTGCGGCGGCGATATGCTTCCTCGTCGCCCGCAACCCTCGGGCCATGGCCCGCACCGCCTGGGTTCTCATTGGTCTCTCGGCGCTGAGCTGGGGGCTGGGCCAGGCGGACTGGACGTTCCGTGAGGTCTTCCTCGGGGAGAGCCAGGCGAGCCTCTTCCCCTCCTGGCCGGACGTCGGCTACGTCACCGCCATCCCGTTCGGGATCGCAGGTCTGATCGCCCTGCCCGCCTTCCGCGGGGGTGGGAGACGTATCTCGCTGCTGCTCGACGGACTGCTCATGGTCGGAGGCGCTCTCTTCGTCAGCTGGGCGACGGTCCTCGAACCGATCTACGCGAGCAGCTCCGCGGGCGTCGTTCAGCAGGTGCTGAGCCTCGTCTACCCGCTCGGTGACGTCTTCATGGGCACGGTGATGATCCTGGCCCTCTCCCGCATGGGGGGAAGAGGCCGTCAGCCGTTCATCTTCCTCGGTCTGGGGATCCTGCTCACCACCGTGGCCGACAGCACCTTTGCGTACCTCACCACGGTGCAGAACTTCGACGCCTCCAACCCGGCCGACGTCGGCTGGACGCTGGGATACCTGCTCATCGCCCTCGGGGCCCTGCGGGCGATGACGACGCCCAAGGGTGAAGAGCGTCCCGTGAAGCAGACCCGCTGGCGCATGGCGCTGCCGTACGCGCCGATGGCCGCCGCAGGACTGGTGGTCGCGGTGGACTCGCTGCGCGGAGTCCGGCTGGACGCGTTCATGCTCTGGGACAGTCTCGGCATCGTCTGCGTCGTGCTCGTTCGCCAGTACCTCCTGGTGCGTGACACGCGCTCCCTGGGTCTCCAGCTCCAGGAGCAGAACCGCCAGCTCGATCACCTCGTCGAGGAGCGGACCCGTGAGCTGGATCACAGTCTCGAGGGTCTGCGCGAGGCCAACGACCGCCGCAAGGGGCTGCTGCTGCGCCTCGTGACCCTCCAGGACGAGGAGCGCCGGCGGCTGTCGGTGATCATCCACGACGACATGCTGCAGTGGATGACCGTCGGCCACACCCGGCTGCAGCTCGCCCAGCGGGGCATCACCGATGCGAAGCTGGGTGCATCCCTGGAGCGGGCCGACGACGCGGTCCAGGCATCGATCTCGAGGATGCGGATGCTGATGACCGAGCTCCACCCTCAGGTGGTGGAGCGCGGGTTCACCACCGCGCTGGAGCAGTACCTGGAGCAGGTGGAACGAGACGGCGACCTCCGCTGCACCCTCGAGGGCGGGTTTGCCGAAGAGCCCTCCGGAACCGTGGCCACAACCCTCTACCGGATCACCTGCGAAGCCGTGGTCAACGCGCGCAAGCACGCCACCGAGTTGGCGCTCACGGTCACCCTCAGCGACACCCGGGACGGCTACGCGGTGTGCGTCCGCGATGACGGGCCGGGGTTCGTCCCCGAGGGGACGGGGTACTCGCCGACCGGGCACGTGGGGCTCAGTGCCATGCGGGAGCGCGCCGAGGCCCTGGGTGGATCGTGGTCTCTGCACAGCCGGCCCGGGGAGGGGACGCGCGTGGAGTTCTGCCTGCCGCACGCGCCCGCGATCTCGGCGCCTCCGGGCTCCGGGGCCGTCCTGGACGAGGAGCTCCTCGCCGCCGTGGCTGGCCTGGGCGTCGAGGTCCCCAATCCGACCCATCCCCTGACGGTCCTGACGCAACTGCCCTTGGCGTCCCAGGTGGACGCGATCGAGGCCGAGGCGCTCGTCTAGAGGGCGGCGGCCGCGCGGGCGGCCCCGTCGAGCGGCCCCGGTGGCCGGCCCGGAGCCAGCGCGGCATGCCGGCCGGTGCGGTCACACTACGGACCGTGAGACTCGGCGGATCGTGAGAGTCGGCCTGCTGCTCGGGTTCTGGGGCGAGGCCGGTCCGCCGCCCGAACTGCTGGAGACCGTGCGTGCGGCGGAGGGCCTCGGCTACGAGTTGGTCTGGACCTCCGAGGCCTCCGGCTCCGACGCGCTGACCCCACTCGCCTGGATCGGCGCGCACACGACCACGATGCGGCTGGGCACATGCATCATGCACATGGCCGCCCGGGCACCGGCGGCGACGGCCATGGCGGCCCTCTCGCTGGACCACCTCTCGGGTGGGCGCTTCGTGCTCGGTCTCGGCGTCTCTGGCCCCGAGCTGGTCGAGGGGTGGTACGGGCAGCCCTTCGACCCGCCGCTGGGGCGAACCCGCGACTACATCGAGATCGTCCGCCGGGTGCTCCTTCGACGCGAGCCGGTGGAGTACCAGGGCCGATACCTCTCGCTGCCCCTCGCGGGAGGCTCGGGGCTGGGCCGGCCGTTCCGCTCCATGGTGCGCCCGTTCCGGCCCGATCTCCCCATCGTGCTCGCCGCGGAGGGCCCGAGGAACGTCGCGCTTGCCCGCGAGATCGCCGACGGCTGGATGGCGACCTACTACTCGCCGTATCGCGACGCCCACCATCGTGCGGCTCTGGCCGAGGGCGCGGCGCGTCCCGGGGCTCACGCGACCACCGAGAGCTTCGAGATCCTGGGTACGGTCCCCCTCATCGTCGACGACGACGTCGAGGCCGCCGCGGACCGTCTGCGGGGCCTCTTCGCCATGTTCATCGGAGGGATGGGTCCGAGCGGCCGCAACTTCCACTACAACGCGTTCGTGCGGATGGGCCACGAGGGCGTGGCCACCCGGGTGCACGAGCTCTGGACCGCCGGCCGGACCCGGGAGGCAGCGGCCGCGATCCCCACCGCCGTGGTCGAGCAGGTCGCCCTGATCGGCCCCCCCGCCAAGATCCGCGAGGAGCTGGTGGAGTGGAGGCGTTCGCTGCTGACGACCCTGCTGGTGCACGTCCCACCCGGGGTGAGCGGGGTGCGCCAGGTCGCCGAGATCGTGCTCGGCGGCTGAGCGCGGTGCGGTGGGCTCGGGACCTTGAGCCCTGCCCTCTGCATCGCCGGCCATCGCCGCGGCCGGACGTCCGTCCCTGGTGTCCGCTCCCCGGATGACCGACCCTGGGCGATGAGAGTGGGCCACCAGGGGGATGCGAGATGGTAGCGATGAACCAGCGGGGCGCGCGGGCCCAGCGGTGGCGAGATGGGGTGGCGCTGATCGTCGTGCTCGCCGACCTCGCGACCTACGTCGCGCTGCTCCACCAGGGCAGCGTCGGGTTCATCAAGGACCCCCGGGCCATGGCCTCGATCGTGCTGATCAGCACCGTCCTGCTCTGCCCGATGTCGGCCGGCTACGGCCAGCAGTCCAACCTCTGGACCGGTGTGATCGGGCTGCTCGGCGCCGCCACCCTGGGCCTGGGAATCGCCACCCTGGCCGGCGACGGCTGGGGGACGCTGTCCGCGCTCATGATCGGGATGGGCGCGATGTGGCTGCTCTCGGTGACCCACCACATGGTGATGGGTGATCCGGCCTCCACGCCCGGCCGCGCGGTCCACGCACCGCCGGGGAGGGACGAGCCCCCCAACGCATCGATACTGGTGGCCTACTCGAGCCGTCACGGCTTCACCCAGGGCATCGCCGACCGGATCGCCACGACGCTCCGGGAGTCCGGGTGGACGGTGGACGAGCGGCCCCTGGCCTCGGTGGGCGACGTCACCGGCTACAGCGCCTGCGTGATCGGCAGCGCCGCCTACATCGGCCAGTGGCTGGCGCCGGCGACGGAGTTCGTGCGCAGCCATCGCGACGCGCTGGCCGCCCGGCCCCTCTGGCTGTTCAGCAGCGGCCCGCTCGGGACGTCCACCACCAACGCCCGGGGACGGGATCTCCTGGAGACGTCCGAACCCAAGCAGTTCGCCGAGTTCCGCACCCAGCTGAGGCCCCGTGGCCTGCGGGTCTTCTTCGGCGGCCTGGACCCCAGCCGCCTGGGTCGCGGCGAGCGCCTGGTGCGCGCCGCGCCCGCGATGCGCCAGCTGATGCCGGAGGGCGATTTCCGAGACTGGCCGTCGATCGATGCCTGGGCGCAGGACATCGCACTCGCGCTCTCGGCCACAACGTCGGGGCCGAACTGAGCGTCGCCACCGTCAGGTACGCTCCCGGCACCACCGGCCGGAAGAGCAACCCGGTGGGCTGACCTCACCGGAGGGCGATGCAGCGTGGGCAGCAACGACGACCCGCCCCCCGGTCCGGCCGGAGCGGCGGAGCCGGAGCTGGTGATCCGCCGCTACCGCGACGCCGACCACGACGCGGTATGGGCGCTCCACAACCTCGCCCTCCACCTGGTCGGGGCCCACGCCGGCAACGGGCCGTGGGATGACGACCTGCACCACGTTGGCGCGGTCTACCTCGAGGCCGGCGGCGAGTTCCTGGTCGGCGAGCTCGAGGGCAGGATCGTTGCCATCGGCGCCCTGCGCCGCCACGATCCGACCAGCGCCGAGGTCCGGCGGATGCGGGTGCATCCCGACCTCCAGCGGCGCGGCCACGGGCGCGCCATCCTCCGCCGCCTCGAGGCACGCGCACGCGAGCTCGGCGTCCAACGGCTCTTCCTCGACACCACCGAGCGCCAGCTCCCGGCCATCGCCCTCTACCTCGCGGAAGGCTTCACCGAGACCGGCCGCGGCCAGGTGCTCGGATTCCCGTGCGTCTTCCTGGCCAAGGAGCTCGGCGCGGCCGGGTGACGCGGGGGCGGGGTGGCGCCGGTCTCGGCCACGCCGGAGGCGGCGCCAGTCTCGGCCACGCGGGAGGCGGCGCCGGTCTCGGCCACGCGGGCGGCGCCGGTCGCGGCCGCCCGAACACGGCAGCCCGCGGCCCGCGGGGGGGACAATCGGGAGATGGACGCTCTGGGCGGGATCTTCCTGCTGGCCGGACGGGTGCTGTTCAGCTCCCTCTTCGTCTTCTCGGCGTGGGGTCACATGCGGCGGCATCCCCAGTACGTGGGGATCGCCCGGGGCAAGCTGCCGATCGCCTTCCTGGCCGGGGTTCCCACCGGCGCCTATCTGCTGCTGGCTTCGCTCTCGCTGGTGGCCGGCATCTGGGCGGACGTGGGGGCGCTGATGATCGCCGTCTTCCTGGCGCCCGCGGCGCTGCTCTTCCATCCGTTCTGGAAGTTCTCGGACCCGGCGGCCCGGCGCACCCAGCAGGGCAGCTTCTTCCGCAACGTCACCCTCTTCGGCGCGGCGCTCGCGCTCTTTGCGCTGTTCGGCGCCGCCGGTCACGTCCCGTTCGCCGTCACCGGCCCGGCCATCGACCTGCGTTGAGCGGATGTTGAGCGGATGAAGAAGCGCGTACGCATCGTCGGCGTGGGAGCCGTCGCCGCCGCGGTCGCCGCCTTCTTCCTGCAGCCGCGCAAGGGGGCGGAGCGGCGGGAGGCGGTCCGGCGCGGCGGGGAGCGGCTGGTCCGCGAAGGCTCGAACGTCACCTCCCTGGTGGGCCCCCGTCGCCGCCGGGGTGGCGCCGCGATCGCGGAGCTCCGGGTGGCGATCGCCGACGCCCTGCTCGACGACCTGGGCGCGGACGGCTTCGGTCTGCGGGTGATCGTCGACGACGACGGCACTCTCACCGTGCGCGGCGAGGTGGGCTCGCTGGATCTGATCCGGCGCGCCAGCGAGGTGATCGAGCGCGTCCGAGGCGGGGCCGAGGTCGTCAACCTCGTCCGGCTGCGGACGCCCGCCGGCGGGGGCGCTTTCACCGGCTGAGCCCGGCTCGTGAGCAGGGAACTCCCTGCCATGCTCGCGCGTTGCATGAAGGTGCGCGGGCGCAGGATCGCCGTGTCGGGTGTCGCCGTGGTGATGGCGCTCGCCGCCCTGCCTCCGGTCCTGACCACCGCCGGTGCGCCCACCACCGCGACGGGGTTCGCCGGCACGACCGCGACAGCGGCGGCCGCCCCGCCGGCCTCCGGCGAGCAGTTCGCCATCCAGGTCCTGGACTCCGCGCCCATTCCTCCCGGAGCCCAGGTGTGGACGGCTCCAGCTCCGGGGGACCTGGACGCCGTCACGAGCGTCGCCATCAGCGGTCTCATCGACCTCCACGAGCTCTACCGGGTGGGGGATCCCGCCACGCCGGATCGAAGCGGAGCACTCGACAGCTACGTGTTCGCCCACCTGCCCGCCGGCAGCAGCTCGGCTGGGGGGGACAGCGGCAACGGCCCGCAGGGCGCGACCAGCGGTTTCTTCGTCTCGCTTCCCCTCTCGGGCCCCCACCAGTACTGGGCCCAGCTCCTGTACGAGACCACCGCCGCCCCCGGCGGGGGGTACGTCCTCCGCATCGACGCCGAGGTGGTGTGGGTGCCGGACCGGTCGGGCGCCGAGGCGATCCCCCCGCCCGCGGGCGCGGAGCTCACCGGCTACACCACCCTCTCGCTCATGAATCCCTCCAGCGGCCCGGTGACCGTCGAGCTCGGTCAGGCCGCCGGCGCCCGGCTCGCCGCCGCCGTCAACGCCCTGCCGCTCTCGCCCGAGACCTTCTGCGCAGAGGACGCCCTCCTCTTCACGATCAGCTTCCAGTCCCCCGCCCTCAGCGCGGGCCGCGCGTACTCGGTCTCGGAGGACCTCTGCGGATCCACCGTCTACGTGAGCGCGGGCGGGACCCAGCTGCCGTCGCTCAGCGACACCGCCTGCTCCCTCCGCCGTCTGGTGGCGGGTCTCCTGCCGGTGGCGGCGACAGGGACCCGGGAGGCGGTCGACCACTGCTGACCCGCCGCGCGGCCTGACCACTGGGCGCCGCGCGGCGCCTGCCGTACGATCGGCCCCATGCCCACGCTCCATCCACCCCTCCAGCCCATGCTCTGCCGCTCCGCGGACGACATCCCTCCCGGCCCCGGCCTGGTGTACGAGCCGAAGTGGGATGGCTTCCGCTGCATCGTCTTCCGCGAGGGCGACTCGATCCACCTGGAGAGTCGCAACAGCCTGCCACTCCAGCGCTACTTCCCGGAGCTGCTCGACCCCCTGCGGGCGGCGCTCCCGGAGCTGGCGGTGGTCGACGGTGAGATCGTCATCGCCGGCCCGCGCGGCCTCGACTTCGACGCCCTCCAGCTCCGTCTCCATCCCGCCGAATCCCGGGTGAGGATGCTCGCCGCGGAGAACCCGGCAACGTTCATCGCCTTCGACCTGCTGGCGGTCGGGGAGGACGACCTTCGGGGCCAGCCGCTCCGCCAGCGCGCCCGCCGGCTGGCGGCCGTGCTCATCCCCAACCCCCTGGTCGCGCTCACCCCCCAGACCACCGATCCGGTGGAGGCGGCAAACTGGTTCGAGCGGTATGAGGGGGCCGGCTGCGACGGGGTGGTCGCCAAGCCCCTCGAGTTCGACGTACCGGACCGGGGACCGCGGCTGGACCAAGGTCAAGCATCTGCGCACCGTCGACTGCGTGGTCGGCGGATACCGCAAGGACCTGAAGATCGAGGCGGTGGCGTCGCTGCTGCTCGGCCTGTACGACGGCGACGGGATCCTCCACCACGTCGGCCACACCTCGTCCTTCTCGGCCGCCCAGCGCCGCGAGCTGCTGGAGCGGCTGCGGCCCCTGGAGGGCGGGACCTCCTTCGGGGGGGGGAGGACGCCGGGCGGTCCGTCGCGATGGACCAGGGCGCGCGATGCGGACTGGGTGGCCGTACGTCCCGAGCTGGTCTGCGAGGTCGCCTTCGATCACCTTCAGGGCAATCGCTTCCGCCACGCCTCCCGCTTCCTGCGCTGGCGCCCTGACAAGGCGGCGGCGGAGTGCGGGTACGACCAGCTGCTGCCGCCCCACCCCTTCGACCTGGGGGCGATCCTGCAGACCGGCGCGTAGCCGGCCCGGGTCAGGCCTTGCGGGCCCGCGAAGGGGCCACCCGGCGCGGCTCGCTGTCGCTCTTGGGGAAGTGCGGCGGCCAGGGCGCGTCTCCCAGCCCCTCGCGTTCGTCACGGTCGGCAAGCTCCAGCAGGGAGTCCAGCCGGAAGGCCTCGGCGTCGATGCCGGCACCCGGGTCACCCCTCTGGGCCAATCGGCGTGGCACCGTCTCCACGGTCAGGTCGGCCGGTTCGACGTCGGCCACCTCGTCCCACTCCAGCGGGCAGGAGACCCGCGCATCCGGGACCGGGCGCACCGAGTAGGCGCTGGCGACCGTGCGGTCCCGGGCGTTCTGGTTGTAGTCGATGAACACCCCGTGGCGCTCCTCCTTCCACCACTTGCTGGTGGCGAGGGCGGGGGCGCGACGCTCGACCTCGCGGGCCAGCGCCAGCGCGGCGCGGCGGACGGCGGTGAAGCCGTGCTCGGGGACGATCCGCACGTTGACGTGGATGCCGCGCGAGCCCGAGGTCTTGGGGTAGCCGCGCAGGCCCATCTCCTCCAGCACCTCGCGCACCACCAGCGCCACCCGGCGGATGTCGGCGAAGGGGACGTCGGGCTGGGGGTCGAGGTCGACCCGCAGCTCGTCAGGGTGGTCGGTGTCGGCGCTCCGCACCGGCCACGGGTTGATGTCGATGCAGCCGAGGTTGACCGACCAGAGCAGGGCCGCCGCCGAGTCGATGACCAGCAGGCCGGCGCTGCGTCCGCTCGGGAAGTGGACGGTGGTGGTGCGCAGGTAGGGGGCGTCCCCCACCGGGGCGCGCTTCTGGAAGAAGAAGGGGCCGGCGGCCCCGTTGGGGTAGCGCTTGAGCACCGAGGGCCGGTCGAAGCAGCCGGTCAGCGCACCGCCGGCCACCGCCAGGTAGTACTCGACGAGCTGCCCCTTGGTGATCCCACGCTCCGCGAAGAACACCTTGTCGGGATTGGAGATCGCGAGGTCGTGGCCATCGACCTCGATGCGGTCGGCGCTCACCCCGCGAGGCGATCCGATGCGCGGCGGCGCATCCCCTCGGGCCCGTCCCGCCGCTCCCAGGCGTCGTAGCGCGCGACGATGAGCGGCTCCGCCTCCGCCCAGGTGCGGGCGCGCTGATCGTCGGGGACCTCGATGTGGGTGTTGGCGGCGTGGCTGAAGACGATGACGTCGCGCCGGTCGCGGAGCAGCGCCTCGACGTTGTGGGGCGAGTCCTCGATGTAGAGGTCGGCGTTGACCGCACCCTTCTCACCCATGAAGCAGAGGTCCCAGTAGGGGATGCCGTGGCGGTCCAGCCATTCCACCGTCTGCGCGACCGCGATCTGATGGAAGTGCTCGATGACCAGGCGGTGGGTGATGATCCGGATCCTGATCCCCCGATTGGAGAGCCGGCGCAGGGCGGGCCCTGCTCCCACGATCATGCCCACCTCGAGGAAGAGCTTGCGCTGCACCACCGCGAAGCGGTGCACCTTGTGGAACTCCCCGGGGGCGATGCCCCATTCGGTCATGTCCCAGCCGACGTCGGTGGGGAGCGAGTCGATGTCCCGCCCCAGCCAGTCGGCGACCACCTGGCGCATGAAGGGGTAGTAGTCGGCGCAGACACCGTCCAGGTCGACGCCGAGGACGAACTGCCGCGGGAGCTCGGCCACGGTGGTGATTGTGGCCGAATCGGCGGGCGCCGTCACCCCACCGGGCCGGCGCCGCTGCGGGCGCGGCGCACCCCGCCCACCGCGGAGACCACCACCATCAGGACCACCAGCCCGATGACGATGGGGAGGCTGTAGTTGGAGAGCGATTTGGCGACGTCCTCGGCCGGCTTGCCGATGAAGTACCCGAGGGCCTCGATCTCGGCGATGAAGGCCAGCTCGCCGGCCGCGTCCAGCAGGATGAACTGCCAGAAGGGCATCTTCCGGGGCTCCCCGGCGAGGAAGTAGAAGACGGCGTTGGGCAGCCAGATGACCGGGGCGAGGAAGACCGCCCAGCCGGCCCAGCGGGCGAAGATCCGCTCCCCCCGCGCCATCCGCCGCTCCCAGCGGGGGTCGCTGCGCCCGAGGAACTGGATCAGGGCGCGGCCGTAGCGGCGGCCGCCGTAGAAGTAGCAGGGGTCGGTGCACATCGTGATCGGGAGGGGGGCGAGCAGCGCCACCCAGATGCTCAGACCGGAGGTGCGGACCGCCGCCCCGGTCAGGATCATCGACGCCGTGGAGCCCCGCAGCAGCGCCGCCTGCACCGGCTGGTTGTGGAGGATCAGCCAGGTGCCCAGCGGCAGTCCGGCGTAGTAGTAGATCGAGCTGGCCACCAGGGGCCCGACGATCAGGACGTCCAGCCATCCCCAGTGCCCCTCGATGAGACGCTGGCGTGGCGGGAGAGGGGCCGGGTCACCGGCGGACCGAGCCGCCTCGGTGGGCGGGGAGCCGGCGGCCGGGTCGCGGGCCGGGAGTGCCGGCTCGGAGGTCACCCTGGCATTGTCGCTGGCGGCGGAGCTCGGGCGGCCTCACCCGGTGCGGCGGCACTCCGCGGTCCGACCACCCCGCGGCCGCCGCACCCCGGCCGGCGCATCACCCGGGTCAGACGGTCGCTGGGATCAGGCGACCTCCGCCTCGGTGCCGGCCGGGCATCCCCCTCGGGCACGGCGCAGCGAGGGACCGCGATCGCCCGCGAGCAGCACGACCACCGCGACCACGATGAGCCCGCCGGCCAGCAGCGTGGTGGGGCTCACCGTCTCGCCGACGAAGGCCCAGCCGAGCAGCACCGCCACCAGCGGGTTGACGTACGCGTAGCTCGACGCCGCCTGGGGGGACACCCTGCCGTTGAGGTAGGTGTAGGCGCTGTAGCCGACCAGCGAGCCGGCCACCACCAGGTAGGCGAATCCCGCCACCGAGACCCCCGAGATCGCCGCCGGGTGGAACTGCCCCCACTCCCCGAGCAGGCCGGCCGCCACGCAGAGGACGGCGCCCCCGCAGAGCATCTCCATGGAGGTCGCGAGCAGCGGCCGCCGCGGCATCGGAGCGGTCCGCGCATACATGGAGCCCAATGCCCAGGAGAGCGGGGAGACCAGCGTGAAGGCGATCCAGAGCGGGGAGACGGCGCCGGCGCTGCCGGGACGGAGCATCAGGGCGACACCCACCAGTCCCGCCAGCAGCCCCGCCGCTCCCACGCGGCTGACCCGCTGCACCCTGGCGAAGTGGCCGAACACCGCCATCCAGAGTGGCACGGTGGCCACCAGCAGAGCGACCAGTCCCGACGGGACGTGCTGCTCGGCGAGGGTGATCACCCCGTTGCTGGCGCAGAGCAGCAGCGATCCGATGACCAGGGACGAGCGCCAGTGCACCGCCGTCAGGCGGTCGTGAGCGCGATCGCCGGTCAGGTAGGCGAGCGGAAAGAGAAGGGCGCCGGCGACCAGGAAACGGAGGCCCGCCATGGCGAGCGGGGGCATGGTCTCGATCGCGAACCGGATGGCGAGGTAGGTGGAGCCCCAGATCAGGAAGACGGCGGCGAAGCAGGCGATCAGCAGGGGGGTGAGGCGGGTGCGGGTCACTCCGTCATCCGCCGTCGCCGGGCGGCGGGAACCGCCGCCGCACCCGGCCCACGCTCGGCGGCTCGTCGATGCCCTCGCCCAGTTCGGGGTCGGGACGGGGTGCGCCCGCGACCATCCGGAGCGGGACAACCCCCGCCCAAACTCCCGGCGGGCGGTCGGAGGCCGGGTCGAGGGGAGGGCCGCTGCGGACCTTGGCCGAGCACTCGGCCAGGTCCAGGGCGATCACGGCGGTGGTCTCCAGCTCCCGGGGGGTCGGCTGTCGCACCTCGTCCCACCGCCCCGGGATGGCCTGCTCGACCACGGCGCGCAGCGCGGCCCGGCGCTCCTCCGGGTCGGTGACCGCGCGGGCGCGGCCCCTCACCACGACGCTCCGGTAGTTCATCGAGTGACCGAAGGCGGAGCGGGCCATGACCAGGCCGTCCACGTGGGTGACGGTGACGCAGGCGCCCTCCAGGGCCGCCGCCAGGCTCCGATTGGACGCGGCCCCGTGCAGGTAGAGCGTCTCCCCGACGCGGCCGAACCCGGTCGGGAGGACCAGTGGCTCCCCCTCGACGACCACCCCCAGGTGGCAGATCAGCGCCCCGTCGAGGATGGCATCGATCGTCGCCCGATCGTAGCGAGCGCGCTCCGGGTGCCGCCGGACCTCGACCCGAGGGCTGGCTGGGCCGGCCTGGGCGGATCTCCGCGGGGTTGCGCTGGCGATGGGATCTTCCGTCATATGTTATGGTACAAAGCTGTGAACGTTACTGAACTATTTTACACGACCGGCCGGCGCGCCGCCGACCTCGCCGCCGCTGTCGAGGGGGCCGTGCGCGATGGCCGCCTCCAGCCCGGCGAGCGGCTGCCCACGGTCCGGAGGGTGGCCGCGGAGCTGGGGGTGAGCCCGGCGACGGTGGCCGCGGCCTACCGGGAGCTGGGCCGGCGCGGGCTGGCGGTCGGTGCCGGGCGCTCGGGGACCTCGATCGCCCCCCGGCCCCCCCTCCATGCCGGGGTCGGGACGCGGCCGCGCCCGGGGCTCCGCGACCTTGCCCAGGGCCACCCCGATCCGCGCCTGCTGCCCGACTGGAGCCGGGCCCTGGCCGGCCTGCCTCGCCGCTCGGTGTCGTACGGGGCGCCGCTGGTCGAGGCGGAGCTCGCCGACCTCGCCCGCGAGCGCTTCCGCGCCGACGGCCTCGATGCCTCCCATCTCACCGTGGTGAGCGGCGCCGTCGACGGCATCGAGAGGGTACTGGGGGCACACCTCCGCGCCGGCGACGCCGTGGCCGTGGAGGACCCCGTCTACCCGCCGATCATCGATCTCGTCCGGGCGATGTCGCTGCGGGCGCTCCCGGTGAGGGTCGACGCCCGGGGGATGCTCGCCGAGGACCTGGAGCAGACCCTCCGGCGTGGCGCCCGGGCGGTGGTCATGACCCCGCGCAGCCAGAACCCGTTCGGCAGCGCCCTCGACGACCTCCGCCGCACCGAGCTGCGCCGGGTGCTGGCGCGCCACCCCGAGGCGCTGGTGGTCGAGGACGACCACGCCGAGGCGGTCGGCGGTGGCACCGTGATCGGGGTCGCCATCCCGGGCTCGCCGGCCTGGGCGGTGGTCCGCTCCGTCTCCAAGACCCTCGGTCCCGACCTCCGCCTGGCGGTCGTCTGCGGCGACGAGGGGACGGTGGCCCGGGTGGCCGGCCGCCTGGCGATGGGTCCGGGATGGGTCAGCCATCTCCTCCAGCGACTGGTGATCAGCCTCTGGTCGCGCCCCGGCCTCGACCTGATGCTGGCCCAGGCCACCGACACCTACCGGCAGCGCCGAGAGGGGCTCCTCGACGCGCTGGAGCGGCGCGGCATCGCCGCCCACGGGGCCACCGGCTTCAACGTCTGGGTGCCGGTGGAGGCCGAGGCCCCGGTCCTGGACGCCCTCGCCGACGCCGGCTTCGCCGCCCTCTCCGGGGAGCGTTTCCGGATCGCCACCCCGCCCGCGGTGAGGATCACCTGCGCCGGCCTGGAACCCTCGGAGGCCGAGGCGGTCGCCGAGGCGGTGGCCACCGCCGGCCGCCAGGGGGTGGCGCGGCTGGCCTGACCTCGCCCGCCGCGCAGGCATGGCCGGCGACGGCCAGGAGTGGATCACCACCCTTCCAGCCGCCCACCCGGGAGAGCTGGAGCGCCGTGCGGTGACGGCGAGCCCGGGGTGGACGCCGGTGGTGGACGCCGATGGTGGACGCCGTCTGCTCCGGCGTCCACCACCGGTTCGAGGTCGCGGCGACCCGGATCGGCTAGCGGCCCCCGAGGCCGTCCGCGCCGGGCGTCCCGGTCGCCGGGCGCCGCCGCCACGTTGCGAGCAGCAGCAGGAGCCCGCCCAGCACGAGCAGCGGGATGCCGGCCCCGGTGGTCGGCGCGGCCGCGGCTCCCGCCCCGGTGGCCGGGACGGGCACCGTGACCACCTGCGAGTCCGTGGTGGCCGTGACACTGCCCGCGTAGCTGGCGTTGCCGGCGTAGACCGCGGTGATGGCGTGGGTTCCGGCCGCCAGGGTGCTGGTGCTCAGCGTGGCCTGGCCGCTGTCCAGGGCCACGGTGCCGATCGGGTAGCCGTCCACCGAGATGGTGACGGAGCCGGTCGGGGTGCCCGATCCGGCGACCAGCTGGACGGTGGCGGTGATGGTCACCGCCTCCCCGGCCGTGGAGGGATTGGGCGAGGAGGTCACGGAGATCGTGGTCGCCGCCTGGGCCACGGTCAGCGTGAAGTCCTGGGTGGCGTCGGGATCGGTGCCGTTGCTCGCGGTGATGGTGAACGGGTAGCTGCCGACCGTCCCGGCCGCCGGGGTGCCCGCCAGGGTCGCGGTGCCATCGCCGTTGTCGGCGAAGGTGACGCCGCTGGGAAGGGTCGCGGCGCCGTCCGACAGCGCCGGAACCGGTCCACCGGTCGCGGCGACGCTGAAGGTGCCGGCCTGACCGATCGTGAACGTGGTGCCGTCCGCGCTGGTGAGCGCCGGGGCGACCGCCAGCTCGGCGACGATGATGACCTCGGGGGAGGTTGCGCCGGCCGTGCTCACGGAGACATCGGTTGCCGAAGCCTCGACGTAGCTGGCCCCTCCGCCACCGCCGCCGCCCGCGCCGGAGGCCTCGTAACAGCCGCCCTCACCGCCGCCCGAACCGCCGACCCAGCCGCCGCCGCCGCCGGCACCCATGGAACCGTCACCCTCGACGTCGTCCTCACCGATGCCACCCTGCCCCGGGGAGCCGATGCCTCCCGAGAGCGTCGGGCAGACCGAGGCGTCGCCCGGACCCCCGGCCGCCGCGGTCGCGCTGTCGCCCAGGCCCGCCCCCGAGCCGGCCAGGCCGTCCGGGGAGGCACCGCCGCCCCCGGCACCCGGTCCGGTGACCGTGGTGCCGGCGCTGCCGGCGCTGCCGCCCGCCCCACCGGTGCCGTTCAAGAATCCGTTCTCGCCGCCGCCGCCCCCGCCGCCCGCCACCAGCAGGCGCGGATCGGTGGCGGGAACCGCGGTGTCGGTGCACCCGGCGGCGCTGGCCGAGCAGGTCTGGATGTCCGAGGCCCCACCGCCGGCGCCTCCGAAGTCAGAGTAGCCTCCGCCGCCGTAGCCGGTGGTCCCGCCCCCACTCTCGTAGGCGGGGGAGGGACCCTCGGAGGCGCTCCCCACCTCGACGTAGAGGGTTGGCACCCCCGTGGGTGGCGTGATGGTGGCCTGGACCTCGGCCCCGGAGCCCGCCGCTCCGTCCGGCTGGGTCGGGTTGCCCCCGATGCTGGCGCCGGCCGAGCCAACCACGGTCACCTGCAGGGCGTAGGCGCTCGCGGGGACCGCGTATGGGGTCTCGCCCACGGTGGTGATGGTCGTGGTCTGGGTGGACGGGCTCGCCGTCGGGCTGGCCATGACCGGTGCCGACGAGAGGGAGACGCCGGCCGCGATGGCCGGAAGCACAAGGACGATCGCGCCGAGGCCGTGGCCCCACCGCGAGCTGGAGGACAGGCGCACAGGGATACACATGCGCGCGATTGTGTGACGACGGGATCCGGCATTCCGGAGCGCCACGCGTCCGTCACAGGCTTGGAGGCGTGGTATCGCCAGCTCGACACCGAGCCGTGGCGGGGTGGATCAGCAGCTCGGCGCGGTGAGCACGATGATCGTGGCCAGGACGTTGATGCTGGCGTGGATCATCACCCCCGGCCACACCGACCCCGACTTGGCGTAGACGTAGGCGAGCAGCAGCCCGTCGAGGAACACGGGGAGGAAGAGGGTCGGCTCCGCCCACCCGACGTGGGCGGCGGAGAAGAGGGCCGCGCTCACCAGCACCGCTCCCCAGAGCGGGATCCGCCCCTGCAGCCAGCGGAAGGTGAAGCCACGAAAGATGATCTCCTCGGCGATCGGTGCGATCACGGCGGTCGCCAGCAGCGTCAGTGCGATCGAACCGCCGTACTCGCCGCGGATGCCGACGCACTGGTTGGTGGAGTTGGCGGTGGGCAGGATGATCCGGTCGATCACGCCCCCGACGTACTCGAGCACGATCGCGGCGAAACCCAGCGGGATCCCCGCCGCCAGCCAGGGCCAGGGCGGCAGGCGCAGGCCGAGAGCGGTCAGCGATGTGTGCCGGCGCCAGCCCACCAGCAGGCCGATCAGGAGCAGGCAGGCACCGTACACGGCGATCTCGTCCGCGTAGGAGAGGGCGACCGCGCCGCCGCTGCCGGCGGTGATGTTCAACCCCTGCGCGGTGATCCCGGCGACCCAGTTGGCCCCGAAGATGATCGGGAGTAGGGCGATCAACACCGGGACCACGTCGGTCCAGGTCCATGTGGACCGGGTCACCGGCGGGTCGGAGAGCACCCGGGCGGTGGGCACGAGCGGGGCGGGCAGCGGCGGCCGGGCCGGCGCCATGGTCCAGCCGTAGGGGCCGGGGACCCACGCCAGCGGCAGCGGCCGGATCGCCATCACCAGGCTGCTGGCCATCCGGTCGGGGAGGCCGCGGCGCCAGGCGTCGGCCAGTGCCGGGACGAATCCGGCGCCGCAGGTCAGCAGCGACCACCACCACCCCGCGGTTCGGAGCAGCGCCTGGCCCCAGCCGAGCCGGCCCCCGCCGCGGGCGTCGACCACCCGCAGGCCCAGGATGCGCATCGCCGGGGTGGCCCCCGACCGCCAGCCCACCGCCGGGTAGACGAAGGGGGTGGCGACCGCCGCCAGCACGTAGACGAGCAGCCCGGCGAGAACCCCGGGCGAGCTCGCCGTCGCCGCGGAGATCCTGGTGGCCGGAGAGATCGCCGCCTCCACGATGCTGCCGCCGACCACCAGCCCGGCCACGATGATCATCCCGATGAAGGCGCCGTCGAGGGCGAACGCTCCGAGCCGGCGCCCGATCCCCGCCAGCACCATCTCCCGGCCCGGGAGCACCGCCGGCGGCGGCGGGGGTGGCGCCACCTGCCAGGACGGCCGGTCGCCCGCCTCGAGCGGCGTCCAACCTCCTGGCGGCCGCGGTGCAGAGGGGGGCGTCCATCCTCCCTGCGGCGGCGGCGGTGCCGCGGGTGGCACGGGCCAGACCGGACCCGCCGGTGGCGCGGGCGGCCACCCCGGTGGCGCGGTTGACCACCCCGGCGGGGGCCTGAGCGGGGGAGGGGGAGGTGGGGGTGGGGGAGCCGGGTCCATGGGGGCGGGTGCCGGCGGATTGTAGTCGCTGCTCGCCGGGTCGATGGGGCGACCGGGATCAGTAGGCGGCGGTGCTCGCGCCTTCGACCACCGGCTCGCCGGCCAGGTTGTCCGCCGGTTCGGCGCGCCAGGAGGGGACCGCCGACCACGCCGGCCCAAAGGGCCAGCCCGGGTCGTCCAGCCAGGAGAGGCCGTCGCGGCCTCGGAAGTGCAGCTGCGGCCAGCCGTGCTGGACGGCTGCGGCGTGCAGCCGCCGGTCCGGGTTCACCGCACTCGGGTTGCCGACCGCCTCCAGCATCGGGATGTCCCCGGTGCCGTCGCCGTAGGCGAAGGAGCGCTCCAGGTCGACCCGGTAGGCCACCGCCAGCCGGCGGACCGCCGCCACCTTGGCGGCGCCGTGGCAGAGTGCCACCGTGCCGGTGTAGCGGCCGTCGACGACCTCGGCCTCGGAGGCGACCACCCCGTCGGCGCCGACGATCCCCCCGAGGCGATCGATCAGCTCGTGGGTGGACGCCGAGACCAGGAAGACCAGGTGACCTCGGGAGCGGTGCCAGGCGATCAGCTGGAGCGCCTCGCCGTACACCCGCGGCGCCAGCACCACCGGGATCGCGCGGTCGGCGACCCGCCGCAGCGCCACCGCGTCCAGACCGCGCGCGGCGCTCCCGATGCGACGGACCGCCCGCTGGATCTCGTCCTCGGAGAAGCCGCGAGCGCTGAACTGGAGCCCGCGCACCGCTGCCGTCAGCAGCGCTCGGCGGGGGATGAGCCCGGCACGGCAGAGGGGGCCCGCCAGGGCGAGCATCGACGAGCCGCGCACCAGGGTGCGATCGACGTCGAAGAAGGCTGCGATCCGCCAGGGGTGCGGTTCCGCGACTACCATCCCCGCCCATGCAACCACGAATGCCCCTCCCTCCGCCGGAAATCGGCCAGCTGTTAACCGTTGGTCGCACGCGTCTTAGGGAATCGACGGCGATCGACCACTGGCGCGGCGCCATCGCCCGCGAGGATGCCGAGGACCTCCTCGCCCTCGCCCTCGGGGTGGAGGTGGAGGCACTCGACCCGGAGGCGCTGGTTCCGGCGCGGGTGGAGAGACGCTACCGCGGCTACCTGGAGCGCCGCGCCGCGGGCGAGCCGGTGGCGCTGATCCGCGGTGCCGTCCATTTCGCCGGGCTGACCCTGAAGGTCCGCCCCGGTGTCTTCGTGCCCCGGGGATCCAGCGAGCTGCTCGCCGAGGCGGCGATCGCGGCGCTCCGCCGGCGCTCCGTCAAGGTCGCCGTGGACGTCGCCTGCGGGGCGGCCCCGGTCGCCTGTGCGGTGGCCGCCGCGCTGCCATCGGCCGAGGTCTGGGGCCTGGACATCGACCCCGCCGCCGTCGCCCTCAGCCGGGCGAACGCGCGCCGCAACCACCTCGTCAACGCCCGCTTCCGGGTCTCCGACCTCCTGACCGGGCTACCCACCCGGCTGCGCGACGAGGTGGGCGCGCTCACCATGCACCCCCCGTACGTCGCCCGGCGCGAGGTTCGCGCCCTTCCCCGCGAGATCCGGGGGTTCGAGCCCCGGCACACCCTCACCGACGGATCCGACGACGGGCTGGGCCTGGTGCGTGGCCTGGTCGAGCAGGCCCCGGGGTGGCTGCGCCGGGGCGGCGTGGTGCTCTTCGAGGTGGCCCCCTATCTGAGCCGGCCGGTCCAGTCACTGCTCCGCGGGGCCGATCTCGAGGTGTCTGTGCGGGCGGACCCGGGCGGGCTCACCCGGGTGGTCGGGGGCCGGCGCCGCTGAGCTCAGCCGTCGAGGTCGACGCCCGCGATGCTCAGCGCGTCGGTGCCGGCGGTGAGCGCGGATTCCCCCCTGGCCTCCAGGCCGGGGCTGCCGTCCGCCACCCCGGTGGCCAGGTCGGTCCCGGCGGTCGCATAGTCGCGAAACGCCGTGCGCAGATGGGGGTCGGCGGCCACCTCGGCCGCGGTCGCCGGGTGGTGGTCCCGGATGTCGGCCAGCGCCGCCGATGCCACCCGGTCCAGCTCGCCGGCGGCGCTCTCGCAGGCGGCCCCGGGCGTGCCGGTGCAGGCGGGGTCCATCGCCGCCAGCGGGACCAGGACGTCGCAGATGTCCTTCACCGCCGCCGCGGTGTAGGCGTCGGGCGGGCTCCCGCCGCTGCAGTCGACCCCGGCCTGGATGGGTGGCTCGCCACCTCCCGACGGGGTGCTCGACACCGGCAGCGGGGTGGGCGTGTGGGTGGCGGCGGACGGACCGGGGGAGGAGCTGCGGTCGACGAGCAGGTAGCCGCCCGCGCCGGCCGCCAGGGCGACCACCACCCCGCCGGCGATGAGCGCGGCCAGCCGCCACCCGCCTCCGCGAGGCGCCCTCGCGGGGTGGGGCGCCGGCCCCTGCGGCCCCGGCGGGAGAGGCGGCCCGGGGGCGCCCCAACCCCTGTCGAACGGCCCCGGGGGGTTGGGCGGTGGGCTCCACGCCGTCCATCCCGGTGGCGTCGACTCTCCCCAGGGCGGCGGTGGGGGAGGCGGAGGTTGAGGCGGCGAGGGGAGCTGAGAGCGGGGTGGGAGCTCGGATGGCGGGGGCGGCGGAGGCTCGTGGTTCACGGGTGAGAGGGCAAGTCTGAAGCCTCACCGGCTCCCGGGTGCCCACAGCCGGCCGCCGTATACTCGATCGCGAACGCGCGCCCGTAGCTCAGTTGGATAGAGCGCCGGCCTCCGGAGCCGGATGCGGGGGTTCAAGTCCCTCCGGGCGTACTTCGTCAGCGCAGCCCTCGCCGCGCGCCTCGCCGCGCGCATCCCGCCAGTTCTGGCCGCGCGTCTCGCCGCGCGGATCCCGATGGTGTCGCTGCGGATCCCACCGGTGCCCCCACCCGACTCGCCATGCGCATCCGGCTCCCCCGGCCACCGCTGCAGACGAGGACCACCGCCGAAGGACCCGCGGCCAGCCACCGGGGGGCCCGCCACGAGTTGGGGAGCGTCAGGCGGTGGCCCGCGCGTCCCTCATCGTCAGCGAGACCAGCCCGGTGAGGACCCACCCCCCGACGATGGCCAGGAGAAGGACCAGCAGGTCGCTCCACTGGAGGGTCAGGTTCGAGAACCGGGGCACGCTGGCGAAGATCCCGTTGAACGGCGATGCCAGCGTCGACCCCGCCACCATGATCACGTGGGCGAACCCGGTGTCGCGGGCCGCGATCAGGCGGAAGACGAAGTCCAGGCCCACGATGGCGTCGATGACGCCGACGATGAGCCAGACCAGGCGGATGAAGAGGTGCCCGGCGCTCCGGCCGGCGGGTCGAGCGGGGCGGTACACGGCCGCCGGCGGGGCGGTCGCCACCCTGCGTCCGGTGATGGTGGTGGTCGGCTCCGTCTCCGTCACCACGGGCTCACCGGTCTCGGCGTCTCGGGCTCTCTGCGTGATCATCACCACGACCTCCCTGCCCGCACCCGGCCTCGCGGCTGGATTTAGGCCATCACGAGTGTCATAACTAATGATATCAGTTATGTCGGAAGATGGCCAGGCTCGGGACCGCTACCACCACTCGAACGGGCGACCGTCCCACTCGTCCAGCCGGGGGTACCAGGGGTGGTCGGCCAGCTCCTCCACCCTGGCCTCCAGCGCGTCGACCTCGGCGGCCGTCAGCAGGCGGCGGAGCGCGGCCCGCAGCCGGTCGCGGACGGCTCCGTCCCGCAGCCCGCGCACCAGCTCGGCGTCCCCGGGCTCGAGGTCATCGCCGCCCAGGTGGAGGAGCACGGTTCGCTGCCGCGGGTAGGGGAGGAAGGTGAGGGCGTTGTCGATTCCCCAGAGGTGGCCCTCGCCGTCGAGCAGGAGGTGGGCCCGCTTGCGGTCGGCGTTGTTGGCCAGGATGTCGAAGGCCGCGACCCGGCGCAGCTGCGCCTCCAGTGCGGCGGTGGCGGTCTCGGGGAGATCCTCATCCCCGTTGTGGACGTAGAGCTGGACGCTCCCCGGCCCGTGCGGTCCGTCGCGAAGCGCGGTGGCGGGCACCACCGCCATGCCGGCGGCGGCGCTCAGCAGGTAGGCGGCCCGCTCGCGGAGATGCAGGGTGTGGCGCGCGAAGTCGTGGAGCGGCCGCTCCCCCCGGGCCGGCTTGTAGATCGCCCGCAGCGGCTGTCCGGCGACGCTCGGGTCGGGGGCGTCCAGCTCGAGCAGGAAGACGGCGTTGCTGGAGTAGACCACCCTGCCCATGGCCCGCACCGGCGCGGTGGCGAGCTGCTCGAGGACGGCGGCGTCCGCCGGCGAGGCCAGGGCGGCCACGTCCTCGGCGGCCTCGCGGAACCGGTGCTGGGTGGCGGCGGCGTCAGCGTCGTCGGCGAGCCGGGGAAGCCGCATCCCGGGTCCCGGGTCCAGGTGCCTGCGGTGGCGCCGCCGCTGCCGGTCAACGTCCATGCAGTGATGCTAGCGGCGCCCGGCGGCCCCGTCCCCCTGGCGCTCGGCCCCTTGCCGCCTATCCCCGGCGCCGGGCGCGCACCGCCTGGACACCGACCGCGGCGAGCAGTATCAGGATGCCCAGCACGATCAGGATCACCGCGGCCCCGCTGGGGGTCGCGTCCAGGCCGGTGATGAGGAGGACAACCGCGATGGCGATGAGCGCGAGGTTGAGGAACCACCGCCGCCAGCTCGAGGCCGTTCGAGCCGGCCGGCGGGTGCCGGCCGCGTGGGCGGTCTCATCACGCCCGCGCCGGTGAGCCCGCCCGTCGCCCGGATCCCCTCCGCCCGGCGGCAGGTCGTCGCGGCCGAGCTCGGACCACCACTCCGGAGGTACGTTCGTCGACCGCGAATCCGGGGGGAGCCCATGGGTCGGACGGTAGTCGTCGTCAGGCATCACGTCCCACTGCGCACGCCGTGCGGTCCGCGGGCTTCCACGTGGACGACGAGATGCGGCCGCCAGATGATGATACCCCCGACCGCGCGCCGGGTCGACCGCCGTGCGGCCCGTTCCCGGAGGCCGGCCGGGCCGGGGCCCGCCCGGGTCCGCCCGCCGGAGCTCGCGCGTGCCCGCGGCTGAGCCCGCGCCTCCCGCGGGCGCCTCTCTGCACGCTCTGCAGGCCGCCCATCGCGCCTGCACGCGCTGCGTCGACGCGGGCCTGCTCGCGGCCGCCAACCCGGTCTTCAGCGGCCGCCCGGGGCAGCGGATCCTGCTGGTGGGACAGGCCCCGGGACCGGTCGAGAACGACGGGCAGCGGCCCTTCGCGGGTCGCGCCGGCCGCCAGCTGATGCGCTGGTTCGAGAGGGGTGGCTTTGCCGGCGATGCCGACGTCCGGCGCCGCGTCTACATGACCTCGATGACCACCTGCTTCCCCGGCCGCACCCCCGACGGCCGTGGTGATCGACGTCCCAGCGCTCGCGAGGTCGCCCTCTGCGCGGCCTGGCTGGACGGAGACCTGGCGCGGCTGCGGCCGAGACTGGTGCTCCCCATCGGGACCCTCGCGCTCTCCCGCTTCCTGCCCGGGATGGGGCTGGAGGCCGCTGTCGGGCGGCTCTTCGACGCCTCCGGAGCCGACGCGGAGGCGGGCCACGCCGCCCCCCTCCTGCTCCCCCTCCCCCACCCCTCGGGACAGAGCCGCTGGCTCAACGACGCGGCCCACATCGCCCGCCTGGAGCGGGCTCTCGCCCGATTGCCCGAGCTGGTCGCCTGGGCCGAATCCAGATGAGCGAGCGATGCTATGATCGGACGCTGTTTGTGCCCCCGCACAGTGAGAGACAGGGTGCCGCCGTGCCCGACAACGAAACCACGCCGACGCCCGCCGTCAGCGGCGGTGTCAAGGACGCCGAGGACATCCTCGAGCGGATCTTCACCCCGCGGCCCAAGGCGTCCCCTGCCGAGCAGGCGGAGCGAGTGCTGCGCCGCCCGCGGCGGCTCGTCTACTGCGCCATCAGCAATCGCAACTTCTACTGGCGGCAGCACATCAGCAAGTTCGTCCTCGACGAGGGTGCGGTCCCGATCGTCCCGTTCATGCTCTTCGACTACTACCTGCTTCACACCGTCCCCAAGGAGACGGTGCGCGAGGCCTTCAACAATCTGATCGTCAAGTCCGACGAGATGTGGGTCTTCGGGACCATCTCGCTCGGGGTGAAGGTGCAGATCGGGATCGCCAAGCGGTTCCACAAAGCGGTCCGCTACTACGACATCACCGACCTGCCGTACCGGGTCGTGTCGGTCCCTGAGGCGATGGTCCGCGAGGAATGAGCGAGCCGGCGGTGGAGGGGTCGCGACCTCCCCTGCTGGTGGTCATCGAGCACGCTGAGGACGAGGGCCCCGGCCTGATCGGCGAGATCGCCACCGGGTTCGGCATGCAGGTGCGGCGGCTCAGCGCCGTCGATCCGCTGCCCGCCCTCGACGGCGTGACCGCCCTGGTGGTGATGGGCGGTCCCCAGAGCGTGCATGAGCCCGACCGGCGGCTCCGTGACGAGGTGGTGCTTCTCCACGAGGCGGTGACCCGCGGGCTGCCGGTGCTCGGGGTGTGCCTCGGCGCCCAGCTCGCGGCCGCCGCCTGCGGCGCGCCGGTGCGGCCCGGGCCGCGCGGGCCGGAGCTCGGTCTGGGGGCGGTCACCCTGACCGCGCCCGGGCGCGACGACCCCGTCTTCGCGGGCTGCGGACCGACGCTGGCGGTGCTCCACTGGCACGCCGACACCTTCGACCTCCCCCGCGGCTCCTGCCACCTGGCCCACAGCGAGGCGTATCCCAACCAGGCGTTCCGGCTTGGCCGCGCCTACGGTTTCCAGTTCCACGTCGAGGTCGACGGCGCGCTGCTGAGCGCCTGGGCCCGGCACCTCCCGCTGCCCGATGACGCGCGGGAGTGGCTGCGGCGCACCGACGCCGAGCGGCGCGGGGTGGTCGCGCGCTGGCTTCGGCAGGCCCTCGACGCGGTCCCCTGAGGAGGTCGGGGCGGCCGGGCGGCGTGATCCCTCAGCGCCAGCGGCCGCGCATCTCCTCGCGCCACTCCGGGAAGTAGCGCTCGATCAGGGTGAGGTCGAAGCGGGGCAGGATCGAGCCGACCGGCTCCCTCTCCAGGAGGAAGGCGAACGACTGCTGCACCAGCGCCTGCGCGTCGGGGGCGCCCAGCTCCCCGGCCAGCCCGTCGCTCGCGGTCACCGCGAAGCTCCATCCCTCGACACGCACCGCGAACTGCCCGCCACCCTGGGGCACCACCTCGATCCGCGCCACCGGCGCCGACCCTACGGTGCCGCGGCCGGCGTCACCGCCGCGCCCGAGGAGTCGCGGAGAGTCCAGCTGCCGTTCCAGGTCCAGGTGTAGGGGACCGGGTCGGTGCCGCAGGTGACGCAGATCCCACCGAAGAGCACCACCTGGCCGTCGCCGGCGTCGTAGGCGACCGAGGAGTCGCCGGCCGCGGGGCTGGACGAGACCTCGGTCCAGATGCCGCTGGCTCCGCCGCCCTGCAGGTACGTCCCCGCGGACGACACCAGCAGCGCACCCTGGGCCGACGTGGTCAGCTCCCAGGACGCCGACAGCGCGGACGCGGCCGGGATCGTGTCCGGGCTCCAGGTTGCGCCGTTCCACGACCATGCCGGCGGCGCCGTGGAGGTGGTGACGGTGTTGCCGGCGCACCCGCCGGGGGCCTCGAGCAGGTCCAGCCCCCCCGACGCGGGGTCGAAGGCGAGCCCGTCCACCGACGCCGCTGGGGGTGAGGTCGCGGGGTGGAGCTGTATCCAGGACCCGCCCCCCCACCGCCAGGTCTCGGTGGCCTGGCAGTCGGGGCTGCCGGTGACCAGGATGAGCTGTCCGGTCGCCTCGTCGGTCGCCATCGCGTCGGGCAGCTCCGATGCCGGCAGCCCGCCCGACGGCTGCGCGGTCCACGACGACCCGTTCCAGGTCCACGAGGCGTCGGCCTCGATCAGGCCGTTGGTCCGGTTGGACTGGTCGCCGCCGGTGAGCACCACCTCCTTGGTGGCCGGGTCGTAGCCGAGCAGGGCCGCGCTCAGAGGCGGCGGCGACGTCGACGGGTCGAGCTCACGCCACTCCACGCCGTTCCAGCTCCAGGTGTCGGCGAGCGTGCGCAGGCCCGAGCCTCCGATGACCAGACCCCCGTAGAGGATGACGTCGCCGTCGGCGCCGTCGTAGGCCATCGCCGCGTCCACCCGGGCGGAGGGGCGGTCCGGGGGGGCGGCGGGGAGTGCGATCGCGGTGGGGGTCGGGGTCACCACCGCCGGCGGCGCGCGATGCGCGGGGGTCAGCACCACCGCGCCGGCCGCGGCGGCCACCAGCGTCGCCAGGGCGGTGCCCACCACCACGCTCCGGCGGGTGAGGACCCTGCCGTGGCGCCCCGCCGCGCCCGGGGTGCCGGCCGCCGCCGCCGGGTCGAGCTCGAAGTCCGCGTTCTCCGGCGCCGTCTCCGGCAGGACCGGGGCGGGCGGTCCGCCGCCGCCGGCGCCCAGCGTGCGCTGGAGACGGTGGATCGGGTGGCGCGCCTCATCGTCCCAGCCGCCGGAGGCGGCTCGGGCGGTGCGGTCCCGAGGGGGCTCTCCCTCCGGGGCGGTGGGCCCTGCGTCGGTCATGGTGTGGCGTCCGTGCCCTCAACCGTACGCCGCCCGCGGTCCGGCGCAAGAGATCGCATCGCGGCCGATCGGGGGCGGGCGGGGCGCGGGTGAAACTAGATGCGGCGGATCATCTCCCGCTCGATCGCCTCGCGGGTCCGCCTGACCAGCGGCGCCAGCCGGTGCTCGCGGAGCGCCTGCTCCATCTGCCGGAGCAGGGAGTAGAGGTTCTTGACCGCCTTCACCAGGTCGCCGACGTCGGCTCCCGGCGGCACGTCGATCTCGGCGAGCGCGACCCCGGAGGCCCACTGGTGCGCCGCCGCCACGAAGTCGAAGGAGAGCGGCCGGAGGGTTGCGACGCCGTGATGCTCCTCGATGGCGCCGAGTCGCTGGAGATCGGCCCGCAGCAGGCGGTGGCCGCGCTCCACGCCCCGGCTGGGCCACTGCCGTCGGGCCGGCGTGGGCCGATCCCGCCCGCGGTCCTCGGCGACCAGCATGGTGAGCACGCCCACCAGCTCGGGCGGGGTCAGCTCCTCGAGCCACCCGGCCTGGATCGCATCCGCCACCACCAGGGCGCTCTCCCCGAAGAGCGCCTCGGCCAGCAGCCCGAGCTCGGTCGGCCGGTCGTTCTCGAGGAAGCCCGCCTCGCGCAGCACCCCGCGCAGCGCTCGGAACTC
The DNA here is from genome assembly GCA_963697585.1 of uncultured Chloroflexia bacterium. Lineage (GTDB taxonomy): Bacteria > Chloroflexota > Dormibacteria > Aeolococcales > Aeolococcaceae > Changshengia. Next base: position 594,260 of record CAVOOO010000008.1, on the reverse strand, counting down.
ACGCCGGTAGCGGCCTCGAGCCGAGCGCAGCTCCTCCTCGCCATGGCGGAGCGTCTCCGCGACCTCCTCGGTCTCGCGCCGGTGGCCGCGGTGCTCGCTGAGATGGGGGCAGCCGGTGCACGGGCTCTGCTCCAACCGGGCCCGCGACGCCTTCAGGGAGCGCCGCATGGTCTCGAACCTCCCGCCGGGATCGGCGGCGCGGCCGCCGTAGCGGCCGGCCCGGCTGTCGCGCCAGTGCTGGCGCTGGGCCCGGCGCACCTCGGTGTCCATGGTCTCGACCTGGGCGGCCAGCCGCAGGTGGCGGGTGAGCGTCACCTCGCTGCAGGCGAGCCGCGGATGCCGGAAGACACGACGCGCGAGATCGTCGCGCAAGGTCTCGAGATTCGCCTTGCGATGCACCCAGTGCTCGCTGCGCAGCAGGGCCTGGTACTGCCCGAAGGAGCGATCCAGCAGCTCCTCGGCCCGCTCCAGGCTCCGCGTCTTGAGCAGGGCCAGAACCATGGTGTAGGTGGGCGCGAACTTCGACTCGACGCTCATCTCGCCGCCGATCGCCGCGTCGTAGATGTCGCGCACGTCGACGTCCGACTCCTTGAGGATGATCCCGTGTCCCAGGGTGTCGATGCCGCGCCGCCCGGCCCGACCCATGAGCTGCGTGAGCTCCGCCGGGGTGAGCGCATGGAAGCCGGTGCCGTCGAACTTGGTGAACGAGGAGACGACGCAGGCCCGCGCCGGCATGTTGAGGCCGAGCGAGAGGGTCTCGGTGGCGAACACCACCTTGACCAGGCCGCGCTGGAAGAGCACCTCGACGGTCTCCTTGGCGTACGGCAGCATGCCGGCGTGGTGCATGGCGATGCCGCGGCGGAGCAGCTTGCCGTCCAGCGCGTCGAGGAACACGCGCCGTTCGTCGTCGTCAGCGATCGCCTCGAGCCGGTGGCCGAGCTCGGTGTCGACCGCCAGCTTCTCGTCCGGCGTGGTGAGGTCGAGGCCGTGCACCGCGCAGCGCGAGATCGCCTCGCGGCAGCCGCGCCGCGAGAAGATGAAGTAGATCGCCGGCAGCATGCCGTTGCCGCGCAGGCGCTCGATGACCTGGAGCAGGTCGTTCTCCGGCGCCCGCCGCGCGTAGCGCAACCGGAGGTCGCCGGCGCTCAGGTTCTGCGCCTTCTCCAGGGTGCCGTGGTCCACCTGGCCGCGCTCGTCGAAGAGCGGCCAGAGCTGGTTGTCGAGGCAGAGCCAGAGCTCGAGGGCGACCGGACGCTCGATCTGGGTCACCACCTCCATGCCCCCGCGGAGCCCGCTCATCCAGGCGGCCACCTCGTCGACGTTGCTGATGGTCGCCGAGAGCCCGGTGATCCGGATGTGGCGGGGTGCCTCGATGATCACCTCCTCCCACACCGTCCCGCGGGGGTAGTCGTCGATGTAGTGGACCTCGTCGAGGATGATGTCGCCGACCAGGTCGAGGCGCGCGGGCTCGTCGTAGAGGATGTTGCGCAGGATCTCGGTGGTCATCACGACCACCGGCGCGGACTCGTTGAGGGTGTGCTCACCCGTGACCAGGCCGACGTTGGCCACCCCGTATCGCTCCCCGAGGTCGCGGAACTTCTGGTTGGAGAGCGCCTTCAGCGGGGTGGTGTAGATGACCCGGTGGGCTCGCTTCGGGTCCAGCCGCAGCCCGGGCGGAGCCGCCAGGCAGCGCCAGATCGCGTACTCGGCGATCAGCGTCTTGCCGCTCGACGTGGGGGCGCTGACCAGCACCCCCCGGGAGCGCTCCAGCTTCTCGATCGCGTCCACCTGGAAGGGATCGAGGGTCAGCCCGACGTGGGCGCTGAAGGCCCGCGCGAGCGTGCCGGCGCCGAGGCCCGCTCCGGGGTCCGGGCCGGCCGCGCTGCCGGCCGCCGTTCGCCGGCTGGAGGCGCTCACGCGCTGACCGCGTCGCTCCCCGCCGCGCGGTGCCGGCGGGGACGCAGCCCGACGAAGGAGACGGCGGCCCCGGCCACGCAGAGCAGGGCCGCGATCGCCATCGCCCGGTGATATCCGTGGTCGAAGGCGCTTCCGCTGAGGTCATCGATCCCCGCGAGACCCGCCGCCAGGGGCACCGCGGCCACCGCCAGCAGCCCGGCCACCCGGGTGACCGCGTTGTTCACCCCCGAGGCGATCGCGGCGCGGCTCACCGGCACCGCTTCCAGCAAGGTGGTGGTGAGCGGTGCCGCCGTGGCCGCGAGCCCGAGTCCGAGGAGCACCGCGGCGGGCAGCACCACGGTCGGGTAGGAGGCGGGGCCCGACACCCTGACGAAGAGGAGCAGCCCCGCGGCGGCGACCAGCGGGCCGAGGGTCAGCAGTCTCCGGGCACCGAGGCGGGTGACCACCGCTCCCATCCGGGGGGCGAGCGCGAAGAGCAGCAGGGTGACCGGGAGGATGGCAGCCCCGGACGCCAGCGCGCTGTACCCGGCCACGGCCTGGAGCTCGACCACCACCAGGAGGAGCGCGGCACTCAGGGCGGCGTAGACGAAGAGGGTGGTGAGGTTGGCGACCGTGAACGCCCGGATCCGGAAGAGGCCGAGGGGCAGCAGGGGGTGCTCCCGGCGCCTCTCCATGATCCCGAACCCGACCACCACGGCCAGCCCGGCGACCACCGCCGCCACGCTGAGGGCGACCCCCAGGGTGTGCCCCGCGATCAGGCCGGTGACCGCGAGCCCGAGCCCCACGGTGACGGTCAGCGCGCCCACGATGTCGAGGCGATCCCCGCGACCTCGGGAACCTCCTTCCCGCGCCGGGAGGTGACCCCAGGCGGCGCCGGCCGCGGCCAGCGCCAGCGGGACATTGATCCAGAAGACCCACCGCCACCCGGCGTGGTCGACCAGCAGGCCACCCAGCAACGGGCCGATCACCGTGGCGGTCCCTGAGATCACGGACCACGCCCCGATGGCGCGGCCTCGGTCCTCGGCGGTGAAGGCGGTGGAGACGATGGCGAGCCCGCCCGGGACCAGCAGCGCGGCGGCCGCGCCCTGGAGGAGGCGACCCAGCACCAGGACCAGCCCACCGGGTGACGCGGCGCAGAGGATGGAGATCACCCCGAAGCCCGCGGCCCCGGCGAGGAACACCCGGTCGTGGCCCACCATCTCGCCGAGCGCGGCGCCAAGCAGCACCAGACCGGCGAGGGTGAGCAGATAGGCGTCCAGCACCCATTGGAGCGTCGCCAGTCCGCCCCCCAGGTCGCGTCCGATGGCGGGCAGGGCGACCGTCACGGTGGTGGTGTCGAGCAGGGCCATCCCCGAGCCGAGCACGGTCGCGGCCAGCACCCAGCGACCCGCCGGGCTGCCCAGGGCCAGCCGCCGGGCGGGCCCGTGACCCGCGCTCACCAGCGTGAGAGCTGCGCGTTCACAGGCGCAGGATCTCGAACCTCGAGTTGGTGAGCAGGGCCTCACCGTCGTCGGCCACGAAGTTGAGCACCTTCTGGCAGACCTCGTCGGCGTGGCGGGCGTCGTTCGAGACGCACGCCACCCCCAGCTCGACCGCCTGCCAGAGATCCTGGTCACCCACCTCGGCGATCGCGACGTCGAAGGTCCGGCGCACCCGGGCGACCAGGGAGCGCACCACCTGGCGCTTCTCCTTGAGCGACTCGCTCTCCGGCACCTGAAGGCGCAGCACGAGGGTTCCGATGACCATCCCGGGCAAGCTAGCAGACCGGCCCGGCGAGCGGGGAGACGGCCGCCCTCATGGCGACCGTCTCCCGCCGCGCGCGGGCGCTGATCGGCCGGGGCTTACGGCGAGGCCGCTCCCCTGGCCAGGGCCGGGACGAATTGGGCCGCGTCCACGGTCCCCCAGCCGGTGGCGTCGCTGTAGGAGCCGTCCGCGTGGAATCCGTGGACGGTCACCAGGTCCGAGCTGCTGGGGCACGCGTCGTTGCTCTCGATGTCGGCGGCGATGCAGAACGTGAAGGTGTTGTTGCCGCTGGTGATCGGCACGATGCCGTTGTCACCGCCGTGCTCGCCCAGCGCGTAGAGCTCGGGGTTGAGGTAGCCGAGACTGTGCCCGGCCTCCTGGTCGGCGAGGGCCACGATCCCGGAGAAGAGCGGGCTGGCCTCGCTGGTGCCGCCCACGATGCTCCAGCCGCCCTGGAACTCGGTGCGCACCCCGTCCACGTAGTAGTAGGCGGTGGACTGGAAGAAGTCGACCGCGCCGTTGACGGCCGCGCTCATCGCGATGTCAGGGGTGCCGCGGGAGTCCCCGACCACCCCGGCCACGCCGTTCTGGAAGGCGGGGCGCGAGAAGACGGTCGAGAGCCCGCCGCCGCCGGCTCCCCAGGTGTAGGCGGGTCCCGGGATGCCGATGGTGGTGCTGGAGTTGTTCCAGACGCTGGCCGGAGCGGTCGCGACGCCGGCAGCGTTGAGGTGGAGCTGGGTCCCGCCCACCGCGGTCACCAGCGGGTCGGAGGACGGCCAGTCGATCGCCCGGCTGGCGTAGCAGCAGGTCTCGTTGGAGAGGTAGTCGGTCGCCCCCTGGTCCCCGCTCGCGGCGAGCACGGTGACCCCGTTGGCGGCCGCGTTCATGTAGGCGCTGCGCAGCCCGTAGATCTGCGACGGGCTGGAGAAGGTCTGCTCGGTGGCGCCGAAGCTCTGGGTGATGACCTCGCCGATGTGGTGGTCGACCACCCAGTTCTCGGCGGCGACGATGTCCGGGAAGCCCTGCAGCCCCTCGGTCTCCGAGGTCGGGGTCTCGACCAGCACGATGTTGGCGGCGGGTGCGATGGTGTGCGCCCACTCCACGTCGAGGCTCGTCTCGGTGCCCCAGCCGTAGCAGTCACTGGCCCCGAAGGGGTCGAAGCCGCAGGAGGGCACCGGTCCCTCCGGCTGCACCACCTGGAACGAGGGCGGGGCCGGGAGCCCGAAGTCCTGGTCGAACCTGGCCAGGTCCTCCCGGATGGTCGGCGAGCCGAAGGCGTCGACGATGACGATGGTCTGCCCCTGCCCCGCGACGCCCTCGGAGTAGAGCGGCTGGAGGTCGTAGGCCCGCCGGAGCTGGAAGGGCTGGTAGCAGGCGATGCCGTAGGTCGCCTCGCAGTCGGCGGTGGTGGGCGGCGCGGCCAGGTTGCCCATGCTCAGGACGTGTCCCGCCGACGCCGGGATCATCCGGATCGCGGCGGCGGCCACCGGGACAGCGACCGCCGAGCCTCCGCCCAGGATGGCGATGGCCCCCGCGGCCACCATCTGGGCAAGCGCGGGAGCGCGCGATGCTCTCATCTCCTCTCCTTCCTTCCCTACTGTCCCTCCGCGTCCGCCGGCTGCGGCGGACACACCCACCCGTCAACGTATCAGGCTTTCCCGCGCTTGGGAAGATGCGCGGACCGCGCGGCTCGCGTCAGGGCGGGCGCCGGCGCTCCCGTCCGCGGGCGCCCTCGCTCCGGTCTACAGGACGCGCAGGAGCTTCTGGCGCAGGGCCTCGAGGCTCTCGAAATCCCCGATGGAGGGCCGGGCCGGCGTCTTGCCGGGGAACTTGAGGTGCTGGACCGCCTCCGCCAGCAGCTCGATCTCCTCCTCGCTGAGGCGCACCGACCGCAGGTTGTGGGTCGGCGCCGCCGGCACCGGGTGGACCGGAGGCTCGGGGAGGGCGGGCTCGATCGGGGCGGGATCGTCGGTGCTGCGGAAGAGCTCGTCCGAGCCCCGCAGCTGGGCGCGGCGGAAGCCGGGCATCACGGGCGCCCGGCCCGTGCCCCGGATCGTGCCGGCGCCGGCTCCTCCTGGGCGGCGGGTTCCTCGGCGCCTCGCGCCATCACGATGCGGGCGAGGCTGCGGTAGGCCCGGGCGCCGGGCGACTCGGGGGCGTACTGAAGGATGGAGAGCCCGGCCAGGGGGGTCTCGGCGAAGCGGATCGACGCGTCGACCCGGACATCGAAGACCTCGTCGCCGTAGCGCTCCTTGACCAGCTCGAGGACCTCCTGGCTGTGCAGGGTGCGCGGCTTGTAGATGGTGGGGAGGATGCCGGCGATGGTGAGCTGCGGGTTGAGCTTGGCCCGGACCCGGTCGATGGTCCGCTGCAGCTGCTGCATCCCCTTCATGCCGAAGTACTCGCACTGGAGCGGGATGATCACCTCGGTGGCGACCACCAGGGCGTTGACGCAGAGCAGGCCGAGCGAGGGAGGGCAGTCGATCACCGCGAAGTCGAACTCGGGCAGCAGCGGGGTCAGCTTCTCCTGCAGCACCGACTCGCGGCCGAACTCGGTGACCAGCTGGAGCTCCGCGCCGGAGAGCTCGATGTTGGCGGGCAGGAAGTCGAGCCCGATCGGCTCCGAGCGCAGCCGGGCCTCGGCCGCGGCGGTGGACGGCTCGGTGAGGATGTTGTAGACGGTGACCTCGAGCTCGTCGGGCCGCCGGACCCCCATGTTGATGGTCAGGTGGCCCTGGGGATCGAGGTCCACGGCCAGCACCCGGGCTCCGGCCTCGGCGAGCGCTGCGGCCAGGTTGACGGCGGTGGTGGTCTTGCCGACGCCGCCCTTCTGGTTGGCGATGGCGATGACCCGGGTCACAGAGGGACCCGGGCAGCGGGGGTAGAGAATGCTGTCGAACAGATGCGCCGCACTGAGCCGGTATCATAGCGGACCCTGCACGTTGCCAAAGCTGATCTCGGCGCTGGGCTGAGCGATCTGATTACCGATCTGAGGGAGTCTGTACGTGACGGAAGCCGAACGTGTCAAGCCGCGCAGCCTGTATGTCGAGGAGGCGATTCAGGCAGCGCTGGAGAGCCGGTGGCAGGATGCCGTCGCCATCAATCGCGCCCTCATCGATCGACATGGTGGTGATGACGAGACCTACAACCGGATCGGCAAGGCGCTGACCGAGCTCGGCGAGCATCAGCCTGCTCTGGACGCCTACTCCCAGTCGCTTCAGCTCAACCCGCTGAACGTGATCGCTCAGAAGAACGTCCGCAAGCTCCAGCTGCTCCTCGACAGCCGTGCCAAGCTGGGCGGCGCCAAGGGCGCCATCGATGTCGACCTCTTCGCCGAGGAGCCGGGGAAGAGCGCGCTCACCGTGCTCAACCCGCCGCGCTCGGGGGTGGTCGCGGTGGTGGCACCCGGCGATGTCGTCGAGCTCCACCTCCAGGACGGCGGCCTTCAGGCCCAGACCACCCCCGGGGTCGTGCTCGGCGACGTGGACAGCAAGATCGCCCGGAGGCTCGTGCCCCTGATCGGGAGCGGCAACCGCTACACCGCGGTGGTCGCCAGGGTCGAGGAGAGCCAGATCGAGATCATCATCCGCGAGGCCTTCCAGTCCACCGAGAACGCTCGCAAGTCGTCCTTCCCGGTGAGCCGTCAGAAACGCGAGGAGTTCCGCCCCTACGCCAAGGACTCCCTGCTCGCTCAGCGCGGCGTCGACCTGGCCGATCTCGGCGACGCCGACGACGACGACGAGGGGGTGGCCGCCGTCCCGGAGCCAGGGGACGAGATGGAGCCGTTGGCCACCGCCGAGGAGTACGAGGATCCCGCGCCCCTCGAGGACGTCGAGGAGGAGGACGACGTCGACGAGGATGTGCGCCCCGAGGACCAGTACTGAGGAGGCCACCGGGGGATCGCTGAGCGGGCCGGGCTCGACCGGCCGGTCCCGACGCTGGCACAATCCGGTCAGCACACATGCCGCCCACCGCCAGCCGGTCGCCCTGGCCCCTTGTCGGTCGGCACGAGGAGCTGACCCTGCTCGCCCGAGAGCTGGAGCGTCCCGCCTCGTGCGGAGTCATCATCGCGGGCGCCTCCGGGGTCGGCAAGACCCGGCTCCGCGCTGAGGCCCTGAGCCGGCTCCGCCGCGACGGCTGGCTGGTCAGAGAGGTCACCGCCACCCGGGCGGCGGCGACCATCCCCTTCGGGCCGCTCGCGCCGTTGCTCCCCGAGGCCCTCTCGATGAGCCCTCTCGACGTCCTCCGCCACAGCGTGCGCGGGCTGCGCCAGGAGCGCGGCAGCGGGCGGATGGTGGTCTCGGTCGATGACGCCCAGCTCCTCGACGCCGCCTCCGCCGCGCTCCTCCACCAGCTCGCCAGCACCCAGACGGCGTCGCTCCTGCTCACCGCCCGCTCCGGCGAGCCCCTCCCCGACTCGATCATGGGGCTTCGCAAGGAGGGGGCGATCGGCTGGATCGAGCTCCAGCCCCTCTCCCGCACCGAGGTGGAGGCGCTGCTCGGCCAGGTGCTCGACGGGCACGTCGACGCGGGCACCCGCCGCGAGCTCGGCCGGCTGAGCCAGGGCAACGCGCTCTTCCTCCACGAGCTGGTCGAGATCGGGCTCGAGTCCGGTGCCCTGGCGGAGCGGGACGGTGTCTGGCGGTGGGAGGGGGAGCCGGTGGCGGCCGGGGGCCCCCTGGAGGCCATCGAGCAGCGCCTCCGACCCCTCTCGCGGCCTCAGCGCGAGGCCGCCGAGGCGCTGGCGCTCGCCGAGCCACTCCCCCTCGACGTGCTGGAGCGGCTGGTGGCGCCGCCCGTGATCCAGGACCTCGAGGCGGCGGGCGTGATCACCACCACCACCGTGAACGAGAAGTACCACCGGCGCTGGCAGGTGAGGCTCGCCCACCCGCTCTATGCCGAGGCGCTGCGGGGGGGGCTGACCCCACTCCGCCGGCGCGAGCTCCTGGGCCGTCTCGGCGACGCCCTCGAGGCCACCCCCCTGCGCCGCGGGGACGACCCCAGCCGCCTCGCCCTGATCAGGCTCGAAGCCGGCCAGCGGGTCAATGCCGACGCCGCCCTCGCGGCGGCCCGCTGGATGCTCGGCTCGGGGCGTTTCGACACCGCCGAGGCGCTGGCGCGGGCCGCGGTCGACGCCGGCGGCGGCTTCCCCGCCGAGATCACGCTCTCGCGGGCGATGAGCGGGCTGCGCCGGCCGCTCGAGGCCCAGGCGGTGCTCGACACCTCACAGCCCGAGGGACCGGAGCAGCGGGCCGAGCTCGCGCTCACCAGCGCCCAGAACCTCCACTTCGGGCTGGGACGCGGTGAGAGCGCGCTCGCCGTCCTCCGGGAGGCGGCGGCCGGTATCCCCGCTGGCCCGGCCGCTCACGAGCTGGCGGTGACCCGCGCCCTCTTCGAGTTCTCGGCCGGCCGCCCCAATGCCGCGGTGGAGCTCGCCGCGGCGGTCGTCGAGGATCCGGATGCGGCGCTCCCGGTGCGGATCGGGGCCATCGGAATCCTCGGACTGGCTCTCGCCTTCTCCGGCCGGCCGCTGCAGGCCATCACCGCCCTCGACTCCGGCATGGAGCTGCTCCGGGACAGCCCCGAGCTCCTCTCCACCCGTTCCAACCTGCTGATCGGAAGGTGGAACGCCCTCTGGTTCGCGGGGCTCGTCCCCGAGGCGCGGCGGCTCGCCGAGGAGATCCACGAGCGGCTGGTCGAGGCCAGCCTGGAGCCGCTGCGCGGCTACTGGACCGGGCTGGTGGGTTGGACGGCGCTGCTGACCGGCCGGACCCGAACCGCCCGGGCCTGGCTCGAGGAGGGCACCGCCATCTGCGCTCGGTACATGGCCGGTGGTGGCCACCTGGCCGCCCTCGAGGGGGTGCTGACCCAGGCCTACTGCCTGCGGGGTGATCTGCCGCGCGCGGCAACGGCTCTCGCCGCCGCGCGCGCCGAGGTGGTCGCCCCCGAGACCGAGCTGCCCTGGCTCGAGCTCTGTGAGGCCTGGGCGCTCTGGGCCGGTGACGACGCCACCGCGGCGGCCCCCGCCGCGCTCCGGGCCGCCACCGGCTGGCGCGAGGCCGGCTTCCGCCCGCTGGAGGCGTGGGCGCTCCATGACGCCGCCCGCCTCGGCGATACCTCCGGGGCCGAACGGCTGCGCCGTCTCGCCGGCGAGTGCGAGGGGGAGCTGGTCCCCGCTCTCGCGGCTCACGTGCACGCCCTGGTCGAGGCCGACGCGCCGGGTCTGGAGCGCGCCTCGGTCGAGTTCGAGCGGATCGGCCTGGTCCTCTTCGCGGCCGAGGCGGCCGCGGAGGCCGCCGACGCCCACCGCCGGGCGGGGATGCCCAACCGGGCCCGGGTCCCGATGCTGCGCAGTGCGGCGCTGGCGGCGGACTGCGAGGGGAGCCGGTCCCCCGCGCTCGGCCGCATCTCCACCCGCGGCACCCTCACCGACCGCGAGCTGCAGGTGGCCCGGATGGCCTCCGGAGGCGCGAGCAGCGCCGATGTTGCGACCCGCCTGGGGCTCTCGGTGCGCACCGTCGAGAACCATCTCCAGCAGGCGTATTCGAAGCTGGGGGTCAGCTCACGGTCCCAGCTCGCCGCCATCCTGGGCATGATCCCGGAGCCGGACCGGCAGCCCGACCTGAGTACCGAACCAGTCAGCTGAGTACCCGGGATGGCCCTCCGTTCGCGGATGGGTACCCGGGTACTCATGACTCCGCCTGCGCCGATCCCTAGCGTGGCCGTCGATGAACCGGGAGACGGCCCTGGCCACGCTCACCCCGGCTTACGCGGAGGCACTGCGCCTGCGCGACGAGGGTGCCGACCACGCCGCGATCGCCGCCCGGCTCGATCTGCCGCTGGAGGCGGTGCCCAACCTGCTGGAGCTGGCGCAGGCGAAGCTCGACACCCTGCTGGTCCTGCCCGCCGGGGAGGTCGATTGAATGTCGGGGGATGACGTCGGAGGCGCTCCGAGAGGGGGGACGGACGCTCCGAGAGAGGGATGCCCACCGCGGGTGGTGGTGAGGGGGATCGCGCCGGCCGGGGGGACCGGCGCGCCGTTCGCAATGTGTTCATGCGTGACATCACGCCAAGCGACCTGGAGGGAACCCTATGGCTGACCTGTGGAACAACGCGCTGGTCGAGCCCACCTGGCTCACCAGCAACCCGCCGCTCAAGGTGAACGTCCCGGCCAAGACCTACGGCCTGGTGCTGGGCATCCTGGCGGTGCTCGGAGCGATTGGCGCTTTGATCGCCATGATCGCCGCCTTCACGTTCTCGGCCACGATCGGCTCGCTCGCCACCTCCGTCTGCAATTACGACCACTCCATCGGGCTCAGCCCCGCGGGCTGTGGCCTCGCGTCCGGTTCGGCCATCGCCGGCATCGGGGAGCTGGTCGTGCTGGTCGCCATGGTCATCGGCGCCTGGGGCGGCTTCCAGATGTACCAGGGCGTTCACCGGGGCCGGGCGCTGCTCGCCTACGCCATGGCCCTCGCGGTCATCGGCCAGCTCGTCTACCTGGTCCTCTGGGGGATCGGGGGGGCGATCGCCTTCTTCATCGTCTACCTGGTCATCTACGCGGTCATCTACTACTTCCTGGTGATCAGCAAGTTCCCGGACGAGGCGCCCCTGGTTGCCACCGCCGCGCCGGCCGGCTACCCGCCGTACGGGCCTCCGCCCAACTACCCGCAGCCCCCCCAGGCGCCGTACCCGCCCCAGGGACAGGGACCCTACCCGCCCCAGGGCCCGCCGCAGAGCTGAATCCATCTCAACCTCAACCCCCAGGTCGGGAGGGCCGAGGCCGGGAGCGGTCCCGGCCCTCCGCCGGGGTCGCCCGCATCGGGGCGCAGCGCGGGGCCGCGGTCAGCCCGGTGGCGCGCTGAGCCGCGGCGCGCGGCTGCGAGCCGGCCCGGCCCGGCTCAGCCGGACCAGCGCGCCGAGCTGACCGCGGTGCGCCAGGCCCACGACATCTGGGGGGCGTTGTGGGCGACCCCCGGCCGGCCCTCGGCGTCGACCACGATGATCCCGCCCAGGCCGTTCACCGTGGCCCCGAGCTGCTCGATGAGCCGGGTGGCGGCGGTCTGCGCCTCCATCCCCTCCTCCAGCAGCTCGACCGCCCGCCGGCATCCCGCCAGCCGCACGAAGTCCTCCCCGTGCCCGGTGGCGCACGCCGCCCCGGCGAGGTCGGCGTAGAAGCCGGCGCCGCAGAGCGCGCTGTCGCCCACCCGCCCGGGCAGCTTGCCCGCGATGCCGCCGGTGGAGACGGCCACCGCCAGGCCTCCGCGGTCGTCGCGGCAGACCGCGCCGACCGTGCCCCCCAGGGAGCCGTCGTGGCGCCGGGCGGCGCCCACCAGTCGAGCCGGATCGGTCCGGGTCAGGCCGCGTTCGATCCCGAATCGGGAGGCCCCGGCACCACTCAGCAGCACGTGGCGGCCGTCATCGAGAACCGCGCGGGCCAGCTCCACCGGGTGGGCGAAGTCGGTGACCCCGGCCACCGCGCCGGTGCGCAGACCGGCGGCCACCATCACCCCGGCGTCCAGCTCCACCCCACCGGTCGCGGTGAGCACGGCGCCGGTCCCGGCGTTGAAGAGGGGATCGTCCTCCAGGACCCGCACCGCCGCCACCGCCGCCTCCAGCGCCCCGGCGCCGGCCGCATCGAAGCCCGCGTCCAGGGCCCGTTCCAGAGCGCGATCGATCTCGGCGCGCTGGGCGCTCCGGTCGAGCCGGCCGGCGCCTCCGTGGACCACCAGGGTTGGCATCTGCGCATTCTCGCCCCGGCGGAGCGGAGCCGGCGGTGCGTCACCGCATAGACTTCGCGCCATATGAGCGCGCTGCAGAGTCCGGCGCGAGGCCGTGCCGGCGGTTTCGCCGATTGGATCGGCGCGGCGGCGCAGCGCCGGCGGGCCGTCACCGAGGCATTCGTCGACAGCTTCGCCTCCTGGGGGTACGAGTACCTGGCGACCCCCCTGGTCGAGCCGCTGGAGACGGTGGCCGCCGGGGTGGGCGGTGGCCTGCAGGCCCAGCTCTTCCGGTTCATGGACGCCGACGGCAGCCTGCTCGCCCTGGTCGGCGAGCGCACCGTCAGCGTCGCCCGGGTGGTCGCCACCCAGCTCCAGGGCTCGCCCTCGCCGCTCCGCCTCTGCTACGCCGGGCCGGTGCTCTTCAACCGCGCACCGCTCGGGGGCCGGCGCCGCGAGACCATGCAGGCGGGCTGCGAGCTGATCGGCCACCCCGGCCTGGCCGCCGACGCCGAGTGCATCGCGGTCGCCGCCGCGGCGCTGGAGCGGGCCGGGATCGCCGGCGTCCAGATCGACGTCGGGCACGCCGACTTCATCCCCTCCCTGCTCGACTCCGCCCGTCTCGATGCCGGTGCCCGCGAGCGGGTGGCCGCGGCTCTCCGCGAGCGGGACCTGGTGGCGGTCGAGGAGGCTCTGCGCGGGACCGAGGTGGGCGACGCCGAGCGCGAATTGCTGCTCGCCTTCCCCACCCTCCGCGGGGGCCGGGAGATCCTCGACAGCGCCGGCTCGCGGATCACCGACCCGCGGCCGCGTCGCGTGCTCGCCGACCTGGCCGAGCTCTGGACGGTCCTCGACCGCCACGGCATCACCGCCAGCGTGCATCTCGACCTCGGGGCGGTGCGCGACTGGGACTACTACACCGGTCCCACCTTCGAGCTGTTCAGCGCCGACCTCGGCTGGCCGCTCGGCACCGGTGGGCGCTACGACCGGCTGCTCGCCGCCTTCGGTGCGGGCGCCCCCGCCACCGGCTTCGTCCTTCATGTGGACCGCTGCTGCGACGCCCTGATGCGCGGCGCTGGCGAGGACCCGGGGGCCTCGGTGGTCCGCCTCGGCTACGCCCCGGAGCAGGCGCGGGAGGCCGTCAGCGTCGCCTCCCGGCTCCGCGACGCCGGTGTCGCGGTGGCGCTCGACCTGGAACCCTCCGTCCCGCCGCCGGGCGAGCCGCTGGTCGAGGGGTGCGCCCACCTCGACGGCGGGGGCGTGCGCTGGTGTCTCGGTGGTCGCGAGGGCAGCGGGCTCGACGCCCTCCTGGCCGCCCGCGCCGGGGTCGACGGGTGAACCGCCGAGCGCGGACGGCGCTCAGGGCCGGGGCGTCGCCCGGGCACGCCCGGTGAACGGCGGGCTGCGCATCGCGCTTCCCGCCGGGGCCCTCTTCGAGGACGCCTGCCGCCTGCTGGCCGCTGCGGGTGTCGCCGAGATCGACCCGGCCCGGCTGGACCGCCAGCTCAGCCTGGTCACCCCGTCGGCGACGGTGGTCAAGGTGCGGCCCACCGACGTGCCCGTCTACGTGGAGATGGGCGCCTGCGATGCCGGCATCGTCGGCAAGGACGTCCTCTGGGAGTCGCCGCGCGACTGCTACGAGCTCGTCGACCTCCGCTTCGGCGCCTGCCGCCTGGTGCTGGCCGCGCCGGAGGGCTCACCGCTCACCCGGGGCAGCTTCCCCCGGTCGCTCCGGGCCGCCACCAAGTACCCGGTGGCCGCCCGCCGCTACTTCGATTCGGTGGGACTCGCCGTGGAGCTCATCAAGCTCCACGGGTCGGTGGAGCTGGCCCCCGCGATGGGGCTCGCCGATTGCGTCGTGGACATCACCGCCACCGGCCGCACGCTGGTCGCCAACCACCTCGTGGAGGTCGCCGAGGCGGGCCGCTCCAGCGCCCGCCTGATCTCCAACCAGGCCTCGCTCAAGACGCGCAGCGGGGCGGTCAACCAGCTCGCGGCGGCGCTCCGCCGCTCCGTGATGGGGGAGGCCGGTGGGGCATCGATCCCCTCCGCCGCCGGAGGTCGGAGCGCGCCGTGACCCTGCGGCTCCGATCCCCCTCCCCCGAGGAGTGGCGTGCCCAGGTGCGGGCCGAGCGGCGCGGCGCGGACACCGTCCTCGACGCCGAGACGGCCGGCCCGCTGGGCGCGTGGTTCGAGCTCCCCGTGACCGCCGACCAGGTGGTCCGCACCATCCTCGAGGAGGTCGCGCGCGAGGGTGACCCGGCGGTGCGGCGCTGGACGCTGCGGCTCGACCGGGTCGACGTCGCCGCGACGAGGATCCCGGCCGAGGCTCTCGCGCGTGCCTGGGAGGAGATCGACCCGGTGACCCGCGATGCGATCGCCGCCGCCGCCGCCCGCATCCGGGCCATCCACGAGTCGCAGCGGGAGACCGCCATCCGGGGCACCGCCACCGCCCACCTCCGGCCCCTGCCGCTGCGCCGGGTCGGCTGCTACGTCCCCGGGGGCCGGGCCGCCTACCCGAGCACCGTGCTGATGAACGTGATCCCCGCCCAGCTCGCCGGGGTTGCCGAGATCGCGCTGGTCTCGCCGCCCGGCGCGGGCGGCTCGGTCCACCCGCTGGTCCTCGCCAGCGCCCATCACCTCGGGGTCGGCGAGGTCCACGCCGCCGGCGGCGCCCAGGCCATCGCCGCCCTCGGCTACGGCACCCGGGCCATCGCTCGGGTGGACAAGATCACCGGGCCGGGGAACCTCTTCGTCACCCTGGCCAAGCGCCAGGTCTTCGGCGAGGTGGGGATCGACGGAGTGGCCGGGCCGAGCGAGATCGTGGTGATCGCCTCCGCCGGCGCGGATCCCCGGCTGGTGGCCGCCGACCTCGTCTCCCAGCTCGAGCACGACCCGCTGGCCTGGGCGGTCTGCATCACCGACTCTCCGCTCCTGGCGGCCGCGGTCGGTGAGGCGTTCTCCGCCGAAGCGGGGGCGGCGGCGCGCGGCGGGATCATCGCCGCGGCGGCCGGGCGCCACGGGGCGGTCATCGTCACCGAGACCCTGGAGGCGGCCGTGCGGCTCGCCGACGAGTTCGCCGCCGAGCACCTCTCCCTTCAGGGTGAGGCCGCCGAGGCGCTCCGTGACCTCCCCCACACCGCGTCGGCTGTCTTCGTCGGACGGCGCTCGCCGGTGTCGATGGGCGACTACGTCGCCGGTCCCAACCACACCCTGCCCACCGGTGGTGCCGCCCGCCACCGCGGACCGCTCTCGGTGATGGACTTCCAGCGCTGGCAGTCGGTGGTGGAGCTCTCGGCCGGGGAGTTCGACACCCTGGCCCCGATCGCCTGCGCCCTCGCCGAGGCCGAGGGGCTGCGCGGCCACGAACGGGCGATCCGGCTCAGGATGGAGGATGGTCACCGATGAGTGAGAGCCCTTCCCCACCGGCGGCGCGCCGGACCGCAACCGAGGAGCGGGTCACCAGGGAGACCCGGATCGATGTCGAGGTCGACCTCGACGGCGGGGGCAGCTCCGACATCGAGGTCCCGCTGCCCTTCTTCCGCCACATGCTCGAATCCTTCGTCAAGTACAGCGGCATGGATGTCCGCCTCCACGGCTCCGGTGACATCGATGTCGACGCCCACCATCTGGTCGAGGACTGCGGGCTCACCCTGGGCGCCGCGATCAGCCGCGCGCTCGGCGACCGCGCCGGCATCCGGCGCTTCGGCCACGCTTACGCGCCCCTCGACGAATCCCTGGTCCGCTGCGCGCTCGACTACTCCAACCGACCCCACCTGGAGTGGGAGATGAAGGCCCTCACCGGGCGGATCAACGACTTCGACGTCACCGTCCTCCGTGAGTTCGTGCAGGCTCTGTCCCAATCAGCGGGGATCAGCCTCCACCTCGACCTGATCCGGGGCACCAACCTGCACCATGTCGCCGAGGCCGCCTTCAAGGCGCTGGGGCTGGCCACCCGGGAGGCGTTGGCGGTGGTGGGCCGCGCGGTGCCCTCGACCAAGGGGGTGCTCTGATGCCCCCCGCCGGGCGGGTGGCGCGCCGCCGCCCGAGCCCCGCCTGATGCGCCGCCCCGGGCGATCGGCGCCGGCCCGCGAGGCGCTGCCCTGATGCCGCGGGTGGCGATCGTCGATTACGGCGTCGGGAACCTGCGCAGCGTCGAGCGCGCCCTGGCCGGGGCCGGGGCCGAGGTCGTCATCAGCCCCGATCCGCGGGTCGTCCTCGCCAGTGATGCGGTGGTGCTCCCCGGCGTCGGCGCCTTCGCTCCGGCGGCGGCGCTCCTGCTCGGCTCCGGGCTCGGTGAGGCGGTCCGGGAGGCGGCGGGGCGGGGTCGACCGGTGCTCGGGGTCTGCCTCGGCTTCCAGCTCCTCTTCGAGTCCAGCGAGGAGGGCGAGGGGGGCGAGGGACTCGGCCTGCTGCCCGGGCGGGTGCGCCGGATCGACGCCGCCCCACCGCTCAAGGTGCCCCATATGGGCTGGAACCGTCTCCGGATGCGCCGGCCGTCGGCGCTCACCGCCGGGGTCCCCGAGGGGGCCTGGTGCTACTTCGTCCACTCGTACGCCGCCGCCGCCGACCCGGCGGACGTGGTCGCGAGCGTCGACTATGGCGGCGAGATTGTGGCCATCTGTGAGCGGGGGACCGTGACGGGCACCCAGTTCCACCCCGAGAAGAGCGGTCCCGCCGGGCTCCGCATCTACGCCAACCTGGTGGGGGCCTGCGCCGGCGCGCCCCGGCAGGCTGAGGCGGCGCTGCCGTGATCGTCATCCCCGCCATCGACATCCGGGGGGGTCGGTGCGTCCGTCTCATCCAGGGGGATTACGCTCGCGAGCACGTCTACGAGGACGACCCCGCGGCGGTGGCCGCCCGGCTCGCCGAGAGCGGAGCCCACCGGATCCACCTCGTCGACCTCGACGCGGCCCGTGGCACGGCGGACCTCGCCTCCGCCACCGCGGCCCGGCGGGTGCTCGAGAGGGCGCACCAGGCGAGCGTCGAGGTCGAGGTGGGCGGGGAGTCCGCACCCTGGCGGTGGCGGAGCGCTGGCTCGCCGCGGGGGCGGCCTTCGTGGTCCTCGGGAGCGTGGCGGTGCAGGAGCCGGAGGTCGCCGAGGCGATCTGCGCCGCCCTCCCCGGACGCTGCCTGGTCTCCCTCGACGTCCGCGGCGAGACCGCTCAGGCACAGGGCTGGACCGAGGGTGCGGGCAGCGCCGCCACCCACCTGGAGCGGTGGGCCGCCTGGTCCCTCGCCGGCCTGGTGCGCACCGACGTGGCCCTGGACGGGATGCTGGCGGGCCCCGACCTCGCGGGTCTCGAGGAGACGGTCCAGGCGTTCCCCGGACCGGTGATCGCGAGCGGCGGGATCAGCACCGTCGACGACATCGTCCGCTGCGCCGAGGCGGGCGCGGCCGGCGCCATCGTGGGCCGCGCTCTCTACGAGGGCAGCTTCGACCTGCGCGCCGCGATCCTCCGATTCCCCCGATGAGCCCCGGGTCGCGGCCGTGAGCCTGGCCAAGCGGATCATCCCCTGCCTGGACGTCGATCATGGACGGGTGGTCAAGGGGGTCAACTTCGTCAACATCCGCGACGCCGGTGATCCCGCCGAGCTGGCCGCGCGTTACGACGCCGAGTCCGCCGACGAGCTGGTGTTCCTCGACATCACGGCGAGCAGCGAGGACCGGGACATCCTGCTCGACGCGGTCCGCCGCACCGCCGACTCCGTCTTCATCCCGCTCACGGTCGGGGGCGGGTTGCGCGGCCTCGAGGACATCGACCGCATGCTCCGCAGCGGTGCCGACAAGGTGTCGCTGAACACTGCGGCGCTGGACCGTCCCGAGCTCATCGGCGAGGCCGCGGAGCGCTTCGGGGTCCAGTGTGTGGTGGTCGCCATCGATGCCCGCCGCGACCGGGCCGGCTGGCACGTCTTCTCCCACGGCGGCCGGCGCGACACCGGCCGGGATGCCCTGGACTGGGCGCGGGAGGCGGCCGATCGGGGCGCCGGTGAGATCCTGCTGACCAGCATGGATCGTGACGGCACCCAGGACGGCTACGACCTCGAGCTCACCCGGGCGGTCGGTGACGGCCTCACCATCCCGGTGATCGCGAGCGGGGGGGCCGGCGAGCCCGAGCACCTCCGGGCGGTGCTGGGCGAGGGCGGCGCCGACGCCGCCCTGGCCGCCTCCATCTTCCACGACGGCATCCACTCCATCCCGCAGACCAAGGCCTACCTGCGCGAGCACGGGGTCGAGGTGCGGCTGTGAGCCCGGACCGCGAGCCCGACTTCAGCCGGGGGCTGCTCACCGCGGTGGTGCAGGACGCCCGCACCCGCGAGGTGCTGATGGTCGCCCACATGGATCGCGACGCCTACGCGGCTTCCCTGGCCACCCGCCGGGCGACCTTCTGGAGCCGGAGCCGGCAGCGTCTGTGGGAGAAAGGGGAGACCAGCGGCAACACCCTGCGCGTCGTCGAGGCGCGGCTGGACTGCGACGGCGACTCGGTGCTCCTCCTGGTTGAGCCGGCCGGGCCGGCCTGCCACACCGGCGCGACCTCCTGCTTCGCGGAGCCGCCGCCGGACGCAGCCCCCGTCGAGGGGGACGGCGAGCGGTGACCGGCGACCGGAGCCGGGGCGGTGCCGGTCGCGACCCGGACCGCGCCCGATGATCGAGGGGATCGAACGCACCGGCGGCTACCTCCCCATCGGCGGCTACGGGCTGATCGGCGACTGCCGGAGCGCCGCGCTGGTGGGTGTCGACGGCAGCATCGACTGGTGCTGCCTGCCCCGCTTCGACTCGCCCTCGGTGTTCGGCCGGATCCTTGACGCGCGCCGCGGCGGCTACTGGCAGCTCCGCCCCCGCGGTCCGTACCGTTCGCAGCAGCGCTACGGAGACCGCACCAACCTGCTGAGGACCGTCTTCAGGACCTCCACCGGTCTGGTTCGGGTGAGCGACTTCATGCCCGTCGACGAGGCCACCGTCGCCCATCACGCGCGCCCCCACCGCCGTCCGCGTCTGGTGCGCCTGGTCGACTGCCTCGCCGGCACGGTGACCATGGAACACCACGTCGTGCCCCGGCCCGACTACGGCCGCTCCGTCGATGGCTTCAGCGCCGAGGGACGGCGCTTCCACGGGGACGCCGAGGGCCTCCACCTCTGCGTGGTGTCGACGGGTGAGATGAGCGGGGCGCACACGTCCTTCACGCTGAGCGCGGGCGATGCGATCGCCTTCTCATTGCGCTGCCAGCACGCCGGCTCGGGGTGCACCACGTCGGAGGCGGGCTGGAGTGTGGAGCACGCCCGCCGGCTGCTCCGCCAGACCCAGCAGTACTGGTGGCGCTGGATCGGCCGGGTCCACTACACCGGGGCCTATCCCGAGGCGGTGTGGCGGTCGGCGCTCGCGCTCGGGCTCATGATCTACTCGCCGACGGGCGCCATCGTGGCCGCTCCCACCACCTCGCTGCCGGAGGCGGTCGGCGGCCGGCGCAACTGGGACTACCGCTTCACCTGGCTGCGCGACGCCTCGCTCACCCTCTTCGGCCTCTTCCAGCTGGGCCTGCACGAGGAGGCCCATGACTTCTTCGCCTGGCTGCGGTCGACCGGCATCGGCGAGGGCGGGAAGGTGCAGAACCTCTACCGGGTCGACGGCCGCCGCAACACTCCCGAGGAGGTGCTCAGCCACTGGAGCGGCTACCGTCACTCCCAGCCGGTGCGAATCGGCAACGGTGCCGTCGACCAGCTCCAGCTCGACGTCTACGGCGAGCTGCTGGACAGCGCTTACCTCTACGCCCGCTTCGGCGGCGAGATCTCCGAGGAGCTCTGGAGCGAGCTCCACGCCGTCGTCGAACTGGCGATCGACCGCTGGCGGCTGCCCGACGCGTCGATCTGGGAGAGCCGCGGCCAGGAGCTCCATTACACGTACAGCAAGATGATGTCCTGGGTCGCCGTCGACCGCGGCCTGCGGCTCGCCGAGCGCTTCGGCCTGCGCTGCGACCGCGAGCGCTGGGAGGCGGAGCGCCGCGCCATCCACCGCACCGTGACCACCGACGGGTACCACCGCGGACTGCGCTCCTTCACCCAGACCCTGGGGGGGCGGAGCCTGGACGCCGCCATGCTCCGGGCGGGCCAGGTGCGCTTCCTCGACGATCGCGATCCGCGGATCGTCTCCACGGTGCGCGCCATCGCCCGCGATCTCGGGCGCGGGGTGCTGGTCAGCCGCTACCGCCCCGATGAGACCGACGACGGGATCGATCACGGCGAGGAGGGGGCGTTCCTCATGTGCTCCTTCTGGCTGGCGGACGCCCTCGCCCACATCGGGGAGGTGGAGCAGGCCCAGCGCCGCTTCGAGCGTCTCATCTCCTTCGGCTCGCCACTCGGGCTGATGGCCGAGGAGGCGGACGTCACCACCGGGGACCTGCTCGGCAACTACCCGCAGGCCTTCACCCACCTGGCCCTGATCGGCGCCGCCGTCAACATCGAGCGCGCCCGCCACCGGCGGATCGGGGTCACCGGGCTGCGCGACCGGCCCCCGGCCACGGAGTGAGCCGTCGCTCGGTTCGCCTGACGCGGTGATCGTCGGTGCCGGCGAGGTCCTGGAGCTCCTCGTGATGGGCGCCGCGGTGAGCTTCGAGAAGGCTCCGGGCTCCCTCGGCGCCCCCAGCGGCGAGCCCTTCACCTCGGACCTCTCCGGGCGCGACCTCTTCCAAGCTGCTCCGCTACGGCTGGGCACCGACCGGCGGGTCATGAGCGGCTGCGTCTGCCACATCGCGCACCAATCCATCCGTCAGACCCTCCGACAGGCCGGACAGAACGTCGAGATCCCCCAGTGCACGCAGGCGGCCTACTCGGCACGCGAGCTGCCCGGAAGAGGATGCAGGACGACGGCGAGCGCGATGGCGCGGCCGGCATCGTCGGGGTGCGCGTCGGGGAGAACAACCACGTGTCGGGAGGGCACGGGGTCGAGTTCGCCGCCGCCACGCCTCGACACGACCGGCGGGCCCGCCCCGAGCCCCCGGGTCCGGGCTGCCCGCCGCGCTCCGCTCGCCCGACATGACCCGACCGCCGCTCGGCTTTGCATAAACATACATGGCCAACGTATAATCCCCCAACCATGCCCGCCACCCCGATTCGCGCCGCCGTCTGCGGCGCCACCGGCTACCTCGGCGTCCAGTGTGTCGAGATCCTCGACCGCCATCCCGCCTTCGAACTGGTGAGCCTGCACGGCCGCAGCTCTGCCGGGAAGCCCTTCGCCGCCGCGGTGCCCGGCAGCCGGGTGTCCCTCGAGGTGGAGGCCGGGCTGGACGCGGGCGATGCCCAGGTGGTGTTCGCCGCCCTGCCCCACACCGTCGCCGCCGCCCACGCCCGGGAGTGGCTGGCCGGCGGACGGGTGGTGGTCGACATGAGCGCCGACTTCCGGCTCACCGACCCCGCGGATTACGCCCGCTGGTACGGGCTCGAGCACCCCGCCCCCGCCCTCTGTGCACAGGCGGTGTACTCATTGGTCGAATTCAACCGACCGGCCATCGCCGCCGCCGACCTGCTGGCGATCCCGGGCTGCTACCCCACCGCCAGCCTGGTGGCGACCCTGCCCGCGCTCCGCGAGCGGCTGGTGGAGCCGGAGGTGGTGGTGGACGCCAAGAGCGGGGTGAGCGGTGGGGGGCGGTCGCCCTCGCTCGCCTTTCACTTCTCCGAGGTGAACGAATCGGTTCGCGCCTACGGGGTGGACGGCCATCGCCATAAGGCGGAGATGCTCCAGGAGCTGAGGAAGGCCGCGGGTGGGGAGGTGCGGCTCACCTTCGTGCCCCACCTGGTGCCGATGACCCGCGGGATCCTGGCCACCGTCTACCTCCTCCCGGCGGCCGGGCGCGGGGTCGGTGATGTCGCCGAGCTGATGCGCGGTCTCTGCGCGGCCAACCCCTGCCTTCGCTACGAGGAGGCGCCGCCCGCCACCAAGTCGGTGGCCGGCAGCAACGTCGCCGCGGTCAACGTCACCGACCAGGACGGGGTGGCCGTGGTCACCGTCGCTGAGGACAACCTGGTCAAGGGCGGCGCGGGCCAGGCCGTCCAGGCCGCCAACCTCCGCTTCGGGTTCGAGGAGACCGCCGGGCTCCTCGAGGCGTCGCCGTGGCCGTGACCGAGGCCGGCTCCGCCGAGATGGATGCGTCCGAAGCCGGCTCCAGCGAGATGGGTGCGTCCGAGGCCGGCTCCAGCGAGATGGGTGCGTCCGAGGCCGGCTCCAGCGAGATGGGCGCCTCCCCGGGTGACCCCGCCTTGACCGGATCGGTCGGGGTCCCGGTCGCCGCTCCCGGCGGTGCCGCCGGCACCGGCGTCTGCGCCCCGCTCGGCTTCCGTGCGGGGACCGCGGGCGCCGGCATTCGCGACGGCGACCCGAGCCGCGATGACATCGCCGTGGTGATGAGCGACCGCCCCTGCGCGGGGGCGGGCGTCTTCACCCAGAACCTGGTCAAGGCCGCCCCGGTGGTCATCTCCCAGCTCACCCTTCGCCGCGGCACGGCGATCCACGCCGTGGTGCTGAACTCGGGGAACGCCAATGCCTGCACCGGTGCCCAGGGGCTGCGCGATGCGCTCCGGATGTGCGCCCTGGCCGCGGGCGCCCTCGGCCGCGACCCCGTCGAGGTGCTCGTCTGCAGCACCGGCGTGATCGGGCGGCCGCTGCCGATGGAGCGGGTCGCCGACGGCCTCCGCGCCGCGGCCGGCAGCCTCAGCGGCGATTCCGGCGCGGCGGCGGCCCGGGCGATCATGACCACCGACACCGTCCCCAAGGTGGCGACCGCGCAGTTCACCGTGGATGGCGTCGAGCACCGGGTCGGCGGGATGGCCAAGGGGGCGGGGATGATCCACCCCAACATGGCCACCCTGCTCGCGCTGGTCACCACCGATGCGGATGTCGCCGCGCCCGACCTGCAGGCGCTGCTCGTCGAGGTCGCCGAGACCAGCTTCAACTCGATCACGGTCGACGGTGACACCTCCACCAACGACACCCTCTTCGCGCTCGCCAACGGCGCCGCCGGCGGTCCGGCCCTCCGGCCCGGCGACGCGGGCTTCCTGGCCCTCCGCGAGGCGTTCCTGGGGGTCTGCGAGTCGCTGGCGGAGCAGGTGGTCGCCGACGCCGAGGGCGCCACCAAGCACTTCCGGGTCACCGTCGCGGGCGGCCGCGACGATGCCGAGGCCCGCCTCGCCGCCCGCACCGTGGCCGTCTCTCCGCTGGTGAAGACCGCGGTGCACGGGGCAGACCCCAACTGGGGGCGCGTGGTCATGGCCCTGGGGCGCAGCGGCGCCCGCTTCAGCCTCGACCGGGTGCGGGTGACCATCGCCGGGACCACCGTCTTCGAGCACGGGGCCCCGATCGACACGGATCTGAGCGCCGTGGTCGCAGCCCTGCAGCAGCCTCGGAGCGAGATCGACATCGACCTCGGCGCCGGCGACGGGCACGGCCACGCCTGGGGCTGCGATCTCACCGCCGGTTATGTCCGGATCAACGCGGAGTACACCACATGACGACACCGACCGAGACCATGGAGGAGCGGATTCGCCGGGCCGAGGTCCTGGTCGAGGCGCTCCCGTACATCCGCCGCTTCTCCGGGCACACCCTGGTGATCAAGCTGGGTGGCGCGGCGATGGGGGAGGACGTCGACGCCTTCCTCCAGGATGTGGTGCTGCTCCGCTTCGTGGGGATGCGCCCGGTGCTGGTCCACGGCGGCGGCCCGGAGATCTCGCTCTGGCAGAAGCGGCTGGGACTCGAGCCCCGCTTCGTCAACGGGCTGAGGGTCACCGACGGGCCCACCATGGAGGTGGTGAAGATGGTGCTCACCGGCAAGATCGGTCCCGAGCTGGTGGCCCGCATCCACACGCTGGGCGGTCAGGCGGTCGGGATGAGCGGCGAGGACGGCCCGACCCTGATGGTCCGGCCTCGCGGCACCGAGGGTGGCCATGATCTCGGCTTCGTCGGGGAGGTCGACCAGGTCAACGCCGAGCCGGTCGAGGCGGTGCTCGACCAGGGCCGGATCCCGGTGATCGCCTCCATCGGGCTGGGCGTCGACGGTGACGCCTACAACGTCAACGCCGACACGGTGGCCGCCGAGCTGGCGGTCGCCCTCAAGGCGACCAAGCTGGTCCTGCTCACCGACGTCGAGGGGGTGCGCGGTGCGGACGGTGAGCTGATCAGCGTCCTCGACTCGCCCGCCGCCGACCGGCTCATCGAGAGCGGAGCCATCAGTGGGGGGATGATCCCCAAGGTCCGGGCGGCGCTGCGCGCCCTGGACGGGGCCACCGCCTCGCACATCATCGATGGCCGCGTACCCCACTCGCTGCTGCTCGAGCTGCTGACCGAGAGGGGCGTCGGCACCATGGTCACCCGGTGAGCCGGCCCGCGCCGCCGCCCACCGGCGACGCGCCGTCCGCGGTGACCCGATGAGCCTGCCCGCGCCGCCGCCAACGGGCCCCGGGCGCTCCGTGGTCAGCCGATGAGCCGGCCCGCGCCGCCGCCAACGGGCCCCGCGCCGTCCGGGGTGGGCCGATGAGCCCGCCCGCGCCGCGAGTCAGCGCGGCCCTCTCCGCCATCGAGGAGCGGGCCGCGACGGTGCTGATGCCGACCTACACCCATCAGCCGGTCGCCATCCATGCCGGGAGCGGCTGCACTGTCACCGACGTCGACGGCCGCGAGTACCTGGATATGGTGGCCGGCATCGCCGTCAACGTCCTCGGCCATGGTCATCACGCCGTCCTCGACACCATCGCAGAGCAGGCGGCGCGCGTCGTCCACCTCAGCAACCTCTACTTCTCCGAGCCCCAGCTGGACGCCGCCGAGCGGCTGGTGGCCACCGCCTTCCCGAGCCGGGTGTTCTTCTGCAACAGCGGGACGGAGGCGATCGAGACGGCGATCAAGATCGCCCGCAAGTGGGGCAAGCTGAACCGCGACGGCGCGTCCACGATCATCTGCGCCCGCGGTGCCTTCCACGGCCGGACCATGGGAGCCCTCGCGGCGACCTCCAACCGCCATTACCGCGAGCCCTTCGAGCCGCTGCCCCGGGGCTTCGTCCATGTCCCGTACGACGATCTCGCGGCGGTCGAGGAGGCCGTCGACCAGCGCACCGTGGCGGTCCTGATGGAGCCCATCGAGGGCCAGTCCGGGGTCGTGCCGATGAGCGACGAGACCCTTCGCGGTCTCCGCGCCCTCTGCGACCGGCACAACCTCCTGCTCATCCTCGACGAGATCCAGACCGGGATGGGCCGGACCGGCCGGTGGTGGGCCCACCAGCACGCGGGGATCGTGCCCGACGTCATGGCCGTGGCCAAGGGTCTCGGGGGCGGTCTGCCGATCGGCGCGGTGCTGGCCGGCCCGCGCGCCGACATCCTGGAATCCGGCGATCACGGCACCACCTTCGGGGGCGGTCCGCTGGTCACCGCGGTGGCGGCGGCGGTCCTGGAGGCGGTCGAGAAGGAGGGGCTGGTCGCCAATGCGGCCCGGGTCGGTGAGCACGTCCGCCGTGGACTTGTCGAGCTCGGCCGGCGGGGCGCGCCGATCGCCCAGGTGCGCGGCCGCGGCCTGATGCTGGGCGCGGTGCTCACCCAGCCGGTCGCCCCCGCGGTGGTCGCCGCCGCTCTCGACCTGGGCCTGCTGATCAACGCGACCGGCCCGTCGGCTCTCCGCCTGGTCCCCCCGCTCGTCCTCACCACGGCGCAGGCCGACGCCGCCCTGGAGACGCTCGCCGCCGCCTTCGAGCTCGTCGGTCGGAACCGTGCGGAGGGCTCGGGGTGAAGGAGTTCGGCGGATCCTCCATGGGCCACGCGGCCGGTCTCGCCATCCTTGTGGTGGTCGGGCGGAGCGAGAGCCCGGTCATCGGGAGGGAGACCCGATGAACGTCGGCTCGGCTCTCGGACCGGTGGCCAAGGCGGAGCGGCAGCAGACCATCCTCGACCTGATCCGCGACCGCAAGGTCCGGACCCAGGAGGAGATTGCGGTGGCGCTCCGCCAGCGCGGCCTCGACGTCACCCAGGCGACGGTGTCGCGCGACATCCGCGAGCTGGGGCTGGCCAGGGTCCATGATCCCGACGGCCTGCGCTACGTCGCCGGGGGCGATCCCGACGAGCCGTCACCGGTGACCACCCGGCTTCGCGCCGTGATGCGTGAGCACGTCCGCTCGCTGGAGTTCGTGGAGCACATCGGCGTGATCCACACCCGTCCCAGCAGCGCCCCGCTGGTGGCGGCGGTCATCGACTCCGCGCATTTCGAGGAGGTCGCGGGCACCGTCGCGGGCGACGACACCGTCCTGGTGGTGGTCCGCTCCCGCCCCGGTGCGCGCCGCCTCGCCGAACGCCTTCGCGGGGCGGCCGGCGGAGGGCCGGCGGCGAACCGCATCCAGGACGCCAGCCAGATCAGCGGTCACGGAGGAGCCCGGTGAGCAGGTCCATGAGCGGTCACGGAGGAGTTCCGGTGAGCAGGTCCATGAGCGGTCACGGAGGAGTCCGGTGAGCAGGCCCAAGCGCTGCGTCCTCGCCTATTCCGGCGGTCTCGACACCTCGGTCTCGATCCGCTGGCTGCAGGAGCGGCTCGGCTACGAGGTGATCACCTGCACCGCCGACATCGGCGAGGCGAAGGACATCGAGGCGGTCACCGACCGCGCCCTGCGCAGCGGCGCTCTGGCCGCCTACGCGATCGACGCGCGCCGCCTCTTCGTGGAGGAATTCTGCTTTCCGAGCCTGGCCGCCTCGGCCATCTACGAGGGCGCCTACCCGCTGGCGACCGCCCTGGCCCGGCCGCTGATCGCCAAGATCCTGGTGGACGTCGCCCGCGACGAGGGTGCCGAGGCGGTGGCCCACGGCTGCACCGGCAAGGGCAATGACCAGGTCCGGTTCGACGTCGCCACCGCGGCCCTGGCTCCCGAGCTCGAGGTGGTGGCGCCGGTGCGCGACTGGGATATGGGCCGCCCGCAGGAGATCGAGTACGCCCGCCAGCACGGCATCGAGGTCCCGGTCACCCAGGAGTCGCCCTACTCCGTCGACGCCAACATCTGGGGTCGCAGCATCGAGGCTGGTCCTCTGGAGGATCCCTGGCGGGAGCCCGCCCCCGACGTCTTCGCCTGGACCGCCGATCCCGCCCAGGCACCGGAGGAGGGGGTGGTGGTGAGCCTCGGTTTCGAGCACGGCATCCCGGTGACCCTGGACGGCGAGCGGCTCACCGGGGACGTCCTGGTGACACGGCTCAACGCCCTGGCCGGCGCCCAGGGGGTCGGCCGGATCGACCACGTGGAGAACCGCCTGGTGGGGATCAAGTCACGGGAGATCTACGAGGCGCCGGCGGCGGTGGCCCTCCACGCCGCGCACACGGCGCTGGAGACCCTGACCCTCGGTAGGGACGTCTTCCATCTCAAGCGCCGCCTCGGCGACGAGTGGGCCCGGCTGGTGTACGACGGGCTCTGGTTCGGCCAGCTCCGCAGCGCGCTCGCCGCCTTCGTGGCGGTGACCCAGGAGCCGGTGAGTGGGGAGGTGAGGTTGCGGCTGCGTCGGGGAACGGTGAGCCTGGCCGGCCGGCGTGCACCCGGATCCCTCTACCGCGAGGAGCTCGCGACCTACGACCGCCGTCAGGACACCTTCGACCACACCGCGGCCCGAGGGTTCATCGAGCTCTTCGGGCTCCCGCTGCGAACCCAGGCCCGGATCCAGGGAGCGCTCGAGGACAGCGTGCCGCTGAGCCTCGAGCGCCGGGTCAAGCGGCGCTGATGACGCGGCTCGGCGAGCGCTGATGGCACCGGGCAAGCGGCACGCCTCCAAGCCGGCCCGGCCGGCCGCGGTTTCACCCGGGACCGCCCCCGCCAAGGTCTGGGAGGGGCGGCTGGGGGCGCGGACCGCCCGCGCCGTCGAGGAGTACACGACCAGTTTCGCGGTCGACCGGAGGCTCTTCGCCGAGGACATCGAGGGGTCGCTGGCCCACGCCCGGATGCTCCGCGAGGTGGGGCTGATCGGCGAGGCCGATCATCGGGCAATCCGGTCCGGGCTGCGAACCGTCCGGGACGAGCTGGAGCGGGGGGGCTTCCCCGAGGCCCCCGGTGACGAGGACGTCCACACCGCGATCGAGAGGCGCCTCCACGAGCTGATCGGACCGGCGGCCGGGCGGCTGCACACCGGGCGCAGCCGCAACGACCAGGTGGCCACCGACGTGCGGCTCTGGTGCCGGCGCCGCATCGTCGAGCTGATGCTCGGCTGCGCCGGGCTCCAGGAGGCGCTCCTGGCGCGCGCGGGCGAGCACCGCCACACCCCGATGCCGGGTTACACCCACACCCAGCGAGCCCAGGTGGTCTCACTGGCCCACCACCTCCTCGCCTACGTCGAGATGCTCCAGCGCGATGTCGAGCGGCTCGCCGATGGCTACCGCCGCTGCGACGTGCTGCCGCTCGGCAGCGGCGCCCTGGCGGGCACCACCCTGCCGATCGACCGCCGCATCCCGCAGCGGGTCCTCGGCTTCGCGGCGCTCAGCGCCAACAGCCTGGATGCGGTCTCCGACCGCGACTTCGCGGTCGAGCTGGTCTCCGGCTGCGCTCTGCTGATGGTCCACCTCTCCCGGTTCGCCGAGGAGATCGTGCTCTGGACCACGGCGGAGTTCGGATTCGCCGAGCTCCCCGACAGCCACGCCACCGGCTCGTCGCTGATGCCCCAGAAGAAGAACCCCGACGTCCTCGAGCTGGCCCGTGGCCGATCCGGTCGCGTGACCGGCGACCTGGTGGCGCTGCTCACCGCGCTCAAGGGGTTGCCGCTCGCCTACAACCGCGACCTCCAGGAGGACAAGGAGCCGCTCTTCGACGCTGTGGACACCACCCTCGCCAGCCTCGGGATCGTCGCCGACGTGGTCCGCCGGCTGCGTTTCGACACCGCCGCGATGCGGCGCGCCGCCTCCGACCCGATGCTGCTCGCCACCGATGTCGCCGAGCACCTGGTGGCCCGGGGGATGCCCTTCCGCGAGGCGCACATCCTGGTGGGGGTCGCGGTCCGTCGCTGCGTCGCAGCAGGCCGGACGCTCACCGACCTCAGCCTCGAGGAGTGGCGGGGGCTCTCCGACCTTCTCGACCAGGAGGTGCTGGCGCTCTTCGACGTCGACGCGGCCCTGCGCCGCCGCGAGCTGCCCGGCGGGCCGGGCCCGCGCGCGGTCGGACGCGCCCTGACCCGGGCCACCGCCAGGGTGGCCCGCACCAGGAAGATGGCGGAGACGATCGGCGGCTGAGGTGAGGCCCGCTCGCGCCGGAGCCAGCCGCATCACGTCGGCTGGACAGTCCCACCAGCCGGGCGAGCCCTATCCGAGCTCTCGACCGGCACCACTCCATCTCCAGCGAGTTACGGACTTCAATGTCCTTAACTATCTCAGAAGCGATGGGTGCTCCCGTTCGCGCGAGCCCGGCGGCACCCACCGGAGGTCCGGCCCTGGGCTCGGTCGCCTCCGACCGGGTGCTCACGGCGCCACCGCGCCTCCCCTCCTGCCGGGCGATCGCCACCGCTCCCCGCCGCGGGTAATCTGGGGCGATGCCGCTGCCGATCCTGGTCGTCGGGGACGTCCAGGGGGACCACGAGCGCCTCGCCGGAGCCCTCGCCGCGTACCCCGAGGACCAGTTCGAGACGGTCTTCCTCGGAGACTTCTTCACCGGGGGACGGCCCGGGGACGCCGGGGGCCACCGGGCGGCGAGGATCGCCATGGATCGGCGCCACAGCCGGGCCATCCTTGGCAACCACGACCTGCTGGTGATGGCCCTGGTGGAGGAGCGGCGGTACGGCGGCGAGCGGCTGCGGGCGCGCGACGGCGAGTTGCTGGAGACCATCTGGCGGCGGCGGCGGGGCGACCCCGCCGACCTCGAGGGCCTCTGCGGCGATCCTGAGCTGGAGGCCTGGCTGCGGCACCTGCCGCTGATGCTGCTGCTCGGCGACGGCACCCTGGTGCAGCACACCGACGACGACGACTACGCCGCCCTCGGAGACAGCGTCGAGCAGGTCAACGCCGCCGCCGCCGCCCGGCTGGCCGAGGCGCCGGGCGGCGTGATCCCGGTGCTGCGGCACGTGATCGGACGCCGGGCGTTCGATGACCGGGCGCGGCTGGACGCCCATCTCCGCCGCTTCGGTGCACGCCGGGTGATCCACGGGCACACCCCCCACTGGAGGAGCGCCCCGGACGCCCGCTCCGGCGGGCGGGTGATCGGCTTCGACGGCAGATTCTCCCGCTACTGGGGGCGCAACCCCGGTGAGGACGCCGGTCCCGTGGGGGCGACCGTCGCGCTGCTGCCGCCGATGCCACCGGGGCTCGCCTGACACCAGCGGGTGGGCAGTTCCATCCGCCTCCGCCCGATGAGGCGTGCGCTGCCGTGGGCTACGGAGTCCAGTTGACCGCGCAGCTCGCCGCACCCCTCGGCTCCCGGGTCGTCGTCAACGCGGATGGCGAGGCCGTCGCGGTGACCGGCGGGCGCGCGGCCGGGTGAGCCTGGCCGCCCGGGTCAGCCTCCGGCTCCGAGGGCGGCCACCTCGGTCAGGCGGCCGGTGCGCACGTCGTACACGAAGCCGCGCACCTGATCTCGGTGGGGCAGGAACGGGCTGGACGTGATCCGCGCCATCGACTGACGCAGGTCGGCTTCGAGGTCCGTGAACGCCCCGAACGCGAACGGCGGCCGCACCCCGCTCTCCTCCTCGATCCGATCCTTCAGCTCATCGTCGCGGAAGCCGAGCATGCCGCAGTCGGTGTGGTGCACCAGCACGACGGCGCGGGTCCCGAGCAGACGCTGGGAGATGACCAGTGAGCGGATGGCGTCGTCGGTCACCACCCCGCCGGCGTTGCGGATGACATGGGCGTCTCCGGGGCGCAGCCCGAGGAGCGCGTGGACGTCGAGCCGCGCGTCCATGCACGCGAGCACCGCCAGGCCGCGGACGGGCGCGGCGTGGAGATCGGCGGCGGCCGGTTCGAACCCGGAGGCGAAGGCCGCGTTGCCGTCGACGACCTCGTCGATCACCCCCATGACTTCCCTCCGCCTCCAGATTCCCGCGTGGCCGCGCGGCACCCACGTCCCGTCGGACTCCGGGCCGTCCGCCCTTCTGGTCCCGGACCATTCTCCCTGGCCGGCGCGCCCCGGCGGTATCCTCGAGCGAGACGCGGGCGCGGTCCGGCGTCTGATGCGAGCGAGCCGGCGCGGAGGTCGAGTTGTCTGGGCCTAGTCGTCCGCCAGCCACGCCAGCAGGCGGCCCCGCGACCAGCAGCGGCCGACCGCCTCGGCGGTGAGCCTGGCTCGGTCGCAGACCGCCACGCCGATGATGCTGTGGCCGGAGGCGGGGCGATCGCCCAGGGTCGGTATCGCCGGCGCGACCCCGACCCCCTCCACCGACACCCACCCGACCGCCCGGCCGGCGGCCGCCTCTTGGAGGCCATGCAGGAAACGCAGCCGGCTCTCGAGCGGCAGGTGCGACAGCGCCCACGTCGTGATGACCACTGGCAGGGCGTCCGCGGGCACCCGGGCAATCGCGTCGGGCAGCTCCGCGAGAGCGTCACCCCGCAGCAGCAGCGGAGGGTGCAGCGCCGCCAGCGCCAGCTCCGTTTCGAGGATGGCGCTCCGCTCCCGCTGATCCGGCCAGAGGCAGGCGCGCAGCCATCGGGCGTCGTCCGGGTCGGTCACGTCGACCGGGTCGAGGTCGACGCCGATGCGGGCGACCACCTCGGGCATCGGCCGCGCCGGGATGGCCCGGTGTCCGACCACCGAAGCCGACAGCTGCACGGGAGATCCCGGGTCGCCCAGCGACTGTCCGTTGCTGTACGTGATGCCGACGCGATCGGCAAGGAGATTGAACCCGGCCGAGCCGGAGATGTCGATCAGGCCCACCGTCCTCGCGCTCACCCGGCGCGCCGCCTCGGCAATCGCGGGATGGAGCACGGCGCAGCGGGCGGCTTCGATGGTCCGCGTCCGCCGGCGCCCGGCGATGGCCGCGACCGCGCCGGTCATCCGCAGCAGGGTGTCGATCGCCGCGCCGGCGGCGGCGTCGGCGTCGGCAGCGGTGTAGGCCGCGGCAAGCTCCGGGGCGCGTCCGGCGAGGGCGAGGTCGTGGAGCGCGGCGAGGATCAGCGCGGGCTGCCGCCGGCGCGCCGGCGCAGCCCCGATGGCATGCAGCGCGCCCTCGGACTCGCTCAGGGCAACGGCGACTCGCCGGTACAGTGGCGAGGTCTCGGCGGCGTCGACCTCACCGAAGTGCCGGTACACCCCGGCGAGGGTGCGAGCCCCACCGGCGGCTGCGGCGCTGGCAACGGGTGGGCCCGGCATCCGGACGACTCTAGCCATCGGAATGGCGACCACCCGTCCGCACCTGGCCCCGGCGCGGGCGGCCTACTCCGATCCGGAGGACCAGCGTGGTGAACGCTTCTCCACGAACGCGGCGATGCCCTCGGCACGGTCCGGGGAGAGGGCCGCCTCGCGCCAGGCGGCGTCCTCGAGGTCGAGGGCGGCGTCGAGGTCCCTGCCCGCGCCGAGCCGGAGGGCCCGCCGGGCGGCCCGCACCGCGGTGGGCGAGTTGGCCGCTATGGCCCGGGCCAGCTCCAGTGCCGAGCTCCTGGCCTCGCCTCGGGGTACCAGGCGGTCGGCCAGCCCCAGCCGCATCGCCTCGGCACCGGTCACGTGGCGTGCGGTGAGGATCAGGTCGGCGGCCACGCCCGGCCCGGCGCGGCGGAGCAGCAGCTGGGTCCCGCCGCCCCCCGGCACAAGGCCGACGCTCGTCTCGGGGAGCGCGAGGTCGGCCGTCTCGTCGACCACGATCAGATCGCAGGAGAGGGCCAGCTCGAGGCCGCCGCCGAGCGCATGGCCGCTCACCGCGGCGACGGTCGGCACCGCGACGCCCCGCACCGCCTCGAAGGCGCTGCGCATCAGCGGGCGCTGCGCCAGCAGGTCGGCGTCGCTGAACCGAGCTCGCTCCTTGAGGTCGGCGCCGACGCAGAAGGCCCGTTCGCTCGTCGAGCTGAGGACGACCGCCCGCAGCCCGGCTGAGCGGATCAGGCGTCCCAGCTCGGCGCAGGCGGCCACCAGCTCGGACGCGAGCGCCGTCGAGATGGCGTTGAGAGCCGCGGGACGGTCCAGCGCCAGCTCGGCCACCCGCCCCTGCCGGGTCAGCCTCACCAGGGGCTCGGAGCCCGACGCCGTCATGGCCCTGCCCCGGGGGATGGCCCTGCCGGGAGCAGGGCGGCGAGCGCCAGCGAGCGCAGCAGGGTTCGGGTCTCGTCGCCGGCCAGGCGGCGGCTGTGGGGGGTGGAGTTGAGCAGGCCGAAGATGGCATGGGCGGCGGCGATCGCCTCCTCGCGCCCCTCGAACCGTCCGGCGCGGATGACCGTGTCCGCCCACAGCTCCACGTAGGTGCGCTGCAGCCGGCGCACCCGGAGCTGGTCCTCGGCGCTGAGCGCGGGCAGCTCGCGCGACTGGATGGTGATGAGCGCCGGGTTGTCCACCGCGAAACCGGCATGGAACTCGACCAGGGCCACCAGGGTCGCCTCGGGCCCGGCGGTGGCGGCGACCCGCTCCTCGGCGCTGGACAGCAGCCGCTCGCTGACGTCGACCAGCAGCTCGCCGAGCAGGCCCTCCTTGCTCGCGAAGTGGCGGTACACCCCCGGTCCGGAGATGCCCGCCGCTCCCCCGATATCGGCCAGGGTCACCGCGCTGTAGCCACGCTCGGCGAAGAGTCCGGCGGCGGCCGACAGCAGCCGCTCTCGCCGGCTGCGCGATGAGGCCCCCGCTCCACGGACCCGGGTCGCGCCCGCCGGTGCCGCGCGGCGCGCTCCCGCGCCGCCCGTCGCCTGGGCACGGATGTTAGCCGCCATTCACCCGGCATGTTACTCTGGATTAACAGCGCGGGGTGGGCCCGCGGGGGGTGGTGGACGGTGGCTGGCATCGAGACGGGTCGAGGGGCCGGCGGGGCCGAGGAGGATCGCTCGTCTGCGGTTGTCGGGCCCGCGGGGCCGGCGCCACGCAGAGCGCCGCCCGAGGGGCGGAGCCTGCGCGAGCTCGCCGCGGAGCTCAGGGAGCGCGTGGCCTTGGTGCGCCAGGGCGGGGATGAGCGCTCCCGCAGCCGTCACCTGGAAAGGGGCAAGCTGCTGGTCCGGGAGCGGATCGACCGGCTGCTGGATCCCGGCGCTTCCTTCCTCGAGCTCTCGCCGCTGGCGGCCTGGGAGATGTACGGCGAGCCGGTGCCGGCGGCGGGATTGGTGACCGGGATCGGACGGGTCTCGGGGCGGCCCTGCATGGTGGTGGCCAACGACGCCACGGTGAAGGGTGGGACCTACTTCCCCATGACGGTCAAGAAGCATCTCCGAGCCCAGGAGGTCGCCGGCTCCTTCCGCCTGCCGTGCTGCTACCTGGTCGAACTTGGGCGGCGCCTATCTCCCGCTTCAGGACGAGGTCTTCCCGGACCGGGAGCACTTCGGCCGCATCTTCTTCAACCAGGCGAGGATGTCGGCGGCGGGCATCCCCCAGCTCGCGGCGGTGATGGGTTCGAGCACGGCCGGGGGCGCCTACGTGCCCGCCATGAGCGACGAGACCGTCATCGTCCGCGAGCAGGGAACCATCTTCCTGGGCGGGCCGCCGCTGGTGCGCGCGGCCACCGGGGAGGTGGTGACCGCCGAGGAGCTGGGCGGCGGCGAGGTGCACGCCCGGCGCTCGGGGGTGGTGGACCACCTGGCCGAGGACGACGCCCACGCCCTGCGGATCGTGCGCTCGATGGTCGCCACCCTCGGGCCGCCCCCGGCCAGCCCCCCGGAGGACGCCGGACGGGAGGAGGAGAGGGCCGTGCCCGAGCCACCGGCCGAGGACCCGGCCGAGCTCTGCGACGTGGTTCCCACCGACGTGCGCCGGCCCTACGACGTGCGCCAGGTGATCCGCCGGCTGGTGGACGGGTCCCGGCTCCACGAGTTCAAGGCGGAGTACGGGGAGACGCTGGTGTGCGGATTCGCCCGCATCGCGGGCCACCGCTGCGGCCTGGTCGCCAACAACGGCGTGCTGTTCGGCGAGTCCGCGCTCAAGGGCGCCCACTTCGTGCAGCTCTGCAACCAGCGTGGGGTGCCCCTCGTCTTCCTCCAGAACATCAGCGGTTTCATGGTGGGGCGCGAGTACGAGCACGCCGGGATCGCCAAGGACGGCGCCAAGCTGGTCACGGCGGTGGCATGCTCGCGGGTCGCGAAGCTCACCGTCATCATCGGCGGCTCCTTCGGGGCCGGCAACTACGGGATGTGCGGCCGCGCCTTCGATCCCCGGCTGCTGTTCATGTGGCCCAATGCGCGGATCTCCGTGATGGGTGGTGACCAGGCCGCCGAGGTGCTCTCGCTGGTGGGTGGCGAGCGCGGCGACGGTGATGGCGGCTCCGAGGCGGAGCGGAAGGAGAGGATCCGCGAGCGCTACGCCCGGCAGGGATCGGCCTACTACTCGACGGCCCGGCTCTGGGACGACGGCATCATCGATCCGCTGGACACCCGCCGGGTGCTGGCCATGGGCCTGGCCCTGGCGGCGGCGTCCCCCGACCGGGAGCCGGCCCGCTACGGCGTGTTCCGGATGTAGGCGGCGCACCATGGGCTTCGACACCCTGCTGGTCGCCAACCGGGGCGCGGTTGCGCGCCGGGTGCTGCGCACCGCGCGGCGGCTCGGGCTCCGCACCATCGCCGTCTACTCGGATGCCGACCGCGATGCACCGCACGTGGCCGAGGCCGATCACGCCGTGAGGATCGGGCCCGCCGCCGCGGCCCTCTCCTACCTCTCCATCGACGGCATCCTGGAGGCGGCTCAGCGCCTGGGTGCCGGCGCGGTCCATCCCGGCTACGGCTTCCTCGCCGAGAGCGCCGGCTTCGCCCGGGCCTGCGAGGCGGCCGGCCTCGTGTTCGTCGGGCCCCAGCCCGAGGTCATCGACCTGATGAGTCGCAAGGACCGGGCGCGACGGCTGGCCACGGAGGCCGGCGCCCCCGTGGTGCCGGCTGTCGAGGGAGCGGACGCCGCCGCCCTGGCCAGCCGGGTGGGCCCGGAGATCGGCTTTCCGGCGCTGGTCAAGGCGGTCGCGGGCGGAGGCGGGCGGGGGATGCGGCTGGTCCTCCGGCCCGCCGACCTGGCGCCCGCCCTCGCGGCCGCCGGGCGGGAGGCGCTGGCGGCTTTCGGCGACGCCGCCCTCTTCGTGGAGCGCTACCTCCCCGAGGGGCGGCACCTGGAGGTGCAGGTGGTCGGCGACGGCAGCGGTCGGGTCCTGCACCTCGGGGACCGGGACTCCTCGGTGCAGCGGCGCCACCAGAAGGTGGTCGAGGAGGCCCCGGCCTCGGCCTGCTCTCCGGTCGCCCGCGCCCGGGCCGTGGAGGCGGCCACCGCGATCGCCGCTCGGGTCCGCTATCGCAGCCTGGGAACCGTGGAGTTCCTCGCCGCCGGCGACGACGTGCACTTCCTGGAGATGAACACCCGCCTCCAGGTGGAGCACGGAGTCACCGAGGCGGTGACCGGGATCGACCTGGTGGAGCTGCAGCTCCGCCTCGCCGCCGGTGAGCCGCTGGCCCTGGTGCAGGAGGAGATCGCGATCCGCGGCCACGCCATCGAGGCCCGCATCTGCGCGGAGGACGCCGAGCACGGCTTCCTCCCCCAGGCGGGGCGGGCCGGCCTGGTCCGCTGGCCCGTGGACGGAAGGGTCGACGCCACCCTCGAGTCGGGCCAGTCGGTGACCACCGACTACAACTCGATGCTGGCCACTCTGATCGCCCATGGCGAGACCCGCCAGGTGGCCCGCGGCCGGCTGATCGACGCCCTGGACGGCACCGCCGTCTTCGGGCTCACCACCAACGCCGGCTTCCTGCGCCGGCTGCTGGCGTCGGAGCGGTTCGCCGCCGCTGAGATCACCCCCGCGTGGCTCGACGGCCACGCCGCCGAGCTCGGCACCGCCGACTCCTGGCCGGTCCTGGCCGCGGCCGGCGTCATCCTCGCGGAGAGGGCGCGCCGCCGGGACGGCGGCGACCCTTGGGCAGCCGACGGCTGGCGGTCCGCGGGCCCGCCGGCGCCGTTCTCGGTGGAGCTGACCCTGGACGGCGAGCGGCAGAGGGTACTGGTGCGGGGCCGTGGGCGGCCCGCGGACGGGGACCTCGAGGTGGAGGGCCGCGGCCGATCCTCCCCGGTCCGGGTGGTCCGGATCGAGCCGGAGACCCTGGTGGCCGACCTCGACGGCGAGCGCGAGCGCTTCGTCTTCGTCGCCGCCGCGGGGGAGGTGATGATCGCGCACCTGGGCCAGGTCTTCCGGCTGACCACCGGAGGCGGCACCGCGCCCGCGCCGACCGGGCGGGGCGAGGTCGTGGTCGCACCCCTCCCCGGGCTCCTGGTCAGCGTGAGCGTCGCCGCCGGCGATCGGGTGGACGCGGGAGCCGTGCTCGGGATCCTGGAGTCGATGAAGATGGAGTACACGCTGACCGCCGACGTGACGGCCCGGGTGGAGCGGGTCGGCTTCGCCCCCGGCGGCCAGGTGGCCCGCGGGGATGTCCTCTTCGAGCTGGTGCCGGAGGGACCGCCGTGACCCCCTCGCCGAGGTGGCGCCGATCCGGCCCGGCGCCGGAGGGCCCCTCATGACCCGGTGGCCGCCGGCCCCGCTCTCCGGCCTCCCCGGCGCGGTGACGGTCTACGAGGTGGGACCCCGCGACGGGTTGCAGAACGAACCGCAGGCGGTGCCGCTCGTGGTCAAGCTCGAGCTGATCGCCCGCCTGGTGGCCGCGGGCCTGAGGGCGGTGGAGGTCACCAGCCTGGTGCGCCCCGACACCGTGCCCCAGCTCGCCGATGCCGACGAGCTCCTCGCCCGCCTCCCCGCGAGCCCCGGGGTGCGCCACCCGGCCCTGGTTCCCAACCTTCGAGGGCTGGAGCGTGCCCTGGCCGCCGGAGCGCGGGAGGTGGCCGTCTTCGCCAGTGCCACCGAGTTCCTTCGCTCGGCACAACCTCAACCGCAGCCGGTCGGAGAGCCTCAGCGCGCTCGCGGCGGTGGCGGGACACGCCCGCCAGGCCGGGATCCCGGTGCGCGGATACGTCTCGATGTGCTTCGGCGACCCCTGGGAGGGTGCTGTCGACCCCGCCGAGGTGGTGGGGGTGACCACCCAGCTGCTGGCCATGGGCTGCGCTGAGGTCTCGCTCGGCGACACCATCGGCGTGGCCACCCCCGGGGCGGTGGTCGGGCTGCTCTCCCGACTTGCCGATGCCGGGGTCGGGGTGGGCAGCCTCGCCGTGCACTTTCACGACACCTACGGCCAGGCGCTGGCCAACACCCTGGAGGCGCTGCGCTTCGGTGTCACCACCGTCGATGCCTCGGCCGGCGGGCTGGGTGGCTGCCCCTTCGCCCGCAGCGCCACCGGCAACCTCGCCACCGAGGACCTGGTCTTCCTGCTCGACGGACTCGGCGTGGCCACCGGGGTCGACCTGGCGGCGCTGGCGCGCACCAGCCTCTGGCTGGCCCGGCAGCTGGGCCGGCCCAGCCCCAGCCGGGTGGTCAGAGCCCTGGCCGCGAGCCTGGAACCGTGAGCGGAGTTGGAGGGGTGATCCGATGAGCACAGGTGCGGCGTCCAGCCTTCCCCTGAACGAGGACCACGAGCTGCTGCGCGCGACCGTCGAGCAATTTGCCCGACGGGAGGTCGCGCCCGTGATCGGCGAGCTCTACGTTCGGGAGGAGTTCCCCTACGCCCTGGTGGCGAGGATGGGGGCCATGGGCCTCTTCGGACTCCCCTTCCCCGAGGAGCATGGGGGCATGGGCGGTGACCACCTGGCCCTCTGCCTGGCGATCGAGGAGCTGGCACGGGTGGACTCCTCGGTGGCGCTCACCCTGGAGGCCGCGGTGGGCCTGGGGGCGATGCCCATCCACCGCTTCGGCACCGAGGCCCAGAAGCACCGCTGGCTTCCCCCGCTCTGCCGCGGCGAGGCGCTCGGCGCCTTCGCTCTCACCGAGCCCGGCGGCGGCTCGGACGCCGGCGCCCTGCGCACCCGGGCGCGCCGCGACGGCGACAGCTGGGTGATCAACGGGACCAAGGTGTTCATCACCAACGCCGGGACCGATATCACCAGCCTGGTGACGGTCGCCGCCGTCACCGGCGAGGGTGACGGGCACCGCCGGCAGATCTCGGCGATCCTGGTTCCGGCCGGCACTCCGGGGATGTCCGTCTCCAAGAAGTATTCGAAGGTCGGCTGGCTGGCCTCCGACACCCGCGAGGTCTCCTTCTCCGATTGCCGGGTCCCGCTTGATCACCTCCTCGGGGAGGAGGGGCGGGGCTACGCGGAGTTCCTGGAGATCCTCGACGGCGGGCGCGTGGCCATCGCCGCGCTCTCCACGGGGCTCGCTCAGGGCTGCATCGACGAGTGCCTGGCGCACCTGGGTGAGCGCGAGGCCTTCGGACGCCGGATCGGCGAATACCAGGCGCTCCAATTCAAGGTCGCGGACATGGAGGCGAGGACCCACGCTTCCCGCCTGGCCTGGTACGACGCCGCCACCCGGATGCTCGCCGGGCTTCCGTTCAAGAAGCAGGCGGCCATCGCCAAGCTGGTGGCCTCCGACGCGGCGGTGGTCAATGCCCGCGAGGCCGCGCAGATCTTCGGCGGCTACGGGTTCATGAACGACACCCCGGTGGGGCGCTTCTACCGCGACGCCAAGATCCTGGAGATCGGTGAGGGGACCTCGGAGATCCAGCGCATGATCATCGCCCGGGAGCTCGGGCTGCCGGCCCGTGGCTGACCCCCCGGGTCTCACGGCGATCGACCCGCCGGTGCCCCTCTGGGCGCCCTCGCCAAAGTCGGCGGCGGCCTCGCGGCTCGGTCGCTGGTGCGCCGAGCGGGGCTTCCCCGGCTATCAGGCCGCCTGGGAGTGGTCGGTCGCGCCCGCCACCGCTGGGGCCTTCTGGCGGGCGATCGCCGACCGTTTCGAGGTCAGCTGGCACCGGGCTCCCGACGCCGACCTGGAGCCGGATCCCACCCGGGTGACCGGCTGGCGGTGGTTCCGCGGCGGCCGCCTCAACTACGCTCAGGCGGCGCTGCGCCCGCCCGCCGGCGACGGGGCCTCGACCGCCCTGGTGGCCCGCTCCCAGACCCGGCCGGCCCGGGAGCTGAGCTGGTCCGAGCTCACCGACCTGGTGGCCGGGGTGCGCTCGGGACTGCTCGCCGCCGGCGTGCGGCCCGGGGAGGTGGTGGCCGGCTACCTGCCCAACATCCCCGAGGCGGTGGCGGCGATGCTGGCCTGCGCCAGCCTGGGCGCGATCTGGGCCTGCTGCGCCCCGGAGATGGGTGTGACCGGGGCCCTGGACCGGCTCTCCCAGCTCCGCCCGGTGGTCCTGCTGAGCGTCGACGGCTACCGCTACGGCGCCCGCCGGGTCGAGCGCAGCGCCGAGGCCGTGGGCATCCTCGCCGGGCTGCCGGCGGTCCGCCGGGCGGTGTGGCTCCCCTACCTGGTCCCGGACGCCCCCGCCCCCGAGGGATGGACGGCATGGGCCGCATTCGCGGCCGCCGGAGGACCGCTCGAGTTCGCCTCTCTCGAATTCGACCACCCCCTCTACATCCTCTTCTCGTCGGGGACCACCGGCCGGCCCAAGGCGATCGTGCACAGCCACGGCGGCATCCTCCTGGAGCACCTCAAGACGCTCGGCTTCCACTTCGACCTGGGAGCGGGTGACCGCTTCTTCTGGTTCTCGACCACCGGCTGGATGATGTGGAACCTCTGCGTCTCCGGCCTGGCGGTGGGGGCCACCGTGGTGCTCTTCGACGGCGACCCCATGCACCCCGGGATCGACGCGCTCTGGGAGCTGGTGGCCTCGACCGGAGCCACCTGCGCCGGGACCGGCAGCAGCTACCTCGCGGCCTGTGCCAAGGCCGGCATCCGGCCCGCCGGTCTCCACGCTCTGGGGGCGCTGCGGACCCTCGGCGCCACCGGCTCCCCGCTGCCCGCGACGGCCGCCCGCTGGGTGTACCGGGACGTGAAGCCCGACCTGCTCCTGGCCTCGTTCAGCGGTGGCACCGACGTCTGCACCGGCTTCGTCGGAGGCAGCCCGCTGCACCCGGTCTGGGCCGGCGAGATCTCCTGCCGCTGCCTGGGGGCGCGCGTGGAGGTGGTGGACGAGGAGGGGCGGCCGGTCCTGGATCGGGAGGGCGAGCTGGTGCTCACCGCCCCGCTGCCGTCCATGCCGGTCGGGTTCTGGGACGACGATGGCAGCCGCTATCGCGCCGCCTACTTCGAGAGGTTCCCGGGCATCTGGGCCCACGGCGACCGGGCCACCCTCACCACGCGGGGCACGGTGGTCATCTCCGGCCGCTCCGACGGCACCCTGAACCGGGGAGGGGTCCGGATGGGGACGGCGGAGTTCTACGCGGTCGTGGAGCGGATGCCCGAGGTGGTCGACAGCCTGGTGGTGCACCTCGAGGACCCCGATGGCGGCCCCGGTGAGCTCTGGCTCTTCCTCGTGGAGGGCGGTTCGGTGGAGGGCGGGTCGGTGGAGGGCGGCCCCGCGGCCGGCCGCCCCGGGGGTGATGTGGAGCTCCCCGGGCGGGTCCGCGAGGCCATCCGCCGCGAGCTCTCGCCGCGCTACGTCCCCGACCGGGTGATCACGGTGCCCGCGCTGCCGCGCACGCTGTCGGGCAAGAAGCTGGAGGTCCCGGTCAAGCGCCTGCTGATGGGTGGCGGCGTCTCCGAAGCCGTGGCGCTCAGCGCGGTGGCCAACCCGGAGAGCCTCGAGCCGTTCGTCACCCTGGGCCGCGAGCGCGCCGGCCACCCGGCGAGCTGAGCGGATCGTCACCCGGGTCGCGAGCGCGCCGGCGCTCAGGCGGTGAGCGGACGCGGCCGCTCCCCAGCCCGCCGCCGGAGCCCCGGGCGGCCCCCGGGTCCACTGCCCGGAGCCTCGCTACCCCTCGTCCTCCCAGCTCTCCAGCCCGCCGCGGTGGAGGTGGCGCATCCCCTCCTCGAGGGCGAAGCGGGTCTCGCAGGTCGGGCACTCCACGTACGGAGCCAGCTCGTCGTCGAGGGGTGGGAGCAGCTGGGTTCCGCATTGGGGACAGACCAGCAGCTGGGGCTCGACCTCGGAGTCTCTCCGGATCGCCGCCGCGGCGGCGGCGAGGTCGACGGCCACCGCTGCGCACTCGGCGCAGACGAAGGTGGCGAGACTGTCGTCGTGCTCCAGGTAGCGGGCCCGCGAATCCACGTAGAGAGGGGCGTTGAGGGCCTCGAACCGGCCGCCGGTGCAGCCGTGCGGGCAGCGGAGATCCCGGGCCATCAGCGCGGCCTCAGCAGCTGGGCCAGCCGGGCGAGCGGTGGCGCCTGTCCGGCGGTGACATGGGCGGCCACCACCAGCGAGAGGAGCATCACCTTGAGGGCCCGGAAGGAGGCGGCGGGGTCCCGCTCCTCGACCAGCGCCGCCAGCGCCATCCCGTCGATCGCGGAGGCCACCGCGGCGGCCAGGTCGCTGGGCGGCACCAGCGTGTACGCGGGGAGCCGCCCCAGGGCCCCGCGCAGCTCGATCTCGATGGCCTGGACGATCGCCCCCCGCAGCTCCCGGCAGCGGGCCAGGATCAGCGGGCTGGCGAGGCCGAGGAGGGAGAGGTCCAGGCCGGCCCGCCAGAGCTGGGGCTCCTCGCCGCAGCGGGCCGCGACCGCGTCCAGCCCGGCGATCAGCCGCTCCAGCGGATCCCCACCCCCGGCCACCGCCGCCGTCCAGGTCGCGGTCATCCGCTCCTGAAGGTGGCCGACCACGGCCATCAGCAGCTCGTCCTTGGACTCGAAGTAGTAGTGGAGGAGACCGGGGGCGACCCCCGCCTCGCGGGCGATCTCCTTCATCGAGGTGTCGGCGCACCCCGCCCGCCCCAGCACGGTCACCGCGGCGCGGATGATCTCGCCTCGACGCCGCCGGCTGACCGCGGCCCGGCCGCCGGTGGCCCCGACCTCGACGCCGGCGATCGCGGGCGGCATCTCAGCGGGGCCCCACGTGTTGATTGGTCATCCGACCAGCAATGCTAGCACCGGGGAGCGGTGAGTGGGTCAGCCCTCGACCACCGAGGCGGGGTGCATGCCGATCCCGAAGCCGCCGGGGCCGGCATGGCAGCCGAGCACCCCCCCGATCTCGACCACCAGGGGCTGCTCGCCGGTGATCTCCGCCACCCGGTCAGCGACGGTGCGAGCCTGCTCGGGTCGGGCGGCGTGGGCGCAGATCACCTTGGTCGGGCCCCACTCCCGGGCCGCCGTCGCCACCTCGTCGACCAGCCGGGTGAGCGCGCGCGGGTAGGTGCGCACCCGGTCGATCGCCTCGATCTTGCCATCGGTCATGCCGAGGATGGGCTTGATGCTGAGGACCGTGCCCACGAAGGCCTGGCCCCCCCCGATGCGGCCCCCGCGGTGGAGGTACTCGAGCGTCTCCAGGGCGAAGACCAGCCGCTGCTTCGCCCGCAGGCGGCCCAGCGCCGCCACCACGGCGTCCGCGTCCCGGCCCTCATCCCGGAGCGCCACCACCAGCTCCACGGCGGCGGTGTGGGTTGGCCCCACGGTCCGGCTGTCGACCACCCGGATGTCCATCTCGGGCAGGGCCGCCCGGGCGTGCAGCGCCGAACCGTAGGTCCCGCTCAGCTCCGCTGAGATGGTGGTGCAGATGATGGCCCCACCGTCGCTCCCCACCCGGCGGAAGACCGCCTCGAACTCCGCCGGGGTGGGCTGG
Source organism: uncultured Chloroflexia bacterium (assembly GCA_963697585.1). Taxonomy (GTDB): domain Bacteria; phylum Chloroflexota; class Dormibacteria; order Aeolococcales; family Aeolococcaceae; genus Changshengia. The sequence goes on along the minus strand of CAVOOO010000008.1, from coordinate 550,220 downwards.
GAGGTGCGGGGCAGGTGGGGATCGGTCTCCATCCTGCGGTAGAAGTCCGCCGTCGACATGTCGACCCCGTCCAGGAACTCATCCTCGCCGAAGATGATTCGAAGGGGGACGACGGCGACGTCGTGGGCGGTCGTGTAGGCGCTGTCGAGATCTGCGGTGCTGTCGCACACGACATGGATTCGAACTCACTCAGGCACAGATCCTAACCGCGATGCCCCAACCCACGGCGAAAGCGGCGCGACCGCGCCATCCGGGTCACGTCTGCACAGCCGAGGCCGGGTGGTAGAAGAGACCGAATGCTCCCGGCCCCACGTGGCAGCCGAGCACGGCTCCGACCTCGACGATCTGGGGCGGCTCGCCGGTGACGTTCGCCACCTTCTCGGCGAGGGCCTCGGCGCCGTCGCGGTTGTCGGCGTGGGCGAGGGTGGCGGCCGTCCGCCCCCAGAGGCGCACGGCGGTGGCCAGCTCCTGGACCAGCCGGTCGAGCGCCCGGGTGTAGGTGCGCACCTGGTCGAGGACCTGGACCTTGCCGTCGATGAAGCCGAGGATCGGCTTGATGCTGAGCACGGTGCCGATCAGGGCCCGGGCGGTGCCGATCCGCCCGCCCCGGCGCAGGTACTCGAGGTTCTCGACCGTGAAGACGAGGTGCTGGGTCGGCCGCAGCCGCTCGATGGCGGCCACGATGGTGTCGGCGTCGCCGCCGCGGTCGCGGATGGCCACCGCCATCGCCACCGCGGCGCCATGGGCGGGACCGCAGGACTTGGTCTCCACCACCCGGATGTCCAGGTCGGGCAGGGACTGCCGGGCCTGCATCGCCGACCCGGCGGTGCCGCTCAGGTCGGAGGAGATGGTGGTGCAGATGACGGTGCCGCCGTCCCCGCCCAGCCGCTGAAAGACCTCCGCGAAGTCGCCCGGCGGCGGCTGGGAGGTCCGCGGATGGGGGCCCCCGGCGCGCATCCGCCGGTAGAAGTCGCCGGTCGACATCTCCAGCTGATCGCGGAACTGCTCGTCCCCGAAGATGATCCGGAGCGGCACCAGCTCCACGTCATGGGCCGGGTAGTAGGCGGGGCCCAGGTCGGCGGTGCTGTCGCAGACGAGATGCACCGATGGCATTGCGGGACCGATCCTACCCGTCCACCCCATCGAGGGCGTGTGGCGCACCCGCATCGCGGCGCGCCACAATCGGCCTCCATGCTGCTCGCCATCGATGTCGGCAACACCGACACCGTGCTGGGGGTCTTCGACGGCAGCCGGCTGATCGCCGACTTCCGGCTTCACACCGAGCCACGGGCCACCGGCGCCGAGCTGGGCCTGGTGGTGGTGGCCCTGCTCCGCTCCGCCGGGGTCGAGCCGGAGGCGATCTCGGCGGTCGCCGTGAGCAACGTCGTGCCCGACCTCTCGCGCAGCCTCGAGGACCTGGGCCGGCAGCATTTCGGGGGCCCCCCTCTGGTCATCGGGCCCGGGGTCCGGACGGGGATCCGCATCCACTACGACGATCCCTCCATGGTCGGCGCCGACCGGATCGCCAACGCCGTCGCCGTCCAGAGCCTCTACGGAGGGCCGGCGATCATCTGCGATTTCGGGACCGCGACCACCGTCGACGCCATCGACGCCGCCGGCGACTACCTGGGCGGGGCGGTGGCCCCCGGGCTCATGGTCAGCCACGACGCCCTGGTGGAGCGGGCCGCCCGGCTCTCCCACGTCGACCTGGCCGCCCCCACCGCGGTGCTCGGGCACAACCCGCGGGCCTCGATGCAGGCGGGCCTGATGCTGGGCTACGCGGGCCTGGCCGAGGGGTTGGTGACGCGGATGCGCCGGGAGATGGACGGGGACCCCAAGCTCATCCTCACCGGCGGGCTGGCCCCCCTGATGGCCGGGCTCATCCCCGGCGTCCATGCCACCGACGAGTCGCTGACCCTGGTGGGGCTCCGGCTCCTCCACGAGCTGAACACCGCCTGAGCGGTGGGGCGCCGGCCCCGGCTCCGGCCCCTACGATGGCCCTCATGAGCACCCTGGGCCCCGCCTGGGCGGCGCCGACCTCCACCCCGCCGACCTCCACCCCGCCGACCCCCGCCCCCGCCCTGGCACCGACCTCCACCCCGACCCCGACGCCAGCTCAGACCCCAACCCAGACCTCGATCCCGGCCCCCGCCCCGACGCCGCTGCGGGTGGGACGGCTGGAGCTGGACTCCCCGGTGCTGATCGCGCCCATGGTGGGGATCACCGACGCCCCCTTCCGAGCGCTGGCCCGCGAGCTCGGCGCCGGGCTGGTCTCGGCCGAGATGACCGCCGCCGAGGCGGTGGTCCGGCTCATCCCCCGGACGATGGAGCTGCTCAGCTTCGATCCCGCCGTGGGCCCGGTCGCCGCCCAGCTGGTGGGCTGCGATCCCGGGGTGATGGCCGAGGCGGCGGCGATCTGCGCCGACCGCGGCGCCATGGTGGTGGACGTCAACCTGGGCTGCCCGGTGCCCCGGGTGACCGGCCGGGGATCGGGCGCGGCGCTCGCTCGCGACGTCCACGCCACCGCCCGGGTGGTGCAGGCGATGGTCGAGGCGGTCGACGTCCCGGTCACCGCCAAGATGCGGCTCGGCTGGGACCACTCCTCCATCAACGCCCCGGAGCTCTCGCGGGCGCTGGAGGACGTGGGGTGCGCCATGGTGACCGTGCACGGGCGCACCCGAGCCCAGCGCTACCAGGGCCAGGCGGACTGGCAGGAGATCGCGCGGGTCAAGCGCGCGGTCCGGATCCCGGTGGTGGGCAGCGGCGACGTCACCGACGCCGGCGAGATCCGGCGGCGGCTCCTGGCCGGAGAGGTCGACGGGGTGGTGATCGCCCGGGGGGCGCTCGGCAACCTCTGGTTCATCCGCCAGGCGGTCCGCCACGTGGCCACCGGGGAGGTGCTCCCCGATCTCGGTTTCGCCGAGCGAATCGCGCTGACCCGCCGCCATCTCGACCTTCTGATCGACCATCACGGGGAGGCCCGGGCGCTGGTGGTGGGCCGCAAATACGTCGCCTGGACGATCAAGGGATGCAATGGCGCCGCCCGGCTCCGGGCCATGGTCCAGGGCCTGGTCACCCGTGCCGACCTGGACGTGATCCTCGGTCAGGCGCTGGAGGCCGGGCTGGGCCCGGGAGGATGGTTCCACCCCATCTTCACGAGCGGAGAGGGCTGACCGTCACGAGCGCGGAGGGCTGAGCCCCGCCGCCCCCGGGCCAAAAAAGAGGGCGCCCCTGGAAGACCAGAGACGCCCCGAGAGGGGGGGCTATGAAAGCGCGGTCCCCGACCGCTGCTTTGGATACTAGGTAGGTTATCAGATCGGGGTCAATCAGGTAGGGTCAGTTTGTTACCTGAACGTGGCCACCATCGTTTCACCCCCAGCACCTATACTCCCCTGCTTCCCCCCCTGATGCGCCTGCATCGCTCGCCAGGCCCCATTCCGCATTCACGAAGGTCACAGCCATCACCATGGACAAGCCGGTCTTGCTCACCAAAGAGGGCCTCGACAAGCTCCAGACGGAGCTCGAGGAGCTCCGGACGGTGCGGCGCCCCGAGATCGCCGAGCGGATCAAATACGCGAAGGACTTCGGCGACATCACCGAGAACGCCGAGTACGAGGACGCCAAGAACGAGCAGGGCATGCTCGAGGGCCGGATCCTCACCCTCGAGATGATGGTCCGCAATGCGGTGATCATCGAGCAGGCGGAGGTCGGCGGGATCGTCCAGGTCGGCTCCACCGTCGAGGTCAAGGACGAGTACGGCACCCAGAGCTTCACCATCGTCGGCCCGGCCGAGGTCGATGTCACCTCGGGGCGGATCTCCATGGAGTCGCCGGTCGGCAAGGCCCTGCTCGGCCGCCGGATCGGAGACCGCGTCGAGGTTCAGAGCCCCGGTGGCGTGCGCGAGCTCAAGGTGACGGCCCTCCGCTGACACCCGGGTGGGGACTGAGCGCGCGGGAGAGCCCGCCGCTCCGGCACCATGTACGCGGCATGCCCGACGACCCCTTCATGGCCGAACGCAGGCGCAAGGCCGAGGCCCTCGCCGCCCTCGGCCTCCCCGTCTACAACGTCGACTTCCGGCCCGATCACAGCCTGGCGGAGGCGCAGCACGCCCTGGCCGGCTGGGAGGCGGGCGGGCCACCCGGGGAGACCCCGGGGCCCGAGGTGGCCGTGGCCGGCCGGCTCATGCTCCACCGTATCCAGGGAAGAAGCGTCTTCTCCCACCTCGAGGACGAGAGCGGCCGGATGCAGGTCTGGTTCCGCCAGGACCAGCTCGACGAGCCGGCCTTCGAGGCGGTGAAGCTGCTCGACCTCGGCGACATCGTCGGGGTGCGGGGGACGCTGATGCGGACCCGGCGGGGGGAGCCGACCGTGCTGGTCCGCGCGCTCACGCCCCTGGTCAAGGCGCTGCGTCAGCCGCCGGAGAAGTTTCACGGGCTCCAGGACCAGGAGACCCGCTATCGCAAGCGCTATTACGACCTGATGTCGAGCGTCGCCCAGCGGCGCCACTTCCGCACCCGCGCCGTGCTGCTCCGCAGCGTGCGCGCGACCCTCGAGGAGCGCGGTTTCCTGGAGGTCGAGACCCCCATCCTCCAGCTGATCCCCGGGGGCGGCCACGCGGTGCCGTTCCGGACGCATTGGAACGCACTGCACACCGACGTCTACCTGCGGATCGCCATCGAGCTGCACCTCAAGCGCCTGCTGGTCGGGGGCTACCGCCGGGTGTACGAGATCGGCCGTGTCTTCCGCAACGAGGGCCTCTCGCCGCGCCACAACCCCGAGTTCACGATGCTGGAGGCGTACCAGGCGTACGCCGACTACGTCGACATGCGCGAGCTCACCGAGGCGATCGTCGTCGACGCCGCACGGGCGATCCCGGCGCCCGCGATCGGCGTCGCGGAGGCGGAGGAGGGCGTTGACGGCGCGCCGGATGCGGCCGGAATCCCGGGCTCTCCGGACCTCCCCGGCGCTCCCGATGCCGGCGCCTCCGGCGCCACCGCCGCATCACCCCTCGACCCTCTGCGCCGCCAGTACGGCGGCCGCGCCCTCGACCTCTCCCCGCCGTTCCCGGCGAGGACCATGGCGAGCCTGATCGAGGAGGTCTGCGGGTTCGACCCGGTGAGCGCCTGGGACGCCGGCACCCTGGAGGGGCGGGCCCGCCAGGCGGGGGTGGAGCTGCCCGCCGGCCTCGGCCCCGGCACCATCTTCAACGAGGTCTACGAGCAGAAGGTCGAACGCACGCTGCACGACCCCACCTTCGTCCTCGACTACCCCGCCGAGGTGAGCCCCCTGGCCCGGCGGCGGCGCGACGACCCGCGCTTCGTCGAGCGCTTCGAGCTGGTGGTCGCCGGACGGGAGCTGGCCAACGCCTTCAGCGAGCTCAACGACCCCATCGACCAGCGCGCCCGCTTCGAGGAGCAGGCGCGCCAGCGGGAGCTGGACGAGGGCGCGGGGCCGCCCCTCGACGAGGACTTCCTGGAGGCCATCGAGGCGGGGATGCCGCCCGCCGGTGGTCTCGGAATCGGCCTCGACCGGCTCGCCATGCTGCTCACCGACAGCCCCGGGATCCGCGATGTCCTGCTGTTCCCGACCATGCGTCCCCAGGGCGGAGAGGAGGCCGAGGTGTGATCCCGCTCCAGGACCTTCGCGAGGACCCCGACCGCTACCGGCGAGGGGCCGAGCTGAAGCACGAGGAGGCTCCGATCGACGAGATCCTGGAGCTGGACGCCCGCGCTCGCGCCCTGCGCGCTCAGGTCGAGGCCGCTCAGGCGGAGCGGCGCCGCGCCGCCTCCGGGGCCCGCGGCGCGCCCACCGACGACGAGCGGGCGCGCCTCAACGAGCTGAGGGCCCAGGTCCAGTCGGGCGAGTCGGAGCTGGCGGAGATCGAGACGCGGCTCCGCGACCTGCTCCTCTACGTTCCCAACCCCCCTCACGAGTCGGTGCCCATCGGCAGGGACGAGGGCGACAACGTCACGGTGCGCACCTGGGGCGAGCCGTCCCAGCTCGGCTTCCCGGCCCTGCCCCACTACGACATCGGCGAGCGTCTCGGCATCTTCGACTTCGAGCGCGCCGCCAAGATCAGCGGCGCGCGCTTCGCGGTCCTGCGCGGCGACGGCGCGCGGTTGCAGCGGGCGCTCATCACCTGGATGCTCGACGTGGGGGTGCGGGAGCACGGCTACACCGAGGTGCTGCCCCCGTACCTGGTCCGCACCGAGTGCATGGTGGGCACCGCCAACCTCCCCGACAAGGAGGGGATGGCCTACCAGACCAGCGACGACCTCTACCTGGTGCCGACCGCCGAGGTGCCGGTCACCAACCTCTACCGCGAGGAGATCCTCGACGCCGCCGACCTGCCCATCTGCCACGTCGCCTACACGGCGTGCTTCCGCCGCGAGGCCGGGGCGGCCGGCAAGGACACCCGCGGTTACATCCGGCTGCATCAGTTCGACAAGGTCGAGATGGTGCGGTTCACCACTCCCGAGCGGTCGCTCGAGGAGCTGGAGCTGCTGACCGGGCACGCGGAGTCCCTGCTGCAGCGGCTCGGCATCCACTACCGGGTGCTCTCGATGTGCACCGGCGACATGGGCTTCGCGCAGTCGAAGAAATACGACGTGGAGGCCTGGGCACCGGGGATGCAGCGCTGGCTGGAGGTCTCCTCGTGCAGCGCCTTCGGCGACTTCCAGGCCCGGCGGTGCAACATCCGCTACCGGCCGGCACCGGGCGAGCGTCCCCGCTTCGTCCACACGCTCAATGGCAGTGGCCTGGCCGTCCCCCGGGTGCTCGACGCGATCCTCGAGACCTACCAGCAGGCCGACGGGAGCGTCGACGTCCCCGACGCGCTCCGACCCTACATGGGAGGCACGACCCGTCTGGAGCTGGCGCGATGAGCCAGCCGCCCTGGCCGGGGTGGCCCGTGCCGCCGCCACCGCCCCCTCCACCGGATGGTGGGGCCGGCGCCGGGGCCCCCGCTCCCGCGGGGTGGCCCGTGCCCCCGCCGCCGCCGCCGGGGAGCTTCCCGCCGGGCTGGTGGGCGCCACCCCCGCCTCCGCTGGTGCCCCCACCCCGCCCCCGCCGCGGCATGAACGCGCTCGCGGTGGTGCTCTGCGTGGCCCTGCCCCTGCTCGGTGTCGGGGTCGTCTGGCTGGCGCTGCGCGCCTCCTCGTCCGGCGGTGGCCCGGCGCCGCACGCGACCAGCCTCACCCTGGGCAGCGGGCGGGTGGTGTGGAGCGACGATTTCACCAATCCGGACTCGGGGTGGTTCGTCGGCACCGACAGCGCGGGCAGCACCTTCGTCTATCAGGACGGCGCCTACGTGATCAGCGGCAGCGGGGACACGGCCCACGCGGCGACGGCGCCCTACCCGACCGGCCTCGCCGCCATGGCGGTCAGCGCGGCCTTCACCCTCGCGTCGGCGGGTGACCTCGACGCCGGGGCCGGGCTCCGCTGCGATCACGCCGGCGACGAGTCCGCGACCCACTACGTCGCCTTCCTCTTCCCGGACGGCGGCCTCCAGGTGTTCCGCTATCCGGGGACGGCGGAGGGCTCCTTCGATCAGCCGACCAGCATCCTCATCGGCTACGTCCCCGGGGTGGGACAGGTCGGACAGTCCAACCGGATGACGCTCGCGTGCATCACCGTGAGCGTGGGCAACGGCACGGAGACCACGCGAATCCTGGTCCAGGTCAACGCCGGCGCGGTGCACACCGTCACCGACAGCTACCCGACCGGTGGCAACTCGGGCTGGAACGGGGGGGTGGAGTCGGAGGGGAGCTCCAGCGTGGAATACGATGACTTCAGGATTCGCAACCTCGAGGGGTGAGCGGGATGACCGGATCCGCGGCGGGCGAGCGATGAGTGGGCACGAGGTGGTCTCGCGCGTCGCGGTGGACCGGATGGTGATCACCGGCCACCGCATCGAGTGTCCGCTCGATTGGGACCGCCCCCACCAGGCCGAGACGATCAGTGTCTTCGCCCGCGAGGTCGTGGCCGCCGAGAAGGCGGACGATCGCGGTCTGCCGATGATCTGCTGGTACCAGGGCGGACCGGGGATGGAGTTCACCTTCCCCGCCTCGCGCGGCGGGTGGCTGGAGCAGCTCCTCACCCGCTACCGGGTGCTCCTTCTCGACCAGCGTGGCACCGGACTCAGCACGCCGCTCGAGGCGCCGGCGTTGCCGCGCGCGGACCCGGCGGAGCTGGCCGCGTATCTCTCCCACTTCCGCGCCGACTCCATCGTTCGTGACGCCGAGCGCTTCCGCTCCACGCTGCTCGGGGACGGCGCCGGCTGGTACCTCTTCGGGCAGAGCTTCGGCGGCTTCTGCAGCCTGACCCATCTCTCCCTCATTCCGGAGCACCTCACCGGGGTGATCATCACCGGCGGGTTCGCCCCGGTCCTGCACGGGGCGGATGGCGTGTACCAGGCGCTGGCCGGCCGGGTCGCCGAGCGGAACGCCGACTTCTTCCGTCGCTTCCCGGAGGATGCGGCACGGGTGCGGCGGATCGTCGAACACCTCGGCACCGTCGCCGACCTGGACGCGCACGGCCAGCGGCTCACCGGCCCGGCCTTCCTGGCCCTGGGCACCATCCTCGGTCATCTCCACGGGGCGGCCGAGCTGCACGGCGTGGTCGAGCGCGCGGCGCACGACCTGGAGACGCTCGGGAGGCTCGGCGGCTACGTGCATCAGCAGGTCGCCGAGCTGATGGCGCCGGCGACCAACCCCATCTACTCGCTGCTCCAGGAGGCCTGCTACGCGCAGGGCGCGCCGACCCGGTGGGCGGCGGCGCGGGTGGTCGCCGCCGATCCTCGCTACGCGCTGGACGCCGAGCCGGCACCGTGCTTCACCGGCGAGATGATCTTCCCGTGGATGTTCGAGGAATGGGCGCCGCTGCGACCCTTCCGGGAGGCGGCCGAGAGACTCGCCGGGTGGGCGCCCTGGCCGCCCCTCTATGACGTCGACCGGCTGCGGCGGAATCCCGTCCCGGTGGTCGGGGCCGTGTACTGGAACGACCCCTACGTGGAGCGCGGCCTGGCGCTGGAGACGGCGGGGCTGCTCGGCAACTGCGATGTCTGGATCACCAACGAGCACGAGCACCAGGCGTACCGCGTCACCCCGGCGCCGGTGGCGGAGCGGCTCTTCGCCATGCTCGACCAGCGTCGCGCGCAGAGCTGAGCCTCCGCCCGGAGGGCTCCGCCGCCACTCCCCGGCGCGCCGGAGGCCCGGTGCGCGCGGGGCGGTTGCGGATAATCGGGCCATGCCGGGCGACGTCGAGCGGGAGATCAAGCTGAGCGCGAGTCCGGGTTATCTCCTCCCCGACCTCTCCGGCCTGGGCGACGGGGCGGTCGAGGACTCGGGCGCCGAGCCCCAGGAGACCACGTACTGGGACACGGAGTCGCTCGACCTGGTCCGCCAGGGATTCGGCCTCCGCCACCGCCGCCATCTCGACCGGCCGGAGCATCCGGGGATCTGGACCCTCAAGACCCCCGGGCGCGCGGACGGCGACCGGATGGTGCGCGGGGAGCACGAGATGGCCGGGGCGGGCAGCGCCCCTCCGGCGCCGATGCTGGCCCGGATCCCGGCGGACGTCCCCGCCGCCGCGCTGCACCCGGTGGCGCTGCTCCGGGCGACCCGCCGGGTGCTGACACTCGGGCAGGCGGGCGGCGAGGCCGGGGCGAGGGCGATCGTCGAGGTGATGGACGACACCGTCGAGGTCGTGGCCCCGGACGGGTCGGTCGCCGACCGCTTCCGCGAGCTGGAGGTCGAGATCCAGGACGGAGGAGACCAGCTGGCCGACCGGGTGGCGGCCCGGCTCCGCGAGGCGGGGGCGGGGCCACCTGAGAGCAGCTCGAAGTACCGCCGGGCGCTCCGTGCCCTCGGCCACGAGATCGGAGCGGACACCGACCTCTGAGAACCCGCCCGGGTGTGAACCCGGGAGCGGTTCCGGCGGAGGCCCGGTCCCGCGACACCGCCGGCGCCGGTCGCGATCGGCCGCGGATGCTGATCAGCCGCGGCCGCCGATCAGCTCCAGGCCCCGGTCAGCTCCGGGCGCCGGTCAGGTCCAGGCGCCGGTCAGCTCCGGGCGCGGGTCAGCTCCGGACGCCGGACTGGGGTGTGCGCTCCCAGCGGCGGACCCACCGCTCCTCGGCGACCACGGCCGGCCGGACGTGCTGCTCGACGAGCGTCTCGAAGAAGACGCGCCGCCGATCGGGCTCCCCCTCCGCCGAGAAGGACACGCCGGCCTTCCGCTCCCTGATCCAGGGTGGCACGAAGCGAAGCACGACCCGGCTGTTGAGCCGGAGATTGCACTCAGGGTCGCGTTTCTCGTCGACCTCGATCCCGATCCGGAGCAGCGGGCCGGTGTTGTCGAAGAGCTTCCAGCCCTGGGACCAGCGCCGCTCCCCGCCCACCGAGGTCACCAGGTTGAGCGCCTCGGCGGCCACGTACTCGCCGAGGGCCGGCCGGGCGAGCTCGGTCAGGAGGCTGCGCATCGGCTCGTCGAGGGTGTCCGCCAGGTACGCGACCAGCGAGGGCGCCCGGTTGTCGAGGTCGGGGGCCGGGAGCTGGCCGCGGAACTCCACCGGGGCCAGGCTCTGGACGATCCGGGCGTGCCGCCGGCAGAGGTGCCAGGCGTTGACCTTGACGATGTGCTCGGGGCACCAGGCCGTCGGGCAGGGGGTGCCGCGGCGATCGCGGTAGTCGCAGGTGACCCGGTCGGGGCCGTCACAGCCCGGCTCGGAGCAGAGCTGCGAGGTCGGCTGTCCCGGCGATGCGGGTACGCCGACGATCTCAGTTTCGACGGGGGTGCGGCGCCTGAACCTCGACACCTTGCGGTCCCTTTCCCGCCGCCGCGCCGGCGGCAGGCTCCCTCATACGAATGGCCGCACACTACCAGATCGTTGCGCTCCTGTCAAACGCTCACCATGACCGGAGCGTGCCACCCGCTGCCCACCACCCGGGTGAGGGCGGTCACCCGGGTCCCACCGGTCTCGATTGGCGCTGCGAGGGCTGACTGGTCCGGTCCACCCCGTGATGCCGTGCCGATCTCGGGTGGCACCTCCCCCCCGGGAGTTCGCTAGAGTCCCGGACCACCGTCCGCCGATCGTTGGGGAAGTTCAATGCGCTGGACTATGCCGCCCGAGAGCGTGCCCGAAGCCTGGTTCAACGTCGTGCCCCGCCTGGCCGAGCCCATCGATCCTCCGCTGCACCCGGGCACCCGCGAGCCGGCGGGCCCCCAGGACCTGGCCCCGCTCTTCCCGATGGCGCTGATCCTCCAGGAGGTGTCGACCGACCCCTGGATCGACATCCCGGGCGAGGTGATCGACATCCTCCGGCTCTGGCGGCCGACCCCCCTGATCCGGGCCCGCCGGCTCGAGCAGGCGCTCGACACCCCGGCGCGGATCTACTACAAGGACGAGTCGGTCTCCCCGGCCGGATCGCACAAGCCCAACACCGCGGTCCCCCAGGCGTACTTCAACCGTGAGGAGGGGATCAAGCGGATCGCCACCGAGACCGGCGCCGGTCAGTGGGGGAGCGCGCTGGCCTTCGCCTGCGCCTTCTTCGGGCTCACCTGCAAGGTCTACATGGTCCGGGCGTCGTACGAGCAGAAGCCGTACCGCCGGGTGATGATGGAGACGTGGGGCGGCGAGGTGGTGCCGTCGCCGGTCGACCAGCCGGACAGCCCCGGCTCGCTCGGGATGGCGATCAGCGACGCCGTCCGGGATGCCGCCGGCCGCGCCGACACCCACTACTCGCTGGGATCGGTGCTCAACCACGTGCTGCTCCACCAGACCGTGATCGGGCTGGAGGCGAAGGAGCAGCTCCAGGCGGCGGGCGAGGAGAGGCCGGACCTGGTCATCGGCTGCTGCGGCGGCGGGTCGAACCTCGGCGGGATCGCGCTGCCCTTCGTGCCCGACGACGGCGTCGAGCTGCTGGCGGTGGAGCCGACCAGCTGCGCCACCCTCACCACCGGGAAGTTCGAATACGACTTCGGCGACACCGCCGGGCTCACCCCGCTGCTCTCGATGTACACGCTGGGCCACGACTTCGTGCCCCCGTCGATCCACGCCGGCGGGCTGCGATACCACGGCGACGCGCCGATCATCAGCAACCTGGTGCGCACCGGCCGGATGAAGGCCACCTCCTGCACTCAGACCGCCGTGTTCGAGGCCGCCATCCAGTGGGCCCGGACCCAGGGGACCATCCCGGCCCCGGAGACCGCCCACGCCATCAGGGCGACCATCGACGCCGCGATCCAGGCCCGCGAGGAGGGGAAGGAGAAGGTGATCCTCTTCGGCTACTCCGGGCATGGGCTGCTCGACCTGCAGGCGTACGACGACTTCCTCTCCGGGAAGCTGGCCGGCAGCTGACGCGAGCCGGGAGGCCAGGGTGGCGCCCGGCTGCAGCGTGAACGCGTCAGCCGAGCAGCGTGGCGGGATGGGCCCACCGCCCAACCGTTAAGGACACTTCTGTCCTTAAGGCTCTGGAGAGACGGGGGTCGCCGGCGCCGACGCAGGTGGGGGATGCGCGTGGTCCCGCGCGGGTCGCAGACCTACGCGCTGGGGGCTCCCGGCGGCGGGTCGGGTCGGGTCAGAGAGGGAGGCCCTGCTCCAGGTAGGCGAGCGCCCGGTCGATGTCCGGCAGGAACTCGGTCCACTCGCGGGTCGGGTCCTCCATGAGCGGCTCCATCGCCACCAGCATCACGCCGAGCACCGCCCCGACGAAGGCGCGCACCTGGATGTCGTCCGTGGGGCGCCCGACCCGGGCCGCGACCGCGGCGGCCAGCACCTGGAATGCGCGACCCAGCTCGTTGATCCAGCGGGCTCTCACCTCCGGGACCGAGAAGGTGAGCGCCATCCGCACCTTCTCCAGCTCCCGCTCCTCCGGCGCGAATCCGCCGACGATCCCCCCGATGCTGAGGAGCGCCGCCCGGCACGCCTGCAGCGGGCTGAGATCAGCCGGCTGCTGAAGGAAGACCTCCAGGAGCAGGTCGTCGTAGTCATCGCGGAGGACGACGTCCTCCTTGGTCGGGAAGTAGCGGAAGAAGGTGCTCGGCGAGACCTCGGCGGCCTCGGCGATCTCCTCGACGGTGGCTCCGTCGTAGCCGCGCTCGCGGAAGAGGCGCATCGCCTCCTGCTGGATGGCGGCGCGGGTCTTCGCCTTCTTCCGCTCGCGCAGCCCGGGCTGCCGGTTCTCGGCCGGCTCTGATGACGTCATCTCGACCTCGCCCTCAACTCCACGGTGCGATGGGTGACGGCCACGATGCTAGCGGTTCACCGGGAGGCCGGTGCGACCGCCGGCAGCGCCTCGGCCGGCGCCGCCATCCCCACGGGCTCGCCGCCGTCGCTCTCTGGCGCCGGGGTCAGCGCCGGGGTGCGCAGGGGCATGAAGACGAGCGTGAGCACCAGGCCGATGGCGCAGATCCCCGCCGAGACCAGGAAGGCGGCGTCCATCCCCTGGACGAAGGCCGCCCGGACCCCGTGGACCAGCGCCGGCGAGCCGAGCTGCCGGGCCACCGCGAGCCCCTGGCTCAGCCCCTCCTTCATGGTGGCGACGGCCGTTCCGGAGAGGCCGGCGATCGGCAGGTGCCCCTGGTACACGGAGAGGAGGGCGCTGCCGAAGACCGCGGCGCCGAGCGGCCCGCCCACCTTGTTGATCGCCTGGAGAACGCCGCTCGCCACCCCGCTGCGCTCGGCGTCGATCTGGGCCAGGGCCGCCGTCGCCGCGGGGGCGAAGACCAGGCCCAGGCCGAGCCCGCCCACCGCCATCCAGGCCGCGGTGATCCCCTCGGTGGTGCCGAGGGTGGTGGTCGCGGCCCAGAGGGCCGTCAGCCCGAGGATCGCGAACCCGAGGCTCATCACCAGCTTGATGCCGATCCAGCGGATGAACTGGGCCGAGGGCACCGCCCCGAGGATCAGGCCGCCGATCAGGGGGAGGAGGCGGACCCCGCTGCCCATCGGATCCACCCCGGTGATCCCCTGGAAGTACTGGGGCAGGGTGAAGATCACGCCCACCATCACCACCCCGCAGACGGCCAGGAGCAGCACGCCCCAGGTGAAGCTGCGCGACCGGAAGAGGGCGACGTCGACGAGCGGCTGGCCGCCGGGGCGGCCGGTGACGAGGACCTCCCAGCGCAGGAAGGCGAGCAGCAGGGCGGCGCCGATGACCATGGGCAGCACGGCGCTCAGGCTGCTCCAGCCGTCCTGCCCGGCCTGGATGAGGCCGTAGGTGAGGCCCACCAGCCCGGCGGTCGAGAGCACCACCCCGGCCGGGTCGAGCCCCGGCTTCTCGGCGGACTTGCTCTCCGGGACCAGAGCCAGCACGGCGGCCAGCCCGAGCAGGGCGACCGGGACGTTCATCAGGAAGACCCAGCCCCACCAGGCGTGGGTGAGGATGTAGCCGCCGAGGATGGGCCCGATCGGGAACGAGACGAAGTTGACGGCCGCCCAGATCCCCACCGCCTTGGGCCGCTCCTCGGGAGTGAAGAGCACGGCCAGGGCGGACATCGCCATCACGATCAGGGGCGCGCCGGCGACCCCGAGCAGGATCCGCGCCGCGAGGAACTCCCCTGAGCTCTGGGAGATCGCGCAGCCGGCGGAGGCGAGCCCGAAGAGCAGCAGGGCGCCGAGCATCACCCGCTTGCGGCCGAACCGGTCACCCAGGAGGCCGGCGGGCAGCATCAGCGCGGCCAGCACCAGCAGGTACCCGGAGGAGAACCATTGGAGGTCGGACTCCGAGGCGTGGAGCTTGACGGCCAGGGTGGGGAGGGCGACGCTCAGCACGGTCGCGTCCAGCCCGACCGCGAGCACGGCGAGGCTGACGGCACCCAGCGCCCACCATCTGCGGGCACCGCTGCCGGGGGCGATTGCCGGTGCGTTCATGGCGGCGTCCTCCTTTTGACACTGACTACCATCCGAGAGTAACCACTATGGACGTGGCTGTCAAGAGGTGGTTACTCTCAGATTTGACACGGGATGATCGCGGTCCCCGCACGATCCGGCCGAGGTGGGGGCTGGCCGCCGCCGAGGCGCTCGTTTAGGATTTGGCTGGGGTGCGCCGGCGGCGCGCCGCCGGCACGAGCGAGATGGGGGAGGCGTCATGGAGCCCTGGCACGACTTCTACATGACGGCGGGCGGGGCCGCCGCGGCGCTGGTCGGTCTCCTCTTCGTGGGCGTGTCCCTCCACCTGGACGCGGTGGTGAACCGTCGCGACGTCCGCGCCACCGCCCGTGGGGCGTTCCAATCCCTGGTCGCCCTGCTGCTCGTCTCGCTGCTCGTGCTGGTGCCCCAGTTCACGCTCGACGATCTCGGCAAGGCGCTCGTGGCGCTCGCCGTGGTGGGACTGCTGGGGAGCATCCGGGACGCCCGCGGAATGTGGGGATCCAGCCTCCTGCTGGGCGTGGGCAAGGCGGTCCGGAAGCTCGGATTCCGATTCGCGGGGCTGGGCCTCCTCCTCGCCGTCGGCATCCTCTTCCTGAACGGCAACACCGGGGCGCCGGGCTGGCTGCTGCTGGTCGTGTTCCTCCTGGTGGCGTCGAGCGCTCAGACCGCGTGGAGCCTGCTCATCGAGGTTGCCGAGGCCAAGGAGGCGATCAAGGCCACGGCGGCACCCGTCGTCAAGGCCGTCGCGTCCCGCTCGGCGGTCACGTAACCCGGGCTCGGCCTGGCGGGGCTGCTCCGACGCTCGGCAGGGCTCCGACCTCCCTCTCGGAGCGGATGATCAGCGCTGCCCTGATTCACCCATGAACCCGATGATCGCCGCCCCGCCCCCCGCGTCCCCGCCCGCAGCGGTCGCCGCCATCCCCGAGCCGCTCTCGCATCGCCAGCCGGAGCCGTTCGTGGTCATGGCCAAGCCGATCGGACCGCTCTGCAATCTCGCCTGCGACTACTGCTACTACCTGGGCAAGACCAGCCTCTTCCCGGCAGGTGAGCGCTACCGGATGAGCGACGCGGTGCTGGAGGCCCACATCCGCGGGTTCATCGAGGCGAGCCCCGGGCCGCTGATCTGCTTCGCCTGGCACGGGGGGGAGCCGACCCTCGCCGGTCTCGACTTCTACCGGCGGGTGGTGGAGCTGGAGCGGCGCCACCTACCCTCGGGCTGGCGATGCATCAACAACCTGCAGACCAATGGGACCCGGCTCGACGACGAGTGGTGCGCCTTCCTCGCCGAGCACGATTTCGCGGTCGGTCTGAGCATCGACGGGCCGGCCCGATTCCACGATCGCAGCCGGCCCGACCGCCGGGGCCACCCGACCCACGCCCGGGTGATGCGGGGCCTGGCCCGGCTGCGCGCCCACGGGATCGAGCCCGACCTGCTCTGCACCCTCAACGCGCGCACCGCCGAGGCACCGCTCGAGGTGTACCGCTTCTTCCTCGACGCGGGGGCGCGCTGGGTGCAGTTCCTGCCCGTCGTGGAGCGGGCGGCCGGGGGTGGGGTCACCGACCGGTCGGTGGCGCCGGCGGCGATGGCCCGGTTCCTCTGCGCCATCTTCGACGAGTGGGTCCGCCACGACGTCAGCCGGATCGCGATCCAGAACTTCGCCGAGGCGCTCCTGGTGGTGAGCGGGACGCCCGCCAACCTCTGCGTGATGTCCGAGACCTGCGGTCGGGTGCCGGCCCTCGAGCACGACGGCAGCGTCTACGCATGTGACCACTTCGTCGATCCCGGCCACCGGCTCGGGAACATCGTCGACGATGGTCTCGGCGCGCTGGTCGGATCGCCGGCCCAGGTGGCCTTCGGTGAGGCCAAGCGGTCGAGCCTGCCCGCCGTCTGCCGGTCCTGCACGGTCCGCTTCCTCTGCAACGGCGGATGTCCCAAGGACCGCTTCGGGTTCGGGCCCGACGGGGAGCCGGGTCTCAACCACCTCTGCGAGGGATACCGCGTCTCCTTCGAGCACATGCTCCCCACCCTCGAGCGGATGGTCCGGCTGGGCCGGTCCGGGCAGGGGGTGGCCGCGATCATGGCGGAGCTCGCGGTCGAGGAGCGCGCGGAACGGCAGCGCTGGCGGGCCGCCTCGCGCAACGATCCGTGCCCGTGTGGCAGCGGCCGGAAGTACAAGCACTGCTGCCTGGAGGACCGGCGCCGGTGAGCCCGATGGACCCGTCCCAGGAGATCGAGGAGATCGACGCGGCGCTCCGAGCCCACGCGTCACCCGAGCGGGCGGTTCAGGAGAGGGCGTACCTGAAGAGTGATCTCGACCACCTCGGGGTGGGCGTTCCCGCCGTCCGGACGGTCGCGAGGGGAGTTCTCGCCCGGCGGCGCGACCTCGGGCGGGAGGACCTGCTGGCGCTGGTCGAGGCCCTCTGGGTGGGGCGGGTGTACGAGCGCCGCCGGATCGCCGTTGAGCTGCTGGAGATCTGGGGCGCGCGTCTCGAGGCGGCTGACGCCGCGCTGGTGGAGCGGCTGATCCGGGAGGGGCGCACCTGGGCGCTGGTCGACGAGCTGGCCGCGGTCGTCGCCGGCGGCCTTGTCGAGCGCCACCCCGAGCTGGGCGCGGTGCTCGACCGCTGGGCGGACGACCCGGACCTCTGGATTCGCCGCTCGGCGCTGCTCGCCCTGCTGCTGCCGCTCCGTCGCGGCGAAGGGGACTTCGCCCGCTTCACGCGTTACGCGGACGGGATGCTCGATGAGACCGAGTTCTTCATCCGCAAGGCGATCGGCTGGGTGCTGCGGGACACGGCTCGGAAGCGCCCCGACCTGGTCTTCGCGTGGCTGCTGCCGCGGGCCCGCCGGGCCTCGGGGGTGACCCTGCGGGAGGCGGTGAAGCCCCTCTCTCCCCAGCAGCGCGCGGCGGTGCTGGCGGCTCGCTGAGCCGGCCTCGATGGAGGTCTGGCGCGGTCAGTCGCGGTACAGGTCGGAGGCCGAGCGGGTGATCCCCATCAGCCTCCCGGCGGTGTCGCCCAGCCGCTCGAAGCCGAATCTCTCGTACAGCGGATGGGCGTCCGCGGTGGCGAGCACGAAGCGGCGCAGCCCCTGCAACCGTCGATCCTCGACGATCGCGTCGAGCAGCCGGGAGGCCACCCCACGCCCCCGCTCCTCCTCGGCCACGAAGACGTCGGCCAGCCAGGCGAAGGTCGCCTGGTCGGTGACCACCCGGGCGAAGCCCACCTGGGCGTCACCCGCCAGGGCCGCGAACACCAGGCTGTGGGCGCACGCGCGCTCGAACCACTCCCACGGGATGCCGGTGGCCCAGTACGAGGATGCGATCCAACGATGGGCGAGGCCGAGATCGATCCGCCCCGGGTCGGTGGTCACGCTGATGGCCCCGCGCATCTCCGCGGCGGCATCGTAGCCGTCCCGGACGGGTGGACGCCCCGCGGGGATGCCCGCCGGCGGCTGACGGCTCAGCCTGCGACGGGCGACCGGCAACCCTCGGCTGGCGCGCCGGAGGTCGATGCTCAGCTCGCCGGCGGTGGCGGCGTCTTGGCGCCGTGCGCGACCGCGAACCCGTCCCCGTCGGAGTCCGGCTTGGAGGGCGTCGACACGTGCTTGCCACCCTGGATCATCACCCCGCGGTTGGCGGTGGTGAAGGCCGCGTAGAAGCCGTTGAAGGCGTCCTTGTCGAAGTACATCGTGCTGTACGTCGCGAGGGTGGACTGACTGCCGCCGACCGTGGGGGCCTCGACGATCCACTCGACGGTGTCGGCCACCCCGGTGTAGGTCTGGTCGGTCACGAACGACTTCCCGGTTGTCGTGTCCTCGAGCTCGATCTCCCAGGTGCTGCCCGTCTGCTTGGCGATGTAGGCGAACATCACATCCCCGGGGTGCACGACCAGGCTCGGGATGTTGGTCTGCGACGCGGGCAGGATCTCCCACCACGCCGTGTACTGGGCCGCCCCACCCACCCATGCCTGCTCCACGCCGGTCTGGATGAGGTCCGTGTTGCCGAAGCCGTCGATCCCCACCCAGGTCGACGAGTACGTGTTCTTGGAGGTCTTGCTCACCGAGGGCACCTCCCAGTACCCCTCCACCGACGTCGCCGACCCGGCGGCCCCCGTCGAGCCCGCGTAGCCCGACCAGTTGCTGGAGGTCCAGCCGGTCGCCGCCTTGGTCATGAGGAGCGCGGGGGCGGACGACGTCGCGATCTCCGAGGCGCCGGCGGCCGCGACCGCCGAGAGGGTGGCGAAGGACGCCAGAAGAGTCAGGCAACGTCGGAGCATGGGGGCTCTCTCCTCTTACCTTCGGCCGTCTGCGCGGCCCACGCCAGGGTCGGTGGCCTCTCCTGCCCCGTCAATAACCAATATGCGTGGGTGCGCTTTCTGCGCGCCACCGTGGGGCGCGGAGGGTCGCCCGAGGCCGCCGCGCGCGCCGCTCAGGCGCAGAGGTCGACGCCCTTGGCCGAGAGCACCTGCATCACCGCCGTGTCCAGGGTCATGACGGGCACCGCCCCGTCCGCGACCGCGGTGACCAGGGCGGCGACGGTCTGGTCGAAGGTGGTGTCGGGGTCCGCGGTGTTGGAGAGGACCATGTCGGCTCCGGCGGCCACCGCCTGCACCGAGGCCTCCGGCACGCTGATCCCGAGGTCGCCGATGGCGTCGGCGGAGAGCGAGTCGGTCAGCACCAGACCCTCGAAGCCGAGCTGCTTCCGGAGCAGGCCGGTGATGACCGCGGGCGCGAGGCTCGCGGGCCCCGGGCTCAGCCCGGGCACCGAGGCGTCGCCGACCATCACGGCGGGCAGCCCGGCGCTGATGGCCGCCTTGAAGGGCAGGAGGTCAGCGCTCTCCAGGGTCGCCAGCGGGGGCGTGCTCGCGGGCCCGTCGTCGGTGTTGCCATCAGCGCCTCCCTCCCCCGGGAAGTGCTTCACGACGGGGATCACGCCGCCCGCCTCGAGCCCCTCCGCGAAGGCCAGCCCGAAGGCCGTGGCGGCGGTGGGGGAGGTCCCGAAGGAGCGAGGGCCGTCGATATGGGTGGCGTCGGGCCCCGGGCCGGAGGCGAGGTCGAGCACCGGCGCGAGGTCCACGGTCACCCCGTTCGCCACCATCGCCTCGGCCATCTGCTCGGCCGCCTGCTCCACCGCCGCCGGGGTCATGGTGGCGCTCATGGTGGCCGGCCACGGCAGCGACCCGACCAGGTTGCTCATCCGCTGGATCCCGCCCCCCTCCTCGTCGGTCATCACGAGTGGGGCCAGGCCTCCCTGGTCCATGGCCTCCAGCGCCGCCAGCTGGGAGCCGAGGTTCGTGGGGGCGGAGCTGCCATAGAGGACGAGTCCGCCGGCGCCCGCGGCCACGGCGGGTGCCACCAACGCCACGTCGGCCTCGGCGGCCGGCACCGCCACCAGCTGGGCGGCGCGCCGGCTGAGGCTCCACGACGAGATCACCGAGAGGTTACTGCACAACTCGATCGGGGCGCCCGCGGCGACCGCGGTCAGCCCCCCCGGCTCCGGGTCGGCGGCCTGCGGATCGGCCGGCCGGGCTGGCCCGGCCACCCGCACGGTGGAGCCCGGCGTCCCGCCGCTGCCGCTCCCGGATTGACGCAGGGGGGCGGCGACCGAGAGGGCGCCCGCCGACGACGTGACCAGGCAGGCGACGCCCAGGAGCGTCACCAACCCCAGGGGGTGGACGAGGCGGCGTGGGGTGGACATATCGGCTGGTGTGACGTGACTTCCGTGATCCCCTCTGCGAAGGTATACCGCCTCCCCGGGCCGGCGGTGACAACTTGCTCCGGCAACGCGGTCCCGGCGGGGATCGGCGACCTACCATCGGGGCCACGGGCATGAGGGCGACCGCCATGAGGATCGAGGCCTGGTTCGGCGACATCACCACCCTAGACGTGGACGCGATCGTCAACGCCGCCAACCGCTCGCTCCTCGGCGGAGGGGGCGTGGACGGCTCGATCCATCGCGCCGCCGGGCCGGGCCTGCGGGAGGAGTGCCGGCTCCTCGGCGGCTGCGACACCGGTGACGCCAAGCTCACCCGCGGCCATCGCCTCCCGGCCCGATGGGTGGTGCACACGGTGGGTCCGGTCTGGCGGGGTGGAGGGGAGGGGGAGGACGCGGCCCTCGCCTCCTGCTACCGCCGCTCCCTCGAGGTCGCAGGTGGGGTGGGCGCCCGGTCGATCGCCTTCCCGGCCATCTCCACCGGGGCATTCGGTTTCCCCGAGCCGAGGGCGGCACGGGTCGCCGTCGCGACGGTGGGGGGTGTCGACCCCTCCGGGTGGGAGCGCATCCTCCTGGTCGGCTTCGACCGGGCCACCTACGAGCGGTACCGGGCCCTGCTGCCCGGAGCCGGAGCTGCGGCCGGGTGACCCACGGGTGGGTGGGTCAGGGGTGCGCGGGACCCCCTCCCGGGGGTGACGGGCCCTTCCGCCCGGCCACCAGAAGCTTCTGCTGACCCGGGAAGCCGTGGGCCGTCCGCCAGTCGAGCCGGCGCACCGTGACCTCGGCGCACCCGACCCGGCGGAGGACATCCGGGTAGTGCTGGCCCCCCTCGTCGACGATGAGCAGGCGGCCGCCCTGCCTCAGCACCCTCACCGCCTCGGAGAGCGCCTGCTCGCGACCCTCCGCGCTCGGGATGTTGCTGTCGCCGCGACCAGCGCGCCCTCGACGACCACGAAGATGGGCACCCCGAGGTTGCCGCCGTCGATGCCGTCGTGGCCACGCCGGTACCCGGGCTGGTCGGGGTTCCGCCCCCGGGTCTCCGGGTCCGTCTCCGTCACGTTCGTCAGTCTGACCCTCCCGGCCCTGGGCGCAATTTGCAGGGCAGACGGGAGCCGCCGCGATCCCGGGCATGCGGTTGGCATATGTGCCCGCCGCCGGCACCGGGCGCTGCGCCGCGGAGCCTCAGTAGGCCGGATCCCACATGGTCGCGTCGACCGCGGCCTCGATCTCGCCGTCGGCGAACAGGCGGCCCAGCCCCTGGTCGCGGGCCTCGCGGGCCACGGCGATGGCGATCCGGCGCGAGACGGCGCGGAGGTCGTTGAGCGGCGGATAGAGCGCTCCCGCCGCCAGCCGTTCCGCGGTCACCATGCCGGCCAGCTCGGCTGCCGCCGCCAGGAACATGCCGTCGGTGACCTCCCGGGCGTGGGCGACCACCGCGCCGAGCCCGACACCGGGGAAGACGAAGACGTTGTTGGCCTGGGCGATGAGGCGCTGCCGGTCCTCCAGCTCGACCGGCGGGAAGGGGCTGCCGGTGGCGACCAGGGCGCGGCCGTCGCTCCAGGCGAGCACGTCGGCGGGCGTCGCCTCTGAGCTCGCCGTCGGGTTGGAGAGCACCAGCACGATCGGGCGGTCCACCTGCGCCGCCATGGCGCGGATCACCGCCTCGCTGAACTTGCCGGGCTGGCCGCTGGTGCCCACGAGGACGGTGGGCGCCACCTTGCGGATCACGGTCTCGAGGTCGGAGCCGGGTCCGGGCTCGAGCCCGAGCCGCTCCAACTCCTCACCGCGGAGCGCGAAGGGGAGCTTGTCGTCCTCGACGTGTTCACGCCCCTCGAAGATCAGCCCTCGCGAGTCGATCATCACCACGGCGCGACGCACCGTCTGCTCGGACGCACCCGCGCCCCGCATCGCGGACTGGAGCAGCCGCGCGATGCCGATGCCCGAGGCGCCGGCTCCGACGAAGAGGGCGCGCTGATCGCAGAGCGCGGTCCCGGTCTCGCCGAGGGCCGCCAGGATGCCGGCCAGCACCACCGCGGCGGTCCCCTGCATGTCGTCGTTGAAACTGGGGAGGCGGTGCCGGTACCGGTCGAGGAGCCGGATCGCGTTGTGCTGCTTGAAGTCCTCCCACTGCAGCAGGGCGTGGGGGAAGACGTCCTCCACCGCCACCACGAAGGCCTCGATGAAGCGGTCGTAGGCGGAGCCGCGCAGCCGCGGCTTGGGGTAGCCCAGGTAGAGAGGATCGCCGAGCAGCAGGGGGTTGTCGGTACCGCAGTCCAGGGAGATGGCCAGGGTGACCGCTGGATTGAGCCCGGCTCCGGCGGTGTAGAGCGCCAGCTTCCCGACCGGGATGCCCATGCCACCGGCACCCTGGTCGCCGAGGCCGAGGATGCGCTCGTTGTCGGTGGCGACGATCAGGCGGACGTCGGGCCGGGCGGCGTTGCGGAGAAGCTCGGGGATGCGGTCGATGTCGTCGGGGGTGATCCACACACCCTGGGGGCGCCGCAGCACGTGGCTGAAGGCGCGGCACGCGTAGCCCACAGTGGGGGTGTAGACGATCGGTGCCAGCTCCTCGAGATGGTCGATGAGCATGCGGTAGAAGAGGATCTGGTTGCGTTCGTGAAGCGCGGTCAGGCCGATGTAGCGCTCCAGGTCGTCCCCCTTGCGCCGGAGGTGCTCCAGCTCGAGGGCCACCTGCTGGCGGATGGTCAGCGCCCGCCACGGGAGCAGTCCGCGCAGGCCGTGGTCGGCGCGCTCCTGCTCGGTGAAGGCGGCGTCCTTGTTGAGCTGGGGGTTGGCCAGGAGCTCGTGCCCACCCGGCAGATCGGAGGGCTCGGACTGCGGGGTCTTTGTCGATTGGGTTGGGGCGGAAACCACGCTCTTCATCCACCGTGTGTGGTCGGGGGAGGAGCCCTCCGGCAACTCACCACCATGGCACTCACCGCACGCCCCGGATACGGCCGAATGGCTCGTATCCGTAGAGCCCTTCGGCGGGCGCCTCCGAGGGGCTGGACTCCTGCTGCGGCCGCCGTCCGCAACCCCGGCGCATCCGTGATCCCGGCCCCTCCGGCGCCCCCCCCTCAGACCGCCGGAACGCTGGCGTTCAGCGCCCCGGCGGCCGCCGGTCCCTCACGGGACCTCCCCGCCTGCGGCTACGGGAAGGTGAGTGCGGGGTTGGCGTTCTCGGCGAGCTGGAGGGCCTGCTGGGGGAACCAGGCTCCCGCCGCCGGGTCGGTGAAGACGGTCCCGGTCTGGAGGCTCCAGAGCGGGTCGAAGGTCTGGAAGGTGCTGCTGGTCACCGCTGGCCAGCCCGAGATCGACGGGGTGTACTCGCTGTCACTCCAGGTCCGGACCCCGCCGGCGGCGTCGCACTGGCCGTCCGACTGGCCCGGGGTCTTGACCCAGAGGTAGGCGTCGAGCAGCGACGGCACGGTCTGGTAGCTGTTCAGTGGCCCGGGCACCCCGGCGGTGTCGGCGGTCGGCAGCAGACCGGTGCCCGACCCCGGAGGGTTGCACCAGTTGCCGGCCTGCAGAGCCGAGATGACCCCCGCGTCCTGGTCGTAGGGAGCGGCGGAGTACGTCGACATGTTGTTGGGGCCGAGCCCGTTGCGGCTGGTGTCGATCACGAAGTGGGTGGTCGGCACGGTGCTGCCCAGCAGGCTCGCGTACCAGCTGTCGGTACCCGCGGTGTTGAAGTCGCCAGTCGCGGTCTCGCTCCACACCCCGTACGGGCTCAGCGCGCCGCCGTTGTAGGTCGAGGTCGCCACGTAGCCGTTGGCGGGCCCGCCGTTCCAGTACTGGTTGGGGCAGCCGGCGTAGTTGTAGGTGAGGCTGCCGGCGCCGAGCGCGATGCAGTCGGAGACCCAGGTGCCGAAGTAGACGTTGTTGGTCGCGTACTGGTAGTTGGAGACGTCCAGGAAGAAGCCCTGGGCGGCCTTGACGCCGGCGGCCACCAGGGTCCCGGCGATGGTCCCGACCGACTGCCAGGCGCTGTGCCCGCCGTCGATGTAGACGCTCGCGTTGGGATCCGTCTCCAGGGTGGTCACGCCGTAGGCGACATCGGCCTCGCGGGTCGCGTCGGTGATCAGCGGGTTGGCCGCCTGGTAGGCCGCGCTGCAGTCGGTGGGCAGGTTGGCGAGCGCATCCGGCTCCAGGATGATCACCGCCCTGCTGCTGCCCAGACCCTGGGCGAGCGCGTTGATCCACTGGTCATAGGCGGCGTCGGACGGGGCTCCGCCGGCGGAGTACTGGGAACAGTCCCGGCCGGGGATGTTGTAGGCGACCAGGACCGGGACGGCGCGTTGCAGGGCGGCCGCGAACACGGTCTGGCTGACCGCCTGGCGGACCTGGAGGTCGGCCTGCTGAGAGCCCAGAGCGCCCTCGGCGGCCTGCGCGGCGGTCTCCCCGGTGAGCCAGACGGCCTGGGGGGTGGCCTCCATGTCGGCGATCAGACCGGCCGCCTTGAACTGCCCGCTGAAGAGCAGCTGGAGCTCCTGCTGGAACGATCCCTGCGCGGGCGGGGGGACGTAGAAGCGGGTGTTGGCGGCCAGGGAGCGCCCGCCCGGGGGGCTGGGCGGGGCCGCGGAGACGGCGAGCGGGGCGGCACCCAGTGCTCCCACGATGACGGCGACCCCCACCCCGAAGCTCGCTCGCCGGATGGCACGACGGTTGAGGCGCTGGACCATGCTTCTCCTCCCTTGCGGCCTGCGGCAGTCACCCGAGAACGGCCGGATCTCGGCGTGAAACCCTCTGTGAAAACGTTTTCACAAACAGCGTCGACGACGGTACCACTGTCCGCTGAGCGTTTCAATAGGCGATTGCCACCACGCAGGTTTGACACCTCCAGGAGCTCTGTGGGAGGATGCAACGGATTTCATGACCCAGCCTCGCGAGCAGCTCCGCATCGGTGATGTCGCCCGGCTCGCGGGGGTGTCGGCCGCCACCGTCTCCCGGGTTCTGAGCGGTTCGCCGAGGGTGGGCGGCGAGGCGCGGGCGCGGGTCCTGGCGGTCGCCACCCGCTTCGACTACGAGCCCAGCCGGCTCGCCCGGCACCTGCGCAGCGGCCGCGCCGACGTCGTCGGGGTGGTGATCCCGGATATCGAGAACGCCCACTTCGCCACCATGGTCCGGGCCGTCGAGGATGCGATGTACGGCCGCGGCCGCCGGATCCTGCTCTGCAACACGACTGACGACGCTCCCAAGCAGTCCGCGTACCTGCGGGTGCTGGCGGCGGAACGCGTGCTCGGGGTGCTCCTCTCCTCATGTGCCGACGACGACCCGGGGATCGCCGACCTCCTCGATCTCGGGATCCCGGTGGTCGCCTTCGACCGGTCGGTGAGCGATCGGCGCGCCAACTCGGTCACCGTCGAGAATCAGGATGCCGCGCTGCGCGCCACCCAGCTCCTGGTCGGGCTCGGCCACCGGCGCATCGGGTTCGTCGCCGGCGTCCCCGGGGTGGAGACCGCGGAAGAGCGCCTCGCCGGGTACCTCGCCGGCCTGGCGAGCACCGGTGCGGAGCCACGGGTTCGGGTCGGCGACTTCAGCATGGAGGGGGGGAGGAGGGCCGCCGCCGAGCTGCTGGCGGACGCCCCGCCGCCGACCGCGCTCCTGGTCGCCAACAACCACATGACGCTGGGGGCGCTGGAGGCGATCCGCGACGCCGGGCTGCGGGTGCCCGAGGACGTCGCCCTGATCGTCTTCGACGACCCGCCCTGGGCGCGTCTTCTCGATCCTCCGCTCACCACCCTGGCCCAGCCGCTGCGGACCATGGCCGACACGGCGGTGAGCCTGCTCTTCGAGCGGATCGCCAACCCGAAGGGTCCGCCCGCCCACCCGCGCTTCGAGCTCGAGCTGCGCGTCCGCCGCTCGTCGGGAGGGCCCATCGGGTAGCGCCGTGGCGCTGGCCTCTAGTGCGCGGCGCAGGGGCGCGAGCCCGCTGCTACCGGAGCAGCCCGATGCCCAGCGACAGGCTGTTGGCCACGAAGCTCAGCCCCAGCAGGGTTCCCAGGTCGCGGCGCAGCCACGCGTAGAGCATGAGCGCCTCCGCCGGCCACACCGCGACCTCGACCACGGCCAGCGCCGGCCAGTATCCAATCCGGGGTTGCAGGGCGGGGACGATCAGAAGGAAGCCGAGCGGATGGGTGACCAGGTTCACGCTCACCCCGGCCACCACGGCTGGAAGCCAGCGAACCCCGAGCAGGCCCGCCAGCCCAGCGGCGTAAACGGGCGCCTCGATGAGCAGTGTCAGTCCGAGCGACGAGAGATACCCTCCGATCGACACTCACACACCCGCTCGCGTGACCGTTCAGATCTGGCCGGGCCAGGGTGGAGGGGGAGGCTGCCGGCGTCCCCGGCGATGCTGCCTGATCAGGAGCGCTGTGCCCACCCCCACCGCCGCCGCAAGGATGATGACCGCCGCCAGGATGACCCACAGAGTTCCCGACTGCTGCGCGTTGTAGTTGGCGCAGGCGGCGGGATACTCCGAGCAGTTGGGCATGTCGGCAGGCATGCCCTGCAGAAGGGTCAGCAGCAGAAGGCTCATCGCTCCGTCAACTCCATCACCGTGATCGCCGGATCAACCGGCCCCCGCGACCAGCGGCACCCAACCGACCGGGCCGGTCACTGAACTCCCGGCGAACTGACCGCCGAGAGTTTGGAAGACCGGCTGCACCCCCCAGCCGGCGACGTCCCCCCCGGTCGAGAAGATGTGGGTCTGGCTCGCGACCGTCCAGGTGACGGTGACCGACGTGCTTCCCGGTGAGATGGTGCCCATGGCCAGCGGTTGGGGCAGCGTGCTTGCGCCCGTGAACTGGTACTGGTAGACGTAGTAGCCGCTCAGCGCCCAGCGGCTGGGGTCCAGCTGGGGCGGCTGCCAGGTGAGGGTCGGCCGGCCATCAGGTCCCCATATGAGATTGAGGTCGCGCACTGCCGGCATCTCGGGTGGCGCCACCGAAGCGCCGGCTCCGCCGATCGGGGCACCGACCGAGACCGCGCCGATGAAGGGCGGAAGTCCGGCCTGGAGGATCCCCGGGCCCTGCAACCCCGCCGTCGGCGGGGGTGGCTGGGCGATACCCGGCCCCTGCAGCGAGCTCGTGGTCGGGGCGCTCGTCCAGCCGCCGGTGGCCACTGCTGCCGCCGCCGTCCTCAGAGGGCGTCGCCGATTGCTCCGCACCGCAAGGCCCAGGGTGCCGAGCACCACGAGGGCCGCAAACCCTGCCACGGCAATCGAGAACGGGGTGGGACCGGACCCGCTACCTCCGGCGGCCTCGCAGACCGTGATGGAGTCCGCCTGCAACTCGTACCAGGAATCCAGCTCGGTGACGAAGATGGTCCCGTAGCTGCTCTCGAATGCGGAGGTCTTGGCCACCAGGCTGTCGAGCTGGGAGTGGTCGCCGGGGCTCAAGCACCCGCTGGTCGCCGCCTGATCGAGGAGGTCCATAACCTGGTTGTATTCGGCGCAGTACGCCAGCGCCTGAGGCAGGAGCTGCTGAGCCTGAGCCGACGAGTTGGAGCTCACGAAGGTGTCGGCGGTGCAGGCGAGCTGGGGGTAGCTGTCGGCGCCGACCTGAACCGCGTCGGCGAGGAGCAGAGGGATCAGGGCAACCAGGGCGACCAGCGGGAGCCGGCGGATCAGCGATCCGCGGCCTCGGTCGACCCAGCGCGCCCGGCGGCCGATCCGCCGCGCGACCTGCGCGTCCATTTGCGAGGCAGAGGGTACGCCGCATGTGGTGTCAGCGTCAGCACGGAGTCGTCACCTTCGGCTCACGGCGAGGCGCGACCGCTGGTCCTCGGGGAAGGCTGGCGCGGGGGGTTCGCTACCCCAGGACCAGTCGCGCGCCCACCGGTGCCGCGACGCGACCCACACCCTGCCGGGCGCCCGGTGCCTACCGGTCACGAACCCTCGACGTGTTCAGCGCCACCGCTCCGCGAATGAGTGCCTTCAACCCAGCTCGGTCAACGGTGTCGCCTTGGTGAATGTCGATGCCACGAACTCTGTTGCTCGCGAGGCGGGTGTTGAAGAGCTCCCTGGGGTCGTTCAGCTGAGCGCCTTTGGGAAATGTCAACCTGACGGCGCTTTTCAGCGTATCGGCGATGCAGAGGATTCCGTCATGAGACCAGACCGGGACGCCCATCGGCTTCGAAGGCATCCTCCACTTCACCTCTTCGGCCACGTCAGGATCGGCCTCCCTGATGAGAGCGCGCAATTCTGACAGGGTCGTTCCCCGCCAGTCACCGGGGCCCTCGATGATGGCGTCAATCTGCTGGGAGGCGGACTTCTCTTTCACCCGTCCACCCGGACCACGGTCGCCTCGCCCTGGGCCAGGCCGCTGCAGATGCCGGCGGCACCGTAGCCGCCTCCGCGCCGCCCCAGCTCGTAGAGCAGGGTCATCAGGATGCGGGCCCCGGATGCCCCGATGGGGTGGCCGACCGCGATCGCCCCGCCATTGACGTTGACCCGGTCGGGGTCCACCTCCAGCATCCGCGTGGCGGTGATGGCCACGGCGGCGAAGGCCTCGTTGATCTCGACCGCCTGGAGCCGGTCGATGGTCACCTCGCCCCGGGTCCGGGCCAGGGCCCGCTCGACGGCGAGGGCCGGGACGGTGGCCAGGTAGGGGTGCTCGGCCGCTGAATCGGCGGCTGCGACCCACCGACCCAGCGGGCTGAGGCCGGCCGCGTCAGCCCGCTCCGCCGACATCAGCAGCAGCGCCGCGGCGCCGTCATTGATCCCCGGGGCGCTGCCCGGGGTGATCGTGCCGTCCTCGGAGAAGGCGGGCCGGAGCGCGGCCAGCTTGGCCGCGGAGGTGTCCGGCCGGGGCTGCTCGTCGGCGCCGACGTCGCCGGCCGGGGTGACGACGGTGATGATCTCCCGGGCGAGCCTTCCGGCGGCCAGCGCCTCCGCGTAGCGCTGCTGCGAGCGCAGGGCCCAGGCGTCCTGCTCGTCCCGGGTGACCCCCATCTCGGCCGCCACCTGGTCGCCGTGGACCCCCATGTGGACGCCGTCGACGGGGCAGCAGAGGCCGTCGCGCAGCATGGCGTCGACGGCGACCCGATCACCCAGCCGGCTGCCGAAGCGCTGCTCCTCGAGCAGGTACGGGGAACGGGACATCGAACTCCATGCCGCCCGCCACCACCACCTCCGCCTCGCCGCTCCGGATCAGCAGGGCGGCGAGGTTGACCGCCTTGAGCGCCGAGGCGCAGACCTTGTTGACGGTGAAGGAGGGGACCGACGCGGGCAGGCCGGCTCGGAGCCCGGCCTGGCGCGAGGGCACCTGGCCCTGCCCCGCGGCGAGCACGGTGCCCATGATCAGCTGGTCGACCTCGCCGGGCGCGGTCCCGGCGCGCTCCAGCACCTCGCGGATCACCGCAGCCCCGAGCTCCACGGCGGGAATCGCACTGAGCCCTCCCCCCAGCCTGCCGAAGGGGGTGCGGGCCGCGGCCACGATCACGACCTCGGTCATCGAACTCATCGTAATGTCCGCCGCTCCGCCCGCGCCGGGGCTCGCGGTCGCCGGCGCTCGCGGTCCCCGGCGCCACCCTCGCCGTTCTGGCGAAGCCCCTCCCCTAGGTCGAATACACGTCGGTGAACGACGTCCCACCGGGGCCCAGCGGGGATGGGGTGACCTCGTACCCCGATCCGGTGAGTGACTCCACCACGGGATCCAGCCTCCCCAACGCCTTCCCGTCGACACGGGCGTTCGAGAACCTGACCCGTGTGAACTGGGCCGGCGATCCGGCGGGCGCCGCGTTCCAGTCGCCGGCGGGGAAGAACCCGATGATCGAGGTGCCCGCTCCCACGCCACCGAAGACGTACGAGTGCTCCAGGCCCGATGTGACGTCGCGGACCGTGGCCTGCGACGATGCGCCCTCAGCGGTGACCGTGGTCACGATCCTCTGTCCCGGGGCCACCGCGAAGAACTGGTTGGTGTCCCCGGTACCGAGCGCGCTGTCATACCAGTAGCCGTCCGCCCAGTACAGCGGGGGGCTCGGGAAGTTGTCGCACACCGCCCAGACAAAGGCTTCGACCGAGCTGGTGCCGTCCCACACGGCGGAGCCGATCTTCATCGACGGGGAGGTGCCGGAGCAGGTGACCTTCGGGACGACGAACGACACCGTCGCCTGGTCGGTCGCCGCGGCCTGCACCGAGTATCCGGCCAGGCTGTTGGCAGGCAGGCTCGCGGCCGCCGCCGCGGTTGCGAATCCGATCAGCGCCAGGAGGGCGACGATCGCCCCCCCGGATGCGCGCGTGCTCCGTCCCATGGTCCCCCCTCCCGACGGTCAACCTCTGCTGATGATGTCAGCCTAGCGAACCCTCGACGATTGACAGGGTTTCGAACTCCCGGGGGCGGCCAGGCCGCCTCAGGTCCCCCGAGGGAGTACCTTCTCTGATCGGGCCCCTCGATCGTCCGCGAGCTGCGGCGGGCGCCCCCCGGTGCCTGACGCAGGAGAAGTGGTGACCCTCCCTGGCGGAACCAGCCCGCTGTGCTCGCTGATCCGGTCGGAGCCCCTGGATCAGCCGCCGATCCTGCTCTGGAAGCACTTCCGGATCGACGAGCCGCGGGCGCTGGCGCGCCGGACCGTGAGCTTCTACCGCGACCACCGGCTGGCGGCTGCCAAGCTCATGCCCGACATCCCAATCCTCTTCGCGGACGGCGCGCTCTCGTCCTTCTCACAGGTCGCCCAGCTGCGGCGATTCGGGGAGGTCATGAGCGTCGGTCGCGCGGCCGAGTACGTGCGCACGGTCGAGCTGGCGAGAGCGGAGCTGGCCAGCGAGGACGTGCTGCTGGTCACCCTCTTCTCGCCGCTCGCGCTGATCGGCCTCTGGTGCGGCCCGGGCGGGATGCGCGAGATGGCGGATGGGGAGCGAACGGTCGCTCACGCCGTCCTCTGGGCCCTCGCCGGGCTCGTCCACGACCTCGCCGCCGCCTGCGTCGACGCCGGAGCCGACGGCGTGTACTACTCCTGCTGGGGGCAGGACGTGCTGAGCGACGGCGAGTACGCCGAGCTCGGTGTCCCCTACGACCTGGCGGGTCTCCGCGGTGCGGCGGGTGCGGAGATCCGTCTCCTCCACCTCCACGGTGCGGTCGACGGCGGTCTCGACCGGTACGCGCACTACCCGGTCCAGGTGGTGGGCTGGAGCGAGGTGGAGAGCTCGATCACCCTGGAGGCGGGTGCCGCGGCCCTCGCCGGCAAGCTCGTGATGGGCGGCATCGCCGAGAACCGATCCGGTCCCGCCGGCCCGGCGGCGGTGGCGCGCATCGCCGCTCTGGTGGAGCGGCTCGGGCCCCGGTTCGTGGTCGCTCCCGGCTGCTCTCTTCCGGATGACACCGACGACGCCGCGATGGCCAGCCTTCGCGCCCTCGTCGGCGGCGAGCCGTGACGCAAGCGCCGCCCGATCCGGCGCCCCGCCGGGCGGCGGCGCCCCGACCGGATCGAGCGGCGTGAAGGGCTGATCCGTCCGGCGATCCCCGGGGGTTCCGCGGGCGTGGCCGTGGGCTTCTCCTAGCGGCGGCGGGATGCCGGGGTGAGCGCCGTGGTTCCGAACTCCCACATGTTGTCGGCGACATTGATCGTGACCCCGGGGGGGACGATCCCGTCGATGCGGTCGAGCACATCGTCTGGGAGAGCGATCCCGTCGGCCGCGAGATAGCCGTCCAGGTGCTCCATGGTGCGTGGGCCGATGATCGCGGCGGTGACCGCCGGGTGATGGGTCGCGAACGCCACGGCCATCTGGACGAGGGTCAGCCCGGCGTCGTCGGCCAGCGCTCCGAGGGCGTCGGCGGCCTCGAGCTTGGCGGCGTTGGATGGGTGGCTCGCCTGATACCGCGCGGGGAGGCGTCCCAACCGGGCCGCGGAGCCGGGCCCGCTCTCCGCCCGTCCCTTGCGGTACCTTCCGGACAGCCAGCCGCCGGCCAGCGGGCTGTAGGTCATGACGCCCATCCCGTGGCGCAGGCAGGCCGGTAGCACGTCGTATTCAATCGCCCGGGTCAGCAGGGAGTAGGGTGGCTGTTCGGTGCGAAAGCGCTCGTGGCCGCGGCGATCGGCCACCCATTGGGCCTCCACGATCTGAGAGGCGGGCACCTTGGACGCGCCCAGGAACCGGATCTTGCCCGCATGCACGAGGTCGGAGAGGGCGCTGAGGGTCTCGTCGATGTCGGTGTTCGGATCGGGGACGCCGACCTGGTAGAGATCGATCCAGTCGGTCTGGAGCCGGCGCAGCGAACCCTCGACACCTTCGATGATCCACCGCCGCGAGGCTCCTCGGTGGTTGGGATCCGCGTCGAACGGAGGGCCGAACTTGACGGCGAGCACCACACGGTCGCGCCGCCCGCCGGCCAGCGCCTCGCCGACGATCTGCTCCGACTCGCCGCCGGAGTAGCCGTCGGCGGTGTCGATGAAGTTGATCCCCGCGTCCAGCGCCCTGTGGATGATCCGCACCGCGTCGTCGTGATCGGCGTTGCCGAAGGCCCCAAACATCATCGCGCCCAGGCACATCTGGCTGACCGAGACTCCGGTGCGACCGAGGGGTCGATAGTCCATGAGGAGGTCTCCTTTCTGCTTCGCGCGGTCAGGGCGGCCCGCCATATCGATGGGCGAGCGTCTTCAGTGACCCATCGGGAGCTGCTCTGCCATTGAACCCGTGAACCTGCGTCAGCGTCAGAGGACGATCACCGCGCGGCCGCGCAGGCCGCCTGCCTCCATCAATCGGTGCGCGTCGGCCGCGCGCTCCAGCGGATAGGTGCCTGCGACCCGCAGCTGCAGCCGCCCGCGCGAGGCGAGCTCGCGAAGTTCATCGAGCCACGCGGTCCGCTCCAGCACGGTGCGCACCCAGACCTGGCGGATCTCGATCCCCCGCTCCGGCTCGCCATCCGACCAGCCCCGGACGACGGCCATGACCCCCGCATCGCGGAGCGCTGGGAGGGCAGCGCGGCCGAGCAGCGCCGTGTCGAGGAAGCCGTCCACTCCGATCAGCGTCTCGGCGCGGACCGCACCCGGAAAGGCGTCGCCGCGAGCCAGGACGGCGTCGGCGCCGAAGCTGCGGACGAGCGCCTGGTCCTCCCGCCCCGCGTCGGCGAGAACGCGCAGGCCGCGCTCCTTCGCGAGTGGGATCGCGTACGAGGCGAGCAGGCCCGCGCCGCCGCTCACGGCGAGGGTCTGGCCCGGGTGCAGGTCCAGCAACTCGAGCGCGAGCAACGCGGTCAGCCCGTTCATGGGCAGGGTCGCGGCCTCTTCGAGCGTCGCGCCGCTGGGGACGGACACCACCGAGGCGGCGGGGGCGACCAGCAACTCCGCCTGCGCACCACCCTCAGGCCGGCGCGGCGAGACCGCCACCATCACTCGATCACCCGCTGCCAGGCGGTCGACGCCATCGCCGATCAGGTCGACGGTGCCGGCCGCGTCCATGCCCGGAACCCAGGGCGCAGGAAGATTCTCGACCCCGCGCTCGCGCAGACCGATGTCGGTCGGGTTGACGGCGGCAGCGTGGACGGCGAGCCGCACCTCGCCAGGCCCCGGCTCACGCACCGGGCGTTCGATCACCTCCAGCACCTCGGGGCCGCCCGGTCTGGTGATCCCGACCGCACGCGCGCTGGTCGCCATCGACCAAGGGTAGGCGGAAGCGCTGCCCTGGCGGCGTCACCGGCGCGCCACCGGAGACGGAGCCCCGCCAGCTCGCCCCCCCATGCGGGCGCCCAAAGGAGGTGGGCCGGAACCCGTCGATGCTAGGATGCCGCCCGTCCGGCACCGAGCAGGCGGCGTCCCGGTGCGACCCGGTGGACGGCTCGACGTTGGGCCGGCGCGCCGCTCCGCTCGGCGCTCCGCCGTCAAAGGGAGGGCCGCGGTTGGCCAGGCTGCAGTTGAGCATCGCCTTTCAGCCCAACCTGCGCAACCGCGCCGTGCTGGACGGGGCTGTCCCCGTCGAGGGTGTCGAGCTCGTCCCCTCGTTCCTGCACCCGGCCGAGACGTTCTGGCGGCAGCTGAAACATGCCGAATTCGACGTCTCGGAGCTGTCGCTCTCCTCCTACCTGATTGCCCTCGACCACGGGGAGGCCGAGTTCACAGGAGTGCCGGTCTTCACCTCACGCCGGCTCTTCCACACTGACATCCTGGTCCGCGACGGCGCCGGCATCGACGCTCCGGAGGACCTGGTGGGCAAGCGGATCGGCATCCCCGAGTACCAGCAGACCGGCGCCGTCTGGGTGCGGGCCGCGCTCCAGCATGAGTTCGGGGTCAGCCCCGGGCAGATGGAGTGGTGGATGGGCCGATCCCGGGACCTCAGCCACGCCGCCGCAACCGGATCCGGCTTCCCGGCGGGCGTCACGGTGCGCCATCTGGCCGCCGGCGACGATCTGGGCTCGATGATCCTGCGCGGGGACCTGGATGCTCTCGGGATGTACGTTCGCGGCACCATGGTGGATCGCGCGAGCGCGGACCTGGAGCACGACCCCCGTGTGCGCAGGCTCTTTCCGGACCCGGTCGCCGAAGGGATCCGCTACATCGCAAAGACTGGGATCTACCCCATCAACCACATCCTGGTGGTGCGTCGCAGCCTCGTGGAGCGTCACCCGTGGCTGCCACAGAATCTCTACGATGCCTTCGTCGAGTCCAAGCGTGCCGGCGAGTCGGAGCTGCGGACCGACGCCGCCGACTACGTCGCCGCGGGTGCCATGACGATCGCGGCGGGCGACCCGATGCCGTACGGGTTCAGGGCAAATGCGCACGTCCTCGATGCGCTCCGGCAGCACTCGCTCGAGCAGGGGTTGACAACCCGCCTGATCGGGTTCGATGAGATCTTCGCTCCGGCCATGCTCGACCTCTGACCTGGAGCGGCGGGTGATCTGAAAGGCGGTGGGCGCGCGCAGGTCCCAGGTGCGCGTCGGCGGACGATCTGCAAAGTTCTCCGGCGTTCCGGTCATAGAAAACGGTCAGTCCTGGTCCTACCATTGGTCGAGTAACCGGAGCGAGTGGGTCGCCGCGAACTTCCAACGGGCGGGTGACCGGGATCATCTCAACCGCGGCGGCAACTCGGACCCGCGAAGAAGAGAGCAAGGGGAAGCCACCGTGAGTGCACGTGCAGACATCGCCATCGTTCTGGTCCACGGCGCGTTCGTCGACGGCTCCGGCTGGCGAGGGGTCTACGACCAGCTCAAGGGGGAGGGGTACGACGTGGCCGTCGTCCAGAACCCGACCCTCTCCCTCGAGGGCGATGTCGCCGCGACCCGCCAGGTCATCGACGCTCGGGGCAAGCGTGTCGTGCTGGTTGGCCACTCCTACGGCGGAGCGGTGATCACCGAGGCCGGCACTCACCCTCGCGTCGAGGCCCTCGTCTACATCAACGCCTACGCGCCGGATGACGGCGAGTCCGTGGGCACCCTGCTTGCCAACGCGGCCGCTGATGCCCCACCGCCACCCATCCTGCCCCCGCAGGATGGCTTCTTCTTCCTCGACCGGGACAAGTTCCATGAAGCCTTTGCGGCGGATGCGACCGACGAGCAGGCCGCGTTCATGGCGGACTCCCAGGTCGGCTGCCACGCCAACGCGATCGGCGGCTCGGTGACGCAAGCAGCCTGGCGGGTGAAGCCGAGCTGGTACCTGGTCGCGACCGATGACCACATGATTCCGCCATCTGACCAGCGCTCCATGGCGAAGCGGGCCGGCGCGACGGTGGTCGAGGTGGCCGGGCCGCACGCCATCTTCGTGGGCCAGCCCGGCGCGGTCGCCTCGCTGATAGTTCAGGCAGCTGAGGCGCTGCCCTCCTCCGGATAGGGGCGCCATCCAGCTCCCCCGGATCCCCGCCCGGGGGCCTGCCCGGTGGCCTGGGAGATCCTGACGACGGGCTGCCTCGGCGGGGGTGGAGGGATGATCGCGCCCGTGCGCGAGATGGCCAGAGCTACGATTGAGCAGAGCTCATGGCGGGATCAGGGAAGAACCTGGCCATCGTCCGACACGGGGGGAGAGCATGCTTCGCGGCCTCGATGGCGACGGCGCCCCCTCCCGCGACGTGCTCTCCGCGGTCCTCCGAACGGTGCGCCTGCGCGGCGAGGAGGTCTTCCCCTGTGCGCCCGCGTCTCCCTTCGCGATCTCGTTCGATCACCCGGGGGGGACGATTCACGTCGTGAGCCAGGGCGAGCTGGAGCTGCAACTCGACGGGGAGCCCATGACGCATCACTACCGGCAGGGGGACGTCTTCATGTTGCCGGTGGGCCGCCCGCACCTGATCCGGCATGGCCGGCCGGTGTCCCCTCGTCCACTCGGGGCTCAGGACATCCGTGTCGAGGGGACCGTCCACGGAGAGGGGATGCGCTGGCTGTCCGGCAGATTCTCAGCGGACCACTCGCGCGCCGAGGACTTGCTCCACCGTCTGCCCCCGGTGATCGAGCTCAGAGGAGGGGGGGACCCATCGCTCGGTGGACTGCACGTGGCCACCCAGATGTTGATGAAGGAGATGGTCGAGCCCACCCAGGGATCGCGAGAGATGATCTCTCGGATCCTCGACCTCATGTTCATCCAGGTGTTGCGCGGCTGGGCAACCAGCGGGGACGCCACCCCGGGCTGGCTGACCGGCGCCATGGACCCTGTCATCGGCGACGCCATGGCCACGATCCACGCCGACTCCGCCGTTCGGTGGACCATCGAAGGCTTGGCGCAGAGGTCCCACCTCTCGCGCTCCGCGTTCGCTGACCGCTTCACCCGGCGCGTCGGGGAGCCGCCCGCCACCTACGTGGCGCGCCTGCGTCTGGCGAACGCCGCCGACCTTCTCCTGGACACTTGTGAGCCGGTGAATGTCGTGGCAGCCATGGTCGGCTACGAGTTCGAGGCAGCCTTCAGCCGTGCGTTCAGCAAGCGCTACCACCTACCGCCCTCCAGGTGGCGTCGCGAGCGATCCGGTGCGTGGCAGCCGGGCGCGGTCCGGCGTGCGCAGGGGGTCGTGGCCATCGGGATGAGCAACCGCTGAGAGTGAGAGAGATGGCAGCCGACATCTATCAGCCGGAGGCGTGGGTTGGCCTCTTTCAACTGGTCGGGGGCGGGGCGGCCGCACTGACTGGACTGATCTTCGTATCCATATCGCTCAATCTCGACGTCATCGCCCAGGATGCCAATCACCGATACCGGGCCATCTGCAACCTGACAGGGCTCACCCACGTCTTCATGATCTGCGCCCTGGCGACCATGGCCGGGCAGGATCACCTGGCCGTCGGAGCCGAGTGGTTCATCGTGGCGATCATCGCGGGGAGTGTCTACATCAGCGGGTACATACGGGCGCGCAGGGGGGGGCGCAGCTCCATTGGCCTCAGTCTCAAGCGACTGACGGTCGGGAGCGCGTGCTACGTGGTTGAGATAGTCGGTGCCGCCGTCCTCATGCTGGGCCACCTGGCCGGGCTGTACGTCGCTTCGGTTGCGATGATCGCCAACATCGCCTTCTTCATCTCGGGCGCATGGCTGCTCATGGTCGGAGTGCATCTGGACTCGACCAGGCAGTCGAGGAAGCCGCAGGGGGACTGAGGGCGGTGCTCCGAACCTAGGTGGAGGAGTAGTACCTGGCGACAGCCCTGAAGGCCTCCTTGGGCTCCCACGTCATATCGGGGTAAGTCGTGCCCTGCCGGCCCCTCTCGAAGTACCTCACGAGGCTCGAGTTCTCCCTGTCGAGATCGTACTTCGGAGTATCGCTGTAGGGGTGAAATGGGAGGATGAAGGTGTCCATGAACGCACCGTGGAACCCGGCTTCGTCGAGGAGCCTGAGGTTGTTCACCAGGCGCTCAGCCTGCAACGCCTCATCGCGCTCGTTGATGACCTTGAGCCTGGGTCGAAAGAGTTGGCCTATGACGGCCTTCTGATGCAGGAGCATTGAGACGTAGAGGCCGGGGTCGTCACCCAGTGTTGACAGCATTCCAGTGACCGGTGCGGTTGTCGTCTTGAAGCCGAAACCCGTGTTGACGACCGGCTTGTCGTGGGTGAACAGCGGCTTGACAATGTCCAGATACTGGTCGGCTATCTTCTCGGCCCAGTAGTGGTCGACACCGATGATGTCGAATCTGCTCCAATCGACGTGCTCCCAGACCAGCGAGCGGTACATGATCGGCCCGCTGAACACCTTGCGCACCTCCGCGACCGCCTTGCTCAAGAAGTCGTTCAACGGCTGATTGTGGCCGCCGGTCTTGATGACGTCTGTCTTGAGGACGGTGCGCGAGCGCTGCACCAGGGTCTTGCCTGGCAGGATACCGCGCAGGAACAGCGTGAACTCGGAACCGACACTGAATACCACCCTGCCGGGGTGACGTTCGTGCAGCGGCTGGGCTGCTCTGGCTGCTTCCGTGATGTACGCGAGCGTGGGCTGAGGAGGCCTGTCGAAGACGCCTGGGCTCAGCCAGGCGTCAAGGCCGTGACGCAGGGCGGCTTCGGCGGTGACGACCACACGCCGGATGTCCTTGCCGCTGATGCCAACAGCGTTGCAGTGCAGGTCTCTCTCAATGATCTCCAGCTCCCGGTCAACGACTTGCGGGTCGTAGTCGGGTCGCCACTTGATGCCCATGTCGGTGCCGACGTCATAGTTGACACCTCTTATGTTCATCGCGCCACTATACGCGCTGGCGGTGTCAGGCCTGTGACACGGTTGCTGCACGGGGCTCGAGCTTCATTCACGCCACCTGGGCAGGCGGAGAATGCAGCGCCGTTCCTCGCGGTGGGGCGACACATGGAATCTGCCGAGGGTGATGGAGGAGGGGGTTCGCACCCGCGGGGTATTGCGGCCCGTGAGGGCCTTCAGGCGCCCGGCTTGGTGGGTGGCCGGGCGCCGTCAGAAGCGGCTCGGAATGGGGATCACGACCCAGTATGAGTGCTTCGACGTTTGCTCCGACGCCTGGGGCTCGCTGATTCACCACAGCCTGCCGAACCTGATCACGTCCGGCACCGGGCACCCCTTCAAGTAGGAGGCGCGGAAACCGGAAGCTCGCCCTCAGAGCCGCGCACTCACCCTCCGCCGGTGGGCCGCCACCGCCCTCGGCCCGCCGGCGGAGGGGCATTGGCCGGAGGGCACGCGCATCCTGGTCGCGGCCAGCTCAGGGCGCGGTGGTGGGATGAACGGCAGGGGCGCACCAGCCGAGGTGGCCGCCTCACCGAGCGACCGGCGCGCGCCCCGCGCCAGGCCATAGACTGCTCAGGTGGAGGTGCTGCTGCTCCGTGACGCACCGCGCTTCGCGAAGCGTGCCGCGAGCTGGTTGACCGGCGACCCCTTCACGACGAATGTCATCGGGACCTGGCTCGACGGCGCGCAGACCGGTGCCCGGCCGCAGTCGCCCGAAGCCCTTTGGATCCTGGTGATGGAGGGTGGGAGCGTCGTCGGAGCCGCCATGCACACACCTCCCCACCCGGTTTTCCTGCCTCGGCTGCCGAGTGGTGCCGCATCGACCATCGCGACCGCGCTGTCGCAGAACGGCCGCGCCGTGCCCGGAGTGGACGGCGAGAAGCGCTCGGTCACCGAGTTCGTGTTGGCGTGGACGGCGCGGACCGGCGTCACCCCGCAGCTGCGCATGGCTCTCAGGATGTACCGTCTCGGCAAGCTCCTGCCTCCCTCCGGAGCATCGGGACAGGGTCGGCTCGCCACCCTGGACGATGGCGACCTTCTCACCCGGTGGATCGAGCAGTTCGACCAGGAGGCCCACGCGGGGCCGCTCTCCGAACCGACGGCATCCTGGGTCGAACGGCGAGTGTCTGCCGCTCAGATCTGGCTCTGGTGCGACGGAGGAGTTGCCGTATCGCTCGCCGCCCGCAGTGCGCCCGCCGCCGGGGTGGCGCGCATCGGACCCGTCTACACCCCGCCGGCGCAGCGACGGCGTGGCTACGGCGCGGCGGTCACCGCGGCGGCCACCCAGGCCGCCCGGGACGCCGGGGCTGAACACGTGGTTCTCTACACGGACCTCAGCAACCCGACCGCCAACTCCATCTACCAGTCCATCGGCTACGTACCCGACCACGACGCCGAGAACTGGGATCTGGTGGCGTCACCCGGCTGAGCCGGCGGGACGCCACCATCGGGAGGTCATCTCGGGCGCCCTGGCGATCGCGGCTCGGGCCGTCCCGCCTACTCAACCCCTCCCGGCTCCACCGGCTCCTCGATGGGGCGGCCCCAGGTGACGGCGTCGAGCACCGCGGCGGGGACGGTGGCGCGGAACTGCACGTCCGGTCGTGCGCCGAGTGCGTCGTTGACGGTGGAGAAGGCGATCCTGAGGGCCACGTAGGTCGTGAGCGCGAAGATCTGAGAGTCCTGGAAGCCGGCGTCGCGGAGCGCCTGCACGTCGGCGGGGGCGATGCCGTTGGGGTGCCGGGCGACCTTGCGCGCCCAATCCGCCAGCGCGCGTTCGGGGTCGCTCAGTGGGCCATCCCCTCCGCTCAGCACGGCGGCTGCCGTCTCCGCATCCGCCCACTTGGCGAGCTTGGATCCCCAGGCCAGGGAGCAGTACGAGTCACCGAAGGTGGACGCACAGGCGGTGACGAGGATGCCGCGCTCCCGGAGGCTCAGCCCGGCGCCGGAGAGCGCCACCTTCATCAGTTCGAAGAGGCGGTTGACCGTTCCCGGCTGATAGGCCCACAGCCGGGAGGCGTTCATGACGAATCCGAGCTCGGCGATGTCGTCGTCGAACAGCTGAGTTGCCTCCGCGGACGGCTCGGGGGCGAGGAGGAAGCCGATTGTTGTCATGTCGCTCGTGCTCCATGGCCGGCCGGCTTGCGGGCGAGGTAGGCGACCACCGCGATCTCGGCCCGCAGCGGCAGTCCGTGCCTCACCCGTTGGGTGGCCTCGTCGATCGCGGCCTCCATGAAGGCCGGCTCGCCGACGTTCTGGATCGCCTCGTAGGCGGGGCCGGTCGACGCCAGGGCTCGCGCGAACATCTCGGGGTCCGGGAACTCCCATGCGAACGGCACGTCGAACCTGCGGATCTCGACGAAACCATGGTCGGCCAGCACCGCCTCACCGGCGCCCGGTCGGCCCAGCGACACCATCGCCGCCTGATGCTCGACCTTCGCGGTGGCCGCCAACCGGAAGGGCGCCAGCGCCCACGCCCCCGGGGAGGCCTTGATATGTCCCCAGACGGTCAGGGCAAGGAGGCCACCCGGCACGAGGACGCGATGGATCTGGGTGAGGGCCGTGGTCGTGGTGCCCCAGATGCCGCGGAAGCTGGTCGCGACATCGAAGCTGGCGTCCGGCCAGGGCAGAGCGTGCATGTCGCCCACCCGGATATCGGCATCCGGGCTCCGCTGGCGGGCGATCTCCACCAGGCGGGGCGAGGCGTCGATGCCCGCGCAGACGGCGCCCTGGACGCGGGCCAGCTCGATGGCAAGTCCTGAGCCGCACGCGACGTCGACCAGCCGGACGCCGGTCTTGAGGCCGAGGCGGTGGTGCACGGCCACGTATTCCCGGCAGTTCCCCGGTTCGCTGAGGGCGGCGAAGTCAGCCGCCTTGCGGCCCCATCCCTCGTCCACCACGGTCCAATCCCCTTCCGCGGGGGCGGTCGGCGTCAGGACCGGGGCGCCACCCTCCAGTCGGCCTGACCGGCTCTCGGTCGAAGTCATGGGCTCCCCTCCGATACCCCCACGATCCGGTGTGAGCCCCGCAGGACCCGACCGTCACCGATCGGGGGGCCCCACCGGCTCGCCCACCCGGGCGTGCTGATCTCCGAGGTCTCC
Organism: uncultured Chloroflexia bacterium; assembly: GCA_963697585.1. Classification (GTDB taxonomy): domain Bacteria; phylum Chloroflexota; class Dormibacteria; order Aeolococcales; family Aeolococcaceae; genus Changshengia. Next base: position 507,965 of record CAVOOO010000008.1, on the reverse strand, counting down.
AATTCTGCTCCGGGAGGCGTCTGGGGCCATCACCTGGTTGGTGAGCGCGGCTCGGAGTGTGGGAGGAGCGCCGCGAAACTCCCCGGCGATGGAGCGAAGGTGGCGCGCAGGGTGGAAGCCACCGGGGAGAGCCCGCGGCCGGATGGTGGGTGCAGTAGCGCAGCCGGAAACATGACACTCACAGCATCAGTCGGTAACGGTTCTGTCGGCACTCCGGTGACGATTGCACCCTCAGGCCGCGACTGTCGTGACGGTTTCGGTGCGTTTTGTGGCGCGGTGAGGATGCTTGGCCGGGAGCCCGTAACCTGCCGCCATGTGGCCCGGAGGCGCAGGGGTGACCGCTTGCCGGTCGGCAGCGACGTCAAGGGGCCCTTCAACCAATAGGGGGCGGGCCGTGCACCCGGCTGTTGAGAGGTCGATCGTCTGATGGGTGGGAAGTCCGTGGGTGAAGGCGCGTCCGGAAGAGGTCTCCGGGTGCGGCGGCTGGGGTCCTCCGGCGTCATCGTCCTGCTCGCCCTGATGGGGTGGAGCACCTTCGGCGCGCTGCGTGCCGATGCGGCGACCGTCTTCGTTCAGGAGGCCTTCAACGGCTCGACCACAGCATCGGGCCACTGGACGGTCCCGGCGGCCCCGTCGGGGAACACCAACATCGCCTGCCTCACCGCCTCCGGGGCGACCGCCGGGACCCCCATCCCCGGCTGCCAGAGCACCGCTCTGGACGCCTCGGGAAGCGGCGCCCTCCGGCTCACCAACACCGGAGGCGGTGAGGAGGGCGGCGTGGCCTACGGGCTGAGCATCCCCACCACCCAGGGCATCGACGCGACCTTCGACACCTATCAGTACGGAAGCAACAGCAAGGCCGACGGCATCGCGTTGTTCCTGGCCGCCGTCAACCCGGCCGACCCGGCACCCGTCGCCGCGATCGGACAGCCCGGAGGCTCCCTGGGTTACGCAGGTTCCTCGAGCACCGGCAATGGCATGGTCGACGGGTATCTCGGCCTGGGGCTGGACGTTTACGGCAACTACAGCAACTCCGGCTTCGACGGCTCGGGGTGTAGCCTGCCGAGCTGGCCGGGCTGGTCGGGCGGCGCCGTCGCCGACCAGGTCACCGTCCGGGGGCCGGGCAACGGCACGCTCGGTTACTGCCTGCTCAACAGCACGCTCGCCACCGACGATGGCGGCGCGGTCGCCCTCCAGGGCAGCACCAGCCAGACCAACGACGCCGCCCGGACCGCGGCCGAGGTTCCGGTGGAGGTGGTGATCAACCCGGGGAGCACGACGATCACCACCGGGAGCGGCCTGTCGGTTCCAGCCGGCGACTACGAGATCGCATTCACGCCCATCGGCGGGAGCCGCCAGACCCTCGCGGGGCCGCTGCCCACCACCGCCAACGGGGGCATTCCGAGCGGGCTCTATCCGTCGACGTGGATGGACTCGACCACGGGGTTGCCCTACCAGCTGGACTTCGGGTGGGTGGGCTCGACGGGGGGGAGCACCGATATCCATGAGGTCAACAACGTCACCGCGCAGTCGATCACGACCACCGAGGTTCCTGCGTTCGACGCCTCACTCGCGAACAGCCCCAGCTCCGTGCAGCCAGACCAGGACCTGACCTACACCGCCGGCGTCTCGCTGGCCTCCAGCGGCAATGCGGAGTCCGACCAGATCACCGTCACCGACGTCTTCCCGACCGGTGAGACGCCGCTCTCGGCCGGGTTGGGGGGCACCAACTGGACCTGCGGGATCTCCGGCCAGACCGACACCTGCACCTACGCCCTGGCCGGCTATCCGGCGGGCACCGCGCTCGACGCCCTCAGCCTGCCGGTCGAGGTGACGGCCGCTGGCGGCACCGATGTGACCAACAGCTTCTGGGTCTCCTCTGACGACGCCGTATCGAACTCGGCCGCCGACACCATAACCGTCGAGGCGCCTCCAGGCGCGGCCGCGACCACCACGGCCCTGACCACCGGGGCGAACCCCACCACCACCGGTGCCAGCACGACGCTCACCGCGACGGTCAGCACCGCCTCCGGCACGCCGACGGGGACGATCGACTTCGAGGATGACGGGACGACCATCAACGGCTGCGCCGCGGTCGCACTCTCCTCTCGGGTGGCCTCGTGCGTGACCAGCTTCCTGGCCTCGGGTGGCACCCCGGTGCCGCTCACGGCCGTCTATTCGGGCAGCAGCAGCTACCAGACCAGCACGGGCAGCCTGAGCCAGCAGGTCGAGGGAGCCACGCCCACCATCTCGTTGATCGAACTCACCGAGCACACTCACCTCAGGGGAGAGCACCACTCTGACCGCCACGGTCAGCACGGCGCTCACTGGAGTCCCCGCGCCCACCGGCACCGTGGAGTTCGAGAGCGAGGCCAGTGGCGGCAGCTACGCCGTCATCGGCGGCTGCGGCGCGGTGGCCATGAACGGGAGTGGCGTTGCCACGTGTGCCACCAGCCTCCTCGCCAGCGGCTCCGTCTATCACCTGGAGGCGGTCTACTCGGGCGACGGCAACTACGTCACGGTGACCAGCGCCGCCCTGGCCCAGGCGGTGAGCAAGGGAACCCAGACGATCACCGTCACCAGCGCCTACCCCTCGCCGGCGTATTACGGCAACACCTACACGGTGACTGCGACCGGGGGTGGGTCGACCAGCCCCGTCCTCTTCACCAGCGCCACCATGTCGGTGTGCACCGTGACCGGCTCGCTGGTCAGCTTCGTCGGTGTGGGCACCTGCACCATCGATGCCAACCAGGCGGCGGACGCCAACTACAACGCGGCTTCCCAGGCGCTTCAATCATTCACCGTCAGCAAGGAGCTGAGCTCCTTCACGGCATCGGCCAGCCCGACCGCCCTTGCTCACGGCAACCAGGTCACGCTCTCGGCCTCCGGACTGGCCGCGGGCGCCACCGGCACCGTGACCTTCGCGACCGGCGGGACCACGTGGTGCACGGGGACGGTCAGCTCGGGCTCCGCCTCCTGCACGACGGCCGCAGCCCCTGCCGCCGGCACTCAGAGTGTCACCGCCACCTATGGGGGCGACACTGACCACGCGGGTTCGACGGCCATCACCAGCTTCACCGTGACCACGGACCCGGTCCTCGTCGTCTCGAGTTCCGGAACCCCGGCGGGAGCCACCCAGGGGACCAGCTACAGCCTCACCCTGAATGGGGCGATCGGGTCGTCGGGAGGGCCCGCCTACAACGACCCCACCCTCGCGGCCACCCTGCCGGCCGGCGAGACGTTCAATGCCGCACCCACCGCCAGCGGCTGGAGCTGCGCGCTGAGCGGCTCGAGCACCGTGCTCACCTGCACCTCCAGCGCGGCTCCGATCAGCGCGGGCACCTCGCTCGGCAGCGTGACCGCCACCGTCGAGATCTCGCCCCTCGCCTCGGGCCCGCTCCAGGCCGCAGTGTCCCTGGCCGACAGTGCCGACCAGGCGACGCCCGCGACCACCACCGCGACGGTGGACGTGACCGCACCCCCCGTGCTCCGGCTCACCACCTCGGGCTCGCCCGTGGGGGCCGCCGCGGGTACCCAGTACACCGTGACCCTGGTCCCATCGCTGGGCGGCGCCCCCGGGGGTCCCGCCTACGACGACCCCGTCCTCATCGCCACCCTGCCGGTCGGGGAGACGTTCGCCGCGGCGCCGTCGGTGACCGGGTGGAGCTGTTCCCTGAGCGGGGGCAACGCCCTGCTGACCTGCACCTCCACCCTGGCGACCATCGTGGCCGGGGCGGCCCTTCCTGACGTCAGCGCCACCGTCGACATCTCCGCCGAGGCTCCGTTTGGGTCGCTGGAGACCGAGGTCTCGCTGCTTGACAGCGCCGACCTGGCGACGGCGGCCACAGCTGCCGCCTGGGTGGATGTGACCGCCGACCCACTGCTCCAGGTCACCACCTCGGGGACGCCCTCCGGAGCGGCCGCGGGAACCACCTACAGCCTCGGCCTCGGTGGGTCGATGGGGTCGGCGGGCGGGCCCGCGTATAGCGACCCGACCCTCACCGCCAGCCTACCCTCAGGCGAGACCTTCGTCTCCGCACCGTCGGTGACCGGGTGGACCTGCGCTCTCAGCGGCGGAAGCCGCGTGCTCACCTGCATCTCGACGGCCGCGCCGATTGCCGCCGGGGCGCCGCTCGCCCCCGTCACCGTCGCCGTCCGCATCTCCTCCGGTACGTCAGGAGACCTGCAAACCGCGGTGGCCCTCTCCGACAGCGCCGACCACGCGACCACGGCGACGACGGCGGCCACCGTGGACGTGACCGTCGACCCGGTGCTCCACGTCGGCGCCTCGGGGACGCCGTCGGATGCCGCCGCTGGGACGAGCTACGGCCTCAACCTGAGCTCCTCGATCGCGTCCCCAGGGGGGCCGGCCTACAACGACCCGACCCTCTACGCCACCCTGCCGGCGGGTGAGACCTTCGCCGCCGCGCCCGGCGTGGCCGGGTGGAGCTGCTCGCTCAGCGATGCCCGCCTTCTGCTCACCTGCGACGCCACCTCGGCGCCGATCCCGGCGGGCACGTCGATGACCGGCATGACCGCGATCGTCGACATCTCCGCCGCGGCCTCGGGATCGGCACTGCAGACCGTGGTGGCCCTCGCCGACGGCGCGGACGCGGCGACGACGGTCAGCACCACCGCGACCGTCGATGTGACGGCACCTCCCGTGCTCGATCTCAGCATCTCCGGCTCGCCGGTCGGCGCTGCAGCGGGGACCAGCTACAACCTCACCCTCAGCCCGTCGCTGGGCGCCTCCCCCGCCGGCCCCGCCTACAACGCCCTGACGCTCACGGACACCCTGCCGGAGGGCGAGACCCTCACCGGGGTGAGCTCGACCGCGACCTGGGACTGCGCGTACGCCAGTGGCGGCACGATGCTGACCTGCACGTCGACGCCACCGACCATCCCCGCCGGCGCGTCGCTTCCACAGGTCATCGCGACCGTCGAGATCTCAACCGCGGCATCGGGGACGCTGCAGACCACCGCGCTGCTCACCGACAGCGCTGACGCGGCGACGCCGGTCACCGCGGAGGCGGCCGTTGAGGTGACCGCGCCGCCGCTCCTCGAGGTCGGCACCTCCGGCACCCCCGCAGGCGCCGCTGCGGGGACCAGCTACAGCCTCGCCCTCAGTTCGTCGGTGGGGTCGGCGGGCGGGCCCGCCTACAACGAGCCGATCCTCACCGCCACCCTGCCGTCCGGCGAGACCTTCGCGGCCGCACCTGCGATCGGTGGCTGGAGCTGCGGGCTCGACGTCAGCTCGACAGTCCTCACCTGCACGTCATCCACGCCGATACCTGCGGGGACCGCGCTCGCCGGAGTGACCGCCACCGTCGACATCTCGCCGGCCGCATCGGCGGATCTGCAGACCACGGTGTCGCTCTCCGACGCCGCCGACCTGGCGACACCGGCGACCGCAACCGCCACCGTGGACGTGACGTCCGATCCGGTGCTCCAGATCGCCACCTCGGGCTCGCCCGCGAACGCCGCCGCAGGGACCGCATACGGGCTCACCCTCACACCGTCTCTGGGCGCCTCGCCCGCGGGCCCTGCCTACAACGACCCGACCCTCAGCGCGACCCTGCCGGCGGGGGAGACGTTCGCAGCCGCGCCCGTCGCGGGCGGGTGGAGCTGCGCTCTCAACGGTGGCGGCACGGTGCTCACCTGCGGCTCGTCGTCCGCTCCGATCGCGGCCGGGACGGCGCTCACCCCGGTGACCGCGACCGTCGAGATCGCCTTCGGCGCGCCGCTGGGGTCGCTGGAGACCACGGCCGTGCTCACCGACAGCGGTGACGCCGCGACGGCCGCGGGCGCCACCGCCACGGTGGACGTGACCGCGACGCCGGTCCTTGACCTCGCGACCACGGGCACGCCGTCCGGCGCCGCCGCGGGAAGCAGTTACCCCCTCACCCTGAGCCCGTCCCTGGGCCCCACCCCGGCCGGCCCCGCCTACAACGACCCGACCCTCACCGCCATCCTGCCCGACGGCGAGACCTTCTCAGGCGTCCCCACGCCGTCCGGCTGGAGCTGCGCGCTGAGCGGCGACCTGGCGCTCTTGAGCTGCACATCGTTCTCCGCGCCCTTCGGGGCGGGTGCATCCCTCGCCGCGGTGACCGCGACCGTCGAGATCTCCGCCTCGGCATCGGGGATGCTGCCGACCACCGCGGTGCTCACCGACAGCGCCGACGCGGCGCCGCCGGTGATCGCGGAGGCGGCCGTGGACGTGACCGAGCCCCCGGTCCTCGAGGTCGGCACCTCCGGCACGCCCGCAGGGGCCGCCGCGGGGACGAGCTACGCGCTCACCCTCAGCGCGTCGGTGGGGTCGACGGGTGGGCCCGCCTACAACGAACCTGTCCTCACCGCCACCCTGCCGTCCGGCGAGACATTCGCGGCCGCCCCCGCGGTCGCCGGCTGGACCTGCGGGCTCGACCTGAGCGCGACCGTTCTCACCTGCACCTCTTCCTCCGCACCGATCACCGCGGGGACCGCACTTGCCGGGGTGACCGCCACCGTCGACATCTCGCCGGCTGCCTCCGAGGATCTGCAGACGGCGGTATCGCTGACGGACACGACCGACCAGGCCGTCACGGCCACGGCCACCGCCACGGTGGACGTGACCGCCGACCCGGTGCTCCAGCTCAGCACCTCGGGCACGCCCCCCGGGGCTGCCGTGGGGACAAGCTACGTCCTCACCCTCAGTCCCGCGCTGGCCGGCTCGCCCGCCGGACCTGCTTTCGGCGACCCGATCCTCACCGCCACCCTGCCCACCGGTGAAACCTTCGCGGGCGCGCCCAGCGCGAGCGGTTGGAGTTGCGTCCTCAACGGTGACGGTACGGTACTCACCTGCTCTTCCACCCTGGCGCCGATCGCCGCGGGTGTGGCCCTTGCCGGTGTCAGCGCGACCGTCATGATCTCGTCCGCCGCGCCATCGGGATCGCTCGAGATGGTCGCCTCGCTCGCCGACGAAGCCGACGCCGCGACTGCGGCGGGCGCCACCGCCTCGGTGAGCGTGACCGCAACGCCGGTGCTCGACCTCGCGACGTCAGGCACGCCGTCGGCCGCCGCCGCGGGCAGCAGCTATCAGCTCACCCTCAGCCCGTCGCTGGGCGGCTCACCCGCTGGTCCCGCCTACAACGACCCGACCCTCACCGCGAGCCTGCCGGCGGGTGAGACGTTCGACGCCGTGCCGACCGCCACCGGGTGGAGCTGCGCAGTCACGCTCGGAGACTCGTTGCTGACCTGCACCTCGACCGTGGCGCCAATCTCAACCGGGTCGATCCTGACCGACGTGACCGCGACCGTCGACATCGCCTCCACCGCATCGGGAACGTTGCGGACCACCGCCTCCCTCGCCGACCTGGCTGACGCGGCGACCACCATCAGCGTGACCGCCTCCGTGGGCGTCACCGCGACCCCGGTGCTCGATCTCGCCACCTGGGGGACCCCGTCGACAACCACGGAGGGCGCGACCTACACCCTGAATGCCAGCCTCGCGCTGTCGCCCTTGGGCGGCCCCGCCTACAACGAGCCGACCCTGAGCATCGTCCTGCCGGAGGGGGAGACCTTCGCAGCCGCACCGGTTGTGGCCGGGTGGAGCTGTTCCCTCAGCGACGGTGGCACCACGCTCGCCTGCACTCGGACCGCGGCAACGCCGGTCGCCGCCGGTGCACTGCTGATCACCCTCACCGTCCAGGTCGACGTCAGCGCCACCGCCTCGGGAGAGCTGACCACCACGATCCGCGCGAGCGACAGCGTTGATGGCGCGGTGTTGGTGGCCACCTCGGCGACCATGACGGTGCCGGTGGAAACTCCCGGACACCGGTGCGCCCGCTGGTCCTCCGTCCGCGTGGTGGCTGGGGAGCCTACTCCTCGTGGCGGGGTTCGCTCTGATGGCGGTGGAGGTGTGCCGCCGCCGGTTCGGGGCCGGGCCGCACAGGACTTAGGCGAGGTCATCCACACCGGGGCCAGGCGCGCTTGGAAGAGCGCCATGACCATTGCGGCCGCAACCACCACCACGGGGACGGCACGAGGCGGTACAGGACGGCGTTCATGCTGGTCTTGACACGGTTGGCCGCGGTCACGATAACCGCGGGAAGTCACCGGTTTCTCAAGGGACCCTGGCGGAGGGAGAGGTGTGGGATTTCACTCTTCGATTCAGGGGGTCCGCGCACCAGGCCTCAGTGAGCAGCAAGCTGCAGCTGCCATGAGGAGGTGCCATGAGACGTCGCAGGTTCACCGGACCCGAGCGGGCTGAGGTCTGGAACCGCATTCGAGGGGGGGAGTCGGTCGCCGGGATCGCTTCCTCCCTGGGTCGTTACCCGAGTACGGTGGGGGTAGTTGCAAACGCCCAAGATGGTCTCCGAAGGCCGCCTGGCGGCCGCATCGCGACGGCTGCGCTGCGACGGCGGAACGCAGACGCCCGCCGCACTCCGGTGCGGCGGGCGCGAGGGACGCGGGGTGGAGGCCAGGGAATCAGCAAGCCTTTCCGTGAAGCGGCGGGGCCAGGTGGACGCAGGAAGCGCTGATGGACTGGTCGGACTGATCCGAGACCGACGCGGTCGGCGCGGTCACGGTGCGGACGATGGTCTGGGTCGGCGAGGTGGTGAGGCGAACGGCGTAGCCCGCAGCAACCCCGATCACCAGAACCAGGAAGAGGAGGACGGTTGCCAGCAGGCGCCCGGCGCGGATGGGAACACTGGGCTGCGAACGGACGGCTTCCATGGGGATCACCTCGTGAGCTGTCACCACCGTCCTCCGGTGGTCGACCCTCACTCACTCGGCGCCAGGAACCGCCTGGCAGTGCCAGAACCGGGCTGGCGATGGGTCAGAGGACCCAGGTCGTGGGCGCCGGAGGGTCGTAGACGCAGAAGGTGCCGGTGCGGACGGAGCGGCGCAGATGGTGGCCGAGCTCAGCGTGCGCGCTCTCGATGCGACTGATCGCCTCCCGGATCCGGCCAGTCACGGCCTTGCGCGCCCGCTCGGCGGGATCCAGGCTGATCCGCTCCCGCCCGCCGAGACCCACCGCTGCGCTCAGCTCGCCGAGAAGGAACTCCCGCTCCCGGCGCGCCCGCGTCTCTCGCTCAGGGTCGTTGGCCGCCTCGGCGTCGGCGAGCTCCTCGTCCAAATCAGCCAGGCGCTGCCGGTACTCTTGGCGGGCCTCGAGGTCGAGCAGTGGCCCAGCACCGGCCTCGACAGCGAACCCGGGCTGGATTGCACTCCGCTGCCATGGGCTCCGACGCTCAGACCGTCCGTTCGCCGCGAGGTCGACAGCCGCCACCTCGCGTCCCGGGGAGACCAGCAGTCGCGCGATGTCTCGCAGCCCCTTGCTGTCCCTGAGGCGGACGACCCGGCCAGCGTAGCTTAGCGACCAGAACTCGCCCTCCCTCACGAAGGAGCCAGAAAGTACTGGTTCCGTGGGGCCTTTCGCCAGCCCAGTCGGAGGCGGCACTGTGGGCCCAGGGACCGGCGCGTCGGATAGAAAGTCCTGGGCTTCCGCGACCGCCTGGTCGAGGCTGAGCTGCATTCCCTCACGCCAGGCGGCATCCGCGTCGCCGGAGACCTGCTCCCTGGCCATCCGGATCCATTGTTGAGAGCGCTCGGCATCCCCCGCGATGTCCCGATAGTGAGCCCGCTTCATGGCTGCTGTCGCCGCCGCCAGCAGCCGCAACCCGCGCGCCGGCTCTCCGAGCTGAATGGCGAGAATGCCGGTATCATGGATCGCACCTGCCGTGACGGCGGGGGTGGCCCCGATCTGGGCGATGATCGGAAAGGCGCCCTGCAAGGCTGGCCGCGCCGCGTCATGGTCTTGCATGTCGACCGCGACATCCGCCAGATTGCAACGGTGCACCAGCCCCGACCAGGTGGCGCCATGCCGTTCGGCGATCGCGAGGGCGTGAAGGAAGTGGTCACGTGCGGCCGCATGGTTGCCCTCGTCGAACGCGACCATGCCCAGTCGGTTCAGTGGCCTCATCTGCAGCCGTTCATCCCCCTCCTCTCGGGCCAGGCGGAGAGCTTCCTCGGCGAAGGGGCGCGCGGCCTCGAGGTCGCCGCGGTGGACCGCCACGCCGGCCTGGTAGTTCAGCACGTGCACCAGCTCCCGGCGCTCACCATCTCGGGTGGCGAGCTGGCGCGACTCGCCCAGATAGGCTTCCGCAGCGTCGTAGTCCCCATGGTTCATGGACAGCATGCCCGCCATCAAATAAACCCTGCCCTGCCGTTCGCCTCCGCCCCGGATGACCTGCAGCGACCATTCGATACCCTCGTGGAGCTCGCGGGCGTAGCAGTACCAGACGAGGGATGCAGCGAGGCGGGCGGCATCCTCGCGGCCATTACCGAAGCCCCAGCTGAGAGCAGAGCGGATGTTGGGTAGCTCCTCGTCGATGCGATGCAGCCACGGTAGATCGGGACCCCCGAAGATGGCGGGTTCCGCGGTCTCGGACAGGTGGGCAAGGAAGTCGAGGTGGCGGCTGCGCGCGTCGTCCTCATCCGCAGGCTCCGATCGGAGCTTGTCGGCAGCGTACTGGCGCACCGGCTCGAGCAGGCGGAAGCGTGCCTCCTCGTGAGCAACGTCCGCAACCACCAGTGACCGTGCCACCAGCGACGCGACCAGCTCGAGCGGGGTGGTGTCCAGCGCGAGCCCGGTGAACAGAGCCTCGGCCGCCTCGATTGTGAAGCCGCCCACGAAAACCGATAGCCGGGCGAACGCGGCTCGTTGCACGGGGGTGAGCAGCTGATGACTCCAGTCCAGGGTCGCCCTCATCGTCCGATGTCGGGCCAGTCGATCCACCCCTCCCCTGACGAGCAGGGCGAGGCTGTCCGCGAGGCGCGAGCTGACCTGTTTCGGAGATAGGACTGCCATCCAGGCGGCCGCCAGCTCTAAGGCAAGGGGCAGCCCGTCGAGGTCTCGACAGACGGTGACGACGTCGCCGACATTGTCCGCGGTGAGGTCGAAGGTCGGCATCGCGTGCCGGGCTCGGTCGCAGAAGAGCCGCACGGCCGAGGTCGTGGCTGCATCGGCCACCTCATGCGCCCCCGCGGGCGGAAGATCCAGAGGCGGCGTCCGCCAAACCTGCTCGCCTTCCACGCCGAGCGGCTCTCGACTGGTGGCGAGCAGCCGCAGCTCAGGGCACTGCGTCAGCAGCCGCCTCGCGGCAGCCGCCACCCCCTCCAGAAGATGCTCGCAGTTGTCCAACACGAGCAGCTGCCGGCCCGAGGAGAGCACTCCGGCCGCACGTTCCAGGTGATCAAGGTCGCGATCCTCCAGGCCGCCGACCGTCTGTGAGATCGCCGGCCCCACCAGATCGGGGCTCTCCACCAGGGCAAGCTCCACGAGCCACACCCCGTCAGGAGAGGTGTCCAGTCCGCCGCGGACAAGCTCGAGAGCGAGCCGGGTCTTGCCCACGCCACCCGCCCCGGTGACGGTGACCAGGCGATCCGAGGCGAGGAGTGATCGGAGCTGGCTCAACTCCGCCTCGCGCCCAAAGAAGCGGGTAAGGGACGGCCGGAGGCCGGCGTCCGGACCCGACCGCACAGTCACAGGAAGGACGATAGGCGAGCCTGCCAGCAGGGTCAACGCGCCACCACTGGAGACCGCGTCCCCCGCGGCGGCTTGTCTCACCGGGCCGATTGGGCTCATCCTTAGGCGCTCGCAACTACCCCCATGGGGGCGATACGTGACGGTACAGGGCGGCAGTCATGCTCTCCGTAAGTCGTGGCTCGCGGCCCGACGAGCCTGAGAGACCCCTTATTCCTCAGCGCCTTTGGCGGAGGGAGAGGGATTCGAACCCCCGAGGGCTTGGCGGCCCTTGCGGTTTTCAAGACCGCTCCGATCAACCACTCCGGCATCCCTCCGCGCGCGGTAAGTTTCCCACGAAGGCTGGCCCTGTCCCCGAAGCGGCCTCCTCTCTCCCGGCGCGAGGATCGCCCCTGACCTCCGTCCCGCCCGGCTCAGTCGGGACGGAGGTGCTCGAGTTGGGCGGCGTGCTCTTCGAGGTGCCCGATGAGCAGCTCCTCCACGATCTGCGAGATCGGCATCACCCCGAGGGTGGGGTGGAGGCCCCTCACCCGCCAGCGGTGCTCGGGGATCTCGCCGAGGAAGGCGTGCAGGTCGTTGAGGTCCTCGCGGATGTCATGCCAGAGTGGGGTGGTGCCCCGGTGCCGGTCCCGCTCGATGGCTGCCACGCGCTCCGGGCTGGTCCGGGTCCGGCCGAACGGCACCGGGTCGGCGGACTCCGAGGCGAGCACCCTCTCCGCCTGGGCGATCCAGTAGGGGACGAACTCGGCGATGTGGGCCCACACCTGCCCCGCGTCCCAGCGCTCCCCGGTGGCGGGATCGGGGTCGGTCAGGCCGTCCAGCCGTCGCGGGGCGAGGTCGCGGAGACGCGTGCCCACCGCCGTCAGCCGGCGCTGGAATTCGTCTTCCTGGGCGGGAGAGGCGGGGGTCATGGATTCTGGAGGACAGGGGGCCGTCGGCCGCTCGCGGGGCGGCCGGGGATCGGGTCCGATCTTTCGAATTAAAGCGACGCGAGATTGTGGATTCTGCATGATCGCCCCCTGGCTGCGCCGCTGCGGCCCGTATACTGACCGCACTCGGGGAGGTGGCTGAGAGGCTGAAAGCGCCCGCCTGCTAAGCGGGTGAGGGGCGTTAAGCTCCTCCGAGGGTTCGAATCCCTCCCTTCCCGCCACTGTGATGTCTCAGGTGATCGTGGCCACCTGTCTCAGGTCATGGTGGCCGACTTTAGGCCTCCCCGGGGGGGTGCCCAGGGGCTGGTAGTCGCGGGAGGGGTCGAGGGTCAGCTCGCGGAGCAGGGAGCCGTCCTCGGCGAGGATCCGGACCAGGCGGTTGGCGACCAGGAGGTGGACCCGCTCCCCGGCATGGGCGCGGCCGATGCCGATGTGGCGGAGGCGGCTCAGGTAGCGCAGGGTGATCCGGCCGGTCTTGTCGATGCGGTCGTGGCGGACCCGGAAGTGGGCCTCGGGGGTGGTACCCACGGGATGGGCCTTCAGGCGGGCGTGGAAGGCCACCAACGGGGTGCGGCCGTCCAGGGCGCGGTGGGGCCGGCGCTGGTTGTAGTAGGCGCGGAAGCTGTCGAGCTGGAGCTGCAGCACAGGGAGGCTGGTGGGCGCCTCCTGGCGGCTCAGGAAGCGCTTGAGGGTCTGGTGGAGGCGTTCCACCTTGCCGCAGGTCTGGGGGTGGTAGGGGGCGGAGTGCTTGGCCACGATGCCGAGGCGCTCGCATTCGGATTCGAGAAGGACCTTGCCCTTGCGGGACTTGCCGGTGAAGACAGCGCCGTTGTCGGTGAGCAGGCTGGCGGGGGCCCCGTGGGCTTCGGTGGCGGCCGCGAAGGTGGTGACGACGTCGATGCCGGTGATGGTCACGAAGGCCTCGGAGGCGAGCAGCAGCCGGGAGTGGTCGTCGAGGAAGTTGAGGATCTCGACGTCCTGGCCGTCCGCGAGGTGCCAGTGGGTGAAGTCGGCCTGCCACATCTCGTTGGGGAGGGCGGCCTCGAAGCGGATGAAGGAGCAGCGAGGGCGCTTCTGGGGCTGAGCGGTGATCAACCCGTGACGTCGGAGGATCCGCCAGATGGTGGCCACGGAGGGGACCTCGGGGTGAGTGAGGCCGAGGTGGTGGCGGATGGTGTGGGGGCCGGCGTCGTGGCCGGCGTCCTGGAGCTGGCCGCGGAGCTGGACGATGGCCTGGTTCAGCTCGGGGGTGGCGGCGTGCGGGCACGATCGCGGCCGGCGGGAGCGGGGGACGAGGGCATCGTAGCCGCCCTCTCGATAGCGGGCGACGAGCTTGTCCACCCAGGCCTTGGAGACACCCGCGAGCTGAGCCACCTCCCGGCGGCTGCGTCCCTCGAGGACCACCGCGTCCACCACGTAGCGTTCCCGCCCCACAGAACCACCCTCCGAGTGCCGGTAGGGTGGCCACTATCACCTGAGACATCCCCGCCCCTGGGCGGCCACCATGTGGTGAAACCACACACCTCCCTTCCCGCCACGGCGGCCCCTCCGGGTGTCACCCGCGGCTTCCCCCGACCCGCCGAGCCTTCCCGGGCCGCGGTGTCGGGCGGCCACCTCCGGCTCGTGACCAACCCGTCACGCGCTGATGGTCAAATTGAACCTCTAGCGCACTGTGGCGCGTCTGCTCCTGGCGTAGCTTGCCGGGAGGTACGCGGTTTGGACCAGTGGGTGGAGAGAGCATGGGCAAGAAGGTCTCGGTCGGCAGGGTCTCCTTCTTCGCCTTCGCCCTGGTGCTGGGCGGGGCGGCGGGCAGGGGTTTGGTGGTTCCCGCCAGCGCGGCGCCGCCCAGCGGGCCTGCCTTCACCTGCGAGCCCGGCTTCTACCAGGTGATCGCCGGGCAGTTGAACGAGCTCAACCCGGTGACCGATGCCTACACCGCGATCGGGCCTCTCTACGCGCCGGTGTACAACGCCATGGGCTACAACGTCCTGGACAACTACATCTACGCCATGGGGACCGGTTCCCCCGACGAGGCGGATCTCCTCAAGATCGCCAGCGATGGCACGGTGACCAACCTGGGCCTCCCCAGCGGACTGCCGGTCCACAGCTACGTCAGTGGCGACATGGACAGCACGGGACACCTGCTGGTCCAGTACAGCGCGTCGACCTGGTACTCGATCAACGTCAGTACCCTGACCGCCACCGCCATCACGGTCACCGGGTCGACCGGCAGCGGCAACGACGCCGTCTGGATCGGCGGGTCCCTCTACTTCGCGAACGGGCAGACCCTCTACACCCTCAACCTCTCCAGCGACACGGAGACCTCGGTGTCGGTGAGCACGCTGCCCAGCGGGGGCTCGTTCGGAGCCGCGTGGTCCGACTATCCCGATGAGCTCTACTTCTCCAACAACGCCACCGGCGACATCTACCAGGTCATCAACTTCACGACCAGCACCCCGACCGCCACCCAGGTGGCCACCGGCATCGTGACCGGCAACAACGACGGCGCCGCCTGCAAGCTGGCCGGCAGCCCCTTCGCCGTCCCGGTCGCCAATGACGACACCTACAGTGTCACGGCCGATACCACCCTGAGCGTCGCCGCCGCCGCCGGCGTGCTCGCCAACGACACCGGTGCCGGGCTGACCGTCGTCTCGAACACCGAGCCCGCGCAGGGGAGCCTGAGCCTGTCGCCTGACGGTGCCTTCACCTACATCCCGAACATCGGCTTCCACGGCGTCGACAGCTTCACCTACAGCGAGCAGGACGAGTACGGGAGGCACAGCACCGGCTCGGCCACCGTGACCCTCGACGTCAACCTCCCCGCCGCGCCCCAGGCCAACAACGACAGCTATGACACCACCGCGGGGACCACGCTGAGCGAGGCGGTCTCTGGCGGTCTGCTCGCCAACGACAGCGGCACGGGCATCTCCATCTCGTCCAGCACGCCGCCGGCCGCCGGCACCCTGAACCTCAGCTCCGACGGCGCCTTCAGCTACGTGCCCGCGGCCGGCAGCTCGGGCGTCGAGCACTTCTCCTACACCATCGACGACGCCTTCGGGAGAACCTCGACCGCCGACGTCCAGATCGATGTGACGCCCACCGTGGAGGACGGCAGCGCGACCACCCCGTACGACACTCCCCTCACCGAGGCCGCTCCCGGGGTGCTGGCCGGCGCGGAGGGATCGGGCCTCTGGATCTCCTCCTACAGCTGGAGCTCGGGCGCGTCGGTGGAGATCGACCTCGACGGAGCCCTCACGTTCACTCCATCGGCGAGCCTCGCCGGCCCCTATCAGTTCCAGTTCACAGCCGAGGACAGCTCCGGACAGACCGTCAGCGGGAGCTTCTCGGTGGGGGTCGGGACTCCCGCCGCTCCGATCGCGGCGACGTACCCGTTCACCACCGGCGCGGGCACGAGCCTGAGCGAGGATGCCGCCGGCGGTCTCCTCTCCAAGGATTCGGGGGCATCGATCGCCGTGACCGGGAACTCCGACCCCTCGGACGGCTCGGTCAGCGTCAACCCGGATGGATCGTTCGCCTACACCCCGGACAGTGGCTTCTCGGGATACGACTCGTTCGAATACACGATCACCGACGCGGTGGGCCAGACCAGCACGGGCTGGGTCGACATCGACGTGACCCCGGTCGGGGTGGACGAGACCTTCGACACCCCGTTCGAGACGGCCATCAGCGTCGACGTCCTGAGCCAGGACCTCGGCTCCGGGCTCTCGGTGCAGTCCGATCTGACCGCTCCCGCGGGCTCCCTCTGGAGCCTGGACGCGGCGGGCGACCTCTCCTACACCCCGCCGGCGGGCTTCGCCGGCCCGGCCGTGTTCACGTACTCCCTCGTGGACGGCAGCGGGCAGCCGGCGATCGGCACGGTGACCTTCGACGTCGGCGAACCCGCCGCCCCGCTCGCCCACAATCTGGAGTTCACGGGTTACGCGGGCCAGCCGATCACCGCCGGCGCCGGCGGGCTGCTCACCGGGTCGACGGGCTACGCGCTCCAGGTCGTGTCCGGATCCGATGGCTCCGACGGCCTGGTCAGCGTCAACCCGGACGGGTCCTTCAGCTACACGCCGGATGACGGCTTCTCGGGGTACGACACCTTCACCTACACGATCGAGGATGGGTTCGGCCGGACGTCGACAGCGGACGTCGACGTCGAGCTGATACCGACCGTCGAGGCGGGGGGCGCGACCACCGCGTACGCCACGACCCTCATGGTGTCCGCGCCCGGTCTGCTCCTCGGCGCGGATGGCTCGGGGCTCACTGTCTCGTCTTACGGGCAGCCCTCCGATGGCTCGGTCACCGTGGCCGCCGACGGGTCGTTCACATACACACCGAACGCCGGCTTCGACGGCACCGACCAGTTCGACTTCACGGCGACGGACGCCTCCGGGCTCTCGGTCGACGGGACCTTCTCGATCGACGTCGAGGCTCCGCCCGCGCCGGTGGCCGCCACCTACCACCTCACCACCCCCGCCGGTACGAGCCTGGACCAGGACGCCGGGACGGGCGTCCTCTCCGAGGACTCCGGAACGTCGATCGCCGTGACCGGCAACTCTGACCCCTCGGACGGCTCGGTGAGCATGAGCCCGGACGGAGCCTTCACCTACACCCCGGACGCCGGCTTCTCGGGCCACGACTCGTTCGACTACACGATCACCGACGCGGTCGGGCAGATGGCGACCGGGTGGGTGGACGTCGACGTCACCCCGGTTGCCGTTGCCCAGACCTTCGGCACCGGATTCGAGACGCCGATCACGGTGGACGTCCTCACCGGCGACCTCGGTTCGGGGTTGACCGGGGGAGACGTCCTCACCACCCCGACCGGTGACGGCTTCTGGAGCTTCTCCGATGGCTCGCTCACCTTCACCCCGGCCGATGGCTTCGTCGGCCCGGCCGTGTTCACCTACTCTTTCGTGGACGGCAGCGACCAGCCGGCGACCGGAATCGTGACGTTCGACGTCGCCGACCCCGCTCCCCCGAGCGCCGGTGAGGTCGACTTCTCGACCCCGGCCGGGCAGACCCTCGACGAGGCCACCGGCGCCCTGCTCGCCAACTCGACCGGATACCGGATCGTGGTCCAGTCCACCCTGACCCCCGCCGACGGCGAGCTCCTCGCCGGCAGCTCGGGCAGCTTCTCGTACACTCCCGACCCCGGCTTCTCCGGGCCGGACTCGTTCGACTTCACCATCACCGATCCCTTCGGGCAGACCAGCACCGGCGAGGCGATGATCACCGTCGACCCGGTTGCCAACGACATCGGCTACTCCATGCCCTGCGGCTCGACCCTGACCGTGCCGGCCGCGGGCGGGTTGCTGAGCACCGACCTGGGAACATCGCTTACGGTCGTCTCGGTGAGCAGCGACCCGGCGCTGGGGACGCTCTCCTGGAACGCGGACGGCTCGTTCGCGTACACCCCGGCGGCGGGTCAGTGCGGTCAGGCGAACCCGCTCGACTACACGCTCTCCGATCAGGGTGAGGACCAGGCGTCGGCGACGGTGACGTTCGATGCCGGTCCGCCGGCGTCCGTCCTCGACCTCTCCTACTCGGTCGACCAGGACGGCAGCCTCACCCTGGAGGCGGGGGGCGGCCTGCTCCAATGGGTGACCGGCCCGGGCATCACGGTCGTCGCCTACACCCAACCGAGCGATGGGAGCGTGACCGCCGGCACCGACGGTTCGTTCACCTACACGCCCGATCCCGGCTACTCGGGGCCCGACAGCTTCACCTACACCGCCGAGGACGCGTACGGCGTCATCGGGGTCGGCACCGTCTCCATCAGCGTCGAACCGGCTCTCACCGGGGTCAGCCCGACGGCCACTCCGCCCACGCCGGACACCGGCGCGGGTGGCGGAGGCGGGCTCTGGATGACCCTGGCCGGGATCCCCCTGATCCTGCTGGGCGTGGTCAGCGTGCTCGCCGTGCGGCGGCGGAGGCGGCCCAGCCTGGCCGAGGAGTGAGG
This sequence comes from uncultured Chloroflexia bacterium, assembly GCA_963697585.1. Classification (GTDB taxonomy): domain Bacteria; phylum Chloroflexota; class Dormibacteria; order Aeolococcales; family Aeolococcaceae; genus Changshengia. The sequence continues at coordinate 489,541 of CAVOOO010000008.1, read as the reverse complement.
CCGGCCGGCGTCCGCCGGCGGCCAGGGTTCAGTGAGCGGCGACGGCGAAGGCCGCGTCGCGGCTGGGCAGGCTCTCCATCCGCACCACCCTCCCGTCTCGGAAGGTGAACACCAGCGAGCGCGGGGCTCCGGCGGCGAGGAGCGGGGCCTCGCTGGGGTCGGAGATGGCGGGGAAGTCCGGGCCCTCGACGCTGATCGCGACCCGGTCGCCGAACTCCTCCGCCTCCAGCCGGGTGATGCGGGGTGGGTGCGAGCGCCACCGGCCCAGGATGCGGAGCACCTGCCCGCGATCCCCGCAGCTGAGCCCGGGCTGGAGCCCCTGCCAGACCACGTTCTCGTCGAGCAGGGCCGCCAGGGCGTCGCTGCTGCCGGACCGGAACATGCCGGTCCAGGCGGAGACGACCAGGGCCAGGTTCTCTCCACTCTCGCTCATGACGCTCTCCTCCGGGTGGGCTGCCGGATGAGGAGAAGGTAGCAGGCACGGCCGGGGCGACGATGTCGGCGGACGCCTCTCAGAGCACGTTGGAGAGGAAGTCCTTGGTGCGCTGCTCCTGCGGGTTGCCGATGACATCCCGAGGGCTGCCCGCCTCGACGATGTAGCCGCCGTCCATGAAGACGAGCGAATCGCCCGCCTCCCGCGCGAAGCCCATCTCGTGGGTGACCACGATCATGGTCATCCCCTCCTCGGCCAGGCTGCGCATGACGCTGAGCACCTCGCCCACCAGCTCCGGGTCCAGGGCGGAGGTGGGCTCGTCGAAGAGCATCAGCTTGGGCTGCATGGCCAGCGCCCGGGCGATGGCCACCCGCTGCTGCTGGCCGCCCGACAGCTGGCGGGGGTGGGTGTCCTGCCGGTCGCCCAAGCCGACCCGGTCGAGCAGTGCCCGGGCCCGCTCTGACGCCACCGCGACCGGCTCCCGCTTGACCCGCACCGGCGCCTCGATGACGTTCTCCAGGACGGTCATGTGGGGGAAGAGGTTGAAGCTCTGGAACACCATCCCGATCTCGGAGCGCTTCTGGCACACGACACGATCGGGCAGCTCGTGGAGCCGGCCGCCGTGCTCCCGGTAGCCGACCAGCTCGCCGTCCACCCAGAGCCGCCCCGCGTCGATCTTCTCCAGGTGGTTGATGCAGCGCAGGAAGGTGCTCTTGCCCGAGCCTGAGGGGCCGATGATGCACATCACCTCCCGGGGCGCGACCTCGAGGTCGATGCCACGGAGCACCTCGTTGCGGCCAAAGCTCTTGTGCACTGCCTCGGCGCGGACCATCGGGGTCGGCATCATGGCCATGTTCACAAGCCCGAATGGGGGCGGCCCGGCTCGAGCCAGGGTGCGACATCAGCCACGAAGGGCGGAGGGGCGTGGAACTGGAAGAGCATGCGCCGGAGCCGCTGGATCGGCGTCGGTGGCAGCCCGCGCACCGACCCCTGCGCAAAGTGGCGCTCGATGTAGTACTGGAACACGGTGAGCACGGAGGACATCACCAGGTACCAGATGCTGGCCACGATCAGCAGCTCGACGATGCGGTAGTTGAAGTTGGCCACCTCCTGCGAGACGAAGAAGAGCTCGTGGAGACTGACGATGTACGCCAGTGAGGTCGTCTTGAGCATCGAGATGGTCTCGTTCCCGGTGGGTGGGACGATCACCCGCATCGCCTGGGGCAGGATGATCCGGCGCATCACCTGCGAGCGCCTCATCCCCAGGGCGTGGGCGGCCTCGGTCTGGCCCTGATCCACCGAGATGATGCCCGCCCGGACGATCTCGGCCATGTAGGCGGCCTCGTTGAGGCCGAGGCCGAGGATCGCCGCCACCAGTGGGGTGATCAGCGTATTGGTCGACGCCGTCACCGCGATATGGGTGAAGGGGATGCCGAACGTGAGGCTCGGAAGGATGAGGTAGATGTTGAACCAGAAGAAGAGCTGGACCAGCACGGGGGTGCCCCGGAAGAACCAGATGTAGAGCCAGCTCACCGTGGACATCACCGGGTTGGTGGAGAGCCGCATCACCGCCAGGAGGACCCCGAGCCCAACGCCGACGATCATGGCGATGGCAGTGAGGTAGAGCGTGACCACGGCGCCTTCGAGAATCTGGCTGTCGAAGAGGTACTGGCGCACCACCGGCCAGCGCAGGTAGGGCGCGCTGACGAACGTGTCGACGATGCCCACCAGCACCAGCAGCACCACCACCGCCGCCACCCACCGCCAGGGGTGGTGGAGGGGAACCGCCTTGATCGCCTGGGGGCGCTGACGCGCAGGCGGTGCCGGCGCCAGCGGAGCGGAAGGCCCCGAGTTCAGCCGGCGATTCGGTCACCGGTATCCCCTCAGACGCCGTCTCATCGCTGCCGTTCCCCCGTCCGGTCCCGGCTCACGCGCCCCGAGGATGGACGGTGACCTCAGTACGAGGGCACACAGGTCGAGCCGACCGGGTTGTTGTTGTTGACCCCGACCTCCGAGGCGGTGACCCCGCCGTCGGTGACGCCCGCGCTGCCCAGGATCTTGCTGTAGTAGCCGTGGTTGATCAGGTAGGTGATGGCGTCCTCGATCGCCTTGTCAAAGCCCAGCTTGTGGGCGACGGCCACCCCGTACGGGTAGATGCTGCAGGGCTGCCCGCTGATCCGCAGCTGGCCGGGCTCCAGCTTGACCTGGTAGTCGGCGACCGGCTGGTCCGCCCAGCCGAAGTCGGCCCGATCGCCGATCAGGGCGGCGTTGGCCTCGGTCTGGGTGCTGAAGCTCTCCACGTTGATGTCCTGGAGCCCCGCGGCGGTGCAGTGGTCGGTGTCCCCCTTGATCGCCCCCCCACCGGGATTCTGACCCATGTAGCCATAGGCGTCCGACTCCTCGACCGTCCCCGACTCCACCGCCACCGAGTGGCCGCACATCTGGGAGGCCATCGTGATCGTCGGCCCATTCGTCCTCGCCAGCCAGGACTTACCGGCCTGGTAGTACGTGATGAAGTCGATCCCGGACGACTTGCGAGCCGACGTCGGCGTGAAGCTGGAGAAGCTCATCACGTACTTCGGGTTCTTGGCCAGCAGCGCCGGGATGATGTCGTCGAAGGTGACGTCCTGGATGGTGCACGTGACCCCGAGCACCGAGCAGACATCCTGGGCCAGCTCGAGGTCCCAACCGATCAGCTGGCCGCTGGCGTTGGTGTACTCGTTGGGCGCGTAGGACGCGTCGGTGGCGATCACGAACGGCTCCATCGCCTTGACCGCAGACGGGATCTCGCTGGCGATGCTCGACTGCGTCGCCGGCTGGGGGCTGGTCAGGATCGGGCTGGTGCTTCCACAGGCGCTCAGCGCGAGCAGAGGAAGGGCCAGCACGGCGAGGGCTGCGCGCGGAGCGCGGGCAAGGGTGGCGCGGCGGGAGTTCTCGTGCATTTGACCGGGAATTGTGCGCCCGGACCGGGGGAGGAGTCCATGTACTTTGTGCCCAAGGCACAAAGACCCTACTGCTCCCGGGACGAGACCCCTGCCAGGGCCTGCGCGGCCACGTCGAGGGCCGGGAGCTCGACGCTGAAGCAGATCCGGAATCGCTCGGGGATCCCGAAGGCGACCCCCGGAACCACCACCGCGCGCTGCTCCGCCAGCGCCGCGACGAAGGCCATGGTGTCCGCCCATGGGCTGCGCACCCAGAGGTAGAGGCCACCCTGGCACTCGGCGGCCTCCAGGCCGGCCGCCGCCGCCGCGCCGGCGATCCGGTCGCGCCGCTCCCGGTAGGGGGTGGCGTCCGCTTCCCAGCCGGGCAGCTCGAGGAGCGCGAGCTGGGCCGTCGCCGGGGCGTTGACGTAGCCGAGGGCGCGCTGGGAGAGGGCCATCCCGGCCTCGCTCTCGGCGCCCGTCAGCGAGGGGTGGAGAGCCAGGTAGCCGATCCGCTCCCCGGCCACCCCCAGGTCCTTGGAGAAGGAGCGGCAGAGCACGGTGTGCTCGTGGTGGTGGAGGGGCTCGGTCCGCCGGTGGGGCGGGTAGATCAGCCGCCGGTACACCTCGTCGACGATGAGCAGCACCGGCCGCCCGGTGGTCCGGTGATGGGTGTCGAGCAGGGCCCCGAGGTCCCGCATCTCGGCCTCGGTGGTGACGTGCCCGCTGGGGTTGCAGGGGGTGTTGAGGATGAGGGCGCCGGTGCCCGGGTTCAGCGCCGCCGCCACCGCCTCCAGGTCGAGCCCGCCGTCCGCGGCGGCGCGGACCACCCGGAGGCGGTGGCCGCAGACCTCGCTGTAGAGGCGGAACTCGGAGAAGTAGGGGGCGATCACCACCACCTCGCTGCCCCCCTCCACGAAGGTGCGGAGCGCGATCGAGATGGCCCCCGCGGCCCCCACCGTGATCGCCACCGACTGGGCCGTGACCCCGGCCACATCGATGTCCTCGGCGACCCGCTCGCGCAGCTCGGGGTAGCCGAGGTTGGGCATGTACCCGAACCGCCGCGGCCGGACCGCCGCGGCCGCACGCTCGAAGGCCTGGCGCACCGCCTCCGGCGCCTCCAATGGCTGGCCGAGGGAGAGATCGGCCACCGCGCCGGCGCCGTACCGCTCGCGCAGCCGCTGGGCGGTCGCCGCCCCGGCGCGCACCCAGCCGCCGGCCTCGATCTCCCCGCGGACCCAGTCGGTGACCGCGCCGCCGCCGCGCGGGGCGGGCGGCTCTCCTGCCGCATCCCGGCCGCCGGCGGTCGCGGGGCTCACCGCCGTGGCCCCGACCCCCGCGGGCCCCCGTCGTGCCAGGAGAAGGGGTAGGCGGTGTCCACCACCTGGCGGGCGACCTGGGTGCGGTGCAGCGGATGGGCGGTCTCGATCATCACCACCAGCTCGTCGGTGGTGCCCGGGCGATCCTCCGATCCCCTCGCGGCGCCCGGCTGCGGTCCGTGGGCCAGGCCGCCGACATGGTGGGTGAAGGAGCCCGGCTGGACGCCCGGTCCGCAGCCGTCCTTCCCGTCGACCCGGTAGCGGACCGAGTCCCGGTCGACGTTCGAATGGTGGTAGGGGAATTGCGCCGCCTCCGGGTCCCACGCGATCTGACGGGGCACCAGGGAGCAGATCACGCAGCCCGCGGCCTCGAAGGTCTGGTGGGTCACCGCCGGCAGGCGGAACCGACCGGTCCTCGGCTCGAAATCGTGGATGTTGAAGGCGACCGGGTAGACGGTGCCGTCCCACCCCACCACGTCGAAGGGGTGGTGGTCGAGTGAGTAGCAGGACATGTGGCCGTCCCGCTTGAGCCAGAGTTGGGAGGTGCCCTCGCCCTGCTCCAGCGCCTCCGGTCCCCGGAAGTCGCGCTCGCTGTACGGGGCGAGCTCGCTCAGCTGACCGTTGGACGCGTGGTAGAGGTCCGGGCTGTCGACCGCCCCCGCGACCTCGATCACCACCACCCGGGTCTCCTCCAGGTGGTCGAATTCGACGCGGTACACCGTCCCCCTCGGGATCACCACGTAATCGTGGTGGTCGAACCGGAGCCGCCCGAACTGAGTGTGCAGCGTCCCCGATCCACTGTGGACGAAGAGCACGTCGTCGGCCGAGCCGTTGACCAGGAATGCGCTCTGCTGCCGTTGCGGCACCAGCAGGCCGATCCGGACGTCCTGGTTGACCAGCAGCCACTGGCGGCCGGTGATCGCGTCGCCGTGGGTCGGCAGCCGGAAGCCCTGGAGGAGGGCGTGCTCGTGGACCTTCTCGTTCTCCATCGAGGTGTCATCGGCATCGCCTTCGACGACGTCCTGGACGGCCTCGGGGAGATGGCGGTGATAGAGGAGGGATGAGGGACCGGTGTCCCCCCCGCGGCTGATGAGCTCCTCGTGGGTCGGCGCCCCATCGACCTCGAAGCGCAGGTGACGCTTCCGGGGCACCTCGCCGAGTTGCATGTACGGCCGCACCGCGCAAGGCTAACAGGAGCGGTGGAGCGGGGTGTGGCGCTCGGGCGCCGGGGATTGGTCCGCCGGGGCGCCGCCGGATGTAGGGTGGAGTGCGTTGGCGGCGAGGCCAGGCCGGCGCTGTGGTGGTCACGGTCCTGGGCGGGCTCGCCGCCGGGGAGGAGAGAGGTGGACATGACTCGCAGGACCGCTCCCAGGAGGGGTGGCGCGACCCTCGGCGCCTGTGCCATGGCGGTGCTGGTGGTGGCCTGTGGCGGCACGTCCGGCACCCACAGCCCGCATGGAGGCGGCGCGACCCCGACGCCCTGCTCCGCCGTGGAGTCCTCCGGCTGCGCGAGCGCCTCGGCGACCTCGCCGGCCACGCCGTCGGGCTCGGCCACCAGCTCTGCGACGGTTGGCCCGGCCACCCCGGCCGCGACCCCGATCGCCGGCTTCGCGGCCGCGTCGGTGACCTTCGTCTCCTCCGAGGACGGTTGGGCGCTGGGCACCGTGGGCGGCGCCCTCGCGCTCGCCCGCACCCAGAACGGCGGCAGCAGCTGGACCAGCGTGACCCCGCCGCCGACCCACTTTTCCGGGCAGGCGACCGAGGCCTCGAGCGGGGTCTCGGGCATCCGCTTCGCGAACACCGAGGACGGCTGGGCGTACGGTCCCGAGCTCTGGGCGACCCAGAACGGGGGCGGCAGCTGGAGCGCGATCAGCCTTCCGGGGGTGCCGGCCGGCAGCCCGGTCTGGAGCCTGGAGACCTCCGGCGGGGTCGTGGTCGCCGCCGTCGAGGCCGCCGGGACCGGCAGCATCCGCATCGAGACCAGCCCGATCGGATCCAGCGGCTGGGCGCTCTCGCCCGCGACCGTCGAGATCGGGGCGGGCCCGATCCCCGACCCCCAGCTGGTGCTCCAGGGATCGGCCGGCTGGCTGCTCGAGAACGACCGGACGGTGGTGGGCGGCGCCCTCCTGCAGAGTGGGAGCTGGAGCTCGTGGACGGCCGCCTGCAGCACCGAGCAGGGTGCCGCCGCTCTCGCCGCCTCCAGCTCGCAGGACCTCATGGCGGTCTGCGATGTCGGGGCGTACAGCGGGGCCAGCCCGACCGAGGTCGCCTTCGTCTCGACCAACGGGGGCGCCGGCTTCAGCGCACTCTCCACCGACCTGCCGTCCGGCTGTCAGGGCAGCACCACCCTGGCCAGCCCCAGCACCTCGGTCGCGGCCGCCGGCTGTGGTGCGGGGATCGTGGCGACCTTCAACGGAGGCGGGAGCTGGGGCACCGTGTACGCCGGCGGCTCGGGCAGCACCATCGCCTACGTCGGCTTCACCACCACCACCCAGGGGGTGGCCATCGCCACCGCCTCGGGCAGCGACACCGGGACCCTGCTGATGACCCGCAACGGCGGTGAGAGCTGGGCGGTGGTCACCATCTGAGCCCCTTCACCGGCTGAGCCGACCGGTGGGCCTGCGGTGTGGCCAGGCCACCGCCTCAGGGCGGCCCCTGGGGGCACCACCGGGTCCCCCTCCTGAAGCCTCCGACGGGCGCGAGCTGGCCGGGTTCCGCCCTCGCCCCCGCGGTCAGATCGACCCCTCAGGCCGCCCCCACCAGGAGGGCGGCGCCGATCGCGCCGCCGAGGTCGCCGAGCGCGGCCACCTGCACCTCCGGAGCCCGCTGGGGAAGGAAGAGGTGGGGCTGCATCTCGGCCGCGATCTGGTCCGCGTAGGGCTGGCCCAGCCGGATCCCGAGGCCGCCCTCGATGATCACCGCGCCGACGTCCAGCAGGTTGATCGCCGACGCGATCCCGGTGCCCAGGGCGGCGACGGCGCGGTCGATCAGCTCGTGGGCCAGGGGGTCCCCCTCGTCGAGGGCCCGCGCCCAGACGCCACTGGTCAGACGGTTGCGTCCGAACTGCTTCATGATCCGGAAGAGCACCGTCTTCTCACCCCGATCCGCACGCTTGCGGGCGGTCAGCTCCATCGCGGCCCGGCCCGCGTAGGCCTCCACGCAGCCGCGCCGGCCGCAGGTGCAGGTGGCACCGTCCCGGATCACCACCGTGTGGCCGATCTCGCCGGCCGCGCCCCGGCCCAGCCAGAGGCGGCCGTCGAGCACCAGGCTGCCCCCCACCCCGGTGCCCCAGGCCACCCCGAGGAAGGAGCGCCGGCCGCGCCCGGCGCCCAGCCGCATCTCGGCGCGGTTGGCCACCTGGACGTCGTTGCCGAGCCGCACCGGGCAGCCGACCAGGCGGCCGAGCCGCTCGGCGAGCGGGAAGCTGCCGTCCCAGCCGGGGAGGTTGCCGGCCTGGGAGACGGTGCCGGCCTGCACGTCGATGCTCCCGGGAGAGCCGACCCCGACCCCGGCGAGAGCCCGCGGCGCCACCGCCGCCGCGGTCGCCGCGTCCCCGAGGGTCTCGGCGAGCGCCGCGGTCACGGCCTCGGGACCGCCCTCGGCGGGGGTGGGCCGGCGGGCCTCACCGAGGACCCGATGGGTGCGCGAGATGATGACCGCCTGGATCTTCGTGCCGCCGAGGTCGATTCCACCTCGCAGGCCACGAGGGTCGCGCGCCGGGCCCGTCGCCATCCTCACTCCCGCTGCGGCGCCGCCGTCAACTGTCGCCTCTCAACCATACTGTTCTCACGGCCTGTCGCGTCTCACGGCCTGTCGCGGTGGCGGGCGGTTCTCGGCGGGTACCGGGGAGGAGCGCGCGATGCAGTTGGGAATGGTCGGGCTGGGACGCATGGGCGCCAACCTGGTCCGCCGCCTGATGCGCGACGGGCACGACTGCGTGGTCTATGACATCAGCGCCGAGGCGGTCGCCGGGCTCGCCGCCGAGGGCGCGGTCGGTACCGGCTCGCTCGATGAGTTCGTGGCTGCGCTGACCCCCCCGCGGGCCGCCTGGGTGATGGTGCCCGCGGCGCTCACCGGCGACACCGTCGACGCCCTGGCCGCCCGGATGAGCGAGGGCGACGTCATCATCGACGGCGGCAACAGCTACTACCGCGACGACATCGAGCGCGCCGGCCGGCTGTCGCCTCGGGGCATCCACTACGTCGACATCGGGACGAGCGGTGGCGTGCACGGGCTGGAGCGGGGATTCTGCCTCATGATCGGCGGCGAGGCGCCGGTCGTGGAACGGCTCGATCCGCTCTTCCGCAGCATCGCCCCCGGGGTGGAGGCCGCCGCCCGCACCCCCGGCCGCCAGGGCGAGCCCTCCCCGGCCGAGCGCGGCTACCTCCACTGCGGTCCCCACGGCGCTGGACATTTTGTCAAGATGGTCCATAACGGGATCGAGTACGGGGTGATGGCCGCCTATGCCGAGGGGCTCAACATCCTGCACCAGGCGGACGCGGGCACCCGGGTCGAGACGGCGAGCGCGGAGAGCACCCCGCTCCGCGATCCCCAGTACTACCGGTACGACCTCCCCCTCCCGGAGGTCGCCGAGGTGTGGCGTCGGGGCAGCGTGATCGCGTCCTGGCTGCTCGACCTCACCGCCGGGGCGCTGCTCCGGTCCCCTGACCTCGCCGATCTCGCCGGCCGGGTCTCGGACTCCGGAGAGGGCCGCTGGACGGTGCTCGCGGCCGTCGACGAGGGGGTGCCCGCCCACGTGCTGACCGCCGCCCTGTACGAGCGCTTCAGCTCGCGCGGGGAGGCGGATTTCGCCGACCGGCTGCTCTCGGCGATGCGCCGCGAGTTCGGCGGGCACGCCGAGCTTCCCGCCCAGGGCTAGCCCGGACCACGAGGCAGCCCGGACGCGATGACGCCCCGCTCCCACCTGCGGGTGGGGGCGAGGCGTCCGCCGAGCGTGGGGGGGCGCCGCGGAAGCGGCCGCTCAGCGTGGGGGGAGGAGGCGGTGGCTCAGCGCGGGGGGCCGGAGGCGAGGGTGACCGAGCCGGTGTGCGACTGGCCGGAGGCGTCGATCCATCCGAGCTGGATGGTGTCGCCGGGGTGCAGGTCCTTGAGCGCGGAGCTGAGGTCGCCGCTGTCGGTGATCGGGTTGCCGTTGACGGAGGTGATCACGTCACCCGCCTGCAGCCCTGCGGCCGCCGCGGGGGTGTTGGGCTCCACCTGCTCGACCGAGGCTCCCTCGACCGTGCCGCTCTCCGTGACCAGGATTCCGAGGTAGGGGCCGCCGCCGACGTTGATGCTGCCGCTGGAGTGGCCGGTCTCGATCTGTGCGGCCACCTGCTCGGCGGTGTTGATCGGGATCGCGAATCCCTGGGTCGTGGTCTGGCCGCCGAAGCTGGCGCTGTTCTGCGAGCCGGCGGTGTCCATGCCCACGATCTTCCCGGCCGAGTCGATGAGCGGACCACCCGAGTCGCCCTCGACGATGTCGGCGTCCATCTGGATCATCCCGGTCAGGTTCTCCGAGGAGTCACCGTCGCTCGCGGTGATCGACTGGTCGATGCCGGTGACCGTCCCCGTCACCACCGCGGGGGTGCCGCCCTTGCCGTAGGCGTTGCCGATGGCGACGACGCTCTCACCGACGGTCACGTCATCGGAGTTGCCGAGCGGCGCGACCTTCAGGCTGAGCCCGGAGGTGTCGTTGATCTTGATCAGGGCGACGTCGTCGACCGGGTCGTAGCCGACCACGGTGGCGGCGAGCTGGGATCCCTGACCGTCGATCTGGACGGTCACGCTCTGGGCGCCGTCGATGACATGGTTGTTGGTCAGGATCAGGCCCGAGGAGCTGATGATGATCCCGGTCCCCTCGGCCAGTCCCGAGCCGCCCGCCAGGGTGTTGATGACGTCGACGATGGACGGGTCGATGGAGTTGGCGATGGCGGCGGCGTTGACGCCACTGGCCCCGCCGCTGGTCGACGAGCCGCCGGTGCCGGTGTTCTGCGAGGAGCTGCCGTTCGACGTCGAGGACTGGGGGGTCGAGGTGCTCGCCGGTCGCAGCGCGAGGCCGATGCCGGCCCCGGTCACCCCGGCGGCGAGCGCGATCACGATCCCGACCGCGACCGCGATCGGGGCCAGGCGCGCCGGCCGCGAGGGCGCGGAGGGCGGATAGTCGGTCGGCAGCGGGGGAGGTGGCGGGTAGCCGGGCGGCGGCCCGTAGGGCGCGTAGCCGTGCCACGGGTCCTGCGACCATCCATACGAGGGGCCGAAACCGGCCGGGGGCGGACCCCACGGCTGCGGCTGGCCCCAGCCGGCTGCGCCGGCGTTCCACGGCTGGACACCCCAACCCGCCGCGGCGCCCGGCTCTGCGGGCCGGTCGCTCGCCCCGGAGGGGTCGGGTGTGGGCGCTGGAGACTCGGAGCCCGTCTGGTCGGGGTCGAGGGGTGGGGTCGGGTTGTCATTGATCACGGTGAGCTCACTCTAACCCCTGTGTCTTTCCAAACGATGACGCGTCGGGACCGGTCGAAAGCACCGCGTCAGCCGAGTTCGAAGACCGCCTCGATCTCCAGGACCGCCCCCATCGGAAGCTCGCTGACACCGATGGCGGATCGGGCGTGACGGCCCGGCTCGCCGAAGATCTCGACCAGCTGGTCGGACGCCCCGTTGAGCACCGCGGGCTGCCGGTCGAAGCCGGGAGCGCTGCGCACCAGACCCAGCAGACGGACGACGCCGGCCAGCCGGTCCACGCCTCCGGCGGCCTCGGCGGCGGTCGCGACCAGCGCCAGCGCGACCTGGCGTGCCAGCTCGCGCGCCGTCTCGACGTCGACCTCCGCCCCCACCCGGCCGGTCACCACCTCGCCATCCCGCCTGGCCAGGTGGCCGGAGAGAAGGAGCAGACCGCCGGTTCTCCGGGCCGGGACATAGCTGCCCACCGGAACGGTCGCGGCGGGCAGGGTGATCCCCAGCTCGACGAGGCGCTGGCTGACGGTGGTCACCCGCGCCGCCTCAGGTAGCCGCAGCTCTCGGTGAACCGTGCGGGCTCGAAGCCGAACCCCACCCGGACCGCCCCCGGCAGGGTGATGTTGTTGCGTCCGAGCAGGTCGAGCTGGGAGGGGGTGACCAGGGGGTCGCGCATGATCGCGGTCATGACCCTGGCCACGGGTTTGATGGCGATCACCGGGACGTGGAGCTTGAGCCGGGGGAGGGACACCACCTCACCCCTGATCACATCGATGATCTGCTCGTAGCTCAGGTGGTCGGGGCCGCCGATCGAGACCACGCCGTTGCTCGGCCCGCGCTGCAGGGCCACCGCGATGCAGCGGGCGACGTCGGCTGCGGCGATCGGCTGGAAGAGGGTGCGGCCGTCGCCGGCGATCGGCAGCGGAAAGAGCGGCGGGGTGCGCCGGACCAGCCGGGCAAGCTTGACGAAGAAGCCGTCGCCGGGGCCGAAGACGAGGCTGGAACGGATGATGGTGTGGGGGACACCGCTGATCGCGATCGCCTGCTCCCCGGCCCACTTGCTGGCCAGGTAAGCGAAGCGGGGATCGGGGCCGGCGCCGAGCGCGCTGAGCTGGACCAGGTGGGCGACCCCCGCCTCCGCCGCGGCCCGGGCGACGTTGGCGGTGCCCTGACGGTTGACCGCGTCGAAGCTCTGCCGGCCCCTCTCGACGATGACCGCGACCAGGTTGACGACGGCCTGGCAGCCCGCGAAGGCCTCGGCCAGGCCGGTGCCGGTGACCACGTCGGCGCGGACGGACTGCGCGCCCGCCCCCGCCGGGCCGGTGCGCGACCGGCTCCCGCGCGAGACCAGGACCAGCTCGTGACCCTGCTCAGCGAGGTGGGCCGTGAGCTGGGCGCCGACGAACCCGCTGCCGCCCACGATCGCGATCCGCATGCTGGTCACAGGGTAGGCGACCCGCGGGGCTCTCCGCCCCGCCCGCTCCGCGCCCCGGCCGTCGCGAGCGTCGACCACTCCGGTCCGGGTGCCAGCTCGAGGGGGGTGCCATCGGGGTCGAGGACCACCGTCCCGCCCCCGGCCCGCGGCTCCGTCGCCGAGCCGCCGGCGGCGATCAGGGTGGCGGCCGCGGTGGCCGGGTCCGCGGAGCAGAGCCCGATGCGGTCGAGCCCCGGTGCGCTCCGGCCGGCCTGCCACGGGTTGGGCCGGAGGGGGACGTCGAAGCTGAAGACCTCGAGGATCCCCGGCCCCCGGGGGAGGGCCAGGTAGGTGATCCGGAAGCCTCGCGGGTCGTCGCCGCCGCGCAGCTCGCCGATCACCTCGGCGCCGGCCCCGCGCCGGTAGAAGTCGATGGTCCGGGCCGGGTCCGCCACCGTGACCGCGACGTGGTCGAGGCGGGGGAGGCTCGGGGCGGCCGCCGCCCGCTCCGCCGCGACCAGCTCCGGCGACCCCGGGTCCGTGTAGCGCACGTTGCCCTGCACCAGCTCCAGGTGGGCCCCGTCCGGGTCGAGGAAGAAGGCGATCCGCACCTCCCCGAAGGCATCGCGCGGCTCCATGGTGAAGGGCATCCCCGCAGCGCGGACGCGCCCCGCCCAGCGGTCGACGCCGTCGACCTTGAAGGCGACGTGGCGGATGCCGCACTGGAGATCGTCATTGACCCAGCCACCCGGCTCGGGGTTGGTGACCAGCTCCAGCACCAGGCTGCGGCCTCCGGCCGCCAGCAGGGTGCGCGACCGCCGGCCCGGGCCGCCGGGTTGACGGCCGGCGACCGTCAGTCTCAGCACCCCGCAGTAGAGGTCGAGGGAGCGTTCCAGATCGGTGATCCCGAGCACCGGCCAGCCCCCGCCCTCGACGAGCCGCGGTCCGAGGCGGTCCCGTTCGCCCCGTCTCGGCTCGCGACCGCCCGCCGCACCGTCCCTGGCCCTCGGCACGGCGGCCAGGGTAGCCGATCACGGCGACGGGATCGCCGGGCCCTGGGAGGAGGAGCTCGGCACGGCGCGCCGGCCCGCCCCGCCCGGGGCATCGGGTCTGTCGCAGATCGCTGACAGCTCCCGGTGACCGCGGTGGCCCCCCTATGCTCACGCTGGCTTTCCCGGCTTTTCAGGAGACGCAGATGCCCGACCCCGTCGAGGATCAGGGAAACAGGACCGATCGTCTGACAGAGCTCAGCGAGAGCGGCTTGGCGCGCGGCGCCGAGCACCTCGTGCCCTTCCGCGGCCGGATGGTCAGCAAGCTGGAGGAGGCAGCCGAGGAGCTGGGGGAGGAGGATCGGCTGGACGAGAAGATGGTGGCCGATCTCGGCACCGAGTTCCACGAGCAGTCCCCCGCCGAGGCCGCCGGGGTCGACCTCGCGCCGATCCGCGCCGTCGACCCGCAGTTCGACGACTTCGCCTTCCGCTCGATCGCCCGTGAGACCTTCAACAAGGTGCGCGAGGCGCGCAGCACGGAGCGGAAGGAGGAGGCGGACGCGCTGCTGAGCCCGGCCATGGAGGCGGAGGTCGGCCGGGAGTTGAGCGGCGACGTCGCCGCCCATCGCCACCACCTGCTCCCCGGGCTGGAGGTGGACGAGGCCACCATCGTCGCCGCGGCGATCGCCGGCGGCAGGGAGGTTCTCGACGTCCGTCTCGACGTGGCCGGCGAGGAGATGGAGCGGGACGACGCCACCGGTGCGGTGGTCGCCGGCGACGCCACCGTGCGGCGGTGGTCCGAGCGCTGGCGCTTCGAGCGCGACCCCTCCATGGATAGCTCTCAGACCGATCGCGACCACACGCTCAAGTTCGGCGACGAGGGCTGGATGGTCGCCCATCGCGGCTGGGTGGTCACCCGGATCGAGAGGCTCCCCGCCCCACCGGCGACCTAGCCGGACGGACCGGTCAGGCCTGGGCACGGCCCCGCCGCCGCGCCTCGGACATCTCCGAGCTTGCGGTCGAGCCGGCCGGCGCTGACCGTCCCCGGCGCTCACGACCCCGGGGGTGAGGAATCGCGGCCGCTTCCGGGTTTCGAGCCAACTCCGGCACCTAGAATCAACCTCTCTCAGCAGGTAGAGGAGACACACGCGATGGATGCTCAGATCGTCGGCACCACCATGCCGGTCCTCGAGGTGGCGCTCAATCCCGGAGAGGTCGTCTTCTCCGAGTCCGGCGAGCTCTCCTGGATGACGGCGTCGGTCGAGATGCGGACCTCCACCCAGGCAGGCGGTGGCGGAGGCATCGGCGGTGTCTTCAAGCGCGCCATCGCCGGCGGCTCCATCTTCATGACCGAGTACACCGCCGCCGGACAGCCCGGGATGGTGGCCTTCGCGGCCAAGCTGCCCGGGACCATCTTCCCGGTCGACGTGGCCCCGCAGCCGGGGATGAGCTTCATGGCCCACCGCCACGGCTTCCTCTGCGGGACCCAGGGCGTGAACCTCGGCATCGGCTTCCAGCAGAGCCTGGGTGCCGGCATCTTCGGAGGAGACGGCTTCATCCTCCAGCGCATCAATGGGCAGGGCCGCGCCTGGATCGAGCTCTCCGGCGAGATCATCACCTTCGAGCTGGCCCCCGGCGAGGTGATGCGCGTCCACCCCGGCCACGTCGGCCTCTTCCAGGACACTGTGCAGTTCGGCATCACCACTGTGCCCGGCATCAAGAACAAGCTCTTCGGCGGGGACGGCTTCTTCCTCGCCCAGCTCCAGGGCCCGGGCAAGGTCTGGCTGCAGTCGATGCCGCTGCCGATCCTGGCCCACGCGGTCGGCGAGTACCTCCACACCGAGGTCGCGGCCGGGGGCATGGCGGGCGGCGCCCTGGGTGGCGGGATGATGGGCGGGCTCCTTGGCCGGGGGTTGTAGCCGGAGGAGAGAGCGAGCCGCCCCGTCCTCGGCGCCGTCTCCGCGACGGTTACGGACAGTCGCGTCCATAACCGCTGTCAGAGGGCGGGGTGGCCACCTCCCTCGCTCGGGGCGCCGTCGATCACGGCCGCGGCGGGCACCGCCAGCTCCGCCGGGGGCCACTCCGCATGCCGCCGGCATTCCACGATCGCGAACTCGAAGGCGTCCGCCAGGGCGATCCAGGACGCCTCGATGACGTTGGTGCTGCAGCCCACCGTGCTCCAGCGCCGGCGGTGATCGCCGCTCTCGACCAGCACCCGCACCCCGGCGGCGGTGCCGTCCTGGCCGTCGAGGACGCGCACCTTGTAGTCGAAGAGCTGGGTGGCGGCGATCTCCGGGAAGGCCGGCGCCAGCGCCTTGCGGAGCGCGGCGTCGAGGGCGTTGACCGGGCCGTTGCCCTCCGCCGCCGTGTGCACGGCGGTGCCGTCGATCTGCACCTTGACGGTGGCCTCGCAGGTCATCGCCCGCCCCTCGCGCTGCTCGACCAGGGTGATGAGGTCGATGACGGTGAAGGGGGGCTGATGGCCTCGGGCCCGGTGGACCAGCAGCTCGAAGGACGCCTCCGCACCCTCGAACGAATAGCCGCGGTGCTCGAGCTGCTTGACCTGCTCGGCGACCCGCCGGACCAGGGCCTGGTCGTCACCGAGGTCGACGCCGAAGTCGGCCGCCTTGGTGAGCACGGTCGCCCGCCCGGAGAGCTCGCTGACCACGGTCTGGCGATGGTTGCCCACCAGCTCGGGGTCGATGTGCTGGTAGGTGTAGATCGCCTTGGCCATGGCGTCGACGTGCTGCCCGCCCTTGTGGGTGAACGCGGAGCTGCCGATGAACGGCGCCGAGTGCGGCGGAGCCACGTTGGAGATCTCGGCGACGTCGCGGGCGATGAGGGTCAGCCGGCGGAGCTGCTCCTCCGCCACCACCGGCATGCCCATCTTGAGCTGGAGGTCGGGGATGAGGGTGCAGAGGTTGGCGTTGCCGGTGCGCTCGCCGTAGCCGTTGACGCAGCCCTGCACCTGGGTGGCGCCGGCCCGGACCGCGGCCAGGGTGTTGGCGACCGCGCAGCCCGAGTCGTCGTGACAGTGGATGCCCGCCACCGGGCCGAAGCGGGCGACCACGTCGCCCACCACCCCCTGGATGTGGTCGGGCAGCATCCCGCCGCGGGTGTCGCAGAGGGCGACCGCCTCGGCGCCGGCCTCGAGGGCGACCTCCAGGCAGTGGAGCGCATAGCCCGGGTCGCTCTGGTGGCCGTCGAAGAAGTGCTCGGCGTCGAACACCACCCGGCGTCCCTGCTCGGTGAGCCAGCGCACCGAGTCGGAGATCATCCGCAGGTTCTCCGGGTTGGTGGTGCGCAGCACGTCGGCGACCTGGCGGTCCCAGGTCTTCCCCACCAGGGTCACCATCGGGGCCCCGGAATCGAGGAGGGCACGGAGCTGGAGATCGTCCTCGGGGCGGACGTGGGCACGGCGGGTCGCCCCGAAGGCGGCCAGCACCGCCCGGTTCAGGCGATGGCCGCGCATCTCGGCGAAGAACTCGGTGTCGGTGGGATTGGAGCCCGGCCAGCCGCCCTCGACGACCGCGACCCCGAGCTCGTCGAGCAGCTCGGCGATGCGGAGCTTGTCGGACACCGAGAAGTTGATCCCCACCCCCTGCGCACCGTCGCGCAGCGTGGTGTCGTAGATCTGCACCGCGCTCACGCCACGTCCTCGGGGAGGGCGAGGCGACGCGGTCCCCTTCCACGTCGATGATCCACCGGCATCCGGCTCACCCCCCCACCGTGCTCGCGGCGAGCCGGCGGACCACGCGGTCGCGCACCGCGGCGCCGATTGCCGCCGTCCCCATCGACCCACCGAGGTCGGGGGAGAGGGCACCGTCGTCGATGCAGCCGTCCACCGCGGCCTCCAGGGCCAGCGCCAGGTCGTCGCGACCCAGGGAGTGGCGGAGCAGGAGGGCGGCGGAGAGGATCGCCCCGTAGGGGTTGGCCACGCCCCGGCCGGCGATGTCGGGTGCGCTGCCGTGGATCGGCTCGTAGAGGCCGGCGCCCGACGCGCCGAGTGACGCCGAGGGCAGCATCCCCAGCGATCCGGCGAGCACGCCCGCCTCGTCGCTCAGGATGTCGCCGAAGAGGTTCTCGGTGACCACCACGTCGACTCCCGCGGGTCGCTGCACCAGCCTCATCGCGAAGGAGTCCACCAGCTGGTGCTCCAGGGTCACCTCCGGGAACTCGGCCCCCAGCCGGGTCACCGTGTCCCGCCAGAGCTGGCTGGTGATCAGCACGTTGGCCTTGTCCACCGAGACCAGCTGGCGCCGCCGGCCCCGGGCGAGGGCGAAGGCGACCCGGGCCACCCGCTCGATCTCGGCGGCGGTGTAGACGGTGCTGTCCCGGGCGGTCTCCTCCGGCCCGCTGCCGGATCGCTCGCGCGGCTCGCCGAAGTAGGCGCCGCCGGTCAGCTCCCGGACCACCACCAGGTCGGTTCCGCGCACCACCTCGGGCCGGACGGCGGTCCGGTCGAGCAGCCGGGGGTGGACCCGCACCGGTCGGAGGTTGGCGAAGACGCCCATCCCCCGGCGCAGCCCGAGCAGCCCGGCCTCACAGCGCTGGGCGCCGCGCAGGTGGTCCCACCTCGGCCCGCCGACGGCGCCGAGAAGGACGGCGTCGGCATGGCGGCAGGCGTCGAGGGTGGCCTCCGGCAGGGGCATCCCGGTCGCGTCGATGGCCCGCCCGCCGATCGGCCGCTCCTCGACCTCGAGCTGGACCCCGGCCTCGGCGCAGATCGCGGTGAGCACCTCCAGGGCCACCGCGGTGACCTCGGGCCCGACCCCGTCGCCGGGCAGTGAGACGAGGTGCGCTCCCATCAGGCGGCCCCCGCCGGCTCGGAGAGGCTGGGCATCCAGGCGGGTCGCCGAGCCTCGAAGGCGGTGATCGCGGGCTCGTGGATCAGGCTCAGCCCGATGTCGTCCAGACCGTCGAGCAGGCAGCGGCGCTCGAATGGATCCATCTCGAACCGGAACCGCAGGTCGCCGACCGCGACGGTCTGCTCCTCCAGGTCGACAATCCCGACCACGCCGGGCTCCTCGGCGGCGACGTCGAGGATCTGGCGGACCTCGGCCTCCGGCAGCACCACCGGGAGCAGGCCGCACTTCACCGCGTTGTTGCGGAAGATGTCGGCGAAGGAGGGCGCGATCACCGCCCGGAAGCCCTGGTCGGAGAGCGCCCAGACCGCGTGCTCGCGCGAGGAGCCGCAGGCGAAGTTGCGTCCCGCCACCAGCAGCGAGCCGGTCCGGAACTCGGGCCGGTTGAGCACGAACTCCGGCCGCTCCGCCCCCGCCTCGTCGTAGCGCCAGTCGTTGAAGAGGAACTCCCCGTAGCCGGCCCGCTCGATGCGCTTGAGGAACTGCTTGGGGATGATCTGGTCGGTGTCGACGTCGGAGCGGTCGAGCGGCACGACCACCCCGTGCTCGCAGTGGAAGGGCCTCATGCCCGCTCCTCCTGAAACCGTCCCAGCCGGCGGACGTCGGCGAAGTGGCCGGCGACGGCCGCGGCCGCGGCCATGGCCGGGGAGACCAGGTGGGTGCGCCCGCCCCGGCCCTGCCGGCCCTCGAAGTTGCGGTTGCTGGTGCTGGCGCAGCGCTCCCCGGGACGGAGGATGTCGGGGTTCATCCCGAGGCACATGGAGCAGCCGCTGTTGCGCCACTCCGCACCCGCCTCGCGGAAGATCCGGTCCAATCCCTCGGCCTCGGCCTGGGCCTTGACCTGCGCCGATCCCGGGACCACCAGGACGCGCAGCCCGTCGCGGACCCGCCGGCCCTCGAGCACCGAGGCGGCGACCCGGAGGTCCTCGATCCGCCCGTTGGTGCAGGAGCCGATGAAGACCGCGTCGACCGGGATGTCCTCGATCGCGGTGCCCGGGACCAGGTCCATGTAGGCGAGCGCCCGCCGGCCGGACTCGCGCGCCGCCGGGTCCGCGAAGGCCTCGGGGTCGGGGACCCGTCCGCTGATCGGCACCGACTGGGCGGGGGTCGTCCCCCAGGTGACCGTCGGCTCCAGGGAAGCCGCGTCGATGACCACGGTGCGATCGAACCCGGCGCCGGGGTCGCTGCGCAGCTCGCTCCAGGCCGCCACCGCGGCGTCCCAGGCGGCGCCCCGCGGCGCGTACGTCCGTCCCTCCACGTAGGCGACGGTGGTGGCGTCGGGGGCGATCATCCCGGCCCGGCCCCCACCCTCGATGGTGAGGTTGCAGAGGGTCATCCGCTGCTCCATCGAGAAGTCGCGGACCGCCTGCCCGGCATACTCGACGACGTGCCCGGCGGCGCCGGCGGTGCCGATGGTGCGGAGCACGCCCAGGGCCACGTCCTTGGCGGTGACCCCCGGCGGCAGGGCGCCGTCGATCCTCACCTCCATGGTCCGCGGCCGGAACTGGCGCAGGCACTGGGTGGCCAGGACGTGCTCGACCTCC
Organism: uncultured Chloroflexia bacterium; assembly: GCA_963697585.1. Taxonomy (GTDB): domain Bacteria; phylum Chloroflexota; class Dormibacteria; order Aeolococcales; family Aeolococcaceae; genus Changshengia. The sequence continues at coordinate 469,606 of CAVOOO010000008.1, read as the reverse complement.
GAGGTGCCGATCCCCAGGGCGAAGGCTCCGAAGGCGCCATGGGTGGCGGTGTGGGAGTTGCCGCAGACGATGACGGTGCCGGGGAGGGTCAGCCCCAGCTCCGGCCCGATGACGTGGACGATCCCCTGCCAGCGGTGGCCGACCCCGAAGCAGGTGATGCCGCTCTCCTCGCAGTTGCGCCGGAGCGTCTCCATCTGAGCCCGGCTGATCTCGTCCGCGCCCCCCAGGACGTCGGCGGTGGTGGGCACGTTGTGGTCCATGGTGGCGACCACCTGCGCGGGCCGGCGAACCTGCCGGCCCTCGGCGCGGAGACCCTCGAAGGCCTGCGGCGAGGTCACCTCGTGGACCAGGTGGAGGTCGACGTAGAGGAGCGCGGGCGCGCCCGCCTCCTCCACGACCAGATGGGAGTCCCAGATCTTGTCGAAGAGCGTGCGTGCGCTCATCGCGAGCGGTCTCCCCGGAGCGGCCGCACCGGGGCCGCGGTCGCGCCGCAGCGGTGCCTCAGCCGGGAGACCGCCACCCCGAGCCTCTGCCTCACCGGTGCACCTCCTTGGCCACCTGCTCGGCCCCCATCCGCTCCGGGTTGAGGCGGGGCGCCGCGCCCCGGGCTGCGACCACGCGGTTGAGCGCCTGGATGTAGGCCTTGGCGGCGGCCACCACGATGTCGGTGTCGGCGCCCCGCCCGGTGCTGAGGTTGCCCTCGTGGCGGAGACGCACGGTCACCTCGCCGACGGCGTCCATCCCCGCGGTGATCGCCTGGACCGCGAATTCATCCAGCTCACCGTCCACCCGGGCCAGCTCGTCGATGGCCCGGTAGGTGGCGTCGATCGGCCCATCGCCCAGCGACACGCTCTCCCGGGTCTCGCCGCCGGGCAGGAGCATGCGGACCGTCGCCGTCGGCCGCAGGTTGGTGCCGCAGCTCACCTGGAGGTGCTCCAGGTGGAAGGCCTCCGCCACCACGTGGCGCTCGTCGGCGACGATCGCCTCGAGGTCGCGGTCGGTGACCTCACGCTTGCGGTCGGCCAGCTCCTTGAAGCGGGCGAAGGCCCGGTTGAGGTCCTCGCCCTCCAGGTGGTAGCCGAGCTGGGCCAGCCGCTCGCGCAGGGCGTGGCGCCCGCTCAGCTTGCCCAGCACCAGGGTGGAGCCGGCCCCCACCTCGCCCGGCTCGATGATCTCGAAGGTGCGGCGGTCCTTGAGCATGCCGTCCTGGTGGATGCCCGAGTGGTGGGCGAAGGCGTTGGCCCCCACCACCGCCTTGTTGGGCTGGACCTGCATCCCGGTGAGCTGGGAGACCATCCGCGAGGTGCGGTACAGCTGGGAGTGGTCGAGGCCGGTGGCGACCCCGTAGACCTCGGGGTGGAGGCGGAGCGCCATCGCCACCTCCTCCAGGCTCGCGTTGCCGGCCCGCTCCCCGATGCCGTTGACGCAGGTCTCGACCTGGCGAGCCCCGGCCAGGACGCTGACCAGCGAGTTGGCGGTGGCCAGGCCGAGGTCGTTGTGACAGTGGACGGAGAGGCTCACGTCCCTCAGCGACGGGACCCGCTCGTACAGCCACCCGATCAGCTGGCGCCACTCGTCGGGGGTAGCGTAGCCCACCGTGTCCGGCAGGTTGATGGTGGTCGCGCCCGCCTCGATGCAGCCGTTGACCACGTCGGCCAGGTACTCGGGCTCGGTGCGGGTGGCGTCCATCGGGGAGTACTCGACGTCCTCCTGGAAGGTCCTGGCCAGCCGGACCATCGCCACCGAGCGCTCGTAGACCTCCTTCTGGGTCATCCGGAGCTGGCCCTCGCGATGGATCGGCGAGGTGCCGATGAAGACGTGGATCCGGGCGTGCGTGGCCGGTGCGAGCGCGGTCGCGCAGGCCCGGACGTCGTCCTCGAAGCAGCGGGCCAGGCCGGCGATGATCGGACCGTCGACCTGCTCGGCGATCGCCTTGACGGCGGCGAAGTCGCCCGGGGAGCTGTACGGGAATCCGGCCTCGATGATGTCGACCCGGAGCCGGGCGAGCTGGCGGGCGATGGCCAGCTTGTCCTCCGCGGTGAGGGTGACGCCGGGCGACTGCTCGCCGTCGCGGAGGGTGGTGTCGAGGATGAGCAGCGGCGCCGGGTGCTCCGGGGCCTGCCGAGCGAAGAGGGGGTTGCCGAGACTGACTGAATCGCTGGCGCTCATACCTCTGTCCTCGGTGCGGTGCCGTCATCCCCGGATGCGAGCACCTCCTCCATTCCCGGCGCGGTCTTGGCGCCCAGCCAGCTCATCTTCGAGCGCAGCTCGGCGCCGACCTTCTCGACCGGGTGATGACGATCCTCGTCCCGGTACTCCGTGAAGTTGGGCAGCCCCAGTTCGTTCTCCTCGATCCAGCGCTTGGCGAAGCTGCCGTTCTGGATGTCCTTGAGCAGAGCACGCATGGCCTGACGGCTGCTCTCGTTGACGACCTTGGGGCCGCTCACGTAGTCACCGTACTCGGCGGTGTCGCTCACCGAGTAGCGCATGTAGGAGAGCCCGCCCTGGTACATCAGGTCGACGATCAGCTTCAGCTCGTGCATGACCTCGAAGTAGGCGAGCTCGGGCTGGTAGCCGGCCTCCACCAGGGTCTCGAAGCCCGCCTTGACCAGCGCGGAGACCCCGCCGCAGAGCACCGCCTGCTCCCCGAAGAGGTCGGTCTCGGTCTCCTCGGCGAAGGTGGTCTCCAGCACGCCCGCCCGGGTGCCGCCGATGCCCCGGGCGTAGGCCAGGGTGCGGGCCCGGGCCCGGCCGGTCGCGTCCTGGTGGACGGCGAAGAGGCAGGGGACCCCCTGGCCGTCCGCGTAGGTCCGCCGGACCAGGTGACCGGGCCCCTTGGGGGCGACCATGCTGACGTCGACGCCGGCGGGCGGGTGGATCAGCTCGTAGCGGATGTTGAAGCCGTGGGCGAACATCAGCATGTCCCCCGGCTTGAGGCTGGGGGCGATGGCGGTGTCGTAGAGCTCGCGCTGCTTGGTGTCCGGGATCAGCACCATGACCACGTCGGCGTCCGCGCAGGCCTCCGCGGGGTTGACCACCCGCAGTCCCTCGGCGGTGGCCGCCTCCCGGCTCCTGCTCGTCTCCGGCAGCCCGACCCGGACGTCGAAGCCGGAGTCCCGCAGGTTGAGGGCGTGGGCGTGACCCTGCGAGCCGTAGCCGAGGATCGCGATCCGCTGACCCTGCAGGGCTGCGGGGTCGGCGTCGGCGTCGTAGTACATCCGGGCGGTCATCGCGCGGTCTCCCTTCGGTGTGCCGGGGGTGCGCCCGCCGGGCCCTGACCAGGGCCCGTGGACGCGATCACGGGGTGGATTCTGCCTTGCATCAGATGTCCCCTGTCGTGTCGGTGCCGCCGGCGGCGAGCGCCAGGGCGGGGCGGCTGCCGCCCGCCAACTCCTCGTCGAGGTCGGGGAGGCTGATTCCGACCTGATCGCCGCGGACCAGGGCCACCGCCCCGCTGCGGGCCACCTCCTTGATCCCGAAGGGGCGCATCAGCTCCACGAAGTTATCGATCTTCTCGGTCGTCCCGGTCACCTCGATGACCATCGAGCTCGAGGCGATGTCGACGATCCTCCCCAGGAAGACGTTGACCACCTGGAGCAGCTCGGTCCGCTGCCCGAGCGGCGCGTTCATCCGGATCAGAAGCAGCTCGTGGGAGACGTTGCGCAGCTCGGTGATGTCCTCGATGGTGATCACATCGATCAGCTTGGAGAGCTGCTTGGTGGCCTGCTCCGCCTGCTGCCGGCCGACGTGGACGGCGATGGTCATCCGGGAGACCGAGTCGTCCTCGGTGGGGCCGACCGAGAGGGAGTCGATGTTGAATCCGCGGCGGCGGACCATCGAGGCCACCCGGTTGAGCACGCCGGGCCGGTTCTCGACCAGGACCGAGAGCAGACGGCTCGGGTTCATCAGCTGGCCTCCACGAAGTCGAGCATCCCCTTGCCGAGGGGGACGATGGGGTAGACGTTGGCCCGCGGGTCGATGTCGAACGCGAGCAGCACCGGTCCGCGGTGGGCGAGGGCCTCGTCGAGCATCCGCCCCACATCCTCGGCGCGGTCGGTGCGGAGCGCCTTCATCCCGAAGGCCTCGCCGAGCTTCACGTAATCGGGGGTGCAGCTGAGCTGGACCGCGCTCTGCACACCATCATAGAAGTCGTCCTGGAACTGGCGGACCATGCCCAGCGAGTTGTTGTTGAGGATGATCACCTTGATGTCGATCTGGTTCTCGACCATGGTCGCCATCTCCTGCATGTTCATCAGGAAGCCGCCGTCGCCGGTGACGCAGAAGACGGTGCGGTCGGGGTTGCTGAGCTTCACCCCCATGGAGGCCGGGAACGCGTAGCCCATGGTGCCCATGCCCCCGGAGTTGAGGAAGCGCCCCGGCTTGGCGTAGTTGAACCAGAGCGCCGACCAGATCTGGTTGTTGCCGACGTCGGCGATCACGATCGCCTCGTCGTGGCAGCGCGCGTACATCTCCTCCAGCACCTCCTGTGGCTGCAGGAAGCCCTCGCGCTTGACGTAGTGGACCGGGTGCTCCTCCTTCCACTGATCGATCTGGGTCAGCCACTCGTGCTCGCGCTTGGGCTCCACCAGGGGGAGCAGCTGGCCCAGCGCGGTCTTGGCGTCGGCGACCACCGAGACGTGGGGCACCACGCTCTTGCCGATCTCGGCGGGGTCGATGTCGATGTGGATGAGGTGCTCGACGTGGGGGGCGAAGGAGTCGAGCCGGGTGGTGACCCGGTCGTCGCAGCGCATCCCCACCATCATCAGCACGTCCGCCTCGCAGACCGCCTTGTTGGTGTAGCCGGCGCCCATGAAGCCGACCATCTGGAGGGCCATCGGGTCCTGGAGCGGGAAGGCCCCGGTGCCGAGCAGGGTCCAGCCGACCGGGATGTGGGCCCGGTGGGCCAGCTCGAGCACCTCCTCCTCAGCCCCGGAGATCAGCACCCCGCGCCCGATCAGCATCACCGGCCGCTTGGCCTGCCTGATGAGCTCGGCGATCCGGGCGAGCTTGGCGGGATCGGGCGCCGGCGGTGCCGGGAAGGAGCGGAGCCGCACCGGCTCCTCGGGGTAGTTGAACTCGGTGACCGCGGCCTGGAGGTCCTTGGGGAAGTCGATGACCACCGGGCCGGGACGGCCGGAGCGGGCGACGTGGAAGGCCTCCTTGATGGTGGGGGCGATGTCCTCGACCCGGGTGACCAGGTACGAGTGCTTCACGACCGACATCGTGGAGCCGATCACGTCCGAACTCCTGGAAGCTGTCGGTGCCGATCGCGGCGACGGCAACCTGACCGGTGATGGCGATCACCGGGACGGAATCCGCGTAGGCCGTGCCGAGCCCGGTGACCAGGTTGAGCGCTCCCGGTCCGCTGGTCGCGAAGCACACCCCCACCGCGCCGCGCCGGCTGCGCGCGTAGCCGTCGGCGGCGTGGGCGGCCCCCTGCTCGTGGCGGACCAGGATGTGGTGGAGCTGCGGGTACTGGGGGAGCCGGCGGTATATCCAGAGGTTGGCCCCGCCGGGGTAGCCGAAGATGGTGTCGACACCCTCGCGGATCAGGAACTCGAGACAGATCTCGGCACCGGTGAGGCGGCGGGGGGTCGAGCCGTCGGGGCTCGCGACCGGTGGCGCGGGGGCCGCGGTGGTCAACGTCGGGGTGGCGGTCACTGGAAGGCCCGCTGCATGGCCTGGAGGACGAAGTCGGCACCGGGAAGGTCGTGGCTGAACCTCGCCTGCCGGGCGGCGGTGGCCCGGCGGACGGTCCAGGAGGACCCCCTCTCCCGCCGTCCCGGGGCCACCGGGATCGCGCCCCGATCGCGATGAGAGGCGGCCGCGAGCAGGCCCCACGGCGAGCCGGCGTCGCGCCGGCGCGCCCCATGGCCCCGGCCCGGGCGGCGTGGCTCGCCGACCCCTGGCCGCGGGCTCGGTCCCTGTCCGTTGCTGCTCATGCCTCTGCCTCCTGATCCGACCCGGACACAAAAGAAGGGGCCCCCTCGTGGGAGGGGGCCCCTTGGCTTGTTCCGGTCTGTTCTGGTGGCCTACGTGCGCACCGTCCCGGCCTGAAGCCTGGAAGCCCCGCTCCTAATCAGGAGCAGGCCCAGCAGCAGTACCAGAACCGGAACGTAGGTCATCGTGGCCCCGGAGCATACCCTGCGGCCGGTTGCGGCGTCAACCGAAATCGGGTGACGATCGTGAGCCGGGTCCGGAGCGCCCGCGGGCCGCCCGACCGGTCCCGGTGCTCCGCCGAGGGGGTGGAGGCGACGCCGGCGACCGGTTCCACGTCCGGTGCTCAGCCGAGGGGGGTGGAGGCGACGCCGGCGACCGGTTCCACGTCCGATGCTCAGCCGAAGGGGGCGGAGGTGGCGTCCACGACCGGTCCGGCGCTCACCCGCGGAGTGGCTCGCGGCGCCAGGCGGCGCAGGTTGCGGGGATCGGGCAGCGCGACGTCGGCGACCGGGAGCGCGACCTCGGCGCCGGCGAGCCCGGCGAGCAGCAGCGCCGACACCATGAAGTACTCGTTGAAGAACGCCCACTTGGCGAAGAGGAAGGTGGCCAGGAGCAGCACCGCGGTCTGGACGGCGACCTCCCCGAGCTGCGCCGGACGTCCCCGCCAGGCGATCACCGCGACCGCGATCAGCACCACCGCTCCGGTGACCAGCGAGGAGAGCGCCAGGTGCCAGGACTGCCAGGCGAAGGCGGTCACGGTCAGGGCGGTGGGCCACATCGGCATGGAGAGCTGGAAGCCGACGATGTCGGAGAGGAAGGCGCCGACCCCGGTGATCAGGGCGAAGGGGATGGCGAAGACGACGGCGCCGATGACGGCCGCCGCCACCTCGCGGCGCGCCCGCCGCGACCAGATGAAGCCGGGCAGCACCATCAGGAGGGTGAGCGGGCTGACCAGCATCGCGACGCCGAGGGAGACGGTTGCGAGCCGCCGGCGGGAGCCGCGCAGGGCCAGCCAGAGGACCACGCCGGCGACGATGTAGATCTCGACCCAGCCGCGGGTGACCATCCCGACGTTGAGCGGCGAGGCGATGGCGAGGGCGACGATGCGGTGCGCATCGAGGCGGTGTCCACCCTGGCAGGCGAGCAGCCAGAGGCCGAGGAAGGTGACCGCCAGCGCGGCCGCGCAGCTCACCCGCACGTCACCGACCAGCCACCCGAGCGCCGAGAGGAAGGGGACGATCGGGCCGTAGACGAAGTGCGCATGCACCCACCAGGGGTACTGCGGGAGCCGCATGTTGAAGACCGGGCTGTAGGGATTGGCCCCGTGGAGGAGCGCCCTGGTGGCTCCGGTCACGGCGGTGAAGACATCGATGCGGACCAGCCCCCAGGTCGATGTGACCGCCATCAGCGCGAGCAGGCAGAGCCCCGCGCCTGCCACCAGCACCGTGGCGGCACGCCCGGAGCGGAGCGCGCACGCGGCTCCGGCCATCGCGGTCAGCGCCAGGGTGAGCGCGATCTGGCCGCCGACGTGATACGCGAATGGCCCTCCCAGCTGCGGATAGAGCAGGTTGGTGAGGCCGGCGATCACGGTGGTCGCGACCCACCAGCCGCGGCCGGGCATCCTCAGCCCGGAGCGCAGCGCCAGCACCGCCAGCACCAGCGAGAGGATCACGAGGAGGAGCGCGGTGTCGGTCAGGTAGCCGATCGCCTGCATCAGACCGACGCCGAGTGCCGCCAGGGACAGGCAGCTCAGGGCGGCCCCGGAAACCGATCCGCCGCGTCCCCGGCCGCCGCTGCGGGTCGGTGCCCTGAGACTCATCTCGATCGCGAGGGTTCCATGCCCGGACGCCGGCTGGGTGATGAGGGGGGTGAAGGAAGGTAACCGAACCGTGACATCTCAGCCCCGAGCCCCTCCACCGCTCGGACTCGAACAGAGAATCAGCGCGGTGCCGCTCGCCCAGCTTCTCCGCGCCCTCCCCATCGTTCTGCTGCTCGGGACCGTGCCCGGGCTGGCGGTCGCGACCCTCATCGATCCGCGGCTCCCGTGGCTGCAGCGACTCGCCGCCGCACCGGGGTTCTCGGCGGCGGCGGTCGGGGTCACCGGGCTCGTCCTCCATCTGCTCCACGCCGGCTTCATGCCGCTCACGGTCGTCCCCGTCCTGGCGGTGCTGATCGCGGCGGCGCTGGTGCGCCAGCGTCGGACGCCACCGGGGGCCGCGGCCGGCGCACCTGACGACCCCGGGCCGGGGTGGAGGGTCGCCCTGGCAGCGCTGGTGGCGGGCGTGGTCCTCTTCGGCATCAGCGCGGCTGAGATGAGCGGCGGCGCCCTGCCCCCGTCCACCGACCCCGCGGTGCACGGGGCGATCGCAGCGAGCATCGTCGACGATCGCGACGTCCTTCCGGTGATCCCGATCCCGGCGAGCGGTTCGGGGTTCGATCGGACCCAGACCGCCTTCGAGGCGACCGCCGCGCTGGCGTCCGAGATCGGCGCCGGGGGTCCGGCGAACGTGATGCTGCCCCTGGCCCTGATCAGCCTGCTGCTGCTTCCCCTCAGCGTTGCGCTGCTGGCGTACCGGGCGGTCGCGGATCGGAGGGTCGCGGCCCTCGCCGCCCTGCTCTGCCTCGGCCTTATCTTCCCAGCGCGCTGGGTGGCCTTCGGAGACTACCCGTACCTGGTCGACTCCACGCTGGTGGTCCCGCTGGTGCTGGCGGTCGCCCGCTGCCTGGAGGGGATCCGGGTGCGCACCGGCGCGGTGACGGCGGGCGCCCTGATCCTCGCCATCTGGGTGATCCACGGCACCGAGATCCCCACCGCGGTGGTCATCGGCCTGCCCCTCTGGGCCGCGCTCCTGCTGCGGCGCCGGCGAGCCGCCCTCGAGGGTGCCGCGGCGGTCCTGGCCGCGGTCGTTCTCGGGGCGCTGGCCGGCTACCTGCTCGCCCGGGCCCCCGCCATCCCGGCCGGCCGTCCGTCCGGTGCGGCGGTCGACGAGGCCGCCGGCTACCTGGCGGGCCTGCGTTTCCAGGATGCCGCCGCCCTCCAGGCGTTCGCCGGCTGGGCCCTCCCGATCCTGACCGCGGTCCTGGTCTGCGCCGGATGGCTGGTCGCCGTGGCCGAGCGGCGCGGGCGGTGGCTGCTGGTGTCGGCGCTGCTCCCCGTCCTCTGTGTCCTCGATGTGGCCGGCCCGCAGCTCCTCCATCCGCTCTGGTCACGGATCTACCCGTGGGGCAGCGTCGATCGGCTCTCCGGGATGGAGTTCTTCGCGGTCCCCGCGATCGCGGCGATCGGGGCGGTCGGCGTGGCCGGGCTGGCGTCGAAGCTCGCCGGCCGTGCCGGGGCGGCACCACCCCGGCGCTCGGCGGCCTGGTCGATGGCGGTGGTCGGGGTCATCGGGGCCGGCGGACTGCTCGCCGGCGCCATCGGCACCGCCGCGGCGGTGTCGTCGAACGCCTCCTCCCAGGTGCAGGTCTCAGCGGAGGACGTCGCGGTGATCCAGCGGCTCGCGACCGAGATCCCCTCCGGATCGGTGATCCTCAACGACGGGGACATCGACGCCGGCCAGTGGATCACCGCGCTCACCCACGACGCCGAGGCCGAGCCGAAGAGCTATGCCGCGTCGTATCCGGACGACTGGAGGCTGGTCGCCCTCGGCCGGGCCTGCTCCGACCCGGGCGGGGCCGAGGCCGCCCTCGAGGGGATGCGGGCGGTGTTCGTCGGGCGCCAGACCGCCGGCCCGGCGAACCCGCATCCGTGGACCGCCGCCTGCATCGCGTCGCTGCCGGACCTCCGGCTGGTGGCCGGCTCGACCGCGGGCCCGGCCGGGTTCGTGGTCACCGGCTGACCGGGGCGGCCCGGCACCCGGGGCTCGGACCCCCTGTATCCTTCCGGCCCATGACCCAGACCGACCACCCCCGCAAGAGCGCCGTGATGCTCCACGGCCCCGACCGCGCCGCCGCCCGGGCGATGCTCCACGCCATCGGCTTCAGCCGCGAGGACCTGGAGCGGCCGATCATCGGGGTTGGCCACGCCTGGATCGAGACCATGCCCTGCAACTGGAACCATCGGGTCCTCGCCGAACGGGTGAAGGCGGGAATCCGCGCGGCGGGCGGGACCCCCATGGAGTTCAACACCATCGCGGTGAGCGACGGCGTCTCCATGGGCACCGAGGGAATGAAGGCGTCGCTGGTCTCGCGCGAGGTGATCGCCAACTCCATCGAGCTGGTGGCGCGCGGGCACTGCTTCGACGGGCTGGTGCTCATCGTCGGCTGCGACAAGACCATCCCGGCCGCCGCCATGGCCCTCTGCCGGATGGACCTTCCCGGGCTCGTCCTCTACGGCGGCACGATCGCACCGGGGCGGCTCCGCGAGCGCGATGACCTCACCGTGCAGGACGTCTTCGAGGCCATCGGCGCCTTCAACGCCGGCCGGATCGACGATGCCGAGCTGCGCGCGGTGGAGGAGGCGGCGTGCCCCGGGGCCGGCGCCTGCGGCGGCCAGTACACCGCCAACACGATGAGCGGTGCTCTCGAGTTCCTCGGGCTCAGCCCGGCGGGGGCCAACGGGGTGCCCGCGCTCCACGCGGAGAAGGCGGGAGCCGCCGAGGCCGCCGGGCGGCTGGCCGTCAGGTTGGTGAGCGAGGACGTCCGGCCCCGCTCGATCGTCACCCGCGAGGCCCTGGAGAACGCCATCGCGTACTTCTCCGCCACGGGCGGCTCCACCAACGCGGTGCTGCATCTCCTCGCCATCGCCGCCGAGGCCGAGGTGGAGCTCGACATCGAGGACTTCCAGACCATCTGCGCCCGGACCCCGATCCTCGCCGACCTCCGCCCCGGTGGACGGTTCGTCGCCACCGACATCCACCGTGCCGGAGGGCTGGCGGTGCTGATGCAGCGCCTGCTCAGCCTCGGCCTCCTGCATGGGGAGGCCCGCAACGTCGAGGGGCGCACCCTGGCGGAGATCGCCGCCGCCGCCCACGAGACCCCCGGGCAGGAGGTGTTCCGGCCCGCCGATGACCCGGTCCGATCCCACGGGGGGATCGCGATCCTGCGCGGCAACCTCGCCCCCGGGGGCTGCGTCATCAAGCTGGCCGGCCACGACAGGACGGCGCATCGCGGCCCCGCCCGGGTCTTCGACTCCGAGAACCAGGCATTCGCCGGGGTCCGGGAGGGGAAGGTCCAGGCCGGCGACGTCGTGATCATCCGGTACGAGGGGCCGGTCGGCGGCCCGGGGATGCAGGAGATGCTCTCGGTGACCGGTGCGCTCGCCGGCGCCGGTCTGGACAACTCCGTCGCCCTGATCACCGACGGCCGCTTCTCCGGCGCCACCCACGGCTTCATGGTCGCCCACGTCGTCCCCGAGGCCGCGCTGGGCGGACCGCTGGCCGCGCTCCGCGACGGCGATGTGGTGAGCATCGACGTCGCCTCCCGCGAGCTCTCCGTCGAGCTCACCGGCGCGGAGATCGCCGCTCGGCTGGCCGGCTGGGTGCGCCCACCGGCCCGCTATCCCACCGGGGCCTTCGCCAAGTACGCCGCGATGGTCGCGTCGGCGAGCGAGGGTGCGATCACCCGCCCTGTGGGGAGTGCGACCGGGCAGCCGGCACGCGCCTGACCACCCGGCCGGCGCCGGGCCCCGCGGTGAAGTTCGACGCCGGCCGGCCGCGCGATCGTGACGGTGCGGACTCGGCGGGCGAGCGGGGCGGTCACCCGGCCGCTGGTCGAGGCCGTCAACAGCATCGCCGGTTGGCGGACCATGCCTCGCAGCACCGCGACGTCCCGGACCGCGCGAAGAGATCCGCGGTCAGCAAGCCCACGGCGCGGCAGGGTCGGACAGTCGCGCTGGGTGTCAGCTCAGCAGTGACTCGATGAGGGTGTTGAACATCTGCTGGTCGGGCGTGAAGGTGGTCCCGTAGCCCAGCACGCTCACCAGGTTGGTGCCCTGGATCGCGATCGTCCCGAACTCGTAGTTGGTACCGGACGATGTGGAGAGAGTGAAGTCATAGGAGACCGCCTGGTCTCCGAGACCACTCACCGGGTCGAAGGTCTGGGTACCGGTCACGGTGCCGCCCACGGTGTTGTGGGTGATGTCCTGCTCAGCCGTGCTGAAGTCGGCGGGAGGGTAGCCGGTGGCGAGGAGGACGATGACGGACGCGGTGATCGCGGCGTCGCTGTAGGTGCACTGGCTGACTGTGGCGCCGCCGGGAGGGGGCTCTCCGTTCACGAACAACGCGTCCCCTGCCCCGCCCGGGGGAAGGGCGGTCAACGGGGTCTGGAAGTCATCGGTCACCGTGGTCGACGTGGGGCAGGTGAGGGAGATCGCGGCGGCGGTCGGCATCGGCGTTGCGGTGGGCGTCGGGGTGGCGATGGACGTCACCGTCGCGGTCGGGGTGGGGGAGGCGGTGGCCGATGGCGAGGGGGTGGCCGTCGACCCCGGCGAGCTGGAGCCACCGCAGGCCGCGGCGCTCAGCGCCAGGATTGCCGCCACAACGGCAACGGTGACTGGCTTCGGCATCGCGCCCCCCTCCCCCTCGCTCGCACCGCCGGGAACCGCCCAGCACGCACTCTCTCAGCAGCATAGAGCACGCCGCGTCATGAGTCCGCGCAGGACGGGCTCAACCCGTGTCCAGCACGAGCGGCCGGTGGGGGGTTGATACTGGCGGATCGCCGGGCACTCCGCCCAAGCTCGGGGTGCACGGATGGCGGGCGCCACGGAGCGTCCCGACGGGGGCACGCCCGTCCTCGGTGGCTGCTGGTGGACCGACGGCAATCGCTAGCGGTGGCGGCGCAGAGCCCGCGGGTCGAATCCGTAGCCGTCCCGGTCGCGCTGGGCCGCGGCGCGGTTCCGCGCCCTGCGCCGGCGGTCCCATCCCACCGCGAGGCTGATGGCGGCGGCCGCAAAGGGGGTGAGCGCGAAGGCCGCGTCGCCGATTCGCGTGGACAGCTTGTCCTCGACCCCCAGCCCGGGGTCGTTGGGATCCAGATACACGGTCACGCGTTCCGGCGGCTGGTTCTGCGCGCGATCGTGCGCCTCGAAGGTGTACTCGATCCCACGGTACCTGTAGTTGACGGTGCCACCAAGATTCAGGCCGGGAACCGGGTGGCCGGTCCAGAGGAGGAAGTTCGGCGACACCATCTGGGTGAGCGTCGCCAGGACGCCGATGGTGATCAGCACCAGCGCGATGCCGCCCGCGCATCCGCTTGCGGCGGTCGACCGCACTGCCAGGTTTCTCGCCCTTCTCCAGAGGACGCGGAGGTGGCTCACGCGCGCCGTGTCCTCACCTCGCAGAGGGTAGGCACACCCGGGTGCGCGCACAACCAGGTCGCAGTCACCGCGCACGCAGCCACCGAACCGGACGGCCGCCGCCTGCCGTCAGGCCTCTTCCGAGGCTATATTCGTGACGAAATATTCGTCACGAAATGCCGATCGGCCGGGGAGGAAGGCAGACGCTCCCGTTTGTGTCTCTCCGGCGGACCGGGGGACAATCGCGCGGCAATGGAGGGCCTGGCCATGGATGGTCGTGTAGCGATCCTGGGAACCGGGCGGATGGGATCCGCCATCGCACAGCGGCTGGCCCAGGCCGGCGCGGAGATCTCTCTCTGGAACCGGACCCCGTCCCGGGCGGCGGAGCTGGCCGGGCGCCTCGGGGTCGGATCGGCCGCGGGTTCCCCTGCGGAGGCGGTCGGCGGCGCTGACCTGGTGATCAGCAGCCTGACCGGTCCCGAGGCGGTGAGGAGCGCCTTCGGTGGCCCGAACGGGGCGGTCGCCGGCGCCCACGGCCAGGTCTTCGTGGAGATGAGCACCGCGGGCCCCGACGTGGTCCGTGAGCTCGAGCCCGCCCTCGCAGCGCACGGGTCGGCGCTCCTCGACGCGCCCATCATGGGACCGCCGACGGCGGTGCTCCGCGGTGAGGCCGCGGTGCTGGTGGGTGGACCGGTCGCCGCCGTGGAGATGGCCCGCCCGACCCTGGCGCACCTCGGTGATGTCCGCCACGTCGGGGCGGCCGGCAACGGCGCTCGCCTCAAGCTGGTGGCCAACAGCATGCTCGGCGCGGTCATCCTCGCCGCCGCGGAGCTGCAGAGCGCGGGGGAGGCCACCGGGCTCGACCCGGAGGACGTCTTCTGGGTGTCGGCCCGGCTCTGCCCGGTGCTCAACGCGCGCCGCGAGGGCTATCTCCGCGGCACCCACACCCCCACGCTCTTCGCGGTCCGCGACCTGGTCAAGGATCTCGGGCTGGCCCTGACGCTCTTCCACCAGTCGGGCAGCACGGCGCCGCTCATCGGTCTCACCCGCGAGCTGATCGGCGAGGTGGGGGCCGTCTCCCCGGACCTCGACATCAGCGCGGTTGCCGGCCGTTACCCGCGGAGGGGCGCGAACCTGCTGTAGCCCGCCCTGGCGGTGGGCTCCGGCGGGCGGCCGATCTGGCGTCCGCCCCGTCGCGTTCCAGCCCGGCTGAGGCCAAGTGCCCGCCGCCGAGCGGGAGGACCCGCCCTGTCGGCGCCGCCCCCGAAGCCCCATGCTCCGGTGCGTGGACGTGCACGCCGAGCCGTCTGGTCCGGAGGGACGACGCGCCGTTGAGCGGGACCACGGTGGCCGCCCGCGGACCGTCCTCGTCGCCTACGCAACGAAGCACGGCTCCACCGCGGAGGTCGCCAGGTTCATCGCGGACCGCCTCGGCGAGCGCGGCCCGGCGGTGGACACGGTCCCCGCGCGCGACGTCCGTGGCGCCGTCGACGGCTACGACCTGGTGGTCCTCGGTGGTGCTCTCTACAGCGGTCGCTGGCACCGCGAGGCGCACCGGTTCCTGAAACGCCACCGGGCCGACCTGGACGGACTCCGCATCGCCGTCTTCGGCATGGGGCCCCGCAACCCGACCCCCGAGGCCTTCGCGGGATCGAGAGCGCAGCTCGCCCGGGCGCTCGCCCGGCGGGACTGGCTCCGGCCCATGGCGAAGGCTGTGTTCGGGGGTGTCGACCCTCCGTCCCGGCGCCCGGAGAAGCATCGCGACGCTCGCGATTGGGCCGCCATCGAGGCCTGGATCGGCTCCCTGCTGGCCGGAGGGGCGGAGGATGCGCCCACCGCCGTCCCGCGTTCGGCGTGACCGATCCCGAGCTGGGCGCTCCGTCCAGATGATCGGCCACGACCCCGGCCCGACGGCCGGCCACGCCTCGCCGGCAGGCTCGCCCGCACACCCGGAGGCGCATGGCAATCGGTTGATAGCGGCGCTCGGTGGGCTCATAGCCCCGGTCGACTACGCGAGTTGGTGTCGTCCACCTGACCGTGGCCACGGGCTTCGGCATCGTCTTCGCGGTGCTCGGACTGACCCTCGTGGTCGGCACGCGATTCGGGCGGTCCGGGGGGCTGATCGCGCTCGGCATCTGCCTCCTGCCCTTCGCCGCGGCGGCTCTGCTCGTCCCCGAGCCGCTCACCGGTGGGGTGGGCAACCTCGGCTACACCCCTCAGAGCGTCTCCGCCCTGCAGCCCGCCTACCGCCTCGACGCCGGCCAGCTGACCGTCGATCTGAGCCAGGTCGACCTCGGCGGCCGCAGCGTCTCCGTCACCACCAGCGTGGCCTTCGGCCACCTCGTCGTCGTCGTCCCCGCCGGCACCACCGTGGACCTGACCAGCAGGGTGGGCGCCGGGGAGGCCGACCTGCTCGGGCGGATCGACTCCGGGGTGCAGCTCTCCGCGTGCTTCGACACCTCGACGGGGTTGGGGCCGGTCGGGACCCTCGACCTCAACGTGAGCGTCGGCTGCGGCCAGCTCACGGTCATGACCGGGATCGCGGACGTGCAGACCGGCCTCATCCCCCCGAGCGTGCCCACCCCGGTGGCGGCGTCCGCGCAGCGGGTCGACCGGAGAGGCCGGTGATGCAGGGCCGCCGCACCAACTGGTCGTCGCTCTTCTTCGGCCTGGTCTTCCTCGGCGTGAGCGGGCTGCTCCTCACCGGCCAGGCGGACCTGGTGACCCGGCTGCGCTGGGCGGGGCCCATCCTGCTGATCGTCATCGCCCTCTGCCTGATCGGCTGGGCGGTCGCCGAGCGACCCCGCCCGTTCCCCGGAGCGTCCTCGGCGATGCCGCCCAGCTCGTGGGGGGCCGGCGCGGGCGTCCCCGGCACAGCCACGTCCTGGGGCCCCGCCGGCCGCCCGGGGTCATGGGACCTCCCTCCGGCGCGGGAGCCGGGTGATCGGGTGGAGCCGGACAGCCCCGCGGATGCCGCCGATCCCTCGGACGCCGCCGATCCCGGGGACGCCGCCGATCTCGGGGATCCGCCGGGCCCGACCGGCTGACCTGCCGCTCGCCGGATGCTGGTACGATCCACCTCGATGTTCGCGATCGAGTCGCGGTCCTACTTCTACTTTGAGTACGCCACGTCGGCCCCGGGGCCGGCGCGGGTGCTGCTGAGCAAGTAGACCTGCGCCGAGATCCGGGTGGCCGAGAGGCCGACCCGGATCGCAGCGAGCCGGGGCCGGTCCTCACAAGAAAGCTGGAGGAACCGATGCTCACCGACCTTCTCAAACCGATAACCTCGTCCCCTGATCGGCGCCGGGTGTCCATCGGCGACGTGGTCTTCGGCGGACCGGCGGTCCCGGTCATCGCCGGGCCCTGCGCGGTCGAGCCCGGCTACATCAGCCATGCCCAGGCCATGCGCGACGCCGGCGCCTCGGTGCTCCGCGGCAGCATCTACAAGCCGCGGACCCGGCCGGACGCGTTCCAGGGGATGGGGGAGGAGGGCCTGGCCCTGGTCGAGAAGGCGCGGGCTCTGACCGGCAAGCCGGTCCTCGTGGAGCCGCTCTCGGTGGAGCATGTGGAGATGCTCACCGGCCGCGTCGACGCCTTCATGATCGGCGCGCGCTCGATGCAGAACACCCCCCTGCTGCGGGCCGCCGGTCGCTCCGGTCTGCCGGTCGTGCTCAAGCGGGGGATGGCGGCCACCTACGACGAATGGCTCGCCGCCGCCGAGTACGTGCTCGCCGAGGGCAACCCCAAGGTGATCCTCTGCGAACGGGGCATCCGGACCTTCGAGACCGCCACCCGCAACACCCTCGACGTCTCCGCGGTCCCGGTGCTGCGCGAGCGCACGCCGCTCCCGGTGATCGTGGACCCGAGCCACGCCGCCGGCCGCGCCGACTGGGTGCCGGCGCTGGCGCTGGCCGCCGTCGCCGCCGGGGCCGACGGGCTCCTGATCGAGTCCCACACGGTGCCCGCCGAATCCTGGAGCGATGCGGCCCAGGCGATCACCCCGGAGACCCTGGAGGCGATCATCGCCGGAGCGGCGGTGCTCGCGCCGATGCTGCGCGGGCACCAGGCATCGGAGCTCGCCGAGCACCGGCAGATCATCGACTCCCTGGACCTCGCTCTCGGAGCGGTGCTCCAGAGCCGCGCCGCGGCGGTGGACGCCGTGCAGCGGGAGAAGCGCAGGAGCGGTCTCACCGTCCGCGATCGCGCTCGCGAGCAGGAGGTGATGGCCAACGTCGCCAGCCGCGTGCCGCGCCTCTCCGCGGACGCGGTGTCGATGGTGATGACCGTGGTCATCGACGGCTGCGTCGAGGCCGCCGAACGGTCGGCGGCCGCCGAGCTCGAGGAGGGTACGATCCCGGCCTGATGGGAGCGGAGGCACGGGCGGCGGCCATCGCCGTCGTGGATCTGCAGAAGTCGTATGGCGCGCTGCGGGCGGTGCGCGGGGTCAGCTTCAGCGTGGAGCCGGGCGAGGTCTTCGGACTGCTCGGGCCCAACGGCGCCGGCAAGACCACCATCGTCGAGATCCTCGAGGGCTACCGGCATCGCGACGCCGGTCGGGTCGAGGTGCTCGGCGTCGACCCCGCCAGGGGCGGCCGGGAGCTGCGCCGCCGGGTGGGCATGGTCCTCCAGGAGTGCGCGGTCGAGCCCTACCTCAGCGTCCGCGAGGTCGTGGAGCTGCATGGCGGCTACCACGCCAAGCCGCTCCCCACCGACGACGTCATCGAGCTGGTGGGGTTGGAGGAGAAGGCGGACGTCCGGGTGAAGGGGCTCTCCGGCGGCCAGCAGCGCCGTCTCGATCTCGCCCTCGCGCTGGTCGGGGATCCCGAGCTGCTCTTCCTCGACGAGCCGACCACCGGGTTCGATCCGTCGGCCCGGCGCAACGCCTGGGAGATCGTGCGCGGGATGCGGAGGCTGGGCAAGACCATCCTGCTCACCACCCATTACATGGACGAGGCCCAGAACCTCACCGACCGGGTCTGCGTGGTCAGCGCCGGCGAGGTGGTCCGGATCGGCACCCCGGCGAGCCTGCGCGCGGAGAGCGCCGCGACCCGGATCCAGTTCCTGCGCCCCGAGGGCGTCGAGGTCCCCTCGGTGGGCGAGGCCGTTCCCGCCGCCGACGCCGGCATGGTGGCGATCATGACCGAGACGCCCACCCGGGCCCTGCACGAGCTCACCGCCTGGGCGGTCGGGCACGGCCTCGAGCTGGCCCGGCTCGAGGTGACCCAGCCCTCACTCGAGGACGTCTACCTGGAGCTGACCGGCGGTGAGTGACCTGAGCATCAGCCTCCGGCAGGTGCGCGCCGAGCAGCGCGGCTTCTGGCGCAACCCCACCGCGGCGTTCTTCGGCTTCGCCTTTCCGATCATGTTCCTGCTCATCTTCGGGACCATCTTCAAGGGCGACATGGAGTGCCTGGACGGCGCCTTCGGCAGCCACGGCCAGTGCGTCGGCGGCGTGCTGGTCCCCTACAACACCTTCTTCGTGCCGGCGATGGCGGCCTGGGGGGTGATCACCACCTGCTACGTCAACCTGGCCATGCATCTCTCCATCCGCCGCGACGCCGGGCTGCTCAAGCGGCTGCGCGGCACCCCGATGCCGCCCGCGGCGATGGTGGTGGGCGTGGTCGGATCGGCGCTGGTCACCGCGGTCATCCTGGTGGCCTTGACCTCGGTGGCCGGCCATCTCCTCTACTCGGCCCCCTGGCCGCAGCACTGGCTGGCCACGGCGGTCACCGTCATCCTCGGCGGGGTGGTCTTCTGCGTGCTGGGCATGGCCATCACGGTGGTCATCCCCAACGCCGACGCCGCCATCGCGGTCATCAACATCAGCTACCTCCCCCTGCTCTTCATCTCCGGCTTCTTCTTCAGCTTCCGCAACACCGTCTTCAACGACATCGCCAACGTCTTCCCCATCTTCTGGTTCAAGGAGCTGATGCTCACCGCCTATGGCGCCAAGCCGTCCGCGGGCGGGTGGGACCTCCGCGACACGCTGGTGCTGCTCGCCTGGGCCGCGGCGGCGCTGCTGGTGGCGCTCCGCTTCTTCCGCTGGATGCCGCGCCGGGGCTGAGCTCAGACCTCGGTCGGGACCCGCCGCAACCCCTCGTACAGCGCCAGGCGAGCCCGCCTCCAGGCCGCGTCGGCCTGCTCCTGGGAGGGCAGCCACCCGAGCAGCTCGAGGCTGGTGAGGCCGTGGACCAGGCCGAAGAAGATGGTGGCGAGGGTGAGCGGATCACCCTCCAGCAGGCCGGCGTCGATGCAGCGCCCGATCGCCCCGACCAGCGCGCCGAAGGTGCCCATGGCGACGGTCCGGGTCTCCTCCCCGGGCACGAACCCGGGGAAGGGGTCGCTGAACATCAGGGCGTAGAGGTGCGGGTTGGCCCGGGCGTTGGCGCGAAAGGCCTCGCCGATGGCGTTGAGGTCGGCGAACGCGTCGTCGGTCGGCTCCAGCGCGGCGATCCGCTCGGCGAAGCGCCGGAAGCCCTCGCGGAACATCTCGTCGACCAGCCCCCACTTGTCCCCGAAGAGGCTGTAGACGGCGGAGGGGGAGGTCCCGGCCCGCTCCGCCAGGCGGCGGACGGTCAGGGCCGCCGGGCCCTGCTCGGCCAGCAGCCGCCCGCCCTCGTCGAGCAGGCGGAGGCGGAGCGTCTGGTCGTGGGTCCTCGGTCTGGCCACTTGACAGAGTTTATCCGAACATGGTTCTATAACGATGTTTTGAATCAATGTTCTAGAACTCTGGAACCGCCAGGAGGTCCTTCCATGTCCGTCGTCCCACCCGGCCCGGCCAGGTCCGAGGCGCCCGGTATGATGCGCGCTGAGCCGATGCCCGCCCGGAGAGGGTTGAGGGGAGAGATGGCAGACATCGACGTCCAGGGGCTGGTCAAACGCTACGGCGACGTTGCCGCGGTCGACGGGCTGAGCTTCTCGGTGGAGAGGGGCGAGGTGTTCGGCATGCTCGGGCCGAACGGGGCCGGCAAGACCACCACCCTCGAGATCATCGAGGGGCTCCGGACCCCGGACGCCGGCAGCGTCCGCGTCCTCGGCACCGACGTCCTGGCCCACCCGCAGACGGTCAAGGAGCGGATCGGGGTCCAGCTCCAGGCCACCGCCCTGCCCCAGTTCACCAAGGTGCGGGAGGCCGTCGAGCTGTTCGCGGCCCTCTACCGGAAGGCCCGGCCCGTGGACGAGGTGATCGAGGAGTTCAACCTCGGGGAGAAGGCCGACGCCTACACCGACAAGCTCAGTGGGGGTCAGATGCAGCGACTCAGCATCGCCCTGGCCCTGGTCAACGACCCCGACCTGGTCTTCCTGGACGAGCCCACCACCGGGCTGGACCCTCAGGCCCGGCTCAACATCTGGACGGTCATCGAGGGGATCCGGCAGCGCCGCAAGACGGTGGTGCTGACCACCCACTACATGGAGGAGGCGGAGCGGCTCTGCGATCGCGTCGCGGTCATCGACCGGGGCCGGATCGTCGCTCTCGACACCCCGCCCCGCCTGATCGCGGAGCACGCGCCCGGCACCACCATCGAGTTCGCGCTGGTCCCCGGGCTGGACCCGGAGGTCCTGCGCGCGCTGCCCGGGGTGGAGCGGGTGGTCGCCGACGGCCGGGTGAGCGTCACCACCCGCTCGCCGGAGGCGGTGCTGCACGCCCTCCTCGATCCCCACGCCCCCTGGAACCGAGCCGGCGACGCCGACCGGGTCGCGGGCGTTGGCGCCGCCGGGGGTGCGGGCGGGGGTGGAGGAGGTGGAGCCGGGGGCGGAGCGATCCGCGACCTCCTGGTCCGCAACGGCACCCTCGAGGACGTCTTCCTCAGCCTCACCGGCCGGAGCCTCCGGGAATGAGCTCCTTCCGCGCCTTCCGCGCCATGGCGATCAACGAGGTGCGCGCCTCGGTGCGCAACCGCACCGCGCTGATCTTCACCCTCGGGCTGGCCGTCCTCTTCATGATCATCTTCGGCCTGCTCTTCGGTGGCAGCGGCGTCTCGGTGAGCTTCGACGCCGTCAACAACGACCGCACCCCGGAGGCGGCCGCCTACCTCAAGGCGCTGACCAGCGTCAGCGGCGTGAGCCTTCACACCAAGAGCCACGCCGCCGCCTTCTCCGACCTCAAGGACGACTCGGTGATCGCGGTGCTGGTGATTCCCAAGGGCTTCGGGGCGGCGGTGGCGGGTCAGGGACCGTCGCAGCAGGTGGGGATCTACCAGGCCGGTGGAGGTTCCGCCGAGACCGCGATCTCCGATGAGCTGGTCGCCAACGTGACCGCCGGATTCGCGGGGCGCGGCAACCCCGCCGTGACCCTGAGCGCCCCCAAGGTCGCCGAGGTCAACCAGGTCACCGAGATGGATTACATCCTGCCCTCGATGATCGCCTACATCATCCTGTTCTCGGGGGTCAACTACGTCGCGATCGGCCTGGTCGAGAAGCGCGTCACCCACGTCCTGCGGCGGTTCCGCGCCACCCCGGTCAGCGCACGGACGGTCCTGGCCGCCCAGGTGGTCGGCGGCGCGCTCACCGTGCTGCTCCAGATCCTGGTCCTGGTGGCAATCGGTATCTGGGTCTTCGGGGCGAAGAACTACGGGAACTGGCTGCTGCTGATCCCGCCCATCGTGCTCGGCACCGCGTCCTTCGTCGGCATCGGTTTCCTGATCACGAGCATCTCGCGCACCAGCGAGTTGGCCCGGGCGCTGGCGGCGATGGTCACCTTTCCCCTGATGTTCCTGAGCGGGCTCTTCTTCCCGATCAGCTCGCTGCCCACGGTGGTGCAGACGATCGCGCGCATCCTTCCGCTCGCCTGGGCCAGTGACGCGCTGCATCAGGTCATGAACGACGGGGCGGGGTTCAGCGCCATCGGCACCGACTGCCTGGTGATGGCGGCCTGGGCGGTGGTCACCATCGCGGTCGCATCCTGGCGGTTCCGCTGGGATTGAGCCGATCGGAGGAATAGGGGTCGGGTGGACGCCGAGGGCAGCCCGGTCGTGGGCGCGCCCGCGCCATAATGCCGGTCACACCTGAATAAACGCCCCGGGTTGAACGGGAAGCCGGTGAGAATCCGGCGCTGTCGCGCAACTGTGAGCGGGGAGCCGAGGTCAGCGTGCCACTGCGAGACGTGCGTCTCGTGGGAAGGCGACCGATGGTGACGAGCCGCAAGCCAGGAGACCGACCCGAGGCACGACTCCACCCCCGCGCGTGACGGGAGGACGGCCTCATGGCGGCGAGGATGCCTTCGGCGAGGTGGAGCCCGATCGCCGCCTGAGGAGCGTGGGATGAAGGGATCCCGCAGGTGCATCGGTGTGGTGGCGGCATTCGGTCTCGTCGCGGCGTGCGCGCTGCTCGGCCTGCCACCGGGGCGGTCCGTGCAGGCGCAGGAGGACCCGGCCTCGCGGGCGATCGCCTACCTGCAGGCGCAGCAGGGGGCGGACGGGTCGATCGCGGGGCCGTCGGGCGGGTATGCGGACAGCGAGCTGTTCGCGATCGCGGCGGCGGCGGCGGGGTACGACCCCCGGGCGCTGACCGCCGCCTCCGGGGTGTCGGTGATGAGCTACCTGGCGGCGAGCGCGGCGGGCGCCTGCCCGGCGCCGCCCGCCGCTCCGGCGACCAGCGGGGGAGCCGGGGACTGCGGGGAGCTGATCCAGGCGGTGGAGGCGGCGGGGGAGGATCCCACCGCCTTCGGGGGGGAGGACCTGGTCAGCCTGCTGGGCGGCTACTACGACCCGGCGACCGGGGAGTACGGCGACGGCGAGGCCTTCACCCAGGCGCTCGCGATCCAGGGGCTGGTGGCCGCCGGGGTGCCGGTGCCGGCGGCGGCGGTGCGGTTCCTGGTGGGAGCCCAGGACAGCGATGGGGGGTGGGACTACCGCGACGACCGGGACGACCCCAACGGGGCGACCGACTACGACCTGAGCGACACCAACTCGACGGCGATGGTGCTGATGGCGCTGGACGCGGCCGGCGAGCACGGGCGGGACGCCAGCGCGCTGGCCTGGCTGGCGGGCCAGCAGGACGGTGACGGGGGCTTCCCGTACCAGGCGGGTGCGGGCAGCGACCCGGACTCGACGGCGCTGGTGGTGCAGGCGATCGCCGGGACCGGGGGCGACCCGGTGGCGGCGGGATGGACGGTGGCGGGGGAGACGCCGCTCGGCTACCTGGAGGCGACCCAGGACCCGGACGGGGGCTACACCTACCCGGGCAACCCTGGTCCCGACCCCTTCACCACCGCCGAGGTCCCGGCCGCGCTGCTGCTCCAGCCGTTCCCGGTGCGCGCCACCTTCAGCCCCGGGTACACCCCGGCCCGGGAGGACGGGTCGATCCTGGCCACCCTGCTCTACCTGCAGGCGCAGCAGGGGGCGGACGGGTCGATCGCGGGGCCGTCGGGCGGGTATGCGGACAGCGAGCTGTTCGCGATCGCGGCGGCGGCGGCGGGGTACGACCCCCGGGCGCTGACCGCGGCCTCCGGGGTGTCGGTGATGAGCTACCTGGCGGCGAGCGCGGCGGGCGCCTGCCCGGCGCCGCCCGCCGACCCGGCGACCAGCGGGGGAGCCGGGGACTGCGGGGAGCTGATCCAGGCGGTGGAGGCGGCGGGGGAGGATCCCACCGCCTTCGGGGGGGAGGACCTGGTCAGCCTGCTGGGCGGCTACTACGACCCGGCGACCGGGGAGTACGGCGACGGCGAGGCCTTCACCCAGGCACTCGCGATCCAGGGGCTGGTGGCCGCCGGGGTCCCGGTGCCGGCGGCGGCGGTGCGGTTCCTGGTGGGAGCCCAGGACAGCGATGGGGGGTGGGACTACCGCGACGACCGGGACGACCCCAACGGGGCGACCGACTACGACCTGAGCGACACCAACTCGACGGCGATGGTGCTGATGGCGCTGGACGCGGCCGGCGAGCACGGGCGGGACGCCAGCGCGCTGGCCTGGCTGGCGGGCCGGCAGGACGGTGACGGGGGCTTCCCGTACCAGGCGGGTGCGGGCAGCGACCCGGACTCGACGGCGCTGGTGGTGCAGGCGATCGCCGGGACCGGGGGCGACCCGGTGGCGGCGGGATGGACGGTGGCGGGGGAGACGCCGCTCGGCTACCTGGAGGCGACCCAGGACCCGGACGGGGGCTACACCTACCCGGGCAACCCTGGTCCCGACCCCTTCACCACCGCCGAGGTCCCGGCCGCCCTCGAGCGGCTGGCCTTCCCGATCCCGTTCGGCAGCCGGCAGTGGTATCCGCCGGGGGCCACCCTGGGAACCGCGCCCTCGCCCTCGGCCACCCCCACGCCCGGCGCGTCCCCGTCCTCCAGCCCGCCCGCCGGGGTGATCACCGCCCCGCCCGCGGTCTCCTCCTCGCCAGCCGCGTCTCCCTCGGCGGCGGCGCAGGCGGCGTCCACCACGGCGAGCCCCTCGGGCGTGAGCCTCACCACGCCCCCCGCGACCGCGCCGGCGTCGGTCACCGCCGGCGCACCCTCCGGGAGGGGCACCGGCGGAGCCTCTCCTCCCGTCCTCCTGATCTACGCGGTCGTCGTGCTCGGCCTCGCGCTGGTGGCCGGCGGTGCCCGCTGGGCGCTGGCGGCGCGCCGATGAGCACCGCCCGGCTCGGCCGGCTCCTCGCCATCCCCCTGCTGGGGACCGCGCTCGGCCTGGGGGGCGGCGCGGTCCACCTGGCCACCGCCGCCGCGCCGTGCACGGCGGCGACCTACACCAGTCACGTCACCCTGGTGGTCGAGCACGGCGACGGCCGGGTGGTCGGTCTCTGCATCGGCTTCGACGGCTCCACCATCGGCGGGGAGGAGGTGCTCCAGGCCAGCGGACTGGAGTACGCGACCGGCGGGTACGGATCCCTCGGTGAGGCGGTCTGCCAGATCGACCATGAGCCGGCCTCGTACACCTCCTGCCTGCCCGCCAGTGGCCCCTACTGGGCCGTCTTCGTCGCGCGCGGCGGCGGGGCCTGGGAGGACGCCGCCAGCGGGATCTCGTCCCTGAGCTTCGCCAGCGGGGATGCGGAGGGTTTCCGCTACGACCCCCAGGACGGTGCCGACCCACCCCCGGCCTCGCCCGCCGGGATCTGCGCGGCCGTGCTCGCCACCCCCGCGAGCGGCGCGACCGGCGGCGGCGGGACCGGCTCGGGGACGGGAAGCAGCTCCGCGCCGGCCGCCGCGGCGGGGACCGCATCCGCCTCGACGGCGACGCCGAGCAGCACCGCGGAGGGGCGGACCAGCGCCACCGGGGCCGCCGCCGGCGTGATCGCCGCGGGTGACGATCCTCCGGGCACCGGCGCCGGTTCCCGAGCGCTCGCGGCCAGCGGCAGCGCCCTCTCAGCCCCGCTGCTCCTCCTCGCCGCCGTATTCGGGGTGCTGGCCGGGCTCGCGGTGGTCCAGATCGTGCTCCGGCGCCGGCGGGCATGAGCACCAGGGCGCCGGCGGAGACGAGCACCCGGGCGCCGGCGCAGATCAGCACCCGAGCGCCGGCGGAGATCAGCACCCGGGCACTGGCGGCGTGGTCGGCCGCCGGGCTGGTCATCGCCCTCTCCACCAGCAATCCGATCTACCGCGCGGTGGTGCTGCTCTGCGCCCTCAACCTGCTGCTGGCCAGGGGGCGGCGCGGATCCGGCTCCCGGCTGCTGGTCGCCGGGATCGGGGTCGCCGCCCTGGTCGCCACCCTGGTGACCCTCCTGCTCAGCCACACCGGCACCCACGTGCTGCTCCGCCTGCCCGGCGCGATCCCCGCCATCGGCGGGCCGCTGACCCTGGAGGCGCTCGCCTTCGGTCTCTCCACCGGGCTCGGCATCGCGGCGGCGATGATGGCGGTGGCCCCCCTGACCCTGATCAGCCAGCCGCACGAGCTGGTCGACGCCCTGCCCCCGGCGCTGGCGCGCACCGGGGCCGCCATCGGCGCCGCCCTCAACCTGATCCCCGGGACGGTCCGCAGCGCCGCCGAGATCCGCGACGCCCAGCGGATGCGGGGCTGGCGGGCCCGGCGGGTGGTCGACTGGCCGGCGGTGGCGGTGCCGGTGGTGCTCACCGCCATCGAGGGCTCGCTGACCCTCGCCGAGGCGATGGAGTCCCGCGCCTACGGAGCCGCCGCGCGCACCCACTTCGGGATCCAGGTCTGGAGCCGCTTCGACACCGTGGTCGCCGCGAGCGCGCTGCTCGCAGCCGCGGCATTCCTGGGACTCACCCTCTCCGGAGCCGCCCCCGGCTGGTTCCCCTTCCCGGTGCTCACCGCGCCGGCGGTGAACGTCCCGGCCGTGCTCTGCTGTGCCCTGCTGGTCCTTCCCTCGCTGCGGCTGCGAGCCTAGATGGCAACCCTCGCCCTCGCCGGGCTCCACTACAGCTATCCGGACGCCGCGACCCGGGCGCTCGACGGCGTCGACCTCGAGGTCGGCTCCGGTCTGGTGCTGCTGAGTGGCGCCTCCGGCAGTGGCAAGTCAACCCTCCTGCGGGTCTGCAACGGGCTCGTCCCCCACTTCCACGGCGGGGTGATCGGCGGCCGAGCTCGCGTCCTCGGCCATGACGTCGTGCGCACCCCGACCCGGGAGCTCGCCCGCCACGTCGGATTCGTCTTCCAGGACCCCGAGCTGCAGGCGGTGTACCCGAGCGTGGAGCGCGACGTCGCCTTCGGGATCGAGAACCTCGGGATCGTGCGCTCCGAGATGCTGCAGAGGGTGGCCGAGGCGCTGGACACCTGCGGCATCGACCACCTGCGGGACCGCGCGGTCGCCACCCTCTCGGGTGGCGAGCGGCAGCGCCTCGCCCTGGCCGGGGTGCTGGCGATGCGCCCCCGGTTGCTGGTCCTCGACGAACCCTTCTCGCAGCTGGACCCCGCGGGTTCCCGGGCGCTGCTGGCGGCTCTCGGCGCCGCCGTGCGCGCCGGCACCACGGCGCTGGTCGCCGAGCACCGCCACCACCTGGTCGCCGCCGGCGCCGATCGCTGGCTGCTGATGGCCGGTGGCCGCACCGTCGAGTCCGCCCCGCCGCCGGCCCCCGCAACGCTTCCCTCGGCACCCCCGCGGGCGGCGCCGCCCGCGTCGGAGCTGAGCTGGCGGCTGCACCAGGTCAGCGCCGGTCACGGCCACGTGCCCGTCCTCCACGACCTGGATCTCGCCGGCGGCAGCGGCGAGGTGGTGGCGCTCACCGGGGACAACGGCAGCGGCAAGACCACCCTGCTGCGCACCATCTCCGGGCTGCTGCCACCGCTCGCCGGCCGGGTGGAGCGGCGCCCCGGCCGGATCGCCTACCTCCCCCAGAACCCCTCCTCGCTGCTCCACCGGGCCAGCGTCCGATCCGAGGTCGAATGGACCCTGCGGCGCACCGGCTCGACCGCGGGGGCCGGCGCCCTGCTCGACGAGCTCGGCCTCGGTGACGTCGCCGGCCGGGACCCCCGCGACCTCAGCAGCGGCCAGCGCCAGCGGGCCGCGCTCGCCGCGGTGCTGGCCGGAGCCCCGTCGCTGGTGCTGCTCGATGAGCCGACCCGGGGGATGGACGGCGCCGCGCGCCGGTCGCTGGTCGCCGCTCTGGCCCGGGTGGCGGGGGCCGGCGGCTCGGCGGTGGTGGCCACCCACGACCAGCAGCTGGTGGCCGCGGTCGCCTCCCGGGTGGTCGAGCTGCGCGACGGCGCCGCCCGCGAGCGGCGGACGATGGCGGGGGCGTCGCGATGATGCTGGTGGCGGTCTCGATCCTCGGGGCCGTGCTCTTCCTCTGGCCCTTCGCCCTCTCCGGAGCACCGGAGCCGGTGGTCGCGCTCTCGCTGGCGCTGGGGACGCTCGCCGCCCTGGCGGCCGTGGAGATCGCCACGCGCCGCCTCGACGCCCGCCGCTTCGCCCTGCTGGCCGCCATCGCCGGCATCGACGCGGCCCTGCGCCTGGTGCTCGTCACCGGGGTCGGCGGCTTCAGCCCCATCTTCTTCCTGATCCTCGCCGCCGGCTACGTCTACGGGCCGTCCTTCGGCTTCATCTGCGGGGCCACCTCCCTGCTCGCCTCGGCGGTCGCCACCGGGGGCATCGGACCGTGGCTCCCCTACGAGATGTTCGGCTGCGGCTGGACCGGGGCGGTGGCCGGGATCGCCGGGCTCAACCGCAGGTCAACACCGGGGCTGCGCGACATCGCGGTGCTGGCTCTGGTCGCCGTGATCGCCGGCTACGCCTATGGGGCCCTGCTCGACGTCTGGGATTGGACCACCTTCTACCGTGGGAGCCCCTCGTTCGGATTCCTGCCGGGTGCGGGGATCGCCACGCTGCTGCCGCGGTTCGGTCGCTTCTACCTGGCCACGTCGGCGGTGTGGGACACCTTCCGGGCCGCCGGTGATGCCCTCGCCGTGGTCGTGCTCGGGGTGCCGGTCCTGGCCGGGCTGATGCGCGTTCGCAGCCGGCTGAGTTTCCGGGTCGACGAGGCGCCGGCGAGCCGGCCGGACGCGCTCCCCGATGTCACGTGGGTGACGCCGCCGACGTAGGCAGGGATGAGGGGAGGTGGATGCGCCCTCGACCCGGAGGACCGGTGGTGAGGTTTCAGTGGCTGGCGGCGGTGGCCCTTCTGTCGGCCGCATGCGGCACTGCCGGCCAGCCGTCGACGCCCGCAACGCGGGGAGCAGCCTCCACCGCGACGGTGACATCGCCCTCCGCCACACCGAGCGCCTCCCTCCCCCCGGGCAAGGACTACGTGCCCCCGACCCCCTTCCCGGCGTCGGCGGGGCCGTACGTGGTCGACCTGACCTGGGTGAGCGACTCGATGGGGTGGGCCCTCGCCGCGGTGCCCTGCGCGGGCCAGCTCTGCCCGGCGGTGGCGGAGACCACCGACGGGGGTGCCACCTGGCAGGCTCTCCCCAGCCCGAGCGTGGCCTTCTACGGCCTGTATGGGCCCATCCCGTCCCAGCTCGCCGACTGCCAGCAGGTGGCCTGCGTGAGCCACATCCGCTTCGCGACCTCGAAGATCGGCTATCTCTTCGGTCCCTCGCTCTTCATGACCGTGGACGGCGGCGAGAGCTGGCAGCAGCTGTCCAGCCCTTCCGTCGAGTCCCTCGAGGCGGCGGGAGGGGAGGTATTCCGCGTCGTGTATGACCACGACGGCTGCCCGGGGCCGTGCAACCGCACCGTGGAGGAGGCCCCCGCCGGCTCCAACTCATGGCGGACGCTGCTGCAGATTCCCGAGGGGGCCGGCCTGGGCACGGAGCTGGACACCGCCGGCCTCGTCCTCCAGGGCGCCGAGACCATCTACCTCCCCATCTACGGCAACGTGGCGGGTGGTGGCGACGCGGCGGCCACGCTCTTCCGCTCCCTCGACGGTGGTCAGACCTGGCAGGAGCTGGCCGACCCCTGCGGCGGCACCACTCTTCCGGGCAACGTCGCGATCAGCTTCGCGGCCGCGTCCGGAGGGCAGCTGACCGCCCTCTGCTTCCCGCGGGGCGGGCCGCCGGGGTGGGCGGTCATCACCTCGGACGACGGAGGCTCCTCCTGGGGACCCCGGCGGACGGTACCGGGCTCGGCGCTGGACCTGGAGCTGATCGCGGCACCGGGACCCGGCACCCTGGTGGTCGGGAGCCCGATGACCACCGGCAGCGGTCTGGTCACCTCGACGCTGCTGGTGTCAACCGACGGTGGAGAGGAGTGGTCCACCGCCGCCACCGACCAGATCGACCTCGGCTCGGCCCCGCTCGGTGTCAGCCTCTGGCTCGGTTTCGAGGACGCGGCCACCGGTCGCTGGGTGGGCGACGACCAGACGATCTGGACCACCACGGACGGTGGGATGACCTGGACCGCGCAGGCCTTCGTGGTCGGGTAGCGGGATTCCGCCGCCGTGCCTCCCGGCCGGGGGGGGGGCGCGGTCGAGGCGGCGCGGCCCTCTCAGCGTCCGGGCTTGGCCTCGTCGGTCTCCTCGGCCGGCGTCGACGACAGCACCCTGAGGGCCGGCGCTCTACCGGGGACCGCGATCCGCCGCTGGCGCCTCCAGAGCGTGTACGTGAGCAGCAGGGCCCCCGCGACGTCGAGGGCCACCCCGCCCCAGAGCGCATTGGTCAGCAGGGCCCCCAGGGCGAAGAGTCCCGCCGCCGCGATCACCGCCAGCACCGCCGCCCGCCGGCCGGCGCCCCCGGTGTATCCCCAGCTCAGCAGGGCGAGCGCGAGCGCTATCCCGAGAACCGCCAGGAGACCGTCGATCAATTCAGGGCCACCCCCGTCCGGTCGGCGCCCCGCAGCCCCGCCCCGAGCCGCGCCCGCATCGCCACTCAGCATATCCGCGCCCGGCGCCCCCTGTCCGTTCGAGTTCGCGGGGCGCCCGCTGGCGACGGCAACGCCGCCGCGCCCGCGATGCCGCAGCTCGATCCGCGGAGCCCAGGCGTCAGGCAGTCCGGCGGTGCCCGGCCCAGCTCGCGGCTGCGATCGCCGGACGGCTCGGTCCGGGTGCCTCAGTGCTGCTCGTTGATCCGGATCAGGTTGCCGGCGGGATCGCGGAAGGCGCAGTCGCGCACCCCGTACGGTTGCGCCGTCGGCTCCTGGACGACCTCGGCACCACCCGCCTGCAGCCGCTCGAAGGCGCCGTCGAGGTCGGCGGTGGCCAGGATCAGGCAGGCGTAGCTCCCCTTGGCCATCATCTCGACGATGGTGCGGCGCTCGTCGTCGGTGACCGGGCCGGGACCGGAGCCGGGGGGATGCAGGACGATGGACGTGCCCGGCTGGTTGACCGGGCCGACCGTGATCCAGCGCATCCCGCCGTACCCGACGTCGTTGCGGACCTCGAAGCCGAGGGTGTCGCGATAGAAGGCCAGGGATACCTCCGGGTCCTCGTGAGGAAGGAACGTCGCGTGAATGGTGATGTCCATGGCGGTCATGCTAGCCGCGCCCGGGAACCGGCGCTTCTCGATTCCTGATCGCTCCGCCGCCGACGTAGGCCGCGAGGTGCTCGCCGGTGAGGGTGGAGCGGGCGGCGACCAGGTCGGCGGGCCGCCCCTCGAAGACGATCCGCCCGCCCTCGTGTCCGGCACCCGGCCCGAGGTCGACGATCCAGTCCGCGTGCGCCATGACCGCCTGGTGGTGCGAGATGACGATCACCGACTTGCCGGAGTTGACGAGCCGGTCGAGCAGTCCGAGCAGGTGCTCGACGTCGGCGAGGTGGAGGCCGGTGGTCGGCTCGTCGAGGAGGTAGATCCGACCCTTCTCGGCCATCTGGGTGGCCAGCTTGAGCCGCTGCCGCTCTCCGCCGGAGAGCGTGGTGAGCGGCTGGCCGAGGGTGAGGTAGCCGAGCCCGACCTCGTCGAGCCGCTGGAGGACGGCGTGCGCCGCCGGCGTCCGAGCCTCGCCGGCGCCGAAGAACCCCTCCGCCTCGGTGACCGACATCGCCAGCACCTCGCTGATGTCCCGGCCGCCGAGGTGGTGGTCGAGCACCGATGCCTGGAATCGCCGGCCCTCGCACTCCTCGCAGATGGTGGTGACCCCGGCCATGATCGCCAGGTCGGTGTAGATGACGCCGGCGCCGTTGCAGCTGGGGCAGGCGCCCTCGGAGTTGGCGCTGAACAGCGCGGCCTTCACGCCGTTGGCCCTGGCGAAGGCGGTGCGGATCGGATCGAGCAGTCCCGTGTAGGTGGCCGGGTTGCTGCGTCGCGAGCCGTGGATCGCGCCCTGGTCGATCGACACCACCCCCGCGCCGGCGGGGATCGACCCGTGCACCAGCGAGCTCTTGCCCGAGCCGGCGACCCCGGTGACCACGACCAGCACCCCGAGCGGGATGTCGACGTCCACGTCGCGCAGGTTGTGGGCCGTCGCTCCCCGGATCTCCAGACTGCCGGTGGGGGTTCGCACCCTCGCCTTGAGGGCGGCCCGATCGTCGAGATGGCGGCCGGTGATGGTGCCGCTCGCCCGGAGCCCCTCGACGGTCCCCTCGAAGCAGACCGCGCCCCCCGCGCTGCCGGCGCCGGGACCGAGGTCGACGACGTGGTCGGCGATGGCGATCGTCTCCGGCTTGTGCTCGACCACCAGCACCGTGTTGCCCTTGTCCCGCAACCGGAGCAGGAGGTCGTTCATCCGCCGGATGTCATGGGGGTGCAGGCCGATGGTGGGCTCGTCGAACACGTAGGTGACATCCGTGAGCGCGGAGCTGAGGTGGCTGACCATCTTGACGCGCTGCGCCTCGCCGCCCGAGAGCGTGCCCGACGGCCGGTCGAGCGAGAGGTATCCCAGCCCGATCTCGGCGAACGAGTCGAGGCTCCGATGCAGCGCCGCCTGCAGCGGCGCCAGGGACGGCGCGTCCAACCCCCGCACCCACGCGGCGAGGTCGCTGATCTGCATCGCGCACGCGTCGGCGATGCTGATCCCGGCGATCCGCGACGATCGGGCCGCCTCGCTGAGCCGGGTGCCGGCGCACTCCGGGCAGACGGTGAACGTCACCGCCCGCTCCACGAAGGCGCGGACGTGGGGCTGCAGGGCGTCTGCGTCCTTGGCGAGGAAGGACTTTTCGATTCTCGGGATCAGGCCCTCGTAGGTCAGGTTGATGCCGTCGACCTTGATCCTGATCGCCTCCTTGTGGAGCAGGTCGTCGAGCTCCGTCCTGGTGTACTGGCGGATCGGCTTCTCCGGATCGAGGAAGCCGCAGCCGCGGTAGATGCGTCCGTACCAGCCGTCGACGCTGAAGCCGGGGATCTTGAGTGCGCCCTCGCTCAGCGACTTGCTGTCGTCATACAGCTGCTCGAGGTCGAAGTCGGTGACCGACCCGCGACCCTCGCAGTGGGGGCACATCCCCCCGGCCCGGCGGAAGCTCCTGGTCACCGTCCTCGGGGCACCGCGCTCGCTCGTGACGGCACCGATCGCGTGGGCCGAGGGGATGTTGAAGGAGAGCGCGCTGGGTGGACCCACGTGCGGCTGCCCGAGCCGGCTGAAGAGGATGCGGAGCATGGCGTTGGCGTCGGTGGCGGTGCCCACCGTGGAGCGGGCGTCGCCGCCCATCCGCTGCTGGTCGACGATGATCGCGGTGGTCAGCCCCTCCAGGACGTCGACCTCGGGACGGGCCAGCGCCGGCATGAAACCCTGGACGAAGGCGCTGTAGGTTTCGTTGATCAGCCTCTGCGACTCCGCGGCGATGGTGTCGAAAACCAGGGAGCTCTTGCCCGATCCCGAGACGCCGGTGAAAACGGTGAGCCGGCGCTTGGGGATGTCGACGCTGATCCCCTTGAGGTTGTTCTCACGGGCCCCGTGGACTTGGATCAGGTCGTGAAGGGCGGCCATCTGCGGCAGCGGCCGCTGCGCATCGGTCCTGCTCGCCATGCTCAGGGCGCGGGAGGGCCCAGGGTCGGGCTTCCCTCGGCTGGGAAGCCGGGCCGGGGCGGCGCCGACGGGCTGGTGATGGTGGCCACGCCGCTCATGGTGGCTGGGGCTCGGCCACCGGCGCTTCTCGATTCCTGATCGGTCTGGTCACCTGCTTCGCCACGCAGGCCGGCAGGCCCGCCGTGGCGTCCCCCTGATGGCGCCGGTAGGCGCTGGGGGGGATGCCGACCAGCTCGGTGAAGCGGGTGCTGAAGGTGCCCAGCGACGAGCAGCCCACCGCGAAGCAGGCATCGGTGACGCTCATGTCGCCGCGCCGCAGCAGGGCCATCGCGCGCTCGATGCGCCGCGTCATCAGGTAGCCGTAGGGCGACTCACCGTAGGCGAGCTTGAACTCACGGCTGAGGTGCCCGGCCGACATGCTGGCCCCGCGGGCGAGCGCCTCGACGTCGAGTGGCAGCGCGTAGTCCCGGTCGATCCGGTCCCGGACGCGGCGCAGACGCGCCAGGTCGCGCAGGCGCTGAGCCGCGGCGGGGGTGGTGGGCACCTCGAGATCGTGCCACGTCGCGCCCGGTGGGTGGCGAGTAGGATGCGTGCCGTCGGCGCCGGCGGGGCGGCGGGCCGGCGGTCGCCCGGCGATGCGCGCTCACCGGCTCCCCCCGCACCATGGGCTCATCATGGTGGGCGGCGGGATGCGCGGGCCGGACCATCGCCCCCCGGGCCGGGTGGCGCGGTGCCCGCCGGAAGGAGGAGAGGACGGATGAGGATCACCAGGAACAGCCAGCCGACCGGGGTCGGCCCGGGCGAATGGTTCACCGGGAGCGTCTACATCGACACCGTGGCCGCGCCGTCCGACGGCTCTCGCCTCAGCGCGAGCAGCGTGCACTTCACCCCGGGCGCGCGCACCGCCTGGCACACGCACCCGCTCGGACAGACCATCTACGTGACCGAGGGTTCCGGGCGCGTCCGTCGCCGTGGCGGCGCGGTCGAGGCCATCCACCCCGGTGATCGCGTCTTCTTCGAGCCCGGAGAGGATCACTGGCACGGCGCCTCGCCCACCCGCTTCATGACCCACCTCTCCATGGTCGTGGTCGATGACGACGGCAACAGCGCCACCTGGGGGGCTCACGTCAGCGACGACGAGTACGGTGGCTTGACTGCCGTTCCGGGCGAGGACGCGTAGGGTGCAGGTGGGCGCGGTGGAGGTGCTGCGATGGCCGAGTGGACCGGCGACGAGCTGAGCCGGATCGGGGCCGCCGACGAGCTTCAGATCGAGGCGCTCCGCAACGACGGCACGCTTCGCAGGCCGGTGACGATCTGGGTGGTCCGGCATGGTGACGACCTCTACGTCAGGTCCGTCCGGGGGCCGAGCTCAGCCTGGTTCCGCGGTGCCCAGGAACGGCACGAGGGGCGCATCCGCGCGGGCGGTCTCAGCAGGGACGTCGGTTTGGTCGACACCGGTCCCGAGATGGACGCCGCGCTCGACACCGACTACCGGGCCAAGTACCGCAGCTATGCGCGGAGCATCGTCGACAGCATCGTCAGCCCCCTGGCGCGCTCCGCCACCCTCAAGCTGGTTCCACGCTCGGCCGCCGGTGGCGAAGGCTGAGGGGTGAGTTGACCTTGGCGCGAGCAGAGGGCGCCGCGGCAGGCCGGCACCCGCGGTGAACACCGGATCGACGGGAGGCTTCGATGGCCACGAGGAGCAGGCGAGAGTGAGAACCACGAGACTGGGCAGCGACGGTCCCGAGGTCGGCGTCATCGGCCTGGGTTGCATGGGGATGACGGCCTCGTACGACATGGCGACCCCCCGCGTCGACGCGACCTCCATCTCGGTCATCCACCAGGCCCTCGACCTGGGCATGACCCTGATCGACACCGCCGACGCGTACGGGCCGTACACCAACGAGGAGCTGGTCGGACGAGCCCTGGCCGGAGGCCACCGCGAGCGCGCGGTGCTGGCGACCAAGGTCGGCCTGGTGAGGGGCGGATCCACCCCGACCACGGGGTCCGGGACGCCCTCCCCGGGTTCGGGTCGCAACGGCCGGCCCGAGCACGTCCGGGCGTCGATCGACGCCAGCCTTCGCCGGCTCGGAACCGATCGCGTGGACCTCTACCAGCTCCACCGGGTGGACCCGGAGGTGCCGCTCGAGGAGACGTGGGGGGCGATGGCGGAGACGGTGGCGACCGGCAAGGCGCGGTACATCGGCCTCTCCGAGGTGACGGTGGAGGAGATCCGGCGCGCGCAGGCCGTGCATCCGGTGACCTCCGTGCAATCCGAGCTCTCGCTCTGGACCCGCGACGTGCTGCCCGAGGTGCTCCCCTACTGCGAGGAGCAGGGCATCGCCCTCCTGCCCTTCTCCCCGCTGGGCCGGGGCTTCCTCGCCGGCCGGTTCTCCTCCTTCGAGGATCTGCCCCAGGACGACTTCCGGCGGGATCTGCCCCGCTTCCAGCAGGACGCCCTGCGGACCAACCTCGCCATCGTCGCCAGGGTGCGTGAGGTCGCCGAGCGAGTCGGGGCCACGCCGGCCCAGGTGGCGTTGGCCTGGTTGCTGGCCCAGGGCCGGCAGGTGGTACCCATCCCCGGGACCAAGACGCCCCGGTACCTCGCGGAGAACGCGGCCGCCGCCGGGGTCGAGCTGAGCACAGAAGACCTCTCCGACCTCGAGGCCCTGCCGGCCCCCGAGGGCACCCGCTACTGATCTCCTGACACCCGTTCAGCCGGCGGCGTCACCGCCATGGGCTCGCGGTGCAGCCCGCGGCGTGACGCCGTCACGGACCGCGCCCTGGCCGCGTAGCACATGGTGGAAGGCTCGATCAGGAGGCAGACCGTGAGCGGCGGAATGGGGCGGAATCGCAGGCGGTCCCCTGCGATCGGTGCGCTGATCACGGTCCTCCTCGCCGCCTGCGGTTCCGTCGGCCCGCATCCCTCAGCGTCGAGCACCGCGGCCCGACCGACGCCCCAACCCACACCGATGGCCACCCCGCTGGCACCGCCGACCACCTCCATCGGCGACCCCTACCCGACGCCGGCTCCCCCGCCGTCCGCATCGATCTCCAATCTGCGGATGTTCAGTCCCACCGACGGCTGGGCGCAGGAGGCCTCCGACCGGGCCGTCCTGCACACCACCCAGGGCGTCCAGGCCTGGACGGTCGGTTCTCCCGACCTCCCGGCAGGCCAGGCGATCGTCGCCCTCAGCTACGTCGACGCCGGCGCCGCCCGCCTGCTCGCCGGCGGGCTCTCCACGGATGCCGACGCTGCGCCGGTCACCATGACCTTCATCTCCTGGGCCACCGACGACGGCGGTGCGCGATGGACGGAGGGGGGCAGCTTCAGCGCCGTGCAGGACCCCGGGCTCTCGTGGCAGGGTGATCTCGACTACGTCAACGGCCTGGATGGGTGGTTCTCGGCGAACCAGGACGATACGGACGCCGGCCTGGGAACGACCCTCTTCCGCACCGTCGACGGCGGGGCCGGATGGGCGGAGGTGACCCGCATCGCCTCCGCGCCGGCAGGGGCGGAGACGTGCTTCGCCCAGCCGACCGCAACGTTCGACAGCCCGATGACCGGCTGGTTGACCGGCGGAGGCTGTTCCAGCGCGGAGTTCGAGGTGAGCAGCGACGGCGGTGCGACCTGGGGCCCGCAGACGCTCCCGCTCAGCGGGACCCCGGCGCTCTCGCTGGGGGCCCCGGTCTTCATCTCCGGTCAGGTCGGTGTGATGCCGGCCTTCTCGGCCGGGGGCGGCGGCCCCGTGCTCGTCTACCTCACGGCGGATGGCGGCGAGACGTGGACAGCCAGCACGGCGCCGGGAGAGATCCCCCACGCCGTCGACTTCATCGACGCCGAGAACGGCTGGCTGCTGAGCACGGACACGATGGACGCCGGCTACCCCGCCGGTCTCTATGCCACCCATGACGGCGGCCAGACCTGGACGACCCTCCAGGCCATCGATGACGGCCGGCCCAACCAGGGGACCTTCGCGCTCAACGGAACGGTGCTGGACTTCATCACCCCCACGCTGGGCTGGACGGACACGTTCTCGGGCAGCGGGGACACCCTCCTCCAGACCACCGATGGCGGGCTGACGTGGGCTCCGGTGACCGTGCAGGTCAGCCCGGCCGGTGCCTGATCCGCAAGGCGCTCACCCGGTGGCGGGCGCGGCGTCGGTCGCGATCGGCGCGTCCGCGACCGACTGAGTGCCAAGAGGTTCTCGCGGCGGTGCCGGCCTCAGGAGGAGGGGTGGCGGCTGCGGGCCCTCCATGCCTGAAGCGACAGGCCGAAGGTCGGGGAGAGCGACACCGGCTTGAAGTCCACGGACCCGACGCCGGTCTCGGTCCGAAACGTCAGCCGCGTCCATCCCAGACTGCTGCCCTCGACGGTCTCGAGGTCTCCCGCGGGTATCTCCACGACCCGATCAGGTCCGAACGCGTGGTGCCCGAGGATGACCAGCCGAGGCTCGCTCAATCGCAGGCTGCCACGGCGCTGAAGCACGAAACCCCATCGCAGCGAGATCGAGCCCTCCTCGAGGACCGCCTCACCGGGCGCGGGCGGCAGCGTCCGATCGGTCTCGCGAGCCGTCCCCGAGAACGCGTACCGCGCCCGCATCCGCCTGGCGGACGGCGCCCTGGATCCGCCCCCCTCCCCGTGCTCCTCCACGTCAGAAGCTTACCCAGAGGGAGCGCGCTGGTCGGCGAGGTCAGTTCGCATCACGCGGGCGGCGCGCCGAAGGCCGGCCTGCGCCGGCACGGGTCGAGCGCGACCCATGATGGTCGACCGCCACCCCCCGGCCACCGAATGGCCCGGCCCGTAAGCTGGTGGAACGGTGCCGGGCCCAATCGCCGAGACGCTTGCCGCTCTGCTTCTGGTGGCGACCCTGGTGTCCGCCGTCGTCCGGCCGTGGGGATTGCCCGAGGCCCTGGTCGCGGTCCCGGCCGCCGGCCTGCTGCTGGTGCTCGGGGTGCTGCCGCTGCGCCAGGCCGGTACCGAGGCCACCAGCCTGGCGCCGACCATCGGCTTCCTGGCGGCCATCCTCGTGCTCGCCAACCTGTGCGATCGGTACGGCCTGTTCGAGGCCGCCGGGACCTGGATGGCGAGCGGCTCCCGGGGCAGACCGGTCACCCTCCTCGCGCTCGTCTTCGCGGTGGCGAGCGCGGTGACCGCGGTGCTCAGTCTCGATGCGACGGTGGTGCTCCTGACCCCGGTCGTCTTCGCCACCGTGGCGCGGCTTCGGTTGCGCTCGAAGCCGCACGTCTACGCCTGCACCCATCTGGCGAACTCGGCGTCCCTGCTCCTGCCCGTCTCCAACCTCACCAACCTGCTGGCATTCAGTGCCAGCGGGTTGTCATTTGCGCGCTTCGGGGCGGTCATGGCGCTGCCCTGGCTGGCCGCGATCACGGTGGAATGGCTGGTGCTGCGCCGGTTCTTCGGCGGGGAGCTCATCGGACGTGCCGAGTCCCTCACGACCGAGCGGCAGCCGGTCCCCGTCTTCGCGTGCGTGGTCGTGGGGCTCACCCTCATCGGCTTCTTCGTGACCTCGCTGGTTCACATCGCCCCGGCGTTCGCGGCGCTCGGCGGCGCCGTCACCCTCGGCGTGCCCGCCCTGGCCAGCCGGCGCGCCGACCTCCGTGCCATCGGCCTCGCTCTCGAGGTCCCGTTCCTCGCCTTCGTGCTCGCCCTCGGCATCGTCGTCAAGGCCGTCTCGGTCCACGGGCTCGGCTCGCTGGTGACCCACCTCGTGCCGGCGGGGACATCGCTCGGATCGCTGCTGCTGATCGCGGCGGTGGCGGCCGTGCTCGCCAATCTCATCAACAATCTGCCGGCGGTGCTCCTGCTCCTCCCGGCGGCCTCGATCGCGGGCCCCGGAGCGGTGCTCGCGGTCCTCATCGGTGTGAACACCGGGCCCAACCTGACCTACGTCGGCTCGCTCGCGACCCTGCTCTGGCGGCGCGTCCTCCGGCAGCGCGGCGAGGAGCTGCCCGTCTCCGAGTTCATGCGCCTCGGCGCCCTGACGGTGCCGGCCGTGCTGGTCGCCGCCACCGTCGCCCTCTGGATCTCGTTGCGGGTGGTGGGATGATGCCGAGCGTGCGCGTCGTCATCTGGGTGGTCGAGGGGACCTGGCAGGGATGCCTCGACGCAGCCGGCTCCAGCCTTCCCGCCGGAGCCCGGGTGGCCCTGCTCCACGTCACCCCGTCCGACGTCACCGGGGCTGCCGAGGCGGCCTCGGCGGGGCTGCTCGGGCGGTTCCCGGGACGGCGGGCCACCCGCCCCCTCCAGGCGGTTGCCCACCAGGCCGGGGCGGAGCTGCTCGCCGCGGCTGCGGCGCGGCTGGGCCGTCCGGATGCGGAGCTCCTCGAGCGCGAGGGGCGGGTCGAGCTCGAGGTCATCCGCGTCGTCGCCGAGAACGTCGATCTTCTGGTGGCCGCCCGCGACGGCGATCATTCCCGCCTGGGCCCGCACAGCCTCGACCCGGCCACCCGGTTCGTCGTCGATCACGCGCCTTGTGCCGTGCTGCTGGTGTGGCCCGATGAGCCGCCGGGCATCGAATCGATACCACCGCCGCCGCCGCCCGGGCACCTCGCGCCGCCGCCTGGGCACCACTCGCCGCCGCCCCCCGCCTGAGCCGTGGACCGGCCGCGGGAGAGCCGTCTCGCGCCGCCCGCCCTCGAGGCAACGCGCCTTTCGAATCGAGCCGCGTGCGCCGCCCGACGAGCAGCTCGTGCTGGCTTCGCCGCGGGTCGGCTGTGACGTGAGACGGGCTGGATCAGCGGGTGCCGGTGGGCGCCGGTCGGTCGGAGGAACTGCGCACCCACGGGTTTGGGCCAGCCGCAACATCGCCGTGCGAAGCTCCTCCGACGAAGGCGCCTCCGGCAGATTCGACGCCGGCTTCCGGGCTCGGACCGCATCGAGGAACAGGGCCACCATTCGCCGTGAGGCTGCCGGAGCATCGTCGCTGGTCACCTCGAGGATCGCGGTGTTGGCGATCAGCAGCAGCACCAGGTCCTCCGTGACGAAGTCCGGCCGCAGCTGGCCGGATGCCTTGGCCTGCTCGACCAGCCCGAGCACCAGGTCATTGGCCTCAGCGCGCAACTCCTCGACCCGCTCGTCGGCAGGGAGAGCCATGGCCAGGAGATCGCTCAGCCCGCGATCGTCGGCCTCCATCTGGCAGATCCGCTCCACGAAGTCGGCGAACCCCACCCACGGGTCACGGGCCTGAAGAGCCTGCTCGGCGAGGACGACGTACCTGCCCACCTGGTCGACCAGAGCCTCGGCGACCAGCTGCTCCCGCCCTCTCGGAAAGTGCCGGTACAGGGTGCCGATGCCCACACCTGCCCGGCGGGCGATCTCCTCCAGCGAGGCGGTCACGCCTTGCTCGGCGAACACCGAGCGTGCGGAGGCGAGCACGGCCAGCCGGTTGCGCTCCGCATCCATCCGGAGACGTCGGCCCGAAACTGGCCTGCCGGCCTCCGGCTCCGGTCCCTCTGTGCCCACAGCGCCGCCATCATAGCCGAAGCGGAGGCATGCCTCCGGAAGTGTACAGTGGGGGCAGCCTCCGAGTAGCTCACCCATGGAGCCTGTCATGGCCACCACCAACACCGACGGCGCGCCCTCCCCATCGGGCCTCGCCGCGTCCATCGAGGGCGCGAGGGGCCGCTGGACGCTCGATCCACTCGGCTCTCGCGCCGAGTTCCATGTCAAGCACCTCTGGGGCGCGGTCACCGTGCACGGCAGCCTGGACCGGATCTCCGGCGAGGGAACGGTCGGTCCCGGCGGCTCCGTCGCCGGCCGTCTGGTCATCGATGCGTCGTCACTCAGCACCCACAATCGGCAGCGCGACAAGCACCTGCGGTCAGCCGACTTCTTCGATGTGGAGCACCACCCGGAGGTGGTCGTGACCGTGCACAGGGCCGAGCCGCTCGCCGGCGCTGCACTTCTCTGCCAGGGGACTCTCGAGGCCGCTGGGCACGAGGAGCCACTGGAGTTCACCGCCAACGTCGAGGGGATGACTGCCGATGCGGTCACCCTGCACGCCGAGGTGGTCCTCGACCGGACCAGGTTCGGGATGACGTGGAGCCCACTCCGGATCGCGGCCCGCCAAGCGCAATTGGTGGCGACGGCGCGGTTCGTCCGCCCGTAGCGTGCACCTGGCTCCCGGCTTTTCACACGGAGGATCCCCCATGCGGGATGTCGGACTGCTGGCCACCCGGACCGTCGTGGGCGGGTATCTCGCCGTCCACGGGTCTCAGAAGCTGTTTGGTTCCTTCGGAGGCCCTGGTCTGAATGCCACCGCGGCGGGTTTCGAGAGGTTGGGGATGCGGCCCGCGCAAGTCATGGCAGCACTCGCCAGCGTCGGCGAGCTCGGCGGCGGCGTGCTGACCGCCACTGGATTGGCGGACCCGCTCGGCCCGCTGGCCATCGCCGGCGCCATGTCCGTGGCCACCGCGGTGCATCGCAAGCAGGGACCGCTGGCCCAGAGAGGGGGCTTCGAGCTCCCGCTCACCAATCTTGCGCTGGCCATTGGGTTGATGAGCTCGGGACCGGGTCGCCTCGCACTGGGGCCGCCCTTGCCAAGGTCGATGACTTGAGTCTCGGTTCTCGCTGCGGTGGGGATCACCGCCGTCTCGCTGGCACAGGTGCTGCGGGCGAAGCCGCCGACGGCGGCGAGGACGACGGAGGAGAGCGCCGCAGCCGGCACCCGGTGAGGCCGCAGAGGGGAGAGGCGGCCGCCGAGGTGAGGGCGGATGGGTCGGGCCGGCCACCGGGCATCACGGGATGCCCGCCAGCCGACCCGCTACCACGAGTTCCAGCCAGCGCCAGCTCAGAACGGTGCCGAGCACGAGCGCACCCGAGCCCGCCAGGGCGATGTAGAAGCCGGGGCCGACGTAGTCGGGGCTGTTGGTCTGACCCGCCACCGCCTGCCAGTTGAGGTAGTCGACCACGATCCCGGTGAGGGCCAGGAAGGCGGTGATCGCCGCCGTCATCTTGGTGTAGAAGCCGGCCTGCTCACGACTGACCAGCCAGGCCAGCCCGGCGCAGAGGACGATGACGACCAGCAACCAGCTCGCCCCCTGGAGGCCGTCGACGATCCGATAGGCGCTCAGCGCCGGGTCCCAGCGGTGGTGCCAGGGTAGGACCAAGGCCACCGCGTAGC
This sequence comes from uncultured Chloroflexia bacterium, assembly GCA_963697585.1. Classification (GTDB taxonomy): domain Bacteria; phylum Chloroflexota; class Dormibacteria; order Aeolococcales; family Aeolococcaceae; genus Changshengia. Next base: position 427,066 of record CAVOOO010000008.1, on the reverse strand, counting down.
CGGCGATGGCGAGCAGGGGCAGCGCGCAGAGGAGGAGGCGCGAACCGGGTGTCTCGCGCCCCGCTTCAGCCGTCAACGATCTCGGGGCCTCATTCTCGTCCGCAGCATCTCAGGAACCCACCCGATGCTGCGACGGGCGGCCTCGCCGCCGCCTCGGCGCCATCGTTCCGCGGTTGCGCTGTCGACGGGGCGGTGACCGGCGGAGTCCGCGTCGGGGTATCCGGGTGTCCGCCCGTGCCTCGGGGGCGATTGACGTCCTCCAACCAGCGCCTCCGCGGCTGCGGGATGATCTGGTCGCCGTGCCACCCGCTCCCTCCCCGCCGCTGACCTCAGCGCCCGCGCGGCCGGCTGGTCCCGGCGCCGGTGCCGCGCGGCCGATCGCCTTCCGGGCCCGACGGGTCCTCGACGTCCGCACCGGCCGGGTGACCGCGGACGGTGTGGTCGTCTGCCGCGGTGACCGGATCGAGCAGGTGGGTGGCCCGCCGCCGCCGGATGCCGAGCTCCTCGACCTTGGCGACCGCACCCTCCTGCCCGGCCTGATCGACGCTCACACCCACGTCCTGCTCCAGGGCAATCGCAGCCGCGAGGCCTACGCGCACCAGATCCTGCGTGAGGATCCCGCCCATCGGGTGGTGCGCGCGGTGCGGTCGCTCGGGATCGCGCTGGGCCACGGATTCACCACGCTGCGCGACCTCGGGACTGAGGGTTGCGGGTTCGCCGACGTCGCCATTCGGGACGCGGTGGCCGAGGGAGTGGTGCCCGGCCCCGGGCTGCTCGTCGCCGGCCCTGCGATCGGCCGCACCGGGACCTACCCCATTCTCGGCTACCGCAGCGACTGGCGATTCCCGGTTGGCGTCGCCGAGTGCGAGGGCGTCGAGGGCTGCCGGAGCGAGGTGCGGCGCGAGATCGCGCGGGGTGTGGACTGGATCAAGGTGTATGCCACCCAGGGTCGAGGGCTGCATCTCACCGACGACGGCTACCTCGATGCGCCCCCGCCGTGGACCCAGGCCGAGCTCGACGCGCTGGTCGATGAGGCCCACCGCCAGGGGCTGCGCGTTGCCGCCCATGCCTCGGAGGCGACCGGGACCGACATGGCGGTTGCCGCCGGCGTCGACTCGATCGAGCACGGCTACTCGATCCGCCCCGCGACCGCCCGGGCGATGGCGGCGCGCGGCGTCGCCCTGGTGCCGACGCTGCTGGTGGCTCGCGAGGTGAGCGGCAACCGGGCGGCCGAGCGCGGTGCCCCCTGGACCGAGGTCCCCGACGTCCACCGGCGTTCGGTCGAGAACTGCCGGCAGGCCGGCGTACCGATCGTCTGCGGGACCGACGTCGGCGGCTTCGGCTGGGAGGACGTCAACCAGGCCGAGGAGCTCCGCATCCTGGTCGAGCTCGGTTGGAGCCCGCTGGAGGCGATCCAGAGCGCCACCCTGCTGGCCGCCCGGCTGCTCCAGCGGGAGGGGCAGCTCGGCGAGCTGACCGCCGGCGCCGCCGCCGATCTTGCCGCCTGCCCGGGGGATCCACTCGAGGAGATCGGCCGGGTGCTCGACATCGACGTGGTGGTGCGCGCCGGGCGGGTGGTGGTCGCGCCCCCGAACGGGCTAAACCCGGCGCCGGCGGCGTAGCCCTCGGCGGCGGGATCCACCGGCCAGACCGTCCGTCGATCGACTTTCCGGCTGCACCCGTGCGTGCAGACTTCTCCGTATGGAGAGCCCTCGCCCCGGGCCGTCGCTGCCGCCCGACGCGGTCACGACGCCGGTATGGGGAGAGCTGCACGCCCGGCCCCATCCGCGCCCAACCCCCGAGCGCGCTGACGTCTGCATCGTGGGCGGCGGCATCAGCGGGGTGGCGGCGCTGCACTGGTGCCGGGCGCGAGAGCTGGACGCCGTGCTCCTGGAGCGCGACCATCTCGCCACCGGCGCCAGCGGGCGGAACGCCGGCTTCCTGCTCGCCGGCGTCGCGGAGAACTACGCCCGCGCCGCGGCCGCCCACGGGCGGGAGCGCGCCGCTGCCGTCTGGCAGTTCACGCGGGAGAACCACCGCCTGGTTCGGGACCTCATCGCGACCGCCGACGTCGGCTATTCCCGCCGGGGCAGCTGGACCCTGGCGGCGAGCGACGCCGAGGCCGAGTCCCTGGAGGAGGCCGCCACCCTCCTCGCTGAGGACGGGCTGCCGGGGCGGTGGATCCGCGACCTCCCCGGCCCCCTGGCGCACCTGCGCGGTGGCCTCTTCACCCCCGATGACGGCGAGATCGATCCGGTGCGGCTGGTGGCGGCGATCGCCGCCCCTCACCGGTCGCGCATCGTCGAGGGGGTGGCGGTTGCCGCGCTCACTCCCGAGGGCGCTGAGGTGGTCGTGCGGCACAGCCAGGGGGAGCTCCGCGCCGCGCGCGTGATCCTGGCCACCAACGCCCACGCCTCCGAGCTGGTGCCCGCCATCCCGGTGGCCCCGGTGCGCGCCCAGATGCTCGCCACCGCCCGCGATCCCGGGACGGCGCTCGGGCCCCCCGCCTACGCCGAGTGGGGCTACCGATACTGGCGGCAGCTCGCCGACGGGCGCGTCCTCGTCGGAGGCATGCGCCACCAGGCGCGGGCCGAGGAGGTCGGCACCGTCTGCCGGCCCACCGCCACCATCCAGGCGCACCTGGACGGCGAGCTGCGCGACCTCGGCGTGGCCGCGCCGGTGCGCCATCGCTGGGCCGGGATCATGGGTTTCAGCCCGGATGGGCTTCCCCTGGCCGGGCCGCTGCCTTCATCTCCGGGGGTGCTGCTCCTCGGCGGCTACACCGGGCACGGGATGGGATTCGCCGTGCACGCCGCCCACTGCCTGGTGTCCCACGTGGTGGACGGCACCTCCATCCCGGGCTGGTTGGACGCGGCCCGTCCCCTCCCCGGGCCGGGCGTCACGGCCTGACCGCACTCCCAGAGGGAAGCGGCGCCGGCGAGCCGGGCTCAGTCGCCGGTCGCGACCACCTCGGCGCGCTCCAGCATGAGCACCACGGTGCGCTCGGGGACCACCGGCCGGTGCTGCAGCCCCTTGGGCACGATGAACGCCTGGCGTGGTCCGAGCTCCGCCGCCTCCCTGCCCTCCAGCTCGATCTGCATCCGCCCCTCCAGGACCAGGAAGAATTCGTCCTGCTGCTCATGGCGGTGCCAGTGGAACTCGCCCTGGAGCACGCCCAGCCGGACGGCGGTGCCGTCCACCTCGCAGAGGGTCTGGTTGAACCAGGGGTCGGTGACCCCGTCGATCACCGCCTGCACGTCGAGCTTCTCCAGGGCACCGGCCAGCGGCTGGTATTCGATCCGGTAGTCGGTCATGGGCGTGGCGCTCCCCCGATGGTCGGCCGTCAGCTGGATCCCATTCTGGCCGGCGTCGTTCGAGCCGGGCTCAGGCTGGTGCCGCCGGCGAATCGATCGCGCCGGTGCGACCGGTGGATCCCGCAACCCCGCGACAGGGTAGGGTGGGTTGCTGGCATGGAGAGCAGTGACGGCGCGCCCGCCAGGCCGGAACCGGCCCGGCCCGCGGACGCCCCCGCCCTCCGGGCTCTCTACGCCGCCGGAGGATGGCGGGCCGAGTCGCGCTCGATGCAGGAGCTCGAGGAGCGCATCGGCTGCGGCGAGGTCGTGCTTCTCCGTGAGGGCGGCCGGGTGGTGGCGAGCGTCACCGTCACCTGGGAGGACGCCGCGCGCTGGGGGGCGGCCGGCCGCGACGGAACCGCCGGCTACGTCCACGCCCTGGTCCGGGATCGGGAGCGCACCGACGCCGGGCGCGGGGCCCGACTTCTCCTCTGGGCAGAGGACCGGATCGTTGCCCGGGGACTGCACCTGAGCCGCCTCGACACCCTCGCCACACGGGCCCGGCTGCTCCGCTACTACCAGGCTCACGGCTACCGCGTTGTCGACACCCGCACCTACAGCTGGGCCCCGGATGCCCTCACCCTCTTCGAGAAGCGACTGGTCTCAGCCGCTGCCGATTCCTGACGTCGAGAGGCGTTGCTTGGCGCCGCCAGCCTTCCGAGTTAGGATCGTGCCGAGCGGGACTGCCGGCCGGACGAGAGACCCCAGGCCGGCCCCCACCGGAGGAGGACGCTGATGGTTGAGCTCTATGACCGCGATGCCAGGGAGGTCGAGGCCGCGCTCAGCCTCGTGCTCACCCTCCTCGAGGTCGGGAGCAACCTCCCGACGGCGGTGGCCAAGGTCCGCGAATGGGCGGGAGAGCCAGAGACGGGCGTGGAGAGGGCGCGGATCCTCGAGGGGATCGCCAAGGAGATCCGGGGCCAGTTGAAGTAGGCGGCGGCTCTCAGCCGCTCGTCACTCAGCGTCGGAGGTTGGACCGGGGCTGGATTGAGGGGAGGACCGGACGTGCTGCTGGAGAAGAAGACCGCGGTCGTGTACGGAGGTGGCGGCGCGATCGGCAGCGCCGTCGCGGAGGCGTTCGCCGAGCAGGGGGCCCACGTCATCGTTGCCGGGCGCACGCGGTCGTCACTGGAGCGCGTCGTCGATCCACTCACCGAGCGCGGTCTCAGCGCGGAGGCCACCCAGGTCGACGCGCTCGTGGAGAGCGAGGTCGAGGCGCATCTCGACGGGGTGGTCGCGGAGCACGGAGGCATCGACATCTCGTTCAACGCGATCGGCGTCGCCTACATCCTTGGCGCACCACTTCACGAGATCCCCGTCGACAGCTTCGTCGCGGGCGTCGCGGATGCGATGCGCACCAACTACCTCACCGGGGTCGGAGCCGCGCGACGGATGGCGGCACGCCACACCGGTGTCGTCCTCGGGATCACCGCCAGCCCCGCCCGCCGGCCGCTGGCCAACCAGGGCAGCTTCTCCGCCGCCGGAGGCGCCATCGAGGCGCTCTGCCGCCAGATCGCGACCGACTACGGACCCCAGGGGGTGCGGGCGGTGTGCATTCGATCTGCCGGGTCCACAGACGCGCCCGGGGTCGACGGCGCCATGGCCGCGCTCGCCGAGAGGGAGGGCATCTCCCGCGACGCGTTCGAGGCACGCATCGCCGACCGCAACCTGCTCAAGCACATGCCGCGGCTCCGCGAGATCGCCAACCTGGCGGTCCTGGCGGCCTCCGACCTCGCCTCGTCGATGACCGGCGTCATCGCCAACGGCACCTGCGGCGAGGCGACCGACTGACCACTCCACGACCAGCCGGGGCGAGGGCCTCGAGCCGAGGCCCGATGCGCTCGATGGCATACTGCTCCCGAGAGAGCAGGCGGCGTTCGTGAGTTCGGTCGGGGCCCGTTCCGGCGCCATCGCCGCCTCGGATCATGGGCCTGTGGGAGGTTGATCATGGGGATCTGGCAGTTGGACCCGCTCCACACTCAGGTCGAGTTCGCGGTGAAGCACCTGGGCATGATGACGGTGCGCGGCCACTTCGCGGACGTGCAGGGGTCGGGTGACCTCAACGTGGAGCACCCCGAGAAATCGCAGGTGGACGTGGTCATCCAGACGGCGAGCATCCGCACCCACAACGACCGCCGCGACAACGACCTGCGCACCTCCAACTTCCTGGACGTCGAGAACCATCCGACCATCACCTTCAGGAGCACCGAGATCGTTGCCACCGGCCAGGATCAGTACTCCATGGCGGGCGACCTCACCATCAAGGGCAACACCCGACAGGTGACCCTCGCCGTGGTCAGGTACGGGGAGTTCAACGACCCCAACATGGGCCATCGGATCGGCTACGGCGCGGAGACCCAGATCCTGCGCAAGGACTTCGGGCTGAACGTCGACTACCTCATGGACAACCGGCTGGTGATCGGCGCCGAGGTGCAGATCACCATCCAGGGCGAGCTGGTCGAGACCGCGGAGGCGCCGAGCGGGGCCACCGGCTAGGGGCCTCAGGTGACCGAGATGCGCAGGCGACCAAGGTCGACTGCCGGCATCACCCGCCCGACACGCCACCTCGCCGAGCACCGGGTGGATCGTGTCGGCTACGGCGCCACGCAGCTCGTCGAGTCGGGCCCGCAGCGTGCGCGGGACCACGCCGCCGCCGTGGCCCTGCTGCGTCGAACCGTCGAGCTGGGGGTCGACCACATCGACGCCGCCGAGTTCTACGGGCGGGCGTCGTCAACGACCTGATCCACACCGCGCTGTATCTCTACCCGGCGACCTGGCGCCGGTGAGCAAGGTCGGCGCCAAGCCGGACAGGACCGCGGGCCTGGTGCCCGCCCAGCTGCCGGAGCAGCTGCGGGCGGGGGTCGAAGCGTGGTCAGCGCGGATGCCGGCATTCACGGCGCCGAGGTATCTGCAGTTGGTTTGTTCTCGAGGTACTGCCCCCAGAGAACCTTGGAGTCCATGCCCGCTGAGATCAGGGCTTGACGCCGAGCCACCGAGAACTCTCTCGTGCGGCGGCACCTTTGCCCACCTCAAAACAGTGCATATAGATCATTATGTGCAAACGCTTCAGGCTCAGACTGCACCTCGCGATAGTTCGACCCGGTTCGGAAGGAGTGGCTGTGAGCCTCATGCGGTCAGTGGCAAAGAGAGGGCGGGTGTCCTCGATCGTGTTCGCAGTCGTCCTCGTCCTGGGTACGGTCGGCTTCCACACCATCCCGGCCTCAGCCAACGCCCTACCGCCCCTGTGGGGGCTCCAGCGCGGATTCTCCACCATGGTCGCGGGCGCCGTCGACCACTTCGACTACATCGCCCAGACCGACCCCGCCGGGGGCTACGCCAATCAGCCGGTCACGGTCACTGATTCCATCTCCAGCACGGTGACGGTGACGGCCGTGCCGTCCGGCACCGGCTGGAACTGCGCTGCCACCGTCGTCGGGTCGAGCAGCTTCTCCTGCGTCTACGACCCTTCCGAGTCGATCCCGCCGGGGACGATGCTGCCCCTCATCTGGGTCTGGGTGCAATTCGCCGACTACTCCGGCACCTTCTCGAGCACCACGACGGTCAACTCGTCGGATGCCATCTCACCCACGGTCGATGACTGGACCTTCACCATCTCTCCGGCCGCTCATCCAGTCGGCCTCACGACCTCGGCAGGTGAGGCCGTCACCCAAACCGTACCCGCCCCGGCCGGGACCGGGCCATTCAGCTACGCTCTCGGCGCGGCACTGCCTTCCTCCTGGGGCAGCCTCTCCATCAACAGCTCGACGGGCGCCCTCACCTACTCGCCGGCTGCAGGGGTGAGCGGGGTGGTCACGGGCGCCACGTACACGGTCACCGACGCCCACGGCAACGTCTCGAGCCAGTACTCGGCCACCGACGGCTCTGGCACCGTCTGCAACCCGGGCTCGATCACGCTCACCGTCCAGCCCATCGCCACCGCGGCCGCTGGGAGCAGCACTGGTCCTTCGGCAGTCGTGGTCGACCTGCCGACCCCGACCGGTAGCGGCCCCTTCAGCTACGCCATGGCAACCCGTCCGCCGTCCGCCGATGGCACGACCAGCATCGACTCGAACACCGGGCAGGTCACCTTCGCGCCGGCGCTCGGCTTCACCGGGACCGCCGGCGGTACCTACTCCGTCACCGACAGCACCGGCGCGACCTCGGCGCCGGAGGCGGTCTCCTTCACCGTCAATGAGCCTGCCGGCCCGACCGGTGGCAACCAGACGGCGACGGCCACGGCCACCCAGGGCCTCGTCATCGGCCTGCCCGACAACGGGGCCGCGCCGCTCTCCTACGCCCTCACGGGGACGCTTCCATCGAGCAGCGAGGGGACCGTCACCATCAACTCGTCCACCGGCAGCGTGACCTTCGAGGCCGGTGACTACTCCGGCCCCGTCAGCCAGTTCGGCTACAGCGTCACCGACCAGTACGGGCAGAGCGCCTCGGGACTGATCAACATCACCGTCCTGCCGCTCACCCAGGGGACGGGGGATCCGAGACAGCCCCCACTCCGATCGTCCTCGACGTCCCGAGCATGTCCGCCCCCAAGGGGACAGGCCCGTTCATCTGGTACCTGACCAACCTGCCCCCCTCGGCGGATGCCACCGCCAGCATCAACGCGTCGACCGGGGTCATCACCGTGACCCCCGCCTTCCGGTTTACGGGAACCGTGCCCACCTTCGATTACTACGTCGTGGACGCGGACGGGGATCGGAGCGCTCTCAGCACGGTGGAGACCAACTTCTCCATGCCCAGCGCGCCGGTCGCGACCAACAAGGAGTACGGCGTCACGGCCGGAGGCAGCGTCAGCGAGTACGCGTCCGACGGCTTCCAGTCCCATGACACCGGTGCCGGCCCGTTCAGCACCCAGGTCATCTCGGGGCCGAGCCACGGCACCCTGAACTACGCGAGTGACGGGAGCTTCCAGTACACGCCGGCGGCGGGCTACTCGGGCAGCGACTACCTCTCCTACAACGAGTACGACGTCTTCGGGCAGCTCTCCAACACCGCCCAGGTGTGGTTCGAGGTGGACCCGGTCGCGTACACCGTCACCGCTTCGTCGACCGCGCCGGCCGCGGTGGTCACGGGCATCCCCGCCCCCCTGGGGACCGGGCCCTTCACCTGCTCGCTGGTCGGCCAGATGCCGCCCAGCTGGCAGGGTGCGGTCAGCCTGAACGCATCCACCTGCACTTTCACCTTCACTCCCGCCGCCGGCTTCGCGGGCAGCGTCCAGAGCTTCCAGTACTCGGTCTCCGGTCAGGGTGGAATGGGGTCGCAGCCGGCCGCCGTCCACCTCCAGGTGCTCGCCCCGGCGGCGCCGGCGGCCGCAGACCAGAGCCTCACCACTCCCGCGGGCACTGAACTCACCGTCGCCGCCGCGAGTGGCCTCCAGGTCGGGGACAGCGGCACCGGCCCGCTCACGTCGACGCTCGTCGACGCTCCGGCGAACGGTGATGCCGGCGTCAACGCGGATGGCTCCTTCACCTACACCCCCGATGCCGGCTTCTCGGGCATCGACTCCTTCACCTTCACGGACACCGATGCCTACGGGCAGACCTCGGCGCCGGCCACGATCACGCTGGCGGTCACCCCGACGGTCAGCGACATCTTCGCCTCGGCCACCGGCCCGGCGAGCATCTTCGCCACCCCCGCCGCCCCGGTCGGGACCGGGCCCTTCACCTGGGCGCTCGTCACCGGACCCTCCGTGAACGTCGGAACTGCCTACATGGACCCGCTCACCGGAGGACTCTGGTTCACCCCCGACCACGGCTTCTCCGGCGAGGTGCCCACCTTCACCTACACCGTGAGCGACGCCGCCGGGCTCAGCCCGGTCGTCGACGGCAACATCTCCCTGGAGATCAGGAAGCCCCCGGCCCCGCAGGTCACCGGCGTCGCCAGCTCGACGCCGGTGAACACGGTGCTGAGCTTGCAGGGCTCGGCCACCACCTCGGCGATCGCCGGCCCGAACATCTTCAATGAGAGCATCGCCAACCGACCGATCCAGATCACCGGCCTTGTCTACACCTACGCCTTGAGCAGCCAGCCGGCGGCTGCGTGGGGTACGGCCGCGATCGACGCGACCACCGGCGCGATCACCTTCTCGCCGGCTGTCGGGGTGAGCGGGGTGGTGCCCAGCTTCGGCTACACCGCCACCGATCAGTACAACCAGACGAGCCAGCCGGGTGCGGTCGACATCACCATCACACCGAGCGCGACCTCGGTCGGTGGGACCGGGTCAGCGGGCACCACCACCGTCATCGTGCCCGCGCCAACCCTCACCGGCACGGGCCCCTTCACCTGCTCCCTGGCCACCACGCCACCGGCCACGGCGGGGACGGCCACCATCGACCCGACCACCTGTGTTGTGAGCTTCACCCCGGCGGCGGGCTTCTCGGGGCCGGTGCCCAGCTTCACCTACACCGCGACCGATGCGGCGGGGACCAGCACCACCGCCCAGGTCACCCTCACGATCCGGCCCACCGCCCCGCCGCTCACCGCCACGCTCGCGAACTCGGGTGGAGTGGCCGTCACCCTCCAGCTCCCCGCCCCTCAAGGAACGGGGCCGTTCAGCTTCGAGATGGTCTCGAGCACGGCCCCCGGGTCCCAGTACGGGACGCTTGGCCTGACCACGGCCGGCCTGCTCACGGTGACCCCACCGGCGGCCTTCTCCGGCTCCATCCCCGCTTTCTCCTATGAGGTGGCCGACGCCTCGGGTACGCTCAGCCTCCCGGCCACCGTCACCTTGACGGTCACGATCCCGGCCGTGGTCACCAAGCGCGGCTCCGGCTCCCCAACCCCGCCGCCGGCGGCTTCGCCGCTGCCCACCCCTGCCGTCATCAGTGCGGCAGCCCCCACGGAGCCTCCGGAGGGCGTGGTCGCTCCCTCGGCGAACACCGCCACCACGGCGCCCGCGGGAGATCCTCTCGCCGCCGCCGCTCGCTCAGGCCTCGGCTTCCCGGCCGCGCCGCTCGCAGGCATCGTCGTGATCCTGGTCGGGCTCTGCTTCTGCTTCCTCTGGATCCGCCGTCGCCGTGGGCAGGACGAGGCGTAGTCCTCACGACTCCTTCCTGGCCTTCCGGGCATCGAGCTTGCCACTCGATGCTCCGGGGGGCTATGACGTCGGTGGGGTCACCGAGCCGCGTGCCCAGGTCGACCGCGGCTGGAGGCCGGAGCCCCGTCCGTCGGTGCGGGGCCTGGACCGGGGGGTGCCGGCCGGGGTGAGGATGACCGCTGGCGCGGTCAGGGGGACGTGGTGACGGCGAAGGCCTCGACGACGTCGGTCTCCTCGAACTGGGGGGAGACGAGGACCATGCCACCCGCCGCCAGCAGGACCGCGGGCGGCATGGCGAGGGATACGGCGTGATCGCTCTGCACGCTAAAGGCGGGAAGGGTGAGGGTGGCTTCGGTGCGGCCGGTGGCCAGGTCCAAAGCGGTGAGCAGGAAAGCTCCGGCAGGTGTGGTCGGATACCACTCGAGTGGGTAGGCGGGGGCAGAGTTGGCGGCCAGCGCCAGGAAGAGGAGGCCGGAGGCGCTCGCCGCACAGACACAGCTCAGGGCCGGGGCGCTGGAGCTGGCGTTCTTCCCGGGCCACGAGGTTGACCAGCGGGGGGTTCCATCGCCTGCTGCTCGGCAGTCGGCGCCATTGTCCGTGAGGATGCAGAGGCTGCCCAGGCCCCCGATCGCCTTGACCGCCAGCCCGGGCACGCCCTGGAGGTCCCAGAGCGGTTCACCGGTGGTCGGGTCGAGCACGACCACGTCGTTGGTCTGAGAGTAGCCGTAGGGGTTGTGGATCACCGTGGACACCGCCGGGGTGGGAGCTGGTGCCGTAACCGGCGGGGCGTTGGCGGGTGGCACCCGGCTGATCGGCAGAACGACCACCTCACCGGTGGCCGACCCGGTGTCCACCGTCGTCAGCATCTGGGTGTCCAGGCTCCAGCCCTCGGGAACGTCCCAGTCCCACACCCTGGAGCCGACCATGGGGTTGAGCGCCTCCACACCGCCGGTGGTCAGACATCCGTAACCGACCACGGCCAGGGTCTGCCCTGTGCCCGAGAGGGTGAGCGGCCCGACAGCAAAGGCATCGGGCCCCAGGGCCGCCTGCCAGCCGGGACACGTCTCGCGAGTGGGGTCCCTCCAGAGCTGATGCCCGTCACCCTCGTCGAGTCCCACGACCGTGCCGTCTGCCTCCGTGACGACGACCACGCCGCCGGCGAGCACGGCCGGAACCGTCTGACCGTCCTGGGGGAAGCTGAAAGTCCACCGCGGGGCGCCGGTGACCGGGTCGTAGGCGACGAGGCCCGTGGTGAAGTCGCCGACCGCCGCCGGGGCCTGGCCGAACTGGGTCCCGACCGCGGCGAGCACCGTGGTCGAGTCGGCGATGACCCCCAGGAATTGCGGGTGAGCGGCTGGGGGCTCGGTCGCCCATTGGATCTGCCCGCCTGCCAGGTCGGTGGCGACGAGACAGGCCGTCCCCGAGTTGTCCTCGTCAGCGAAGCCGAAGGTCCGATCCCCCTCCACGGCCTGAGGGCTTCCTATCCGCGCTGACCAGACCGGAGCCGCGGCCCCCCGGGCGTCGAGCCCGAGGGCCGCGGGCGCACCTCTGTAGGGCGACGGGTTGGGAAAGGTGCAGCCGCTGGAGGAGAGCGAGGTGGCTGAGGCCGATGAGGTGGCTGACGGCAATGTGGTCTCGGGCGACGCGCATCCGGCTGCCGCCAGCGCCCACAGCCCGACCAGGGCCACGCGGGCCATCTGTCTCCTCATACCCGATACAACGCCGAGTTCCGCCGCAGGTTCCGGGGCGCCCTCGATCGGTGACCTCGACCGTTTCGCCGGCCTTCACGCGGCGAGGAAGCTCGCTCGCCTGCTGCCGCAGCTCCCGCACGCCCACTGTGACCACTGTGCTATTTGGAACACATCAGAACCACCCGTCTTATGGTCAACGGAGACGGGCCCCCCTTCCACGGGAGCGACGATGATCGTCATCACCACGCCGACCGGTCAGATCGGCAGCCAGCTCGTGGCCCGACTGCTCGCCGGCGAGGACCCGGTCCGAGTCATCGTCCGCGACGCCTCCAGGCTCGACGCCGGCGTGCGTGGGCGGGTCGAGATCGTCCAAGGCTCTCACGACGACCCGACCGTGCTCGACAAGGCGCTGCCCGGGGCTGACGCGCTGTTCTGGCTCGTGCCCCCCAACCCGCAGGCATCGAGCGCCGAGGCGCACTACCTCGCCTTTGCTCAGGCGGGCTCCGCGGCGATCCGCCGCCACGGCGTCGGCCACGTCGTCGGGGTCTCGAGCGCTGGGCACGGCTGGTCAAAGCCGGCCGGTCTTCTCTCGGCCGCGTTCGCGATGGATGCCGAGCTCCAGCGCTCGGGCGCGCCGTACCGGGCGCTCAGCATGCCCTTCTACATGGAGAATCTGCTGCGTCAGCTCGACGCGATCCGCGATCAGGGGGTGTTCTCCCTGACGCACGCGGCCGACCGGCCGCTCGCATTGATCGCCACCCGCGACATAACCCAGACCGCAGTTGCGCTGCTGACCGACCGCTCCTGGACCGGACAGGAGCATCCTCCGGTGTTCGGACCCGACCGTCTGACCCCGGCCGGGATGGGGGAGGTGATGTCCGAGGTGCTCGGCCGGCCGGTCGTCTACCGCCAGACCAGCCTCGACGAATTCACCTCGAGGATGGCCGCGCGTGGGGCCAGCGAGCAAGCAATCCGGGACATGACCGAGATGAACGTCGCCCAAGACGACGGACTGTACGCAGCCGACTGGGCAGCGGCGACCCCCACCGCAACCGACTTTCGCACCTGGTTCGAGGAGGCGCTCCGATCCGCCCCGAGCGCGTAAGAGGTTGGTGGACGTGGGAGTTCTCGACGGCAGCGGAACTTCGTCAGCCAGAGCGACGAGCAGGCCACCCCGCGATCACTTCGCACTGCCCCACTATCAGGGAATGTCACTTGAGGTGCGGGCATCCGTCCAGGACCACCGCCATGTTCAGCGGCCGCCCCTGACCAGCGTGGAGGGCGAGCAACGCCCGTTCCGATTATAACTGACTGAGTCAGTTATACTCTGGGCATGTCTCGCCGCACTCCGCCAGGCCGCTTGCAGGACATCGCCCGCGCGGCGGGCGAGGTCTTCATCGCGAAGGGCTATCGCAGGGCGTTGATGACCGACGTGGCCGAGCGCTTGGAGCTGAGCCATGCGCTCTTGTATCGATACGTCGAGAGCAAGGAGGCCCTCCTGGAGCTAGCAGCCCGCTACGCCATGGACCATGAGGCAGAACTGACGGCCGAGAGGCCGCTGGCCACCCCGCCAGAGGGCCACTTCCTTGAGCTGTTGCAGGGCTGGTTCAAGGTTCACGCGACCTTCCCGAGGCTGCGCACCGCGTTGGAACGCGGAACCGACACCGACGCCGCGGAGGAACTGGCCGGGATCATCGACGAGCTCTACGACTTCATTGAGCAGAACCGGTTGCTGCTGTTGCTGATCGAGAGCCTGGTCGACGACTACCCCGGGCTCAGCGGCGTGTCCGTGGATGGTCGCAAGCGCTCCCACAATGGCATGCTGGCTGCCTTCCTGGCCGGTCGCGCCGCAGCCGGGGAGCTGCGCCCCCTCGCCGATCCGGAGATCGCCGCCCACTTCCTGGGCGAGTCGGTCGCCTGGTTCGCCCAGCACCGCAAGCGCGATCCCAACGCGGCCACGATCGACGATCAACGAGCCCGCTCCTCGGTGCGTGAGCTGCTGCTGGCGGCCTTCTTGCCCGACACGGGAACGGTTGGGACGGGCGATCGCTGATGGCCCGTCTCGCTCGCTGGTGCTTCCGGCACCGCAGGCTCGTCCTCGCCGGCTGGCTCCTCGCGCTGCTCCTGCTCACCGCCGTGAGCCGGGCCGCCGGGATCAACTACGCCACCAATGTCACCCTGCCCAACAGTCCCTCGACCCAGGCCCTCGCCGTCCTCCAGCACGACTTTCGGAGCGCTTCGGGCGATTCAGACCAGATCGTGGTCGAGGCCAGGAGCGGGTCGGTCATGTCGGCGCCGGTGGGCCCCGAGGTCGAGGCGATGCTCGCCAAGGTCCGCAGGCTTCCCCACGTTGTGAGCGTGACCAGCCCCTACGGGCCGCACGGTGCCAGCCAGGTCAGCGGGGATGGGAAGATCGCCTTCGCGACCGTCAGCTTCGACCTCCAAGCCCAAGACCTTCCGAGCGATGCGGTCAACGCGGTGATCCATGCCGCTCAGGCCGCCCAGGGGCCGAACCTTGCGGTCGCCCTCACCGGCCAGGCGATCGAGAACGTTCAGCCCCAGCAGTCGTCCAACAGCACCGCCCTCGGGGTGATCCTGGCCCTGATCGTGCTCGGCCTGGCGTTCGGCGCACTGTTCGCGGCGATCACCCCGATCATGACGGCCCTGGTCGCCATTGGCATCGGCTACGCCCTCACCGGCCTGCTGAGCCACGTCCTCACCATCGTCAGCTTCGCCCCGATCCTCGGGGTGCTGATCGGCCTCGGCGTCGGGATCGACTACGCCCTGTTCATCGTCACCCGCCACCGCAGCGGGGTGCGCGCCGGGAGAAGCATCGAGGACGCTGCGGTGAACGCCGTCAACACCGCCGGCCGGGCGGTGTTCTTCGCTGGGCTCACCGTTGTCATCGCGCTGCTCGGCCAGTTCGCAATCGGGGTGTCGTTCCTCTATGGCGCCGCGGCCGCCGCGACGGTGACCGTCGCGCTGACCATGCTGGCCTCACTCACCCTGCTGCCGGCACTGCTCGGCTTCATCGGCCCGAGGGTTCTCAGCCGCAGGGAGCGCCGGCGGATCAGCGAATCCGGCCCGGAGGCCGAGTTCGAGCACCTCCGGCCTCTGGTACCGGTGGTCGCGCTCGATCGAGCGGCAAACCGGGTTGCGGGCCGCGGTCAGCCTGCTCGGGGTGGTCGTCGTCGCCATCCCGCTGTTCACCCTCCAGCTCGGCCTCGACGACGCCGGCACGGACCCGCCGACGTCCACGACCCGGCAGGCGTACGACCTCCTGGCCAAGGGTTTCGGCCCAGGATTCAACGGCCCGTTCGAGCTGGTCTCTGCGATCCACGGGCCGACGGACGAGGCCACCTTCTCACGGGTCCTCGCCGCCGCATCCCACCAGCCAGGCATCGTGGCGGCGACCCCTCCGGAGGTGAGCCCCGCCGGCACCGCCGCGGTCGCGCTCCTCTACCCGAGCACCGCCCCGCAGGCTGCCCAAACCACGACGCTGCTCGACCAGCTTCGCAACCAGGTGGTGCCGGCGGCCGAGGCCGGCAGTGGGCTGCATGTGCTGATCGGCGGCGTGACCGCCCTCCAGGTCGACTTCTCCACCGCCCTTGCCAGCAAACTGCCTGCGTTCGTGGCGGTGGTGGTGATCCTCGCGTTCCTGCTGCTGCTGCTCGTATTCCGGAGCCTGTTGATCCCAGCCATGGCCTCGATCATGAACCTGCTGTCGGTCGGCGCCGCCCTTGGCGTGATCAACGCAGTGTTCGCGTGGGGATGGGGATCGTCGATCCTCGGGTTCAGCGGCACAGTGCCGGTCGAGGTGTTCCTTCCGGTGATCATGTTCTCGGTCCTGTTCGGGCTGTCCACGGACTACGAGGTTTTCCTCGTGAGCCGCATACACGAGCAGTGGGTTCGCACCGGCGACAATCGGGTGGCGGTCACCACCGGCCAGGCTCTGACTGGTCGAGTGATCACCGCCGCGGCCAGTATCATGATCCTGGTGTTCCTGTCGTTCGTTCTGAACGCCAGCATCATCATCCAGCAGTTCGGGGTCGGGCTCGCTGCGGCGATCATCGTCGATGCTTTCGTCGTCCGCACCGTCCTCGTGCCCGCGCTCCTGCACCTCTGCGGGCCGGCCAACTGGTGGCTCCCCGGATGGCTCGACGGGTGGCTGCCGACCCTGCACCTCGAGAGCGAAGCTGGTTCGGCAAGGGCCGCTACCGGGCCTCCGCGCAACCCGGGCGACCGAGGCTTCCGAACCTAGCAGCCCTGGGCTGGCCCGGTGTTGGGCTATGGCGCATGAGTCGGAGGCCGGCTCGCCGACTTCACGGGGTGGCGGAAGCCAGGATCAGGGAGCAGGCGAAGGGGGGGCGGGGGATGACGCTGGCGTCAGCGCGCCCGATGACCCGGTGGTGTGGCGTCTTCGCCGAGAGCCACTTGGCGCGTGTCCAGATCGGGGTGGCACACGAATCTGCTCAGCAGCTCGGCCGGCCCGCCGATGCATGTCCAGTCGTCGTCCCACAGGGCAGAGACGAGCCAGGAGCGGTCCGCAGGGAACATCAGGTTGGGTAGTGGACCCGTCCAGAAGTGCCTCTCGCCGCTTTGGCGCCAGGTGGCGGCCTGAAACGGGCCCGCCTCGACCAGCACGTAATGCCAGCCCGCATACAACGTCACCTTCGGCGCGTCAGGAAAGACGATATCGTCGGCGCCCGTATCGAGATAGCCAAGCCACCACGACTCGTGTGGCGAGTGCTGGCTGAGCAGGGCGAGAATGGCCCGATCATGCCTCTCCCACGCTTCGGCGGTGTCCGGGAACGCCACCGTGGCGTAGGCCTCGAAGACGGGCGGGACGGCGACGCTGATAGTCCGACCCCTGGACCATCCGCAGGTGATCCACGCGACCTCGGCCTCTGTGCCGATGCGCCAGGCACGGTCGTCCCTCATCCGCTCAACCATGCCGCCAGCTTAGATGCTGTGCGTTCCGGCGTCGGATCCGGAACGCCGATCATGGCCAGCCTGATCGCAGCGTTTGGTTCGAGTGAGGTTACGCAATACTGGGCTGGCCCAGTGTTGAGGAATGACCCTTGACCGGGCGGGTCACGGCCGCGCGCCTGCGATCAGGCCGGCTCGGCAAAGTAGCGGCCCTGGTTCAGGTCCTCGATGAGCCCGGGCTCAACCGGGCGCCACCCGAACAGCTCGCGGGTCAGATGGCTCGACGCCGGCATGTCGCCTGCGAGCACCATGCCGAGGAAACCGAAGTCCTCGGCCGGTAGGGAAGCCGTTGGCAGGTTCAGGTGCCGGCCGATGCACGCAGCGATTTCGCGGGTCGGGACGGCCTCGTCGGCGACAGCGTGCAGCACCGACCCCGCCGGAGCCTCCTCCAGGGCCAGGCGAAACAGGCGCGCTGCATCCAGGACGTGCACAGCGGGCCAACGGCTGGACCCATCGCCGACGTAGCCGGAGACGCTCTTCTCGCGGGCCAGGGCAATCAGCCGGGGAATGAAGCCGTGGCAATCCCCGTCTCCGTGCACCGACCGGGGCAGCCGCACGACGGACGCACGGACGCCGCGTGCAGCCATCGCGATGGCCGCCCTGGCGTTCGCGCCCCGAGCCGCAACGGGTCCGACCGCCGCGGGTTGGTCACGCTCGGTTGCCACGCGCCCGTTCAGATTGGGCGTCCCGGAGGCGATGACCAGGGGTTTGTCGGAGCCCTCCAGGGCCCCGCCCAGCTCCTGGATGGCGTGTGCGTCGGCCTTCGCTGCGGCGTCGAGATCAGCCAAACCGTGGTTGTAAGCGAGATGGATGACTCCGTCGGAGCCGGCGGCCGCGGCGCGCAACGTCTCCAGATCCTCGAGACCACCGCGGACCACCTCGACTCCAGCCGCCTCCAGCTTGGCCGCGGACGCGTCGGAGCGGGCGAGACCAACGACCGCATGTCCGCCGCGCAGGAGATCTGGAACCAAAGCCGAGCCGATCCAACCGGACGCCCCGGTAACGAATACACGCATGGGGTGGGCCTCCCAGATCAGCTATGACACTTGGTGCCGTCAGAATACAGGTTGATGTCACCCTGTGTCAACATCGCTAGAATCCGCCTCGTGCCGAGATGGGAGCCGGACGCCCGGGCGAGACTTCAGGAGGCAGCCCTTGCGCTCTACGAGGAGCGGGGCTTTGACCACACCAGCGTCGAGGAGATCGCCGAGCGCGCTGGGCTGACCAAACGCACCTTCTTCCGCCACTTCTCCGACAAGCGCGAGGTCCTGTTTGGAGGTGGAGCGATGGCTGAGGAGCCGTTCGTCGCCGCCGTCCGTGACGCTCCCCTGACCGCAGCTGCGATCGACGCCGTGAGTCACGGGCTCAATGCGCTGGCCGCCGCATTCGACGAGCAGGGCGAGCAGGCCGCCCGGCGCTTTCGGATTGTCCGTGCCAGCCCGCAGCTGTGGGAGCGTCAGTTGATCAAGTTCTCGTCCCTGGCCGAAGCGGTTGCAGGGGCGTTGCGAGACCGAGGGGTCGGCGACCCCGCGGCGATCCTCGCCGCCGAGTCGGGTATCACCGCCCTGCGCGTGGCATCCGACCGCTGGGTTGCAGATACCACGAAGCAGGCCCTGCGCCAGCTCACCGCCGAGGCGCTCGCGGAGTTGCGAGCCGTGGCATCCGGGGAGCCTGGCGGAGAGGTGCCAACGTC
The DNA here is from genome assembly GCA_963697585.1 of uncultured Chloroflexia bacterium. Classification (GTDB taxonomy): domain Bacteria; phylum Chloroflexota; class Dormibacteria; order Aeolococcales; family Aeolococcaceae; genus Changshengia. The sequence continues at coordinate 408,289 of CAVOOO010000008.1, read as the reverse complement.
GCCAGCAGTGCTGACGCCCAGCAGCTGGGCGCCCGATGGTGCAGCCGGAGGAGGGGTTGCGCCTCCACGATCACCCTGACAACCGAGGGTCCAACGGCCGCATCCACCCGCCGATGAGGGGCCGGGTAGACCCTTGGTGAGTTCTGGTCAGGTGAGAAGAGAGAGCACCCTAGAGTGGCCGAGGGTGCTCTCACCAGAGCCGGATCCCTGTGGTCTCGCCATCGCCGGAACACATGCCCGAGGTGTGGCGAACAGATGTGCGTAAACCAAACATCAGTTCGCTATACTCGTACTCCCGGCCTCGCTCCCGTCCCGTCATCCCCCCTGGGCCGGGGACCACGGAGGCGAAGGAGCGATGCCCACCCCCCTGTCCGAGGCTCTGGCGACGCTGCGGCGGCGCCACGGCGACGCCGTGATCCGGTCCGGCGACAGCCTGGGCGGGATCGAGGCCTGGCCCACCGGGATCCCGATCCTGGACCACCGGCTCACTCCCGGCGGTCTGCCGGTCGGGCGGGTCAGCCTCCTGGCCGCCGCTCCCGGGGCGAGCGGGCGGCTCACCCTTCTCCAGGCGCTGACCGCCACCGCCAGCCGGGAACGGGTCGCCGTCTATCTCGACCTGGTGGGCAGCCTCGACCCCGGGTTCCTCGCCGACCTCGGAGCTGACCTCACCTCCCTGCTGGTGATCCAGCCGCCGTCGGGCCGCTGGGGGGAGGGGTTCTCCATGGCCCGGAGCCTGGTGGTGGCCGGAGCCCCCTGGCTCGCGGTCGCGCTGCCCGGGGCGGATTCCCTGGCACCGGTGCGCCCGGATACCGCGACCCCGGTGGTGCAGCCGTCCGCCGCGGGGATCGCTACCCCGGGAGCCTCTCCCCTCGCCCCCTCCGGAGCCGGGGAGAGCCCGCGCGAGCCCAGGAGGTCGCGCCCGCGCCCCGACTCCGGATGGGAGCATCGCCTCTCCACCCTGGTCGAATCCGTCTCCACCCGCCGGGCCGTCTGCCTGGTCTCCGCCGCCGCCCCGCTGCCACCGGCCCTGGGGTATGCCGCCTCCCTGACCCTGGAGTGCGCGGCGGACGGCTGGGAGGAGGCCCACGGCGACGTGCTCGGTCTGCGCACCCGCCTCACCGTGGTCAAGAGCAAGGTGAGCACCCCGGGGGAGACGGCGGCCATGCTGCTCCGCTACCCCCGACCCTTCGCCGCCGCCGAGGCGGTGGGCCGGCCGGCGGTGGTCGATCTGACCCTCACGACCGAGGTTGATAACTCACTGGAGGTGGCGGGGTGAGGCGCGCGCGGCTTGGCCGCGGCGCCGAGGGGCGGCGAGCCCCTGTGAGAAGGGGGACCCCACGCGGCCTGCCGCGCGGGGTGGCGGGGTGAGGCGCGCGCGGCTTGGCCGCGGCGCCGAGGGGTGGCGGGCCCCGGTGAGAAGAGGGGGGACCCCACGCGGCCGGCCGCGTGGGGCGGGGTGAGGTGGGCGAGCCCCGCTTCCTCTGCGCCCGCTTCCCCCATCTCGCCCTGGTGGTCGCCTGGCGCAGCCATCCCGAGCTGAGATCCGAGCCCGTGATCCTCGGCGGGGCCCCGGAGCTCCGCCTGCCCGTCCTCGCCGCGTCGGCGGCGGCCCGCGCCGCCGGGGTCCGGCCGGGTCAGCCGCTCCGCGAGGCCCAGCAGCGCTGCCCCGGCGCCGCCTTCGTCGCCGTCGACGAGGCTGCGACAGCGCGGCTGCGGGAGGAGCTGCTCACCCTCCTCTACCGGCTCGCCCCCACCGTCGAGGTGGGGGATGAGGCCGCCTGGTGCGACCTCAGCGGCCGGCATGCCGCCCATCCTGACGGCACCGTCTGGGCGGTCGCGATCGCCCGCAGCATCAATCAGCTGCTCGACGACGACGACATCGCCGTCGGTGTCGCCGCGTCGCGGCTGGTGGCCGAGATCGCCGCCCGGCAGGCGGGGCCGCGCCGCATCCACCGGGTGGCTCCCGGGGAGGAGGCGGCCTTCCTCGCCCCGCTCCCGCTCAGCGTCCTCCCCATGGACCCGGCCGTCAGCGCCCGGCTCGCGGCGCTCGGCCTCGACTGCATCGGAGCGGTGGCCAACCTCTCCGCCGCCGATCTGCAGCGCCAGTTCGGGCCGGCGGGGATGGACCTCTGGCGCCGCGCCCGCGGCGGCGATGGGGTGGGGGAGTGGCAATCCGAGCACGGGCTCGGCCTCTCCGGGCCGCCCCGCCGGCTCGGGGAGCGGCTGGTCCTCGAGGGCGGCACCGGCGACCTGGAGGCGCTCCGCTTCGCCGTCCACGGCTCGGCCCTGGAGCTGGGCGACCGGTTGCGCCGCCGCGGCTGCCGGGCGGCCGCGGTCACCCTGGTCTGCGAGCTGGAGGATGCGGATCCGGCCGGGTTGAGGATCACCCCGCTGCAGCCGCCGGGAGGCGGCGCGGAGCTCTGGCCGGTGGCCCTGGAGCTGCTCGCCGGCATGCGGCTCACGGCGCCGGTGACCGCCGTCCGCCTGGAGGTCGAGGGGCTGGAGCCGGGAGCGGGGCGTCAGGTCGACCTCTGGCGGGGTGGTGATGCCGCCGGCGAGGAGATCGGTGGGGCCGCCGCCCGCCTGCGCGCTCGCTTCGGCCGGTCGGCGGTGCGGCGGGCCGAGCTGGCCGTCGATCCCGGTGACCTCCCCGAGCGGCGCTTCCGCTGGGCCGAGCCGGTGGCGACCGAGGTCGACGGGGAGGGTCGGGGTTCCCGGGTGGCAGGGGGGCCGGTGTCCGTGCCGCCGGCATCCGCGGGGCCGCGGCAGCCCGCACCCGGCGAGGGGGGAGGGCGGGCGGTCTCCGGCGCTCCGGTGGCGGCGATGCCGGCGCTGCGGCGATGACCGCCACCCGGGTGGCGCCGCCGGAGCGAGCCGGCCGGGAGGGGGGCCGGTGACCGAGCTCCTCAGCGGGGTCGCGGAGGTCCGGGTCGACGCCTCGGGCAGCGTCTGCGCGGTGCGCCTGGCAGGTGGCTGGTGCAGGGTCAGCCGGGTCGCCAACCAGTGGCTGGTCGAGACCGATTGGTGGCGCACCCCGGTGCGGCGCCACTACCTCCGCCTGCTCTTCGAGAGCCGGGGTGGTGGCCGCGTGACCTCCGGCTCCGGAGCAGCCGGCCGCCGGCCGCCCGCGGACGAATGCGTGGAGCTCTACCGCGACCTGGAGACCGGCGGGTGGCACTGGTCCCGCCGCTATGACTGAGCGGGGGAGGTGGAGGGCCGCCGGTCGAGGGGCACCGGCGGCCCATGCGGGGATTGCTGATCTGCCTCTGTCCTACGCAGAACGACTTGACTGGCATAGTTACACAGATTAGTGGATATGTCAAGCGCGCCATTCGCCGAGCTGGCGGCCCGATCCCACTTCTCCTTCCTGGAGGGCTCGGCCTCGCCGCGCGACCTGGTCGAGGTCGCGGCCCGGCTGGAGATCGGGAGCCTCGGCCTCTGCGACCGCAACGGGCTGTACGGGGCGGTCGGCTTCATCGAGGCCGCCCGCAAGGCCGGCATCCGCCCGGTGGTGGGGGTGGAGCTGGACCTGGTCGGCGCCGGCCGCATCCGGCTGCTAGCCCGCGGCCGGAGCGGTTACCGCCAGCTCTGCCGGGCGGTCAGCGCCGCCCAGCTCGCCGGGGTCAAGGGCCAGCCCCGGCTGCGCATCGCCGGCCTCACGGATGAGGAGCCGGTGGACGGAGCCCGGGGATACGAGGCTGGACCAGCGGGCGAGGAGGGGCGGGGGTGCGCGCAGAGCGAAGGTTTGCCGCAGGCAGCAGATGCAATGCTGCCGAGGCAAGCGGGCCGATCGCCAGTCAGGGCGATCGGACGCGCGGACCGCAGCGAAGCCCCACCCCCACCCCTCCGCCAGCGCCGTCCCCTCCTCCCCCCGCCATCTCGCCCCCAGGCGCTCCGGCCCACCGCCGGTCCGTTCCCCGAGGGCTGGCCATCGCTCCCCTCGACCCGGGACCGGGTGGAAGGCCCGCCGGCGGTGGTGGACCCCGCCGACCTCGACGACTGCATCGCCCTGGTCGGGGGACCGGAGAGCGCGGTGGTCGCCGCCCTCGTCGCCGGCGACCGGCGTGGAGCCCAGCGTCAGGCCGGACGGCTGCGCGAATGCTTCGGTCGGGACCGCGCCGCCCTCCTGCTCACCAACCACCTCCACCCCGCCGACCGCTGGCTGGCCGCCGAGGTCGCCGAGCTGGCCGAGCGGGCCGGCCTCCCCCTGGTCGCCAGCGCGACCCCGCTCCACGCCACCCGCGACGACAAGCCGCTGCTCGACGTGCTCACCGCCATCCGCCACCGGACCACCCTCGACCGGGCCGCGGCCCACGGTCTGCTCCTCCCCAACTGCGAGCACCGCCTGCTTCCCGAGGCCGTGCTGCGCCGCCGGCTCCCCGGCTTCCCGGGAGCCTTCGACCATGCCGCCCAGCTCGCGGCCGGGTGCAGCCTCGACCTCGACTTCACCGGGGTTCGCTTCCCGGGCTTCCCCGTCCCCGCCGGCGAGACCCCCTTCTCGGTCCTCTACGGGCTCTGCCAGGACCAGGTCCGGCGCCGGTACCGGCCGCTCACCCCCGAGGTGGCCCGGCGCCTGCAGATGGAGCTCGATGTCATCCAACGGACCAATCTGGCCGAGTTCTTCCTGATCGTCCACGAGATCATGGAGTGGGCCCGGGAGCACGGCGTCCCCGGCCAGGGACGGGGCAGCGCCGCCAACTCGATCGTCGCCTACCTGCTCGGCATCACCCGGGTGGACCCGATCGCCCACAACCTCCTCTTCGAGCGCTTCCTCCACGTCGACCACCAGGGGACGCCGGACATCGACATCGACTTCTCCACCGACCACCGCGAGCAGGTGATCCAGCACGTCTACGAGAAGTACGGGGCGGATCGGACCGGGATGGTCGCCAATGTGGTCACCTTCCAGCCCCGTCTCGCGGTGCGCGAGGTGGGCAAGGCGATGGGCTTCCCCGAGCCGATCATCGACCGGCTGGCGAAGTCCGTCGACGGCTGGCGGGAGGGGGGCGTGGAGGATGCCCTGGAGGCGGCCGGCCTGCAGCCGCACGCCGCCAGTGGCGCCCTGCCCTGGCGGCAGTTCCTGGAGATCCTGCGGGCCATCGAGGGCGCCCCCCGGCACCTCTCCATCCACGTCGGCGGGATGCTGGTCACCGGCGAGCCGCTCGTCGACGTGGTGCCGGTGGAGCGTGCCACCATGGAGGGCCGGGTGGTGGTCCAGTTCGACAAGGACGACGTCGAGGACCTCGGCCTCATCAAGATGGATCTGCTCGGGCTGCGCACCCTCTCCGCGGTCGCCGAGTGCCTGGACCTGATCGAGCGCAGCCACGGCATCCGCCCCGACCTCGACGCCCTCCCCCTCGACGATCCGCGCGTCTACGACATGATCTGCGCGGTCGACACCATCGGTCTCTTCCAGATCGAGTTCGAGGGCTCAGCAGCAGGCGCTGTACCAGTCCCAGCCACGAGAATTCAACGACCTGGTGGTCCAGGTCGCGATCATCCGGCCCGGGCCCATCCAGGGCGACGCCGTCAACCCCTACCTGCGCCGCCGCCAGGGGCTGGAGCCGGTCACCTACCTCCATCCCAGCTTAGAGCCAATCCTGTCGGAAACCAAGGGGGTCATCCTCTACCAGGAGCAGATCCTGCGCATCGTCATGGATCTCGCCGGCTACAGCGCCGGTGAGGCCGACCGCTTCCGGCGGGCGATGAACCGGCACCGTTCCCGGCTGGAGATGCAGTCGCTGCACGACGGCTTCGTGCGCCGCTGCGCGGAGCATGGGGGGCTGGGTGAGGACGTCGCCGAGAAGCTCTTCCGGAGTGTCGCCGGCTTCGCCGAGTTCGGCTTCTGCAAGTCCCACGCCGCCGCCTTCGCGCGCACCGTCTACGAGACCGCCTGGCTGCGTCTCGAGTACCCCGCCCACTGGCTCTGCGCCCTGCTCAACGCCCAGCCGATGGGCTTCTACCATCCCTCGGTGCTGGTCGACGACGGCAAGCGCCACGGCATCCGCAGCCTCCCTGTGGACGTCACCCGGAGCCGGGCCCGCTGCATCGTGGAGCGCATCGAGGGGGATGTCACGCCGCTTTCTGCGGGGGAAGCGCGCGCAGCGCGCCCGGCGGGGAGTCCCGCCGAGCTGGGGGGTGGGCAGGGTGTGGCTCTGCCATCCGCTGCGAGGGGGGCCGCAGCGCCCCCCTGTGGAGAGACAGGGGTCCCCACGCCGCCCGCGGCGTGGGGCGTGCGCCTGGGCTTCAACTACGTCGCCCGGCTCGGCCCGGCCGGCCGGGCCGCCTGCGAGGCGGCCGTCGACGCCGGCGCCATGGGCTCGGTGGGGGAGTTCTGGCGGCACACCGGGCTCAGCCGGCCGGCCATGGAGCAGCTGGTCCGCTGCGGGGCGTTCGACCGGGTCCACCCGGGGAGGCCGAGGCGGGAGCTGCTCTGGGAGCTGGCCGCGGCGGAGAGCTCGCTGCCATCCCGCCGCCGCCCCCGGGCCGCCGCCCCTCCGTCGACATCGCCGGGCCCGCCGCGCGGTCGCGGTCACGTCGCCGCCGCTCCGGCGAGTCCCGCCCCCCCGTCCGGGCTGCTCCTGGAGCTGCCCGCCCCGGCTCCCGATCTCCCGCCGATGACTGAGCGGGACCGGGTCGCGGCCGACTACGCGGTCCTCGGGGTGAGCACCGGCCCGCACCTGGTCAGCCTGCTGCGGCCCGCTCTGGACGCGCTCGGCTGCACCCCGCTGGCGAAGGTCGGCGAGCTCGCCGACGGGTCCCGCGTCACGGTCGCCGGCCTGGTGATCGTCCGCCAGGCGCCGGTGTCGGCGAAGGGCTTCCGGTTCTTCACGCTCGCCGACGAGGGCGCTCACCTGGATCTCATCTTCCGGCCGGAGGTCGCCCGGCGCACCCGGGCAGTGGCCAACGCCCATCCCCTGCTGATGGTCGAGGGAGCCCTGGAGGTGAGCGCGGGACGGCGCAACCTGGTGGTCGCCGCGGTCACCGCCCTGGATGGTGAGGGGCGTCCACTCCGCGCCTCCGACCCCTCCGCGGACCCCCCGGCATGGCCGCCCACCTCCCACGACTACCACTGACGCAACTGCAGCGCCGCCCCGCTGCCGGCGCTGTCGCATCGTTCGGAGCGATGTCTCACACGGGTAACGCAGTGGCCTCATTGCTCCGATGGGGTCGGTTCGCGCTTTTCCCCGTCGGTAGCCTGGCAGCACGTTCCACCCGTCCGCGAGGAGTCAGGACCGTGGTGTCTCAGCAGATCTGTCCGTCGTGCGCGACCGCAAACTCGACGTTCGCGTCCGTCTGCCGGAGCTGCTCGGTCCCCCTCGAGCCGCGTTCCCTGCCCAGCGACACCTCGGGTGGATTCGCGATCTACGGTGCTGACGGGCAGGCCGCCGTCCAGGCCGCTCCGGCCTCAGCCCGCCCCACCGACTACGCGCCGGCCCCCCCCTCGGCGGCCGGCGGCAACGGCCACTGGCCTGCCGAGAAGCTGACCCCCAGCAGCCTGCAGAAGTGGGCCTCCGACGGCTGGACCGGCGTGCCCCGGGCCCAGGTTCCGCGCCCGGTCCGGCCCGCATCGCGCGGCAGCTGGGCTTCACCGGCACCGGTGACGCCGGAGAGCGATGGCGGGCCGGCCCCGGCTGCCCCGCCCGCCCCTCCCGCCGCCCCCCCGCCCGCGCCCCCAGCTCCGCGCGGCCCCCTCGCCTTTCACCTGGACGTGGGCGCCGGATCCGCCCTGGCGGCCTCCGGCACGCCGGCCGCGTTCCCTCCCCCGGCGCCGCCCGCCGGCGCCCCCGACGATGGAGGCGGGCGTGGCTGGGGGGTTCGCGAGCAGAAGCCCGCTCCCAGCTCGGCGTGGGCGGTCCAGCCCGCGGCCTACGCGCCTCCGGCGCCCTACATCCCCCCTGGGGCCCATCCCTCGTACGGTCCCGCGCCCGCCGGGGCCATGGCATCGCCCGGGCGCCGCCCGCGGGTCGGGGTCCAGATCTTCTTCCTCTCGCTGATCGCGGTCCTGATCACGGCCGGCATCTTCATCTACCTGATGAACGGCATGGCGGCCGGGGTCGGCTCGGGAACCCACACCCTCAGCACCCCTGCGTCCCTGGGCGGGGCCGTGCCCGACAAGAACGCGGTGCTGCAGCTCCTGGTCCAGCCGCTCCAGGCGGAGATCCAGGCCGACGCGATCCCGGGGAGCGCCACCATCCGGCAGACGGTGGCCGGCTTCTACGGTGCGCCGGGCGCGAGCGATGCGGATTACTTCCTGGTCATGGTGAGCACCAACGCTCCGCTGACCGCCTCCGACCTCAGCCAGGCCGACTCCCACCTGCTCGCCGTCAGCTCCGTCCAGACCGCCAACGGGGTCAGCTTCCACTGCGGCAAATCGGTGATCAACAACATCCCCTCCATCTGCACCTGGGTGGATGGCAACGTCTTCGGGGTGGTCCAGGGCTCGTCGGACGTCAGCGCAGCCGCCACCATGGCCGCCGCGGAGCAGGCGCGCATCATCGCCGAGCACTGACCGGGAGCCGCGCCATCCCCGGAACGCGGGCCGGTGCGGTCCCATCCGGTACGATCGGAGGCGTGTCCGAGGAGCCAACGGGGCTGCACCGGCTCGCCGCCGCGGCGGACCGCCGCCGGATCGCGGTCGTCGCTCTGCGGGGGGTGATCGGCGGGGCGGTCAGGACCGGAGACCTGGTCCGAACCCTCGCCGAGGCCCGGCGCTCCGCCCACGTGCGGGCGGTCCTCCTCGAGATCGATTCCCCAGGGGGCAGCGCTGCGGAGTCGGAGGCGCTCTACCTCGCGGTGCGCCGTCTGGCCCGGGAGAAGCCGGTGGTGGCCTGGATCCGCACCACCGGGGCGTCCGGTGCGTACTTCGCGGCCTGCGGGGCGAGCCGGATCGTGGCCTTCCCGTCGGCGATCGTCGGCTCCATCGGCGTCATCTCGGTGCGGCCGGTCGCGGTCGAGGCGCTGCGCCGCCTCGGCACCTCCGTTCAGGTCACCAAGACCGGACCGTTCAAGGACCTGGGCGCCCCCTGGCGTGAGCCGACCGAGGCGGACCAGGCCAAGGAGCGGGAGCTCGTCGACGGCATCTTCCGGCGCTTCACCGGGGCGGTGGCCGGGGCCCGCGGACTCGATGACGCCCGGCTCGCGAGGGTGACCACCGGCGAGGTCTGGCTGGGCGTCGAGGCGGTGGGCGCCGGCCTGGTCGACGCCGTCTGCGAGGACGAGGAGGCCGCCCTGCGGGAGGCCCAGCAGCTCGCTGGTCTGCCCCATCGCCGGCTGGTCAGGATGGGCCCGCGCCGGTCGGTCCTCCAGCGCCTGGGCGTTCCGGGCGCCGGCATGGGGCCGCCCGGGGTCCGCTGGATCGCCGAGATCGAGGGCTGGCTCCGGGCCCCTCGGGTGCAGCTCTGAGCCACCCCGGCTGAGCCCGCCCGGTCAGAGCGTGGCGGCGGTGTCCGGCTCGGCCTCCGCCGCCTGCAGAGCGGGGTCGACCGGGTGGGCAAGGCCGGCGCCGGCCAGGGCGACCACGAGGTCGTCGACGGCGTGCAACCCGGTCTCCAGGTCGGAGGCGTCGAAGGGCCGGGCCGCCCGCCGCTCGCAGACCACGATCCCGGCGAGCCCGCGGCCGTCGATCACCGGGAGGAGCAGGTAGGAGGTGAGGTCGATGCCGCGCCGCCGTTGCGCCCGGTGCGAGGCGCTCTCGGTCCAGATCGCTCCCCGGCGGCTGCGGCGCACCCGGACCAGCAGCTCCGATGGGACTGTCGCGCTGCCCGCCCCCCCGTCCGGGGGCAGGGCCACGGCGCGGTCGGCGGCGACCGCGCGGGCCAGACGGCTGAGCCCCAGCCGGACCCCGGCATCCACGGCCACCTGGCCCCAGATGGTCGGCGCCAGCCGGGTGCTGCGGCGATTGACCAGGCCGTTGGCCAGCATCCCCGCCAGGGCCGCGAGCGCCCCGGCGGCGAGCGGGGGCAGGCTGGTCAGGCTGAGCAGGGCGAAGCACGCGTACATCACCAGAAGACTGGCGAGCAGGGCTCGGGTGAGGAAGAGACGGACGTCACCCTGGCGGGGGCGCCGCCGCTGGTCGGCGAAGGTCCAGAGCCGGTTCCAGAGGGCGTTCCAACCGAAGCTGAGGGCGAAGGCGGGCAGGAAGGCGAGCAGCGGCGGCACTCCCCCCGGTCCCGTGAGGGCCCAGAGACTGGGCAGGAAGAGTCCCAGCCCGGACACCCCCACCAGCGCGAACTTCCAGATCCGCGCCGATCCGTCGACCTGGAGGAAGAGCGAGATCAGGTGGCGCAGGAAGAGCAGTCCCTGGCGGGCACTGGCCTTGCTGCTGCCGGCGGCCCGGGCCTGGAACCGGAGCGGGACGTCCACCACGCGCAACCCCGGGACGCAGACCAGGAGCTCCAGCAGGATCTTGAATCCCACCGGGCGGAACTCGATGCCGTCGATGAGGCGCCGGCGGCAGAGGAAGAACCCGGAGAGTGGATCGGTGCTCAGCCGCGCCTCGTGGAAGAGCACCCGGGCGAGGGCCCCCGCGGCGCGGCTGACCAGGTGGCGCGACAGCCCCGCGAGGCCGCCGGCGCTCCCCCCTGAGACGTAGCGGCTGGCCACCACCAGGTCGGCCCCGGCGTCCGCCGCCGCCAGCATCCGGGGGATCAGCTCGGGTGGATGCTGGAGGTCGGCGTCCATGACGCAGACGGCCTCCCCGCGCGCCATATGGAGGCCGGCGACGACCGCGGTGCTCAATCCGCCGGCGCGCTCGGTGCCCTGCCGGAGCAGGCAGCGGACGTCGGAGCGCTCGGCCTGGAGGCCGGCGAGCAGGGACGGGGTGGCGTCGTCGCTGTCGTCGACGAAGCAGATCTCCGCGTCGATGCCGGTGAGGGATGACTCCAACCGCGCCCAGAGCGCCGCGAGCCCCTCCGCCTCGTTGCGGGTGGGGATCACCACGGAGAGTCGGATGGGCGGGTGCGGCGCCGGGGTGGCCATGCGTGCGAAGGATAGAGCCGGCACCAGTTGGGCGCGCCCCGCGGCCCCGGGAACCGCCGGCGATCGGCCGCCGCTCAGCCGGGCGCCGCGACCAGCTTGCCGTGGATCTTCTCGGCCAGGTCCTCGATCTGCTGGGTCAGGTGGGTGTTCTCGTCGATGAGCTGGCGGAGCAGCTCGATCCCCTGCTGGGCCGTCTGCTGACGGTCGAGGGTTGCGGCCGCGACGGTCTCACGGTGCCGGGCGTCGGCATCGGCCTGCGCCTTGTCGCGGTCGGCCTGCCGGGTCTGGGCGAGCAGGATCAGGGGCGCCGCGTACGCCGCCTGCAGGCTGAACATCAGGTTGAGGAGGATGAACGGATACGGGTCCCATCGGAAGATCGCGACCACGTTGACCGCGATCCAGGCGGCCACGATGACGGTCTGACCGACCAGGAACCTGGGGGTTCCGAAGAAGCGGGCGAAGGACTCCGCCCGCCGCCCGAAGCCGTCCGCTCCGAAGGGGCGAGCCAGGTGCTCGTAGGGCTTGAGGAAGCGCCGGTAGTGCTCCTCCCGGAGGTGCTCATCGGGGGCCTGGTCCCCGGCGGTGGGCGGCGTCGTCATCGTCATCTGCCTCCTCCAGCGGCGTGGGCGTCACGGGTCTGCCGGAAGGTACCGCAGCCGGAGCCCGGGTGGGTCATGCTCCGCCGCGGTGGGAGGCCTCCGGGCGCGAGGCCCCGGCGCCGCGCCCGCATTGACGGGAGTCAGCGGGCGGGCACGTGCTCCGCCAGCACCTCGTCGACGATCCGCAGCAGCCTCGGCTTGGCGGTGTAGCCGGCGATGCGGTGGACCGGCGACCCGCCCGAGTAGAGGAAGAGGGTGGGCACGGCCATCACCCCGAGGCGGTCGGCGGTGAGGTGGTTGTCGTCCCAGTCCACCGCCACCACGCGGAGCCGCCCCGCTCGCTCCCGGGCGACGTCGGCGAGCACCGGGGCCATGGCCCGGCACGGAGGGCACCACGACGCCCCGAACTCGACCAGCACCGGGGTGGGCGACCCCACCACCTCCGCGTCGAAGCTGGCGTCGGTGACGGTGTCGATGGCATGGTCGGTCATGGTGCGGGCTCCATGGCGGGGCGGGTGGTGACGGCCTTGTACGAGGCGCAGCTGGAGTAGGTGCGCGGCGGTCGCTCGGCGTGTCGCGAGCGCTTCGCCGGGAGGGGGACAGGGCCCCCGGTGGGCAGGGAGTTGATCTCCTCCGGCCCGTAGCGATGCCAGACCGCCTGCCGGGACATCCCCAGCCGGTCGGCGATCTCCGCCCAGCTCATGCCCGCGTTCCGGGCGGCGAGGACGGTGCCGGCGCGCCGGCTCCCGACCAGGCCGGCGATGGAGCGGAGCGCCAGCAGCCGGTCGCCCACCGGCAACGCGTCGATCGCCTCCATGACCATGCGCGCGGCGTGGTCGGCGGCGCGCGTCGATGCGCGGTAGGGCGGTCGGGGTGCGGCGGCGGGCATGGGGCTTCGTCAACTATACATGACATCACCGCGATGACACGACCTGCCCGCCGGGGCACGGCGACCCTCCCCGGCGACCCCCGGCGGCCTCCGGCGTACCTCCTCCGGCTCGGACCATCCGCTCCCGGGGCGGGTGGCCGCCGGGCGGGCTATCCTGCCCGCATGGCAGATATCGAGCTCACCCCCGACACCCTCATCGTCCACATCCGCGGCACCGACAAGTTCTTTGCCCTGAAGAGCCAGCTCGAGGTCCCCCTCTCTCACATCGCCGGGGTGGAGGCAACCGCCCCCGAGGCGCACGAGGTCTGGCACGGGATGAAGGTTGCCGGCAGCAACCTGCCCGGCGTGATCACCGCGGGCCGCTTCGTCCAGCACGGTGAGTGGGCGTTCTGGGACGTGCACAACCCGGATCAGGCGATCTCCATCCGGCTCCACGACGAGCACTACGCCAAGCTCGTGATCGGGGTGGACGATCCCTCCGGCACCGTGGCCGCGATCACCACGGCCATCGCCCGCCGCTGACCCGGCGTCACCGCCCGCCACCCGACCGACCGGCGCGGCTCGGGGTGGCGCGGCCCGCGGGCCTCCGTCTGGCCCTCGCCCGCGGGTCCGTCGTCACCGGGAACACCCTGCCCCGTCAGGCGAATCGCGCTTGACCGCCGGGGCACCCCGTTCCAAGATTTGCAGGGAGCTCCAGACGGGTGCGGCACGACGGCGCTCGCCGGTCGGCCGCAGGAGCGGAGGGATGAGTCATGGCCATCAGTGAAGAGGTGGAGATCTCGGAAGCCCAGATCGCCGTGCACTGGCGGGAGGAGGAGTACATCCAGCCCCCGCCGAGGTTTGTCGGCCAGGCCAATGCCCACGACCCGGCCATCCTGGAGCGGTTCCGCGAGGACAACTTCCCGGAATGCTTTCGGGAATACGCCGACCTGCTGAGCTGGGATCGGTACTGGCACACCACGCTGGACAGCAGCAACCCGCCGTTCTGGAAATGGTTTGTCGGCGGCTGGCTCAACGCCTGTTACAACTGCGTCGATCGTCACCTGGCGACGCGGGCCAACCAGGCCGCCCTGATCTGGGTTCCCGAGCCGGAGGGGGAGCTGACCCAGACCATCACCTACCGCGAGCTGCACCGCCGGGTCAACGAGTTCGCCGCCCTGCTCCGCGATTACTGCGGTCTCAAGGCGGGCGACCGGATCACCCTCCACATGCCTATGGTCCCGGAGCTCCCGGTGGCGATGCTGGCCTGCGCCCGCCTCGGCGTCATCCACTCCGAGGTCTTCGGCGGCTTCAGCGGCGCGGCCTGCGGGGAGCGGATCGCCGACTCCCAGAGCCGGTTCCTGGTGACCATCGACAGCTACTACCGGAACGGCGACCTGGTCGATCACAAGGTCAAGGCCGACGAGGCGGTGGCCCGTGCCGCATCGCTGGGCCAGGAGGTCGACAAGGTGCTGGTCTTCCGGCGCCACGCCGGCGAGTACGGATCGGCAACCCCGATGGTCGAGGGTCGCGACGTCTTCGTCGACGATGTCATCGGTCAGTACCGGCGCGCGGTCGTGCCGCCGACCTCGATGCCCGCGGAGGCCCCCCTCTTCCTCATGTACACGAGCGGCACCACCGGCCGTCCCAAGGGGGCCCAGCACTCCACCGGCGGCTACCTCGCCTACGTGGCGGGCACCTCCAAGTTCTACCAGGACATCCACCCCGACGACACCTACTGGTGCATGGCCGACATCGGCTGGATCACCGGCCACTCGTACATCGTCTACGGGCCGCTCGCCCTGGGGACGACCAGCGTGCTCTACGAGGGCGTTCCCACCTACCCCGACCCGGGCAGGCCCTGGCGGATCGCCGAGCGTCTCGGGGTCACCATCTTCCACACCGCCCCGACCTCGATCCGGATGCTGCGCAAGGTCGGCCCCGACGAGCCGGCCAAGTACGACTACCGCTTCAAGCACATGACCACGGTCGGCGAGCCGATCGAGCCCGACGTCTGGCGCTGGTACCACACCTCCGTCGGCAAGGGGGAGGCGGTGATCGTCGACACCTGGTGGCAGACCGAGACCGGCGGTTTCCTGGGCTCCACTCTCCCCGGGCTGCAGGGGATGAAGCCGGGCAGCTGCGGACCGGCCGCCCTCGGCATCTATCCGGTGATCTTCGACGAGGAGAGGACCGTGGTCGAGCCGGGCAGCGGCAAGGCCGGCAACATCTGCATCCGCAACCCCTGGCCGGGGATCATGCAGACCATCTGGGGGCAGCCGGAGCGCTTCGTCGACGTCTACTACCGGAAGTACTGCCGGGACCTGGGCAGCAAGGACTGGCACGACTGGCCGTACTTCGCCGGCGACGGCGCGCTCCAGGCGGCTGACGGGTACTTCCGGATCCTGGGTCGCGTCGACGACGTCATCAACGTCGCCGGCCACCGGCTGGGGACCAAGGAGCTGGAGTCGGCGGCCATCACCGTCAACGAGGTCGCCGAGGCGGCGGCCGTGCCCGTCATCGACGCGATGCGCGGCAAGGCGGTCGAGATGTACATCGCGCTCAAGCCCGGCTTCAAGCCGTCAGCGGAGCTGGAGGCGAAGGTGGTCAAGGCGATCGAGGTCGAGATCGGCAAGATCGCCCGCCCCACCAACGTCTGGATCGTCTCGGACATGCCCAAGACCCGCTCGGGGAAGATCATGCGCCGGGTCATCGCCGGCATCTCCAACTTCACCGACGTTGGCGACATCACGACGCTCGCCAACCCCGAGGTGGTCGAGCAGATCAAGCATCACGTGCAGAGCGAGAAGCTCTCCCGGGGTCAGGTGCCGCGGGAGCTGTCGGCCGAGGAGCAGAAGGACATCGAGTCCTTCGGCAAGGCCGAGTAGCCGGCGTCCCACCGCACGGTGGACCGGGCGCGGCCCGGTCCACCGGCGACGGCGCCGCCCCCGTCAGCTGACGAAGGGCGACCCGGTTGGCAGCACCACCTTGTGCCACGTCGCGTTGACGACATCGGCGAAGGAGGTGTAGAGCGCCGCGATGGCGGTCAGCAGGCCGAGGTACCCGCCGATGTTGATGAGGCCGTCGGCGCTCGCGCCGAAGGTCGCGACACTGCCGGTGAACCAGCCGAGCGCGAGGACCACGAAGGTCAGGGTGAGCAGGACGAAGACGGTGGTGACCATCTTGGCCGCCCCCAGCGACGCGATGGTCATGTAGGCGGTGAAGATGCCCCAGGCAAGCAGGTAGAGCCCGACCCAGCCCAGCCAGGCGTTGGGCGCTCCTTTGATGATGCCGCCGAGGTAGACCTGGACCAGCAGGAAGAAGCTGAACCAGAAGGCGCCGTAACTGCAGAATGCGGTGCCGGCGAAGGTGTTGCCCCGGCGGAAGGCCCAGAGGCCGGCCACGAACTGGGCCAGCCCCCCGAATGCAACGGCCATCGAGAGGGTCGACCCGGTGAGGGGCACGATGGCGGCGTTGCCGAACCAGCCCGCGTTGACGACGGACAGGATCAGGGTTGTGAGACCGAATCCGGCCAACCCCAGCGGGGCGGGATCGGCGATCGCGGCCTCCGTGGGTCTCGCGGCGGCCGGCCGTGGCTCCGCAGTGGTCATGGGTGTGCTGGTCATGGGTGGCTCTCCTCACTCTCTGAGCGCGTCGTCATCGCGCTCCCCGGCCACCAATGATGCTATGGGTTACGCCGCAAGTCCAGATGGGGCAAAGGGATTCGCCGCCGCACCCGGCGCGGGCCCGAGGTCCGGGGCGGTCGGGTATTCGACAGCCGCGTCACGTACGGCGGCCGCGTGGCATCCCGGCCCTGGCACCGCCTGGGGTCTCGACGTCCTCGGGCTGTCCAGGCCTTGGACGCCACGGGGCGTTCGGTGCGCATGGTTCAAGTCGCAACCGGGCAGTCGGCGGCCGGCCGGGTCGGATCGGATCAGATCGGATCGGATCGATCTCTCCTCACCAGATGGCCGGTGGGTGCTCGGGGGCGGCCGCCGGGGTCTTTCGCTCGGCGAGACCCTGGCGGGTCTCTCCTCACTTCATCGCCCGGCGGTGCGCGGGGGCGGCCGCCGGGGTCTTTCGCTCGGCGAGACCCTGGCGGGTCTCTCCTCACTCCATCGCCCGGCGGTACGCGCGGGTCGCCCACCAGATCGCGAGCAGCGCCGCGGCGGCCGTCACCGCAAAGCCCAGGGCCACGGTCCCCGTGGTCACCGTCCCCGCGGCGAGCTGGCGGGCCGCCTCGACGGCGTAGTACATGGGGTTGGCGTGGCCGATGACCTGGAGCCATCCGGGGCCGAGGGAGAGGGGGAGCAGCACGCCCGACAGCAGGGTGAGCGGGAGCTGAAGGCCGGTGACCACCGCGGCCAGGCTGCCGATCTGCTGCAGGGTGATGCCGAGGGCCGCGGAGCCCGCCGAGCAGGCCGCCGTCAAGAGCGCCATCAGCACGACCAGCAGGCCCACTCCGCCCCAGTGGGCGTGGAAGCCGAAGGGGAGGGCGACGCACACCACGATGACGGCCGGGACGGCGAAGGTGATGACGTCGCGCACAACGGTCCCGAGGACCAGCGCCAGGCGGCTCGCCGGGGTGACCCGGAGCCTCTCGATGACGCCGGTGTCCAGCTCGCCGATGACGATCCAGCCCGCGCCCATGCCCGCCCCGAAGGCCATCAGGGCGAGGATGCCCGGGACGAAGACGTCGAGGACGCCGCCCGCCGGGAATCCGGGGCCGCCGGCCAGCGAGGTGAGCAGCGGGGCGAAGAGCGCGAGGTAGAGCAGGGGGACGCTCAGCCCCATGAACACCCAGATCGGCTGGCGGAGGGTCTCGAGCAACCGTCGCCGGCTGAGCAGGGCCGTCTGCAGCAGCAGGGTCATCACGCCGCCTCCGCCGCGACCGGGTCGCCCGCGTCGCGCAGCGAGCGCCCGGTCTCATGGAGGAACACATCGTCCAGCGACGGCTCCTGAAGGCTCACCCGGAGCACCCCGACACCGCCGGCCCGGAGCCGGTCGATCACGGCCGCCAGGCCCGCGGTCGGATCCGGGACCTGGATGCGCAGAGCCCCGCCGTCGACCTGCACGGCACCCACCCGCGGATCGCGCTGGAGGTCAGCAGCCAGCGACTCCAGGGCGACGGGGCCCGGTTGCGGGGTGACGATCACCTCCGCCGGATACCGCTGTTTGAGCTCCAGCGGGGTGCCCTCCGCCACCACCCGTCCGTGATCGATGATCGCCAGCCGGTCGCTCAGCTGGTCGGCCTCGTCGAGGTAGTGGGTGGTGAGCAGGATCGTGGTTCCGGCATCGCGGAGAGCGCGCAGCTGCACCCAGAGGTTGGCCCGGTTCTGCGGATCCAGACCCAGGGTGGGCTCGTCGAGGAAGAGCACCTCGGGCCGGTGCATGATCCCGAGCGCCACCTCGAGCCGGCGCCGCTGGCCGCCCGAGTAGCTGCGCACCAGCCGCTGCTGGAATGCGCCCAGCTCGAGCAACTCGATGAGCTCGCCGGCGCGGCGCTCGGCGTCGGCCCTGCTCATCCCGTACAGGCGGCCCTGGAGCAGCAGGTTCTCCCTCCCCGTGGCCTCGCGGTCGGCGCCGCCGAGCTGTCCGACGTAGCCGATCCTGTGGCGCACCTCGGCGGGGTGGCGGCGGACGTCGATGCCGGCCACCAGCGCCTCGCCGGAGTCGGCTCGGAGCAGGGTGGTGAGGATGCGCAGAGTGGTGGTCTTCCCGGCCCCGTTCGGCCCCAGGAACCCGTGAATCTGCCCGGCGTCGATCGAGAGGTCGACGCCACGGAGCGCCTCGACGCGGCCCCGTTTGATGGGGAACGACTTGCGCAGGCCGGTCACCCGCACGGCGCCGCCGTGGTTCTGGGCGCTCACGCGGTCGCCGTCCCCGGGTCGGCGGCCGGTGCGCTGCCACCCGGCTTGCTGAGCCGCGCCTCCAGGCCGATCCCGGAGGTCTGGATGGCACAGCTTCCGAACGGGCTCTTCGCGACCAGTGCCTGGAACGCGGTGGGCGAGTAGGCGCGACGGCGCAGCCACATCAGGATCCACCGGGTGATCAGGGCGCTGACGCCGCGCTGCTCCATGCCGCGCACCTCGCGCGCGATCTCGGCCCGGCTGGCCTCGTGGCTCATGTCCTGGACCACCGCGGTGCCCCCCTCGCGCAGCACCCGGTGCATCTCCTCGAGCGCGGCCAGCGGCCGCCGGAAGTTCTTGAAGGCGGCCTGGGTGACGACGAGGTCAAAGCTCTGCCCGGCGAACGGCATCTCCGAGACGTCGCCCTGACGGAACTCGGCGGCGACCCCCTGCTCCCGCGCCTTCGCAGTCGCGATCTCGACCATGGTGTGGCTGATGTCGAGGCCGGTGACGTGAAGCCGGCCCGACCGGGCCATCTCCAGGCTGAGATAGCCGGGGCCGGGTGCCACCTCCAGCACCCGGGCGCCGTCGGGCAGCCCGGCGGTGAGCCGCGCCGCCTCGCGCCGGCACTCGGCGACCTGTCCCTCGGTGCCGCGCTGGCGCGCGTAGCGCCGGGCCGCGCCCCCCTCCATCTCGGGCAGCAGCAGCCGCCGCCGTGGGGAGGCGCTCACCTGAAGAGGCTCAGCGGAATGGCGACGGCCTCGGCCAGCAGCACCAGGAAGCCGCCGAGGCCGATCAGCAGGATGGCGAGGCCGACCGGCGACCCGAACCCCCACCAGCGGCTGAGGGCCCAGAAGTCGTTCTCGTCGCGGTCGTCGTCGTTCATACCGGTTCTCCTTCACGAACCAATGGCTGCGCTGCGGGCGTGCCGGCGGCGCCGGCCTCGGCCTCGGTGATCTGCGCGCTCTCGCCCCGGGTCCGACCGCGGGCGAAGAGCGACGCCACCGCGGCGAGCACCAGCACGCCGATGGGGAGCAGCATCGTCGGCTTCATCGCGGCCACGAAGCCGTCCGCGAAGACGGAGTGGGCCAGCGCTGCGAGGCGGGCGGCCAGGCCTGGCGGGGTGCCCGCGGGGATGCGCAGCGCGGCCCCGCTCTGGCCGGCGCCGATCTGCAGGCCGCTCGCGGCGGTGCCGCTGAAGCCGGCCACGAAGGGCGCCGCGACGCGGGCGGGGAGGTGGGCGGCCGCCGTGACCGCCTGGGTGTGCAGCGAGCTGGCGAGGCGGTTCTGGAGCAGGGCTCCCACCGCGGCGCTGGCGATCACCGCGCCCATCTCCTGGAGCGTGCTGAGCGTTCCCGAGGCCACTCCGGCCAGCTCCACACGGAGGTCGCGGGTGGCCACCTGGAAGGCCGGCCCCCAGATGCATCCCATGCCCAACCCGCCGACCACCAGCCCGGGCACCACCGACCACCGGCTCGAGTTCCGCCTGCACGTCCCAGGCGATGTAGGCGGCTCCGGCGGCGAGCAGCAGCAGCCCGGCGGTGAGCACGCGGTTGGCTCCCAGCCGCGCGGTGGCCGGCCCGTTGGCGGGGCCGGTGGAGAGGAACATCGCCCCCGGCTGCACCGCCACCACCAGGCCGGCGGCGATGGCGCTCAGGCCGAGCACCGACTGGTAGTAGATGGTGAGCGGCAGGTAGATGCCGAGGATGAAGAAGCTCATCGCCGCGAGCACCAGCGCCATCAGCGTGAAGTTGCGGTCCCGGAAGAGGGCGAAGGTGAGCAGCGGTTCGCCGCCCTGCCGTCGCGCCTGGTGCACCAGGAAGGCGCCCAGCAGCACCACCCCGGCGGCGATGACCAGCGGGATGCTGAGGGGGCCGGTGATCGTTCCCCAGTTGTAGCGCTGTCCCTCGATGAGCCCGTAGACGACGCAGAAGATGGCGGTGGTGACCAGGGCCACGCCGCCGAGGTCGAGCCGGTGGCGGCGCCCGGGACGGAGGTCGGGAACCAGCCGGCTCGCCGCCAGCAGCACGCCCACGCCGATCGGGAGGTTGACGAAGAAGATCCAGCGCCAGCTGAGATCGGTGACCAGCAGGCCGCCGAGCGTCGGCCCGGCCGCCACGGCGAGGCCGGAGAGCATGCCGAAGACGCCGAACACCGGGCCCCGCCGCTCGGCGGGGAAGATGCCGAGCAGGATGGCCATGGTCTGGGGGGCGAGCAGGGCGGCGCCCACTCCCTGCAGCGCCCGGCCCAGGATCAGCACGCCCGCGGTCGGCGCCAGGCCGCTCAGGGCGGAGGCGGCCGTGAAGAGGGCGATGCCGCCCATGAACAGCCGGCGGGGCCCGACGATGTCGCCGAGCCGCCCCGAGGTGATGAGCAGCACCGCGTAGCCCAGGCTGTAGGCGTTGAGCATCCAGAGCACCTCGTCGAGGCTGGCGTGGACGCCGTCGACGATGCGGGGGATGGCGATGTTGACGATGGTCAGGTCGAGCAGGGTCATGAACATCCCCAGGGAGAGGACGACCATCACGACCCACGGGTTGAACCGGCGGACGGTCGCCCGGCCCCCGTGGGGCTGCGGGGTCCCCGGCGGGCTGCCATACTCTGCTTGCATCTGTCTCTCCCTGGATGATATCTTAGCCACTAAGCTAACGTGATACTAAGCAGATGACCCAGTCCATGTCAACCCCCGCCCGCTCCGACCTGCTCCACCGGCTGGTGGTCGCCGTCCGCCGCCAGGTGGCCTGGACGGTGCTCCACAACCAGGCGATCGCCGATCAGCTGGGGATGGGGCTCACCGACCTTCACTGCGTCAACCTCCTCGACATCGAGGGCCCGATGACCGCCGGGCGGCTCGCCGAGCTGATGGGGCTGACCACCGGGGCGGTCACCGGCGTGCTCGATCGGATGGAGCGGGCAGGCCTGGTGCGGCGCGAGGCCGACCCCGCGGACCGCCGCCGGGTGGTCGCGCGGCTGGTCCCCGAGGGGATGGCCCGCGTGCGCGCCGCCTACGTGGCGGTCGGCGCCGCCGTGCAGGAGCTCTACGCGGGTTTCGACGACGCCCAGATCGCCCTGCTGGTCGAGTACGCGGAGCGCAGCACCGAGATCACGCGCCGGATCACCACCGAGCTGAGGAGCGTCGAGCGCGGCACCGCCGGGGTGAGGGAGGGGGAGCTCTCGGCACCCCTGGGGGACGTGACCGCGGGCCGCCTCGAGGTCAACGCGTCGGTGGCGCGGATGCGGATCGGGTCCAACGCCGAGATGCCGGACCTCTACCGGGCCAGCTTCGACGGGCGGCCGCCGCGGATCCGGGTGAGCGGCGGCACCGTGAGCTTCAGCTTCCCCGGGCTCTGGCACGCGGGAGCCGGTCGCGGTCAGGTCACCCTCAACGCCACGATCCCGTGGGCGCTGGAGATCCGCGGCGGCGCCGCCGAGATGGACCTCGACTTCTCCGGCGTCAGCCTCTCCGAGATGACCATGACCGGCGGGGCCAGCCGCGTCGACCTCCGGCTCCCCCGGCCGGTGGGCACGGTCCCGCTGCGGATCCGGGGCGGAGCCAGCCGGATCGGCATCCATCGTCCCGCCGGGGTGCCGGTGCGGGTCCGGGTCGCGGGTGGTATGAGCAGGCTGCGCCTGGACGCCCAGCGGCTGGGGTCCGCGGGCGCCGGCGCCGAGGTGGCGAGCCCCGACTACGAGGCCGCCGTCGACCGCTATGAGCTCGTGGTGGAGGGTGGCGCCAGCCGCATCGCCGTCGACGTTGGCTGACGGCCGCGGGGCCGGGGCCGGGGGACGCCACGGCGCCACCGGCGGCGGTTGGCGGCGCGGGGGTGGAGCGGGGTTGCGCCGTCCCCGGGTGGATGCGGTATACTAATAAGGTCATTCTGACCTAAACTCCCCGAGGCCACGTCTTCACGGCACGGCAACTCTCGAGGAGCGCACTGGAGGCTCCGTGGCCCTCGCCTTCGCCGACCCCGCCGGGAGCGTTGAGGATCTGGTCCCGCTGATCGAGCGGCTCCGCCGGGAGCGCCGCGCGGTCATCCTCGCCCACAACTACCAGCTCCCCGAGGTTCAGGACGTCGCCGACTACGTGGGTGACTCCCTGAACCTCTCGCGGCAGGCGGCCGCCACCGACGCCGAGGTGATCGTCTTCTGCGGCGTCCACTTCATGGCCGAGACCGCTGCCATCCTCTCCCCCGAGAAGACGGTCCTGCTGCCCGACCTGGAGGCGGGGTGCTCGCTCGCCGACACCATCACCGCCGACCAGCTCCGCGACTGGAAGGCCGAGCACCCCGGTGCGGTGGTGGTCTCCTACGTCAACACCTCCGCCGAGGTGAAGGCCGAGTCCGACTACTGCTGCACCTCGGGCAACGCCGAGGCGGTGATCCGGGCGATCCCCGAGAGCACCGAGATCCTCTTCTGCCCGGACATGTTCCTGGGCGCCCACCTCGAACGGGTCACCGGCCGCCGGATGCACGTCTGGATGGGTGAGTGCCACGTTCATGCCGGGATCGGCCCGGATGACCTGGAGGCGGCCCGCCGGCGCCATCCCGACGCCGAGCTGCTCCTCCACCCCGAGTGCGGCTGCACCTCGGCGACCCTCTACCGGCTGGGGCGTGGCGACCTGCAGGGACCGAGCTGCGTGGTCGCCTCCACGGAGGGGATGGTGCGCCGGGCCGTGGAGTCGCCCGCTACCACCTTCATCGTCGCGACCGAGGTCGGGATCATCCACAGGATGAATCTGCTCGCGCCCTCCAAGCAATTCCTGCCCGCCTCCGAGGACGCGGTCTGCCCCTACATGAAGAAGATCACCCTGGAGCGCGTGGCCGCCTGCCTGGAGCGGATGGAGCCCCGGGTCACGGTGCCCCAGCCGATCGCCGACCGGGCCCGCCGGGCCCTGGACCGGATGGTCGCGATCACCGCGTAGGCCGGAGCGCCGTCACCTCCGCCCGGCCGCCGGCCAGGCCCGGCCGCGATGCATCGGGGGCCGTGCTCGCCCCGGCAGCGGGCTCGGTGGCCACCCCCGCGTCGGCCAGCGAGCGCCAGCCCGCCGCCGCCACCGCCAGCAGCGCGACCCCGGCCAGCCCGAACCCCGCCCGCGGGCCAGCGGCCTCGGCGGTGAAGCCGACCACCGGGCTGGTGATCGGCTGCGCGCCGGGCAGCGCCATGACCCAGATGCCCATCACCCGGCCGCGCATCGAGGGGGCGGCGCGGAGCTGGGCGAGGGTGTTGGCCCGGGCGATGAACCAGATCGAGAGGGCGCCGGTGATCCCCAGCCCGGTGAAGGCCAGGCCGGCGAGCGGAGCCGCCGCGGTGGCCAGGATCGAGACCCCGGTGAGCAGGGCGAGCAGGCGCACCGAACGGCCCGACGGCATTCCCCGCCCCGAGGCGGCGAGCAGCGCCCCGGCGACGCCGCCCACCCCGAAGGTCGCCATCATCAGCCCGTATCCGCCGCCCCCGAGGTGGTAGGTCCGCGTGGCCAGCAGCGGCAGCCCGACCCCGAGGTTGAAGAGCATCCCCGACGCGGCCGCCATCAGCAGGCAGTAGCGGAGCGCGGGGGTGTGCCAGGCGTACCGGAGCCCCGCCCGGACGGCGCCGGGTCCGCCCGGCGCGCGGCGCACGGCGGCGGCCCCTGCGACACCCGCCGCCGCTGGGCGATCAGCACCGCGAGCGGCGGCAGGTAGGAGACGGCGTTGGCGACGAAGCAGAAGGGGACACCCAGGGTGGCCAGGAAGATCCCCCCCGTCGCCGGGCCGAGCACGCGGGAGACGTTGAGCACGACCTCGTTCAGGCTCACCGCGCTGGCCAGCCGCTCGCCACCCACCAGGTCGAGGACGTACACCTGGCGGGCGGCTCCGTCCGGGGCGCTGACCGCCCCGGTGGCGAAGGCGAGGACGAAGAGCATCCAGACCCTGATCGCCCCGGTGAAGGTGAGCACCGCCAGGGCCCCGGCCAGGAGGATGAAGAGGACCTGGGTCACCGCCAGCAGCCGCCGGCGGTCGACGCGGTCCACCAGCGCTCCCGCCCAGGGGCCCCCGAGGAGGACGGGGAGCATGTAGCAGGAGCCCAGGATCCCGAGATCGAGGCCGCTGCCGGTCAGCCTGAGCACCAGCCAGGACTGGGCGACGCCCTGGGTCATCGTCCCCGACGCGGAGAGCACCTGGCTGAGGAACCACCAGCGGAAGGCGGGGGCGCGCAGCGACCCCAGGGCGGGGGCGAGGCGGGAGCGGACGGGTCGGATTATCAACGAATCAGTTATAAATGTGAAGTGACCGGTTGCCAAATGAGTGTAACAGTGGCAGGTCAAACGATATATTTGTGCGGATTCGTGTTAATGAGCTAAGCTCGGATCGTGACACCCCGGCCCACCTCGGAGCGCCTCCGCCCCAATCCCCGCCGCCTCCTCACGCTCGTCGAATGCTCGGGGCCGGTGACCCGGGCGGAGCTCGCCGCGCTCTCGGGCCTTCCCGTCACCACCGTCGCCGGTGTCGTCGCCGAGATGCTCCAGCGCGGGCTGCTGGCCGAGGCGGTCCCGGACGCCGGCCCCCGGGGGGCGGGGCGCCCGGCTCGGACCCTGGTCCCGGCGACGCCGCCTCGCGTGGTCGGGGTGATCGCCCACCGGGGCGGCGATCTCCATGCCGCGGTGGTCGGTCTCACCGGTCTGCCCATCGGCGGGCGGAGCGAGCCGGTTCCGCCCCAGGATCCCGCGGCGGCGGGTCACGCCCACCCCCCGGGGGGCTCGCTGGAGGTGGGGGCGCGTCTCCTGGACGCGGCGCTGCGGGACACCGGCATCTCGGCCCAGCGGCTCGCCGGGGTGGTGGTGTCGGCGGCGCGCCCGCGGCCCGCGGAGCTCGACCTCGCACCTCTCCGGGAGCGCTTCGACGCGCCGGTCATGGCCGAGAACGACGCCAACCTCGGTGCCCTCGGCGAGTCCTCCTTCGGCGCCGGCCGCGGGCTGGACAGCTTCGTCTACGTCATGCTCGGCCACGGGGTCGGCGCCGGCATGGTCTTCGGCGGACGGCTTCACCGCGGGGCCGCGGGCTTCGCCGGTGAGCTGGCCCACGTGCAGGTCCGCGACCAGGAGGACGGGCCGCTCTGCGTCTGCGGCGGGCGGGGGTGCCTGGCCCAGGTCATGGGTCCCTCCCTGCACGAGTTCGTGCGGCGCGCGTACGCCCGGCGTCTCAGCGTGCCCGAGGTCCTCTCCCTGGCGGCGGACCGCGAGCCCGGGGTGCGCCGGACCTTCTCGGATCTCGGCCGCACCGTGGGCCGGCCCCTCGCCGACCTCTGCACCATGCTCGATCCCGCGGCGGTGGTGATCGATGGGAGCCTCGGGGCCGCCGGGGAGCCGGTGATGGCCGGGATCCGCGAGGCCATCGACCGTCACGCCGCCCCGGCGGTGGCCGAACTCGGTGCGGGTGCTCGCCGGCGAGCTCGGGGAGCGGGCCGAGGCCCTCGGGGGGGTGGTCCTGGTCCGCCAGCGGAGCCTGGACGAGCGATAGCACCCGGGACCGTCCGCCCCCGCCGCAGCGTCCGCCGGCGCACGGCCGCCCGGGACCGTCCACCCCCGCCGCAGCGTCCGCCGGCGCACGGTCGCCACCGCGACCCCGCGCCGGTCTGGATCGGCTTCGGTGGCAGGGGGCTCGGCCCAGCTATGCTCGGCGCCGACCGATGCTGGATCGCTTTCCCAACCTCTACGACCGCGACCGCTGGCGCCGCTATGGGTACCCCATGCTCGCCCTCGGTGTCGTCTGCGTGGTCATCGGCGCGATCTACAACGGCCGGAAGGACGCCGGGGCGGTGAACTTCTGGCTGGTGGCCGCGGCCCTCGGGTTCGGACTGTCGGTGTCGCTCTGGATGCGTCAGCGCTACAGCTACCTCCGGCTGGAGGGCGATCAGCTCTTCTTCCGGTACCTGACGGTGAGCGCCCGGGTGGACCTCACCGAGGTTCGCCGGGCTCGGGTCGCCAAGCTGGTCGCCGCCCTCCAGCGTCGCGGCCGGGCTCCGCGCAGCCTCTCCGGAGCCGACGCGCTGGTGCTGCGCCTCCGCAGTCCTGACAGCGGCCGGCTCCGCCGCCTGCTCAGCCGCCGCTGCGTGTTCGGGGACGAGCTGGTGATCCCGCTCCGCGACGCGGTGCTCCTGCAGCGTCAGATCGAGGCGGCTCTCGCCCCTCAGCGGAGGGGTTCCGGGGACGAGGACCGTCCTCCGGCGCCGCGGCGGCGGAACCGGCGGAGATGACCCGCGAGCCCGCCGGTGGGACGTCCTCGGACCGTCCCGCCGGCGATGAGCCCGTGGGAATGAAGCCCGGCGCAGAGCCGCTGGGGACGGAGCCCTCCGGCGCGGCACGGCCGGGGCCGGAGCCCTCCGGGGCGGAGCCGCCGGGGGCGGCCCCGAGCGGGGCGGACCCACCGGGATCGGAGCTCCCCGGGGAGGAGCCCCCCGGGGCGGCCCCCAGCGGGCCAGAGCCACCCGGGTCGGACCTCTCCGGGGCGGAGCCGTCGGGGACGGAGCCCGAACTCGCTGCAGCCGCCCACGTCGCGTCCGTGGTCGAGCGATGAACGGCCGATGGTGAGGGCCGGGCTGCGCGGATTGCTCGACCTCACCCGGGTCGACGTCGCCCTGCTCGTGGGCCTCACCCTGCTCGCCTTCGTGCTCCGCTTCGGGCAGCCCGATCCTGCCCAACTTCCTGGGCGGCAATGCCACCTCGGTGCCGGCCATCCAGGTTCTCGGGGTCGGCAGCGCCCGCAACAGCTCCGCCAGCGCCTGCGAGGAGGTGCCGATCGGCAACAAGACCGTCAAGGCATGCGGTCAGGTCTTCGACGAGGTGTACTTCCCGACCGACGCCGCCGACGACCTCCACTCCCCGGCGATCAGCTACTTCGACCCCGAGCCGCCCCTGGTCAAGCTGCTGATGACCCCGTCGATCGCGCTCCTCGGCTTCAACACCATGGGCTGGCGGATGACCCAGGTGGTGACCGGCAGCCTGCTCTGCGGCCTGATGTACCTGATCGCGCTGCGGCTGCGCCGCGACCGCTTCTTCGCGATCGTCGCCTCCCTGCTCGTCTGCCTGGATGGGCTCGCCTTCGTCGAATCCCGGCTCGGGCTCATCGACATCCCCGCGATCTTCTTCGTCGCCCTCACCTGGTACCTCTTCCTGCTCCACTGGCAGGCGCGAACCCGCCGCCAGTGGCGGCTCACCCTCTACGTGCTGGCGGCGGCTCTCGGTCTCGCCTTCGCCGCCAAGCTGACCGCGCTCGCCCCGCTCGTCATCATCGCCACCCTGGTCGTCTTCCGCGGCCTGGCGCCGTATGCCGCCGCCGCGGCCCCCGCGCTCCGGCGCATCGCGGGCCCGCGCCGGTACGAGACGGCGCTCTGGAGGGAGGCCGCGGGGTCGAGGGCCTGGATTCACTACACCGCCGGCCTGATGCTGGTGGCGGCGATCTTCTGCGCCAGCTACGCGCGCTACCTGACCATCTCCCATGACGACGTCTACCAGTTCGTCTCCTGCAACCCCAACGTCGAGGGGGTGGCCACCGCGCCCTATCCCAACAACGTCAAGTACCTGCCCGTCCCGGTCACCAAGGTGGCCGGGGTCACGGTGCCCGACCCGGTGCAGGCGATCTCCAACATCATCGTCATCAACGAGGCCAGCCTGAAATACCAGGAGCTGGAGTGCCACGGCCATCCTTACGCCTCGCGCTGGTACACGTGGCCGGTCATGGAGCACCCGGTGCTGATGTACTACCAGAGCGCGCCCCTGCTCGACGCGCCGAGCTACTCCGCCACCGGGGTCATCACCAACATGGGCAATCCCGTGGTCTGGTGGCTGGGCATCCTGGCCCTGCTCTTCTGCGTCTGGCGGATGAGCGCCGGTCCGCGGTGGTTGCGGGTGGGGGTGGGCGCCCTGCTGGTGGCCTCGCTGACCACCATGATCATCACCTTCCATGCGGCCGAGCCCGGCATCGATGCGGTCACCGGCACTCAGCCCGGACCCCTCGGCCCGGTGAGCCCGCTCTTCAACCTCGCCTTCCTGGGCGGCATGGGGCTGTTCTGCGCCTGCGCGGCCGTCTTCGCGGTGGTCTCGCGGCGTTTCGTGCCCGCCTTCATCGTGCTCGGGTATGTCACCGCCTGGATGATGTGGGTGCCCGGGAACAAGCTCCGCGTCCTCTTCTTCTACCACGCCCTCGGGATGCTGATCTTCGTCGCCCTCGCCCTCGCCTACGCGCTCACCGCGCTGCGTGGCGTCCGCTTCTTCGCCGCCGGCCGGTGGTGGTCCCTGGCCCCGCTGGCCTACGCGGGCGTGGCGGCGGTGGTGGCCGCCTTCATCTTCTTCTATCCGATCTGGACGGCCATCCCGCTGACCACGCCGGACCAGCAGATGCGTCTCTGGGTGGATGCCTGGTAGCCGCGTGGCGGATGGGCTGAGCCACCCGCTCCCGCCCTCGCTCGAGGCCACCGGGTGACCGGTCCGGCGAGCGCTGCGCTGCTCCTCCTGCTCGCCCTGCTGGGCGCGGCCTCAGGGTTCGCCGTCACCGGGCTCGTGGTCACCCCGCTCCGGCTCGCGGAGCGGGTCGCCGTCGCGACCGTCGCCGCCTTCGTCCTCGACGCCACCGTCTGCTTCCTGCTCAGCCTGGGCCTGGGTTTCGGCCCGACCTCGATCCTGCTCGCGCCGGCGCTGGTGACCGCGGTCGCGGTGGTGCTGGCCCGCGCGCTCCGGGTCGGCATCGTCCACACCTGGCGTCTGACCTGGGACGAGGCGCGGGGGCAGCTGAGCGCCACGGTGTCACTGGCCGCCATCGCAGCGGTGGCCCTGGTCGTCTTCGCCCTGCTCTTCTCGCGGGCGATGTTCCAGGACGCGGGCGGCGACCTCGTCACCGGCTACTGGATCCCCGACTGGGCCCAGCACCTGATCACCGCATCGTCCTTCTCGACCGCCCAGAACTTCCCGCCCCAGAACCCGATCATGAGCGGCACCCCGCTCTACTACCCGTTCCTGCCCGACTTCACCTCGGGGATGCTGATGCGCCTGGGGCTCGGCGACGGCCCGGCGCTCTGGCTTCCCCAGGTGATCCTGGCGGTGGCCCTGGTGCTGCTGGTGGTCAGCCTCGCCGAACGGCTGGGGACGCGCCGGTCGGCCGGCGTGCTGGCCGTGCTCATCTGCTTCCTGGGCGGCGGGCTCGGCTTCGTTGGCGCCCTGCACGACGCCTGCACCGACGCGGGGTACAGCTCCGCCGATTGCAGCGCGGGCTACGTGATCACCAACCCGGTCCAGGGCGCCGGCATCACCGTCCGCACCGCCATCGATCTCCCCGGCGTGGTCGCCAACCAGCCGACCAGCTTCGACGGCATGACCTCCGCACCGAACTCGGCCACCCCGGTGTTCTCGAATCAGGAGTGGTACACGCCGCTGTTCGCCTGGTGGCTGCCCCAGCGAACCCTGATGGAGGGCTTCGACGTGGTGGTGGCGTCCCTGGTGCTGCTCCTCGCCGTCTTCGAGGGGGCGCGGGCACGGCTCTTCGACGTCGCCGTGGCCGGCCTCCTCGTCGGGCTGCTGCCGGTCATCCATGTGCAGAGCCTCTTCGCGGTCGCGGTGATCGCCGCCGGCCTGGCATTGATCCGCTGGCGCCGGGCCTGGCTGCTCTTCGCCGGGGTGGCGGCGGTGGTCGCCGCTCCTCGCCTGATCCAGCTGGTGCTCGCTCCCCACGGCTCCGCCGCCCTCGGCAACCAGTACCCGTGGCTGGAACCGGGGTGGATGTCAGGCGCCGTCACCGTCGCCGCTCCCGGCCACGCCATCACCGCCTCCAATCTCGCGACCGCGATCGTCGACACCCTCACCCTGCCCTTCAACGCCAGGTACTGGGGCTTCTGGCTGGTCAACCTCGGGGTCGCGGTCCCCCTCACCCTCGCGGTGCTGCTGCTGGCGATCGGCCGCCTCTTCCGGGACCAGTCGATCGGCCGGGCGGCGGGTCGGGTCCTCGGCATCGTCCCCCCGGCCGCGGTGCGCTTCCTGCTCGCCTGCATCCCCGTCTTCGTGCTCTGCAACGTCGCCGTGCTGCAGAGCTGGGACTGGGACAACACCAAGCTGCTGGTCTACTGGTACCTGGGCGTCGCCCTGGTGGTCGGGGCGATCACCGTTCACCTCTGGGCGGGCGTCTGGCGGCGCATCCTCGCCGTGCTCCTGGCCGGCAGCGTGCTGGCCACCGGCAGCCTGGCGCTGCTCCGGCTCCTGCCCTACACGCCCGCGCCGGCGTCGGTGACCGGGCCCTACGTGGTGGCCTCGGCAGCAGACCTTCGGATGGCGTCCGTCCTCGAGGCGCAGACCGCGCCCGGCGCGGTCTTCCTGATCTCGGCCAACACCGACGACTTCTTCGACCCGGTCCCGCTGCTCACCGGCCGGCCGGTGGTCCTCGACTACTACCCCTGGCTGTGGAGCTACGGCCTGGATTACGGCCAGCGGCTGAGCGACGTCGAGACGGCCATGGCCGGCTGTGGCTCCACGCCCCTGATGCAGTGCCCGCCGATCCTCGACGTCCTGCGCCGTTACCACGTCAGCTACGTGGAGGTGAACCAGAGCTTCCCCGCCGCGGGGGTCGCCTGGTGGGCCGCGCAGCAGCTCCCGGTCACCGCTTCGGCTCCCGGCACCACCGTCTACGACGTGCGGACCACCCAATGAGCGTGCCCGTCGTCGACGCCCACGTCCACGTGATGCCCGACCGGGTGCGCCGCGATCCCGCCGCGGTGGCCGCCTCCGATCCCTGGTTCGCCGCCTGCCATGCGGGCGCGCGCCGGCTGGCCGGTGAGACCGACCTGCTCCGGCACCTCGACCGGGCCGGGATCGACCGGGCCGTGGTCTTCACCTGGCCGTTCGCCGATCCCCGGCTCTGCGCCGAGGCCAACGACTTCGTGGCCGAGCTCCAGCGCCGGCACCCCGACCGGGTCGCCGGCTGCGCCGTGGTCCAGCCGGCGGACCCGGACGCCGCCTCCGAGCTGGGCCGCTGCGCCCGCCTCGGGCTGCGCGGTGTCGGCGAGCTGAACGCCGACGCCCAGGGATTCGCCCTCGACGGCGAGGAGGTGGCGCGGCTCGCCGCGGCCTCTGTCGAGCTGGACCTCCCCTGGACCGTGCACTGCAGCGAGCCGGTCGGGCACCGTTACCCCGGCAAGGGCACGGCCACCCCTGACCGGGTGGCGGGCCTGGTCGAGCGCGCGCCGGGGCTCCGGCTGGTGGCCGCGCATCTTGGCGGCGGCCTCCCCTTCTACGCCCACATGCCGGAGGTGCGCGACCTCTGCGCCACCATCTGGTTCGACACCGCCGCGGTGCCCCACCTCTACCGCCCCAGCGCCCTCCGCGCGGTGGTGACGCTGGTGGGTGCCCAGCGCCTGCTGCTCGGCACCGACTTCCCGCTGCTCGGGATCAGCCGGTACCGGCGCGCCCTGGAGGCTGCGGGGCTGGACGAGGTGGAGCGCGGTCTGGTCCTGGGCGGAAGCGCCGCCGCGGTCTGGCGGTGGTGAAACCCGGATGGGCGACGGCTCTCGGATGGGCGGTGTCAGCCGGCCGGGCGGTGGTGATCCGAGTCGCGGAGTGCCCGTCGAGCCCTGGGTCAGCCTGAGCCTCAGCGACCGCCGGTGACGTCGAGGATGGCGCCGGTGGTGTAGGGCGACTCGTCGCCCAGCAGCCAGACGATCGCGGCGGCCACCTCCTCGGCGCGGCCGGGCCGCCCCATCGGGATGGTCGGGGCGAGCCGTGCCGCCCGGTCCGGCCGCCCCCCGCTGGCGTGGATCCCGGTGTCGACGATGCCGGGGCGGACGGCGTTGACGCGGATCCCCTCGGTGGCGACCTCGCTGGCCAATCCCAGCGTGAAGGTGTCGACCGCCCCCTTGCTCGCCGCGTAGTCGATGTACTCGCCGGGGGACCCCAGCCGGCTGGCGGCCGAGGAGACGGTGACGATCGAGCCCCCGCGCCCCCCGTGGAGGGGCGACATCCGCCGGACCGCCTCCCGGGCGGTGAGCATCACCCCCATCACGTTGACCTCGAGCATCCGCCGCATCCGGCCGGCGCTCATCTCGTCGAGCCGGGCCTGGGGCCCCACGATCCCGGCGCTGGCCACGGTGGCGGTGACCTCACCGAGCTCGGCGGCGGCGGCGAAGAGAGCCACGACATCCGCCTCGACGGCGGCGTCCGCCCGCACCGCCCGGCCTCCGATCTCCGCGGCGACCGCCTCGGCCGCGGCCTCGTCCGCGTGCCACGAGAGGCACACCCGCCAGCCCGCCGCGGACGCGCGCCGCGCGGTGGCGGCGCCGATCCCCCGGCCCCCGCCGGTGACGACGCAGACGCCGCGCGGCCTGGGCTCGGACACCGGCCGGTTAGGCCGCCGCCTGCAGCTTGACCTCGGCGATCAGCTTGTTCACCGAGTCCTTGGCGTCGCCGAAGAGCATCAGCGTGTTGTCGTGGTAGAAGAGTTCGTTCTCGATGCCGGCGAACCCGGGTCGCATGCTGCGCTTGAGGACCACCACGGTCTTGGCCTGGTCGGCCCGGAGGATGGGCATCCCCCAGATCGGGCTCTTGGGGTCGTTGAGGGCGGCGGGGTTGACCACGTCGTTGGCCCCGATCACCACGGCCACGTCGGTGCGGGCGAACTCGGGGTTGACCTGGTCCATCTCCTTGAGCTCGTCGTAGGGGACGTCGGCCTCGGCGAGCAGCACGTTCATGTGCCCGGGCATGCGGCCGGCCACCGGGTGGATGGCGTAGAGCACCCGCACCCCGCGCGCCTTGAGCAGGTCGGCGAGCTCCTTCACCTCGTGCTGGGCACGGGCCACCGCCAGGCCGTAGCCGGGGACGAAGATGACCTGCTGGGAGTAGGCGAGCAGCACCGCCAGGTCCTCGGCGCTGGTGGGGCGGACGTTCGCGCCCAGCGCCGCGCCGCCGCCCGCGGCCCCGCCCTCCGCCACCTGACCGAAGGCGCCGAAGAGCACGTTGGTGATGGGCCGGTTCATCGCCTTGCTCATCAGCACGGTGAGGATGGAGCCGGAGGCCCCGACCAGGGCACCGGCCACCACCAGCGAGTAGTTGCCGATCACGAAGCCGGTCACCGCCGCCGCCACTCCGGTGAAGGAGTTCAGCAGCGAGATGATCACCGGCATGTCGGCGCCGCCCACCGGCAGGACCGCCATCACCCCGAGGGCCAGGGCGCCGATGAAGAAGACGATCATCAGCGCGCCGCCGCCACCCGTGATCATGATCACGAGCCCGATGGCGACCAGGGCGCCGAGCAGCACCCCGTTGATCTCGTGCTGGAACGGCCAGGTGATCGGGGTGCCGGTCATCAGCTCCTGGAGCTTGGCGAAGGCGATCATGCTGCCGGCGAAGCTGATGCTGCCGATCAGGCAGCTGAGCAGGATGGTCCCGGAGTCGATGGGGCCGAGGGCGACGCCGCCCAGGGTGAGCCGGTGGAAGTCGCCGAGCGCGATCAGGGCCGCGGCGCCACCGCCCATGCCGTTGAACATCGCCACCATCTGGGGCATGGCGGTCATCGGGACGCGCAGCGCCCAGACCGCTCCGATGATGGCCCCCAGGGCGGCGGCCGGAACGATGTACTGCCAGCCGACGTGGAACTGGCCCAGGGTCACGCCGATGGCGATCAGCATCCCGACCCCGGCGACGCGGTTGCCCAGGTGCGCGGTCCTCGGCGAGGTCAGCATCTTGATGCCGCGGGCGAAGAAGGCGATGGCGACGATGTAGCCGAGCAGCGCCCAGGCCGGGGGAAGCGCGTAGACGGTGGCCCCGAACATCAGGCCTTGCCCTCCGGCGGCCCGGCCGCCGCCGGCGGTGGCTCAGGGTTCTGGTGGCCGCGTTGCTGAGCGCTGCCCCGGAACATCCCCAGCATCCGGTCGGTCACCACCCAGCCGCCCACCACGTTGAGGGTGCCGAGGAAGACGGCGATGACCGCGATCACCCCGGCCAGCGCGTTGTTGACGCTGGCCGCGATGGTGATCGCCCCGATCACCACGATCCCGTGGATGAAGTTGGTCCCCGACATCAGCGGGGTGTGGAGCAGGGACGGGACCTTGGTGATCAGCTCCAGACCGAGGAAGACCGAGACCACGAAGATGAAGAACCCGATCAGGACCAGGTTGCTCTCGGACATGCGGGCTCCTACTGCTGCACGGGAGTGACCGGCGCCGGCGGCGGAGCCGCGGCCCCGCGCAGGGCGCCGCCCTGGACGACGCAGGTGGCACCGAGAATCTCGTCCTCCAAGTCGTCACGGACCTTCCCGTCGTGGACCAGGTGGAGCACGAAGCGCGAGATGTTGCCGGCGTAGAGCTGGCTGGTGTCGCCGGCCATCCGGCTCGCCAGGTCGGTCTGGCCGCAGATCCGCACGCCCGAGACCACCACCTCGTCCCCGGGCTTGGTGAGCTCGCAGTTGCCCCCGCCCTCGGCGGCGAGGTCGACGATCACCGAGCCGGGCCGCATCGCCGCGACCATCGCGGCGCTGATCAGGCGGGGCGCATCCCGGCCGGCGATCAGCGCGGTGGTGATGACGCAGTCGGCGTCGGCCACGTGGCGGCTGAGCACCTCGCGCTCGCGCTCCTCGGCCTCGCCGCTCAGCTGAGCCGCGTAGCCCGTCCCGGTCTCCGCCGCCTCGACCCCGATGTCGACGAACCGGGCTCCCAGGCTCTCCACCTGCTCGCGGACCACCGGCCGGACGTCGAAGGCCTCGACCACGGCGCCGAGCCGGCGCGCGGTGGCGATCGCCTGCAGCCCCGCCACCCCGGCTCCCACCACCAGCACCCGAGCCGGGCGCACCGTCCCGGCGGCGGTCATCAGCAGGGGCATGAAGCGGGGCAGGCGGACCGCGGCCATCAGCACCCCGTGGTAGCCGGCGGCGGTGGCCATCGACGAGAGCACGTCCATCTCCTGGGCGCGCGTGATCCGGGGCAGCAGCTCCAGGCTGTGGACGTCGATCCGCGCCGCCGCCAGGCGCTCCAGCAGCGGGCGGTTGGAGGTCGCCCGGAGCAGGCCGACCAGGGTGGTGCCCGCGGTCATGGCCTGGATCTCCGCGTCCGCGGGGGGTCCCACGTGGAGGACGACGGCGGCGCCCCGGAGCAGCCCGCCCAGGTCGGCGACGACGGTCGCACCCGCCTCGGTGTAGGCGGCGTCGGGATAGCCGGCGGGCTCGCCGGCGCCGGCCTCGACCCCCACCTCGAGCCCGGCGCGGAGCAGCGACCGCAGCGTCCCGGGCACCAGCGCCACCCGGCGCTCCCCCTCCTGGCGCTCACGGGGCACGGCGATCCTGAGGGCAGCCGGCGCAGCCACCTCGGACGCTTCGGTCATCGCGCAGATGGTAGCGATGATGGGCGGCGTCTTGTCGGCTGCGCGCCCCCCTGTCGGACCCCGGTGGGCCGCCGCCCGCGCCCCGGACCGGCCGGTGCGCGCGAGTGTCAAAAGCCCAGCCCCACCGCGCCGCTCACCGAAGATGGATCCGTTGGCATTCCGGCCTCACGAGTACCATGGAAGCGACGGAGTTGCGCGGGCGGTGGGTCGCGCACCGTCTCACGTGATCGCTCAGGCGGCCGCGAGTTCCGAGGGCGATGGATGCGAGCACATCCATGGGACCCGTCGCCATCCGACCGGCGCGGCGACCCCTCCACGCGGCGGGGCTGGCGCCGTCTCGGCCGGGGTGACCCGCTGCTCTGGCTCGGCATCGCCGGGCTCGCCGCCCTCGGGATCCTCAACCTCGTCGGAGTCGGAGACCCGAGCGAGGCCCAGCACCAGCTCGCCACCGTGGTGCTCGGCGCGGGTGTCGCGCTGCTCCTCTCGCGGCTGCGGATGCGCGTCTGGGTGGTGCTCGGGCGGCTGGCCTACGCCGGCGCCGTGCTCCTCCTGGGCGCGGTCGTGCTGGCGGGCAGCAGCGGGGTCGATGGAGGGCGGCGCTGGCTGGAGGTGGGAAGCCAGCTCTTCCAGCCCTCCGAGTTCGCCAAGATCGGCCTGCTGCTGGTGCTCGCCGACGTCCTGGGCAACCCGGCGCGCCGGCACCGCTACCTGCTCGCCCTCGTGGTCGCGGGCGTCCCGATCGGCCTCACGCTGGTCGAGCCCGACCTCAGCACCTCGATGCTCCTGCTCATCGTCTTCGCGGCGGTCGCGATCCAGGCGAGGGTGCGGCTGCGCAGCCTGCTGGCGACCGCCGGTGGCGCCGCCGGGATCGCCCCGGTCGGCCTGGTCCTGCTGCGCCCGTACCAGCTCGCCCGGCTCCAGGCCTTCCTGAGCGACGGCGCCAGCGCCCTCGGCTCCGGGTGGACGGTGTTCCAGGCCCACATCGCGATCGCCTCGGCGGGGCTGCTCGGCCGCGGCTCCGCGGTCCCCTACCCGCTGCTCTCCCAGTACCTCCCGGCTCGCGAGACCGACCTGGCACTGGTCAGCCTGGTGGAGCAGCGCGGTCTGCTCGCAGGCGCCGCCGTGTTCCTCTGCACCGCCCTGGTGATGTGGCGCCTGATCGCCATCACCAAGGGGGCGCGCACCGAGGCCGCCGGTCTGGTCGGCGGTGGCTTCGCCGTCCTGCTCGGGTCGGAGGTCCTGATCTCGGCGGCGGGGGGCATCGGCCTGCTGCCCCTCGCCGGCGTGCCCTGCCCGCTGATCAGCGCCGGCGGCTCGAGTGCCGTCGCCCATCTGGGGGCGGTCGGCGCGGCCGCCGGGATCGCCCGCGACTCGCGGGTGCGCATCCTCTGGCGGCCCCCCCGCGGCCTCCGCCGGATGCCCCGCCTGGTCAGGGTGAGCGCGGTCGCGCTGGCCCTGGCCCTGGTCGGGACCGCGATGGTCACCCTCGAGCTCCAGCGCCAGAGCGGTTCGGCTCTGCGCGCCGCGGCGCTCGCCGAGGTGACGCGCAGCATCGACCTGCCCGCGCCGCGCGGCGACATCGTGGATCGCCACGGCGTCCCGCTGGCGTACGAGGCGGCCGCCTACCAGGTGGCGGTGATCCCCGGTCTGATCCAGGGGCGCGGCGGTGCCGTATCGGAGCTTGCATCCCTGCTGGGGTCGACCCCGGGGCGGCTCGACGGCGAGATCGACGCGGCCGGCTCCGAGCTCTCGGTCGACCTGCCCGGCACGGTGAGCGCGGCGGTGGGGGCGCGGATCGGCTCCGCGGACCTGCCCGGGGTCATCCTCGAGCCGTCGTACCGGCTCATCTACCCCGAGGGCAACCTGCTGGCACCGCTGCTCGGCTCCACCGGACCGGAGTGGGCCGACCAGGTGGCCGAGCTCGGTCTGCTGCCGCCCGGGGACGTGGTCGGCCACTCCGGGCTGGAGGAGGAGTACGAGAGCTACCTGGGTGGGGTCGACGGCCGGCAGCGGGTCCTCGTCGACCCCTTCGGGGGCGTGGTGGCCGCCGCCGGGCTGACCGCGCCGACCCCCGGCGGAACCCTCCAGCTCAGCATCGACCTGGGGCTCGAGGAGGAGGCCTCGGCCCTGCTCCAGAGGTCGATGGCCGGCGCCTATCCGCAGAGCCAGACCGGTGACTGGGGCTCGATGATCGTGATGGACGCCCGGACCGGCGCCATCCTGGCGATGGCCGGCCAGGGACTGGACGGCGCCGCCAACGCCACCGAGGCGGAGATGCCGCCGGGCTCGACCTTCAAGCTGGTCACCGCGGCCGCCGACGCCGCCTACGGCGTGATCCCGTCCACGGCGGTGCTGCCGACCGGCTGCTCCTACAGCTATGACGGGATCCGCTACGCGAACTGGGAATGCCTGCCGCCCCAGGACCTGCCCGAGGCGATCGCCTGGTCGAACGACGTCTACTTCTACCAGCTGGCGCTGGCGCTCGGTCCGCAGCGGATCGCCCAGGCCGCCACCGAGCTCGGGGTCGGCGGCCTCACCGGCATCGACCTCCCCGTCGACGAGCAGGGCGCGGGCGAGTTCTTCTACCCGGGGCACATGCCGGCGGGGGAAACCTGGTACCCGGGGGTGACCCCGATGATGGGCATCGGCCAGGGCTACACGGCGGTGACCCCCCTGCAGGGCATTCGCTGGCTGGACGCGGTGGCGACCGGAAGCCTGGTCACCCCCCACCTGGGGATGGATGTCGCCGGCTCGGGCGGCGCCACGCCGCTCGTCCACCTCGCGGCCGCGTCGCTCCCCTTCGCCGCCCAGCTGGGCCCGGTGCGCGCCGGTCTAGCGCTGGAGGTCACCCAGGGCACCGGGACCATGCTCCGGAACCTGCCCGAGCCGGCCGGCGGGAAGACCGGGACCGCCCAGGACCCGTCCGCCCCCCACGGTGGTCCCGACGCCTGGTACGACGCCGTCTACCCGGCCGACGACCCCCAGGTCGTGGTGCTCTGCGCCGTCCACGGGGGCGGCCAGGGCTACTACGACTGCGAACCGTCGGTGGACCAGCTCCTCCAGTACTTCGCCGCCAACCAGGCGGGGATCATGTCGACGGCGCCGCCCCCGCCCACCGCCGCGCTGGGGCCCGGCCACCCCTCCTCGGCGTCTCCGGCACCCGCGACCGCCCCGCGGACGGCGGCGGCCGCGGCATGGCCACCGAGCCCGAGCCCCTCCCCGACGCCGCCTCCCGTCGGCGCCGAGACCGCTAGCGAGCGGAGTACGCGGCGATGACCTGCGGCATCGAGACGACCAGCGCGGCACCCTCGGCGACGCAGGTCAGCGGCCGCTCGGCGTGCTGCACGGAGAAGCCGAACTCCTCCTCCAGCCGCTGCTCGAATCCGGCGAGGAGCGAGCCGCCCCCGAAGGCGATGACCCCCTCGTGCATGATGTCGCCGACGGCCTGGGGCGGCAGGTCCTCGAGACAGCCGGTGAGCGCGTCGATGATGCCGTCGACGGTCGGCCTGAGGGCGTCGGCGACCTCGTTGGGGTCGAGGGTGACCAGGCGCGGGCGCGAGCTGAGCACGTCCCGTCCCTCCACCACCAGCGGCTGGCTCTCGGCGGCGGCATCGCGGAGCCGGATCTTGACGTCCTCGGCGGTCAGCTCGCCCACCATCAGCTGGTGCTCCTGGCGCAGGTACTGGTGGAGCGCGAGGGTCATCTCGTCACCGGCGATGCGGCAGGAGCGCGTCGCCAGGATGCCGCCGAAGCAGAAGGCGGAGACCTCGGCGGTGCCGCCGCCGACGTCGACGACCATGTGGGCGCGCGGCTGCAGCGGGTCGATGCCGCAGCCGATGGCGCCGGCGACGGGCTCGGGCACCAGCTCGACGCGGCTGACCCCCGCCTCCTCGACGGCCTCGATGAGGGCGCGGCGCTCC
Source organism: uncultured Chloroflexia bacterium (assembly GCA_963697585.1). GTDB lineage: Bacteria > Chloroflexota > Dormibacteria > Aeolococcales > Aeolococcaceae > Changshengia. The sequence continues at coordinate 368,753 of CAVOOO010000008.1, read as the reverse complement.
AGCGACGTGGCTCCCGCGGGGACTCCGACGGCCGCGCAGGGGCGGAGCCGCTCCCAGGGGTATCGGAGGGCTCGGTGGAGGATGGCGATGATGAAGCTGCGGGCGGACTGCAGGTCCGTGATGACGCCGTCGCGGATGGGGCGCACCGTGGTGAGCCCGACCGGCGTCCGGCCGACCAGCTCGCGCGCCTCATGCCCCACCCGCACCGGGGGGCCGGAATGGCCGTTGACCCGCACCGCCATCACCGATGGCTCGTTGAGCACGATCCGCCTGCCCGGCTTGCAGACCACCGTGTTGGCCGTCCCGAGGTCGATCCCGAAGCGCGACGAGAAGAGCATCAGCAACGCCCTCGACTCCGCCTTCTCCTGCTGCTCGCCGTCCCCCCCGCGGGCGGCTCACGATCTGATCATCCCGCATCCGCGCGCGGTGCGAAAGATGCATCGGGGAGAGGCTCATGAGTGACGGGCTCCGCGAGCGCGACCAGCTCGAGCTCGGTGGGCGCGGGCTGGTCCTCCTCGGCCTGCTCGGATCCACGGCGGCCTCCCGCACCTGGCTGGCGGCGGACGCCGCCGACGCCCTCCGGGTCGCCCGCCGGCTGGGCGGCCGCGGCCCGGCGCAGCGCGCCGCCCTGCTGAGCGCGACCGCCGAGCTCGCCCGCCTGGACCACCCCGGCCTGCTCTCGCCCCGGCCGGCGTGGGAGGAGGGTGGTTGGGTGTGGGTGGTCCGGCCCCACGACCCGGGCGTCAGCCTGCGGCGGCTGGCGGCCGTGGCCCGCCTCGAGCCGCGACACCTGGGATCGATCGGGGACGATGTCCTGGCGGCCCTGACCGCCCTGCACGCTGCCGGTGTCGCCCACGGTGCCCTGCACCCGGGGAACATCCTGGTGGGCCTGGACGGCCGGGCCCGGGTCGTCGACGCCGGTCTCGGCGCCGCCGCCGCCGCTCTGGCGCGCTCGCGCGGCCGCCTCCCGGCCCGCGGCGGACGCGGCGTCCGGGACGACATCGAGGCGGTCGCCGCCGCGCTGCGCATCGCCATGACGCCCCCGCACCGGCGCGGTCAGCCGGCCTCCGAGTCCCACCGGCGGTCGGATGCCGTCGAGGCCCTCGATGCGGTCCTCGGCGGCCCCAGCCCGGCCTTCGACGGCGCGACCTCGGCCGCCGCCGCCCGGACCGTCCTCGCCGCGGTCGCGGGCGAGCCCGACGCCCGGATCCGGCGCGAGATCAGCGCCCTGGTCGACCCGTTGCGGGCGGTGCGACCGCTCGCGACCCCGGCCCTCGCCGCCGCCCCCGCGCCGGCCGGCGCTTCGCGACCGCTGCGGCGCCCCGAGCCGATCCGCGAACCCATCCCCGCCCCCGCCGCGGCCACCTCCGCAGCCCAGGCGGAGCCGCCTCTCCCCGGCCGGATGGTGGGCGAGCCGGCGACGCCCGGGTCCTCCGCGCCGCCGGAGGGGGTCGGGCCCGGGTCGGGTCGGGTGCCGGCCCGGATCGCCGGGCGGCTGAGGCTGGCCGGGCGCGCGACCGCCGGCCTGCGGATGGTGCGGCTCCGTCTGATCACCCTGATGGGGCTGGTACGGAGCGGGGTGGCGGGTGGGTGGACGTGGCTCCGGCGCCGGGCGGCCCCGCCCGCCGTCCCACCCGGGGGCGCGCCGGCGGGATGGCGGCCCGCCACCGGCCGGCGGCTGGTCCTCTGGCTCGCTCCTCTGCTCGCGGCCGCGCTGGTGGTGGGGGTCGTCGTGACCCTGAGCGGCGGCCGCACCGGGTCACCGGTCGCCGCCACCCCGCCGTCCTCCGCGGCCACCCCGGCTCCCGCGCGCAGCGGGGCCCCGCCGGCCACCGCCACGGCCGCGCCGCCCGCCACCCTCAGCCCGCTGCCGTCGGCCGCGGCCGTGACCCCGTCGCCGCCCGCCCCGCCGGCCGCGGGCCCCATCGTCAGCCTGAGCCTGAGCCCCCAGGGCGGCGGGGGGTGCACGGTGACCGCGGGTGGCTCCTGCGAGGTCCAGGTCAGCGTCGATCTCGAGCCGCAACAGGGGCAGATGACCGTCAGCTTCGACCTGCTGCTGGTCAACCGCTGCACCGGGGCGTCGGCGACGGTCGCGGGGGCCTCGGTGGTGGCCGGCTCCGAGTACGACTTCGTCTGGGCCGACGCGCCGGTGGTCTTCCCGAGCGGCGACCCGACGACCCTCTACGCGGTGACCTCGTCCCCGGCCGCGGCCGCCTCCCCGGGACTGACCCTCACCGGGCCGAGCCCCTCCTGCTGACGGGCGCCGGCGCCTCAGCCGGCGGCGGCCCGACCGGCGGGGGCGGGCTGTCGGGGCGTCGCCGGGGCGGTGGACGCGGGTTCCTGGGCGTGTCCGCGGATGCCGGCCTCCACCGACCAAGCGGGTGGGATCTGATGCGGGGTGCGGGTGATGTCGCCGCACGCGTAGCACCGGCTGACCACTTCCTCTGACGTCGACGCCACGACTCGGGACTCATGTCCGCAGGCGACGCACACCGTCAAACGCGTGGAGATCAGCTTCGTCCCAGCCATATGCTGCAGCCTCGCCACGAAGAGCCCAGCCGAGTCTCGTGGTGTCACTCGACGCGCCCACAGGGTACGCGAAACCCGGATCTTTGTCATGCTAGCGGTTGAAACAGTTGTGGCCGACATGTTCGATCCCGCGACCCTCGAGGTGGTCATGGTCTCCTTCGAGGGGCCGGATCGCTACAGCCTCGCGGGTGGCCTCGGAGTCCGCGCCCGCGAGCTGACCCGAGCCCTCGCCGCCGCCGGCTACGCGACCACCCTCGTCTTCGTCGGGGACCCGGCGCTGCCGCCCGAGGAGACCTCGGAGGGGGTGCGGCTGTTCCGCTGGTGCCAGGAGGTGAGCGAGCACTATCCGGCGGGCGTGTACGAGGGGGAATGGGCCAAGCTGGACACCCTCCGACGGACCCTCCCCGAGGCCCTGATCCAGCGCGTCGTCGGCCCCGCCGTCGCCCGGGGTCGGGTGGTCGCGGTGCTCTGCGAGGAGTGGCACACGGCGCTCTTCTGCCGCCAGCTCGGCGACGGGCTGGAGGCCGCCGGTCTGCGCCGCCATGCGGTCCTGCTCTGGAATGCCAACAACCGTTTCGGCTGGGGCGAGATCGACTGGCCGGCGCTGAGCCGGGTGGCCTCCACGACCACCGTGAGCCGCTACATGAAGCAGCTCATGCTCGGCTGCGGGGTCAACCCGGTGGTGATCCCCAACGGCATCCCCGAGAGCGCGCTGGTGCGGCCCGACCCGCGGGCGGCGGCGGCGATCCGGCAGGCCGCCGGCACGCCCTGCCTGGCCTTCAAGATCGGCCGCTTCACCCCTGACAAGCGCTGGATACAGGCGATCGAGGCGATCGCCGAGCTGCGGGCCGAGGGGATGGCGGCGCGGCTGCTGATGCGGGGTGGCATCGAGTCCCACGGCGCCGAGGTGCTCGGCCGGGCCCACCAGCTCGGCCTCTCCGTTCACGACTGGGACGAGCGGGTCGACGACGCCGCCGGGGTGGCGCTCGCCCTCCGGGAGAGCGGTGGCGCCGCCATCGTCAACCTCCGCCGCTTCCTCCACGAGAGGGTGCTGCCGGAGATCGACCTGGCGGCAACCGCCGTCCTCGCCAACTCGGGCCACGAGCCCTTCGGGCTGGTCGGCCTGGAGGCGATGGCGGCCGGCGGTGTGGCCATGGTCGGGGCGACCGGCGAGGAGTACGCCCGGCCGTATGGGAACGCGGTGGTGATCGAGAGCGAGGACGGCGCCGAGGTGGCGGCGGCGCTCCGCGGGCTGGTCGAGCATCCCGGCCTGGCCCGGCGGCTCCGTCGCGCGGCCCGGCACGACGCTCGGGGCTTCGCCTGGCCGGTGGTGCTCGAGGGGCTGCTCGAGCGGCTCCGCTACATGGCCTTCCGCCAGGGCGTGACCATCCCCAATCCATCTCCCACAGCCGCCCCCCGGGGCACTAGGCTGGCAGCGTTGGCGCCCACCCACGTTCCCGGACGAGGAGCAGGCTCATGAAGGCGGTGCTGATGGCGGGAGGCGAGGGCACCCGCCTGCGACCGCTGAGCAGCCAGGCCCCCAAGCCGATGGTGCCGGTGGTCGGGACCCCGGTGATCGAGCACAACCTGCGCCTGCTTCGCGACCACGGGATCACCGAGGTGGTGGTCACCCTTCATCACCTCGGCTCCGAGATCCGCAATCGCCTCGGCGACGGCAGCGACCTGGAGATGACCATCGACTACGTGGTCGAGGAGCGGCCGCTGGGCACGGCGGGCAGCGTGCGCAACGCGGCGCACCTGCTCAACGAGACCTTCCTGATCCTGAGCGGCGACTGCCTCACCGACATCGATCTCTCAGAGGTGATCTCCGCTCACCGGGACCGCGAGGCGCTCGCCTCGCTGGTGCTCACCGCGGTGCCCAACCCGCTGGAGTACGGGGTGGTGATCACCGGCGCCGACTCCAGGGTGGAGCGCTTCCTGGAGAAGCCCTCATGGGGCGAGGTCTTCTCGGACCACGTCAACACCGGGATGTACGTCGTCGAGCCCGAGGTCCTGGACCGGATCGAGCCGGGGGCGGTGGCGGACTGGTCCCAGGACGTCTTCCCCGCGATGCTCGGCCGCGGCGAGCCGCTCTACGGCTTCGTCGCCGACGGCTACTGGTGTGACATCGGCACCATCCCCTCCTTCCTCCAGGCCAATTGGGACGCGCTCGCGGGCCGGGTCCGGTGCCACATCCCGGGCCATCGTGAGGGCGACGTCTGGGTCGGCGAGGACGTCGAGCGGGGGCAGGGCTCGGTCATCGACGGTCCGGCGTTCCTCGGCGACGAGGTCAAGCTCAAGGAGGGCACCCACCTCACCGGCCCGGTCATCGTCGACAAGTACTCGGTCGTCGACGAGGACGCGCGCGTCATCAACTCGGTGATCTGGCCCCACACCTACATCGGCGAGGGATGCGTGGTCCGCCAGGCCGTGATCGGTCGCGGGGTGACCATCAAGAACAACACGGTGGTGGAGGAGGGTGCGGTCGTCGGCGACGACTGCGTCATCGGCAAGGGCTCCCGGGTCCAGGCCGGGGTCCGGATCTGGCCCCACAAGGAGATCGCGCCCGGCTCGACCGTCAACGACTCGGTGGTCTGGGCGGGGGAGTGGCGGCGCGGGCTCTTCGCGTCCTGGGGGATGACCGGCCTGATCAACGTCGAGCTGACCCCGGAGTTCTCCGCCCGGCTGGGCGCCGCATTCGCCGCCACCCTCCCGCGCGGCGCCTCGATCGCGGTCGCCCGCGATCACGCCCGCAGCTCGCGGATGATCAAGCGCGCCCTGATCTCGGGGATGGTGAGCGGCGGCGCCCGGGTGCGTGACCTGGATGAGCTGCCGGTGCCGGTCACCCAGTTCGCAACCCGGTACGGGAGATCGGAGGCGGGGGTTCACGTCCTGGTCTCGCCGCTGGATCAGCGCTCCGCCGACATCCGCTTCTTCGACCGCGACGGCCTGCCCATCGACAAGCGGTCGGAGCGCCGGCTCGAGGGCCTCTACTACCGCGAGGACTTCCGCCGCGCCGCCTTCTACGAGATGGGCGACATCCAGGAGCACGTCACCGCCCTGCCCGATTACGTCCAGCACCTGCTGGCGAGCGTCGACGCCGAGGCGATCCGTGCCGCCGCCTTCCGCCTGGTCATCGACTACGACTACAGCGAGGCGTCCCAGGTGCTCCCCGACGTGCTCCACCGCCTCGGGGTGACCACGGTGCCACTCAACGCCGGGGTCGCCGAGGGCCCCCGCCACCGCACCGTCCCCGAGGAGACGGCGCTCATCACCCGCACCGTGCACGCCGACCTCGGCTGCCTCTTCAACCCGACCGGCGAGCGGCTCGATGTGATCGACGACCAGGGGTCCGTGCTGACCGGCTACCAGCTCTTCGGCCTGCTGGCCCGCTGGTGGTCGCATCGCGGCGAGATGCTGGCGCCGGCCAGCGCTCCCCAGTGGTTGCGGGGTGTGGTCGAGGAGCAGGGCTCCGGCTTCGTCGCCACGATCGGGGAGCCGAACCAGGTGCTCCGGGCCGCCGCCTCCCCCGACGTCTGCCTCGCCACCGACGGCGAGGGGGGGATGGTCTGGCCCTGACTTCTTCGGCGCTTTCGACGCCATGTACACCCTGATCAAGCTGCTCGAGCTGCGCGCCGGCGCAGGGGAGCCGATCTCGACGGCGACCGCCCGGCTGCCGCGGGCCACCTATCTCACCGCCACCGAGTTCGTCCCGTGGGAGGCCAAGGGCCGGGTGATGCGCACCCTGCTCGAGGAGCATCGCGACCACGAGGTCGACCTGGTGGACGGGATCAAGGTGCTCCTCGACGACGGGTTCGTGCTGGTGCGGCCCGACCCCGATGAGCCGGCCTGCCACATCGTGGCCTCGGTGGGTGACGAGGCGCGCGGTCACGCGCTGCTCGAGGAGTACCGGCGGCGGGTGCGCGAGGCCCGGGGCGACGACGGCTCCCCGGCCGGCGCCACCCTGGTCGGCGAGCCGGCCCCCAGGGCGAGCCCGACCACCGCCTAGCCCCATCCGGCCGTGGCCCTCGGGTTGCCGGGGAGCCGTCGTACCCCGGTCAACGAGGTTCTCGAGAACTCGTCGGAGGCACCCGGGTTGACGTATTCCCATATGAGCATGTAATATCGGGTCATGGCCCGAGCGACCACCACCAGCGATGCCTTCAACGCCGTTGCCGAGCCCCGGCGGCGGCAGATCCTCGACGCGCTGGCGTCCGGAGAGCGCTCGGTCGGAGAGCTGGTCGAGGCGTTGCAGGTGGCCCAGCCGGTGGTCTCCAAGCACCTCAAGGTGCTGCGCGACGTGGACCTGGTGGCCATGCGCGAGTCCGGGCGCCGCCGCCTCTACCGGCTCAACGGCGCACCCCTCAGACGATTCACGACTGGGTGCGGAGCTACGAGCAATCATGGTCGGAGGCCTTCGACCGGATGGACATTGTGTTGGGAGAGCTGCAGGTCACAGGAGGATCAGTGAGATGGCGACGACGACCAGGCGGGCAGCGAAGGTCACGCTCCCCCGCGACGACCAGATTCTCATCACCCGCGAGTTCGCGGCACCGCGGCACCTGGTCTACCGCGCGTACACCACCCCGGAGCTGGTGGCGCGCTGGTGGCACGCCGACCGCGGCATCATCGACAGCATCGAGATCGATCTGCGCGTCGGCGGGCGATGGCGTTACGCCATGACCGCCAACGCCGGGTTCCCGGTTGTCTTCCACGGCGAGTACCTGGAGATCGTGCCCGAGGAGCGGCTGGTGTCCACCGAGATCTTCGAGGGGATGCCGGACGCGGCCGCGACCAGCACGGCGACCTTCACCGCCACGGACGGGGGCACCGCCCTGTCCATCCTGGTGCAACACCGGAACCAGGCGAACCGCGACGCGCACGTGCAATCCGGCATGGAGGATGGGCTCCAGGCGGCCCTCGACCACCTGGAGGAGATTGCCGCCGGCGACGCCGAGACCGCGGGCTGAGCTGCGCAGTGGCGGGGGGCGGGCAACCGCCCCTCGCCGGTCGCCCGCCGGACGGCGTGCGGAGCGTGGCCGTTCCATCGGCGTGCGGATCGCTGCTGCTCTGCCGGCGTGCGGATCGCCGCTGCTCTGCCGGCGTGCGGATTGTCGCCGCTCTGCCGGCGTGCGGATCGTCGCCGCTCTACTCGGCGGCGGCCTCCGGGCGCCCGGAGGAGCGGCGAAGCCAGCCCGGAGCCCACCAGTTGACGGGGCCGATCAGGCGCATCAGGGCGGGCACCACCAGGGCCCGCACGATGCTGGCGTCGACGAAGATCGCGATCGCCATCCCCAATCCGAGGGCCTTGATCACCACCACCGACGAGACCAGGCCGAAGACCAGGAAGACGGTGACCATGATCGCGGCCGCACCGGTGACCAGCCGGCCGCTGGCCTGGAGCCCGGCGGCGACGGCGCGGCGATTGTCGCCGTGCTCCCGCCACGCCTCGCGCATCCGGGTGAGCAGGAAGACCTCGTAGTCCATGGAGAGGCCGAAGACGACGCAGAAGACCAGCACCGGGATGGTGGGGTCGAGGGGCGCGGCGGTGAAGTCCAGCACGCCGCTCAGGTGGCCCTGCTGGAAGATGAACACCAGCGCGCCGAACGAGGCCGAGAGCGAGAGCAGGTTCATGAGCACCGCCTTGAGGGGCAGGACCACCGAGCGGAGCAGCACCATGAGGAGGAGAAACGTCGTCGTCATCACGTACAGCACCGCCCACGGGGTCTGACCCAGCATGTACTGCACGTAGTCCATGTCGAAGGCGGTGTTGCCGGTCACCATCACCTCGGCACCCGCCACCTGGTCGTGGGCGCGCACCTGGCGGACCAGGCTCTGGGCCTGGTCGCTGGAGTCCGGGTACGGGGTGTAGGCGCGCAGCACCGCGATGGTGGTCCCGGTGAGCTGGGTGACCTCGGCCCGCTCGGCCGCGGGGAGCCCCGCGACCCCGTCCGCGTAGAGCTGCTGGTACGCAGCCACACCGGTCACCCCGGGCACGTTCACATAGCTGGTCACCGAGCTGACCCCGGCGAACGACGCCAGCCGCTGGCCGAGCTCGTGGGCGGTGGCCACGGCGCCGGCGCTGAAGGGGGAGCCGGGGAAACGGAGGACCACGTCGATGGCGGTGCCCTGGCCAAACCGCGCGGTGAGCAGCTGGGTGCCCTGGCGGGCGTCGTCGGCGGGTGGGAGCAGGGTGACGTTGGCCTCGGCGAGACGCATCTGGGCCAGCGGGGAGCCGGCCAGCAGCAGCAGGCCCAGGCACGGCACCAGCACCGCGATCGGGTGGCGCATGACCAGGTTGGCCAGCCCCGCCCAGAAGCCTCCCGCGCTGGCTCCGCGACGCTCAGTGGCGGCTGCCTGAGGCCCGGCGGTGGCCGCGTGAGGCTCGACGGCGGCTCCGCGAGGCTGAGCTCCGTCTCCCCGGGTCACCGGGGACGCGGAACGCGACCGCCGCAGGCCGCGCAGCAGGCTGCCCGGGCGCCAGCGGTTCACGCGATCGCCGAGGATGGCGAGGAGCGCGGGGAGGAACGAGAGCGCGTAGACCACCGCGATCAGCACCATGAAGCTGCCGGACAGCCCCATGCTGGTGAGGATGGTGCCCCGGTAGAAGAGCAGGGCGGTGGCGCCGACCGCGACCGTGATCCCCGAGTAGGCGACGGCGGTGCCGGCGGTCCGCATGGTCACGGAGAGCGCCGCCTCGAGGCTCGCCTGACGGGGCAGCTCCTCGCGGAAGCGGCTGACGATGAAGAGGGAGTAGTCGATGGCCACACCGAGCCCGAGGATCACCACCACGTTGAGGGCGTAGGTCGAGACGTCGGTGACGTGGGTGAGGGCGTACATCGCGGCCAGCCCGCCCGCGACCGCGACCAGCCCCACGCCCAGGCAGAGGAGCGCCGCCACCAGCGAACCGAAGACGATGACCAGGAGGATGAGCGCGGCGGGGATGGAGACGTCAGCCCGCTGCAGGTCCTGCTCGCTGCGGATTCCGAAGGCGCTGTTGAGAGCCACGTCGCCGGCCGCATGGATGGTGAGCACGGCCGAGTGGACCTTGGCGCGAAGGCTGGGAAATGCCTTGGTGGCGCTGGCGAAGTTGACCAGGTTCAGCTCGACCTCGGCAGCCACCCAGTGGCGGTCGGCGGAGATCAGCGGGCTCTGGGCGGTGGAGCTGTCGAGCGGGGGCAGCAGGATGGTCTGGACCCTGCTGTCGCTCCGCAGGGGCGCCAGCGCACCCGAGACCGCCGTGGCGAACGCGGGGCTGCCCACCGAGAGCGAGGGGCTTCCCAGCACCAGCTCGAAACCGTTGGCGATCGACGTCGGCAGCTGCTGGGCCTCCAGGGTCAGCGCCCGGCTCGACTCGAAATGGAAGGTGTCGCTGTTGGTGAGCGTCCCGCCGCCGCTGAGCAGCCCGGCGCTGACCACGAAGAGGACGAGCGATGCCACCAGCACCGGCCAGCGGTGGCGGAAGACGAAGCCGCCCCACCAGCTCATCCGCGGCGCCGCCTCATGAGCCGGGAGCGTAGCAGCGCCCGGCGGCGCTCAGCCGGTCGCGCCATCCCGGCGCCGCGGCCGGCCCCCGGCCCTGCCCGAGCTTCGCCCGTGCCCCTGCCTCCGCCCGCGTCGCAGCCACCCGGCCCCGGGCGGGACGGTCAGTCGGTCAGCGCAGCCGCCAGCTCACGCTCCACCACCTCGGCCAGGCCGCGGATCATGGCCGGCGACGCGTTGGGCATGGCGATCCGCCGCAGTCTCAGCCCGTGCTCGGCCGCCTGCTCGGCGGCGGCGACGTCGATGTCATAGAGGGTCTCGAGGTGGTCGGCCACGAACTGCACGGGCGCGACCAGCACCTCGGTCGCCCCGGCCGCGGCCAGCCCCGGGAGGATGTCGAGGAGATCGGGCTTGAGCCACTCGGCGGGCGTGTGGCCCGCGCTCTGCCAGCCGAACCTCCAGCTCCCCGCCGCCAGACCGAGCCGCGCGACCACCGCCTCCGCGGTCTGGTGGAGCTGCTCCACGTAGCCGGGGTCGCGCTCGATCACGTCGCGGGGCAGGCTGTGAGCGGTGAAGATGACCGCGGCCGCCCCGGAGGGGGCGGGCGGGGACTCCGCCAGGGCCTCGGCGACCCGGTCGCTCAGCCCCTCGATCCAGCCCGGGGTGGTGTGCCACGGCCCCGCCACCGCGATCTCCAGGTCGGGGTGGCGCGCCCGGGCGCGGTCGACCTCGCGCTGGTAGCCGGAGAGGATGAGCCGCGAGTACTGGGGCGCGAGCACGATGCCGAGGATCCGGGTGATCCCCTCTCCGACCAGGGCATCGATGGACTCCGCGATCCATGGCGCCGAGTGCTGCATCCCCATCGCCACCCGGTAGGCGCCGGAGCCGTGGCGCTCGTCGAGCAGCCGCTGGAGGCCGGCGGCCTGCGCGGCGGTGATCTCGAGCAGCGGCGAGCGCCCGATCCGCCGGAAGCGGCGCTCGAACTCCTCGGTCAGCTCGGGACCGGCCTCGCTGCCGCCGCGGACGCTGCGCAGGTAGGCCGGGACCTGGTCCGCGGTCACGGCCGATCCGAAGGTGAGCAGCACGATCCCGGTGGGCGGGGGCATCAGCGAGCGATCCCGGTGGGGGAGGGCATCAGCGAGCGGTCTCCTCGTGAACCAGGTCGACGACCCGCCGCAGGGTCGCGGGGTCGGTTTCGGGGAGGACCCCGTGGCCCAGGTTGAAGACGTGGCCGTCGCGCCCGCCCGCCTCCTCGAGCACGCGTCGCGCCTCGCGCTCCACCACCGGCCAGGAGGCCAGGGTCACCGTGGGGTCGAGGTTGCCCTGGATGCCGAGCTCGAGGCCGATCCGGCGCCACGCCTCGTCCAGGGGCAGTCGCCAATCCACCGAGACCGCGTCGCCGCCGGCCGCGGCCATCGACTCCAGCAGGTGCGAGCACCCGGTTCCGAAGTAGATGCGGGGGACACCGGTGTCGGCGACCCCCGCGAGGATCCGCTGCACATGGGGGAGGACCCGCGCCTCGTAGTCGCGCCGGCTCAGCGCGCCCACCCAGGAGTCGAAGAGCTGGAGGACGTCGACGCCGGCGGCGACCTGGGCCCGGAGGTAGCGGATGGTCACCTCGGCGAGCTTCTCCATCAGCTGCTCCCACAGCTCGGGCTCACCGTGCATCAGCGCCTTGCTGCGGGCGTAGTCGCGAGAGGGATGGCCCTCGATGAGGTAGGAAGCCACCGTGAACGGGGCGCCCGCGAAGCCGATCACCGCGGCGCGGGCGCCGAGCTGCTGCCGGACCCCGCGGATGGCGGCGAAGAGATCGGGAGTGGCCTCCTCGGCCGATTCGACCACCACCAGGCGGGCGATGTCCGCCGCGGAGCGGAGCGGCTCGTGGATGATCGGTCCCAGGCCGGGATCGATCGAGAAGGGCACGCCCATCCCGACCAGCGGCAGCATGATGTCCGCGTAGAGGACCGCGGCGTCGACGCCGAGCTCGTTGACGGGCATCATGGTCACCCGCGAGCAGAGCTCCGGCGTCCGGGTGATGGTGAGGATGTCGTACCGCTCGCGCAGCTCGCGGTAGGCCGCGAGGCTGCGACCCGCCTGGCGCATGAACCAGATCGGGGTCCGGTCGACGGGCTGGCGTCGGAGTGCGGCCAGCATCCGCGCGCGTCCGGCCATCGCGGCCGGGGTGGGGCTGGAACCACCCTCGGGTGGGGCACCGAGACCCTGCTCAGACATCGAGCTCAATCCACCCCGATGTCGAAGGCGGCGGTCTCGTCTCCCTTTCCGTAGGAGCGGATCGCGAGGTGGGTGTCGGTGCGCACGATGCCCGGGAGCTCGGCGATGTGCTGGGTCACCGTGGTGGCGAGGGCGTCGAGGTCGGGCACCCGGACCACCGCGATGAAGTCCGCCGAGCCGGTGGTCGTGTAGACCTCCGCGACCCCGTCGGTGTCGGCGAGAGCCCGGCCGAGGCGGACGATCGCCCCCGGCTCGCAGACGATGAAGAGGAATGCGGTCAGCACTCCGGCGATGGTACTCACCCGCCGGGCCCCCCGGTCGGAGACCGCGGCGGGGGACCCTCCCAGCGTTCCGATGCCGCCGTGACAATCGGTCACACGAACGTGACGAGGTGCGGCGGCCCCGCCCTGCCGGGAGCATCATTCCAAGCGTGATGCCGGATCAGCTCGTCTGCACCAAGTGCTGGAAGTGGTACGACGCGCGCACCCTCTGCCCCACCTGCAAGGTCCCCCTGGTCAGCCCGGACACGGGCAAGCCGCTCCCCGAGCTCGAGGCCTCGCCCGCGCCCGCGCCCGCGGAGGCACCCCCCGCCTGGCCGGCGGGCGGGGAGGCCCCGGCGCCGGCTGCGGAGACCTTCGTCGAGACCCCTCTGCCGCGGATGTCCGGCTATCCGACCGGAACGCCCCTGACTCCGCCCACCCGGCTGGAGATCCAGCACTACCTGGCCGACAACCCCGGGGCCACCGCTCCTCGACCCCTGGCGGCCCGGCTGGCGCCTTCGGCGGCGGCGGCGGTTCCCGCCGCAGGACCGGCTCCCTCGCGTCAACCTGGCTCGGCCGTCCCTCCGCCGCCGGCCGGCCCGCCGCTCGCCGACCCCGCAGCCGGCGCCCGACCCCCGGCCAGCCTCTTCGGGACGCCATTCTCCCCGCCCGATGTGGTTCTCCCCCCGGGCCCCGGGAGCGCACCGCCGCCGACGTGGGCGGTCCGCCCACCCGGCTCGCCCGCCTGGCCGCCCTCCCCGGTGGGGCCGGATGGCCCGCCCGGCGGTCGCGTCCCGCCCGCACCCGGCCCGGGTCCTCGCAGCCTGGGGCCAGCGGCTCCGACAGCCCCTCCCGGCCGCACCGAGGCGCTGCCGCTCGGCTGGCACCCGGGCGTCTCCTTGGGCCGCCAGCTCGGGACGGTGCCTCCCTCTGAAGATCCGCCGGCGCCGGAGTTCCCCCTGCCGCTGGCCCGTGAGCTCCCGACCCCGCCGCCGGCCCCCCTCGAGGAGTCCTCCTGGAGTGCCGCTCTCCGGACCGCGGACCGCGCGCCGGCACCGCCCGTCGCTCCGTCCCCGGCGCCGCCGCCGGCGGTGTGGCCCGGGGTCGCCGCCGCCCCGGAGTGGCCGGCCGCACCGGCGCCGGCCGTGGATGCCGCGCCGCGCATGGTGCCGGCCCCGCCCCCGCCAGCCCCGTTCGGGGACTGGCCCCAGCTCGCGCCCGCCGCGCCTCCGGCGCCACCCGCAGCCGCGCCGTCGCCGGCGGTGACCCCCACCGCCTCCCCCGCTCCGCCCCCGGCGCCACCGGCGGTCGCGGAGCCGCCCGCCCCGCCACCCGCGGCGGTGGCCTCCTGGGCTCCGCGCGCCGTCTCCCGGCCGGCCCCCGGCATCCGGAGCACCGTCGATCCCGCGACCGCCTCGGAGCCCTCGCCCCCCGAGCCCCCATCGGCACCGCCCGCGGCCGGCCCGGCACCCTCGGGAAGGGCGGCGTCGATCCATCAGGCCGGGCTGCTCCCCGCCCTGCTGGTCGCCTTCGTGGTGAGCCTGGCGGTGGCGGCACTCTGGGTCGCCGCGGCGGTCCAGACCGATGCCCTGCTTCCGGAGCTGGCGATCGTGGTGGGTCTCGCGGCCGGGCTGGTCATCCGCCGCTCGTCGCGCAGGGGAGGGGTCGGAGCCGCGATCTCCGCCATCGTGGTCGCCCTGGTGGCGATCGCGGTCGGCCTGGCCCTCGCCGCCCTGGCCGTCCACAGCGCCGATCGGGGGGTCACCCTGCAGACCGGGATTCAGACGTTCACCAGCTCCCTCCTGCCGCAGCTCCGGGACGAGGTCGGCGCGGCCGGCGCCGCGCTCGGCGTGGCCGGGGTGCTGGTCGCCGGGCTGCTCACCCTCCGTCGCGACTGAGGGTCGGTCCCGATCCCGCCGAGCGGCGTTCGGAGCCGCGGCGGGTGCCCCCGGGCGGCGGCAATCAGCCTCGAGGTGGCACCCTGCACCGGGCCGGCGGTATCCTCGTCACCCTGACCCGCGCGGGAGTAACTCAACGGTAGAGTGCAACCTTCCCAAGGTTGAAGTTGCGGGTTCGAGCCCCGTCTCCCGCTGTCAGGCTCCCCGGACCAGGGACCGCGGCACGACCCGCGTGAGAGGCGTCTCAGCGAGCCCTCGGCGCTCTCTCAGATGGTTCTCAGCAGATGGTCCGGCAAGCGTCCTACCCTGCGGATGTGGATTCGACCGCCCCCGCCACCCGCCGCCTCACCGGCTACGCCGGGATTGCCGCGATGCTGATGCTCGCGCTCTGGCTGGGTGGCGCGGCCAACGCCTGCGTTGCGATGGGAGCGGTGCAGCGCGCCGCCGCATCGCTCCGGTTCTGGAGCTCGCGGCACCCCTACGTGAGGGTCGCCTCGCCGGCCAGCTAGTCGGGCCGGCCCCGCCTCGCCGTGACGGTCATTGGCTGCGGCCCGCCCACCGGAGCACGAGGTACACCGCCAGCGCGATCAGACCCAGGACGACGACCGTCTTGATGAGGAAGAGGATCACGCCGGCGAGCGCGCCGAGGAGGACGTAGGCCACCACGATCGCCACCGCGGCGGCCACGATGATGGTGAGGGCGTGGTGCGGTTGCAACCGGGTGGGGGAGGTGCTCATGGCCCGATCATGGCACCTTCCCGATCCCGCCGCCGCCGGCCGTTGCCGGATCCGTCGGCGATGTCGCAGGTGGACCGGATCCGCTCTTCCGTCAGGCGCTCGGAGCTCCGGGCTCGGACGCCGCTCCGGGCAGCCCCGACTGGCGCGCCGGGTCCAGCATCCCCTCGAGGTGGTCGAGGAGCTCGTCGAGCACCCCGTGCTGGAGGACCAGCTCGCGCCGTCCGCCGCGGGTGCCGTTGGCCACGATGCCGGCGTCGCGCAGGATCTTGACGTGGTTGCTGATCGTCGGCTGCGCCAGTGAGAAGAGCTCGGCGAGGTCGCTCACCGTGCTCGGCGTGGCCCGCAGCACCTCGACGATCGCCAGCCGGGTGGGGTCCGAGATCGTCTTCAGGCGCCGCGCCAGATTCTCCGTTCGCGCTCGCGCCTCGGCTCCGCTGCCCTCGGCGCGCACCCCGATCATCACCGTGCCGGGGAGATCCACCAGTGACCCCAGGTGGGCGAAGTAGGCGGGTACCACCGCCACCACGCCACCGCCGGGGAGCGAGGCGACCAGGTCGTCGAGCACCCGGCCCCCGGGCCGGTAGGTGCTGCGCGCAATCTCCTCCCACGAGGCGCCGCGACGCTGGATCTCGCGCCGCGCCGCGACCGCGAACTCGACCGAGCGCCGGCCGTTGCGCACCCAGTCCGGGCGCACCGCGGCCCAGACGTCGCGCATCAGCTCCACGTAGGCGCGCCGGCAATCGCCGGACGAGCGCAGCCGGGCGAGCCGAGACCTCATCGCCTCCCGGTCGCGCGGCGTCTCGGAGGCGAGCCGCAGGTCCTCCGGCGCGTCGGCGCAGAGTCCCTCCAGCCGGTCCAGAAGCTCGTCGGCGTCGAGCGAGAAGAGGATCCCGCCGTGGTGGGCGAGGATGGCCAGCTCCATCGAGCCGGCGCAGTCGGTGGTCTCCGGCGTGTCCCAGAAGCCCCGGACCCGGTCGCCCAGCCGGGGGGATTCCTCGTAGATCCTGCCGAGCGTGGCGTGGTCACGGCGGAACGCGGGGGCGGAGGCGGCCAGGAGGACCCAGTCCAGCTCGGTGGCGATGGAGCCGCCGACGACGACCTCGATGGATGGCTCCTCGATCGCTGGTGGCTCGTGATAGAAGGGCATAGCCACAAGACGATATCACGATATGGCTTGACTTTTTGATCAGTTCATGTCAACATCGCAATATGGCTATGAACCCATGGATCACTCACCAAGTCGCCAGCGCCCAGATCGACGACCTGCGGCGCGCCGCCGGCATCGACCGCCTCGCCGCGGATGCGCGCGCTCGCGGACGGCTCTCGGGCGCCCGCCGGCGCCTCGCCGCCGCCCGCCGCTCCGGATCGGCCCCCAGCGACTCCTGACCCGGCGCCCCGATTCGGGGAGTCGCGGCTGAGCTCGAGGGGGCTGTCGAGTGCCCGCCGCTAATACCCCCATGGGTATACTTCGGGAAGGTTCTCAACCTTCACCTCGAGGTGGCCATGGCGACGATCGCGCTGAGTGAGCAGACGTTCCCCGAGACCGTGCGCAGGGACGGGATCGTCATGGTCGACTTCTGGGCGGCCTGGTGCGGGCCCTGCCGTGCCTTCGGGCCGGTGTTCGAGGCCGCCTCCGAGGACCATCCGGACATCGTCTTCGGCAAGGTCGACACCGAGGCGGAGCCGGGCCTGTCGGGGTCGCTCGGGATCATGTCCATCCCCACCCTGATGATCTTCCGCGACGGCATCCTGGTCTTCGAACAGCCCGGTGCTCAGCCCGCCGCCGCTCTGGCGAAGCTGATCGGCGCGGTCAGGGAGCTGGACATGGAGGCGATCCGGCAGGAGCTCGCGGCGGCCGGCACCACGGCGGAGCCGTCGTGAGCCCGGGGGCCGGCTCCGGCAGCCGCCCGCTGCTGGTGGACCACGACGGCGCCGATCGGTTCCGGATCACGGTTCGCGATCACATCCTGAGCGTTGACCAGAGCGTTGCCGACGGTGGCGACGACAGCGGCCCCACCCCGACCGAGCTGTTCGTCGCCGGTCTCGCTTCCTGCGTCGCGTACTACGTCCGCCGCTTCCTGGCGAGGCACGAGCTTCCGGTGGCGGGGTTGTCGGTCACCGCCGACTTCGGTATGGCCGCCCATCCGGCGAGGGTCGCCGAGGTCCGCCTCGAGATCCATCTCGACGCGGAGCTCTCCCCGCAGCAGCAGGCGGCCATGCTGGCCGTGGCCGGGCACTGCACGGTCCACAACACGCTGCTCCAGCCACCGTCGGTCGCGATCGAGCTCGGCGCGCCCGTCACGGCGCCGGCGTGACCGCCGTCGTCGACGACGCGACCCCGAGGCCGGCTGCCCGGCGAGGATGGCCAGATGCAGCTTGACGAGAACGCCCTGCCCGAGATACTGCGGCGGATGCGCCGAGCGGAGGGCCAGCTGCGCGGGGTCATCCGGATGCTGGAGGAGGGCCGCGACTGCGCCGACGTCGTCACCCAGCTCGCCGCGGTCTCGCACGCCCTCGATCGAGCCGGGTTCCGGCTGATCGCCACCGGTCTCCAGCAGTGCGTGACCAACCGTGAGGGCGGTGGGGCCACCGCCATCGATGAGAAGCGGCTGGAGCGGCTCTTCCTCTCCCTGGCCTGAGCCGGTCGCGGCGCCGACCGCCGGCGGCGCTCCGCCGGCACCCGGCCCGGCTCAGCTCGCGGCGGCGGGACGGGCGCCGGCCACTCGGTACGCGCCGCAGACGAAGCCGACCTCGACGCCCGCTCTGCCGGCGTCCTCATCTCCCTGGTACTCGGTGACCAGCTCATTGATCCGCTCGGCGAGCTGGGCGGCTCGTCCAGCCGGCAGCCGGAGCCTGACGACGGTGGGAGCCGTGGCCTCGGACACCGGCCCTCCGTACTCCGCCAGCAGGTCCCAGATCGCCGACACCCCGTGGTGGAGGGAGGTCAGGTCCCCGGCCAGCACGAAGGAGCGGGCGACCGGGGCGTAGTACCGCTCGGCGATGGCCCGGACCTGCCGGGTGCGCGAGACCCGCACCAGGCCGGCTGCGCTCAGCACCTTCATGTGGTACGCGACGGTCCCCCGATTGCAGTCCACCGCCTCCGCGAGCTGGCTGATGCTCGCCTCCAGCCGCTCGCAGAGGACGCCGAGCAGCCTGGCCCGGGCCAGGTTCTGGATCGTCCGCACCTGGGCGGAGTCGTGCAGCTCCATCACCTCGGGACAGCGCAACCCACTCCGGGACGGGCCGGGCGGGGCAACCGCCGACTGCTCCGGAGGCGGCATCGCGGCGGTCATCGCCGGGCCGGGGCGGCCGGCCGCCAGGGTGCCGGTCGATCGTCAGTGGAGGTCTCCACCGTCGCCTTCTTGCGGGTCACGGCCTCCGGGATCCCGGCCCGGCCGCCCCGGGGTCAGCCGCCCACCGGGCCGGGGCTGTTCGCATCGGCGTCGCGGGCGATCTTGGTGACGGCATCGAGGGCCGCCAGGCGGGTGATCGGTATCCGGGTCGTGGTGGGCGCCGCACCGGGCAGCGGGGTCGTGACCGAGGCCGTCTCCGCCGGGCCGCCCGACGGGCTCGCCACGATCCCCGGGTGGGTGGGCGTGTACGACCCGGTGGCCACGACGGCGAGCATGGCGGCGACCGCCGAGGCACCCACCACGGCCACCACCCCGACCGGTCCCCGGGCGCTCCTCGATGCCGGTGCCGCGCTCGCGGCCGCCATCAGCCGCCGCCGGACCGGGGCGGAGAGGGGCGGCACCACGGCGGCCGCGAGCCGGGCGCCCAGCGGGTCGGCGTCGAGAGCGTGCTCGATCTCGTCGAGGCGCGGGGTCATCTCTCCTCCTGGGCCGCGAGGTCGGCCCTCAGATGGTCGAGCGCCCGCCGCAGCGCCTTGGCGACCGCCATCCTCGAGCCGCCCACGCACTGCGAGATCTCGGTGGGGGAGAGGTCCGCCCCGTAGCGCAGGGCGATGAGCCTCCGGTAACGCGGTGCCAGCCGGCGGACCGCGGCGATCAGGTCCTCATCGCGCAGGCGGTCCAGGGCGAGCCCCTCCGCTGAGGTGGATGCCGCGCTCCGGTCGCCGTGGTCCACCAGCCGCTGCAGGACCATCCGGGAGCGCCGCACGAACCGTCCCTGGTCGCGGGCCGCGTTGGTGACCACGCGCCACAGCCAGGCCTCCGCGGTCTCCGGGCGGAGCACCCGATGCGATACCTGCTCCATGGCGCGGAGCATGGCGTGCTGGACGAGGTCCTCGGGATCGGCGCCCGGGGGACAGACCATCGCCGCCCAGCGGTGGACTCGCGGAAGGTAGAGGGCGGCGATCTCGTCGGCGGTCACACCTCGCTCCTCGGCGCGCGGCGCTCCGGCCAGACCGCTCAGCTCGAGCGTCCTCACGCTCCCCTCCGACCTGTACGGCATGGCCCCTATACGTCAGAGCGGCGAAAGTGTGCCGCTCCCCCGCGGGGCGACCAGCTGGCTCTCTGGCCACAGTATCCCCGCCCGGGACGTTCCGCGGCGCACGCGTCCGGCCCGGCTGCGGCGGTGGCGACGGCAGGGCATCGCATCCAACACGCCAGTGCACGCTGCGGAACTGCGCGTGCAGCGCGAGCGCCACATCCGTGCCCGTTGCGCCATACGGTCCCAGGTCGCCACGCGCAGCGCGCTCGCAGCGCGCCGCCGTCCTCAGGTCAGGCGGACCCGGGGGTCGAGCACGGCGTAGAGGGCGTCGACCACGATGTTGGCGAAGACGATGAAACCGGCGGCGACCAGGACCACACCCTGGATGACCGGCAGGTCCTGCACGCCGATGGCGTAGACGACGGCGTAGCCGAGCCCCGGCAGGCCGAAGACGCTCTCGGTCAGGATCGCGCCTCCGAGCAGGGTGGCGAGGTCGACACCGAACTGGGTGAGGATCGGCGTGAGCGCGCTCCGCAGCGCGTGCCGGTAGACCACCCGGCGCTCGCTCAACCCCTTGGCCCGGGCGGTGCGGACATAGTCCTCCCCCAGGGTCTCGAGCAGCGAGCTGCGCGAGAGCCGCGCATAGGTGGCGGCCGTGATCAGGGCGAGCGTGATCCACGGCAGGATGAGGTCGTGCGCCCACTCCAACGGATTCCTGGTGAAGGGCGTGTAGCTGCCGGGTCCCGGGAAGAGGGAGATCCCGTGGGTGGTGAGGATGAAGAACAGCAGGTAGAGGAGCAGCAGCCCGAGGATGAAGGTGGGGAAGGAGATCCCGGTCAGCACGAAGATGGTGGCGCTGCGGTCCCAGACCGACCGCGGCCGCCGCGCGGCCAGGATCCCGACCGAGAGCCCGAGGGTGAGCCAGATGACACCCGCTCCGGCGGCCAGCGAGATGTCCACCGGCACCGCCTGGGCGATGATCTTGGTCACCGGCTGGTGGGTGAAATACGACTCGCCGAGGTTGCCGTGGAGAAGCCGGCCGAAGAAGCCGAGGTACTGCTTCCAGAGCGGTTGGGTGAGCCCGAGCTGCTCGCGGATCAGGCGGAGCAGGCCGGGGGTCACGGTCCGGCCGGCGATCAGCCGGGCCGGATCATGGGGCGCGACGAAGTAGAGCACGAAGACCAGGCTCACGATCACCCAGAGGGTGAAGATCCCCTGCAGCGTCCGGCGGATCAGGAAACGGGTCATGCCTCGCCCTCGAGCGGAGCCTCGAGTTGTGCCTCGAGCGGCGCGGGTGGGATCGGCCCGCGGCGTGACCTCCGGCGCCGGGTCGCGAAGATCCTTTCCGTGCGCGGGTCGAGCGCGTCGCGAACCGAGTTGCCGAGCAGGTTGAACCCGAGGGTGGTGACCAGCAGGGCGGCCGACGGGAAGACCCAGAACCACCAGTTCTGGAGGCCGCTGCCCTGGGCGTCCGAGATCA
Source organism: uncultured Chloroflexia bacterium (assembly GCA_963697585.1). Lineage (GTDB taxonomy): Bacteria > Chloroflexota > Dormibacteria > Aeolococcales > Aeolococcaceae > Changshengia. The sequence goes on along the minus strand of CAVOOO010000008.1, from coordinate 347,742 downwards.
TGTTGCCCCACGAGGGCGTCGGAGGCTGCACCCCCACGCCCAGGAAGGAGAGCGACGACTCGAAGACGATCGCGGTCGGGATCAGCAGCGTGGCCAGGACGATGACCGGGGAGAGCAGGTTGGGGAGGATGTCCACGAACATGATGCGGAGGTCGCTGGCGCCCATGGACCGCGCCGCCTCCACGTACTCCCTCTCCTTCTGGGAGATGGTCTGGCCGCGAACGATGCGGCCGATGGTCCCCCAGCTGAAGAAGGCGATGATGATGACGACCAGGGGCACGCTGGGCCCGAACACCGACGCCGTCGCGATCCCCACCAGGAGGTAGGGGAAGGAGAGCACGGTGTCCATCAGCCGGGCGAGCACGGCGTCGACCCAGCCGCCGTAGTAGCCGGAGGTCAGTCCGATCACGGTCCCGGTGACGGTGGCCAGCAGGGTTGCCAGCGTCCCCACCAGCAGCGAGATCCGGGCCCCGTAGGCGATCCGCACCAGGATGTCGCGACCGACGTTGTCGGTGCCGAGAAGGAAGCCGTTCTGACCGGGCCCGTAGGGCTCGCCGAACTGGTTGGTCCCGTTGATGAGGTCGGTGTTGTAGGGGTTGTGCCCGGTCAGGATGCTGATCACGGGCGCGAAGATGGCGAGCAGCGCCATCAGCGCGATCATGCCGCCGGCGATGATGACGACCGGATCGGTGCGCATCCGGGCGAGCGCCAGTCGGAGCGGGCTCCTGCCGAGGATGGCGGCGCCCCTCTCGCCGGGCTCCCCCGACAGCTGCGACGAGGCGATTTCGATGGTGGTCAGGCTCATCTCGAATCACACTCCTGGGCCACCCGGGCTGGCCGCTGCCGGCCCGGAACCGGCCGCCCCGAAGGGCGGTCCGGTCCGGACCTGAGGGGGGAGATGGGGTGGCCGTCCGGCCGCTCGCCGGACGTCTGCGTCAGCTGGCTGACAGCCAGATCTGAGTCGGGTCGTAGTAGGTCGAGAAGGGGAAGTAGATGGCGTTGTGCACCCGGGTGGAGCGCATGATGTTGTTGTTCTGCTCCTGGAACGGGATGAACGCAGCGTCCTTCATCACCTGCTCGTTGGCCTTCTGCCAGTCGGCGTTGGCCTGGCTCAGGGTCGGCGCCGCCAGCGCCGCGGTCACGTCGGCGTTGGTGGTGGGGTCGTTGTAGTCGCCCCAGTCGGTGCCCGGGAAGCTCAGTGACCCGTCGAAGATGTCCGGCAGGATGGAACGCGCGTTGGTCGGGGCGCTCGGCTGCGCGAACCAGTCGGGCTCCCAGCCCGGCTCGGTGATGTCCCAGCTGCCCTTCTGCAGGTCGCCGGCGCCGGCGCTGGCGATCCCGCTCGTGGTGTAGTAGTTGCCGCTCGCGATGCCGACGCCGTCCACGGTCACCCCGCAGGCGGCGAAGTCGGTCTTCACCTCCTCGAAGATGGCCGGGTGCTTGCCGTCGGTGCGGTAGTAGTCCTTGAGGGTGAGCCCGTGCGGGTAGCCGGCGGCGGCCAGTATCGACTTGCACTTGGCGGGATCGCCCTGGTTGTTCGCCGTGGGGTAGGGATCGTAGTTGGGGATGTAGCCCTCGGTCCCGGCGCCGAAGACCTGGTTGAGCGGCAGGTTGTAGGCGGCGCCGCCGTAGATCTTGCCCATGGCGACCTTGTCGATGGCGTACTCCAGAGCCTGGCGGACGGCCACCTTGCCGAGCGCGCCGCCGTTGTTGGGGCTCAGGGTGTTGAAGACCAGGTACGGGTTCATGCTGCCGGGTGCGGGGAAGGACCCGAAGCGCGAGTCGCTGAAGTTGGAGAGGCTGCCCAGAGAGGAGACCGGGACCACCGTGTTCCACTCCAGGTCCGCGGTGCCGGCGAGGATGTCCTCCTGCACCTGCGATTCCGCCGCCGACGACGCCAGGTCCATCCGCACGTCCACCTCGGCCACGTAGCGGTGGCGCACCGGGTCGTCGCTCCAGCTCACCGCCGACGGGCTGTCACCCCAGTGGGGGTTGGGCGTGAGCACGATCTCGTGGCCCGGGTCGTAATCGGAGACCTCGTAGGGGCCGTCGGACCAGATCGGGTTGCCGGTCGTCTCCGGGATCAGCGTCTCCGTCGAGGGCGGGGCCGCCGAGGCGAAGGGCATCGCCATGATGTTGAGGAAGTCCGTCGCCGGCTGGATGAGCGTGATGACCAGCGTCTGGCTGTCCGGCGTGCTGATCCCGCTGATGCTGGTGCCGTCGAGGTAGGCCTGACGCTGCGCTCCGGTGGCCGGCACCGGGCTCGAGGCGGTGCTGCCGGGACCGGCCAGGTTCTCCAGACCGGTGCAGAAGCTGGCAAAGCCCTGGATGGTGGCCTCGTAGTAGCCCGGGTTCCCGAGCGGTGCCAGCTCCGGCTCGCAGGTGCGCTTGAGCCCCAGCTCGAAGTCCTGCGCGGTCACCGGCGTGCCGTCGCTCCACTCCATCCCGGTTCGGATGTGGAAGGTGTAGGTGATCCCACCGTCGGTGATCCCGCCGTTGGCCGTGGTCGGGACCTCGGTGGCGGCATCGGCCACCAGGCTGGTCGCGGTCGCGAAGTTGGTCGAGGCGGGATAGGTCACCAGCTGACGCGCGATCATTCGCATGATCGTGTAGCCGATGGTGTCGTACTCGCCGTTGGGATCCATGTTGGCCGACGGGTCGGCGTTCTCGGCCCCCTCCATGATCAGCGTCCCGGTCGGGGTGGTGGGCGGGGTGCCGCTGTCGTTGTTGTTGGCGGCGAGCCACGACACCGAGCTGGTGTCGAAGCTCGACGGATCGAACTGTGTCGGCACGGAGCTGCTGCCCGCGCTGGTGGATCCGCAGGCGGCCACCGCCAGAGCACCGATGGGCAGGAGAGCCGCGCGCTTTCCCCATGCTGCTGGCCCGAATCTCATCTCAACCTCCCGTGGTGCCGTGAACCGTGTGGGTGCGGCCCGGCCTTGACGACACTCTTGAGAGAGCGCTCGCATCGTTGCTGACGAACGATTGCGTCAGCCCCTGAACCACATGCTAGGGGCGCGGCGGATCGCCGGGCTCACCCTTGGGGGTGATAAACATTTGGTGAAATGATTGGAAACCGTGGGACTGCGAGTGGTCTCGGTGCGCGATGGCTCGCGATGAGGGATGGTGCTGCCATCGCGACTGCGTGAGGCGTGGCGCCGGCGGCGCGATCAGCGCACCGCGCGGCCGTCATCGGCTGCCCACCGATCGCAGCCTGATCTGACGGGGAGTCCGGCCGCGCCCGGCCGCCACCGGTAGGAGAGGATGCCGGGTGGGCGAACCGACGGCACCGGTTGGGGCGGCCCGAGCCGGCCCGTGCTCCGAGGAGCTGCGGACCGAACGCCGGTTCGTGCCCGGGGGCGATCTCGGTGGATCGACCGGTTGGGGCGATTCCGCCACAACCAGCCCCCTGGGGCGTCTACGATGTGGGCCACGGTGCCACGGTGTGCTCCTCGACCCTCCCGCCCTCCGAGGCGGGCCCGTCCCGGGACGTCCGAGAAGAAGCGCTGGCGATTGATGGAACCGATTGGTCGGAGTTGACATATGAGCCTTCGCCCTCTTGAGCTGACGCCGCTGCCCGATCTTCTCCACGGCACCGCCCGCGCCGGCGCGGTGCGGACCCGCCGGCCCACCTACGTCGACCTGCTGCCCCCCTGCAATGCCGGCTGCCCGGCGGGCGAGAACATCCAGGCCTGGCTCGGATTCGCCCGGGACGGGAGGCACGAGGAGGCCTGGCGCCAGCTGGTCGCCGACAACCCGTTCCCCGCCATCCACGGCAGGGTCTGCTACCACCCCTGCGAGGACGTCTGCAATCGCCGGGAGCTGGACAGCTCGGTCTCCATCCACGCGGTCGAGCGCTTCCTCGGCGACCTCGCCCTGGAGCGGGGCTGGGCGTTCCCGGCACCGCCGGCGCCGAGCGGCAGGCGGGTCCTGGTGATCGGGGCCGGGCCCAGCGGGCTCTCCGCCGCCTACCAGCTCGCCCGCCGCGGCCACCAGGTCGAGGTGCGTGACCTGAGCCCGGAGCCGGGCGGGATGATGCGCTACGGCATCCCCGCCTACCGGCTGCCGCGCGACGTGCTCGCCGCCGAGATCGCTCGGGTCGAGGCGCTGGGGGTGCGCTTCGTCCTCGGGCACCGGGTCACCGACCTCGCCGCCGAGCGGGCCGAGGGCGGCTTCGACGCCGTCTTCGTGGCGGTCGGCGCCCACCTCTCCAAGCACGTCGACATCCCGGCCCGCGACGCCGGGCGCATCTACGACGCGGTGTCATTCCTCCGCGAGGTCGCCGCCGGAGGCCAGCCGGCGGTGGGTCGCCGGGTCGCCGTCTACGGCGGGGGCAACACCGCCATGGACGCGGCCCGCGTCGCCAAGCGGCTGGGCGCGAGCGACTCGCTGATCGTCTACCGGCGCAACCGGGAGCGGATGCCTGCCCACGAGGAGGAGGCCGAGGCGGCGGAGCGGGAGGGAGTGCGGATCAATTGGCTGCACACCATCACCGCCTTCGACGGGCCGGAGCTGACCGTCGAGGTCATGGAGCTGGATGAGAAGGGGTTCCCGCAGCCCACCGGACGGTTCGAGCAGCTCGCCGCGGACACCCTCATCCTGGCGGTCGGGCAGGACGCCGACACCGAGTTCCTCCGCCGCGTGCCCGGGGTGGAGTTCAAGAGCGACGGCACCGTTCTGGTCTCCGCCTCGATGATGACCGGCTGCCCGGGCGTCTTCGCGGGCGGGGACATGGTTCCCGCCGAGCGGACCGTGACCGTGGGCGTGGGCCACGGCAAGAAGGCCGCCCGGTACATCGACGGGTACCTGCAGGGGTCGGAGGCGGTGGCTGGCGCCAAGCACGAGCTGGCGAGCTTCGACCGGCTGCACCCGTGGTACTTCGCCGATGCGCTCTCCCGCGCCCAGGCGGAACGCCCACCCGATCAGCGGGTGGGCGACTTCGCCGAGATCGTCGCCGGCCTGACCGAGGCGGAGGCCGTCTTCGAGGCGCAGCGCTGCCTCTCCTGCGGCAACTGCTTCGAATGTGATGGGTGCCTCGGTTCGTGCCCGGAGGATGCGGTGGTGAAGCTCGGGGTGGGGTACCGATACCGGTTCGACTACGACCGCTGCACCGGCTGCGGGACCTGCTTCGAGCAGTGTCCCGTTCACGCCATCGAGATGGTCGGGGAGCCTCAGTGATGCGCACCACCATCGACGGCAACGAGGCGGCCGTATCCGTCGCCTACCGGCTCAACGAGGTCTGCTGCATCTACCCGATCACCCCGTCGTCGGCGATGGCCGAGCTCGCCGACGAGTGGTCGAGCCAGGGGAAGCCGAACGTCTGGGGCAGCGTGCCCTCGGTGGTCGAGATGCAGAGCGAGGGCGGCGCGGCGGGAGCCCTGCACGGGTCCCTCCAGGGTGGGGCGCTGACCACCACCTTCACGGCCTCCCAGGGGCTCCTGCTGATGATCCCCAACATGTACAAGATCGCCGGCGAGCTCACGCCGGCCGTCTTTCACGTGGCCGCGCGCTCGCTGGCCGCCCAGGCGCTGTCGATCTTCGGTGACCACTCCGACGTGATGGCCGTGCGCCAGACCGGCTTCGCGCTGCTGGCGTCGGCGTCGGTGCAGGAGTGCCATGACCTCGCGGTGGTCGCGCAGGTGGCCACCCTCCGCACCCGGGTCCCCTTCGTCCACTTCTTCGACGGCTTCCGAACCTCACACGAGCTGAACACCGTCGAGACGCTCTCCGACGACGACCTCCGCGCCCTGGTCCCCACCGAGCTCGTCCGAGCCCACCGCAACCGGGCGCTCTCGCCCGACCGGCCGTTCATCCGCGGCACGGCCCAGAACCCGGACGTCTACTTCCAGGCGCGCGAGACGGTCAACCCGTTCTACGCGCGAGTCCCCGCCGCCGTGCAGGCGGCGATGGACGCGCTGGCGGAGCGCACAGGCCGCGGCTACCACCTGGTCGAGTACCACGGCGACCCGCAGGCCGAGCGGGTGATCGTCGCCATGGGCTCGGGTGCCGAGACCGCCGCCGAGACCGCGGCTCATCTCGCCTCCGACGGTGAGAGGGTCGGAGTGGTGCAGCTCCGCCTCTACCGGCCCTTCCCCACCGAGGCGCTGCTCGCCGCGATCCCGGCCAGCGCGCGCAGGGTGGCGGTGCTCGACCGCACCAAGGAGCCGGGGGCGCTCGGGGAGCCGCTCTTCCTGGATGTGCTGGGCGCGCTGGCCGAGGCGTCGGGCGCGGGCACCCGCGAGACCATGCCGCTGGTCATCGGCGGCCGTTACGGGCTCTCCTCCAAGGAGCTGACCCCGGCGATGGTGGCCGGGGTCTTCGCCGAGCTCGGCAGTGAGCACCCGCGACCCCGTTTCACCATCGGCATCAACGACGATGTCAGCGGCACCAGCCTCCCCTACGACCAGAGCCTCCACATCGAGTCGCCGCGGACGCTCCGCGCCCTCTTCTTCGGCCTCGGCTCGGACGGGACCGTCAGCGCCAACAAGAACACCATCAAGATCCTCGGCGAGGACCCGGGCCGCTACGCCCAGGGCTACTTCGTCTACGACTCGAAGAAGTCGGGCTCGCAGACCGCCTCCCACCTCCGCTTCGGGCCGGACCCGATCCGGGCCCCGTACCTGATCGACACCGCCGGCTTCATCGGCTGCCACCACACCCCGCTCATCGAGCGCGCCGAGGTGCTGGAGCGGGCGGCGCCCGGCGCGACCCTGCTGCTCAACACCTCGACCCCGGCCGCCGAGGTCTGGGACTCGCTGGCGAGGGAGGTCCAGGAGCGCCTCCTCGCCAAGCGGATCACCCTCTACGCCATCGACGCCAACCGCGTCGCCGGTGAGGCCGGTCTTGCCAACCGGGTCAACACGGTGCTCCAGACCTGCTTCTTCGCCATCTCCGGGGTGATGCCCCAGGAGGAGGCGATCGCCGCCATCAAGAAGGCGATCGCCAAGAGCTACGCCCGGCGCGGGCGCGAGGTGGTGGCCCGCAACCACGCCGCGGTCGACGCGGCGGTGGCCTCACTGCATCGGATCGAGCTCCCCGACCGGGTGACCGCCGGTCGCGGAGTCCGCCCCGCCGTCTCCGCGGACGCCCCAGAGTTCGTCCGCTCGGTGATCGCCGCGATGATGGAGGGGCACGGCGACGACCTGCCGGTGAGCGCCTTCCCCGTCGACGGCACCTACCCCAGCGGGACCGCGGCTTACGAGAAGCGGAACATCTCCGACGAGGTCGCCGCCTGGGACCCGGGGCTCTGCATCCAGTGCGGCAACTGCAGCTTCGTCTGTCCCCACAGCGTCATCCGGTCCAAGCTCTACGACCAGACGCTGCTGGCGGCGGCTCCGGAGGGCTTCGCCTCCATGCCGCTCACCGCGCGCGGGCTGCCCGGTTCGCGATTCTCCCTGATGGTGTATCTCGAGGACTGCACCGGATGCGGCCTCTGCGTCGAGACCTGCCCGATCTCGGCGCCCGCCGACCCCGGGCACAAGGCGATCAACCTCGCCCAGCGCGAGCCGCGGCTCGACACCGAACGCCGCAACATCGCGTTCTTCGAGACCCTGCCCACCCCCGATCGGTCACGGGTTGACTTCGAGACGGTCCGCGGCACCCAGTTCCTGCAGCCGCTCTTCGAGTTCTCCGGGGCCTGCGCGGGCTGCGGGGAGACCCCTTACCTGAAGCTCCTCTCCCAGCTCTTCGGTGACCGGCTGATGGTCGCCAACGCCACCGGCTGCTCCTCGATCTACGGCGGCAACCTGCCGACCACCCCGTGGGCGGCCAATGCCGCCGGCCGGGGGCCGGCCTGGTCGAACTCTCTCTTCGAGGACAACGCCGAGTTCGGCCTCGGCTTCCGGCTGGCCGCCGACCAGCACCGGGTGCTCGCCCGGGAGCGCCTCGGCGAGCTGCGCGAGCAGGTCGGGGCTGAGCTGGTCGACGAGATCCTCGAGGCTTCCCAGCATCGGGAGTCGGAGTACACCGCCCAGCGCGGGCGGGTCGACGAGCTGCGCCGGCGCCTGGACGCGCTGGAGGATCAGACGGCTGCGGCGGTCGTCGACCTGCGCAGCGTGATCGACCAGCTGGTGCGGCGCAGCGTCTGGATCGTCGGCGGCGACGGCTGGGCCTACGACATCGGGGCGGGCGGCCTCGACCACGTGCTGGCGAGCGGCCGCGACGTCAACGTGCTGGTCCTCGACACCGAGGTCTACTCCAACACCGGGGGCCAGGCCTCCAAGTCGACGCCACTCGGCGCGGTGGCCAAGTTCGCCGCCGCCGGCAAGCGGGTGCCCAAGAAGGATCTCGCCCTGCAGGCGATCGCCTACGGCAATGTCTACGTCGCCCGGGTGGCGATGGGCGCCGATCCCGAGCAGACCCTGCGAGCGCTGCGCGAGGCGGAGGCCTACGAGGGTCCGTCGCTCGTCATCGCCTACAGCCACTGCATCGCCCACGGCATCGACAAGGACGGGGTGCTGCTCCGCAACGGGCTGGACCAGCAGTACCGGGCGGTGGCCAGCGCCTACTGGCCGCTGGTCCGCTACGACCCGGCGCGGCGCGCCGGCGGCGGCAACCCGTTCCTGCTCGACTCGTCGCGGGCGCGGATGCCGCTGACCGACTACACCGGCCGCGAGCTGCGCTACCGCAGCCTCGCCCAGGCCCATCCGGCGGTCGCGGAGCACCTGACCGAGCTGGCCCAGCAGGAGGTCGACCGGCGCTGGACCGTGTACGAGGAGATGGCCTCCCAGGGAGCCGATAGATTTGCACCCGCCGACGGCGCCTCCGCCGTCCACGACGCGTAGGAGCAGGCGATGGATTTGCGCACTTCCTATCTGGGCCTCGACCTCTCCAATCCGCTGGTCGCCTCGCCCAGTCCGCTGACCCGCAGCGTGACCGGGATCCGGCGGCTGGCCGCCGCCGGGGTGGGCGCGGTGGTGCTGCCCTCGCTCTTCGAGGAGCAGATCCGGCACGAGACCGAGAGGGACCTGGATCTCGCCGAGGCGGGTTCCGAGAGCTTCGGCGAGGCGCTCTCGTACCTGCCGGTCCCGGTCGCCGACGGCCGGCCCCATCAGTACCTCAGCCTGATCGAACGAGCCCGGGCGGCGGTGTCGATCCCGGTGATCGCCAGCCTGAACGGCGCCACCAGCGGGGGGTGGGCCGACTACGCCCGCTCCATGCAGGAGGCCGGCGCCTCCGCCATCGAGCTCAACGTCTACTACCTCCAGGGCGATCCGTTCATGCCGGGCCGCGAGGTCGAGGCTCGCTACCTCGAGATCCTGCGCACCGTGAGCGCCGCGGTGAGGATCCCGATCGCCGTCAAGCTGGGCCCCTACCTCAGCTCGATGGGCGAGATGGCGATCCGCCTTCACGAGGCCGGCGCCGCCGGGCTGGTCCTCTTCAACCGCTTCATGCAGAACGACATCGATCCCGACACCCTGACCGTCGGCTCGGACCTCTCCCTCTCCAGCCCGGTCGAGGCGGGCCTGCCCCGCTCCTGGATCGCCCGCCTGCGCGGCCGGGTCCCGATCTCGCTCGCCGCCACCACCGGGGTGGAGAGCGCCCGGGACGTGGCCGCCTACCTTCTGGCCGGCGCCGACGTGGTGATGACCACCTCGTCGCTGCTGCGCCATGGCGCCGAGCACGCCGACGACCTGCTCGAGGGCCTGCAGGCCTGGATGCAGCGCAAGGGCTTCGAGAGCGTCGAGCAGGTGCGCGGCAGGCTCGCAACCGCGGCCGGAGTGGATCCATCGGAGTACGGGCGACCCAGCTACCTCACCACCATCGAGGAGGCGACCCGGACCTACGCCCCCGCCTGACCCGCCACGGCCGCGCCGCCCGCCCCTCTCGCCGTCGCGGTCTCCGTGGGCGTCACCGCGGCACGGTCCCGGGGGACGGCGCTCCGTCGCGCTCTCCGCGGGCGCCACTCCGGCACCGTCCCCTACCATCGGCCGGTGGAGGAGAGCACGGCGGCTGGCGCGGATCTCAGCCTGCGAGGCGCCAGCGTGGTGCTGGTGCCGGTGGCCGCCACCCACGTGGCGGAGCTCCGCCGCATCCTGGCCACCGAGCCGGTGCGACGCCGCTGGGGTGAGGAGTCGTCGTCGCCCCGGTGGCCCTTCGACGATCCGTCGTCGGTGCGCTACGCGGTCCTGGTCGGCGAGGCGGTCCGGGGCATGATCCAGTACACCGAGGAGGACGAGCCCGCCTACCGGCACGCCTCCATCGACATCTTCATCGACCCCGCGGTCCACAGCCGCGGCGTGGGGCGCGACTCGGTGCGCACCCTCGCCCGCCACCTGGTCCTGGATCGCGGGCATCACCGGCTCACCATCGACCCGGCCGTCGACAACCTGGCGGCGATCCGCTGCTATGCGGCGGTGGGCTTCCGGCCGGTGGGCGTGATGCGACGGTACGAGCGCGATCTGGACGGGCGCGGCTGGCATGACGCGCTGCTCATGGATCTGCTCGCCGAGGAGCTGGACGCCGCCCCGGCCGGCTCGGGGTAGGCGGGCCGATGGACGCCACCGGGCCCGGATCGGCCGCGCCGGCGCCGGCGGGGACGGGCGGAGCGCCCGCCACCCTTCGCGGGACCGGCGCCCTGGCCGCGCTGATCGCCCTCGGCGGTGCCTCGCTCTGCTTCGTGACCGGCGAGAACCTGCCGGTGGGGCTGCTGCCCCAGCTCTCCGCCGGGCTGGGGGTCTCCCTCTCCGCGGCGGGGCTGCTGGTGACCATCTACGCGGTCGTGGTGATCGCGGTCTCGGCGCCGCTCACCCGCCTGACCCGGGGCATCCCGCGCCGGCCCCTGCTGACCGGCCTGCTCGCGACCTTCGCGATCGCGACCCTGGCCGCGGCGGCCGCCCCCGGCTACGCCTGGCTGGTGGCGGCACGGGTGGTGATCGCCCTCGCCCAGGCCATCTTCTGGTCCATCGTCGCGGTGGTGGCGGTCGGGCTGGTGCCGGCGCGGTACCGGGGGCGAGCCGTGGCCCTGGTCTTCGCGGGCAGCTCGATCGCCCTGATCCTGGGCATCCCGGCCGCGACCTGGCTGGGTCAGCAGGTGGGCTGGCGATTCGCCTTCGTGGGGGTGGCCGGCCTCGGCCTGCTCGACCTCGCCGCCCTGGCGATGCTCCTCCCGTCGAACCCGACCGCCGAGGCACACGCCGCCACCGGGACCCACCCCGATGCCCGCCGGTACCGGCTCACCGTGCTGACCACGATCCTCTGCGTGAGCGGCTCCTTCACCGCCTACACCTACATCACCGCGTTCCTGACCCGGGTGAGCCACCTCCCCCTCCGGGCGGTGGCCCCGGTCCTGCTGCTCACCGGGCTGGCCGACGCGGCGGGGGTCGTGATCACCGGGGTCCTGCTCGACCGCCACCCTGTGATCGCAAGGGTTGGGCCGGTGGCGATCCTGTGCGCCGCGCTCTTCGCGCTCTTTGCCCTCGGCCCGTCGGCTCTCGCCACCATCGTCCTCCAGGCCTGCGCGGGGATCGGCCTCTCCGGGGTCGCCATCTCGCTGCAGAGCCACGTGCTGGTGGTGGCCCCGGCGCGCACCGACATCGCCTCGGCGTGGTACTCGGCCTCCTTCAACGTCGGGATCGCGGGCGGCCCGCTGGTGGGCGGAGTGGTGCTCTCCACCGTCGGGGTGCGCTTCAACCCGCTGGTCGGCGGCGTCCTGGTGCTTCTGGGCCTGATTGCCGTGATCGTGGAGGCGCGGCCGGTCCCGGCTCCGCTCGCGGCGAGCTGAGGTCCGGGTCCGGCGCCCCGCCGGCCGCTGAGGCTGCGCCGCCGGCGGCCTCGGCTACGCCGTCTGGCCGATCACCGGCTCCACGATCTGGGTCGCCAGCCACTCCGCCGCCGGCGCCACCGGGGGGCCGGGGGTGGGCGCGGGCCGCGCGGCCACCACCAGGTGGGTCGCACCCTCGGCGATGAAGCTCAGGATCCGCTCACGCGCCCCGGCGGCGTCGTCCCGAGACGCGATGAACTGCGCCGACCGGACGATCTCTGCCGGGTCGCGTCCGACCGCGGCGCAGTGCTGGTCGAGGGCGCGGCTCAGTCTGGCGAAGTCCTCAGGCGCCGTCGCCGGGCAGTTCCAGATGTCGGCGTGCTCCGCGACCACCCGCAGCGACAGTCGTTCGCCGCCTGCGCCGATGAGCACGGGCGGCCCCTGCCGCTGCACCGGCTTGGGTTCGCCGATCGCCCCGTGGAGGCGATACCACCGCCCCTCGAAGTCGAAGGGCTCGGTCTCGGTCCAGAGCCGGCGGGTGATGGTGAGCGCCTCCCCCAGGGCGGCGATCGCCTCCGGGGTGGGCACCAGCTCCACCCCGTACGCGTCGAACTCCCGGCGCACGATGGCGAGGACCGCTGGGTCCAGGGTGCGGGTGAGACTGCCGCCGACGCCGACGCCGAAGATCAGCCGCCCCCCGGAGATGATGTCGACGGTGGCGGCCATCTTGGCGAGCAGGGTGGGCAGGCGCAGACGGTTGTCGGTCACCATCACCCCGAGCCGCAACCGGGTGGTCTGAGCCGCCAGGGCGGCGAGCAGCGTCCAGGCCTCCAGGGCGGCCCCGCGCACGTCTCCACGCAGGGGCACCATGTGGTCCCACAGCCAGGCGTGCTCGAAGAGGGGGATGCGGTCGGCGTCGCGCCAGATGGCGAGGATCTCCTCGTAACCGATGCCCATCTGGCTGGTCTTGATCCCGAAGCTCAGCGGACGCGTGGGTGTGGTGGGGTTCGGGGTCATGGGCATGGGCATGGGCTCCCTCTGGCGGCGGGCGCCGCGACGGGTGCGGACGGGGAGTCGGGCCGGGGCTCTCGGCGCCGCTGCTGCTGGTTTGATAGCCGGCTAATGCAAACTCTAACGGTCGGTCTCCCTCGCCGCAACCGTGCTGGGCGTAAGTGGCCGTTCCCGCCCACCGTGGCGGGCCCGGACCCGCCGGCAGCCCGGCCTCACCAGAAGCGCGGCCTCACCGGAAGCCCGGCCTCACCGGCGGCCCGGTCTCACCGGAAGCCCGGCCTCACTGGCGGCGCGGCCTCACTGGCGGCCCGGCCTCACTGGCGGCCCGGCCTCACCGGTCCTGAACCAGCCCGAGCACGTTGCCGTCGGGGTCGGTGAAGCTCGCCACCAGCCGGCCGCCGCCGACATCGCGCGGCGCGTCCTTCACGGCCGCACCGGCGGCGGTGACCTCGGCCAGCTTCGCCTCGATGTCGGCGACGTGCCAGTAGGCCACCGGGCCGGTCATGCCCTGCGGCCCCCCGCCCGGTACCAGCCCGATGTGCTGACCGGCAACGTCGTAGCCGACGTAGTAGGAGGCGTCGGCGCTCGGCGGCACGCCGAGCAGGGCGGTGTACACCGGCTTGGCCTTGGCCAGGTCCGACACCGGATGCAGAACGGTCTTGATTCCCTCGGTGGAAGAGCCTGTCATCTCTGCCTCCTCAGCTGGTGGCGGGTGATCTCCATGCCGGTCATGCTAGCCGGGGTCCTCCCCGGGCGCTTCTCGATTCCTGATCAGTCTGCTCAGCCGCTCCACCACGCGCGGGGCGAGGCCGGCACCGAGGCCGCCGGCCGTTTCGTGGCACCGCCACCGTCGCGCCGTCGGTGTCAGGGGGCGCGGCGGGTGAGGAGGATGAGACGTGAGGGACGCTCACCGGTGTGCCAGAGAGTGTTGGTCGCGAGCACCCCAGTGGTCTCGGTGATGACGTCGCCGCCGGTGCCGAGGTTGACCTCGTGCTTGGGGAAGGCGGACGCGGCGATGTCGAGACGGAGCCTCTGCCCGCGCAGGACCCGCTGGGCCGTGTCCCACATCGCCACCTCGACCTCGTACACCTCACCGTGGACGGCGCGCAGCTCGCGCTCGAAGCCCTCGCGGTACCGCAGCCGGATCATGCCGTCGCAGAGGCGCTGGGCACGGCCGGCCCGGCCGACCAGGCTGAGCCGGGCGACCACGTCGGTGTCCGGCGCCGAGGTCTCGACATGGGCGATCAGCCGCACCGGGCCGATGATGTCGATGGGCTCGTCGAACGGATCGGTGGTGTAGACGAGCACGTCGCTTCGGGCCTGAACCCCCGCGCAGTCGTCGGGCCCTCCGATCTGCCGGGAGGAGGCCCCGGTGGGATACGGCACCGGGTCCGCGGGGTCGTGGATCCATTGGTCCGGCGGCTCGTCGCCGGGAGGATCCGGGCTCAGGGTGCCATCGCCGAAGAGGCTGTTGGCCCTGCCACCACCGTGGAGGTGGAGGGTGGTCGCGGTCACGTCGGGGGGAGGCCAGGCGTCCTCGTCGCGCCACTCATTGGCGCCCATGACGAAGATCCGCACCGGCTTCCCTCCGTCCGCGGGTCGGTCGCGCAGGTGCTCGTCGAGGAAGCGCAGCACGTGACCGTTGAGGTCGATCACCGCCTCCGGTCCGAAGTCGACGTCGCCGACGGTCCGCGAGTCGTTCACCTGGTGTCCCCACGGGCCCATGAGCAGACGCTGGCCGTGGCGGCCCGCGGCGCTCAGCGCCGCGAAGTTCGCAGGGGTGCCGATCTCCTCGTCGTCGTACCAGCCCGAGATGTGCAGCACCGGCACGGTGATCTCGGCGATGCGATCCTGGTAGCGAAGCGGGGCCCAGAAGTCGTCGAGCGGTCGATGCCGCAACAACTCGCGCCAGTTCTCCGAGACGAAGCCGGCGGCCTCGTCCATGGTCAGCAGCGGCCGGTGGCGGTAGACGGTCATCCAGTCGACCCCGCCCTGGTACTGGGGGACCCGTCCGTCGACGAGACGGAACCAATCCACGTGCATCGGCGAGAAGACGCCGGCCCGATCCTCGACGAAGGGATCGCTCGGGGTCACCATCACGACCATCGCGCGCAGCGACGGCGGTCGCTCGAGCGCGGCGAGGTACTGGATCTGGCCCGGGTAGCTGCCCCCGTAGCTCGCCACCGCCCCGGTGCACCACTCCTGGGCGGCCAGCCATTCGATCACGTCGTGGCCATCCGGGCCGTCGTTCCGGTAGGGGACGAAGGTGCCGTCGGAGTCCCCGCGCCCGCGCACATCGACGGTCACGAAGACGTAGCCGCCGGCGGCGAAATCCTCGGCCCGCCGGGTCGGAACCTCGCCCCCCTTGCCGTACGGCGTGCGCATCACCAGCGCCGGGGCGGGCAGGACCTGGGGGAAGGTGAGATCGGCGGCCAGGTTGATGCCGTCGCGCAGCGGGATGCGGACGTTGAAACGCCGCCGCGGCGGGGGGACCAGCGAGGCCACGCCACCGAGTATGCCAGCCACCGCTCGGGGGACCGTCGGAGGACCGCGGCCGGTCGAGCTCGCCGTGATCGGCTAGGCTCGCCGGGTGGGCGAGCTCCTCACGCTCTGGACGCGGGCGTCGAAGCTGACTCGCGTGGCCGCCGATCAGGCCATGGGCCGGTACGGCGTGCGCGTCGGGCAGAACCTCGTTCTCGAGGTGCTGTGGGCTGATGACGGGCTCACCCCGGGCGAGCTGGCGGAGCGCCTCCACCTGGCGACGCCCACGGTGGTGAAGTCGGCCACCCGGATGGAGGCGGCCGGGCTGCTGGAGCGGCGGTCGCACGAGCGCGACGCGCGCCTGGTGCGCCTCTGGCTGACCGAGAGGGGACGGGCCGTCCGTGGCGACGTCGAGAGAGCGAGGGACGAGCTGGAGCAACGGGTCACCGCCCCGCTGACCGCCGACGAGCGGCTGCACCTGCGCAGCGCGCTGGCGAAGATCGTGGCCGCCTTCGCCGATCTGGCTCCCGAGGGCGATCCGGGCGATCCCGCCGCCGACGCCGATCTCGCCGCCCTGGCTCCCGAGGGCGATCCGGGCGATCCGGCCGCCGGGACCCGGCCCGCCGGCCTGGCTTCCGAAGCCGAATCCCCCGATCCGGTCACCGGGACGGGGCCCGGTGCCACGGCCTCGCCGACCGCCGGCGGAGGTGAGGTCGCGTGAGGGGCGGGCGGCCGGCCCAGCCGTGGACCCGCGCCCGTGGGGAGACCTGCCCTCGATCACCGATCGCCGGTCAGCCCGGCGATCGGGATCAGGAGGGCGAGGAGGCGGACCTGGTCAGGTCGTAGAGGGTGACCCCGCCGACCGTCGTCGTCGAGAAATGGCTCTCGACCCAGGACGTGATCGCGCTGGCCTCGGCGGATCCGCCGACACCCACGCCGCCGCCCGATCCGGCGGCGATGAAGTAGTGGATCCGGTGCTCGCCGACCAGCTTCTCGAAGACGGCGAGGGTCGGCCACGGGTCGGTGCCGTTGAAGCCTCCGATGGCCATCACGGGGTCGCCGGTGGCGAGCTGGTAGCCCGCCGCATCGTTGGCGCCGACGGTGGCGGCGACCCAGCTGTAGCCACCGGCGTCCTTCTCCAGCAGGTCGGCCAGCGCCTTCGACGGGGTGCTCGAGTTGAGCAGTCCCCCGCCGCCCGTCCCCGCGCCGCCGGGGATGCCGGCCTGGCCGCTGGAGCCGGCGCCGCGGCCGGGCCGGCTGCCTCCGGGAAGGGTTCCACCGCTGAGGTTGGGGACGGTCCCCTGGGGCGGGGTGGTGCGGGCGCCACCCGAACCTCCCTGCGGAAGACCGCCGCCGAAGCCTGAAGGCGCTCCTCCCTCGGCGAAGGCGCCACCCGGGCCACCCGCGGGAATCGTGCCGGTGCTCCCACCGGTCGGCCCCCGGCTCCCGCCGGATGTCCCGCTCGCGCTGCCGGGTCCGCCGGCCGCCGACCCCGCGGAGGCCCCCGCTCCGGGCGCGCCGGCAATGCCCGCTCCGCCGCCCGGCCCGCCGCTCGCGTCGGCGACCGCCGGACCCGCCGAGGGGATGGCGCCCGTGTGCGGGGTGGCGGCGGTGTCGAGCGCGTAGGCGGTGGGCCCCGCGAGCGCGGTGGCCACAACGCAGCCGGCCAGCGCCACGGTGACCCAGCGCCACCGGATGGGAGGGGCCAGCAGCGCGATCGCCGCGGCGAGGCCGGTGACCAGGATGGCGGTCCTCAGCCACGGCATCCAGTCCGGGCTCCGCGCCAGCAGCGCATACGCCCAGACCACGGTGCCGGCGAGGGCGACCGCGAGCACGGCGCGCACCGCGAGCCGGTGGCGCTGCCGCCAGAGCTCCACACCGCCCATGCCGGCGAGCGCACCGATGGCCGGTGCGAGAGCGACGGTGTAGTACGGGTGGATGATCCCCTGGGCCAGGCTGAAGACCAGGCCGGTGATGACCAGCCAGCTTGCCCACAGCAGCGCGGCCGCACGCTTGCCATCGGTCCGCCGGGCGCGGCCGCGCAACCAGATGAGCCCCGCGCCGAGGATCAGGGCCGCCGGGATCAGCCAGCTCGCCTGACCGCCGAAGGCGTCGTTGAACATTCGGAGCAGGCCCGTGGGTCCCCATCCGCCGCCCCCGCCGACGCTCCCCGTCTCGTTGCCGGTCAGCCGGCCGAAGCCGTTGTAGCCGAGGATGAGGTTGAGCTCGCTGTTGCCGGTGGAGCCGCCGATGTAGGGACGGTCGGCGGCGGGCCAGAGGGTGACCAGGGCCACCCACCATCCCGCCGAGACCAGCACCGCGACCCCGGCCGCGAGCAGCTGGACGAGGCGCCGCCGCACCCCGACGGGAGCGGCGAGCAGATACACGGCGGCGAACCCCGGCAGCACCAGGAAGGCCCCCAGCATCTTGGTGAGGAACCCGAAGCCGACCAGGACCCCGGCGAGCAGCAGCCAGCGGGTCCGCCCACCCTCGAGCGCGCGGGTGAGCGCGTAGGCGGCGCCCACCAGCAGCAGGACGAGCAGGGAGTCGGGGTTGTTGTAGCGGAACATCAGGACCGCCACCGGGGTGAGTGCGAGCACCCCACCGGCGATCAGTCCCGCGGCATGCCCGAAGCGCCGGCGCACGGTGGCGAAGAGGATGCCGACGGCGGCCACCCCCTCCAGCGCCTGGGGAACCAGGATGCTCCATGCGTTGACCCCGAACAGGCGCGCGGAGAGGTCCATCACCCAGAGCGAGGCGGGTGGCTTGTCCACCGTGATGAAGTTCGAGGCGTCGAAGGAGCCGAAGAGGAACGCCTTCCAGCTCCTGGCACCGGCGAGCACCGCCGCCGAATAGAAGCTGTTGGCCCAGCCGGAGGCGCCCAGGCCCCAGAGGTAGAGGGCTGCGGTCAGGACCAGCAGGCCGAGCACGGAGACCCGCTTCCAGCTGACGAAGCGCCACAGGTCGAGGGCGAGGGCCCGGTGCCGGCCAACCGCCCGCGGGCGGGAGCCGGCGAGGTCGGGGGCGGTCGCTGCCTGATCTGTCATGCCCCGACTGTGCCGCGCGGGACAGAGAGCAGCCTGGGAGGGGCCTGGGAGGTTCCTGTGATCGGCCCCGCCGGGCGGCGTTGTGTCGGGCGCCCCCGTCAGATGGTCCTTCGTGACGAATAATTCGTCACGAAAGATGGCTGGTGGGCTGAACGGACACACGTTGATTCCCAGCCACCTCCCAGGCCCCTCGCAGGTGGGGCCGAGACGGCGCGCGGATCGTGGTGGTCATGAACAGCTCCGCCGCCGGCAGCACCGCGCTTCCATTGGTTGACGTCGTGGTCCCCGTTCACAACGAGGAGCGGGACCTGGAACCCAGTGTGGCCCGGCTCCGGACCCACCTCGACGAGAGGTTCCCGTTCCGGGCGGTCATCACCATCGCCGACAACGCGAGCACCGATGCCACCCGGGTGATCGGGACGCGGCTCGCCGCGGTCCTGCCCGGCGTCAGGTACCTGAGGCTCGACCAGAAGGGCCGCGGGCGGGCCCTGGCCGCGGCCTGGTCGCGCAGCCGGGCCGGGGTGGTCGCGTACATGGACGTGGACCTCTCCACCAACCTCGACGCTCTCCTCCCGCTGGTCCTCCCGCTGATCGGAGGCGACTGCGACCTCGCCATCGGCAGTCGCCTGGCGCCGGGCTCGCGCGTGCGCCGCGGCATCAAACGCGAGCTGATCTCGCGCAGCTACAACCGGCTGCTGCGGCTGGCTCTGGGGGCGCGCTTCTCGGACGCCCAGTGCGGCTTCAAGGCGTTGCGCGCGGAGGTCGCCCGGCGGCTGCTTCCGAGCGTGGAGGACCGCTCGTGGTTCTTCGACACCGAGCTGCTGGTGCTCGCCGAGCGCGCCGGGCTGCGCATCCACGAGGTGCCGGTGGAGTGGACCGATGACCCCGACTCGCGGGTCGACATCATGGCCACCATCGTCGAGGACCTCCGCGGGGTGTGGCGGCTGCGGCGCGCGCGGCCGGCCCCCGCCCAGGATCCGGCGGAGAGGGGTGGTGGCCTCCGCCGTTCTCGCGGGCGACGCCTCCGCAGCCGTCCACGGCCGGTTAAGGACATTCGCGTCCTCAACTGATCTGGATGGGTGCGACTGCCCCCGGCGGTCGGCTCGGCGATCGGCGGTCGCTCAGTCCGCCTCGGCGGCTCCCGCTGGCGCCGGCGGTGCCGCCGTGGAGGGCGGTGCGGGCGAGGTCGCGGTGGGCGGCGCCGGCGCCGCCAGCGGCAGCTCGATCCGGAAGGTGGCGCCGCCCCCGGCGGTCTCCGACACCCGCACCCGTCCGCCGTGAGCATCCACCACCGCGGCGACGATGCTGAGGCCGAGCCCGCTGCCCCCCTGATCGCGGCTGCGCTCCGGGTCGGCCCGGTGGAACCGCTCGAAGATGCGGCCGCGCGCGGAGGCGGGGATCCCCGGACCGTGGTCGACGACCTCGATGACCGCGCGTCCCTCCTCCTCCCGCAGTCCCACCTCGATCGGGGTCCCCGCCCCGGTGTGGACCACGGCGTTGCGGAGCAGGTTGGCGAGCACCTGGCGCAGCCGCGCCTCGTCGCCGGGCACGATCAGGGGTGCGAGCACCCTCGCGCTGACCCGGCGACCCGGGTCGCTGACCCGGGCGTCGTTGCAGGCATCGGTGACCAGCGCCTCGAGGTCCACCGGCGCCCGCTCCAGCGGCCGTCCCTGGTCCAGGCGGGCGAGCAGCAGGAGGTCGTCGATGAGGACCCCCATCCGGCGTGCCTCGGCCTCGATCCGGTTGAGCGACGACTCCAGCTCCTCCGGTTTCATCCCGCGGTTGCGCCTCACCAGCTCGGCGTAGCCGCGCATCGACGTCAGCGGGGTGCGCAGCTCGTGCGAGGCGTCGGCGACGAACTGGCGCAGCCGCTGCTCCACGGCGGCCCGCTGCCCGAAGGCGGTCTCGAGCTGGTCGAGCATGGAGTTGAGGGCCAGCCCCAGCCGGCCCACCTCGGTGGTGGTGTCGGCGGGGGAGACGCGACGGCTCAGCCCCCCGGCGGCGATGGCCCGGGCGGTCTGGCCCATCCGGTCCAGCGGCCGCAGCCCCCGACGCACGATCAGCCAGGTGGCCAGCACCAAGAGCACCACCACCGCGCCGCCCACCAGCAGCTCGAGCAGGAGGAGGTGACCGAGGGTCGCGTCGTAGCTGTCCATCGGGACGGCCGCAACCGCGATGTCCCCGTTCCCGCCCGCCGCCGGCTGGGTGTAGACCAGGTAGCGGCTGTAGCTCCCCACCCCGCTCACGGTCAGGTACTCCCCGGTCTCGGCGGCCAGCCGGGCGGGGAGGACCGGGTGGTTGGCGGTGGCGCTCAATTGATCCTGAGTGGGGACACCCAGGAACTGAGGAGTGCCGAGCGCCGATCCGGTCCCCGATACCACCTCTGCCCAGACCACCCCGGGGGGCGCCGCCGGGTTGGTGGGCCCGCCGCCTCCTCCGGGGGCGCCCGGGGTGCCGGGACGGGCGCCGCCCGCCAGGCGGACCCCGCTCTGCACCTGCTGCTGGAGCTGGGTGTAGAGGAACGATTGCTGCTCGGCGTAGACGGCCGCGTCCGCGGCGGCCAGGCAGAGCACGAAGAGCGGCACCAGGGCGAGCAGGAGCCGCGCCCGCAGGGTCATCTCATGCCGGTCGAGGCGGGCGGAGCACGTATCCGACCCCGCGCACGGTGTGGATCAGCGGAGGCTCGGTGAAGTCCACCTTGCGGCGCAGGTAGCTGATGTACGTCTCCAGCACGCCCGCGTCGCCCCCGAAGTCGTAGTCCCAGACGTGGTCGAGGATCTGGGAGCGGGAGAGCACCCGGCGGGGGTTGGCCAGCAGGTAGCGGAGCAGCCGGAACTCGGTCCGGGTCAGATCGATCAGCCTCCCCGCACGCCACACCTCGTGGCTCTCCTCGTCGAGCTCCAGGTCGGCGACGCTCAGCCGGCTGGTCGCCGGGGCCGTGCCGGCCTGATACCGCCGCAGCACCGCCCGGATGCGCGCCACCAGCTCCTCGATGCTGAAGGGCTTGGTCACGTAGTCGTCGCCGCCCACGGTGAGTTCCCGCACCTTCTCCTCGGTGGCGTCGCGCGCGGTCAGGAAGATCACCGGCACCCGGTGGCCCTCGGCGACCAGTCGCTGGGTCAGGCTGAAGCCGTCCTCGTCGGGGAGCCCGACGTCCAGCACGATCAGGTCCGGGTGCCGGTCGAGCACCGCCTCCCGGGCCTGGCGGGCGGTGTTGGCGCTCTCCACCTGGAACCCCTCGTAACGGAGGGCCATGGTCACCAGGTCGGTGATGTTGCTCTCGTCATCGACCACCAGCACCCGGGTGGGAGCGGCCGCGGTCTGTTCCACGCCCCGATGGTGGCACCCGATCCTGGGAGTCTGCTCAGAGAATCCTGGGGCCCCGCTCAACCCGGGTCGCCCCCGCCTGCGGCCACCCCCTCAGCCGCGGGGATCCACCACCGCGTTGCCGGAGTCCACCGAGATCGAGATGTCATGGGTGGAGGTGGGGTTGGTGGGCACCTGGACGGAGGTGCTGCCGGAGTTCGAGTGGGCGGTCACAGCGTAGGCGGGGCCACCCGAGGGGACGGTCACGGTGACGTCCCCGGAGTCGTCCTGCACCGAGACGTCGGTGGGAGCGCGGCCGAAGTCGAGGGAGATGCCACCGGAGTTGGCGCTGGCGTTGACGTCGGACGCATCCATCGCGACTCCGGTGATCTGCCCGGAGTCAGTGCTGAGGTGGAGAAGGCCGGAGCCGCCGTTGACCTGGAGATCACCGGAGTCGGCGTGGAGGGTGAGGTCGTCCAGGTCCGAGGCGGTGATGTCGCCGGAGTTGGTGGTGGCGCTGACCGCGATGCCCGCCGGGACCGCGACCGTCAGGTCGACGTTGCACTCTCCGACCAGGAGCGGCGAGCAGGCCACGGTGATCGAGACGCCGGCCCCGCTCGTGGTGACGTCGATGGTGGGACGCACCAGCCCATAGCGGGCGATCCCGCTGAGCGTCACCTGATCGCCGGCCGCCTCCTCCAGGGTGAGATTGCCCCGGTCGACCGAGACGCTCGCCTGGTTGCCGGTGGGCGCGAAGCTCCGGTGGATCTGGAAGCTGTCGGCGCTCAGCAGCGCGACGACGTTGAACGCCCCCCACGCGATCAGCGCCAGCGACACGGGCACGCCGATGACCAGCGCGGTGAGCCGGCCCCTGGTGAGCAGCAGCGGTGTGGACACGTTGGGATCCCTCAGTTGCCGAGGTAGCGGAGCACGGCCAGCACGCGGCGGTGGTCGCTGTCGGCGGGTGTGAGCTCGAGCTTGCTGAAGATGCTGTTGACGTACTTCTCCACCGCGGCGGTGCCGATGCTCAGGGTCGTGGCGATGCCCGCGTTGGAGCGCCCCTCGGCCATCAGCCCCAGCACCCGCTGCTCGCGGGGGGTGAGCGCGGCCAGCGGGCTGCGGCTGCGGGCCAGGAGCTGGGCGACGACCTCGGGGTCGAGCACGCTCCCGCCGCCGGCGACCCGGCGCAGGGCGTCGATGAAGTCGGCGACGTCGGCCACCCGGTCCTTGAGGAGGTACCCGACGCCGCCGCGGTGCTCGGTGAGCAGCTCGGTGGCGTAGCGCTCCTCGACGTACTGGGAGAGCACCAGCACGCTCACCGCCGGCCACTGGCGCCGGACCACCAGCGCGGCCCGGAGCCCCTCGTCGGTGAAGGTCGGCGGCATCCGGACGTCGACCACCACCACGTCGGGGCGCTGGGCGTCCACGGCACGGAGGAAGGTCTCGGCGTCACCCGCCGCGGCCACCACATCGAAGCCCGCCTCGATCAGCAGCCGGGAGAGCCCCTCGCGGAGCAGGACCGAGTCCTCGGCGATCACGACCCGCATGGCAGCTCCACCTGGATCACCGTCGGTCCCCCCGGGGGGCTGTCGATGCTCAGCTTCCCGTCGACGCCGGCCACGCGGTCGGCGAGGCCGGTCAGGCCGCCTCCGGCGGGGTCGGCGCCACCGACGCCGTCGTCGCTCACCCGGATGCTCAGCACCCCGGCGGCAGCGCGGATGTCGACCGCGGCGTGCCGCGCCCGGGCGTGCTTGGCGATGTTGGCGAGGGATTCCGCCACCACGAAGTAGGCGATCGACTCGATCGTCAGCGACGGCCGCTCCGGGATCTCGACGCTCACGGTGACCGGGATGGGGGAGAGGGCGGCGAGCCCGGAGACGGCGGCGTCCAGGCCGCGGTCGGTGAGCACGGGAGGGTGCACTCCGCGGACCAGCTGGCGCAGCTCCACCAGGGCCTGCTTGGCCTCGGCGTGGGCGCGGTCGATGAGGTCGCGTGCGCCCTCCGGATCGGTGCCGAACTTGGCCTTGGCGCGCCCCAGCTCCATGGCCATCGAGACCAGGCGCTGCTGAGCCCCATCGTGGAGGTCGCGCTCGATGCGGAGACGCTCCGCCTCGGCGGCGTCGACCACCCGTGCCCGGCTGTCCTCGAGCTGAGCCACACGGGCAGCGAGCCCGCGCGACCCCGGGCCGAGCAGCAGCCGTGCCAGGGCCGTCTCCAGGGCGGCCAGGCCCCCGACCACGAGCGGAGCGGCGAGGAGCAGCACCAGCCCGGTGAGGACCGCGCCGGTCAGGGCCAGCGGCCCCCGGATCATCCACCCGCCGATCGATGCGGCCCCGCCGGGCAGCGCGGCGTCGTAGGTGGGAAGTGTGATCAGGGCCAGCGGGATCGACCAGATCGCCAGCGTGATCGAGAACTCGATGGCGCCCAGGGGAAGGCGGAGCAGGCAGTACCCGACCTGGCGCCACGCCGAGGCGGTGCGGAGCGGCTGGACGATGGGGTGCCACCACCCGGCGCCGGCCGGGGCGGCGAGAGGCGGGGGGACCGTCTGGCCCAGCAGGAGCGCGAAGCGCGCCCGTTCGACCTGCCCGCTCGCGGTCGCGACCCAGATGGTGGCGCTGAGCACCGGGATGCCGATGAGGAAGAGGGGCAGCAGCCCGACCCCCAGTGACATCCCGGTGATCACGACCGTGAAGGTGGCGATCCCGATCGGCAGCCCGGCCAGCAGGTGGATCGTGGAGAGCCACGTCCGCGTCGCGACCAGTCCCGCCGGCAACCCTCGCAGATCCTTGACGCCGAGACCGCCGGCGGCGGTGCCGACCGGGGATGCGACCGAGCTGTTGACCATGGCCACAGGTTAGGGAGTGAGCGCCCCACCCGCCCAGCCGGCCGGCCCACGGGTTTCCCCGGGGGTTTGCCCTACCCGCGGTCCGGGCGGGGCGATTCGACGCTACCGTAAGCGGGATGGCCGCGCGCGGTACCGGCAGCTCGCCAGGCCGAGATCGGGGCTCGGGCTCCGCCCTGCTCGCCCACGCCGGCTGGAGGTCCGCGGCGGTCCTGGGCCTGGCCACCCTCCTGCTGCTCGCGGTGGCGATCGGGACGCGGGGCAGCCCGGGCGGCGCGATCCCGGTCCCCGCGGCGCCCGCGGTCTGGCAGACGGCCACCTATGCCCTGGTGGGAATCGTCATCGGCATCACGATCGCCGGTCTGCCGATCGCGCTGGTGGCGCGCCGGCGCACGGGGTCGGGGCGCCCCCGGCTGGGCTTCTGGCAGAGGATGGTGGCGACCCTCTCCCCGATCGTGCTCCTGGCGGTGCTCGTCGCCTGGTGGAGCCGGCATCCGCTGACGGTGGGGGCGGGGTCGTCGTCGGGGTCCGGTCACCGTCCCGGGCCGGCGTCCTCGGGCGTGCTGCAGCCGGTCACGGCTCCGCCGCAGGCCGCGCCGACGACGGTCCTGCTGGTCGCGCTGGTGGTCGGGATCGCCGTGGCTCTGGTGGCGATGGGGGTGGTCGTGATCCGTTTCCGTGCCGCCTCCGCCCGCCCCCCCGATCTCCTGCAGGAAGGGCCGCCGGCGGGGCTCGCGGCCGTCGACGCGGCCCTCGACGCCCTCGGCGCGGAGGCGGATCCTCGCCGCGCGGTCATCGCCGCCTACGCGGCCATGGAGCGGATGCTCGGCGCGGCGGGATCACCGCGCCGCCCCGCCGATGCGCCCACCGAGCACCTGGAGCGGAGCCTGGTGCTGCTGGGCGCCGGTCGCGCCGCCGCCCGGCGGCTCGTCGAGCTCTTCCAGCGCGCTCGCTTCAGCGTTCAGGAGATCGACGAACCGGTGCGGCAGGCCGCCTTCGATGCGCTGGCGGCGGTGCGCCGCGACCTCGAGCCGGCATGAGCGGGTGGCGGTGAGACGCGCCGCGGGACCCCTCATCGCGGCCGGCGCCGCCACCCTCACGGTGGCGTTCCTCGCGCCGCTGGAACCACTGGCGAGCGGGTCGGCCCAGGTGCTCTTCCTCGCCTACGTGGCCGGCCTGGCGGCCTGCGCCGCCTGGTGGCTACTCCACGTCCCCGCCGGCCCGGGAGCCGCGGCCCCCGACATGATGTCCGGGCTGGCTCGATCCGCGCCGCCCGAGCCGGCGCCGGTTCCGGCGCGGCTCGGTGAGCTGGAGCGGATGGTCGCCGCCGCCCTCGAGTCGGCCCTCGATACCGATGCCCGCCTGCGCCCCGAGCTGCGCGAGCTGGCGTGCGCGGTGCTCTGGGCCCGCCGGCGCGTGGAGGTGGATCCCGGGGCCGGGGAGGTCGCCGCCGGGGTCGGGATGCCGGGTGAGCCGCTGCTCGGCCCTCGAAGCCAGCTCCGACCCGAGATCACCGCGCCGGGAGCCTCCGCGGTCGACGTGGGCAGGGTTCTCGACCACCTTGAGATCATCTGAGCCGCCCCATGGTCACCCCGCTCCCGCCCCGCCGCTCAGCCGGGCCACGGCCAGACTCCCGATGACCACCGTCGCCGACGTCGCGGCCACCGGAGAGGCGATCCTCCGCGAGGTCGAGGAGGTCATCGTCGGCAAGCGCGAACCCCTCGACCTGCTGCTGATCGGCGTTCTGGCCAGCGGCCACGTCCTGATCGAGGACTTCCCGGGCCTGGCCAAGACCCTGATCGCGCGCTCCCTGGCCCAGGTGATGGGCCTCGAGTTCCGTCGGGTCCAGTTCACCCCCGACCTGCTCCCCTCCGACATCACCGGCTCCTCCATCTTCGATCAGCGCAAGGCCGACTTCACGTTCCAGCCCGGACCGGTGTTCACCAACCTCCTGCTCGGCGACGAGATCAACCGGACACCCCCGAAGACCCAGGCGGCCCTCCTCGAGGCGATGCAGGAGCGCCAGGTCACGGTCGACGGGGTCACCCGTCCGCTGCAGCCTCCCTTCATCGTGATCGCGACCCAGAATCCCATCGAGTACGAGGGGACCTACCCCCTCCCCGAGGCTCAGCTCGATCGCTTCCTGCTCCGGATCGGGGTCGGCTATCCGAGCGCCGACCAGGAGCAGGAGATCCTGCGCCGCCGGGTGGAGCGGCGCAGCGACAGCGCGGAGCTCCGCCAGGTCGTCGACCGGACCACCCTGCTCGCGCTCCAGGCCGCGGTCGAGGACGTTCACGTCGACCCCGCGATCACCGCCTACATCGTCGCCCTGGTCGCCGCCACCCGAGCCCGCAACGACGTGCAGGTCGGCGCCAGCCCGCGTGGCAGCCTGGCGGTGCTGGCCGCGGCCCGGGCGCGGGCCGCCCTCCGCGGCCGGGACTTCGTGGTGCCCGAGGACGTCAAGGCGGTGGCGGTCGCCGCCCTCGGGCACCGCTTGAGCCTGCGCCCCGAGCTGTGGGTGCGGGGGGCACGGGGGGCGGACGTGATCCGCGCCTGCCTCGACTCGGTGCCCACCCCGCCAACCCAGGCCGGGCTGGCGGCCGGGTGAGCTGGGCCCCCACCGGTCGCCTCCTCGCCTACCCCTGGCTGATCGCCGGGCTGCTGCTGGCCGCCCTGGCCGCCGGTCGCCCCGAGCTGGCCGCGGCGGCCGCTCCGCTGGCCGCCGTGCTGCTCGCCGGCCTGCTCAGCTCGCGCCGGCCGGAGGTACCCGGGGTGCGCCTCGCCGCCTCCGAGAGCCGGATCGTCGAGGGCGACCGCCTCGACCTGACCGTCGAGGTCTCCGTTCCCTCCGAGGTGGAGAGCCTCGAGGTGGCGGTCGCGCCCCCGCCCGGGGCCGACCTGGTCGAACTCGAGCAACCCGCAGGTCGTCACCGGCGCGGCCGGGGCGCCGCAGAGCCTCAGCTTCGCGGTGCGCCACCGGCGCTGGGGAGCCTACCCGCTGGGGACCGTGCACCTCCGCGCCTTCGACGGCTTCCGGCTGCGACGGTTCGAGGCGCGGCTGGGCAGCGAGGCGGTGGTCCGCGCCTACCCGCGGCCGGAGCGGCTCCGGAGCCTGATCCGGCCGGCCCACACCCACCTCTACGCCGGGAACCGGGTCGCGGCTCGCAAGGGGGAGGGGGTCGAGTTCGCCGACATCCGCCCCCACGCCCCCGGGGATCAGCTCCGGAGCGTCAACTGGCGAGCCTCGGCCCGCCGCGATGGCCTCTGGGTCAACGAGCGTCATCCCGAGCGGAACGTCGACGTGGTGCTGCTGCTCGACACCTTCACCCGGGCCGGGCCCGACGAGGAGAGCACCCTGGAGCAGATGGTCCGGGGAGCCTCGTCGCTCGCCTCCGCCTGGCTCCGCGAGCGCGACCGGGTGGGGGTCATCGACTTCGGCGGCACGCTCCGCTGGCTCGAGGTGGGGGGCGGCATGCGCCATGCATACCGGTTGATCGATGCCCTCCTCGACACCGAGGTGGTCTTCAGCTACGCCTGGAAGGGCATCGAGGTGATCCCGATCCGCCTGCTGCCGCCGCACGCTCTGATCGTCGGGCTCACCCCCCTGCTCGACCGCCGCTTTCTGATCGCGCTGCTCGACCTGAGTGGGCGGGGCCTCGATGTGGCCGTGGTCGAGCTTCCGGTCGAAGTCCCACCTCGCCGTCCCGCGGTCCCCGGCGGCGGCGCTGGCCCGGCGGATGTGGCGGCTCGAACGTGAGACGGTGCGCGCGCGGCTGCTCGAGGCCGGTGTGGGGATCGCGCCGTGGGCGGAGGGGGAGCCCCTGGAACCGGTGGTCGCGGAGGTGGAAGCGTGGCGCCGTCGCGCCCGGCTGCGCGCCCGCTGATCCCCGCCCTGCTGGCGGTCGCGCTCTCCGCGGTGCTGGTCGCCGCGATCCTGCTGCGCGCGGTCGCGGCCGCGACGGTCCCTGCTCTCGATGGCGCCGCCGCCGGGGCGGGCATCGCCGGCCTGCTGGTGATCGTCGGGGCGGTGGCGGCGGGGCGCAGCGCCCCGGTCGGGTGGGGCGTTGGCCTCCTCGCCGCCGCCTACGCCGCCGGCCTGGTCGGGCGCGGGGCGCAGGTCGACGTCCTCGCGCCGCTGGTCGGACTGCTCCTGGTGCTGATCGCGGAGCTCTCCCACTCCGCCTGCGAATGGCGCGGGCCGCACGCCACCCACCCCTCGGTGGAGCGCCGGCGGTGGGCCCGCCTGCTCCTCACCGCCGGCGCCGGTGCGCTCGCCGGCGGGGGCGCGCTGGCGCTGGCGGCGGCGGTGCCCGGATCGGTGCCGGGGCTGGTCGTGGGCGCCGCCGCGCTGGTGGGCCTGGTCGGCCTGGCCGCCTGGCTGCGCGCCGGGGCGGGGGGATCGGCGCAGCCGGTCCGCTGACCGCGAGCGTGGCGCGGGTCGCATCGGTCATCCCCGACCCGATGCCGCGGTCCGACCCGTGCCCACCCTGCGTGCCTGCAGGCCCACTCCCGGCGGCGTCTCGCCCGCGAGGACCGCGTTCTCGCCGTCACCAGTATCGGCTCCGGCAGGAGCATCACGAACCAAACGCACCAGATGTCAAACGACCGTCATCCTCCCCGCAAGGGCTCGGCGAACTCGGGGACAGCCGGTGACCGCACCGTCACACGGGTCGCCGGCGGGCGATCCCGAACGCTGCGCGCGGCTCAGGCGGAGGCGGGCCCCGCCCCCAGGTCCAGCTCGTAGGCGAGGTAGCTGCGCCCCGGGGCCCACTCCGCCGGAGGCCCGGCCCGGAAGCCCATGCGGTCGTAGAGGTGGCGCGCCGCCGCCATCTCCGACCGGGTGCCGAGGGTCAGCCGGGACTTGCCGGCCGAGCGCGCCACCGCGGCCGCGGCCTCGACCAGGGCGCGTCCCACCCCACGCCCCTGCGCCTCCGGGGCGACGCCGAGCATCCGGAGATGGGCCTCGCCCGGCAGCAGCTCGCGGGCGGGGTCGACCTTGGCGGTCAGCTCCACGGTGACCGAGCCGAGGACGCGACCCCCGTCGGCGACCGCCACGAGCACCGTGGTGCGATCGCAGCGCCCGGCGACGTCCGCGATCATCTCGAGGTACTCCCCCTCCTCCTCGCCGAAGAGGGCGACGAAGCCGGCACGGGTGGCCCTGCCGGCCTCCTCGCATTCCTCGGGCCGGACGGGCCGGACCAGCGGCCCTCGCGGTCCGGGGGCGGCCTTCTCGGGCGCGGCGCCGCCTCGCGATCCCGGTCGGCGGGCCGGGACGTCCATCACTTCTCGGGGATCATCTCGAGCGCGGCGGAGTTGATGCAGTAGCGCTTGCCGCCGGGACCGGGGCCGTCGTCGAAGACGTGGCCCAGGTGGCCCCCGCAGGCGCGGCAGACCACCTCGGTGCGGCTCATCCCGTGGCTCCTGTCCACGTGGAAATCGACCGCCTCGAGGTCGGCCGGCTCGGTGAAGCTGGGCCAGCCCGACCCGGAGTCGAACTTGGTGTCGGAGCGGAAGAGCTGGGCGCCGCAGCCGGCGCAGTGGTAGGCGCCGGTCTCGTGGTTCTGCACGTAGGCCCCCGTGAACGCCGGCTCCGTCGCCTTCTGGCGAAGGATCGCGTACCGCTCAGGAGAGAGCCGCGCCCTCCACTCGGCATCGCTCAGGGTCGCGGGGCTGGAGTTCTCAGTCATGGCCGTTCCTCGCATCGCGGGCTTGCCCCCTCAGCGTACCCGCCGAGGAGCGTGCGCCGCCGGGGACGGTGGCCGCCGCCTGGTCGTGCCGGTCAGCCGAGCTTGCTCTCCAGCCCGGTGATCGTGGAGCTGCCGCAGACCGAGCCGGGCTGGTTGCCGGTGAGCTCGCAGAGGGCGGCGGTCAGGTAGTTGGCGTCGCCGAGGATCGCCTTGGATTGGTAGTTGGAGGTGTCGCCGAGGGACTCCGCGATCTGCAGGGCCGTGAGCCCCTCGAGGAGCTCGGGGGCAACCGTGACCGACTGCCCGTCCACCGTGTAGTCGAGGGGCGGATCGCCGCTCGCCAGGTAGCGGCCGCCGAGGTCGATGAAGGGCAGCGGATTGCCGGATTGCGTGACGTAGGGGGCCGCGTCATAGCTGGTGAGCAGCTTCTCCTGCGACGCGGTCGGCGTCTGCAGCGGTTTGCCGTCACGGTCGGCGACCTCGATCCCCTGGAAGTCGACGTAGGCGCTGGTGTAGGTGGAGCCGTAGAAGGAGAAGGTCTCGGTGTTGGGGAAGTAGTCGCTGCTGGATGAGCTGGTGACATGCAGATCGCTGAAGGTCCCGAACCGGCTGAGCGCGACCACGACGCCCCAGCGCTCGAATGCGCAGTACGGGCAGGAGTCCTCCCCGAACATCATCACCAGGGGCTTGCCGCCGGCCCCGGTCAGCGCCCTGGTCGAGCTGGGCAGCTTGATCAGGGGGTTGGAGAGCCCGCCCGCGCCCACCGCGGCGAGCGTGGAGGGGCTGACCTGGGTCACCGGGTCGACCACCGTCGCCGGGGCCAGCGCATCCGGGCTGGCCGGCGGCCCGGAAGCCGCCACCACGATGAAGATCACGATGACGGCCACCACCACGGCGCTGATGCCGCTCCCCCATGCCCACGGGCTCTGCCACCAGGGGCGGCCCGGGACGACGACCCTGGCGCGGGATCGGGCCGGCGCCGTCCCCGGCCGGGCCGCGGAACCGGGGCGTGGCGGGGTGGACCCGCTGCGCGGCGGGGCGCCACGGCGCGGCGCGGCGCCGCTCCGCGACGGTGGGCCGGTGCGCCCGGTGGAGCCGCCGCCTCCCGCGGAGAGCTCCTGCCGGCGTTGCTTGGAGGGTCGGGCCACGATCACACCTCGGAGCGCCTGGGCGCGGGCGGCTCAATGCGGAGCACGACCATCGGGGGTCGTCCGCACCCCATCCTCTCGCGGGTCGGGGCATATCGGCCAGGGTCGAACGTCGGCAACCGCTCGGGTCGTCGAGCAGGGTGACCCGCGCCGGCGGAGGTCGGCGCCGCGGGAGTGCGCTCGATGCAACGCAAATGTGACGAGGCCGCACGGGCGATGTCACTCCCTGTCGACGGCGCCCCTCCCCCGAGCCGGCAGTGCCCACCATGGGCTGTCGCGCCGTGGAGCGCGGGCTGCCCAAAACCCGCGCCCGACCGGCGTCGCGGGACCTCGCCGGCTTCTGACGGATGGACGGATGAGCATGACCTGGAAGGCACCATCCCGGGGTCACGGGAGCGGGTTGATCGGCAAACTCGCTCAGGCCAACATCGACGAGGTCGCGCCGGTCGACGACGAGGTCATCGTCGTCCGCGATGACGACCCGGCCTCGGCACCGGTGCGGCAGCGCCTCACCGCGGGCACCCTGCTTCGAGTGCGCGAGGTGACCGGGGCTGAGGAGCTGGCCGAGCTGACCGCCGGAGGGCGGACCCGGGCGGTGGTCCTCTGCCGGGGCGGGCTCTCGCTGGTCACCCTTCACGAGGCCGTCGCCGTGGTTCGCAGGGCATGCCCGGACACCGCGCTCATCGTGCTCGACGACCAGGCGGGAGAATCCCGCCACGAGGTGGCCGGCCACGCCGGCGCCGATGGCCTCATCAACCTCGCCCAGGATTGGAGGGTGGTGGGGGAGGCCGTGCTCGCGGCCGCTGAGCGGCGGGCCCGGGCTCGCGCCGTCGGCGACGCCATCGGGGCCAGCTCCGACGCCGACCTCCTCGCGGCCCTGGAGGGGCAGTGGCCGCTCGCCCTGCTGGTGGTCGCGGTGAACAACCTCGAGGCCCTGGCCGGCCGCTACGCCCACGGTGACACGGACGCCCTGCTCCTCTCGCTCGCGATCCGGCTGCGTCCGCTGCTCCGGCCCAGCGACACCATGGCCCGGACGGCCGACCGCAGCCTGGTGATCGCCCGCAACGACGGCGACGAGCTGGCGATCGCCGCGCTCGCCGACCGGCTGCTCCGGGCCTGCCGCGAGCCGCTCCTGGTGACCGAGGAGAGTGTTCCGGTCACCATCGCGGTCGGCATCGCCATCGGCATCCGGCCGACGGTCGCGAGCGGACCCTCCGCGGGCGCTGTGCTGGAGCAGGCGCGCGGAGCCCTGGGCCGGCTCCGCAACCGGGGTCGCGCCGCCTACGAGCTGGCCGACACCGCGCTGCAGGCGCGCGTCACCGCCCAGCGCCAGACCGAGATCGCGCTCCGCCACGCCATCGACGAGCACGAGTTCCGGGTCTTCTACCAGCCGGTCGTGGAGCTGCAGACCCGCGGTCTCACCTCCTTCGAGGCCCTGATGCGGTGGCAGCGGCCCCAGGTCGGCCTCTTCGATGCCGCCAGCTTCGTGGAGGCGGCCCAGCGCAGCGGCCTGATGACGCGGATCGGCCAGACCATCCTCCATGAGGCGGCCACCGAGGCGTTGCGCTGGGCCTCGACCGGGTCGACGCCTCCCGCGCTCTCGGTCAACCTCTCCCAGCAGGAGTACCTCCTGCCCACGCTGGTGGCGAGCGTCGGCCGCATCCTCTCCGAGGTCGGACTGCCGCCAGGCCGGCTGATCCTCGAGGTGCCGCTCAAGCTGATCGAGCGCGACCCCCTCTCCGCCCGGAGCATCCTCCGCGACCTGGCCTCACTCGGCCTCACCCTGGTCGCCGACGACTACGACGGCGAGCTGACCGCCGAGATGCGCCAGCTGCCCCTCCGGATGGTCAAGCTCCGGATGGGGCTGCTCGACGGCATCGAGACCGACCCCGAGCGCCGGGCGCGTCTGGCCGGGATCGCGGCCCAGGTGCGCGCCGCAGGCTGGCTCTGCGTCGGCAAGGGTGTCGAGACCGCGGCCCAGGCGGCCATCCTGCGCGACCTCGGCTGCCATGGGGGCCAGGGCTTCCTCTTCAGCGGCGCCCGCCCCGCCGAGGAGCTCGAGATCTTCCAGGATGCCGCGGGCGTCTGGGCCTGGGCTCCCCAGGCACGACCGGATCCCCAGGGCTGACTCAGCCCGGGCTGGGCTGGCTGCCGTAGCTCTCCTCGGGGACCAGCGCCGAGCTCATCCCCAGATCGGAGCAGCCGCTCGAGGTGGCAACGATGATCCCGTATTTGGAGCCGGCGGGCACCGACTGCGAGTAGAGGGTGACGGTGGACCCGCTGGCGACCACGTCGACCCCCGAGCTCTCGTCGACGGAGAGTGACCACGCCGCCCCCGACCAGACCCGGAGCGCGCCGTGCCACTGGCTGCCGTCCCAGTAGCCGATGACCTGCAGGGTGCCGGCGCCGTCGACCGGGGTGGCCTTGGGTGAGACGGCCGCGCTGGGGTGGGGCGTCGAGCCGAAGGGAAGGATCGCCGCGATGAGGCTGAAGGCGGGGCTCCCGCTCTGCACCGGCCCCGCGAGCTGCACCGCGATGTAGGGGTTGGAGTAGCCGACCCCGGGGTCGACGCCGATCCCGCTGCTCGTCCCCGTCGGGGCCAGCCCCGAGGGGACCTGACCGGAGGGGATCGCCGCGCAGGCCTCGGCGGGGGCGACCACCGCCAGCTGGGACCCCGAGGGCAGGTCGGACGCGGGCAGGGTGGCCTGGGTCGGGGGCGCGCTTCCGGGCCCGGCGGTGGGGCCCTGACCGAGCAGGGTGTGGGCGCCGAAGACCACGGCGGCGATCACCACCGCGATGACCACGAGCGCGCCGAGGCTCATCGCGATCGCGAAGCCGCGGCGGATCGGACGTGGCTCCGCGTCGCCGTTGGGGCGGTCCCTGCCCCTGACCGCTGGACCGGCCTGGCGGCCGTTCGGCTTCCC
This sequence comes from uncultured Chloroflexia bacterium, assembly GCA_963697585.1. Lineage (GTDB taxonomy): Bacteria > Chloroflexota > Dormibacteria > Aeolococcales > Aeolococcaceae > Changshengia. The sequence continues at coordinate 313,595 of CAVOOO010000008.1, read as the reverse complement.
GTCGGCCGCTCCGGCGGCCGCCGAGCGCTCGGCGTCCCACGGGCTGGGGGCGACCCGCGGGCCGGCGGTGGTCATGGGCGCGGCTGCGCCCGCGAGCGGAGGCGGAGGTGGCGGTGGGGGTCCCAGCCCCGGCGGCGCCGGGGCGGCCCCACCCCCCACCGAGATCAGCCGGTCGAGGGGCGCGGCCGGGGCACCGAAGCGGCCGCGGGCGTCGGCGAGGGCGGCGGCCACGTCGTCCGCCACCGAGCGCTCCAGGCGGCGGACGGCGCGCGGATGGTCCGCGAAGAATCGCAGACCGTCCGCGTAGAGGCGGTGGGCCTCGACGACCTCGGCCCGGCTCGGGGGATGCTGGTCGGGCGCCGGGGCCGCCGGGAGGCGCCCGTAGTCGGGCCGCCAGCGTCCGAGCGCGGCGTCGAGCTCGCTCAGACCCCGGAGGAACCGGTGCAGGTATCGGCGCGCCTCGGTCTCCTCAGACCCGGAGGCGGTATCGGAAGGATCCACGTCATCCCCTCGGTGGCGTCCGCGGAAAGCGATCATGCCAGTCTTCAGGCCGGTTCGGCACGATCGGCCACCGCCACCCGGCGAGCCGGAGCCGGCCGGCCGGTGACGATATGGTTGAGAGCTGCGGCAGGATCGGTGCGCTGTGTCCGGGCTGTTACGTCGCCGCAACAGTGGGTGACGGGCGGGTCGCTAACGTCAGGTTCGAATGACCTACGTGCCCGGTCTGCAATTCGGCGAGGCGTCGGCCGCTGGGGGAGGCTACCGGCACGCGGCTGCCATCGAGCGCCGCGTCGATGCGGCGCTCGGCACCTGCCAGACCCTGCTCGTGGTGCGCATCCTCAGCGTGCTCCTCGGGGTCAGCATGCTGCCCCTCCAGCTCCCCACCCTGGTGTTTCGCCTCGATACCACGCATGCGGCGATCCTGCCCCTCAACGGCATCAACCGGGGCACCGTCCTGCTGGTGGTCGCGGCCGTCTCCGCGGTCGAGCTCTACCTCGTCTACCGGCTCGCCGACCGGGTGCGCCGGGCGCGGTTCGGCGTGCTCCTCATCGAGTCCTGCGCGATCGTGCTGACCACCATCGCGGTGGCCTTCGGCGCCGAGTTCGCGGCCCTCCCGCTGGTGACGGCGGTCGGGGCCACCAGCCTGCTCCTGCTCAACCAGGTCCGCTGGGCCTTCGTGCTCCCCTCCAAGCGGCGCAACCTCACCGGGCGCCGCCAGAGCGGCGGCACCTTCGCCGGCTACGCGGCACCGGGGCTGGACATCCCCAAGACCCCTCAGCCGGTGGGCTACGTCACCCGCCAGGACGGGCAGGGAGGAGCGGATGCCGCCGCGCCCCGGGGCCAGATCGCCGTGATGCGTCCCGAGCGCGCGGCGGCGCCGCGCGCCGAGGGCAGCCGCTCCGGCTCGGCGCTCGCCTGGCCGGCCGGATCCCACCGCAACCGCCCGTAGCGGAGCGGCGGCAGGCCCCGGCGGCGGGCCCCGGAGCGGAGTGCTAGCGTCGGGGTGATGCCTCTCACCGCTCGCAACTCGGCCGAGTTCGACGCGCCGGCGGGGATGACCGCGGTGCCGGTGGTCCTGGCCCCCCTGGCGGGGCGTCTCCACGTCCTGCTGGTGCGCCGCGACGAGCCCCCCGATCCGGGGGCGTGGGCGCTCCCGGGTGGCTTCATGAGCCGCGACGAGCACCCGGAGGAGACTGCCCAGCGCAAGCTCACCGAGAAGACCGGGGTGGGCGCCGTCTACCTGGAGCAGCTCCAGACCTACGGCGACCCCCATCGCGATCCCCGCGGCTGGATCCCCACCGTCGCCTACCTCGCCCTCATCGACGCCGCGGTGCTGCGCGCCGATGAGGGGGAGGCCCGCTGGTGGCCGGTCGACGACCTCCCCGCCCTGGTGCTCGACCACCCCGGGATCATCGCCGACGGGGTCGCCCGGCTCCGGGGGAAGCTCTGGTGGTCGAACATCAGCGTGGGGCTGCTCCCCGAGCGCTTCACCATGCCCCAGGCCCGGCGGGTGTTCGAGGCCATCAGCGGGGTTCGCTATGAGCCCAGCAACTTCCGGCGCGAGCTGGAGCGGAGCGGTCTGGTGCAGGCCATCGGGCAGCTCGCCAAAGGGGGCCCGGGACGCCCGGCCGCGCTCTACGAGTTCGTCTCCCGCCAGCCGGCCTGGTCGCTGCGGCGCTCGCGCCCGCCGGCGACCCTGGGCCCGACCCCGCGCCAACCAGGAGGACGAGCATGACGCCACTGCTGGACGAGCACTGCGCCGCCTGCACCGCCGGCACCCCCCGGGTCGAGGGCGAGGAGCTGGAGCGCCTCCGCGCCGAGCTGGGGCCCGACTGGCGCGTGGAGGGATCCACGCGGCTGCGCCGGCGGTTCCGCTTCCCCGACTTCGTCCACGCCTTCGGCCGCGCCACCGATGTGGCCCGCCTGGCGGAGGCCGAGGGGCACCACCCCGACCTCAGGGTGGGTTGGGGCTACCTGGAGGTTGAATTGACCACCCACGCCATCGGCGGCCTCAGCCGCAACGACTTCGTGCTGGCCGCCAAGATCGACGCCCTCGATGGCTGAGGGGGGCGGGATGGCTGAGCCCGGCATCACGGCGATCCCCGCGGGCCAGGAGCCCGAGGCCTACTTCGCCGCCCACGGGCTGCAGGGCAACGCCTGGGCGGTGGGTCCGCGGACCTGGTTCCCGGAGCACCGCCATCAGCGGACCAAGCACCTCTTCGTGACCCGGGGACGGATCAGCTTCAATGGCGTCTGGATGGAGGCCGGGGCGGGGGTCCGCATCCCCGCCGGCACCGACCACGAGGCCTTCGCCGGGGACCTGGGCGTCGAGTGCGTGGAGGCGTTCGAGGACGCCGAGTAGGCGGGCTCGCGCCGTCCGCCGCGGTTCGCACCCTGGTCGAGCTGATCGATTCGATATCCTCTCGCCCCGAGATGGTCCCGCCGACGACGCGCGCCTGATCCGGATGCTGCGCGACCTCGTCCAGCTCCACCTCTTCACCGATCCCCTCTACGACCAGAACTGCTACGTCCTGCGGCGCCGGGACACCGATCGGTGCCTGGTCGTGGACCCCGGGCTCCAGGCGGCGGCGGTGCTCCGCCTGCTGGAGGGAGAGGGCTTCGCCTGCGATCGGATCCTGCTCACCCACGGTCATCCCGACCACCTGGCCGGGGTCCCGGCCGTGAAGCAGGCGCTCGGCTGCCCGGCCGCCATCCACCCCGCCGACCGCTGGCTGCTGGAGCTGGCGGTCACCTTCCCGGCGATCCCGGCCGACCTCCCCGAGGTGGTCTGCGAGGACGATCTCGCCGACGGCCAGGTGATCGCCTGGCAGGGCCTGGAGGTGGCGGTGCTCCACACTCCCGGCCACACCCCCGGCTCGGTCTGCTTCCTGGTCGGCCCCGACCTGCTCGCCGGGGACACGCTCTTCCGCCGGAGCGTGGGCCGCACCGACCTCCCCGGGGGGTCCTGGGAGACCCTCCTCTTCTCGATCCAGGACCGCCTCTACGCGCTCCCCCCCGAGACCCAGGTGCACCCGGGCCACGGGCCGGCCACCACCATCGGCGAGGAGATGCGGGGCAACCCGTTCGCGCTGCACCCGGCCTCCCGCTGAGCGCACCGGAGTCTCAACGCCCGGGGCGGCTGAGTGAACCGGCGCCTCAACGCCCGGGGCGGCTGAGCGGGCCGGAGCCTCGACGCCCGGGGCGGCGCGCCCGGGCGTCCGGTCAGCCGGTGCCGAGGCGCTCCAGCAGATCGTGAACGATGGCGCCGGTCACCCCCCAGACGGTCCTGCCCTCCAGGTCGTAGAAGTGGACCGAGCGGGGCTCGCTCCCCTCCCGTGCCCACTCCTCGACGCGGTGGGCGGCTGTCATCAGGCCCTCCAGCGGCAGCCAGAACCATTCGGCGACCTCGTGGCCGTCGCCGCGGACGGTGAACGGACGCCGCTGCAGCCCGGCGACGGGCGTCAGCCAGAGGTCGGAGCGGTTGGTGAGCCGGGGCGGCAGCGCCCCGATGATCTCGACGTCGTCGCGGTCGAGCCCGACCTCCTCACCGGCCTCGCGCAGCGCGGTGGCGACGGCGTCCACGTCCTCGCGCTCGCGCGAGCCGCCGGGAAGCGCGATCTGCCCCGCGTGGAGCCGGAGGTGCTCCGATCTCCGCAGGAAGAGGAGCGGCAGCCCCGCCCGCGCCGGGTCGAAGAGCATCAGGACCGCCGCCTCGCGCTTGCCGGGCGGCGGCGGGCCTCCCGGCGCCGGAGGGTCGAACGCCCGGCGCAGCCGCTCGGTGAGGTCACCGGTCATCGGCGCACCCTGCGGCGCGGACTCAGCGATCCGGCACCCGCTCCCGGAGGGCGCTCTCCAGCCGCCAGAGCGCCTCGGCGTGGGCGATCGCCTCGCCCAGCAGGCCGGCCAGCTGCCGCTGGCGGAGGTAACGGAGGACGGCCTCGTCCTCGGCGGCGTCCGCCGCCACCTGGTCGGGCCTCCTCGCGGTCATCCTCGTGGTCTCCTCGTATGCTTCCAGCGGCGTGGCGGCCGGCTACAGGAGCAACGTACGCGAGCCCGGGCCGGTTCAGGGTCACGTGCGATGCGAGGCTTGGTGAAGGTCGGTGAAGGGCCGCCAAGGCGGTGCCACGGGCTGTGACGGATCGAGACGAGGTGTGGGTCATGGGACGGCGGAAGTGTCATCCGGCACGCGGCTGCCACGATCGGTGACGGGCCGCGTACAGCCGGTCTGCCCGCTCTGCGGTGGCGAGCTCCGCTTCTCCCATCGCGAGTACCTGGGGGGCCATCGCTCGGCGCGGGTGCTGCGCTGCCGGGCCTGTGGAGCGCAGGTCCGGGGGGAGGCCCAGGACGATGACAGCCGCTCGCGGCCCGCGCTGCCCGCCCGCAAGCGCCCGCTCCCCGACGGTGGCCAGCCCGACAACTTCGTCCTCGATCCCGACACCGCCGAGATGCTCCGTCAGGCCCTCGGGGGCGAGCCGACCGACGCCGGGGCCTGAGCCTCCGGTGCGGAGGGCCGGGCCACCGGCGGCCCGCCGGTCTCCGGCGGCCTCCCGCGGCGCCCGCCCGTCGAGAAGCGGTCAAACCAGTCCAAAACCAGGCGGTTGACGTCGTCGCGGTCGACGTCGACCGAGATCCCGTGCCCGCTGCGGGGCAGCATCCGCCGCTCCACGGCGGCGCTGCAGAGCAGCCGTCGCTCGATCTCGATCGCGTTGGCGGGGTCGATGACGCGGTCCCGCTCGCCGTGGCAGATCAGCACCGGGGCCCGCACCGAGACCAGCTCGTCGCGCACGTGGGCGAGCATGCGCACGAACTCGTGGATCGAGCTGGTCGAGCGCCGGCCGTAGGACCAGAGCTCCTCGATGCCCTCGAGCCGGTAGAGGTCGACGTCGCCGCTGGGCCGGTCCCAGCGCACCACGTGCTTGCCCACCGGCAGCAGCCGCTGCTTCCAGCCGCCGAGCCAGACCGGGGTGGCGAGGCAGGCCACCGCGATGACCTCCGGGTGGCTGGCGGCGAGGTGGAGCGCGAGGCTGCCTCCGCCGGACTGACCGGCGATCGCCACCTCGTCGCACTCGGCGCGCAGGGCGGTGAGAGCCTCCTCCGCCGAGGCCGCCCAGTCCTGCCAGACGGTCCGGTCGAGCTCCTCCGGCGTGGTCCCATGACCGGTCAGCAGCGGGCCGTGACAGCGCCACCCCGCGCTCGCCAGCGCATCCCCGAGGCGGCGCAGCTCGGGCGCGGTCCCCGCGAAACCGTGCAGCAGCAGCACCCCCCTGCGCCCGGAACCGACCCGCCACGGCCCGACCACCTCGGGGTCGAGCGGATCGTCGGTGCGGGCGGCCATGATGCCGAGTGTAGTCGGGATGCTACCGTGCGCCTGCCATGACCGAGGCGTTGGTGAGCGCTCTGAATCGCGTCGTCGATGGGCACGATCTCGACGCCGCGACGGCCCGGGCGGTGATGGACGAGATGTTCGAGGGAGTCGCCACTCCGGCCCAGATGGGAGCCCTGCTCGCCGCGCTGCGGGTCAAGGGCGAGACCGTCGAGGAGCTGACCGGCATGGTGGAGTCGATGCGGGACCACGCCGTCGCGGTCCCGCTCCGCACCCCCGCCGTCGACACCTGCGGGACCGGCGGAGACCGCGCCGGCACCTTCAACATCTCGACGGCCGCGGCGCTGGTGGTGGCGGGAGCCGGCTGCCCGGTCGCCAAGCACGGCAACCGGGCCGCCTCGTCGCGCTGCGGCAGCGCCGACGTGCTGGAGGCCCTGGGGGTGAGCATCGCCCTCCCGCCCCAGGGGGTGCTCCGCTGCATCGAGACGGCCGGGATCGGGTTCATGCTCGCCCCCGTCTACCACCCGGCCATGCGCCACGTCGGGCCGGTGCGCCAGGAGCTGGGCATCCGGACCGTCTTCAACGTCATCGGGCCGCTGGCGAACCCGGCGCGGGTCCGCCATCAGCTCATCGGCACGCCCTCCGACGCGCTGGCGGCCAAGATGGCGGGGGTGCTCAGCCGTCTCGGGCACCGCCGCGCCGTGGTCTTCTCCGGGGCCGGCGGGACCGACGAGCTGGTGCTCCACGCCCCCTCGCACGCGTACGTGGTGGCCGAGGGAGCCATTGAGGAGGTCGACATCGACCCCGCTGAGCTCGGCCTCGACGCGGCGCCGCTGGCCGCCCTCGCCGGTGGCGACGCCGCCGCCAACGCCCGGATGATGCGCGCGGTCCTGGCCGGAGAGCGCGGGCCGATTCGCGACTGCGTGGTGCTCAACGCCGGGGCCGCCCTCTACGCGGCCGAGCGTGCGACCACCATCGCGGCGGGGATGGAGGAGGCGGCCAGGGCGATCGACAGCGGCGCCGCCCAGGCCCGGTTGGAGACCCTGGTCCGGGTCTCCGGCGAGGCGGCGGCATGACCTCCTCGGATGCCCCCACCCCGCGCGCCGAGTCCCGAGGGCGCCTGCTCCTCCACCTCCAGGAGCTCGACGACCGGGTCGCCCAGCTTCGCACCGAGGTGGCGGAACTCGAGGCGGTACTGGCCGGCGATCCCGAGCTGGAGAGCCTCCGGGCGGCCGCCGAGGCCGCCGAGCGGGAGCGCCAGTCGGCCGAGGAGAGGAGCCGCGCGGTGGAGCGGGAGCTGACCGGGGTCCGTCAGCGGGCGCGGACCCTGGACCGGCATCTCTACGACGGCTCGGTGCGCAACCCGCAGGACCTGCTCGGCCTGCAGCACGACCTGGCGGCGCTGCGGCCCCACCTCGACGAGCTCGAGGGTCGCCTGCTGGAGTGGATGGAGACCACCGAGGCCGCCGAGGCCACCCTGGCCGGCGCGCGGGCGGCGGTCGCGGCTCGGGAGGCGGAGCGCGGCGCCCAGGAGGCGCCCCGCCGGGAGCGGCTGGCGCAGGCGCGGCGCCAGCTCGACGAGGTCCTCGCGCTCCGCGCGGACGCGGCGACCGCGGCCGGCCCCGCCGACCTGCGCCTCTACGAGCGGGTCGCCCCGCGGCGCCGGCCGGCCGTGGTCCGGCTCGAGGGGGACAGCTGCGGGGGCTGCCACCTCCCGCTCGGGATCCGGGAGGCCAACCAGGTGCGTGCCGGCGACGGGCTGGTCCAGTGCAGCAACTGCGACCGGGTGGTGGTCCGCTGAGCACGTTGCCCCTGCCCGCGGGGCGTTCCGGCGGTTCGGGGACAGTCATCGCCTACACCGACGGGGCCTGCTCGGGCAACCCGGGCCCGGGGGCGTGGGCGTTCCGGCTGGAGTGGCCCGACGGCGGGGTGGAGGAGGCGGCCGGCGCCGAGCCCGCGACCACCAACAACCGAGAGGAGCTCAAGGCGGTCCGCGAGGCGCTCCGGGCCATCCGCCGGCGGATCGGCACCGACCCGGCCTGGCGGATCGTGGTCCGCACCGACAGCCTGGGGGTCATCAACTGGCTCACCCGGCGCTGGAAGCGGCACGCCAACCTCGACCTCTTCCCCGGGATCGATCCGCTGGTCGACGCGCGGGTCGCATTCGAGCACGTGCGCGGGCACGCCGGCAACCCCGGCAACGAGCGGGTGGACTCGCTCGCGGTGGCCGCGATCAGGGACCTGACCGGCCGGACCTGATCCCGAGGCCACTCACCCGAGGGCGGTCAGCAGCCCGACCACGACGGCGGCCCCCACCACCGCCCCGACGAGCTCCGCCATCAGGGCCGAGCCTCCGATGGGCGAGCGGCAGCTGCGGCACCTCCCCCCCTGGAGCGCGTAGCTGGCCAGCGGCACCAGCTCGTACCAGCGCAGCTGCCGGCGGCAGGAGTTCGCAGCGGGAGCGGCCCCGCAGGGCCCCGCGCCAGCCCCGTCGAGTACCACGCCGGCGAACGAGCCGATCACCGCTCCGGTGAGGGCGCCGAACACCACCAGGACGGTGGCGAGTCCCGCATTCACGGCAATCTCGTCAAAAGCTCTGTCAACCCCCACAGCGCCCGAGTCGAGGATCGATCACGTTTTGTCCACGCCGCGGACGCGGCACCCTGTGGATAAGTGGTTGGCCGCATATACTGGCAGGTACATGCTGGATGCGATCGACCTGCGCATCGAGCCTTTGCTCGACGCGCTCTTCGACCAGGGGGCCTCGGACCTGATCCTCAGTGCCGGCGCCCCTCCCTCGCTGCGCCTCGACGGCCAGCTGGTGGCCGCGGCATCCCGGGCCCTCACCGACGAGCAGGCCCGCAAGCTGATCGAGCAGCTCCTGGGAGCCGATCACCGGCGCGCCCTCCAGGAGGAGGGGTCGGTCGACTTCTCGTTCCAGTGGACCGACCGGGGCCGGGTCCGTGGCAACGCCTTCCATCAGCGTGGGACGGTGGCGGTGGCCCTCCGCGCCATCCCCAGCCAGATTCCCAGCTTCAGCGAGCTGCGCCTGCCCGCGATCACGGAGCGCCTGGTCGAGCTGCCCCGCGGCCTGATCCTGATGACCGGGCCCACCGGTGCGGGCAAGTCGACCACCCAGGCCTCGATGCTCGACTGGATCAACCGGTCGCGCGCCCTCCACATCATCACCATCGAGGACCCGATCGAGTACGTGCACTTCAACCGCCGCTCGGTGGTGGAGCAGCGGGAGCTGGGACTGGACACCCCGAGCTTCGCCGAGGCGCTGCGCGGCTGCCTCCGCCAGAACCCGAACGTGCTCCTGGTCGGCGAGATGCGCGACCTGGAGTTCGATCCGGATCGCCCTGGCCATCGCCGAGACCGGGCATCTGGTCTTCGCCACCCTCCACACCAACGACACCACCCAGGCGATCAACCGGATCGTCGACGTCTTTCCGGGTGATCAGCAGCAGCAGATCCGGGTCCAGCTCGCCGCCTCCCTGCAGGCGGTCATCTACCAGCAGTTGCTGCCGATGAAGGAGGGGGGCCGGGTCGCCGCCTTCGAGGTGCTGGTCGCCAACGGCGCGGTCAAGAACCTGATCCGGGAGAACCGGTCGGCTCAGCTCCGCAACATCATCGCCACCAGCCGGGAGGAGGGGATGCAGACCCTCGAGCTCTCCCTCAACGAGCTGATCGACGAGGGCCTGGTGGAGTGGGAGGACGCCGCCGCGGTGTCCCTCTTCCCGAAGGAGATCCGCCGCCCCGAGCCCTCCGGCTTCCCGGTCGCGCCGCTGCCTACGGTCGCCGCCGGGCGCTAGCCGGCGCGGTCACGCCGCGTGACAGGCGGGCCGACAGGGCTCGGCGCACAACCGAGAGAGCCGGCCGCTCGCTGCAAGCAGCCGGCTCCCGCGCCGTGCATCCCCTCAGACGTCAGGGATTGGGATTGCCGGTGACGATGATGCTGGCGCTCCCCCCGTTCGTGGAGAGGGAGAAGCTGGCACAAGCCTCGTTCGTCCCCGTCAGCGTAGTCGTCGACAGGTACTGCGCGAGGACACTCACGTCCGTGATGGTGGCTCCGCTCGTCCAACCAGACGGATAGGCGTCGTTGTGGTCGTCATAGTACTGGTTGAGCGCGGTCTGGACCGTCTGGGCGTTGCTGGCGCATGCCGCCTTGTTGGCAGTGGTATGGACCCCGGTTACGTTGATGATGACGATCGCCGCTAGCACCGAGAGGATGGAGATCACCACAAGCAGCTCGATGAGCGTGAATCCACGCTCGGCGCTTCGGCGCCGGCGGACCACCTGATTGTGTAGGCCGGTCATCGTGTCCTCCCCTTTTCTGGAGTTGTCTTCATTCTTGGTGGGGCCGACGCGAGCCGGCCCCACCCTCGTTATCAGCTGTAGTTGATGCTGACGATCCGTGTCCCCGCCTCCCCTGAACAGTTGCTCGCGACCACCACCTGCCCGGAGTCAGTAAGGCCGTCGGTGGTGACATTCACGCTGTCGCTGTAGACCCAGCAATACCCTGGACTTGGTGGTACCGCGTTGACGGTGACCGCTCCGAACTGCCCGATGGTGAGAGTGCCGACGATGAGCCGGCCCGACTCAGGGTCGGCCTGATTGGGGCCGATGTCGAGAGTGCCCGGCTGGTCCGTGTCGGATCCTCCGAACACGTTCGCACTCGCCCCCGGCGCATCCACGGTTCCGGCCACCGAGAGCTTCCCCCCGGCGATCCTGACGATGTCAAGAGAATCGAACGTGTCGAGCGGGTCCACGTAGAGGGCGACGTCGTGGTAGCTCGACGACCCCTGCAACGCCACGTCCCCGTCGGAATTGACGAGCAGACTTCCCTCCTGGGTGAAGCCGAGCAGGCCGGCACTGTCCGGGGTGGTGATCACGGTCGTCAAGGGCCCGGAGCCGGTGCCGATCGTGAGCGGGCCCACCATGACGATGGGTCCGTCGAGGAAGTACTCGCATGCGCTGAGGGGAGAGGTCGCCGAGCAGTTGAGAGTCAGCGACGTGTAGCAACCTGACGGCACCGTCTGATCCCCACCTGTGGTGTATGCGAGGGGACGGCAATTCTCGGGAGAGAGGGACGGAGGGATGACGGTGGGTGACGGACCGGCGGTGAGCTGCCTGGCCGGCGGAGAGAACTCGCCGCTGCAGGTCGCCGAGCAGGTGATGAACCCTTGGCGAACCTCCGCCCCGGGCTGCACCTGGGAGACGGTGGGTCCCGAGCTGCTGGCGCTGCCGTCCACCGCGACTGGGCCGAGGACAGTCAGGGTGCCGTCGACGGAGAGCGACGGGGTCAAGCCGGCCGGCCCAAGGACGCAGACCGCGCACTGATCGGCGAGGAGATCGGCGGTCGTTCCCGGGTTGCAGCCGTTGGTCGTGAACGATGCGGTGTCGCCCGTGCCTGCCATGACGATCGGACCGGTGGTCCCGGGCGCCACGCAGCTTCCCTGTTGGAGGGCCGCTTCAGCGGCGAAGAACATCCCGCCCTCGGCACCGGCGTTGTCGTTGGCGGTGGACTGACCAACCGACTGCTGCAGCTCCACGGTATCGGCGAGCTGCAGTACGGCTGCAGTGATCAGGCCAAAGAAGGCGATGAAGGCGAGGGCCATGATCAGAACCTGCCCCTCCTGGGCGCGGTGGCGTCGTCGCTGCGTCAGCACGGGCTGGTGCTCACGGTGGACGGCGAGGGCGGGAGGGTCGGCCATGCGGCGGACAGCGTCTGCAGGTCGAGAGTGATGCTGGGTGGGTTGGCAAGGGCGGTGGCTGGAGGGCTCGCCGGGAGAGGGCCATCACTGGTAACCAGAACATCCAGCCCCGCCGGCTGAGAACCCGATGTGCTGAGGATCTGGACCGTCACGCCCGAGAAGGAGGTGGAGGTCTCCGTCGAACCCTCCCACGCAATGCGCGAGACCGGGTTGGTCGAGAGTGCATAGAGGGCCATGTCGCACTGTCCGGAGGAGACGAGATCCGGCCACTCGAGGCAGAGCAGTGTCGAGCGGCCGCTGCACTGGGCCTGCTGAGCTTGGAACGGCACAGACTCCCCGACGCAGCCGTCGGAGTACTGGGGGTTGCCCGGGAAGTGGATGCACGAAGCGCGCTGCACATCCTGGATGAAGGGCTGCTCGAAAGCGATCGTATCCGAGGCGGCCACCAAACGGTCCTGCGACGCGCCCGGGGCCAGGATGGTGCGCATCCCGAGGCTGAAGACGATGCCCAGGGCTGCACCGATGATGCCGAGCAGGGCCATCGAAACGAGCACCTCCACGAGGGTGAATCCCCGCTCTCGGGTGCGGTATTTAGCCTGACGGGTCACGTCTGAGCGCCCTTCCACACGGTGCGTTCAACGGAGGTCGTTCCGTCTGACACGGTGATGGTGATCTCCTGCACGCCATAATCGGCCGAGCAATTCCCCAGACTCGAGTATCCCGGTCCTGGAGCGGGGTCGGAGAGGTCCACGGCGAAGCTCGCAGGCCACGCCGAGCCGTCCACCATCACCCGAGGGTAGTTGCTAGCAAACTGAGGGGGTGGGGACGCCCTGTAAGAGGTGGCACAGGCGACGTAGGGCACGTCCGTGTCCGACTGCAGGTACTCGCTGACAGATTCCGCCGCCCCGTTGAGGGTTGCCTGCACCTGGGCATTGCCGGCGCTGCTGACAATGGCCGAGAACCCGTAGGCAATGCCCACCACGGCGATCGCGATGATCGCGATTGTGACCACCATCTCGATGAGGGTCAGCCCCGCCTCGCCGCCGCGAGCCTGCCGCGACGTACGGACCGTACGGCGCCCGCGGGGAGCAGACATCGTCGCATCAGGCCTTGAACGCCGATGCGAAGCCATAGATTGCCTGAATCAGCGAGACGGCCACCAGCCCGACGACGGTCCCGACACCGATGATCAGGATCGGCTCCACGATCGAGGTCAGCCGCTTGAGCCGGTTGTCCAGCTCGCTGTCGTACATCCGGGCGGTCTCGGCCAGGTGCTGGTCGAGGGTGCCGGTCTCCTCGCCCACCTTGACCATCTGCACCACCAGGGGCGGGAAGAGCGCGGTCTGGCGGAGGGAGCGCGAGAAGCTCTCGCCGATGGCCACCTGGGCCCCGACCTCGCGCAGCGCACGGCGGTAGACCGGGTTGCGGGTGCTCTCCACCACCACCGAGAAGCTGGTCCCAACCGGCACTCCCGCGGAGAGGGTGTCGCTCAGGGCCCGGCAGAAGCGCTCGATGCTGGCTGCGCGCATCATCTCGCCGATCGCCGGCAGCCGGAGCAGGAGCTGATTGGTGCGGAGCCTTCCCCCGTCCGTGCGCACATACCAGCCGATCCCGAGGATCGCGACCAGGATCCCGATCAGGATCCAGATGCCATTGCCCTGGACAAAAGCCGAGAAGTTCAGCAGGGCGCTCGCGATGGGAGGCAGCTTGGCCCCGTACTGCTCGAAGAGGACGCGGAACTGGGGCAGGACGAAGACGACTAGTCCCGTCGCCACCGCCAGCGCCATGCAGAAGACGATGGCCGGATACATCAGCGCACCCCGGATCCGGGTCCTGGTCTGCAACTCGCGATCAAAGTGGTCGGCGGCCCGCACCAGGGTTTCGTCGATGTGACCGGTGATCTCGGAGGCCCGGATCAGGTCGGCGAGCACCGCCGGGAAGACGTTGGGATGACGGGCGAGGGCGGCGCTCAGCAACCCCCCGCGCTCCAGGTCGCCCACCATCGAGGCGCAGGCACGCCTCATCCGCTTGTTAGCCGCGCCCTCGGCGATCGTCTCGAGGGCGGTGGTGAGCGGGATGCCCACCCGCACGAACGTGGAGAGCTGCCGGCAGAAGACGGCAACCTCCTGGAGGCGGACCTTGGTGAGCTGGTCGAGGAACTCGCTGAGCGGCCACCGGGAGCGCGCCTTCACCGCGGTGGGCCGGAGGCCGCGCACCGAGATGGCGTTCCAGACCGAGTTGGGATCGGCAGCCTCCATCATCCCCCGGACCACCTTGCCCTCGAGGTTGACCGCGGTGTAGTCGAAGACCTGGTTGCGGCTTGGCTGCGGCGGGGCGCTCTGGATCATCGTCGACGCCTCAGATCGTGTACACGGTGCGCATGACCTCGGCGAGGGTGGTGCGTCCGCTGGCGGCGATGTCGCAGCCGGCCTGCTGGAGAGTGTGCATCCCGTTCTCGACGGCTGCCTCGACCAGCTCGCTGTGGTGCGCCCGCGCCACGATCCGCTCCCGGACCGGGTCGTCGACCTGAAGGCATTCGAACACGCCCACGCGCGCGTGGAATCCGGTGCCCGAGCAGCGAGGGCAGCCCACCGCCTGGGGCAGTCGCGCCGGCGGCTCGTGACCGGTCACCGCGCGGAAGAATCCGCTCTCGGCGGCGGTCGCCGCGGCGGTCGTGGCGCAACGCTCGCAGACCAGCCGCACCAGCCGCTGGGCCACCACCCCGATCAGGGCGGAGGCGACCAGGTAGGGTTCGATCCCCATGTCCATGAAGCGGTGGATGGCGCCGACCGAGTCGGCGGCGTGCATCGAGCAGAGGACCAGGTGTCCGGTGAGCGCCGACTGGATCGCGATCTGCGCGGTCTCGACGTCGCGCACCTCGCCGACCAGGATGATGTCGGGGTCCTGGCGGAGGATCGCCTTGAGCCCGTTGGCGAAGGTGGTCCCGGCCAGTCGGTTGATCTGTACCTGGTTGATGTTCCCGAAGCGGTACTCGACCGGGTCCTCGATGGTCGTGATGTTCCGGCCGGCGCTGTCCAGCTCGCTGAGGGCGGCATAGAGGGTGGTCGTCTTGCCCGCCCCGGTCGGTCCCGCCACGACCAGCATCCCGTACGGGGAATCGATCAGCCGGCGGAGCCGTTCGCGGTCGCTGTTCTGCAGCCCCAGAGCGGGCAGCGCGACCAGCGAGCGGGTGCGGTCGAGCAGGCGGAGCACCACCTTCTCGCCCCAGATCGTCTCCATTGTCGACACCCGCACGTCCACGGGGCGCGAATCGATGGTCATCTCCAGCTGACCGTCCTGGCTGCGGTGCCGGTCGACGATGTCCATCTCGGCCAGGATCTTCAGCCGCGATGCGATCGGGCCCACCAGCGACGTGGGAAGGGAGTTGACGTCATGGAGCGCGCCGTCGATGCGGAAGCGGATGCGGAGGCGGTCTGCCTGGGGCTCGATGTGGATGTCCGAGGCGCGGTCACGGAGGGCCTGGGTCAGCAGCAGGTCGACGATCTGGACCACCGGGGCGTCGGCGCGGAGCGGGATGGCCAGGGTGGCGGTGGGCGCCTCCTGGCGGTCGACGACCGCGCGCTGGACCGCGTGGTCGACCCGGTGGAGAACGGTGTAGTGCCGGTCAAGGGCGCGCTCGAGCGAGCGTCGGCCCGCCAGCCGGGGGAAGACCGGCTGGGCGATCGCCCTCCCCACCGCTTCGACCTGGTCGGCATCGGCGGGGTTGGCGATCGCGCAGTGGACCATCCCCAGCTCGTCGATGAGGAACGGGAGGGCGCCCAGGCTGCGCGCCGTCTCCCCGTCCAGCAGGTAGAGGGCATCGTCCTCGGGGACGACCTGGTCGAGATCCACCGGGTTGTAGCCGAGCTGCTCCGCCAGGGCCCCGACCACCTCCCCTTCGGGGACGCCGGCATCGACCAGCAGCTCGCCGATCGGCCGGCGATCACGGCGCTGGCGGCGGAGCGCGGAGCGCACCGTCCCCGCATTGGTCGCCCCGCGGCCGATCAGCAGCTCCCCGAGTGGGCGCGAGGGAGTGGTCGTGGGCGCGCCAGCCTGTCCCGGGCCGTTCCACCGTCCGGTGATCAATGGCATCCCCATCCGCGGATGCTCTCCACGTGCCTCGCCTCCGCCGCAGCCTGTCTGGGGTTGCGCCTGCGGCCGAAACGAAATCAGCCGCAGGCTCCCCGGTCTGTCCCCCCGTCCTCGGGACGCCCTGGCGCCGTGGTTCCGTGTGGCCTCCCTGAGGCCGGTTCAACTCTCCCGTGACCACGTCGCTGGTCAGGGCACCACACCCGAGCCCTCGCGTGAGGGCCGACGGTACGTACCGCCTGGTTTAGGCTAGGTGACGACAGCAGAGAGTGCCAGCCCCCACGTGGGGCACTCGCCACGCCGAATTTGGGTGGTAGCCGCTGTCGGTGCGCAGTCCGACAATGGGTGGGGAAGGATGACGGACGAGTCTGCTCCCGAGGAGCTCGCGGCGCGGCTGGCCGAGCTCGAACGTCAGCACGCTGACGGTTCGATCTCTGAGATCGCCTTCAACCTGCGCCGGAATCTGCTCATCACCCGCTCGGACGAGCTCGCCCGCCGCCGCGCGGCCGCCACCGCCAGGGCCAGGCTTCCCGCGGCGGCTCCTCCCGCCCGCCGGACACGGCGCGGACTGGTGGCGGCGACGCCCGATCGGCGTCCCGAGGCGGTACGACCATGGCCGCCACAACCGGCGCCCGCCGCCACCTCGTCACTGGCGCCGTCTGGGGGGGCACTGCTTCCACCGTCCCAGTCACGGCTGTCCCGGCCAGCGCCGTCCCAGCCGCCGACCCAGGTGGCGCCGTCCCCGGCGGCACCGCAGGCGGCACCGTCCCCGGCGGCACCCCAGCCGACGCCGTCCCAGCCGGCGCCGTCCCCGCCGCCGCCGACCCAGGCGGCACGCGCCCAGGCGGCACCGTCCCCACCGGCGGCCGCGGAGCAGACCGTGCCACCCCCGGTCCGAGTGTCTCTGCCCACCGCCCCTTCACCGGCGCCTCCGGCCAGTCCGGTCGCACCGCCCGCCCGAGCTCCGGGGGCGCCGCGTCCGCCCGCCGGGACCAAGGCTCCCGGTCACGGCCGGGGCCGGCGCCGCGGGCGCGCCGCGGCCGTGGGTCTGGCCGGGCTGGCCGTGGTCGCCGGCGCCCTCATGGTGGCGCTGGTCGTGGTGGGTGGGCATCACCCCTCGGGGACGGCCGGGAGGGCTCCGGCGACCCCCGGCGCCGCGTCCGCCCCCGGCGATCCGGCGGCGTCGCCGTCGGCCTCGGCGGGGGCGCTCCTGGGCGAGACCCGGTCCACCTCGGATGGCGCCGCCATCACCGTGGTCGAGTTCGATGGCGACCTCAGCTCGCTCCCGGGCGCGGCCCCGCCCACGCCGCCCGCCACCGCCTATGCCACCGTCGAGCTGAGGATCTGCGCCGGGAACGCGAATCCGACCTCGGTGACCCCGTATGACTTCGTCCTCGTCGGGCCCGGGAGCACCCACGTCGACACCCTCAACGGGCCCGGAGTTGGCCGCGCGCCCGAGCTGCCCCTGACCGAGGTGGCGCCGGGGCAGTGCGTCAGCGGCTGGCTGAGCTACGAGGTGGTGGGGACACCGGCCTCGCTCAGCGACACCGCCGACAGTCTCAGCTGGCCACTGGGTTAGCCTGGCGCCCCAGCGTCGGGCTGCCTTCGTTCCGCTGCGCTAGTTGTATCCGGGGATCGACGGCCGCCCCGAGCGCCGCTCCTCCAGGGCCTCGACCACCAACGCCAGGAGGTCGTGCGCCGGGATCGGCTTGAGACCGAATCGATCGCAGCCCGCGTTCATCGCCCGCTCGGCGGTGTCTCCGATGCGGTCGGCGGAGAGCGCCACGATCGCGATGGGCCGGTCCGCCGCCGACCGGAGCGCGTTCACGATCTCCAGGCCGCTGCCGTCGGGGAGCTGCACGTCGAGGACCACGATGTCCGCCGGCGACTTGGACATCGCCGCCAGGGCGTCGGCGCGGGAGGCGACGGAGCGCATCCGGTACCCGACCGCCGAGAGCATGTCGCCGATGGACTGGCGGTTGACCGGGTCGTCCTCGACCAGCAGCACCGAGGCCGGACGTCCGTCCGTCCCGCTCACCACGGTCGCCCCCCCGGGGGCCCGAAGCAGCCGCGGCGGCAGCGGCTCGCGCGAGCGGCGCAGGCTGAACCAGAAGCGGCTGCCCACCCCCAGCTCGCTGCTGACCTCGATGTGGCTGCCATGCAGCTCCACGATGTGTCGGCAGATGGCCAGCCCGAGCCCCACCCCGGGCACCTCCGACTCGCCGCCGCGGGCAAAGGGCGTGAAGATCCGCTCCATCTCCGCTGCCGGGATCCCCCTCCCCGTGTCGCAGACGGTGAGGCGGACGGGGTCCACCGCGGTGTCGATCTCCAACCACACCCGTCCTCCCGGGCGGGTGAACTTGACCGCGTTGGTGAAGAGGTTGACGAGGACCTGGCGGAGCCGGATCGGGTCGGCGAGGACCCGGGGCAGTCCCGCCGTGGCCGGCCACTCGACGGTCACCTGAGCGGGACCGGCGAGAGGTGAGATCACCCCGGCCACCTCGTCGAGCACGGTGGGCAGGTCGACGGGCTGGAGGCGGACATCGAGACGCCCCGCCTCCAGGCGTCCGAGGTCGAGAAGGTTGTCGACCAGGGCGAGGAGGTTGCCGGCCACGGTGTGGATGCGGCCTCCCAGGGCGCGAAGCTGATTCTCGTCGAGGTCGCCGAGGGACCGGTCGGCGAGCAGCTCCGACGAGACCATGATCCCGCTGATCGATCCCCGCAGCTCGTGGGAGAGGCTGCTCAGGAAATGGCGGGTGGCGTCCATCTCGCGACGCAGGGCGCCGGTGGCGGCCGTGATCCGGTCGACCAGCTCGGGAGGCGGCGCGTCGGAGCTGAGCCCCGGGGAGCGTCCGAGCTCCGCGGCCACCCGGGCCACGAAGCGCTCATCGAGGCTGGTGAACTCCGCCGACCGCCTCTTGTTGGCGGCATAGACGAGCCCGATGACCTCGCGATGGCGAGATATCGGGGCCGAGACGAAGGAGGAGTACTGGGGGTGGCCCTCGGGGTAGCCCTGGTGGGCGGGGTGCTGGCGAAGGTCTCCCAGCCGCAGCGGGCGCCCGGCGCGCATCGCCGCATCCAGCACCCCGATGGCCTCGCACTGCACCCCCTCGATGCCGCTCCGGGCGCCCAGGGCGATGCCCGAGTAGACGAAGCTGCCCACCTTGCCGCCCGGCTCGTCGAGCAGGAAGATCGCCGCGCCCTGGGCGTCGACCACGGTGCGCACGTCGTTGACCACCCACTGCAGCACCCCGGTGGGGCGGAGCTGGCGCACCAGCGCCAGGTTGGCGCGGACCAGCCGCTGGTTCTGGGATCGGAGCACGGCGACCTGTTGCTCCTCCGCGAGCTCGACGGGGGCCGCCTCGCCGCCGGGGTGGGTTCCAGGCTGCTCGGGCTCTCCGTTCGGCGCCTTCGGCCCCGACCATCTCCGGAGTGCCGGCCCGCTCATCCCCTCCCGGGCCGGGGCTGGCGAGCCACCGGTTGCGGGTCCGCTGGGCTCGGGCTCCGCGGCCGCTGACACTCCGGCCCCGGGCGGGACCGCGGTGTCAGCCCGTGTGTCCGTTCCGGGCGCGACGTCGGGCACCCCGCCCGCCTGATCCGCCCCGTCCCCCCGCTCCTGCCTCCACGGGCGCCGCATCAGCCGTGGCCTTCTCGCACAAGACCGAGACGCATGGCCTTGACCACCGCCTCCAGCTGGCTGTGGGCCTGGAGCTTGGCCAGGATGCTCTTGACGTGACCCCTGCAGGTGTGGACGCTGATCCCGAGCCGGCGGGCGATCGTCTGAGGGTCGAGTCCCTGGCTGAGCCAGCGGAGCACCTCGGACTCCCGCTCGGTCAGGGTGACCGTCGGGGGTGACATCGCCGGGTGGTCGGGATGCACCCGGTTGAGCAGGGCGCTGAGGACACTGCCCTCGACGGTCATCTCCCCCTCCCCGGCCCGGCGCACGGCGGTGAGGACGGAGCTGATGCTGCTCTCCTTGGGCAGGATGCCGCAGGCGCCGATGGCAGCCGCCCGGGCCATGACGTCCACGTCCGCGTAGGCCGTGAGCACCAGGATGCGCAGGTCGGGGTTGAGCTCGGTGAACCGCCGGGCGGCCTCGATGCCGTCGCCGTCGGGAAGCCGGACGTCGGTCAGGAGCACGTCGGGCGCACCGGTGAGGAAGACCGCCCGGGCCTCGGCGAGGGTGGAGGCGACCCCCACGCAGCGCATATCCGAGCGGAGGTCGATGGCCATGGCGATCGCCTCGGCGACGGCACGGTGATCGTCGACGACCAGGACCCGGAGGCGCTCGCGGGCGAGCTCAGCCACCGCAAACCGGCGTCAGGCCGCCGCTCGAAGCTGTCGGCATTGGAGTGCAGGGTGCCACGACGGTCCCCTACGGTAGCACCCGCCGGAACGCGTCGTGGCACCGCGCCGACCCGGAGCCGGTTTCGAGCCGGGGCCGATCCGCCGCCCGGGTCAGGCCACGTTCTTGGTTGCCTCGCGCAGCAGTTCCGCCACCTCGGGCCGGGAGAACTCCACCGGCAGCGGCTCACCACGGGCCAGCAGCTCGCGCACCCGGGTGCCGCTCAGCACCGCGTGCTCGGAGCTCGGGTGAGGGCAGGTCCGGGTCGAGGCCATCCCGCCGCAGGCGCGGCAGTAGAACGCGTGCTCGAAGCGGAGGATCTCGATCCCCAGCTCGTCAGCCCCGTACTCGTCGAAGATGCGATGGGCGGCGTAGGTGTCGTAGTAGCTGCCCACGCCCGCGTGGTCGCGGCCGACGATGAAGTGGGTGCAGCCGTAGTTGCGCCGGATCAGGGCGTGGAAGATCGCCTCCTTGGGGCCCGCGTACCGCATCCATGCCGGGTTGGTGGCGAGCAGCACGCGCTGCTTGGGGTAGTAGCCCTCGAGCAGCGCCTCGTAGCAGGCCATGCGCACGTCGGCCGGGATGTCGTCGCTCTTGGTCTCCCCGACCAGCGGGTGGAGGAGGAGCCCGTCGATGTTCTCGAGCGCCACCTTCTGGAGGTACTCGTGGGCGCGATGCACGGGGTTGCGGGTCTGGAAGCCCACGGTGGTCCGCCAGCCGCGCTCGGCGATCAGGCGCCGGACCTCGAGGGGGGTCAGGTCGTATTCGTCGAAGCCGGTCGAGGGCCGGGCCAGTGCGGTCACCGGGCCACCGATCGCCCACCGGCCTCCGCTCTGGAGCAGGTGCACCCCGGGGTGGGCCACGTCGTCGGTCCCGTAGACGTTCGCCGCCTCGACGGCCGGGTCGGTGCGGAAGATGTCGTCCACCTCGAGGATGGCGATCGGCTTGCCCCCCGACCGCAGCGCCACCTGGGAGGCTCCGCGGAACCGCTCGACGTCGTCGTCGTGGACCCGCAGCACCACCGGGATGGTGAAGGGCTGACCTCCCTGAAGCCGGCCGCTCGCGAGCACCGCGGCGTAGTCGGCGGCTCCCATGAATCCCTGGAGCGGAGCCAGCGCACCGACCCCGAGCATGCCCGCATCGGACACCTGGCGGGGGTCCAGATCGAAGCTGGGGAGGGCCCGGGCCAGCTCGCGGAGCCGCTCGAGCTCCGCACCGGTGGCGAGGTGCTCCCGAACCCCCCGGTCGATGTGCCCGAGCACCTCCAACCGGTCCAGGATGCGCTCGGTCGACTCCTCCACCGTCTCGAACCCGCTGTCGACCACGATCTCGGGGTCGAGCGGCGCCTCGTAGGGGTCGCTGATCCCGGTGAAGTGGGGGATCTCGCCGGCCAGGGCCTTGGCGTAGAGGCCCTTGACGTCGCGCCGGGTGAGCTCCTCGATGGAGCACCGGACGTAGACCTCCACGAAGTCGGGCGTCCTCTCCCGGATCTCGTCCCGGATCTCGCGGTACGGGGAGATCGCGGCCGTGATCGCCACCCCGCCGCTCCGAGCCACCAGGCCGGCCACGTAGCCGATCCGGCGGATGTTGGTGTCCCGATCCTCCTTCGAGAAGCCCAGGCCCTTGGAGAGATGGGTGCGGACCTCGTCACCATCCAGCACCTCGACGTGCCGCCCCAACCGGTCGAGCTCCTGGACGAGGTGCCCCGCGATGGTCGACTTCCCCGCCCCGGACAGCCCGGTGAGCCAGATCACGAATCCCTTGGCCATCGTTTCCCCCTCAGCGGTGATCCGCCGGTTCGGTTGCTGGTGCCGGTGCCGTATCAGGTGGGACCGCCTGGAACGGGCGGACCCGACGCGGAAGGTCGTGGCCCGTCCCGCCGGCCCTTCGCGCCCACCCCGCCGGTCCCCGGGATCGGTGCGGGCATGACTGCGAAGGGAATTCCACTCCGTGCATCAGGTTATCTTCTCCACGGGGTCCGGGCCATCCCCAGATTGGGGGATCGCATCGCCCACCTGGGCTGCGAAGGCGCGTCGGCCGAAACGCGCGACGCGCGGCCGCACAGGCGCGCGTGCCTCCGGCGCGCGGGGGAGGAGCATCGGAGCTCGGTGCGGCTCGCGCGGCGGCCCGGACTCGCTGCGCGACCAACTTCGCCCGTGAGAGAATCGTGCTTCGGTGAGCGACCATCTTCCATCCACCACCTTCATCCTCGGCGCGGCTCGCTCCGGAACCAGCCTGCTCTACAAGGCGATCTGCCTGCATCCGGAGAGCGCCTACTTCAACAACTGGATGCGGCGGATGCCAGGGCGGCCGGAGCTGTGCGCCCCCAACCGGGTGGCCCGGCACACCCCGCGCATGCGCAGCCGGGTCTGGTTCGGGAGTGACTCCAACGCCTACGTCTACGCGCGTTCGCGCAGCCTTCTCGAGCGGCTCTACCCGATGCCGGTGGAGGGTGAGCCCATCTTCGCCCGGTGCGGTATCGACGAGCGCGGTGGAGCGCCGGCGCCTGGCCAGGTCCGCGCCCTCCGGCGAGCCGTCCATGGCGCGGTTCGTTGGGGCGGCGGCACCCACTTCGTCAACAAGCGGGTGGCCAACAACCGGCGCGTCGCCCTGCTGGCCCAGGCCTTCCCCAGGGCGCGTTTCATCGATCTCACCCGGGATGGGAGGGCGGTGGCCCTCTCCCTCTCGCGCGTCGACTGGTGGGAGGGCAGTGTGGTCTGGTGGTACGGTGACACCCCCCGAGCCTGGCGCGACGGGGGCGGGGATCCCTGGGAGCTCTGCGCGCGCAACTGGGTGGAGGAGGTGCGGGCGATCGGCGACGGCCTGGGCGCGATCGATGAGAAGACGGTTCTGCACCTGCGCTACGAGGAGTTCGTCGCCGAGCCGCGCGAGACGCTGCGGCAGATTGCGGACTTCATGGGGCTGGACGAGGATCCCGGCTGGCTGGACGCCGTGGGGGCGCTCAGCCTTTCCGACCGCAACCGGACCTGGCAGAGCCGGCTGAGCTCGGACCAGGTGGCGGTCATCGAAGGGGTGCAGGCTCCGGAGCTGGTCCGCCTCGGCTACCGGTGAACGGCGCCCCTCGTTGCTGAGCGGCGCGCGCTCGTCGGTCGCGGCCCCCGCCGGGGTCAGTACGAGCCGCGGGCGCTGACCAGGGCCGGGACCGTCTTGGCGAGGATGTAGAGATCGAGCGTCAGCGACCAGTTGGTGACGTAGAAGAGGTCGTACCGCACGTAGTCGTCGAAGCCGAGGTCGTGACGCCCGTTGACCTGCCAGAGGCCGGTCAGCCCTGGCTTCACACGCAGCCGGCCGCGCCAGCGATCGTCGTACTGAGCCGTCTCCTCGGGCAGCGCCGGTCGCGGCCCCACCATGCTCATGTCGCCCTTCAGGACGTTGATCAGCTGGGGGAGCTCGTCGGCGGCGAGCCGGCGCAGCACCCGCCCGAGCGGGGTCACGCGTGGGTCTCGGCGCATCTTGAAGAGAACGCCGCCCGCCTCGTTCTGACCCTGGAGCGTGCTCTGCTGGTGCTCGGCGCCGTCCACCATGGTGCGGAACTTGTAGATGATGAAGGTCTTGCCTCCGGCTCCCACCCGGCGCTGCCGGAAGAGGATCGGGCCGCTGCTGGTCGCCCGGATCAGCAGCGAGATCACGATCATGGCCGGCACCGACACCACCAGCAGGCCGGATGCAACGGTGATGTCGAGGGCCCGCTTCTGCGCCCGCTGCCGACGGGAGAAGCGCTGCCGGCGCAGCGAGAAGAGGGCCATGCCGTCGACCGGCTCCACGATGACGCGGGACGCTCCGAGGTTGGGCAGACCCGGTGAGACCCGGACCGCGACCTCGGTGTCCGCGAGCGCGGTGTCGATCTGCTGCAGGGAGCCGGCACCGACCGCGCTGCCCGCCACCACGACGCTCGCGATGCCGTGTTCCCGGACCGTGGTCAGCACATCCTCGAGGCCACCCAGGACCGGCAGCCCGTCGATCGCGGTCTGCCCGGTGTGGCTCACATCGACGAATCCGCGGATGTCGAAGCCCATCCAGGGACGCCGGCGGAAGGTTCGCGCCAGGGTGCGCGCCTCCTCGTTGCAGCCGGCGATCAGAGTGGGCTGGGCGGTGACCCCGTGGGAGTTGAGGATGTGCGAGACCCGCCGGACGAACAGCCGGCCGATGGCGGTGGTGGCCAGGCCGAAGACGAGCAGGGAGACGATGAAGCTGCGCGAGACGTTGATGCGCGCCGCGAAGGCGATCAGTGCCACCACCAGGACGCTGGTGACCACCGCCTGGAAGAGGCGCTGCAGCTCCGCCGTGATGTGGGTGGGGCGGCGCAGGTCGTACAGCCCGTAGATGGCGAAGATGACCGGCCAGATGAGGGCGGTCGCGAAGATGGCCGTGTCCACCTGGCGGAGCAGGGCCGGACCGATGTCCAGGTCGCCGTCGCGGAGCACCTTGGCCAGGAAGTAGCCGAGGCCGATGGCGGCGACGTCGACGACCAGCGCCAGCACCGCGGTGAGCACGGCCCAGCGCCGGCGGTACCTGACCTCCGACCCGATGGCCCTCACGGGCGCGGCGAGCACCCCCGCGTCGACGAAGGCGTTGCGCTGGCCGATCAGCGCCACCTCGTCCACGTCGACCTCGGCGGCGTCGTCGCCCGACGGGCCCATCCCGGCGCGCGTCACCTGCTGCACGCTGTCCCCCTCCATGAACCGCACCGGCGGTCCCGGGCTGCTGCATCGTCCGATCGGCGCCTTCGCGCTGAATCCACTCTAGATGCCCGGCTTCACCACTGACAGCCCCACATATTGGTCGCCGCCGGAAGCCCTCACCCCGAAGATTGGGTGCTCCACCAACCACTGCGGGGTGATTGGAATGCCGTCCAATCCCCAATGCGCACCGTGTGTCCAATCGGGCACGGTTCTCGGACGCTCGAAATACGGTGCATCGCGCCATCCGGGCCGTTTGACAGCTTGGTGGGGCTCGTGCATGCTTGATCGCGTCACCGCCGCCCCGAGGGTTGTCGAGATCCGAGTGTCGCGAGGCTCCAGCCGGCGGGGACCTTTGGTCCGCTCGAGGGGGAACCATGTTCCGTTCCGCTCCCGGCACGGCCGCCCTTGCGGGGTTGTCCGCTGCCGCGATGGTGCTGCTGGCCGGTTGCGGTGGGGCCGCGAACGGCCCAGTGATCGGCACGCCCGCAGAGGCGGCGCCCTCGGCGCCGGGCGCCTCGGCGAGCCTGACGCTCGCCGTGCTCCAGCAGCAGCTGTCCGGCCAGCTCAGCGCGGTCGGCGAGACCGGGAGCGACCCCGAATTCACCCAGTTCACGTCAGAGGTCGACGCCCTGCTCAACGACCAAGCCCTGCTGGGGTCGGAGCGGTTCAGCAGCCTCCAGCAGCTGGGCACCAACGAGGCGACCAAGCTGGAGGGGGAGCTCGGCAGCCTGATCGACGAGGTCGAGAGCGACTCCGCGCTGACCTCGGAGGAGCGCTTCCAGATCGAGGAGGTCATCCACTCTGTCGACGATGAGCTCCAGGCCCTCAGCGCCAAGATCGCCGCGGACACCCTGGTCGATGTGCTGCGCAACGACGTGTTGAACGTCGACAGCTCGACCCTGGTCGACGCGGTGGTTGAGCCGGTGGTCCACATCGCGATGGGGGCGGGTGACGTGCTCAGTGAGGCGGCACTGATCTCCGGCCAGGAACAGAACCTGGGCCGCCAGATCTCCCCCACGTCGACCAACCAGGCGACCGAGAGCCAGTATCTCAGCGACATCCAGAGCGATGTCGGCGCCATGAATTCGACCGGGAACGCGGTGTTCAGCCAGGTGTTGCAGATCACCCCCGCGGGATACCCGGGGAACCAGGCAGCCCTCACCACCCTGAAGGCAGACCTCACCAACGTCGAGAACGGGGCGGCGGCATCCGGGCACAGCGACGTCTCCGCCCTCCAGACGTGCCTCAGCGACGACACCATGTCCCCGCCCCAGACATGCCCGCAAGCATGAACACGCCGGAAGCGGCGGCGAGCTCCGTCACCTTGAACATCACTCACAGCGAACCCATCGCAGGAGAGGTCGAGCGACAGCCATGAAGATCACCCACCGGAAGTCAACACTGCTGCGCGGCGCCGGAGGCCTCGCGGCCGCCGTCGGGGCCGCCAGCATCGCGTTCGGTGCCTTCGCCACCTCCGCGGCGGCGGGGGGCAATCCCAACTTCGAGGGGATCCTCTCGGCGGCCGCGCCCACCGGGTTCATGTCCAGCCCGCTGGCCTACGACGTCTCCAGCGGTCCGGTCACCGTCGACTTCGACGTGGTGGTCACCAACCTCACCGCGGTGAGCCAGTCGGTCGGACTCAACTTCTCCGCCGACCACATCCTGACCTACAACGGCGTGGACGTCTCCGACGGCCAGCCGGGCCAGCCCGGGATCACCTTCACCGGTCCGTCGGGAACGACCCAGGTGGCGATGCCGGGAACCCAGTCGTTCACCACCGACTGGAGTGCCGATCAGGTCGTCGACCTGGACCTGCAGTACAACTTCGACGCCTGCGGGTACTACCAGCTCGACATCTGGGCGCCGACGAGCGGCGGCTCTGACGGCTCGGGCCAGCGCGACCGGGCGACCCTCGCCTCCGGCTTCATCAGGGTGCTCGGGTGCGACGGCGGCGGCTCGGGGAGCCCCACGCCATCGCCGACCGCCACGCCGAGCCCAAGCGGATCCGTCCAGCCGACCTCCACCGATAGCCCCACACCGTCGCCTGACGGCGGGGTGCTGGCCGCCAGCACCCCCGGCACCGGCGCCGGCGGAAGCGGCGACGAACTCGGGCTCGGTCTGCTCCTGCTCGGCGTCGGCGCGGTCCTGGTGATCGCCGGCCGCACCCGCCGCGCGGTCAGGGCCGGGCTGCCGCCCACCGACCTCTGACGGTTCGTGTGAGATGGAGATCCGAGACTACCTGCGGGCAATCCGGCGCTGGCTCTGGCTGCCCATCGTGGTCCCGCTTCTGGCCGGCCTGATCACCGGCGGCCTGCTCGAGATGCAGCCGTCCAAGTACCAGGCCAACGCCACCGTCATCGTCCCGGCGGTGACCGCCAAGGGCTTCTCCACCAGCGCGGCGGCGCAGTACGCGGTGACCTTCGAGGACGTCCTGGTCAGCACCCCGGTGGTCGACAAGGTGGCGGCCAAGTACCACGTGCCGATCCAGGACCTGGTCGCCGGCCTGAGCGCCAGCACCACCACCGCCTCCAGCAACATCATCCACGTCGTCTACCTCGGGTACCGAGGCCAGAACACGACCGGGATCGTCGACGACGCCACGGTGGTCTCCCTCGACGCCATCGCCGAGCCTCAGCTGGTGCAGGCGCAGAACGCGGTCAGCGCCGGCCAGGTTCAGCTCGAGCAGGCCAACGCCGCCATCAACAACTTCAACGCCACCACCGGCAACCTGCTGCCCCAGCAGCAGTTCGATGCCGAGCAGCAGGAGCTGGACACGCTGGACCTCGAGCTGCAGCAGGCGAACATCGCCGGGGACACGGCGCACGCCACCGCCCTGGAGGGATTGATCTCCCAGCGCGAGCAGCAGCTGGCCACCCTGGCCGGACAGCTCACCCAGTACACGACCCTCAATGACTCCCGCCAGGCGGCGATAGCGGTCGCCGACCACGCCGCCCAATCGCTGAACGACGTGGAGTCGCTGATTGCGGCGGATCATGCGTCCGGGACCGTGACGGTGGCGAAGGTCGGGCGGGTCTCCAAGCTCGCCGACACCGTGAAGTTCGCGGCGATCGCCGTCATCGTCGCACTGGCGCTTGCTCTCGGTGTCATCCTCCTGATGGAGCTGATGCGGAAGCCCGGGCAGGCTGCCGCCGTCGCGAAGCCGGCCGGCGAGGCCGAGGGAGTTGGCGACGGCGAGCGCGAGGCCGGCGGGGCGCTGGTCGAGGGCCGCTTCGGGCGGTCTGAGATGACGACGGGCGGTCGTCCGTTCGGCAGCGGGCGCGACCTCGACCCGGACGACGAACGCTCCCGGATGGCCGCCCGGTCAGAGGGGTGAGCCGGTGGGGCCGACATCAGGCTGAGCTGAGGGGTGAGGGCCGGTGACCACGGTTCTGTACATTGCCGGGACGGGGCGGAGCGGAAGCACC
The DNA here is from genome assembly GCA_963697585.1 of uncultured Chloroflexia bacterium. Classification (GTDB taxonomy): domain Bacteria; phylum Chloroflexota; class Dormibacteria; order Aeolococcales; family Aeolococcaceae; genus Changshengia. Next base: position 285,492 of record CAVOOO010000008.1, on the reverse strand, counting down.
GTGCTCGCCGCCATCCTCGGCGAGATCGAGGGTGTCTTCGCGGCCGGTGAGGTCCGCTACCTCTGGGAGCGTGGACTCGTCGAGGGCCGCCTCTGCGGCTGCGGGGTCCCGGTCGCCGAATGCCCCCTCTGGAGCACGGTCCTCGCCACCGTCGAGGCGTCCGGGTCCACCCCATCGCCCGCCGCGATGGCTGGGGCGCTCCGACGTGGCGGCCGGGTTCGCCATCTGCCGCGGGCCCTCGCCGGCCGGGGATGGCGACCGGGCGCCGGCTCCAGCACGGCGTTCGGCGGAGCCGCGCTGAGCCGGCTCTACCCGGCCATGGCCGAGGCCACCGCCAGCCGGGTGGTGGTCGACTCCTCGAAGCTGCCGTCGTACGCCCATCTCCTCGACGGGCTGCCCGGCATCGATCTCCGGGTCGTCCACCTCGTCCGCGACCCGCGCGGTGCGGCCCATTCCTGGGCGACCCGCAAGACCCTCGCCGATGGTGCCCGGCGATCTCACATGGAGCAGATGGGCCCGCTGAAGAGTGCGGCACTCTGGGACATCTGGAACCTGGCCGCCGCCCGGCTGCTCGGCCGGCGCGGCCGCTACCTCCGCCTCCGCTATGAGGACCTCGTCGCCGACCCGACGACCGCGCTGCGCCGGATCCTCGCCCTGGTCGGCATGGAAGGTGCTCGACTGCCCTTCGATGCCGACGGGGTCGTCAACCTCAGCCCGAACCACATGGTCGCCGGCAATCCCGATCGGCTCCGGAGCGGACCGACCCAGCTTCGGGTCGACGCCCGCTGGCGGTCGGCGATGCCCGCGCGCGACCGGTGGATCGTCAACGCGGTCAGCGCTCCGCTGCTGGCGGCCTACGGCTATCCCTTCAGGGCCGGCCGGGCAGGCGGCCTGCAATCCACGGTGCTGGACCGCGTCCCGGCCAACCAGGGCGGCGCCGCCCGCCTGGCCCGGCGGGTGCGCCGGCACCTCCACTGGGCCCGGACCGAGGGCGTGGGCCGGCTGGTCGAGGAGGACGAGCTCAACCCGGCGACCAAGCTCCGGGTCGCCATCGAGAAGCGCCGCTGGCGCCACGCCCATCCCCGGCCCGCCGGCACGGCCATGCCCGTCTACGTGGTCGGCCTGCAGCGTTCCGGGACCAACATGCTGACCCGTGGCCTCGACCGGGCTCCGGAGTTCGAGGTGCACAGCGAGAACGACCGCGCCGCCTTCGACCGGTTCCTGCTGCGCTCGGATCAGACCGTCGCCCGGATCATCGCCCGCAGCCGGCACCGCTTCGTGCTCTTCAAGCCGCTCTGCGACTCCCATCGTGTCGATCAGCTGCTCGACGGGGTGCCCAGCCGGACGCCGGGTCGCGCGATCTGGGTGTATCGAGACGTCGACGGGCGAGCCCGATCCGCTCTCTCGAAGTTCGGGCGCAACAACCTGCTGGTCCTCGCCGACATCGCGGCCGGCCGCGGAGCGGGGATGTGGCAGGCCCAGCGCGTGCCGGCGGCCTCGATGGCGGAGATCTCCAGCTTCGACTACCGGTCGATGACCCCCGAGACCGCCGCCGCCCTCTTCTGGTGGGTCCGCAACTCGCTCTACTTCGAGCTCGGGCTGGACCGCCGAGCGGACGTCATGCTCGCCTCCTACGAGGATCTCCTGACCGATCCGCGGGCGGGGATGCAGGCGATCTGCTCGTTCCTGGGGTTCCCCTACCGTCCCGAGCTGGTTGCCCACATCGCGCCGCGGACGGCGACGCGCGCCCGCCTGGACCTGGACCCACGGGTGCGCCAGCTCTGCGAGCAGCTCCAGGAGCGGATGGACACCGCCCTGCGCGCCCAGCGCCAGGGCCGGGCCGCCTAGATGAGCGCGACCTCGGAACCCAGCCACCATTCCGACCGGGCCGTGGTCCGCCAATCCGGGCTGACCGGGTTGGCCGCCGGGATCAGTGTGATCTTCGGGCTTCTGCTCGACATCAGCATCGCCGCGCGCTTCGGTGCCGGCCGGGCCACCGACTCCTTCTTCGTCTCGGCCCGCATCCCCCTGGCGCTCACCGCCATCGTCATGGTGGTCGCCAACCAGGCCCTGGTCCCGGCCTTCCGCACCTCGCTGACCCAGCGCGGAGCGGCCGCGACCCATCGCCTCATCTCGATGATCGTCCTCATCGTGCTGGCGGCCGGCGCGGTCATGCTGCTCGGGATCTGGCTGCTGGCCGACCCGCTGATGCGCATCACCGCACCGGGCATCTCGGCCACGGAGGCGGCCACCGCAGCCTCGATGGCGCCGGTCGTCTTCGGCATCGTGCCGCTGGTGGCGGTCTCCGAGGTGATGCGCGCCTACCTCAACTCCCGCTATCGATTCGTGATTCCCGCGCTGATGAGCGGCATCCTGACCGCCGTGGCCGCCTCGGTGGTGCTGGTCGGCCCGATCGTCGGCTGGAGGCACGACATTCACATCGTCGCCTTCGCCTATCTCTCCGGGGCCGTGCTGCAGGTCGTGGTCATGCTCGCGATCGCGAGCTACCGCGGTCTCCGCCTGCGGCCGGCGCTGCACCTGCGCGACCCGCATCTGGTCAGCGTCGGGAAGCTGGTGGTGCGACCGACCACCGGGGCGGGGCTCAATCCGGTCGCCCGTCTCTTCGAGCAGATCCTCGTCTCCTTCCTGCCCCCCGGATCGATCACCATCCTCAACTACGGTTACCGGCTGATCTCCGCGATCGGAGGCACCGTCTTCTTCCGCTCGGTGATCGTGGCCCTGATCCCTCGTCTCACCGAGGCCCACAACCACGACGACCAGGAGGCGGTGCGGCGGCTCACCGGGGTGGGGATGCGCATCATGCTGGCGATCAGCCTGCCCCTCACCGCGTTCATGGCGGTGCTCTCGCAGCCCGGTGCCATCGCCGTCTTCCACCGAGGCAGCCTCACCCGGGCGAGCGCCGCGCTGCTCGGCGTGCTGCTCGCGGTCTACTCGATCAGCCTGGTGGGATCGGCGGTGCAGCGGGCTCTGCTGGCGCCCTTCATGGCCCGTCTGGACACCCGCACCGTGCTGCGCAACACCATCTATGGGGTCGTCGCCAACCTGGTGCTGCTGCCGCTGCTGACCCTACCATTCGGTCTGGGCAACCAGCACGCCATCCTCGGTGTCGCCCTCGCCTACTCACTCGCCCAGTTCGTCAATGTCGGTCATGCCTGGTACCGGTTGCGGCGGACCATCGGATGGCGCCCGGACGGGCTGGGGGCTTTCACCATCCGGCTCGTCGTGGCCTCCGTGCTGACCGCGGCTGCCATGCTGGCCGCCACGGTCGCGTTCCGTCTGGATCAGATCAGCGGCCGCTTCACCCTGATCGCGCTCACCCTGGCGGTCGGGCTGGGCGGCTGCGCCGTCCTGGCGGCGAGCCTCCACTTCCTCACCGGCGGTGATCTCAGGTCGGCATGGCGCGCGCTGCGACGGCGTGACCGTCCGGCACCGGGCGGCACCGGGGTGGCGCCGGCTGTGACCGAGGCGGTTGCGGACCCGCCGGCCCCGGCTGACGAGACCGCTGACCAGGGGGAGCCGGCGATGACCGGGGGGGCTGCCTGATGGCGATCATGGACACGCTGGCCCCGACCGGTCCGTCCGCACCTCCCGCCTCGAACCGCAGGACGTGGCTGATGCTGCTGCTGGCGTTCGCCATCCTCGCGGTCTCGGTCGATGCCGGGGTGGAGGCCGCGCTCGGTGGCAACAAGCTGCTCCTCATAGTGCCGATCGGAGGTCTGGCCGGGGTCGGCCTGGTGGCGCTCGGTCTGGTCAACTTCGAGAACTTCGTCTTCTTCACCATCGCGCTGCGGGCCAGCCTCGACATCACCAAGCCGTCCAGCGGCAACAGCGGCGCGGCCGGGGTGAGCTCGGCGACCTCCACCTCCGGTCTGGATCCGGCCGGCGCGCTCGCCGTCGTCTTCATCCTGATGGCGTTCTTCTGGTTCATGACCCGTCATTGGGAGGGGCGGAAGTCACCGCCCGCGTCCATCCATCGCATCTGCCTGATCATCTTCTGCTTCGCCGGGTTCCTGAGCGTCATCGACTCGTCGGACATCACCTTCAGCATCCTCACCGCCACCAAGGTGGCGGCGGTGGTGGCGATGCTTGCGGTGCTCGAGGTGATGCTGATCGACCGGGCCTCGATCGAGCGGATGATCGCGGCCATCTACCTCTCCGCGGTGGTCCCGGTGGGCTACACGCTGGTGCTCATCGCCACCCATCACTCGCAGTTCACCAGCGGCGGCTTCGCCCGCTTCGAGGGGACCTTCGCTCAGCCCAACCCCTTCGCCATCTACCTGACCATGCTGATCGTGATGGGGGTGGCGATCTTCCCCCACCTGCGGCGGCGGAACAAGGTGCTGATGACCGCGCTGCTGCTCGGTTGCGTGATCGCGCTCTACTCGACGTTCACCCGCAGCGCCTGGCTGGCCTGCATCGTTGCCGTGGTGGTGGTCGCCTGCCTGGGGCGGCGGCGCCTCCTGCTCGGTGGCCTGGTGGTGGGCGCCATCGTGAGCCTGGTGGCGGTGCCGACCATCGCCCAACGCTTTGCCGATCTCGGCCAGTCGTCGAGCCCCAACGGCTACGCCACCAACTCGCTGATCTGGCGGTTCAACTACTGGGACGAGGTCCTGCCGCTGGCCGCCAAGGACCCGATCACCGGCATCGGGCTGGGGATGAGCTCCTTCGAGACCGTCCAGGCCAAGGAGCCGCACAACGACCCGCTGCGTGCCTATGTGGAGACCGGGCTCGTGGGGCTGCTCGCCTATTTCCTCCTGCTCATCAGCATGGGGGTGGTGGCCCGCCAGGCGATGCGCTACACGAAGCGGAGACCGCTCAGCTTCGAGCGCTCCATCGCGATCGGATTCGCGTGCTCGGCGATGGCCTTCGTGGTGCTGAGCCTGGTCTCCAACGTGATCACCCAGGTGGTCGTGCTCTGGTATTACGTGGCCTTCGCGGCCGCGGCCTACGCGGTCACGCGCTACCGCGAGAACGCCGCCTTCCTCGGCCTGCCTCCGCCTCCCGACGAGGAGCCCCTGGGGCTCTCCGCATGAGGCCGCCCTCGCCCGGGCCTGCCCGCGCGCAGGCTGGTTGAGAGAGCCTGCGGTGCGGATCCTGCACGTCAACAAGTTCCTCTACCGGCGTGGCGGCGCCGAGGCCTACATGGAGGACGTCGCCGAGCTGCAGGTCGCCGCCGGCCACCGCGTCGCCTTCTTCGGCATGGCCCACCCGAGCAACACCCACCTGGAGTACGCGGCCCATTTCCCGACCGAGATCGAGATGGAGCCGCCGCCGCCCGACGTCGCCGGGCGATTGCGCGGGGTCGGCAGGATGCTCTGGTCGACGTCGGCCGGCCGGGGGATGGACGCGGTCCTCGACGACTTCCGGCCCGACGTGGTCCACCTCCACAACATCTACCACCAGCTCTCCCCCTCGGTGCTGCGGCCCGTCGCGCGGCGGCGGGTGGCCGCCGTGATGACCCTCCACGACTACAAGCTCGCCTGCCCGAGCTACCAGTTCCTCGACCACGGCCGGATCTGTGAGGCGTGCCTGGGTGGCCACTTCCACCACGCGGTGGCCCGCCGCTGCAAGGACGGCTCCCTGGGGTCGAGCGCAGTACTCGCCGGCGAGCTCTTCCTGCACACCGTCACCCGCGCCTATTCACCGGTCCGGTTGCTCATCTGCCCGAGCCGGTTCATGGCGGGGAAGATGGCGGAGGCGCGCGTCTACCCGGCCCGGCTCCGCCATCTCCCGCACTTCATCGACACCCGAGGGATGGCGGTGAAGGGCACACCCGGCGGCCCGGCCCTGGTGGCGGGGCGGCTCTCGCCCGAGAAGGGGGTCGACATCGCAATCCGGGCGATCGGCCGCCTGCCCGGGGCCCGCCTCGACGTCGCGGGCACGGGAGCCGAGGAGGACCGGCTGCGGCGGCTCGCCGACAGCGTCGCGCCGGGCAGGGTGCGCTTCCTCGGGCTGGTGCCGAAGAGCGGTGTGCACGACCTCATGCTCGGTGCCTCGGTGGTCGCGGTGCCGTCGCGCTGGTACGAGAACCAGCCGATGGTGGTGCTCGAGGCGCTGGCCCGCGGCGTCCCGGTGGTTGGCAGCGACCTCGGCGGTCTGCCCGAGCTGGTCCAGCCCGGCCTGACCGGCGAGCTGGTCCCTCCGGGCGACCCGGGCGCCCTGGCGGCGGCGCTGGAGCCGTTCCTCTCCACCCCGGACCACGGTTGGGCGATGCGCGAGCGCGCCCGGGAGCGGATCGGTTCCGAGTTCTCGCCCGAGCGTCACCTGGAACGCCTCACCGAGCTCTACGCCGAGGCCGGCGCACCGCTCGCGAGGGCCGCCGCATGAGGCCGGCCCGGATCGCCTACATCGGGCAGCGCGGGATCCCCGCGACCATCGGCGGCATCGAGCACCATGTCGAGGAGATCGGCTCGCGGCTGGCCGCGCGCGGCCACCAGGTGACGGTGTACACGCGGGGCAATTACAGCCGGGAGCGGATCGCCGAGCATCGCGGCATGCGGGTCCGCTACATGCCGACGGTGCCCACCAAGCGGCTCGAGGCCCTGGTCCACAGTGGGCTCTCGACCGCCCACGCCATCCTGCCCGCCCAGGAGGCGGCCGACATCCTCCACTACCACGCCATCGGACCCTCGGTGTTCACCCCGGTGCCGCGGCTTCTGACCAGCCGGCGCGTGGTCGTGACCATCCACGGTCTGGATCACGATCGGGAGAAGTGGGGGTTCGGTGCGCGCACCTCCCTGCGCGCCGCCGGCTGGATCACCGCTCACGTGCCCCACGCCACCATCACCGTGTCACGCGACCTCGCCGACTACTACCTGGAGCACTACGGGCGTCCGGCCCACCACATCCCCAACGGCGTCGCCGCACCGGTGACCAGGAGCCCGCGTCTCATCACCGAACGATGGGGATTGGCCGGAGAGGACTACCTTCTCTTCCTGGGGAGGCTGGTGCCCGAGAAGGCGCCCGACCTGCTGGTGCGCGCCTTCCGGCGCCTCGAGACCACCACCCGTCTGGTGCTCGCGGGTGGCTCCAGCTTCACCGACGGTTACGTGCGCCACCTCCGGGCGCTGGCGTCCGCCGACCCCCGGGTGATCATGGCCGGAGAGGTCGGGGGGGAGTTGCGCGACGAGCTCTACACCAATGCCGCCGCGTTCGTGCTCCCGTCCAATCTCGAGGGCCTCCCCCTCACCCTCCTCGAGGCCGCCTCCTACCGGCTTCCCCTGATCGCCAGCGACATCCCGCCCCACCTCGAGGTGGTCGGTGGCGACACCCCCGGTGGGCGGCTCTTCCGGCGTGGCGACGAGACCGCGCTGAACGGCGCCCTGGCGGCAGTTCTCGGTCGCCTGCCCGTCGAGCGTGCGGGGGCGATGCGGCTCGCCGACCGGGTCGTCCGGGAGTACGACTGGGACGTGGCCGCCGACGCCACCGAGGAGCTGTATGCCAGCCTGCTGGCGCGCCGGTCGTCAGTCCTTCTCCGGGCAGCCGGGCCCCCCCGCGGGCGCTCCGCGCCCGGCGAGCTGTGACCGTCCCGAAGCAGGGTGGCGGCCAGGTTCTCAGCCTTCGATGCGGGTGCCGTGCGGAGCGGCGCTGCTAGTCTCGGGGTGGTCATGAGGTGCGGGAGGTGACGGCGGACCGGGTGCGGGTGCTCGGACGCCGGCGGTGCTGGCTGGGAGGGTTGGGACTGGCGACGCTGCTGGCGCTCGCGTCGTGCGGTGGCACATCGGCGCCCACCACCGCGGCGCCCACCACCAGGACGCCGGCGGCAACCCCGACCCCGGTCGCCTCGGGGGGGCTCAAGTCGATGATCCACGGCCTGGTTGACCGGGACGGACCACCCCCGGCCGGCTATCTCGGCGCCGTGACCAACTTCGTGGTCAACGCGCCCTGGAGCGAGCTGCAGCCGGCCGCGGGCGGTCCGCTGACCCCCGACAACGTCATCGACCAGGCCATCACCGCCGCCGACAGCCTCAACGCCGGCGATGGGGGCGGCAAGGTGGAGATCAAGATCAGGCTGATGGCGGGAGTTGACGCGCCCGCCTGGGCGCAGCAGCTCGGTGGCGGCCCGGTGAGCCTCGTCAACCCCGAGAACGGCGTCACCGGCACCGTCGGCCGCTTCTGGACCACCGCCTTCGGCCAGGCCTACGACCAGCTCTGGAGCGAGCTGGCTGCCGCCTACGACAGTGTGCCGGTGATCCACGAGATCACGGTCGCCCGCTGCATGACCTTCACCGACGAGCCGTTCCTCCGGGATACGAGCGATCCGGCCAACGTGCAGAGCCTGCTCGCGGCGGGCTTCACGCTGAGCGCCGACGAGCAGTGCCAGCAGCAGGAGATCCAGGTCGGCAGCGACTGGCACCACACCCGGATCGGGGTGGCCTTCAACCCCTACCAGGCGGTCCAGGCCGACGGCTCGGCGACCACCGACGAGGCCTTCACCGCCAGCATGATGGGATACTGCCGCGCCCAGCTCGGGCCCCAGTGCGTGCTCGAGAACAACTCGATCCGCACCCCGCCCCTGAGCGGCGCCTACGCGCTGATGTACGCATCCATGGAGGAGCTGGGACCGCCGATCACGTTCCAGACCTCCACCGAGGACAAGATCGGCAGCCTGCAGTCCACCCTCGAGTGGGCCGCCAACATCGGAGCGGACGCCGTCGAGCTCCCCAGCCAGTACGTCGAGCAGCCGGTGGCATCACTGCAGCCCGCGGCGAGCGAGCTGCAGAACAACCCGGTCAGCTGATGCGCGCGGCCGGCCGCGCGCGCCAGCCGCCGTTCACTGGGTGTTGGCGATGAGCGCCTGATCGTCGGCCTTCATCTGGGTCGTGGTCAGCATCGTGTTGAAGCCGGTGGGCAGCTCGACGTCGTTGGCGCCCTCGGCGATGGCCCAGCAGACGGTGCTCTGCAGATCGCCCACCAGCGCCGCCTGCGCGGTCTGGAAGTAGAGGGTGGGGCCCGTGCCCTTCATGCTGCTGTACATCTGGTTGTACTGGGTGCCCAGGCTCGCGGTACGGATCGAGTTGTTGCCCAGGGTGCACCGGTTGCCGAGGGTGCTGTGGCAGTACGCCATCAGGCTCTGGGTGAAGTTCTCGTCGATGCCGGTCGATCCGTTGGGGGCGATGGTCTGGTACGGGTTGAGCGCGATGCTCGAGTGGGTGTGCGTCCAGGCGCCCTGGGCGGCGAGCGCGTCCGTCTGGCAGGTCTGGTCGGCCGCCTCGGTGTAACCGGCGGCGAGCAGGTTGGCGACCGACGTCGGGTCGGTCACCTCCCGGATCAGCGGTTCGGCGAAGACGGTCATGCAGCCCGAGGTGGTGACGTCCTCGATCACCGGGTTGGCGTCGTACTCGGCGGCGAGCAGCACCTGGAGATGGGCGTACGCCTGCTCCACCGGCGTGGTCCAGAAGCGCGGCACCTGGCCGCCCTGGCCTGCGGTGGCGTTGTAGACGTACACCGAGCCGCCGCTCATGGCGTCGACCCAGGAGGGGGAGTCGATGCCGGCGAAGATGCGGATGCGCAGGTGCATGGCGCTGTACGCCGGGGTCGAGTGGATGAGCGCGATGGCCTGGTCGATCGGGTTGTCGGTGGCGATCGCGGTGCCCGAGGCCGGCTGCAGCTGCGACCAGTCGACGTTGACGACCCAGCCGCCCATGTACGGGGCGAGCGACTGCGGGGGCGCCCCGGTCCGATCGATCAGCCCGGAGAGCTCCGGCTTGACGACCGGGGGTGGGGGCGTGGGTGTCGGCGTCGCGGTCGGGCTCGGGGTGGATGTCGGAGTCGCGGTCGGCACGGGCCGGGAGGTTCGCACCGGTGTCGACACGGCGCAGCCCTTGTCACCGATCACGCAGATCCCCGGCGGTGGCGTCGCGGACCCGCTGCTGCGGTCGCCGAGCTGCTGCAGCAAGGAGCCGAGCAGGGGCGCGGGACCCGCCGCTGCTTTGACCGCCAGCCCGGCCAGCAGGCAGCCGAGCAGGCAGCACAAAGCAAATGTCTTCCTGACCATGTTCCGGGTCCTTCACCACTTCGGACGACCCGGGGACCGTGGACGCCGTCAGCGTTTCCCGGTCCGCCGCCCGTTTGTCTGGGGGCTCCGGGGTCACTGTAGGCGGGGGCGCCCGCGTCGATCGGGGCCACCGCCCCACCTGCTACGGCGCCGTCACGAAGGCAACATCTCGCGATTGGAATGCTGGCCGTTGCAACCGATCCGTCACGTTCGTCACCGACCTGCGTCACCGCGCATCAGGGGCCGTTGGTCCTGCGTTGGCCGCCCAAGGTGGCCGCTGCGTGGCTGGCCACGGCCGTTCCCGCGGCTGGCGGGGTCAGGCGACCGCTGATGTACCCGCGCGCACCGCCTCGAGGACGGCGTCGTGGATCTCGGGGCGGCAGACCACCTGATCGGGCAGCCAGGGGTCGGGCCGGTTGTACCGGAGCGGGGCACCATCGATGCGGGTGGCCCGGAGGCCGGCGGCGAGCGCGACCCCCACGGGAGCCGCCGAATCCCACTCGTACTGGCCGCCCAGGTGCACGTAGGCATCGGCCTCGCCGAGCACCACGGCCATGGTCTTGGCCCCGGCCGAGCCCATCCGCACCATCACCGCGCCGAGGTGGGCGGCGATCTGTGCCGCCTCCGGCGGGGTGTGCGAGCGGCTGACCACGAGCCGGAGCGGTCCGGCCGCCGACTCCGGCCGCGGCGGGGGTGCCGCGGTGGTCACCACCAGGCCGCGCGCCGGCAGGCTGACCGCCGCCGCCACCGGGACGCCGGCTTCCACCAGGGCGACGTGGACGGCCCAGTCGGTCCGCCCCTCCTCGCCGAACTCGCGGGTTCCGTCGAGGGGGTCGATCACCCAGACGCGTGGGGAGTCGAGGCGGGCCCTGTCGTCAGCTCCCTCCTCGGAGAGCACCGCGTCGGCCGGTCGCAGCCGGGCCAGCGCCTCGGTGAGCAGCACGTGGGAGAGGCGGTCACCCTGGTCCCGCAGCTCCGAGGGGGTCAGCCCCGCGCCGCGCGCCCGCAGGTCCAGGAGGGCCTGGCCGGCCCGCTGGGCGAGCCACCCCGCGAGTGCGCCGTCGGAGGTGTCCGCGCCCTGGCAGGTGTCCAGGATCCAGGTCCCACCATCCGGCCGGTGCATCCGATCGATCTCTTCCCCGTCGCGCCCGCCGATCGTCTCCACCCGGTCACCCCCTCCAACAGCTGACGTGGCCGCACTCTGCCACCGACGATGGCACCTCGGTCACTCAGAGATTAGCCGCGACCGCGTCCAACGGCACTCCCCAATTCGCGCCCGGACCCCCCAAAGTGAGTGTTGTCGTTGAACCGAGAGGACCCTATCCTCGTGGTCAGGGCATTGCGGTCGGTCTGGCCGTGCCCGCCGGGAGGGGAGTGTCGATGCCCAGGTTCGGAGAGCGGGCGCTGGTGGCGGTCGCGATGGTCGCGATCACGTCCCTCGCGTCGGTGGGCTCCACCGCCGGCTCGGTTGCCGCCAAGGCGCCACCTCCCAGCGGGTGCGTCGGCAGCTCCACCGGATGCAGCGCCACCGGCAACAACGTCGGGCTGGTCGGTCTCAACAAGAAGGGCAACCCGAATGTCAACGACCCGATCCCGGGCAACGCGGGGCTGTACGCCTGGGGGATGGCCACCGAGCCCGATGGCTCGATCCTGACCGGCGACTACTGGAACTACCGGATCGTCCATTACGAGGACGACGAGACGGCCACCAGCGCACCCACCGAGGCGACGCCCTACGTCTTCTCGCAGACCACCCTCGGTTTCGGAGCCGACACCACCCAGGCGCCGTTCGGCATCTGCGTCGACAACAGTGGCGGACCCCTCGAAGGGTATGTCTACGAGACCGAGGGAAGCCTCTACGACGTCAATCAATACGATCCATCCGGCAGCTGGGTCACCAGCTGGGGCACCACCGACGCGGTGAGCCCGGCCCCCTTCCAGTACCCCTCCGAGTGCACGGTGGGGCCCAACGGCTACGTCTACATCTCGAATCAGTGGGGCACTCCCAACAAGGCCCTGCAGGGCGTGGTCATCCTGGACCCGATCCGCTACGCAGCGACCGGCTCCGACGGCTCCACCAGCTCGGGGAGCGCCGACATCTCGGCACCCGACCTCAACCTCTCCGCCGCTGATGTCGGCGCCTACCTCTACGGGCCGGGGATTCCGGACGGGGACACCATCGCCTCGGTCACCTCGGCAACCCAGGCGGTGCTCGCGTCGGCAGCGACCGCCACCGCCACCGACAGCGCCTTCATCGTCGGACTGACCATCGAGTCGCCGCCCGCACCCAACGCCTTCATCCAGCCGCGCGGGCTCGCCTTCGACAGCGCCGGCAACCTCTGGGTCGCCGATCAGGGGCACAGCCGCATCGACGTCTTCTACGCGAACAGCCGCGGCCAGGTGAACATGGACGTGCCGCCCACCGACACCAAGAAGACCGGGGACAACGGGATGGAGATCAACCCGCCCCTGTGCAGCCCGAGCCTGCCCAACTGCACCAACACGACGCTCACCTTCGATATGCGCGGCCTGGCCATCGACCCCGGGACCGGCCTCGCCTTCGTTGCCAATGGCCAGGGCTGCGTGGTCCAGGAGTTCAACGCCAATCCCGCCGACATCGGATCGACCAGCGACCCGTATGGCGGCTTCGTGCTCAACTTCAACGGCGTGCCCTCGGGCGGCACCGATTGCGGCACCGGGCCCGGACAGTTCGAGGACGGAGCCCGCGGCATCGCCGTGGACGGCCAGGGGGAAGTTTGGGTCGGTGACCTCGGCGACTTCCGCGCCCAGGTGTTCAGCGAGCAGGGAGAGCCACTCTGGGCACTGCCCACGACCCCCGAGCCACCGCCGCCCGGCGGCTTCAACGGTCCGCGTGGGGTCGCCTTCGACGCGGCCGGGAACATGTACGTCACCGACACCTACAACTACCGGATCGAGGAGTTCAGCCCCAGCGGCAGCAGCGGTGGCGGGGACACCTACGCCTTCGACCAGGCATGGGGGTCGCGCGGTGATGGGCCGGGCGACTTCAACTACGCCCGGCTGATGTGCTGGGACCCGCTCACCTCGCTCGAGAGCGGCGGGACGGGCGCCCTGATCGTGGCCAACACCGATTCGGACATGGCGGTCGGCTGGAACACGACCAGCAGCACGCCGGTGGTCGCCCAGACCCCGACCGGGCCGTGGGAGACCGCGAGCGGAACCCCGCCCGTGGGCAGTCTGGACGATCCCTACGGGGTGGCCTGTGACCCGACCACCGGCGATGTCTACGTGGCCAACAGCAACGGTGGCGACATCGTCGTGTTCAACGCCTCGGGCGCCCAGCTGGGGACGATGGGTGCGGGGATCAAGCCGAAGCTGGGCTTCACCCAGGGGATCTGGGTCGACAGCGACGGCTCGGTGTGGGCCGACTCGGGCACCAACGACACCGTCTACCACTTCGCTTCGTGGGCCTCCGGCGATCCGGGCGAGTTCCTCGGCTCGGTGAACGTGGATGCCGCGCTCGGCGTGGCGTCGGGGGCTGCCGGTACCTACGGGATCGCCGGGGACGCCGGGTACGTCTACATCGCCCTTCCCAGCATCAACGAGGTGGGGCAGTTCGTCCGTGACGGTGCCCCGACCTCGACGGGGTCCTGCGCCGCCCAGCTCTGCCTGGTGGGGACGTTCGGGAGCCGGGGAACCGGGGTGGGCAAGCTGGCGACCCCTCAGGGCCTGGCCTTCGGCCCCGACGGCGACCTCTACGTGGTCGAGGAGAACAACGACCGGGTGAGTCAGTGGACGGTCCCGTGAGCCCGGCCGGCGGGACCATCTCGAATCGTGGGCCGGAGTGCGGTCGCTGACGACGGCCGCGGCAGTGACGGGTGAGCGGGCTGCCCTCGCGGCCCATGGGGGGACGGCGATGCGAACGGTGTGGGGACGTGGAACCCTGGCGGCGGTGGCGGTCGCCTGCATGGCAGTGGGGGCCGTGCCGGCCACCGTCGGAGCGGCGGCACCGCCACCGACCGGCTGCCAGCCCACCGCCTGCACTGCGGGCACGACGGTCGGCCTGACCAACAGCCAGGGCCAGCCGATCGCCGGCGCCGCCGAGGCCTACCCCTGGGGGATGGCGACCGAGCCCGACGGCTCGATCCTGGTCGGCGACTACTGGAACTTCCGCATCGTCCACTACAACGCCAACGGCACCGAGGCCACTCCGTTCGTCTTCACGAAGAGCAAGCAGGGGTTTGGCAACGACACCAACCAGGAGCCCTTCGGCATCTGCGTCGACGATAGCGGTGGCCCCTTCCAGGGCTACGTCTACATGACCGAGGGCAGCCTCTACAACGTCGTGCAGTACGATCCGAACGGCAACTGGGTGACCAGCTGGGGGACCACCAACGCGGTCCACTCGGTCAACTTCGACTACCCCTCCCAGTGCGCCGTCGGTTCCAACGGGCTGGTCTACATCGCCAACCAGTACGGTGGGCCGGCAGGCCAGGGGCTGGCGGTGCTCAACCCCGAGACCAACGTGGTGACGTTCGAGTCGCCCCCGGCTCCCAACGCCTTCCTCCAGACCCGGAGCCTGGCCTTCGACAGCGCCGGCAACCTCTGGGTTGCCGACCAGGGGCACCACCGGATCGACATCTTCTACGCCAGCGACGGCCTCAACCTGAATGCCGCGCCTCAGAAGAAGATCAGCCCGCCCGGGGGGGTGACCAGCACCTTCGACATGCGCGGCCTGGCCATCGACCCGACCACCGGGATGGCCTTCGTCGCCAACGGCCAGAACTGCCTGGTCCAGTCCTTCAACGCCAATCCCAGCAGCTCGAGCTACGGCGCCTTCGTCGCCAACTTCAACGGGGTTGGCAGCACGGGGAGCGATTGCGGCTCGGGGCCGGGCCAGTTCGAGGACGGGGCTCGCGACATTGCAGTGGACGGCAACGGCAACGTCTGGGTGGGTGACCTCGGTGACTTCCGCGCCGAGATCTTCAGCCAGAGCGGCGTCTACCAGTCCTCGGTGCCGAATCCGCCCGCGCCGCCCCCCAATGGCGGCTTCGACGGGCCTCGGGGGGTGGCGTTCGACAGCTCCGGTGACATGTACGTCACCGATACCTATAACGAGCGGATCGAGGAGTTCACCCCCAACGGGAGCGGCGGCTACACCTTCGACCGGGCCTGGGGGATGCGTGGTGAGACCGCCGGCACGTTCAACTACCCGCGTCTCATCTGCGTCGATCCCTCCACTGGCGACCTGGTGGTGGCCAACACGGACTCGGACATGGTGGTCGCCTGGAACGTGAGCCCGAGCACGCCCAGGGTCGACTGGTCGTCGACCGCAGGGGGGCTCGCCGATCCATATGGAGTCGCGTGCGCGCCCGATGGGACGGTGTATGTCGCCAACAGCAACGGCAAGGACGTGGTCGCCTTCAGCAGCTCGGGCGCTGAGCTCGGCACCATGGGCAGCACCGACAACCTCGGCTTCACCCGCGGGATCTGGGTGGACAGCGACGGCTCGGTGTGGGTGGACACCGATGCGACCGGCAACGTCTACCACTTCCAGTCGTTCGCTGACGGCGGGGCTGAGATCGGCCACTTCAACGTCAACAACTCGATCCCGACCGCCGGGGTGTACGGCATTGCCGGGGACGCCGGCTACCTCTACGTGGCACTCTCCAGCGTCAACGAGGTGGCACAGTACACCCGCGCAGGGACCCTGGTGGGGACCTTCGGGGGCGCCGGCACCAAGGTGGGCCAGATGCGCACCCCGCAGGGGCTCGCCTTCGGGCCCGCGGGCAAGCTCTACGTGGTCGAGGAGAACACCGACCGCGTGAGCCAGTGGACCGTGCCCTGACGTCTCGGTCAGGGTAGGAGGGTCGCGGTGGCCCGGGACGGCGGAGAGCGGCCGTCCCGGGTCCTCCGTCCCAATCGCTTCATCGCCTGGCCTGGCCTTCAGCTGACCAGCGTCTCGTTACCGGGACGCCACCACGGTCGGAGCGTCGTGACGGCGATATCACCGGCGTGTGACAGCGCGGCACCAGAGTGCGGGGCGGAGCAACCGCCCACCCACCGGAGCCGAAAGTCATGCGTCGATCACCCCTGCACCTCACCCTCACGTCGATCGTCGGTGCGGCCGCGGCCGTCGCCATCTCCTCCTGGGGGACGACGGCCCTCGCCGCCTCGCCGCCGGTCTCAAGGCCTGGCACCGTGGGTCTGTGGGCCGCGGACTGGGGAGGTGCTGCCGCCAGCCGCACCACCGCCGAGTGGCAGGCCGCTGCCGAAAACGACAGCGTCCTCGTCGGCGAGCCCGGCGTCTACAAGAACTGGATGAGCCAGCTGCGCGCCTGGAACCCCGATCTGACCATCCTCGCCTACAACCTGGGCCCCTACCTCCAGAAGGGAAGTGCCGACTTCGCCACCATCCTGGCCCAGGATCCGAGCTGGTTCGCCCATGACGCGAATGGCAACCTGATCAACCTCACCGGCTTCCCCGGCAACTACCTCATGGAGATGAGCAATCCCGGGTACCGGGCGTGGCACGCCGAGCAGCTGGAGGCGACGGTCGCCGAGTACGGATTCGATGGGGCGATGGACGACTCGATGGGCCCGGCACCGCTCGGCAAGAACTACGCGAGCGGGATTCCCATCGACCCGGCCACCGGCCAGGCCTACACCGCCAGCGAGTACCTGGCCAACTCGGTGCTGCTCTTGGACGCCGACAAGGCGGCCCTCGATGGCAAGTACCTCGCCTTCAACGGGCTGATCAACGGTCCGACCTACAGCCGTGAGACCAGCGTGTTCGCCACGTCGACGGCGGACGCCGGCGTGAGCGAGCTCTTCCTCCGGGCCCCGACGTCGTCAGTCACCGCCTACCCGAACCTGACCACCGTCGAGGATTCGCTGCAGATGATGGCCTCGATGTCCGCCAGCGGCAAGGCCTTCCTAGGCTGGACCAAGGTCTGGTCGGGCGGGACCCAGGCCCAGGTGTCCCAATGGGAGCAGTTCGGGCTGGGCGTCTACCTGCTCGGCCAGGAGTCGGGCTCGTACTGGGACTTCATGCCCTCCCAGAGCGCCGACAACACCGGCTGCTCGTACTCCAACCTCAAGGACCAGCTGGGGGCTCCGACCGGTCCGTACCAGGTGTCCGGCTCCGTCCTCACCCGTGCCTTCGCGGACGGGTCGGTGACGGTGAGCCTGACCACCGACACGGCGACCATCACCGTCGGCTGACGGCACGATCCCTCGAAGCAGAGCAGACGGAGGCCACCCTCGGGGTGGCCTCCGTTCTCATGTCGCCGTCTAGGAGACCGTGACGGTGCCCGTGTCCGTGCTGGTGTTGAGCGACACCGAGCCGTCCTGAAACTCGCGGGTCAATGTCGATCCGCTGGTGGTGTAGGCACCCATGGGGGAACCCAGCTGATCCCTCAGGTTCGAGAAGGAGACGACCGTGTTGTCGGCGTCGTGGGAGGGCATGAAATCCCAGTACGAGGCGGAGGCCCGGCCCAGGAGATAGGCGGCGAGGCCGTACTGCTCCCACTTGTCGAGCTGGGCGGTGGTCGCGTTGACCCAGACCTTGGTCCAGCCCAGCAGCGCCTTGCCGTGGGCGCTCATGCTGCTCATCATCTCCAGGGTCGCGTCCAGCTGGCTGGTGGACGGGAAGGAGGTGACCGGGGCGGTGGGCTGGCGGAGGAAGAGCTCGCTGATGCCCGCGTCCGCGTTGGAGGTTGCGAGCGTCTCGGTGTCGCGTTCGTATTGGGTCCCGCTGATCAGCCCGTTGAAGGCGAGGTACTTGCCATCGAGGGCCGCCTTGTCGGCGTTGAGCATCAGCACCGAGTTGGCGAGATACTCGGAGTCCGTGAAGGCCTGGCCGGTGGCGGGGTCGATCGGCGTCCCGGTGGCGTAGTTGGTGCTGAGCGCTGCCGTTCCCATGGAATCGTCCATGGCGCCGTCGAAGCCGTCGGCGCTGACGGTCGCCGCCAGCTGCTGGGCGTGCCACGCCCGGTACCCCGCGCTACCGAGGTTCATGAGGTAGTTGCTGGTGAACATGTGGAGGCTGATCAGGTTGCCGTGGGCATCGTGGGCGAACCAGCTGGGATCCTGAGCCAGGATGGTGTTGAACTCCGAGCTGCCCTTCTGCAGGTAGGGCCCCATGTTGTAGACGAGGATCATGAGCTTGGGGTTCCAGGCGCGGAGCTGAGGTATCCATTTGGCGTAGACCCCGGCATTGCCGATCAGGATGCTGTCGTTCTGGGCCGCCGCCTCCCATCCTGCGCTGCTCCGCTTGCCGGCGGCCCCACCCCAGTCGGCCGCCCAGAGCCCGATCGAGCTCGAGGTGGAGGAGGGCTCGGCGGTGTTGGACACCGACCCCGCCGCACCCACCGCGGTTCCGTCGGACGCGGCGACGGTGCCGGTGCCGCCGGCGGACGGGAGGAGGCCCCCCGCACCGCCGAGCGCGCCGGCGTCGAGCGCCACGCCGGCCGGGAAGGCGGCGGCTCCGGCACTGTGCTGGGCGCTGGAGACCGGCGCCACGCCCACCGAGACGGCGCCGGCGAAGACGATCAGCCCGAGCAGCGCGGCGATCGACACCGCGCTCTTCAAGGATCCCATTCTCATGGGCTCATCTCCCCTTCTGTGAGCGGCCGACATCATCCGGCTGGCCGGCCCACCCGGCCAGCTCCCTCACGGAGAACCAGGGCTCGGAAGGGGCTCAGCCCCCCCTCCCGTGTTGAGGGTCAGTCTCACCGAACAGGTGACCTTGCTTTCCCCTGCGGCAAGATCCGGGGCACCATACGACACCGCGGTGGCAAATGTCCAGCGGCGCTAACCAGTCAATCGATACCAGCGTACCGCAGATACTTCGTTTACCACCAACAGTTTGACTGCAGCGAAACGGGCTGCGCCATCCCAGAATGGCGCAGCCCGGCGTCGAGCTGCGGTGTCAGGCCGCCGGGGTGAAGACCTCGATGCGGTCGTTGGCGTAGTCGTTCACGTAGATGCGTCCGGCGGCGTCGACGGAGACGCCCATCGGCTGGTCGAAGTCACCGCTCGCGGTGCCCTTTGTGCCCCAGCTGCCGAGATAAGCGCCGCTGCTGAGGGTGAACTCGGCGACGCAGTTCTTGGAAACCTCGGTCACGTACAGCGTGCTCCCGTCCGGGGAGATGGCCACGTCGTAGGGCTTGCCCAGCGCACCACCCGGAGCGGTGGCCCCGATGGTGCGGAGCAGCGTGCCCGTTGGACTGAAGACGTCCACCACGTTGGCCTCGGGCACGGCGGCGTAGATGTCGCCCGCGGTATCGACGGTCACCCCGGTGCAGCCCACGTCCGCTCCGGCCGGGTTGCCGTGGGCTGTGCCGCAGGCGACCGGGAAGCCCGCCACCTCGGTGCCAGCCTGGGTCAGCACCTGGAGGCGTCCGTTGGCGCTGTCGGTGACGTAGACGTCGTCCTTCGGACCGCCCACGAAGATGCCCTTGGCGTAGAAGAAGCTGCCCGGGTTGCAGGTGATGCAACTGCCGGTCTGCACCTGGCCGCCGAACTCGGTGTCGGCGCTGACCGACCCGCTGCTCGGGGTGGCGCAGCCGAGCGGCCCGTTGGCGTTGCCCGTGGGGGTGTAGGCCTTGATGTACCCGGAGCGGGTGTCGTTGACCCAAAGATTTCCGTTCTTGGGGTCGACCGAGACCCCGCGTGGGTAGTCCATGGCGCAGTAGTCGGCGAGTACCGGCTGGCGGCTGCCCCACATCTGGACGAAGGCGCCCGGTGTGGAGCTGCTGGGCCCGTCGAACTCCTGAATCCTCTGGTTGAAGGTGTCGCTGACGTAGACCAGGCTGCCGTTCGCTGAAGCCGCCACGTCAACAGCCTCGTTCAGACCCCCGGCGGGCGGCGGGATCGCAGGGTCCGGGATCTGCTGGAGGAACGCCCCCGGCTTGGAGGCGGCGAAGAGCGGGTTGTACACGTCGATGGCGAAGCACGTGTAGTCGCTGACGTAGACGGTCCCGGTGGGTCCGATGGCGGTGTCTCGAGGGCCGTCCAGCTGGCCGCCCCCGGCGCAGTCGGTTCCCGGGGTGCCGAGCACCCCCTTGTAGCTGCCGGTGGTGGTGAAGACCGCGACGTCCTGCTTGGCGGCGTCCGCGATGTAGACCAGCCCGTTGGTGCGATCGATGGTCAGGCCACGGGTGTTGCTGCTCAGCTGTTCGGAGCTGGGCAACCCCGACTTGGTGCTGAAGTACCGTTCGAAACCGCCGCTCGGGCTGAAGACCTGGACGCAGTGATTGCTGACGTCGTCAACGTACAGGTTGCCAGCGCTGTCCACATCGACGCCCCGGATGAGGCCGAACTGCCCGGCGCCGCAGCTGTTGCCGGTGGTGCCGAACGTGCCCAGGTACTGGTCGCTCCGACTGAACATCAGGATCTCGTTGTCGCCGGCGACGTCGAGACCGGTTGATTGGACGACGTACACCGTCCCACTCACGGGATTGAGGGCGATCCACGGCGCGTAATGCGCGCCGTAGGCCGCGGCGCTGACCGAGTCGACCAGCGTGCCGCTGGAGGTGTAGCGGTCGTAACCCTGAAGATCGTCGACCACGAAGTCGCCGGTGGTCGGGTCGACGGCTATGCCGTAGGGCTGCTGGCCGTTGAGCGCCGACCTGGAGCTGTAGACGCCGTCGGGTGATCCCGCGGTGGTGAAGCGGCGGACCTGGTAGTTGTTGTAGTCGCTGGTGAGGATGGTTCCGGAGGTCGGATCGTACGCCATCCCCCACGGATAGACGAAGGCGGCTCCGGGCTGGCCGATGGTCATGGCATAGCTCGGGGCGGTGAACGCCGGAGCTGCCTGCGCCGCCAGCGACCCGGCCGCCGATGCGGCCGCGATGACAATGCCCCCGAGGGCGAACCCAAGGGCGCGCACCCCCCTCTCGCGGATCATGGCGTGAACACCTCCACTCGGTTGTTCCCGAAGTCGACGACGTAGATGTCGCCCGCGGAGTCGACGGCGATGCCCAGCGGACGGCTGAAGTCCCCCGCCTTGGTGCCCTTGACCCCGAAGTCGCCGAGGTGGGTGCCGCTGCCGCCGGCGCTGATGCTGAACTCGCTGACCCGGTTCTTGGTGCTGTCGGTCACGTAGAGCGTCGAACCGCTGAGAGCCACGCCGAACGGCTGCCCCAGGATGCCGGTGCCGATGGTGGTCACCAGCGTGCCCGAGGTGGTGAGCACGAGCACGTCATCCTGGTTGTAAGAGGCAGCGTAGATGTAGCCGTTGGACGGGTCGTAGACGGCGTCGGTGCAGCCGTTGTACACGGCCGGTCCACTGCCGTTGAGCACGCCGCACGGGAACTGCGCCTCGATCGTCCCGGTCTGGCTGATGACGTCGAAGTAGCCGTAGCCGCTGTCGGGCACGTAGAGGGTGCCGTCCGGGCCGACGTCGATCCCATCCGAGTAGAAGAGGTACCAGGGCGGGTTGCCGATGCCCCCGAAGTCCTGGTCGAAGGTCACCGTGGCCGTCCCCGGGGTGAGGCCGGAGACCGTGTACTCCTTGACGTAGCCGGAGCGGGTGTCGTCGACCCACACGTTGCCGTTGTTGGGGTCGATGGCGATGCCGCGCGGGTAGTCGAGGGCGAAGGGCGCGCTCAGGTCGGTGATCCGGCTCCCCCACATCTGGATGAAGGTACCCGCGGTCTCACCCGAGGTCAGTGGCCCGTCGAACTCCTGGACCCGCTGGTTGAAGCTGTCATCCACGTAGACCGTGCCGTCGAGGGGCGACACGGCGACGCCGACCGGCATGTTGAAGCCTCCTGCGGGGGGCGGCACGACCGGATCGGGGATCTGGCGCAGGAAGGTGCCACCCGTCTCGAGGGGCGGCGTCGCCGTCGGCGAGTAGGCGTCGACGCTGTCGCAGGTGTAGTCGCTCACGTAGACGGTCCCGTCGGGGCCGGCCACCGCGTCGCGGGGCCCGTCGACCTCGCCCCCGCCGCCGCAGGCGTTGCCCACGCTGCTGCCCGGGGTGCCGATGTACCCCTCGTAGGTGCCGAACGTCCCCGGGGCGATGCTGAACGCCTCCACGTACTCCTTGGTCGAGTCGGCGACGTAGAGGAGGTCGTTGGCCCGGTCGATGCCGATGCCCCTGGTGTTGGCGCTGAGCTCGGTCTTGTTCCCGAAGTAGGCGAGCTGGGTCGCGCTGACCGAGCTGGCGCCGATGGTCACCGAGAACTCCTGGATGCAATGGTTGCTGACGTCGTTGATGTAGATGTCGCCGGCGGCATCCAGGTCGATCCCCCGGATCACCCCGAACTGCCCGGCTTCACAGGCCTTGACGGTGTTGCTTCCGCTGTCGTTGGTGCCGAACTGGCCCAGCAGGTTGCCGTTGGGGTCGAAGACGAATACGACGTTCGGCGCGCCCTTGGCCAGCCCGGTGGACTGGACCAGGAAGACGTCGCCCTGGGCGTTGATGGCGATAAACGGGGCGTACCATGCCGGCTGGCCGATGTTCACGGTGCGGATCCACTGGCCGCTCTGGGTGAACTCCATGTATCCGTACCCGTCGAAGGCGAAGGCGACCACGAAGTCGCCGTTGGTGGGGTCGACGGCGACGCCGGAGGGCTGCTCCGAGAACTGGCCCTGTCCCTTGCCCTTCGAGCTGTAGGTGGCCAGCCAGGCGCCATCGGCCGCGAAGCGCTTGATGTCGTAGTTGTTGTAGTCGTCAACCAGCAGGGTTCCGTCGTAGACGTTGCTCCCCTGGGTGAAGGTCGTCGGGTCCCAGGCCTCGCCGAAGGGGTAGACGAAGGCGGTACCTGGGCCCCCGATGGTCATGTCGTAGGCGGGCGCCTGGAAGGCGGCCGACGCCGAGGTGCCGGCGGTCAGACCGGATGCCCCGGCCATCACGGCGACGATCCCCAGCAGGGGGCCGAAACCGAACCGCGAGTTTGGTCGGTGGTTGGCCCTGCGGGTGCCCAGCAGTCTCATCGCGGTGCCTCCATCAGGATGTCGTGAGCACGAGCACCCGGTTGTTCCAGGTGTCGCTGAGGTAGACGGTGCTGTCGGAGCCGAAGGTGACGGCGAAGGGGTAGATGGTCTGGTTGCCCTCGGCGCTGTCGGGGACACCGATCTGGGCGCCGGTGACGCTCCAGTTCAGCACCCCCGCGGTGGACATCGAGACCAGCCGGTTGTTGCCGGTGTCGGAGACCCAGATGCTCCCGTCAGGCGCCACCGTCACCCCCCAGGGGACGCTGAAGGCGGTCTGGGTGCCCTTGCCCGTCGTCTTGCGGATCGGCGTGCCCCAGGTGCCCGAAGAGAGCGCCAGGCTCTGGACCCGGTTGTTGAGCGTGTCGGCGACCCAGAGCGTGCTCCCGTCCGGTGACACCGCGATCCCGGTGGGCTGGTTGAGATCGCCCGCCGGGGCGCTGGAGCCGGTGCCCTCGGTGCCGTAGGAGGCCACGAAGTTCAGCGTGCCGTTGGAGTTGACGGTGAACTCCTGGATGCGGTCGTTGCCGGTGTCACTCACGTAGAGGTCGCCGTTGGGAGCGAAGGCGATGCCCTGCGGGAAGCTGAAGTCGCCGTCGGCCGACCCGTTCGACCCGTCGATGGCGAGCGTCGTCCCGTTGGGGCTGAAGACCTCCACCTGGTCGCTCTCGCGGTTGGCGACGAAGACGTCCCCCGTGCCCGGTTGGAGCGCGATGCTCCAGGCGAAGTTGATGGCTCCATCCTGGTTCGGGTCCCCCCTCACACCGAAGGCCTGCGCGCCCTGGATGGTCCCGCCCGAACCGAGCGTGCCGTACTCGACCCTCTGGTTCCAGTAATCCATGATGTAGACGTCGCCATTGGCGGCCACCTGGATGCCCCGAGGAGCGTTGACCCCCGGCACCGGCGGCGCGGTCGGGACGTTGTTGTAGGTTGAGTTGTAGCTTGTCGTGCCCGGGGTGAAGCTGAACTCGTGGAGGTCGAAACCCCACTCGTCGGCGACCAGGAGGTGGTTGTCGGCGGTCGTGGTCAGGCCGCGCAGCCCGACGAACGGCTCACCCCCCGTCCCGCCGGGGTTGGCGATGGTGTAGGACCAGGCCGCGGAGGTGTAGTGGCCGCCACTCTGGGTGAGCGTGAACGCCTCCACCCGGTCGCCGCCCGAGTTGGTGGCGAAGACGGTGCTGCCGTCCGCGCTGATGGCGACGCCGCGGGGATCGTTGGTGAACTGGCCGCTCCCGGAGCCGGTGACCCCGAAGCCGAACTCGAGGGTACCGGAGCTGGTGTAGGCGTAGTAGTAGTTGTGCTTCTTGTTGGGCGGGCGGTTGGTCACCAGGAGGTCACCGTTGGGCGCAACCTCGACCTGTCGGGGCTGGTTGAGGGTGCCCGCGCCGAACGAGGTCATGTAGGTGTAGGTCGGGACCGCGCCGCTCCCGATCGAGAACTTCTCGATCTGGCCGGGCGAGCCATCGGTGACGTAGACCCATCGGTTGACCGGGTCGACGGCCACGCCGTAGGCCAGGTTGAACTGGCCAGGGCCGCTCCCGCTACTGCCGAACTGGGTCAGGTAGCTGAAGCCCGAGGTGGGGAGAAGCTGAAGACCAGCACCCGGTTGTTGGCGCTGTCGGCCACGTAGACGTCCCCGGTGGCGGAGTCATAGCCGACCGCGCGGGCGTCACTGAGCTGGACCGGCAGGCTTCCGGGCGCGCTGCCCGCCAGCGGGTCGTTGCCCTGCTGGCCGCCGATCTGCCAGTCGATGGCGTGGCTGACCCGGTTGACCGCCAGCAGCCGGTAGTTGCCGGCGTCCAGGACGAAGTAGTAGCAGCCGGAGGCGGCCGTGGTGCAGCTCTGGCCGGCCGTGGAGTTGGAGGTGACGTCAACCGGGTACATGTCCGCCTGGCCGGGGCCCACCAGCGTGCTCGAGTACACCGGCGCCAGCAGGGTCCCGGTGATCGGAGTTGGCGTGGGCGTGGGAGTGGGCGTGGAGGTGGGCGTCGGGGTGGCCGTGGCGGTTGGCGTTGGGGTGGCGGTGGCAGTCGGCGTCGGTGTGGGAGCCGCCGCTGCCAGCGAGTACTCCAGGATGCGGTCGTTGTAGGTGTCGGCGATGTAGAGGTCGCCGCTCGGCCCGAAGGCGACGTCCTGCGGGTCGAAGAGGGTGGTCGGGCCGCCGCCGGTCACGTCGGCCCCAGTGATGGTGTCGGCCACGCTGCCGTCGGCCTCGTTGAGCACGACCACCGCTCCGGGGTCGGCGTCCTCGGCGACGGCGACGTAGGTCCCGTTGGCCGCCACCCCGTAGGGGTTGCTGAGCCCGGTGAAGGTGTTCACCACCCCGGTCACCGTCCCGGCGCTGACGCTCAACTCCACCACCCGGTCATTGCCGCTGTCCGCGACCAGGAGGTCGCCGGTGGCGGGGTCGACGGCGACCGCGGTCGGATTCGAGAACTGCCCGGCGCCGCTGCCCACACTGCCGTAGGCGCTGGTGGCACTGCACGTTCCCGCATCCGCGGTGCAGGTGGCGGTGTTCCAGGACTCGATGCGGTTGTTGTTGGAGTCGGCAACCCAGGCGTAGCCCCCCGCGATCGTGACCGAGTACGGGTAATTGAGCTGGCCGAGGCCGCTGCCCTCGTTGACGAACTCGGCCACCCCGGCACAGGGCGTGCTGGAGCCGATGGGGTCGAGGACCTGCAGGTCGCTCTGCTTGGTGTCGGCGATCCAGTAGTCACCGGTGACCGGGTCCACCGCAACCCCCCGCGGCCAGTTGAAGTCGCCGGTGCTGGTGAAGCCGCGTTGGCCGCACACCCCGAGCAGGCTCCCGGAGGGGTTGAAGACCGCCACCCGTTGGTTCACCGTGTCCATGGCGACCAGGTCTCCGGCGCTGTCGAAGGAGATCTCGCGCACCTGGTTGAAGACCGAGGTGCTGCTGTCACCCGGAGGGACGATGGGGTTCGGGATGGTCTGCACGTAGGTGTACTGCTCCACCCCGCCCACGTAGCTGGGGGCGAACTCCTCGAGGCGGTAGCCCCAGAGGTCGGCCCCCCAGATGTCACCGTCGGCATCGACCGCCACCCGCCGGAGCTGGGTGAACGTCCCCGGCTGGCTGTCGGTCCCCGCGGAGCCGACCTGAGCGACGTAGGTGCCGCTCGGCGTGAACTCCTGGATCCGGTCGTTGTTGGAGTTGGCGACGTAGATCGCCTCGCCGGGGCTGCCGCCGTCGATGAAGGGGTCGGTGCCGACGGCGACGCCATATGGGTTCATGAACTGCCCGTCACTCGATCCCTTGGTGCCCCAGGTGTTGGCACAGGTCCAGGCGCTGCCGTTCCAGCTGAACTCGAGGATGTCGTTGGCCTCGTAGTTGGCGACGAAGACGTTGCCGGCCGCGTCCGCGGCGGCGTCCCGCATCCGGTCGAGCTGGCAGGCGCCGGTGCTGGTGATGGCGGAGATGAACGCGCCCGTGGTGCTCCAGACCGTGACCTCGTTCTGGTTGCCGTCCGAGACGTAGACCCGCTGACCGGCAGGGAGGTTGGGTAGCGCCGCGGTGGTGTCGCTCACCGTGATGCCGATTGGCGCAGCGGAGCCGCTGGGCAGACTCTTCCACTTGTTGACATACTGGCCGGTGCTGCTCAGTTCGACCACGCGGCCGTTGCCGTTGTCGGCCACGTAGACGTTGCCCGAGGCGTCGACCCCGACGTCACGCGGCTGCTGGAACTGGACCGACTTCAGGCTGGCGGACGAGCCCTCCGAGCCGACCCTCCAGACCTGGGTTCCGCCCGGCGTGTACTCGGCCACCTGGTTGTTGCCGGTGTCGGCGACCACGATGTCGCCGGCGTTGGGCGCGCCCGCGGGAGCCACCTCGACGCCGCCCGGGTAGACGGCGGCGGCCCCCGGTCCACCCAGGGTTCGCTGGTATGTCGCGGTGGCCGCGCCAGCGGCGGGCGCCGAGGTGAAGGCGAGCACCTCCGGGGCGGCGAGCACGCTCGCCGCGCAGAGGCCGCCGAGCCAGAGCCTGCGTCTCATCGTGAACTCCAGTGAGGCGGTCGGTCTCACTAGGAGGTGAGGACCAGGACCCGGTTGTTCCAGGTGTCGCTGAGGTAGACGTCGTTGCCGGAGCCGAAGGCCACGGCAAAGGGGTAGATGGTCTGGGTTCCCGCGGTGTTGTCGGGGACGCCGAGCTGGGCGCCGTAGACGCTCCAGTTCAGGACGCCTGCGGTGCTCATCGAGACCAGCCGGTTGTTGCCGGTGTCCGAGACCCAGATGCTCCCGTCGGGCGCCACCGCGACTCCCCAGGGAACGAGGAAGGCGGTCTGCTTGCCGGTACCCGTGGTCTTGTGGATGGGTGTGCCCCAGGTGCCGGTGGCGAGCGTGAGGCTCTGGATCCGGTTGTTGAGCGTGTCCGCGACCCAGAGGGTGCTGCCGTCGGGCGAGACCGCGATCCCGGTGGGCATGTTGAGCTCGCCCGCCGGAGCGCCCGAGCCGGTGCCCTTGGTCCCGTACGAGGCGACGAAGTTGAGCGTATCGGTGCCGACCGTGAACTCCTGGATGCGGTCGTTGCCGGAGTCGTCGACGTACAGGGTGCCGTTGGGGGCGAAGGCGATCCCCTGGGGGAAGGTGAACTGGCCGTCGGCGGTGCCGCGGCTGCCGTAGATGAAGAGCGAGGTACCGCTCGGGCTGAAGACCTGGATCTGGTGGCTCTCACGGTTGGCGACGAAGATGTCCCCCGCCGTGGCGCACGAGGCGCACGGGTCGATGGCGAAGTCCCAGGCGAAGTTGATGGCCCCGCTCTGATTGGGGTCGCCGCGGGCCCCGAAGGCCAGCGCATCGGCGATCTCACCGTTCGAACCCAGGGTCCCGTACTCGACCCGCTGGTTCCAGTAGTCCATGATGTAGATGTCACCGTTGGCGGCCACGTGGATGCCCCGAGGAGCGTTGACCCCCGGCACCGGCGGCGCGGTCGGGACGTTGTTGTAGGTCGAGCTGTAGCTTGTCGTGCCTGGGGTGAAGCTGAACTCGTGGAGGTCGAAGCCCCACTCGTCGGCGACCATCAGGTGGTTGTCGGCGGTCGTGGTCAGGCCGCGCAGCCCGACGAACGGCTCGCCCCCGGTGCCCCCGGGGTTGGGGATGGTGTAGGACCAGGCTGCCGAGGTGTAGTGGCCGCCACTCTGGGTGAGCGTGAACGCCTCCACGCGGTCGCCGCCCGAGTTGGTGGCGAAGACGGTGCTGCCGTCCGCGCTGACGGCGACTCCACGCGGATCGTTGGTGAACTCGCCGCTCCCGGAGCCGGTGACCCCGAAACCGAACTCAAGCGTCCCAGCGCTGCTATAGACGTAATAGTAGTTGTGCTTCTTGTTCGGAGGCCGATTGGTGACGAAGACGTCGCTGTTGGGGGCCACCTCGACCTGGCGGGGCTGGTTCAGGGTTCCGGCCCCGAATGAGGTCACATAGCTGTAGGTCGGGACCGAGCCGCTCCCGATCGAGAACTTCTCGATCTGACCGGGCGAGCCGTCGGTGACGTAGACCCAGCGGTGGACCGGGTCCACGGCCACGCCGTAGGCCAGGTTGAACTGGCCCTTGCCGGTCCCCTTGCTGCCGAACTGGTTCAGGTAGCTGAAGCCCGAGGTGGGGGAGAAGCTGAAGACCAGCACCCGGTTGTTGGCGGTGTCGGCGACGTAGACGTCGCCGGTCGCGGAGTCGAACCCCACCGCCCGGGCGTCGCTGTACTGAACCGGGAGGCTCCCGGGCGGGCTGCCGGCCAGGGGGTCATTGCCCTGCATTCCCCCGATCTGCCAGTCGATGGCGTGGCTGACCCGGTTGATCGCCAGTAGCCGGTAGTTGCCGGCGTCGAGGACGAAGTAATAGCAACCGGAGGCCGCGCTGGTGCAGCTCTGGCCCGCTGTGGAGTTGGAGGTGACGTCGACCGGGTACATGTCCGCCTGGCCGGGACCCACCAGCGTGCTCGAATAGACCGGCGCCGGCAGGGTCGCGCCCGCGGCGCCCACCTGGCTGCCCACCAGCGCACTCATGCTGAGCCCGACGGTCATCGTTGCGGCCAGGACCCTTCGGCGGTTGTGCATCGCCCTCCCCCCGGTGGAGGCACCGACCTGCGCAGGCCAGACCGCGCCACCCCGTTCGTGCCGCGAGCATAGCCTGGATCGGCGCGATTGCAGAGCCCCGTGTCTGAGGGATACTCCCCACCAGTATTGGGGGATCGCCGCGGTTCCGGTACTCCGGTAGTCTGTGGGGGTATTGCGGGTCGCCCTGTCCGGCGGCTCCGATGAAGGCTGTCGACGGAGAGGCAGGAGAGGTCGCCGTGGGTGGATCGGCATCCACGAGCCCTGATGCGAGGAGGGGGTCATGTCGATACGAGGTGCCGCCACCCTGGGTGGTCCGCTCCGGAGCCGCCGTCTCCCCGCCGTCCTGGTGATCTCGGGGCTGCTGCTGCTCCTGGCGCCGACCGCGGCCGGTGCCGCCGGCGGCCTCACGCCCGCCTACGCCGGCACCCTGGGTGGCCCCGGGCACGCGGCCGTGTACCCCTCGGGGATGGAGATCGTGCCCACCGACGCGACCACTGAGACCGCGGGCATCGCCGGCAACGTGGTGGTCGCCGACACCGGCAACGACCGCGTCGCCGAATACACGCCCAGCGGAGGGCTGGTCTGGCAGACCAATCCCTCGAACGTCGCCAACGAGGGCGCTGCCGCTCCCTGCGGCTCCACGCCTGGGTACCCACAATTCGAGCAGCCTCGCGACGTCGGCGTCGACTCATCGGGCAATGTGTACGTGGCCGACAATGGCAACAGCCGGATCGTGGTGCTCAACGCCTCGACGGGCAAGTGCCTGCCCAAGTCCTCGAGCCTGGTGAACCCGTTCAAGCTGAATGGTGGCGGGGCTCCCATCGGGGTCACCGTGAGCACCACCAGCGCCGGACAACTGGTCTACGTGGCCAACGGGACCAAGAGCCAGATCCAGGTCTTCAGCACCGGTGGGACCTACCAGCGGACGATCTCGTCGCAGGGGGCCTGCACCATCAATCGGGCCCGTGACGCCGCGGCCGACGCGTCCGGCGACATCTACGTGGCCAATTACGAGAGCAACGACATCCTCGAGTTCAGCCCCACGGGGACGTGCATCACCTCATGGGGAACCCACGGCAAGAAGAAGACGGGCGGCGTCTGCAACGGCAATGGCGACGGTACCTTCGCCAACCCCTATGGGGTCGCCGTTGGGACCGATCCCTTCATCGACTCGGGGAAGCCCGGTGAGGCGATCTACGTCGCCGACTCCAACGACGACTGCCTCCAGGAGTTCACGCCGAGCGGCACCTGGGTTGCCCAGGTGGGTTCGCCCGGAGCCAACACGGTGGCCGGCACCTTCACCCAGCTGCGCCGGGTGGCGGTGGACGCCAGCGGCGACATCTGGGGCGCGGATCTCTGGGGCAATCGGGTCGAGGAGTTCACCCCCAGCGACGCCGGCGGGGTCGAGCAGTACACCTACGCCGAGACGATCCCGGATCCCGTGGTGCCGCCGGGTGACACCAGCACCTCGGTGTACAACCAGGTCCGCGGGATAGCCTTCGACAGCGCCGGCGATGCGGTCACCATGGACACCGTCAATCAGCGGGTCGTGGTCTTCGATCCCGGCGGCGACCTGATCGGGATGTGTGGCCAGCGCGGCTTCACCAGCACCGGCGACTTCAACTGGCCACGCGGGGTGGCGGTCGACCCGGTCACCGGCGACTACTGGATCGCGGATACGAAGCAGAGCGACCTGCAGATCCTCGAGCCGCTCAAGGACAGCTGCACCGGCGTGGCTGAGTTCGTCAAGGAGGGGACGGCCGTCGGCGACCTCGACTACCCCTACTCGATCGCCATCGGCGGTGGGTACGCCTGGGTCGCCGACACCAAGAACAACCGGATCGAGTCCTGGAACGTCGCCACCTGCACCGCCGACCAGGGCACCTGCAGCGCGACCAGCGCGTACGCTCTCGGCGCATCGTCGACGCCGGCCGGCATCACGGTCGACCCAACCACGGGCAATCTCTTCGTGGCGCTGAGCGGCAAGAGCTTCTCCGACGTGGTCGAGCTGAGCGTCAGCGCGGGCAGCGTGACCGGCGTCGTCAAGACCTACACCGGGTTGACCGATCCCTATGGGGTGGCCGCCAACGGCACCTATGTTGCCGTGGCGGAAAGCGTCGATCCCGGCAGCGTGGTGGTTCTGAACGAGGCCAGTGGCAGCACGGCGGCGACCATCACCGGCGCCGACGTCACGGGTGGCGGGCCGACCTCCCTCTACGACCCGCAGGCCGTCGCCTTCGGTCCCGACGGCGACCTCTACATCGCCGACACCTACAACGACAGGGTCCTCGAGTACTCACTCGGCTGACCCGGTTGAGCTTGGATCCAAGAGCAAGGAGTTCCGTGAGATGACATCGACTGGTGAGAGGGGCAGCCGCCGGCGCTGGCGGCCGGCGGTCGCGGCCATCGCGCTGGCGGCAGCCGGCATGGCGCCGGTGCTGACGGGCGCCGCCGGCGCGTCGGCCGCCTGGCAGGCGCCGGGGTACGAGCGGACCATCGGTGGCACCGGCACAGCCGGCGTCTACGCATGGGGCATCGCCTACGACGCCATGACCAATCAGCTCGAGGTCGGTGATTACTGGAACTTCTTCGTGCGCAGCTACTCGATGACCGGCCAGCAGGTCGCCTCCTTCTATCAATCCGCCTCGACCCGCCAGGGCCAGCCGGAGTCGATCGCGGTCGACCCCCGCAACGGCGACATCTGGGTGGCCGAGAACGGCACCCAGAAGACGGCCGGCTACGTCGCGGAGTTCAGCGACACCGGCACCTACCTGGGCGAGATCAACACCCGCTCCGAATACACCGCCTGGATCGCGATGGACGACCAGGGGGACCTCTACGTGGTCAACGGCCACCTCTCAGGCAGTCCGAGCAACCCCAACAAGGTCCAGGTCTACAACACCAACGAGGGCGGCGACCCGGAGACCTGTTCGTGGGGCACCTACGGCAGCGGGCCGGGTGAGTTCATCCAGGCGATGGGAATCGCGGTCTCCGCCTCGGGCGACGTCTACGTCGCCGATGCCTCCAACCTGCGGGTCAGCGAGTTCGATCCCAACCTCAGCACCTGCGCCAGCACCCACGACTACAACGGCGGCTGGGTCCAGGACTTCGGGGTCGGGCACTTCACCGGGGACCTGCGCGGGGTGGCCATCGATCCCGTCAACGACCTGCTCTACGTCGTCGACGCGCAGGCCGGGCGGGTTGAGGAGTTCAACCTCAACGGGACCTGGATCACCCAGTTCGGCTCGCTCGGGACCGGCCCGGGCCAGTTCCAGGACGGCGGCCGCCAGGTCACCGTCGACAACGATGGCAACGTCTGGGTCGCCGACTACAGCGACTACCGTTTCGAGGAGTTCACCTCGGCGGGGGTCTTCGAAGCCGCCTACCCGCAGCCGGTGGAGCCGCCGGCGCCGGGCTTCCTCTCCGAGGCGCGCGGGGTCGCAGTCAACCCCAATGACGGCACCGTCTGGGTGGCGGATGCCTGGAACGACCGCTTCCAGGAGTTCGCCCCCGACGGCGCCTTCGACGCCACCTACGGGCATCGCGGAAGCACCCCTCCCTACGGCCTGGACTACCCGCGTGGCATCGGCGTGGATCCGGTGACCGGTGACGTCTGGGTGGCCGACACCCGTGACTACTACATCCGCATCTACGCCGAGAACGGCACCTACCTCACCAGCCTCGGGAGCGGTCTGGACTCCAACGCTCCCGGGAGCTTTGAGGCACCGGAGGACGTCACGTTCCACGAGACCGACGGCACCGACTATGCCTACATCTCGGACTACTGGTCGTGCACCGTCACGATCTGGAACGCCACCGACAACCCGCCCCAATACGCGGGCCAGATCAGCAACCTCTGCAACAACTACGGGGTCGCGGTCGACCCGGCGACGGGGGACATCTACGTGACCCAGCAGGGGGGAGGGTTCTTCGGCTCGCCCGTGACTGAGTGGAGCCCCTTCAACCCCAGCAGCCCGACCAGCTTCTCCGAGATCGGCCACCTGAGCAGCTTCGGCACCGGCACCGGCCAGCTGGAGGCGCCGTGGGGTGTGGACGTCGTCAACGGCGACGTCTACGTCTCGGACACCAAGCTGGACCAGGTCCAGGTGTTCCAGACCAACGGCACGTATCTCGGCCACATCGGTTCCAAGGGCAATGCCGCCGGGCAGTTCAACGAGCCTTCGGAGATCGCCAACGACGCGGAGGGCGACATCTACGTCGCCGACGCCAACGTCGGACGGGTGCAGGAGTTCTCGTACAGCGTCATCCCGCCCGCGCCGGGCAGCGACACCACCCCGCCCACGGTGACGCTCACCTCACCGACCTCCCTGCAGATGATGCCGGCGTCACAGGTGACCATCACCGGGGCCGCCACCGACAACGTGGCCCTGGGGGACATGGAGGTCGCCGTCCACAACGCCACCACCAACCTCTGGTGGAACGGCAGCCTCTCCAACTGGTCGCCGACCAAGGAGTGGAACATCTCCGCCCCGGTCTGCACCGCGATGACCTCCTGCACCTTCAGCTTCGGTTTCGTGGGCGAGGTCTACGGGGGCACCTACACGGCCACCGCGCGGGCGGTCGACACCAGCGGCAACTCGGCGACCACCCCGCTGGTCAAGTTCACAGTGGCCAGCTCGTAGGGAGGGAGGGTGAGCCGGCCGGCGCTTCAGGGCTCGGCCGGGTAGCCGTGAGCGGCGAGGCGGCTGGCCAGCAGGCTGGTCAGCCGCCCCACCTCGGCGTCAGGGAGGTCGCGGCGGAAGGCGTCGGCGCGCCCGCGCTCGAAGCGGTGGCGCCGGAAGCCGCGCTCGAATCCGTCCTCCCACTCCAGGCCGCAGAACTCCAGCAGCGAGGAGAAGGCCTGGCGCGGCTGGGCGGTCACGTCCTCGTATCGGAGCTCGAGCCATCGATCGGCGGGGATCCGGCCCGAGGCGCCGTCAAAGGCGTCCATGAGCAGCGCCCAGAGCATCCCGGCGAGCACCGCGAAGGAGCGCCCCGAGGCCTCCCACTCAGCGGCCATCGGCGGGGGCAGGGGCCCCCACTGCCACCGCTCGGGACCGCCGTAGCCCTGCCACCAGGGCATCTGGAGCCAGGAGTTGGCCACCGCGCGCCCGTCACGGACCACATGCACGAAGCGCGCCCCGGGGAAGACCCGGTCGAGGAAGCCCACCCGTGGCCATCCGGTGAACTTGTGGACGAACGTCGCCGCCCCCTGGGCGGTCGCCCGGGAGACGAAGAAGTCCCGCAGCCGGCGCTCCAGCCATGGGGTGACGTCGCTGGCGGTGAGGTCGCGAGCGGGGGTGCTGAGCACCGGCGAGAGCTCTCGGTCCAGGACCCTGTAGGCCTCCGACGGCGCGTAGCGGAGGCGACCCTTCTGGGTGGCCCGAGCGGGCAGGCCCCGGTAGAGGGGCCCGTTCCACCGCGACGCCGAGGGGGGCAGCGGATACCGATCCTCGAGGTTGGAGACGAATCCTGCGGCGGGATGGCGGCAGAGGATCTCCTCGACCAGCGTGGAGCCGCAGCGACCGGTGCCCAGGACGAAGATGAGCTGCGGCCGGCCGCCGGCTGGAGACACGTGAGCCCCTCCCAGATCGGCCACGGGCCCCGCCCGCGACCTCCGCTGAACCGTCCCCCGAATTCTCCCATGCCCCCCCATCGATCCGAATCGAGGAGGGCGGGCACCCCATTCTGGGTACAGACTCGGCCCGCGGCGCGGGTTACCCTCTTCTTCACTAGCTTCGCTTCGTGAGGGCGCATTCCGAGCGAAGGTGCTGGAGGCGGGCCCGAGCGGCGCGCCGCGAGGCGAGAGGGGAACGCGGAGAGAGCCCAGATGGACATCCCGATTGCAGTCGCCGGTCTGATCGTCGGTTTCGTGGTCGGCATGACCGGGATGGGCGGCGGCGCTCTGATGACGCCGGTCCTGATCCTGATCTTCGGCGTCTCGGCCCCGGCCGCCGTCTCCAGCGACCTGGTGGCGTCGGTGATCATGCGGCCGGTGGGGGCGGCGGTCCACCTCCGCCGGGGCACCGTGCAGGGCGGTCTCGTCCTCTGGCTCTCGATCGGCTCGGTGCCGATGGCGTTCGTCGGCGTCCTGCTCATCAAGGTGCTGGCCCACGGGCAGCAGATCCAGAACATCGTCCAGCTCGCCCTGGGCGCCGCGCTGCTGGTGTCCGCAGGGGCGATGGTCCTGAAGGCGCTCATCAACCTCCGGCAGCGCGCTCGCGGCGAGCACCTCCACGATGATGGGCCCGCTCAGGTCCCTGTCCGCAAGGTGCGCACGCTGCTGATCGGGGCGGCCGGGGGGCTGGTGGTGGGGATGACCTCGGTGGGCTCGGGGTCCCTGATCATCGCCTGCCTGCTCTTCCTCTACCCCCGGCTCAAGGCGTCCCAGCTGGTGGGCACCGACCTGGTCCAGGCCATGCCGCTGGTGGCCTCGGCGGCGCTCGGGCACCTCATCTTCGGCGACGTCCAGTTCGCCCTCACCGCCGCGCTGGTGATCGGCAGCGTCCCCGGCGTCTTCCTGGGCGCACTGGTCTCGTCCCTGGCACCGCCGCGTCTGGTCCGCCGGGCCCTCGCCATCGTTCTCACCGCGTCGGGGCTCAAGCTGGTCGGGGTGGGAACCCTCGAGCTTGGGATCATCCTGGCGGCGGTGGTGGTCGTCGGGCCCCTCGTCTGGGCCCTGGTCCGCCGCTCCGACGGGTTCGCCCGCCGGCAGCTCTCCCGCCAGCTGGACACGCACCTCGCCGGCCACAGGATCGAGGCTGACGGCGCCGTCGCCGGGGTCAGCGCGCCCTCCCCACAGGCGGTGTCAGGGGGCGGCTGATCGGCCCGGACGCCCCGCCCTGATCCGGAGCCTCGAGCTCGGGTCGGGCGGGGCGTGCAGCCGTCCGGATCAGGCGGTCTGGCGGCCCTGGCGCCAGACGATGCTGGCCGCGATCAGCGCGACCACCGCGACGATCCCCGCCACCAGCGCGTGCTTGGGCTGGTGACCGTAGTGGCTGGCCAGGAAGGTCGACTTGACCGTCAACCAGTAGATGGCGACCGCCGCGCAGGCGACGGCGACGACCAGCAGGCCGATGGCGATGGCGCGAAACATGTTGCGATTCGGGCTGGGCCCCGTGACGGACACGGACACTTCCGGATTCCCCCTCGTGGTGCTCGGTGGTGGCGGCGCCGGCATCTGGCCGACCCCATGCCAAATGGTACCTGGAACGGCGGGCCGCAGTGCTCTGGGTCAGGCGTGCTGGTGGCGCGAGGGTCTCAGCTGCCGGCGCCACGGACCTGCGACCATCAGGCCCACCATCACGGCGATCAACACCAGCGATGCCGCCCATTCGAGGGCGATGGCCGCGGGGGAGCCGAGGATCGAGAGCGCCAGGGTCCAGTCGTTGACCGCGACCGCCAGGGTCCCCACCGGGGCCGCGTGGCCGTCACTGGTCGCGGTCAGGGAGGAGGAGGCTGCGCCGCTTCCCGAGACCGGGGGGTTGCCGGAGCCGGACGTCCCCGACGGCGGGGTGAGAACGCCCGAGTTGGTGGATGGCGATCGGGTCGGGGACGGGGTGGGGACGGGGGTCGGCGTCGAGGGGGGTGGCGTTGGCACCGGCGTCGGCCCGGCGCTGGGGCGCGGCGTGGGTGTCGGCGTCGGTCGGGGAGTGGGGGTGGGGGTGGGGGTCGGCTTGGGGGTCGGAGTGGGGGTGGGGGTCGGCTTGGGCGTCGGGGTCGGGGTCGGGGTGGGGGTGGGGGTGGGGGTCGGTGTCGGAGTGGGGCACGAGGCGGCCGAAACCGGCCCGGTCGTCTTCGACGGCGCGCTGTCCCATCGGACGTAGAGCTTCGTGCCGAGCGATGTGGGGGTGTCGAAGGTGAACGGCACCGTGGCCGACGTCACCTCCACCCAGCCACCCGTCCCGGTCGCGGAGTAGTCGATGTTGTAGTTCGGCACCGTCAGGGTGGAGCTGACCTGCCAGCCGTTGGTTGAGCTCGGGCTCGCGCTGCACACCGCCGTCACCACGGGAGCCGTCGTGTACCCGGGGGTCGCCGCCAGCGCACCGACTCCCCCCACGGCGCTCACGACAAGGCCGGCCGCGAGGACGAGGAGGGCGGACGCGGGAGTCCGCCGGAGGAAGCGACGGGTGGGGAGCGGTGGCCTGGCCATGCGCGGTCTCCTTGATGAGCCGGCCACCCGCGATCGCAGGGTGGTCGGCTGCCGCGTTCATGTTCACCCGAGCCGGAACACCTGTCCGGAGTGTCCTGTGGCTTGTCACCCCGCCACCACCCTTTCGCAACGGCGCGAGACAGCGCGGCAACGCCACGGTTGCTCCGGAGCGGATCCCGGCGATACCGGCCGGCCGCCGGTTCCTATACTCGCCTGGGGCGCGCCGGAGAGGACGCCGGAGGGGAGATGAGGTCGTGCGCAAGATCGTCGCCTACGAGCTGCTGTCGCTCGATGGGGTTGCCGAGCAGCCGGATGCCTTCTTCACCGACTTCGACGACGTGATGCGGCGCAACCTCGGCCGCGTCATCGCCACCCAGGACACTGTGATCCTCGGCCGCCGCACCTTCGACGACTGGGCCGGGTTCTGGCCCACCAGCCCCATCGAGCCCTTCGCCAGCTTCATCAACGGGGTCGAGAAGTTCGTGGTGACCTCGACGGCGCCGGGCGTGATCTGGGACCACACCACGGTGGTCGGTGGCGACCTCGCGGATTTCGTCACCGAGCTCAGGCAGCGCCCCGGCGGCGATATCGGTGTCCACGGGAGCATCACGCTGACCCAGTGGCTGCTCGAGAAGGGCCTGGTCGACCGGCTGCGGCTGGTCATCGCCCCCACGCTCCAGATGCACGGCCGGAGGCTGTTCGACAGGGGGCTGCCGACCCGGCTGACGCTCACCGGTCAGGCCGCCTCCCCGTCCGGGTACCTTCTGCTCGACTTCGAGATGCGGGCCTGATCGGACGGCCCGAGGCCGCGGTCCCCCCTCCGCCCGGATCGCCGGGCGCGCGATCTCCCCATCCGATGCGTGTGCGTGCGATCCCCGCCCTCCACGAGGAGAGGCGGTGCAAGCCGGTCTGTAAGCCGGATTCTGTCCCCGCCCCGCGGGCGGGGGACGGCCATCCATCTGGGATGCCGGTTGCCCGGCACCTCGTGCGGTCTGACCCGGGACCTGGGACGAGCAGCCCCTGGATGCGGCGGACCGCGTCCGTCCCTGTTCGACCTTGCTCCGGGCGGGGTTTACCTGGCCGGCCGGTCACCCGGCCGCCGGTGGGCTCTTACCCCACCATTTCACCGTTGCCGCGACCGAGGCCGCGGCTGTGTCATTTCTGTGGCACTCTCCTTCGGGTCACCCCGACTGGGCGTTACCCAGCGCCCTGCTCTCTGGAGTCCGGACTTTCCTCAGGCGGCGGGCCGCCCGCGGCCGTCCGACCGGCTTGCGGTGCGAGTTTACGCCCGCCAGGCCGCCCCCGAGAGGGGTGCCCCGCGGACGCCGGGGATCGGCTCAGGGCACTCCCGGCTTTCCCGATCCGCGGGTGGCGATGGCGACGCCCGTGACCCCCGCCAGCAGCAGCGCCATCCCGAGCGCGAGCAGGATCAGGCTGCCCAGGGGGATCGGGCCCGCCCCGGTGGGCGGTGTGGACGCCGGTGAGCCCCCGCCCGATGGGGCGGCGGTGGTCGAGGCGCCCGCCACGCCGCCCGTCGGGGTTGGCGCCGGGGTCGTCGTCGGGCTGGGCGTCGGAGCCGGGATCCCGTTGTAGAAGGGGGTGACCGTGACCACCGCACTCCCGCCCTGGTACGGGTTGCCGGCGGTGATCGGCAGCCTCCACGCGATGGTGAAGGTGCCCGTCCACGAGCTCGTGCCGGTTGCGCCGGGGACCGCCTGGTTGGGGTCGCCGCTCGAGCAGGAGGAGGCGTCCGGATAGGATCCGGAACAGGTGAGCCTGCCGAGACCGAAGCGCTTGCCCGCGGAGTTGGTGACCGACACCTGAACACCCGTCGACTGCCCATCGAGGAGCGCCTCGGTGGCGGTTCCCGTGCCGGCGGCTCCGCCTCCCGAGTGCGAGCTGGTGGTGACGCTCACGGTCACCGTGAAGGGATTGCCGAGTTTGGCGGCGGTCTCCGTGTAACTGAAGGTGCAGCTCCCCGAGTCTCCCGGCACCAGGCTGGTGCTGACCGACCATCCGTCGCAGCCGACCGTGGCCGCCGCTGAGACCGGGGCCGCTGTCAGGCCGATCAGGAGTCCCGTGCCGACCAGCACGACCCCGGCGGCCAGCACCGCGCCGGCGACTCCCAGCCGTCCGGCCCTGACCACCCACCTCATGCCGTCGCGCAGCCCGGAGTGGCGCCGAGAGGGTCTCGTCGCTCCGGAGCTCAGTGTCACGGCCGCTGCCCCATGAGGATCTCTCGATGTCCCTGCGGTTTCTGGCTTCAGTTCCCAGCTGCGGACTGGGGCTGACGGCCCGAGGGCCGCCAGCCCCGCCCGTGTCTCAGGACGGATGGCCCCGATCCCAGCCACCCCCTGGGCTCAGGTCCGACCGCCAGAAGTTGTTCGGATGACCAGTCGCGTGCCTCAGGAGTTGAACTGGACTGCGGGGACGTAGGGGTACAGACCGTGGAGCCCGCCGTCACAGGTCGCCGTTGGGTACTGGGCGAAGGTCGTGCTCACGGTCGAGCAGGTGACCTCCCCAACCCCCACGTCGTTGTAGCCCCATCCGTAGCCATTGCCGGCAGCTACCGATGCCAGCGACGTGAAGACGTAGCCCGGGTAGGTGTCCGCTCCGACACTAACCTGGTCCGGGCCGGCCTCGGTCGCGAGCTGGACATTCAGCCCACCGTTTCCAGGGCCTTGCGGGTCATCGTACTGAAGTCCGTAGATGACGGTGCCGGGGAGCGACTCGACGCCGGTGACTGGGTACGTGAAATTGTCAAATGTTATGCTGAAGTTGTCGATTCCGGCGCCGGGGTTGGTAGCAGTTGGATCGTATCCCGTCGGCGTGGCATAGAGGGTGAAGTTCTCAGTGTCGGTGGCGATCAATGTGCTGGGGCTGGGTGCCGCTCCGCCACTGTAGATATTGAGCGTGATGTTCGCACTGCCCGACGTATCGCCGGACGTTGCAGCGGTGAAGTTGGCCATGTCGACCACGACGCTGCTGAGTGGACCGCCACCATTGGCCAGGCTGATCTCGTTGCCGATCTCACCCATCTGGATGCAGTAGAAGCAGAGGGAGGCCTGGTACGTGGGGGCATCGATCCGGCTGTTGTAGAGGACGCCGGGCGAGTTGGCCCAGTTGTTCGGCCCGGCCTGCGAGCAGTCGCCGTTCTGCTGGGTCGAGTTGACCGAGCCGTTGTACGAGCACTGCACCGCATAGAACGTGACGGTCACGATCGCGGACTGTCCCTGATACGAGTTATCCGCTGCACTCGAGAAGGCCCAACCCACGTTTGCCGTGAAACTGGTGACGTACGGGCTGTCGCCGGTCTGGCCCGTGTTGCCGATGAGCACGGGTGTCGAGCCCTCGGGGGTGCCGTTGACGGTGAACGAAAGCTCAGGCTGGAGCACGCCTGTGGCGGTGGCCTCGGCTCCGATATAGGCGGGCAGGCTGCCGGTGTAGGTGACGGTGAAAGTGCACGTCCCGCTGTCGCCCGGCTCCAGGTTGCCGACCGGGCATGAGGCGACTGCAGGTGTGCCCAAGGTAACGGTGCCTGCGGTGAAGGTCGTGGTCACCCCCGGCGATGTGGCGCTGAAGAGCGAGAAGCTCGCTCCAATCGAGAGTGCGGCGATGGCGCCCACCCCCACCACGGCTGTCAGCAGCAGCCCGATTCGTTTGGTGAACAGATTCATGTGCCGTGTCTCCTTCCTTCCCTGATCCCACGTGATGGTGATGGCCCGTGATTCACCCGAAAGCGATCGGGTTGGGCCCTGTATCTCTCAGCTGTCGTTCCCTTCTCGATCACTCATCGGCGGATGCATCGACGTGTCATGTCGCTACTCAGACCTGGCCCCGCCTCTCGACCTCGGCATCGCGCTCGGCCTGGGCTCGCTTGCGCTCGGCGTCCTTGACGCCGAGAGCGACCCAGTGGCGGCGGACCTCCTCCTCGGCCAGGTAGACGACGGGGATCATGATCAGGACGACGAAGGTGAGCGGCTGGTGAAGGGTCGAGAGGCCGTACGCGCCGAAGGGAACCCGCGCTGAGTAGACACCCAGCACCTGGCTCGGCGCCACCGTGCCCAGATCGGGGGCGTTGTTGGCGTCGCCCTTGGTCCGGTAGAGGACGGCAGCGCCGTACGAGCCGGGGAGCACGGCGACGATGCGGTGGGTGATCACCAGAGAGCTCGTGCCGGTCGCCGACTCGCGGAAGCTGATGACCTGACCCGCGTGGAGAGCGGCCGCCTGAGTTGAGGTGATCGGGTTGTCGACGATCAGATCGCCGGTGTCGATGGCCGGCGCCATCGACCCCGAGGCGACATTGAAGACGGGATGGCCAAAGATCGCGTCCACACCCTGGGCGTCGGGCCGGACCAGGAGCGCCAGGGCGACGGCAACGAAAGCCAGGATCACGACCAGCGTTACCAGCACCCCCTGGAGCACGCGGAGCGCCTGGCGGCCTCGACGGCGGGGTGGATGGGTGCGGATCGTGGCGGCCATCAGTCGCCCTCGGCCTGCGACCCCGGGGCCTCACCAGATGGCGAGGGGGTGGACGCGGGCGTGTCGGTGGGTGCGGGCGTTGGCGTCGAGTTCGGCGTCGGTATCGCTACGACCGTCGGGGCTGAGCTCGGCGTCGGCGGAGCGGTGAGGTCAGACTCCGGAGTGGCGCTGGGCGTGGAGGTTGCGGTCGGCGCCGTCGCTTCCGCGCTCGCCCCCGGCGCCGTCAGCGGCCGGAGCAGAGGCGGGCTGGGAAGGTCGCTCGCTGCCCGAGCGCTCCCCTGCGCGCCGGCCGCGGCGAATGTCGTCGCCGGCGACTCCGCCTGGGCCCCGAACAGCCCGAACGTGGAGCCAACCGGCGAGCCGAGCAGGACGATCGAGCCCACGCCCGCCAGGAGAGCGGCATAGGCGAGCGCCAGCGTGCGGCGCGTGCTCCACGCGCTGAGCACGGCTCCAACCCGACCCAGGCCGCGGCGGGAGCTCCGCCGTCGCGTCGCCCACACCGCGCGATTGGCCCGACGTCCGGCCGGCGAGCCGGAACCCCGACCCCGCACCCTTCCCCAACGACCCCCTGCCCGGCGTCTGCGTCATTGCGACCGCCAGAGCGGCCCTGGTGTAGCGCTTTCGGTCGTTGTGTTACCAGGGCCATTCAACCCGTGGGACGCTGGGCTGAAGGGTGAGGTGGGCGCACCCCGACGAGGCGGGTCGATAGGAGCGGGCGGATTACGATACCGAGCCACGTTGAGCGCGACCCCCTCCGCGCTTTCGGGGCGCGGAGCGCGAGCGGACCGCCCGGTGGGGGAGGGGCGTCTGTCCCGTTTGACGGCGTACATCTGTTCTGATTGACGCATTGAATTCGCCGGTGTACGCTTCGCACCCCTGGTGGTGTGAAGTGGTGAGAAGTGGTGAATGTGCTGACGAGGTCCCCGATCGGACCCGCCTCCGGTTTCGCGCCGGCGGCGATGGGTGACCGCGGATGCTGCTGGGCCAATTCGACCACGCCGTTGACGCCAAGGGAAGGGTGGCCGTGCCCGCCCAGTTCCGGCCCCAGCTCGCGGCCGGCGCCGTGGTCTCGATCGGCCCGGAGGGCCGGCTGGTGATCTGGCCCAACCCCGCCTGGGAGGCGCACCTGCGCACGCTCACCATCACCGCCGGCACGCCGGCCGAGCAGCGCAAGTACCTGCGCCGCGTCAACGCCGGCACTCGCGACGTCGACCTCGACGGCCAGGGCCGCCTGCTGCTCCACCCCTCGCACCGTGAGTTCGCCTCGATCCGGGAGCGGGCCACCTTCGTGGGGATGGGCGAATACGTCGAGCTCTGCTCCACCGAGCGGTGGGAGGAGGAGACCCGGGAGCTGACTCCCGAGTTCTTCACGGAGCTGACCGATCGCATCAACCCGATGGGCCTCATCGCCCATGCCCCGGTGCCGTCGTGAGCGGCGCCGAATCGACCACACCACCCGCCTGTGCTGACCGTGGCAGGCATGGACGAGTTCACCGATGCCACGCCCGGGGAGCCGCCTGAGGCGAGCCTCCACCGGCCGGTCCTACTCACACCTCTCATACAGAACCTGCAGCCCCGCCAAGGCCAGGTGGCCGTCGACGGGACCCTGGGCGGCGGCGGACTGACCGCCGCGCTGCTCGAAGGGGTCGGTGCGACCGGCCGGGTCCTCGCCATCGACAGGGACCCCAGCGCGATCGACCGAGCCCGGCGCCGCTTCGCCGGTGCGGCCGGCGACCGGCTGATCCTCGCCCAGGGCAACTTCGCCGACCTCGACGGGATCGCCGCGGCTCACGGGATCATCGCCGCGGACTCCGTCTCCCTCGATCTCGGCACCTCGTCGAATCAGCTCGACGACCCCGATCGCGGCTTCAGCTTCCGGCGCGACGGCCCCCTCGACATGCGGATGGATCAGACCGAGGACACTCCGACGGCCGCCGCCATCCTCAACGAGTGGGAGGAGGCCGACCTGGTCGCGCTGATCCGCAGCTACGGTGACGAGAGGTTCGCCACCGCCATCGCCCGGGCGGTCATCCGGGAGCGACGTCAGCGTCCCCTCGCCACGACCTCGCAGCTCCGTGACCTGGTCGAGCAGACCGTCCCCCGCCGCTTCTGGCCCAAACGGATCCACCCCGCCACCCGCACCTTCCAGGCCCTCCGCATCGAGGTCAACCACGAGCTGGAGAGCCTCCGCCGGGGACTGCAGGCCGCCATATCGCTCCTCAGGCCCGGTGGGCGTCTTGGGGTCATCTCCTTTCATTCCCTCGAGGACACCCTTGTCAAGAACGCACTCCACGTCGCAGCACAGAACTGTCTCTGTCCGCCCCAACAGCCCTTCTGCACCTGCGCCCACCGGGCCTCACTTCTGCTCCTCACCCGCCGAGCCATCAAGCCCGACGCCGAGGAGCTCGCCGTGAACCCCCGAGCCCGCTCGGCCCGCCTCCGGGTGGCCGAGAAGCTCGAGGCCCATTAGCCTCCCCCTCCCTGTGGCGGAGGCCGGCGTCACACCGGCCTCCGCCCGCCGCCCACCTCGCCGCCGCCCGACCCAGATCGCCCCCCCTCCCTGATGAGGAGGCCGGCAGCGCGCCGGCCTCCTCCCCGCACCCTCGTCGCCACATCGTCCGTCCCGCCCGCGGCTCCGCGGCCGCCCGTCCCAGCCAACTCCCCCTCAACGTCCCTCCCAACGTCCCAGCACCTGTCATGCACCTCACCCACTCCCGCGACCGCCGCGCCGCCGCCCCGCCCCCCGACCCCCTGCCCCTCAACGCGCCCAGCGCGCGCCGGGACCGGAGGCGGCGGGGCGGGCCCCGGACGCCGCTTCCCCTGCTCCCGGCCATCGCCGTCTGCGCCGGTATCGGGCTCGCCTACGTCAGCCAGACCGCCCAGGCCACCCAGGCGAACTACGACCAGACCTCGCTGATCCACGAGCAGCAGCAGCTGACCGCCCAGGA
This sequence comes from uncultured Chloroflexia bacterium, assembly GCA_963697585.1. Lineage (GTDB taxonomy): Bacteria > Chloroflexota > Dormibacteria > Aeolococcales > Aeolococcaceae > Changshengia. Next base: position 240,909 of record CAVOOO010000008.1, on the reverse strand, counting down.
TCAGCAGCTCGGCACCCAGCTGGCCCAGCTCTCGGCGTCGGCCCGGATCATCGAGGCGGCCCAGCGCCTGGGCATGGTCACCGGCGGGACCTGGTCCTACGCCGTGGCCCCGGCCGCCGAGGTGGTGAGCGACCCGGCGACCGAGCTGGCGGCGCCCCCGGTGCAGAGCGGGGAGTCCACGCTCGGCGAGCTCGGCTCCACCCTCTCCGGCGTCTTCGGCGGCACAGGATGAGGGGCGGCGCCCCCGGGTCCGAGGCGCGCCCCGCCGTGCGCGGCCGCGAGTGGGAAGAGTCCGCGAGCGCCCCCGGCGTCGGCGGCCACCGCGCCTCCCTCGACGGCTCCTCGGCGCCCCCGCCGCGGGCGACCCGCGGTTGGTTCGTCGGCGAGGGCCCGCACGTGCGGGGTCGCGCCCTCTGGCTGATGGCGTGCTTCGCCGCGCTCGCCGTCACCGTGCTCGGCCACCTCCTTCAGGTCCAGGTCGGCGAGCACGCCGAGCTCTCCGCCGCCGCCGCGGCCGAGGACGACATGAGCTTCCTGCTCCCGGCGCAGCGGGGCGAGATCCTGGACAGCGACGGCCAGGTGCTGGTCAGCACCATGGCCACCTACTCCGTCCACGTCGACCCCGCCCTGATCACGGTCTCCAGCCGCGGGCAGGACGCCGCCCAGATCGCCGCGGTCCTGAGGGTGAGCGAGGGCCAGGTCGCGCAGGCGCTCTCCGAGCCGACCGAGTACGCCTTCCTCGCCAGCGGGGTCAGCCAGAGTGTCAAGAATCAACTGGCTCGGCTCGCGGTTCCCGGGATCATCCTGCAGGAGGAGGATCAGCCGGTCTTCGAGCCCTCCCCGGTGCCCGGGGAGTTGTTCGCCGCCAATCTGCTCGGCTTCGTCAACGCGAGCGGGGCGGGTCAGTACGGGGTCGAGGGGTACTACAACGGGCTCCTCACCGGGAAGACCGGCACCGCCTCCGAGATCAAGGACAGCCAGGGCAACGCCATCTACCTGAACCGCGCCCAGATGGTGCCGGCGCAGAACGGCGACAACCTCGAGCTGGGCCTCGACTCCCAGGTGCAGTACTGGGCCGAGCAGGCGATCGCCACGGCGGTCACCAAGGATGACGCGCAGTCCGGCCAGATCCTGGTGATGAACACCCACACCGGGGCCATCCAGGCCTGGGCGGACTATCCCAGCTACGACGCCACCGACTACGCCTCCACCCCGATCGGCGACTTCGCCGATCCCGCCGTCGACGGGCTCTTCGATCCCGGCTCGGTGATGAAGACGGTCACCTTCGCGGGCGCGCTGCAGGACGGGGCGATCACTCCGGGGTACACCTTCGACGAGGGGCCGACCCGGATCGACGGGGTGACCATCCAGGACTGGGATCACCGTGCCCACGGCAAGGTCACCATGCAGACGGTGCTGGACATGTCGCTCAACAACGGGGCCCTCAAGGCGCAGCAGCTGGAGGGCGCCGACGCCTTCTACGACAACATGCTCGCCTTCGGGATCGGCGCCCCCACCGGGGTGGACCTGGCCGGCGAGGCCAACCAGCAGATGCCGCCGCAGAGCCGGCTCAGCGCCCTCGACTATGCCGAGATGTCCTTCGGTCAGAGCGTGGCGGTGACCCCGGTCGAGATGCTGGCGGCGATCAACGCCGTCGCCGACGGCGGGGTCTGGGTCCAGCCCCACGCCGTCGACTCGATCATCGACCCCAACAGCGGGACCACCACACCGGTGGTGCCGACCAGCCGCCGGGTGATCTCGGCGGCGACCGCCTCCACCCTCGCCACCATGATGACCCACGTGGTCGACGACTCCGACGGCGAGGGATTCGACGCCCGCATCCCGGGCTGGTCGGGTGAGGTGGCGGGCAAGACCGGGACCGCCCAGGAGCCGATCAACGGCCGGCTCACCGGCAGCGACGTCTCCTTCGCCGGGTTCCTCCCCGCCAGCGACCCGCAGTTCACCATGCTGGTGGTGATCGACGAGCCCCAGGTCCCGGCCGCCGACGACTTCGGCTCCCTGCTGGCCGCCCCGGTCTGGCGCCAGATGGCCGAGGAGATGATCGACCACTGGCATCTCACCCCCTGATCCCCGGCTGTGGCACCATCCGGCGGTGCTGCGTGCCGACACCCTGGCCGAACTCCTCGGGGGGCGGCTGATCGCACCGCCGGGTGCCTCCCTCGAGATCTCCGACCTGGTCAGCGATTCGCGGGCGGTGACGCCCGGGGCCGGGTTCGTCGCCCTGCCCGGTGAGGAGATGGACGGCCACGCCTTCGTGGCCGACGCCACCCGCCGGGGCGCCGCGCTGGCGGTGGTGGGGGCGGCGTATGCCGCCGGGCCTGAGACGCCGCCCCTCCTGATCCGGGTCGGCGACACGGCCGCCGCGCTCCGGGCCGCTTGCTCCCGCCGGATTCGAGAGCTGGGGGCGACCGTGGTGGGGGTGACCGGGTCGGTGGGCAAGACCACCGCCAAGGAGATGTGCGCGCTGGCCCTGGCCGGCCGGCCCACCGCCCGCACCCCCGGCAACCTCAACACCTGGACCCAGATCCCGCTCCAGGTGCTCCGGCTGGTGCCGCCGGTGGAGCGGCTGGTGGTGGAGATGGCCATGACCGGGCCGGGCGAGATCGGCGATCTCGCCGCCTTCACCCATCCCACCGTCGGGGTGCTGCTCAACGTCGGCCAGGCCCACATCGGCAGGCTCGGGTCGGAGGCGGCGATCGCCGGCGCCAAGGCGGAGCTCCTCGAGGCGCTCCCCGGTGACGGCGCGGCCGTGGTCAACGCCGACGACCCCCGGGTGATCGGGGTCGCCGGCCGCAGCCGGGCGCCCCTCCACTGGTTCGGCGAGGCCAGCCGGCAGGCGGTCTGGCGGGTCGAGGACGTCGAGGTGGGCGGCGTGCTGGGCAGCCGGGCGACCCTGGTCGGTCCCGACGGGCGCGCCCCGCTCCGGCTCCGGGCCCCGGGGCGGCACCTCCTGCTCGATGCCGCCGCCGCCGCCGCGGTCGCGGCCGTCTTCGACGTCGGTGTCGCCGAGGTGGCGGAGCGCCTGGCCGAGTTCGCGCCCGCCGACCACCGCGGCCTGGTCCTGCCCGGGCGGCAGGGATCGACGGTCATCGACGACAGCTACAACAGCAGCCCCAGCTCGCTGGCGGCCGCTCTCGAGGTGCTGAGCGGTAGCGGGGCCCGGGACCGGCTCGCCATCATTGGCGACATGCTCGAGTTGGGCGATCGCACGCTCGCCGCCCACCGGGAGGCGGGGCGCCGCGCCGCCGTCGCCGCCACCCGGCTGATCGCGGTGGGGGCGCAGGCGGCGGTGGTGGCCGGGGCCGCGGTGGCGGCCGGCATGGCCGCGACGGCGGTCGCCCAGGCCGGCGACTCCGGCCAGGCGGCGGAGCTGGCGCTCCCCATGCTCGGCCCCGGCACCGTGGTGCTGGTCAAGGGCAGCCGCGGCATCGGCCTGGACGCCGTGGTGGAGCGCCTGCTCGCATGACCCGCGCCATCGTCGTCGCCGTGGTCTGCTTCGTGGCGGGGGTGGCGCTCTACCCGGTGCTGCTCACCGTGCTCTCCCGCGTGGGGGCCGGCCAGCGGGTGCAGGCGTACAACCCGTCAACCCACCAGGCCAAGACGGGGACCCCGACCATGGGCGGCGTGCTCTTCTGCGTCATCGCGGTCGCGGTGTGGCTCGCCACCGATCGCAGCCAGACCGGGTTCGTGATCGCCTACGCCCTGGTCGGGGGCGCGCTGGTCGGGTTCCTCGACGACCTCGCCAACGTTCGCGGCCTCGGCTCGCTCGGGCTGGGGGTGCGTCAGAAGCTCGTCCTCCAGGCGGTGGTCGGCGTCGCGGTCGGCTTCGGGCTGCACGCGGTGGGGGCCTCGACCCAGGACCTCCCCTTCGTCGGCCTGGTCGACCTCGGCTGGGCGATCGTCCCCCTCGCCGCCATCGCCGTGGTGGCCACCACCAATGCTGTCAACCTCACCGACGGCGTCGACGGCCTCGCCGCCAGCTGCGTGGCGATCGCCCTGCTGGGGACGGTCATCGCCTCGATCTGGCTCGGTCCATCCAGCGCCGCGACCCTCGCCGCCGCCCTGCTCGGCACCGTTGCGGCCTTCCTCGTCTACAACTGGCACCCCGCCCGCCTCTTCATGGGCGACACCGGTGCCCTCGGCCTGGGGGCGGCGCTCACCGCCATCGGCGTGGAGGCCCACCTGCTCTGGCTGCTTCCCCTGCTCGGCATCGTCTTCGCCGTGGAGACGGCCAGCGTCATCGTCAACGTCACCGCCATCACGCGGTTCCACCGGCGGGTGTTCCGGGCCAGCCCCCTGCACCATCACTTCGAGAAGATGGGGATCCGCGAAGAGCGTCTGGTGCTGCTCTTCGCGGCCGGCGGCGCGGTCGCATTGGCCCTCACCCTGCTGTCCGTGCATGCCGTCGTCTGACCCAGCCTGGTCGCGAGCCACGCCATGTTCGCGAGCAATGCTTCGCCACAAACCCGCGCGGTGGGCGACAATGTCCGCCTGGCCTGATTCCCGCAACCGTCCCCTCCACGTCATCGCACCGCAGGAGCCGCATGGCCGTCCCCACCGCCCCGACGCGCAGTCTCGACCTGCCCATCCGCCGGGCCAAGGTCGAGCTGACCCCCGCGACCCGGGGCCTCGCCTCCGTCGACGGATGGCTGTACGTCGCGGTCACCGCGATCTCGGCCTTCGGCCTGGTGATGGTCTACAGCGCCTCGGAGGTGCTCGCCTACCAGCAGACCGGGAACCCGAGCTACTACTTCGAGCGCCAGTGCGTCTACATGGTGATCGGTGGGGTGATGCTGCTGGTGCTGGCCCGGCTCGACTATCACCATCTGCTGCGCTGGTCGCGGCTGATCGGGCTGGTCACCGTGCTGCTCCTGCTCGCGGTGCTGGTGCCCCACATCGGCACCGAGGTCAACGGGGCCCGGCGCTGGTTCGACCTCGGCCTCTTCCAGCTCCAGCCCTCGGCGGTGGCGGCGCTGGCGGTGATCATCGTCCTGGGCCGGTGGCTCAGCGACCGGGGCACCCTGATCCGGAGCTGGCGCGGGATCCGCGACTACGCGATCGTGCTGCTGGTGCCGGTGGTCCTGATCCTCGCCGAGAAGGACCTGGGCAGCACCATCGTGATCGCCGCGGTCGGGGGCGTCCTGCTCTTCCTGGCCGGGGCGCGCTACCGGCACCTGGTCGCCCTGCTCGCGATCGGCGCCGGGGCGGGCTGGCTGACCGTGCTCGCCGAGCCCTACCGGCTCAGCCGGCTCACCTGCTTCGGCCAGTCGCTGGTCAACGCCGATCCGCTCAACTCCTGCTGGCAGGGGATCCAGGCCCTCTACGGGCTGGGTCGGGGCGGCCTGACCGGGGTCGGGCTGGGCAACTCCATCCAGAAATACCTCTGGCTTCCCGAGGCGCACACCGACTTCATCTTCGCGATCATCGGCGAGGAGCTGGGACTGCTCGGGGCCGCCGGAGTGGTCCTCGCCTTCAGCTTCCTGGCGTGGCGGGGGATCCGGGCCTCGCTGCGGGCACCCGACCGCTTCGGGACGCTGCTCGCCGGGGGGATCACCGCGTGGATCTGCATCCAGGTGTTCGTCAACGTGGCGGCGGTCACCGCGCTGATCCCGACCACCGGGATCCCGCTCCCCTTCATCAGCTACGGGGGCACCGCCCTGATCATGAACCTGGCCGGGATGGGGATACTCTGCAACGTGTCGGCCCAGGGCCGGCGCCCGGGGCCCACGGAGAAGCGCGGCTTCGCCGGGGTGGCACACCAGGGAGCGCTCAGCCGTGCGCACGTTGATCGCCGGGGGCGGGACGGGGGGGCACCTGACCCCAGCGCTGGCGGTCGCCGAAGAGTTGCGCGGCGCTGACCCCGAGGGCGCCGTGCTCCTGGTCGGCCGCCGGGGGGGCGTCGCCGAGGCCCTGGTCGAGCGCGCCGGGGTCCCCCTCGAGACCCTGGAGATCCGCGGCCTGGACCTCGCCCGTCCCGCGTCCTTCGCGGGCTTCGGGCTCCGCCTCCCCCGCGCCGTCACCGAGGCCCGCCGCCTGATCCGCCGCTTCGACCCCGACGTGGTGGTCGGGGCCGCCGGCTACGTCTCGGTGCCGGTGGTCCTGGCCGCCCGCCGGGAGCGGGTGCCGGTGCTCCTGCTCGAGCAGAACGCCGTCCCCGGCCGGGCGACCCGGCTCCTCTCCCGCGGCGCCGCCGGGGTGGCCGTCTCCTTCCCCGCGACCGCGCGTCGGCTCCGCGGCCGGGGAGCCGAGGTGACCGGCAACCCGGTGCGACCGGAGTTCCGCCAGGGCGCCCCTCCACTCGGCGACCGTCCCCGCCACCTGCTGGTGTGGGGGGGGTCGCAGGGCGCCAGGCGGATCAACCGGGCCCTCTGCGCCTCTGCCCCCCGGCTGCTGCGCGACCACCCCGAGCTGAGCCTGACCCACCAGTGCGGCCAGCTCGACGCCGCCGAGGTGATGGCGGTCCGCGCCGGGCTCGACCCCGATCTGCGGGCGCGCTGGGAGGTGGCCCCCTTCTACGCCGAGGTGGCGGCCCGGGTCGCGGCCGCCGATCTGGTGGTGATGCGCGCGGGCGGTTCCTCGCTGGCCGAGGTGAGCGCCCTCGGCCGGCCGATGATCCTCGTCCCCTACCCCCACGCCGGGGACCACCAGCGGCACAATGCGGCCCCCTACGTGGCGGCCGGCGCCGCCCTGCTCCTGCCCGACCAGGAGTGCGACGGTGAGCGGCTGCGCGACGCCATCGAGAGCGTGCTGGGCAACCCCGAGCGCTGGCGGGAGATGGCCGCCCGGAGCCGCGCCCTGGGGCGGCCCGAGGCGACCCAGAAGGTGGTGGCGATGATCCGGCGCCTGGCCGCGGCCCATCGCGGGGGGGTGGCGGATGAGCGCTGAGGAGGGCGCAGGGGCGACCCTTCCGGCCGCCTCGACGCCCGGCTCACGCCCCCGTCACGTCCATTTCCTGGGAATCTGCGGCTACGCGGTGAGCGGCGCCGCCATCCTCGCCCAGCAGCTCGGCCACACCGTCACCGGCAGCGACGAGCACGCCTACCCGCCGGTCTCCGACATCGTGACAGCGGCCGGGATCCCCTGGGAGAACCGCCACGACCCCGCCAACCTCGATCGCTGGGGCCTCCCCGACCTGGTGGTGGTCGGCAACCAGGTGCGCCCCCTCAACGAGGAGTGGCTGGAGGCCCGGCGGCGCGGGCTCCCGCTCAGCAGCGAGGTGGAGTTCTTCGTCTCGCTCACCGAGGGCCGGCTTCGCCTCTCGGTCTGTGGCACCCATGGCAAGACCACCACCGCGGCGCTCCTCATCCACATGCTGGACCGCTGCGGGATGGATCCGGGCTTCCGGCTCGGCTCCACCTCCCTGGACGTGGGCGGGAGCGCGCGCCTGGGCAGCGGGCCCTTCGTCTTCGAGGGCGACGAGTACACCACCGCGCCCTGGGACCGGCGCCCCAAGTTCCTCCACATGCGCCCGCTGGCGGCCTGCGTCACCCGGCTGGAGTGGGACCACCCGGACGTCTATCCGTCGCCCGAGGCCTACCGGCTGCCATTCGTCCAGCTCGCGGAGACCATGCCCGAGGACGGCCTGCTGGTCCTCTGCGGCGACGACCCCGATGCGCTGGAGCTCCGCGACCACGCCGCCTGCCCGGTGACGGTCTACGGCGAGGGGGACGGCGCCGGCTGGCGGGTGGTCCGGCTCGCCGATGACGGCCACGTGCAGCGCTTCCGGGTCGAGCACCCCGGGCAGCCGGTGCCCGAGGTGGCGCTGACCTTCCCGGGCCGGCACAACGCGCTCAACGCCACCGCGGCCCTGGCCCTCGCCAGCTTCGCGGGAGCCCCGATCCCGGAGTGCGTCGCCGCCTGCGCCGACTTCCGGGGCCCGGCCCGGCGATTCGAGATCCTGGGGAGCGCCGGCGGGGTGACGGTGGTCGACGATTACGCCCACCACCCGACCGAGGTCTGGGCCGCTCTCAACGCGGCCCGGGCCCGCTACGGCCGGGCGCGCCTCATCGCGGTCCACACCCCCCACACCTACTCCCGGACCCTCACCCTGCTCGAGGACTACCGGCGCAGCTTCGACGAGGCCGACGTCGTGGTCCTGGGCCCCATCGAGGCCGCCCGCGAGCGCGGCCAGGCGGCGACCGTCAGCTCGGCCGACGTGGCCGCCAGGGTGGCCGGGCGGGAGGTCCACCTGGTCGACGGCAGCGACGAGGGCATCGAGCTGATCCTCCGGCTCGCCCGGGCCGGTGACGTGGTCGTCGTCCTCTCCCTGGGCGGCTTCGACAAGATCGCGCGCCGCCTCCACGCGGCCCTGCTGGCGCGGGCTGCGGAGGTTCCGCGTGGATGACGGCTGGCTCGCCGAGGAGCCGGGGATCCGCCGCCAGGAACCCCTCGACCGGCACAGCGAGTACGGGATCGGGGGTCCGGCCGACTGGTACCTCCGGGTGCGCGACGCCGGCCACCTCGCCGGGCTGATGCGCCGCTGCCACGCGGCCGGGGTGCCGGTGACCGTGATCGGCGCCGGCAGCAACAGCCTGGTGCTGGACGGCGGCATCCGCGGGCTGGTGGTCGAGCTGCCCCGTGGCCGGCTCCGCCGGCTCTCCGCAGAGGTGATCGAGCTGCCCGGCGGGGCGATGATGCCGCGCGCGGCGCTGGATTGTGCCGCCGAGGGGTTGGGGGGGCTCGAGTTCGGGATCGGCGTTCCCGGCACCTGCGGCGCCTCGGTGCGGGGCAACGCGGGCGCCTTCGGAACCGAGATCAAGGACGTCCTCATCGACTGCGACACCCTGGCCACGGACGGCTCGGAGCAGTCCTTCGCGGCCGCCGACCTCGGCTTCGGGCTACCGCGACTCCCGTCTCAAGCGCGACCTCGCAGGCCACGTCGTCGTCGCCGCCCGGCTCCGGGTCCATGAGGACCTGCCGCCCGCGGTCCGGGCCCTGACCGACGCCATCCAGGCGGAGCGCCGGGCGACCCAGCCGTATGACCAGCGAAGCCTGGGCAGCATGTTCACCAACCCACCCGGCGACCATGCCGGCCGGCTGATCGACGCGGCGGGCCTGAAGGGGGCGCGGGTCGGCGGCGCCGAGGTCTCCATCCGGCACGCCAACTTCGTGATCAACGCCGGCGGCGCCACCGCCGCCGACGTGCTGGCGCTCTGCGACCTGATCCAGCGAACCGTGGCGGAGCAGTTCGGCGTTCACCTGGTGCCGGAGATCGCCATCCTGGGCGAGCCGGCGGCGAGGAGCGGGTCATGAGGGCAAGGTGGGGGAGTGGCGACGGGGCGCAACGGCTGCGGGGGGACCGGCGTCGGACGGCTTTGCCGTCCGCGCCTCGTGCTCGGCGGCGTTGCAGCCGCCGCCTGCGCAAGCCCCCCTTCGCCGCTGCGCCCCATCGCCCTTCCTCGACGGCACCGATGAGCCGGCAGATCGCCGCCGCCTGCGCACGGCCCGTTGCGACGCCGTGCACCATCGCCCCACCGGGGGCGCACCGATGAGCCTGCGCATCGCCGCCGCCTGCGCACGGCCCGTGGCGACGCCGTGCACCATCGCCCCTCCCGCGGCGCCCCGATGAGCCTGCGCATCGCCGTGGTCTGCGGCGGGCCCAGCCCCGAGGTCGATGTCTCGCGCCTCTCCGCCGCCCAGGTCGCCGCCGCGCTGCGCGGCCTGGGGCATCACTGCACCACTCTTGAGGTGGACGCCGAGCTCTGGCCGGCGCTCCTGGCTGGCGGCTACGACTGCGTCTTCATCGCCGTCCATGGCCGCTTCGGCGAGGACGGCACGGTCCAGGGCGTCTGCGAGCTGCTCGGCCTCCCCTACACGGGGAGCGGCCTGCTCGCCACCGCGCTCTGCTTCGACAAGGTCGCCGCCAAGCGGCTCTTCGTCGCCGAGGGGATCGCCACACCCGCGTGGCGCTCCGTCTCCGCCACCGCTGCCGATCCCGGTGAGATCGAGCAGGCGATGGCCGGGGCCGCCGCCGAGCTGGGCTTCCCGCTGGTGGTCAAGCCCCGCAACGGTGGATCGACGATCGGGCTGTCGATCGTCCGCGCCGCGGCCGGGCTGCAGCCGGCCTGGGAGACGGCCGCGGCCTTCGGCGAGGTGCTCTGCGAGAGATTCGTTGCCGGGATCGAGGTCACGGTGGGAATCCTGGGGGATAATCCCCCCCGGGCCCTTCCGACCCTCGAGATCGTCTCCGAACGTCCCCTCTACGACTATGCAGCGAAGTACACCGCGGGTCAGAGCCACCATGTCATTCCCGCCCGCCTCCCCGAGGAGGGGCGCCGCGCCTGCCAGTACGCGGCGCTGCGCGCTCACCTCGCCCTCGGCTGCCGCGATCTCTCGCGGGTGGACGTCATCGTCGACGGCGGTGGCCAGCCGTGGGTGCTGGAGGTGAACGCCATCCCCGGGCTGACCGAGCTCTCGCTGCTCCCCGACGCGGCGAGGGCGGCCGGGACCGCCTTCCCCGATCTCTGCCAGGGGCTGGTCGACGCCGCCCTCGCCCGCTCCGGGAGTCCGCGGTCGTGATCGAGGCCCCGCGCCGCGACCCCAACGGTCACGACCTGGAGACCCGCCATCGGGTCCGGGTCCGCGCCGTGGCCACCGCCATCGCCGATCGGACGACGACGGCCCGTCGCTTCGAGGTCCTTCCCGAGATGGAGCTGCGCGGGACGGTCCGGCACCGGCGCGGCGCCCCCCAGGTCCCTCCGCCGGCCGCCGAGCGCGCCGATCACCGGCGTCTGCTGGCGGCCCTGGTGCTTCTGCTGGAGGTGGCGGCGCTGGCGGCGGTCCTCTGGGCGCCCGCCTTCCGGGTGCGGGCGGTCACCGTGACCGGGACGCGCCTGCTCGACTCGGCGCAGGTGGTGAGGGCCGCCGACGTCTCGCAGAGCATCTTCACGGTCAACGGTGACGCGGTGGCGGCGCGCGTCCGCACCCTCCCCTGGGTCGAGTTGGTGCGGGTGACCACGGCGCTGCCGGCCGGGGTGCGGATCGCGGTCACCGAGTGGACGCCGATGGCCCGGGTGATCCGCGGCGGCACCGAGTACGCGCTGGCCGCGCAGGGGGCCAGCCTGAGGTTGACCGCGGCGCAGGCGGCCGCCCTCTCGAGCGTCCCGCTCCTCCTCGATCTGCGGCCGCCGGCGCTCCGCACCTCGGTCTCCGCCCAGCTCATCGCCGTCCTCGGCACCGCGGCGGCCAGGTTCCCGTCCGTCTTCGGGGTGCACGTGGTCGCCTACGAGTGGGACGCCACCGGCACCTTCTCGCTCTGGACCAGCGCCGGCTGGCAGGCCGTGCTCGGCGACATCGCCGTCCCGGGCGCCACCGCCGCCATCCCGACCCAGCTGAGCGCCCTCAGCGTGCTCCGCAGCGCGCTCAACTTCGTCCATCCCACCTTCGGCTACGTCAACCTCGAGGATCCCTCCACCCCGGCGGTGGGAGGGACGCCGGGGCTGCCCTCCCAGGTGAGCAGCGCCCTGCTGTCGGCGGCCGGCCACTGAGAGCCGGGGCCGGCCCGGAGCCGGCCCTGCCACGACGCGGGCGGGCCGGCGCGGGTCCGGGCCGCGCTCGTCGAGCCGCATGGCCTCGGGGGCGGATCCATCGCCGGAGCGCGGCGTGCCCCCGCGACCTGCCCCGCACGAACGCGGCTGACACCCTGAGGCCGGGGCTGGCGTCGATTAGCTCTCCTCCGGCAGCGCGGTGGTCGCGGTCCGGGTCAACCCGGCCAACCATCAGGAGGTCGCCATCGACCTCAGCGTCGAACCTCCGACGGTGACGCTTGCGGCGGGAGGGCCGAACAGCAGCAGTGCGGCCATGCTGCTCGCCACCGGGACCCCGGCACGGGCGATCATCATCCAGAGCCAGCCACTGGGCGTGAGGAACCAGGCCGGCGTCGACATGTACGCCCTGATGGTGACCATCATGTGCGACGGGATCGCCCCGTACCAGACCCAGATGGGGAACCCGGTGCCGCCCAGCGGGTTGCCGCTGCTCTACCCCGGCTCCAACCTTCCCGCCAAGGTCCGGCCGGGGGAGCAGGGCCAGTGCATCATCGACTGGGAGGAGGCGGTCGCCGACGCCACCCGGGGGGTCGCCGGCTGAGGGGTCGTCGCCGCCGGCTCAGCCGGTGGGCTCAGACGGCCGGGCGGCCGCGTCCGGGGTGACGTCCGCCCGGTTGGCGAGTCCGAGCCGGGTGATCAGAGGTTGCGCCCCCGCGCCGCTCCGTGCGCGGCCGAGGCGCGGGACCCGGTCGTGCGCGTGGCGCCCGGGGGCGAGAGAGGGCTGAACGGCCCTGACGGTCTCGTCGATCCCGCCGGGCCATACGGGTCGTTCTATTCTATGACTTGGAGAACATGTCTCAAGGAGATGACGAGGTAACTCGGGCGGTCGCGGAGACCGGTCATGGGGTGCAGCCTGTGCGGCTGTGAGGAGGCCGCCGTCGTCTCGATTCCGCCGCCTGCTGGTGGTGGTCACCGGGTCGTGTCTGGCGGGGATGGGGATGGCGATGGCCGCACCCCACGTGGCCCTGGCCCAGACCGGGACGTTCACCGTCTCGGGGGGACCGACCACCCTGCTCTTCGGCAGCACGATCACCATGACGGCGACCGGCGTGCATGTCGGGTCGAACGAGGACGTGGAATTCGAGTTCACCACCCCTGAGTCCGACGGACAGGAGGACGAGCTCTGCTTCGCCTACGTGGTCGGTAGCTCAGCCACGTGCTCGGGTGCGGTGCAAGCGTCCGGGAGCCTCCAGATACAGGGGCTGTACGACGGCCTGGACGGCGAGTATTTCGGCGCCAACAGCCTGGCCGTCACCGTCACCACGGGGTCGACCCCGGTCACCCTCTCGCCATGGGAGAGCCCGAGCAACCCCACCACCACGGACACCCTCACGCTGGGGGCTGGGGGCGCGCCCTCGTCGAACGGCACCTACGTGACCTTCACCGATCAATTCAACGACCTGCTCTGCTTTGAATTCCCGGGGGAGAGCTGTTACCCCCAGTTCCCGACCGCGTCCGGGTACCCGATCCCGGGGTTCACCTACAACGTCACCGCCACCTTCACGGGCAATGCCACCTACCACACGGCCTCGGCGGTGACCAGCTTCACGTTCCAGAAGCTCACGCCCAGCTGGACCCTGAACAACAGCGCTCAGAGCGGCTCCGTCTATGGTACCGACGTTGACTTCACTGCCAACTTCAACGACGGGCAGGGAGACGGCGCGCCCGCTGACGAGAGCGGGACGGTCACGTTCGAGTCCGGTTCCACCATCCTCTGCACCGCCACCGCGAGCAATGACTCCGCCAACTGTGGTGCGGTCGCCGCAGCGGGCAACTACTCTGTCACCGCGATCTACTCTGGCGACGCGTACTACACCGGCGCGCAGTTGACGACATCAGTCTACATATACAAGGTGCAGACGCAGTTGAACGCGGGGGTCTCCCCGTCCACCACGACCTACCCCTACTCGCCCCGCGTCTACGTCAACCTCACCAACACAGCGGATGAAGCTCTCCCCGGGATTCCCACCGGAACCATCAGCGTCACCAATGATGTTGGGGGCCAGCAGCTCTGCCAGTTCAGCCCGTCGGCCAATGGGTGCAATCTGGCCACCCTCCCCGCGGGGAACTACAACCTCACCCTGACCTACTCGGGGGACGCCGACTACCAGGGAAGCACCGACTATGTCTACTTCCCCGTCTCCACCGCCACGACCGCCTTCACCGCCTCGTCGGTCCCGGGAGCGCCCGCGTATGGGCAGCCGGTCAGCCTCCAGGCCAGTTATCTGCCGGCCTCCGCCACCGGCACGGTGAAGTTCCTCGACGGCTCCACCACGCTCTGCACGGCCACTGTCACCGATGGCAGTGCCGCCTGCACCCCGACCACCAATCTGCCCGCCGGTGAGTACGACATCGATGCGAGGTACTCGGGGGACGGGAACTACTATGGGGTCGACGAGGAGCTCGACCTCACCATCCAGCAGGTCTACCCCGACATCAGCGTGTCGGCGAGCCCGAGCCGGGGCGCGGCGGGTCAGACAGTAACCGCCACCGCCGCCTCGCTTCCGACCGCTGCCACCGGGGGTGTCGAGTTCACGCTCGGCAGCGACGTCCTGTGCGGCGATGCACCGGTGCGCAATGGAACTGCCAGCTGCACCTTCACGGTTCCCGACGCCTCTGTTCTTCCGCCCGACAACGTCTACGAGCTGCTTGCCTACTACATGGGTGACAACAACTACGAGACAGCGCAGATGGGCATGGAGTTCGTCGACCTTCAGGCGACCGCGTTCACCGCAGGCTCGAGCGTTGCGACCGGTCAGACCTACGGCAGCGCTGTCACCCTCTGGGCCCTGGGGTTGCCTGACGGGGCCACCGGGACGGTCACGTTTGCGACCAGTCAGGGCACACTCTGCTCTGCCAGCGTATTCGGCGGCGGTGGCTCCTGTGGGGCGGGCGTGCTCGACGCCGGGAGTTACAGCGTTACCGCCACCTACTCGGGCGACGCGAACTACGGGTGGGCCACCGAGACGACCGGCTTCACCGTCGCCCCTGCGCCCCTCTCCATGACCGGCACCGCCAACCCGGCAGATCCTGTCTACGGCGGCCCCGTGGCCCTGGGAGCGACCTACTCGCCGACCGGTGCCGTCGGGACGGTCACCTTCGTGGCGGGGTCGGGATCGCCGGTCCCGACCGGGACCCAGCTGTGCCAGGCGGCGGCCAACGCCGGCAGCGCCTCCTGCGCCGCCGGGGTGCTCGCCGCCGGCACCTACAACGTGACGGCCGCGTTCTCGGGTAACGCCAACTATCAGGGGACCGGGGCGGTCACCTTCACCATCGCCCAGGCCGCCACCTCCTTCACGGCATCGGCGGGTCCCGCCAGCACCACCTATGGAAACACCGTCACCCTCTCGGCGAGCGGGCTGCCCGGCAATGCCACCGGGACCGTGAGCTTCACCAATCAGGACGGCACCCTCTTCTGCACCACTGGCCAGGTCACCACGGGCTCGGCCTCCTGCACCACCGCCACGCTTCCGGTCGCGAGCTACTCTTCGGTCACCGCCACGTACTCCGGTGACGCCAACTACCTGGGTGCGACGGCGAGCACAGCGTTCACGGTCACCCGGGCCGCCACCTCCCTCACCGCGTCGGCCAGCCCGGTGACGACGGGGTTCGGCAACCTCGTCGCCCTCTCTGCGAGCGGGCTGCCCGCCGGTGCCACCGGAACGGTGACCTTCACCGACCTGAGTGGCGGCAACCTCTGCACCACCGCGCAGGTGAGCGCCGGCTCCGCCTCCTGCAACACCGCGGTGCTTCCCGCCCAGGATTACCCGGTGATCGCGACGTACTCGGGCGACAGCAACTACCAGGGTTCCACGGCAACCACGGAGTTCACTGTCACCCGGGCGGCCACCTTCGTCACGGCGTCGGCCGATCCGAGCAGCACCTCGTACGGGGAGACCGTCACCCTGTCGGCCGGTGGGCTGCCCGCCAACGCCACCGGCACCGTGAGCTTCGGCTCGGGCCCCTACACCCTCTGCATCCTGACCCTCGTGCCGCACGGCGGTCCCTGCACCGCGACCAGGCTTCCCGCCGGCAGCTACTCGCCGGTGACCGTCACGTACTCGGGTGACGGCAACTACCAGGGTTCCACGGCAACCACGGAGTTCACCGTCACCCGGGCGGCCACCTCGTTGACGGCATCGGCCGATCCCACCAGTGCCACGTTCGGAAACACCATCAGCCTCTCTGCGAGCGGGCTGGCCGCCGACGCCACCGGGACCGTGAGCTTCGCCGACCAGCACGGCAACCCGCTCTGCACCACCGGTCAGATCCGCGCCGGGGCGGCCTCGTGCACCACTGCGGAGCTTCCCGCCGGCAGCTACTCGCCGGTCACCGCCACCTACTCGGGTGACGCCAACTACGTCGGTTCCACGGCGACCGCGGATTTCACGGTCGTCCCGGCGGCCACGTCGTTGACAGCGTCTGCCGGTCCAACGAGCACCACGTACGGGAACACCGTCACCCTCTCGGCGAGTGGGCTGCCCGCTGATGCCACCGGCGCGGTGAGCTTCACCGACCAGGCAGGCGGCGCGTTGTGCACGGGCGGCCCGGTCAGCGCCGGGGAGGCAAGCTGCACCACGGCGGCGTTGCCCGCCGGCGATTACTCGCCGGTCACCGCCACCTACTCAGGGGACACCAACTACCTCGGCTCCACGGCGATGACGGAGTTCACGGTGACCCAGGCCGCCACCTCCTTCACGGCGTCGGCCGGTCCCAGCAGCACCGCGTACGGCAACACCGTCTCGCTCTCGGCGAGCGGGCTGCCCACGGACGCGACCGGCACGGTGAGCTTCACCGACCAGGGCGGCAACCTCTTCTGCACCGCCGGACAGATCAGTGCCGGCTCCGCCTCCTGCTCCACCGCGGAGCTTCCCGCCGGCGACTACTCCCCGGTGACCGCCACGTACACGGGCGACGGCAACTACCTGGGCTCGACGGCGACCACCGAGTTCACCATCACCCAGGCGGCCACCTCCTTCACGGCTTCGGCCGACCCGACCACAACGCCGTACGGCAACACCTTCACCCTCTCGGCGACCGGGCTGCCCTCCGACGCAAGCGGGACGGTGAGCTTCACCGACCAGCACGGCAGCGCGCTCTGCGCCCCCGGGGAGGTGATCGCCGGGGCGGCGACCTGCGCCACAGAGGAGCTTCCCGCCGGCAGCTACTCCCCGGTGACCGCCACCTACTCGGGGGACGCCAACCACCTGGGCTCGACGGCGACCACAGAATTCACGGTCACCCCGGCGGCCACCTCCTTCACGGCGTCGGCCGATCCCACCAGCGCCCCATACGGCGACACCATCACCCTCTCGGCGAGCGGGCTGCCCGGCGACGCCACCGGGACGGTGAGCTTCATCGACCAGGGTGGCAACCCGCTCTGCACCACCGGGCAGGTCAGCACCGGCTCGGCATCCTGCATCACCGCGGAGCTTCCGGCGGGCGGCTACTCCCCGGTGACCGCCACCTACTCGGGTGACACCAACTACGTGGGCTCCACGGCGACCACGGAGTTCAGCATCACCCAGGCGACCACCGCGGTCACGGCATCGGCCAACCCCACCAGCACCGCGTACGGCAACACCGTCACCCTCTCGGCGAGCGGATTGCCCTCCGACGCCACCGGCACGGTGAGCTTCAGCGACCAGCACGGCAACGCGCTCTGCGTCCCCGCGCAGGTCAGCGCCGGGGCGGCGACCTGCACCACCGCGGAGCTTCCGGCCGGCGACTACTCCCCGGTGACCGTCACCTACTCGGGGGACGCCAACTACCTGGGCTCCACGGCGTCCACGGAGTTCGCGATCACCCCGGCGGCCACCTCGTTCACCGCGTCATCCAACCCCGACTCCACGCCGTACGGGAACACCGTCACCCTCTCGGCGAACGGCCTGCCCACCGACGCCACCGGCACGGTGAGCTTCACCGACCCGCACGGGAACCTCTTCTGCACCACCGGGCAGGTCAGCGCTGGAGCTGCATCGTGCGCCACGGCGGAGCTTCCGGCCGGCGACTACTCCGCGGTCATCGCCACCTACTCGGGTGACGCCAACTACATGGGCTCCACGGCAACCACGGAGTTCGGCATCACCCAGGCGCCCACCTCGTTCACGGCGTCGGCCAATCCGGCCACCACCACGTACGGCAACACGGTCACCCTCGCAGCCGGAGGGCTTCCGCCCGACGCCACCGGCACGGTGAGCTTCACGGATCAGCTCGGCAACCCGCTCTGCACGAGCGGCCCCCTCGACGCCGGGGCGGGTTCGTGCACCACGGCGGAGCTTCCGGCGGGCGACTACACCTCGGTGACCGCCACCTACTCGGGGGACGCCAACCACCTGGGCTCCGCGGCGGTCACGGAGTTCAGCATCGCCCGGGCGGCCACCTCCTTCACGACGACGGCCGATCCCAGCAGCACCAGCTTCGGCAACACGGTCTCCCTCTCGGAGAGCGGGCTGCCCGTCGATGCCACGGGGACGGTGAGCTTCGCCGACCAGGACGGCAACCCCCTCTGCACCACCGGTTCGCTCGACGCCGGCACGGCCTCCTGCACCACCGCGGCCCTGGGGGTCGGCGACTACCCGCCGGTCACGGCGAGCTACGCGGGTGATGCCAACTACCTGGGCTCCACGGCTCTCACCAGCTTCGCGGTGACCTCCGATCCGGTCTTCGAGGTCTCGGTGTCAGGTCCCTCGACGGCGATCGGGGCCGGCGACAGCTACACGCTGAGCAGCTCCGCAGCCCTGGACAGCTCGGGCGGCCCCGCCTACCAGGACCCGACCCTCACGGTGCAGCTGCCGGCCGGCGAGACCTTCACCCAGGACCCCCCGTCGCCCTGGCGCTGCAGTCTCGGCGATGAGGAGCGGGAGCTGACCTGCACCTCGACCGCCGCCGTCCCCATCGCACCGGGGACCTCGCTGGGCGGCATCGCGTGGACGGTGCAGGTGGCGGAGACCGCCGCCGGCACCCTGGTCAGCGACGCCTCGCTCGCCGATCCCGGCGATCAGGCGGTCACCGCCGTCGACAGCGCCTCCCTCCAGGTGACCGCGGCCGCCGCCGCCCCGGGACCTGACACCGGAGCCCAGAGCGGCTGGGCGCTCGGCTGGGTCCTCCTGGGCTCGTTGCTCTGCGCCGTCGGGACCCTGCTGCTCTGGAGACGGCGCCGTCCCCTCGCCGGGTCGGATGTCCGGTAGCCGGTAACCCGGCGCCGGTTGAGCTCCCGCTGGAGGCGGTCGGTTGAGAGCCGGCCGGCGTCGCCACCTCCCGGATGAGCTCAGCCGGGGCGCTCCCAGGGTCGCGCGGCCTGCAGCGCCGAGAGGATTGCCCGGGTCGCGGGAGAGCGGTTCATGGTGTAGAAGTGGATGCCCGGCGCGCCCGCGCTCAGCAGCTCGGCTGCACTGCAGGGTGGACCACGCCACCCCCAGCTCCAGCACCGCCTGCGGGATTGTCGCGCCGGTTCTCGAAGGCGTCCAGCAGCGGCACGGGGATCTTGGCCTGCAGCCTGGCGATGAAGCCGTGGAGCTGGCTGACACTGGTGATCGGGATGATCCCGGGGATGATCGGCACGGTCACCCCGGCGGCGCGCGCGCCCGCGACGAAGTCGAAGTACGCCCGGTTGTCGAAGAAGAGCTGGGTGATCAGGTACGACGCCCCCCGCTCCACCTTCTCCCTGGTCCAGCGCAGCTCGTCGGCGCGCGAGGCCGTCTCCAGGTGGGTCTCGGGGTAGCAGGCGGCGCCGACGCAGAGGTCGTACCCGCCCGCGACCAGCCCGACCAGCTCCGAGCCATGGGCGAGCCCGTCCGGCTCCGGGGCGAAGGCGGACTGGCCGCGAGGGGGATCCCCCCGCAGCGCCAGGACGTTCTCGATCCCCGCGTCGACGATGCGGCGGAGGACCGCGTGCAGCTCCGCGCGGGTGCTGCCCACGCAGGTGAGGTGAGCGACCGGCGTGATCTCCAGCTCGCGGTGGATCCGCTCGACCAGCTCGACGGTGAGCGCCCGCGTGCTGCCCCCCGCGCCGTAGGTGACCGAGACGAAGCCGGGGTCCAGCTCGCGGAGCGCGGCGATGGTCTCGAAGAGGGCGGCGACCCCCGCGTCGTCCTGGGGCGGGAAGAACTCGAAGCTGAAGTTCGGCCGTCGAGCCTGGAGAAGATCGGCCACACGCATGGTGCCGCCATGGTGCCAGAGGCACGCGGCGCCGCGGGTGCCGGCTGACGGGCGACCACTGGAGGTCTCCGGCCCCCTCTGCTACCGTCGAGGACCGTGCGTGCCGTCTTTGCCGCCCGATACGGGGGCGACGATCCGCTCGGCAACCTGGAGATCGGCGAATGGCCGGACCCCCCCCGCCCGGCCCCGGGCTGGGCGCTGGTGCGGGTCACCGCCGCCTCCCTCAACCATCACGACCTCTGGACGCTGCGAGGGGTGTCGTCGGTGCCGCTCACCGCGCCCCAGATCCTGGGCTGCGACGCGGCCGGTCGGGTGGAGGCGATGGGCGAGGGCGTGGAGGGCGCTCCCGCCCCGGGGAGTCGCGTGGTGGTGCACGCGGTCATCGGTTGCGGAAGGTGCCGCGCCTGCCTCGCCGCTCCCCCCGGCGTCTGCCAGAACCTCAGCCTCCTGGGCGAGCCACCCCACGGCGGCGCCCTCGCCGAGCTGGTCGCGGTTCCCGCCGGAAACCTGGTCGGCCTGCCCGACTCGGTCGGGGATGAGGAGGCTGCCTGCCTGCCCACGGCGTACCTCACCGCCCACCGGATGCTCTTCGCCCGGGCCGGCCTCGGACCGGGCATGTCGGTCCTGGTCCAGGGGGCGAGCGGAGGGGTGGCGACCGCCGCCATCCTGCTCTGCGTCCAGGCGGGGATCGTCGTCCACGCCACCTCCCGGGACGCCGCCAAGCGACGGGCGGCCGAGGCGCTGGGGGCGGCGAGCAGCTTCGACCCGGGGGATCTCGAGGCCGCTCGCGAGCTGGTTCGGAGCACCGGTGGCGGGGTGGACGCCGTCCTCGACACGGTGGGGGAGGCGACCTGGGGCCTCAGCCTGCGCTCGGTCCGGCCAGGGGGAACGGTGGTGGTGGCGGGCGCGACCAGCGGGGCGAATCCCAGGGCCCAGCTCAACCGGGTCTTCTGGCGTCAGCTCACCATCGCCGGGACCAGCATGGGCACCCGCGAGGAGCTGGAGCAGCTGGTCGGCCTCTGCGCGTCGGGTGCCCTGCGGCCGCTGGTCGACCGGGTGGTGCCCCTCGAGGACGCACCCACCGCCTTCGCGTCCCTGGCCGCCGGCGGGCAGCGGGGCAAGCTGGTCGTCCGGATCTCCGCCGGCTGACTGGGACGGTCGGGGAGATCCCGGCGCCCCGGTCGCGGCGCTCCCCCGATCCCCCACGGCGATCGGCGTCGGGGCGCGTCCACCGTCACCATCTCCGCGGTTGCGCGATGGGGCACCCGGTGCTAGGGTGAAGGCTCGCTACAGCGGCCCGAAAGGGAGCCGCGAGCGTCGAGGCCTCGCCAGCAAGGTGCAGTCGCGAGGCCTCGTTACTGTCCGGAGCGCATTCGGGCAGCCGTGCTCCCGGCCCGCGTTGGGCACCCGACGGACCACTCCGTCGGGGCGGTGTGAATGGCCGGCGGGCCACCCCACGAGGCTCCACCACGCGGCTTCGGATGGTACGATCCAGGGCGGCGGCACCTCGTCCCTGACAACCAACATCTTGTGCCGCCCCGCCCCCGCAAACCCGACATCTTGCGGTTTCGCGGTGGAAAGGCCTTCCCTTGCCGTATTGCCCCGGCTATACTCCAAAGTCAATGTGAGCCGTCCCCGCCACGTCTTTGCGCTCGATCTGGGAACGACCAAGGTCTGTTGTGCCGTCGCCGATCTCGAACCGGCGGGGCTTCGGGTCCTCGGAGTCGGTGAGGCCATCTCCCGGGGGATCCGGAAGGGTGCCGTCATCGAGATCGATCGCGCCGCCGAGGCGGTCGCCGAGGCGGTCGACCTGGCCGAGCAGATGGCCGGTCTCGCCATCGATTCCGCGGTGGTCGGGCTGGCCGGTGGCCACATCACCTCTCAGAACAGCCGCGGCGTGGTCGCGGTGGCGGCGGGCCGGCGCGAGGTCGGTGTCCAGGACGTCGGGCGGGCCATCGACGCCGCCCGGGCGGTCTCGGTCCCCAGCGACCGCCGGATCCTGCACGTCCTCCCTCAGCAGTTCACGATCGACGGCCAGGACGGGGTGCGCGATGCGGTCGGGATGTCCGGCAGCCGCCTCGAGGTCGACGCCCACATCGTCACCGGGGCCACCACGGCCATCCAGAACGTCGTCAAGGTGGTCCACAAGGCGGGCCTCGACGTCGACGACCTGGTGCTCCAGGTGCTCGCGTCCGCGGAGGCGGTGGTCACCGAGGACGAGCTGGAGCGGGGGGTGGTGGTGGTCGATGTCGGCGGCGGGACCACCGACGTCGCCGTCTTCGCGCGCGGCAGCATCATCCACACCGCCGTCCTCCCGGTCGGGGGCAACCACGTGACCGGCGACCTCGCCGTCGGGCTCCGCTGCGACCTCGACACCGCCGAGGTGGTGAAGCGGAGCTTCGGCCACTGCCTGCAGCTCACCCTGCCGGCCGAGGCCCAGGTGACCCTCACCCCCATGGGCTACGACGAGCCGGTCAACGTCCCTCAGCGCTACCTCGCCGAGATCATCGGCCCGCGCGCCCGCGAGATGGCTCAGTTGATCGCCGCCCAGATCGAGATGGCGGGCCCCCCGTCGCTCTTCTCCGGCGGGATCGTGCTCACCGGCGGCGGCGCTCTGCTGCGCGGCTTCGGCGAGATGGTCCAGAGCGTCACCGACCTGCCCGCGCGGGTGGCGGCACCCACCGGGGTGAGCGGGATGAACGACGAGATCCAGGGGCCCGACCACGCCACGGTGGTGGGGCTGCTGCGCTGGGCCGCGCGCTCCGGCGGCCGGCCGCCGGCCCGGCGCCTGAGTGGCGGGAACGGCCATCTCCACCTGGTCGGACGTCCCCAACCCCACGTCACGACCCAGTCCCAGGCCCAGGCCGGCGACCCGGTGGGCGCACGTCTCGGACGCTGGATTCGAGAGCTCTTCTGAACGGCAGCACGACCATGGCGGGACCACGACGATGAATGAGAGAGAACGCGAGCTGCGCCGGATGACCCAGGAGTTCCTGGCGCGATCGGGCAGCGAGGCGCGGCAGCGTGAGGAGAGTGCGATGGCAGACCTCGATCGGACCACCGAAGGCCACGCCCGCATCCGCGTCGTGGGAGTCGGCGGTGGTGGCACCAACGCCGTCAACCGGATGATGCGCGGCAACCTGAAGGGCGTCGAATTCATCGCCCTCAACACCGACCACCAGGCGCTGATGCAGTCGACGGCCCAGAACCGCATCCGGATCGGTGCCAAGGTCACCCGCGGCCTGGGTGCGGGCGGCGATCCGCAGAAGGGCCGCGAGGCCGCCGAGGAGTCGCGGGAGGAGCTCACGCGGGCCCTCAGCGACTCGGACATGGTGTTCGTCACCGCCGGGATGGGCGGGGGCACCGGGACCGGGGCCGCCCCCATCGTGGCCGAGATCGCCCGCGAGAGCGGCGCGCTCACCATCGGGGTGGTGACCAAGCCCTTCCGCTTCGAGGGTCTGCGCCGCCAGCGGATCGCCGAGGAGGGGATCGCCTTCCTCCAGGAGCGGGTCGACACCCTGATCACCATCCCCAACGAGCGGCTGATGCAGGTGGTGGACAAGAAGACGACCATCACCGAGGCCTTCAAGGTCGCCGACGACGTGCTCCGCCAGGGCGTGCAGGGGATCAGCGACCTGATCGTCTACCCCGGGCTGATCAACCTGGACTTCGCCGACGTCAAGGCGGTGATGTCCGGGCAGGGTGCGGCGCTGATGGGCATCGGCTTCGGGACCGGCGACACCCGGGCGGCCGACGCCGCTCGCGACGCGGTCGCCAGCCCGCTGCTCGAGACCACCATCGCCGGCGCCAAGGGGATCCTGCTCAACGTCACCGGGGGCAAGGACCTCACCCTCTACGAGGTCAACGAGGCGGCCCAGCTGGTCAGCGAGTCGGCGGACAAGGACGCCCAGATCATCTTCGGCACGGTCATCGACGAGAGCATCAAGGACGAGGTCAAGATCACCGTCATCGCGACCGGTTTCACCGGCCACATCGATGTCATCGGCACCCTCGCCTACGAGCCGCAGGCCCGTCCGATGGCCCAGGAGCGTCCCGCCTTCGCCATGCCCCAGCGCCACACCATCCCGGGCAACCCCGACGACCTGGACATCCCGGCCTTCCTCAGGGACCGGAGGTAGCCGCTCGGTTCTGGACCGTCCGCGCGTCCCAGGCAAGTGAGTGCACACCGACAGTAACGGCCACGTTCGGCAGGAACCCGCACCGTGAGGTGCCCGTTCTGCGGATCGGTCGACTCCAAGGTGGTCGACTCGCGCGACACCGAGACCGGGGTCCGGCGCCGCCGTGAGTGCCTCTCCTGCGCCAAGCGGTTCACCACCTACGAGCGGATCGAGGCGACCCCGCTCTGGGTGCTCAAGAAGGACGGCCGGCGCGAGGAGTTCAGCCACCAGAAGCTGCTCGGCGGGCTGGTGATCGCCAGCAAGAAGCGCGACGTCGCCCCCGAGCGCCTGGGGGAGCTGGTCGACGAGGTCGAGAACCATCTCCGCGGCGAGCATCTCACCGAGGTCCCCTCCCAGCGGGTGGGGGAGATGGTGATGGAGCGGCTGCGCGAGATCGATGAGATCGCCTACGTCCGCTTCGCCTCCGTCTACCGCTCCTTCAAGGACGTCCACGAGATGCGGGCCGAGATCGAGGACGTCCTCACCAACCCGCCGCCGGCCCGGCGTCCCCCGCGGCGCAGCCGGGCGGCCGGGAAGGGGGAGGAGGAGCTGGCCCTCGACCTCGGCAAGTAGGCGATGGCCGGCCCGCCCGCCCCGCCGAACGACGCGAGCCCGCCCGCGGAGCCGATCCCTCTGCCCGGAGCCGTCCCGCCGCCGGCACCGCGCCCTCTGCCCTCGGCGCTCCTCGCCGCTCTCGCCGGCCGTGAGGAGGTGCTGGTGTCCTCCCGCGCCGGCACCCGCACCGGCACGGTGACGATGAGCTTCGCGCTGGCGCCTCCGGGGGTCATCCACCTCCTGACCAGCGCCTTCTCGGTCAAGGCGCTCCGGTGGGAGCGCGACCCCTGGGTGCGCCTGACCGTCCCCGGCACCGGGGTCGCCGCCGAGGGGACCGTCCATCGGATCACCGCCGCCGAGATCGACCCCGCGGCGGAGGCGGCGATCCTGGAACGGTTCGGGGCCGCCGGCGCGGCGACGCCCGAGGCGCTCCGCCAGATGCTGGAGACCGAGACCCAGCTGCTCTTCCGGGTCGAGGGGATGGCCGCCCAACCCTGAGCCGGGGTCTCTTCGAGCCGGGTCGCCTCCTCCGTCGGGGGCGGAGGTGTGCATCAGCGCCGTTGAGCCCGCCACCGGCGCGCCCGCACCGGTGGAGCGGCGGCGTGAACCGGCTCCGGTCAGGCCTGGGCGAGGCGGGCCCGGCGACGCCGCACCGACGGCCCCACCAGGAGCTGGCCGGCCGCGGCCACCACCCCGCAGAGGGCGCAGCCGGACCAGAGCCAGGCGCCGCCCGCGTTCTGTAGGACCCAGGCCCCGGCGAAGGGGCCGATCAAGGCTCCGCCTCCCCAGGCCATGCCGAGCATCCCCTGGTAGCGGCCGCGCATCTGGCGGGGGGCGAGGTCGGCGACGATGGCGCTCATCAGGGTCGCGGTGGCGATCTCCCCGAGGCTCCAGACCACCACCGTGGCCATGTACTCGGGTAGGGTGGCGGCGAGCTGGGTGAGGCCGAATCCCACCCCCACCAGGAGCTGGCCGATGGCGGTCACCCGGGAGTGATCGAGCCGGCTCAGCCAGTTCAACACCAGGGGCTGGACGCAGACGATGACGATCCCGTTCATTGCCACCGTGATCCCGAACCCGGCGGGCTTGAAGCCGGCCTGCTCCATCGCCAGCGGCAGCCCCGAGGTCGCCTGGCTGTAGACGGTGGCGTAGATCAGGGCAAGGCCGACCAGCGCCAGCATCACCCGGTCGCCCATGAGCGCCCGGATCGATCCCTGGGCGGCGGTGGTGCCGGGAGCGGGGCGGGTCTCGGGCACGGCGCGGAGCACCAGCAGCCCGAAGCAGACGCAGGTCAGGGCGTCTGCCCAGAAGAGCCAGAGGAAGCCGCGCTGGGCGAGCACCCCGCCGACCACCATGGCGATCGAGAAGCCGAGGTTGATGGCCCAGAAGAGGAGGCCGTAGGCGCGCGGCCGGTCCGCGGGAGGGACCAGGTCCGCCACCATCGCCTGGACGGCCGGGCGGTAGAGGTCGAGGAGGATGCCCAGCAGGGCCGCCGCGCCGAAGGTGAGGGCGAGGTTGGGCGCGTAGCCGAGCAGCAGCTCGGCGGCGGCCGTCCCCATCATCCCGCCGGCCAGCGTCCAGCGCCGCCCGTAACGGTCGGCCAGGAAGCCGCCGACGGGTTGTGAGACCAGTGACCCGAAGCCGGCGACGCTCACCACCGCGCCCGCCGTCGTCAGGCTCTGATGCTCGGAGCCGGTCAGGTAGAGGACGAGGAACGGGCGGACGAATGTTGCCGTCCGGTTGATCAGGGTGCCGCTCCAGATCACCCAGAAGTGACCCGACAGCCCGCCCACCCGCGCCTGCAGCGAGGCTCGGAGTCGCGATCGTGGCGGCGGTGGGAGTGGCCCGACCGGCTCGTCCATTCCCCTACCATGCCAGACGTGCCGGAGAGGATGGAGGGCCCTGCGGCCGGCCGGATCGCGGCGCGACTCGACAGCGTCCGGGTTCGCATCGCCCGGGCCGCCGAGGGTGCCGGCCGGGATCCCGCCGCCGTGCGGCTGATCGCCGTGACCAAGACCGTGGCGCCGCCGAGCATCGCCGAGGCGGTCGCCGCCGGGGTCGTCGACGTGGGCGAGAACCGCGTCCAGGAGGCTCGGCTCAAGCACGCGGGCGTCCCCCTCGGTATCCGCTGGCACCTGATCGGGCACCTCCAGAGCAACAAGGCGGCCCTCGCCGCCGAGCTCTTCGACACCGTCCACTCCCTGGACTTCCGGCGGGTCGGAGCCGCCCTCGCCGGTCATCGCGCCCCCGGGCGCGGCCCGCTCCAGGGCCTCCTGGAGGTGGATTTCACCGGCATCCCCGGTCGCACCGGGGTCCCTCCGGAGGCCGCCGCGGAGCTGCTGAAGGAGCTCACCGGGCATCCCGGTCTGAGCCTGGTAGGCCTCATGACCATCGCCCCCTTCGGTGACCCCGCCACCGCCCGCGACTGCTTCCGCCGGCTCCGGGAGCTGCGCGACCGCCTCCGGGAGGAGCTGGGGGTGGAGCTGCCCGAGCTGTCGATGGGGATGAGCGACGACTTCGAGATCGCGATCGCCGAGGGGGCCACCATGGTCCGGCTGGGGAGGGTCATCTTCGGGGAGCGGCCGGCCGCCGCGGCGGGGGGGTCGCCGGCCGAGGGGGTCGGGCCGCCGGGCTGACCGTTATCCTTGCCCGACAATGGCCGCCGCACCACGCTTCGCCGCCGTCGACAGCAGAGCGCAGCTCGCCGAGGCCGAGCGCGCCGTCCTCGCCCTCTGGAAGCAGGGCGACGTCTTCCGGCGCAGCCTCGAGCTGCGTCGGGACGGGACGCCCTACGTCTTCTACGAGGGGCCTCCCACCGCCAATGGCAAGCCGGGCATCCACCACGTGCTGGCCCGCTCCTTCAAGGACCTCTTTCCCCGCTACCGGTCGATGTGCGGGTACTCGGTGGAGCGGAAGGGTGGCTGGGACACCCACGGTCTGCCGGTCGAGCTGGAGGTGGAGAAGTCGCTCCACATCAGCGGCAAGCAGCAGATCGAGGAGTTCGGGGTCGCCCGCTTCAACGACCTCTGCCGCGCCTCGGTCGCGAAGTACATCGACGAATGGGAGGCGATGACCGAGCGGCTCGGCTTCTGGATCGACATGGACGATCCGTACCGGACCTACGACGGCACCTACATCGAGTCGGTGTGGTGGAGCCTCAAGCAGCTCTGGGACCGCGACCTTCTCTACCAGGGCTACAAGGTGACCCCCTACTGCCCGCGGTGCCAGACCTCGCTCTCCTCCCATGAGCTCTCCCAGGGCTACCAGGACGACGTGCCCGACCCCTCCGTCTACGTGAAGTTCCGGCTCACCGGGGAGGAGCGCGTCTCCCTGCTCGCCTGGACCACCACCCCCTGGACCCTCCCCGGCAACGTCGCGCTCGCCGTCCACCCGGACGCGACCTACGTCGAGGTCGAGCAGGGCGGGGAGCGTCTGATCCTGGCCCGGGCCCGCCTGGAGGTCCTCGACGGCGAGTACACGGTCATCCGGGAGCTGCGCGGCAGCGACCTGGTCGGGCGTACCTACGACCCGCTGTTCACCGAGATGCTCCCCGAGGGGAAGGCCTTCCTGGTGCTGGCGGCCCCCGAGCTGGTCTCCATGGAGGAGGGGACCGGGATCGTCCACACCGCGGCCGCCTACGGCGAGGCCGACCTGGAGCTCTGCCAGCGTGAGGGCGTCGCGGTGCGCCACGTGGTCGGGCTGGACGGCCGGTTCCTCGAGGGGCAGACCCGGTATCGGGGGCTCTTCGTCAAGGACGCCGACCCGCGGATCATCGCCGATCTCCAGGCGGAGGGCCGCCTCTACAAGTCGGGGCAGATCCGCCACTCCTACCCCTTCTGCTGGCGCTGCGACACCCCGCTCCTCTACTACGCGCTCACCTCCTGGTTCATCCGGACCACGGCGGTGAAGGAGCGCTTGATCGAGAACAACCGGAGCGTCAACTGGCAGCCCGAGCACATCCGCGACGGCCGCATGGGCAACTGGCTGGAGAACCTCGTCGACTGGAACCTCTCGCGGACCCGCTACTGGGGCACGCCGCTGCCGATCTGGGTCTGTGAGGGCTGCGATGCCCGCCGCTGCGTCGGCAGCGCCGCCGAGCTCGGCCTGACCCCGGAGGACGACCTGCACAAGCCCCACATCGATGAGGTCGTCCTCACCTGTGAGAGCTGCGGCGCCGCCATGCACCGGGTCCCCCACGTGATCGACGGCTGGTACGACAGCGGGGCGATGCCCTTCGCTCAGCTCCACTACCCCTTCGAGAACGGGGAGCGCTTCGCCACCCGCCACCCCGCCGACTTCATCTGCGAGGCCATGGATCAGACCCGGGGCTGGTTCTTCTCATTGCTCGCTGAGAGCACCCTGCTCTTCGACAAGCCGTGCTATCGCAACGTGATCTGCCTCGGCCTGGTCCTCGACCGGGACGGCCGCAAGATGTCGAAGCACGTCGGCAACATCGTCGACCCGAACCAGACCTTCGCCGAGTTCGGGGCCGACGCCACCCGCTGGTACTTCTACAGCGCGGTGGCCCCGGGGAGCGACTACCGGGTCTCCCCGGAGCTGATCCGGGACGTGGTCCGCCGCTTCATCCTCACCCTCTGGAACACCTACAAATTCTTCTGCGAGTACGCCCGGATCGACGGCTGGGACCCCGGTGACCCGGCCCCGGCGGTGGATGAGCGCCCGGAGCTGGACCGCTGGTGCCTCGCCCGGCTGGCGGAGTGCGTCGACGGGGTGCGGTCGGCCCTCGACGCCTACGACGCCACCGCCGCCACCCGGCTCATCGAGCTCTTCGTCGAGGATCTCTCCAAGTGGTACGTGCGCCGCTCGCGACGGCGGTTCTGGAAGTCGGCCGCGGTCGACGACTCGGACAAGCCCGCCGCCTACGCCACGCTCTTCACCTCCCTCGGCGTGCTCTCCCACCTGCTGGCGCCCTTCATGCCCTTCCTGGCGGAGCGGATGTACCGCAACCTGAGCGGGTACGATTCCGGCAACCCGCTGGCGGAGCACCCCGACTCGGTGCACCTCACCGACTACCCGACCGTCTCGCCGGCCTGGCGCGACCCTGCGCTGGTGGAGGAGATGGCCCGGCTGCGCCGCCTGGTCGAGGACGGCCTGGCCGCCCGCGAGACCGCGGGCATCGGAGTTCGCCAGCCCCTTCGCGAGGCGGCCGTCCACGGGGCGCGCCTCTCCGCCGAGCTGGAGGCCATCTTCGCGGAGGAGCTGAACGTCAAGGCCGTCGCGTATGCGGAGGCGGCCGGCGACGACCACGAGACCGTCACCCTCGACACGACGATCACCGACGAGCTCCGCCTCGAGGGGCTGATCCGCACCGTCGCGCGCAAGGTCAACGACCTCCGCAAGCAGGCCGGGCTGGCCCTCGACGACCGGATCCGGCTCTGGGTGGAGGCGGACGGCGAGCTTCGCCGCGCCATCGACGCCCACCACGACCACCTGATGGGGGAGGTGCTCGCCACCGGCATCAGCTTCGGCCACGGGGAGGTGCTCAGCGAGTGGTCGGGGAAGCTCGGCGGGGAGCCCTGCTGGCTGGGCGTGAGCCGTTGACGTCGACCGAGCCGGCCGGGGGACGGGAGGGGCATCCTCGTCCGACCGAGCCGGTCACCGTCCAGCCCGCACCCGAACCGGCCTCCGCCGGCCGGCTGCCCGCCCCGCGGCGCAACCAGCACCGCTACGCGATCATGCTGACCACCGCCGTCGTGGTCTACGCCCTCGACCACATCAGCAAGTGGCTGGTCAGCAGCCACGTCGTCCTCGACACCCAGGTGCCGGCCGGGTGGCCGGTGACCATCCACTACATCCAGAACTCGGGGGCGGCGTTCGGACTCTTCCCCCAGTTCGACTTCCTCTACCTGGTGGTGGCGGCGATCGTCGCCGGCTACATCCTTCTCTTCGGGCCCAGCATGGGTGGGGGGATGCTCCGCCTCCTGGCGCTGGGCTGCATCCTCGGAGGATCGATCTCCAACGGCGTCGACCGCCTGGTTCAGGGATACGTGGTCGACTTCATCGACTTCCACTTCTGGCTCTTCCAGATCTTCAACGTGGCCGACATGGGGATCGTGGGTGGCATGCTGGTGATCGTGTACCAGCTCGGAATCCGCCACGACAGCGTGGCCTCGGGATAGTGGCACCGCCCGCGGCCGTCGATGACGCCGTCCGCCTCGACCTCTGGCTGGCGCGCGAGCGCGGGATCACCCGGCACGCCGCCCAGACCCTGATCGCGGCCGGGGCGGTGCGGGTGAACCTGCGGCCCGGCCGGGCGGGCCAGAGAATCGGCGCGCGTGATCGCGTCGAGGTGATCCATCCTCCCGCCACCTCCCCGGCGACCACCCCCGGGCCGGCGGGGCCCGCCCCCGCCGTGGAGCTGGTGGTCGTGTACGAGGACCAATGGCTGGGCGTGATCGACAAGCCGGCCGGCCTGGTGGTCCACCCCGCTCCCGGGCATCCCCACGGAACCCTGGCCGACGGGCTGCGCCAGCGCGGCGCGGTCTGGTCCCTGCTGGGCGGGGAGGAGCGTCCCGGCATCGTGCACCGTCTCGACCGCGACACCTCCGGCCTGCTGGTGGTCGCCAAGTCGGAGCAGGCGCACCGCCACCTCGCCGCCCAGCTTCAGGAGCGCAGCCTGACCCGGGTCTACTGGACGCTGGTCCACGGCGAGCTGACCGAGGCCACCGCCACCGTCGACGCGCCGATCGGGCGCGACCCCCGCGATCGCAAGCGCATGGCCGTGGTCGACGGTGGCCGCCCCGCCATCACCGACTTCCGGGTGCTCGCCCGATACCCCCGGACCACCGAGCTGGAGGTGAGGCTGCGCACCGGACGGACCCACCAGATCCGCGTCCACCTCGCCTACACCGGTCACCCGCTGGTGGGGGACCCGGTGTACGGCCGGCGCGGCGACGGTGCGGCCCGGCTGGCGCTCCACGCCTGCGAGATCCGATTCGCACATCCGGCGGACGGCCGCCCGATGGCCTTCGAGTCGCCGCTTCCCCCCGAGCTGACTCGAATGCGCGACGCGGCGCACGAGGGCCGCACATGAGCCAGGGGCTCCCAGCCGCCGCCGAGGGCGCCGCCCAGCGGCCGCGGCTCTCCAGCCCGCCGGGCCGCCTCATCGTCCTCTCCGGGCCCAGCGGGGTGGGCAAGGACACCGTCCTTCAGGAGCTCTTCCGGATCGCGCCGGGGCTCCACTACTCGGTGTCGTACACCACGCGGCCGCCACGGCCGGGGGAGGTGGACGGGGTCGCCTACTCGTTCGTCGACGAGGCCGGCTTCCAGGCCCTGCGGGAACGCCGCGAGCTGCTCGAATACGCGTGGGTCCACGGCCACTGGTACGGCACGGGGGAGGCGCGGGTGAGGGCCAGCCTGGAGCGGGGCGAGGACATCGTCCTCAAGATCGACGTCCAGGGGGCGGCCTGGATCCGCCCGCGGGTGGAGGGGGCGATCTTCATCTTCCTGCTGCCTCCGAGCTCGGAGGAGCTCCGCCGGCGGTTGACCGAGCGGGCCACCGAGACCGCCGCCAGCCTCGAGCTGCGCTGGGAGAACGCGCGCAGGGAGATGGCGGACCAGGATCAGTACGATTTCCGCGTGGTCAACGATGACGTCCACCGCGCGGCTCGCGAGATCCTCGACATCATCGAGCGCAGCCGGCCGCGGGAGGGGGATCAGTGATCGGAGGTGAGCAGGTGGCAGACCTGGAGGGCCGGCGAGCCCTGGTCTACGTGGGCGGCAGCATCGCCGCCGTCAAGGCGGGCGAGGTCATCACGCTGCTTCGTCGCCGCGGCGCCGAGACCCGGGTGGCCATGACCCCGTCGGCCACCCGCTTCATCACCCCGCTCTCGCTGCAGAGCCTCTCCGGCCACCCTGTCGTGAGCGATCTCTTCCGTGAGGCGCACCGGCGTCAGCCGGGGGGTGGAGGCGCCACCTCCGCCGGGAGCGGAGAGGCCGCCCAGGGGATGGAGCACCTCACCCTCTCCGCATGGGCGGAGCTGCAGCTCGCGGTGGCCGCCTCCGCCAACCTCATCGCTCGGCTCGCCCTCGGCCTCGCCGACGATGCGGTCACCGCGACCGCCCTCGCCTGCCGGGCGCCGCTGGTGATCGCTCCGGCGATGGAGACGGCGATGTGGGAGCACCCCGCGACCCAGGGGCACGTCGAGACCCTGCGGAGGCGGGGGGTGACCTTCGTCGGTCCGTCCTCCGGGCGGCTGGCCAGCGGCCACGAGGGCATCGGCCGGATGGCGGAGCCTGCCGAGATCGTCGAGGGCGCCGCGGCGGTGCTGCAGGGCATCGCGGAACCGCCCCCGCCGATCGCCGACCTGCCATCCGGGCTGCTCGGGTACACCGAAGCCGGCAGCGCCTAGCCGGGCCGGGACCAGATGGCCGCAGCCGGATCCGACCCCTCGGCACTCCGGGGCCGTCGGGTGGTGGTCACCGCCGGGGGCACCCGCGAACCGATCGATCCGGTTCGGTTCGTCGGCAACCGCTCCAGCGGCAAGATGGGCAATGCGCTGGCGGCCGCCTGCCGCGAGGCCGGGGCCGAGGTGGAGCTGATCACCGCCGCCTCGCCTCCGCCCCCGGCGCCCGGCGTCTCGGTCTTCACGGTGGAGACGGCTGCCGAGATGCAGGCCGCGGTCTGGGCGGCGCTCGAGCGCGCCGACGTGCTCCTGATGGCCGCGGCCGTCGCCGACTACCGCCCCCGCCAGGTGGCCGGCCGCAAGCTCAAGAAGACGGGCGCCGAGATGACCCTGGTGCTGGTGCCCACCGTCGACATCCTGGAGTCCCTGGGCGCTCATCCCCGGCGCGGGAGCGTCCTGGTGGTCGGCTTCGCCGCCGAGACCGACGATCTGCTCGCCAACGCGGCGGAGAAGCTGCGTCGCAAGCGGCTCGACCTCATCGTCCTCAACGACGTGGGCGCACCCGGGGTGGGGATGGGGGCGGACGACAACGCGGTCACCGTGCTCGACCAGCGCGGAGTCGTGCTCACGGTCGATCGCTCGCCCAAGCTCGAGGTCGCCCGGCGGCTGACCGCCCTGGTCGCCGCACGGCTGGCCGGCAGCCCGGGGGGCTGAGCATCCGGCGTCCCGGCGCGCGGCCCCGCCCGCCCGGCTCCTCACGCCACCGGCACCCCTCTCCACGGTGGGGTGGTTACGGACAATCGCGTCCTTAACCACCCCACCGCAGGCGCAGGGATCCCGGAGACCGTCCCGCGGGCCCGTGGCTAGCCGATCACCTCGGCGGGAGGCGCCGGGGAGACGCGGCGCCGGAGCCGCCAGACCACCCCGGCGATCAGCAGCAGCACCAGAGCCGGGATCGCGGTCACCAGGACCTCCACGGCGACGGCGGCGATCGCGAGCAGATTGCCCCAGCCCCTGGATGCCGCGCTGGAGACCGACGGACCGGTGGAGACCTTCACCGCCACCGTGACCGCCCCGCGTTCCTTGAGCCGGACGGTGGCGGTCGCATAGCTGACCGCCTGGGTGAGCGTGTTGAGCTGCCCCTGGTCGGTGTCGATCGAGGTCTCCACGTCCTCGATCTGCTGCTCCAGGGTGGTGATGTCGTCCAGCGAGGTGGCCTTGACGAGCAGCCCCTGGAGCGCGGTGAGATGCGCCTGCGCCGAGGTGAGGCGCGCGTTGAGGTCGACGATGGAGTTGGTGTCGTCGACGCTCGAGAAGTTGATCGACGATGCGGTGAAGCTGGAGGGCAGGCTGTTGAGCAGGCTGGCGATGCTGGCGGTGGGGATGGCGAGGGTCACCTGGCCGCTCACGATCCTCCCCTTGGCGTCGGGCGACGTCTGCGAGCTGATCACGTAGCCGTTGAGCGCGACCCCGTCGGCGATGACGGTGTCGAACGACGCCAGGAAGGTCCCGGTGGGGACGGTGTAGGCGGCGGTCACCGAGCGGGCCACGTCGGCTCCCGGAGATCCCACCACGATGTCGCCGTCGGAGCTGTCGGCGCTGAGCGACGCCGGCGACCCGCTCGAGCCCCCGGAGCCTCCGCTCGTCGAGGTCCCCGCCTGCAGTGACCCGGAGCCCGATGACGCCGCCTTGGAGCCGGCCGGGGCGTTGACGGCGGGCGCGGCCACCGCGCCGCTGACGTAGGGGGCGCTGTGGTCCGTCGTTGAGCTCCGGGCGCCCGCCGAGCCGCAGCCGGCCACCGCCGCCAGGGTTGCGATGCTCATCGTGCTGAGCAGAAGCAGTCGCGCATTCATGGGGCACCTCGCTGATTCGGCATGCACGGCTATGACGCGCGGCCGCGTCCCCCGGTTCCCGGGGTTGGCTCGGGCGGCTTCGCCCGCCCCCCCGGGGCGCGCATCATGCTGGCCAGTGACCGCACCGGTGTTCGTCTCGGTCGTGCCCGACACCCGGGGGATGCTGCCCCAGGAGCGGTACACGTACACCGTCCCCGAGGAGCTGTCCGGGCCGATTCGACCGGGGGTGCGGGTCCAGGTCCCCTTCGGCGCCCGCTCGCTGCCCGGCCTCGTGGTCGCCCTCCTGGATCAATCCGACCACGCCGACGCCCGTCCCATCTCCGCGGTCCTGGACGAGGAGCCGCTCCTCTCCGAGGCCATGGTCGGGCTCGCCGTCTGGATCGCCGACCGCTACTGCGCGCCCCTGCCCGAGGTCATCAAGGCGATGGTGCCCAGGGGCGCCCGCACCGCCGGGCCCGCGACCGGCCGGCGGCGCGGGCCGCGTACCACCTCCGCCGCCATCACCGCGGCGCGGGCCGAGGGCACCACGCTCCAGCCGCCCGACCTGACCGCGGCGCAGCGCCAGGCCGCCGCCCCGCTCCTGGAGGCGATCGCCGCCGGGACCCACCGCGCCGTCCTGCTCCACGGGGTCACCGGGAGCGGCAAGACCGAGGTCTACCTCGCCGCCATCGACGCCGCCCTCGCCCTCGGCCGCCAGGCGATCTGTCTGGTCCCCGAGATCGCCCTGACCCCGCAGATGATCCGGCGCTTCGCCGCCCGCTTCCCCGGGCGCCTGGCGGTCAGCCACTCCGGGCTCACCGATGCCGAGCGCGCGGTCGAATGGCGCCGCGCCCGCCTGGGCGAGATCGACGTCGTGGTGGGGTCGCGCAGCGCGGTCTTCGCCCCCCTGCCCCGGTTGGGGGTGGTGGTGGTCGACGAGGAGGACGCCTCCGCCTACAAGCAGGACCGGGTGCCCCGCTACCATGCCGTCGACGTGGCCCTCGAGCTGGGGCGGCGGGCCGGCGTTCCGGTGGTGCTGGGCAGCGCCACCCCCCGGGTGGAGACCTACTACCGGGCCCACACCGGCGGCCTGGTGCTGACCACCCTCCCGGAGCGGATCACCGGCCGGGCGCTCCCCTCGATCGAGGTGGTCGACCTCCGCGAGGAGCTGCGGGCCGGCAACCGGAGCCCGCTCTCCCAGGCGTTGGAGCGGGCCCTGGAGGAGAGCCGGACCGACGGGGGCCAGTCGATCCTCTACCTCAACCGCCGGGGCACCGCCACAGTTGTGCTCTGCCGCAGCTGCGGCGAGCCGCTCGGCTGTCCGCACTGCAGCGTGGCCCTCGTCTACCACGCCGGCCGGGGCCGCTGCGACTGCCATTACTGCGGCAGCTCCCGACCCCTCCCGGATCGCTGCCCCGGCTGCGGCTCGGCCGCCATCCGGGGTCTGGGGATGGGCACCGAGCGGCTGGAGGCGGAGGTCGCCGCCCGCTTTCCCGGCCTCCGCCTGCTCCGGATGGACCGCGACACCGTCCAGCGGCGGGATGCCTACTTCGAGATCTACGAGCGCTTCCGGGCCGGCGAGGCGGACTGCCTGATCGGCACCCAGATGGTCGCCAAGGGCTGGGACCTGGGGAGGGTGCGCCTGGTCGGGATCGTCAACGCCGACACCTCGCTGCACTTCCCCGACTACCGGAGCGGCGAGGTCACCTTCTCCCTGATCACCCAGGTCGCCGGCCGGGCCGGACGCGGCGACGAGCCGGCGCGGGTGATCCTCCAGACCTACAGCCCGGACCACTACGCGGTCCGGCACGCGGTGACCCACGACTACCGCGGCTTCGCCCACGACGAGATCCGGGTGCGGCGGACCCACCGCTTCCCGCCCTACACGCGGCTGGTCACCTGCACGGTCAGCCATGCCGAGGATGGGGCGGCGGAGGCCGCCGCCCAGCAGTCCGTGGAACGCCTCTCTGCTATCCTCGGCCCGGGTGCCGGACTCGACGTCCTCGGTCCCAGCCCGGCCTTCCTGCACCGCCTCCGCGGCCAGTACCGCTGGCAGCTGACGGTGCGCGGGGACGACATCGAGAGGGCGCTTCCCCATCTGCCCCGGGGCCGGGGCTGGAGCATCGACGTCGACCCGGTCATGTGACCGTTCAGAGAGAACCCACCCGGATGACCCTCCTCCACATCGTCACCGTCGCCGAGGACAACCCCGTCCTCCGCCGCAAGGCGCCCCGGGTCGGCCGCGTCGACGACTCCGTGCGCCGCCTGATGGACGACATGATGGAGTCGATGGTCGCCGCCCCCGGGGTGGGTCTGGCCGCGCCCCAGGTCGACGTCTCCCTGCGGGTCATCACCCTGAAGGTCGACAACCAGCTCTTCCACCTGGCCAACCCCGAGATCATCAAGGCGGAGGGCGAGCAGATCGCCTACGAGGGGTGCCTCTCCATCCCGGGGATGGTGGGGGAGGTGGCGCGCGCCGAGAAGGTGGTCTGCAAGGCGCTCAACCGCCACGGCAAGCAGGTGCGGATCAAGGGCAACGGGCTGCTCGCGCGGGCCATCCAGCACGAGATCGACCACCTGGACGGGATCCTCTTCACCGACCGGCTCACCGACCCGAGCACGCTGCGCCGGGTGGACGAGCTGGACGGCGAGGAGGTCGCGAGCGTCGAGGGCGAGGCCGTCACCGTCTGAGCCGCGGGGCCGCGCCCGGTTCCACGGGCCGAGGCCTCGACCGTTGGAGGGGATGAGATGAGCCCGATGACCGGGGGAGGGATGCCCCGCCCCAGTCCGGCGGCGCTGGCCGCCTTCCAGGCGCTGGTCCCGGAGGCCGCCGGGGTCACGACCCGGCCGATGTTCGGCAACCAGGCGGCCTTCCTCAACGGCAACATGTTCGCCGGGCTGTTCGGGGACGCGCTCTTCGTCCGCCTCGACGCCGAGGACAGGGACCGGCTGCTGGCGGCCGGCGGATCGGACTTCGTGCCCATGCCCGGGCGGCCGATGCGCGGGTACACCTGCCTCGCCCCTGACTGGCATGCGGTGCCCGCAGCGGCGGGCGAGTGGGTGAGCCGCGCGCTGGCGCACACTGCGGCCCTGCCGCCGAAGGCTCAGACACCGCGGGCGAGGGGCGGGGCCAGGCCGACCGGCTGAAGGCGCCGGCAGCCGACCGGTTGCTGTGAAGGGGGATGCTTCGCGCCACCCGTCCGTGGCAGCGTAACTCTGCGCCGATCGATCAAGTTGACCGGGCATGGTGGCGGCACGCGCAACGCGGGTTGGGGCCGACGGCTGGATTCGAGCCCGCCCTCGGGCGACCACCGTCCTCGTCTCCCGGTCGTCCCAAGCGGCTGTGCGATCTCGATCCCGCAGCCCCGCCGGTGAGCCTCGCGCGCCTCACCGAGGCGTGGGACCTCTCGCAGGGTCGACGGCGTGACCGAGCGCGGTTCCCGCCAGAGCCGGGCATCCGGGCAGCGGTTGTCACCCGCCCTCGTCCCCTTGGTGGTGCTCGCCGCAGCCCTGGTTTGCCTGGCGATCACGGCGGTGGTCGAGATCCTCCTCCCGATGCCAGTGTTCTGGACCTTCTCGCAGTCGATCATCCTGCTGATGGCGGCGGGCCTGCTCCTGTTGCTCACCCTGGCGGGGGTCCCCCTGGTGTTCTGGGTTGCCCCGCGGGAGCGCCGACCGGCGATCTTCTCGGACGTGCTGGTCGCGTCGAAGATCGTGGTTGGAGTGTTCGCCATGGGCGTCATCGTGGGAATCTCGTTCTGTGCGATACCCCCGCTCAATCAGGCTCTCTCCTCCACGGGGTTCTGTGCTCCCTATGTCGGACCACTTCCCCAGATCCCGGTCCAATCGGCGACGGCCACCACCCTGATGTGGTTCAAGGCGCTGCAGGACGGCGACCAGCCACTCGAGCTGGCCCTTTCGACACCCGCGGTCCGAGGGAGCGACTCGGGTTGCTCCTTCTACGTCACCGAGGTCCGATGCCATGGGGACTCAGGACCTCCAGAAGACCTCACGTTCACGACTGTTGTGTGCACCTTCCACGTGCCGTTCAATCCTCCGAATTGCTGCTATGACCCGGGGACCGATGTGGGATGGGAGGTTGACCTGGAACGGCAGCCGGCCGGTCCTTGGTTGATCAAGGATTGGGGCCAGGGTTGACGGAGATGTGGACCCGGGCAATGTGCCCCCGCGGTGTGGAGAGAAACTCGACCCACTCGGACCGGCTACCCTCTCACCCCGTGCGCATCGCCTTCGCCGGGACCGCCGAGTTCGCCGTTCCCAGCCTGCGCGCCTGCAACGCGCGTCACCAGGTGGTGGCCGCGGTCACCCAGCCGGCACGCCCCGGAAGCCGGGGACGACCGGCACCCCGCCCGGTGGCCGACGCCGCCGTCCAGCTCGGCATCCCGGTCCTGCAGCCGGAGCGCATCCGTTCGGGCCCGGTGGTCGAGGAGATCCTGGGCTTGGAAGCCGACGTCCTGGTGGTGGCCGCGTATGGCCAGATTGTGCCCCGGACACTGCTCGACGGACACCGCTTCGGCGGGGTCAACGTCCACGCCTCGCTGCTTCCCCGATGGCGGGGAGCGGCGCCGATCGCTCGGGCCATCCTGGCCGGGGATACGGTGACGGGGGTATGCATCATGCGGATGGAGGCGGGGCTGGACACCGGGCCGGTGTACGCGCGCCGCGAGGTGCCGATCGACGCCGGGGCCACCACCACTGGCCTCACTGAGACCCTCGCCATCGCCGGAGCCGAGGAGTTGGTGGCCGTGCTGGCCACCCTGGAACGGGGAACAGCGGCAGCGACCCCGCAGCCAGAGGAGGGGATGCGCTATGCGGCCCGGCTCACGCGGGGGGACGGGTTGCTCGACTGGGAAGCCAGCTCCGCGGAGGAGGTGGACCGGATGGTCCGGGCCCTGAACCCGTGGCCAGGGGTGACCGCCGACCTGGCCGGAGTCGCGGTTCGGATCCTCCGTGGGCGGCGGATCGCCGGGCGGCAGAGCGAGATGTCAGGGGTGGCTGGCCCCGTGTTGGGAGCCGCGGCCGCGTCCCCCGGCTCGGTGGTCCGCACCGAAGGTGAAGCCGCCCTGGTCGCCACCGCCGCCGGCCTATACCGCGTGGACGCCGTCCAGCCCCCGGGGCGCCGCGCGATGAGCGCTGCCGCCTTCCTGCGAGGCCGGAGATGATCCCACCGGAATACTACCAGTGGTAGGATTCCAGGTATGAAGCTGAGTGTGAGCCTCCCGGAGGACGACGTGCGCTTCCTCGACGGCTACGTGGGCGAGCGGGGGCTCAACTCCCGGTCTGCCGCCGTGCACGAGGCGGTCGGACTGCTTCGCGCGGCTGACCTGGAGACCGAGTACGAGGCCGCCTGGCAGGAGTGGGCGGTGGCCGAGGACGCAGCGCTCTGGGACTCCACGTCAGGCGACGGGATCGCATGATGCTCAGGGGGGAGGTCCACATCGTCGACTTCGGGGCGGGTCAGGGCTCCGAAGCGGCCAAGCGCCGGCCCGCCGTCATCGTGAGCAACGACGCCGCCAACACCACGGCCGCTCGTCTGGGGAGGGGAGTGGTGACCGTGGTCCCCATCACCTCCAACGTCGATCGGGTGCGCCCGTTCCAGGTACGTCTGCAGGCGGGTACCGCCGGCCTTCAGCGCGACTCGAAG
This sequence comes from uncultured Chloroflexia bacterium, assembly GCA_963697585.1. GTDB lineage: Bacteria > Chloroflexota > Dormibacteria > Aeolococcales > Aeolococcaceae > Changshengia. The sequence goes on along the minus strand of CAVOOO010000008.1, from coordinate 200,586 downwards.
GTGCAGGCCGAGCAGGTCAGGTCAATCGCGGTGGAGCGGGTGGGGCACCTCCTGGGGGCGCTGCCCGGCGCGGTCATGCGCGCGGTCGACGACGCCCTGCGCCTCCACCTCGCGCTCTAGCGGCTCGCCTCAGGCGGCCCCGAGAGCCGCGGCCGGGGGAATCTGGAACTCCAGCCGCGACCAGGGGTTGATGACCACGATGACCTCGGGGTGCACGTTGTCGAGGAGGGCCTGACCCTGCACCTGGAGCACCGAGAGGGTCTGCCAGTCGGGGTTGCGGGCCAGGGCGGCGCGCATGATCTCGGGCTGGGTGAAGACCGGGAGCATCACCCGCTCGGCCCCCTGGGCGTCATGGATGGTGAAGTGGAGAAGATCGGACTCGCTGCCCTGCTGCGAGGTCGCCATGTGACCGGCCGGCTGGCCGAGGCAGTAGATCTCGGCCCGGCTCAGCTCGGTGCGGATCGCCTCGACGGCGTCGGGGCTGTCCCCCTTCAGCGCAATCGCGACTTCCAGCGGCTCCATGCATCTCTCCTCGGTCCCGGATCGGGATCGTCTCCCGGTCGACGCGTCAGCATATAGCCTCAGCGATGTCCCCGAACCCCCGACCGGGCGATCCGGTCCTCGCCCGCAACCGCCAGGCCAGCCACGAGTACCACCTCCTGGAGACCTTCGAGGCCGGCATCCAGCTCACCGGCACCGAGGTCAAGGCCCTGCGGGCCGGGCGCGGCCACCTGCGCGAGGGGTACGTGCGGGTCGAGAACGGCGAGGCCTGGCTGATCCAGGTGAACATCGGCCAGTACGAGATGGGCAACCGCCAGAACCACGAGGCCGAGCGGCGCCGCCGCCTCCTGCTCCACCGCCGGGAGATCGAGTACCTGGACGGCAAGGTCCGGCAGGGTGGATTGGCCCTGGTGCCGCTCCGCCTCTACCTGAAGCACAACCGGATCAAGTGCGAGATCGCGGTGGCCCGGGGCAAGAAGCTCTGGGACAAGCGCCAGGACATCGCCGAGCGGGACGCCCGCCGCGACGTCGAGCGCGCCACCGCCCACGCGCTGAGGGGCTGACCGGCGCCCTCCCCCTCAGCTGGCGGCGCGGCCCTCCTCGGCGCCGGGCGCGTCCTCCAGCGGCTCCGCGGCGGCTGCGTTCGGCCGGTTGGCCCGGGTCTCGGGGACGGCACGGCCGGCGAGCGCGTCGAGGGCGGTGCGCAGCTCCCGGAGCCCGGTCCCCAGCTTGGCGGAGACCCGCAGGGCCCGGCAGTCGGCGGTGTCCTCCAGGCCCGCGACGGTCTCCTCCAGAACCTCGGCCGCGAGACGGTCGATCTTGTTGGCGACCAGCAGGGTGGGCTGGTCGCAATCCATCTCGGCCAGGGTGTCGAGCACCGTCTGGAGCTGGGCCCGGCACTCCGGATGGCTGACGTCGACGATGAGCACGAGAAGATGGGCCTGCCTGACCTCCTCCAGGGTGGCGGCGAACGCCTCCACCAGCTCGGTCGGCAGCGCCTGGATGAATCCGACCGTGTCGGTCAGGATCACCCTCCGCCCGGAGTTGAGGTTGAGAAGCCTCGAGGTGGGGTCGAGGGTGGCGAAGAGCAGGTCGTCGGCGAGCACCTCGGAGTTGGTCAGCCGGTTGAGCAGGGTCGATTTGCCGGCGTTGGTGTAGCCGACCAGGGCGCACGCGGCGAGCGGCACGTCGCTCCGCGCCTGCCGCCGGGTGCGCCGCTGGCGCTCCAGCAGCTCGAGCCGGCGGCGGAGCTTGGCGATGCGCTGGCGGATCAGGCGCCGGTCGACCTCGATCTGGGTTTCCCCCGGACCGCCTCGGAGGCCCACGCCGCCGCGCTGCCGCTCCAGGTGGGTCCATCCTCCCGCGAGGCGGGGGAGGAGATGCTCCAATTGGGCCATCTCCACCTGGATCTTCCCCTCCGCGGTGACCGCTCGCCGGGCGAAGATCGCCAGGATCACCTCGGTCCGATCCAGGACCGGCACCCCCCAGGCCTCCTCGAGGTTGCGCTGCTGGCGCGGGCTGAGACGGTCGTTGACCATGACCGCGGGCCCGCCGAGCTCGCCGAGGCGCGCCTTGAGGGCCTCCACCGCGCCGCTCCGGAAGAAGGTCGCCGGGTGGGGCTCGTGGACCGGGACCGAGCTGCGTTCGACGACGCTGGTCCCCAGGGTGCGGGCGAGCTCCTCGAGCTCGTCGAGCTGGATCTCGGCCCGATCGCGTCCGTTGTGCCCGGTGAAGGAACCGATGACGACGACGTCGTGCAGCTTCTGGCCGATGCCGGGATCGGAACCGGAGCGGGTGAGGGCGGTGGGCATCCGCTCCAAGCGTACCCCAGAGTCGCCGCCGGCCAGGAGATGGCCGGTACCTGGCGCGAGGCATGATGGGGGCAGGCAGCCTCGGCAAGCGAGACCGAGACCGCCGTGGGAGACATGATGACCCCTGAGGCGACAGCGACAGGCGACCCCAAGGCGGCGCCGGTGCGGGCGACGAAGTACCGGCCCCGGCTCGCCCTGATCGCGCACGACGGCAAGAAGGCGGACATGATCGCCTTCGCCACCTTCAACCGTGGCACCCTCCAGCGCTGCCGGCTGGTGGCCACCGCCACCACCGGGCGGCTCCTTCGCGAGAAGGTCGGGCTCAACGTCGAGGCTCTTCAGTCGGGCCCGGTCGGCGGGGACGTCCAGATTGCCAACCGCGTGGTGGACGGGAAGATCGACGCGGTGATCTTCATCGTCGACCCGCTCGACAAGCACCCCCACGATCCCGACATCCAGACCCTGCTCCGGATCTGCAACGTCCACGATGTGCCGCTCGCGACCAACATCGCGACCGCCGACATGCTGATCAGCTCGCGGCTGCTCTGGGTGACGTCGCAGAGCGCGCCGGGCCCGGAGGTCGCCTCCGTCTGACGCGCCGCCCGGCTGGGAGAGGGGCCCGGCTGGGCCGGAGCTAGCCGGGCCGCCACGCGGCCGGCGCCACCCCTCCCGTCCGCCGCAACCGGCGGCGTGGTCTCAGGGCTCGGCGACCGCCTCGGGGTCGGGGGCGCCCAGAACCGCATCCAAGAGGCCGGGGAAGCGGCTCTCCATGCCCGGTCGGTCCAGGCTGATCATCCGCCGGGTGCCCTCCTCCCGCTTGACCACGATGCCGGCGTGGTGGAGGACGTGGAGGTGGTGGGTCAGCGTCGACTTGCTGATGGGGAGGCCGAGCCAGCCGCACGGGTACTCGACCCCCGACGCGAGCCGGCGGACGATGGCCATCCGCATCGGGTCGGCGAGCGCCTCGAGGACGCCGACCACCCCCGGGTGAAGGTCGGGGTGGGGATGGAGGTCGGCTCCGCCGGTCTCGGGACGCGGCGGGGTGTGGTCGGGCGGTGCCGTCTCAGAGGCGGCTGTTAGTTTGACAGTCATCGAACTTCCATGGTACGATCCGCATCGAACTTTACACCAAGTGAGGTCCGGAAGCGAGATGAGCGGTGAGAAGGCGAGCGGCAACATGACAAGGGATCTCCGACGCATCGGAGCGCGGTTGCCCGCGCCTCCCGGGCTGGTGCTGCTGCTCGTCTGCCTCGGCCAGTTCATGGTGATCCTCGACGTCTCGGTGGTGAACGTCGCCCTGCCGTCGATCCGCAACGACCTCGGCTTCTCGGCGAGCGGCCTGCAGTGGGTGGTCAACGCCTACGCGCTGACCTTCGCCGGATTCCTCCTCCTCGGCGGGCGCGCCGCCGACCTCTTCGGCCGCCGGCGCCTGCTCCTGGCCGGGCTCGCGCTCTTCTCCTTCGCCAGCCTGCTCGACGGGATCGCCGACTCGCAGACCATGCTGGTGTTCGCCCGCGCGCTCCAGGGCTTCGGCGGAGCCGTGCTCACCCCGGCCACCCTCACCATCCTCATCGCCACCTATCCCGAGGGACGGGCCCGGGCCCGCGCCCTGGGGATCTGGAGCGGCGTGGCCGCCGCCGGCGGTGCCTCCGGCGCCCTGCTGGGCGGGGTCATCACCCAGTACCTCACCTGGCGCTGGGTCTTCTTCATCAACCTGCCGATCGGCATCGCGGTGCTGATCGCCTCCAGCCTCTTCGTCGCCGAGGGCGCCGGGGACCCGGCGGGACGCCGGCACATCGACCTGCTGGGGGCGTTCACCGTCACCGCGGGCCTGGTGGCCGTCACCTGGGGCATCGTCCGCAGCCAGGCGGCGGGCTGGGGGTCGCCGGAGGTCCTCGGAGCCTTCGCGGCCGGGATCGTCCTGCTCGCCATCTTCGGCGTGGTGGAGGCGCGGCTGGCCCGGGCCCCGCTGGTGCCGCTGCGGATCTTCTCCTCCCGCTCGATCACCGGCGCCAACCTGGTCGCCTTCGGGGTGGGCGCGGCCCTCTTCTCGGTCTGGTACTTCCAGTCGCTGTACCTCCAGGGCGTCCGCGGCATGAGCCCGCTGGCTGCCGGCCTCACCTTCATGCCCCAGACCCTCGCCATCGCGGTGGGCTCCCAGGTGAGCTCGCGACTCATCCCGCGCTTCGGCGCGCGTCCCTTCCTGGTCGCCGGACCCGTGCTGATCGCCGCCGGCCTGCTCTGGCTGGCCCAGATCTCGGTCGGTCCGGCCATCTGGTCGTCGGTGCTCCTCCCCGGAGCCCTGCTGACCCTCGGTGCCGGGCTGGCGTTCCCCGCCGTCACCGTGGCGGCCACCGCCGGGGTGGCCCGCTCGGAGGCCGGCCTGGCGAGCGGCGTGGTCAACACCAGCCGTCAGGTGGGCGGATCCCTGGGCCTGGCGGGACTGGCGACGCTCGCCGCCGATCACGCCGCCGCCCTCACCCAGGTCGGCCACTCGGTCCCCGTGTCGCTGACCGGAGGCTTCGGACTCGGCTTTGCGGGCGGCGCGGCGATCGCGCTGGCCGCCGGCGTCTCCGGTCTCCTGGTGCCGGGTCACGCCCGCCGGCCTGCGTCGGGACGCCGGACCACCGTTCCCGAGGGGGAGAAGGCCGCCGCCTGAACACGGCGCCAGGCCGTCCGCGTCCCACGGTTCTCCTCTCGGGTTGCGATCCGGCACCTGCTAATGTATGAGCATGCTGGACCGCAGGCTGCAGGTCCTCATCGACGAGGATCGCTGGAGCCGTCTGGATCGCGAGGCGAGTCGCCGCGGGGTGCCGGTCGCCGTGCTGGTGCGTGAGGCGATCGACGAGCGTTACCCGAGCGACATCGAAGCTCGGCGGGTCGCCCTCCAGGCGGTCCTCGAGGCCGAGGCGATGGACGTGCCAGACCCGAGTGAGCTCCGCCGCGAGCTGGAGACCATCCGGGGCCGCCACTCCGCGTGATCCTGCTCGACACCACGATCCTGGTCTATGCGGTCGGGACCGAGCACCCCCTGAGGCAGCCGTGCCGGTCCCTGCTGGAATGGGTCCGCGACGGCACCGTGCGCGCCACGACCACCATCGAGGTGGTCCAGGAGTTCGCCCATGTGAGGGCGCGGCGCCGGCCTCAGGCTGACGCCTCGGCGCGGGCGCGTGACTATGCCCACGGTCTCGCCCCCCTGGTGCGGCCCGAGGAGGCCGACCTCTTTGCCGGTCTCGACCTCTGGGAAGCGGCGTGCGACCTGGGACCATTCGACGCCGTGCTCGCGGCCACCGCTCTGCGCCGGGGCTGGGCGCTGGCATCGGCCGACCGGTCGTTCGAGCGGGTGCCGGGGCTCCGCCACGTGGACCCCGCGCGGGTCACGCTCGAAGAGATCCTCGACACCGGGCGATGAGCCCGTGGGCAGGACGTGGAGGCGGCGGGAGTCGAACCCGCGTTCGAAACCAGGTTCCGTGCGACCTCTACGAGCGTAGTCCCGGTATTGATCTCGTCCCCGCCGCGCCCTGGGACCAGGCTCGGAGGGGACCAGTCACGGTCTAGGTCCCGGTTGGCGCCGTGACGCCGTCAACCGGCGAGGCCGCATGTATTAGCGTCGGGTCGCGCCCCCGCAGCCGGGGGGAGCGTCGACGTCAGGCCGTAGCCTGAGCTTTGTAGCTGTCTCTACCGCTTAAGCGGCGAGGGCAAGCTGTGGTGCGTTGTTGTTCGCACTTATATCTTTCCCGGTTTTACGAGCCCGGGGCTCGGCCCGCCATCGCACGACCCATGATCCCGTCGAAACCAGTACGCCCCCATGTGAAGCCGGCGGCCCTCCGTGCGGGGCCGTTCCCTCCATGATGACAGCCTCGCGCCGAGCACGACCGGCCGGCCGGCGCCGCGGACCGGACCGGGCGCGGCTGCCGACCGCTCGCCCCGCGCCGTGATGACCCTCAGCTGGTCTGGACGCTGGCGCCCAGCTTCTGGACCAGGGCGGTGAGCGCCTTGTCCTGCTCCTCCAGGTGGGCCTGGATCTGCATCGCCTCGTGGAGCACCGCCTCGGCGTCCGCGTAGGTGTCCTGGGACCGCTTGTCGGCCGCCGCCGACTGGATGTTGGTGCCCACGATGATGATCGACAGCAGGACCAGTTGCAGGAAGGTCTGGGCGATCCAGGCCACCGGTCCCTCGCCGCCCTTGGCCAGCGCCGCGGGCAGACCCAGCAGGGCGAGGATGCAGAACAGCCAGGCGCAGGTCATGCTCCCGACCCCGAGGGTGATCTTGACCGCCAGCCAGCTGTTGACCCGTGCGTACAGGTTGCCCTGCGGCAGCTGATCGTGGGTCTTGGTTGGATGCACCCGGTGCTCGAGGATCGCCAGGGTGCGGGCGTGGGGCTTGTGCTCGAAGGTCATGGTCTGATGGCTCCTGCTGTCCAGGGCGTGCCCGAGCGGTGCTGCCGCGGTGCCCGCGCCCGTTGGCGGCATCCTAGGGGATGTCGGCGCTCTCCGCCCGCCCGCGGTGCGCGGCCCTCACCTCAACCCGCCGGTGCCGGCGGGGCGGTGAGGCCGGCCAGGCGCTCCCGGGTGATCCGGATCGCGTCCGGGTTGGTGTCCACCACCAGGTGGCGCCGGCCCAGCCGCGCCGCCGCCACCGCGGTGGTACCGGAGCCGCCGAAGAAGTCGGCGACCAGGTCGCCCGGGTTGCTCGAGGCCCGGATGATCCGCTCCAGCAGGCGCAGCGGCTTCTGGGTCGGATACCCGGTGCGCTCCCGGCCGCCCGTGGGCACGATCGTCATCCACCAGACATCGGTGGGCAGCTTGCCCCGCGCCGCCTTCTCCGGACCGACCAATCCCGGCGCCAGGTAGGGGATGCGGTCCACCGCCTCGGGGTTGAAGACCCAGCTCGCCGAGCGCGCGTACCAGAGGATGTTGTCGTGCTTGCGGGCCCAGCGATCGCGGGCGCGGCCTCCGTAGTCGTAGGCCCAGATGATCTCGTTGAGGAAGCGCTCGGGACCGAAGACGCCGTCCAGGAGCAGCCGGACGTGGTGCACCGCGTGGTGGTCGAGGTGGACGTAGAGGGATCCCCGCGGCGCCAGCACGCGATGGATCTCGGCGAGGCGGGGGGCCAGGAAGCCGAGGTAGGCGTCCAGGTCCATGCCGTCCTGGTACTGAAGGGAGGAGACCGTCTCCCACCGATAGGTGCGCCCGCCGAAGCCGGCCCTGGTGCGGTCGCCCGACCCGGTGCGGATCGAGTCCAGGCGGCGCCGCTGACCGGTGCCGAAGGGCGGATCGATGTAGACGAGGTCGACGCAGCCGTCCGGCAGCGCGCCGAGGACCTCGAGGTTGTCGCCGAGGACGACGCCCTCTCGCGGGATGCCGGGCCCGGCCGCCGCGGGGGTCTCGTCGCCGATCACGCGCCCCAGTATCGCCGCACCGCGGTCCACTCGGTCACTTGGTTGACGCGGCAACCATTCGGGTATACCGTTGGCATACCACCCGGACGCCCACATCCCGGAGAGCCCATGCCCGCAGTCACCGTTCCCGACCTCCTCGTCCTGCCCCGCATCCCGCGCCCCCACCGCGGCCGCGACGCCGCCCGCCCCGTGGTCTCGGTCACCTCAGCACCCCACGGGCTGGAGGGCGAGGGCTTCCCGGTCCGCCGCGCCTTCGCCGGGGTCGACCTCGCCGCCCTCGACCCCTTCGTCCACATGGATCAGATGGGGGAGGTGGAGTACGCCCCGGGCGAGCCCAAGGGCACCCCATGGCATCCCCACCGCGGCTTCGAGACCGTCACCTACATGATCGACGGGACCTTCCAGCACCAGGACTCGACCGGCGGAGGGGGCCTGATCACCAACGGCGCCACCCAGTGGATGACCGCCGGGTCGGGGATCCTCCACATCGAGAAGCCACCCGAGGAGCTGATCGCGAGCGGGGGGCTGTTCCACGGGATCCAGCTCTGGGTCAATCTGCCCGCCGCCCAGAAGTGGGTCCCACCTCGGTACCAGGACATCGGAGCCCAGCGGGTCACCCTGCTCGCGTCGGCCGACGGCGCCTCCCTGGTCCGGGTGATCGCCGGCGATGTCGCCGGGCACAGCGGTCCGGGGGTCACCCACACCGCGATGGCGATGGTCCACGCCACCGTCACCGCGGGTGCCGTGCTGGAGCTGCCGTGGCCGGCCGGGTTCAACGCCCTCGTCTACGTCCTCGCCGGGGCGGGCACGGTGGGGGAGGGCCGCGCGCCGGTCGAGATGGGCCAGCTGGCGGTGCTCGGGAGCGGAGAGTACGTGACCCTCGCCGCCGGCGAGCGCCAGGAGAGCCGCGCCCCGGCCCTCGAGGTGCTGATCCTCGGCGGGCAGCCGATCCGGGAGCCGGTGGCCGCCTACGGACCGTTCGTGATGAACCGGCGCGACGAGCTGGTGCAGGCGTTCGAGGACTACAAGGCGGGCAAGCTGGGCAGCATCCCCGCCGACCACATCGGGAACTGAACCCGGGCGAGGCTCCGGCCGGTGGGAGCGGTGGGCGCACCGGGCGCCCGCCGGCTCCTGGCCGGGTCAGTTGGCCCGACCCCTCGCCGGGTCAGTTGACCCGATCCCTCCGCGGCGGTCCCTCCCCGCGCCGGTCGGGGATCACCCGGCCAGGCCGATCCCGTTCGCGACCAGCACCCACTGACCGGCCCAGATGCCGCCGTGGTGGGTGTTGGGCGTGTACCAGGCGGCGAAGTCGGACCACTCCATGGTGACCGCCCCGTTCGAGCCGGTGGGCGGGTTGGCGCCGACCCCGAACTGGAGGGGGTTGGCCACCGTGACCGCCAGCGGCGGCGCCGCCGCCCCGCCCACCCCGAGCTCCACCCCGGTCACCAGCACGTAGTGGGAGCCCCCCGACACCATCGCGATCACCGGCTGGTGGAGCAGGGCGATGCTGCGCGAGATGACCACCCCGGCGGCATCCAGGGACGGCTGGGGGGCGTCGCCGGCGCCGATGTCACCGAAGGCATCCAGGGTCACCGCCACCGCGTAGGGGGAGGCGTTCCACTGGGCGATGGTGTAGCCGTCGTTGTGGGAGGTCTCGTAATTCCAGAACCGCTGCTGGACGGCGTGGTCGTCGCCCGGGGGCAGGGTCACACCGTCCGCCTGCAACCACATCTCGATGTCGGCGGGGTCGCACCAGTCCCCGGTCTGCTGGGAGTGATAGCTGACCTGGATCTCGATCGCCCCCGGGGGGGAGAGGGGTGACTCGGTGGCGGCGGCGTTGGAGGGGATGAGCCCCGCCGCCACGATCGAGACCAGCCCCACGGCGGCCGCGATCACCACCGCCATCGGCCTGGATTGCCTCATGAGCAGAGCTCAGGCTAGCCCCCCGACCTTGCGATCCCATGAGACGTCGCTGAGACGTGGCGAGGGCGCCCGGCACCTCCCCGCCCGGGGGGGCTCCCGTCCCAGGAGCTTCAGCCGGCCTCCCGGGTGAAGCGCGCTGCCTCGCCGGCCAGCTCGCGGCACGAACTCCTCGAGCTCCACCAGCACCGCGGCCTGGGCCTCGGCATCCCAGGAGGTCCAGGCGAGCCCGATCAGCTCGAGCTGGCCGAGCACCGCCTGGGCGGCGGCGCGGACGTCGTGCCGGGCCTCGCGCAGCGGATCCGGCACCCCGGGAAGCTGCAGCCTCCAGGCCGGGCAGCCCTCGCAGCTCCGCAGGCCCGCCACGGCGGCGGCACCGGCCTGCGCCACCCGGTCGGAGACCTGCGGGTCGGGTGAGCCGCTCGGGTCGACGGCCGCCCTCGCCTCCTGCAGGGCCCACTCCAGGGCCTCGGAGTCGGACACGGCCTGATTGTGCCAGCGTGGTGGGCAGTCGAGGAGCCTCGCGAAGCCCTACGCTAAGAGGCGATGGCCTTCCCCTCGCGGCCCGCCCTCCCCGGAGGCGAGCGACGCCGGCCCGGCCGTGTGCGCCGCTGGGCGATCCCGGCCCTGGGCGCGGTCACGCCGGTGGCCCTGATCGTCGTCAACATCGCCGTCTTCATCGTCAAGCACCTCGCCGCCTTCCGGTGGTCGATCGCGATCCTCGCCTTCGTCAGCGGGATGATGCTGAACAGCTGGATCGGGCTGAAGATCTACCGCCTCTTCCAGCAGCGATACCGGGAGCACGCCCTGGTCTCCGACGTCAACCAGGACGTGGTGCTGATCGGCGGGATGGCGGTGATCATCGCGGTCTCCTTCGTCACCGCCCTCTTCTGCTACCTCGGGCTGGCCAACGAGGCGAGCCTCCCCAATGCCATGACCTTCCTGACCGGCATCTTCGCCATCGCGGTGCCCTTCGCCTTCCAGTTCCTCTTCCAGCGACTGCTCGGGGGCGGCAGGAAGGCCAAGGGCGCCGGGCTGCCGGCCAACCCGTTCCCCACCGGATCCGCACTCCCGCCGCCGCCGCCCCCGACCATGGGGCCGGCCACGGAGCGCGGCCTGGAGCGGCACCGCTGACCGCCGAGTACTGGGCCCTCCCGCGCGCGGCCGGCGAGCGGGAGACCCTGGTTGCCTTCCTCGAGTGGCAGCGGGCGACGCTCGCGCGGAAGTGCTCCGGACTCTCCGTCGAGCAGATGCGGCGCCGCGCCGTCGAGCCCTCGACGCTGTCGCTGCTCGGACTCCTCCGGCACATGGCCGGTGTCGAGCGTTCCTGGTTCCGGCGGACCCTGGCCCAGGAGGACGTCCCGCCCCTCCACTCCAGCGACGCCGACCCCGACGCGGATTTCAACGACGTCGACACCGCCACTGTCGACGTCGCGCTCGCCACCTGGACGGCCGAGTGCGAGAGGAGCCGGGCGATCGTGGAGGCTCACGACCTGGACGACACCGGGCGCCAGAGGAGCGGACAGTCCGTCTCGATGCGATGGATCCTGGTCCACATGATCGAGGAGTACTCGCGGCACAACGGCCACGCGGACCTGCTCCGCGAGCGCATCGACGGCGCGGTCGGCTACCTGCCCTGACCATGCGGGGCTGCCCGCCCGGTCGCGCGGAGCCGGCTTCCTGGCCTGTGCGCGGCGCGGTGCCGACCGCCTGCCCGGGTCAGGCGTTCGCCAACCCCAGCGCCGTCAGCGACTCCCGGATCGTGGCCGCCGCCCGGTCCTGATCCTCCGGCAGCGGATCGGGGTCCACCCGGGCGAAGTTGAGCTGGTCCATGGTGTCGAACGGCACCAGGTGGACGTGGACGTGGGGGACCTCGAGTCCGGCGAAGATCATCCCGACCTTGAGTGGCCGGAAGCCGTGCTGGAGGGCCTGCCCGATCCGCTGGGACACGCCCATCAGGTGGCTGAGCAGGTCCGGTTCGAGGTCCAGCCAGTGGTCGACCTCGAGCCGCGGCACCACCAGGGTGTGGCCGGGCCGCAGCGGCCGGTGGGTGAGGAAGGCGACGCAGCGGTCGTCACTCCAGACGAACCGGGCCGGCAGCTCACCGTCGATGATGCGGGTGAAGACGCTGGGCATGGTCCGATGGTGAGGACCGCCCTGCGGAGGCAGTGAGTCCCGGGGAGCTCACTGGGCCAGGGTGGTCTGCTGCCGCGCCTTCTTGGCCTCGGCCTGCCGCTGGGCCTTGCGTGTCGACGGCGCCTTCGGCTTCTTGGCCTGTTTCTTCGGGGCGCCGCGGGTCTTCTCGCCTGCCATGGAGGGAGAGTCTACAGACGTCCTGCCAGCACCGGCGCGCGCGCTGGCGTTCGCGACGGCGCGTCCGGGCCGTCGCTGCGGGCGCTCGCTGCGGCCGCGTCCCTCCGGGGGTGGCCGTGCACCGGAGCCCCCCTGCGCCAGAGGGCCACGGCCTCGGAGTAGATCGACGCCGACACCCGGTGGCTGAGCAGCGGGTGATCGCGGAGGCTCCGGGCCAGGGTGGCGCGGGTCAGGGGGCGGCGCCGGAGCGACATCCCGGCCGAGAAGACGAGCCCCTCGCCGTCGCTGACACCGATGCCGACCCGGCAGTGCTCGCCCGGCTCGCCGAGGCGGACGCGGTACCGCTGCGCCATCGCCATGAAGGGGGAGACGTGCAGCATCTTGGCCATGCCGAATCCCTGGCCCAGCCCGTCGCGGGCATCGAGGACGTAGGCGTGGCGCTCGTGCCAGGGGGTGTTGGTGACCTCGAGGACCACGGCCCGCACCTCGCCGCCGGCGCCGCAGCAGTAGAAGACCGAGAGCGGGTTGAAGCACCACCCCCAGGTCCGCGGCTGCGCCAGCAGGAAGATCGCTCCGTCGGGGCGCCAGCCGAGCTCGGACCCGACCGCGTCGCGCACCGCGGCCTCCAGGGGCCCGGGCGCGTCCGGGAAGTGATCGCCGCGCCGCCACCAGAGCGGTGACGGCCGGTTCGACATGAGCGGGCGGAGGTGATCGAGGTGGCCGTCATCCCCCAGCCGGATCAATGGCATGGCCAGCCGCCGCGAGAAGCTGTGCTCGACCGGCCGGTGGCGGGTGTGCACCACCACCCCGTCGTAGAGGCCCTCCTCGATCACTGATCGAGCCCCTTTTGCGCGGCGCGCGCAGCGGCGGGGCCGCCCCACCCGCGGGCGATCACAGGTCGGCTCCGAGCTCGCGGGTGACGCGCAGCGCGCTCTGCACCCCGTCCTCGTGAAAGCCGTACCCCCAGTACGCCCCGCAGTAGTAGGTGTGCTCGCGGCCGTTGAGCACCGCCTGCCGGCTCTGCATCCGCAGGGCGCGGGCGTCGAAGACGGGGTGGGCGTAGTCGAAGGACGCGATCACGTCGTCGGGCTCGATGTCGTCCTCCCGGTTGAGGGTGGTGCAGTACACGCGGTCGGACCGGAGCGACTGCAGGCTGTTGGCGTTGTAGGTCAGGGTGGGGGCGCGCTGCTCGCGGGCGACGCGCTGGTAGTTCCAGCTCGCCCAGGCCCGGTGGTTGCGCGGCAGCATGGCGACGTCGGTGTGGAGGGTGGCCCGGTTGGGCTGGAAGCGGAAGGCGCCGAGGGTCTCGGCCTCCAGAGCGCTGGGCGCCTCCAGCATCCGCAGCGCCTGGTCGGCGTGGGCGGCGATGACCACCGCGTCGTAGCCCGCGCCCACCGTGCCGTCGCCCGCCCAGATCCTCACCCCGGTCTCGTCGCGAGCGATCCGGTGCACCGGGGCCCCGAGCCGGATCCGATCGCGCATCGGCGCCACCAGCGCCTCCACGTAGCGGGACGCACCGCTCTGGACGGTCCGCCACTCCGGCCGGTCGCGGAGCCGGAGCAGCCCGTGGCGATCGAAGAAGCGCGCCAGCGCGGCCGCGGGGAACTCGCCGAACCGGCTGGGGTCGGCCGACCAGATCGACGACCCGAGGGGGGTCACGTAGCGCTCGACGAAGTCGCTCGAGTAGCGGCCGGCGGCGAGGAAGCCGTCCAGTGAGGTGGTGACGTCCTCGCTCCGGAGCAGCCGGCGGGCATCCCTGTTGAAGCGCGTGATGTCCACCAGCATCCGCAGGAATCCGGGGTTCACCAGGTTGCGCCGCTGGGCGAAGAGGGTGTTGAAGTCGGTGGCCCGGTACTCGAGGCCGGTCTGCATGCAGGAGTAGCTGAAACTCATGTCGCTGGGCTGGCTGGCGATCCCCAGCCGCTCGAGGAGGCGGGTGAAGCCCGGGTAGTTGGCCTCGTTGAAGACGATGAAGCCGGTGTCGATGGCGAGGTCGGGCGCGTCGCCGGCGGGGACCCGGACGGTGTTCACGTGGCCCCCCAGCCGGTCCTGGGCCTCGAAGAGGGTGATCTCGTGGAGGGGGTGGAGCAGGTGGGCGCAGACCAGGCCGGAGACCCCGCTGCCCACGATCGCAATGCGCATGACTTCCTCGGGTGATGGCGGAGGGGCTCTGCGATCCTCCGTCTAATTTAGTGCTAATATAGCACGGTCAGCCCACGGAGGACCCCCATGGCCCGCTTCGTCACCTCACTCGGATCCAGCTGGACTCCCGGACGGGTCCTCGCCTACATGGCCGAGTTCAGCAACGCCACCGAGTGGGATCCCAGCGTGGCGACCGCCCGCGCTCTCGACCCGGGACCCCCGCGCCGGGGATCCGCGTACGAGCTGACCGTCGCGGTGGGGAGGGGACGGCACGTCACCCTTCACTACGTCGTCACCGAGCTGAGCGGATCAGCCGTCGAGCTCCTCGCCGAGACCAGGTGGCTCAGGTCCCGGGACCGGATCACCGTGAGCGAGGCCACGGAGGGCTCCCGGCTGACCTACGACGCGAGCCTCACCCTGCGTGGGGTCGCCCGGCCGTTCAGTGCGGTGCTGGCGCCCTCCTTCCGCCGTACCGCCACCCGGGCGCTGGTCTCGTTGCGCCGCGTCCTCTCCGCACCATGAGCCGCGGCGCCAACCTGCTGGACCGCGTCCTCGAGGCGAGCGTGGCCGGCAGCTTCAGCCGGATCGGCTACCGGATGCGGCGCCGGACCCAGGGGTTCGAGCCGCTGGCGCGCCGGCGCCTGGACGGCCGGACCGTCGCGATCACCGGGGCGACGTCGGGACTGGGCAATTGGGCAGCCCGGCGGTTGGGGGCGCTCGGCGCCGACCTGGTGCTGCTGGTGCGGGACCCGGTGCGCGGGGAGGCCACCGCGGAGCTGATCCGCGGCCGGTACGGGGTGAGCGTCGTTGTCGTCGAGGCGGATCTCTCCGACCTGGCCTCGGTGCGCCGGGCCGGGGCGGCGGTCGCCGAGCTGGCGCCTCGGCTCCACGCCCTCATCCACAATGCCGGCGCGCTGCTGCCGGCGTTCACCCCGACCGCCGACGGGATCGAGACCACCCTGGCCACCCACGTCGTCGGTCCGTACCTGCTCACCCGCCTGCTGCTCCCCCGGCTCGAGGCGGCGCCCGGCTCGCGGGTGATCGTGGTGACCTCGGGTGGGATGTACACGCAGCCGCTGGATGTCGACCACCTCCAGATGACGCCGGCGACGTACCGCGGGGCAGCCGCGTACGCCCGGGCCAAGCGCGCCCAGGTCAGCCTGGTCGCCCACTGCGCGCCGGCGCTTGCGCGCCGTGGCGTCGGCCTGGTGGCGATGCATCCGGGCTGGGCCGACACGCCGGGCACGGTGACGGCGCTGCCCCGGTTCCACCGCCTCACGGCACCGGTCCTGCGCACGCCCGCGGAGGGCGCCGACACCATGGTGTGGCTGGTGACCGCCGACGCGGCGGTCCTGCGACGCGGTGCGCTCTGGCTGGACCGGCGCCCGCGGCCCCTGCACCGACTGCGCCGCACCGCGACCGCAGACACCGCGGCCGAGCGGCGCCGGCTGGTGGAGCTCTGCGACCGGCTCAGCGGCGAGCCGCCGCTCGCCGGCGAACACCCGGCATGAGCGGGGAGGTCGGGGAGATCGAGGAGGACGGGGAGATCGGGTTGCGCGAGGCCAGCACCGTGCTCGCCCTCCACTACATGACCGTGTACCGGTACGTGCGTACCGGGAAGCTGGCGGCGCGGCGGCAGGGCGGCGACTGGCTGGTCCGCCGGGTCGACGTCGAGGCCCTGCGGGGCACGCCGCCGATCCCGGGTGGGCGGGGGCGCCGGGGCCGGCCCCGGCATGAGACGCGCGTCGGGCGGCTGGTGACCACGCTGCTGAAGGGCGACGAGGCCGGCGCCTGGGCCGTGATCGAGGAGGCGGTGGCGTCGGGGGCGACCACCCGCGCCGTCGACATCGAGCTGATCGGTGCCGCGATGCGGGAGGTGGGGGAGCGCTGGCGGCGGGGATCGGCCAGCGTCGCCGCCGAGCATCGTGCCAGCGTCATCGCCCATCGCCTCGTCGGCCGCGCCGGGGCGCACGCCGGCCGTCGCGGCCGCCACCGCGGCACCATCGTGCTCGGTGCGCCGGCGGGGGAGATGCACTCCCTCCCCAGCGCCCTGCTCGCCGACGTGCTGAGGGCGGAGGGTTTCGAGGTCCACGACCTCGGCGCCAACGTGCCGACCGACGACTTCGTCGCGCTGGTCGCCAGTGTGGCGCCGGTGCAGGCGGTCGGCGTGGTGGTGACGGCGTCCCCGCCGGCGCCCGCCCTGATCCCCCTGGTCAGGGAGTTGCGCGAGCGCGCCGGGGTGCCGGTGGTTGTGGGCGGCGCCGCCGCGATCGCCAACCACCTGCGCCTGCCCGCCGGGGTGCCGGTCAGCCGCAGCACCGAGGAGGCCACGTCCCTGCTGGCGGGTGCGGCGCGAAACCCACACCGTGCGGGCGCGGATGCCGCTGGCGGGCCGGCCGGCCGCTGATGCGGCTCCGAGCTGGCTAGGCGCCCGGCTCGATCCGCAGCGGGTCGTCCGCGGGCCCGGCCCCGAGCACCTCCACCGCCTGGTCCGGGCGGCGCTCGATGATCCTGTCGATGAGCCCGTGTTGCACGGCCTCCGCGGCGGTCAGGTAGCGGTCCCGATCGAGGTCGCGAGCCACCTGCTCCTCGGCCCGGCCGCTGTGTCGGGAGTAGAGGCTGATCAGCTGGTCGCGCTGGTGGAGGATCTCCCGGGCGTAGATGTCGATGTCACCGGCCTTCCCCTTGAGACCGGGAGTCCACGGCTGGTGGATCATCACCACGGAGTTGGGGAGCGCGAAGCGCCGGGCCTCACTGCCGGCGCAGAGGAGCAGCGACGCGCCACTCGCCGCCATCCCGAGACAGACGGTCCCGACCGCGGGCTTCACGTACTGCATGGCGTCGTAGATGGAGAAGGAGGCGGTCACCGAGCCGCCCGGGCTGTTGATGTAGAGCCAGATCTCGCGCTCGGGATCCTCGCTCTCCAGGAAGAGGAGCTGAGCCGTGATCAGGTTGGCCAGGTCGTCGTCGATCTCCCCGCCGGCGAAGACGATGCGGTCGCGAAGCAGGCGGGAGTAGATGTCGAAGGAGCGCTCCCCGCGCGCGGTGCTCTCGACGACGGTGGGCACGACGACGCTCATCGCCTCATCCTCAACGTGGGGGCTGGGGGACGAAGCCGATCCGCCGCCGGGGCGGCTCTCCGCCCCCCATGGCCATGAAGGTGCTGAACTCGGCGACGGCGCGCAGCCCGTCACGGCTGAGCCGGCCGGCCGCCATCTCCAGGCGAGCCCGGGGATCCACCGGCCACATCGGGCCGTCAGCGGGCGGGGCGAGGCTCTCTGACACCTCGGCGTAGAGGGCGCCGACGGGGACCCGGAGCGCGTAGGCGATGGAGACCAGCAGCTCGGTGGAGACGTCCTTGCGTCCGCGCTCGACCTCGGAGAGGTGGGCGGGCGAGCAGCCGGCCTCGGCCGCGACCTCGCTCAGCGTCCTGGCGGCTCTCTCGCGGTGGCCCCGCAGCGCGGCGCCCAGGGCCCGCCGCACCTCGCCGGCTGTTTCACTGTGAGCTAATACCATTTCGCTGGCAGTATATCAAACCCGCGACGGACGGTGGCCCGGAGGCTCACAGCTACGCGCCGGCCAGCTCCCAGCACACCTCCACATCGAAGTGGCCCGTCTGCGGGTCGGGGTCTCCGTAGATCTCCCAGGAGACGCCGGTGACCTTGCGGGCCTGGGCGCGGCACCAGGCGCGCACCGCGGCGTGGGCCACTCCGATCTCGGCGGGACTCCCGGTGTGGATCGTCACCCCCGCCTCGCCCGCCGGCAGAGACGAGGGCACCACCCGCCCCGCGGGCTCGAACGGTCCCGTCACCTGCACCCCGATCTCCACTGCGACCTCGACCCCGGGAAGGTTGTTCCGGAAGAGCATCACGTTGTGGCCGTCGGCGCGGAGCCCCGGGGTGGCGCGCAGGAACGCCCACACCTCGTCGAGGAGTGGCCGCCACAGGGCCGGGAACTCCCGCCACGTGGTGTCCGCTCTCACCACCGCCGTCGGGCACTCGGCGGTCCGCTCGATCCGCACCTGATACGCCATCGGATTCCCCCTGCTGACGACACGGCGCTGGGCTCGGCCTGAGCGGCCGGCCGGAGAGTCAGGATGCCCGATTGGGGGTGGCGCGTGGCTCGGCGGGCGAAGCCGCGGCCCTGCCGACGCTGCCGGGTGCCGAATCGGCCCACCTTCACCGAGCCGGAACCCCAGCGACCGTGCGGGGCGGAGGTGTGCTGAGGAGCGAGGCCTTGCGCAGGCGGCAGTTGCCATGCCACCGAGCCGGTCTCGCCTCACCGAGCCGGAATCGCAGCGAGGGTGCGGGGCGGAGGTGTGCTGAGGAGCGAGGCCTTGCGCAGGCGGCAGCTGCAATGCCGCCTAGCACGAGCATGCCGGCGCCGCCAGGCGCCGGACGTGCGTGCCGGGCGGAGCAGCCACCTGCGCCCCGCCCGGCCCGCCCGAAGGCGCAGGTCAGACCTCCTTGAACTCGGCGTCCACGACGTCGTCGCCGCCCGAGCCGTCAGAGCTCGACGAACCGCCGGCTCCGCCTTCCGGCGGCGCGCTGCCGCCCTTGGGCTCCGGGGTCGGACCGCCACTCCCGCTGGACGACCCGGCAGCCGACGACGCGTACACCGCCTCGCCGATCTTCTGGATCTCCGCCTGGAGGGCGTCGTGCGCGGTCTTGATGGCGGCGTCGTCGTTCTTGGTGATGGCCTCGCGCACCGCGGTGATCTTCCCCTCGATGTCGGTGCGCAGCTCGGAGGGCACCTTGTCGCCGGCGTCCTTGAGGGCCTTCTCGGCCTGGAAGGCGAGGTGCTCGGCGCGGTTCTTGGTCTCGATGGCCTCCGCCTTGCGACGGTCGTCCTCGGCGTTGGACTCGGCCTCCTTCACCATCCGCTCCACCTCGTCCTTGTTGAGGGTGGTGGACCCGGTGATGGTCACCTTGTTCTGCTTGTTGGTGCCCCGGTCGTGGGCGGTGACGTTGAGGATGCCGTTGGCGTCGATGTCGAACGTGACCTCGATCTGGGGCACGCCGCGCGGTGCGGGCGGGATCCCATCCAGGGTGAATGTGCCCAGGATCCGGTTGTCGCGCGCCATCGGTCGCTCGCCCTGGAGCACGACGATCTCCACGCTGGGCTGGGCATCGGAGGCGGTCGAGAAGACCTGCGACTTGGCGGTCGGGATGGTGGTGTTGCGGTCGATGAGCTTGGTGTTGACCTCGCCCTCGGTCATGATCCCGAGCGACAGCGGGGTGACGTCGAGGAGCAGGACGTCCTTGACCTCGCCCTTGAGCACGCCCGCCTGGATGGCGGCGCCGACCGCGACCACCTCGTCGGGGTTGACCCCACGGTTGGCGTCCTTGCCGGTCAGCTCCTTGACCAGCGCCTGGACCACCGGCATCCGGGTCGAGCCGCCGACCAGGATCACCTCATCGAGGTCGGAGACGCTCATGTGGGCGTCGGCCAGGGCATCCTGGAAGGGCTTGCGGCAGCGCGCGGTGAGGTCCTCGGTGAGCTGCTCGAACTTGGGCCGCGACAGCGTGATGTCGAGGTGCTTGGGTCCCGATGCGTCGGCGGTGATGAAGGGGAGGTTGACCTGGGTCTCCTGGCGCTGCGACAGCTCGATCTTGGCCTTCTCGGCGGCCTCGGTCAGCCGCTGCAACGCCTGGGGGTCGCCGCGCAGGTCGATGCCCTGGTCGCGCTTGAATTCATCCGCGAGCCACTCCACCACCCTCCGGTCGTAGTCGTCGCCACCCAGGTGGGTGTCGCCGTTGGTGGACTTGACCTCGAAGACCCCCTCGCCGACCTCCAGGATGGAGACGTCGAAGGTGCCGCCGCCGAGGTCGAAGACCAGGATCTTCTCGTTCTCCTTGTTCTCCAGCCCGTAGGCGAGCGCGGCCGCGGTCGGCTCGTTGATGATCCGGAGCACGTTGAGGCCGGCGATCTGGCCCGCGTTCTTGGTCGCCTGTCGCTGGGCGTCGTTGAAGTAGGCGGGCACCGTGATGACCGCGTCGGTCACCTTCTCGCCCAGGTAGGCCTCGGCGTCGGTCTTCAGCTTCTGGAGCACCATCGCCGAGATCTGCTCGGGGGTGTGGCGCTCGCCGGCGACATCCACCTCGACCCGGCCATCCTTGCCGGCGACCACCTTGTAGGGGACCTGCTTGGCCTCGTTGGTCACCTCGCTGAGCAGACGGCCCATGAAGCGCTTGATGGAGTAGATGGTGTTGTTGGGGTTCACCGCCGCCTGGCGGCGCGCCAGCGTGCCGACCAGACGCTCTCCGCTGCGGGTGAATGCGACCACGGAGGGGGTGGTGCGACCGCCCTCGGCATTGGCGATGACGGTGGGCTCGCCACCCTCCATCACGGCCACCACGCTGTTGGTGGTGCCGAGATCGATGCCGACGGTCTTGGCCATGGGATGGGTCCCTCCAGAACTGCTCGAATCAGAGCCGGTGCGCCCGTGGGGCGGCTTTCGCCCGCTCCGTGGCGGTCACTTCCCGATGTACCTCGGCGCCTGCCCATGCTAAACGCCGGGGCGGTCAGGGGGGAGCCCCGAGAGGAGTTCCCGCGCCGGCGGCGCCGGCGCGCTCAGGCGGGGTAGCCGCCGGCGCCGATCAGCGGGACGAAGCGGCAGGGACCGAGGTTCTCGGTGATCCAGCTCCCCCCGCGCAGCCGGAGCCGGGTGAGCTCCTCGCCCTCGGGGCCGCTCCGGATCGGCACCACCAGCCGGCCGCCCTCCCGCAGCTGGCGGGCGAGGGCGACCGGGAGCCGGGGCGCGGCCGCCCCGACCGCGATGGCATCGAAGGGGGCGCGGTCGGGGAGCCCGACGCTGCCGTCGGTGGCCACCACCTCGACGTCGACCTCCAGCCGGGCCAGCCGCTCGGCGGCCTCCGAGGCCAGCGCCGGGATCCGCTCGACGCTGATCACCCGGGCGCCGCAGGCGGCCATCACCGCGGCCTGGTAGCCGCTCCCGGTGCCGATGTCGAGGGCGACGTCCCCCGGCCTCAGCTCCAGCGCCTCGACCAGGATGGCGACCATCAGCGGCTGGGAGATGGTCTGGTTGCCCGCGATCGGGAGGGCCCGGTCCGCGTAGGCGTCACCGCGGTCGCCGGGAAGCACGAACTCCTCGCGCGGCACCCCCGCCATCGCCGCCAGCACCCGCTCGTCACGCACCCCGCCGCCGCGGAGTCGCTCGATCATCTCCGCCGCCGAGCTCATCCCCGGCCGGCCTCCGAGATCGGCTGACGCCGCACGGCCCGCATCCTCCTCGCTACTCGGGGTGGTACTCCCGCTGCCCGGTCCGGTCGTCGAACCAGACCCGCATCCGCCGCCCGCTCTCGGGGTCGATGAAGACCTCGGTGGTCGGCCGGAAGCCGCCCGCGGCCGGCCCGGCGGGGCCGCCGCTCCCGCCGCCCCGGTACCGTTCCCACCCCATCACGGCCCCCAGCACGATGAGGATCGCGAGGGCCACGAACACCAGCAGCTCGAGGATGGGGATGGCGGCCATCAGAGGCGCCGGCTCGGCCCCGCGATCAGCTGGCCGGGGGCGGTCCCAGCGGCTCGATCAGCTGGGCGGTGCCGTAGGCGACGATCTCGCTCATGGTGTTGCCGATCTCGGAGGAGTCGAACCGCATCATGGTCACCGCGTTGGCCCCCATGGCGGTGGCGTTCTGCACCATGCGGTCGACCGCCTGGCGCCGGGCGTCCTCGAGCAGCTTGACGTAGGAGGCGACCTCGCCGCCGACGATGCTGCGGAAGCCGGCGGCGATGTTCCCGCCCAGTCCGCGGGTGCGCACCGTGAGGCCGAATACCTGTCCGAAGGTCTGGGTGACCCGGGTGCCCGGGACGTTCTCGGTGGTGGTGACGATCATGGGTCGAGCATAGCCGTCCGGTGATCGTCCCGTCGGGCCGGAGAAGAGGCGCGGCGAGAGGTCAGCGTGGGGTCAGATCGAGGTCCGGCGGCGCGCTCTCCGGCAGCTTCCAGACGATGAAGCCCTTCTCCCAGCGTCGATGCAATTCGTTGGCTGCGTCCACCGCCTCGGACACCCGAGCCTCGAAGGCGTCGAGGTCCTCGGCCGCGATCGCCGCGAGCAGCGGCTCCACCTCCTCGTGGAGGTACTCGGCGATGTCGTCTCCGTACTTGGGCCGGGTGATCGTGCAGAGGAGGAAGAGCTTGCGCATCTCCGAGAGCTGCCAGCGGGCCAGCCGCCAGTTGCCGGCCCGGGCCGCGTAGACGGCGCGCCAGAAGCGGTTGGCGATCTCCGGCATGAGCCGGGCCAGCCCTGGCTGGAGCCGGGTCAGCTCCTCGGGGCTGAGCCGCTCCGGGTTGGCGGGCGGACCCGCGCTCTCGGTCATCGCGCGCCAGTCTATCCGGGCCGGTGGGCCGGTCCGTGGCAGGGCGGCGCCGAGGGTTCTCCCACGCAGCGGTACCCAGGGCCGGAGGCCGCGCCTACCGAGGGGTGGGAGCAATCCCATCCAGGTCCGGTCGGGAACCCATCGCGGGGTGGCCGCGTAGGACGGGTATGGAGATCCTCCGCAACCACGGTGGCCGTCTGCGCAGCGGGGCGGGTGCCCTGGTCGTCTCGGTCGCGGTGGTCGCCGCGGTCACCGCCGGCTACTTCGGGCTCCGCCACGACGCGGCTCTCGGGGATGCCGCCGGCGGGCCGGCCGCCCGTTCGGGCGCCGCCATGGCCTACGACCCCGCCGCCGGCGACGTGGTGATGTTCGGCGGCATCAGCGCCGCCGGCCGGCCGCTCGGGGACACCTGGCTCTGGGAGGGGTCCGGCTGGGTGGCGGCGTCCCCCGCGACCAGCCCACCCGCCCGGTACGGGGCTCAGATGGCCTGGGACCCCCAGAGCCAGCGGGTGATCCTGCTCGGCGGCACCGGCGGTGCCGGATGCTCGACCGGCGGGTCGACCGGCATCGGCATCGCGGTCCCCGGCTCGGCCGGTTCGGCGCCCGCGGCCACCGGCTCCGCCTCGGCGTCCGCGACCGCGCCCCCCGGCTCGGCGGCCGCGACCCCCATCTCGGCGGTGGTGACACCGACCTCGGCGATCGCCGCTCCTCCGTCGGCCGCCGCCGTCTCCTCCGACGTCTGCACCCAGCTCCAGGACGCCTGGGCCTGGGACGGCAGCGACTGGTCACGGCTCGCCCTCGGGCAGGCCTCCGGCCAGCTCGGCCACTACACGTTCTCCGAGGCCTCGATGGCCACCGACCCGACCACCGGGAGGATCGTCCTGGTCACCTCCGGCAGCCCGGCCGGCGGCGGCGTCCCGATCCCGGCCATCTACGCCGGCGGCTCCGCCTCCGGGTCGGGCTCGGGCGGTTCCCCAACCGTGCTGCCCGCCTCCAGCGCCAACGCGGTGACCGCGGGCGAGCCCTGCATCGGCGTCGATGGCGGCTCCTGCGCCTCGTCCACGTCGCTCCCCACGACCACCTCCACCGCGGCTCCGGTGCCCACCGCCTGCCCCCTCGACGGAGGATGCGCGTCCCTGCCCTGCTCCGCCTGCGTGATCTGCCCGATGACCTCGGGAAGCGCGGGGGGGAGCGCCGGTTCGGGAGCCGGCGGCGAGGTGATCTGCTCCAACTGCGCTGAGACCGGGACCCCCTGCGCGCTGCTGCCCGCGACCCTCACCTGGGTCTTCGACGGCAGCACCTTCCAGCCGGTGGGCGGCTCTGCGACCGACGCCCCGCCCTCGGGGGGCGAGCTGGCCTGGTTCCCCGGGTCGGGCGTCCTGGTCGACCTCGGCTCCGGCCTCTATGCCGCGATGGGAGGCACCGCCGCGGCGTGTCCCTACGGCGCTCCCTGCCCGATGGTCCCGACCCGCGAGGAGTATCGGTGGACAGGGACCGGCTGGACCCCGCTCCAGGACCTCTCGGAGAGCGCGTCCGCACCGTACTTCGAGGTCCCGCCGGTGGCCGACACGGCGACCGGCGAGGCGGTGGGCCTGGACGCGATGGGCGCCACCTGGACGGCGACCAGCCCGGAGGCCGGGTGGGTGAAGGTCGCATCCGCCCCCGCCCCGACCGCCCGCTCCGACTTCGCCCTCGCCTACGACGGCGCCACCGGTCAGGTGGTGCTCTTCGGCGGGGACGCCTATGGGGCGAGCTCGGCGACCGGTGGCGTGGCCGGCGACACCTGGACCTGGGACAGCTCGGGCTGGACGCTGCGGGGCGGCACGACCCCGACCCCGTCTCCATCGCCGTCCGGGAGCGCCTCGCCGGTGGCCAGCCCGGTCATCCTCCCCTCGCTGCCGATCGAGCCGCCGTCCACGCCGTCCACGCCGGCCCCCAGCGGTGTCGCCGGGCCGTCCTCTTCGGTGTCGAGCTCCCCGGTCGAGCCCACCGTCTCGACCTCGTCGCCCACCACCCCCTGACCGGCGAGCAACCGATCGGCCCGGCGTCTCCCCACCGGGCCGGTCCTCTCTCTCGTGGCGTCAGAGGACGCCCCTTCCCCGAGCGACGCGCTTCCCGGCCGTGCGTCCCCGGGCGCCGCGCCTCCCCGCCGCGCCTTCCGCCGCGCCCTCCCACCGAGCCTCCCCGGGCGCCTTTCCCCGCGCCTTCCCGCCCCCCGGTGTGATCTGATCCCTGCGTGACACCGCCCGAGCTCCGGATCGAGATCCTCGAGCGCCCCGACGACCCCGCGGTCCAATCCATGCTCGTCGAGCTGGGCCTGGAGGACCAGGAGCACTACGACCACCCCCGCGAGAGCCGGGAGGAGATCGCCGCCCACACCGGGCCGATCGCATCCCACTTCCGTGGTGAGAACGTGATGATGGTGGCGCGCGCCGGGGACGGCCGCCCGCTGGGGCTCTGCTGGTGCGTCATCTTCGACCCCGGCAACGGGCTGGAGGGCGAGGTGGCCGAGCTCTACGTCCTGCCCGACGCCCGTGGCCAGGGCGTGGCCACCGCCCTGGTGGGGGAGGCCATGCGTCTCTTCCGGCAGCGGGCGGTGAGCTTCGCGACGGTGTGGACGCGCCCCGACAATCCGGCCGCCCTCGCCGTCTACCGGCGACACGGCTTCGCGCCCACCGAGCAGACGGTGCTCACCTGGCTGCCCCTCCCGGGTCGCGGGGAGCCCGGGGCCGGCCCGAGCGGAGAGCACGGCGCGGATAATCACGCTCCGTGACACCCCGGAGAACGCGATGACCCTCGAACGCGACCAGGTCGCGCACGTCGCCATGCTCGCCCGGCTCGGTCTGAGCGACCAGGATCTGGAGCGCTACCGCGAGCAGCTCGACGCCATCCTCGCCCACGTCGACCGCCTCCAGCAGGTGGACACCTCCCGGGTGGGGGAGACCGCCCAGATCGGCGGTCTGGTCAACGCCTGGCGCGAGGACGAGCGGCGGGAGTGCCTGCCGGTCGAGGCCGCGCTCGCCAACGCGCCGCGCCGGCGGCGCGACCACTTCGAGGTGGGGGCGATCCAGGAATGACCTCCCGCACCGTCGCCGAGCTGGGGGCGAGCCTGCGTCGCGGCGAGACCTCGCCCGCCGAGCTGGCCGCCGCCTCCCGGGGCGCGCTCGAATCCCTCGCCCCCCTCCATCCCGTGCTCCGCTACACCGACGAGCTCACCGAGCGCCAGGCCGCCCGCGCCGCCCGCATCCTCGCCGAGGCGCCGGAGACGGCAGGGCCGCTCTGCGGCATCCCCTTCGCCTACAAGGACGTGCTCTGCGTCGAGGGGGTGGAGACCACCGCCGGGTCGAGGATCCTGCAGGGCTACGTCCCCCCCTACACCGGCACCGCCGTGGGCCGGCTGCTCGACGCCGGCGCGGTGCCGGTCGCGGTCACCAACTGCGACGAGTTCGCCATGGGCTCCTCCAACGAGAACTCCGCCTTCGGCCCGGTGGGCAACCCCTGGGACCCGAGCCGGGTGCCGGGAGGCAGCAGCGGGGGGAGCGCGGCCGTGGTCGCGGCCGGGGCGGTCCCCTTCTCCCTGGGGACCGACACCGGCGGGTCGATCCGCCAGCCGGCCTCCTTCTGCGGCGTCGCCGGCTTCAAGCCGACCTACGGCAGGGTCTCCCGCTACGGGCTGATCGCCTTCGCCTCGTCGCTGGATCAGATCGGCCCCTTCGCCCGCAGCGTCGACGACGTGGCCCGGGTCTTCACCGCCATGGCCGGGCACGACCCCCAGGACAGCACCTCGTCGCCCACCGAGGTGGAGCCGGTCGACGAGCAGCTGGAGCGCGGCGTCGCGGGGCTGCGCCTCGGGGTCCCGCACGAGTACATGACCGAGGGGCTGGAGCCGGGCGTCCGCACCGCGGTCGAATCGGCCCTCGCGCTCCTGGAGAAGCTCGGCGCCACCCTCGAGGAGGTCTCGCTCCCGTCCACCCCGGCGGCGCTCAGCACCTACTACATCGTCGCCCCGGCCGAGTGCTCGGCCAACCTGGCGCGGATGGACGGGGTCCGCTTCGGATTCCACGTCGACCGCCCATCGCTCACCGACAGCTACCTGGAGACCCGCGGCCAGGGCTTCGGTCCCGAGGTCAAGCGCCGGGTCATGCTCGGCACCTACGCGCTCTCGAGCGGCTACTACGACGCCTACTACCGCAAGGCGCAGAAGGTCCGGACCCTCATCGCGGAAGAATTCGATCGCGCCTTCGAGAAGGTGGACGCCCTGGTCTGCCCCACCTCGCCGATCGTCGCCTTCCCCAAGGGGGAGAGGAGCGATCCCCTCTCCATGTACCTCTGCGACGTGCTCACCCTCCCGGTCAACCTCGCCGGCCTGCCGGGCATCTCGGTGCCGTGCGGCCTGAGCGAGGGCCTCCCGGTCGGTCTGCAGGTGATCGGGCCGCGCTTCCAGGACGCGCGGGTGCTGCGCGTCGCCCACGCCTACCAGGGGGCGACCGCCTGGCACGAGGCGCCGCCACCCCCGGCCCCGGGCGCCGGGAGCCCGACGTCGTGACCACCACCAGCGCGGTGAGCACCCTGGAGCAGATCCTGGCGCGCTATGAGCCGGTGATCGGCCTGGAGGTGCACGGCCAGCTGCTCACCCGCAGCAAGATGTTCTGCGGCTGCAGCGCGGACTACATCGGCAGCCCGCCCAACAGCAACACCTGCCCGGTCTGCCTGGGCCTGCCCGGGGTGCTGCCGGTGATCAACCGGGTGGCCGTCGAGTACACGGTGCGGACCGCGCTGGCGCTCAACTGCGAGATCCCCGAGCACAGCAAGTTCGATCGCAAGAACTACTTCTATCCCGACCTCCCCAAGGGCTACCAGATCTCCCAGTGGGACATGCCCCTCTCGCTCAACGGCCACCTCAGCTTCACGGTGGACGGCGAGGAGGTGCGCTGCGGGATCACCCGGGTCCACCTCGAGGAGGACACCGGCACCCTCCAGCACGCCGGCGACATCCTCCAGCAGGCGCGCAGCTCGGTGGTCGATCTCAACCGGGCGGGCGTGCCCCTGATGGAGATCGTCGGCGAGCCCGACCTCCGCTCCTCCGAGCAGGCCCGCGAGTACCTGGTCCGGCTCCGCCAGATCCTCGTCTACATCGGGGTCAACGACGGCAACCTGGAGCAGGGGTCGTTCCGCTGCGACGCCAACATCTCGCTGCGCCGCCCCGGCGAGACCGAGCTCGGGGTCAAGGTCGAGGTCAAGAACATGAACTCGTTCCGGGCCGTGCAGCGGGCCCTCGACTTCGAGATCGTCCGCCAGGGACGGTTGCTCGACCAGGGTCAGACCATCGCTCAGGAGACGCGCGGCTGGGTGGAGGCCAAGGGCGCCACCATCTCCCAGCGGAGCAAGGAGTACGCCCACGACTACCGCTACTTCCCCGAGCCGGACCTGCCTCCCCTGCAGCTCGGCGTCGACTTCGTCGAGCGGGTCCGGGCCGGGCTCCCCGAGCTGCCCCAGCAGCTGATCGAGCGGCTCCAGCGCGACCACGGCCTCTCGCCGTACGACGCCGCCATCATCAGCGCCGAGCGCGAGGACGCGCGGGCCTTCGAGGAGCTGGTGGCCTCCGGGGTTCCGGCCAAGGCTGCCGCCAACTGGCTGATGGGGGAGGTGGCGAGGCTGAGCCGCGAGAGCCACACCCCGCTGCAGCGCAGTGGCCTCGGGGTGGCCGGCCTCGCCGCCCTGGTCAAGCTGGTGGAGGGTGGCAGCATCAACGGCTCCACCGCCAAGGAGCTCCTCGAGGAGCTCTACCTCCCGGGCGGCGACCCCGCCGCGGTGGTCCGCGACCGGGGGCTCGGCCAGGTCAGCGACCAGGGTGAGCTGGAGCGGCTGGTCGACGCCGTGATCGCCGAGAACCCGGCCGCGGTCGCCGACTTCCGGGGCGGCAAGGAGCAGGCCCTGCAGCGGCTGGTGGGCGGGGTGATGAAGGCGACCAGGGGTCGCGCCGACGCCCGGGCGGTGACCGGCCTGCTCCGTGACCGTCTCTCCGGCTGAGCCGGGCGCGGCCACGTTCGAGGAGCGTCGCGCGCCTGGGAGTCGGGGAGGTGGTGCTTCGCTCCGGCGCGCGCGTCCGAGCGCCCTGCCGGCGCTCGGCGCGCTCTGCTCGGCAGCATTGCAGCTGCCGCCTGCGCAGAGCCTGCGCTCAGCACGCACCTCCCCGCCTCCTTCTCCAAACCTCCGCTCGACACGCACCCCCGCGCCTCATCGCCGGTGCCGGCGCTCGGCACGCACCTCCCCGACTCCTCGCCGAAGCCTCGGCTCGGCACGTACCCCGAGCCTCCTCGCGAGCCGGAGCTGAGGTGACGCTCGAGGCCGGCGCGCGGCTCAGCGTCGCCTGCGAGGCCATGGTCCACGGCGGGCTCTGCCT
This sequence comes from uncultured Chloroflexia bacterium, assembly GCA_963697585.1. Classification (GTDB taxonomy): domain Bacteria; phylum Chloroflexota; class Dormibacteria; order Aeolococcales; family Aeolococcaceae; genus Changshengia. The sequence continues at coordinate 171,755 of CAVOOO010000008.1, read as the reverse complement.
CGCCCACGCCGAGGGGGCGACCCTGATGGTCGACGGCGCCATCCCCGGCGAGACCGTCGAGGTGGCGCTCACCTTCCGCAAGGGCCGCACCTGGTTCTGCCGGGTCGTCGCCGTCGAGACGGCCTCCCCGGACCGCGTCGCCGCGCCCTGTCCCTACGTGGACGAATGCGGTGGCTGCCAGCTCCAGCACGTCGCCTACCCGCGCCAGCTCGAGCTGAAGCGGGAGATCCTGCTCGACGCCCTCCGCCGGGCCGGGGTCGCGGTGCCCGAGCCGCGGCTGCATGGCATGGACGACCCCTGGCGCTACCGGTGGCGGGGCGAGTTCCACGTCATCCCCGGTGCCCGGGGGCTGGCCGACGCCACCCTCGGCTTCAACCGGGCGCGGAGCTGGCGCAAGGTGGCCGTCGACGACTGCCTGATCCACCACCGCAGCATCGCCGGCGCGCTGCCCCGGCTTCGAGAGCTGGTCCGGCGGGGCGGGTCGGCCGGCCTCGGCGTCCTCCACGTGACCGCCGGCGAGTCCGGCGACGAGCTGCTGCTCCGCGCCAAGCCGGCCTCCGCCCTGGCCCGCCCGGTGGTCGACGAGATGGCGGCGAGCCTCCCGGCCGGGGAGCGGTGGAGCACCGACCTCACCACCCTGCGCTGGCGGGAGCGGGCCTTCCGGGTGTCGCCGGAGTCGTTCATCCAGGTGAGCTGGGGGCATCTCGACGCCCTCTACGGCTGCGTGCTCGCGGCCCTCGGCGAGGTGCGGGGGCGGCGCATCGTCGACGCCTACGCCGGGATCGGGGTGCTCAGCGCCGTCCTCGCCGGCCAGGCGCGCAAGGTGGTGTGCATCGAGAGCAACCGCAGCGCGGCCGCGATGGGCCGGCTCAACGCCCGCATCAACGAGGTCGCGGATCGGGTCCGCTACGTCGTCGCCCCGGTCGAGACCGCCCTCCCCGAGGTGGCAGGAGAGGAGGGGATCGACGGCCTGGTGCTCGACCCGCCCCGGGCCGGCTGCGGCGGCCAGGTGACCGGGTGGCTGGCCCTGGCCGGGCCGCCGCGGGTCGTCTGCGTCTCCTGCGACCCGGCGACCCTGGCCCGGGACCTCCACGTCCTGGTCGCCTCGGGCCCGTACAGCGTCGACTCCGTCGACGTGGTGGACATGTTCCCCCAGACCTACCACGTGGAGACCGTGGTGGCCCTCCGGCGCGGCTGAGAGCGCGCCCGGCGCGGCCCGCGGGGTCGTGGCGATCGAGGTTCCAGCGCGGCGAGGCCGGTTGGGGTCAGGTGGTGATGGTCACCGGTGGCACCGGGGCCGACGGCCCCTGGGTGTCGAGGGTGGAGAGGACGGCATAGGTGCCCGGCGGGGAGGGCTCGGGGAGCAGCGCGGTGAAGGCACGGCTGGTTCCGGCCGGAACCATCTCGAGCGCGATCGCCAGGCAGTGCATCTCCGGGGTGGGGGTGGGGGTCGGCACCGGCGCGCCGGTGCTGGTCTCCGCCCGGGCGGTCAGGCTGGGCACGCAGCCGCCCAGCACGGTGAGCGGGCCGCGCACGGTGACGGTGACCTGCAGCTCGGCGCCGGGCGCCGCGGTCACCACCGCGGTCCAGCCGGCCGCGTTGGTGGCGCTGCCCAGCACCACGGACCCGGGTGACACCGGTGCCGCCACCCCGGTGGGGAACGGGGAGGGGTGGGGGAGGAGGGCGACCCGGTTGCCCTGGGTTCCGCAACCGGCAGCGGCGACCGCCACCGCGGCTCCGAGAGAGGAGAGCAGGAGGAGCGCGAGAGACCTCACCTCAGTGAGACGCCGCACCGGGCTCCGCGGTTCCCGGGGTGCCGTCCGGCCCCGGCGAGAGCGTCATCTCGACGTCGATGCAGCCGCGGGAACGCCGCCGCAGGGCCGGCGCCCTTCAAACGCGGGAGTGTGTTCGCGCTCGCTCTGCCGGGAGCCGCCGCCGCCTGCCCATCCGGGCTGGTCAGAATGGGGCGAGCCGTCCCGGGACCTCCTCTCGGCGGTGCTAACGTACGTGCGTTTGGAGGAAGCCACCGAGGAGATGATGGACGGGGACGCGCGCGCGGCGGAGGCAGCGGAGCCGTTCGTCCATCTCCACACCCACAGTGAGTTCTCGCTGCTGGACGGGGCGGCTCGGATCCCGGAGCTGGTGGCCTGCGCGAAGGCCATGGGCCAGCCCGCGGTGGCGGTCACCGACCACGGCGTGCTCTACGGAGCCGTGGAGCTGTACACCGAGGCGATGGCCGCCGGGGTCAAGCCGATCGTCGGCTGCGAGGTGTACATGGCGCCGCGCTCCCACCGGGACAAGGAGGGACGCGCCGACCGCGACCCCAGCCACCTGGTGCTGCTGGCCCGCGACGCCGCCGGCTACTCCAACCTGGTGGCGCTCTCGACCATCGCCCAGCTCGAGGGCTACTACTACAAGCCCCGGATCGACAAGGAGCTGCTCGCCGCCCACAGCGAGGGGCTGATCTGCCTCTCCGGCTGTGTCGGCGGCGAGCTTCCCCAGGCCATCCTGAGCGGCGACCTCGACGCGGCCGAACGGGTGGCCCGCCAGCACGCGGAGATCCTCGGCCCCGACAACTACTTTCTCGAGCTCCAGGACCACGGCATGACCGAGGAGACGGCGGTCCGCGAGGGGCTCCTGGAGATCGCCCGCCGCACCGGCCTCCCCCTGATCTGCACCAACGACTCCCACTACATCCACGCCGCCGACGCCGAGGCCCACGACATCCTGCTCTGCCTCCAGACCGGGTCCCGGCGCGATGACGAGCGGCGGCTCCGGTTCCACGGCCCGCAGTTCTACGTGGCCAGCGGCGACGAGATGCGGAAGCGCTTCGCCGCCTACGGGGAGGCCGCCTCCAACACCCTCGCCGTCGCCGCCCGCTGCGATTGGAAGCTGGAGCTGGGCCTGCATCACCTCCCCGCCTATTCGCCCATCCCCGAGGGCCTCGACGCCGACTCCTACCTGGCCGAGCTGTGCGCCCGGGGGCTCGCCGAACGCTTCGGCTCGGATCCCTCCCAGGAGGCGCGCGAGCGGTTGGCGATGGAGCTGGACGTGATCCGCCAGACCGGTTTCTCCGCGTACTTCCTGATCGTCTGGGACCTGATCCGGGCCGCCCGCTGCGACGGGGTGGTGGTGGGCCCCGGGCGGGGCAGCGCGGCGGGGTCGCTGGTCAGCTATGTGCTCCGCATCACCAACGTCGACCCGCTCCGCTACGGGCTGATCTTCGAGCGCTTCCTCAACCTGGAGCGCCGGGAGATGCCCGACATCGACATCGACTTCGACGACCGCCGGCGCGACCGGGTCATCCAGTACGTGACCGGAAAGTACGGCCAGGACCGGGTCGCCCAGATCATCACCTTCGGGACGATGGCCGCGCGCGCCGCCATCCGCGACGTCGGGAGGGTCCTCGACGTTCCGCTCCCCGACGTCGACCGGCTGGCCAAGCTGGTCCCGGCGTCCATCGGGATCACCCTGGATCGCGCCCTGGCCGAGGCGCGCGACCTCCGCGACCTCTACGACGGTGAGCCCTGGGCGCACAGCGTCATCGACATCGCCCGCCGCCTCGAGGGCATCAGCCGCAACGCCTCCACCCACGCCGCGGGCGTGGTCATCGGCGCCGAGCCGCTGGCCAGCATCGTCCCCCTGGCCCGGGCCACCTCGGGGAACGAGGGCGTGGTCACCCAGTTCGACATGAAGGGTGTGAGCAAGATCGGTCTGCTCAAGATCGACTTCCTGGGACTCTCCAACCTCACCGTGATCCAGGAGACGGTCGAGAACATCGAGAAGGTGCGGGGGGTGCGGCTGGACATCGACGCGATCCCCCTGGACGACCCCGCCACCTACGAGCTGCTCGGCAAGGCGGACACCCACGGCGTGTTCCAGCTCGAGGCGACCCTGGGCAAACGGATCCTGATCGACATGCAGCCCCGGTCCCTGGCCGACCTGGCCGCCGCCAACGCCCTGATCCGGCCCGGCCCCCTGGAGGGCGGGGTGGTGGATCTCTACATCAAGCGCCGGCGCGGGGAGGAGCCGATCACCTACCTGCGTCCCGAGATGGAGCCGATCCTGGCCGAAACATTCGGGACCATGATCTACCAGGACCAGGTGATGCAGATCGCCTCCGCCGTGTCCGGGTACAGCCTCGGCGAGGCGGACGTGCTGCGCGCCGCGATGGGCAAGAAGGACAAGGTCAAGATGGCCCACCAGCGGGAGAAGTTCCTGGCCGGCGCGGCCGCCCGGGGGGTGGTGGAGGGCACCGCCGCCGCCCTCTTCGACCTCATCGACCACTTCGCCGGCTACGGGTTCAACAAGGCCCATGCCTACTGCTACGGCCTGATCGGGTACCAGACCGCCTACCTCAAGGCCAATCACCCCCTGGAGTTCATGGCGGCGCTGCTCAACAGCCGGGCCGGCGACTTCGACAAGCTCAAGCAGACCATCCTCGACGCCCACGCGCGCGGTCTCACCGTCATGCTCCCCGACGTCAACCGCAGCGAGGCGGGGTTCGCGGTGGGCGACCCCGCGAAGCGCGAGATCCTCTATGGCCTGACCCACATCAAGGGTGCCGGCGAGCGGGTCATGGAGCAGCTGGTGGACGAGCGCCGGAGCGGCGGTGACTACGCCAGCCTGGTCGACCTCTGCCTCCGGGTCGGCGGTCGCGACCTCAACCGGCGGGTGCTCGAGGCGCTGATCCGGAGCGGCGCCTGCGACGGCCTGGGGGAGCGAGGCCTGCTCCTCGCGACCCTCGATCGCGCCCTGGATCGGGCCTCCCAGATCCGGCGGGAGCGCGATCTCGGGCAGGGCTCGCTGTTCGGCGAGAGCGCCGCCGAGGACGTCTCGATCGCCCTCTCCCCGGTCGACGAGTTCGGCACGGTCACCGACGTCACCGCGGTCCCCGCCGACGAGCGGCTCCGGTGGGAGCGGGAGTACCTCGGGATGTACCTGAGCGACCACCCCCTGCGCCGCATCTCGGACCGGCTCGCCGAGCGCGTCGACACCGCGGTCGGGGAGCTGGGGGCCCACCTCGACGGCATCTACGTGCAGATCGGCGGGGCGATCCGCGACCTGCGCGCCTTCATCCCCCGGCGCAGCACGACCGGGCAGCGGATGGCCTTCATGACCGTGGAGGACCTCTCCGGAGCCTGCGAGGTGGTGGTCTTCGCCCGCATCTTCGAGGAGTGCGCCGAGCTGCTCCGTCCCGACCAGGTGATCGTCGTTCGCGGTCGCGTCCAGGCCGGGCGCAACGGTCGCGCCGCCGTCCCGACGGCCCAGAACGGCGCCGCGGTCCCGGAGGAGGAGGAGCACCCCGACACCGAGGCGGTGAGCGTCATCGCCGAGGCCGTCTACGCCCTCGACGACGTCCGGCTGGCGGCCTGGCGCCGCAACAGCCGGGTCCGCCTGCGCCTCTCGGCCGGCCAGGAGTCGCTGCTTCCCACCCTGCGCGGCATCCTGGGACAGCACCGCGGAGAGGCCCCCGTCCTGGTCCAGGTGCTCGGGGTGCGCTCGGTCGACGAGATCGTGCTCGGGGACGAGTGGCGGGTGGAGCCGGGACCGGCGCTGGAGCGGGCGGTGGAGTCGCTGCTCGGCGACGCCTCGTACCGGGTGGAGGTGGAGCGCCAGCGGGCGCCCGAGCGCGAGGGCGCGCGCCGCCGCTGAGGCGAGATCAGCGCCGCGGGCGCGGCGTCAGAGCAGCCCGACCAGCCAGTCGAGCGCGATCTTGGCGACCACGAAGACCAGCAGGTAGGCGATGAAGGCCACCAGCGACTCCACATCGATCCCCGCGCTGTGGGCGATGATCCCGTCGAAGGGGCGGACGAAGGGGTCCGCCATCGCCTTGATCCCGCGGGTCAGCGGATGCCAGGGGTCGGCGTGGAAGAGTGAGAGCAGGAAGCGGAGCAGGACCAGGACCGCCACGATGATGATCAGGGTGAGGACGAGCTGCTCGAGCGCCCCGACCACGATGGCTCCGAGTGACGCTCCCGTGAGGCCGACACTGTACGAGAGCGAGAAGCAGACGTTGGCCAGGACCTCGAGAACGATGATGGCGAGCAGCGGTGAGAGGTCGAGCATCCCGCCGAAGGTCGGCAGCACTCCGCGGAAGGGCGCCAGGATCGGATCGGCGATCGCCCGGATCAGCCGGACCACCGGGTGGTACGGGTTGAGCCCCGGCAGCCAGGAGAGCAGCACCCGGACCACGACGATGAGGGTGAGGACCTCCAGGACGTAACCGATCGCCTGGAGGATGTTGGAGGCTAGCACGGGCCCGAGTATAGGGAGAGGCCGCGCGGGGCCAGGGATCGCACCGGGTCAGCCCCCCAGGGTCCAGTTGGTGACCGGGGCGCTGCCTCCGCCGCTGTAGCTGATGGTTCCCGACCCGGACGCGTCGAGGCTGATGCGGGCCAGCGTGTCCCCGGCCGCCGTGGTCACGGTGCCGGCGAGCTGGGCCGTGCTCACCTGGTTGAGCGTGAAGGCGGTGCCGTCGACCGCGTCGGTCACGGTCCACCCGGTGGGTGCGGGGGAGAAGAGGGCGAAGAGCGCGGCGTGGCCGGAGGTGGTGTTGGCCGGCATCACGGTGCCGGTTCCGGAGATCGCGAACGTCGTCGGTGTCGGCGTGGTGATCGAGAGGGCACCGGCCGCACCCGACTCGGAGGTCGACTGCGTCCCGGAGAAGGCGACGCTGTAATCGTCCTCGCCTCCCCCCGGCACCGCCGTCAGGCTGATGGTGAGAGGGGCCACCGTGGCCAGGGATATCCCCAGTGCCGGGAAGGGCTGGGCGACCGCGCCGCTGCACCCGAAGGGGGCGGGCGTCGAGCTGCCGGGCATCGCGCACTCGAGGCCGAGGCTCACCGGTGGAGCGCCGTCCTTGGGCGTGAAGGTGCCGGTGCCGTCGACGGTGACGCCCGAGATCGCATCCGCCGTGCCGGCGAAGACGACGCTCTCGCTGAGGGAGAGGACGCCCAGGGTGTTCTCCGCGGGCCCGAGGTAGGTCGCCGACTCGGTGATCGAGATGGTGGATGTCGCGGTGCCGGCGGTCAGCGTGGCCGCCGCCTCGATGTAGGGCTGGGCGCAGCTCCCGTCGTAGTAGACGTCGACGCTCACCGTGCTGACGTGCCCGCTGGTCGACTTCTGCAGCACCTTCGACGACCCCGTGCCGGCGGTGAGCGCCCGGCAGGAGGTCGAGCCGAGAAGCGCGCCGTAGAGCACGTTCACCTGGCTCTGGACCACGTTCGACGCCATCCCGATCCCGAGGCCCTGCTGGACCAGGAGGCGCGTCTCGGCGGCGGCCCCGCCGATCGCGGGGGTGGCGGTCGGGGTGGGGGAGGTCGTGGCTCGGGGTGACGGGGTGCCGGCGGCCCCACCGCCGCAGGCCGCGGCCAGGGGACAGAGGAGAGACGCAGCGGTCGCCCACAGCGCCAGCCGGCGCGCGGACCTCCCTTGACGGCTTCCGGTTGGCGGCGTGGTGGTCATCAAGGAGCCTCCCTCAGGAGGTCGCGGCCTCCTCGGCATCCGTCGCGGGCTCCCCATCGGTTGCGATCTCGGCGTCGACGGCGGGGTCGGCATCGCCGGCCACCTCCACCGTGGCGTCCGGTCCGGCCTCGGCATCCGGCTGGGCGGTGGCGCCTGGCTCGGCAGCGGCGGCCGGCTCGACATCGGCGTCCGCCTCCGCCTCCGCCGTGGCGTCCGGCTCGATACCGACGGCCGGCTCGGCATCGGCGGCCGGCTCGGAGTTGGTGGCCATGCTGGGCTCCGGACGCGCGCGCCCCTCGGTCCGGCGCCAGAGGACGATCATCAGCGGCACCACCACCACCAGCGAGACGATGGCGGTGAGCGCGAGCTCCCTCAGCCGCAGCCAGACCACCGGCTCGCTCTGACGGACGAAGTCGAGCAGGAACTGGCTCACCGAGTAGAGCGCGACGTAGCTGATGATCAGCACCCCGGGGCGCACGCCGCGCCGGCGAATGGCCAGCAGGATCCCCAGGATCACCAGCGTGGCCAGTGCCTCGTAGGCGCCGGCCGGCTGGTACGCGACGCCGAGCCGGAAGCCCGGTTGCAGCACGGCCGCGCTATTGGTGTACGCGGTGGCCCAGGGGAGGTTGCTCGGTCCGCCCAGGATGTCGCCGTTGATGATGTTCCCGATCCGGCCGATGGGCTGGCCCACCACCGCGAACAGCGCGCCGGCGTCGAGCAGGGTCCAGATCGGGAGGTGCCAGCGCCAGCCCAGGAAGATCAGGGTGCCCAGCCCCCCGACGATCGCCCCGTAGAAGGCCATCCCGCCGTTCCACACCGCGATCACGTCCACGAGGCTGTGCATCATGTCGAGGTTCTGGACGTCGTAGTAGAGCCGGGCGCCGATCAGCCCGAAGAGGATCGTCCAGCCCGCCACGCCCTCCAGGGTGTTCTCGCTGATGCCGCGGTTCCGGAGGTGGGGACGCGCGCCCAGGTAGTAGGCGGCCACGAAGGCCACCACGTAGAGAATCCCGTACCAGTGGACGGAGAGCGACCCGACGCTGAACGCGACCGGGTTGATGCCGATGCTGATGGTGGTGAGCACGGTCAGCCATGATGCGACGTGGGCCGGGGGTCGCGCACGTCCAGGAGGCGATAGCCGCGTTTGGATCGCACCCTCTCCACGCTGAGGCCCAGGGCCAGCAGCCGCTCGGCGAGTGAATCAGCGCCCAGGTGGCGCTGCACCACCAGATAGGCGTGGCCCTCGGGCTCGAGGCGCCCCAGCCAGAGGCTGAGAATCTCGAGCAGCGGGGCCCGACCCACGCGGATCGGTGGGTTGCTGTAGATCGCGGCGAAGCGCAGCCCCGGGTCGACCTCGTCCGGCCGGCAGACCTCGAGGTTCTCGACCCCGTTGGCGGATGCGTTGGTGCGGGTGAGCTCGATCGCCCGGTTGTTGACGTCGACGGCGACCACCCGGGCTCCCGGGGCTCGGCGGGCGACGGCCACCGCGATCACCCCGTGCCCGCAGCCGAGGTCGAGGAGGGCTCCCCCGGCCGGGGGGTGGGGATGCCGCGCAGCAGCACCTCGGTTCCGGTGTCCAGCCCGGCGGTGCTGAAGACGCCGCGATCGGTCTGGAGCTGGAGCACCTGGTCCGGGAGGCGGACGGTCACCGTCCGCGGATTCGTGGCCACGGCCGGCTCGGCGTTGAAGTAGTGAGCCGGGGGGCCCGGGCGGTCCGCCATCGCCCCCGGAGCCTAGCGTCGGCGGGAGGGGAGGGCGAAGCTCCGCGCCACCGCGCCGGCCAGGTTGAGGTAGGCGATGCGGGTCTCGGGGCGGAGATCGTCGACGTCCACCTCGAGGCCCTCGGCGAGGTGGGGGTCCCAGGGCACGTTGACCACCGCCCGGCAGCGCTTGGCGAAGTGCTCCGAGACCGACCGCAGCTCGCGCCCCCGGTTCTTGCGGACCTGGTTGATCACCACGACCGCGTCGGTCACCAGGTCGTGGTACCCGTGCTCGTCGAGCCAGTCGAGGGTGAGGCTCGAGGCGCGCGACGCGTCGATCCCGGGGGCGGCGCAGACCACGATCTGGTCGGCCATCCGGAGCACGCCCTGGGTCGCCGAGTTGAGGATGCCGGTGCCGGTGTCCATCAGGATCAGGTTGTAGTGGTGCTCCAGCACGTGCAGCACCTGGCGGTACTCCGGTTCTCCGAGGGCCACGCTGATGGTGGGGTCGTCGTCCGACGCGAGGATCTCGAGCCGCGTGGCCGACTGGCTGGTGAAGTTGCGCATGTCGCTGTAGCGCCGGATCCGCTCGGAGGCGCGCAGCAGCTGGGTGACCGTGGCCTCGGTCTCGCGGCGAACCCGGTAGGCCAGCGAGCCGGCGTCCGGGTTGGCGTCGAGCGCGACCACCCGATCCATCCGGTGGGTGGCGAAGGTGTGGCCCAGCATCAGGGTCGTGGTGGTCTTGCCGATCCCGCCCTTGCGGGACACGATCGCCACCCGGCGGCAGGTCGCGATCGGGATGCCCGTGGTTCCGACCAGCTCGCGCTCACGCCGCTCGCTGCGGTTGGGGCCGGGGCTGATCAGGCCGAAGGAGATCGTCCGGACGGTGCGGCGCACGCCGCGCGTTGCCGGGCGCACCTTGACCGGTCCCATCACCCGCTCCGGGGCGAAGTCCTGGGCCGTGCGCGGCGCCGCGGGCGCGGGCCGGCCCGCGGCCTCCGGCTCCGGGTCGGGGGCGAGCGAGGCGAGACGTCCGGTGACGCGAGCCGGCGCCGGTCGGCCGGGTGACGCGAGCGCAGGCTCCGGGAGCGGCCGCCACAAGCCTGCTGGGTCAGCCGCCCGAGAGGCGGGGGCGCTCCTTCCCGTCCCCTCACCCGGCGGTCGCCGGACCGTGGTCGGAGGGCCGCCGTTGCCGGTGGCGCCGCCGTTCATCGGAGCACCACCGTTCATCGGAGGGCGGGCGACCGCCGGACGGCCACCGTTCGCCGGACGGCTTCCGGCGCTGCCCAGCACGCTCGGCGGGATGGCCGGTGGCGGTGCGGGGACATCCGGCGGTGGAGCCCCATTGGCGGTCGGCGCCGGTGGGGGCGGGGCGGCCGGTTGACGCCGTGGCGCCGTCGGGGGGACCGGGAGGAGGAATGCGGCCGGGGCACCACCACCTCCGAGCAGGGTCCGGTCCGGCGGCAGGGGATGGGTCGAGGAGCCGTTGCCCGGCGTCGAGGAGTGGAGACGGGACGGAGCCCCGTTGACCGGCATCCCGGCGCCCGCCGGGAGGCCACCGGGGGCCGCCGGCAGAGTCGAGGGAGAACCGTCGGCGGGTGCCGGGGGGCGGGTCACGGCGCTGCCGGGCGGTGGGAGCGGGCGGTTCGGCGCCTCCCCGGGCGAGGGCTCCGGCGCTCGCGTCGCGAAGCCGTTGGGGGGGAGCGGGCGGGCCGGTGCCCCTCCGGAGAGGGTCATCGGTGGCCCCATCGGCCGGCGCTCGCCGAAGGGGGTGAGATACCGCGCCGGTGGTGCCGGCGGTGTGAACCTCGCCCCGACCCCGCTGGCCGGAGGGGCGGCCGGGATGGCGGCGCCGCCAGCCCCCGGCAGCTCGGCGACCGGTTCCCGCTCGGGCGCGGCCGGTCCCTGCCGGTTCGCGTGACCGACGATGTCGACGGGCGGCGAGGAGTGGGGCGCATCAGGCCGGCGGAACTCCGCCGGCACCATGGGGGCGCCGTCCTCTCCTGTGTTCTCGGTCAACACCTCTCCCGCTGGAAGGTCCCGTTGGCTGCAACGAAGCGAACGGGCCGAAGGCAGCATCTCACCTTCCCTGCCCGCCCAGCCTACGCCGTTCCGGGCCGAAATGGCCACCCTCGGCTCCTTCTGGAGGCACACAATCCTGGCGATGAGCCGCCCGATCGTCCTCGTCGGCCTGATGGGGTGCGGCAAGACCACGGTGGGCACCGCGCTGGCCGGGCGCCTGGGCCGGCCTCTCTGGGACGGTGACCTCCAGCTCCAGGGGCTCACCGGGTTGACCGCGGCCGCGCTGGCCGCGGAGCGCGGCACCGACGTCCTCCACCGCATCGAGGTCGAGGTCCTGGCCATGGGCCTCGCCCACCGCCCGGTCCCCGTGGTCGGAGCGGCCGCCGCGGTCGTCCTCGACCCGCGCCTCCCGGGGATGCTCCGCCAGGCCTGGACGGTGTGGCTCCGGGTGGAGGTCACCCATCTGGTCACGCGGCTTCGCCACGACGATGGCCATCGTCCGGAGCTCGCGGGTGATCTCCTGGCCACGCTCCGCGAGATGGCGCGGGTGCGCGATCCCCTCTATGCCCAGGTCGCGGACCTCGCCGTGGACGCCGACCGGGCCGCGCCCGCCGCGCTGGTGGGAAGGATCCTGGCCGGGATGCCCGCCGACGTCGTCTGAAGCTCGCGCGGAGACGGGAGCCTGGTCCGCCCGGGTCACTGAGAACGCGGCGGGATCCGCCCCCCGTGGCACGACCTGGCCTCCCTTCCCCGAGGCTTAACCGTGGCGCCGCCTCTCGTTCACCAGCGATCCGACATCGTGTGACTCGGCAGCTGGCGCCGCGAGAGCCCCGCCAGCCGAACTTGATACCCAACCTCCGTGCGGGCCCGGGCCGGCTTGCCGGCCCGGGTCACCGCGCGAGGGCCGGATCGGGATCGCCCCGTGCCGGAGGTGGCGCCGGGCCCCGGGGTCGCCTCAGCCCACCCGGCCGGCGCGTCTCGATGGCCGGGCCTCCCCCTCCAGGAAGGTGAAGAGCCGCGCCCCGGCCCGGAATGCCGGGGGTGGGATCGCCAGCCGGTCGACCCCGACGGACGCGGTGGACCCGGCGATGGCGTGGAAGCCGATCTCGTCGAACCCGGCGGCCGCGAACCAGGCGCGGATCGCCGGGGTGAGGTCGGGCTCGAAGCGGCCGCGCGTCCAGATCACCGTCGCCGCCGGAGCGCACAGCTCGGGCAGGTGGAGGACCGTCGACTCGACGTCCTCGTCGCTGATGTTCCCGAAGACCCCGCAGGCGAGGACGACGTCGGCCGGCACCGCGCCGGCGTATGCGGTCGTCTCCCCCGCGTCGGCGACGCGGAGCTCGACGCCGTCGAGACCGAGCTCTGCCGCCCGAGCCCGGCCCCGGCCGGCCAGCTCCGGGTCGAGCTCCACCAGGCGGGCGCGCACGTCCCGCCGGCGCGGGTGATCGCGGAGGGCGCCGAGCAGGTCGCGCCCGTCGCCCGCGCAGAGGCTGACCACGGTGATCGGACCCGCCGGGCAGCGATCGATCGCCTGGCGGATCTCCTCCTGCACCAGCCGCAGGCGCGCAGCCAGGCCCGCCTCCACGTCGTACCGGCGGTGCCACTCGATCCATTCGCCCATCCCTCGAGGCTACCAAGGGACGGCCGCCGCGCCGATCCGCCGCCACCAGGCCTGCGCTCAGGTCCCGGTCGCGATCTCCACCACCACGGGGGCGTGATCCGATGGACCGGTCCCCTTGCGGGCCTCCCGGTCGATGTACGCGTCGGTCACCCGCGCCGCCAGCGGCTGGCTCATGAGGACGAGGTCGATGCGCATCCCCATCCCCTTGTGGAACATCCCGGCCCGGTAGTCCCAGTACGTGAACGGCCGCCCCTTGAGGGCGCGGGGGCGCACATCGACGAGCCCGAGCCCGAGCAGCGCCGCCACGGCCTCCCGCTCCGGTGGGCTGACGTGGGTGGAGCCGACGAACTCCGCCGGGTCCCAGACGTCCTCGTCGCCGGGGGCCACGTTGAAGTCGCCGCAGAGGGCCAGCGGGACGGGCGCGGCGACCCCGGCCTGGAGTGACGTTCGCAGGGCGTCGAGCCAGGCGAGCTTGTAGGTGTAATGGGGGCTGTCCAGGGTCCGACCGTTGGGGACGTAGACCGACCAGACCCGGACCCCGCCGCAGGTGGCGGAGAGCGCCCGCGCCTCGACCTCGGGGTACCCGGGTTCGCCCGCGAACCCGGGGGCGGCATCCTCGAGCCCAACCCGGGAGAGGATGGCCACCCCGTTCCAGCGGCCGATCCCGTTGGCCGCGGTGGTGTAGCCGAGCGCGGCGACCTCAGCGGAGGGGAAGGCTCCGTCGGCCACCTTGGTCTCCTGGAGGCAGACCACGTCCGGGCGGGTGGCGTCCAGCCACTCGAGCAGCCGCGGCAGCCGGGCCATCACCGAGTTCACGTTCCATGTCGCCAGGAGCACCGGCTGAGGATGGGCACTCGCGGGGCGCCACGTCAAGGGCGGCGCGGCGGCACGCCGGTTGCGGACCGGAACCGGCGTGGGGCGGGATGCCGCTCCCCATCGGGGTCCCGGGACCCCGGTGGCTCAGACCCCTCGCCGTCCGCCCTTCCGGCTGCGAGAATGGACCGGTGCGCACCACACCTCTGATCGGAACCAAGGCGTGGTTCGGTCCACGCCGGCTGGGCTGGGGGCTCGCGCCGGTCTCTCCGGAGGGCTGGACGGTGACCGCCGTCGCCACCACCGCTTCGCTGGTGGTCCGGAAGAAGGGCGGCGGCCTTCGGGCTCGCCTGCTGCTGGCCGGCGTGCTCCTGCTCGTCGTGATCCTCAAGGGGACCGCGCCGGGAGGACCGGTGGCCCGCCGCGCCTTCGAGGAGGCGCGAAGGGCGGGCGGGGCGGTCACGGCCTAATCGGACCCGGCCGGTCGAATCCCCGCGCCGATCCCATCGCGGCGGCGGCGGATCGGCCGGGTGCTCCGTGCCTGCCGGCGGACCCCGTTCGGTGCTCGCCGGGCTCTGATACCGTGGCGCGATGCCCTTCGGGCTGGCGCTCCTCGCGGCCTTCGGGTGCTCATTGACGAGCGGCGTGGCCGCCGTCCTTCAGAAGGTGAGCGCTGATCAGGAGGAGCGGGCGACGTCGCTCCGGGTCGGGCTGCTCTGGCGGCTCCTCGACGACTGGCCCTACCTGCTCGGGCTCGCGCTCGATGGCGGTTCCTTCCTGCTCACCATCGTCGCCGTCCAGAACCTGCCGCTCTTCGTCGCCGAGCCGATCATCGCCGTCAACGTCGTCATCACCGCCCTGATCGAGAGGCTCATCTTCCAGCGCCGGTTGAGGGCGGTGGCCTGGGTGGCGATCGCCGGAATCCTGGTCGGACTCTCCCTGCTCGCGGTCTCGGGGGCGCCGGAGAAGGCCCACACGGCGGGTGCGGTGGTGCGCTGGGCGGTCATCCTGCTGCCGCTGGGAGTCGCCGGGATCGGCGCCATCGTCGCCACCCGCAATCACCACAGCGCGACCATCGCCCTGGGCGCCCTCGACGGCATCGCCTTTGGCGGCACGGCGATCGCGGGCCGGATGCTGGTGGTGCCCCACCCGTTCTGGCAGATCCTGCTCAGTCCCCTGCTCTGGTCGATGGCGGCGTACGGGCTGGTCGGCCTGCTGCTCTTCACGATTGCCCTGCAGCGCAGCCACGCCAGCGTCGTCGCCGCCGCGACCACCGCGGCGCAGTCGGCCGTCCCGATCGTGATCGGCATCGCCTTCCTGGGGGACACACCGCGGGACGGCGCCTGGGGCCTGGCGGCGGTGGGGATGGTGATGGCGCTGGCCGGGACCCTGGCGATCGCCATCGCCAAGGTGGCCCCTGCCGAGGGCACTCTGGCGCGGCCCTCGGCAGGAGCCCGGTGAGCCCGTCACTCGCCGGGGGCGGGCAGCCTCAGGTGATGGTCACGGACACCGGCGCCGACGCGATCCCGTTCGCGACCACGACCAGGGTGCTCGGGCCGGGCGGCGTTGTCGCGGGGACGGCGAAATCAGTCGACGAGGAGGCGCCGGGGGCGATCGAGACCGACGTCCAGTTGCTGGTGCGGGCGTAGGTGACGACCCCGGACGCCGAGTTGGTGATCCGCACCAGTGGGAAGTTGGTGTTGTCCTGCACGTCGTCACCGTAGGCGGCGCCCTGCGAGAGTCCGGCGAGCTGGGTGCCGGAGAGGCTGGCGGTCCGGCCCGGTGCCAGCAGCGTGGTGCTGATCGAGGTGATCGACGGGTCCCACGCCGGGTTGGGGGTCCCGCCCGCCGTGTAGACCAGCATCTGGTTGCTCTCGTCATCGAAGAGCACCTGGCCGTTGGGCAGAGCCAGCAACCGCGTGTAGTACGGAGCGTCGTTGGCCGCGTTGGGGATGTCGGCGACCGGGCTCAGGGTGTTGGAGCTGGCGTTGTACAGGAAGAAGGCGAGTGGCGAGTTGTAGACGCAGGGACCAGCATCGAAGAGCACGTTGCCATCCGGCAGGATGGACGCCGGCCCGTCGGTCGCGTCGTACTGCAGGCCGCCGATGGTGGGGATCGCGGGACCGTTGAGCCAGCTACCGGCGGCGTAGTCGTAGAGCGCGGTGGAGGCCGGCGCATGGGTGGTGCAGGCGGCCGGTGGTGCGTCGTCAGAGGTCCCGGCCCCGACCACGAAGGTGTTCCCGCCGGGTAGCACGACCTGCGCTCCGATCTCGACCTCGGCGGTGTCCACCGGCGACTTCACCGTGTTCCCCGCGAACGACCAGCTGAGGCTGCTGGGGGTGAAGAGCTCGGTCGTCGGCGTCAGCCACGTGTCGATCGTCAGCAGCTGACCGTTCGGCTCGAGGTTCCAGCCCTCCTCGTCGTTGGGGTCGGTCTTGCCCTCGCCGGGCTGGACCAACCAGTCGTCGCCGGTGGTGTTGAAGAGCGCGAAGTCAGTGGTCAGGATCGGGTCGGACGAGGTGCAGTCCTGGCACGCCTGAGCCAGCATGTAGGTGCCATTGGAGAGCACGTCGCTCTGGGCATCACCGATGTTGGTCCAGCCTGCCGGCGGCGCGACTGACCGCCACCGGTTGGTGACCGGGTTGTAGATGGCACCCTGGTCCGACCACACCGCGTTCTCCCCGATGTACTCTCCGCCCTCCACGATCATCTGGCCGTTGGGCAGGATCGCGGACGCGAAATAGAGGGGGGTGTACGCGGACGGCATCGACGCGATCTGGCTCCACGTCCCATCGACGTAGCTGCCTTTCGAATCCGGCGTGAGCTTGTACCAGGCGCTCGTACCCCCGGTGGTGTTGTTGTCCGGCTCATCGTGGACGAGCACCGTCCCGTCGCTCTCCAGCAGCATGGTGCCGGGCGTCCCGAACGGCGGCTGGTTCTTCAGCGGTGTCCACGGTGACGCTCCCGTCGGAGCCAGCTCCGGCGCCGAGGCGGCCGGCTTCGCCCGCCTGAGCGGGGGGCCGACGATCGGGTGGCCACCCTGGAGCGAGGGGGCACCTCCGGAGGCGGTGAGGCCAACGGTGGCAAGAGTCACACCGTTGCCGCCCATCAGGCCAACAAGGGCGATCGATGCGACCACCCCAACACCCACGCGAGACCGGCTGCGCAAACCCATCCGAGTCCCCTCCAAACGAGTCCTTCACCCCTGCGGTGGGCCGCGGTCGCGGCAGGACTTCGATGCTATCGCCTCTGAACCGAACGCCGGCTCGGGGAATGGCGCGCAGCCCGATTCGTCGGGTCGTCGGCGCGGGCGTGGCCCCCGGTTTCCCCGGTGGGGGCGCAGCGCACCGGGCGTCAGGGTGCGAAGGGACGCCTTGCCCAGACCTCGGTCAGCTGCCCGGGCGGAACCGCAGCGCCGACCACACCTCGTCGACGGCGATCTGCCGGACCGGGCGGATGCCCTCCCGCATCAGCTGCGCCGCGAGAGTGTCGCGCTTCAGGTCGGTGCCCAGCGCGCCCGCCTTCGGATAGACGACCCAGGCGATGGCGTCGCGGCGGGCGGCGTCGACCAGAGCCGCTCCTCTGGTCAGCAGGTCGTCCGACACTCGAACGAAGAGGATCACGGCATCGGCGGAGCCGGGGTCGACACCCGAACTCTGGGGAATGCCGAGATCGACGTCGCCCGGGACGTCGAGGACCGCGACCCGATGCGCGGGCTTCAGCTGCAGCTTGGCGGCGATCTCCATTCCCCGACTCTCGCACACGCGACCAGCCTCGACCCGGGCGATTCCGAGAGCGGCGCTCGGGTCACCGGCGCTTCGGTCGATAGGTGAGCATTCGGCGCGGCGGTGGACGGGTGTGACGGCCGGCGGGCGGCTACGCGGGCGGTGTCGGCGTTGGCGTTGGCGTGGCAGTTGGTGTTGGCGTGGGTGTTGGGGTGGCAGTTGGTGTTGGCGTTCCGCCCGGCGGTGAGGTGAGCACCACCACGTCCTGCGCGGTTGCCGAGATCTGGCTCGCGCCCTCTCCGCTCAGGACCTCCAGGGGGACGAGAACGGCGCTCTGCTTCACCCCGTTGCCCACCTGACCCTCGACGTCCCAGCCCCAGGCCCAGACGTTGCCGGCGCTGTCGATGGCGTAGCCGGTGGCCCCGCTCATGCCGATCTCCTGGTAGGTGACGCCCTCAGGGGGAACGACCTCGATGGGGAGGTTCTGGTTGGTCGAGCCGCCGTCGCCGAGCTGACCGTAGGTGTCGCTGCCACAGGCCCAGAGGGTGCCATCGGCGAGCCTGACGAGCAGCGATCCGTTGCTCGCCAGACTGCCACCCGCCGCCACCTGGGTCGCCGGAGAGGAATCCGTGAAGGGCACCTGCACCGGCACATCGGAGTCGGCGACCGTGGAGCCGTTGCACAGCTCGTCCTCGGCGTTGGCTCCCCACGCGTAGACGGCGCCGGCCGCGGTGAGCGCGTAGGAGTCCTCCGACGAGGAGTAGAGACCGACCACGGTCTGGCCGGACAGGTCCGTCACCGCCACGGGCCCCGTGCGCCCGGCGGTGCTGCCGTCACCGAGCTCGCCGAGGGAGTTGCCCCCACAGGCGTAGAGGGTACCCCCCGCTTCGTACAGCGCGTGGCCACTGGCCGATGAGATCAGGGTCACGTGACTGAGGGGCAGCTCCACCGGGGTCAGGTACTGGGTGTCGCCCATGCAGTCGACCCCGTGGACGTCCTTCCCCCAGGCCCAGACGTCGCCGTTGGTGTCGACCGCCAGAGCCCCTGCGTTGGGCATGACGTCGGTCGGCAGGCTGGCGATGGTGACCCCGGCGGGGAAGTCGACCTGGACGGGCGCGGCGGAGTTGATCGTCCCTCCATCTCCGAGCTGACCGGAGGTGCCCATCCCCCAGGCGTAGACCTGACCGGTGGCGGTGAGCGCGTAGAGCGTCGTGTTCGACGAGGCGACCTGAACCACCGTGCCGGGGATCGGCACGGCCGTCGGAGAGAGGTGTGGTTTGCCGAAGGTGAATCCCCAGTAGTACACGCCGCTGGTGGTGGCGGCCGGCGACACGGTCACGGTCATCGCCAGGATGAGGACCGCCGCGGCCCCTGCGAAGAGCGCCAGTCCCAACCGTCTCATTGATGATCCTCCGATCCCACGGCAGCAAATGCAGCATTGCGAGGGGCTGTGCCGCGGCAGTTGGAGTCGCCGTGCCAGCCTCCACCTCGAGGAGCTGCATGCCGGTCAGCAGTCTCGTATCGTCTCAACCGCCCCTATCCCTCTCACCCTCTGCCATCTGGCAGTTGGCCCGGCGCACACTGACCGAGGTTTCGATCAGGATACCCGTCACCGCGGATTCTGTCGCGGAGGAAGTATCCCCTCCACACCGCCAGCGCCTCGGGCTCAGCCTTTCCCATGGGCCCGCAGCCGGAACGCGGGGTGGACGCCGCGTGGGCCCGAGCAGAAGAGCCTCTGGTTCCAGCTGCCGCCCGTCTGCTAGCATCACGAGCCGGAGGCGCCATGCAGATCGTGGAAGCGGCTCTTCCCAGCCTTGTGCTCGTGCTCGCGATCGCGGTGATCGTGGTGCTGGCTCGCCATCTGTTGAATCGGGGAGATCGCCGTTCGTCCTGACGCAGGTCAGGGCGGCTGGAGGCTCCTGTTCAAAGGCGGCCTGGGCATCTCGAGCGAGCGGTGCCAGGCGATGACGTTCGCGGTTCGACAGTCCGGTGTGCAGCAATGGTGCCGAGGGTGGGAGTCGAACCCACACGGGGTTGCCCCCGGCGGTTTTTGAGACCGCTGCGTCTGCCATTCCGCCACCCCGGCGTGCGGCGGCTAGCTTCTCACGTCACCGACGGGGCGTGGGCACGTCCGCACCGCCGTCGCGCGCGAGCTCCAGGCCATCTCGGCTATACCAGTCACCAGAACTCAGGAGGATGCACGATGCCGAGTCCGGCCCACACCCAGCTCACCGAGGACCAGGTCGCCCTGCTGCGGGAGAAGGTCCTCGCCCACGTCGCCACGGTCATGCCCGACGGCTCGCCCCAGGTCACCCCGGTCTGGGTCGACACCGACGGCGAGGCCGTCCTCTTCAACACCGCCAAGGGCCGGCTCAAGCACCGCAACCTGAGCCGCGACCCTCGGATCGCGATCTCGATCACCGACCGCAGCGACGACTATCGGACCGTGGTCATCCGGGGGCGGGCGGAGCTGATCGACGAGGGCGCCGACGAGCTGATCGACAGGCTCGCCAAGAAGTACCGGGGGCTGGACCGCTACCCCTTCCGGCAGCCCGGCGAGGAGCGCGTGACCGTCCGGGTCCTTCCCGAGAGCATCCACCGGCGAGGCTGAGCCGGCCGTCCGCCGCAGCTCGTGGCCGGGAGTGACAGTCAGGCTCAATTGCCGCAGGTGCAGCCGGTCTCCTCGTAACAGCCGCCACAGCACCAGCGGCCGTCCTCCCCGGCATCGAAGCCGGCCCCGCCCTTCTCCCACCGGGCACGCGGCCGGCCACAGCCGGGGCAGAGCTGGACCTCGCGGGGCACCAGCCCCTCCTCATCCTCCTCGACGGTCAGCGAGAATCCCGGCTCATCGTCCAGAACGGTCATCACGACGCCTCCTCGAAAGCCGTCCGTGTCCACCCCTGGTCGCTGCCTTCCAAGGTACCACGGTGCGCCCGGCCGTTCCGAACCGGGTCCGGGGTGCGGATCGGGCGTCGGGAGGGGCCCAGAGCGAGTGATGCCGTTCGCGATCCCGGGGGCGTCGCCTGGCACAATCAGGGCGCCATGGCCACTCCCCTCCGCGCTGAGATCCAGCTTCCGCCGGCCCGCCCCGAGGAAGCGCCGCTCGCCTTCGACTACGACGACATCAGCCTGGTTCCCCGGCACGCCTCGGGGCTCCCGCACCGCTCCGACGCCCACCCGCGGGTGCGCCTGGGCGCGGTGTCACTGGAGGTTCCGATCCTGGCCTCGCCCATGCCCGACGTCTGCGGGCCGGAGATGTGCGAGGCGCTGGCCGAGGCCGGGGCTCTCGGGATCCTGCATCGGTTTCAGAGCGTCGACGAGGAGGTGGCCCAGTTCCACGAGGCCGGCCTTGGCAGCGGTCAGGCCGCCGTGGGCGCAGCGGTCGGCGTCACCGGCGACTTCCGCGAGCGCTTCGACGCCCTGGTGGAGGCGGGCTGCCGGATCGTCTGCCTCGACACCGCCAACGGCGCTCACGAGCAGGTGGGGGCGGCCCTCGTCTGGGCGCGGGAGCGCCGCGACGACGTCACCCTGGTCGCCGGCAACGTCGCCTCGGCGGAGGCCTTCGCCTGGCTCGAGGACCGCGGCGCCGACGCCATCCGGGTGGGGATCGCGGGTGGGGCCGTCTGCGAGACCCGCACCGAGACGGGCGTCTTCGTACCCACGCCGTACGCCGTGGCGGAGGCCGCGCGGGTCCGGCGGCGGGCTCTGATCGTCGGCGACAGCGGGGTGCGCGAGCCCGCCGACCTCTGCAAGCTGCTCGCCCTCGGCTCCGACCTGGTCATGGTCGGATCCGCGCTGGCCGGCACCGGGGAGGCGCCGGGGCGGGTGATCATGCTCGACGGCAAGAAGTACAAGATCATGCGCGGCGCAGCCTCCTTCTCGGTGCAGCAGCAGGCGGGCCGCGACGAGCCCGAGTACGTCGAGGGGGCCGAGACCATGGTCCCCTACAAGGGCCATGTCAGCGGTGTGATCGCGCGCTACCTGGCCGGGCTGCGCAGCTCGATGTCCTACATGAACGCCCGAACTCTCGAGGAGTACCGGGCCAACGTCGACTTCGTGCGGCTGCGCTGAGCTCCGGATCAGCCGGCGGCCGGAGCCTCCTCGTCTGAGCCCGGGACGGGCCGCACGGCCGCCGCGAGCCGGTCGACCTGCTTGACCAGGTCCATCACGGTCTCGCTCCCGCAGCGGCCGGCGCTGCCGGTCACCGGGTCCGAGGTCGGCTGGCGGTGCGCCGGCACCCCGGCGTCGACATAGCCGAGGCGGGCATAGAGGCGGCGGGCTCCGGAGTTGAGCGTGCTGACCGCGAGGCTCACCTCGCGTTCTCCCCGGGCGGCGGCGGCGCGCTCCGCAGCCTCCAGAAGAGCGGTGCCGATGCCGAGGTTGCGAAACTCCGGGACCACGAAGACGTCCTCCAGGTAGGGCAGCGGGTCCACCCGGTCCGCCACCCGCAGGGCGGGGGGGCGCCGGCGGTGGAGGAGGGCCTGACCCACCGGGCAGCCCCCCTCCCAGGCCACCAGATAGAGGCATTCGTCCCGCCGCTGCCGTTCGAGGCGGTCGGCGACGACCACCCGATGCCGGAGCGTGGAGGCGACCGCCTGGGCCTCGTCGACGCGCAGAGGGTGAACGTCCATGGCTTCACTCTGACACAGGGCCCCTCGGTGGTCCCCGCCGCGGCGCGGCCGAGCGATGCGGCGGCCGCGGGGGGAGGGCGGATCAGACCGCCGCGGACCCGGGCGGGGAACCATTGGCCGGAGCCCCGCGTATGTTGGGCAGATGGACGACGAGGCGCTCCTCGACCGCTGCCGCCGCGGTGACCGGGACGCCTTCACACCGCTCGTTCATCGCTACCAGGACGAGCTTTACACCATGGCCCTCCGCCTCACCGGCAACCCCGCCGACGCCGCCGACGTCGTCCAGGAGACCTTCACGCGTGCCTTCCGGAGCCTCCCGCGGCTGCGCGGGGCGACCGTCCGCGCCTGGCTCTTCCGGGTCGCGGTCAACTGCGCCCACGACGTCCACCGCCAGCGCGTCCGCCGGCCCACCGACCCGCTCGAGGACCCCGAGGGCCGGGTGCTGGACCTGCCCGACCCCGGGCTGGGGCCCGAGGCGACCGCGCTGCAGCGCGAGCGGGCCGAGGCGGTCCGCCGGGCTCTGATGACGCTTCCCCACGACTTCCGGGTGGCGGTCGTGCTCCGCGACGTCAACCAGCTCTCCTACGAGGAGATGGCCGAGGCGCTCAGCGTGCCCCTGGGGACGGTGAAGTCGAGGATCTCCCGGGCCCGCGTCCTGCTGGCCGCCAGCCTGCGGGGCTCGCCCGCCGTCTTCCCCGAGGCGGAGGCGGCGCGGTGAGCCGCCACGTCGGGGGACTCCTCTCGGCCGCCTATGACGGCGAGCTGAGCCCGGACGCACGGGCGAGCTTCGACCGCCACCTGGCCGAGTGCGCCGGCTGTGCGGCCGCCTTCGCCGAGCTGACCATCGCGGTGGACGTCCTGAGGGAGCAGGGGCCGGCCCGGATGCCGCGCCCCGTCCGCCTTCCCGAGGGCGCGCCGATGGCGCAGCGCCGTTTCGCGAGCCTGCTGGCCCGACCCGGCTGGAGCCGTGGCCTCACCGGGGGTCTGGCCGCCGCGGGGACGGTGGCCGCGGTCGCGGCCGTCGCCGCAGTCGTCGTGGTCGGGCATCTCAACCCGGGACTGGAAGCGCGCTCGCCGGCGGCGGCGCACGGGGCAGGGGGCTCCTACGCGCAGGCCGCGCCTGGTGGCGTGGCCGCTCCCATCAACCCCGCCAGCGGGTGCAATGCGGGCGGCTGTTCGGCGGCGCAGGTCCAGCCTGAGGCCACGCCCGCCGCCTGTGCCGCCACGACGCTCAGCGTCACCGCCTCCTCGGCGGCGCGGATTCCCACCGGCTTCAACAACCACGCCACCAACGACGACGGGTCCACGAAGGTGGTGATCGCCACCCAGGCCTCCAGCTTCACGCCCGGCGAGACGATCGATGTCTACGCCCGGGTCATCGATGACGAGACCGGCGCGGTCTACCTCCCCTGCACCTCCCTGGAGACCTCCGTCTCGGATGCCAAGGCCGCGCTCGCGCTCCCCAACGGGCCGATTCTCGCAACCCCCGCTGCCGGGATCGCGGTGGCGGGAGGGCCGGTCCTCCAGGTGACCATCCCGCTCTCGACAACGCCGGATCAGACCTACCAGATCGTGGTCGAGGTGCCGGTCGCCGCCGGGGAGGCGCAGACCCGCGAAGTGGCCCTCTCCATCCAGGTCACCTGAGCCAGGTCCGATTCATCGGCTGGGGAGGCCGGAGCGGGCGCTGAGGTGGGCGACGGAGGCGGCGGCCGCGGTTCCGCGTGCCGGCGGGTGTGACATCGGGACCATCCTCCGCATGATTCGTGACGAATATTCGTCACGAATTGTTCCGGATCGCCCGCCGATGGAGTGGAGCGCCGCCGCAGCCCCGATGGGCCGATCGCGGTGGTTGGCCCGATGGTGGTTCGCTCGGCATGGCGGATGGCGTGCAGACTCCGGGGACTGTGCTCTCCCGTCGGGCGGGTCTCGCCCTCCTTCTCCTGATCCTCGCCGGCTGCGCGGCCCCGGCCCCTGGCGGCTCCTCCCAGACGGGGCCGCTCCAGGGGGTGGTGGTGGTCACCGCCGGAGGCACGGCCCTGGACAGTGGTGCGGACGACGTCCCGCCCACCCTCGACCTCGGGCTGGAGGGCGAGGGGGTCACCTCCGCGGTGGTCTCGGTCACCCTCGACGGGCACCGGCTCACTCTCGCCGGCTCGAAACAGGGGCTCACGGCGCAGGTCGCTCCCATGGCCTACGCCAGCCAGCACCAGCTCTCCATCGATGTCGCCGGTCGCGTCCCGGAGGTGATCGACTTCCAGGTCGTCGACCGTACCGGGGTGAGCGCCGCCGCCTGGCTCGGGGGGTCCGGCCGGCTCGTCTGCGAGGTCGTCTTCGAGCGCGCCCCCGACCAGGCCGCGATCGCGGCGGCCCTCCCCCAGGCTCGGCTCACCTGGACCGATGACACCCACCTCGCGCTCAGCTGGACCAGCCCACCGGCGGCGCTGACCATCCCCGCCGGTCTGGCGGCGTCGCGAGGGTCGGTCCTCGATGGGCCGCTCCAGCTCTCGCTGCGGGGCCTCCAGTCCGGGCAGCTGAGGCGGGCCACCGTGCCGGCCGCGTCGGCCGCCCCCGCCGGCCTGCGACTTACGCTCTGGACGGACGGGACGGCCGCCTCCCACGCCTCCACCCGGTCGCACGCGGCGGCGGCCGCCATCCTCAGCCCCACCGGCTGGCAGGTCCAGGCGGGTGGCGGTCTCACCGGCTCGCCCGACGCGGTCACCCTGGCCGCCGCGGCGGCGGCGGACCGACCCGTCTGGCCGATCCTCGCCAACGATGACGCGGGTTCGGCGGGGACCGACCAGCTGCTCCACTCCGCCGGCGCCGCCACGGCGTTGATCGATGCGGTGGTCGCCCAGGTGCGGAGCCTCCGCCTCGCCGGGGTGAACCTGGACTTCGAATCCGTGCCGGGGAGCGACCAGGGCCTCCTGACCGCCTTCGCCGGTCAGCTCGCCACCGCCCTCGCTGCGGTCGGGGCGGGGCTCTCCATCGACGTCGTCCCGCACCTGGCCGGGGGGACGAACTCGGCCTCCGCCGCCTATGACGACCCGGCCCTGGCGTCGGTCGCGGACTACCTGGTGGTGATGGCCTACGACGAGTCCACGAGCCCGGGCGCTCCCGGCCCGGTGGCGGGGCTCGACTGGCAGGCGGCGGAGCTGGCCGGCACCATGGGCGGCATCCCGGCGGACAAGATCGTCCTCGGCATCCCCCTCTACGCGCGGCGCTGGTCGGGAGAGACGGTGACCGCCGGAGCCTACGGACCGATGGTCGCCCAGGCCCTCGCCGAACCGGACGTCTCCTACGACTACGACTTCCAGGCCGCGAGTCCGCTCCTCCTCAGCGACCCCGGCGGGGTTGCGACCGAGCTCTGGTTCGACGACGCGGACAGCCTGCTGCGGAAGATCAGCGCGGTCGGCCAGCTCGGGCTCGCCGGCATCGCCGCCTGGGTGGCGGGCGACGAGGATCCCGCCTTCTGGTCGGTGGTCTGACCCGCGCGGGCGACTCTCGTCGGCGGTCTGACCCGCCCGAGCGTCCCCGGTCGGCGGTCTGACCGGCCCGCGCGCCGTCGAGCCGGGGCCTACGAGGCCTCCGGGTTGCTGCCGAGGTCGGGGAGGTTCAGCTCATTGACCCAGTCGCGGACCTTGGCCATCCGCTCGTCGACCACCTCGTCCAGGTCGCCCGGCTCCCGATCGGCGTCGGGCTCCGGCAGGACCCCGGCCTTCTCGAGGACGTCGGGGGCCACGAAGATCCCGGCCCCGACCCGGACCGCCACCGCGATGGCGTCACTCGGGCGGGAGTCGATCTCCAGCCTCCGGGAGTCCACCCGGGCCAGGATTCGAGCGTAGAAGACCTCGTTGGCGAGCGAGGTGACCACCACCCGCTCGACACTGCAGTCGACGGCGGAGAGGATGTTGGCCAGCAGGTCGTGGGTGATCGGGCGCTCGGGGGTGATCCCCGTGATCCGGAGCGCGATCGCATTGGCCTCGTTGATGCCGATCCAGATCGGGAGGTAGCGCTCCGCCTCCTTCTCCTTGAGGATGACCACGTGCTGGCCGGTCGGCATGTGCACCCTGATGCTGTCGACGGTCATCTCGATGAGGTCGGCCACGGCTCGATCATAGCGCCGGCCCGCGGGGGCGGCCCTAGCCCATCCGGGTGATTCCCGCAGCTGCCCGGCATGCCAGGCGCCGCTCGGGGAGACGGGCGCGGCGCCTACCATCTGGGCCGTGCCCAACCACGCGGACGGAGCCGCCCCCGAGCGCCCGACCCTGCTCCTG
Organism: uncultured Chloroflexia bacterium; assembly: GCA_963697585.1. Lineage (GTDB taxonomy): Bacteria > Chloroflexota > Dormibacteria > Aeolococcales > Aeolococcaceae > Changshengia. Next base: position 145,502 of record CAVOOO010000008.1, on the reverse strand, counting down.
ATCGACGGGCACGCCCTCGTCTACCGCGCCTTCTTCGCGATGCCGGCGCTGACCAACAGCCGGGGGGAGTTGACCAACGCCGCCTATGGATTCACCTCGATGCTGCTGAAGGCCTTCACCGAGTGCCGGCCGGCCTGCGCCATCGCCGCCTTCGACCCGCCCGGCCCGACCTTCCGGCACCAGGAGATGGCCGCCTACAAGGCCCAGCGCCCGGCGATGCCCGCGGAGCTCCGCCCCCAGGTCCAATGGGCGCGCGACATCGTGGCCGCGCTCGGCATCCCCGAGGTCGAGATCCCCACCTATGAGGCGGACGACGTGATCGGGTCGCTCTCGGTCAAGGCGGTGGCCGCCGGCCTGGACGTGATCATCGTCACCGGCGACATCGACACCCTCCAGCTGGTCAACCCGCAGGTGCGGGTCTTCATCAACCGCCGGGGGATCAGTGACACCGTGGTGTACGACGTCGAGGCGGTGCGGGAGCGCTTCGGCTTCGAGCCGCCACTGGTCGCCGATTACAAGGCCCTCCAGGGCGATCCCAGCGACAACATCCCCGGCATCCCCGGCGTCGGGGAGAAGACCGCCATGGCGCTGATCCACGAGCACGGCCCCCTGGAGGCCATCCTCGAGGCGATCCCGGGGATGAAGGCCGGCCGGCTCCGGTCCAACCTCGCCGAGCACGCCGACCAGGCGCGCCTCAGCAAGCGGATGGCCACCATCCAGACCGACCTCGACGTCCCCCTCGACCTGGATCGGGCCCGGGTCGGCGGCTATGACCAGGCCGAGGTGCACGCGCTCTTCGACCGCCTGGAGTTCCGCTCCCTGCTTCCGCGGCTGGGCGAGGCGCTCGGCTACGGCACCGCCCCGCTCACCGGCCCCCCCGGCCAGGGCGAGCTCAGCTTCGACGACGCCGCGCAGCCCACCGCCGACGTCGAGGTCGCCGCGAGCGCGGAGCAGGTCGGCGAGATGATCGCCGCGGTGCGGTCCGCGGGCAGGGCCGCGATCCGCACCGTGACCGCGGGGCCGGCCCGCACCGGTGCCGCGCTCGGCGTCGCCGTCGCCCCGCTCGGGAGCGCACGGGCGTGGTGGGTGCCCCTGCCCCAGCACCGGGACGCCGTCGCCGCCCTGCTCGGGGACCCGACCCTCGTCCTCGACAGCTACGACCTCAAGCGCGAATGCCTGGTCTGGGGGCCGGAGCTGCGGGCCGGACTCGGATTCGACGTGATGCTCGCCGCCTACGTCGACAACCCGCGATCCCGGGTGCTCTCGCTGAGCGGGCTCGCCGCCGACCTCTGCGGGGCGCGCATCGAGACCGAGGAGGAGCTGCTCGGGAGCGGGCGGCAGCGCCGGCACCTGGAGGACCTGACCACCGCCGAGCTGGCCGCCCACTTCGGCCACTGGGTCGGACTGGTGGAGCCGGTCCGCTCCGTGCTCGGCAAGCAGCTCGCCGCGAGCGGGCTGCTCACGCTCCACGACGAGCTGGAGCTGCCGCTCGTCCCGATCCTCGCCGCCATGGAGCGGGTGGGCATCCTCCTCGACCGCGAGGCGTTGGGCGCCATCTCCGCCGAGATGCAGGCGCGCATCGCCGAGCTGGAGGGCGAGGTCCACGAGCGAGCCGGTCACGCCTTCAACCTGGGAAGCACCCAGCAGCTCGCCACCGTCCTCTATGACGAGCTGGGCCTCGCCGCCGGGCGCAAGACCAAGTTCGGCCGCAGCACCGACGCCGACAGCCTGGAGGCACTCCGCGAGGAGCACCCGGCGGTCGGCCTGGTGCTCGAGTGGCGCCAGCTGACCAAGCTGAAGAGCACCTACGTCGACGCCCTCCCCCAGCTCTGCGACCGGGACGGGCGGGTCCACACCTCCTTCAACCAGGCGGTGGCGGCCACCGGCCGGCTCTCCTCGGCGGACCCCAACCTCCAGAACGTCCCGATCCGCACCGAGTGGGGCCAGCGCATCCGCCGGGCCTTCGTCGCCGACTCCGGCTGGGAGCTGGTCTCCGCCGACTACTCCCAGGTCGAGCTGCGCGTGCTCGCCCACGTGACCGGCGAGGAGGGTCTGATCCAGGCCTTCGCCCGTGGCGAGGACATCCACCGCCGCACCGCCGCCCAGGTCTATGGGATCGACCCCGCGGCGGTGACCCGCGACATGCGCCGGGTGGCCAAGGTCGTCAACTTCGGGGTGGTGTACGGGCTCTCCGACTTCGGCCTGGCCCGGGACACCGGGATGTCCCGGGAGGAGGCGGCCGTCTTCATCCGAACCTACTTCGAGAGCTTTCCGGCGGTGACCCGCTGGCTGGAGCAGACCCGGATGCACGCCCGCGAATGGGGCTGGGTGGAGACCTTCACCGGGCGCCGGCGCCACCTCCCCGACATCCGCGCCGCCAACCGCCAGATCCGCCTCGCCGCCGAGCGGATGGCGGTCAACATGCCGATCCAGGGCGGCGCCGCCGAGATCATGAAGAAGGCGATGATCGACTGCGACCGGGCCCTGAAGGAGAGCGGCTCGGCCGCTCGCGTGCTGCTCCAGGTCCACGACGAGCTGGTCATCGAGGTGCCCCGCGCCGAGGTCCCGACCCTGGTGCCCCTGGTCCGCCGGGCGATGTCCGAGGCCTATCCGCTGGTGGTCCCCCTGGTCGTTGACGTCAAGATCGGCGAGAACTGGCAGGAGATGGCTCCCGTGGATGCCTGAGCTCCCCGAGGTCGAGACCGTGGTGCGCGATCTGCGCGCCGAGCTGGTGGGTCGCTGCTTCGCGAGCGCCTGGGTGAGCCAGCCCGGAGTGCTGCGCTTCCCGATCGCGGAGGTGTTCGTCGCCCTCCTCCCCGAGCACCGCGTCGACGCCGTCGAGCGCCGCGGCAAGTACATCCTCTGCCGGCTCGATCGGGCCGAGGACCTGGTCGTCCACCTGGGGATGACCGGTCACCTCCGCGTGCTGGACGCCGCCGCCCCGACCGTCAAGCACACCCACCTCCGCGCCGGCCTCGACGACGGCCGTGAGCTGCGCTTCGACGACGCCCGGCGCTTCGGACGGCTGATGCTGGGGCCGCAGGCGCTGCTGGAGGAGCGCCGCCTGCTCCCCGCCCTCGGGGTCGAGCCGCTCTCCGACGACTTCACCCCCGAGCGCCTGGACGTCGTGATGAGGCACACCACCCGCACCGTGAAGGCGGTGCTGCTCGACCAGTCTCGGATCGCCGGGCTGGGCAACATCTACGTCGACGAGGCGTGCCACCTGGCGGGGATCAGGCCCACGCGCCGGGCCCCCCGGCTGACCCGGCGCGAGCGGGTCGCCCTGCACGCGGCGATCAGGGCGGTGCTGGCGAAGGCGATCGCCAACCGGGGGACCACCTTCGACGACTATCGCGACCTCTGGAACGCCGAGGGCGCGCATCAGGAGGAGCTGCGCGTCTACGGCAGGGGAGGGGAGCCGTGCCTGGCGTGCGGCACGGTGCTGCGGCGCCGGCTCGTCGCCGGCCGGACCACGGTGTACTGCCCCGTCTGCCAGCGCTGAGAGCCGCTTGTGCTGGCCATCCCCAACCGGCATGGTTAGAGGCGCATGTACCCCTTCGAACACTTCACGGAGGCGGCCAAGAAGGCTCTCACCCTGACCCAGGAGGAGGCCGAGGCGTCCCGCCACTCGTACATCGGCACCGAGCACCTCCTGATCGGCCTGCTGCGCGAGGGCGAGGGGCTGGCGGCCCGGGCCCTCACCAATCTCGGGATGGGGATCGGAGGGCTGCGACGGGGGATCGCGTCGGTTCTCGGCGAGAACGAGCCGACCGTCACCCGTGGAATCGCCCCGACGGCCCGGGTGAAGCGGGTCGTCGAGCTGTCCTTCACCGAGGCCCGGCGGACCGGCACCATCCACGTGGGCACCGACCACCTCCTGCTCGGGCTGCTCCTCGAGGGCGAGGGCATCGCCGCTCACGTCCTCCACGACCTGGGTGCCGACCTGGAGGCGGTTCGGGCCGAGCTGGCCCGGGTGGCGGCGACCGGGATCCGCGAGGAGTTCATCGCGGAGGCGCCGCGATCGTTCCGGGCCGGGCTCGGCTCGCTCCGGGAGGCGGTGGAGATCCTCGGTGCCCCGGGGCTTGCGGCGCCCACCCCGCCCGAGCGTGCGGAGCTGGGCCGGCTCACCGCCGAGCTGACCGAGGTCGAGCGGCGCTGGCGGGCCGGCGGGGAACCGACCGCGGAGGGGCCGGGTCCGGGGGAGGCCGAGCCGTAGACTGGCCGGAGTGCCCCAGTTCCAGCTGACCTCCGACTTCCAGCCCGCCGGCGACCAGCCGCAGGCGATCGCCGGCCTGGTCGAGAGCCTGCGCCAGGGCAACCGGGAGCAGACCCTGCTGGGCGTGACCGGCTCGGGCAAGACCTACAGCGTCGCCCACGTCATCAACCAGCTCCAGCGTCCGACCCTGGTGCTCTCGCCCAACAAGACCCTCGCCGCCCAGCTCTGGGCGGAGTTCCGAGAGTTCTTCCCCCAGAACGCGGTGGAGTTCTTCGTCTCCTACTACGACTACTACCAGCCCGAGGCCTACATCGCGCGCACCGACACCTACATCGAGAAGGACTCCTCGCGCAACGAGGAGATCGACCGCCTCCGCAACAGCGCCACCCGGGCGCTGCTCACCCGCCGCGACGTCATCGTGGTGGCCTCGGTCTCCTGCATCTACGGCATCGGCTCGCCGGAGAACTACCTCGGCGAGTTCGATCTCGCTCAAGGTGGGGGAGAGCTGGAGGCGGGACATCCTGCTGCGCAAGCTCGCCGACCTCCAGTACACCCGCAACGACACCGACTTCGCCCGCTCCCGCTTCCGGGTGCGAGGCGACGTGCTCGACGTCCAGCCCGCCTACGAGGAGCTGGCGGTGCGGATCGAGCTATTCGGCGACGAGATCGAGTCGATTCGCGAGTTCGACCCGCTCACCGGCGAGGTGGTGGCCCGGCGCGAGAGCGTCGTCATCTTCCCTGCGTCGCACTACGTCACCCCGGCCGAGCAGATGAAGACCGCGGTCGAGAGGATCGAGGCGGAGCTGGAGGAGAGGGCGGCGCTGCTCGAGGAGCGCGGCCGGCTGCTCGAGGCGCAGCGGCTGCGCCAGCGGACCGGCTTCGACGTGGAGATGATGCGCGAGACCGGCACCTGCGCCGGTATCGAGAACTACTCCCGCCACCTGACCGGCCGGGCCGAGGGCGAGCGCCCCTTCTGCCTGCTCGACTTCCTGCCCGAGGACGCCCTGATCGTGGTCGACGAGTCCCACGTCGCCGTGCCCCAGATCGACGGCATGGCCAAGGGTGACCGGGCTCGCAAGATCCCGCTGGTGGAGTACGGCTTCCGGCTCCCCTCGGCCCTCGACAACCGTCCGCTCACCTTCGCCGAGTGGGACCAGATGGTCGGTCAGGTGATCTATGTCAGCGCCACCCCCGGTCCCTATGAGGAAGCCCACTCCAGCCTGACCGTGGAGCAGATCAACCGCCCCACCGGCCTGGTCGACCCCACCCTCGAGGTCAGGCCCAGCGAGGGACAGATCGACGACCTGCTGGCCCAGGTCCGCCGCCGGGTCGAGCGCGGCCAGCGCTCCCTGATCACCACCCTGACCAAGAAGATGGCCGAGGACCTCACCGACTACCTCCGCGAGGCCGGGGTGCGGACCCGCTACCTGCACAGCGACATCGAGACCATGGAGCGGGTCGAGATCATCCGCGACCTCCGTCTCGGGGTCTTCGACGTGCTGGTCGGGGTCAACCTGCTCCGGGAGGGACTGGACCTCCCCGAGGTCGCCTTCATCGCGATCCTGGATGCCGACAAGGAGGGCTACCTCCGCGGCTTCCGCTCGCTGATCCAGACCATCGGACGGGCGTCGCGCAACCTCGACGGCCACGTGGTCATGTACGCCGACGGGGTGAGCGACGCGATGCGCCGCGCGATGGCCGAGACCGATCGCCGTCGGGCCATCCAGGTGGTGTTCAACGACGAGCACGGGATCACGCCGCAGACGATCGTCAAGGCGGTGTACCAGCTCGAGACCCATCGTGAGGAGCTCAGCTCACGCGCCGCCAGCTTCCAGGAGCAGGCGGGGCTGCCCCCGGACGAGCTGCTCCGCCTCGCCAAGGATGTCGAGAAGGAGATGAAGCGGGCCGCCAAGGACCTGGAGTTCGAGCGCGCGGCGGAGCTTCGCGACCGGCTCACCGAGATCCGGCGGCGGCTGGAGGACGGGGACGGCGCGGAGGCCGCGGCGTCGGTGGCCGCCGGCGCGGGGAGGGGCCGGCCGCGGGGTCGCGCCGGGGGACGGCCGGGCCGGCGCTGATCGCCCGCGCCCCGGGTGGCGCGACCAGGCCCCGCGCGGCGCGAACCATGCGCCGGGCAATGCAACCGACTCGCGACAGGCGATCCGCTCCGCGCCCCGCGTCTCGTCACCGCATCGTCATAAGGCCGCCACGGCGGCGATTAGACTGGGAAACGTCCCGGTAACAGTGCGAGGTGATGGCGTGAGAATGTGGAGACGGCCGGCGGCCGGACCGTCGCCGGCGCGGCGGGTTCCGCCGCACACCTCGAGCCTGACCTGGGATCTCGGCGACCTCTACTGCTCGGCGCGGGGTTGCACCCAGAAGACCGGCCTCGCCTGCAGCTACATCGACCGCCACGAGCACCCCTGCCCGACCGGGTGGTGTCCCGAGCATCGCTACATCACCCACGGCGCGGTGTTCTGCCCGACCCACGGCCGTCTCCTCGACGGCACCGCCGGCGAGTTCCGCGAGTCGGTCCGGGTCGACCTCGGCAACGCCGTGCCCGTGGTGCTCTCCTGGATCGCCCAGGAGGTCGACGCCGAGCTCTCGGCGGCGATGCTCCAGCTGGCCATCGAGTGGCATCAGGCGCTGGTGCTCGACCCGGTTCACTTCGCCCTGGTGGGGCCGCACCGGGTGCGCACCTGGGAGCGGGCCTGGAAGATCTGCGAGAACCTCGGTCCGACGCTTCGGGTCTCGATCGTGGTCGAGGAGGCCGAGCCCGGCATCGTCGAGGCTCGCATCAACGCCCGGCCGGTGCTCCGCATCCTGGTCCCCTGGCACGAGAGCCACGGGTTCGGGGAGAGGCCGGCCACCGCGGAGGCGGCGGCGGCCGCGGTCCACAACTTCCGCGAGCGCCTGCTCGCCGCCCTCACCAGGGGCATCGGCGAGTGGCGGCGTGACAACCTCGGCAATCGCGAGGCCGAGGACGCCAGCCTCACCGGCATGGTCTGGCAGGGTTCCGCCGACTCGGCGGCTCCCTGGGGGTTGCGTCACCGCCGCTGACCCGGGGGCGCTCCCGAGGGCCGGCTGAACGCACATCCGTTCGGTATACTGGCCGGATGAGCGCGGGCAGTCGCGGCCAGCCGGTCAAGACCTTCGTCTGCCGCGCCTGCGGCTGGTCCTCGCCCAAGTGGCAGGGTCGCTGCGGGCAGTGCGGCGAGTGGAACGTCATGGCCGAGGAGGTCGTCCGTTCCAGCGGCCCCGGGCGGCCGGGCCCGCGGCCACGCGCCCTGCCCCTGGGGGAGGTCGGGACCCGGCACGCGCCGCGGCGGTCGAGCGGGATGGCCGAGACCGACCGCGTGCTCGGAGGTGGGCTGGTCGAGGGGTCGCTGATCCTGCTGGGCGGTGACCCCGGGATCGGGAAGTCCACGCTCGCCCTCCAGCTCGGCCACCGGGTCGGCACCTCCGAGGCCCCCGCCCTCTACTGCGCCGGGGAGGAGTTGCCGGCCCAGCTCGCCCTCCGGGCGGATCGGTTGGGGTGTCTCGACGACCGGGTGGTGGTGGTCGGCGAGACCGACGTCAACGGCTGTGTGGAGGCGATCGCCGCCCTCCGTCCGCCGCTCGCGGTCGTGGACTCGGTCCAGACCCTGCACGACCAGGAGATTCCCGGGCACCCCGGGAGTCCCTCCCAGGTCAGGTCGGCGGTGACCCGGCTGATGGCGTGCGCCAAGGAGACCGGGGTTCCCATCCTCCTGGTCGGGCACGTGACCAAGGACGGCGCGATCGCCGGCCCCCGCACCCTGGAGCACATGGTCGACGTCGTCCTCTACCTCGAGGGAGATCGGCACGGCGAGAACCGGCTGCTGCGCGGGCTCAAGAATCGCTTCGGCCCGGCATCCGAGCTGGGGCTCTTCCGGCTGGCCGAGGCGGGGATGGTGGAGATCGGCAGCGCCGGCCGTGCCTTCCTCGACGAGCAGAGCCTCAGTGTCCCGGGCAACGTCCTGACGGTGACCTCGGAGGGGTCGCGCGCACTGGTGGTGGAGGTGCAGGCGCTCACCGTGCCGGTCGGGCACGCCATCACCCGCCGCACCGCCTGGGGCTTCGACCCCGCCCGGCTCAACCTGCTGGTCGCCGTCCTGCAGCGCCGGGCGCGGCTGCCCCTCGGCCAGCGCGACGTCTTCCTCAACTGCGCCGGCGGGGTTCGCCTGGTCGAGCCCGGTGTCGACCTGGCCGCCGCCCTCGCCGTCTGGGGTGCGGAGACCAACGCCGGCTGGGACCCGGGGACGGTCGCCATCGGTGAGGTGGGACTGGGGGGTGAGATCCGCCGCGTGCGCTGCCTGGAGGCGCGGCTCGCCGAGGCGGCCGCCCTGGGCATCCGGCGCGCCGTCGTCCCCGCCGGCCAGGAGGTCCAGGCGCCGTCGTCGATCGAGTGTCACCCGGTTGCCGACCTGGCCGGGGCGGCGCGCCTCCTGGTCGCCGCCCCGGGCCGTGCCCGACCGGTGCGGGCGATGCCCCGCTGGATGGCGGAGGCGCCTGAAACCGTCGCGTGACGAGGATGCCCCGAGCCCGGCGGTGGTCGCCGGGCTGTGTTTCAATCGGCCCATGATTGCGCCGCAGACCCCGCGGGTTCGGCATGCGCGGATCCTGGCCCGGTTGGTCGGGGCCGTGGTGGGGATGGTGGCCGGGGTGCTGTACGGCGGCTACATCGCCGAGCAGTCATTCGGCCATGGCGCCCTCTCCGGTGGCGACGGCGCGGTGCTCGCCGTGCTGCTCGGCGCCGGGGTCGCGGGCGCCGCGGCACTCGCCCTGGCAGCCCCGCTGCTGACCGTCGAACCCTTCCTCTGGTTGGAGGACATCCTCGACCACGCGCCGGCCGGCGAGCTGCTCGGGGCCCTGGCCGGGGCCACCGCCGGTCTGCTGATCAGCGCCCTGGTCGCCATCCTCCTGCTGCCGCTGCCGTGGGGGATCGGCCTCGGCGTCTCCGGCACCGTCGCCTGCTGCCTCGTCTACGTGGGGATACGGACCGGCACGAAGCGCCGGGACGCCTTCGCGGACGCCCTGCGCCGCCGGGGGAGCTCGGCCCAGGCCGCGGGCGATCCGGAGCCCCAGGACGGGGTCCCGATCGTCCTCGACACCTCCGTCCTCATCGATGGCCGGATCTCCGACGTCGCCGCCAGCGGGTTCATCCAGGGGCGGCTGCTGATCGCCGGATTCGTCCTCGAGGAGCTCCAGAAGGTTGCCGACTCGGGGAACTCGCTGCGCCGCTCGCGCGGCCGGCGGGGCCTGGCCGTGGTCGAGGAGCTGAAGCGTCAGGTCCACGTCACCTGCGACGTCATCGACGACGACTTCCCGGGGACCCCGGAGGTCGACGTCAAGCTGGTCAAGCTGGCGCGTTCCCGCGAGGCGGCGCTGATGACCCAGGACTTCAACCTCAACCGGCTGGCCAGCGTCCAGGGCATCAAGGTCCTCAACCTCAACGACCTGGCCAACGCCCTGAAGCCGATCGTCAGCTCGGGCGAGGGCCTCGAGCTCACCATCGTCAAGGAGGGCAAGGAGCCTCTCCAGGGCGTCGGCTATCTGGACGACGGCACCATGGTGGTGGTGGAGGGAGGGCGCGACCACCTCGACCACCAGGTGCACGTCACCGTCACCTCGGTGCTCCAGACCGCCGCCGGGCGGATGATCTTCGCCACCACCGCGACCGACCTGCGGCCGGCGGTGGAAGGGCGGCACCGGCCGGCGCCGCGCCCGACCCGGGCGGGCACGCGCTGAGCGTCGCGGTCATCGTTCCGGCGGCCGGCCGCGGCGAGCGGGCCGGTGTCGACAAGGTCTGGTCGGACGTGGCCGGCCGCCCCCTCCTGGCCCACGTCCTCGAGCGCGTCGGGGCGGTGGCCTCGGTGGGCTCGGTGGTGGTGGTCTGCCCCGAGGCTCGCCACGATGCCGTCCGCCGCCTGGCCCGCGAGCTCGGGCTCGGTGGGGTGCGCTGCGTGCCGGGCGGCCGGCGCCGGCGTGACTCGGTGGCGGCCGGCCTCGGCGCGGTGGGGGACGCCGAGATCGTCGCCGTCCACGATGCCGCCCGTCCCCTGGTCTCAGCGCAGCTCATCGAGGCGGTGATCGCCGCCGCCCGGCAGCACGGTGCGGCCACGGCCGCGATCCCCTGCGTCGACACCATCAAGCGGGTGGAGGGCGGGATGGTGGTCGAGACCCTGCCCCGGGAGGCGCTGGTCGCGGTCCAGACGCCTCAGGCATTCTCCACCGCGCTGCTCCGGCGGGCCCATGCGCTCCGCCCCTCAGAGGACGCATCGGACGACTGTCTGCTGGTGGAGTGGCTGGGCGAGCCGGTTGCGGTGGTCCCCGGGGAGGTGGGGAACCGGAAGATCACCCACCCGGAGGATCTCCTCTGGCTGATGGATCAGCTGCGATGAGCCTGCGCATCGGACACGGGCTGGACGCCCACCGCCTGGCGCCGGGCCGGCCGCTCATGCTCGGAGGGGTGCTGATCCCCTCGGACCGCGGGCTGGCCGGGCACTCCGACGGGGATGCGGCGGCTCACGCTCTCGCCGACGCCTGCCTCGGCGCGGCAGGCCTCGGCACCATGGGTGACCACTTCCCCTCGGCCGACGAGCGCTGGCGCGGGGTCAGCGGTCGCGAGTTCCTCGCCCTGGTGGCCGCCAAGCTCGCCGCCGCCGGCGCCCGGGTGCTCAGCGCCCAGGTCGTCCTGGTCTGCGCCCGGCCCCGACTCGGCCCCTTCTTCGCGGCCATGGGGGAGGCGATGTCGGAGGCCCTGGCAGCCCCTCCCGGGACCGTGGTGGTCGGAGCGACCAGCGGTGACGGTCTGGGCGCGGCCGGGCGCGGCGAGGGGATCGTCGCCTCCGCGGTCGCCCTTCTCGAGGTCGGCTGAGGGCCCGGTCGCCGGCCTCCCCAGACCGGACCGGCTAACCGGCGGGCTCGGTCGCGACCATGACCGAGGCGTGCACCCCGGCGTCGCTGACCAGCCAGAGCCGGAGCGACCCCTCGTCGACCTCGGAGACGACGCGAACCTGGTCCCCCAGGTCCATGGGGAGGCGGTGCTCGCACTCGGAGGTGACCGGCACCCGCCCGGGCAGGCGACGGACCAGCTCGTCCTCGACCGCCTCCCAGTACGCCGCGTTGTTGACGTGGCCGAGCACATCCAGGTCGGTGGCGCGGATCACCCACGGCCGGCCCTCGACGTGCGGAGGTGGCCCGGGGTGGTGCAGCCTGGCTGAGACCGCCCGCGCCCCGGCCCCCCAGACGCGGTGGAATCGCTCGGAGAGCTGGGCCGGCCGGCCGCTGACCGCGTCCACCGCGGCCCAGAGCACCGCCGTCTCCAGCCGGCCCCCGGCGCTCCCCCGCCCCGAGGTTCGCCGCTCCGCCCAGCGCGGCCCCGCGCCGGTGCAGAAGGTGGAGTAGCTGATCCGCTCCAGGTAGCGGGGCCAGCGCTCGATCCGCATCGCCGCCCGCCGCACCACCCAGAAGACGGGCTCCTCGCTCATCCCGGAGTCGGTGCTGTCGTCGGTGGCCACGTCCTGGAGGTGGCGGGCCAGCGCGTCGAGGCGCAGCCGGCCGCGCTCGTCAGCGTCCCCCAGCCGGACCGGACGGCTGGCGCCGAAGACGCGGGCGCGCGGGCCCGGGTCGAGGCCGGTGGAACGGAGCACCCCTCCCGGCTCGGCGTCGCTCACCGGGCCAACGTAGCGGATCGGCGCGAGCCCCCGCTCGCGCGGATATCCTTGAGCGCCCGTGAGCCTTCGCCTCTACGACACCCTCACCCGCCGGCTGCAGCCCGTGGCGCCGCTGGAGCCCGGGCATGTGCGCATCTACACCTGTGGGCCCACGGTCTGGAACCGCGCCCACATCGGCAACTTCCGGACCTTCCTCTTCGAGGACGTGCTCCGTCGCTGGCTGGAGCGTCGCTTCGAACGGGTCACCCACGTCATGAACCTCACCGACGTCGATGACCGGCTGATCCGCAACGCGACCGAACGCGGCCACGACCTCGCCGAAGAGACCGCTCCCTGGGTCGAGGGCTTCTTCGCCGACGTCGACACCCTCGGCATCCGCCGCGCCCACCACTACCCGCGGGCGACCGCCTACATCGAGGAGATGGTCCGCCTCATCGAGCGGCTCGAGGCGGCGGGGGTCACCTACCGCAGCGAGGGGGGCATCTACTTCCGGATCGCGGGGTTCCCCCGCTACGGCGCGCTCTCGGGGATCCCCGCGGGGGGGTTGGTGGCGGGCATGAGCGGGCGCGTCGACGCCGACGACTATGCCAAGGAGGACGCGCGCGACTTCGCCCTCTGGAAGGCGGTCGAGCCGGGGGCGATCGGCTGGGAGACCAGGCTGGGCCGGGGCCGCCCGGGCTGGCACATCGAGTGCTCGGCGATGAGCATGGCCCTTCTCGGCGAGAGCCTGGACATCCACTGCGGGGGGGTCGACAACATCTTCCCGCACCACGAGAACGAGATCGCCCAATCGGAGGCGGCCACCGGCAGCACCTTCGTCCGGCTCTGGTGCCACGCCCAGCACCTGACCGTCGACAGCGAGAAGATGGCCAAGCGCTTCGGGAACTTCCTGACCGTGCCCGAGCTGCTCGAGGCCGGCTACCGGCCCTCGGCGATCCGCTACCTGCTCATCACCGGGGCCCACTACCGGCGCACCCTGGATTGGAACGAGGAGCCGCTCCGGGCCGCCGACGAGGCGGTGGGGCGGCTGCGCGAGTTCCGTGACCGGGTGCGGGCCCTTCCCGACGGCGTCGGTGGCGAGGGGATCGGGGGGCGGGCCGCAGCCGCCACGGCCGATTTCGCGGCGGCGATGGATGACGACCTCAACCTCCCCGAGGCGGTGGGCCGGCTCTTCGCCGCCATCCGGGACCTCAACCGGCTGCTCGATGCCGCCACCCCCTCGGCGGCGGTCCGGCAGGCGCTGGTCGCCATGGTCGACCAGGCCGACGACGTCCTGGGCGTGCTGCCGCTCGCCGATCGCGAGCGCGCCGGCTCGTCGCTCGGCGCCGAGGAGGAGGAGCTTCTCGCCCGCCGGGTGGCCGCGCGGGCCGGTCGGGACTTCGCCGAGTCCGACCGGATCCGCGCTGAGCTTCTCCAGCGCGGCATCATCGTCGAGGACACCCCTCAGGGACAGCGCTGGAAGCGCGCCTGAGGGGCCGCCGAAGCAGCGCGATGGACATCCTCTACGGGCGCAACCCGGTGCGCGAGGCGCTCCGAGCCGGCCGGCCCGCCCGCAAGCTGGTGGTGGCCGAGGGCCTGGGCGAGGAGCCGCGCCTCCGCGAGATCCTGGCGCTGGCCGGCGCGCAGGGGGTCCCGGTCGAGATGGCCGGACGCGCCCGGCTCGACGACATCGCCCACAGCGAGCACCACCAGGGGGTGGCCGGCTACTTTCACGGCCGGCCGCCGCTGCACCTCGATCGGGTGCTCGAGAGCTGCCGGGCGCCCGCCCTGCTGCTCCTGCTCGACGGCATCCAGGATCCCCAGAACCTCGGGGCCCTGATCCGCACCGCCGAGGCGGTCGGGGTGGACGCGGTGATCACCCCCCGGCATCGCGCCGCCACCCTGACCCCCGCCGCGGTCAAGGCGTCGGCGGGCGCCAGCGAGCACCTCCCGGTGGTCACCGTCACCAACCTCGCCCAGACCCTGGCCCGGATCGGCGAGGCGGGGATCTGGCGGGTCGGCCTGGCCGCCGAGGCCGAGGAGCGCTACGACCGGGTCGACTACCGGGAGCCGACCGCGATCGTGATCGGCGGCGAGGGGGAGGGCCTCCGCCAGCTCACCCGGAGGAGCTGCGACCGCCTGGTCTCGCTGCCGATGACGGGACGGGTGGCATCGCTCAACGCCGCCGCGGCGGGCGCCGCCATCCTCTACGAGGCGTTCCGTCAGCGGGGCTTCGCGGCCCGGTGAGCCGGCTGGTCGTCGACGGCTACAACATCATCCACGCCTGGCCCGACCTGGCCCGGAGCATGCGGGCGGAGAGCCTGGAGGACGCCCGCCGGCGCCTGGTCACCCGGCTCGCCGAGTACCGGGCCAGCACCGGCAACGAGGTGCTGGTGGTCTTCGACGCCCGGCGGCGCACGCCGGGCAGCCCCGGGCGGGAGGTGATCGAGGGGGTCGAGGTCTGGTACGGCAGCAGCCTGGAGAGCGCCGATCACGTCATCGAACGCCTCATGTTCGAGTCCTCCCGGCGCGGCACCGGGCTGGAGATGGTGCTCGCCACCGACGACCACCTCCAGCGCGACCTGGTCCGGGCCAAGGGGGTGCCGACCATGTCGTCGCGGGTCCTGCTCGCCGAGGTGCAGCGCGCCGAGGGGGAGCGGAGCGGGGAGATCCGGCGACGGGTCGAGGGTCTGGCCACCGGCGACCGCCTGGAGAGCCGGCTCGACCCCGAGGTCCGCCGCCAGCTCGAGGCCATCCGGCGCGGGGAGCCCGACAGCGCGGTGGGGGAGGGGGAGGGGCCGGCCCCGCCTGTTCCCGGTGCCCCGCCCCCGCCGGTTTCCGAGCCGCCCGGGGCGCCACCGGCCCGCCCCAAGATGCGCTGGCGTCGTCTACGCTAGGTCGGGTGGCGCGACCGCCGCGAGGTCGCGCCGGCCGGCCCGGCCGACGTAGCTCAACGGTGGAGCGGCGGTTTTGTAAACCGTAGGTTGGGAGTTCGAATCTCCCCGTCGGCTCCGACTTCGTCTTGGTTACTTCGGGTGCGGCTTGACGAGATGGCTTCCCAGGGGCTCCACAGCGGCGCAGAGCCTCATCCGGAAGGACGGGCCCATGGTCCCGGGGATCAAGGGACCTGTGGCGGTGGGACGATCCTTAGTATCTTTGCTCTACTTAGAGCATGGACTCTAAAGGGAGCCGGGGGCCGCAGAGACGGTCGGAGCTGACGCGACAGCGCATCCGCGACGCGGCCAAGCGGTTGTTCAACGAACGCGGAACCTCGGGGGTGACGACCAATCACATCGCCGCGGACGCCGGGCTCAGCCCCGGCGATCTCTACTACCACTTCGGCGACAAGCAGGAGATCATCCGATCGCTGTTCGCCGAGTACGCTGCAGCCCATGCGGCGCTGTGGCAGGTGAGCGCCGACGCACGGGAGAACCTCGCCGGGCTCGGCAGGAACATGGTCGCCGTGCTGGATCTTTCCTGGCAGTACCGCTTCTTCGAGCGAGAAATCCTTGGCCTCGCCCGCGGTGACGCAGAGCTGCGCGCCCAGTATCGGGAAGCCTACGAGCGTCGGCTCGGACAGTGGGTGAGCCTTGGCAACCAGCTTGCCGACCAGGGGGTGCTGCGGCGCCAGGCCTCGCCCACGGTGGTCCGGGAGCTTGCCCTCTGCATCTGGCTGATCGGTCAGAGCTGGGTCGCCTTCCTGGATGTGACCGGCGACGGCAGTGATCGCGACCAGGTCGCGGGTGGAGCGGAGCTGATCCTCACCGTGCTCGGCCCCTATCTCACGGCCAAGGGTCGCCGGGCCCTGGGCACCTCTGATGTGCCGGCCCGAGCTGCCCAAGCATCGGCGGGTCAGGACGAAGAGGCGGGGCCAGATCCCGCCCCCGCCCGCACCTCGCGAGCGAGGCGCGGGCAGGTCTCTCGTGGGAACAGGGGCGCAGGGAGCCAACCGGGAGGACTCGATGATGAATGACATGAACTCAGCCGCTGACTCGGTGAATGTCCGCGCGGCGGCGATCAAGAGGCTGTCGGCGGTGCGCGATTTCTGGGCCCACGTCGTCACCTTTGCCGTCGTCAACCCCGGCCTCGTCGCCACCTGGTTCCTCACGGGGCACGGATACTTCTGGCCCGGCTGGATCCTGGGCGGTTGGGGCATCAGCCTGGTGCTGCACGCGTGGGAGGTCTATGGGCGTCGGCCGATCTCCGAGGGGGAGATCGTCCGGGAGATGAGCCGCCGGGGCGGTGCTCGCGCCTAGGCCTCCGAGACCGAGGGCTCCGACGGAGCTCCACCCATATCCGGCCGGCTCTGGTTTCTGAGGCCACTCCCCGCAGCCGGAGAGCCGGCACGCAGCGGCTGCGCTGGAGGTCGCCGCGCGGGAAGGCGGGCTGCCGCGGCGTCAAGCGGATTGGAAGAGGCCGGGCTCGATCAATCGACGGCACCGGCTGGCGCGCACCTGGGCCGATGGTCCCGCTGATCACAGGACACTTGGCAGTTGGGCTCTCTTTAGTGTTGGTGCTCTACTTAGAGCATTGACTCTAGATACAGCCCGATGAGCGCAGAGAGGATCCGGTCGAGGATGACGGGTCCTGGGCCGGGGCGGGGTGCCAGCTTCCGAGGCGGACCCGAGATGGGCGGACGGACTTACTGCGGAGGAGCGTAGGTGACCGGGATCTTGGAGCTGACGGCGGTGACCAGGCGGTACTCGGGGGTGGATCGGCTGGCCGTCGACAGCGTCGATCTCACCGTGGCGGCCGGGGAGTTCCTGGTGGTGATGGGCCCGTCGGGAAGCGGCAAGTCCACCCTGCTCAACCTGATCGCGGGCATGGACCGGCCGGACGCCGGAACCGTGAGCGTGGACGGTGCCGAGGTGTCGGCGATGACCGAAGCGGAGGCCGCGCGCTTCCGCCGCCGGCACCTGGGCTTCATCTTCCAGTTCTTCCACCTCCTGCCCACCCTGACGGTGCTGGACAACGTGCTCATCCCCGCGCAGCTGGGCGGTCGTGCAAGCGGGGCCGCAAGCCTGCGCGCCCGCGAGCTGCTCGCCGAGCTGGGCCTCGGTGGCCAGGCCGGCGCCTGCCCCGCGAGGCTCAGTGGTGGCCAGCAGCAGCGGGTGGCCGTGGCCCGCGCTCTCATCAACGAACCGCGGCTGCTCCTCGCCGATGAGCCGACCGGCGCTCTGGACTCGGAGAGCGGCGCCCAAGTGATGGACCTCCTGGGCCGACTCCACACCGCCGGGCGGACGGTGGTGCTGGTGACCCACGACCCGGCACTGGCTGCCCGGCATGCGGAGCGCGTGATCAGCCTCCGCGACGGGCGTGTGGTGGACGACACCCGGCTCACCCAGGGCGCCGCGCCGTCCGCGGCCCTGGTGCGGTTCGGCGCGAGGGAGCCCTCCGCATGAGCGGCGTGCTGGCCAAGTGCCTCGGCGACCTCCGGCGCCACCGCCTGCAGGCCGGTGCGGTGGCCCTCATTCTCTTTCTCGCTAGCGCCACCGGGATGATCGCGCTCTCGCTCATGGGCCAATCAGCCGATCCCTTCGACCAGGCCTTCGCCGCGCAGCGTGGCGCCCACCTGATGGCCTGGTTCGATCCCACCCGGGTGAGCGCCGGCCAGCTCCCCGCCACCACAGCGGAGATCGGAGCCACGGCCAGCGCGGGGCCCTTCCCCACGGGCAGCGTCGAGCTGGCGAGCGGCACCGAGAAGTACAGCCTCGACCTCGTCGGGCAACCATCGCCGGAGGGTGCGGTGGGGCAGCTTCGGGTCTTCTCCGGGCGCTGGTCGGAGGGCCCCGGCGAGATCGTGGTCACCCGTTCCTTCGCCCAGTTGAATGGCGTCGGCGTCGGTGCCCGTCTGCGCGTGGTCAGCCTCCCCCAAACGCCGTGGGTGACCGTCAGCGGCGAGGTGATCGACATCGACGAGGGCCCGGCCGATTCGGTGCTCCAGACCACCGCCTGGGTGAGCCCCGGCGCTTTCCAGACCCTGAATGGTCCCGGCAACAGCGCCAGCTACCTGATGCTATATCGGTTCCGGGGCAGCCCGAGCCAGGCGCGGCTGGACGGCGCCGTGACCGCGCTGCGTCAGGACCTGCCCGGCGGGGCGCTCAGCTCGACCACCACCTATCTCCAGACCAGGACCATCTATCAGCTGACCGGAAGCTTCGTGGCCATCGCCCTGCTGGGATTCAGCATCTTCGCGGTGGCGGTGGCAGCGCTGGTGGTGGTGAACGTGGTGGCCGGCACGGTGCTGGCCAGCTACCGCGAGATCGGAGTGATGAAGGCCGTCGGCTTCACGCCCGGACAGACCGTGGCCGTCTACGTCCTCGAGATGCTGGTCCCCGCGTTCTTCGGGTGCCTGGTGGGCATCCCCGCAGGTGTGCTGCTGAGCCAGCCGCTCGTCTCCGGCACCGCCGGCGCGGTGGGGCTGGCGGCCCAGTTCAGCTGGCCGGCGGGCACGGCTGCGATCGCTCTCGCGTCCCTCCTTCTCATCGTCGGCCTCGCCTCACTGCTCCCGGCGCTGCGCGCTGGCCGCCTCCGGCCGGCCGAGGCGATCAGACGCGGGACCGGCCCGGCGCGGGGCCGGAGCTCGCGGCTCGCCACCGTCGCCGGGTGGCTGCGCCTTCCTCGTCCCATGACCCTGGGCAGCCGCGACGCCTTCGCCCGGCCGCTGCGCGGGCTCTTCACCGTCATCGCCATCGTCGCCGGGGTGGCAACCGCGGTGTACGCCGTCGGCCTCGAGGTCCAGATGGGATGGGAAACGGGAGCTCTCGGCGGCACCGCCGCGGTTGCGGTCACACGCACCGACGCCTACTCGGATGCCCAAACCAGCGCGCTGCTGTCCGGGGAGCCGGGAACCGCGGTGGTGGTGGCGGAGGCGGACACCGACCTCACCGTGCCGGGAATCGCCGAGCCGGTGTCGACGACCGCCTTCCGCGGTGACTCCGCACGCCTCAGCTACCCGATGGTCACCGGCCGCTGGTTCTCGGCGCCGGGCGAGGCGGTGGCCCCCAAGGCCATCTTCGATGCCACCCACGTCCGGATCGGCCAGGTGCTCACCGTCTGGGATGGCGGCACCCCTGTGCGCCTGACCATGGTGGGTGAGGTCTTCAGCGTCGTTGGTTTCGGCCAAGCGCTGTTCACCGACTGGCCGACCCTGGCCCCGGTGAGCCCTGGTCTCCAACCCTTCACCTATGCGGTGGTGCTGCGCTCGGGCGTGAGGCCCGCAGCCTACGCCGGCGCCGTCGAGAGCGTGCAGCCGGAGTTCCTCAGTGTGAGCACCGGCACCCAGTTCGCCCTCCTCAACACCCTCGGAGGAGTGGGCTGGATGCTCGCCTTCATCCTCCTGGCGGTCGCCGCCACCGCCACCTTCAGCGCGATGCTGCTCACCGTGAGGGAGCGACGCCACGATCTGGCCACCCTCAAGGCCCTGGGGATGACCCCCTGCCAGCTGGTGGCCATGGTGGCCACGACCGCCGCCCTTCTTGGTCTGATCGGCGGCGTGATCGGCATCCCCGCGGGGCTGGCCATGACCCGCGTGCTGGGGAGCGCAATGGCGTCGCAGGCGGGCAACGACCTGCCGCCGGCCGCCACCAACGCGGTCGGAGCCTGGATGATGCCGCTCTTCCTGCTCGGCGGGATGGCGGTCGCCATCCTGGGCAGCTTGCTCGCGGCCCGCTCCGCGGCCCGCACCTCGGTCGCCACCGTGCTTCACGGCGAGTGACACGCCATGGAGGAACAGCTTCAGCCATGACGGCCGGCTCCCAGATGGCCGGTTTCCTCTTCTCCTGCTGCTGTCACCTCGGCTCGGGGTGGACCTGACACCCTCCTCCTGCTGGCCGGCTCCACCGTGGTCTTGGAGATGTGCAGGGTCCGTAACGTTTCATGTGTTTGACGCGTATCCATAGTGAAGGAACCCGGCCCCAACCCCCAGAGCTTGCAAGGGGAAACACCATGAACATCCGTCTCGTCCCCACCCTCGCTCTCGCCCACGGCTCTGCTCCGCGAGCTCTGCTGGCTGGCCTGGTGCTGGCCTTGGCGGCCTGTGGCTCGACGACGCATTCCGCCGCCGCGCCTTCGAGCCCCAGCATCTCCGGCGCGGCGAGTCCCAGCCCCTCTGTCCCAGGTGGCGCCGGCAGCTCGCCGACCCAGGCGGCGGTTGTCGCCTGCCCGACAGGGTGGCTGTCGGCGACGAAAGGGCAGTCCAACGACGCGGCGGGCCACATCGCGTTTACCGTCGTTCTGACCGACATATCGGCCGAGACGTGTGGCCTCGAGGGCTTCCCGCTCGTTGAGATGTCCTATCCAGAGCCATCGGCTGCGACGGGTGCGACCCAGATGGATGGCAACCCGCCCGCTGGAGCACCGGAGAGCCTCACGCCGAGCTTGGTGATGCTGGCGCCTGGCGCCTCGGGCTCGTTCGTCTTCCAGTACCTGGATGTCCCGGGCGGTCCCCAGGCCTGCCCCACCTCGTCGGCACTGGTCATCACGCCGCCGGGCGCGACGGGGAGCGTCGCTCTCGCCGTCAGCGTGGCGCCCTGTGGAGGAGACTTCTACGTGTCTCCGATTCGTTCCGGCACGGCAGCGCCGTAGCGCATCGGTGCACCTCGGCAGGCCCAGCTTTCACGGTGGTGGGGTTGCCGGTCGGGGGTGTTCAGGAGGCACGGGCCCTGGTTCTGGGCGGTGGTGCCATGCGCCTTCCGTGAGTTCCGCACAGGCAGGTGCTCACGCGCCGCCGGGGGCGGGGAGTCCGCAACCGGACCTCCGCATCGTGGGCGTTCGTCGACCACACAGCTTTGGGGAGGTCATCGACCCGGCTCACGCGGCGTTGATCTCGCCGGCCGGGCAGTGCGGGGACCAGCCCGGTTCTCACCGCTACAATGGCCGCCGTGAGAGGCAGAGGGTTGCTGGCCGTCGGGCAGGCCTGGGCCAGAGGGCGCTCGGAAGCGGAACGCTCGATCGCCTACCTGGCCGACGGGCTGGCGCTGACGGCGGTCATGCTGGCCGTCTGCATCCTGATCCGCCCCGAGAGTCTCCGGGTCAACTACGGGGTCAGCTACCTGGGCGTGTCCACGACGACGATCGTCCCCTACGCGATCGGCCTCGTGGGTGCCGCCTTCTGCATCTGGCGCGCCTCCGACCTGGTGGCCGATCTCGGCCACAGCCTGATCGTGAGCCGGGCCATGAAGGTCATTGCCTTCCAGATGATCGGCCTGCTGCTCACCCCCTACACGCGATTCGACGCCGAGCACATCTTCTTCGGCTCAACCCTATTCCTGGTCCAGTTGGGACTGGCTGGTCTGGCCATCAAATGGCAGGGCGCCAGCGATCGCAACATCCCGCTGCTGACCGGCGTCATGGTCCTGAGCGGCGTCGCGGCCGCCTACTACCTGCCCCAGGTCCGCGGCTTTGAGCTGCAGGCGCAGCTGATCTTCCAGCTGGCCTTCTGGGTGCTGTTCATCCGCCTGCTGCGTGGCCTCCAGCTCGAGCCGGCCAACGCCGGCTGAGCGCGGCGGGCTGAGCCTCTGCCGACGCTCGCCCCGGGCCGGGCCCTGCCCACCGACCGGCAGACGGGCCCGGCGCAGGGCCGTGGCCCGCGGCCCCCTGACTCACCGCCCGGCGACGGCCGGCGCTCAGCTCGCGACCGCGCAGCTCGCGGTCCCAGCCGTGCCGTCCGTCTGCTTCGATCCCATGGTCGGAGAGGACTCGCTGCCCAGCGTCGGGGTGGCCGCCAGCTTGAGGTTGTTGGTCTCGGCGGTGAAGCCGTCGGAGATGCAGGTGGGTGCCGACGAGCTGGTGGCGGTCAGCTTGGTCACGGCCTCGAGCGTGTTGCTCTTGCCGAAGAACGCCTCGCTGCCGCCACCGTCCCCGAACACGCCCCACTCGGTGGTGTTCCAATTGGGGGCGAGGTCGACCTTGGAGTCCAGCCCGGTGGCGAGGGTCGCCTTGCCCGAGTTGATCAGCTCCACCTCATCGTTTCCGCCCGACGTGGCGCTCCCCGATAGCGAGAGCGTGGCGAGGCTCTTGGCGGTGAGCCCCTTGCCGCTCAGGAGGGTCGCGGAGCTGTTGGTGTAGCAGTCACCCGAGTCCGTGAACCAGCCCGCGGGGCAGGTGGTGTCGTAGTCGATCAGCCAGTACTGCATGAACACCTCGTCCGGGGAGGCGGTGTAGAGGAACTGCTGCCAGGCCAGGCACTTGGACGGATTGCTGGCCCCGGCGCAGGCCGGCGAGCCGCTGAAGAACTCGGTGTTGAGCTGCAGTGAGAAGACGTTGGCAAGCTTGGCTCCGGAGCCACCGTTCTGACCCTTCTCGCTGATCGTCGAGCTGACGTCGGTGAAGGTTCCGGTCGCCTTGGAGATCAGGCCCGACACCTCGGCCGCGTAGTCGACCCCGTTGCCGACCGTGTCAGGAGCGCCCTTCTGCGAAGTCGGCTGCACCGGCGCGAACGGCACCTCGGGTGCCATCACGCACTCGACGGCCTGCCACACCAGCGCTGGAAACGAAGCCTGGAAGCACCCGGATCCCACCGCGGGAACCTGCGCGATCTCCGCCTGCCAGGCCGCGGCGGTCAGCGGGGCCCTCGGGCTGGCCGCCGACGCCGAACCCACGCTGATGCCGGCGAGCGCCAGCACGACCGGCGCGACCACACCGAAGGACCTTGGGCTCCTGCGCATGTCTCCCCCCTCATCACTTCGCCACTCTCTCCGAGCGCGTGGACTCGACACCGGGTCCGTCAACCCCACCGCCGAGTGCGCCCCAGGATAACAGGCGTTATGCGGCCCGTCCAACGGCCTCCGCCCGGCCGACCCTCGACCCCGGCGCGGTGTCAGGCAGTCGGGGCTGAGCGGGAGGTCGGGTGCCAGGGTCGGGCGTGGAGACGGCCCATGCCGCTGATCTCGCCACCACGGCGAGGCAGACGATCGCGTCGGCGAGCTTGTCGGCCGCCTCGTCGGCGGTTCGACGCTGCTGTGACGGGAGGAGCTCGAGGTCGGCCAGGCTCCACAGACCATTCAGGAGACGGTCTCGCGTCATCGGCTGGGTTCCCATCGGTGCTCGGTCAGAGCCGGGCGCGCTGCCTCGGTGCCGAGCGATGGCCGAGGTAGACTCGCTGGCGGGCGTGAGGCCCGCCCCGCACTGCCGTTTTGGCCGATGGCTTCTGCCGGCGTCCGGACGGTGGAAGCTTGGCGACACGCTCTGCGGCCCGGGTTCTCGGCTGGCGGCCCCTCTTCTAAGACCGGAGTGACCTCGATGAGCACGCGCCTCGTCCTGCCGCACCTCCCGACCACCGCGTCGGGATTGCGCCGCGTCTTCCTCACCGGCAGGCATGGCGCCACGGATGGCGACGGCATCCCCCATCTGGCCGCCCTCCCCACAGGTGGATCATGAGTGGCGAGCTGGTGGCCCTATCGCCGGAGATGGCAGCCGAGCTCGTGCCGCCAGCAGCGCGAGAAGAGCTCCTCTCCGTGTTGCAGGAGGCGGTCGCGCTGCTGCCGCTGGCGGAGGTCGTCGTGGCTGCCTGCGATGGGCCGGGGATCAAGGGGTCGGAACCCGCGAGGACGGCGGGGAGGGTCAGCTCGGCATACAGCCTGCTGGCCATGAGGGTGCGCCAGCTTGCCATCGGCGTTCCGCTCCGCACTCGACTGGCGCAGCTGCTCGAGTATCACGCTGAGCTGGTTGGGCAGGCGCAGCTCGCAGCCTACGGCCACCGGAGCGAACGCACGGAGCGTGCCCGCGGAACTGGCGGCTTCGGACCGCCGGCGAGCGAGCTGACCCGGCTGGGGCGGACTCTCGATTCCGTGCTGCGCACCCCGCCGGCGACGGAGCTCGACTGACGCGAACGGCTGCCCGGGACCGCGCCCCCGGGGGCTGGGGCACCAACCGGCCGCGTATCATCCGTGGCCGAGCAGTGAAGCTTGCTCCTGAACCAACCGCCCCCTGGGCCAATGGCTTCTGAGTGATGCTGTGGCACGTGCGTGACGGCACGGGAGGATAGACGTGGACACCACCATTACTCGAATCCATGGACGCGAGATCCTCGATTCGCGCGGTAACCCCACCGTCGAGGTGGAGGTGGACCTGGCGTGCGGGGTCAGCGCTCGCGCCGGCGTCCCGTCCGGAGCGTCCACCGGGAGTTCGCGAGGCGGTGGAGCTTCGCGACGGAGATCGGAAGCGCTTCGGTGGCAAGGGAGTCCTCCGAGCCGTCGCCGCGGTCGAGGAGACCATCGCTCCCGGGCTCCTCGGCATGGACGCGAGCGCCCAGGCGAAGGTCGACGCCGCGATGATCGCCCTGGACGGGACGCCCAACAAGGGCCGCCTCGGAGCCAACGCCATCCTCGGCGTGTCGATGGCCTGTGCACGCGCCTCCGCCGAGGCCAGCGGCCGTCCCCTGTACCAGTACCTCGGCGGTCCCGGGGCGACCCGCCTGCCGGTGCCGATGATGAACATCCTGAATGGCGGCGTTCACGCCCACCACCAGGGCGCGGACATCCAGGAGTACATGATCGGCGCCTACGGCGCTGCGGACTTCCGCGAGGCGGTCCGCTGGAGCAGCGAGGTCTATCGCGTGCTGCAGGGCATCCTGGTCGAGAAGGGGCTGACCGTGGGCGTCGGCGACGAGGGGGGCTTCGCACCCCATGTGAAGTCCAATCGTGAGCCCCTCGACCTGATTGTTGCGGCGATCGAGAAGGCGGGACTCCGGCCCGGGGCCGACGTGGGCATCGCCATGGACCCCGCCTCGAGTGAGTTCTTCCGCGACGGGAAGTACGACCTGAAGACCGAGGGCCGCCAGCTCAGCAGCGAGGAGATGGTGGGCTACTACGAGTTGATGGTGGCGGACTATCCGATCTGCCTTCTGGAGGACGGCCTGGCCGAGGGCGACTGGGACGGGTGGAAGGTCCTCAATCGCAAGCTCGGCGCGACCATCGAGCTGGTGGGCGACGACATCTTCTGCACCAACCCGGCCATCATCGCCCGGGGTATCGAGGAGGACATCGCCAACTCGGCCCTGATCAAGCTCAACCAGATCGGCACCCTCACCGAGACCATCGCCGCCACCCGGCTGGCCCAGTTCCACGGCTGGGGCGCCTTCGTCTCCCACCGTTCGGGCGAGACCGTCGACAGCTTCATCGCCGACATGACGGTGGCGCTGGACACCGGCCACCTCAAGACCGGTGCACCCTGCCGGGGTGAGCGTGTGGAGAAGTACAACCAGCTCATGCGAATCGAGGAGCAGCTCGGCGCGGTCGCCAGCTACGCGGGGAAGTCGGCGTTCTGCCGTCCGGTGCGCTTCTGACCCGAGCAGCGAGGCGACCCTTCGCCTGATGGAGCCGTGAGCCTGGTATCTCCCCGAGTACCCGAGGGGGTTGCCGCCACCCGGCGGCGGCCCCCGACCCGGCGCTCCCGCCTGGTGCCGCCGGGAGGCTGACCGGCCTGCTCGGCGAGGCCGCGGTCCTGCTCTCCCCAACGCAGGCCCCGGTGGGGGGTCGCGGAACGGCGCCGGGCCGGCCCACCCGGGGCGGTACCCGCTCAGACTAGTCTCACCGGGGCCCGGATGGGCCGATGAGCGGGAGAGCCCGCAACGGGAGGTCCCCATGACCACCACACCAGACCTGGCGGCGGCCCGCAGCGCGGCGGGATCGGGAGCCGAGGTGGATCGGCTGCACGCCCTGGCCGCGTCCGACTTCGCTCGCTACGAGGTCCTCAAGGACATCGTCGACGAATGCATCGACCTCTCTCTGAACTACCGCCAGAGCGGTCACCCGGGCGGCTCACGGTCGAAGGTCCACCTCCTGCTCTCCCTGCTGCTCTCCGGAGCGATGCGGTGGGACATCCGGCAGCCGTGGCTGCGGTTCGCGGATCGCTTCGTGCTCTCCGCCGGGCACACCGTGCCCCTCGTCTACTCCACCCTGGCGGTGCTCAACGAGGGCCTGCGGGCGCGGCACGAGCGGACCGGTGACCCCCGTTTCGCGTTTCCCGCCGGCGGCCGCCACGCCCTGACCTGGGAGTGGCTGCTCGAGCTGCGGCGCCGAGGTGGGCTGCCCGGACACGCGGAGATGGCGGGGCGAACGCTCTTCCTCAAGTTCAACACCGGGCCGTCGGGCCATGGCATGCCGCCCGCCGCCGGCGAGGCCCTCGCCCTCAAGCTGGCCGGCGCCGGGGAGGTGAAGGTCTTCGTGGTCGAGGGGGAGGGGGGGCTGACCCCGGGTGCCGCCCACGAGACCAAGACCTCCGCCTGGGGGCTCGGGCTCGGCAACCTCGTCTTCCTGGTCGACTGGAACGACTTCGGCATCGATCCCCGCCCCGCCTCGAGCGTGGTGGCGGGTGCCCCGGTCGACTGGTTCGCCCCCTACGGCTGGAGGGTCACCGGGACCGAACGGGGCTCGGAGTGGGATCCGGTGACCCGCGCCGTTCTGGAGGCCGCCTGCGGCGACAACCCGGACGGGGTCCCCAGCATGGCGTGGTTCAAAACCCGCAAGGGGCGCGGGTACGGCAAGCAGGACGCCGCCAGCCACGGCAATCCGTGGCCGATGAACTGCGCGGAGTTCTGGGCGACCCGCCACCAGTTCATGGCGCGGTATGGGGTGGAGTACCAGGGCGTCGACGCCCCGGCGCCCGCGGACGCTGCCGACCTGCGCGGACAGGCCGAGGCCAACCTGCGCGTCGCGCTGGATGTGCTGCGCCGGGACGACGACCTGGTCGGCTGGCTCTCCGACCGCCTCCTGGCGCATCGCCGAGAGCGTCCCGGACCAGATCGCCGGCCTGCGCCTGGACGGTGCGACCGCCGGGGTCTTCACCGACCGGAGGCTCTTCGACGTCCAGTCCTACCCGGCGGCGATGTGGAAGCGGCCCGGGGAGCAGGCCCCGAACCGCGCCGGCCTGGGGGCCTGGGGCGCCTACGTCAATGCGGTCGCCCGCCGGGACTACGGGCGTCCCCTCTTCATCGCCGCCTCCGCCGACCTGGCCGAGTCCACGAACATCGCCGGATTCGGCCAGGCCTCCGGTGAGCTGCCGGGGTTCGGCTGGTACGAGCGGGACTCCAACCCGCGTGGCGCGCTGCTGCCGACCGAGATCACCGAGTTCACCAACGCCGGCATGCTGGCCGGCATGGCGTCGGTCAACCTCGCCGCCGACCCGTTCACCGCCTTCGACGGCTTCTGGGGAGCGTGCTCGACCTACGGGTCGTTCTCCTACCTCAAGTACGGCCCGATGCGCCTCTTCAGCCAGCTCGCCCAGGACTGCGAGCTGAGGGTGGGGAGGCTGCTCTGGATCGCCGGCCACTCGGGCCCCGAGACCGCCGAGGACTCGCGCACCCACTTCGGCATCTTCGAGACCGGGGTCACCCAGCTCTTCCCCGAAGGGCAGGTCATCGACCTGCACCCCTGGGAGTACAACGAGGTGCCGGTGGTGCTCGGCGCCGCCTTCTCGACCCAGGTGCCGATCGTGGCCCTGCACCTGACCCGGCCGGCCGATCGAGATCCCGGACCGGGTCGCGCTGGGGATGCCCGTCGCACCTGGCGGCGGCCCGGGGCGCCTACGTCCTCCGCCCCTTCCGGGACGGCCCGCCCAAGGCGGGCACCGTCTACGTCCGGGGGACCATGGCGACCCACAACCTGCTCAGGGTGCTGCCCGACCTGGACCGGCTGGAGCTCAACGTCAAGGTGGTGGCCGCGATCAGCCCGCAGCTGTTCGCGACCCAGGACCGGGGGTACCGGGAGAGCGTCGTCGGCCCCGCCGACCGGCTGGACGCCATGGTGATCACCAACGGCGCCTTCGCCCTGATGCGCGACTGGGCCGGCGGTCCCCGGGTGCGCGAGTACTCGCTCTCCGCCGACTGGGACGACCGCTGGCGGACCGGTGGGACCGTCGAGGAGGTCATCGAGGAAGCCCATCTCGACTCGGGTCACATCCTGGAGGCGATCAGGCGGTTCGCCGGCGAGCGCTCGCAGCGGCTGGGTGCGCTCAGGGATGATCTCGAGTCGGTGCTCGGTCGCTGATCATGGCCATGCCGAAAGATGAGCGGCGCGCGCCGGCCGGGCGGCTGGGGCGTGCCCCGATGGATCCGTTCACCTGGAGATGACGAGATGCCGGAGATGAGATTCGCGGAGCGGATGTCGAGGTTGGGGACCGAGTCGGCGTTCGAGGTGCTGGCCCGCGCCCGCCAGCTCGAGGCCGAGGGACGGGAGATGGTCCACCTGGAGATCGGCGAGCCCGATTTCTCCACCCCCGAGAACATCATCGAGGCCGCCGTCCGGGCCATGCACGGCGGGGCGACCCATTACACGCCCGCCAGCGGCATCCGGGAGGTGCGCGAGGCGACCGCCCGCCACGTCACCCGCCAGACCGGGAGCCCGACCCGCCCCGAGCAGATCGTGCTGGTTCCGGGGAGCAAGAACATCCTCCACTTCCTCCTCCTCGCCCTGGTCGAACCCGGCGACGAGGTGCTGGTCCCCGACCCCGGCTATCCCATCTACAGCTCCCTGGTCAGCTTCGTGGGCGCCAAGCCGGTCTCGGTGCCGATCCGCGAGGCCAACCAGTTCCGCCTGGACGTCGAGGAGCTGCGCTCCCTGGTGACCGAGCGCACCCGCGTCCTGGTGGTCAACAGCCCGGCCAACCCGACCGGGGGGGTGCTGACCCGGGAGGACTGCGAGGCGATCGCTGCGCTGGCCGAGGAACGCGACCTCTTCGTCGTGAGCGACGAGATCTACTCGCGGATCGTGTACGACGGCGCCCACGTCTCCCTGTACGGGATCGACGGGATGGCCGAGCGGTGCGTGCTCATGGATGGCCTCTCCAAGACCTGGGCGATGTGCGGGTGGCGGCTCGGCTTCGGCGCCATGCCGGTCGAGCTGGCCCGGCGGATGGACACGCTGATGATCAACACCTCCTCGTGCGCGGCCGCCTTCACCCAGCTGGCGGCGATCGAGGCCTTCGAGTCGCCGAGTCGGATGCCGCCGTCGCGGCCATGGTCGCCGAGTTCTCCCAGCGCCGTGACCTGATCGTGGACGGTCTCAACGCCATCCCCGGGATCCGCTGCCACCGGCCGTCGGCCACCTTCTATGTCTTCCCCAACATCGAGGGGACGGGCTGGGAGGAGCGTGACCTCCAGCGGGGGCTGATCGAGGAGGCCGGCGTCGCGGCGCTCTCGGGAACCGCCTTCGGCAGCTGGGGCAAGGGATATCTCCGCTTCAGCTACGCCAACAGCCAGGCCAACCTGCGCACGGCGGTCGACCGGGTGGGAGCCTTCCTGGCCGGCCGCCCACGCCCGAGCCGGGAGGCACAGCCGGTGGCGGGCTCGCGGGTCTGAGCGAGAGCGGCCTCAGCCCCACGGCGGGATCGCCGGCAGTCTGAAACGGGTCCCCTCTCCGACCGTCAGCCGGACGATCGGCGGGCCGCCGCCGTGGCCTCCTCGCGGTCCTCGACCGCTGCCGGCACCGGTGCGCCGCCCACGGCCACGCGAGCCTGCTCGGTGGCCTGGATCTCGTCATGGATGTACCGGCCGCCCCGGAGCAGGCTGGCGACCGCCGCCAGCACGCAGGCGGCGATGGCGAAGTCGAAGGCCGCCCTCAGCCCGTCCATGAAGGGACCGGAGATGAGGTGGGGGAAGAAGGCACGGCCGGTGAGGTACGCCTGCTGGGCATGGCTCAGGGTGGGGAGGACCGGACCGAGCAGGGAGGCCATCGGGTTGTAGCCGAGGAACGAGGCGAACAGGCTGCCCACCGCCGGCAGGTGGGAGATCCGGGTGGCCGTGCCCACGGGCACCCCCTGGGTGACCAGGCCGTGGTACAGGGTGACCGGGAGGCTGGAGGAGAGCCCGAGGATGATGAGGGTGAAGAAGATGCCGATCGAGAGCACCATCGCCGAGTTCTGGAAGGTGGCCGCCATGCCGGCTCCGGCGCCCCGCTCGTCGGGGGGCAGGCTGTTCATGATCCCGGCCTGGTTGGGGGAGGCGAAGAGGCCGCTGGAGAGCCCGTAGAGGCCGAGCAGCAGCGCGAACCATCCGTAGTTGAAGTTGGCCGGCAGCAGCTGGAAGACGGCGAAGATCACCGCCGACGCCGCCACCCCCAGGGTGGCGAAGAGGCGCGATCCGTAACGGTCGGAGAGGATGCCGGCGAGCGGCCCGGCGATCAGGAAGCCGGCGGTCATCGGCAGCATGTAGATGCCCGCCCAGAGCGGGGTCTCCTCGAAGCTGAAGCCGTGCTGGGGCAACCAGATTCCCTGCAACCAGATGATCAGGATGAACATCAGGCCGCCGCGTGCGAGGGAGGAGAGGAGGGTCGCCAGGTTGCCCGCCGCGAAGGCGCGGATGCGGAACAGTCCGATGTGGAACATCGGCGCCGCCACCCTGGTCTCGACGTAGGCGAACAGCGCCAGGCAGGCAACCCCGCCCAGCATCGCGGTGAGCACCAGCGGGCTGCCCCAGCCCATGCTCGCGGTCCCGTACGGGAGGATGCCGTAGGTGATGCCCACCAGCAGCGCCACCAGCCCCACCGCGAAGATGAGGTTGCCCCACCAGTCGATCCGGGCCGGACGGCGGAGCCCGTTGTCGCGCAGCATCAGGAAGGCCCAGACGGTGCCGAAGAGGCCGACCGGGACCGAGACCAGGAAGACCAGCTGCCAGGCGATCGGGCCCAGCACCCCGCCCAGCACCAGGCCGATGAACGACCCCGCGATCGCGGCCACCATGTTGGTCCCGAGGGCCATGCCCCGCTGGTGCGGGGGGAAGGCGTCGGTGAGGATGGCGCTGGAGTTGGCCAGCAGCATCGCCCCGCCGACGCCCTGGAGGATCCGCATCACGATCATGTAGAGGGCCCCGGCCGGGCCGCTCATCCAGGTCAGCGACAGCAGGATCGAGAAGAGGGTGAAGACCAGGAAGCCCAGGTTGTACATGCGCACCCGGCCGTAGATGTCGCCGATGCGCCCCAGGGTGACCACCAGCACCGCGGTGACCACCATGTAGCCCATCAGCATCCAGAGGAAGAGCGGGGTGTTGCCCGGGGCCAGCGGGTTGAGGTGGATGCCCCGGAAGATGTCGGGAAGGGCGATGAGCACGATCGACGAGTTGATCGTCGCCATCGAGATGCCCAGGGTGGTGTTGGAGAGCGCGACCCACTTGTAGTGGGGCCCCGCCGGCCGCTCGCCCGGGCGCCGGCCGCCGCCGGGCAGCCGGTCGCGGATGCTCACCACGCTCATCGCGCCACCCCCACCACCTCGCGAGCCTCGCCATCGGCGGGGTCGGACTCGTGCTCGACACCCTCCTCGCGCCCGGCGATCTGGGCCTCGGCCGAACTCGAGCCGGCGGGTGATGCGGTCGAGCAGCGCCGCGAGCTGCTCGCGGTCGGCGGGGGTCAGCTCCTCGACGGCGGCCCGGATCTCCCCGCCCTTGCGCGCCGCCGCCTCGGGAAGCAGGCTCCGGGCGGCCTCGGAGAGGGCGAGGTCGGTGACCCGCCGGTCCCCCGGGCGCGGCCGCCGCTCGAGCAGGCCCCGGCGAACCAGCCGGTCGATCAGGGCGGTGGCCGTCGAGGCGGTGATCCCGAGATGCTCGGCGAGCTGGCCGCAGCTGGCCGGGTGGTCACGCAGGAGGTGGAGGACCCGGAGCTGGCTCAGGGTCAGCCCGAGGTCGCCGAAGCGCCGCAGATCGAGCGCCTCCAGGCTGGCAAGGAGCTGGACGAGCGCGGTCAGGGCTCGCTGGGTGCCGTCGGCAGACTCATCCCTCGGTGGGGTGGGGCTCTCCACACCAACGATTGTACGCACATGGCGCACCTTTTATCGAGGGCGAACTAATTGGCGCGCTCGCGGCGGCGCCCCGGGCGCGCGGTCGGAGGGCCGTCAGGCCCCCACGGGCTGAGCGGAGACGTTGCGGCCCCAGAGCTCGAGGGTGCGCTCGAAATGTCGCTCCGACGCGGCGCGATCGTAGACGGCGAGATCCGCCATCGCATACCCGTGCGCGGTGCCGGGCACCCTCTCGACCACCCCGCGGATGCCGCGCCGCTCCATCTCGCCGCGAAACCGCTCGACGACCTCCGGGGTCGCGGAGCGGTCGTTCTCGGCGAAGGCGACGTAGAGCTCGCCCCGGACCGCGTCGAGATCGTGATGGGGGGAGTCCGGCTGGTCGGTGACCAGAGCGCCGGGATGGATGCAGGCAGCGGCGACGAACTGGTCGGAGAGCGCGGCGGCGGCGTGGAGGGCGAAACGGGCACCCATGCAGTAGCCCACGCAGACCTTCGGCCCGGGGCGCACCGCAGGGTCCGTGGCGATCGCCTGGAGCAGCGCCTCGGTGTCGGAGATGACCCTCTCCGGGGTGAGGCTGCGGACCAGGCTCATCATCCGCTCCGCCTCGGGGCCGCCGAAGCCCTGGGCGGTCAGCCGGCTCAGGTCGAAGCTCAGCCGTGGCCCGCCGCGATAGAAGAGGTCGGGAGCCACGCAGCAGTAGCCGCCGGCGGCGAACCGCCGGGCATTCTCCTGGATCTGCTCCCGGTAGCCGACCCCGTCCATGTAGAGGACCGCCACCGGGAGCGGCCCGCCTCCCGCGGGATGGGTCACGAAGGCCGTCATCTCCCCGTCCGGCGTGCGAACCGTGATCTCCCTCTCGCCCATGCTCCACCTCCTGCCCGTCTGCGGCAGCCTCATGATGCCGCACTCCTGATCCGTGACCGGCATCGGGTACCATCTCCTCCCGGTTCGGTCGCCCGGCCCAAGTGGCTCAGAGGTAGAGCAACGCCTTGGTAAGGCGTAGGTCGTGGGTTCGATTCCCACCTTGGGCTCCACGGCGAATTGCCTTGGGGTGTGAGAGTCCGGTAGGTCTGTCCCACTGTGACTCCCGGTCGTGTGTCCCGTCCGGCGACCCGGCTCCGGCTCCCGGGCGACACTGGCTCCGGTACCTCTGTCCCACTCGCTCCACGCCCGGGGCGATCCCAGACGGACCGCTGTCGACGCGCTCGGCACCGCGGTCGGCGAGACGACCTGCACCGCGCAGCTCGGCGCTCGAGCGCATCAGCTGCGCGATGAAGGGCCAGCGACGGGCCGCCCCGGCTCATCGGTCGCCGAGGGCCGGGCACCGTGGAGATGGAGGCCCTGCGGTGCGGCATCGCCGTGGGTCCGGGTGCCGAGCCCGACCGGGAGGTGGGTTCGGCGCCGGAGGGTCCTGGGCCGGCCCGAGGCGAGGTGGGGTGTCCCCGTCCGTGTCCCCCATTCGTCGTCTGGACATCCCCTCACCCGCACATGGAGAACCACGATGAAGCGACCTCGGATCGACAACCCCGTCCTCACCGTTCCCGGAGCCCTGCAGGCCCTGATGGCCTTCTCCGAGACGGCCACCCACCCCGGCCTGCCGCGCACGACGCTCGAGCTGGTCAACCTCCGGGTCAGCCAGATCAACGGCTGCTCGGTATGCGTCGAGATGCACAGCCAGGGTCTCAAGCAGGCCGGCGAGAGCGACGCACGTCTCTTCGCCGTCGCCGCCTGGCGCGACTTGTCCGTCTTCAGCGACGCGGAGCGTGCCGCCCTGGCCCTGGCTGAGGCGGCCACCCGGATCAGCGATCGACCGGATCCGGTGCCCGACGACATCTTCGTCGAGGCGGCTCGCCATTACGACGAGCCGGCGCTGGCCCGTCTCGTCATCGACATCGCCGGCATCAATGCCTGGAACCGTCTCAACGTCACCACGGGGCAGATCGCGGGTCAGATTCCCGCCCCCAGCATCCCCGCGCAGGCCGTGCCGGTCGGCGCCTCCCTCTGACCTCTGCTCACGGCGGGGGAGCCGCCCTTCGACGGTCCCACCGCCCCGTCCAAACCTGAACAGCCAACCCACGCGGTCTGCGCGGTCGCTGCTCTCCATGCCCGATGCGGGCGTCCCTCCCGCAGACTCTGTTCGTCGGAGGGATGGAGAGCCAGCTCCCCCACGGAGCCACACCGACGAGGAGAAGGGACATGCAGTACGCCCTGTTGATCTACCCGGGGCCGGGGGCCGGCGAGGGGCTGTCCGACGCCGAGCGCCACGCCATCACAGCTGAGTACATGGCGATCCGCCGGGATACCAGGGTCCGGGATGGTGTGCAGCTGGAGCCTGCCGAGATGACGACGACGGTGCGCCTCCAGGCCGGCAAGCGACTGGTCACCGACGGGCCGTTTGCCGACACGAAGGAGGTGTTCGGAGGGATCTTCCTGTTCGAGGCTGACGATCTCGACGCGGCGATCGAGCTGGCCGGCCGCATTCCGGCGGCCCGTCAGGAGGGTGGCGCGGTGGAGATCCGCCCGGTGATGGGGCGGCCGGGCTGATCGAGGACGCTTTTCGCGAGAACTGGGGCCGGCTGGTCGCGTCCCTGGTCGGCTACCTCGGCGACGTCGATCTGGCCGAGGAGGCGGCCGCCGATGCCTTCGCGGTGGCCGCCGAGCTCTGGCCCCGCGAGGGCGAGCCGCTCAACGCCATGGGGTGGTTGCTGAGGACGGCGCGCAACCGGGCGATCGACCGCATCCGGCGCCAGCGCACCCTGGCCGGCAAGCTGCAGCTTCTCGCTCATGAACCAACACGTGAGGATGACGTGGACGGCGGTCCCGTTCCCGATGATCGTCTCAAGCTGATCTTCATGTGCTGCCATCCGGCGCTGGCCCTGGACGCGCAGGTCGCGCTCACCCTGCGCGCCCTGGGAGGGTTGAGCAACCAGGAGATCGCCCGGGCGTTCCTGGTGCCCGACGAGACCATGAAGCGCCGGCTGTCCCGGGCTCGGGCAAAGATCAGGTCCGCCGGGATCCCCTTCGCCCAACCCGCCGGTGACGTGCTCCCGGAGCGGCTGGCCGCGGTGCTCGGGGTCATCTACCTGATCTACAACGAGGGCTACGGCGGGCACGGCGAGCTGGCATCGGAAGCGATCCGGCTCTGCCGGGTGCTGGGCGAGCTCCTCCCCGAGGAGCCGGAGGTGCGCGGGTTGCTTGGGCTCATGCTCCTCCAGGAAGCGCGGCGCGGCGCGCGGTTCCGGGGGGAGGACCTCGTCCTGCTGCCCGATCAGGACCGTTCTCTCTGGGACGGCGCGATGCTTGACGAGGGTCTCCGATCCCTGCGGGACGCCCGGGCTCAGGGCGGCGGCCCGTACACGCTGCATGCTGAGATCGCCGCGCTCCAGACCCGGGATCCCATCGACTGGCTGCGGGTTGCCGCTCTGTACGCGGACCTTGTCGAGCTGAGCGGTTCGCCGGTGGTTCAGCTGAACCGTGCGGTGGCGATCGCCGAGGCCGGGAGCCCGGAGGCTGCTCTCGAGATCGTCGAGGGACTGGATCTTCCCGAGTACCGCTACCTCCACTCGACCCGGGCCGAGCTGCTCCGCCGGTTGGGGAGGCTGGACGAGGCGCGCAGCGCCTACCGGCGCGCCCTGGAGCTGACCTCGGGCCGCCTGGAGCGGCGTTTCCTGGAACGGCGGCTCGCCGGCCTCTGATCGCGGGAGCGGAGCGCCCGGCGGAGCTCGCGCATCGCCGCGCCGGGGCCGGCTGCGGCTCTCACTGAACTGGCCGGCTTGCGAATCCGTGGCGAGGTCGGATGATGGAGCCGTGACCGGGGGTGACGGGGTGGGGTCCGAGCGACTGGGCGAGCCTCTCTCCGCGCGGCCGCAGCCGGATCCCGAGGACCGGCCCGACCGGCCGGCGCAGGATGACGACGCCCGGCACCCCGCCCGGCGCCTCCTGCGGGGGCGGGGCGCGGGTGTCTCCGGCGCGGGGTGGGCATCGCCGGGGCTGAACGGCGACGCCGGGAGCGGTGGCGCCCATCTCATCACCGCACCATCCGGGGCGGAGCCGCCGGGGGACGCATCCCCGCGGCAGGGCGCCGCCCGGGGGCGGGCTCCAGCCTCGGGGGGCCGCCGCACCACCCTGCTGGCCGTCCTGGGCCTGGCGGTGGTGGTGGGCGGAGCGTCCGCCGCCGTCGGCCTGATCGGGCAGAGCCATCCGGTGCCACCGGTCACCCCTCCGGCGATCGCGCCGCTGCTGCCCGCCGACGCGATCGGACACCTGCAGATGTACTCCCCGACCACGGGGTGGGCCCAGCGGTTGAACGATGGCGCGATCCTCCACACCACGGCGGGGGTGGACCGCTGGGCGGTGGCCTCGCCGCCGACGGCCGATCCGCCCCTCGCGGTGGCCTACCTCGGCGCCGACCTGGCCAGGGCGCTGACGGTTCCGGCGGGTGCCGGAGCCCAGGCCACCCTTCAGGCGTGGTCCACCCAGGACGGCGGGGCGACCTGGGATCGCGAGGGCGCCCTGAGCGTGCAGGGCTTCAACCGCTCCATCGGAGCCGGCGTGCTGGACTTCGTCGACGCCGAGCACGGCTGGTACTCGCAGATCGAGGCCGCCTCGGGGGTTGCGGGCAGCGCCCTCTACCGGACCGTGGACGGCGGCGCCCGCTGGACCGAGGTCGCGGCCACCAGCGCCGGCGCCCCGGCCACCCCCGGCGTGATCCCGGAGGGCTGCGCGGCCCTGACGGCGGCGTTCGTCAGCGTCTCCACGGGCTGGATGACCGGCACCTGCCTGAGCGGGACGCCCCCCTTCTACGTCACCCATGACGGGGGCGCGACCTGGATCGTCGCCACCCTCTCCCCGGTGCCGGCCGGTGCCCTCGAGGAGACCTCCTTCTCGCCCATCTTCGTCGCGGGAGGGGACGGGACCGTGCTCACCGAGAACGACAGCGAGTCCGGGATCACCACCAGCCTCTTCGCCACCTCCGACGGTGGGGTCTCGTGGCGCCTGCAGTCGACGACCGACGGCCAGGCCGCCACCGAGGACTTCCTCGACGCGCAGCACGGCTGGCTGGTCACCGACGAGGACGGGGTCGGGAGTGCCCCTGACCTCTACGCCACCACCGACGGCGGGAGCAGCTGGACCCACGTCAACGCCTTTCCGTACGAGGGCCTCAGCCTCGACTTCCTGACCCCCACCGAGGGCTGGGCCGCCGACGACCTCGGTCAGAACGCCAGCGGCCCCACCTACCTCGTCCAGACCGTCG
The DNA here is from genome assembly GCA_963697585.1 of uncultured Chloroflexia bacterium. Lineage (GTDB taxonomy): Bacteria > Chloroflexota > Dormibacteria > Aeolococcales > Aeolococcaceae > Changshengia. The sequence continues at coordinate 108,637 of CAVOOO010000008.1, read as the reverse complement.
ACGGCGGCCGCGACTGGACCTCGGTGCTGCCGCGCATCGGCGGCGCGTCGCCGTCACCCTGAGGCGTCTCCCCGCGGGCACCGGGGCCGAGCCCGCAGCCAGGCGCGCGAGCGGGCCGCCGAGGCCCCCTCTATCGGGTCCGGCGCTGGAAGAGGAGATCGGCGAGGAGGACCGAGGCGACCATGATCCCCAGGCTCCAGACCACGGCACGCCACGCGCTGGCGCCCACCGGGGTGCCTCCCAGGAGGCTGCGGATGCTGTCGACAACCTGGGTGACCGGCTGGTGCTCGGCGAAGCCGCGCAGCCACGACGGCATGGTGCGGATGGGGACGAAGGCGCTGCTCGGGTAGGCGAGGAAGCTCACGAAGAAGGTCACCCCGGAGGCGGCCTGCGCAGAGCGGGCCAGCATCCCGACGGCCGCGGTCAGCCACGAGAGGGCGACGATGAAGAGCACCAGGATCGCCATCGCCTCGAGCCATCCCACCGGTCCCGCCGGGGAGCGGTAGCCGATGGCGAAGGCGACCCCGAAGACCAGGGTGGTGGCGACCAGGTTGCGGGCCACGCTGGCGACGACGTGGCCGGTGGCGAGCGCCGGACCGCCGACGTCCAGCGACCGGAAGCGGTCGATGATCCCCGTCGTGAGGTCCTGGGCCACGCTCACGGCGGTGGCGCCGACACCGAAGCCCACGCAGACCAGCAGCACCCCGGGGACCACGTAGTCCACATACCCGCCGCCGGGCTGGATGGCGCCTCCGAAGAGGTAGACGAACATGAGCATCAGCATCACGGGGAGCGCGATCGAGATGATCAGCCCGTCCACCTCGCGCGAGGAGATGCGCAGCGATCGGGTGATCATCGCCCGACCGGCTGGCCAGGGGCCACGCCGGCGGGGGGTTGGGGCGGCGGGGAGGGTGCCGGCCAGGAGCTGATCAGACATCGGCGGTCTCCAACTCGCGCCGGCCGGCGCCCGGCCCGGTGAGGGCCTCGAAGACGTCGTCCAGGCTGGCCCCGTGGAGTGCGAAGCGGGAGACCCTGGTCTGCTGCGGGTCGATCTCGTCGAGCAGGCCTCGGACCTCGGCGGCGTGGCCCTCGACGGCGACGGCGACCGAGAGCCGTGACCGGTCGGCGTGGATCGCGCGGTCGCCGAGCCGGCCCACCGCCTGATCGAAGCTGCCTGCGTCGGCCAGCTCGAGCTGGAGCCGCTCGGAGGCCACCTGGCGCTTGAGCTCACCCGCGGTGCCGAGGGCGACGACCCGACCGCGGTCGAGCACCGCGATCCGGTCGGCGAGGTGGTCGGCCTCCTCCAGTTGCTGGGTGGTGAGCAGGACGGTCGCCCCGGATGCGGCGAGCTCCTTGACCATCCGCCACACCGGACGCCGGCTCAGCGGGTCGAGTCCGGCCGTGGGCTCGTCGAGGAAGATGACCTCCGGCAGGGTCACCAATCCCGCGGCGAGGTCGAGGCGCCGCCGCATGCCGCCCGAGTAGGCGGCCACCCGCCGCCCAGCCGCATCTGCCAGCTCGAAGCGGTCGAGCAGGTCCGCCGCGCGCGTGCGAGCGACGTGGCTCGAGAGGCCCCGCAGGCAGCCGATCATGGCGAGGTTCTCGGCGCCGGTCTGGAGCTCGTCGATGGCGACCGACTGACCGGTGAGGCTGATCCTCCGGCGCACCTCGTGGCGCTGGGTGAGGATGTCGTGGCCGGCCACGCGCGCCGTCCCGCGGTCGGGCCGGGTCAGCGTCGCGAGAATCCGGACCGTCGTCGTCTTCCCGGCCCCGTTGGGCCCGAGCAGGGCCAGCACCGATCCGGTGGGTACCCGGAGGTCGACCCCGTCCAGGACCCGCGTCCCGCCGTACGACTTGGTCAGGCCGGTGGCCTCGATGGCCGGGTGATCGCTCACGGGCAGAGCTCCTCGAGTAGAATATCCGTATGACATACGCTATAGTGCGTAGCATATACGCAGTAGTTCCGCGTGTCAAGCGCCCGGGCCGGGGCGAACGGTGTCGATGACGGTGTCGATCGAGGAGGGCACGCCGGATCTGCCGCCCAGCATCGAGCTGGCCTGGGGGTTGCGCGGGCGCCCGCGTCGCGGTCCCAAGCCCGGGCTGACCCTCGAGCGCGTGGTCGCCGCCGGCATCAAGGTGGCTCACACCGACGGCCTGGGCGCGCTCTCCATGGGGCGGGTGGCTGCCGAGCTGGGCGTCGCCACCATGTCCCTCTACCGGTACGTCGCCGCCAAGGACGAGCTGCTGACCCTGATGGTCGATGCCGCCATCGGCCTGCCTCCGGACCTGGGCCCGCCCGAGGACGGCTGGCGTGCCGGCATCGCCCGCTGGGCGGTCGGGGTCCGCGCCGCCTACCGGCGCCACCCCTGGGCGCTGCGGGTGCCGATCAGCGGACCCCCGCTCGGGCCGAACAACGTGGCCTGGTTGGAGGCCGGCCTCCGCGTCCTCGCCGCCACCCCGCTCTCCGAGCACGACAAGGTGTCGACGATCCTCCTGGTCAGCGGCTTCGTCCGCAACGAGGCCACGCTGACCGCCGACATCGTCGCCGGGGCGGCCGCGGAGCCCGCCTTTGCGTACGGAGCGCTGCTCCGCCGGCTCACCGACCCCGCGCGCTTCCCGGCGGTCCACCGGGTCATCGCCTCGGGTGCCTTCGATGACGGCTCTGATCCCGACGCCGAGTTCAACTACGGCCTGGCGCGCATCCTGGACGGGGTCGAGAGGCTCGCGACCTCGGTGGATCTCCCCTCCTGACCGCGAGCCGGGGTGGCGTGCCGGCGGCGGCTTCGAGCGGTCGATCGGGCACGTGGTCGACGTCGCCGGCACCGCCAACCGTCCCCGGGTCCCTGATCGTCATGCGGATGGCTGTCTCCGCGTGCCGGGTGATCCGCGCACCGACCGGGCCCGGCTCACGAGACCGCCAGCACCGCCACCACGAAGGCCGCGTAGCCGGCGATGATGACCCAGCCGGCCCATCGCCGGAGACCCCGTCCCGTGTAGGCGAGAGCCAAGGTCACGTAGGTGAGGCCCACATACCAGGCGGCGACGAGAAGCGCCTGGCCCGAGGGCTTGCCCAGCTGGATGAAGAGGGTGGGGATCAGCAGGCCGGCGGCCACGTTGAGGGCATTGCTGGTGAACGCGGTGCTGAGCGCCGCGGCTCCCCGTCCCCTGGCCGCGAGGTGAACCGCCGCCACCGCCGGCGGCAGGCTGGTCACAGCCGCCAGGACCAGCCCCCCGGTCACCACCGCGGGGACGGCGAAGTGCTGTCCCAGCGCCGACCCACCGCGCTCCATCGCCACGGTGGCGGCGATCACGACGAGCAGCGTCGGTATCGCCACCACCAGGTCCCAGACGTTCCCCCGCCGGGGACGGATGGCGGCCTCCAGCTCGAGCTCCTCCTCGTCGACCGCCGAGGCCACCCAGGTCGCCCAGCGTCGCGGGAGGGGCAGATGGCGGCGCTGCGACCGCCGCAGTGCCAGCACGGCCACGTAGGGCGCCAGCACGGCGAGCACCAGGCCCAATCCGAGGGCGGAATCGACGATCCCCATCACGGTCGCGAAGCAGACGATCGCCACCCACAGCGCGACCGTGCCGCTCAGGACCACGACCTTGCGGTGCAGGCCGATGCGACCCGCGACCACCGCTCCGAGGCCGAGCAGCGCGGCCAGGTTGAAGATGTTCGAGCCGATGACCACCCCCGCGCCCAGCGACCGCTGCTGGTGGGCGAGGGCGGTCACCGCCGCCCAGATGTTGGCCTGGTCCGCGGCCAGCGCGGCCAGCAGCCCGAGCAGTGCCTCGGAGAGCCCGAGCCGTTCACCCAGCCGCTCGACCCGGGTGACGAGGAGCCAGCTGGTGGTGAGGCTGACCGCGGCCCCACCCGCGAACACGATGAATGCGAGCCCTGGATTCATCCTAACCGGCGACCCTCACGTGCCTCGTGGATTCGCGCCCATCCAACCCGGCAGCCAGCAGGGTCTCGGGGATCGGCCTGATTCCCATGTCAGCGTCACTCCGCGCATCGAAGCGATGCCGACCAGACTTCCCGGCGCTCCCCGCGGCATCATACCGTGGTCATCCCCGGGGCAGCCCCGGCCCGGGGCGCAGTTTGAGTTGCATCTGCGCGCTATCACGATATATCGTTGGACTACGTTGCGACAATACCCCGAAACCCGATGACCCGGACCCCCCTGGACAGCAGCGATTCTGGCAGCTACTCTCTGATGGCAGTCAGAACCAAAAGGATGACACCATCGTGATCGCACCGGTCGACGCCGCCACTCATGCCCCATTCGACCAACCGGCGGGTGCCCCGCCCGCCGTGCTCGCTCCCGCCATCACCGCCGAGCACCTGGCTCGCTCGTTCGGGTCCACCCGCGCCCTGGTGGACGTCAGCTTCGCGGTGGAGGCGGGCACCGTCTGCGCGCTCCTCGGCCGCAACGGCGCCGGCAAGACCACCTCGGTACGCATCCTCACGACCCTGCTCCCCGCCGACGCCGGTCGTGCCCGGGTGGCCGGTTTCGACGTCACCGACCAGGCACCCGAGGTGCGGACCAGGATCGGTGTCACCGGCCAGACCGCCACCATGGACGAGCTCCTGACCGGGGCTGAGAACCTGGAGACCATCGGCCGCTTCTGCCATCTGGGAGCCGCCACGTCGCGGCGCCGAGCCCACGCTCTGCTGGAGCAGTTCGACCTCACCGACGCCTCCCGGCGGCTGGTCAAGCAGTATTCGGGCGGGATGAGACGACGTCTCGACCTCGCCGCCAGCCTGATCGCCGAGCCCGAGGTGCTCTTCCTGGACGAGCCCACCACCGGATTGGACCCGGTCAGCCGCGCCGAGATGTGGACGTCGATCCGGAGCCTGGTCGCGGGCGGCACCACCGTACTGCTGACCACCCAGTACCTCGACGAGGCCGACCGCCTCGCCGACACGATCGTGGTCGTTGACCGCGGTCTGGTGGTGGCGGAGGGCACTCCGGAGCAGCTCAAGGCCTCGATTGGCAGGCCCTTCGTTCGGGTGACCCTGGCCGACGCCGACCCCGCCATCCTGGAGAGGGTGCGGCGACTGCTCGGCGAGGAGGCGGAGGTGAGCGGGCGGTCGGTGAGTGCGCCCGCACCCCAGGGCCTGACCACCCTCGAGGAGGTCGTGGGCCAGCTCCGCGAGCTGGGGGTGCCGGTCCACGAGGTCGGCCTGGAGCACCCCAGCCTCGACGAGGTGTTCAGCACCGTCACCGACCACTCCCAGCATCCGGTGGCGCCGGCGGCGGGCACGGCGGGCGCAGCATGAGCGCGAGGGTGGCGGTGCAGACCGAGCGGCAGCTGCTGGGCGGCCTGCTCGACGCCTACACGGCGACCCGGCGGTTCCTCATCCGAGGGATGCGCCAGCCCGACGTCATCTTCGGCAGCGTGCTGATCCCGGTCATCTTCGTGGTGCTCTTCGGCTACGTCTTCGGCAGCTCCATCCGCCTCCCGGGTGGCGGCAACTACCGCTCGTACCTGATGCCAGGCCTCTTTGCGATGTCCGTCCTCTTCAACTCGAACAACGTGGCGGTCGCCGTCGCCACGGACATGAGCGAGGGGGTCGTCGATCGGTTTCGGACCCTTCCGATCGCGCGCTCCGCGATCGTCATCGGGCGCTCACTCTCCAGCCTGATCCTGGGGATCCCGGTCCTGGTGGTGATGATCGTCTGCGGCCTGGCGGTGGGTTGGCGCCCCGAGGATGGCCTCGGCAACGCGGTGCTCGCCCTCCTGCTCTTCGAGCTGTTCGGCTACGCGATCGGCTGGCTGGGCGTGCTGGTGGGGTTGCTCGCCGGCGGGGCCCAGGCGGCCGACGTCATCATCAGCATCCCCACCTTCCTGCTCGGCTTCATCTCCAGTGTCTTCGTCGACCCGGCCCTGATGCCCCCCTGGTTGCGGGTGATCGCGTACTGGAACCCGGTGTCGGCGGTGGTGACGGCGGGCCGTCAGCTCTTCGGCAACACCATCGGACCTCCACCCTCGGGGGTGTGGTCGCTCGATCATCCCATCGCGACCACGATCGCCCTGGCGGCGATCATCATGATCGTCGTCATCCCGATCTGCGTGCGCCGGTACAGCCACAGCATCCGCTGAGCGACCGCGGCCCGCAGCGCCGGGTGCCGACGACCGACCCGGGTCAGGCCCGGGTCAGAAACCCGGGAAGACGGCGCGCAGGTCCGCGAGCGTGAGGGTGGGGGAGTCGAGCTCGAGCGGCGGGGTGTGGGCCGGGTCGAGGCGCCCGTACACGAGCCGGAAGAGGGCCTCGGCGGGCAGCTGCAGGCTGCCCTCGGCGAGCTGGCCCGACCAGGGCTCCAGGCCAACGCCGCCGGCGATCAGCGCGAAGCGGCGCTCGGGATCCGAGGTCGTCACCCCGAGCACCGCGGGTCGCTGCAGCGGTTTGCCGACGCGGGGAGCCATCTCGGGAAGGAAGTCGATCAGCTGGGCGACGGAGTTGGGGGCGACGGTCGCGGCCGGGTCCAGCATCACCGCGACATCCCAGGTGTGGATCGCGTGCTCGGAGAGCCGCGACCGGAGCAGGCCGACGGCGTCGAGGTCGCGGCCGAAGGCCTGCACGTGCAGGCTCGCCAGCCGCCCGGCATCCAGGCTCTCCAGGTGACGCACCAGCTGCTCGTTGCCGGCGACGGACTCGCTCGCCTGGGTCTCGGGCGCCAGGGCGTCCCACCGCCGCCAGATCGGCAGCATGGTCTCGCGCCCCGGAGCCTCGCCCCCCGAGAGACCGGCGTCGACGAGCAGCCGGAAGAGCTCCGCCTGGCTGCCGACGTGGGAGAGGACCTGGGCGACGGTCCACTCGCTCGCGTACGAGGGGCCGGTCAGCTGGGCCGGGGTGAGCGCCTCGACGATCGCCGCCAGCCGGTCGTGCGACCGGCGCACGGCGGTCACCAGCACGGCGGGGTCGGGCGCTGCAACTCCGCCCACGGCTAGGCCTCGCGCTCCGCGACGGGTTCCAGCACCGGTGCCACCCGGGTGCGCAGCGGCACCTCCTTGATCAGGCAGACCAGCACCAGGGCGATCACCGCGAACGGGACCCCTGCCAGGAACACCGAGCCGAGGGATTGGGCGAAGGCGTGGACCACGCCCGAGTGGATCAGCGCCGGGAGCTTGTCGAGGACCTGGGGGCTGGCGTTGCCGATCCCGCCCGAGAGGCCGCCCAGGTGGAAGCCGGCGGGAAGGTCGAGGGCCAGCTTGCCGATCAGGACGTTGCTGAAGATGGCCCCGAAGATCGGCACCCCGATCGAGCCGCCCATGGAGCGGAAGAAGGTCGCGGTCGAGGTGGCGGTGCCCAGGTCCCTCTGGGTGACCGAGTTCTGCACCACCACCACCAGGACCTGCATGACCCCGCCGAGGCCGAGGCCCAGCACCACCATGTAGGCGGCGGTCACCACCGCCGGGGTGGTCGCGGTCATGGTGGAGAGGAGGAAGAGGCCCACCACCGTGATCGCGGTGCCGATGATCGGCCAGATCTTGTAGCGGCCGGTGCGGCTGATCAGCTGGCCGCTCAGGATCGAGGTGATCAGCAGCCCCACCATCATCGGAACCAGCAGCAGCCCGGAGTTGGTGGCCCCGTCGCCCTTCACGATCTGCAGGTACTGGGGGAGGAAGACGATCGAGCCGAAGAGCGCCAGGCCGATGATGAAACCCGCCGCGTTGGTCACCGCGAAGACCCGGATGCGGAAGAGGTGGAGGGGGAGGATCGGCTCAGGTGCCCGCCGTTCGACCGGGATGAACACCGCCAGCAGCACCACGGCGGCGCCGGCCAGGCCCAGCGTCTGCAGCGAGGCCCACGGATACTCGGTCCCGCCCCAGGTGGTGAGCAGGACGATGCAGGTGACCGCGGCCCCGAGCAGCGCCGCCCCCAGGTAGTCGATCCGGTGCTCGCGGCGCTGGCGGGGGAGGTGCAGCGCCAGGCCGGTGGCGATCAGCGCCGCCACCCCGATCGGGACGTTGATGTAGAAGACCCAGCGCCACGACGCGTGATCGACCAGGAAGCCGCCGAGCAGCGGTCCGGCCACCGTGGCCAGGCCGAAGACGGCGCCGAAGTAGCCCATGTAGCGGCCCCGCTCGCGGGGCGAGACGACGTCACCGATGATCGCCTGGGAGCCGACCATCAGCCCGCCCGCGCCGACTCCCTGGAGGGCGCGGAAGCCGATCAACTCAGCCATGTTCTGGGAGAGCCCGCAGAGCATCGACCCGACCAGGAAGATGACGATCGCGCCCTGGAAGATCCGCTGCCGGCCGTACAGGTCGCCGATCTTGCCGTAGAGGGGGGTGGAGATGGTCGAGGTGAGGATGTAGGCGGTGACCACCCAGGAGAGCTGGGTGAGGCCGCCCAGGTCGCCGACGATGGTGGGCAGCGCGGTGGAGACGATGGTCTGGTCGAGCGCGGCGATCAGCATCGCCAGCATCAGGGCGCCGAACACCACCATCAGGCGCCGGCGCTCGGCGGCGGATCGGACCGGCACGGCGGGCGCCAGGGCCAGCGCGCTCACGCGGCGTCCTCGGCGGCTGCGACCAGCTCGGTGTGCCGGTCGAAGAGTCGCGATGGCCACCAGGTCCAGCGCCCCACCAGCACGACGAAGGCGGGCACCATGATGGTGCGGACGAAGAAGGTGTCCATCAGGATGCCGGCGGCGATCCCGAAGCCGACCTGCTGGATCTCCCCCGAGGACGGCGACCCGCCGCTGGCGACGCCGAGCACCGCGAAGGTGCCGCCCAGGACCAGGCCCGCGGTGGTCACCGTCGTGCCGGTCACCCCGATCGCGGTCCTGACCGCGTCACGGAGGGGCAGCCGGTGGGACTCCTCGCGTATCCGCGTCATCACCAGCACGTTGTAATCGGAGCCCAGCGCCATCAGGAAGACGAACATGAGGAAGGGCATGATGAACTGCACCCCGCTCTGGCCTCCCAGATGGACGAAGACGAGGCCCACCAGTCCGAGCGCCGCCAGGTACGAGAGCACCACGCTGGGCACCAGGAAGAGCGACGCGATGCCGCTGCGCAGCACGATCGCGAGCAGGATGGCGATGATGATCGCGACCGTCGGGATGATGTGGATCAGGTCGTTCTGGGAGACGTTCTCGACGTCGTAGGCGAAGGCGTCGAGGCTGAAGACGCCGCTGTCGGCGGCGCCCGCGGTGCGGGCGGCGGCGGTGGTGTCCGCGCGCAGGGCGGGGACGTTGGCGCTCGCCGCCGCGCTGCCCGCCGGACCCACCGCGGGCACCACCGCGAAGACGACGGTCCGGGCGTCGGCGCTGACGAAGCTCGCCAGGGCGCCGTACTCCTGCGCCTCCGCGGCGGGAATCCCGGCCAGGGCGCTCGGGTTCACCGGCCAGCCCAGCTGCTGGTGCAGGCTGGTGATCTGGGCCGCGGTGAGCGTCGGGCCCTTGGGCCCGTCGGGGTTGAGCGGCCCGATCACGCTGCGGAAGCCGGGCGACGTGGCGAGGGCGTGCTCGGCGGTCGCCAGCGTGGCGGGGTCGGCGAACACCGACCCGGGGAAGCGCATCACCACCTCGGTGGAGGTGATCGTCCCGGCGGAGGGGAAGTGCTGGTTGAGCACCGCCTGGCCGGTCGCGGAGTCACTGCCCGCGGGCCCGGAGCCCTCGTCGGCGAAGCCGGCGGTCGTGGTTCCCAGGGAGCCGAGCGCGAGGGCGGCGAAGATCCCAACGCCGGCCACCGCGGTGACCATGGGGCGCTTGACGAAGCGGCCTGCGAGCCCGCCCCAGAACCCCACCTGCGGGGCCGCGCGAACCTGGAGGCTGCTCGGCCAGAAGACGGCCCGGCCGAGGATCGCGAGCAGGGCAGGGAGCAGGGTGAGCCCCGCGACCAGCATCAGGGCGATCCCGATCGCGAGCGCCGGTCCCAGGCCCTGGTAGAAGCCGAACTGGGCGACCACCAGGCTGATCAGGGCGCCGATCACGATCAGCGCGGAGAAGGTGATCGATTCGCCCACGGTCTCGACCGCCCGCACCACCGCGTCCCGGGGGGCGAGTCCGCGCCGGATCTCCTCGCGCACGCGGAAGACCAGGAAGAGTCCGTAGTCGGTGCCGGCTCCGAGCACCAGCACCACCAGGATCAGCTCGGTGATCACCGAGACCTGCACCCCGATGTGGGATGCCGCCGCGATCACCGGACCGGCCAGGGCCAGCACCAGCCCGGCGGGCAGCAGGGTCACGAGCGGTGCCAGCAGCGCCCGGAAGGCGAAGAGCAGCAGCACGATGATGAAGAGGACCGAGAGCAGCTGGGTAGCGTTCTGGGAGTGGGCGGAGGCGGTGTCGCTGTCCGTGGCTATCGCCAGCTCACCGGTCAGGTGGAATTGCAACCCGCTCGGTGCCCCCACCCGGCTGAAGTCGCTGCGGATGGCGTCGACCAGGGTGGTCCCGGCCCCACCCCCGTACTGGGGGACGTTGGCCTGGACCAGCGCCTGCACCGCCTGGCCGTCGCTGGACGTCCCCAGGGAGCGGGCGGTGACCACGTTGGGGAGCGCCCTGACCCTGGCCAGCAGGGAGGCGAAGGCGGCCTGGTCCTGGGGGCTCAGGGCGGCTCCGCCGGTGGAGGCCACCAGGGTGGCGGTGGCGAGATTGGAATTCTCGAAGGGATCCAGCAGCTGCGCGGCGTGCATGCTGGGCGAGTTGGCGGGGAGGAATCCACTCTCGGTGTCCTTGGCCACCGAGCCGAGCCCCGGCAGGGTGCGCACGCAGACGATGGTCACCACCAGCCAGACCACCACGATCAGGTAGCGGAAGCGGACGTCGAACCGGCCGAGCCCGGAGTACAGCCGCCTCACCCCGCGCACTCCGCGATCTCGGGCTGGGCGATCCTGGCGAGCAGGCCGACCAGGGTCTCGAGGTCGCCGTCGCTGAGCGGCGCGGTGGCCGCGGCGAGGCCCCGGAGGTGGAGCCTCATCAGCTCCTCGAACCGCTGACGAGCCAACTCGGAGAGCTGCACCCTGACCAGGCGCCGGTCCTCCTCCTCGCGGAGCCGCTCCACCAGCCCCAGCTTCACCAGCCGGTCCACCAGCTGGGTGGCCGAGCTGGGGGTGATCGAGAGCGCCACCGCCAGCTGGTGCATGGAGAGCCCGGGCCCGCCCTGGTGGAGCAGCGTGAGCGCCTCGAGCTGGGAGGCCGTCACCTCCTCCATGGTCTCCTGCATCCGGAGCCGCGCCTCCAGCGGGATGGTGGCCCGGAACCGGTGCCGGAGGGCCGGCTGGAGGGAGGTCAGGCGCTGCAGCAGATCCTCACGGGAGGCGAGGGGCTGGGTCTCCTTGACCAATCGTTAACTCCTAAGATATTCAGGCACCCTAAGTATGTGGCACGTGAAGCTCAGCGTGTCAAGCCCGGAAGCCGGGCTGTGACCCAGGTGACCGTCCGGTCACGGCCCCGGGGCGCCCTCCGCCCGCGGCGGGCGGGAGCGGGACCACCGGGGTGGGGGGAAAGGCGGCCCGCGGGGAGGGATCGCCGGGGCGGTGGGGAGGAGCCGGCCGGGGCGGGACCACCGGGGAGATGGGGGAGGGCGGGGCCGTAGCCTCCACCGGAGGCGGCGCGGGGGCGGGAGCGCCGCCGCCGGCGCTCGGGCAGCGGCCGTCGAGCGCCCGGTTTGCCCCCGCCCGGGGCTGTGGTATCATCCCTCTTGACCTAGCGCGGCTAGGTCTTATTTGTGTTGGGGCTTCACCGTGGCTACTGCCAAAGGCGGTTCTTCGATCATCACCCTGCAGTGTCCCGACTGCAAGGAGAGGAACTACACCACCGTCAAGAACAAGCGCAACGATCCGGACCGGATCGAGCTGCGCAAGTTCTGCCCGCGCTGCCGCACCCACACGCGGCACCGCGAGACCAAATAGTTCGGCGCGGAGAGTCGAGCAATGTGGGAAGCCGGCCCCGCGGGCCGCTATGCTGACCGGCCACAGGGGCGTAGCTCAGTTGGTAGAGCATCGGTCTCCAAAACCGAGGGTCGCGAGTTCGAATCTTGCCGCCCCTGCCATCTCGGGTCGGGCCCGACCGGGTAGGCCCGGCCAAGCGTTGGAGGTCGAGAGAGGACGTGGCCAAGACACCGGCGAGGCCGGGATTCACCTCCGGGGGGAGCGGCGGACGCGTGTCCGGCCGCCGGTTCGCCTACTTCCGGGGCGTCTGGGACGAGCTCCGCAAGGTGGTCTGGCCGACCCGGGACGAGCTCTGGCGGATGACCGGCGTGGTGGTGGTGACCGTCATCCTCTTCAGCGTGCTGGTCGGCGGGGCGGACTGGGGCCTGGGGTACGCGGTGAAGCCGATCTACAACGCGGCCGCCACCAGCACCTCGACCACCCCGACCGTCCCGGCGACCGTCACCACCACCCCGACGCCGAGCGCCACGGCCTCCCCGAGCGCCAGCGCCACCGCCTCGCCGTCGGCGAGCGCGTCGAGCTGAGGGAGGCTCGTCACTGAGATGACCATGAGCGAAACCGGCACCGCGGTCCAGACTGACGACGCCCGCTGGTATGTGATCCACGCCTACTCCGGGCACGAGGAGAAGGTCAAGAACAACCTCCTCAAGCGCGTCGAGTTCGATGGACATGCACGACAAGATCTTCGAGGTCCTGGTCCCCACCGAGGAGGTGATGGAGATCAAGGACGGCCAGCGCCGGAGGGTCTCCAAGCGGATCTACCCCGGCTACATCCTGGTCAACATGATCATGTCCGACGAATCCTGGTACGTGGTGCGCAACACCCCGGGGGTGACCTCCTTCGTCGGCTCGGGGAACAAGCCGGTGCCGCTCGCCGAGAGCGAGATCCGGGGCATCCAGCGCCAGGTCAAGGCCGAGGCCCCCACCAAGGTCTCGGTCGAGTACCAGGTCGACGAGAGTGTGAGGGTGGTCGACGGGCCCTTCACCGACTTCCACGGCAAGGTCACCGAGATCAACGCCGAGAAGGGCAAGCTCAAGGTCCTCGTCAACATGTTCGGCCGGGAGACGCCGGTGGAGCTCGACCTGCTCCAGGTCGAGCGGCTTCGCTAGGGACGGAGAGAATGGGCAAGAAGAAGGTCAAGACCGTCATCCGCCTCCAGATCCAGGCCGGCAAGGCCACCCCCGCACCCCCGGTGGGGACGGCGCTCGGGCCCCACGGGCTGAACATCATGGAGTTCTGCCGGACCTACAACGAGCGCACCGCCGCCCAGGCCGGCATGGTGATCCCCGCCGAGATCACCGTCTATGAGGACCGCAGCTTCACCTTCGTGACCAAGACGCCCCCCGCGTACGACCTTCTGAAGAAGGCGGCCGGGATCGAGAAGGGGTCACCGCGTCCGAACGCGGAGAAGGTGGGGACGGTCACGGCCGCCCAGGTCCGGGAGATCGCCGAGCTCAAGCTGGTCGATCTGAACGCCTTCGACGTCGACCAGGCGATGCACACCATCGAGGGCACTGCCCGCTCGATGGGCCTGACCGTCGAGCCATGAGCGCCGATCACGGAGTTGCAGAGCAGCCGACCGCCATTTGAGTGGGAGGGCGTCCGCGCCCGCCAGCACCACAGGAGAACACCATGTCTCAGAAGCACGGGAAGAACTATCTAGCGGCCTTGGAGAAGGTCGAGAAGGGTCGCCTGTACGCGCCCCTGGAGGCGGTCGAGCTGGTGCGGGAGACGGCCAGCGGGCGCTTCGACTCGACCGTGGAGGCTCACCTCCGGCTCGGCATCGACCCCCGCCACGCCGATCAGACCGTGCGCACCACCGTGGTGCTGCCCCACGGCACCGGCAGGTCGCGGCGGATCGCCGTCTTCGCCACCGGCGAGAAGGCCCGCGAGGCGATGGACGCCGGCGCCGACCTGGTCGGCGGCGAGGACCTCGTCAAGCAGGTCCAGGCCGGCCAGATCGACTTCGACGTCGCCCTGGCCACCCCCGACGCGATGGGGCTGGTGGGGCGCATCGGCCGGATCCTCGGCCCCCGCGGGCTGATGCCCAACCCCAAGGCGGGCACGGTCACCTTCGACATCGCCAGGGCCATCCGGGAGGTCCAGGGAGGCCGCATCGAGGTGCGCAACGACCGCCTCGGCAACGTCCATGCGCCGATCGGCAAGGCCTCCTTCGATGACGCCAAACTTCGGGACAACTTCGCTGCGCTGATGGAGGCGATCGTCCGTGCCAAGCCCTCGGCGGCCAAGGGCAGCTTCGTGAAGACGGTGACCCTCTGCACCACCCACGGTCCGGGAGTGAAGGTCGACCCCGGACAGGCGTCGAAGCTCCAGGTGGCGTAGCTTCCCTTGGCCGACCAGCCCATCCGCCTGCTCATCGTCGACGACATCCAGTCGACGCGGGAGAACCTCCGCAAGCTCCTCAGCTTCGAGGAGGACATCCAGGTGGTGGGCACGGCGGGGGACGGCAAGGAGGGCGTCGAGGAGGCCCAGCGGCTCCATCCGGACATCGTGCTCACCGACGTCAACATGCCGGTGATGGACGGCATCCAGCTCACCGAGCAGCTGACCCAGGATCTGCCCTCCAGCCCGGTGATCATCATGTCCGTTCAGGGGGAGCGGGATTACCTCCGCCGGGCCATGCAGGCGGGGGCGCGGGAGTTCCTGATCAAGCCCTTCAGCCACGACGAGCTGGTGGCCGCGATCCGGCGGGTGTACGCCGTCGAGCAGAAGAAGGGGACCTTCCTCACCCGGGCCAGCGAGGCGGCTCCGGCGTCGGGCAGCGGACGGTCGGGCCCCGGCGAGGTCTTCGTCGTCTTCTCCGCCAAGGGCGGGGTCGGCAAGTCCATCATCGCGGCCAACCTGGCGGTGGCCCTGGCCCGGGAGACGGACGCCCGGGTCGCCCTGGTCGACCTCGACCTCCAGTTCGGGGACATCGGGGTGATGCTGAACCTCAACCACTCGCGGAGCATCACCGACATCGTCGACGCCCAGGACCACCTGGACGCCGAGGTCCTGGACGACGTGCTGGCGACCGGGCCGGCCGGGATCCGGGTACTGCTGGCCCCCATCAAGCCGGAGCTGGCGGACCTGGTGACCCCCGAGCACGTTCGGACCGTCTTCACCGAGATCCGCAAGCTCTGCGACTTCGTCGTGGTGGACGCCTCCAGCCACCTGGGCGAGTCGATCCTCCAGGTGATGGAGATCGCCAGCCGCATCCTGGTCGTCACCGGGCTCACCATCCCGAGCGTCAAGAACGCGCGGCTCACCCTGGGGGTGCTGGAGTCGCTGAACATCGACCCCGAACGGGTGCTGCTGGTGGTCAACCGCATCGACAGCTACTCCGACTTCAACAAGGAGGCCACCGAGCAGTACCTCCGGGTGCCGGTGACGGTGCAGATCCCGCACGATCCGCGGGCGGTCGCGGACGCCTGGAACCAGGGCAAGCCCTTCGTCGAGACCCAGCCGGAGGCGGAGATCAGCCGGGCTATCCGCGAGCTCGCGTACCGGCTGGTGCCCCAGGAGCAGACCGCCCTGGTGGGTGGGGACAAGAAGCGCCGTCGCGGCCTCTTCGGCCGCTGACCGTCAGCGCGCCGGCCGGGAGGGGGCTTCCCGTCTCATCCGGGCCGGGGATTCACCCCCTGGCCGGGTCGCATCGGCTCACCGGGTGAGCAGGCGCCGGCGCCTCCGCGCGGTGGGCTCGGGTGCCGGCGGAGCCGGCTCCGGGGGACGGTGACCCGCCACCGGTGGCGCCAGGATGTCGGCCAGGGCGGTCACCGACATCGCCACCTGGCTCTGCGGTTGGGCGAGGGTGAAGGGCACCCCCCGGCCGATCGAGGTGGCCACCACCCCCGGGTCGTACGGGATCTCCACCGACGCGCTGGTCTTGAGCAGCTCCTCCGCATAGGAGCGGGCCAGCTCCCCCGCCGCCTCCCGGTGGTTGATCACCAGCATGAACCGGCTGGAGTCGACCTTGAGCACTCCCATCACGGTCTGGAGCAGCCGCGCGTTCTTGACGGCGGTGGCGCTGAGGTCGGTGACCAGCACCACCTTGTCGGCCATCTCGACCAGGTCAAGGGTGATCTCGCCGAGGTGGGGGGCGGTGTCGACCACGATGCAGTCATGGGTGTGGCGGAGCTCGTCGATGAGCGCCCGGAGGTGCTGCGTCGTGACGTAGTCGGCCAGCTCGGGGCTGGAGGGGGCGGCCAGCACCCGGACCCCGCCGGGCCCGTCGACCATCACCTCGGCGATCGCGTCGCGGTCGGCCACGGCGTTGTTGGCGGCGAGATCGGAGATGGTGCGCTCGGGGCTCACGTCGAGCAGCACTCCGATGTCCCCGAACTGGAGCGAGCAGTCGACCAGCGCCACCCGGTGGGAGCGGGCCAGCGCCACCGCGCAGTTGACCGCGATCACCGACTTCCCCACCCCGCCCTTGGCGCCGACCACGGTGAAGAGCCGCCCCTCGCTGGAGGGCGTGACCGGGGTGGCCTCGGAGGCCTCATCGGTCGAGGCCGCCGGGGGCGACGCTTTGCGCAGCTGGAAGGCATGGACGCGGCGGATGGCCGAGACCAGCTCGTCGCCGCCGAACGGCTTCTGGAGGAACTCGCGCGCCCCGGCCAGCATGGCTCGGCGGAAGGCCTCGTTCTCCACGTCCATGGAGAGCAGGATCACGCCCGTCCCGGGCAGGTACTGCACCAGCATCTCGGTCGTCTGGATGCCGTCCATGCCGGGCAGTCCGGAATCCACCACGGCCACGTCCGGGCGGGTGCGCAGCGCTTCCTGGAGCGCGGTGTCGCCGTCCTGGGCCACGGCGCACACCACCAGGTCGCCATCCTGGCTCAACCGCCGGGTCACGTTCTCGATGATCCGCGCCGACTCGTCGGCGATCAGCACGCGGATCACGGTCGAGCCATGCTCAGCCGCGCCCGACCGAGAAACGCCGGCGGTTGGCCCGAGGCCGGGGCCGCTCGGCCTCCTTGGCCTCCTGGCCGCCCTCGTTGCCGGCGATGTGATCCACCAGGACCTGGAACTGCTTGCTGAACTCGGCCTTGGGCTCGGCGGTGACCATCTGCCGGCCGTTGTCGATGCAGTCGTCCACCCTGGGCTCGAAGGGCAGCACCACGAGCACCCGGAACCGGAGGCTGTCCTCGACCTCGGCACGCTGGAAGGTGACCTTGGCCCTGGTCTGGTTGAGCACGACGCAGATCTTCTCGCGGTCGACGCCGAGCGACTGGAGCAGCTTGAGGGTGACCTTGGTGTCCTTGATGGCCGGGAAGTTGAAGCTGGTGACCACGATGATCTGGTCGGCCATCTCGATGGCCTCGAGGTTCCGCTCCTCGAGGTGGGAGGGGGTGTCCACCACGATGTGGTCGTAGCCCTTGGCCAGCTCGCGCAGGATCGCCCTCAGGTTGGCGGTGTTGACGAGATCGGCGAACTCCGGGCTGGCCGGGGCGAGCAGGGCACGCACCCCCTCCGGACCGGTCGCCATCACCTCCTCGATGAAGTCGCTGTCGATCTGATCCCCCTGCTGGGCCAGGGCGTCGATGGCGGTCGTGTGGCTCTCGACGTGGAGCATGACCGCGACGTCACCGAACTGGAGGTCGAGGTCGACCAGGGCCACCCGCTCTCCGCCCGCGGCCAGGGCCACGGCCAGGTTGGTGGCGATCAGCGACTTGCCGACCCCGCCCTTGCCCGAGAAGACCACCACCAACTCGGCGGTTCCGCCGGGGTGACGCCGCGGCGGCCGGGGGCGGGCGGCCGCGACTGGCTCGGCTTCCGGCTCCGCGGCCATCGGCGGCGCTGGAGCCGCCGGGATCGCCGGGGAGGCGGTGGAGACCCCCGGCCATGCGGCCTGGGGCCCTGACGTCACGGGGGCCTCGAACGCCGTGGTGTCCAGCTGGAAGACCGGCACCGACGAGGGGATGGCCGGCTCCTCGGGGGCCTGCTCCTCTGCCCAGGGGGTCCCGGTGGGATAGGTGGGCGGAGGTGCCGCCACCGGCCCATCCGGGGCCGGGAACGGCTGCGGGACGGGAAGGGGCTCAGGGGCGGGGAACGGCTCCGGGGCGGCGAACGGCTCCGGGGCCGGCTCGGGGGCGGGAGACGGCCCGGCCGCCGGGGATTGCTCGGCGAGCGATGGACCGGCGTACTCGTCCGGCGGGAGCTGCCCGGCCAGCGAGGGACCGCCGTACTCCGCCGGCGGAAACGGCTCGGGCAGGGCTGGACCGCCGTATTCGGCCGCCGGCTCCTCGGGCCAGAGCACCCGCGGGGCCAGACCAGGCCACGACGGCGCCGGCTCGGCGTCCTCGGGGGGGGCGGGCAGGGCCACCGCGCCGCGGATGGCGGCCACCAGGGTCGCCGGATCGGCGTCCGTCCCCACCGTCGCCGCGCCGGCGTCCTCCAGGCGGGCGATGAAGAGCTCGTCGTCGGGGTCGACGACCACCATGACCCGGAGGTGGGCCGATCGCGACGCCAGGTAGCCGGCCAGGCCGATGGTGTCGCCGCCGCCGAAGCCCGTGTAGAGGAGGACGAGGTCGGGGAGGAGCGCCTCCAGGTCCTCGTCCAGATCCTGCGGATGGCGGATGAAGCCGACCAGGCTCACCTGATCGGCGTAGCTGGCGAGCTTGTCCAGCTCGGCCACCGCCTGGGGCGCGTCGCTGGCGATGACCACCCGCACGGCACCGCCCAAGGGACCGTACTGCATTGGCCGCATGGTACGTCGAAAGCACCGGACTGGGATGCCCGCGGGCTCGGATCCCCCGCGGGGGAAAGGAAAAGGGGAGCCGCTTGAGCGGCTCCCCTTTGTCCGGCGAGGCCCTGTGTTTACGTGCCCAGGGCGTTGCTGATGTTCGAGAAGACGTTGTTGACCTGGTGACCGACCACGGTCAGGATGACGATGACGACGATGGCAATGAGGACCAGGATCAGGGCGTACTCAACCATGCCCTGCCCCTTCTCGTCCTCGAGCTCGCTCTTGCGAACCATGAGCCCGCGAAGGCGCCGGTAAAGATCGTTCAACATATCGGCTATTTCACCTCCTTGTGGTGCAAAGACTCACCGCTCAGGGAGCGGCTCCTGCGACTATGCTCTGGAACCCGATTCATGGAATGCGGGAAAAGCGAAGGGACGGTAACAACCGGTCACACAACGCCGAGGCCGCCCGCGCAGGCCCTGCGACGGCCCCTGAAGCGGCTCCCAACCGCCCTTTCAACGGCTCGGTGAAGCCCCCGGAGGCTCTCGCCAGCCGGTGCTAAGGTCACCGTCATGGCCTCGTGGAGCCGGTCCAGACAGCCTGCCGCGATCGCCGGGGTCCGCGCCGAGCACGTGGCCGCGCGGCTGGTGGACCTCGCCGGTGATCAGGTCTGCACCCATCCGGGCTGCCCGAGAGGCACCGGCCTGGCCTGCGAGTATGTCGACCGGCGGGGCCACAGCTGCTTGACCGCCTGGTGCCCCGAGCACCGCCTGGTCATCGACGGGCGGGTGTACTGCCGCCGCCACGCGGGGGTGGTCAGCGCCCTGCCGGTGGGCTACGTCGGCAACACCGCACCGATGCCCGATCTCGAGACCCGCGCCCCCTCGCTGGTGAGCTGGGTCGCCCGCGAGGTCGACGCCGACATCCGGGAGCTGCTTCTCGCCGAGAACCGCGACGGGCGCGCCCAGCTGATCACCGACCCGGTCTATCTCGTCTTCGTCGGCCGGGATCGGCGCCGGGCCTGGGAGCGGGCCTGGAAGCTGGTGGACCACACGGGGGAGAGCCTCCGAGTGTCGCTGCTGGTCGAGGAGGCGGCGGACGCCGAGGTCGCCATCCGGGTGGACACGGCCATCGTCGAGCGCCTGGCCCCCCCCTGGATCGTCCAGCGGCTCCATGGCGCCCTGCCGCCGCCGGAGGTCGACGCCCAGCGCCGCAAGGACTTTAATCGCCGCATTCTCAGCATAGTCAGCAGGGGGATGGAGCGTGAGGGTCGCGGAGGTCCCGGTGCGGCCGTGGGACGCGGCGCCCGGGAAGCGGCTCTGCAGGTCCGCTGATCGCCGGGAGCAGGCCATCCTCCATTATCCTGTTGGCCGTCCGCGTATCCTGGTGGCCGTCCGCGCCGCCGCCGGTGCCAACCGTCCAGAATCATCCCCAGAGAGAGTGATGCCGACCACCTCCTCCGCGAAACCAACCTCTCGTTGCGGGCTGGGACCCCAGCCGTGAGCCAGCGGCGCATCCTGGTCGTCGACGACGACCCCCGGCTCCTCCACATCGTCGAGATGTATCTCGGGATCGAGGGCTACGAGGTCCGGACCGCCTCCAACGGTGAGGAGGGTCTGCGCGAGGTCGACACCCAGCGGCCCGACCTGATCATCCTCGACATCATGATGCCCGGGATGGATGGGCTCGAGGCCTGCCGCCGGATCCGGGGCAACCCGGACACCGCGGAGATCCCGGTCCTGATGTTCAGTGCGCTCTCCGGTGACGACGACGTCGAGCGCGCCCGCCTGGCCGGGGCCAACCACCTCATCACCAAGCCGTTCAACCTGGTCGGGCTCGGGTCGGTGGTGCGATCGTTCTTCGGCTCGGATCAGCCGGTGCCCGCCTGACCTCCGACCGACCGGCGGCTCAGGTGATGCTTCCGTCCAGGTGGTTCTCGAGGTTCCCGGGCAGCGCCGGCCCGAGCAGGGTCTGGATCCCGGGCTCCAGCTTGACCACCACCTGGGTGAGCAGCCCGTGGTCCACGGCGACGATCGCCGTGCTCCGGGTGGCAGGGGTGGTCGTGGTGGTCGACGCCGGGGCGTCGGCGACGGCCTGAGCGACCAGGAAGAGCACTCCCAGCTCGACCACGCCGACCACCAGGCCGGCGGCGAGCCCGCTCACCCGGTCGAACATCACGACCACGGTGCGCTGGATCACGTCGGAGTACAGCGCGGCGAGGATCTCGACCATCACCACCACCACGGCGAAGACCGCGACGAAGGCCCAGGCGTTGGACATCAGGTTGCCGGTGCTGACCGTCGAGGCGAGCGGGTTGCCGACGTAGTACGCCGCGATGGTCCCCGCGAAGACCCCGATGAAGGCGAGGGCACGCCGCACCAGACCGTGGCGCCAACCCAGATAGCAGTTGGCGACCACGATGACGGCGAGAACAAAGTCGGCGGTGGCCTCGTTGAGCCCGTACCCTGGCACGGCAGCCGCGAAAGTAGCACGGCGCGCGCGCCCGCGAACGGCTGCCAACGACTCTGTGACGGCGCTGTGGCTGAGGGGCAACGCCCCGGGCCCGGGGGGGAGCAGGCTGTGGATCCGGCCTGCCCCTGATACCATCGCGGCCAGGTCGCCGGCACGTCATCCCCGAGGAGTCCGGTCCGGAGCATGGAAAGGAGCTTCATCGCCCGCCTCAGCGGGGTGGACGTCTCCGGTCGCAAGACCTACGACCTCGTCGACGAGCCCACCGGTGACGACTACCGGGCCCTGCTCCTCTGTGCCCGCTCCCAATGCGACACCGCGGTGCTCACCGTCGACGTCAGCCGCGACCTCGACCCCTCGGGGCGGGCGATCGTGGAACGGCTCGCTCCCGAGCTCCGTTCCGAGGGCCGGAGCGGGGACCTGCGCCTGCTCCGGTACGAGCTGAACCAGGCCTGCGTCGATGTGCTGGGGGAGGCCCCCGGGCTCTTTGCCTGGAGGCAGCCGGGGCTCCCGGAGAACCTCTGCCTGCTGCGCCAGGACGGGAGCCCGTGGATCGTCTCGATCGCCGCCGAGCGGATCGGCTATGTGGAGTTCACCCCGTTCGAGAAGCTGCTGCTCGGTCGAGCCGCACCGGGACTGGCCGCGGTGCTGGCCCACCAGGGCGCGCGCGACGCCATCCTGGCCGCCTTCGAGCGGCGTCTGGAGGACGCTGCCGAGGCCATGGAGGCCGATCTGCTCGTCTACGCTCGGTCGGTCGCGGAGGACGGCCGCGAGGGCGTCGTGGCGGCCGTGCGCGACTGGCTGGCGTCCGGTGAGCTGGTGCGGCTCGGGGCGGCGGTCCACCTGGTCGCCCGGCTCGGGCTGACCGAGCTGGGGCCGGAGCTCGCACGTCTCTCCGAGGCGGTGCGGCGGGATCAGCTGCCCGGGCCATCCGTGTACCGATCCAGCCCCGTGCTCCGCGAGCGCTGGCGGATCCGCTTCGAGCGCCACCTCGGCGAGGCGGCCAACGTCCTGGAGACGATCCGCTCCGGGTGACCCTGGCGGTCGCGCCGGTCGACCCGGCGGCGCCGGCTCAGTGGCCTCCGCTGAACTCCTGGATGACCTCGAGCGCGGCCGGACCGAGCAGGACCACGAAGAGCGTCGGGAAGATGCAGCAGGCCATCGGGAAGAGCATCTTCAGGGGGGCCTTCTGACCCATCTCCTCGGCGCGCTGGCGCCGCCGGCGCCGGATCTCCTCGGACTGGATGCGCAGCACGTTGGCGATCCCCACGCCAAGCTGCTCGGACTGGATGATCGCCTGGATGAAGCTGTTCAGCTCGTCGACCTTGTTGCGCCTGGCCATGTCGTCCATGGCCTCGAGGCGGGGGCGACCCAGGCGGATCTCGTTGAGCACCTGATTGAACTCCGAGGCCAGGGCATTGCGGTACTTCTCGCAGACGCGACCGAGCGCCGCATCGAAGCCGAGGCCGGCCTCGACGCTGATGGTGAGCAGGTCGAGTGCGGAGGGGAGGGCGAGCAGGATCTCCTGCTGGCGGCCGCGAATCCGGCGGGAGAGCACGGCGTCGGGGATGAGGTAGCCGACCGCAAGGCCGGCGGCCGGACCGATGAGCAGCTGTGGCAGCGACATCCGGAGCAGGGCGCTCAGCGCCAGCCCGAGGAAGGTCAGAAGGATCACGGAGATGATGCGCAGCACCAGGTAGCCGCCCACCGTGAGCCCCCACGGCCGGCCCGCGAGGTTGAGCTTCTCCTGGAGGGCCTGGGTGCGCTGCTGGTTGTTGCGCGCCGCCAGACGGCGACCCCAGCGGTCCAGGGTGGGGCGGAGGACCCGCTCGAAGAAGGGCAGGGTCATCTCCACCTCGGCCAGGCTCTGGACCGCCCGACCCGAACTCGGTGAACTGGGCCAGCCGCGCCTCGAGCAGGTCTGCCTGCGGCGAGCGCACGGCGCGGCCCCAGAACACGAGCAGCATCAGGGAGCAGGCGGCGAGGGCTCCGGCGAGGGCGGCGATCATACCTCGATCCTGACGATCTTCTGGATGATGGCGGTGCCCACCGCGATGCTGAACGCGCCGACGCCCAGCATCACCCACCCCAGGGTCTGGTGAATCATCGGCGCGAAGTACGAGGGCTCCACGAAGAAGAGGAAGAGGGCCAGACCGACCGGCAGCAGGGTGATGATCATGCCCGACATCCGCGCCTGGGCGGTGATGGTCCGGATCTCCCCGTGGATGCGCACCCGCTCCCGGATGGTGTAGGCGATGGTGTCCAGGATCTCGGCCAGGTTGCCCCCGACCACGCGCTGGATCTGCACCGCGGTGACCATCAGGTCGAAGTCCTCGGATTTGTTGCGCTGCACCATGTGCTGGAGGGCGTCGTCGACGGGGATGCCGAGGGCGATCTCGCGGGTGGCTCGGCCGAACTCGTCAGAGATCGGCGGCGAGGCGTTCTTCGCCACCGTGGCCATCGCCTGGGCGAAGGAGAGGCCGGCCTTCAGCGCGTTGCTGAGCAGGATGATGGTGTCACCGAGCTGCGCCTCGAAGGCCCGGGTGCGCCGGCCCTGGCGGAAGCGGAGCAGGATGCCGCTCCCGATCCAGATCACGATCGGACAGGGGATGAAGGCGAACACGGTGCCGAAGCGCAGCCAGAAGATCGCCCCCACCACCACGCCCAGCCCGGCGACGATCAGCATCCACTCCGAGGACTTGAGCCGGAGACCGGCCTTCTGCAGGTCCTCGGCGAGCTTGCCCGCGTAGGAGCCGCGGTTCATCAGGGGGTTGAGCGCGTCGGTGAAGCTGTCCAGCAGGTCTCGGATGGGGTTGCCGGTCTTGATCCGCTCCGGCTGGACCGGCCGCTGGCCGTCCATGTAGGCGCTGAGCCGCCGGGCGACCTCATCGGCCTCGGTGCGGCTCCGGGCGGCGATCAGCGCGACCCAGCAGAGCAGGGTGCATGCCACCAGGACCGCGGCGAGCAGGGGCAGGAAGTCGGTCATGGCCGGTGTGGTGAGGTTTCTACCGCTCCCCGGCTCATCATCCGCCGAGTGCCTGCGCCAGCTGCGACGGGGTCACCGGCTGGGTGTCACCAGAGGGCAGGTTGATGGTCACTGGGGTGAAGGTCACGGTGTGCGGGTTGACCGTGTCGTTCACGGTGAAGCTGCCGTACTCGCTGGTCGGGCGCAGCACGTACTTGAGCACCACCGGGGTGGCCCCGGGGCTCGGCTGGGTGCTGCCCGTTGCGGTGCTCGACTGGGCGAAGTTGTCGGAGAGGATCGCGGTGATCAGCTCCGCCTGGTAGCGGGGCATCTCGACCACGAAGTAGGCGGGAGCGGAGAGGGTCGCGGCGGCCGAGGCGGCCGGCGATGCGGCCGCCGAGGTCGCGGTGTAGCCCACCTCGAGCACCGGCACGTCCTGGAAGGCGTAGGTCACCGCGTGGCTGGTCGGGGTCGGCCCTCCCAGGTCGGCGATGATGTCGATCTGATCACCGGGCTGGATGTAGTAGCCCACCGTCATCTGGTCGACCGAGGAGCCGGTGGCGCTGCCGCTGGCCGGGATCGCCAGGGCGACGTAGCCCTCGGCGATGGTGAAGGGGCCGGCCGCGGCCGTGGTGCCCGCCGCACCCGTGGTGGTGAGGAGCTGCGAGGTGATCGGGGTGCCGGCGCTGACCGCAACCGGGACGATCTTGCCGATGAGCTCGCTGGTGGCCCCGTACGAGCCGGCGGGCTGGTCCTGCACCAGGTAGGGGTGCACCACCAGGTTGCTCGCCGTCAACTGCGAGCCGGCCTCGATGTTGGTGGCTGCCACCACCACCTGGACGGTCTGGGTCGCGGGGGTCGAGGGGGTCGATGACTTGGAGACAGCCAGGTAGACCACCACGCCTGCGAGCAGGGCAAAGAGGATGCCGCCAACGAGAAGGATCCGGTTCTGAGGCTTGTTGGAGGGGATCGCCACTTGCTTTCCTCTGCTGGGGCCGCGCCGCTGTCAGCCCGGTGCGGGTGCGGGGCGGGACACGGTTGGTTGGGGGGATGCCTTGCGCCCGAGTGTGAACGAGACCGGCCGGACGGGTGTCGCTGTCCGGTAACAGATGGGTTCGTCTTCACCGTGGCGTTGCCGTTTCATGGGTCGATCCGCCCGGTGGTCTGGGCGCGCATGAGCAGCTCGAGGACGTCATCGCGGTAGGGCGCGATGGTGGCGATCTTGCGGAAGATGCGGAGCGCCCCGCGGGTGTCGCCGCGCAGCCGGGTGAGCCGGGCGATCCGCTCCAGGTACGAGACCGCCAGATCGATATCCTGGTCGTCGATGCAGATGTCGGCGAGACGTGCGAGCGGCGGCTCGTAGACGGGATCGGCGCGCGACGCCGCCAGGTAGCAGTTGAGGGCCGCGTTGCGCTTGCCCAGGGTGCGGCACCGGTCGCCGGCGTCGAGCGCCAGCTCGGCCACCGCCTGGCCCCCCAGCTCCTGGGCCGCCTGCTGCAGCAGCGCGGCGGCATCGTCGCACCGCTTCTTGTGCAGCTTCTCGTCGACCGCTCCGCGCAGCGCCAGCAGGTCCTTGTCGGCGACCTCGCCCGCCGCGAAGGCGGGCGCGATCGGGGCGGCGGCGGCGGCCGGCGGCGCCAGGTGCAGCTCCACCGCCTCGGGCTGGCGCACCGCCCAGCCGGCTGAGAGCTCCGGTGCCGGGGCGGCCGGCTCCGGCCTCTGGGGCGCCGGCATCCAGCCGTCGGCCGGGGCCTGCCAGCCCTCGTCGAAAGCTCCCGGGGCCTCGAAGCTCGCGGTTGTGAACTCCTCGATCCCGGCCTCCGCGCCCTGGGGCTGGGGGCCCGGATCCCCCCCGCCGGCGGCGCTGTCAGCGCTCGGCCACGGGGATGTCCAGCGCGCCAGGTCCTCGAAGCGGTTGCGCGGGATCGGGTCGGCGGAGGCTGGGGCCGGCCAGGATCGGACATCCTGGAAGCGCCCCACGTTGGGGGCCGCCGGCGCCGAGCCGGCGTCCGGTGCCGGCGCGGCCGGCTGCTCGAGGACGTCGCCCTGAGGCTCTCGCCCTCCCCTCAGGCTGGGTGTCACGGGCTTGGGCCAGGTCGAGGGATCGGAGAACGACGCGCGGCGGGGCCGGGGGGCGTCGCCACCCTCCGGCCCGTCGAGGTCGCCCGCCCCCGGACGGCGCGCGGGTGACGCCCCGGTCTCCGCGGGACTGGGGTGGTCGGTGAGCAGGTCCTCGGGGTCGCCGATGTGGAAGCTGAACTGGGGCAGGGCCGACGGGGAGGGCGGCTCGGATTCGGCCGGGTCCTCGTCGTCCACCACCTCGGGAGAGGCCGCCGCGAACCGGGCGTCACCCCCGGTGAGCTCGGCGAGCTGGCTGACCCCGTCGTCGTCGCCGAACGGGAAGGCGGAGGGCCCGGTCGGGCCCGCACCCTCATCCAGCTCGGTGTCCGGGCTCATCGCATCGGCGTCCTCGAACGGCGAGGCTGCCGTCATGAACCCCCGGTCGCCGCCGGGGAGCTCGGTGAGCGTCGCGTCCGCCTCCTCCTCGACGGCGAAGGCCGACGTGGCGGTGGCCACCCGGGTGCCGCCGTTCAGCTCGGCGAAGGGGGAGCCCGCGAAGGGGCTGCTGGTGCCGCGCAGGTCGGTCGGGCTCAGCGAGGCGATCTCGTCAGCGCCGATCAGCATCCCGCCGGAGTCGCGGGCGAGCGGGGGCAGGTCGGGCTCGTCCGGGGCCATGTCGCCCACCGCGTCGAGGGAGAGGAGGTACTCGTAGACGTGGCGGCGCAGCCGCTTGCTGAGCGCCGGGGCGATCTCGACGGCACCCGAGTCGGCAGCCAGCTGGGTGGCCGCATCGACGATGGTGAGCAGGCTCACCTCGTCGAGCCGGCCGAGCCGCGCCGCCTCCGAGAGCCGCTGCTCCAGCAGGTCCGCGAGCCCCGAGACTTGGGGGGCGACGGTCGCGGCGCCATCCTGCCAGCCGCGCCGGATCATCCCGAGGGTGTCGTAGCTCATACCGTCTCCCCGGCCGAACCGTCGCCGTCGATGGCGCCGTCCTCGCTGAGGATCTGCCGGACCTTCCGGATGCCGTAGTAGCCGATCACGCCCACCAGCAGGAGGATCAGGCCCCAGAAGCCGAAGGTCTGGAGGTCGGCGGCGACCGTGCCGCCGCCGGGGATGATCTCGATGACCCGATCGGCCTCGGCGTTCGCCGCCCGCTTCAGGGTCCACTGGTCCGGCAGCGCGTTGTAGTCGCCCTTGGTCCGCACCAGAACATCGCCGCTCTGGTCGTGGCTCAGCCAGATGATGCGGTGAACGATGGTGAGCTTGAGGTCGTTGGGGTCGGGGAAGACCAGGATGCTGCCCACCTGGAGCTCGCTCGCCGGGAGCTGCTCCGTCACCACCATCGAGCCGATCGGGATGGTCGGCTGCATGCTGCCGGTGACCACCTCCTCCAGGTGGTGCCCGGTCACCACCAGGCCGACGACGATGGCGCAGAAGATCATGACCAGTCCGAGCGCGGCGGCGATCGCCAGGTTGGCGACGTGGCCGGCGGCATCGCGCCACACGGGGCGCGCCGGGGCTGCGGTCGCCGCCCGCGGGAGCGACAGGGTGCCGGGCAGCAGCTCGAGGGGCGCGATCGCCGGCTCTGCGGCCGGGGCGGTGGCGATCGCGGCGAGCGGGGCGGAGGGCTCCGTGCCGGCCGCCGGAGGGGCCGTATCCACCGGGCCGGTCACGCTCTCCGCCGGCCGCCCCGCAAGCGAGACGGCCTCCTGGTCCGGCGCGGGTGCGATGCCGTCCCGAGCAGCAACCGGGGCTGCCGCCGGTCCCATGGCGGCGAGCAGCCAGGCGGGGGGCGTCGAGAGGGTCGCCGGGGCCACCGGGATCGCGGGGACCGCCACCCGCAGCATCCGGGAGACCCGGGCGGCGTCGAGAGGCGACGCGCGCCGGCAGGCCACCGGGAGCCGGCGGGTGCGCGCGGGGAGCGCGACGGAGGGGACCGTCGAGGCGACTCTGAGGCGGGCGAGGAAGGCCCGCCGGCGGGGAGCCGCCGCCGGGACCGGCAGGGCGCTGGCGAAGGGCGGTGGGGAGGTCGGGGCGGACGCAGGCAGCGGGACCGGCGGCAGGGGGGTCGCGGCCTCCTCGGGGCCGGGCAGCCTGATGATGGTGGCCTGAGGGCTTCTCCGGCGCTCGCGGCGGGGCGCTCGCGGGCCCGGCTCGGGGCTTCCGGCGGCGAGGATGCCGGTCGCGGACTCGAGATCCGCGACCACGTCTCTCACCAGGTCATGCAGCTCCTCGGGGAGCGTGACCCTCGCGTTGCCCAACTGCCAATTCCCCTGCTGCACCCGCGCCGCTCCGGCGGCGATTCGAGCCGGCTCGCCCAATTGTCGATCCGGGTGGCTGACGGCTCGTGCAACGGGGCGCAACGAATCGGTTGCGGTCCTCGGGGGTGAAGACGGCACGACCGCCGGCCCGGGGGTGCCCCGATGCCGGCGGTCGAGTGGGTGGAGAAGGGGACGGCGGGTGGGCCGCCGCCCCCCTCAACGACGCTCAGAGACGGTCAGGCCCCGTTCTGGCCCCATGTGAAGGCCGCGGTGCAGACCGAGTCCTCGTCGGTGTTCGCGTTGGCGCCGAGCGCCAGCGTGAAGGCGAACGTGTCGGTGGCGCCCGGGTTCCAGACGGCGTTGCCGCCGTTGTCCGCGATGGCGAAGTTGGTCATCGCGGAGAGCGGGCCCGAGTACAGGACGTGGGGGGTGCTCTCGGCGTCCTTGATGGTCAGCGTGAGGTCAGCGCAGAGGGTGTTGTCCGCCGCCGTCCAGTAGCTGTCGTCACCGCTCACGGTCGCCGACTTGAGCGCGAGCTGGAAGGTCGACGCCTCGCTGCCGGTGTTGGTGATGGTCACGGTGCCGACCTGGGTCGGGCCCCAGGTGGGGTAGATCCCGGTGGCGTCGAAGATCGCGCCGCAGGCGCTGGGCGAGGTCTGGTCGGTGCAGGCCACCGGGGTGCCACCGGTGACGGTGGCGACGTTGGAGTGGTGGACGCCCAGGGTGCTGGCGGTGCTCCCGTTGTTCTGGGTCACCGCCTGCCATGCCGCCAACCCGCCCCATCCGATGAGGGCGGTGCCGGCGAGCACCAGGACGAAGACCATCCCGGCGCGCAGGCCTCTGCGGTCGGAATGCTTCCGCTCGATGGACATGGGAGACCTCCAAGACGATGTGGTGGGCGACCCCGCCTCGGTGCTGGGGTCGAGGCGGTGGCTGTGGCGCTATTGGTGAGGGCGGTGCCGCGTTCGCCCTGTGTGGATCGGAGAAGAGAAAGGGGCCGGAAAGAGGCGCTCCTCCCGGCCCCCCTCAGATCATGGCTGTGGGTGGTTACGCGCTCTGCGTGAAGAGGACGTTGAAGGTGCAGGTCTGGCCCAGCACGGCGTCGTTGCTGCCGAAGCCGGTGGCCGGCGCGACCGCGAAGGTGAAGGTGTTGGTGGCTCCGGTCGCCCAGTTGGAGGCGCCCGCGCCGGTGTTCAGCGGGGTCGGGCTGATCGAGCCGATGCTGGCCTGGTTGACGTACGGCGTGGGGCTGTCCTGGCCCGTGACGGTCAGGCTCAGGTCGGCGCAGAGGGAGCCCACCGGGGCCGACGGGGAGCTCAGCGAGAAGTTGCTGGCGAGGGTTCCGGTGTTGGTGATCGCCACCGTTCCGGTCGCACCCGTCCAGCTCGACGACATGATGTTCCCGGACACGATCACGGCGCACGGCGTGGTCGCGGCCTGGGCCGACGAGGTGGTGGAGTAGCAGGTCACGGTGCTGCCGTTGGCCACGTTGCTGTGGGCGAGGCTGCCCACCGCGAAGGCGTTGCCGTTGTTCTGGGTGTAGGCCTGCCAGGCCGCCAACCCTCCCCAACCGACCAGCGCGGTCCCGGCCACGGCCGCGCCCATGACCAGGGCCAGCCGGAGGGATCGCTTGCTCTTGCGGGTTTCCATGATCTTCGTCCCCTATCTGAGGTTCTGCTCGTTCAGTGCAGCTAGTTCAAATGCACTAGACGTGACTAGGTCAGCCTAGGGGGGGCGATCTCACGAAGCCTCGCCCCATACCGCGACAGCCGGGTAACGGGTTGAGGTTGAATCGATGATGCGTTAGCCCCGTCTGTCCCGTTCATCGTCGGGCGGCGACGATCGCCGAGGAGGGGGAGTACGTCGAGAGGCCGGAGCAGGGGAACCTGCTCCGGCCTCCCGGGGATCGTGTCGGTGAGGTTAGGCGGCCGTCTGGGTGAAGAGGATGCTGAAGGTGCAGCTCTGGCCCGCGTCCGCGTAGTCGTTGGCGAAGGCGGGCAGGGCCGCCACCGTGAAGGTGAAGGTGTTGCCGGTCGCGCCGGTGCCGGTCCCGGCGGTGCCGTTGGGCGACCAGGTCGCGCTCGGGGCGCCGGCGTTGTTGTCGATGGCCGTGGCCGCCATGGTGCTGGTCAGCGCGGTCGCCGCGTAGGGAGTTCCCGGGGCCCCGGTGTCGGGGTCGGTCACCGCCAGGGTCAGGTCTGCGCAGATGGTCCCGCCGGTGCTGACCGGGGCCGACGGCATGCTCATCGAGAAGGTGCTCGCGAGGGTGCCGGTGTTGTCGATCTTGACGACGCCGGTGGCGGGAAGCTTCCCGTTCACGGCGTCCGCACCGCTGACGGTGATCAGGATCGAGCACCAGCCCGGGCCGGCGCCGACCGGAGCCACGCCGATGACCGACGCGCAGTTGGAGCTCACGTAGTTGTTGTGGGTCAGGGTGCCGGCGGCGACGCTGTTGCCGGCGTTCTCGGTGTAGGCCTGCCATGCCGCCAACCCGCCCCAGCCGACCAGGGCGGTGCCGGCCACGGCTGCGCCCAGCACCAGAGCCACCCGTACGGATCGCTTGCGCTTGCGGATTTCCATGATCTTCATTCCTTTCTGGGCCGTCCGGCCGTTCCGGCCAAGTAG
Source organism: uncultured Chloroflexia bacterium (assembly GCA_963697585.1). GTDB lineage: Bacteria > Chloroflexota > Dormibacteria > Aeolococcales > Aeolococcaceae > Changshengia. Next base: position 77,659 of record CAVOOO010000008.1, on the reverse strand, counting down.
TTCAAATGCACTAGGCGGCTCTGGCCAGCCTACGGGGGTCCTTGCCACGGATCGGTTGCGGAACCGGCCACAGCCGGGTCACGGAGCCCGTCCCCGCTGTAACGCGATCGAGCCGTGTGACCGGTTGTGCGTCACGCCGCGGACGAGGGTCCGAGGGGACGGCGAGAGGCCGGGCAGGTTGCCCTGCCCGGCCTCCGCGGAGCGTCAGGAGGATCAGGCCGCGGTCTGGCTGAAGAGCAGGCCGAAGGAGCAGCTGGTGCCCTGGTCGGCGTAGTCATTGGCAAAGTTGGGGACGATGGGCGCCACCGTGACTGTGAAGGTGTTCGCGGTGGCCCCGGTACCCGTGCCGGCGACCCCGCCGTTGGTCCAGCTGAGGCTCGGGGTGGTGGCGTTGCTGTACAGGCTGACCGGGGTCGTCAGCGCGGCCGTGTTCAGGGCGGTGGCCGCGACCACCGTCCCCGTGTCCGGCACGGTGGTGTTGAGGTCGGTGACCTTCAGCGTCACGTCGGCGCAAAGGCCGCCGGACCCCGCCGCGGGCAGGTTCAGGGTGAAGGTGCTCTTCAGGGAGCCGGTGTTGGCGATGACGATGGTGCCGGTGGTCCCGGTCCAGGTGGCCGGGTCCACGCCCGCGACCGTGATGGTCGCCGCGCACCAGCCGGTGCCGCTGGTCGGGATCACCCCAAGGCTCGAGACGCAGCTCAGGCCGTTGGCGTGGGAGAGGGTCCCGGCGGCGACGCTGTTGCCGGCGTTCTCGGTGTAGGCGTTCCATGCCGCCAACCCGCCCCAGCCCACCAGGGCGGTGCCGGCCACGGCGGTGCCCAGCACCAGGGCCACCCGGAGCGATCGCTTGCTCTTGCGGTTTTCCATGATCCTCGTTCCTTTTCAGCCAGCCTGGCCGTTCAGGCCAAGTAGTTCAAATGCACTAGGCGGCTCTGGCCAGCGTAGGGGGGAGCCGCCACGGAACGGTTGTGGAACCGGCCACAGCCGGGTCACGGAGCCTGCCGGTGGCTGTAACACGATCGACGGGTCTGACCGGTCTTCCGTCAGGGGGTGCGGGAGGCGTGCGAGAGGCCGGGCAGGTACCCTGCCCGGCCTCCACGGGGCGTCAGGCGGATCAGGCCGCCGTCTGGGTGAAGAGCAGGCCGAAGGTGCAGCTGGTGCCCTGGTCGGCGTAATCAGCGGCAAAGCCCGCACCCGGGGCGACGGTGACGGTGTAGGTGTCGCCGGTCGCGCCGGTACCGGTGTTGGGGGCGCCCCCGCCGGTCCAGGTGAGGTTCGGCGTGGCGGCGTTGTTGTAGAGGGACTTGGCCGTGAAGGTGCCGGTGAGAGCGGTGGGGGACCAGACCACGCCGGTGTTGTCCGGTGCCACGGTGTTCAGGTCCGTCACCCCAACCGTGATGTCGGCGCAGAGGCCGCCGGTCGGGGCCTGCAGCGCCGTGCCCATGCTCAGGGTGAAGGTGCTGTTCAGCGAGCCGGTGTCGTTGATCTTGATGGTGCCGACCGTCGAGGTCCAGTTGGCGGGATCCACGCCACCGATCGTGATCGTCGCGGTGCAGAAGCCGGTGCCGCTGGTCGGGACGACCCCAAGGCTCGACACGCAGCTCGCCCCGTTGGAGTGGGCGAGGGTGCCGGCGGCGACGCTGTTGCCGGCGTTCTCGGTGTAGGCGTTCCATGCCGCCAACCCGCCCCAGCCCACCAGGGCGGTGCCGGCCACGGCGGTGCCCAGCACCAGGGCCACTCGGAGCGATCGCTTGCTCTTGCGGTTTTCCATGATCCTCGTTCCTCAGCTGTACCGACCCCTCTGGCCAGATAGGTCAATTGCACTAGACGGCAAGGGGCAGGCTAGGGGGGTCGATCTCACGAATCGGCCGCAAAGCCGGCCACAGGGGGGTAACGGGGTGCCGGTGAAGCTGTGAACGCGCGCGATTCCTCTGATCCTTCGCCATCCGCTCGAGCCTGCCGGTCACGGCGGGCGGTCGGCGCCGGCTCCCGCCGGGCGGCGATCCGAGCTCTCGCCCATATGAGGACGAGATCCGCGCCCTCGCCCATATGAGAGGTGTGCGCGCCGGCCGTCACCTCCGCCATCGGCATCCACCCGCACTCGGTGAGCACCCCTCTGGCGCGATCTCGTGGGGGCGCCCCCGCCGAGCCCCCGGGGGCGGGCCCGCCGCGCCATCCCGGGCCGCATGCCCCAACCGGGCCGGCGATGTCATCGGGTCAGCACCCGCGCGGCTCCGGGCGGGCCGGAGGACGCGCCCCCGGAGGCGGTTTGCTGCGACGCGTCGTCACACCGGGCGGGTTGGTGTTGTGACGATGACGTGGCTGTCTCTTGGACGTGCCAGCCTGGCTGAAAGCGTCCATCACCCCCATCGGTTCAGCCCACCATACCGCCGATGCCTCGGACCGACGTCCGGGGGAAGCTCCACAGAAAGTCGGAGAGGTCGCCGCCGCATGCTTGCGGAAGAGCCGCGGTGCCGCCCGGAGGTGGGCGGTGGGGATGAGCGCGCTGAGGCGCGGCAGATCGTGCTGGCCATGATCACCGATGCCGACGGACGCCTCGCCTTCGCCAATGGCGACCTCCTGGCGCTGGGCGGATGGCGCTGGGGCGACATCAGCGGTCGGGTGTGGCATGAGGTCTTCATCCCCGCCGAGCACCGTCGCCGCGTGCTCAGGTCCTTCGATCTCGCGGTGAACGGGAGGGACGGGGCCGGGTGCGTCGAGGCGCCCCTGGTGACCCGCGATGGCCGGGTCCGGGTGATCGCCTGGTCGGCCACCCCGAGCCTCGACGACGCGGGCCACCCGACGTCGGTCACCTCGGTCGGCATCGACGTGACCCGCTGGACCGAGGAGCGGGACCGGATCGCCGCCGAGCGGGACTTCGACGCCGCCCACGACCGGCTCACCGGGCTCCCCAACGCCTCGACCTTCCGCTGGCGGCTGGGTTCCGCTCTGACCGGCGGGCGCGCCGCGGGCACCTACACCGCCGTGCTCCTGGTGGCCCTGGACCGTCTGCGCGCGGTGGTCGAGACCCTCGGTCACGAGGCGGGGGACCAGCTGGTCTGCGAGATGGCGCGGCGGATCGCCGACTGCGTCGACGCGGCGGTGGCCATCGCGGGGCCACCCCCAGCACCGGCGGCCACGGCGGGCGGGGTCACCTCGGCGCCGACCACCTGGGTCGTCGCCCGATGGTCCGACGACGAGTTCGCCATCCTCCTGCCCGGGCTGGTCTTCCCCGCCGAGGCGGTTCACATGGCCCGCTCGATCATCGCCACCGTCGCCACGCCCTGCACAGGATTCGCCGCCGACCTCCGCCTGAGCGCCGTCGTCGGCATCGCGGTGGCTCCGCTCGACGGCAACAGCCCGACCACCCTCATGCGCCACGCGGCGATCGCCCAGCACGCGGGGAGGACGGTGAGCGAGCACCTGGCCTGCTTCGAGCCGGCGTTCTCACAGGAGGCCGAGGACCGGTTGCTGATCGAGCAGCAGCTCCCCCTCGCCCTCCGGCGCGGGGAGCTCAGCGTGGCCTTCCAGCCCGAGGTGGATGCGCGCTCCCACCGCATCGTCGGGCTCGAGGCCCTGGCTCGCTGGCATCATCCCGTGCTCGGTGACGTTCCGCCGGTCCGCTTCATCCCCGTCGCCGAGGAGATCGGGGTGATCGGGGATATCGGCAACTTCGTGCTCCTCACCGCCGTGCACCAGGCCGCCAAGTGGCGGGCCGAGGGGCTGGGCGACGTGCGGGTGGCGGTCAACGTCTCGGCCCACCAGCTGCGAGACCACAGCCTGGTCCGTGTGGTGCTCGACTGCCTGGAGCAGACCGGCCTTCCGGCCCGCCTGCTGGAGCTGGAGGTGACCGAGTCCGCCGCGATGGGCGACTCGCGTCCGGCTGCGGACGTCCTCCGCGAGCTGGCCGGGCACGGCGTGACCATCTCGCTGGACGATTTCGGCACCGGCTATTCCAACCTGGGCAAGCTTCACCACCTGGCGATCAGCACGATCAAGATCGACCGCAGCTTCCTGCTCGACGACGACGTCAACCCGGCCGCCGACCCGGGGGCTCTGCTCCACGCCCTGGTCACCCTCGGCCGGAACCTCGGGCTCCGGGTGATCGCGGAGGGCGTCGAGACCGCGGAGCAGCTGAGCCGCCTGCAGCCCCAGGGCCTCGACGCGTACCAGGGGTTCCTCTTCTCCCGCCCGGTGGCCGCCTCCGAGATCCTGTGCCTCCTCCGCGAGGGCCGGCCTCTGGGCGGGGCACCCCGGGTCGCGATCGCCTGACCGCGGCTCAGCCGCCGCCCTCGTCGGCGGTCTGGATGGTGGCGAGGGGGAGGAGCTGGCCCAGTTGCAGTCCCCCGAGCCGGCCGTCCGCGTCCAGGCTGTCGATCACGTTGTCGACGCGCCAGACCAGCACGATCTCGATGGCCTGGATGCCGTCGACGGTTCCGCCGACACCGATGGCGTCGCCGCCGTCGCCGACCCTGCCGGTGGCCAGCCGGATGGCCCCGGGCCGGGCGTCGAGGGCCGTCTCGATGGCCGTCAGCGCCGCGGCCGCCCCCTGGGGGGCGCGGAAACGGGCCGCGGTCGCGGTGAGGGTGATCGGGCCGTTGCTCTCCTCGAAGGCGATCGGCCGGTAGTACTCGACCTGGGCCGCGGACCCGAAGCCGTCGCCGGCGATCACCGCCGCCCCGCCGGGGTCGAGCCAGCCGGCACCGGTCGGCCCCACCCCCTGGTAGATCGTGAAATCCGGGGAGGGAAGCTGATCCTGGCGGAGGAGGTCGCGGTCCGGGTTACCCGCGAGGGTCACCGGCGTGGAGGCTCCGCAGCCGGTGGTGAGCGCTGCGACCACCCCGAGGACCGAGGCCAGCCGGGACCGCGCCCTCATTCGTGACGCACCGCGCCCACCACGTCGGAGGTGGCGGCGCGGCGAGCCAGCCAGAACCCGGCCAGCATCACGGCCAGCATCAGCCCGGCCAGCAGGGCGATCACCGTGACCACCGGAACGGCGAAGGCGGGGCTGAATCCGGGGCTGCCGCTGGCGGCGAGCAGGGGCAGGGCGAGCAGGCAGCCCACCCCGATGCCCAGCACGCCGGCGGTGACTCCCAGCAGGCCCGCCTGGGCCAGCACCATCCGCTGGGCCTGGGCCCGGCTGAGGCCCACCGCGCGGAGCAGGCCCAGCTCGCGCCGGCCCTGGCGCACGTTGACCACCAGGGTGTTGACGATGGCCAGCGCCGCCATCGCGACGGTCACCCAGGCGAGCGCGGGCAGGACCCCGATGGTGGTCCCGAGGGCCTGCTCGACGGCCGACTCGATGGTGCTCACCGGCGTCGACGAGAGGCCGTACCGGGCTGCCGCCGCGGCGACCCCCGACGCCCGCCCCGAGCTCAGCACCTCCAGGTCGTCGAACCCCGATGCCTCGCTGCCGAAGTAGCGGACCGCCTGGTGGCTGTCGACCAGGAGCGCCTCGCGACCGTCGCCGGCGGGAAAGGAGTGTTCGACGATCCCTGAGATCGTGAAGTCGGTCGTCCCCCCGCCCGTGGCCACCGGCAGCACCGTGCCCACCTGCCAGTCGTCGGCCTGCGCCAGGCTCAGGGGTGCGAGCAGGTGGGGTCCGCTGGCGAGAGCCGCGAAGGCCTGGACCCGGTCGCCATCGACCACGTCGAGGCCGCCGTCGCGCCCGTAGATCCCGCTGTCGATGGCGGCCATGCCGATCACGTCCCCATCCACCACGGCTGGGAAGAAGCGGAGGGTGGTCACCCGCACCCCGGCCTCCTCGCCGATCTGGGTGGCGATGTCGCCTCCCTCGGTCACCGGGCTCTGGATGAGGGTGTTGCCGATGAAGAGCCCGCTGACCCAGGCGTCGCCCGCAGCCAGGGAGCCGGAGACCAGGATGCCGCCGGCCATCGCGGCGGCGACGGCGGTCACCATGCCGGAGAGGGCCAGGGCGGTCCGGTTGCGGCGCCGCCGGAGGTTGGCGGCCGCGATCTCGGTCTCGGGCCAGTGGCCTCCGAGCAGCCGGCCCAGCAGGCCGGCCAGCGCCGGCGCCATCAGGGGAAGGCTCAGGGCGACCGCGAGCAGGAGGGCGACCGCCCCCACCGCGGCGGCGGCGCCGCCGCTCAGATCGGCGAGCGCCGCCAGGCCGAGGAGCGGCGGCACCGCCCCGATGATCCCCATGTGGAGCCGCTCGCGCCGCCCCCCGTCATCCGGGCGCAGCGCGTCGAGGATCGCGACCCGGGAGGCGATGGCCGCGGGGATGGCCGCGGCCGCCATCGCCACCAGCACTCCGGCGGCGGCCGCGAGCAGCGCTGCCACCGGGCTTACCTGGAGCCCCACCGAACCGGGCGCCGAGCCGGTCCGGAAGGCGGCCTCCAGCCCGGCGCCGAGGCCGACGCCGGCGGCGATCCCGACCGCGGCCCCGGTGACGGCGAGGACCAGGGCCTCGGCCGTGAGCAGGCGGAAGACCTGCGCGGCGGACGCGCCTGCGGCGCGCAGCAGGCCGAAGTCGCGACGGCGCTCGAGGGCGGCGAGGCTCACCGTGTTGGCGCTGACCCCGGCGCCGATGATCACGCTCAGCAAGCTGGCGAGGACCAGCAGCGGGGAGAGCTGGGAGAGCGGGTCGCCGGTGTCCGCACCCGGGTCGAAGGTCGTCACCGTCCCGCCGAGCTGCCGGTGGACCGCCGCCGCGATTCCGGCCGGGGTGGTCCCCGGGGCCAGGCGCAGCGCGGCCAGCGAGGTGCGCAGGCCCAGGTTGAAGGCGGAGAGCAGCTCCGGGGTGGGCACGAAGATGACGTCCTGCGTGAAGCTCGCGCTGACCCCGCTGGCATCCGTGAGGCCCGCGATGTGATAGGCGCGCGGGCCGGTGGCGGTGGTGAGCAGCACGGTGCCGCCGATGCCGAGATGTCCGTCCGGGGGCGCGAGCGTCGGGATCAGCGCGCTGTCGACGTCGATCTGATCGGGGCTGGTCGCTCCCGCCAGCCGGCCGGCGCTGAGGCTGACGGTGCGCAGCGCGGCCTCTCCCGCCTGGAGCCCGACCAGGGTCACCGTCACCGCGGGCGCCTGGACGCCCGGCGCCTGGGCGGTGACCCGCTTCTGATAGAGCGGGACGACCTCGCGGACCCCCGCGATGCCGGCCAGCTGGGTCAGCTCCGGCTGGCTCAATCCGGCTCCGCCGGCCGCGCGGACGTCGAGGCCGGAGGCTCCCGCACGGAGCCGGGCGGCGGCGCCGGCCTGGGCGTCGACCCCGGCCACCTCGATCTGGACTCCGAGGATCACCGCGACCCCGAGGGCGACGGCGGTGGCGGTGAGGGTGGCCCTGACCGGGCGGGAGGAGAGATTGCGGCGGAGGACCGGGCGGAGCCCCGGCTCGAGGCCGGCGGTGCCCAGCCAGGCCAGCGTGGCTCCGACCCGATCGATCGCCGAGCCGGCCCGCCGGATCAGGCTCCGTCCGGCACGGTCAGAGGGCATGGTGCTCGAGCCGCTCGACCAGCGCCCGGAAGCCGGCGGGGTCGTCACCCGCGTCCCCCTCCTGGACCTGCACCTCGTCGACGATCCGCCCGTCGGCCACCACCAGGACCCGGTCCGCGTGCACCGCCACCCGCGCGTTGTGGGTCACCAGGACGGTGGTCTGGGACTGCTCGCGGCAGAGCCGGCTGAGCAGTTCCATCACCTCCTGCCCGCTCTGGCGGTCGAGGTTGCCGGTGGGCTCGTCGGCGAGCAGCAGGGTGGGTGCCGCTGCCAGGGCCCTGGCCAGCGCGACCCGCTGCTGCTCACCGCCCGAGATCTCCTCGGGGCCGTGTCCCTGGAGGCCGTGGAGGGAGAGCTGATCCATCAGCGCGCTGACCCGCTCCGCCACCACGCGGCGTTCGGGGCGGGTGGGTCCGCCGCGCCGCGAACGGCCGCGCAGCCGGAGCGGCAGGGCCACGTTCTCGGCGGCGGTGAGGCTCGGGATCAGGTTGAAGAACTGGAAGACGAATCCGATGTGGTCGCGCCGGAAGGCCGAGCGCTCGGTGTCGTCCATGGCGTAAAGATCCCGCCCGTCGATCAGCACCCGCCCCGAGTTCGGGCGGGTCCAGGCCGCCCATGATGTGGAGCAGGGTGCTCTTGCCCGCGCCGCTCTGTCCCATGATCGCGACGAACTCGCCCGCATGGACGTCGAATGAGATGCCGTCCAGGATGGTGCGGGGCGGCCGGCTGATCTGGAAGCTCTTGGACACCGAGTCCACCCTCATCACCGCCGCGGGGAGGGTGGTCGGGTCTCCGGTCGGGGTGGGCCGGCTCAGCGTGCGGGCTCCGCTGTATGTGGCGGCATTGTCCGCAACTCTAGTAGAAGAGGAATGCCTCGAGGGTCGCCTCGATGGTGTCGGAGATCAGCCCCTGACCGCTGGACTCGTAGGCGGGGAGCGGCGGCCCCGGCGCGGGGAGCGGAGTGGGGGTCGGCGCGGGGGTTGGGATGGGGGTCGGCACCGGTGTCGGTGCCGGCGTCGCCGCGGCGGTCGGAGCCGACCCGGTCGCCGACGTCGAGCCCGGAGCGGACGAATGGGCCGGGGGCGGCGCCGAGGAGGGCAGCTGGGCGAACTCCTCGGCGAACATCCAGACCTCGGAGTTGGCCGGCCCGCTGCCGCCGCTCCACCCGGACGCCGCGTAGGCGCTCCCGATCCCGAGGGCGGTGTACCTGGGGTTGAGGATGTTGGCGCGGTGGTCGGAGCTGTTCATGAAAGCGGTGTTGATCCAGGAGGCCGCACCGGAGCTCGCCGACTCGTTGCTCACCCACCCGATGTTCTCGCCCGCCGATTCGTAGCGCACCCCGAACGCGCTCATCATGCTCCAGACGTACTGATTGCACGGCGGGATCTGATGGGCGAAGTAGTTGCGGTTGATCATGTCCTGGGCTCGGCCGTCGATGGTGCCCGCGCCCGAGCAGCCGCTGTACGGAGCCGCCTCCCCGATCGCGCTGAGGGTGGAGCTGTCCGCGAGCGCCGCGACGCCGTTGCTGGTGCGGTCCTGATTGGTGAGCGTGAAGAGGTCGGAGTCGCCGCCGGCGTCGGCGCGGGCCGGTTGTCCCTGGAGGTGTGTTCCCGCGAAGACCGCCGCCCCGAGCAGCGCCCCGGCCGCGAGCGCTCGACCGGCCGGATGCCGGCGCCGCCGGGCTCGTTGCCGCGGTTCGACGACGCGCACCAGGGCGGCGGTCCGGCAGAGCGCGTCCCAGGCGCGGCCGTCGATGGAGGGGGGCGGCGGCTCGGCGTGGGTCACCGCAACATGACACCGCGCCGCCGGTGCGGGTCGGCGCCTCGTCACCCCTCCGTGACCACCCCGTTGCGCTCCGCCTGAGATCGAGTGCACCGGCTGGGGGACGATGGCCAGCAGTGTTGCAGGCTACCCGCACTTGACACGATCGTTGCAATCCATGAATTCGACGCGAAAGCCGTGAGGTGCAGCCTTCGCGCCGACGTCAGACGGAGCGGACGCCGGCTGACCGGATACCCACCGACAGGCAGGCTGGGATAGAGGATGTCGCTTCTCGACCGCGTGCAGCGGAAGGCGGAGGAGGGATCGCCACCCGGGCCGGGTGCGTCCCAGCCCGCCTCCCCGTCGAGCTACCCGGCGGTCCCGGCGACTCCGCCGCAGCCCGCTCCGTCCGGCCCGGCGACGGAGCCCGCCGAGAGCGCGCCGGCGTGGTCCCTGCGCGCCTCGCTGGCGACTCCCGCAGCCGCGGGGGGCGCGCCGAGACCGGCGCCGGACCCCTCCGCGTTCACGCTGCCGGTGCAGGCGCCGGCCCCCGCGCCCTCCACCCCACTCCTGGCTCGGACCGGTGACTCGCGGGTGGGCTCCGACAGCCCCCGGCCCACCTCGCTGCTCAGCCGGACGGGCGACTCCCGCGGAAATGGGGAGACCGGCCGGCCGAGCCCTCTGATGAGTCGGACCGGTGAGTCTGCCGCGCCCGGCGATGCCAGCCGGCCGACCTCGCTGCTGAGCCGGACCGGCATCCCGCGCCCCGGTCACGGTCGCGGCCCCCTCGGGGCCCTGTACGCCCAGCTCCGTTCCCGGGTGCATCAGCGCCTCGTCGAGGAGCTGGCGGGCAACACCGACTCGGCGCCGCCCGAGGTGATCCGGCAGCGGATCGCCGAGCTGGTCAACGAGGTCATCCTCGAGCTGGCCCTCACCATGAGCCGCCAGGATCGCCAGCGGGTGGTCGATACCCTCATCCATGACGTCCTCGGGCTCGGCCCCCTGGAGGATCTCCTCGACAATGCGGACGTCGCGGAGATCATGGTCAACGGCCCCGGCCAGATCTACGTCGAGGAGCACGGCAAGCTGATCCGCAGCCCGGTGACCTTCGAGAGCACCGAGCAGCTGATGCAGGTCATCGACCGCATCGTCTCCAGCATCGGTCGCCGTGTCGACGAGTCCTCGCCGATGGTCGACGCCCGGCTCAAGGATGGGTCCCGCGTCAACGTGATCATCCCGCCGCTCGCGCTGCGGGGGCCGACCGTGACCATCCGTAAGTTCGCCAAGGAAGCATTCACCATCGAGGACCTGGTCCGCTTCGGGACCCTCACCGACCCGATGGCGACCTTCATCCGTGCCTGCGTCAGGGGCCGGCTCAACGTGGTCGTCTCCGGCGGGACCGGGTCGGGCAAGACCACCACCCTGAACGTGCTCTCCAGCTTCATCCCCGAGGACGAGCGGATCGTCACCATCGAGGATGCCGCGGAGCTGCAGCTCAACCAGGAGCACGTGGTCACCCTCGAGGCCCGCCCCGCCAACGTCGAGGGCCGCGGCCAGGTGACCATCCGCGATCTGGTCATCAACGCTCTCCGGATGCGTCCGGACCGGATCGTCGTCGGTGAGTGTCGCGGGGGCGAGGCCCTGGACATGCTCCAGGCCATGAACACCGGGCACGACGGCTCCCTCACCACCCTCCACGCCAACAACCCGAGGGACGCCATCGGCCGCCTGGAGACCATGGTTCTCATGTCCGGGGCCGAGCTGCCGTCGCGAGCCATCAGGGAGCAGATCGCCTCCGCGGTCAACATCATCGTTCACCAGTCCCGACTCCGCGACGGCACCCGCCGGATCGTCAGCATCGCCGAGGTGCTGGGCACGGGCAGCGACGGGATCGTGATGCAGGAGATCTTCACCTTCCGGCAGCGCGGGATCGAGCCCGAGACCGGGAAGGTGCTGGGTGAGCTGGGCCCCACCGGTGTGGTGCCCCAGGCCCTCGATCACCTGACCGCTCAGGGCGAGCCCCTCTCCGAGGCGATGTTCGCCGTCGACTGAGCCGGGGGGCCGCACCGCCGGAGCGGTGTGAAGGATATGCCGTCGGGGTGACGGGCTCCTGACCAAACGGTTTCGGTCGGCGCGACCGCTTCCCCAGCCGCCTCTCCGTCCATACACTCGGCTCGAAGTGTCCTCGTCGTCGACCGCGGGCGCCGCCCGCCCGACCCGCCAGGGGCGTCCCGGAGCGGCCCGAGCCCTGCGAGTCCTCGTCTGCTCGGCCGGGGGCTCCCCGCTCCAGCAGGCGCTCGATCACGTCGAGCGCCCGGCGATCGAGTGCGGCCTCGCCCGCCCGCGCGCCTGGCGTCGGGATCTCGGCGGGGGCTGGGACGCCATCGTCGTTGACGAGAGCCGTCCGGGATGGTCCGCCGAGGAGGTGCTCGACGAGGTCGGGAGCCAGGGGGCCGGCATCCCGGTCGTCGTCGTCTGCGATCCGGCGCGCGAGCCCGATGGGGTCGCCCTGGTCGAGCGGGGGGCGGCCGACTACCTGACGGCGGACCGGCTTGGCCGCCTCACCGTCGCGGTGCGCGGCGCCGTCGAGAGGGAGGAGCTTGCCCGCACCCTCGCTCGCGTCGAGACGACCTCCGGCGGGGCCCAGGGGATGCTCGACATCGCCTTCCACAACTCCCCGGAGGCGATGATCGCGGTCGACCACGCTGCCGCGATCGACCTCTGGAATCCCGCTGCGGAGCGCCTGTTCGGCTGGTCGGCGGCGGAGGCGCGGGGCCGGCGCCTGGTCGACCTCGTCGGCGGCGAGGACGGCGGAGAGCGCCTGCCCCGGATCATCGCCGAGGCATCCGCCGAGCTGGGGGCCCGGCAGCAGATCGTGCCGGTGAGGCTTCGCCGGCGCGACGGCCAGGCGATCCACCTGGACGTCTGGGCGACCCAGCGCCGCGACAGCCTCCCCGGGGCCGTCCTCTTCCTCACCGACGTCACCGAACGCTGGCGCGCGGACTTCCTCAAGGACTCCCAGCTCGCCGTGCTCCGCGCCCTCGCCGCGCCGGGCGAGGAGGTGGCGCTGATGGAGGCCCTGGAGCAGATCGGCCTGAGCGTGCACGGCATCGCGGCGCGGCTCTGGGAGACCGACGCGCGCGGGACGCCCCAGCTGCGCGCCACCTGGGACCAGGCGGATGCGGACGGCGTGGCCGGCTCGCTGCCGGACGCCCCGCCCGCGTTCGTGGTCCGGGCCATCAGCGATGGCGCGCTGACCTTCTCCGAGGTCGAGTTCGACCGATGCGATCGGGGAGTGCCTGGCCATCCCGGTCGTGAACGGCCAGCAGATCATCGGAGCGGTCGAGATCCATGCCCCGAGATTCCCCGGCTACGACGACGCCTACGTCGCCCACCTCACCGGGCTCGGCCGCTTCCTCGGCATCCACCTCGCCGAGCGGCGGAGCCAGGCCGACTTCGCCCGCAGCCTCGAGGAGCTGAATCGGATCAACGGCGAGCGCCGCCGGCTGATGCGACTGCTCGTCCAGGCGCACGAGGACGAGCGCAAGACGATCGCCGCGGACATCCACGACGACCCGCTCCAGGTGATGGCCGCGGTGTCCCTCCGGCTGCACTCCTTGCGCCGGCGGCTGAGCGACGATGCGGGTCAGCGCAGTCTGCAGGCCCTCGAGGAGATGGTCGGCAGCGCGGTCTCCCGGCTGCGCAGCATGATGTTCAACCTGCGGCCGACCGGGCTGGACCGCGGCGACCTGCTGGGGCCGCTCCGGGAGCGCTTGGAGCAGATGCGCGAGGACGACTCCATCCCGTTCACCCTGACCGGGCCGGAGCCGGAGCTGCTCACCACCGATGGCCGGGTCGCCCTCTACCGGATCGCCCAGGAGGCGATCGCCAACGTCGTCAAGCACGCCTCGGCGAGTCGCGTCGACGTTGCGGTGGGGGAGCAGGACGGCGGGTGCCTGCTCCGCATCAGCGACGACGGTGCGGGTCTGGGCCGGGCGGTCGAGGGGCGCTCCGGCCACCTCGGCCTGCCCAGCATCCGGGAGCGTGCCGAGCTGGTCGGCGGCTGGCTGCAGGTGGAGGCGGGGGAGCGCGCCGGCACCGTGGTCAGCGCCTGGGTCCCCCTGATGTCCGAGCCGGGTCAGGGTGGCGGGCGCGGTCTGTGACCCGCCCCACGGCGATCCGGGTCCTGATCGCCGACGACGACGCGAACATCCGCGACGCGCTCCGCGAGCTTCTCGAGTCCGAGGACGGGATCGAGGTCGTCGCCGCCGCCGCTGACGCGGTCGCGGCGGTCGAGGCGGCCGCCCAGGAGCGTCCTGACGTCGCCATCCTCGACGTCAAGATGCCGGGCGGCGGCGGCCCTCACGCGGCCCGCGGCATCCTTGCCGAGAGTCCGGAGACGCGCATCGTCGCCCTCTCCGCCTATGGCGATCGCGCCAGCATCCTCGAGATGCTGCGTGCCGGCGCGGTGGCGTACCTGGTGAAGGGCTCGGTCCCGGACGAGGTCACCCAGACGATCCAGCGAGTGCTCCGAGGCGAATCCGCCTTCTCTCCCGACGTGGCCAGCACCGTGGTCCGCGAGCTGAGTGAGCAGCTCGCCGGCAAGGAGGAGGCTGAGGTCAGGCGCGATCGCGTCCTGGCGCGCATCCAGACGGTGATCGAGCACGGCGGCATCCACCCCGTGTACCAGCCGATCGTGGACCTCGGCCGGGGCCGGGTCACCGGGGTGGAGGCGCTCTCCCGGTTCGACACAGGGATGCCCCTGCAGTGGTTCGAAGAGGCCGGCGATGTCGGCCTCCGCGAGGAGTTGGAGGCATCGGCGGTCGCCGTGGCGCTGGCCGGCCTTCCCGCGCTGCCGGTCGACGCCTACCTCTCCGTCAACCTCTCACCCTCGACCCTGCTGCGCCGGGATGTGGCCCGCCTGCTCGGCGCCGTGCCCCTCGAGCGCATCGTCATCGAGATGACCGAGCATGCGGCGGTGGGGGATTACGAGGCGCTCAACCGGGCGCTCAAGCCGCTCCGGGACGCCGGGGTCCGGATCGCCGTCGATGACGCCGGTGCCGGCTTCGCGAGCCTGCGCCACATCCTGCTGCTGGTCCCGGACATCATCAAGCTCGACATCTCGCTGACCCGCGGCATCGACGCCGACCGGCCCCGTCGGGCCCTCTCCTGCGCCCTGGTCGCCTTCGCCCGAGAGACCTCGACCACCATCGTCGCCGAGGGGATCGAGACCGATGCGGAGCTGCGCACCCTCAGGGAGATCGGGGTCACCCAGGGTCAGGGATTCCTGATCGCCAGGCCGATGGCGCCGCCCATCGACGAGCGGCGCATCCTCGAGATCCTCGGGGTCTGACCGGGGTCGGCCCGCCGGGCCGCCGGGGAGTCCGTCCCCGAGCGATCCGAGCTCAGCGGCCTCCCCGCGGGGCGTCGGGCCGGCCGGGTGGCATCCCGAGTCCAGGCGGCATGCTGGGCGGCATCCCCATCCCGGCGGGGCCGCCGAATCCCGGCGGGGAGCCGGGGCCGGCGCTCGCGCCGTTGCCCTGCTGCCGGCTCGCCGCCGCCATCTGGGCCTCCTGCAGGAGCTGCCGGCGATCCGGGAAGAGCTGAGCCAGCCGCGGTGGCAGGGGCACGCCCATGTCGAACAGCCGGTCGATGATCTTGGGACGGATCCCGGTGGGGTTGAACTCGCCGACGATCTTGCCGGTGCCCGGGTCCGCTCCCCTGGACTCGAAGCGGAAGATCTCCTGCATGGTGATGGTCTCCCCCTCCATCCCCACCACCTCGGTGATCGAGGTGATCTTGCGCGAGCCGTCCTTGAGACGGGAGAGCTGAACCACCAGGTTGATGGCGCTGGCCACCTGCTGGCGGATCGCCTTCAGGGGCAGGTCCATCCCTGCCATCAGCACCAGCGTCTCGAGCCGGGAGAGCGCGTCGCGGGCGCTGTTGGCGTGGATCGTGGTCATCGACCCGTCATGGCCGGTGTTCATCGCCTGGAGCATGTCGAGGGCCTCGCCGCCGCGGCACTCACCGACCACGATCCGGTCGGGTCGCATCCGCAGCGAGTTGATGACCAGGTCGCGGATCTGGACCCGTCCCTCTCCGTTGACGTCCGGGGGACGCGACTCGAGCCGGCAGACGTGCTCCTGATGGAGCTGGAGCTCGGCGGCGTCCTCGATGGTGATGATCCGCTCGTCGATGGGGATGAACCCCGAGCAGACGTTGAGCAGGGTGGTCTTGCCGGCCCCAGTGCCCCCCGAGATGACGATGTTCGCCCGGGCCAGGACGCACGCCTGGGTGAAGGACGCACCCTCCTGGGTGATGGTCCCGAAGCCGATCAGGTCGGACACCTGGTACGGATCCTTGGAGAACTTCCGGATGGTGAGCAGCGGCCCATCGAGAGCGATCGGCGGGATCGCCGCATTGACGCGGGAGCCGTCGAGGAGCCGGGCGTCGCAGAGTGGGGTGCGCGCATCGATCCGGCGGCCCACCGAGGAGACGATCGTGTCGATGACGCGGAGCAGGTGCGCCTCGTCGTCGAACCGGATGTCGGTGAGCAGGATCTTGCCCTTGCGCTCCACGTAGACCATCTCGGGGCCGTTGACCATGATCTCGGTCAGGCTGTCGTCCTCGACCAGCGGCCGGATCGGCCCGAGGGCCTCCAGGTAGCGGTTGTCCAGGCGGGAGTTGGCGGCGGCGACGCTCACAGACGGGACTCCTCTTCGACAGCGGCGGCGGTCAACCCGACGCGCCGCCCAGGGCGATTCTGTTCCCTCGCCCTCGGCGGAAGGCGAAGGCAACACTTTCGATACACGATCTTTTCCTGGTCGCCGGGCGATCCCCGGCTACCATGTCCTCCTCGGGACCTCTCTTGGGGATTCTGCATGAGCTCAGGCCGTGACGCCTGCGACCGGAGGCCGGCGGGGTGATCCCGCCCCCTCTCGACTCCCCGGTGCCGGACGCCGACGATCTCCTCGGCGACGATTGGTTCGGCGAGGGCAGCGCCTTCGATTCCGGCGAGGATCTGGCGAGCGCTCTCATGGTGCTGGCCAGTGCCCAGGCCGGCGGCCCGGTTCGCCCCCTCGCCCTCTCCCCGGGGCCGATCGCGACCGCGGAGCCGTCGGTGGGGCTCCAGGGCCGGCGCCCCCGGCCCGCCGAGCCGGCCCCGGCGCCGTTGGAGGCGCCCGACGAGTTCCAGGTCGCCACCATGCCCAGCTCACGGGACCGGGAGCCGAGCGGATGGGCCGGTCGCTCCTCCGCCCCCGTCGGGCGGCGCAGCTGGAGCGGCGCGGGCCCCGGGTCGCCACGCACCGGGTGGTCGATCCGGCAGAGCGTGCAGACCCTCCGCATCGCCGAGGACACCCTCTGCCGGTTGCGCGAGGAGGCGGCCCAGCTGGCCTGGCACTTCGCCGCCGCCGCTCACGAGGAGACCGACGCCTATTAGGGCTCGCCCCCTTCCCGGACGGCCTCGGCGCGCTCCCGTTGCTCCATCACCGAGTGGACCAGCTCGAGGGTCACGCTCTGGCCCGTCTTGAGGAGCTGAAGGACGATCTCCGGGTCGATCGCGCCCGGGGCGGCGAGGGCGGCCACCCGGGCCGCCTGGTCGGCGGCCTCGCGAGCCCGGCGCAGCCTCACCCGCATCTCGTCGTTGCGACGGAAGAGCCAGGCGGCGAGGATCCCCTCGAGGATGGCCAGCACGGCCAGCAGGATCGTGGCATGTCCGGTGACGGTGCTGATCACCGAGTTCACGACGTTGGCCTCCAGGTCAGCGGATCAGAGCCCGCTCAGGTACTCGGCGGCGTGGTAGTACATCTCCCGCGCCATCGCCTGGACCACCGAGGGCTCGAAGCCGGGGAGCGCGACGTTCTTGATGGAGTCGATGGTGGCCATGACGTCCGCGATGGTCGGCCGCGCCCGCTGCAGCATCTCGGCGATCGGACCCACCCCGTCGGTCCCCAGCCAGAGCGCGCCGATCTGGATCAGGTCGGCCTTCACGGTGTCGAAGTCGGGACCGGGTGCCGGCCCGCCGAGGTCGTCCAACCCCTGGGAGGTGGCGAAGTCGGCGAACTGAGCCGGGCCGGGGGCGCCCTCGCCGGCCGCCGGCACCTGGTACACGCCGCTCCACGGGGTGAGTGGTGCCCCCACCTCCTGGAGGTCGTCGAGTGGGGAGGGTGACCAGTCCGTGGCCACGCTCGGGTCGCCTGCCGGACCCCCGGGCTCGGCGGGGGGAGGCTCGTTGGGGACGACGGCCAGGAACGGGACCGTCGAGGGGCTCGGGCCGGTGGGAGGCTCGAGACCGTCGGGGGCCTCGGAGTGGAGGGGGGCGTCGGGGTCCGCCGGAAGGGACGGGCCGTCCGGCTCGAGCGGGGCGGTGGACCACGAGGGGATGGTCGGAGCCGCCTCCGAGGGCGGGGCGGTCCAGGTGTCGGGCGCCAGGTCGGAGGGGCCCGCCCATGCCTCGGGCGCCGGCCCGGACGGGGGCGCCCAGGTCTCGGGCACCGCCTCGGACGGAGCGCTCCATGCCTCGGGCACCGGGTCGGACGGGGCCGCCCAGGCCTCGGGCTGCGTCTCCGGCTCGCCGAACGGCGCCGGGGCGTCGACCGGTGGCGGGGCGCTCTCGGCGACCGGGAGGGTGATGCTCGGCACGATGCCATTCCGCTCGGGGGCGGGGCGAGCCGTGACGGGCTCGCGGAGCAGGGTGGGAGTCTCTCCGGCAGCCTCCACGAAGGCGTGATAGGCCGTCTCGGGCATCTGGTCGACGGGCATCTCCTCGGGGTTCTGGCGGAGCGTGACCCGCGCACCCGGGGCCCGGAGCAGGGCCGCCAACCTCTCCAGCGAGGCGACCGGCTGCCGCTCGGTCTCGGTGTAGACGCCCACCAGGGCGCCTCCCGCCACCAGGGCGACACCGTGGACCCCGCCGCTGATCAGGATGGCGGCGTCGCCGTTGCGGCCCTCGAGATCCATGAGCAGGCTGTCCGTGTTGACCCAGGATGCCGGCATCTCCCGGTAGACAGCCGGGCAGCGCCAGAGCATGGTCAGCGCCTCGCCGAGGCGGGGGTTCTCCAGGCGGTAACCGGAGACGCTCCCCTGGCGTGCCCCCATCAGGGCCATCGCGGCGGTCTCGCCGATGGTCCGGTCGGCCTCCTCGACCCAGACCGCGTCGATGAGCTGGTGGCGGACGACCACGCCGGCCGCACGCAGCTTGGGGCCGGTCAGGACCACCAGGGCATCCGGGAGGCTTGGGAGCATCAGGTCGAGGTGCACGACCCCCGCCGAGGCGTCCGCCCAGAGCGATGGCCCGAGCGGCAGGAGGGGGAAGTCCGCGAGCCCGAAGTCGGGCCGCTTGGGCGCGGTCTCCACGACCAGCGTGGCCACGTCCGGCCGGGTCGGCGCGACCGGCCCCGGGGAGGCCGCCCCCGCCATCTGGGCGAAGGGCTCCATCACGTCCTCGAGGGTGCAGCGGAGCGTGTCGGTCCTGACGACCTCCTTGCGCCAGGGGGAGAGCTGGAACTTGGGCGGCAGCTGGTAGACCAGGGCGGCGAGCGCCTCGGTGCCCTCCAGGTGCTGGCCGCCGGCGTTGTCGAAGACGGCGTGGTTGGGCTGCCCGAAGACCAGGAACAGGGTTGCCTTGCCACCGTCCCAGGTGATGTCTAGCGCTCCGGTGCGGTAATCGTCCTTGGCTGTCGCGAGTTGTCGCAGGAGCTTAACAAAGGGTGCGGCTGTTGCCATCCGGAGATATTCTACGGACGTGGCTGCCGAAATAATCACGATCGCGTCACTGAAAGGTGGCGTAGGCAAGACGACGACGACCTACGCGCTCGCGGCAGCCGGCGCCTCCAGTGGGCTTCGAGTCATCGCCATCGACCTCGATCCGACCGGCGGGTTGAGCAACGCCCTCGAGAAGTCCAAGCGCACCATCACCATCGCCGACGTGCTCCACAACCGGGTCAGCCTGCGCGATGCGCTGGTCGATCACCCGATCGGGATCCAGACGGTTCCGGGGCACCGCAGCCTCAACCACGAGCCCCTCCCCGAGGCCCAGCTGCGAGCCGTGATCGGGCCGGTGCTCGAGGACGTCGACGTGGTCCTGATCGACACCCATCCGCACGAGCCCTCCCTGCTCGGCCCGATGGCGGTGGCCGACCGGATCGTGATCCCCACCGCGCTCGACCTGCTTTCGCTGCGGGCCGCAGCGCTCACGGTGGGACTCGCCGAGCAGCTCGCGGTGCTCGAGCGAATTCGGGGCATTGTTGTCAGTAACGCGAAGCGACCGCTCTCGCGGATCACCGAGTCGCTGCTCAACGGGCTGATCGTCAGCGGCCTTGCCTTCGAGACCGTGCTCTGGTTCTCGTCGGGCTGGGTGGTGGCAACCTCGGGGAAGGGTGAGCTGCCCGACCCGGTGCTGCTCGACGATGCGCGCCGGCTGCTCCACGAGGTCGCCACCCGCCCGGTGCCGGCGGTGGCGCTGCGCCAGTTCATCGCCATGGCCCAGGGGCGGCGGCCGGCGGCTCCGGTCTCCGCGTAGGACCTCCGGCCGCGCCGGATCAGCGGCGCCCGAAGCGCCAGAAGCCGTGCTGAGCGGCGGCGGTCAGCTGGGCCCGCAGGCTGTCGATCTCGAGCACCGCCCGGCTCAGCGCCTCGAGCGCCTCCGCCTGCTCCTGCTCCGCGCGAACCCGAGCCGCCTCCTCCGCGGCCAGCCGCCTCCCCAGCTCCGCGGTCTCGTCGCGGGCGCGCAGGGCCTGCGCCCCGAGGGCGCGCTCCGCGGTCTCGGCTCTGCCCCTCCAGGTCGCGGCCTCCCGCTCCAGGGTGCGGGTCCGCTCGCGGCCGCGCTCCTCCTCCTCGGGGCCCCGCCGCGCGGCGGTCAGGGTGGCCACCACCTCTCGGGAGCGGCGCAGCTCCGCCTCGGCGGCCTCGCGGGCGGCGTGGGCGCCGCGGAGCTCGACGCGGAGCCGGGCCAGCTCGCGGCGCAGGCTCTCGACCTCGGCCGCTCCGATCGCCGGCTCGTCGACCTCCTCGGTGTCCTGGACCCCGGCCCGCAGCTGGGCCGCCTGGCGCTCGACCAGCCGGTCCAGGAAGTCCCACTGCTCAAGGAGCTCCTCCTCGGAGTGGGGGGGAGGGTTGGGGTTGCGGGTGGTCACGCGGCTCACATCCCTGGGTGATCGGGGGCTGGCGGCGATGCTCTCAGACCGCGGAACCGGCGAGCCGCCCGGGATCGACCCCGCGGAGCGCGGCGAGCGCGGGCCTGCGCTCCCCGCCCAGCGCGTCGAGCAGCGCGTGCACCGGGCTGACCGATCCCGCGAACCGAAGCGGCGTCGAATCGGCCTGCAGGGGCCACTCCCGGGCGGGCGGAGCCGCCTCGGTGTCCTGGGCGGCGAGCAGCAGAGCGATCTCCGGCTCGCTGACCCCGGCGGCGATGAGGTGCGCCGCCACCTCGATCATCTGACCGGAACGAACGCGCGGCAGGGCGTTCCACACCGCCACCAGCACGGCCTCGGTCTCGTCCAGCTCGCGGACGATGGCCGGGACGTCGGTCATGCCGAGCCGGCGCGCCGCCTCGAGGCGGCGGGCTCCGAGCACCACCTCGAAGCGGCCGGCCTGCAGTGGCCGGAGCAGCAGCGGCTCGACGATGCCGCGCTGGCGCAGGCTGCGGGTCAGCGCGACCAGGTCGGCGCCGCTGCCCGGGGGCTCCGGCCACGGGCGGGTGTCGATGTCGGCGCACGCGATCCTCTCCAGCCTCGACTGGGAGGTGGGGGCGAGCCAGCGCACCATCGGCCCGGCGTGGAGGCCGAGACGGGCGGCCTCGCCGGGGGCGTCCGGGGCCTCGGAGGGATCAGACAATCTGCAGCACCTCGCCGGCGAGCTCTCGGTACGCGGCCGCCGCCTTCGAGGCCGGCGCGTACGCCACGATCGGGATGCCGGCCAGAGAGGTCTCCTGGAGCTTCACGGTCGGGGCGATCAACGTCTGGAAGACGTGCAGCCCCGCCAGGTCGGCGAGCCCGCTGAGGAGCTGCCTGCTGAAGTTCGTGCGGACGTTGACGAAGGTCGGCGCCAGGCCGAGGACCCGAAGCTCCGGGTTGAGCTGGGTGCGGGCCAGGTGGACCGCTCGGAGCACCTCCTTGAGCCCCCGGACGGCGAATCCCGACATCTGGAGGGGGATCAGCACGTAATCGGTCGCGGCCAGCGCGTTGACGGTGTGGAACCCGAAGTTGGGCGGGGTGTCGTAGAAGATGAAGTCGTAGGCGTCGCGCGTGCCGTCGCGGGCCAGGACGTCGCGCAGCAGCGTCTCGCGATGGAGGCCGGAGGAGAGCTCCGCCTCCACGGCGGTGAGGTCCGGGGTGGCCGGGAGCAGGTGCAGGTTCTCCCAGTCGGTCGCGATGATGGCCTGGCTGGGCGTGATCCTCCCGGTGAGCACGTCGCCGAGGCTCGCCTGCAGCGCGTAGGGATCCTGTCCCAGGCCGCTGGTGAGGTTGGACTGGGGGTCGCAGTCGATGGCGAGCACCCGGCGGCCGCGTTCGGCCAGCGCCGCCGCCAGGTTGATGGCGGTGGTGGTCTTGCCCACGCCGCCCTTTCCCGACACGCAGGCGATCCCGATGCCCATGGTCACCTCCGGGCTGCTGACGTCACGTCACCGTACCTTGGTCGACTCGGCTCGCCTCGGGGAGATGAGTCGCCCCGTCGTATCTTGCCTGCGACAGCGGTGTGGCCGTGGGGCCGTCCGCCGCTCCGCCGAGCCGGTGCCGGTGAATGGCGACCTGACCGTTACCCGCCCGCGACCCGGCATCGGCCGGATGGTCGGAGGCTCTCCGGATAATCGCACCAAGATGACCGTACAACCCTCTCTCTTCAGCAGCACCGATTCGCAGCCCCGGCGGCGACTGGTCCGTGACGGCACCCGCGAGAGCGAGCCGAACCCCGCTGATCAGTTCGCGCTCCGGTCGGGAGAGATGTACCGCATCTCGTACTCGGTCGGCGGTCCCAACCAGCGCCGGGTCACGCGCAGCGTGGCGATCTACGGCGGCCAGAGCGAGCGGCGGGTCTGGAGTGGGGACATCATGCCCTGTCTCGACTTCGCGCTGCCCCAGGGGAGGACGCTCTCGCTGCTCACCAACCAGCTCGTCGACGCCCGCCCCGCCGAGCTCAACGAGCGGGGCCAGTGGGTGCTGCAGCAGCCTGAGGGCCACCGGCGGCGCGCTCCGAGGCGCCACCGCAGCGGTCTCGGCTGAGGCTCCGCGCCCCTCACCGGGAGCGCTCATCTGACCCTCCGCGACGGCTCGCGGCCCGGGGTCATCCGCCCGAGGTCGTCTGCGCCGGGGCCATTCCCGCCGGGCCATCCGCGCCGGCCATCCGCGCAGCCACCCCGAGGGGTTGCCGCGGGCGGGATGCGCCGCCACCCATCGGCCCTGGATCACTCGTCCTGCCGGGCCTGGCCGGCCGCCCCGCGGTGGGGAGCCGCGCCGGAGGGGAGGGGCGATCAGCCCTGGCCGGCGCCGGGCTGGGCGCCGTTGAGCTCGGGGGTCGACTCCTGGGCCTTGGCCAGCCGCTCGTTGAGACCCCGCCGCTCGAAGCGGTAGCCGATCCCCGGCACCGCGTGGATGTAGGTCGGCCGCGGTCCCTCCGGCTCGATCTTGCGGCGCAGCCGGTAGACGTGGGCGTCCACCGAACGGAGGTCGAGGTCGGCGCCCTGGCCCCAGACCTTCTGGATCATCTCGGAGCGCGAGATCACCCGGCCCGGCGAGGCGGAGAGCAGCGCCAGCAGATCGAACTCGGTGGGCGTGAGGGTCACCGGCTTGCCGTCCCGGAGCACCTCGTGGCGTCCGACGTCGACGATCAGGCCGGGGAACTTGAGCCGTCCGGGTCGAACCTGGGATTGGGTGGTCCGCTGACGGCGCAGCTTGGCGTTGATGCGGGCGGCCAGCTCGCGGACCTCGAAGGGCTTGATGATGTAGTCGTCGGCTCCGATCTCCAGCCCGACCACCACATCGACGGGGTCGGAGCTGGCCGAGACCATGATGATCGGGACCTCGACGCCGGTGGCCCGCAGCCGCCGGCAGACGTCGAACCCAGTCAGCCCCGGCAGGGTCAGGTCGAGGATGATCAGGTCGATGTCGCTCGACTCGGCGAGCCGGACACCGTCCAGGCCGTCCTCGGCGAACTGGATGGTGAAGCCGTGCTGCTGGCCGAGGACCGTGAGGATGTCGTGCATCGACGGGTCGTCGTCGACCACCAGCACGGTGGCCTCGTTGATCCCGGTGCGGCCGCCCAGCGACGCGGCCGGGTTGAGAATGCTGTAGTCGGTGAAGGGGCTCATCCTGCGGTTCCCTGGAATGGCCTCCGTGCTGCGACGGCCTCTGATCGCCACGACGCTACCACCGGGATCGCGAAGGTTCTGATTCGGTTACCCGAGTGTTGCGAACCTTTACCGGTCCGAGATGGCGACCGGGTCCTCGCGGCGGCCAAGGTCAGACGTGGCCCGGGAGGGCGATCACGAAGGTGTTGCCGCGGACCCGGCTGTTGTCGATCCAGATCCGCCCGCCCATGCGCTCGACCAGCTGGCGGGCCAGGTAGAGGCCCACGCCGAACCCGCCGCGCTGCCGGAGCAGCGGCGACTCCACCTGGTAGAAGGAGGCGAAGACCCGGTCGGCCTCGGCCTCCGGGATCCGCCGGCCGTGGTCCTGGACCCCGATCAGAACGTAGGGGCCGTCGCGCCGCGTGCTGATGGTCACCGGCTCGGTCTCGGGCGAGAACTTCAGGGCGTTGTCGATGAGACATGCGAGGGTGAGCGCCAGACGCTCGGGATCGGCCATCACCTGCCCGGCGTCGGAGAGGACGTTGACCTGGAAGCGGCTGCGGTCGGCGGACTCGATGAAGCGCGAGATGGTCTCGCCGATCACCGCCTGCAGCTCGCAGGAGCTGGTCTTGAGCCGGATCTCTCCGGACTCGAGCTGGGCGATGGCGAGCAGGTTGTCGGTGAGCCGGGCCAGGTGCTCGGACTCCGAGCGCAGCTCCCGGATGCCCTCATCGCGTGCGCCGGCGGGGAGCCGATCGCCCGCGTCCTGCATCAGGCTCACCCACGCCTTGATCTTGGTCAGCGGCGTGCGCAGCTCGTGAGAGGCCAGCATCATGAAGTCGCTCTTGATGCGGTCGACCTCGCGCAGCTCGTTGAAGGCCACCGCCTCCAGCTCGTAGGTGTGGGTGAGCTGCCGGGCCCGGTTCTGGACCATCTCGCGCGACAGCAGGCCGCTGATCAGGGCGATGACGACGAAGAGGAAGAACCGTTCGGCGAAGAGGTTGGCGTTGGTGGCGTTGAGGGTCTCGTGGTCGAGGAAGCCGATCCCCAGGTAGATGGCCGCGATGCTCACCGCGCAGAAGAGGCTGCCGCCCAGCCCGAAGCGCAGGCTGCTGGCGATGATCACAAGGTAGAAGACCAGCCCCAGCTGGGAGTTGAACCCGCCGGTCAGGTAGACCAGGCAGCTCGCGATCGCGATGTCGAGCGCGAGCATGGCGTACTGTAGCCGTCGGGTCGGCAGGCGGTTGACCAGGAGCGCGATGGTCGTGGCCAGGGTGAAGACGGTCCAGATGCCGAGGAGCAGGTCGACCTCCGGACGGTGCGGGCTGCTCTGGCCCGGGAAGTTGACGCTGGCCGCGGCGAAGACCAGCACGATCCAGCGGGCCAGCTCGATGACCCGCTCGACGCCCGCCCGCCGGTCCCTGTCCAGGACGGTGGGCAGGTCGGGGATGGTCCGGTGCGGGGCCCCGTCAGCCGGTGCGGTGGGCGGGCGTGCGACCGCGTCGTTGATCGCAACCCCCGGCGTCACGCTCATCGAGGCGCACCAATCCTCCGGCTCACGCCGATGAGCCTAATTCCCACCTCGGGCGGGGGTAACAGCGCTTCCGGTAACGATGCGGCATCACCCCGCGTTACACGATCCGCGGAGCCGCCGGCGCCACCCCTGCTGCTGGCCGCCCTGCGCCTCCTGGAGGCCGGCGGCGGGCCCGCCGCCGGGTCCTTCGACCGGGCCCTGGCGGCTGAGGCCGCGCCCACCTGGCGGGCTCTCGCCCTGCTCGGTCGGGGTTTCTGCGAGCAGCTCAACGGCGCGCCGGCGGCGGCTCAGCTGACCGTCGCGGCCGCCCTGGAGGAGTGGAGGACGGCCGATCCCGCCGCCTGCGCGGTGGCCCTGGCCGCTCTGGGGCGCGCTCTCTCGACCGGGTCGGACGGCGACCTCGGGGCCGCCTTCCTCGGCGCGGCTCGCCAGCTCTCGGGCTCCAGCCCCCCCGAGGTGCTCGGTGCCGTCCTCCTGGAGCTCGGTTCCGCGGCTGCCGAGGGCGGCGAGGCCCAGACCGCGGTTGCTCGCTGGCAGGAGGCTCTGGAGCGCGGTGACCCCGCCACCCGCGCGGCCGCCGCGGCCAACCTGGGACGCCTCGCCGCCGCCCGGGGCGACGCCCCCGCCGCCGAGTTGATGTTCGAGCGCGCCATGACGGTGGCCGCCGGGCCCCACGTCCGGGTGGTCGCCGACGGCATGGCCACCCTGGCCGCGCAGGCGGCGGCCGAGGGGCATTGGGACGAGGTGGACGCCCGCCTCCGCCGGGCTCTCCCGCTCCGCCGCGCGGACGCCGACGGCCGGGGGGTCGCCGAGGTGCTCCACGACCTGGGGATCGCGTACTGGCGGCGCGACCAGCTGCAGCGGGCCACCCGCAGCCTCGAGGAGTGCCGGGCCCGTGCCGAGGAGGTCGGTGACGAGGCGCTCCGGGGCGCCGCGCTGCGCGCCCTCGCCGCGGTGGCCCTCCAGGACGGGCGGCTGGTCGTGGCGCTCGCCTACGCCCAGGAGGCGACCCGGGCGGCGAGCACCCCCGGGGACCGCCGCGCCGTCGCCGCGGTGCTCCGGCAGGTTGGTGACGAGGCCCGCCGCCAGGGATCCGAACTCGCTGAGCGGTGAGGCCTTCCGGGCCGCCGCCGCCATCCTGGGGGGAGGGGACGGGGGAGGAGGGGACTGAGGCCCCCCCGCCGGGCCACCTAGCAGGTGGGGGCATCCGACAGCGGCGGTGGCTCGGTGGTGGGGGGAGGGCCGCCCGCCGACACGACCACCCGGCCGCTGGCCGCGTCGCGGCAGTTCACGGTCCAGCCGAGCTCCAGGAGGGCGGAGACGTCGGCGCTCGAGGTGGCGAGGATGGCATGGTGGATGCCGTAGCGCGCGATCAGCGCCCTCCAGTCGCCTGAGATGGTGGTGATGTCGACGTAGTCGGTGAGCGGGCCGGTCCCGAAAAGTCCGATCTCGTCGTACACGAACACCACCCGGCCGGTCGGGAAGCGGTAGGCGAGGTATCCGGCGTCGCTGTCCGAGCTGAGCAGTCGCTGGCCCGGGAAGTTGGCCGCGACGTAGGCCGCCGCGCTGGCGGGCTCGTGGGTCTGCTCGTACCGGGTGGCCGCGGCCGCCGAGACCTGGGGTGCCGCGACCGCGATCGAGGCCGCGCTCACCGCCACCGCCGCCACCACCGCGAGCGGGGCGGGCAGGCGGAACGTGAGCCGTCGCCGCAGCTCGATCGGCGCGCGCGCGTTCCAGGCCGCCGACCCGTACTCGGCGAGCTGGGGAATCGCCACCACCGCGAAGATGCTGACGTTGCGGACCGCCTGCAGGGTGAGCAGGAGGGCGGCGGCGGCCAGCAGGGCATCCGGGACCCGGGGGCGGCGGCCGGCCAGCCAGAAGAGGACCAGGAGGGCCGCGACCACCTCGATCAGCCGGGTCAGGGTGTCGTGGAAGTTGGGTGACTGCCAATCCGAGACGAGCTGCGAGAGGAGGGGGTTGCCGATCGTCTCGGCGATGTATCCGTAGATCCCCGGCCCGGCGGGATTCACCAGGGTGAGCACGGCCGCCGCGGCGGTGCTGATGGCGAGCGGTCGCCGCCTCACTCCGGGCTCGAGGCCGGCCGGCCGGAACGCCGCCCAGAGCAGGACCAGGACCACGGCGCCGGCCAGCAGCCCGAGCAGCACGCCGGCCGCGGCGGCGCCGACGCAGATCACCGCCAGGGAGGTCGTCGCCGAGACCCTGGGCGTCCCGTCCCGCCCCTGCCGGTGGATCACGAGCGTGAAGAGGAGCAGGCCCAGCCCGGCGATGAAGCCCGCGTCGAGGTTGGCCCAGAGCAGGAAGAGGGGTGGCAGCAGCCAGACCGCCCAGCGGTTGCCTTCCCGCCAGCGGGCGACGATGAGCAGGGTCAGGGCCACCCCGAGAGCGCTCACCGTCTCGGCACGGACGCCGAGCGCCATCCCCGCCATCACGCAGCCGAGGAGCATGGCGGCCGCACCCCAGCCCCGC
Source organism: uncultured Chloroflexia bacterium (assembly GCA_963697585.1). GTDB lineage: Bacteria > Chloroflexota > Dormibacteria > Aeolococcales > Aeolococcaceae > Changshengia. Next base: position 50,138 of record CAVOOO010000008.1, on the reverse strand, counting down.
GACATCCGCGCCGAGCGGGGCACCGCGAGGGCGGCGACCAGCAGGGCGAGGCTGCCGGCCAGGCCCAGCACCAGGGAGGCGAGGCCGTCGCCGCCGAGGCGCACCAGGGAGGCGAGGAGCGCCTCGTACAGCCACTGCTGCTCGACCCAGGTGTGCTGGGTGGCCACGAAGCTGAAGGGCTCGGTGGAGGGGATCCCGTGGTTCAGGATCAGCCGGCCCAGGGCCAGATGCCACCACTGGTCGCTGTCACGGAAGAGCTGGACGGTGAAGGGGAGGGTGACGCAGAAGCCGGCCAGCAGCCAGGCGGCGCCGGCCGGTCGCCCGGCCGGCCCGCCGCGCTCCGGGGTGTTCCCGCCTCCGGCTCCGGGCGCAGCCGCGATCGGCTCGCTCACGACGCCGGCCCTCCAGACCCGGTGGCGGCGAGCTGCGCGCAGGTCCCGGTGGGCCGGGGTTGGGGCGGGAGGTGCAGCGACGCCTGCTCGCTCCTCAGCACGAAGGCCTGGTTGTGGGGGTCGCTGTAGACCATCACCCAGCGCGGGCTGGCCTCGAGCACGTGGTCGAGGGCGGTCCCGGTGTCGAAGAGGACGACCTGGGTGCCGTAGCGCAGCAGGATGGACTCCCACTGGGGGGTCACGTCGGCGACGTCGGCGTAGGTGTAGAGCATGGTGTCGCCCATCAGCGCGGCGTCGCCGAAGATGAAGATCCTGTCACCTGTTCCCGCCAGGCTCCAGGAGAGGTAGCCGCCCTCCCCGTACTGGTTGAAGATCCGGAGATCGTGCGGTGCGGAGCGGAGCCAGGCGCTGGCACAGACCGGATAGTTCTCCGCGTAGCTGAGGGCGGTCGGGGTGGTGGCCATCGCCGGCACCAGGCGGACCCCGATCCAGCCGGCCAGCAGGGCCGCCGTGATCAGCGCCAGGGCCGTGACCCGGACGCGGAAGGGCGGCAGGCGGCGAGCGGCGGCGCTCGCGGCGACCTGGCCGCCGCCGGGTCCGGGGTCGACCAGGACGGGGGCCGCCGCATCGCCGCCGGGGGCCGCCGTCGCCGCGCCGGCACCCCCGGCACCCAGCGCCCCGACGGCGGCGGCCGCGGCGCGGCCGCGGCGCAGCGCCCCCTCGAGCGCGGCGCTCGCCCGCAACCGGTCCAGGATCCGGCTCAGCTGCTCGATCCAGATCGGGGTGGTGGCGGCGACGAAGATGGCCACGTTGCGCACCAACTCGAAGGCGAGCGCGGTGGTGGCCGCCACCAGGGCCGCGTCGCGGGCCCGGATCCTGCGATTGGCGATCAGGAAGCCGGCCAGGGTGATCAGCATCACCGCGAAGCCGCGAACCTCGAGCTGGTGGAAGTCAGGCGACTGCCACTCCAGGATCAGGGCCTGCTGCGCCGGTGAGGAGAGGGTCTCGGCGGCGTAGAGGAGGATCCCGGGCCCGTTCGGGTTGATCATCGAGACCAGGGTCGAGAGCACGGTGATCCCCGCCAGGGTGCCGATCCGGCGTCCCGGGACCCGATCGGGGAACCCGAGCCGGCCGCCGGCCAGCTCGGCGACGACGATCAGGGCGGCGAAGAACAGCCCCACCACGAATCCGCCGTGGAGATTGCTCCAGAGCAGGAAGAGGGGGGGCATGAACCAGAGCACCCGCCCCCCGCGGATCAGGTGGCGCTCGATCATCAGCAGCAGCAGGCAGCTGAAGGTGAAGTCGACCATCTGGTCGCGCGGCCCCCAGATCGGGTTCGCCGCCAGCGCCGCCACGATCAGCCCGACCCCCAGGGCCAGCCGGTTCCGGGTGTGGTAGCGGGAGCGCAGGAGCAGGAAGACGAACTCCGACCCAGGTCAGCAGGCTGAGCACCGGCACGATCGCCGCCAGCCCGCCGAGGTCGTAGAGCCCGGCCACGCCGACCTCGAAGAGCCACTCGTGCATGGTCCAGTGATGGGTGGGGACGGTGTAGATGTAGGGCGAGGTCCCGAGCAGCTGAAGGTGGTTGGCGATCAGCAGCTGGCCGGTGCGCAGGTGCCACCAGAAGTCCGGGTCGGTGATCGAGGAGGTCACCGCGATCCCGGTGATGAGCAGGGCCGCGACCAGCAGCAGCCCGCCCGGGGTGCTCAGGTCGTCGAGGTGATCCCGGAGGCTGCGTCGGACCGCCGAGCCGGGCGGGTTGCCACCCTCGGCACCCGTGACCCGGGCGCCCGCGGGCGTGCCGGACGCCATCCGCCCAAGCCCCCGCCGGTCCCGGCTCAGGCCCGGGCCGTTCCGTCCCCGGCGCGGGCCGAGGCGACGGGATGAGCGGCGACGGAGGCGCGGCGCGCGGGGAGGGGCTCGGGGACCAGCCGCTCGAGCACCGCCATGAGCTGGCGCGGGTTGAACGGCTTGTTCATGAACTCGATGCCGCCGAGATCCATCACGGCCTGGATGTCGTCGTCGAAGACCCGCGCGGTGAGCAGGATGATCGGGACCGTGGCGAAGCGCCGGTCGGCGCGCAGCTCCCGGCAGACGGTGAGGCCCGAGATGCGCGGCATCATGACATCGACGACCAGGGCATCGGGCGGCCAGTTGTCGACCGCGGCGAGGGCGTCAGCCCCGTCATTGACCGTGAGGACGTCGTAACCCTGACTGCTCAGCAGCATGTCGACGAGACGGCGCAGTGCCGGGTCATCCTCAGCGACGAGGATGCGCGCTGGACCCGGCGTGTCGCTCATCGCTCTCGTCCTCACTCGGTCCTGCCGCCTCGGCACCCAGCCCGGTCGGCGGTGCCCGTGAGGCGGTTATACCTTCGGGGTGTAAAGGGGGAGTGACGGCGCAACCGGCTTGTCACAGACCCGATGTGCAGCCTTCCCACCCCTGCCCCCGCTGACCACCGGCGCGTGACGCCCCGGTCATGGCGGCGGCCGCCCTGGCCGTCCACTCGACGCGATCGGCGCGATCGTCGCAGACCGGTGACGCCCACTGCGCGACCGGGTCGATGGTCACGTGCCAGCCGCCTCATTGTCACTGCGGCGCGTCCATCGGCCTCAGAGGCCACCGGTATCATGGCCGCGCAGTGATCCGCGCGCGTCCGTCCGCATGACCGTGGCTGCAGAGACCGGCCGGCCGGTCAACCCGTCCGCGATCTCGGGCCTCCGGTTCCTCATCACCAAGCGGATCGAGGACCTCGAGGGGGTGGCGCTGCGTCTGGACGCGCGCCAGACCGACGCCGTGGAGCGCCGGGACCAGCTCCGGGACCGCCTGGAGGAGGCCGAGGTGGCCTGGACCCACGTGCTGAAGAACTTCGACCACTTCGCGGTGGAGGACATCGACACCCAGTTCCGGCTGGTCTCCTCGACCCGAGCCGACCTCGCCTCCCTGGAGGAGAGGACCAGGGATACGGCGGCGCGGATGACCGATATCCATCACGAGCAGGAGGTGCTCCGCCAGGTCTATCGGAGCATCGACGACCTGGCCGCGAGCACCACCTCGTCGCCGCAGGCGGGGGGGACCGCGCGGCTGCGCAACACCTCCCGACAGGTCTTCCAGATCATCGAGGAGGAGCGGATGCGGATCGCCCGGGACATGCACGATGGCCCGGCGCAGTCGATGGCGAACCTGGTCCTCCAGGCCGAGATCCTGGAGCGCCTGATCAGTCGTGACCCCCAGCTGGTCGTCAATGAGCTGGCCGACTTCAAGGATGGGGTGCGGGGGGTCCTCGACGAGACCCGGCGCCTCATCTTCGACCTCCGTCCCATGACCCTCGACGACCTCGGCCTGGTGCCCACCCTGCGCAAGTTCACCAAGGACTTCGAGATGAGCGGGCTGACCACCAGCCTGCGGGTGATCGGCGAGGAGACGCGGCTCCCGGGCGCTCTGGAGCCGACCCTCTTCCGGATCATCCAGGAGGCGATGAACAACGCTCGCAAGCACGCTCGCGCCAAGAACGTCGAGGTGGTGGTCGCCTTCCAGGCGCGCGCCGTCTCGGCCATCGTGCGCGACGACGGAATCGGCTTCGACATCGCGGCCGCGGAGGGGCGGGCGGATTCGGGCAAGCACCTGGGGATGATCTCGATGCGGGAGCGGGCCGAGCTCGAGAAGGGCCGGCTGGAGATCCGCTCGCAGATCGGCAAGGGCACCGAGGTCCGGGTCACCTTCGAGCAGTGACCCTCGAGGTGACGGCGGTCCGGTTGCCGGCGTGACGCGGCTCCGCGTCCGGGGCTGAGACAATGACCCTCGTGCGGTTCCGCGCTCTGGCATGCGACTTCGATGGAACCATCGCCACCGACGGCGCGGTCGCGCCGGCCACGCTCACCGCGCTGGAGCGGTTGCGGGGCAGCGGGCGGAGGCTTCTCCTGGTGACCGGCCGCACCGGACCCCAGCTGGAGGCGGTGTTCGCCAGGTGGGACGTCTTCGATCGCATCGTCCTCGAGAACGGCGCCCTTCTCGTCGACCCCTCCACGGGCGAGGAACGTCTGCTCTGCGCGCCCGTCTCCCCCCACCTGGTCCACGAGCTGCGCGGGCGCGGGGTCGAGCCGATCACGGTCGGTCGCGCCATCTGCGCCGCGGGCGTCGCCCATCTGGAGACGATTCGGGGTGCGATCCGGGATCTCGGTCTTCCGCTGGAGACGGTGGTGAATCGGGGCGGTGTGGTGGTGGTGCCGGTCGGCGTCAGCAAGGCGTCGGGGACCCGCAGCGCGCTCCGCGAGGTGGGGGAGACCGCGGCGGCGTGCGTCGCGGCCGGCGACGCCGAGAACGACCTCCCCATGCTCGGCGTGGCGGGGTGCGGGGTGGCGGTCGCCAACGCCCTCGACGAGGTGAAGGCGGCGTCCGACCTGGTGACCTCGTGCCCGGACGGCGCCGGGATTGCCGAGCTGATCGCCGCGCTGCTCGCTGACGACCTCGCCGCGGCGCTGGCCGGCTTCGGCGGTCTGGGGGCGGCCCGGCCCTGAGCCCTCATCCGAGCGGGCCGGTGCCGGGCGGGGCCGGGTCGGTTGCCGGATCGGCGAAGCCATCAATGGATCCGGGCAACGGCGTCGCTGAGCCGTGACCGATGGGGCATTGGGGCGTCACCGCACCGGCCGGATGATGCCAGAGGCAGGTTGCGCGCACGGCGCGGGCCGGCCCCGATTCTGCCCTCCCTTCCCAAGGGCCGCCGGCGACGTCAGGTCGCCGGCGGCCCCTCTTTTTTGCCTCGAGACGGCCACCTCCCGCGTCGAGACCCCGGCGTCGAATCGCCATCACAGGATCGTTGCGGAGCAATCGCACCAAGGTGGCTTATTGTTGCCTTGAGATGGAAATTCAAGTTCCGCTGCTCGCCACCCTGACCCTGATCTCGTCCGCCGGCGGCACCGCGATTGCGGCGCTGGCCGGCTGCCTCTCCCTCTACCTCGGTTACAAGCTCTTCTACCGGCCCGACTTCGGGATGCCGGTCCGGCGCCGCCTGCTGGCGCGGGGCATCCGGTTCCGGCGTGACCAGTTCGCGATCGTGCCGGTCTGGTGGTCCGACCTCCAGGTCCAGCGAGCGATCAGCGGGCATTGGAAGCGGAGCCTGCGGGAGACCGTGACCCGTCCGGGTCCCTCCAGCTCGGATCTGACCGGCCGTCCGGCCGCGGCCGGCGGGGCCACGACCTGGTCCGCGCCCGGGTCCGCGTGGCCGGACCGGACCCTGGGCGGCCGATCCGCTCCCGGCGCGGTCTGGCGCCGGCCCTAGCCAGCCGCCCGCGCGGCCGCCCGTCCGAGGGGGGCATGGCGCCCCCCTCGGCTCAGGCGATCAGATGCCGGCGGCGCCGTCCGCGGCCTCCGCGGGGCTTCCCGCGGCGGCCACCACGACCTCACCGTCCTCGGCGATGACCTCGCCATCGGGAGTGATCGCGGCTCCGGAGCCGTCGTCCTCCTCGTAGAGGCGGACCGCCTCCTCACGCAGCTTCTGGTAGTAGTCGAGGCCGGTCCCGGCGGGGATCAGCTTGCCGATGATCACGTTCTCCTTGAGCCCGCGCAGGCGGTCGATCTTGCCGGAGATGGCGGCCTCGGTGAGCACCCGGGTGGTCTCCTGGAACGACGCCGCGGAGAGCCAGGACGCGGTGTTGAGGGCTGCCTTGATCAGCCCGAGCAGCACGGTCTGGGCGATGGCGGGCTCGCCGCCCTCGCTCAGCGCCTTGGCGTTGGCCTCCTCGAACTCGAACTGGGAGACGATCTCCCCGGGCAGCAGGTCGGTGTCGCCGGAGGCGTCGACGCGGACCTTCCGCATCATCTGCCGGACGATCACCTCGATGTGCTTGTCGTTGATGTCGACACCCTGGTTCCGGTACACCGACTGCACCTCGTGGACCAGGTAGTTCTGGACGTCGTCGCGGCCCCGGACCAGGAGCAGCTCCTGGGGGCTGATCGAGCCCTTGGTGATGCGGTCACCGGCCTGGAGGCGGTCGCCGTCGCGGACCACCAGCTCGGACGAGGCCGGGATCGCGTACTCCCGGGCCTCCTCGTCGGTGGTGCGCACCATCACGTCGCTCTTGCCGAGCTTGACCACGCCCGCGTACTTGCTGCGGATCGAGATCTCGCTGCCCTGGTCGTCGGAGCCCCGGATCAGCTCGATCCCCTCGGTCACCGGCTGCCCGTCCTCGACCATCACCGAATGCCGCGGCGGCACCGGGTAGTTGGAGTCGAACACGTCGCGGGAGAAGATCCTCACCTTGAGCGACTTGCTGTCGCCGCGGATGATCTCCACCTCGCCGTCGATCTCGCCGATCAGCGCCTTGCCCTTGGGGACCCGGGCCTCGAACAGCTCCTCCACCCGGGGAAGTCCCTGGGTGATGTCCGCGCCGCCGGTGGCGACACCACCGGTGTGGAAGGTGCGCATGGTGAGCTGGGTGCCCGGCTCGCCGATCGACTGGGCGGCGATGACCCCGACGGCCTCGCCGATCTCCACCATCCGGCCGGTGGCCAGGTTGCGACCGTAGCAGGCTCGGCAGACGCCCTCCCTCGCCTTGCAGGTCATGATGCTGCGCACCTTGACGCGGGGCAGCCGGGCCCGCTCGGCGAAGATGCGCCGGGCGTTCTCGTCGCTGATCTCCTCGCCGGTGGACAGCAGCAGCTCGTCACCCAGCAGGATGTCCTGGGCGGCGATGCGGCCCGCGTAGCGCTCGATGACGCGCTCCTTGAGCTCGTCGTTCTCCAGCTCGATCCAGATCCCGGCCGTCGTCTCGCAATCCTCGATGCGCACGATGACGTCCTGGGCGACGTCGACCAGGCGACGGGTCAGGTAACCCGAGTCGGCGGTGCGCAGCGCGGTGTCCGCCAGGCCCTTGCGGGCTCCGTGGGTGGAGATGAAGTACTCGAGGACGGTCAGGCCCTCGGAGAAGTTGGCCTTGATCGGCAGGTCGATGATCCGCCCGGTGGGGTCCGCCATCAGGCCGCGCATCCCGGCCAGCTGACGGATCTGCTGGGTCGAGCCGCGGGCTCCGGACTGGGACATCATCAGCACGGAGTGGAACTTGTCGAACGATGACATGGTCACCTTGGTCACGTCGTCGGTCGCCTTGGTCCAGATCTCGACGGTCTTCAGGTAGCGCTCGTCGTCGGTGATCAGGCCGCGACGGTACTGGAGGTCGATCTCCTCGACGGCGCGCTCCGCGTCGGCGATGATCGGCGCCTTCCCCGCCGGCGTCTTGATGTCCATGGCGGCGATGGTGACCCCCGCCTTGGTCGCGTAGTGGAAGCCCAGCTTCTTGATGCTGTTGACGATCACCGCGGTGCGCCCCGAGCCGTAGAGGTCGTAGCACTCCTTGACGATCTGGGCGAGCTTGCGCTGGTCCATGGTCTCGTTGCGGAAGACCATGGAGGGGAGGTTGCTCTCGGTGGCCATGTCGCCCACCGGCAGCACCTCGTTGAAGATCAGCCGGCCCACCGTGGTCACCACCAGCTCGGTGCCGGTGGGCTCCTCGTCGCCCTGGCGGCGGGCCACCAGCAGGCGCTTGGGAAGCCGCACCCGCACGTAGTGATGGAGGAAGACCTGCTCGTGCTCGTACGCGATCTGGGCCTCCTGCGGGTTGGAGAAGGTGAGCAGCCGGCGGATCGCCTCAGGGTCCTGAGGACGGTCCTCGCCCTCCTGGGTCAGGTAGTACGCGCCCAGCACGATGTCCTGGCTCGCGGCCACCACCGGACGCCCGTCGGAGGCGCTCAGGATGTTGTTCGACGACATCATCAGGTTGCGGGCCTCGGCGATCGCCCCGCTGAAGAGCGGGACGTGGACCGCCATCTGGTCGCCGTCGAAGTCGGCGTTGAACGCCTTGCAGACCGAGGGGTGGATCTGGATCGCCTGGCCCTCGACGAGCACCGGCATGAAGGCCTGGATGCCGAGCCGGTGCAGGGTGGGGGCACGGTTGAGCATGACCGGGTGCTCCTTGATCACCTGGTCGAGAACGTCCCACACCTCGGGCCGCACCCGCTCCACCATCCGCTTGGCGCTCTTGATGTTCTGGGTGTAGTTCTGGGAGACCAGCTCGCGCATCACGAACGGCTTGAAGAGCTCGAGGGCCATCTTCTTGGGCAGCCCGCACTCGTGGAGGCGCAGCTCCGGCCCGACCACGATCACCGAGCGCCCGCTGTAGTCGACCCGCTTGCCGAGCAGGTTCTGGCGGAACCGGCCCTGCTTGCCCTTGAGCATGTCGGAGAGGGACTTGAGCTTGCGGTTCCCGGTCCCGGTGATGGCCCGGCCGCGACGGCCGTTGTCGATCAGGGCGTCCACGGCTTCCTGGAGCATCCGCTTCTCGTTGCGAACGATGATCTCCGGGGCGCCCAGCTCGAGCAGCCTCTTCAGCCGGTTGTTGCGGTTGATCACCCTCCGGTAGAGGTCGTTGAGGTCGCTGGTGGCGAAGCGGCCGCCGTCCAGCTGCACCATCGGCCGCAGCTCGGGGGGGATCACCGGCAGGACGTCGAGGATCATCCAGGAGGCGCTGGTGGACGACTTGCGGAAGGCCTCGACCACGCGCAGCCGCTTGATCGCCTTCTGGCGCCGCTGCCCGCTGGTCGACTTGGACTCCTCACGGAGGAGGAGGAACTCATCGGCGAGGTCGATCTGGTTGAGCAGCTCCCGCACCGCCTGGGCGCCGGTGCCGGCCTTGAAGACCTTGCCGAACTTCTCGATGTGCTCGCGGTACTGGGTGTCGGTGAGCAGCTCGCGGGGAGCCAGCGTCTCGAGCTGCTGGCGGCTGGACTCGATCTCCTGGCGGAGGCTCTCCAGCTCGCTGCCACCGAGGTGGGCGGCCTCGGCGCGTGCCCCTTCGGCGTCGGCGCGCCACTGGGCGATCTCGCCGGCGGCCTCGTCCTGGGCCGCCTGGGTGCGGCGCGAGCTCAGCTCCTCGATCGCCTCGCGGCGCTGGGTCAGGCGGTCCTGCACCAGGATGGCGGCATCCTCGTCGAGGACCGCCCCCTTCTCGAGGACCACCTCGTCCTCGACACCGTCGCCGAGGATGAAGCGGGCGGGTGCCTTCTTGCCCTTGAGCTGCTGGATCCGCTCGTCGAGGTCGGTGGCCGAGCGCTCGAGGGCAGCGAGCCGCTCCTCCCGCTCCGCCTGGATCTGGCGCACGGTCTCGGCGTTCTCGGCCTCACGGGTCGCGATCCGCTCGGTCAGCTCGCTGCTGCCCCCATCGCCGCGGAGGCGCTCGCGGAGCGCGATCACCCGCTCGTCGGTGTCCGGGTCCAGCTTGGCGAGCAGGTCCTGCCGGGCCTTCTCGTCCACCGAGATGACGATGTAGTTGGCGAAGTAGAGGACCTTCTCGAGGTTGCGCGGGCTCATGTCGAGAAGCAGGCCCATCCGCGACGGGATGCCCTTGAAGTACCAGACGTGGGAGACCGGCGAGGCCAGCTTGATGTGCCCCATCCGCTCACGACGGACCTTGCTCCGGGTCACCTCGACGCCGCACTTGTCGCAGATGATTCCCTTGTACCGGTATCGCTTGTACTTCCCGCAGTGGCACTCCCAGTCCTTGGTGGGACCGAAGATCTTCTCGCAGAAGAGACCGTCACGCTCCGGCTTGAGGGTGCGGTAGTTGATCGTCTCCGGCTTGGTGACCTCGCCGTGGGACCAGGAGAGGATCATCTCCGGGCTCGCGATCGAGAGTCGGAGGGCGTCGAAGTTCTCGAGTTTCAGCATCACTGACCTTCAGTTGCTCGTGGGCAGGAGGCGGCGGTCGCCGCGACGATCGCGGCGGGAGTTGCGAGGGTGGCGGGGGAGGAGAGGCGAGGGTGCGAGCGGGACGCAGGCGTGGCGGCCGTCAGGGCGGCCCGGCCCAGCGCTCCGTCGCCGGAGCCGTGGGGGTGTGTGCTGAGCGCAGGCTCTGCGCAGGCGGCGGTCGCAACGCCGCCGAGCAGAGGACGCGGGACGGCGGTCAGGCCGTCCCGACGTCCGGGCCGGAGCGAGGCACCATCCCCGCGTCTCCAACCCGAGCTCATCTGGACCAGGACGCTCAACGGCCGGCCTCGTCGACGTCGTCCCGTTCGTCGCGTTCCAGGTGGATCCCCAGGTCCAGCGGGATGTCGGGGATGTCCTCCTCGCCGAGCACGATCTGGTTCTCGTCCTCGGACTGGATCTCGACCCCGAGGGCCAGCCCCTCCAGCTCCTTGACCAGGACCCGGAAGGACTCGGGGATGCCCGCCTCGAGCGTGTTCTCGCCCTTGACGATGGCCTCGTACGCCTTGACCCGGCCGACGATGTCGTCCGACTTGACGGTGAGGATCTCCTGGAGGATGTGGCTGGCGCCGTAGGCCTCGAGGGCCCAGACCTCCATCTCGCCGAAGCGCTGGCCGCCGAACTGGGCCTTGCCGCCCAGCGGCTGCTGGGTGACCAGGGAGTAGGGGCCGGTGCTCCGGGCGTGGATCTTGTCCTCGACCAGGTGGGCCAGCTTGAGCATGTAGATGTGCCCGACCGTGATCTCGCGGTCGAAGAACTCGCCGGTGCGGCCGTCGCGCAGCCGCACCTTGCCACTCGGCGGCAGGCCGGCGCGCTCCAGCTCCTCCTCGATGCGGGCCTCGGAGGCGCCGTCGAAGACCGGCGACGCCACCGTCATGCCGAGGGCCTGCGCCGCCCAGCCGAGGTGGGTCTCCAGGACCTGGCCGAGGTTCATCCGGCTGGGGACGCCCAGCGGGTTGAGGACGATCTCGACCGGGGTTCCGTCGGGGAGATAGGGCATGTCCTCGATGGGGAGGATGCGGGCGATGACCCCCTTGTTGCCGTGGCGCCCGGACATCTTGTCGCCCTGGGAGATCTTGCGCTTCTGGGCGACGTAGATCCGGATCAGCTCGTTGACCCCGGGGGGAAGCTCGTGACCCAACTCGCGGCTGAAGACCTTGACGTCCACCACCGTGCCCCGCTCCCCGTGGGGGACGCGCAGCGACGAGTTGCGGACCTCGCGAGCCTTCTCTCCGAAGATGGCCCGGAGCAGGCGCTCCTCGGCGGAGAGCTCGGACTCGCCCTTGGGGGTGATCTTGCCCACCAGGATGTCGCCGGGCTGGACCTCCGCGCCGATGTAGATGATGCCCCGGTCGTTGAGGTTCTTCAGGGACTCCTCGGCGATGTTGGGAAGGTCGCGGGTGATGTCCTCGGGCCCGAGCTTGGTGTCCCGGGCCTCGATCTCGAACTCCTCGATGTGGATCGAGGTGTACTTGTCCTCGCGGACCACCGACTCGCTGATCAGGATGGCGTCCTCGAAGTTGTAGCCCTCCCACGGCATGAAGGCGACCAGCACGTTGCGGCCCAGGGCCAGCTCACCGCGGTCGGTGGAGGGGCCGTCGGCCAGCACGGTGCCCGCGTCGACCCGCACCCCGGCCTTCACCGAGATCTTCTGGGAGAGGCAGGTTCCCTGGTTGCTGCGCACGAACTTGTGGATGCCGTACCAGATGTCCGGGCCGCCGTCGTCCGGCCGCACCAGGATCCCGATGCCGGCGTCCTGGCCGCTGCGGACCTTCACCACCGAGCGGTCGTCGTCGGCGGGCTCGGGCCAGGAGACCCCGACCACGGTGCCCGCGCCCTGGGAGATCACCATCTCCCCGGAGTTGCGGGCGGCGTGGGCCTCCATGCCGGTGCCGACGATGGGCGCCTCGGTGACCAGCAGCGGGACCGCCTGCTTCTGCATGTTCGAGCCCATCAGCGCCCGGTTGGCGTCGTCGTGCTCGAGGAAGGGGATGAGCGCGGTCGCCACCGAGACCGTCTGCTTGGGCGAGACGTCCATGTAGTCGACCTCGGCCACCGGCAGGTCCTTGAAGGTGTGCCGGCTCCGGCAGGCGGTGTGGTTGACGGTGAAGTGACCGGCCTCGTCGACCGGGGCGTTGGCCTGGGCGACGGTGTACTTGTCCTCCTCGTCGGCGGAGAGGAAGACGATCTCGTCGGAGACCCAGGGGACGATCCGGACCCGGTCGATCCCCTTCTCACCGAGCCGCTTGACGTCCGCGGCGTCGAGCACGTGCCCGGCGCTCAGCGAGTCGGCGTCCTCGCGCAGGGTCTGGCCGGGCAGGAGGCGGCTCTCGCGCGGCTCGCGGGCCGAGACGTCGCGGTAGACGCGGCGGAAGGGCGCCTCGATGAAGCCGAACTCGTTGACCCGGGCGAAGATCGCCAGCGAGCCCATCAGCCCGATGTTCGGACCCTCGGGGGTCTCGATCGGGCAGATCCGCCCGTAGTGGCTGTAATGGACGTCCCGGACGTCGAATCCGGCGCGCTCCCGGGAGAGGCCGCCCGGCCCCAGCGCGGAGAGGCGCCGCTTGTGGGTGAGCTCGGCCAGCGGGTTGGTCTGGTCCATGAACTGGGAGAGCTGCGACGACCCGAAGAACTCCTTGATCGCCGCCACCACCGGCCGGGCGTTGATCAGGCTCGCCGCCGTGACCGTCGCCGCGTCGCAGATGGTCATCCGCTCCTTGATGATCCGCTCCATCCGGATCAGGCCCATCCGGAACTGGTTCTGGAGCAGCTCGCCGACCGCCCGCACCCGGCGGTTGCCGAGGTGGTCGATGTCGTCGGACTCGCCCATCCCGTTGTTGAGGGAGATGAGCTTGCGGACGATCGAGACGAAGTCCTGGTTGTCCAGGACCCGGCGCTCCTTGTCCAGGGCCCGCTCCCGGGCCTCGTCCTCGGGGATGCCGAGGTTCTTGTCCAGCTTGAAGCGGCCGACCTTGCTGAGGTCGAATCGGCGGGGGTTGAAGAAGAGCGAGCTGAGCAGGTTGCGCGCGTTCTCGACCGTGGGCGGGTCGCCCGGGCGGATCTTGCGATACAGCTCGATGAGGGCCTCCTCGACCGAGCTGGTGGCGTCCTTCTCGAGGGTCGCCTGGATGTAGGTGTGCTCAGGATCGTTGTCGGCGTCGGCGAAGAAGGCGCGGATGTCGTCGTTGCCGGCGTAGCCGAGGGCACGCACCAGGGTGGTCACCGGGACCTTTCGCTTGCGGTCGATCTTGACCGTCAGCACGTCCTTGTTCGAGGTCTCGATCTCCAGCCAGGCCCCGCGGTTGGGGATCAGCTTGGCGGAGTAGAGGATCCGGCCGGTGACCCGGTCCTCGGCGGCGGTGAAGTACACGCCGGGGGAGCGGACCAGCTGGCTGACCACCACCCGCTCGGTCCCGTTGACGATGAACGTCCCCTGCGGGGTCATCATCGGGAAGTCGCCCATGAAGACCTCGGTCTCCTTGATCTCGCCGGCGTTCTCACCGGTCTTGATGTGGAGCCGGGTGTTGATCCGCAGCGGGGCGGAGAAGGTCATGTCCCGCTGCCGGCACTCCTCCTCGTCGTACTTGGGGGTGCCGAACTCGTAATCGAGGAAGCGCAGCTCGTAATTCTTGCCGGTGTAGTCGGTGATCGGGTTGATCTCGTCGAAGAGCTCCCGGAGCCCCTCTTTGCAGAACCACGCGAATGAGTCCAACTGCGTCTGGATGAGGTTCCCCACCTCCAGCTTCTCGGCGATCTGACCGTAGTTGTGACGGACGCTGGAGGGTGTGGAAGTGGAAAGAACCATGTGCTAGAGTTCCCCTGACAAGCGGCTACGCGCGGACGCCGACGGTGACGGGCACAATCCGTTAGCATACCAAACCCGCCGGCGTCCGGGCACAGTGATCTGTGCCCGCCCGAGCGGATGTTCGGATCGCCCTGTTAGGATGCCCAGGCTCACAAGTCTACCCGGTTCGGCCTGGCCCAAACCGGCGGCCGGCGGCGGCGGGAGGCAGCTTCCCCCGCGATGGGGGGTGGCCGCTCCGCGCCGCCGCGGTCGCGAGGCGCCGCCGATCAGCGGATCTCGACGCTCGCGCCGGCCTCCTCGAGCTTCCCCTTGACCTGGTCGGCCTCCTCGCGCGGCACCGCCTCGCGGACCGCCTTGGGGGCCGCGTCGACCAGGTCCTTGGCCTCCTTGAGGCCCAGCCCGGTGATCTCGCGGACCGCCTTGATGACGTTGATCTTGGCGTCGCCGATCGCGGTGAGGACGACGGTGAACTCGGTCTGCTCCTCGACCGGGGCGGCCTCGGCGGCGGCGGAGGGTGCGGCGGAGACCGCCACCGGAGCCGCGGCCTTGATGCCGAGCTTCTCCTCCATCAGCTTGACGGCGTTGACGACGTCGAGGACGGTCCAGGTCTGGAGCGCGTCGACGAACTCCTCGGGGGTGATGGCTTTGGTGGCCATGGTCTGCTTCATCTCCTGAATTGATTCAATCGATCTGTTCGGTGGGCGTGGACGGATCCGGTCAGGCGGCCTCGAGCTTGACCCGGTAGGCGTCCAGGGTGGCGGCGAGGTTGGAGAGGATGGAGGAGAGCGCCGCCGCCAGCTGGCTGAGCGGCATCTGGAGGGCGGCGGCGAGCTGGCTCAGGAGGACGTCCCGGGGCGGCAGCTCGGCGAGGGCCTGGACGCCGCGGGCGTCGAGCACCTGTCCTTCGACGAAGCCGGCCACCAGCGGCAGGCGCCGGTTGATCCGGTGGTAGTCGCTGAGCGCCTTGGCGGCTGCCGACAGCTCGCCGAACCCGAGCGCGAGCCCTACCGGGCCGCTCAGGACGGTGCCGAGCTGGGCGATCCCCGCCTGCTCGGCGGCCCGGCGGGCCAGGGTGTTCTTGATGATCTGGTACTCGATCCCCTGACCGCGCAGCTGGCTGCGCAGGTCCTCGAGCTGCTTGACGGTGAGCCCCCGGTAGTCGGTGACCACCGCCGAGGTCGCCCGGCCGAGCTTGGCGGCGAGGTCCTCGACACTCTCGCGCTTGCGGGGCCCGGCGCGCTGGGCGGCCTCCTCCGCGTTCGTGGCCTTGGGCATCGGCATCGCTCCTTGCTGCTGGGCCGCGGCACCGCCCGAGGAGAGCGGCGGCGGCGAGCGCCGCGGGGCGCCGGCCTGACCACCGATCCCACCTGCGCAGGGGATTGAGGGGTCGAGCCCCGCCTGCGGTCTCGGGCGAGATGCGTGAGCACCGTTGAAATGGGTCTGGTCGCGGAGAATAGCAGAGGCCCCACCGGTGGGCGGTGATCGGGCGCTGCGGGGGAGGCGATGCACCAGGAACCAGGAGCGGAGGGTGGCGGCCGCCCTCCCGCCGCGGGCCGGCGCCTCCGGGGAGGCCTCGAACGCGGCCTCGAGCTCTCCCGCTGGCTGGTGCTGATCGCCGTGGTGGTCCTGATCCTCTCGGCGGCGGGAGCCTTCGCCTACGGAACGGCCGTCTTCGTGAACGGCGTCCAGGCGGTGGTGGCGCACCCCTTCCCGGTGGGCAACCGGGTGGGGCTCTTCCTGCTCGTCATCGACTTCTTCCTGATCGGAGCCACCCTGGCCATCGCCGCGATCGGCTTCTACGAGCTCTTCATCGGCTGGGTCCCGCGCGAGGGGGGCCGGCCGATGCCGGCGTGGCTGGAGATGCGTGATCTCAACGATCTCAAGGCCAGGGTGGTCGCCATGATCGTCCTGGTCGCCGCGGTGAGCTTCGTCGAGGCTCTGGTGGACGTCCACAGCGGGCTCGAGATGCTCGAGCTCGGCGGCGGGGTCGCGGTGGTGATCGGCGCCCTGACCGCCTTCCTCCGCCTCGGCCACGGGGGCGGCGAGCGCTGACGGCGGGCGGGCACGGCCGGCGGTCCGCGGGCTCACCATGTGGAGGGCGGGTCCCGGGCTCACCGCCCGGGTCTCACCCTCACCCGCTGGAGCGGTTCGCGGTCAGGCCGGCGGCCGGCCACCCGGCGCCGGCCGCCGGGGTCCGATGTCAGCCCCAATTGGATCGGAGGGAGGAAGAGATGCTTCTCGAGGGACGGCGAGCTCTGGTCACCGGCGGATCCAGCGGCATCGGCAGGGCCACCGCCCTGCGCCTCGGGGAGGAGGGGGCGCGGGTCGCCGTGAACTACTTCTCGGACCAGGAGCGGTCCGACGCGGAGGCGGTGGCGGCCCGGATCGACCCCGCCGGCACCCGTGCCTATGCGGTCCGGGCGGATGTCGGGGCGGAGGCGGACGTGGTCCGGATGATCGGGGAGTGCCGGGACCGCTTCGGCGGCCTCGACATCCTGGTCAACAACGCCGGCATCGAGAAGCGGGCACCGACCCTGGAGATGCCCCTCGATCTCTGGGAGCGGATCCTCCGGACCAACCTCACCGGCGCCTTCCTCTGCCTGCGCGAGGCCGGGAAGCTGATGGCGGCTCAGCGGCAGGGGGTGATCGTCAACATGAGCTCGGTGCACGAGTTCATCCCCTGGCCGGGCTTCGCCCATTACTGCGCCTCCAAGGGCGGCCTGAAGCTGCTCACCGAGACGGTGGCCCGGGAGTGGGCCGGGCTGGGGATCAGGGTCCTCTCGATCGCCCCGGGGGCCATCGCCACCCCGATCAACGCCTTCGTCCTCGACGACGCCGAGGCCCGCCACCGGGTCGAGGGGGAGATCCCGCTCGGGCGCTTCGGCCGGCCGGAGGAGATCGCCGCCGCCGTGGTCTGGGCGGCCAGCGACCAGGCCGGCTACGTGACCGGGACCACCCTGGTGGTCGACGGGGGAATGAGCACCTACCCGAAGTTCACCTGAGATGACCGGCAGGGGGCGGCCCGGCGGGGGCGGGGGCGGGTCCCGCCCGGTCGCCGCGGCCGGCTGGAAGGGCCACGCGCGGCCCCACCCCGGGGGGTGGTTCGACCTCGCCACCGAGGACACCGGCGAGGTGCCGGTCCGCCTCTTCCTCACCCCGGCGCTGCTCGAGGAGGTGGAGGACGCCGTCTACCCTCAGATCGTCAACGCCACCCGCTTCCCGGGGGCCCGGCTGGTCGCGATCACCCCCGACGTCCACGTCGGCTACGGCGTCCCGGTCGGCTCGGTCATCCTCACCGACGCCCGCCGCGGCGCCGTGGCCATGGGCCCGGTCGGCTTCGACATCGGCTGCGGGATGGTCTCGGCACGCTCGGACGTGCCCGCGGAGAGGGCGACCCCGGAGCGGCGGCTGGCCTTCAACCGCGCGGTGCTGGGCCGCGTGGCGATGGGCGCGGGCGAGGCCAGCCTGACCCGGCTCCGCCGGCTGGAGCGCCGCGACTTCGAGGCGATCTGCCGGGGCGGCGCCGTCCACTACATGGAGAGGTACGGCTCGCGCTTCGACCGCCAGCGGGCGGAGCGCGACCGGATCCCGGTGGACGACGCCTGGGAGGTCCCCTGGGGTGGCCCGGGCCGGCCCGAGCGGGGCATCTCCCAGCTCGGCTCCCTGGGCGGCGGCAACCACTTCATCGAGCTCCAGCGGGGGGTCGAGGCGGGCACCCTCTTCGTCCAGGTGCACACCGGCAGCCGCGGCTTCGGGCACGGGCTGGCCACCAACTACCTCGCCCTCGCCCGGGAGGAGCGGCCCGAGCTCATCACCGACCTGGACCTCGGCTACTTCACCCCCGACCAGGCGCTCTACAGCGCCTATCTCAACGCGGTGGCCGCCGGCGCCAACTTCGCGATCGTCAACCGGATGGTCATCGCCGAGGAGGTGGCGGCGGCCTTCGAGGAGACCTTCGCCGAGCCCCTCGAGCTGGTCTACGAGATCAGCCACAATCTGGTCCAGCGGGAGGTCCACCCCGAGTTCGGCGAGGTCCTCGTGCACCGGAAGGGGGCGACCCGGGCATTCCCGCCCACATCCCGCCCTGGCCGGCGGGATGTGGGCGGAGACCGGCCACCCGGTGCTCATCCCGGGGTCGAACAGCGACCTCTCCTTCATCCTCCGGCCACTGCCGGGCGCCGCCGCCAGCGGCTACTCGGTCAACCACGGGGCCGGCCGCCGGCTCTCCCGGTCGGCGGCGATGCGCCGCCTCGATCAGCGGGCCGTGGACGCCGACTACCGGAGCCGGGGGATCCTGGTCAACGCCGATGGCCGGGTCCCGCTGGACGAGGCCGGGGCTGCGTACAAGTCCTCCCAGGAGGTGGTCGCGGCGGTGGTCGGCGCCGGCCTGGCGGAGGTCGAGCAGCGGCTCCGCCCCCTGGCGTCGCTGAAGGCGGCGGAAGCGCGGCCCCGCCGGGGAGGCGGGAGGCGGACGGCGGCGAACCCGCCGCCGCGCGCGTTCGGAGCCGCTGACCGGGGGAGGGACGGTCGGGGTCGGGGGGCGGGCTCCGAGGGCTCCGGAGGCCGGCTCTGAATTGACGCGCGAACCCCGGCGCTGGTAGGATGCTCCCTCGCGCCCATCTGGGCGAGATTGCGTCCACGCGCGCCCCGCAAGGGGTGCTGTTCAGTCCCAAACGGAGTTCTGTGCCCACCACCCAGCAGCTCGTCCGCAAAGGCCGGGTCCGGATCGTCCGGAAGACCAAGGCTCCCGCGCTCCGGGGCTCGCCCCAGCGCCGCGGCGTCTGCGTGCGCGTCTACACCACCACCCCCAAGAAGCCGAACTCGGCGCTCCGCAAGGTGGCCCGGGTGCGCCTGACCAGCAAGGCAGAGGTGACCGCCTACATCCCCGGGATCGGCCACAACCTCCAGGAGCACTCGGTGGTGCTGATCCGCGGTGGCCGGGTCAAGGACCTCCCCGGGGTGCGCTACCACATCATCCGGGGCACCCTGGACACCGCCGGGACCAAGAACCGGAAGCAGGGCCGGAGCAAGTACGGCGCCAAGCGCGAGAAAGCGGTCAAGTAGAGATTCATTCGAGATGCCTCGTCGAGCCCGCGTCCAGCGGCGCAACATCCTCCCCGACCCGATCTACGCGAGCCCCGCGCTTGCCAAGTTCATCAACTGCGTCATGCTGGCCGGCAAGAAGTCGACCGCGCAGCGGATCGTCTATGACGCGTTCGAGAAGGTACGGCGCTCCAGCCGGCGTGAGCCCCTCGACGTCTTCGACCAGGCCATGCGCAACGTGACCCCGGTGATCGAGGTCAAGCCCAAGCGGGTCGGCGGCGCCACCTACCAGGTGCCGGTCGAGATCCGCCACGACCGCCGCCAGGCGCTGGCGCGGCGCTGGGTCATCCGCTATGCGCGGGCGCGCTCCGGGAAGAGCATGGCCGACCGGCTGGCCGCCGAGCTGATGGACGCCGCCAACGGGGTCGGCGCCTCGGTCAAGCGGAAGGAAGACACCCACAAGATGGCCGAGTCCAACAAGGCCTTCTCCCATTTCCGGTACTGAGTTCGAGCCTGTGGTCCTGAGCTCATGAGCACTGCCGTCGCCGGTCGCGCCGTCGCCCTGGAGAGGTACCGGAACATCGGGATCATGGCCCACATCGATGCGGGCAAGACCACGACGACCGAGCGCGTCCTCTTCTACACCGGGCGCATCCACCGGATGGGCGAGGTCCACGAGGGCGCCGCGACCATGGACTGGATGGTCCAGGAGCAGGAGCGCGGGATCACCATCACCTCGGCCGCCACGGCAGCCGAGTGGCGCGGCCACCGTATCAACATCATCGACACACCCGGGCATGTGGACTTCACCATGGAGGTGGAGCGGAGCCTGCGGGTGCTCGACGGCGCGGTGGCGGTGTTCGACGCGGTGGCGGGGGTCGAGCCCCAGTCCGAGACGGTCTGGCGCCAGGCGGACCGCTACGGGGTCCCCCGGATCTGCTTCATCAACAAGATGGACCGGATGGGGGCCGACTTCTACGCCTCCCTGCAGTCGATCAGGGATCGGCTGGGGGCCAACCCGATCCCCATCCAGCTTCCCATCGGCAGCGAGGCCGAGTTCGTCGGGATGGTCGACCTGGTCAACATGACCGCGATCGTCTACCTGGACGACCTCGGCACCACCAGCGAGCGGGGCGCGATCCCCGAGTTGATGCGGGCGGAGGTGGCCAAATGGCGCCACGTCCTCCTGGAGG
Source organism: uncultured Chloroflexia bacterium (assembly GCA_963697585.1). GTDB lineage: Bacteria > Chloroflexota > Dormibacteria > Aeolococcales > Aeolococcaceae > Changshengia. Next base: position 29,951 of record CAVOOO010000008.1, on the reverse strand, counting down.
CGGTGGCCGAGACCGACGACGAGCTCCTGGCCCGCTACCTGGAGGGGGAGGAGCTGACCGCCGACGACATCCGGCGCGGTCTCCGGATCGGGACCATCAAGACCCAGCTGGTGCCCGTCCTCTGCGGCGCCGCCCTCAAGAACCGCGGGGTGCAGCCGATGCTGGACGCGGTCGTCGACTACCTGCCCTCGCCGCTCGACGTCCCGCCGATCGAGGGGCACACGCCGGGGGTCGACGAGCCCGGCCGCCGCCTGCCGGACGACGACGAGCCCTTCGCGGCGATCGCCTTCAAGATCGCCAACGACCCCTTCGTGGGCAACCTCACCTTCTTCCGGGTGTACAGCGGCACCCTGAAGAGCGGCTCCTACGTCTACAACGCCACCCAGGGCGAGCGCGAGCGGATCGGGCGCATCCTCCAGATGCACGCCAACCACCGCGAGGACATCGAGGAGGTGCGGACCGGCGACATCGCCGCCGCCATCGGCCTCAAGTCGACGACCACCGGGGACACGCTCTGCACCGAGGACTCGCCGATCGTCCTGGAGGCGATGGTCATCCCGGAGCCGGTGATCTCGGTCGCCGTCGAGCCCAAGACCAAGATCGACCAGGACAAGATGGGCCTCGCCCTGCAGCGGCTGGCCGCCGAGGACCCCACCTTCCGGGTCCACACCGACGAGGACAGCGGCCAGACCGTGATCTCAGGGATGGGGGAGCTCCATCTCGAGATCATCGTCGACCGGATGCTCCGCGAGTTCAAGGTCGACGCCAGCGTCGGCAAGCCCCAGGTCGCCTACCGGGAGACGGCCACGGTCGCCGCCCACGGCACCGGGCGATTCGTCCGCCAGACCGGCGGCCACGGCCAGTACGGCCACGTCGAGCTGGAGCTCCACCCCCAGGAGCCCGGCAAGGGCTTCGAGTTCGTCTCCAAGATCGTCGGGGGCAGCGTGCCCCGGGAGTACATCCGTCCGGTGGAGAGGGGGGTCTCGGAGGCCCTCGCCAACGGGGTTCTGGCCGGCTTCCCGGTGGTCGACGTCAAGGTGGTCCTGGTCGACGGCTCCTACCACGAGGTCGACTCCTCGGAGCAGGCGTTCCAGATCGCCGGCTCGATGGGCTTCAAGGACGGCATGCGCAAGGCCAAGCCGGCCCTGCTCGAGCCGATCATGAAGGTCGACGTCTCCATGGCCGAGGAGTACATGGGCGACGTGATGGGGGACCTGAGCGGCCGCCGGGGCCACATCCTGGGCATGGAAGGACGCGGGACGACCCAGATCGTGCATGCTCTGGTGCCGCTGGCCGCCATGTTCGGGTACGCCACCGAGCTTCGCTCGATGACCCAGGGCCGGGCGTCCTATTCGATGGAGTTCCACCACTACCAGCAGCTACCCTCTGGCCTCGCCGACGAGATCGTCGCCAAGGCCAGGTCATGACCAGCCGAGCCAGCCAGCCAGCCGGGAGCCAGCCGAGAACCAGCGAGCAGCAGCAGAGGAACTGAGAAGGCCATGGGCAAGAAGAAGAAATACACCAGTACCAAGCCTCACGTGAACGTCGGGACCATCGGTCACATCGACCATGGCAAGACGACGCTGACTGCTGCCATCACCAAGACCCTCTCCGAACGCGTCGGTGGCTCCAACTCCTTCGTATCGTTCGATCAGATCGATAACGCCCCGGAGGAGAAGGCGCGTGGCATCACCATCGCCACCGCCCACATCGAGTACGAGACCGCCAACCGCCACTACGCCCACGTCGACTGCCCCGGCCACGCCGACTACATCAAGAACATGATCACCGGCGCGGCCCAGATGGACGGCGCCATCCTGGTGGTGGCCGCCACCGACGGGCCGATGCCCCAGACCCGGGAGCACATCGTGCTCGCCCGCCAGGTCGGGGTCCCCTACATCGTGGTGGCCCTCAACAAGGTCGACCAGGTCGACGACGAGGAGCTCCTCGAGCTGGTGGAGCTCGAGGTTCGCGAGCTGCTCAGCCGGTACGAGTTCCCCGGCGACGACATCCCGGTGGTCCGGGTCTCCGCCCTCAAGGCGCTCGAGGGTGACAAGGAGGCCGGCGACGACGTGATGCGGCTGATGGAGGCCGTCGACACCTACATCCCGATCCCCGAGCGGCCCGTCGACAAGCCCTTCATGATGCCGATCGAGGACGTCTTCTCGATCGAGGGTCGTGGCACCGTGGTGACCGGCCGCATCGAGCGCGGGGTGATCAAGGTCAACGAGCCGGTCGAGATCGTCGGCATCCGGACCACCACCAAGACGGTGGTGACCGGGGTCGAGATGTTCCACAAGGAGCTGGACGGCGGCGGCGAGGCGGGGATGAACGTCGGCTGCCTGATCCGGGGGATCAAGCGCGAGGACGTCGAGCGGGGCCAGGTGGTGGCCAAGCCGGGCACCATCAACCCGCACACCAAGTTCAAGGCCCAGGTCTTCGTCCTCAGCAAGGAGGAGGGTGGCCGGCACACCCCGTTCTTCAGCGGCTACCGGCCTCAGTTCTACATCCGGACCACCGACGTGACCGGCAGCATCACCCTCCCCGAGGGGACCGAGATGGTGATGCCGGGCGACAACGTGGAGATGGGCGTGGAGCTGATCACCCCGATCGCCGTCGAGGAGGGGATGCGCTTCGCGATCCGCGAGGGCGGCCACACGGTCGGCGCCGGCGCCGTCACCTCGATCGAGAAATAGGCACAGGGAGAAGGCAGCGGCACCGCCATGGCGCAGAAAATCCGCATCCGGCTCAAGGCCTACGACCATCGGGTCCTGGACCAGGCCGCCTCGAAAATCGTCGAGACCGTGGTCCGGACCGGGGCTCATGTCGCCGGTCCGGTTCCGCTGCCGACCCGTATCAGCAAGTGGACGGTGGTCCGCTCGCCCTTCATCGACAAGGATTCGCGCGAGCAGTTCGAGATGCGCACCCACAAGCGGATCCTCGACATCCTCGACCCCAACCCCAAGGTGGTGGACGCCCTGATGCGGCTCAACCTGCCCAGTGGCGTTGACATCGAGATCAAGCTCGGGGATCAGCGATGAGCAAGGGCCTCCTGGCGCGCAAGCTGGGGATGACCCAGCTCTTCACCGAGCAGGGCACGGTGGTCCCGGTCACCGTCCTGGAGGCGGACTCCTGCCACGTGGTCCAGGTCAAGACCGCCGCCACCGACGGCTACGAGGCGGTCCAGCTCGGCCTGGGCGTCCAGAAGCCGCGCCGCACCAACAAGCCCCAGGCCGGCCACTTCAAGCGGGCCGGCACCCCGGCGCTCTCCCACCTCGCCGAGGTTCGCGACGCGGGCACCCCGGCTCCGGGCAGCCGGATCTCGGTCTCGCTCTTCGAGGCCGGGGAGCGGGTGGACGTCACCGGCATCACCCAGGGCAAGGGTTTCGCCGGCCAGCACAAGCGCCACAACTTCCACCGCGGCCCGGTCAGCCATGGCTCTCACAACATCAAGCAGGCGGGATCGATCGGCTCGACCGACGCCGCCCGCGTCTTCAAGGGGCTGAAGATGGCCGGGCACCTGGGCGCCTCCCGGGCCACCGTCATGCGGCTCGAGGTGGTCCGTGTCGACGTCGAGCGCAACCTGCTGCTGGTGCGCGGGGCCGTCCCCGGTCACCGCGAACTCGGTGGTGCTGGTCCGCGACAGCGCTCGCAGCGGAGTGGTCGGAGGCATGAGCACCGCACCGGTCGTCGACCTCGCCGGCGAGAGCCAGGGTGAGCTGGAGCTTCCCGAGACCGTGTTCTCGGTGATCCCGCACGCCACCGTCATGCACCAGGCGCTGGTGCGCCAGCTGGCCAACGCCCGCCAGGGGACCCACGACAGCAAGACCCGCACCGAGGTCTCCGGTGGAGGCCGCAAGCCGTACCGTCAGAAGGGCACCGGCCGGGCCCGGCAGGGCTCGATCCGGGCCCCCCACTACGCGGGAGGCGGCACCGTCTTCGGTCCCACCCCTCGCGACCACAGCGTGGGGATGCCGCGCAAGCAGCGCCGGCTGGCGCTGCGCAGCGCCCTGAGCGTCAAGGCCGCCGAGGGGCAGATCACCATCCTCGACGGGATCGATCTCGAGGAGCCCCGCACCAAGGTGGTGACCGGGTTCCTGCAGGCGGTGGATGCCGGCCGTCGGGTCCTGGTCGTGCTGGGCTCGCACCACGACGCCCTGGAGCTGAGCGCCCGCAACCTCCCCGAGGTCCGCCTGATCCTGGCCGGCAACGTCTCGGTGCGCGACCTGCTCACCGCCGACACGGTGGTGATGACCCGGGACGCGGTGGAGCACATCGCGGAGGCCTGGGGATGAGCCAGGGACGCGCCTTCCACCAGGTCATCCTCCGACCGGTTTCCAGCGAGAAGTCCTACAGCGAGATGGGGCGGCTGAACAAGTACACCTTCGCCTGCCCCACCGACGTCACCAAGATCGACATCCGTCGGGCCATCGAGGAGGCCTTCCCCGAGCAGCGGCTCACCGTGCTCGCGGTCAACGTCCTGGCGGTTCACGGCAAGGTGCGCAACCGCCAGTACCGCCGCGGCAAGGGCGGCCGCCTGACCGGGAAGAGCCCCGATTGGAAGAAGGCCGTGGTGACCCTGGCCCCCGGGCAGAAGATCCCCGGCCTCTTCGAGGGCGTGTAGACCGATGCCAGTCAACAAGTACAAGCCGACCAGCCCGGGCCGCCGCTTCATGGCGGTCAGCTCGTTCGAGGAGGTGACCAGCACCACCCCCGAGCGGAGCCTGACCGTTCACCTCAAGAAGGCCAGCGGGCGCAACAACACCGGGCGGATCACGGTGCGCCACCGTGGTGGCGGTCACCCCAAGCTCTACCGGGTCATCGATTTCCGGCGGACCAAGCGTGACGTCCCGGGCCGGGTGTCCGCGATCGAGTACGACCCCAACCGGAGCGCCCGGATCGCCCTCATCAACTACGCGGACGGCGAGAAGCGCTACATCCTGGCCCCGCTCGGCCTCACCGTCGGGCAGGTCATCAGCTCCGGGGTGGGTGCCGAGATCAAGCCCGGCAACGCGCTCCCCCTCGCCAACATCCCGCTGGGCACGACCATCCACAACCTGGAGGTCCAGCCGGGGCGGGGAGGCCAGCTGGTGCGCAGCGCCGGCGTGGCCGCTCAGCTGCTCGCCCGCGAGGGGGAGATGGCGACGGTGCGGATGCCCTCCGGCGAGGTGCGCCGGATCGACGTCCGCTGCTTCGCCACCGTGGGCCAGGTCGGCAACGCCGATCACGAGAACCAGAACATCGGCAAGGCGGGCAAGTCCCGCTGGCGGGGTTGGCGGCCGTCGGTTCGCGGCATGGCCATGAACCCCTTCGACCACCCCCACGGTGGTGGCGAGGGTCGCAGCGGTGCCGGTGGCAACCCGCAGACGCCATGGGGCAAGCCGGCGCTCGGCTACCGCACCCGTCGCAACAAGAAGACCGACCGCATGATCGTGCGTCGCCGGAAGAAGTGAGACCATGAGCCGTTCCCTCAAGAAAGGGCCGTTCTGCGACGACCACCTGCTGGCCAAGATTCAGCGACTGAATCAGAGCCGGGAGAAGCGGGTCATCAAGACCTGGTCGCGGCGCAGCGACATCTTCCCGGAGATGGTCGGGCACACCATCGCCGTCCACGACGGCCGCAAGCACAACCCGGTGTTCATCACCGAGGCCATGGTCGGCCACAAGCTGGGCGAGTTCGCCGCGACCCGCAAATACCGCGGCCACGGCCACCACACCGAGCGGAGCACCGCCCTGAAGTGAAAGTCGTCGCCACCGCCAAGGACGTGCGGATCACCTCGCGCAAGGCGCGGGTGGTCGCCAACAGCGTCGTCGGCCTGCCGGTCGCCGAGGCTCTTGCCCTGCTCAGCTTCACCCCGCGGCATGCCGCCAAGGAGGTGGCCAAGGTCATCAAGTCGGCGGCCGCCAACGCGGAGCACAACTTCAACCTGGAGCAGTCGTCGCTGCGCGTCGACCGCATCGACGTCGACCAGGCCGGGATGATGAAGCGCTACATCGCCAAGCCGCGCGGGATGGCCGGCAGCATCTTCAAGCGGATGAGCCACCTGCGCTGCTACGTGACCGACGAGGAGCCCGAGCCGGAGCGGCGCCGCCGCTCGGTGGTGGCGATGGCCGGGCGCGCCGCGCACCCGTCCACCAAGCCCGCGTCCGCCCGGCGCCGCCGTCCCGCCCAGATCCGGCGCGCCCAGGAGGCAGCCCTGGCCGAGGCCGAGGCCGCCAGCGCACCGGTCGAGGGCACCGCCGAGGCCGAGCCCGTGGAGGATGTCGAGCTGGAGCCCGACGACGAGGGCGACGTGGTCGACGAGGCCGGCGAGGCCGAGCCGGACGACACCGAGGACCCCGACATTGAAGCCGGCGGGCCGGGCGATGAAGAGCCCCAGGCCGAGACGGCACCGGACGACGAGGAGAAGGACTGATGGGACAGAAGGTGAACCCTATCGGCTTTCGCCTCGGGGTCTACCGGCAGTGGGACGCACGCTGGTTCGCGGAGAAGGAGTACACCAAGCTCCTCCACGAGGACCTGGCGATGCGCCGGCTGATCGCCAGCCGGCTGCGCAACGCCGGCGTGGCCCGGATCGAGACCGAGCGCAGCGCCAACCAGTTGACGGTGATCATCCAGACGGCCAAGCCGGGCATCGTGATCGGCAAGCAGGGCGCCTCGGTGGACGCGCTCCGCGACGAGCTGGAGCGGATCAGCGGCAAGAAGGTCCGGGTGACCATCCACGAGATCAAGACCCCCGAGCTCGACGCCCGGCTGGTCGCCGAGAACGTCGCCTCCCAGCTGGAGAAGCGGATCGCCTTCCGCCGGGCCCTCAAGCAGACCGTCATGCGGAGCATGCGGGCCGGCGCCAAGGGCGTGAAGCTGGAGGTCAGCGGCCGCCTCGGTGGCGCCGAGATGTCCCGGCGTGAGTGGGACCGCGACGGCCGGGTGCCGCTCCACACCCTCCGGGCCAACATCGACTTCGGGCGGGCCGAGGCCCGCACGACCTTCGGCCGGATCGGGGTCACCTGCTGGATCTACAAGGGCGACTACGTCACCGCGACCGGGGAGCCGGTGATGACCGGGGGGCCGGGACGCGAGGTCGTCGAGCTCGCCCGGCCGCTCGCCGCACCCGAGCGCGAGCGGCGTCCGATGGCCGCTCCGGCCGCTCCCGACCGCGAGGAGGTGGCGCCAGCGGCGCTGACCGAGGCCGCCGCTGAGGCGGATGGCGGCGCGGAGATCGGCCTCGTCGAGAGCCCCGAAGCCACCGACGCCGTGGTGGTGGTGCTCGCCGAGGCCGAGGCTGACGTCGATGTGGACGCCGCCGAGGCGGAGATCTCGGAGCTCGACGAGGAGGTCCCCGGGCTCGGCGTCGTACCCGAGGCCGGCACCAAGGTGGAGAAGCTCCCCGCCAAGAAGCCGGCGGCACGCCGCCGGCCGGCCCCCGCGAAGAAGCCGGCCCCGGGCGTCGGGCCCGAGACCGAGGCTGAGGAGGACTGACGGTGCTGATGCCGAAGCGGACCAAGTTCCGCAAGCTCCACCGGGGCCGGCGCCAGGGCGCCGCCCAGCGCGGCAGCACCCTGAGCTTCGGGCCGTACGGGCTCCAGGCACTCGAGCCCTGCTGGATGACCAACCGCCAGATCGAGGCCGCCCGGCGCGCCATGACCCGGCATGTCCGTCGCGGCGGGCAGATCTGGATCCGGATCTTCCCCGACCACGCGTTCACCAAGAAGCCTGCCGAGACCCGGATGGGCTCGGGCAAGGGCCAGCCCGAGGGATGGGTGGCGGTGGTCAAGCCGGGCCGTGTCCTCTTCGAGATGAGCGGTGTCACCGAGGAGACCGCCCGCGAGGCGATGCGCCTCGCCGGCCACAAGCTGCCGATCGCCACCCGCTTCGTCCTCCGGCAGGGAACCGGTGACGAGGCCGAGGCCGAGGCCGGGGCGGAGGCGCTGGCGTGAGCAAGCAGGTCGAGGCCGTGAACCTGCTCCGCAGCATGACCGCGGAGGATCTCGCCGAGCACCTGCGCCAGCAGCGCCGCAAGCTCTTCGAGGTCAGGTTTCAGCAGGCGGCCGGTCAGGTCGAGAACCATCGCCAGGTGCGCGAGCTGCGGCGGGAGATCGCCCGCACCATGACCCTCCAGCTCGAGCTCGAGCGCGGCCACCACCTGGTCTCCGACCTCGAGGTCGAGGAGGAGCCCGAGGAGCAGCCCCGCCCGCGCGGCCTGCTCCGGCGCCGCTCGACCGCGGCCACCGCCGTCGAGGAGGAGCCGGTCGAGGCCGGTGCCGCCGAGGCCGGCGCCGTCGACTCCGTCGATGCCGAGCCGGTCGATGTGAGCCCGGCGCCGCGCCGTGCGCGCCGGCGCCGCGACAGCGCGGCCACCGCCGCCGAGGAGCCGGAGGCCCTGGAGGCGCCGGAGGCCGTCGCCGAGGAGCCACCCGCCGCGGAGGGCGAGCCGGCTGACCCCGCAGGGGTTGACCAGGACGTCGCCGAGATCGCTGACGAAGGGGCCGCCGAGCCCGACGAGGAGCAGACAGATGAGTGAGCAGCCGGCCGAGCGGGGCCGCCGCAAGGTCCGGGACGGCGTCGTGGTCAGCGACAAGATGCAGCAGACCGTGGTGGTCCTGGTCGAAGAGAAGAAGCAGCATCGCCTCTACAAGAAGGTGGTCACCCACAACCGGCGCCTCAAGGTCCATGACGAGGAGGGGACCTGCGCGGTGGGAGACCGGGTCCGGATCACCGAGACCCGCCCGATCTCCAAGGAGAAGCGGTGGCGGGTTGCCGAGATCCTCGAGAAGGCGAAGTAGCCGGTGATCCAGCAGGAGAGCATCGTCAAGGTGGCGGACAACAGCGGGGCGCGCGAGCTGCTCTGCATCCGCGTGCTCGGCGGCAGCCGGCGCAAGTACGGCTCGGTGGGTGACGTGATCATCGGGACCGTCAAGGTCGCCCAGCCCAATGCCCAGGTCAAGAAGGGCGATGTGGTCCGGGCGGTGATCGTGCGCACCGTCCAGCCCTTCCATCGCCCCGACGGCAGCCAGATCCGCTTCGACGAGAACGCGGCGGTGCTGATCAACCCCCAGAACAACCCGCGCGGCACCCGCATCTTCGGGCCGGTCGCCCGGGAGCTCCGGGAACGCAACTTCATGAAGATCGTGTCGCTCGCCCCGGAGGTGATCTAGGTGACCTCGGGACGTCGGTTGGAGGTGGGCTAGATGGGCACGGTGGCCAAGCGCCTGGCCGGCCTGGCCAGGCATCGCCGGGTGGAGGTCGAGCACGAGGGATGGGCCGGCGGCCGGATCCGCCCCCTCGACATCCGCAGCGGTGACACCGTCGAGATCATCGCGGGCAAGGACAAGGGCAAGCGCGGGGTGGTCGAGAGGGTGGTGACCGAGCGCCAGCGCATCGTGGTGCGCGGTGCCAACCTGATGAAGCGCCACACCAAGGCCAACACCCAGGGCAATGTCCAGGGTGGGATCGTCGACTTCAACGGCCCGATCGCCTACAGCAAGGTCCAGCTGGTCTGCAACCGCTGTGAGAAGCGCACCCGGATCGCCCGCCAGGTGACCGAGGAGGGCGTGAACATGATCGTCTGCAAGAAGTGCGGCGAACGCTACGAGCGGGTGAACGGCTGATGGCTGTCGCCCTCGCCGAGGCTCCGCGCCTCCGCCGCGATTACCAGGATCGGGTCGTTCCCGAGATGGTCCGGGAGTTCCGCTACACCAATGCGATGGAGGTGCCGCGGCTCGAGAAGATCGTGGTCAACATCGGTCTGGGCGAGGCGATCCAGAACGCGCGCGCCATCGACGCCGCGGTCGCCGACATCAAGACCATGACCGGCCAGGCCCCCATCGTGATCAAGGCCAGGAAGTCGGTGGCCGCCTTCAAGCTGCGCGCCGGGATGCCGATCGGAGTCAAGGTGACCCTCCGCTCCGATCGGATGTGGTACTTCCTCGACAAGCTGATCAACGTTGCCCTGCCTCGGATTCGCGACTTCCGCGGGGTCGACCCGAAGGCCTTCGACGGGCACGGCAACTACACCCTCGGCCTCCGCGAGCAGCTGGTCTTCCCGGAGATCGATTACGACAAGATCGACAAGCTGCGCGGGCTCGAGATCTGCATCGTGTCGAGCGCCAAGACCGACGACGAGGGGCGGGCTCTGCTCACCCACTTCGGCATGCCTTTCCGGAAGAGTTGATGTTGATTCATGGTTCGCGTGCGTCGGCTCCCGCCGATACGGCGCGACGAGGTTTCTGATGGCCAAGAAGTCGCTGATCGCAAAGTCGCTGCGAGCACCCCGGTTCTCCACTCAGCAGCGCCATCGGTGCGCGCTCTGCGGGCGTCCGCGGGCCTACATGCGCAAGTTCGGGATGTGCCGCATCTGCTTCCGGGGGCTGGCCAGCATGGGCCAGATCCCGGGGGTCAAGAAGAGCTCGTGGTGAGAGCATGACCAGCGACACCATCGCCGACATGCTGACCCGGGTCCGGAACGCCAACGCGGCCAACCACCGGAGCGTGGTCATCCCCGCCAGCCGGATGAAGGCGGAGATCGCCCGCGTGCTCAAGGAGGAGGGCTTCATCGCCGACTTCACGGTGAGCGGCGAGGTCCCCGACGAGGTGATCACCATCACCTTCAAGCCGCGGACCGCGCGGGGCCGCGCCCTCAGCGGGTTGCGCCGGATCAGCCGGCCGGGCCTGCGCGTCTACGCACGGAAGTCGGAGCTCCCCCGGGTGCTCGGTGGGCTGGGGGTCGCGGTGATCTCCACCAGCCAGGGGCTGATGACCGGTCAGAGGGCCCAGCGCCTCGGGCTCGGCGGCGAAGTCGTCGCCTTCGTGTGGTGAGCTGATGTCCCGCATCGGCCGTCGACCCATCCCCCTTCCCGCCGGCGTACAGGTGGCCGCCACCGGCGCCCACGTCTCCGTCACCGGCGCGCGCGGGACCCTGGAGCGCCTGGTGCCCCCGGCCATGACCGTCGTGGTCGGGGACGGCGTCGTCGAGGTCCAGCGCCCCACCGACAGCGCCGTCCACCGCTCCCTGCACGGGCTGACCCGGACCCTGATCGCCAACATGGTGGAGGGGGTGAGCAACGGCTTCACCCGCAACCTCGACCTGGTCGGCGTCGGCTTCCGCGCCAGCAAGCAGGGCGCCGACCTGGTGCTGACCGTGGGGTACTCCCACCCCATCCGCTACACGCCCCCCGAGGGGGTGACCATCGAGGTCCCGGCCCCGACCCAGATCGTGATCAGCGGGGCCAACAAGGAGATGGTGGGCCAGGTGGCCGCCAAGATCCGCTCGTTCCGCAAGCCCGAGCCGTACAAGGGCAAGGGCATCCTCTACCGGGGTGAGCGGCTGCGCCGGAAGGCCGGCAAGTCCGGCAAGGCAGGCAAGGGCAAGTAGGCGAGGACGAGATGTACACCAAGCACGATCGAGAGGCGGCGCGCACGCGCCGCCACCAGCGGGTCCGTCGCCGGGTCGAGGGCACCGCGGCGCGCCCGCGGCTCTGCGTCCACCGCAGCCTCCGGCACATCACCGCCCAGGTCATCGATGACACCGAGGGCCGCACCCTGGCGGCCGCCTCCACCCTGGACGCGGAGGCGGTGAGCCGGATCACCGGGAGCCGCGCCACCTCGGGGGCCGCCGCGGTGGTCGGCGAGCTGGTTGCCGCCCGCGCCCTCGCCCAGGGAGTGTCGAAGGTCGTCTTCGACCGGGGTGGCTACCTCTATCACGGCCGCGTGGCGGCTCTCGCCGAGGCCGCCCGCAAGGCCGGATTGGAGCTCTGAGTGTGATGGCGATGCGCATGGATCGACGCGACGACCGCGGGGGCGATCGCGGCAGCGAGCTCACCGAGAAGATCGTCTCGCTCAACCGGGTGGCGAAGGTGGTGAAGGGTGGCCGCCGCTTCTCCTTCAGCGCCCTGGTCGTGGTCGGTGACGGCCAGGGCCGGGTCGGCGCCGGGCTGGGCAAGGCGGGAGAGGTGCCCGACGCCATCCGCAAGGGTGTCGAGGACGCCAAGAAGCACATGATCACCGTCCCCCTGGTGGGTCGGACCATCCCCCACGACCTGCGCTACAAGCTGGGCGCGGCCCGAGTCCTGCTCCGCCCCGCGGTCCCCGGCACCGGGGTCATCTCGGGTGGGGCGATGCGCGCGGTCGTCGAGGCCGCCGGCATCCACGACATCCTGACCAAGTCGCTGGGCAGCAACAACCCGATCAACGTGGTCCGGGCGACGGTCGCTGCGCTGGCCAGCATGCGCACCCTCGCCGATGTCGCGGCGCTTCGGGGCAAGACCCCCGAGGAGATCGTCGGCCGCAAGCGCGCGGCCCAGATCCTCGGCGAGAGCGCCGCCGTGGCGGAGGCGGTATGAGCGGGACCCGCACCACCGAGACGGCCCCGAGCGCGGCGGAGGAGGGGGTGGCGGAGGCCGCTCCGGCCGCCACCATCCGCGTCACCTACCGGAAGAGCGCGATCGGCTACGCCCACGACCAGAAGGCGACCGTGGCCGCGCTGGGCCTGCGCCGCCTCCACCAGACCGTGGTGCACGCCGACACCCCGGCGGTCAGGGGGATGGTGCAGAAGGTGCGGCACCTGGTCAGCGTGGACGGCGTCCCCGCCGACAGCCCCGAGTTCGCCGCCGCGGCGGCCGCGGGCGCGGTCCAGGACGCGTCGAGCCGGAGGGAGTCATGAAGCTGCACGAGCTGCGCCCGGCCCCGGGAAGCCGGCGGTCGCGCAAGCGCATCGGCCGGGGGATCTCCGCCGGTCAGGGCAAGACCTCGGGCCGGGGTCAGAAGGGGGCCGGAGCTCGCGAGGGGGCCAAGACGCCCCGTGGCTTCGAGGGTGGCCAGATGAAGTTGAACATGCGGCTGCCCAAGCTGCGTGGCTTCACCAACCGCTGGCGGGCGGAGTACACCGCGATCAACGTGAGCAAGCTCAATCGCTTCCCGAGCGCCGGGATCGTGGACGGTGCCGCCCTCGTCCAGGCGGGCCTGGTGACCCGTCCCGGTGAGCGGGTCAAGCTGCTCGCCGCCGGCAAGCTCAAGGTGGCTCTGACCGTCCGGGTGCAGCGCGCCTCCGCCGCCGCCATCCTCGCCGTGGAGGCCGCCGGAGGGCGGGTGGAGCTGCTCGAGACCCGGCCGGAGAAGACCGAGAAGACCGAGAAGACCGAGAAGACCGAGCCGGCCGCGCCGGACGAGGCCGGCGCCACCGCCGGCGCAGCCACCAAGCGCGGGGATGACGCGGAGGCGGAGCCCGAGGGGTGAACCTACTCCAGGCCCTCGCTCAGGCGCTCAGGATCCCGGAGCTGCGCAAGAAGCTCGTCTTCACCCTGCTGCTCCTGCTCGCCTTCCGGGTGCTGGCCTCCATCTCGATCCCGGGGGCCAACCCCACCGCGCTCAACGATCTCTTCACGGGCAACACCCTGCTGGGCCTGCTCAACCTCTTCAGCGGCAACGGGCTGGCCCACTTCACCATCGTCGGTCTCGGCCTGAACCCGTACATCAACGCCACCATCATCATGCAGCTCATGACCGTGGTCTCGGTCCGGCTCAAGGAGCTGTCCAAGGAGGGGGAGCTCGGACGCAAGCGGATCACCCGCTACACCCGCTGGCTGACCGTCCCGCTCGCGGCCCTCCAGGCCTACGGCTTCATGGCCCTCTTCACGAACTCGAGCGCGACCAGCGCGGGCGCGATCATCCCCAACCCCACCGTCACCGAGACCCTCACGGTCATCCTCACCCTCACCGCCGGCACCATCGTGGCGATGTGGCTGGGCGAGCTGATCACCGAGTACGGGGTGGGCAACGGAGTCTCGCTGATCATCTTCACCGGGATCATCGCCCAGCTCCCGGGTGCGCTCTTCACCTACGGCTCGGAGGGCGGCCAGAACGTCTTCCACATCTTCGAGATGGCGCTGATCGCGCTGGTGGCGACCGCCGGCATCATCTACGTCCAGCAGGCCCAGCGGAAGGTGCCGATGCAATCGGCCCAGAGAGTGCTCAATCCGCGGACCGGGATGGCGTCGGCCGGCGGCCGGCGCAACTTCCTCCCCCTCCGGGTCAACACCGCCGGGGTCATCCCGATCATCTTCGCGATCTCGATCATGGCCTTCCCGACCATCTTCGCCAACTTCTTCGGTTCGGCGAGCGGCTGGCTCAGCACCGCCTCCAGCTGGATCCGGATCAACTGGCAGCCGAACGGGGGCACCCTGCCCCTCGACCTCCTCTACAACGGCATCGAGTTCGTCCTGATCCTCGGCTTCACCTACTTCTACACCGCGGTCGTCTTCGATCCCAACGACGTGGCCGACAACCTCAAGAAGTCGTCGAGCTTCATCCCCGGCATCAGGCCCGGGCGCCAGACCGCCGAGTACCTGGGCCGGGTCATGGGCCGGATCACCCTGGCCGGCGCCCTCTTCCTGGCCTGCGTCACCGTGGTGCTCCCGCTCGCCACCAGCTTCCTGACCGGGGTGTCGACGTCCCAGTTCCTGCTCGGAGGCACCGCCATCCTGATCGTCGTCGGCGTGGCCCTCGACACCATGAAGCAGATCGAGACCCAGCTGCTGATGCGCCAGTACAGGGGATTCATCCGATGATCGTCGTGCTCTTCGGCGCGCCCGGCAGCGGCAAGGGAACCCAGGCGGAGCGGGTGGCCGCGACCACCGGCACCCCCCACGTCTCCACCGGGGCCATCCTGCGCGCCGAGGTGGCGCGCGGATCGGAGCTCGGCCGTGAGGCGAAGCCGATCATGGCGAGCGGCGCGCTGGTCCCCGACGACCTGATGGTCCGGATCATCGAGAGCCGGCTGGCCGAGCCGGACGCCGCCGGCGGGGTCATCCTCGACGGCTTCCCGCGCACCGTCCCCCAGGCCGAGGCGCTCGACCGGATGCTGGGGCGCAACGGGCGTGAGGTCGGGCTGGTCCTCTACCTCGAGGTCGATCCCGACCTGCTCCGCGCGCGGATCCTCCAACGAGCCGCCACCGACGGGCGGAGCGACGACAACCCGGAGGCGCTCGCCGCCCGGATGCGCGTCTACCAGCGCGACACCGAGCCGGTGGTCGACCATTACGTGAGGGCGGGCACCCGGATCGAGCGCATCGACGGATCGCCGCCGATCGACGAGGTGACCGCGCAGATCCTGACGGTGCTGGGGGCGTCCCCCGCACCCTCCAGCACCGCCTCCACGATTGCGGGGGCGGAGACCGCCTCATGACGGGGGAGCGGAGATGAAGATCGAGGGCTTCCGGCTCAAGCGGCCGGACGAGATCGAGAAGATGCGGGCCGCCGGCAAGGTCCTCGGCGCCTGCCTCGCCCACCTGGCGGCCGCCACCCGGCCCGGCCTGCGCGCCATCGACCTGGATCGCGAGGCGGAGACGTTCATCCGCGATCACCGCTGCGTCCCCGGGTTCATCGGCTACAACGGCTTCCCCAACTCGCTCTGCGTCTCGATCAACGAGCAGGTGGTGCACGGCATCCCCGGCGAGCGGGTGATCGAGGAGGGCGACCTGGTCTCGCTGGACTGCGGGCTGATCCTCGACGGGTGGTGGGCCGACTCGGGCCTCTCGATCTGCGCCGGAGTCGCCGGGCCCGAGGCGGGCCGGCTGCTCGAGGTGACCGAGGAGGCGCTGCGCCGCGGGGTCGCGGCGGCCCAGCCGGGCGGCTTCATCGGTGACATCGGGCATGCCGTCCAGAGCTATGTCGAGGCCTGCGGCTTCTCGGTGGTCCGCCAGTACGTCGGCCACGGGATCGGCCGCAACATGCACGAGGCCCCCCAGGTGCCCAACTACGGCAAGCCGGCCACCGGCAACCTGATCAAGCCCGGCCTGGTCCTGGCCATCGAGCCGATGGTCAACGCCGGCCGGGCGGAGACCCGGGTCCTCGACGACGACTGGACGGTGGTGACCGCGGACGGGCGGCTCTCCTGCTACTTCGAGCACACGGTGGCGATCACCGCCGCCGGTCCGGAGATCCTCTCGGTCAGGCCCGAGACCGCCCGGGTGGAGGGATGACCGGTGCCCCCGGTGCGCTGTTTGCCCGAGGGGGGACCCTGGTATACTCAGCGACCGTGGCTGCCCGGCAGCCCGATTCGGCACGCCCGATGACGCGGGCTGACGAGCCGCTCGTGGGGCGAGTCATCGAACCTCTCCCCGACGCGCTCTACCGAGTTGAGCTGGCGGACGGACACAAGGTTCTCTGCCATCCGGCCGGCAAGGCCCGCCTCCAGGCGGTCCGGATCCTCCCGGGTGACAGGGTCCAGGTCGAACTCTCCACCGCCGACCCCGGTCGGGGGCGGATCATCCAGCGCCTTGCCTGACCCGGACGAGCCGGTGGGCGGGAACACCCCCCAGCAGAGTGAGATGAAAGTGACATCCAGCAGCAGGAGCCGGGACGGCCAGCACGGCCGGTCCTCCGGCTTGCCATCCGACCACCGGGAGATCTGGGCATGAAGGTGCGCGCCTCGGTGAGGCGGATGTGCGATCGCTGCAAGATCATCAAGCGCAAAGGCGCGGTCCGGGTGATCTGCGAGAACCCGAAGCACAAGCAGCGGCAGGGGTAGGGGAGCAGTGGCACGCATCGCCGGCGTCGACGTCCCGCGGGAGAAGCGGATCGAGATCGCCCTCACCTACATCTACGGGATCGGGCTCTCCACCTCCAAGCGGATGCTGAGCCTCGCCCAGGTCTCGCCCGACATCCGGGCCCGGGATCTCACCGACGCCCAGGTGGGGCGCCTGCGCGACGTCATCTCGAAGCAGCTCCAGGGCCGCGTCGAGGGTGACCTCCGCCGCCAGGTGGCCCTCAACATCAAGCGTCTGATGGAGATCGGGACCTACCGCGGCCTCCGCCATCGCCGGGGCCTGCCCGTCCGGGGCCAGCGCACCCGCACCAACGCCCGCACCCGCCGCGGTCCCAAGAAGACGGTGGGCGTCCGCCGCGCCAAGGCCAAGAAGTAGATGGGCAAGAAGAAGAAGGTCGTACGCACCCGGCGCCGCGAGCGCAAGAACATCGCGGTCGGGCACGCCCACGTGCTCTCGACCTTCAACAACACCATCGTCAGCCTGACCGACCCTCAGGGCAACGTGATCGCCTGGGGATCGGCCGGCGCGCAGGGCTTCAAGGGCTCGCGCAAGTCGACGCCCTACGCCGCCCAGGTGACCGCCGAGGCAACCGCCCGGCGCGCCATGGAGCACGGCCTCAAGACCGTCGAGATCTTCGTCAAGGGGCCGGGCGCGGGACGGGAGGCGGCCATCCGCAGCCTGCAGGCCTCGGGCCTGGAGGTCACCGCCATCACCGACATCACCCCCATCCCCCACAACGGCTGCCGCCCGCCCAAGCGGCGGCGGGTCTAGGGAGCCCCCATGGCCAACTACACCGGTCCCGTCTGCCGCCTCTGCCGCCGCGAGGGCGCGAAGCTCTACCTGAAGGGTGCCAAGTGCGTCAGCAACTGCACCTTCGACAAGCGCAACGCGCTGCTCCCCGGCCAGCACGGCATGGCCCGGCGCCGCAAGACCAGCGACTACGGCATCCAGCTCCGCGCCAAGCAGCGGGCTCGCCGCATGTACGGGGTCATGGAGACCCAGTTCCGCCACTACTTCGAGCGTGCCGACGCGGCCGCCGGCGTCACCGGCACCGTGCTCCTCCAGCAGCTGGAGCGGCGCCTCGACAACATCGTCTACCGGCTCGGCCTGGCCGCCTCCCGCAAGGAGGCCCGCCAGCTCGTCAACCACCGCCATTTCACCGTCAACGGCCGGGCCCTCAGCATCCCCTCGGCGCAGCTCCGGCCCGGTGACGTGGTCGGTGTCCGGGAGCGGAGCCGCAAGCTGGAGCCGATCCAGAACGCGCTGTCGCTGCTCCCCAACCGGAGCGTCCCCGACTGGCTCGCCCTGGACGCCGACCAGCTCCGCGGCACCGTGCTGCGCCTTCCCGACCGCCAAGAGATGGAGCTGATCATCGACGAGCAGCTCATCGTCGAGTACTACAGCCGATGACGCTCACCTCCGGCCAGCTCGGCGTCACTTCCGTCTCCCGCTCCCTCGATCCGACCGGCCCGAGCGTCATCGCCGTTTCCCTGGAGACCTCATGATCGACACGCTTGCTGTCCCCGTCGTCCACGAGCTCGAGAGCACCACCAACTACGGGAAGTTCGAGGTGGAACCGCTCGAGCCGGGCTTCGGGACCACCCTCGGCAACTCGCTGCGGCGGGTGCTGATCTCGTCGCTCCCGGGGGCCGCGGTCACCTCGGTGGCCATCGATGGTGTGAGCCACGAGTTCAGCGCCATCCCGCACGTCAAGGAGGACGTCACCGAGATCCTCCTCAACATCAAGGAGCTCTGCGTCATCTCCCACAGCGCGACCCCGGTCCGCTGCAGCCTGGACGTGCGCGGCTCGCGGACCGTGACCGCCGCCGACATCGAGTGCCCGAGCGACGTCGAGATCAAGAACCTTGACCTCCACATCTGCACCCTGGACGGGCCCAAGGCCCAGCTCCGGATGGACCTCATGGTGGAGCAGGGGAAGGGGTACGTCACCGCCGAGCGGAACAAGAAGGAGGGGCAGCCCATCGGGGTCATCCCCGTGGACGCCATCTTCACCCCGGTCCGGAAGGCCAACTTCACGGTCGAGAAGACCCGGGTCGGCCAGGAGACCGAGTGGGACAAGCTGCTGGTCGAGGTCTGGACCGACGGCACCATCCAGCCCGTCGAGGCGGTCAGCCAGGCGGCGGCGCTCTTCACCCAGCACCTCGATCTCTTCGTTCGCTTCGGCGACAACCTGGCCGCCCCCGCGGTTCGCCAGCAGCGCGGCAACGACCTCCCGAGCCGGCTCGCCGACGTGCCGATCGAGGAGCTGGAGCTCTCCGTCCGGGCCCTCAACTGCCTCAAGGCCAACGATGTGACCCGCGTGGGTCAGCTGGTGGCGATGCGCCAGGAGGAGCTGCTCACCCTGCGCAACTTCGGCCAGAAGTCGCTGGACGAGATCAAGGAGAAGCTGGTGGAGCGCAACTTCGTCACCACCGAGGAGCTGGAGACCCTGTTCCAGCCGTCGGCCCGGTGATCGTGCGGGGTTGAGAGATGCGTCACCGCAAGGCCGGCCGCAAGTTCGGCCGCTCCGCCGCCCACCGTCAGGCGATGACCCGCAACCAGGTCACCGAGCTGCTCCGGCATGGCCGGATCACGACCACCGAGGCCAAGGCGAAGGAGCTGAGGCGGTGGGTGGAGCGGGTGGTCACCGACTCCCGCGGCAACGATCTGACCGCACGCCGCAAGATCGCCATCTGGGTCACCGACCGCGACGTCAGCAACCGGCTCTTCACCGTCTACCGGGAGCGCTACTTCGAGGGCGCCACCCCGCGTCAGGGCGGGTACACCCGGGTCATCAAGCTCGCCCCCCGCACTGGCGACGCCGCCCCGATGGCGATCATCGAGATGGTGGGGGCAGAGGCCTGACCCGATGGCCACCTACCGGCTGACCCTGGAGTACGACGGCGGTGACTTCCACGGATGGCAGCGCCAGCCGCGGCTGCGCACCGTCGAGGGCGAGCTCCGTGCCGCGCTCGAGCGGATCGGCGCCGGGGAGGTGGAGCTGACCGCCGCCGGGCGCACCGACGCCGGAGCCCACGCTCACGGTCAGGTGGCCGGCCTGCGTCTCGACCGGCTGTGGGAGCCGGAGCGGCTGCGCCGAGCCCTGGGGGCGACGCTCCCCGCGGACGTCACCGTGAGTGCCGTCGCCGAGGTCGCCGAGGGGTTCAACGCCCGCCGCCACGCGGTCGCCCGGACCTACCGCTACCTGGTGGTGCCCCGCCGGGCCCCGCTGGCGCGCCGGTTCGCCTGGGAGGTCTCCCGCGAGGTCGACCTCGAGGCCATGCGCGGCGCGGCCGAGCTGCTCCGCGGCCGCCACGACTTCGGCGCCTTCGGTCGCTCCCCGCAGCCCGGTGGCGGGACGGTGCGGACCGTTCAGGAGATCTCGGTCCGGCGGGTGACCGCTCCCTGCGGTGGCGAGAGCTTCCCGGTCGTCATCCTGGAGGTCACCGCCGACGCATTCCTCTACGGGATGATGCGATCCTTCGCCGGCGCCCTGGTGGCGGTCGCCACCGGCCGGCTCAGCCAGGCGGCGCTCGCCGAGGCGCTCGCGCATCCGTCCAGCCGCCCGGAGCGGGTCACGGTGGCCCCGGCCCGCGGCCTGCACCAATGGGCCGTGACCTATCCATCCCCGTCCGGAGGAGACCAGTGACCACCCAGAGGACCTACATGGCCAAGGCGGGCGAGGTCCCCTCGCGCTGGTTCCTGGTGGACGCCCGGGGTCAGACCCTGGGGCGCCTGTCGGTCAACATCGCCCGCGTCCTGCGCGGCAAGCACCGGCCCCAGTTCACGCCCCACCTCAACACCGGCGACCACGTCGTGGTGGTCAACGCCGCCGACATCGTGGTGACCGGCGGCAAGCTCCGCAAGAAGCTCTACGACCGCTACTCCGGCTATCCGGGCGGCCGGCGGGTGCGCACCTTCGAGGAGGCGCTCGCCCACGATGCGACCTTCCCCATCCGCCACGCCGTGAAGGGGATGCTCCAGCACAACAGCCTGGGCGCCGACATGCTGACCCGGCTGCGGGTCTACCCGGGCGCCGAGCACCGCCACGCCGCTCAGCAGCCCACGCCCATCACGTTCGGGGAACTCGGGGAGGTCATCGTTGCCAGCAACTGAGCAGCAGCCCTACTTCTACTCGACCGGCCGGCGCAAGTCGGCGGTTGCCCGGGTCCGCCTCGTCCTCGGGGACGGGGTGCTGCTCATCAACGGGCACCCGCCCAGCGAGTACTTCGGCCGCCGCGACCTCGAGACCGTGGTCACCCAGCCGCTCCGGATCACCGACACCGTGGACCGCTTCGCCGGCACCGTCAAGGTGCTGGGCGGCGGCGTCGCCGGCCAGGCCGGGGCGGTCTGCCACGGCATCGCCCGCGCCCTGGTGGTCGCCGACCCCGAGCTGCGCGCCGTGCTCAAGAAGGCCGGCCTGCTCTCCCGCGACCCGAGGGAGAAGGAGCGCAAGAAGCCGGGCCTGAAGCGCGCCCGCAAGGCTCCCCAGTACACCAAGCGGTAGCGGAGCGGCCCGGCAAGGGCCGGTCCACCTCGGTGGGTGGCTCGATCCCCCATCATCTCCGCTGATGTCACGCCCCGCCGCCGTCCGCGCCCGGTGGTTCCGGCCGTGCCCGCGCAGCAGCCGACCAAGCCGCACGAAACCGCCCGTGCCGGGCGTGCCCGTCCTCGCCGGATGACGCCGGCCGCGCCCCGCGTGGCGCTCGTCCACGACTGGCTCAATCGGCCCATCGGGGGTGGGGAGCGCGTGCTCCTGGAGCTCGCCCGGCTCTACCCGAATGCCCCGATCCACACCCTCCTCTTCGACCCGGGACGGTATGCGGGCCGGCTCGACCCCACCCGGGTGCGCACCTCCTGGCTGCAGCGCCTGCCGGCGGCGCTGCGCGACCGCCCCCGCTACCTGCTCCCGCTCATCCCCAGCGCCGTCGAGGCCTGGGACCTCTCCGGCTTCGACGTGGTCCTCTCCAGCTCGGTGGCGTTCGTCAAGAACGTGATCACCGCGCCGCCGACCCTGCACGTCTGCTACTGCCACTCCCCGATGCGCTTCGCGTGGGACTACTGGCCCCGCTATCTCGACGAGATGGAGGCCGGTCCGCTCAAGCGCCTGGCGGTCACCGGCCTGGTGACCCGCGCCCGCCGCTGGGACCTCGCCGGCGTCGCCGGGGTCGACGCCTGGGTGGCCAACTCGGAGACGACCGCCGCCCGCCTGCGCCGCTACTACCGGGTGGGGGAGGTCAGGGTGATCCCGCCCCCGGTCGACGTCGAGGGCCTGAGCCGGCTCGCCCCCACGCCGAGGGGCGATCACTGGGTCACGCTCAGCACCCTGACGGAGTACAAGCGGATCGACCTCGCAGTCCGCGCCTTCACCGAGTCCGGGCGGCCGCTGGTCGTGATCGGCGACGGTCCCGACCGTGCCCGCCTGGAGCGCCTGGCCGGGCCCTCGGTGCGGTTCGCGGGCCACCTCGGGGACGCGGCTCGGGCCGAGCTGCTGAGCGCCGCCCGGGCCCTGGTCTTCCCGGGGGAGGAGGACTTCGGGATCGCCGCGGTGGAGGCGCTCGCCTGCGGCACCCCGGTGGTCGGCTTCGGGCGGGGCGGGCTGACCGAGATCGTCGCCGACGGGCGCACCGGGGTCTTCTTCGACGAGGAGTCACCGGCGGCGCTGAACCTGGCGGTGGAGCGCCTGGCCGCGCTCCCGATCCGGCGCGAGGAGCTGGTGGCGTCGGCCGCGCCCTATGGTGCGGCGCGCTTCCGGGAGGAGGTCCGTGGCTTCGTCGACGCTGCGCTCGCCGCCCATCGCGCCGGGGCACCGGGGCGTCGCGCGCTCCCGGTGGCGCCGGCCCCGCCCGAACCGTCGCGTCCCTCCCGGGTGCGCGTGCTCGGAGTGCCCGTCGACCCGCTCACCGTCCCGGAGGCGGTCGCCCGGATCATCGACCGTGCGGCCGACCCGGAGAGCCGGCCCGCCTACGTGGTCAAGCCCTACGTGGAGTTCTTCGGCCGGCGCGCGGACCCGGCGGTCCGATCCATCCTCGTGGGAGCGTGGCTCAGCCTCGCCGACGGGGTCGCCATCCAGTGGGCGGCCGCCTACGCGGGGCAGGGGCGCCACCGGGCCGTCGACCTGCTCCGCTCCCTCGCGGCCATCGTGCTCCGGCCGGTCTCGGTCGCTGCGGTGGTCCCGGAGCGGGTCGCCGGGGTCACCCTCACCCTCGCCCTCCTCGAGGCCTCCCGGGACCGCGGCCTCGGAGTCTTCCTGGTCGGCTCGCCGAAGCGGAATCCCATCACCGGCACCGCCCGCCACCTGGAGGCCATCCTGCCCGGGCTGAGGGTGCTCGGGACGGCGCCCGGACGCGTCGATCCGGAGAGCGACCAGCGGCTGCTCGCCGAGCTGACCCGCCTCCGGCCCGATCTGATCCTGGTCGGGCTGGGCTTCCCCGCCCAGGAGCGTCTGATGGCCCGGCTCGCACCCCGGCTCGAGCACGGCGTCCTGGTCGGGGAGGGTGGCAGCTTCGACTTCCGCGAGCTCGGCGGGGGCATCCGCCGGGCGCCCCAGGTGGTCCGGCGCATCGGCCTGGAGTGGCTCTGGCGGCTGCTCCGCGAGCCCTGGAGGCTGCGCCGGCAGCTGGCCATCCCCGCATTCATCCTCGAGATCCACCGCGGGGCCCGCCGCGATGCCCGGATCGCCCCCAAGTGACCGCGCGCGTGGCAGAGTCGCGCGGATGCTGAGCACCGTCCTCCCCGTCCGGCGCATGCAGATCGCCGCCGCTCTCGCCCTGCGCGCGTGCTGAGCGTCATCGTTCCCGCCTTCAACGAGGCGACCCGGCTGCCGGCCACCCTGGGGGCGCTCCGCGTCCACCTGGACGGGGCGGGGGAGGAGGTCGAGGCCTACGAGGTGATCGTCGTGGACGACGGGTCGCGCGACGGCACCGCGGAGCTCGCCGAGCAGGCCGCCGCCGGCTGGCCCCAGCTCCGCGTGATCCGCCAGCCCAACAACCGGGGCAAGGGGGCGGCGGTGCAGGCGGGGATGCTCGCCGCTCGGGGCGAGCTCCGGCTCTTCACCGACGCCGACATGAGCACGCCCATCACCGAGCTGGCCAAGCTGAGGCCGCTGATCCGGGGGACCACCGCGGTCGCCATCGGTTCCCGGGCGCTGGCCGACTCCCGGGTCGAGGTCCACCAGCCGCTCAGCCGTGAGCTGATGGGGCGCACCTACAACCGGATGCTCCAGATCCTGGTGCTGCCCGGGCTCCAGGACACCCAGTGCGGCTTCAAGCTGTTCACGGGGGAGGCGGCCGACGCCTGTTTCGGCCCGCTCCGGACCGCGGGTTTCGGCTTCGACGCCGAGGTCCTGCAGCGGGCCCGGCGCCTCGGCTGGACGATCGCCGAGGTGGGGGTGGTGTGGCGCCACGCCGAGAACTCCCGGGTCAGCCCGCTCCGCGACTCGGTGGGCACCCTGGTCGACCTGATCCGGCTCCGGCTGCATCGCGACTGATCTCCGCCCTCCGGGTCGGTTTCACCCCTCGGCTCAGCGCACTGCCAGGGGACACTGCTAGCCTTCTCGTGCTGTGCTCATGGCGTCTGACGGGATTCGGGGGGCGGCGCTCGGCGCGTCCCCGCTGCGCGACCTCTCGCACGCCGTCGAGGATCGCATCCAGGAGCTGGACACCGTCCTCGCCGGCCTCGACGAGGTATCCGCGGAGACCACCGCCGAGCGCACCCGGGTCCGGTTCGCCCTGGCCCAGGCGGAGGAGGTGCGGGGCCAGATCATGGAGCATCGGAACCTGGTGCCGGGGGAGACGCTGGCCGACGCCCTGCGTCGCAGCGGGGAGCTGTATGCGCGGCTCTGCCATCTGGATGCGCGCCTGGAGGGTGTCGAGGAGCGCCGGGTCGGGCTCCGCGCCGAGCGCGACCAGCTCTCTCAGCTCCGACCCCTGACGGCTCAGCTGGAGACGGACCAGAGCACCCGGTCGGTCACCGGTGACGACCCCGGGGTGATCTGCCGTCGCGCCGAGCGCCAGCTCCAGCGCCTGGTCGCCCAGGATCACGACGCGGTGACCGACCTGATCGTCTCGGGACCCCTGGAGGACCTCGCCGACGTCGTCCTCGCCGTCGAGCTGATCGGCCGCCGGGTCGGCGTGGCGCCGGCTCTCACCGTCACCTCCGAGTTGACCGAGTGCAAGGAGGCGGCCCGCCGCGCCCTGCTTCGGATGCACCGCCTCCTCTTCCAGATCAGCCCCCAGGGGTTGGAGGAGGAGGGCCTGGTCACCTCGGTCCGGCGGGTCGGCGCCGACCTCATGGGGATCATGACCGTTCGCGTCCAGGTGGTCGGGGAGGAGCGCCGGCTGCACCCCTCCACCGGGCTGGCCGCCTTCCGAGTCGTGGTGGAGGCGATCGACAACGCCTACCGGCACAGTCGCAGCGACGAGGTGGAGGTGGTGCTCGCCTTCCTCCCCGGGCGCCTCCAGGTGGTGGTCGCCGACCACGGTGAGGGTTTCGACGTGGGGGCCACCGAGGCGCGGCTGGGACGCACCCGCGCCCTCGGGCTGATCACCATGCGCGAGCGGGTGGAGAACGTCGGCGGCACCTTCGAGATCCGCAGCGCCCTGGGCGCGGGATCGGAGGTGCGAGCCATCTTCACCACCACCTGGCAGTAACGGCGCCCAGCCACCTCGCCGCTCCCCGGACGCCCGGTGCGGCCTCGGATGGGGGGCCGCCGCTCAGCGGGTGGTGGCGGCCAGGGCCTGGTAGCGGCCGATCGCGGGGCGGTGGGTGCGCTCCCGCTTCAGCTCGTAGAAGGACGGGGTGGTGAGCAGCCAGGCGACCCGGTCCCACAGCTCGCCGGCGGCCTCGCCGGTGATCCGGACGTCGACCACCGGGCCGAAGGTCGGGGCGGCCTCGCCGAGCACCAGGGTGGGAACCCCGAAGGCGCCCCGCCCGGCGATCGCCCGGTGCTCCGCCAGCAGCTCGTCCAGGGTGGTCGGGTCGCTGCCGGCCGCCTCCGCGAGCCCCGGGTCGAGGCCGGCGGCGGCGAGCGCGCGACTCAGCATCCCGGGCTCGTCGAGCGGCTCGCCCCGCTCGTGGTGGGCCTCGCCCAGCTCGGTGTAGAGGCGTGCCACGGCGTCGTCGCCGCCCGACCTCCGGGCCGCGACCAGCACCCGCAGGGCGACCTCGCCGGCGCCATGACCGCGGCGGTGGTCCTCATCGGCGTCGGTGCTCCGGTTGGCCTCGGCAAGGTCGAAGAGCCGGGTGGTGACCCGGATCGGGCGGACCCTCGCCGCCTCGGCGAGCCAGCGGGAGGTCAGCCAGGCCCAGGGGCAGGCGGGGTCGATGTGGATGGTGACGTCGGAGGGGTTCGTCATCCTCCCACCATACACGGAGGCCTCCGCACCGCTACCATGCCTGCGTGGTCGCCACGATGCACCGCCTGGAGACCGCCGACGGCACCGTCGTGGCCGAGCGCTGCGCGGTCGCCGGCTCCTTCCTCACCCGGTTCCGAGGCCTGATGTGGCGCCACGACCTCCCGGCAGGGGAGGGGCTCTGCATCCAGGACTGCGGCTCGATCCACATGTTCTTCATGCGCTTCCCGCTCGACGTGGCGTTCGTGGACGCCGAGGGCCGGATCCTGCATGCCTGCCACACCATCCGGCCCTGGCGCGTCTCCCGCATCGTCTTCGGGTCCAAGGCCGCCCTGGAGCTGCCGGCGGGCACCCTGCGGGGTCTCGGCCTGGATCGGGGCTCGGTCCTCAAGCTGGTCTGACGGGTCATGCGCATCTCCATCGTCACCGGTCACCGGGTCCCGCCCGGGACCCGCGCCTACGCCGAGGCCAAGCTGCGCCGGCTCGAGCGCCACGCCGTCCTCCATGACCTCGGGCTCACCGTCGAGCTGGCCTCGCCGCTGGTTCCCGCCGCGTCGGCCGAGATCGTCCTTCACGTCCACCGCACCCGGCTGGCCGCGCGCTGCGAGGCGGCCAACGTTCACGAGGCGATCGACGGCGTCATCGACAAGGCGGACGAGCAGGTTCGCCGCTTCCGCGATCGGGTCACCGACCGCAAGGGGCGGATCCGGGCCAACGCCGAGCCGCCCCGCCCCTGAGCTGAGCCGCCCGGCCGGGCGCCGGGCACGCGGCCGCCGCTCCGCGTGAGGGTTGAGGCGGCCGGCCGGCTGGTACGATCCAGCTCGGCGCCGGCCCCGCACCCGATCGGGGTGGTATCGGACCTCCGCCCCACGTCATCATGGAAGCCCGGAGCCCCTGTCCGGAACCGTGCGGGGCCCGCTAGGAAGTCTCATGTCGCTGTTCAGCAAGGTGCTCGGCGATCCCCACAAGCGGGAGATCAACCGCCATCTGCGGGTCGTCGAGGAGATCAACGGCCTCGAGGAGGAGATGCGCGCCCTCTCCGACGAGGAGCTGCGCCAGAAGACCGACGAGTTCCGCGAGCGGATCGGCTACCAGGGGGCCGACATCAGCTTCGGCCAGACCTACGCCGAGGACCTGGACGCGCTCGGCGAGAGCGCGGACCGGGCCGCCGCCGAGTTCGCGAGCGGCGACGTGAGCGCGGAGAGCGAGGCGGAGATCGAGCGCCAGTTCGCCCGCCGGGAGAAGAAGGAGCGCGAGTCGGAGCAGGCGGAGCGGCTCGACGAGATCCTCCCGGAGGCCTTCGCGGTGGTCCGCGAGGCGGCGCGCCGGGTCCTCGGGATGCGCCACTTCGACGTCCAGCTGGTGGGGGGCATCGTGCTCCACGACGGCAAGATCGCCGAGATGAAGACCGGGGAGGGCAAGACCCTGGTGGCGACCCTCTCCCTCTACCTCAACGCGCTGCTGGGCAAGGGCGCTCACCTGGTCACCGTCAACGACTACCTGGCCCGCCGCGACGCCGGCTGGAACGCGCCCGTCTACCACTTCCTCGGGATGAGCGTCGGGGTGATCGCCGGCCAGAACCTCTCCTTCGTCTACGACCCCGACTTCCTCGACGAGACCCACCCCGACAGCCGCCTCCAGCACCTCCGCCCCTGCACCCGTCGCGAGGCCTACGCCTGCGACATCACCTACGCCACCAACAACGAGCTGGGCTTCGACTACCTCCGCGACAACATGGCGATGACCGTCGAGCAGTGCGTCCAGCGCCGCCTCCACTACGCCATCGTCGACGAGGTCAACTCGATCCTGGTCGACGAGGCCCGCACCCCGCTGATCATCAGCGGTCAGGCCAGCGAGCCGACCGAGAAGTACTACACCTACGCGCGGCTGATCAAGAACCTGGTCGCCGAGGACGACTACACGAGTGACGAGAAGACCAAGTCGGTGACCCTCACCGACGAGGGCGTCGCCAAGCTCGAGAAGTGGACCGGCATCTCCAACATCTTCGACATCGAGCACGCCATCGAGGCCCACCAGGTCAACCAGGCGCTCCGCGCCGCGGTCCACTACCAGCTCGATCGCGAGTACATCATCCGGGACGGCGAGGTGGTGATCGTCGACGAGTTCACCGGCCGGACCATGCCCGGCCGGCGCTGGAGCGACGGCCTCCACCAGGCGATCGAGGCCAAGGAGGGGGTCCAGGTCCAGCAGGAGAACATCACCCTCGCCACCATCACCTTCCAGAACTTCTTCCGTCTCTATCACAAGCTGGCGGGGATGACCGGCACGGCCATCACCGAGGCGGAGGAGTTCGACAAGATCTACAAGCTGGAGGTGGTGCCCATCCCCACCAACCAGCCGATGATCCGGCGCGACGAGGCCGACCTCGTGTACCAGACCGAGGCCGCCAAATTCAAGGCGGTGGTGGACGACATCGTGGAGCGCCACCAGGCCGGCCAGCCGGTGCTGGTGGGCACCACCAGCATCGAGAAGTCGGAACGGCTCGCCCGCCTGCTCGAGAAGCAGGGGGTGGTGCACAACGTCCTCAACGCCAAGCAGCACGAGCGCGAGGCCGTGATCATCACCGAGGCCGGCCAGCGCGGAGCGGTCACCATCGCGACCAACATGGCGGGGCGCGGCACCGACATCGTGCTCGGCGAGGGCGTCCCCGATCTCGGTGGTCTCTACATCATCGGAACCGAGCGCCACGAGTCACGGCGGATCGACAACCAGCTCCGCGGCCGCGCCGGCCGGCAGGGCGACCCCGGGGAGACCCGATTCTTCCTCTCCTTCGAGGACGACCTGCTGCGCGTCTTCGGTGGTGAGCGGATCCAGGGGATCATGGGCCGGCTCCACGTGGACGAGGACGTGGCCCTCGAGTCCAAGATGTTCAGCCGCCAGATCGAGAGCTCGCAGGCCCGGGTCGAGGGGTATCACTTCGACACCCGGCGCCACGTCGTCGAGTACGACGACGTCATGAACAAGCAGCGCGAGATCATCTACGGTGAGCGCCGCAAGATCCTCGAGGGCATCGACACCCGGGCCAACTTCCTCAGCATGATGGAGCACGTGGTCAGCGAGGAGGTGCCCACCTTCTGCGAGGGCCGGAACCGCGAGACCTGGGACCTCGAGGGGCTCTGGGACCGGATGCGCCAGTTCTCCGGACCGCTGCTCCCGGCGATCGGGGAGGTCGACCTCGGCTCGCTGGGCGACACCGTCCCCGAGGTGGTCGAGACCATCATCGGGGAGCTCACCTCGATCTACGAGGAGCTGGAGGTGAAGCACGGCGCCGAGCTGATGCGGCGCGCCGAGCAGCTCGTGATGCTCAGCGTCATCGACGAGAAGTGGCGCTCCTACCTGACCCAGATGGAGCACATGCGCGAGTCGATCGGCTTCCACGGCTACGGCCAGATGGACCCGCTGGTCGAGTACAAGCAGGAGGCCTACCACTCCTTCCAGGACCTGATGGCGGAGATCCAGCGGGACATCGTCCGCTTCCTCTACACCATCAAGTTCGAGGCCCTGCAGCCGGCCCAGGAGCCGGCACCGTCGGAGGCCGCCGCCGGCGAGACCGCGCCCCCCTCGCCCCGCCCGGACCAGCCCGGAGCGGGTCGGAGCGCCGAGCCCGAGGCCGCCCCACCCGCGGCGCGGCCGGCCGCGGCGGCCGCGAGCGGCTCGCTCGCCCGAGCCTCGGTGCGAGGGGTGCCCGCGCCGGCTGGTGACGTCGCCTCGGCGCCGGTCCCCGCCGTGACCCCGCCGTTCACCCCCGTGCCCGCTCCCGGCCCGATCCCCGAGCCCGCCCCGTCCCGGTCACTTCCGGCACGGCCCGGGCGGCGGCCCCCGCCCGCCGTGGCGTGGCCATCCCCGGGGTCGCCGGCATGCTGCCCCAGACCCGGGTGCGCAACGTCGTGGAGAGCTCCGCCGCGGGGACCCGCCGGACCGAGGGCGGCGGCCCCCAGCAGGGTGCCAACGGCAATGGCTCGCCGCGCAAGATGGGCCGCAACGAGCGCTGCTGGTGCGGCAGCGGCAAGAAGTACAAGTTCTGCCACGGGGCCT
>CAVOOO010000007.1:0-9513 GCA_963697585.1 uncultured Chloroflexia bacterium | reverse complement strand
GTAATAGCGGGCAAGAACGGTGCCCACCGCGCTCCCGTCGTACCTCGGCCGGTTTTCCCAGCGCCGGTCTGGGGATTCCGGGCTCCGAACCCCGACGCGCGGCCAGGTGAGGACGTCGAGCGCCTTAACGCGGTTTTCGGGGCACACGGCCTCGGCGCCGGAGGCGGTCGGGGCGGTCACGGGGGCCGGCATCGAGGCAGATTGTCGGGCAGGTGGGCGGCGAAAGGGGGGATGTCGGCGACGTCGTCACCGCCGGTATCGAGACGCCCCGCAGGCAGCCTCTCGATACCCGGGAACTCGGAGGGCCCCGAATTCAGGCCCGAGTTCAGGGATGTATCGAGAGGGTGCTGTGTTACCCGGTCCGCACCCTCCCAGGTCAGCGCCTCGACAGCCGGGTCAGGTGGGCGCCGACGGCGCCATCGAGGCAGGCGCCACCCCCGCCGCCCCGCGGTCTTTTCGGCCCGCGGAGACGGCGGGACGGCGTCCGTCCCGAGCCCCATCATCCCCGGTGCGGCGGAGAGCGTCAGGGCTTGTAGGCGCCGCCCCGTGGGCTCACGGTGACCACGGTGATCACCAGATCGGCCTCTTCGCGACGATAGATCACTCGCCAGTCGCCCACCCGCAGCCGCCACAGCCCGACGCTGCCGGCCAGGCGCTTGACATCCCCCTCCGGCAGCCCGTCGATGGCACGTGCGAGCCGCTCCCGCACGTCACGCCCCAGCCGGCGGAGCGACTTCTGGGCCTCCGGCCGGATCTCGATCCGGTAGCTCGGCTCAGTCAGCGAGCAGCTCCCGCTTGACCTCTTCCCAAGGGATGCTGCGGCGGGGATCGGCGAGGGCCTCGTCGACCGCCCGGCGCTCCTCGTCAGTGAACGGCTCGTCGTCCCAGGGGGCAGCTTCCAGGCGGGCGATGGCCGGGTCCTGGGCACGCTCGAGGAGCACCGCCGCAGGCTCCAGGGAGGCCTCGGGCAGCTCGTCGACCAAGCGGTGGAGGTCAGCGCGCGTCATGGTCCAACCGTACCCCATGTCGGAGGTCTCAGCGGCCTGTCCCAGCTCATCGTCAGACCCACCTCATGACGCCGCCATCGAACGCTCCGTACGCCGCGTACGCAATTCCCCGCCTCCCCGCTCGCCTGCTCTTGCGTTTGCGTCGTTCACAGATACCGTACCCTATGCACCTCTGGTACATCCGTTCGGCTTCCGGCCCTCGGCGCCCTCCCGGCGGTCGCTCCGGAGCAGCCCGGAGGCGCGGTGGACAGGCAGCGAAAGGGAGGGGGATGGGGGCTCGGTGGCTGCATGCGGCACCCAGGGTGTCAGCGGTCGGGGCCATCCCGCTCCGGGCCTCCTGGGAGTTCCTGTGGGCACCCGACCGGCGGGGTCGGCGGGTCTGGAGCACTCCGGTGGCGGCTCAGGGTGGCGCCGGGATGGGTGGCGGTGTGGACCGCCTTGAGCTGGCGGATGGCGACGTGGGTGTAGACCTCGGTGGTCTCCAGCCGCGCATGGCCGAGCATCTCCTGGATGTAGCGGACGTCGGCGCCCCCCTCCAGCATCAGGGTCGCCATGGTGTGGCGGAGCAGGTGGCAGCTCCCCTGCTTGCCCAGCGCTGCCCGGTCCACGTAGCGGTGGGTGATCCGGCTCAGCCAGTCAGGGCCCACCGCCTCCCCGGTTGAGGCCAGGAAGAGGACGCCCGGGTCGGGCTCCACCACGAGCTGGGACCGGACCTCGGCGAGGTAGCGGTCGACCCAGGCGATCGCCCGCTCCCCGATCGGCACCATCCGGTCCCGCTGCCCCTTGCCCTGGCGGATCAGCACCGTGCCCCTCTCGGTGTCCAGGTCGACGAGGGTGAGGCCGCAGAGCTCCGACCGTCGCATCCCCGTCGAGTACAGGGTCTCCAGCATCGCCCGGTCACGCAGCCCCAGCGGGTCGGTGACGTCGGGCTGCGACAGGACCTGCTCGACCTCTGAGACGGTGAGCACGTGGCGGGGCAGCCGGCGCACCCGCCGTGGCGGCTCCAGCTCGCTGGCCGGGTTGTACAGGATCCGGTTCTGCCTCGCCGCCCAGCGAAAGAAGCCCCGGAGAGCGCAGAGGTGCTGGTGCTGGAAGCTGAAGGAGAGCGGCTTGCCGTCCAGCTTCCGCTGGTGGAAGAGGTGGCGCTGATACCGCTCCAGCATGGGCTTGGTGACGTCGGTGGGCCGGGTCACCCCCCGCTCCTCCAGCCAGGCGGCGAAGGCGTTGAGGTAGAAGTCGCGCATCCGCACCGTCCGGGGGCTGTAGTTGTGAAGGCGCAGCCAGGCCAGGTGCTCGGCGATCGCCCGGGCCATCCCCCGGGGATCCCCCGGCGCCCCCGCCACCGGGCGGAGCCGCTGCCCTCGCCGAGGCACCGGTACGACCCCTCTCAGCCGGCGACCGCGGCCACCGGTACCGTGCTTTCCCGGGCACGTCCGGTGTCCACGCCGGGATCTGCCTTGTGGCCGTTGGGGTTTCCGGTAGAGAGGGGGGGCCGACCACCCCCCGACCGGGGGCCGACCGAGGCCCGACCGGACCCCGACCGCTCGCCCGTTGCCCCCGACCGATCGCTGTCATACCCGCGGGAATCGAGGCCCCCCTCTGCCTCGGGGTCGATCAGGCCGGCGAGGAAGGGGGAGCCGTCCCGGCCCTGGCCGTCCCAGAGCAGCTCGTACGCGAAACCCCGCCCCATTCGGTGGACCAGCAGGTGCTCCATCTCCACGAGCCGCGCCAGGTGGCACTTCAGCTGGGTGTCCCCCCAGCCCAGGGCCTCCCGGATCTCCCGCCTCGTCAGCCGGACGTCGCTCCGGGCCATGGCACTGCGCAGGGTGGCGGCCGCGACCATCTCGTCGAGGAGCTGGAGCAGCCGCCTGGTCTGCGGCGGCAGCTCGTCGAGCGATCGCCCCAGCACCTCGTGGGCCAGCCGGTTGGCCACCCGGATGTCGTCCGCCGTCACCTCGATGTAGGTGAGGGCCTCGCCCTGGTGGACGACCGTCCGGAGCTCCCGCTGGTGCTGGTGGAGCAGGGTGACCGCCCGGATGAGCGTCAGGTACTTCATGTGGTCCCGGCGCATCCGGGTCCGGGCGTCGCTGAAGGTGAGCCGCTCGGCGTAGGGGTTCACGACCACGAGCGGCCGGAGCAAGCGCTGGGCGTTGTGGTGCAGCCGCATCACCCGCTCGCGATCCCTGGTCCGGAGCAGGCCGGGCAGCGTCTCCGCCTGCCGCTGCCGCTCGTGGATGGCCCGGGTCTGGGCCCGCTCCTCGTCCACCGAGAGCACCAGGCAGCGGTTGAGCAGCTCCTCGTCGACGTCCACCGCCGTCGTCGTCAGCAGGATCGCCACCGGCCCCCGCACCCGGTACTCGTGGGTCACGAGCCGCCCCGTGGCGGCGTCCTTGCCCGTCGAGGCGATCGACAGCTCGCCCTCACTCTGGAGCAGCTTGAGGGCGTACGCGGCCCGCTCCGCCCCCCGCTCCTCGACCACCGCCAGCACCTTGTGGCTGAGGTCGCCGTCCCGCAGGTAGAAGAGCGACTGGCCGGTGACCGCGGAGTACTTGACCCGCGCCTCCTCGGGGAGCAGGTCCAGCACCGCCTCCAGCAAGGAGCTCTTGCCCGCCGCCGAGCTGGACTGCACCACCACCGCCAGCGGCTGCTCCAAGAGCCGGCTGGTCGCGGCCAGGTACGCGGCCAGCTTGTTGGTCTCCTCGCCCACCACCCCGCAGCGCTCGAAGTCCTCGAGCACCCGCTCCAGCAGCCGGGGATCGCGGAGCAGCTCCAGCGCCTCCCGCTCCTCGGCCTCATCCAGCGAGGGAACCGTCCTTGCCCCCCCTCCCCTCCGTGGCCTGGCGGACCTGGGCGTCGGCCAGCTCCTCCACCCGCAGCAGCACCTGGGCCAGGTCCTCCTTGACCACCTCCTCGGCGATCCCCAGCTCCGCCGCCGCCTCCTTGACGAAGGCGAGCCGCTGCCGGGCCGCATACAGGTCCAGGGTGTCGACGTGGAAGCCCCCTCCCCTCTCCCCCTCCCCGGCGCTGACCAGCAGGTTGACCCGGAGCAGGTCGTAGCTGGTGTTGCGCGAGAGCCCCCGCACCCGCCACCGCCGCCCCCCCTCTGCGCCCCGCTGGATCACCACCTCCTGCTCGCTGACTTGTCGCCGCCACCACCTCCCTGGGAGCCGGCGGCTGCGGCGTGGCCACCGGCGGCTCCGCGGGAGAGGGGGGCAGCGAAAGGTGGTGGTGGTGCCGGCTCCTCTTTCGCCGCCTCGCCCGGCGCCTCCGCGGGGAGAGGGGTGGTCGACGCCGGCGCCGCAGACCCGTTGGCAGCAGCCGGGACCACATGGCCGGCCGCTGGCCGTTGCCCAGCCACACCGCCTTGCGCAGCAGTGTTCCGATGCGCTCCTCGGCCATCTCCGGGTTCTCGACGAGGAAGCGTTCGCATCCTGGCCTTGGGGGAAGAGCACCCGGTACGCGTCGATGCCCGCCCCCACCAGCCGGCTCGCCAGCTGCACCGCTGCCCTGTCGCCGGCAGGGTCGCGGTCGTATGCGATCAGCACCCGCTCCACCCCGTGGTGGCGGAAGGCCTCCAGGTGGTCCTCGGTGAACCCCTCCACCCCGTACGCGGCGGTCACGTTGCGATGCCCGGCCACCCACAGACTGAGGGCGTCGATCAGCGCCTCACAGAGGATGACGTCGGGGCAGGCGCCGAGCGCTGCCTCGTTCCAAACACCCCGGTGCGGCCCGGGCAGGTACAGGTGCAGCGGCGTCCCGGCGCGCAACCCGTCGGTGATCTTGCGCCCGTACACCTCGGCAACCCTCCCCTCGGGATCGATCACCGGGATCACCAGCGAGCCGTTGAAGTGCTCGTGGCCCGACTCGCGCAGGACCCCCAGCCGCTGCAGCCGGGTCCGGATCTCCTCCCCGGCCCGGCGGGTCTTCTCCGGCAGCCGCAGCCCCAGGGTCCGGTTGGCGAAGCCGAGCTGAAAGCGCTCGATCAGCTCCGATGACCGGAGCCCCCGCGACTCCAGGTACCGCAGCGCCTCGGGGGACTCCTGGAGGGTGGCGTGGTAATAGCGGAGGACCTGCAAGAGCAGCTCCTCATCGTCGGCGTCCCGCTCCACCGGCGCTGGCAGCCGCCGCACCGTCGACACCTTCACCGGCCGCGCCGGCGCGAGAGGGGGGGCGGCGAAAGGGGGAAGGTCCTCCCGAAGCAGCTCCACCGCGTGGCGGAAGCTCACCCCCTCGGCCCGCATCACCCAGTCCACCACAGATCCCCCCGCCTGGCAGGCCCCCAGGCAGTGCCAGAGGTTCTTCCTCGGCGAGATCACCAGCGATGGCTCGTGGTCCTCGTGGAAGGGGCACAGCCCGATCAGGTCGGCCCCGTGCCGGCGCAGCTCCACCCCCCTCGCCTCGGCCAGCCGCTGCACCGACACCTCGGCCTTCAGCCGCTCCAGCTCCGCCTCCGGGACCCGCGCCACCCGGCCTCCTCCGAAAACCTGTCAAGTACTCACGAGAGCTATGGCCTGGTAGCATAACAGCTATGTCAGGGGCAACCATCACGGCGACACCTGGGACCATGGCGCTCACCGCCATGCCCTTCCCCGATCGCCTCGTCACCCTCCGCAAGACCCGCGGCATGACCCAGCAGGCCCTCGCCAACGCCGCCGGGCTCCATGTCGTCCAGGTCCGCCGTTATGAGACCAACGCCTCCCAGCCCTCCGTCGAGGCCCTGGTCAAGCTCGCCGTCGGCCTGGCCATCTCCACCGACGCCCTGCTCTTCGACGACGACGAGCGCGGCCCCCGCGACGACCTCCGCCTCCCCTTCGAGGCCGCCGAGCGCCTCGACCCCGACGAGAAGCGACTGGTCCGCGAGCTCCTCGACGCCCTCCTCCTCAAGCACCAGGTCCGCCGATGGGAGGCCGCGAAGGGGTAGCCGCCACCCAACCACCTGAACCTGATCAGGAACTCAAGGTCGGTCCCACCCGGCGCCGCTGCACACGTATCACCGTGGCGCCAAAGTGCAGCCCAGCTCAACGCGACCGCCGTCCCAGCCTGCCCCCGGCACCCTCTCCGGCTGCGCTGCAGGTCAGCTCACAGTCCGGACAGTGATAGCTCTCATGATGGCGCCGAGCCTGCTGCTTGGTCACGCTCCGCCCGAGCGCGGGCTAGCACCCGTGCCCACTTCTGACGTTCATAGAGGCTTATCACGGTGATGCCGGCACAGGCTGCCACCAGCGCACTTGCAGCTCCACCGGGAAACCCGCGCAGCACGAGCCCCCACACCACGAACAGCACCGTGGCAAGGGCCCCAAAGATGGCAACTCGACCCAGCAGCCTGACCACGTTCTCCAGTGGGCGGAGGTGCTTCATGGGCATCTCGAGGACCCACTTGTCGATGTCGACGGATTGGTGAGGGCCGACCAGATCAGGTAACCCCCAATGCCGTAGATGGTCGCAGGGAGGGCGAAGACTGGCCATGCGTGAAGGAGGAGACCGATCTGATCCAGCGTGCCGAGCGCGGTACCCTCCTCACCAGCACTGAGATAGGCGCCGATGTATTGGTCCGCGAGCCCATCCGTGGCGACGGTCACCGTGGCGATGACCACGGTCGCCGCAACGAGCTTGGCCCCCTGACTCCCTGTCAGCACCGTGCCGCACCCGCCGTTGCTATTCGAGTTCCACCCTGCACCGAAGGGGTTGCGGAGACATAGGTTCTGAGCGGCACTAACCACGTGCCCCCCAGTTGCATTCCAGGCACTGGTCACCCAGCCGGGTAGGCCCCACTCACCGCTTGGATCGGTTCCGTTCAGGGGGTCGCCCTGAACGTACCCATAGGGGGAGAGCGTGGTGGCCACCTTGGGGTCAACTGTCAGGAACTGGCCGGTGGAGGGGTCGTAATAGCGGGCCCGAAGGTAGTACAGCCCGTTCTCGCTGTCGAGGTACTGCCCCTGGAACAGCAGGTGGTCCTGGACTGAACCAGTGGTTGCCGTGAGGTTGCCGTAGGGGTCGTAGGTGTCGGTGTCCTGCATGTTCCCCGAGGCATCGGTCAGCGCCCGGGTCGAGCCGAGGTCATCGCTTGAGTAGTAGTTGACGCTGCCGGACGGCAGGATCTCCTCGATGGGCGAGCCCGCGGGGCCGTAAACGTAGCTGGTGGTCCCCGCCCCCGTGGTCTCCTGGAGGAGCAGGGCCACCGAGCCGGTGTCAGTGCAGATGAAGGTGGTGGTGGCGCTCCCCGTCGCCTCGCTCATCCGCAGCCCGTGGCCGTCGTAGGTGTAGGTGGTGGGCGTGCCACCGTCGAGCTGGTACTCGGTCAGCTGATCCGCCGTGTTGTAGCTATAGGCGGCGGGTGTTCCGGTCGTCGGTGTCACAGCGGTCCGGTCACCGTTGGCGTCGTACTCGTAGGTGGTGGCCCGGGCGGGGGGCTGAGAGCGCGGGCTGCTCGATGACCCGGTCACGGACCAGCACAGCTCGTCCTGGCTGGTGAACGTCTGGGTGGTGCCGTTGTCGCCCCTGTGAGGTTGCCGGCCGGGTCGTAGCCGTAGGCATACGACCCCGAGGGCGGGCTGGTGCAGGCAGCCGAGTTCGCGCTCCCCGCGTAGCACACCTGCTTCTTGGCAGTGTATTCGTACTGGCCGGCGCCAGCCGGTTGCGAGCTGTCGGAGGTCACCAGGTCGTCCCCGTTGCGGGCATAGGTGGCAGCGAAGACCGGGGCCCCGCTACTGGTCTTGTCCGAGATCGCCATCAGGTTGTTGGCACCGTCATAGGTGTAGGTGTTGTCCACCCCGTTGGGAAGATCCTCGCTCAGGAGGTTGCCACTCGCATCATACAGTAGACCGTCGACCCGGAGGGAGGTGACGGGGCCCGGCTGCTACCGGAGATCGTGCTGCTGACTTCGGTCCAGCACATCTGGTTGTCCGCGTTGTACACCTCCGAGACCACGATCCCGCCCGCTGGGTAGGTGATCGAGGTCTGGTTCCCGTTGCCGTCATACGTGTACTGCACCTCGGCGCCGGCCCCATTCGTGTAGCTGGTCTCCTGGCCCAGGGCGTTGTACGTCCACGAAGAGGTGCCCGTCGGATCGGTCATGGTCAGCACCCGGCCATCCGGGTCGTGCGTGAAGATGGCGTAGGTCCCAGACGTCGGGGGCGATCCGCAGCTTCGGGGTGTTCAGCACACCCTGGTAGGTCCAGCACAACTGGTTGGCGGTGTTGTAGGTGTTGGTGATCGGCTGGCCGTCGGGCTTGGTGGTGGTCAGCAGGTTGCCGTTGGCATCGTACGTGTACACCGTCGCCCCTGCCGGTGGCGATGAGCAGCCGTTGCTCGAGCTGCCCAGGTAGGTCCAGCACGACTGGCCGGTGTCGGAGTAGGCGTTGGTCGTCACGTTGCCGTTCCCGTCGGTGACCGTCAGGACGTGGCCGTCGCCATCGTAGGTGGTGATGGTCGCCCCCGAGGGGGGCGACCCGCAGATTGACTGTAGGGCCGCCGATCCCGTGTACGTCCAACAGAGCTGATTCTGTTGGTGGTTCGGGGTACGTTCGTGGATGTCCAAGGGCCGCGGATCAAGGAAGAGCAGGCTCTCGCTGTTCGAGCGTCCCAAGTGGATCGATAACGCGTCTAGGGCGCGTGTACCGCGTCGAGCGCCCCGTTCAGCCGTGAAGCCACCTGCGGGATGGCGTTCGGTCCGATGTTGCGATGCGATGACCACCATTCCCCCATTCGTACGCGAGACGTCCAAACTTCCATGAGCCAGAACATCGCCTGGGAGGCCGTAGCCACCGACCACTCGGTCGGTGGCGAAGTATGCTTGACCTCGGTAACTGGAATCTCCCGTTTGCGCCACCAACCATGCACCACGATACGGTCCCTGTAAACGATGATCCCCGCCATACGAGTGGCTCGCGCAGCTAGAGCGAGCGCTTGGGCAGTCCAGCCAGCCGCGAATGCCAGGGCAGGGACGCTGACCGGCTGTGTTTCGCCGTAGATTGTGGTTGCCCCCACCATTGCCATTAGCGACCAGCCAGCCGTGACTGGCCAGCGCAGTCGCCCTCGCGACAGTTTGATGACCGGAGCGTCGAGCACTCTCCCTCACCGCCTTTCAAGCTGTTACATGGGCCGCATTGAAGATGCTGGGCAAAGCACTGTGAGGGAGTTGGTCGCCCAGCGGCTCCGACAGCCCCAACGTCGGCTGACCCGAGGCCGGTGGGCGTATCGACCATACCGAAGGTGAGGCTACTGATGAAGAGGTCGGCAGAGTTGGCGGGCAGCGACGCCATGAAGCCGTTTTTGGCAATACGCTGCTGAATACGGACGCCCGATGCGACGAGCGAGGCGACGCCGCATACAGCCAGTGACCCGCCAGCGGTGGGGAGAGCCGCTGCGACACAGATGCCAATGGCAACGACAGAAACGATCATTCCCCGATTGCTATAGATCCACGTCCAAACCTGCTTCAACGTGAGCCCTTTCATTGTGCCGCTGCGCCGCGCGGCTTCAACACAGGCTGCGAGGTTATGAGGTT
>CAVOOO010000006.1:0-20184 GCA_963697585.1 uncultured Chloroflexia bacterium | reverse complement strand
CGCGGCGCGACGAGCCCAGCCCTCGGCGGGAAGGTACTCTCGCCCCCACCGCATCTTTCACAACGATCAGGGGCAGCCAGTCAAAGACCAAAGGATGGTTCTACCGCCAGGTGGCTGCACGCCCGATCATCGCCACCCGGCCTGCGGAGGTGGACGGAGTTGGCCCGGACTCCCGAACGCGCGACGAAGTGCAAACTAAGGGGAGCAAAGAGTCGATCGACCACTTCGTCAATCTGAGTGGTTCGGCTCGACATACCCACGACTACGCCACCTCGGTCCCCGAGCTTGCGGCATCGGGCCCGGTGTCGTGGAGCTGCCGGTAGATCCTGGTGGCGTACAAGTCGAGGAGTGCCTTCTTGAACTCCGCATCATCCAGGATGCGCCGGAAGATGGCCTCGTTCTCGTCCACGCGGGCCATGATGGTGGGGAGGAAGCGCTGATCGAAGACGAGCCGGAAGTTCTCGAGGGTATTCGCCCTCGCCTGCGCGACCACCTCCGAGTCCGCCAACCAGGTGCTCTCGAACTGATCGAAAAGCAGCTGGTCCCGCTCGGTGAGGGTCAGGCCGAACTTCTCGTTGAGCTCGTCGACGATCTCTGAGAGACGCTCCTCCTCCGGCGCATTCTCGGGGCCAGCACCCTCCCCGTACACCGTCTTGACCAGGCCGGTGGAAGCGTCGAGGCTCAGCGACCCCTCGGAGGTCATCTCGGTGCGCAGGTGGGTGAGGGCCACCGCCTCGCCCAGATCCAGGCGCTCGCTGGTCGAAGCGTTCCGGATGAGGGGAGCCAAGGCCCGGCAGTATCGGTAGTCGCGTTCCAGGTGGGTATCCCCGAAGGGCACCACCTGAGAGAGGAAGGCGTAGAGCCTCACGAACTTGTCGAGGGCATCCTTGAAGTCCAGGCGATCTGGCTCTGCAAGTGTCCGGAACCGCTCCACCGCCGGCTCCAGGAGAGCGTAAACCTGGGCGTGGGCGCCCGCCACTCCCGCGCTCAGCAGCGCCGCCACCGCGGCGGTCACCTCCGGCTCGCGGAGGACGTCGTGCTGGTCCAGCCGGAACCGCGTGTCGTACAGAACGTTGGGGTCGGTCGGCGGCGCCACGGTCCGACCGTAGTAGGGTTCGAAGGCCGTGACGATGTCGTCGGACTCGTTGCGGAAGTCGAGGACGAAGGTGTCCGTCTTCAGCTGGTGGATGCGATTGAGGCGCGAGAGGGTCTGGACCGCCGCCAGTCCAAGCAGGACCTTGTCCACGTACATGGTGTGGAGGAGCGGCTGGTCGAAGCCGGTCTGAAACTTCTCAGCGACGATCAGCACCTGGTAGTCGCCGGTGCCGAAGCGCTCCGGGATCTCCGAAGAGGGGAAGCTGTTCATCCCCTGCTCGGTGTGGCGGATCCCCTTGTCGTCCACCCCACCGGAGAAGGCCACCAGCGTGTGGAGGTCCGTGTAGCCCTGCTTGGCGATGTAGTGATCCAAGGCCTCCTTGTAGCGGACGGCGTGGAGACGGGAGGCGGTGACCACCATGGCCTTGGCCTTTCCGCCGATCTTGGTTCGGGTATGAGCCCGAAAGTGCTCGACGATGATCTCCGCCTTCTGGGCGAGGTTGGAGGGATGCAAGGAGACGAACCGGGCGATGGCCCGCCGGGCCTTCCCGGGCTCGTATCGAGGGTCGTCGCGGATGGCCTTCTCGATCCGCCACAGCGTCTTGTACGTGGTGTAGTACTGGAGGACGTCGAGGATGAACCCCTCGTCAATGGCCTGACGCATGGTGTAGAGGTGGAAGGGGTCGAAGAGGCCGGTCACCGGGTTGCGGGTCCCGAACATCTCGAGGGTCTTGGCCTTCGGGGTGGCGGTGAAAGCGAAGAACGAGAGGTTGGCCTGCTTCGCGCGCCCGAGAACCGCCTTGGCGACGGCCTCCTCGGCCTCGTCGATGGCGTCCGTGACGAAGCCGGCGTCCTCCGCTTCGGCCCGGGTCATCTCCTGCTCCTCGGTCGCTCCGAGGACCACCTTCAGGTCTTTGGCCGCCTCCCCGGTCTGTGAGGAGTGGGCTTCGTCGACGATGACCGCGTAGCGTCGGTTGGGCAGCGTCTCGCGGAGCTCCTCGATCTTCTGGAGCACGAAGGGGAACTTCTGGAGGGTGGTGATGACGATCTGAGCCTGCTCCCCCTTCAGCGCCTCGAGGAGCTGCTCCGAATCCTTGTCGATCCTCTGCACCACACCCTCGGACGTGCTCGAACTGGTAGATGGTCTCCTGGAGCTGCCGATCCAACACCACCCGGTCGGTGATCACCAGGACCTTGTCGAAGACCTTCTGGTTCTGCTCGTCATGAAGGCTGGCCAGGCGGTGGGCGGTCCAGGCGATGGTGTTGGACTTCCCGGAGCCCGCCGAGTGCTGGACCAGGTAGCACTGCCCCGGCCCATGGTCGCGGGCATGGCTCTCCAGGCGCAGGACGCAGTCCCACTGGTGGTAGCGGGGGAAGATCACCCGCTCTCGGGCCCGGCGCTCCGCCGGGGTGCCCTCCGTCTGGCCGCTCGACGTGGATGAAGCGGCTCAGGATGTCGAGCCAGGAGTCCCGACTCCACACCCGCTCCCAGAGGTAGGCGGTCCGATATCCGGCAGGGTTCACCGGGTTGCCGGCGCCGCCATCCGCCCCGAGGTTGAAGGGGAGGAACTGTGTGTCCTCGCCGGCGAGGCGCGTGGTCATGGCCACCCGATCCGGGTCCACGGCGAAGTGAACGACCGCCCGTCTCGAGAGGGTGACGTTGCCGGGATCGCGGTCCTTCCGGTACTGCCGGGTGGCGTCCTCGACGGTCTGGCCGGTGATGGGGTTCTTGAGCTCGGCGGTGGCGGTGGGAATCCCGTTCACCAGGATCGCCAGATCGAGGGACTTCTCGGAGCTCGCCTCGTAGCGCAACTGGCGGGTCAGCGACACTCGGTTCGCGGTATAGCGGGCCACCAGCTCCGGGGTCAGGCTGTGGGCGGGCTTGAAGTAGGCGAGGCGGAAGCTCACCCCCAGGTCGACGATCCCGTGGCGGAGTACGTCGACCGTGCCCGCGGTGGTCCAGGTCATGGCAGAGGCGCTTGGTGAAGGCGCGTCGGGCCTCGTCCGCCTGGCCGCCGTAGCGGCCGACCAGGTTCGCCCATTCCTTGGGCTGGGTGGACCCGATGAAGGCGAACAGCTGCTCCGGGTCGAGGCCCTGGGAGCGATCGAAGACCGCGGGCTCAGAGCGGAGGTAGCCAGCGGTCAGCAGCGCCGCCTCGATGGTCTCTTCGAAGCCGAGCTCGTTGGGCTTCATGCAGCCACCTCCGGAATCTCCAACTCACCTGTCACGGCGGCGGTGATCAGTGCCTGACGGCGCTCTTTCAAGAGATCGAGCTCCCTTTCGACTGTAGAGCGTATGCGATCAATGCGGCTGAATTCGCTGGCCAGCCTCGAGGCCAACATGCCCTGCTCGTCCGTTGGTGGCAGTGCCCATGGCAGGCCCAGGTAGGCGGACAGGTCGAGGTTCTGGATTCCGGTCGTCTGCTTGACGAACGGCACGTTTCGGCCATCTCGGTAGGCAGCCGCCATCGCCATTGCGGCGTAACGCCGGTCGACACCCCTTGCGGGTCGGAGTCGAGTTATGAAATTGGAGCAGATTGCCACTAGTGGGAGGTCGAAGGCGACCGCGAAACCGACCGGCTGGCTCTCTCCCCCTCCGGACTTCTCCACGAGGACGTCACCGCGTCGAAGGAGGCGGGGGATGCGGTCAGCCGCTGCGACGGAGCGAAGGGTGGGCACTT
Source organism: uncultured Chloroflexia bacterium (assembly GCA_963697585.1). GTDB lineage: Bacteria > Chloroflexota > Dormibacteria > Aeolococcales > Aeolococcaceae > Changshengia. The sequence goes on along the minus strand of CAVOOO010000006.1, from coordinate 16,408 downwards.
CGTCGGCCACCACGAAGTGTGTCCGGTCGAAATCCGCCACGCGCACGCAGGAGACGTCGTCGACCCCGCCATCAGCGTCAATTCCCCATGCTCCGGCCTGGGCAGATTCGAAGATGAACTTCAGACGAGTACGTCTCCAGTGACTGGGCGGCACTTGAGGGCTCAGCGCCTCAACCAGTAGTACGGTCCGACGCTCTTCCAGGAGGTCGACGAGGCGTCTCTTGGCTGCAATCAGGGTATCGATCTGAGCCGTCGCCCGATCGAGGTACCGAATGATCCGCAGCTGCTCCTGCTCGGGCGGCACCCACAGCACCGTGTTCCTCATCCGCTCAACGTCGATGCTGTCGACGGTTGCCCCGAGCATTCGCCAGGTCATTAGGAGGTCGGACTGTAGCCCGCTTAGGACGTAGAAGAGATAGCGAGGTCTCAAAGCGGCGCGGCAGCGCAGAGCCTTCATGTCCTGATTGAGAGCAACCGCAACGGTGTTGATTGCGACTGGTAGTGTGTGTTGCAAAATGCCGGACCTGACCACGACAAGCACCGAACCCGCTTCCACTCGCCGCGTGGCAGTCTCCACAAGGGCGGCGGCGGAGATGTGGTCTTCCGTATCGTGAACAGTGGTTCGCTTCATGTCCTTGGGAGAAACCCAGGGGATATCTCCTGCCCAGTATCCCGGATCTGACTTGGACGGTGTCCCACCACCGAACATGTCGATGAGGAACTTGAGGCGAACAGGCTTCCAGTGAGCAGGTGCTCTCACCGGGACCATTTGAGAATGGACCGAGTTCATGTGTTCACTCGAGTTAGGAGGCTTTGGATCTCCTCCTCCAACTGGCTAATCTCGGCGTCGATCTCAGCCAGCGGTCGGGGTGGCACGTACTTGTAGAAGTGCCGGGTCAGCGGGATCTCGTAGCCGATCTTGGTCTTCGCGTAGTCGACCCAGGCGTCGGACACGTACGGCAGCACCTCGGTCGCCATGTAGTCATCCACCGCACGCTCGGTACTCGTGGCGACTGGAGCCGCTCGGTCGGATCCGCCTCCCACGAGACGCTGCCTTCCGGTAGTGGGACGTTCTCGTTGTCCCGGAGATCGGGGTCCGGCTCGGGAGCCCCCTTGCGACCGGTTACCGACCGGAGCCTCGGGGTCGGTGACGCGAGACCGCCTCCCAGAGCGCCTTGTCCAGGCCCTTCGGGAAGGCACCAAGCTTGCGCTCCATTGTCCTGCGGTCCACTGTGGAGAAGCCTTGGAGGTCGGCGAGGTGGGCCTTCACCTCCGCCTGTTGGCTTTGGCTGAGCTTCGCCCAGGCCTTGGTCTCGGTCAGAGCCGGCAGATGTGGCTTCGGTAACCTGGTAGCGGAGCCGCAGGGGCCGCTCGACGGTGATCCGCTGGAAGCCGAAGGCCTCGTTGGGGAAGATCTTGACCTGCTCCCCTTCCGTCGAAGTCCGCGTACAGGCGGGTCATCTCCTCGATCTGCTCCGCGCGCAGATCTCCTTGCGCTTGTCACCGAGGCTCTTGCGCATCTTGACCCAGTACTCCCGGGCGTCGACCAGTTGCACCTTGCCCCGGCGGTGCCGGCGTCTTCCGGTTGGTCACGACCCAGAAGTAGGTGGAGATGCCGGTGTTGTAGAAGAGCTGGTCGGGAAGCGCGACGACGGCCTCCAGCCAGTCGTTCTCGATGATCCAGCGCCGGATCTCGGACTCCCCCGAGCCAGCCGCCCCGGTGAAGAGCGGGCGAGCCGTTGAAGACGATGGCCAGCCGGCTGCCCCCTTCCTCCGGCGGCTTCATCTTGGAGATCATGTGCTGGAGGAACAGGAAGCTGCCGTCGTTGATGCGGGGGAGCCCCGCTCCGAACCGACCCCGCGAAGCCGAGCTTCTCGCTGCTCCTCCCGGATCACCTGTCCTCGACCTTCTTCCACTCCACCCCGAAGGGGGGATTGGCGAGCAGGTAGTCGAAGGTCTTGCCCTTGTGCCCGTCCTCGGCTGAACGAGTTGCCGCAGACGATGTGGGAGGCGTCCTGGCCCTTCACCATCATGTCGGACCGGCAGATGGCGTAGGTCTCGTCGTTGAGCTCCTGGCCGAAGACCTCGAGCCGGGCGGCGGGGTTGAGCTCCCGGAGGTGGTCCTCCGCCACCGAGAGCATCCCGCCGGTGCCACAGGCCGGGTCGAAGAGGGTCCGGACCGCCCCCTGGTCACGGAGTAGCTCGTCGTCCTCGGCGAAGAGGAGGTTGACCATCAGCCGGATGACCTCGCGGGGGGTGAAGTGCTCGCCGGCGGTCTCGTTGGAGAGCTCGGAGAAGCGCCGGATCAGTTCCTCGTAGAGGTAGCCCATCTCGATGTTGGAGACCTTGTCGGGGTGAAGGTCGATGTCGGCGAAGCGCGCGACGACCAGGTAGAGCAGGTTGGCCCGGTCCAGGCGGGTGATCTGGGCGTCGAAGTCGAACTTCTCGAGGACTTCCCGGGCCTCCGGAGAGAACCCGGCGATGTAGCCGCGGAGGTTGCCGGCGACCTGGGCCGGCGTCCTGGAGAAGCCGGCGGAAGTCGAGCGGGGAGGTGTTGTAGAAGGACTGGCCGGCGACGCGCGCAGAGCACGGGCTCGACGTTCTCGACCTGCCCTGGCTTCGAGCTTGCTCGGCCCGGGCGAGGACGGCCTGCCTTGGTCGGCTCCAGGACGCAGTCCAGGCGGCGGAGGACCGTCAGGGGGAGGATGACCTTGCCGTACTCGGACTGCTTGTAGTCGCCGCGGAGCAGGTCGGCGACCGACCAGATGAAGCCGGCGTGGTTGTTGATCCGCTCTCCACCTGAGGTGGTGACTGTCATCAGCTTCCCCTACTCGTGAGACCAGCGTCGCCTGCCCTGAAGTCCGGTGTGGCGCATCGCCCGAGACGATACGCCCGCCTATCACCTTTAGGTCAATCCCTGACCTCGTCCCGGCGTCCTCCCAAACCACGAGCCGGGATCGCCCTGGAGCCCGCCGGCTTGACCGGCGGTCGCCCTCACCGAGCAGGAATCACTCGTGCGTCATGAATGCGAGCTGTGCGCCCTCAGAATCGCGGACCCGGCGGTTCGGGCCTCGGCGTGGGGGCGGGGGACGGTCCTGAGCTGCGGTCGTCGCTGTGGCGCCGCGCTATCGCCGCGTTCTAGCCAGTCGTGCCACTACAGCCCCGCGCGCTCCATCACCTCGTACGCCTCGCGGCGCCTCCGGTCGGTGATCTTGGTGTAGCCGGCGACCGATCCCAGGCCCCGGTGACCGAGGGTCTCGGCGGTGAGCCGAGCGTCGCCGACCGCCTCCTGGAGGAGGGTGCCCAGGGTATGGCGCAGCTGGTGGGGGTGGAAGGGGGAGATCTCCAGCTCGCGAGCGACCTGGCGGCAGATGTGCCGGGCGCCGTTGGCCGTCAGGCGATTGTCCCGGGAGCCCCGGGAGGCCGGCTGGAAGCTCACAAAGAGGGCGGGGGAGGGGTCCGCGCGGGCGGCCAGATAGTCCTGCATTGCCTCGTGAGCCCGCGCCGTGACCATGACGACCCGCTCTCGGTCGCCCTTGCCGCGGACCGTGACCCGGTCGCGGCGCCAGTCGGTCCGGTCGAGGGCGAGGGCCTCGGAGATCCGGCACCCGGTGGAGAGGAGGAAGCCGATGAGCGCCCGGTCCCGTTTCTCGGCGACGGTCCCGGCGGGAAGGGCCCGGAGCAGGCGGTCACGGTCGTCGGCCTCGAGCGGCTTGGGGAGGCGCTCGGGGAGCCGGGGCAGGTCGATGGTCGTCCCCAGGTCGCCGGGGAGCCACTCCTCTCGGGCAGAGAAGCGCAGGAAGCTGCGCAGGGAGACCAGGCGCCGGGTGCGGGTGGCCACCGCCAGGGGCCCGGCGGCGCGGCGGTGACCGACCTGGAGGCGGGCGAGGTGGCGCTGGTAGGCGCGGAGGAGGTCGCGGTCGATGCCGGCGACGTCGGGGACGCCCTGGTCGCCGCCGGCGAAGGCGGCGAAGCCGTCGAGGTCCCGGCGGTACTCGCGGATCGTCCCGGGGCTGCGGTGGCGGTCGAGCTCCTGCCAGGAGAGGAACTCGTCGATGGCCTCGGAGAGGGGGATGCGGGGAGGGGGGGCGGCCATGGCGGCCAGGATACCAGCTAACTAGACAAAATCATCGTTTTCACCAGTTAGATGGACGCGAAGCTGTGGGTTTGAGCGCCCCCGGCGTCAGGCGGTCGAAGCGGCCGTGTCGCCGTCCAAGGGTGTGGGGCCCCCTGAGGCCGGGGCGGTCCCAGCAATTACGCCAAGCTATAGTCGCGGGACACGGGGAGCTTGATCAGCATGAGGATTGATACGTAGCTCAGGTTCACATGATGGACACCCACCTCCTGGCCGTCCTTCCGACCCCGTGCGACGAATTGGCGGCCGCGCTCGACGGGCTCGACGCCCGCACCGATGGCATGGGCGACGTCTGGGGCGAGCGTGCTTCCGCCCTGGCCCAACTCGTGGAGCAGGCAGAGGCCGCTGCGTGTGGCGACCTCGCCCTCCAGCTCCGGTGGGAGGCGATGCTTGCCTACGCCTACACGAGCAACGCCGCCCTGCTCGAGGCTGATCGGCCCCGGTTCATCGAGGTGCACCCCGACCTTCTCCAGGATGAGGCCCTCGACTACCTGGTTAAGCGCAGGTCGGTTGGCAGTGTCTACGTCCGCAGCCGCGTCCTCGACTTCCTGTGGGTTCACGGCGGCCCGACCCGCAGGCGCCACGCCGTCACGGCAGGTACGGCCTACCTCGAGGTCGCTGCTCTCGAAGCGGCGAAGGCCTCGACCGAGAGCTTCGCCTGGCTCCACGTCGGCGATGCGCTCGTCCGCGCTGCCGCGCTTGCCAAGGCCGCCAACCAGTCGACTACGACCCGGGCGGTCGCCGAGGTCGCTCTCGAATTCCTGCAGCGGTTGAGCGCGGCCGGAACCTTCCGGTACGTCCTCGACATGGGCCTTGCCCTCACCGAGGTGGCCGACAGGCTGACCGTCACCGAGCAGCAGGCGGTCGAGGTGGCTCTGGTGGATGCCGCGGTCGGGTTCAGCGCGGGCGGGAACCACCACCTGGCCCGCGCGGCCATGACCGTGCGCCGGCGCTTCGCGATAGCGACCAAGCAGCCCGACGATGCCCTCCGGCGCATCGATATCGACATCGCCCGCAGCAGCCTTCAGGAGGGTGTGAAGGGGCGCCAAAGTGTCAGTAGAAACGGCCACGAATTGTCAGTAGGATCGGACAACACTGACACTTCGGATTTCTCTTGCCTGAGCTCGACATTCCGCTCTGTGCCGCTCCCCACACAAGCGTTCGCTGACACTTTGGTGACCGATTTCACTGACAGTTTTCGTGGCCGCTGATCTTGACAGCTTCACGCCCATTCACACAGGAGAAACCGGCGCGACATGCGGCGGAGACGGGCCACCGCGAGCAGCACGCCGGCCAGGGCGCCCGGTGCCAGGGGCGGCACTCGAGGGGAACCTCGCTTGACGCCGCCTCCCAGCTCCCACAGTGCCCGTCCCGGGACCTCCGTCGGAACCAGGTGGAGATCCATCTCGCGCGCCAGCCGGTGCACCTCGGTCTGGCCCGGACCGACCCACTGCCCCCCCATGTCGAAGACGAGGGAGGGATCGGGGAACGTCGAATCCACAGCTGTGAAGGTCCGGCCTCCAACCCGGTCGCGCGCCTCCACCACGACCACCGAGCTCCCGGCGCGTTGGAGTGCCGACGCGGCCTGGAGCCCGGCGAGGCCGGCTCCGACGATGACAAAGTCAGCTTCGGGTTTCACGGCGCCGAGCTACCGGTCGGCGACGGTGACGACGAGCTTGCCGCGGACGTGTCCCTCGCCTAGATGCCGCAGCGCTGCGGCGGTCTCCTCCAGCGGGTAGGTCCGCTCGATGGCCACCTTCAGCGCGCCGGCGTCCGCCATCTCCCGGAGCTCACCCAGGTCAGCACGGTTGACCCTGGCCAGGAAGAAGACGAGGTGCTGCCTGACGAACGGGTCCCCCGCCATCACCTTCAGGATCCGGCCGAACGGCCCGAACCAGCGCCCCCCGCCGCCACCGCTGTTGGAGATCAGCGTTCCCCGGTCCGTGAGCGCCGACCGCAGCGCCTTGAGGGGATGGTTGGCGGCGTTGTCGAGGATGAGGTCGTAGCGCCGGCCTGCACGCGTGAAATCCTGAACGGCGTAGTCGACGACGTGGTTGGCCCCCATCGACCGGACGAGCTCGATGTTGCCGGCGCTGCACACCCCGGTCACCTCGGCGCCGAGATGCTTGGCGATCTGCACGGCGAAAAGTCCCACGCCCCCGCTCGCCCCGTTGATCAGGACGGCCTGGCCGGCCTGCACGTGTCCGTGGTCCCGCAGTGCCTGGAGCGCGGTGACCGCCGCCAGCGGGACCGCGGCAGCCTCGCCGAAGCTGAGGGAGTGCGGCTTCGGGGCCAGATCCCCCTCCTTGGCCAGCGCGTAGTCGGCCAGGACGCCGGTGCCACCCCCGAAGACCTCGTCGCCGATCTGGAACTGGGTGACGGCGCTGCCCACGGCCTGGACCACTCCGGCGAGGTCCACACCGGCGAGCGGCTGCTTGGGCCGGCGCATCCCCATCGAGGCGCGGGCGATCAGCGGAAGCCCGGCGGTCACGTACCAGTCGAGCGGGTTGACGGCCGCGGCTCGAACCCGCACCACCAGTTCGCCCGGACCTGGTTCGGGACGGGGGACCTGGCGAACCTCGAGGCAGTCCGGCGGCCCGTACCGAGAGTGAACGGCAGCCCGTATGGCCTCGGCCTGCGTCGGTGGAGTCATGCGGCAACCCCCGCATCGACCGGAGAGCCCCGACCCGGTCGGACAACCGGACTCTCGTCGCCATCACGAGCAGAGGCGTTGAACCCCTTGACAATGAGCCACAGGGCTAGGAACACCTCCCAGACGCCCTCCGGGAGGGTCATGACCGCCTGTGCCGCGGAGCCTGACGCAAGTGCGCCAAAGAGGACGGCGATCGCCGACGCGCCGAGCAGTGGGCCTCCGACCATCCCCACCACGGTCATGGGGCGTGGCACCAGGCCGGACCTCAGCATCAGGTAGCCCAGGATCAGGCCGTTCCCCACACCGACAACGGCGGCCCCGAGATCGGCGGTCTGGTTGTAGATGGCGATGAGCGACGTGCTCACCGTGACGGCTGAACCCGCACCGGCACCCACGGCTCCGCGGTGCAACGTGCCAACCGCGAGCAGGACGACGATGCCGGCCAGATCCAGGGTGCACTCAACGATGCGGGCGGTGACGTAGCCGAGGGCGAGCCCCTCGTTCTGCCGCCTGATGATCGGGAACAGGGCAGCCGCCGTGCCGAGGTTGGCGGCGATCAGCAGCAGCTCCATCAGCCCTCCTAGCAGTGCGCGGGTATCGGCGCTGCCACTGGTGACATAGTGGGGATTGCTGTTGAGCGGTCCGTACGCGACCACCACGAATCCCTGGAAGATGAATGTGAGGACGATGAACACTCCGGCAACCAGGGCAGCTGTTCTTCTCGAGCTCACCGGGACCTCCTTGAAATCTGTCCAGGTTCGTCCTGGTTCTTGGGTTGGGGCGTCGACTGCAGGCTCAAAACCTCGTGGCCCTGGAGCGCCTCGAGGAACGGTTGGAAGCTGCCGCTCACCACACAGCGAAGCACCGCGCCGTCCACCACGAGCTCACTCACCCCCGAGGCTCGCTCGACCCGCCCATGTGGCGGCGAGCCGGCGAAGCTCACCTCGACCCGGTATGCCGGCGCCTGATAGACCATGCGGCGAGCCTACCCGGGAGCCTGACCGGTGTCATCCGTGCTGCCCCTGATCCAGCACTGAGTCGGCCTGGAACACTGGGTGAGGGCCGTGGTAGGCTGCCGCCGATGGCCCGACGCGCCCACGGGACGGGGAACCTTCCGGCCGAGACCACCTCCTTCGTCGGGCGTCGCAAGGAGATCGCGGAGGTACGCCGCAAGCTTGCCTCTGGACGCCTGGTGAGCCTGGTCGGGCCCGGCGGCGTTGGGAAGACGCGCCTCGCGCTGCGGGTCGGCGCCGACCTCGGTGCCAGCCGTCCCGGAGGCGCCTGGCTGGTCGAGCTGGCCGACATCCAGGACCCTGCGCTGCTCGCCAACGCGGTGCTGGCGTCGCTCGACCTCCACGATCAGACCTCCACCGAGCCGCGCACCCTGGTCCTCTCCCACCTGCGCGACGCGGACATGCTCCTCATCGTCGACAACTGCGAGCACCTGCTCCCCGCCGCAGCGCAGCTGATCTCCGACATGCTGCGCGCCGCTCCCTCCCTGCGCGTCCTGGCCACCAGCCGCGAGCCCCTCGCGGTGGCCGGCGAGCAGGTGGTCCCGGTCCCGCCCCTGCCCCTTCCGGGGGCGCACGCGCTTGAGCCTCTGGCTCAGCTGCGTCTCAACGAGTCGGTCATCCTCTTCAGCGAACGGGCAACGGCGGCGACGGGGCGATTCGACCTGACCGATGGCAACGCCGCCGTGGTCGCCGACCTCTGCCGCCGGCTCGACGGTCTGCCCCTGGCGATCGAATTGGCGGCGGTGCGCACGCGGGTGCTCAGCGTGGAGCAGGTGCTCGCCCGCCTCAGCGACCGCTTCAACCTCCTCTCCGCCGGCGGCCGCGCCGCGCTTCCCCGCCACCAGACCCTGCGCACCACCATCGAGTGGAGCCACGACCTCCTCACGGCCCCCGAGCGCGTGATGCTTCGGCGGCTGTGCAGCTTCGCCGGCCGATTCCTCCTGGAGGACGTCGAGGGAGTCTGCACGTCGCCGGATGTTCCGGCGGAACGGGTCCTCGAGCTGCTCTCGTCGCTGGTCGACAGATCGCTGGTGATCAAGACGGATGAGCACGGCATCGCCTGCTACCACCTCCACGAGACCATGCGCGAGTTCGCCGCTCTCAAGCTCCGCGAGTCCGGTGAGAAGCCGATGGTCGACGAACGGTGCACTGAGCACTACTCCACCCGGTGCCGTGAGACCGCTCAGGCGGGGCGCTCGCGGCTGGTGGAATGGCTCGCCTGGATGGAGGTCGAGATCGACAACATCCGCGTTGTGCTGCGGCGCTGCATCGCCGGGCGGGAACTCGTTACGTGGGCTCCACATCGCGGCGTCTCTGGGCTGGTACTGGATGACCCGCGCGACCAGCGAGGGAATCGGCTGGCTCGATGAGCTGCTCGCACTCGGGGGGGCCGATGCCGCGGCGAACGCGCAGGCCGGCTTCATGCGCGGCTTCCTCGCCGTTCTCCGAGGCGATCCGGCCACCGCCCGGCCCACCCTGGAGCGGGCAGCGGCCGCGGCCCGGGAGGCGGGCGATCTGCGCCGCCTGAGCGAGTCCCTGGCCATGGGCGCGGTGGCGGCCCTGATGGATGGAGACGCCGCTGCGTCGGACCGGCTCCTCGAAGCGGCCGGAGCGGTTCCCGGCAGCGCCGACGACTACATGGCGCAGATCGCGATCCTCCAAACTCGGTCGATCGCCGGGAGCTTCCGCGGCGACGTGGCCTCGGTGACCGCCGCCGCCGCGGAGGGCGAGCGGCTCAGCCGGGCAGCGGGTGATCTCTACGGGCTGGAGATGCAGCTGCTGAACCTGGGGATTGCCGCCCTGATGTCCGGCGAGGTCGGGCGTGCCAAGTCGCTCTATCAGGAGGGGCTCCGCATCGCGCAGCGGATCGACGACCGGATCGCCCAGATGTACATGCTCGTGGGCCTCGCCTTCGTCGCGAGCGACGCGGGGCAGCCGCGCCTGGCCGCCCACCTGCTCGGTGCCGCCGGGACCCTCCGATCCGACACCGGAGGGAAGGTCATCGCCATGCTGGCTCCCTTCGCCCCCAGGGCGGAGGAGTCGGCGAGGACCTCGCTGGGTGCCGACGGCTATGCGGCGGCGATCGCGGAGGGCAGACAGCTGAAGCGCGATGCCGCCGTGGCGCTTGCCCTCGGCACCAGCGTTCCGGACACGACGCCCTCCGGTGACGTCTCGACTGCCTCACCACTGGGCAGGCGCCAGGTCGACGTCGCCCAACTCGTCGCCGACGGCCTGAGCAACAAGCAGATCGGGGTCCGCCTGTTCATCTCCGAGCGCACGGTGGAGAGTCACGTCCGCAACATCCTCAACAAGCTCGGCTTCAGCACCAGGGCTCAGATCGCCGCCTGGGTTGCCGGTTCGGAGCGCTGATATGAGCGGTGCGCGAAACAAGATGCGCACCCTCCCCTCCATGTCCGGTTGAGCTAGGACCCTGGCTGGACCGCTCCGGCCGGCTCATAGGTGTTGATCACCACGCCGGCGCTGGTGGGTGCGCTGCTGACCAGTCGCAACGCGCCAGCCCGCATGCCGGCCGGGAAGAGCCGTTTACCGGTGCCCAGATGCAGCGGGTAGTACACGAGCCGGTACTCGTCGACCAGGTCGTTGTCGATGAGGGTGCGCGCCAGGTCACCGCTGCCGTGGACCTGGAGCTCGCCACCCGGCAGTTCCTTCAGCCGGGCCACGGCCGCGGGCACGTCGGTACCGAGCAGCGACGAGTGGGCCCACTCCACCGCATCGAGGGTGGTGGACGCCACGTACTTGGGGAGGGCGTTGAGCTTTGCCGCGATCGGGTTGTCAGGATCGGTGACGTTGGGCCAGTAGCCGCTGAAGATCTGGTACGTCTTGCGACCAAGGAGAAACGCCCCGGCCGTCTGGAACCAGCCCACGATGGCGGCCCCGACCTCCGCGTCGCCGTACTTGAACTGCCAGCCCCCGTACTCGTACGGGCCGTCCGGATCCTCGTCCCGACCTCCGGGCGATTGCATCACGCCATCCAGGGTCAGAAAGGTGTGCAGCGTCAGTCTCATGAGTGCGGTTATATCCGTTCCGGCTGGGTGCCTGCCTGCGCTCACGCCTCGTCTTCGCGTCTGCCCACCCCCTCCACATGGCTGCACCCCAGAAGAGCGCCAACTGGCGCTCAGGCGTCTAACGCCGCAGATTCAGAATGTCGCCTCGGCGATGGCCGTATCATCGCTGGCGATGAGCGCGAAGCCATGCTGATCTACTCCATGAGCGTCTCGGTGGACGGCTTCATCGCCGACCGCGAGGGCGGGTTCGGATGGTCGTTCCCCGACGAGGAACAGTTTCGTTTCCACATCGCCGAGATACGCGAGCTCGGCGGCCATCTGTGCGGCCGCAGGCTTTACGAGACCATGCTGCCGTGGGAGACGGATCCGTCCATGCGGGAGAGCGAGCTCGAAGCCACGTTCGCCGACATCTGGTGCGCCATCCCCAAGATCGTCTTCAGCCGCACGCTCGACCGCGTTCAGGGCAACGCCCGGCTCGCCCAGGCGCCGGTGGCCGAGGAGGCCGCTGCCGCACTCGAGCGCACCGAGAAGGACGTCTCGATCGGCGGCGCCGGTCTGGCCGCGGCAGCGATCGAGCTCGGCCTCGTCGACGAGCTGCGCATGTTCCGCAATCCCGTCGTCGTCGGCGGCGGCACGCCCTTCCTGCCGCCGCTCACCCGCAATCTTCGGCTGGACCTGGTCGAGACCAGGACGTTCGGCTCGCGCGTGATCTACGAGCGCTACAGGCGCGCCGGCGACCAGTCGGACTGACAGCGCGGGCTTCGCGAGCTCCCCTGGGTGTCAGCGACCCAGGAGTAGCACTGAACGCGAGGACGGTCAGCCGAGCGAGGCGCTCGCAGCGCGCAGCTCGTTCAGGGCCGCCAGGGTGTAATGGGAGAGCTCGTGCTCGGCCTCACCGTCGCCCTCCGACCACTCGGCGTAGCCGCGCTTGAACGCGAGAACCCCCAGTTCGGCGGCGAGATGTGCCGTCGTGTCGGGAACGCCGCGGGCGATGAGGGCGCCCGACATGGCGGCCGCGAGGCCGACGCTCTTGAGGGCATCGCGCTCCCGGAGTTCCGCGCTGGCGGCCACGGCCGCCTTCATGCGGGGGCCGAGTTCGCGGTTCATGGGGGTCATCGCACTCGATACGCGCTCGAGACCGGCAGCGACCGCCTCGAGCGGGCTGGCACCGATGGGCGCCTCGGCGATCCCCTCGGCCAGCAGACGGCCGAGCGTCTCCTGTCCGGCCAGAAGGATGTCGCGCTTGTCAGGGAAGTACCGGAAGAAGGTGCTTTTGGTGACCCCGGCGCGCTCGGCGATCTCCGTCACCGTGGTGGCGTCGTACCCCTGCTCGGTGAACAGATCGACGGCCGCCAGGACGAGTCGTTCGCGCGCCCCCGGTTGCCACCTCGCCATGCGCCCATTCTAGCGATGGGACGTCTGTCCCATCACTATGATAAGGTGATGAGACAAGAGTCCCATCCCTTCCCCCAGGAGAGTCCCATGCGCGTCTTCATCACCGGTGGCACCGGCCGTATCGGCTCCGCCACCGTCGCCGAGCTCATCGCCAACGGCCACACCGTGCTCGCCCTCGCCCGCTCCGACGCGTCCGCCCAGGCCCTCACGTCGGCCGGCGCGGCACCCCTCCGAGGGGATCTCGCCGACCTGAACGCCCTCCGCGCCGGCGCCGCTCAGGCCGATGGCGTGATCCACATCGCTTTTGGGGCCAACTTCAGGGTTCCCGGCGCCCTCGCTCAGGCGGTCGCCCAGGAGGGCGCCGCTCTCGCTGTCCTGGGCGAGGAGCTTCTCGGCAGTGACCGCCCCCTGGTCACGGTCTCGGGTACGCCACCCGTGCCCGGCCGCGTCTCCACCGAAACTGACCCCCTGCCGACCGGCGGACCGGTCGGTGGTCGCGCCCGCTCTGTCATGGCAGTCCTAGACCTGGCCTCCCGCGGCGTCCGCAGCAGCGCGGTGCGACTGCCACGCACGGTCCACAGCAACGGCAACGGCGGATTCGCCGGCATGCTGACCGAGATCGCGCGCCGGACCGGAGTGTCCGGTTATCCGGGCGACGGCACCCAGCGCTGGCCGGCGGTGCACGCGCTCGACGCCGCCGTCCTCCTCCGGCTGGCCCTGGAGCTGGCACCAGCCGGGACCTCCTGGCACGCCGTGGCCGACGAGGGGGACGCGGTCCGTGACATCGCTGCGGTCATCGGCCGGCGGCTCGGCCTACCCGTCGCGCCGGTGCCAGAGGAGACCTACGGCGTGCTCGGCCCCATCTTCGCCGCCGACCAGCCCTCCTCCAGTGCCCACACACGGAAGACGCTCGGCTGGGAGCCGACACACCTGGGCCTCCTGGAAGACCTGGAGAGCATCCAGCCCTGACACGAGCCTCGAACTCGCGACGTCTCGCTTGGGAGCTTGACTCTTACCGTCTGGTTATATAACCTTACGGTTATGTCGACTGACGACCCCCTGAGCCGTGCCTTCGCCGCGCTCGCCGATCCCACCCGCCGGGCCATCCTCGAACGCCTCACGGCGGGCGAGGCCGGCGTCGTCGAGCTGGCCGGCGCCTCCACGCTGACCCAACCCGCCATCACCAAACACCTCAAGGTGCTGGAGCGGGCGGGCCTCATCGATAGGGTCCGCGACCGCCAGCGCCGCCCGGCGCGGCTTCAGCTCGAGGGCCTGATCCCGGTGGACGACTGGCTCCGACAAGCCCATGTCGAATGGTCCGACCGCCTCGACCGTCTCGAGGCCCATCTCGCCACCCGCCCAGAACCAACCAGGTCACCGGAGAGCCCCCATGCCTGAGATCCGTGCCGCCATCGATCTGCGATCCGCAACCGCCACTGTGAAGGGGCGCCAAAGTGTCAGTAGAAACGGCCACGAATTGTCAGTAGGATCGGACAACACTGACACTTCGGATTTCTCTTGCCTGAGCTCGACATTCCGCTCTGTGCCGCTCCCCACACAAGCGTTCGCTGACACTTTGGTGACCGATTTCACTGACAGTTTTCGTGGCCGCTGATCTTGACAGCCTCACGCCCATTCACACGCGCTGAAGAACGAGTTGGCGCAGTTTCCGACCCTTGTTGGGGCCGCCGAGGAACTTGGGGACCTGAATCAGCTACGTGTTGACCTTATCCACCATTGGTTTACGCGCTCCGAGCGAACCGAGACGCTCGATACCGATGCCGGGCGGCGCGAACTCATCGGCGAGCTGCAAGAGGCTCGAACCGCTTCGGGAACACGGCGGCCGCTGTGGCTGCCGTCTCGTTATTCGTCTGGTTCGGCAGAGGCTGGGCGATCTCACGCCAGGGTAACTCGGCTCCGTGAGCTTGACGGGGATCAAGCCCAGCACCCTGCGCGTTTCGGCAGGCTAGTTCAGACTCGCCTTGCCCGCTAACGGAGGAGATCCCGCCGGCGCTGACGGCGAGCGGCCCAGCTGCCGGTTGAGACTGTGCCTCAGAACTGCGGACCGCGCGGCTGAGGTGTGGGCGTGGGGGTGGAGGACGGTCCTGTGCCAGACGCGTCGCCTTGGCGCCTCACGACCGCATGGCGTCTGAGCTGGTCGTTCTCTTTGAGGGCCTGACGAACCGCGGCGAGTGGATCCGGGGCGGTAGGCGCGGAGTTGGACGATGCCGCCCTGCTGGCGGGCTGCGGGGTCGGCGGGGCCGGTTCGGGGCCGGCGGACGTTTGAGCGGGGGCGCCGACTCCCGGGTTGACGCCGCGTTGGCGGAGCGCGGTGGCGACGATGCGCTCGGCTTCGGGCCGGTCCAGCCCGTGCTCCTCGACGAGCCAGGCGGATGCCTGGGTGCCGGCGGGCTGGTGCATCGCCTGGTCGAGACGGGAAGAGGCGACCAGCCATGTTCGGCTGCCGTCGACGTCGGTGCCGACCCGTTCTGCGAGGGCGTGCTGCTCGGCGGTGGTCCTGCCGGCGAGGCGCTGTTCCGGGGTCGGCATCGGCGTCGTGGGCGCGCCGGGCGGGCCCACATCGGGCTGGAGGCCCCATGCCCGCAGCCCGAGGGCGACGCGCCGCTCGGCGTCCGCCCGCTCGACGCCATAGGACTCGACCAGCCACTCCGTCGCCTGTGAGCCGGTGGGCTTCTGCTCCGCTCGGTCGATCAGGCCACTGGCGACCAGCCAGGTCGCCTTCTCGGGCAACACCAGCCCGAGCCGGTCGATGTGGGACCGCTGGCGATCTGTCGGCGGCCCGTCGAGCCGGGGAGGGCGGAGCAGATGGGGGGTCATCCGCGCCGCCAGCTGCGCCTTCGCCTCGGGCGTGGCGTAGTCGAGGGTGGTGGCCTTCTCGGTGACGCGGCCAAGAGCCTCGGCGTAGGCGTCCGTGGTCGCGGTCCGGAGGTCCCGCGAGGCGTCGGCCTCGCCGTGCACGCTCTCGCTGTTCGCGTAGACGCGGGTCTCGGTGCGCGCCCGGGTCTGCATGGTGTACGCCTGCTCCAGGCCGCTGACCCGCGAGGCGCAGAGGACCCCGTAGGTGACGTCCCAGCCCCGCGCCTGGGCGATGGTGGTGGTCATCGCGTAGCCGCGGCCCAGGACCTTGTCGGCCTCCGCAGCGGAGAGGGTGACCAGGCGGCTCGGAAGCCGCCCCTGGCCATCGGTCCGGATCGTGATGCCGGCGGCATCAGGGCTGACGCCGACCACCTCGCCGCGGGTGCGCTTGGGTGTGGTGACCAGGCGCACCCGCGGTGTGCCGTCCTTGCGCAGCAGCGGCCGACCCTCGTGGTCGACCCGCGGTCGGCTCGCGACGTGCTTGGCTGTGAAGCTCACACGGTCGCCGGCGGCGTACTCGAGCTGGCCGCACTGGACGCGGGCGGAGCCGAGGCGGCCCATCTGGTCCATGGCGGCCCGCGCCTGCGCGTTGAGGTTGTCGGCGACGTCGTTGAGGTCGCTGAGGAGGACGTGCTCCCGCGGTGAGCCGCCGACACCGACCGCTCGGGCCCAGTCCTCGACGGCCCGGGCCGCGGACAGGTCCAGGGTGTCGTCGACCTGGAGAAGGCCGGCGTGGTCCTTGACCATGAGGTACTTGCCGGACTGCCCGTCGCGCAGCAGCGCCGAGGCCGAGGCCTCGGCGGCCCCCTGGTGCTGGCCCTGGCGGTAGTTGGTGCTCAGCACCGCGGTGGGGAGCTGCCGCGCCAGGTGGGCGAAGATGCCGCCGGCGCCGACCGGCTGTGTCTGCTTCGGGTCGCCGACGGTTCGCAGTGCGGCGACGCCGCTGCGCTCGGCGACGTCGATGAGCCTCGCGAAGGTCCGTAAGTCGACCGTGCCGCCCTCGTCGATGAGGAGGATGGTGTTCGGGCCAAGACTGAGCGGCCGCCCGTCGGGTGCCCACAGGCTGCCCAACTCGCACCGCACTAGGAAGTCGGCGATGTTCCAGCTGGGTGCCCCCGTCTCCGCCTGGAGCACCTCCGCGGCGCCGCCGGCCAGGGCCACCCCGAGGACCTGATAGCCGGCGGCCTGCATCGCGTCGACCGCGGGGCGCAGCGTTGTCGTCTTGCCGGAGCCGGCGATGCCGACGGTGCCCGCCCAGCCCGCCGGGCTGCACAGTGCCCGCAGCGCCCGCTCCTGCTCCGCATTGGG
>CAVOOO010000005.1:0-8484 GCA_963697585.1 uncultured Chloroflexia bacterium | reverse complement strand
TTAGCACCGCTCTGCACCACGCCGACCCCCGCCTCGGGGCGAGCCGCCCGCCCGCCTACCTCCTGTGGACCGAGCGTGCGCAGGGCGTCGACGGGGAGGAGAGGACCTGCCCGTGTACTTCCGGGCGGCTGCCGGCCGGAGGGGCGCCGGGGTCACCCGCAGGGCCGGAACGGAGTGGAGGAGCCCCGCAGCGGCCTGACCCAGGAGAAGGCGACCCGGAGGCCAGCGCGCCTCCGCGCGCAGACGAGACCTCCGGGTTCGCCTGCGGCCGGGCCCGGCGCGGGTTGCCGGCGTCAGCCACCCCAAGCCTAACGGCGCTCGGCGCGCTGCGGCCCGATGCGGCGGCGGCCGACGACCCCGCAGCCCGGGCATCGCCACCACTCGCGGCGTCCCCAGGCCTGAGAGATGCGGACGACGACCTCGATGTCGGCGCCGCACGTGCAACAGACGCTGTGCTCCTTGCTCACCACGGTGCTGACCTGGGCATCGAGACGTGCGACGACGGTCGGGAGGGTGCTGGTGCAGTCCATCTGCGGCTCCTTGTGCTCTCAGCAGCCGTCCATCGGCTGAATCACTGAGAAGACGGCGGAGCCGCACCCTGGGCCGGGGGGTTCTGTCAAGGGCCGTGAGCTGTGACAGGTTGGTCAGGCCGCCCGGGGCGGCCGCACGGCCCTGCCGTGAACAGGCTGTCGCAGCGTCCCTTGACGGGTTCCTCCGCGCCCCGGGGTACGCTCTTTCAGGGGGGGCAGGGGGACCTCCCCCTTAGCACCGCTCTCCTTGGGGGCGTGCGCATCAGCCCGCGCGTGCCAGGCCCGTCCGACTGCTCTGCTTCGGAGCTGTGGTCGTCCCGCTACTCACCCCATCTCTCGCTCTCCCGGAAGGAGAAGACGGCATCCTCGGTCACGATCAGGTGGTCGAGCAGAGGCACACCGATCAGCTCACAGGCCTGGCGGAGCACCACGGTGACCTGGCGGTCGGCCCGGCTCGGGCTCAGCTCGCCGCTAGGATGGCAGTGAGCGACCACCAGCGCAGCGGCGTTCACCGCCAAGGCGGGCACGAGGATGTCCCGGGGGGTCAGCCGCGCCGCGTTGAGCGTGCCACGCACGATCTCGGCGTACCCGGTGACGCGATGGCGGGCGTCGAGGAAGAGGGCGAGGACCACCTCGCTGATCTGGCCTCCGATCACGTGCTGGGCGATCGCGGCGGCGTCGTGCGGAGTGGTGACCCCGGCTCCGGTCGGGTACGCGGGCTCCTGCTCGCGCACCACCTGGAAGCTGTAGCGGTGAGTGGTGACCCGGATGGCGCCCATCACCGTGCCTCCACGGATGCCGCCCGGCAGGCGGCCTCGACTCGCTCGTGGAGCAGGCTGTGAGTGCTGTGGCCACGCCGATCGATCCACCAGCCGGCCCGCTCCTCGGCAATCAGGGTGTCGGCGGCCTCGACGATCGCGCTGTAGCCGTCGGCTTCCTCGGAGCTGAGGGCCCCGATCCGGAGCCGCCCCGCAGAGCCGTCGCGGATGGCGTGAATCTCCGGAAGGATCTCGGCTCGAATCCGCAGCGCCCAGGCGATCTGGGAGTTGGTGCCGCGCAACCGGGGAGGGGCAAGGGGTTGTCCGACGACGATCATGGGGAGGTCCTCCCGTGAGGGGAGCCGCCACCGGCTCCGTTGGCGGGCGTCCGCCACGCCGCGAGCCGCGGTCCAGGCCGGAGCGAAGCGGAGCCGTCAGGCCGCCTGGACCGAATAGGCCGAGTGGCGTGGCAGCCTGCCGACGAGCTCGGAGCCGGTGGCCCACCCTCGAGAGGACATCTCACGCCGGCCCCGGGCCGCAATCCCCGGGCTCCACCGCTAGACTGGCGGCGCCGCGCAGGGCATGAGGGAACACCATGACCACACATCGATCGCCGGCGACGAACGAGAGCCTCGACCCGGACTGGCGACGCTATGGCCAGGCGCTCCTCCACGCCATGGCCGAGGTGCGGGCGGAGACGCCGGAGGACGTCCACGCCGTGCTCATGGAGACCGCCGACTACTGGCTGTCGCTGGGGCTCGCCATCGGCACCGAGCAGCCGGAGACGGCGACGTCGCTTGCTCCGCCTCATCGAGACGGAGGAGCCCGAGCTGGTGGAGCTGACACGCGGACGCGCAGCACTTCGTGGCGGAGGCCCTGGGGTGAGGAGCCGCGGGCTGGTCTCCAACCTCTACCGCGCCGCGCGGATGGCCAACGACGTCTCGACGCTGGCATCGGGCAATCCCCACCGCATCGCCCGGCGCGCCAAGAACAAGATCATCGGACGGGCGGCGGCCCGAGCCGGGATCTGGCGGGCGCTCTGGCGCTGAGCTCAGCCGGGGTGCGCTGGCAGTCCCCGGGCGAGGACCATCGCCACATCGCGAGCCTCACCGACGGGTACGGGGGAGAGGCGATCGCCCCTCCCCCGCCGCCCTGCGGACTCAGTTGGACGCGGGCCTCTCCGGAGCGTGGATCCGGAAGTACCGGGCGAGGTAGCCGGAGAGGGCAACGCCGGTCTCCTGCTGTCGGGCAGCGGGCCAGCTCCTCGCCACCCGGGTCACCGCGTTCGCGACCGCCCAGGCGTTGCGCGGCTCGACGTCGCTGAAGCCACGCTCGCGGTCCTCGGCGCTCGCCATCTCCTCGGGAGTGAAGTACCAGCCGTGGACCTTGCCGAGCTGGTCCGGAGCGATCACCCGGCCGTCCAGGGCCAGGTCGTACAGGAGGACCTTCGCTTCGCATGTCGGTGAGCTTCGTGTCGCGCAGCTGATCCACCAGCTGGACCAGATCGCGGTACGAGTGGAAGGTCCGGTCCAGTCCCCGGTCGACCTCGGCCACCAGCTCGAGCCCGGTCGTGTGCTTGCGCCGCAGCAGCCTGTCGCCACCCGAGAAGGCCATGTTGTCGCAGACGAACACCCGCAGCCCGGCGATCACCCCGAGCGCGAAGGCCTGGTCGTTGGCGTGACGCAGGCCGACCGCCATGCCTCCCTCCAGACCCTCCACCAGCGAGGCTCCGGTGGTCGGCACCAGATCCAGGGTGCCGAACAGACGGGCGTTCTCGTGGCTCACCGAGTACTGCTCGCGCGCCACGGCGTAGCCGCGGCGGGAGAAGGCTTGCTTGACCGTGCTGACCAGCTCGATGTGCGGCACGGGCCGGTGGTGCGGGCCCATCCGGCCACCGGCGGGAATGGCGGCAAGATCGTCCAGGGTGACCAGGTGCGAGGCCGAGTGACTGAGCACGGCCTCGGGGCGGGCTCGGTCGGCGGTAACGGCTGCCATGGCGGTTCCTCCTGTGGCGGGTTTCGTGGCGGCCTTGTCGGCCGCGCCACGGGGAAAGCCCGGGGTTCCGCGGCCCCGGAGGGAGGCCGCAGGCCAGCGCAGCGGTGCCCGGAGGGGCCGTGGGTTCTCGGGCATCGTGGCCTCAGCGGCCGGCAGCCACCAAACTCCGCTCAGGAGCCCGCTCGATCACTCCGCCAGGCGAGACCATTGGCCATGTCCACGAACGCGGTGGGGCGCGGGGACGATCCAGGGCAGGTGGCACGGATGCAGCCATCGCTCTACGATGGAGTCCCCCCTCTCGGCGCTGGGGCGGCCGCCGTGGTCGTCCCAGCGCCACTCGCTACGTCGCACGCCGTCGACTCTGGCCCCGGGGTCGCTCGCTGCCGACCAGAGCCCGTTGCCACGCACGGGGTGAGGGAGAGGCGGCGTGCCGCCTCCCCCTCCCGCGATCACTGCTCGGAGGGCTCACCCTCCTTGCGGTCGTCATTGCCCAAATCCGGGTCTGCCGCTTCCACGTCCTCGACCTCCTGCTCGAGCCCGTCCTCCCCCGCATCCTCGGCGGCGGCGTGCCGCATCTCCCACGGCAGCCGGCTGCGCGCCGCGACGATCTCCATCTCCGCGAGATCATGGATGCCGGTGGTCCGGAGCAACCCGATGTGGGCCGCCACCGCCTCGGAGCTGTAGTCGAAGCGGTCCGTGGTCAGCCCGTGCTCGCCGGCGGCAAGCGCGATCGCCAAGGCCACATCCACCAGGCACCCCTCGCCTCCCGCAGCGTGCGCGGTCAGCGCCTCCTCGGCTGCCCGGATGCCTCCGTCCTTGGCGACCACCAGGCCGAGAAGCTCGGCGGCCACCTCGCAGACGGCGGGCTTGGCCTCGCTCACCCAGAGCGTGAGCACGTGAGCGACGGCCTCGTCGTGCGTGAAGGCGTGGTTGCGGAGCGCCTCGCCGACGGCACGGAAGCGTGTGGCGTGAGCCTCGCGGAGAAGCTTCTTCTCCGCCCGCCTGGTCGCTCGCTCCGCCTTCAGGTCGGGCACACCACTGCCCTCCACGCCGGCGTGACGCGAGCGGTCGGTGCACACGTAGTTCGCCTTCCCGTCCTTGTCCACGAACGCGGCGTGGCAGGGCTGCTTGATGTGCTCGCGCTTGGCGATATGGACGTCGCCATGTCCCTGGCCCAGCCGCTGCACCTTGGAGTTGTGGGCGAAGTAGCCGTAGTTGGGCGAGTCGACGATAGCGCAGCCCTCCTTGGCCAGCCGGCTCCGCGTCTTCTCCTCCTCGAGGCGCCGCTTGCGCTCGCGGACCACGGTCTCGACCGCGGACTTCACGTTCCATCCCTCCCCGATCCTGCGCAGGCACTCGTCGAGCTCCTCCCCGCTCTCACTGACTGCGGTGAGCTCGTGCGCGTCGCGGGCGGTCATGGTCCCCGCCTCAATCAGCTCACGTACCAGGGTCGGCAGGCCTGCGACCACCCGCCACGCCTCGATGTTGTCGGGCGTGGTGTGGAGGGCTGCGGCGACCAGCTCGGTGTCGGCGCCCAGATCGAGGAGCTGCTGCATGGCATCAGCCGCCTCGAGATCCGTGAGTTGCTCCCTGTCGATGTTCTCGACTGCCCGCTTGAGAAGCCGCTCGACATCTCCACCGGGGGGCACGATGACCGCCGGCACCTCATCGAGGCCGGCGAGGCGTGCGGCGGCGAGACGGCGAGAGCCGGCCGCGAGCGTGTAGCCACCTTCGGGGTGGGGCTCCACGGTGACCGCGGTGAGCATCCCGTGACGGCGGATCGACTCCGCCAGATCCTCGATGCCGCGCAGTTCCTGGCGGACGTTCCCGACATCGCGAATCTCCGCGAGCGGGATGATGGCGACGTTGAGCAGGGTTGCCGTGGTCATGGCTGACCTCCCGTATGGGGACTGGCCCCTGGGTTCTTCCAGGAGCGGCGGTGCGAAGGCACCGCCTGCCAGCGGCAGAGCCCGAGCCCAAGAGGCCGTCAAGGGCGCGAAGCGCCCGACCCCTTGCGGGTTGACGGCGCCGCGGGGCTCGGGCCACCACCCGCGGGTTGGCCGATCTCGAACCAGCCCGTCTTGAGGAGACGGGGCAGAGACGGGAAGGCGCGGGCGGTCTTGCCGCCCGCGCCCCCACAGGGGGAACCGCTTACGCGGCCCCCTCCACGGCGGGCTCTTCGCCCGTGTCCGCCGAGGCCGTGAGCGGCCGACCGAGGAGTTGGAAGTTCTCGACCACGAGGTCCACCTGCTTGATGCGGTGGCCTTCCACCTCGCGCACGCGGGATCCGAGGCGCCCGTCGACGTAGAGCTCCCGGCCCTTGCCCGCGTACTGGGCCAGGGTCTCGGCCACGCGCTCCCAGCAGACGACCGTGTGAAAGCTGGCGACCCCCGCGGCGGTGGTCGCCAGGGTCAGGTCCAGGACCGCCTTGCCGCCGGCGGTGTACCTGAGGGCCGGCTCCGCGGCAACGCGTCCCAGGATCGCGAAGCGGCAGGTTCCGAAGCTCCGGCTCTTGACGGTCGCGCTCTCGGCGATGATCTCGCCGACGGGCTGCTCTGGGTTCTGCTTCCGGGCCATGATGTGTCCTCCTTGAGGGGTGATTGCGTGGCTTCCGTGAAGCGGCGCGCAGAAGGCCGAGCGGAAACCCCTCGCCGCCAGGCGACTTGGCTTGGGGGTTGCAGCGAGGCCGCGCGCTGCTTGGATGCCACCTGCAGCGATCACCTTCCTCGGGAGGAAGGACACCCATCGCCCGGTCCTGGACCCCGTGCAGCGCATCGCGCCAGGAGCACCGGAGGTCAGCAGTCTGAGTGTCCGCCGCCCGGTGAGTGGCGTGGTCGCGCCGGCGTGAGGTACACTTGTTCGTATGGTTCCAGCAGAACGACAGGTCAGTCGGCAGGCTCCTGAGGCAGGGGCCAGGACCATCCCGGCGTTCCAGTCCGAGAGGCCGAAATGAGCGGGCTGTGGGCTGCGTGGGCACGGGGACCCATGGCCCCAGCCCAGGCGTTGCGTCGGCCCCTCTCGCCCTGGGCGGCGGTACTGGTTGCCCTGTGCTGGATCGTCACGGCGCCGCTCGTCCTGGTCGTCGGGATGGTGGCCGAGATCCTTGGTCGGGCCCTGGCGATCGCGGTCCGGGTCGTGGTCGGAGTGTTCGCCCTCGGTGCCGCGGTGGCACTTCTGGACCTCTTTCTGACGCACACCTGATCCCCGGGCCGCCAGGGGTCGCCTCAAAGTCCTGCCTCGGCCTCCGCTACGCGGCGCGTCCGCCGCTCGGCAGGTCGAGCGGGACGACCTGATCGGGAAACACCGCCGTCAGCTCCAGGTGCCCACCGAGAGCCGCCACGTAGCGAGAGAGTGTCGAGACGTAGAGGTCCTCCGAGCGCTCGAGGCGCGAGACGTTCCCCTGGGTGACGTCGAGCACCTCGGCGACCTGCACCTGGGTCAGCCCTCGCTCCTCCCGCAGCCGGTGGAGGGTGATGACAGCGTCCATCAGGCGTCGGTAGGTCTCGACCCGCTCCCGTCCCTCGGGAGTGGCGACGACCTGCTCGGCCAGGGTGCGAAACGGCCGGTGCCCACTCATCTCAACTCTCCTTCCCGCCGGAGCTCGGCGAGATGCTCGTCATACAGTCTGTCCGCGAGCGGGACGTACTCCACGTACCACTCCTGCCACCGCCGCGCCTTGCTGCCCCCAATTAAGAGGATGGCGGTTCGCCGCGGGTCGAAGGCGAAGAGCACCCGAAGGGCCGTAGCCGGCGGCCGCAACTCCTTCATGTTCGGGTGCCGAGACGTCTTGATGGTGTCCGCCAGCGGTCGTCCCAGCGCCGGACCGTCGCGCTCCAGGAGCTGGACCGCGGCGGTGAGCGCCCGCTGATCCTCGACCCCGAGGGTCTCCCACCAGGCCTCGAACTGGTCGGTGAACTCGACCTCCCACGAGGCCATTATGCTCCTCTCCTCATATTAGTCAAGGATCATATCACCGCCACCAGCGCGCCGCCGGGCTCACGCGGCCACTTCCGCGTCGCCGGGAGTGACGGCATCGAGCACCCGGTGGGCGGCCGTCTGGATGCGCTGTGCCGACTCGGCGATGGCGCGACGGGCCTGCTCGCCACCCCCGGCCCACACCGCCAGGTAGCCGAAGGAGTACTCGGAGGTGTCGATGCCGAGCCCGGCGCACACGATGTACGCAACCGACTCCGCCTCCAGCTCGGCCTGCTCCCGGCACAGTCCTGCGCGATCCGCGTGGAGGATGGCGTGGCCCAGCTCGTGGGCCAGCGTCTTCACCTGGTGGCTCTGCCCGTTCCGCACCTCGATGCGGATGCGCCGCAGCGCGTGGTTGCAGTCGCCGTTCACGCCGTCGGGCAGGTAGTCCTCCTCCACGGTGAACTCCAGGCTGTGGGCGACGTCGCGCAGCTGCGTGTACCAGTCCTTCGGGTCGCTGCCCTCGAGACGGCTCACCGGGGGCGCGGCCAGCTCCTCGCCATCCGTTTGGCTGACGTCGAAGACATGGGTTACCCGGAACGCGTGGGGCCTCCCGGCCACCCATCGCTCGTCCCCGGAGTCGCCGTCGACGACCCGCAGGCGCGGGACGACGGGAGCCAGGATGGCGATGCCGTGCTCGCCCTTGCGCACGTGGCGACCGAGCCGGAGCCAGGCGTGGAACCCGGCGACGCGCGTGGCGTCGGGCCGCTGGGCGGCGATCAGGAGGGTGTTTCCCCAGCTGTACCGGTGGAAGCGGCGCTGCACGTCCAGCCAGGCGCGCCAGGCGGTGGAGTTGGTGAGCTCCGCGACGCCGTCGGCGAGGGTGGCGAGCAGCTCGGTTGCGGTGGTGCGCTCCATGGGACGGTCCTCCTGTGGGTGGGGCTGCGATGCGCAGCGACACGGCGGAGGCCGAGCGAGCGGAGGGAGGAGCCGCAGGCTCCAACGCAGTGGTGCCCGGAGCCGAGCAGCGAGGCCGGAGCACGCTGCCCAGCAGAGCAGCCCGTCCGCAGGGGAGGCTGATCCGGCAGGGCGTCGCATCGGGGGCGCGCCATCACCGGACGCGGCAGCCAGACCGCCTCGGCAATACTGGCCGCCGATCATGCAGCGGCACAGACCTGACCAGCGCCCGCTGGACCCGGTCTCCGCAGAGGCGCGGATCAGGGCCCTGCTGAAGAGGACGCGTTCTCTCGGCCAGGCCGCGAGCCGGCTACCTCCTGACCAGGCTC
>CAVOOO010000004.1:0-1529367 GCA_963697585.1 uncultured Chloroflexia bacterium | reverse complement strand
GCGGTGGATGGCCTCGTTGGCGTGGTCCTGAAACGACGGGTTGGCCAGGTCGGGGAAGAAGTCGGCTTGGTTGACCATGGGACCCTTAAGCGTGTTGGCCGCGCTGGCGTAGAACACGCCGCTCGACAGGGTCGGGTCGGTGACGCCGTCGACCAGTCGCTTCGCGCCCACGTCGAGTTTGTGGGCGAGACCTAGGGCGGGCATGACGTATTTGGCCGCTATACGCATCGGTAATGGGAGGTCGCTGGCGGCTTGGGTGCCGGTGGTGTTGCCGGGGCTCACGGTGATGAATCGGCGGTCGGGGTGTTGGCGGGCCAGGTAGGCCATCCAGAGGGCCCCGATGTACTTGGCCTGCCCGAAGGCTAGGTTGAAGTCAGGTTTTCTGCTGGCGAAGTAGCTGCCGTCGATGACAGTGGCGAGTTCGTCGGCTGAGTTTGAGACGAACGATGGCCCTTTCATCCGCAACTTCGGGACTCCCCTGACTGCTTCACTTCCGGCGAAGACCGCCACCTCGCCAAGCCGATCCTCGGCCAGGAGCCCTTCGAGGAGGACGACGTGGCCAAGGACGTTCGTCGCGAACACGGTGGTGACCCCGTCAGCGGTCAAGTCCATCGTCTGCGGGCCAATGACACCGGCGTTCATGACCAGCGCGTCGAGGGATCCGTTGATGGCCGCCAGGCCGGCGCGGACCGAACCCAGATCGGCGACGTCCATGAGAATGATGTCGAAGATGCGCCGGCCGGTCTCCGCTTCGAGCTCGGCCTTTGCCGTTGTCGCCCGATCTTGGTTCCGGCACGCCAGGTAGATCCGCGGCGATCTCGGGACGTAATGCCAGTTGCCGGGCCACGTCCTTGCCGATCCCGGCGTTGGCGCCCGTGATCAGCACCGTCTTTCCTGGAGTGTGCTCATGGTATTCCCTCTCATTTCTGTGGCTAGCAGGGAGGACTGCCTTGCCCGTTGCTCACCGGTCTCCGCGTGCTTCTGGATCTGGAGCCACCTCGTTCAGCTAGGCAGGCCGTCGAGCAAGCTGAAACGGGCATCCATCGCGACACTTCGGACATCGATCAGCTGCTGATATTCAGGCGAGTTGTACCATCCGACGGCCGCCTCATGGTCCGGAAACCGCATGAGTGCCCCTGAAGTGAGCGAGCCATCGCCGTGCAGGATCTCCCAGTTACTGTTGGCGAGAACCTCGCCTCCGTGCTCTTTGGCCGTCTGTCCAGCGTTGGCGGCTGTATTTCTCACGATAAACATCCGGGTCCTTGACCGTGAATTCGACAATTACGTATGCGCTCATGTGGATACTCCTCAGTTGTTAGTTGTGATCTGTGTTCTAGGTCTTCACTCTTAAACGTCACCGCCGACAGGCGTTACGTCGCTACCCGGCCCCCGTCGACCGCAAGAGTGACGCCGTGGACGAAGCTGGCATCATCACTGGCGAGGAAGACGATCGCCGCAGCAAGTTCCTCGGGCTGAGCTACGCGACCTGCTGGTGCTAGTGCTGCGAGCTGATTCACCATCTCCTCGGGGACTGCTTCCATCATCCGGGTGCGCGTCGGGCCGGGGGCAACGGCGTTGACCCGAACACCACGCGGGCCGTATTCGGCGGCCCAGGCCTTCGTCAACAGTTCGAGAGCCGCTCGGCTGGCGCCATACAGAGCCATGCCGGCCTGTCCGAAGCTGGCGACCATCGTGGAGACGTTGACGATCGAACCCCATCCGCGTTCGGCCATGGCTGGCGCCAGTGACGCGACGAGGAAGAACGGAACCTTGACGTTCAGTGCAAAGGTCTCGTCGAACTCTGCTTCGGTGGCTGCGTTGCTTGGTCCGAGCAAGGCGACGCCAGCGTTGTTGATGAGGATGTCGACGTGACCGTCGCCTGCCTCAGTGGCCCACTCGACCAGCTCCTGGGCCGATTCGAGGTCGCTCAACGTGGTGAGCCGGAACGTTGCGCTGCCGCCGCTGCCTTCGATCTCGGCGACCACGTCTTTGGCTCGTTGTTCGTTGCGTCCGACTACCAGTACGTGAGCGCCGCGGGCGGCCAAGGCGATGGCCGTCGCCTTGCCGATCCCGCTCGTCGAGCCCGTTACCAGAGCTGTCTTGCCCTTTAGGTCAGTCATGCGATGTGTCGTCCTCTCGCTACAAAATGGGTTGTGCAACTCACTCTGACAGTTCGGAACTGGGTTGTCAAACTCAAAATCCTGCTAACATTGGTGCATGGTCAACGAGACGAGTGACCGGCCGAGGCTCACCCCCAAGGGAGCACGCACCCGGGCACGAATAGTGGAGGAGGCCGCCGCCCTGATCCATGAGCGCGGGGTGGCGGGCACCACCTTGGAAGACGTCAAGGTGGCGGCGGAAGTCAGCGGCTCTCAGATGTACCACTACTTCCCCGACAAGAACGATCTCGTGCAGGCGGTCATCGACTACCAAGCCGACGCCATCGTCAATCGCAATCGGCAGGCGCTCAGCAGCGCGAACGGAGTCGAAGCCTGGCGGAACATGGTGATCACCGCAGCGAAGCGCACCAAAGCAAAGGGGGGCTGCCCACTTGGCTCGCTCGTTGGTCAACTCGCCGAGAGTGACCCCGAGGCCCGAGCGCTCATCGCGGCAGGGTTCGATCAGTGGGCAGCCGCCATCGGCGATGGACTCAGATCCCTTCATGCCGACGGGAAGCTCCCGTCCGACATCGACCCGGACGACCTCGCCACTACTCTGCTCGCCACGCTCGAAGGAGGGCTTCTACTCGCCCAGGTGCAACGGAGTACCCGCCCGTTCGAAACTGCGGTCAATACCCTCCTCGCCCTTGCCATCGGCAGATGAACCCATCATGCAGCGGCACAGACCTGACCAGCGCCCGCTGGACCCGGTCTCCGCACAGCGTCGGATCAGGGCCCTGCTGACCAGGACGCGTTCTCTCGGCCAGGCCGCGAGGCGGCTACCTCCTGACCAGGCTCAGGGGTTGCCCGATGGTCTGGTGGCGTCGCTCGACACCACGATCATCCAAGTCCTGGAGATCCGGGCCGTCCTGCTCGCCGGGTCAGGCCGGGCGCCCGAAGCAGCCCGCAGCGCCCGGAATGCGCTCATGGTCCGCGAGTACGCTCCGCGGGGATCCCCTGCAGAAGATCGGTGAGCGGCACGGGCTGAGCCATCAGCGGGTTCGCCATCTGATGCTCGCCTTCGGCGCCTGTCGAGTACCGGAGCCGCCCCGGCGATGCAGCATCTGCCCGGAGCCGGTCGAGGCCTTTGGCCTCTGCCGTTTCCACTACTACCGCCAACGCACGTACGGGGACCCGGAGTTCGTGCCCCGGCGAGGGGTGAACGCGGACCACGGGACCGTCAGTCGCTACTGGGCTGGATGCCGATGCGCCGCCTGTCGCGCTGCCAACGCCGCGCTGCACCACGAGGGCAGGGAGCATCGCCGCCGGGCGCTTGCCACCGCGACGGTGACCCATGGGTCCGCCTCGACGTACCGGAATTGGGGCTGCCGCTGCGAGCCCTGTCATCAAGCGGCACTGGCAGGGGCCGCGCTGGCGAGAGCTGCGCGTCGGGCACGTCGCCAAGCGCAAGCGCCACGACGCCGCGTACGCGACCCTCACAAAGGTCCGGCCCGAGGTCATCCCTGTAACAGTTTCCTGAGAATATCTCAACGCCGCGTACGCGCCTGTACGCGCGAACGCGGCGCGAGGATCGCGTCTGTACGCGCATACGCGCCGACCCATCGCATCTGTACGCGCGGTCGCGTCACAGCGCGCTGATCGCGTACGCGGCGTCTGGCGCGTACGCGTCGACGTCCCGGCAGGTGCGGGGTCGATTCGTACGCGATTCGTACGCGGCCGCTGGTGGGATGGGGCGCATCCATCCGCCACTCACGAGGCCGCTCACCATGCTCATCCTCCCCGAGCTGATCCCGCTTCTCCATCCCTTTCTGGCGGCGACGGGCACCGGCTCGGACCCCAGCTTTATCAACCCGGCACCCGACCCCACTCAGCTCCCCGGCTCTGATCAGATCCTCGGCCTGGTCGGCGGGCTGCGCTGGGCAGCCCTGGTCTGCTGCCTCGTCGCCCTGATCATCGGTGCCGCCGTCTGGGCCTTCAGCTCCCACAGCGGCAACCCATACCAGACGTCCAAGGCCAAGGTGACTGTCTTCGGCGCCCTCCTGGGCGTCTTCGTCGTCGGAGCGGCCCCCGCGCTCATCCAGTGGCTCTATGACCTCGGCACCCAGGTGAGCGGGTGAGCGAGCCCGCGCCGGCCGCAACCGTGAGGGCACTGACGCAGCGGCGGCGCCGACTCCTCCCGCGGGCGGCCGGCGCACTCCTCCTGGTGCTGGCCGCGCTCACCGCAGCGCTGGCCTCGCCGGCGGCGGTCCGGGCCGACCCCGCCTCACCGACACCCGCGCCGACCGCGGGTCCCACCGCCACGCCGCTACCCACCGCCTCGTCCACCACAACGCCCACTGTCACGCCGCTGCCGGCTGCCTCTCCCCACTACTCGGGCGGCGGCGGGATCATCACCAGCCTCATCTTCGGCCCCGCGATCGACGCGGTGGCCGGGTGGATCACTGGGAGCGCCGTCTCGGCGGCCGACGACGTCATCGGCATCTTCGTCGTCGACCCGGCCAACCCCGACCTCACCGCTCCCTGGTTCCTCTCCGCCTATTACGGCACTGGTCCCGCCGGCGGGCGTACCGGCCCGCCCGGCGCGGTGGTGATCGCCGCCTGGCTGATGCTGCTGGTGGTCCTCGCGTCGGTGATGTCCGGCGTGATCCGCGGCGACATCGCCGGCATGGTGCGCCTGGTGTGCGTGCGGCTCCCGGTCGCGATCTTCATCACCTACATCGCGATCTGGCTGGTGACCCAGCTCCTGGCTCTGACCAACCTGGCCACCGCATGGGAGGTGGGTGGCAACGCGCAGGCGGGATCGCTGGCGGCGTGGTCGAACATCCTCGGGTCAAACCTCGGGAGCGACTTCCTGACCGTGCTGGCCTGCCTGGTCCTGATCGCCGCGACCGTGGTCTGCTACCTCGAGTTGCTGGCCCGGGACGCCGCCATCTACGTGGTGGCGGCCTTCATCCCCCTGATCGCCCTGACCTCACTGTGGCCCGGCGCGCACAACGCCCTGAAGCGGATCGCCGAGACGCTCTTCGTGCTCTGCATCAGCAAGTTCGTGATGGCCTTCGTTCTGGTCCTGGGGGCGAGCGCGCTCACCCAATCCATCACCCCCAGCGGAAACCTGGGCTCCGTGCTCGCCGCGACACTGATCTTCCTGCTTGCGGCGCTGGCGCCCTTCGCAGTCTTCCGCCTTCTCCCCCTGCTCGAGGCGACCGCCGTCGCCGGCATGGTCGGCCACGCCTCGGGCATCGGCAAGCGGGTCGGCAGCGCCGCCGTCCGCACCGGTGCCCGGGCCGGCGCCGCCGCCGCATCCGGCGGCACCTCGGAGGCGGTCGGCGCCGGTGCCGCCATGAGCAGTGGGGGCTCGTCCGCCTCCCCCACCCCCGGCTCTGGGCCCGGCGGGATGGCGGGACAGGGCGAGCTGAAGATCGCCGGCGGCGGGGGCCAGCCCGAGGGTGGTTCCGGCTCGGGCGGCGCAGCGTCCGGCGCATCGCCGGGAGGCGGGGGCCAGCCGCCCGGCTCCGCGAAGCGGGACCAACGCCCGCGGCGCTCGACGCCTTCCCCGCGGACCCCGGCGGTGCACGCGGACGCGGCCGGTGCCGGGCCCGCCATCGCGAGCAGCCCGCCCCGCCCGCATCACCCCGCAGCAGGAAGGGAGCCCCGCATGAGCCAGGACATCCGCTATCACTTCGGCCCGCGCGACCGGCGCGGCCTCCTGCTCGGGGTGCGCCTCGGTCAGATCGCGATCCTCGCGACCGGGGCGTTCGCTCGGCATGGTCGTCCTGCTCGGCGCCCGCGGCAGCGCCGGCGGCCTTCTGGCGCTGCTTGCTCGTGGTCGGTCTGACCGCCACCGCCGCGTTCATGCCCATCTCGGGACGCGCGCTCGACGAGTGGCTCCCCGCCGTCCTCCACTTCCTCCTCCACGGGAGACGCACCTGGCGGTCCCCGCAGCCACGCCGCGGCCAGGTCCTGCGCACCACGCCGGGCGGCGAGGCCCGGGTGATCGCCGAGCAGCCCGCCTTTCCGCCTGTCCTGCGCGACTGCACCATCCTTGCCGTCCCCGTCCCGCGCGGCGAGCTGGGCGTGGTCAAGGACGCACGGCGGGGCACCTGGACCGCCGTGCTCCGGGTCCGCGGCACCTCGTTCGCACTGGCGGACTCCGGCGAGAAGGGCCGGCGCATGGGGGCCTGGGGGGCCGTCCAGGCCAGCCTGGCCCGCCGCGGCACCCCGATCTCCGCCCTCCAGGTCGTCGTGCGCACCCTGGCCGAGGATCCCGACGCGCTGGCCCGCCACCTCGCCGAGCAGCGCACTCTCGATCTCCGCAGCCCGATCGTGCGCAGCTACCTCAGCCTCCTCGATGACGCGGCTCCCGTCGCCGAGGCGCAGGAGATCCAGGTCCTGGTCGCGCTCCAGGTCAGCCTGCGCAGCGCGGGCCAGCAGATCCGCCAGGCGGGAGGAGGGGACACGGGCGCCGGCGAGGTCCTCAGCCGCCAGCTCCACGCCCTCCAGATCCAGATGCAGGGCGCCGACATCGAGGTCGAGGGGGCGCTGCCACCCCGCCTGCTCGCCCAGACCCTGCGGGAGGCCTGGGACCCCGGCGCGACCGACCAGCTTCGTCTCACCGCCCGCCACCACCCCGGGCACGAGGGCGTGCCGGTGTCGGCGAGCGGGCCCCTCTTCGC
The DNA here is from genome assembly GCA_963697585.1 of uncultured Chloroflexia bacterium. Classification (GTDB taxonomy): domain Bacteria; phylum Chloroflexota; class Dormibacteria; order Aeolococcales; family Aeolococcaceae; genus Changshengia. The sequence goes on along the minus strand of CAVOOO010000004.1, from coordinate 1,522,574 downwards.
CCGGCCGTCGTGGAGGGGATACGAGACGGACTCCGCCCTTCACACGTCGTACTGGATCAGCGAGTGGCCACGGGTCCCCGTCGGGCCCGGCTTCCTGGTGCCGCTCCTGCTCAAGACCCGCGCCCGGATGAGCGTCTCGGTCTGCATGGTCCCCATCGACCCGATCCAGGCCCGGCGCGACCTCGAGGCCCAGCGCACCGAGCACCTGGCCGACGAGCAGCTCCGCCAGCGGCACGGGTTCCGCACCTCGATCGACAAGGAGCGCCAGGCCGAGGCCGTGGAGCGCCGCGAGGGGGAGCTCGCCGACGGCCACGGCGAGTACCGCTTCTCCGGCCACCTGACGGTGAGCGTCACCTCCATCGCCGACATGGAGAGGGCCTGCGGCAGCGCGGAGGAGCACGCCGCCCTCTCCTCCCTCGACCTCCGCCGCATGGACGGCGAGCACGACCGCGGGTTCGCCGCCACCCTGCCGCTCGCCCGGGGGATCTGGTGATGCCCGCCCTCCCCTCCCTCTCGGCGCTGCGCAGCCCCGGCGCTGTCCTCCACCGGGCCACCACCGCCCACCTCCAGTCCGTGTACCCCGGCATCTGCGAGGGGCGCGGCTTCTCGCGCGGCGTCTACATCGGGCGCGACCTCCACGGCGGCTCCTTCACGTACGACCCCTGGGAGCTGTACAACGCCGGGCTGCTGACTAACCCCAACATGCTGGTGCTGGGTCAGCTCGGCCTTGGCAAGAGCGCGCTCGTCAAGACCTACGTGTACCGCCAGCTGGTCTTCGGGCGGCAGGCGCTGATGCTCGACCCCAAGGGAGAGAACGGCGCCCTGTGCGCTGCATGCGGGGTCTCCCCGGTGGTGCTCCGCCCCGACGGCGAGGGCGGCGGGCTGCGGCTCAATCCTCTCGACCTCGGCCTGGCCGGCGACCTGCGCACCCGTCTCATGGAGAGGATCCGGATCCTCTCCGCCGTGTGCGGCGCGTCGTTGGGCCGCCCGCTCACCCCCGAGGAGCGGCTCGCTCTCGAGCTGGCCACCGACGACGCCACCCCACGCTCGAGGTGGGACATCGCACCCACGCTCCGCGGCGTCGTCGACGCGCTGCTCCACCCCTCCTCCACCGCCGCCTCCACCGCCTCCACGACCCAGGAGGCGCTCGCTGCCGCCTCGCGCAGCGTCGCCCTGGACCTGCGCCGTCTGGTCGACGGCGACCTCTGCGGCATGTTCGACGGCGAGACCTCGGCGGCCATCGACCTCTCCGCACCGCTGGTCAGCTTCGATCTCTCGGCCGTGTACGGCTCGACCGCGCTCCCCATCCTGATGGCGTGCGTTGGCGCCTGGTTCCAGGGCGTCCTCGCCGGTGACCCGTCGACCAAGCGGATCGTCGTCCTCGACGAGGCCTGGGCGCTCCTCTCCAACCTGGAGACCGCGCAGTGGCTGCGGGCGTCGTACAAGCTCGCCCGCAGCCAGGGGGCGCAGTACCTCGCCGTCCTCCACCGCCTCACCGACCTGGAGGCCGCAGGCTCCGCGGACTCCGCGCAGGTGCGCCTCGCCCGCGGCCTCGTCAGCGACACCGAGACGGTCGTCATCTACGCCCAGCACTCCGGAGAGGTGCCGGCGACCCGCGAGCTGCTCCAGCTCAACGACGAGGAGGCCCGGGCCATCTCCGGGCTGGACAGGGGCGTGGCGCTGTGGCGGGTGGGCAGCCGCTCGTACCTCGTGCGCCATTGGATCTCGAAGCAGGAAAGCGCGATCTGTGACACCGACTCGCGGATGCGCGAGAACCTCCGGGAGTTCCGGCCAACTCAGGGGTCAACCGTCGTGAACTCCGGGGGTCGTACGTCGTGAACAGCATACGTCCTCTCCTGAGTTCGCGGACTCCAGGTATGCCCTTCGGCCAGGTCGGGGTGACCAATCGTCGCGCTGTAACGCAGGGCGGCGTTGACGGAAAGGCCGAAGAGATCGCCGATGCGGCGGACGTCGCCACCCGTGGCGATGATCTCTTGGAGGATGCGGTCCTCCCGCAGAGCCTGGGGTCGGATGCGGGTATGGAGACAAAAGGCGCTGAGTTCAGGAATTCCGAAGGGTCAACGCGATGAAGCTCCAGTGTTGCGGCGCGGCGGCGGGCTGCCTCCTCCTCCCCCTCGTCGGCATCCCCATCCTGGTCGCGGGCTTCTCCACCCTCACTCAGTCCGCGGCCACCGAGGACAGCAACCAGGTCAGCGTCGCATTCCCACCCCAGGGCCAGCTCGCCGGCTTCGCCACCGCCGCCCAGACGACCGGGGTCCCCGAGGCCCTGCTGATGGCCCTCGCCGCCCAGACGAGCGGGATGACCTTCAACCCCGCCTTGGTGGGTCAGGCGGTGGGCCCGGACGGATCGCCCACCGCCTTCGGGGAGTTCCTGATGACCCCGGCCTCCTTCGCCGGCGCCGCCCAGCAGGTGGGGCTCCCGTCGCAGGCGTTGACCGCCACCAACGACACGGGCAAGGGCGCCGACTGGGGCGAGCCCCAGGGGGAGCTGAGCGCTGCCGACGAGGCTCTCGCCGCGGCCCAGCTCCTGGAGGACCAGGGAGCCACCGGTACGGCCGGCCCGGCGGGGCTGGAGGCCGCTGTGACCGCCTACCTTGGCGGCCCGCCTGCCACGCCCTCTGCCTCTGCCTTCGCCACCCCCACGCCGACCTCCGCGCCGGCGACGCCGACGCCCTCCGCGGCGACCGCCTCCGCCGCCTCCCCCACGCCGACGCCCGAGCAGGCGGCGGACACTGTGGTGACGCAGTACCTGCCCATCTACCAGGCCTGGATCACCGCCGGCGAGCCGCGCCATGGGCGGCTCCGCCCCCGACTGTCCGAGCGGACGCTGCGAGGTGGCGGCGACGACCGGGGTCTTCCCCTGGGTCCCGGCCGCGGGGTTCCCCCACCCCTACCCCGCTGGCCAGTGCACGTACTGGGCCGCCTTCAACTTCGACCCCTTCCCCGAGGGGACGGGCGGCGGCTCGCCAGGGAACCTGCGCAACGGCGGCGAGTGGTACTCGACCGCCGAAGGCCTGAGCCTGCCCACCCTGCCGCCGTCCGTCCTGCCCCCGTACGGCTCCGCCGTCTCCTACGCGGGATTCCCCGGCGACAGCGGGGACGGACATGTCGCCGTCGTGATCAGCGACGACGCCAATGGACAGGGGTACTGGGTCTCCGAGATGAACGTGCTGGGCCTGGGTGTCGTCGACGTCGCCCATGAGCCCTTCCCCGACCCCTACCTCCAGGGGAGCGTGCTGGCGCCGCAGGCCAGCGCGTGGGCCGAGCAGTGAGCGCCTACCCGGGCCGTCCGTATGCTGTCCGAATCGACCCCGACCAGCCCCTCCGGGCGCTGGCCCGGCGGGTGCGTGGCCTGCGCGTCGCCGCCTTCCTCACTCAGGACGGCCTGGCCCGGCGCGCGGGGCTCAGCCGCGACACCGTCGCCCGCCTCGAGGCCGGGCGGACCGCCCTCGGGCGACCCCGCATGCGGACGCTGACCGCCCTGGCGGCGGCGTTCGGTGTGGAGCCCGAGCAGCTCCTGCCCGACCCCGGACAGTTCTGGGGGCAGGATCTCGATGAGTGACGGGGTCCGGGTGTGCCTTCCCTGGTGGTGGGGCTGGGCTCCCGAGCGTCCGGGCGCGCTCGCGTCGGATGGGGAGCAGCCGGGACGGGCCGAGGTCGACCTCGACCAGCTCCCTTCGGGCGAACTGCGGCGACACTGGGCCGACCTGGGCAACTGGGTGAGCTGGTTCGTCGATCGCTACCACCCGGCCGACGTGGTCCCGCCGTGCTGGCCCCGCCACCCAGCACTCGTCGACGAGCTCATCACCCTCTGGTACTACCACCAGGAGGTCACCCGTCCGTTGGTGTCCGACCTCGCGGGGCCGCCTGACGACGCGGTCGTCCCCGCCAGCGCCTACTGGGAGTGGCACGAGGCGAGGTGGCGGTGGACCCAGGGGGCGCTGCGGACCGCGTCCGGCTGCCAGGAGTGCGTCACGGGTCACCGCCACGTCGAAGAGCCCGACCGCCGCGGCAGCGCCGCGGCCTTCACCGAGGCGGCCTCCATCGAAATGGAGCGCATGCTGGACGGTCAGACGGACGCGGAGGTTCCGTGAAGTGAACTCGGCATGCTTCATCGGCCTGGTTGCCTGCCTGCCACGGCCGGTCGGCGATGGCGGCGAGGTCGGCTTCCTCCTCTCACCCAGCGCGACCCCGCCGGCAACAGGATAGACCGCCACCGGGTCATCCTCCCTGCGCGCCACACCCCCGACCTCGCCGAGTTCTCGCCCGGCGCCACCGTCTACGTCGAGGGCCACCTTGCCCGCCACGGCGATCGCCACCGGGTCAGCGTCATCGCACATCGGGCCTGGTCGATCGCGCCGGCGCCGTCCCCGCCCGAGGAGGAGCGACCCACCGGCACCCACGCCTCCCCCCGGGAGCACCAGCGGGCCGGCCACGGCAGGATAGTCGCGAGAGGCACTCCCCGCGAGCGCCTCATCTGGGTGCGGCCGACCACTGTGCGACCGCGATCGGTCGCCGCGCTCCGACCGTAGGCGCCACCAGCAAGTAGCGCTCCTCCTGGAAGCCGAGCGCGCGAGTGCTAGCCTCCAGTTTGGACTTCGTCGCGCGTTCGGGAGTCCGGGGCCTAGAAGGCGATGTTGTTCTGGTCGGAGCTCGCCCCAGCCGGTGGCGGGGTTGATGGGGATTGCCAGCCGGTAGTCGCGCCAGCGTTGTAGTAGGCCCGCCTGCGCAGTGCTTCGGCGTTGCTGACGATCTCCTTCCCGAAGGGAGCGAGCGACAGTCCAGCGAGTTTGAAATCCTGGATGGCGAAGGGGATGGTGATGATGAAGATGCAGAGCACCAGCCCGGTGATGAAGTGCAGGAGAGCCATGTACCAACCACCCAAGACGAACCAGAGGATATTCCCGCACCCTGATCCGGCGGCAGATGCACCAGGACGAGGTACGGCAGTCCGGCCGAAGGGCCACAGCGCGAACCCGGCGAGCTTGAACGCCTGGACGCCGAACGGGATCGTGATGATGAAGATGCAGTTGAGGATGCCTGAGATCACATAGCCGAGGAAGAGCCAGATCCCGGCGAATACGAGCCAGATGATGTTGGCCACGATCTTCACAGTGCTGAACCCTCCAAGCCCCCCATGCGCGGCGCAAGTCTACTGCTGGCGACAGGGGAGTGCCTTTACGGTTACGTGACGACGACTTCCTATTTTCGGGGCTATACTCCGCGCGCACTGACCCCTCAGATCAGCCCGCCTGAGGAGCCCACGTGGTGGTTCGGCGTGACTGGAGAGAAGGCCATGAAGTCTCGGGAAGCGTTTGCGGCGATAGTGCTTGCATGCGCCGCGCTGGTGGTTGGTTGCGGCACGAGTCAATCAACAGGGGGCACGGCCACTCCCACAGCGGTGCCGAGCGCTGCGGCAACGGTCAACGGCACGGCGACGCCCAACGCGACGGCAACCCCGAAGGCAGCCACGCCGACACCGACGTCGACCGGCCCCACCCTGACGGCGCAGCAGAAGCAAGCAGTAGCGCAAGCCCAACAGTACCTGAGCACGGAGGCGTTTTCGCAGCAGGGCCTCATTGACCAACTGGACTCGCCCGACGGTGGTGGATTCTCGGTCAACGATGCGACTGTCGCCGTCGACAGTCTCACCACGAATTGGAACAACGAAGCCGTGCAATCGGCCAAGCAGTACCTGAGCACGGAGGCCTTTTCGCAGCAGGGTCTCATTGACCAACTGGACTCGTCCGACGGTGGCGAGTTCACAGTCGCTCAGGCGACGGCCGCCGTCGACGGTCTCACGACGAATTGGAATAACGAAGCCGTGCAATCGGCCAAGCAGTACCTGAGCACGGAGGCCTTCTCGTGCAACGACCTGATCGCACAACTGGACTCGCCGGACGGTGGCCAGTTCACAGTCGCTCAGGCTACGTACGGAGCGCAGCAGGCAGGCGCTTGCTAGCCACTTCGACCTGAAAAACCCGGCCGAGTTCAGAGGTTTGCGCTCTGAAGTTGACTGCACGTCGCGTCGAGCTGTCGTAGGCGTGGACGTATGAGTGGTCGATGACCTTGAAGGTCGACTGTCGGATCAGCCGGGGTCGGCGGCGCTCCGGATGGGGCTGGGGCGGCCGGGTTCCGCCTGTGCGCGCAGACGGTCCAGCGCGGTCACGCGCCGGCGCTCCGGAGAGGAGGCATGCGTCTGGCGCGGCGGCTTCGCAGCTGCGGGCGCGGCCGGCGTCGGCGGCGCGAGCGGCGGAGCCGCCTGTCCAGCGGTAGTCGCCGGCGCGGAGAAGGGGGACGACCCGCGCAGGCGAAGTCCCCGCCAGAGCAGCTCCTCGAAGAAGTCCTGCTTCGAGATGGGCTCCGTGAGTCGACGCTCGTAGTAGGAGCGGTCCAGAGCCCGGACCAGGTCCTCCGTCAGGTAGGCCGTGTGCTTCCTGCGCACCTTCATCAGAACCTCCGCCATCACGAAGCCGCCGCTGCCGCCGCGGCGGCGGCCACGGCTGCGATCTGGTCCAGAACCGCGGCGCGTGACGCGCCGGGGGTTCCGCCGGATGTCAGCGGGCGGGAGGCGCTGTGAAGCAGCTCACCCTCCTGCACCGCTGGCCCCAGCCGAAACGGTGGGCGAATGACGCCCTCCGAGGTGAGCAGCTCCGCCCACTGGCCGTCGCTGACCCGGTCCCGCACTCTGTTGGGAACGACCAGGCCGCACCGGACGCGCGCGGCGTAGGTGGCCATGAACTTCCAGAGGGCGGGCACCGACCACTGATCGAGGGTGATCGGCAGGATGACGACGTCGGCGGCAGCCGCGGCGCCGTCAGCCAGAGGACCGTGGCCTCCCGGAGTGTCAACAACCACATGGCAGTCCCAGGCGGCAGCCCACTGCCGTAGACCGTCACGGATTGCGTCGGAGAGGCGCCGGGGACCCGCTGGGGTGGGGACCATCAGAGCCGGCTGCCCCTCGGGCGTCCACGCCCACGCGGCCGCCTCGGTGGGGGCGCCGTCGAAGATGGTGAGGAGCTGCTCGTGGGATGGGACCAGAGGCGGCCGGCCCGCTCCCCCACTGCGAGGGCGTGGGGTACGCCCCGTCCGCAGGGCCTGGAGAACCGGCGCTGGTCCGGGCGCCTGCCACACCGAGGCGGCATGGGGGCCTGCCCACCAGGTGGTCGCCCCGCCCCAGGGTTCCAAATCGACGAGAACCGCGTCAAGCGCAGCCGCGAGATGGACGGCGAGAGTGGACTTGCCCACGCCTCCCTTCCACTGGACCATCGTGAAAACTGCCACGGTGCGTACGGTACCGCATGTGGACCCCGTGCGGCACGCGCTGGGCGTGCCGCCTGCACAGACCCCGCCGTATGTACAGGCCGTGCACCCTGTACCGCGTGTACCGGAGGTACGGGGAATACCGTAACGGCGGGGCGATGCAGCCGCCCCCTTCAGGGGGTGCTGACAGCCCCGAGCGCCCGGGCCCGCAGGGCCTCGACCGTGGGGGCTCCACCCGCGGATTCCCCGGCGGGCGACATCCCTTCGCCGTCGACGGTGACAGCTCCATCGGCCCCCGCGGTGCCGCCCAGGAACGGCGCCAGCTTCTCGTGGAGCTCCTCGAGGCTCGCGACCTCGAAGGCCTCCAGGGCCAGGGCGGTGAGCCGGTATCGGTTGGGCCGGCGGCCCTCGCTGTCCCGGACCGCGGTGAGGAAGCCGGCGTCGACGAGGCGGCCGAGGAGAGACTCGCAATCCTCACCGCGCAGCGCCTCGAGCTGGCGTCGGGTGGCCTCCCGGTGCCAGCCGACATAGCCGAGGAGGTTGACGGCCTCGGGGGAGAGGGCGGCCCGCCGGCGATCGTTCAGAAGGCTGCCCAGCACCTGGAGCGCCGGCATCGCCGCATTTAGCGGTCCGAGACGGACCTCGACCGAGTCCTCGGTCATCGAGATCCCGCAGGCGGCGAGGCGGGGCGCGACCAGGGGCAGCTGCTCACGGACGGCGGTGGCGTGGATGCCGAGGGCTCCGGCCAGGTCGGTGATCGTGATCCGACCGCCGGAGGCCCAGAGGCAGGCGGCGAGGCGGACCAGGTGGACCTCGAGGTCCCCCACCGGCTCAGGAGGGCGGAGCAGGATGTGGGCGGTGGCGTCCAGGCCGAGGCCGCGGCGGAGGCGCTCGAAGGTGCGGACCGTGGGCAGCCGCCTGCCACTCTCGACCTCCGAGATCACGGTGTGGGAGACGCCGGTGCGGCGCGCGGCCTCGCGGATGCCGATCCGGAGCATCTCCCGGCGGCGGCGGAGCTCGGCGCCGATCGGGCTCGACACCGCCGTCTGGGCCCGGCGCCCCGATGGCGGGGTGAACGGGGCGCCGCCTTCGCCACCGGCCTCCACTGCGTTCACGGCTCGGCATCCGAATTCAAGAACGAGCGGTCGTTGCTCATGTCCGGAGATGATACGCGAGGTCCTCCGGCCTGCCGGTCGGAAAAGTTGCACGGTTGTCCACAGATCATGGATGCACGATAATGCACACTTCCCGTGCAGCCATTGCCCATGTGTGAGATTTCATCAAAATGGCACGGTATTTTTCACGAGAATGGCAGCAGGATTTTTCACCTGAATGGCACTGATGCACTTCGACGGCGGACCTCCTCATAGTGGCTCTCACAGTCCGGGGCTCCTGGGATGCAACTGAGGGGCGAGGCGCCAGGCTTGAACACCCAGACCCGCAAGCCCCAGTACGACAACATCTCGAGGTCGTCCGGTCTCGGTCGGCGCCCGTGCATCACGAGCCGGAGGCGAAAGGGCGTACCGCGGGCCAGCTGTCCGCTCGCCGGCCCCGACTTCCTGAGCGACCTGCCAGACCTTGGCCCTGCTCAGCTGCCCCTGGTCTCGGAGGCCGGCCAGCACCGCCGTCGCGGCAGCTCTCCTCTCTCGATCAACCCCTGATCGCTCCCCGGGCACCAGTCGCTCCGACGCCTCGGGCGTGGCGTCAGCCGGACCCGGAGGCGGCTCGGCTCCGAATCACGGGTATTGTGCCCGAGAGCCAGTGCCATTTGGTGAAAAATCCTGCTGCCATTCTCGTGAAATCTCACCACCAACCGCAGCATCGCCAGCTGGGGACAGATCTTCAACGACGACTCCGTGGTCGCGGCGGCAATGCTCGACCGCCTCCTCCACCGCGCCGCCGTCGTCTCCATCGACGGCGAGTTGTACCGGATGCGGGCCCACCGGGCCCACCTCGACCAGATCCGCCAGGCCATCAACCCCAGAACGCCGTGAAACCTCCAGCCCCTCCGACCGCGCGCCGCTACAACGGCCTGAGAGGCTCGGAAAGGCTCGCCCTCGACCTCTGACACCTACTCACAGGAGGCGTCATCGACTACCCTTCAGAACATCTCCACCCGGGGACTCGCCTGGTCAGTTTCGGCCAGCGACTCTGGTCAGTTCCACCCCGCGCTCTCAGCGCCATATGAAGAAGGGAACTGCTGCTGAGTTGCCCGGCCTTGCGACGACTCCACGTCAATGATGGCCGTGATGCCCGAAGCAGAAACATGGCTCGCTATCTACTACCGCGGCGGCGGGCCGGCCCTTGGCGCCGGATCGCCCTAACCAGCGATCATTCAGAGGCCCGGCCCACTCCGGCCGCCTGGCGGCGTCTGACGTCGAACGAGCAGGCAGACTCCATAACCTGAGGAGAAGCCGATGATGAACCCCCACAAGCCGTCAACGAACGAGGGGACGAGCTGTCCCCGAGCCGAGTAGTAGATGGCGACGGCTCCCACCGCGATCAGACATAGCGCACTAACGACTAGGATGGGGTCCCAGCGCTTTGGGCCAGATCGATCATTGGGAGTCATTTTGGGGCACCTGTAATGGCGTGGCACAACGTGGGGTGGCGAGAAGGGTCGAGTGCGGGAAAGCGAAGCTGCGGAGCGCGATCACTGCCCGCTAACCCACATGACGCCGAAGACGAGCGTCAATACGTCGCCCTTCCCCCGGTCAACCCATTGCAGCCACTCGGAGTAGAACCAGCAAGCGCCGGCCCCGATCGTCGCAAAGGCGCCGACGAGCGCGGCGAGTATGGCACCCGGCCCATTTCCGCCCACGGCAAAGATAACGGCTGCTAGTCCTGCTGCACCGGCCGCCGTGGTGAAGCCGGCGGCCGCCAGCTGAAGCGCTATCTCGAGGCGCTGAGTGACAGCCTGGTCAATGTAGATCCTGGATCCCCACCAGTAGCGATAGATAGCCTCAGTTCCGCTAAGACCGGAGGGGTCGGTTTCCCCCACTGGGTCACCGTTAGCGTAAGCGTAAGCCGTTGACGTGCCGTTGGCTTCTGGGTCCACCTGGGTCCAGCGAGCAGTGGATGGGTCGTAGTAGCGAGCCCCGAGTAGTATGAGGCCCGTGGGATCCGTGTATCCGCCCGCGTACCCGAAAGGGTTGGGGACGGTCACGCTCGCATAGGTCGTGTTGCCATATGAGTTGTAGCCATAGCGGTCGGCGACTGTCTGCCCGCTGCCGCTGATGACGGCTACCACTGAGCCGAGAGCGTTACTCAGGAAGTAGTAGTGAGCCGAGCCGATCCGCTCGCCCAGAACGGCACCTTGGCCGTTGGTGAGGTAGTAGGTGCTCGAGCCCGAGGTGGTCGAGATGGCGGTCCCCGAGCTGCTGTTGTCGAACGTTGTCGAACCCGCCGAGATGCGGTTGTCCTGACCCTGGTCGGTGTAGGTGAGACCGGAGAGGGTCGTCCCGCCGTAGGTGATTGATGTCGTCTGCTCCTTGGTGTTGTAACTGAAGAACGCACCCGCCGAGCTCCCGGTCTCGTTGCCGTCGCTATCAAAGCTGTAGGTGGTCGCCCCAGTGGGCGCCGAGGAGCAGGGGTTGGAGGAGGCGCCGGCGTAGGCCCAGCAGAGCTCGTCCGCTGTGTTGTATGCGTAGGTCGTAGTCGCCGAGCCAGCCGTCTTGGTGAGCATGTTGCCGTCCGCGTCGTAGGTGTAGGCGTAGGACGTTCCGCTCCCGCTCGTGACTGTGGCGGCCGTCAGCTCGTTGGAGGGATTGTACGCGTAGGCGTAGGTGTTTGACGCGACTGCGTCATTCTCGGTCTGCATCTGCACCAGGGGCGTGTCATCGGAACCGTTGGTATAGGTGTACGAGAAGCTGGTGAGCGTCGCTCCTGTAGAACTCGCGCCCAGCACTGAGAGAACATCGCCGGCATCGTCGTAGGTGGTGGTCTGGGTGGCCCCGCCGGGGAAGGTGATCTTGGTCTGCTCCCCGGCCGCGTTGTATGCGAACGTGGTGCAGAGAGACACTGGCGATGTGCAGCTCCCTCCCGGTTCAGCAATCGACATCAACCGGTTGTCAGGGTCGTAGCTGTAAGCGGTCGTGCCCCCACTGTCGCAGTAGGTGAGGAGGTTACCCACCCCGTCGTAGGCGTAGGTGATCCCCGAGGGGGACGAGCCTGCGCAGGCCGACGTGGCGCCGTCTGGCAGCGACTTCGTAGTCAGTTGGTTGAGGGCGTTGTAGTAGTACTCGATGGTTCCGCTCTGATCGACCAGGCTGGTGCGATTGCCGTCGGCGTCATACGTATAAGTGATGCAGTCGCCCGTGCTCGGCGTGCAGGTGGTTGCCCCGCCGTAGAGGATCTGGGTCGCTCTGTCAAGGTTGTCGTAGCTGTACGTCGTCTTGTTGCCGTTGCCAGCGGTGACCGTCGACACGCGGGAGAGGGCGTCGTAGGTGATCGTCTCGGTACCGAGCGGGCTGGGCGGGGTGACGCTCGTCTGGTTGCCGTACGAATCATAGCCGTAGGTCGTCACGTTGCCGTTGCCGTCGATGACCTCGCAGACCTCGCCGGTCTTGGCCCCGCATGTCACCCCGGGGTCCCCCTGATACCGGGTCCCGGTGTGGACGCCTCCGGTGTCACCGGCGCAGGGCGACGCCTGGCCAGCGTACGTATCAGTCACGTTGCCCGCCGCGTCGTAGACGTACGCGGTGCAGTTGCCCTCGGCGTCGGTCACCGACGACGGCAGGTACTGGTACCCGGCTACCGTCGACGGCGTCGTGTAGGTGGCGCTGTCGGAGGCCGGGGTCTGGCCGGAGCCGTCCGCCGGCTCGGTGACCTGGGTCAGGTCGTTGTTGCCGTTGTAGGTACTGGTCGTGGATTGGGAGAGAGCGTTGGTCGCCACCGCCACCGCTTGGTCGGCGGTGTAGCTGGTGGTGGCGCTCGCCGAGTCCGGGTCGATGGTCTGGATCACCAACCCCTGGGGGTCGTAGCAGAACGTGGTGGCGTGGCCGTTGGAGTTCGTCGCCACCGTGTACCCCGCGACGGTGTCTCCTGACGGGGTCGCGCAGCTCCCGGTCTCATCGGCGTAGTAGGCGTAAGTGGTGGTCGGCCCCGTTTCGTTGCTGGTATTGGTCACCAAGGTGATCGAGGTCACCTGCAGTTGCCCGTTGTAACCGAAGGTCGTCTCGTGACCCAAGGGGTCGATGATCTCGGTCAGCTGGCCCCGGGTGCCGTACTCGTAGGTCGTGACCTTGCCGTTGGGATCAGTGTACTGGGTTAGCTCGGCGAAGCCGTTGGCGCTCGTGTAGGCATACTGCCACTCCCGACCGGTGGGATCGGTGATACTGGTAATGAGGTTGGATCCCACCGTGCTTCCGTAGGCGAAGGTGATCGTCCGCCCCTGGGTGTCGGTGATCGAGCTGAGGTTGGTCCCGGACATCGTGTAGGTGAGGGTGTCGCCGTTGCGGTCGACGTCCGAGGTGAGATAGCCCGAGCTGTTGAAGTTGAGCTGCTCCCCGGTGGCGTCATAGGTGAGCGTATAGGAGCCGCTGGCGTTCTCGACCAGGTTGGCGTTGGCCCCCGGCGGCGGCGTGAAGCCGCCGCTCCCGTTGCTGTAGAAGGTCTCGTCCCAGCCCCCGGGACCCTGGAAGTCGACATGGTTGTCGACCACGGTGAGGTTCTCGTCCACCCCGCTGCCCATCAGCCAGGTGCCGAACGCCCCCACCTGGTAGGCGTTGCCCACCCCCAGGCTGTTATAGAAGCGCTCGACGCTCAGGCTGAGCCCGGTGCCCTGAATCTCCACATCGTTGCCGGTCACCACCAGGTTTCCGTTGGCCACGTTGACCGAGAGCCCGGAGCGGTCGGTCAGCTGCTGGCTCTCGGAGCCCTGTCCCAGGGCGTTGACGTAGAACACGTTGAGCTCGGGGAGGTTGGTGCCCCGGGTCGAGTCAAAGGTGTACAGCTCGTTGTTGGTCTCCGTCGCGGCCCGCAGCAGCAGGCCGTCATTGGCCACGGACCCGTTGAGCCAGTTCTGGACCAGCTGGGTGGTCGCCGAGTTGCCCCACGTGTACCACCCGGCGGTTGTCGGCTCCTGGGCGGCCAGCGAGCTGCCGGTGGTGGTTCCCCCCGTGGTGGTCCAGGCGTTGCTACCGTTGTAGTCGTTCCAGGTGACCGCGGTGGTCCAGGCCTGGGTCAGCTGGTACAGGGCGACGTTGGCATAGGAGGTCGTGCTCGCGCTGTCCAGGTACAACTCCAGGCTGGCATGGGTGACCTGGGCCCCCGCCGGGATCACGTTCTGGACGTTGAACTGGAGGACCGAGCGCTGGACGTTATTGTTGGGGCCGCCCAAGCCGGCGGTCAGCAGCGTGCCGCTGCCGCAGTAGTTGGTGTTGGCCCCGGCGCCCTTGTCGATCTGGCAGTCTTCGTCAGCGTTGTAGTGGATCACCGAGGGGTCGACCGTGACCGGCCACGCCCGGGTCGCGCTGCCCAGCCAGGCGCTGTTGAGGCTGACGGTTAGCGTGTCTCCAGTCGACGTGGTGCCGAACTGGAGGGTGGAGTCGGTGGCTGGAGCCGCCACCCCGGCGGCGTCCACCATGGTCGGCGGGTCGAAGCTGAACTCCGTGGTGCCTGCCGAGCCAGTGACGGTCACCCCTCCGGCTGCCGTCTCCGCGGCATAGAGGCCCGAGCTCAGGCTGAGCGCATACGTGAGCATCGTCGGGCTCTGGGGGCCGGTGAGCGTCAGCGTCTCCTTGACCGCGTCGTTCTCAGCGGTGAGGGTGAGGGAGAGCCCGGGCAAGGCGTTGGCGTAGGTGATCGACGCCCCCGAGACGCTCGCTGTGCCTCCGGCACCGGTGAGCTGGAAGCTGAACGTCCCGGCCGCACTGCGGAATTCCACCGGGGCGGCGCTCAGCGTCGAGGGCAGCAGCAGTGTGTACCAGTTGCCCTTGTTCTGCCACGCATAGCCGGGGACCGAACTGGCGACCAGCGAGTCGCTGATGGGCACCATGGCACCGGCCGTATTCTGATAGTTGACCGAGCCGGCGTCGATGACGGCCTCATAGCCGCCGTCCACCAGGTAGGTCCGCGAGGTCCGCGTTCGCAGCGACGTCACTTCCGCCGAGGCCGGTGGTGTGGCCCCGGCCGGGAGGGAGGTGACGGAGACTGGCGTGACCATCGGGCCGACGTTCGAGGAGTTCGACGACGCGGACAGAAGCCTGTACGTGGACGTCGTCGGCACATGGGATGCCACGGGCGTCGTGGCAGGGAAGGTGGGAAGGCCTGAGCTGAGCGCCGTGGCCGCGGCGACCAGACCGGCCAGGCCGACCCAGCCGACCCGGACAGCCCTCCGCCTACCCGTGCTCAGACGGTGTTGACGGCCGTCCTCCACCTGACTCGACGTCTCCTCGCCCATGGCTGACTTCCTCGCTCGTGGAGGGTGCAGGTAAGTGCCACCGCCGGCAGTCGCCGCGGGCCCGTCTACCTGTCGCCCACCCTGACAGATGTGTCAGGGGGTTTGGAATCCCCAAAATGGGTGATGTGGATTGCAGACATCTGCACCTCAGCTTGGGGGGCTCATGGTTCGTGCGGCCCTACCGCTGAGGTCGTCGGATACCCTCCCACCCCGTGCCAGCGAGCGACCCCCGTGGTTACGGCCTCGCGGTGCGCGGGACGTCAGCGGAGCCGGCGGACGGCGTCGCGGGCCCGGCGCTGCAGGGTCTGCTCGCGGTGGCCGAGTTGGCTGACCAGGCGCTCGCAGCCATCGCGCAGCGCCGCGATATCGGCGTGAGCCGGGTCGTCGGCCGCCCGGGCGGCAGCGGCGAGGACGTCAAGCTTGCGCAGCACCGCCCGGGCGTCGCGCAGCAGCGTCGCTGTCCGCTTGACCTGCTGCGCCGCCCTGATCGGATCGCCCGCCGTCATCGCGCGCCCTCGGCCGTCAGCGGGTCCGGCAACTCGGACGCGGCGGCGGCCTTGCGGCGCCGACCGTTCCGCACTCCCCGGGTTAGCCTCTCGCTGTCCCTCTCGAAGGCGTTGGCGATCGCTGCCAACTCCGCCGGGGCGAACCGGGAGGCGATCACCTCGCGCATCGCCTCGACGCTCGCGTAGCCCGCCGCCCGGAGCGCCTTGGCGGTGACCGAGTAAACGTGGGGGGCGCCCAGGCCGCGGTCGGAGCGGACCTTGGCGAGCAGCCCCTGGCGGACCATGCGGTCGAGCACCGAGGCGCTGTTCACCGCCCCGGCCCCCTCCCCGCGGAAAGCCTCGATCTGGGTCCGGGTGATCTGTCCGAAGTAGGCGACGATGCCCAGGATCCCCACCTGCTCGGGCGACGGCGAGACCGTCTCCTCGACCGCGGTGAGGCACCGGACCACCTCGCTGGGCGGGCCGAGCAGCGGCCAGAGGCGGACCTCGCCGCCGTCGTCGGTCAGGGTGTAGCCGACGGGGAGGAGTCTTCCGCCACCCGATCCAGGTTCTCCCGCACCGCCGGGATGGCGATGTCGAGGGCGGAGGCCAAGTCGGCCAGGCTCGCCCGGTGGCGGGCCAGCAGCCCGGCGCAGAGGGCGGTGACCCGGTCGGGGTCAAGCTGGAGCGGAAGCCGCTGGGGGATCATCGCCGCCGCCGGCGGCTCCAGGCCCAGCGCTGCCCGCAGCCGGGCGTAGGTCCGCACCGAGGGCACCCTACTGCCCGCCTCGATCTCGTTGATGACGGTGCGGGAGACCTTCGAGCTCTGGCTCAGCCGAACCTGGCTCTGGCCGAGGAGCTGGCGGCGCTCGCGCAGCTCCCGGGCCAGGGCGCTGAGCTCACCCCGGCCCTCGGCGGCGGCCTCATCGGGAACGGCTGTTCGAGCCACGGGATCGATGGTACGGGAGCGGGGCCCACCTTTGCCAGCGGGGGTGTCGCGCAAAGTGAACAGGTGGTCCCGATGCCCATGTCCCGAAATGCATCTTTTGGGACATGCCCTACAATGGCGTCCATGGCCGCCGCAGGAGCGCCGCTGGTGCCGCACCGGGCATTTGCCATGGCCGATGGCGGCGGGGTGCCAGTAGGCGGCGGGGGCCCCGAGGGAGGGGGGGTCGACCCCCGCGACACCCCGCTCGCCGCCGTGGTCCCCTCCCGCCGCCGCGGCGAGCCCGTGCCCCGCTGGTGTGAAGGTGCACGAAACTGGCAGGAGAGCGAGCGCGAAACTGGCAGAGAATCGGGCATCAAACTGGCACTGAGCCAAAAGTCTCTAGCGCCTCGAACGTCGCTCCTGCTGAGATCGGGACGGGGGTCAACCCGGTCTCTTGACGCCCAGGCAATCCGATCAGGCGGAAGAGCCCTGCCAGTTTCGTGCTCGTTCCAGTGCCAGTTCTGGTGACCGCTGATCGTGCCAGTTTCGTGCACCTTCACACCCAGAGGCAGGCGGCGAGGCGGACCAGGTGGACCTCGAGGTCCCCCACCGGCTCAGGAGGGCGGAGCAGGATGTGGGCGGTGGCGTCCAGGCCAAGGCCACGGCGGAGGCGCTCGAAGGTGCGGACCGTGGGCAGCCGGTTGCCACTCTCGACCTCCGAGATCACGGTGTGGGAGACGCCGGTGCGGCGCGCGGCCTCGCGGATGCCGATCCGGAGCATCTCCCGCCGGCGGCGGAGCTCGGCGCCGATCGGGCTCGACACCGCCGTCTGGGCCCGGCGCCCCGATGGCGGGGTGAACGGGGCGCCGCCTTCGCCACCCGCCTCTACTGCGCTCACGGCTCGGCATCCGAATTCAAGAACGAGCGGTCGTTGCTCATGTCCGGAGATGATACGCGAGGTCCTCCGGCGTGCCGGCCGGAAAAGTTGCACGGTTATCCACAGATCATGGATGCACGATAATGCACACTTCCCGTGCAGCCATATCCGACTCCGCGTACTATAGGCTCCGTGCAGGAAATCGCCGCGAACGCACCGGGCAACGGGGCGCGGGCCCCGATCCGGCGCCTGCCGCCGCCGTCGGATCGACGGGACAAGCTCGACCACAGCCATCTGGCTGCCCCCGAGGCCCTCCAGGCCCGGCTCGCCGAGTTGCGCCAGGCGACCGAGGCCCATCTCCGGCGAAGCAAGGCGGAGAACACCCAGCGGGCCTACACCAGCGACTTCGCCGGATTCACCCTCTGGTGCCGGCAGCACCAGCTGGCCCACCTTCCCGCCGAGGTCGACACCGTTGCCCTCTACCTGTCGGCCTGCGCCCAGGCAGACGCCGCCATCGCCACCCTGCGCCGCCGCCTGGTCTCGATCTCCCAGGCCCACAAGGCCAGCGGGCTTCCCCCGCCGACCCAGAGCGAGCTGGTGCGCAGAACCCTGAGCGGCATCGCCCGCGACCTCGGCTCCCGCCCCCGCCAGGTGGCGCCGCTGCGGCTGGCCGCGCTGCGGGCGATGATCCAGGCCACCCCCGAGGACGACCTGCTCGCGGTCCGCGACCGGGCCATCCTCCTCCTCGGCTTCGCCGGCGGCATGCGCCGCGGTGAGATCAGCAGCCTCGACGTCACCGACCTGAGCTTCGTCGACCAGGGCGTCGACATCCTCATCCGCCGGAGCAAGACCGACCAGGAAGGACACGGCCGCACCATCGGCATCCCCAAGGGTCGCCACCCCGATACCTGCCCGGTGATCGCCCTGCAGCGCTGGCTCTTCCTGGCCGCGCTGGAGCAGGCGGGGCCGCTCTTCCCCCGGATCGTCCCCAACGGCCGGCCGGCGTCGAGGCGTCCCGACAATAAGGGCACGCTGGCGAAGGGGCGGCTCAGCCCCCAGGGGATCGCTCGGGTGGTGCAGCGGGCGGTGGCGCGGATCGGGCTCGACCCCAAGGACTTCGCCGGCCACTCGCTGCGCAGCGGCTTCGCCACCGAGGCCGCCGCCCAGGGCGCCTCGGAGCGGGCGATCATGCGCCAGACCGGGCACAAGAGCCTGGAGATGGTCCGCCGCTACATCCGCGAGGGCGACCGCTACCGCGACAACGCCGCCAGCTACCTGGGGCTCTGAGAGCCGCCGTCACCCCGGTCGCGGGTTTCGGGAGGCACCCAGCTTGACCAACTGCTCTGGTGGTGACCCCGGCACGGGGTCGAAGAGCGCGGACGCCATCCATGAGGAAGGCGGATGATGGTGCGGCCGGCGGAGGTCGCCGCCGGCCCTACCGTCGCCGCCGTTCGCGCGCCGGAGAGCCATCCCAGAGCACCGCTGAATAATGTCGGCTATAATGCGGGAGAGCAGGTGACCCCCACCCCGCCGAGTGCCGGGCCACCGATCGGACCCTCGGCGAAGGCACATGGCATCAGTGATCAGCGCATCTGGGAGGCATACCGAAACCCGGTGGCAGAGTTCGTGCTGCGCAACGGCGTGACGATCCGGCTCGGCTACGACAGCCAGGCCAACCTGCTGGAGATCGGCTGGATCGATCGGGGGCGAGGCCGCCGGATCATCCACGCCATGGTCTGCCGAGCTGCCTGGCGCCGGGAGTACGGGCTGCCGTGACCAGTCCCTTCACCAGTGAGCAGGACGGCCTGAGCGAGGCGGAGGCGTGGGAGCTCGCCCGCCAGGTCGAGGAGATGGGTCCCGAGGACGTGGTGGCGGTGCTGCGCCGGCCTGGACGACCGCGACTGCGGGGCACGGAGACGGGCCGCAGTCCCCGGGTCACGGCGCGTCTGCCCGAAAGCCTCCTCGCACGCTACCGAGAGAGCGCCCGGCACCACCACACCTCGGTGACCGAGGAGGTGCGGAGGGTCCTGACCGAGCACGCCCCGCGGTAGGGCAATCCCCCCGCCCCTCCGTTCAGGCGGCGGGCTGACGGCGGCGGGCTGAGCCCTCGGCTCCGGCTTCGTGGAGGAGAGCCCTCAGCTCTGGAGCGATGCCTCTAGTGCCGAAGGATGCCGCTGGGACCGACTAGCAGCCACGCCACCAACCCAACCAGAGCGAGGAGGACGAGGAGCGCGGTTACACATGCATCCTGAAGTTTTCACGCAGATGTTTGGCGGCCGTGGGGAGGCTCAGGCCCGCAAGTATCTTCCCCGACTTCTCTGATGCCGGTCTCGTCCCCGAGGTGCTCGGGTGGGTCGACGGCGGCGTGGTCATGCGGCGCGGCCTCCCGCTGCCGAATTGGGTCGCTGGGGCCGAGCCGGCCGACGTCGTGGCCCTACGCCCCCTTCTGATCGACCTTCTCCAGCGGCTCCACGCCGAGGGCGTCTGCCACCGCGACCTGCACTGGGAGAACGTAGTCATCGTCGGCAGGGCCCCCTTTGTCATTGACCTCGAGCACGCCTGTGACGTCGACCCGGCCGGCCCCTGCTACGACCTGACTGGGCCGTTTGCGGGTGTCCCTCTGCTGCCCGCCCATGCTCGGTTCGGGGGCATTCTTGGAACGCAGGGCATGTGGTGGGACGCCGCCTGGGATCGCCGGTGGGGCGGACGCTACCGCCCACTGGGTCAAGTCTTCGGTCCCCTGATGAGGGGCCTACCTCAAGGCACCCGAGGGTGACGAGACGGGTTGCGGTCACCCGCCTGGAGATCATCCGCGCCAATCGGGGAGGTCACTCTGTACAGAAAACGGTCCTTACCTGGCCGCGTAGGGCACGTGGAGTAGCTCAGCGGCGCCCTGCTTGGCCCGCTCGCCGCGGCGGTCGTAGCGGGCGGTGGGGTGGCGGGTGAGGCGCGGCCGGCGAGCTGCTGAGCGGCACTGAGGTCGGCGCCGCGGTCGAGTTGGTCCGAGACGTAGCTGCGGCTCAGGTCGTGGGGGCTCGCCGTGGACGTGGTCATCTGCGCGTACGGAGCCCACGAGGGCTTCTATGGCCGGCTCTCTCGGCGGGCGAAGCAACGCTGACCAGATCACCGCGCCGCCTGCCGTCTACCTCCAGGGCCGCCAATGCCCGAGCACTGGGCCGACGCTGGCCGTCAGGGGTCGCCGCTCCGGAAGCGCGCGTCAGTCCTTCCCACCCGCTCCAGGCTTCACGGGCCAAATGCCGAGCTGCTCGCACGTAGCCTGCAGCAGCTCCCCCAGCTGGGCGCGCTCGATGCGGGTCGCCCGCCGCAACTGCCATAAGGGTGTCGCCGAGAGGTCCACCCATTCCAGGGTGAACTCGCCGACCACCTCCCCGCCACTCGAGATTGGCGCCCGCTCCTCGACCACGGCCGGCCGAGACCCTACCAAGGCGCGCCCCACCGCCCGCAATCCCGCGGCCGCCCGCTCAGCGGGAGGGGCAGCGGGGTCGGCGGTGCGCGCAGCTCGCACGGCGCGCCGGGTTTCCCCCTCGCTCAACCCGCCGACGTGGGCAGCCAGCTCCCCAGCAACGTCGGACGGGAGGCGCGCCATCGCGAAGGCCTGCGGCTGGGTCAGCGATCCCGCTCCGAGCGGATCGAGGATCTCCGTACGCCCGTCGAGGCTGGCCAGCCGTCGGATGCGCTCGGCATCGAGCCCCATGTGGGCGGCGACGGCGTTCCAACTCCAACCGGTCATGTCCTTCAACCGTCGGAACCCAGCGGCCGATTCGTCCACGCTGAGATTCACCCGGCAGATGTTCTCCACCAGGGCCTTGACCAGCCGATCGCGCTCGGGCTCCTCCGAGCGAATCGAGCGGATGATCGACGGAATCGTCTCGTAATCGCTCGGATCATGCTGGGGCGACGCCGGCTCCTCGGCCAGCACCCGGTAGGCGCGCAACCGCCGTTCCCCGGCGGTCAGGACGAAGTCATCCACGCCCTCGTCGGGCTGCTCCACAACGATCGGCAGCTGCAGCCCGTGCAGCCGGATCGTCTGCGCGAGCTCGGCGATCTCGAAGGCGTCGAACTCGTGGCGGGGCTGCTGCGGGTTCGGACGGATCGCACTGATCGGCACCCGGGCGAGCCGCTCGACGCTGATCGCCTTGAAGATGCGGGCTCCGGCAGCGGGGCGCTGGCCGAGCAGGCGGTCGAGCGCGGCCGCCTCACGCGTCCTGCGCGTCTCGATGGCGGCCATCTCAGGCGCCCACCAGGATGCGGGTCGCGGGGCGGCGCTGCCGCGCCTCCACGGCCCGCACCACGAACTCGGTCACGTTCCGGTACGAGGCCGCTGCCGCCGAGCTGGGCGACCGGTGGATCACCGTGGTGCCTGCCAGGGCCGCGCTCTGGAAGTGGTCGCTCAGCATCACTGACGGACCGATGGGCACCCCTTCGAAGACCGTCTGCATGCGCTCGAGCATCCCCGTGTGAGGCTTGCCGCGCCGAACCATGGTCGGGATCGCCGCCAGAACCTCGAGGCCCGGGTTGCCCTCCGCCGAGGCGACCTGGATGGCGCTGAAGAGCAGCTGCATGCCGCTGATCGGCCACAGTTCGGGAGTGACGGGGATCACCACCCCGTGGGCGGCGTGGAGGGCGTTGACGGTGAGGGTCCCGAGCGCCGGGGGGCAATCGAGAAGGACCCAGTCGTAACTGCCCCCCAGGGTCGCCAGGGCCTTGCGCAGGGCCAGATGCCAATTCACCCGCCCGGCGCTCACCAGTTCGATGTCCGCGCTCCCGAGGCGGGGATCCGCCGGCGCGATGTCATAGCCCTGTTCGGTTGGCTGGATCACGTCGCGCAGGGTGGCCGCCTGGGTCACGAGGACCTGGTAGACGGATGCGGTGAGGTGGTCCACGTCGACGCCCGCCGCCTTGGTCAGGTTGAACTGGGGATCCAGGTCCACAGCGAGGACCCGGCTGTGATGTTCCGCGCCCAGGACGGCGGCCATGTGCTGTGTGGTCGTGGTTTTCCCCACGCCGCCCTTCTGGTTCGAGATCGCCAGGATGATCATCTCTACTCCCCGGCTCCGCCATATGTCTGCGACAGCCACGTGGTTCGGCCACCACACGTAGTGCCCATCACGCCCGACGTGCCAGCGCCGAAATTCCGCCCTATGTCTGCAACACTGCGGTGGTAGTGCTGGCGCACAAGGGGGCCGGTCAGACCGCTCATGCCGCGACACCGCTCGAGCGGATCCGCTCCGCCTGCCGCCGCAGCTCCGCGACAGGCACCGCCCCTCGGTGGGCCAGGGCCCAGCGGACCACCTCGAGCTCCGCGGCGGGGTAGAGATTCGTCCGGCGGTTGCGCGCCTTCACCGGCACGACCACCGCCTCACGCACGAGGAAGGCCAGGTAGGACTCGTGCGCTCCGGTCGTCGCCAGCACATCGGCGAGGAGGTACGCCTGGATGCCCGCGCTGGGCGGGGCCGACACGGCGGTCTCCATCAGTCAAAGCCGAGCGTTGTCACCGTGGACTCGCTCCGGCTGCTCGGTCCATCGCTATCCTCCGGCACCGCCGCCCCGTCGCGCTTCAGGCGCGTGATCTTCAGACCACCTTCGGCGTCCGGCTGCAGCTCGAGCCGGAGGTACCGAGGCTCTATGGCGCGAATCTCCGCCAGGGCTGTCCGGATGCGGGCGATGGAGCGCGGTCGGTTCGTGTCCCGAATGCCGAGTGTCTCGAGCAGCCGGTCGTCCAGGCGGCGCTCGTAGAGCCAGCCCTCCCGGACCCGCCTGCCGCGCTGCCCGTCAAGGAAGATGAAGAGCCGCTTCGCCAGAGGGGTCTTCAGCTGCCCGCGCAGCGTGCGCCACGAGTAGCGGTGGTACTGCCCGAGCCGCAGCTGCTGGTGGATGAACTCCCCGATCTTCAGAACCA
This sequence comes from uncultured Chloroflexia bacterium, assembly GCA_963697585.1. Lineage (GTDB taxonomy): Bacteria > Chloroflexota > Dormibacteria > Aeolococcales > Aeolococcaceae > Changshengia. Next base: position 1,499,678 of record CAVOOO010000004.1, on the reverse strand, counting down.
CGGGCGCGTTCTCGGCCGTCCATCGCCCCAACCGGTTCTCCGGTGAGGATTCGGAGATCTCCACGTAGTCCAGGATGTTGAACATCCGCGTGACCTTCTTCCCCCTTTTGGCATCGTAGACCTCGGCCTCGAAGCGAACGCGGTGGAGGCGCCGGAGCATCTCCTTGATGAACTGCGCCCGTGACCCCCCCCATTGGGTCGCAAACGCCTCGTTGATGGCACGCAGGCTGGTCCGTACCCAGGGCTCGTCGACCTCCTCCCGCCGATGCCACTGCCCGAAGATCCAGGTCAGCAATTCCATCTCCGTGGTGGACAGCCGCCCCATCGACGATTCCATGACCAGGGTCCCGACCACGTCCTCAGTCTCGAACCGCAGGACGTCCTGAACGGGCGCCCGGTCCGGATTGAGAGACCACACCCCCTTGCGCTGGAGGTTGTTCTCCATGAGGACGACGTCGTCGTCGCGCCACGCCAGTTGCAGACGGACGTGCTCGGGGCGCTCGTCGACCACGGTGAGTGACGCCAGGAGCCCCGGGAGCGCCGCCCGCAACTCATCCCCGATAGGTGTGGGCCCACCCGAATCGGCGGTCCGGCTCATCTGATCGCGACCTCCTGATGGCGACGTTGCTGGGACGAACGGTGCAAGACACTGCGGGGGGTAAGGCCGCCACGAACTCTAGACGACCAGACCTCCACGCGCAACTGGGGCACCGAGGGTCTGGGCCGAGTCCGGCCAGCGCCTCACCGAGGGTCATCCGCCGCACCGGCACGCTGTCCGTGCCCCCACCGGCCGCCCTAAAAGACCCGGGGCATCCAGCGTATGGAAGGGCCCCGGCCGCTCGTAAATCGCGCTCCCCGCCACCGCAAATGCCATCCCTGCGCACGCTTCGCCGCCCCCGTCCCTGCCTCCCAGCTGATCCGCATTCCAAGGCGCGTCCTTCATCCGGGGCACTGCGGGTATGACCCGGGTGGTGGGGTCGCCCCACCGTCGGCGCCCTGTCCAATACGATCTCTGCCCCGGATGGGGCCCCGCTCCGCGGCATTGTGGAGGCAGCGCACCCAGGTCGCAGCCGTCGCGCGACACCAGAGCCGGCCCCAGGCGCATCCTTCTGGGGCACTGCGGGTATGACCGGGTGGGGGAGGGGCCTCAACGCCGGCGCACTCCCAATACGGTCTCTGCCCCGGATGGCTTCGCCGACCCCGGGCACTGCGGTATCGCCCCAGCGTTGCAGCCGCCTCCGCAGCTGCGCGGCCGGCTCGAGGTGCGTCCTCCTGGGGCACTGCGGGTAGGGGGGAGTCCACCGCCGGAGCCCAGGCAATACGATCGCTGCCCCAGATGGCCCGATCGACCCGGGGCACTGTGGGTATTGTCCTGCCGCCGAAGCCGCCTCCCCAGTCCGGCGGCCAGCCCGACACGCGTCCTTCGGGGACGTCGGGTATGGCCGGCATGGGGAAGGAGGCCGCACCGCCGGGGCCCTCGTCAATACGATCTCTGCCCCAGATGGCTCCACCAACCCGGGGCACTGCGGGTATCGCCCCTACGTCGCAGCCATCTCGCCGGCACAGGAGCCTGTCGACCCTCGGGGTGCGGAGGGTCGTGCGGGTGGCGTGGAACCCGCCCGATACCCCTGGCCCCATCCCATCGACATAGTGGGAGCGAGTCATCCCCGCCAATACCATCCCTGCCCCGGTTCTCTCCGCGCACAGCCCCAGCGGCGCGTCCCGCGGCCGAAACCAGCCTATCACCCACGTCCGAGCGGTTATCCACAGGCAACCGATCCATGCGGGGCACCGCCCGTATCCCGTGCGGGGCACCGCGCGTCCACGATCTGGGTCATCCGCCGTCTGGACCCGGGGCAGTGACCGTCGCCCCCTGAGATCGACTTCGACCCCCTAGACGGTCTTAAGACAATCAAGACAGTTCTAGTAGACGCGCCTTGCCTGTGGACAACCGGCACGGCCGCTTGCCCACAGGCCTACTAAACCATTCGGCTGGCCACGAAAAAGTCCTGCGGCCCACACCGACATCTCCAGCGCCAGCCTCGGCACCGCCCCGCCATGGCCGGCTAACGCGACTGGTTTCGTCTCAGAGACACCGTAGAGTACCGGCGTGCCCACCCACGAGAGCACCCCGCCCGCTCCCCGTCGCACGAGCCGGGGCCGCCCTGGATCGCTCTCTGGGACTCCACCACCACAGCTCCAGGGTGTCAGCACCCTCCCCCGGGCAGAGCTGGAGCAGCGCGAGGCCGCCCGGCTCGCCGTTGCTCCAGCTCTCACGACCCCTCCACCGGCGGGCGATCACCGCCGCGATGCCGGCGCCGGGAGCTCGGATTGAAGCGATGGGATCCACTCAGCGCCCATGGTGGTCCGATCCCGACCCAGACCCAGCGGTCCTCCGGCGCCTCTACGTTGACGACGGCCGTACCGAGCGGGAGATCGCTCGCATTCTCAGCATCAGCCAGGCACATCTCGCGGCCAGCCTTGCTCATGCCGGCATCGAACGCCGCACGGTTCGTCGCCTGTGCCCCGTCGATGCCCGAACTCTCGCCGAGCTGTACTCGGCTCCCGGCGCCACCGTCGCAAGTCTCTCCCGCAGGTTCCGCCAAAATGGCTAGCTGACTGCGCGACGCCGCCAGCCCAGAAGGCTCAACCCGGCGAGAATCAGGAGGATGCCGGGGACGATGCCGATGGTCTGGGCCGCGACACCCGTGGTGGGCACCGCTGGCTCGGAGGTCACCCGCAGTGGGTCCGCGCTGGAGGTCGCGCTCGCCGCGTAGTTGGCATCACCCGAGTAGCTCGCCGTGATGCTCCGGTTCCCCGCCGCCAGGGCGTCGGTGGACAGCACCGCCTGGCTGTCCATGCTGCTGTCCAGGGTCAGGGTGGCGAAGCCTGTGCCATCGACGTAGACGGTGACTTGGCCGGTGGGGTTGCCGGCGCCGGGCGCCACCGCCTCGACGGTCACGGTGATGGTCACCGCCTGGCCGGCGGTGGCGGGTTTGGGGGACGAGGTCACCGTGACCGTGGTGGCCGCCTGGTCGACCTCCTGGGCGATTTCCCCGGAGCTGCTCCCGACGAAGCTGTCATTGCCGGGGTACGTGGCGCCGATGTAGGGATCGGCCACGGCGGCGAAGCTGAGCGTGCAGGTTGCAGTGCCGTCCTCGGCGACCGGCTGAGCGGTGCAACCGCTAATCGGCGTGTCCACGTCAGCCAGCGTGCTGCCCTCGAAGAACGCGACCGTTCCGGTGGGCGTCACCAGACCTGACGGATCGATCGCCACCGAGGCGGTGAGCGTCAGCGTCTCCCCCACCACCGAAGGGTCGGCGCTGGAGGTCAGCGACACGAGGGTCGACGCCGCATCCACGGTCAGGGTGAAGTCCTGGGCTGCGTCGGGGCTGACGCCATTGCTGGCACCGATGGTGAAGCTGTAGGTGCCGCCGGTTCCCGCCGCCGGGGTGCCCTCCAGGGTGGCGGTGCCCTCCCCCTCGTCGGTGAAGGTGACCCCTTCGGGCAGGTCGCCAACCTCTGAGATGCTGGGGAAGGGGAGTCCGGTGGCGGTCACCGTGAAGCTGTCCGCACCCCCAACCGTGAAGGTGGCGCCGTCATTGCTGGTGATGGCCGGGGCTGCAGCTTCACCCACGGTGAGGGTGAAATCCTGCACGCCATCGGGGGAGACTCCGTTGTCGGCGGTGATGGTGATGGCGTAGGTGCCGCCGGATCCGGCCGCTGGAGTCCCCGCCAGGGTGGCGGAGCCATCGCCGTTGTCGGTGAAGCTGACCCCGCTGGGCAGGATGGCGCCGCCATCGGACAGGCTCGCGGCCGGGACGCCTTGAGTGGTCACCGTGAAGCTGTTCGACCTGCTGACCACGAAGCCCGCAAAGGGGACGCTGGTGAACGCCGGCGCCGCCGCCCCATAGAAGGTGAAGTCCTGAGTGGCGTCCGGCGAGATCCCGTTGCTGGCCGTGATGACGACGTCGCTGATACCGGTCCCCAGCACTGTCCCCGAGATGGTCGCGGTGCCATTCCCGTTGTCCGTGAAGGTGATCCAGCCGGGCAATCCAGAGGAGGAGAGGCTGGAGGTCGGATACCCGCTGGTCGTCACGGTGAAGGACTCGTACACCCCGAAGGCGAAGGTGGTGGTTTCGGCGCTGGTGATCGCCGGGGCCTCGTCGACGGTGAGGCTGAAGCCCTGGGTGGCGTCGGGGGAGACGCCGTTGCCGGCGGTGACGGTGAGCTCGTAGATGCCGCCGCTCCCCGGCGCGGGCGTCCCCGCGATCGTCGCGGTGCCGTCGCCGTCGTCGGTGAAGGTGACACCGCTCGGCAGGGTGGCGTCGCCGTCGCGCAGCGTGGGTGTTGGCGCACCGCTGGTGGTCACCGTGAAGCTGTCCGAGGTGCCGGTCGTGAAGCTGGTGTCGTCATCGCTGGTGATCGCCGGGGACGCGGGATTGTCCACGGTCAGGGTGAAATCCTGCGTCGCCTCGAGGGAGAACCCATTGTTGGCGGTGATGGTGAAGTCGTAGGTGCCGGCGCTGCCCGCCACGGGTGTGCCCGCCAGGGTGGCGGTGCCGTCGCCGTTGTCGGTGAAGGTGACGCCGCTGGGCAAGGTCGCGCTGCCATCGCTGAGTGAGGCGGTTGGCGCGCCACTGGTGGTGACCGTGAAGGCACCGCCCGACCCCACGGTGAACGTGGTTGACGCCGCGCTGATCACCAACGGCGCGATCGCGAAGAGGGGGGTGATGACGGCCTCAGCGGGCGTGTCCCCCGCCGTGGTCACGCTCGTGTCGGTGGCCGAGCTCTCAAGGAAGCTGGCCCCGGCGCCGCCACCGCCGCCGCTACCCACGGCGAAGCCAGGGAGGCTGGGGTAGTAGCAGCCTCCCGAGCCGCCACCCGAACCCCCGACCCAGCCCCCACCCCCACTCCCTCCCGCCGCGAACTCCAACCAGTCGACGCCGGGCAGCTCCTGTCCCGCGCCCCCAGTGCCCGGAGATCCGGCCGTGCCGGTGCCATTGCCGGGGCAGCCCGCACCCGGCGCGGCTGTGGACGCGTCGGCACCGAGACCCGCGTCACCCCCGGGAGCGCCGTCAAAGGGATCGTCAAATTCGCCATAGCCGCCGCCACCACCCGGGCCGGTGACGGCAGTCCCCGATGCGCCGGCGCTCCCCCCTGCTCCGCCATCGATGAAATCGAAGTTGGGGTCGTTCTGCCCGCCGCCGCCGCCACCGCCGGCGACCACCAGGCGGGGATCGCTGGCCGGGTCCGCGGTGTACGCACATCCGGGCTCGGCCACCGAGCAGGTCTGGACGTCGGAGGCACCCCCTCCCGCTCCGCCACCCGCGGAGGCGCCACCGCCACCGGCACCACTACTGTTGCCGACCTCGACGTAGAGCGTCGACAGCCCATCAGGCACCGGGATGGTCGCCTGCACCAGGGCGCCCTGGCCCGGTGCGCCGGACGAGGCGGCAGTGCCGCCCGTCGAACCGACCACGGTCACCTGAAGGGCGTAGGCGCCGGCGGGGATCGAGTAGGCGGTCTCACCAGCCGCGGTGATGGTGGTGGTGGTGTCCTCATCGGCCAGGACCGGCCTCGGCGAGAGGGCGAAGATCGCCGCCAGCGAGGGAAGGAGAAGCAGACCACCGGCCAGGACACTACCGCGCCTCATTGCCTCGTACTCCCGGATGCGCCGAAACGGACAACCGTCAGCATCGGCAGCGACGGCCGCGATAACCGGTCCGCTACCGGCACGTCACCGACATGCGGCCGGACGTGTCATCACTTCCACCGGAATCGCACACAGGCCCGGACCGCCGGCCTCGCGTCAGCGCCGGCTGCCGTCGGGGCCCCACCGGACGTAGACGCGTGGCCCCAACCAAGAGGGTCGTACCACCAGCCATACCCCCACCCCCGCGATACCGATACGAGGGGCACGGGGCGGCACGGAGCTATCACAGCCGTGTCGTGATTCATACTCAGGACGGCACGCAACGACACTCCGCAACACACCAAACGTCGCACTTGAAAACCGCGAGAGCCGCCAAGCCCTCGGGGGTTCGAATCCCTCTCCCTCCACGTCGCCGGGGCCACCATCCAACGCTGGCTCGCGGATGCCGGTCTTCTCCCACCCGATCCGCGCATCGACCACACGCGCCTGCGCCGCCTCTACGTCGATAGGCGATTTACCGTGGCCGAGGTGGCCCACACTCTCGGCATCACGCGCGTCCGGGTGGAGCGCGAACTGGTCGTGGCCGGGGTCGGCCTACGCTCCAATCGCCACCGGCCCCCCCGCGGCAAGCGCGCAGCACTCACTGATGCCCGGATCGAGCGGCTGTACCTGAAGCAGCGGCTCTCCATACAGGCCATCGCGGAGAGGACCGGGGTCAGCACCCTGTACGTCCAGAAGCGCCTTCGCGAGGTGGGGCTGGTGAAGCGTCTGGGCAGCTTCACGCCCAGGTGCCCTATACCCCCCGACGAGCTGCGCCGACGGGCTGCGGAGCTGTACGAGACAGGCTTGAGCATGCACTCGGTGGGCCGCGAGCTCGGCGTCAGCGCGCAGACCGTGAGACGCGCTCTCCACGAGGCCCGCGTGCCGGTTCGCCGCTCGGGCCCCAGATCCCACGACGAACCGGCGCGAACGCTCGTCGATGACCTCTATGCTGATCCGGATATCCTCGCGGCCCTCCGCCGCAACCAGGTCGCCGTTCCCGGCGACTGGGCGCCCACCGGTCCCTTCGAGTCCCTGGCCCCACTCCCGCTCTCCCGCGAGCTGTTGAGGGAGCTGTACGAGGAGATCGGGCTCGCCATCGTCCACATCGCGCTTCTCCTTGGCGTAGGCAACGGAGCGGCAAGAGCCGGCTTGCTCGGCGCCGGGATACGACTGCGTCGGGCCAGCGAACCGGCGCCGTGGACCCTACGCCGGGCACTGATGAGCCACTGACCCATGGACAAGGTGCAAGCCCCGGGCCCCAGCTCAGGGTGAGGTCCGCCGCGGCCTGGTGCCACCGAAGCGCGCTAGTAGATTTGCTGGCGCCGACCTACACGCGTGTCGTATAGTCGGGTCATGGCATCTGCCGTCGACATCCGCATTCGGGCCACCCACCTGGCGAAGTGGCGAAGAGCGCAGGGGCTCACCCAGCGCGAGCTGGCCCGTCGCCTGGACGTGAGCCAGAACTACATTCCGGCCATGGAGGGGGGCTCGCGTGACCCCGGCCCCGAGATGCGCGCGAAGCTGATGGCGAGCCTCGGGGTGGGGTTCTTCGATCTCTTCGAGGTGGTCCTGGTCGGCGTCGCCGACGACGAGCTCCACCTTGTGCCGGCGGCGGGGACGCCGGTTGCGTCCGGTGGGATGCGAACGGCAGTCCGGGGGATGCAAACGGCTAACCAGCCGATGACAGCTGCATCTATCAACCCCCGTGGGCCATCTGGTTAGATAGCCGGGCACAAGGGAGGGGGACGAAGTGCGACTAGTGTCCTGTACCGGAGATTCGTAGACAAAAGCGTTCGATGCTGGCCAGGATCTCATCGGCGGTCTTGACCCACACAAAGGGGTGCGGATCGTCGTTGCAGGTGGCGAGATAGAGCCGGATGTCGTCCTCCAGGGCCCGGGTGCTGCGGTGCACGCCGCGGCGCAGCTGCTTGCGGGTCAGCTCCGCGAACCAGCGTTCGACCTGGTTGATCCACGAGGAGTAGGTCGGGGTGAAGTGGAGGTGAAAGCGCGGGTGCTGCAGCAGCCAGCGCTGGATCGACGGCGTCTTGTGGGTGCTCAGGTTGTCCAGCACCAGGTGCAGGTCGAACTCCTCGGGCACCTCCTGATCGATGCGGTCGAGGAAGGCCCGGAACTCGACGGCGCGGTGCCGCCGACGGACTTGGCCGATCACCTTGCCAGTGGCGACGTCGAGAGCGGCGAACAGCGACGTGGTTCCATGCCGCCGGTAGTCGTGAGTTTGGCGCTCGACCTGACCCGGGGCCATGGGCAGCATCGGCTGGCTGCGGTCGAGAGCCTGGATCTGGGTCTTCTCGTCGACGCAGAGCACCAGGGCGCGGTCGGGGGGGTTGAGATAGAGACCGACGATGTCGCGCACCTTCTCGACCAGCTGCGGGTCGGTGGAGAGCTTGAAATACTCGCTGCGGTGGGGCTGCAAGCCGAAGGCCTGCCAGATCCGCTGCACGCTGGTGTGGCTGAGCCCACTCGTCGCCGCCATCGACCGGGTGCTCCAGTGCGTGGCGTCGCGGGGCGTGGACTCCAGGGTCTTCACCACCACCGCCTCGACACGGTCATCGCTGATCTTGCGCGGGGCACCACTGCGGGGCTCGTCGAGCAGGCCGGCAACCCCGCCACTGATGAACCGGGACCGCCATTTGCCGACCGTGGCGTTGGTGACGTGCAGTTCCTCGGCCACCTGCATGTTGGTCACCCCGCTCGCACAACCGAGCACGATCCGAGAGCGCAAGGCCAGACCCTGCGCCGTGGTGCGCCGCCGGGTCCACCGCTCGAGGATCTGGCGGTCCTCCGGGGTGACCGCCAGCGCAGCCTTGGGACGACCTCGGGTGGGATGCATGCAGGAGCCCTCCGGGTAGCGAGAAGAGGCCCCTATATTTTATCAGCTATCTCCGGTACAGGACACTAGAGGCCCGGGCGTGGCCCTACGCTGGTGACCATGTACAACCGGACTGAGGCTTGTGCCTCCCTGGTTTCCAGGCCGGGCCAGGCTGACGCCCCACAGGCGGGCCTGCCGAACCACGGGGCCAACCGGCGGGTTCTCGGGCTCCGCCGGGACGACATCGGTTATCGCGGCGGTGGCGTCACCACGCTGTCCCCGGGCCATGTCGTGATACATATCGTGCATGAGCGACGCCACGGGGGCACGCGGCGCTGCGCCGGGTCCCAATCGACGGAGGCACGAGGACTTCGATGCGTCCTACGCCGGCACACCGGCATGGGACATCGGCCGACCTCAGTCTGCATTCCTGGAACTTGCTGAGGGAGGCGTTCTGCGCGGTCGAGTGCTGGACGTCGGCTGTGGGACCGGAGAGCATGCCCTCATGGCCGCTCGCCTCGGGCACGAGGCCACCGGCATCGACACGGCCGAGACCGCGATCGCCATCGCGCAAGGCAAGGCCCGCGACCGAGGCCTGACCGCCCGGTTCCTCGTTGGGGACGTCCTTCGGCTATCTGACCTCGACGAGCAGTTCGACAACGTGCTCGACTGCGGACTCTTTCATGTCCTTGACGATGGTGACCGCGTCCGGTATGTCGACAGCCTCCGGGCCGTCCTTCCGCCAGGCGGCCACCTTTACCTGCTGTGCTTCAGTGACCGCCAGCCCGGCGACTGGGGACCCCGGCGGGTCACTCAGGACGAGATCAGGGCCAGCTTCCGCGATGGGTGGCAGGTGGACTCGATCGAAGCCTCCACGATCGCCACCAACAATCTCCCGAGCGGCGCACTCGCCTGGCGAGTTTCCATCAGCCGAAGCTGACCAGGGTTCCCGGTTGGCGACGCCAACTCGGTGAAGCTTCCCAACCGTCGTCCCGCGCGACCGTCAACACGGTAACGTCGAGGGTGCCCGTCAGCACCGCTGGGACACCGGCGCCGAGTGCCCCGTCGCCGCTGTCCGGTAGGGGCGGAAGAAGGCGCGCAATTCCTCCGCGTAGAGCTCGGGCTCCTCGAACGGTGCGAAGTGCCCGCCGCGAGCGGGCTCGGTCACGCGGACCGCGTTCGTCGTGCGCTCGAGCCATGCCCGCGGCGGGCGGACGATGTCGCCGCGGAAGAGCGAGAAGCCGGACGGCACCTCGACCCGGCGGGCGTGCTGCGCGGGCGGAATCGCGGCGTTCGCGCGGTACATGCGCATCGACGAGCTGATCGTCCCCGTGAGCCAGTAGAGCGTGACGTTGGTGAGAATCTCGTCCTTCGTGAAGCGCCGCTCGACGTCCCCGTCGCAGTCGCTCCACGCCCGGAGCTTCTCGACGATCCAGGCGGCGAGCCCGGCGGGCGAGTCGGTGAGCCCGAAGGCGGCGGTCTGGGGCTTCGTGCGGTGCATGGCGGCGTAGGCGCCCTCGGTCGCACCCCAAGCCGCCGCGCCTTCGAGCCAGGCGCGCTCCTCGGGAGCGAGGTCGGCCGGGTCGCCCGTGAAGACCGGTATGCCCGCGTCGGTTCGGTGGACGGCCACCACCCGGTCGGGGTGGTCGAGCCCGAGGTAGCGGCTCACGTGGCTACCCATGTCCCCTCCCGCCGCGCCGAACCGCGCGTAGCCAAGGACACCCATGAGCTCCGCCCAGAGGCTGGCGACGGCGATCGAGTCGAGGGACGGGCCGGCGGGGTGGTCGGAGTAGCCAAAGCCCGGCATGTCGGGCACGACCACGTCGAACGCGTCGGCGGGGTCGGCGCCGTGGGCGCCGGGGTCGGCGAGGAGCGGGATGACCTTCGCGTAGCGCCAGAAGGAGTCTGGCCAGCCGTGGCTGAGGACCAGCGCCAGGACGGGCCCGGCGGGCGCGGTGGCCCGGACGTGCACGAAGTGAATCCCGAGGCCGCCGATTCGGACGCGGAACCGCGGGAGCCGGGCGAGCGCCGCCTGCTGAGCCGGCCAGTCGAACCCGTCCGCCCAGTAGGCGACGAGCTCGCGGAGGTAATCGAGATCCGTGCCGAGCGACCACCCTGCGTCCGCGGGCGCATCCGGCCAGCGTGTCGCGCGCAACCGCGCGCGGAGGTCCTCGAGCGCCCCGGGGGCGGGCTGTGAGATGAACGGCTCGGGGCGGGGCAGGACGTCCAGGATGAGATCCATCTTACCGGCCGCGCCGCACCAGGGCCCGAGCTCGGCAGCGGCCGTTGCGGCGAGGCGAGACGCAGCGCGTCCTCCAATCCGACGCCAGGCGCGTCGGGGCATACTGTGGCGCCTACTTGCTGGGCGCCAGAAGGAGCACCCCGTGGCCGACCCCGACCGTCGAACTCCGCTACTGGCGGCGTACGAGAACGCTGCCGTGATCGTGTCGGGGATAACAGCCGACCAGGTCACCCTCCCAACTCCCTGCCCCGGTTATGACGTGGCCGGTCTGATCGATCACCTCGTCGAGGCGGCCCACCGGGCGGCCGCTCTCGGTCGGGGCCAGACCCCTCCGGCCGGGGACGTCTCGCCCCACCTCGAACTGGCCGACGCGCCCGCTCAGCTACGCCGCGCCGCTGGGGAGGCGGCACAGGCATGGGGGGACGATTCCCGGTTGTCGTCGTCGTTCACCATGCCCTGGGGTGAGGAGTACTCGGGCGCCACGTTGGTGAACATGTACCTCGCTGAGTTGGCGACCCACGCCTGGGACCTGGCGCTGGCCACCGGGCAGCTCGACAGGCTGGACCCTTCCCTCGCAGTGCCGGCACTCGACGGGGCGCGAGCCATGATCAAACCGGAGTACCGCGACAGGGTGGCGCCGGGATCGCCGTTCGGGGCGGAGGTGCCGCCACTTCCCGGTGCCACCGCCTGGGAACGCCTTGCCGCCTTCACCGGACGCGACCCGCGGGCATCGCTCGCCCGAAGCCAGGGGCCTGCCCTAGCGCAATTCTGACGCGGCGGACAGAGTGATCAGGCCGAGCAGGACTTTGCAAGCTCGACGATCCGCTGTGTCAGTTTAGATTGACAGCTCCACCATGTCAGTCTATACTGACAGGCATGGACATCGAAGAACTCAGTGTGAATCTCTCGTCGGATGACCCGGCAATTGGGCTTCGCGCCTCGTTGGCGTTGCATCGCCTGGCTGAGAGGGTCGAAGCGAGCCAGGTCGCGTCGGCCCGGGCAAAGGGATGGTCGTGGCAGCAGATCGGAGACGCCTTGGGCGTCACCCGCCAATCCGTGCACACCAAATACAACAAGGAATCATCATGACCACCGAAGCCCTGGTGCCAGACACGCTTCACGCCTGGGCCATCTGTCTGCGGGCCAGTGAGGAGGCTCGTCGTCGAGGTGATCGCCGAGCTGGCACCGATCACATCTTGCTCGCCTTGTTGGAGGATCCCTCGATCGAAGTCGTGTTGGGCGTGAGCTTGCAGCAAGCTCGCCAGGCCCTTGAGTCGCTCGATCAGGAAGCCCTGGTCGCCCTGGGTCTGGGGTCCGGCGCCGAGGTTCCCCCACTGCCGATGCGCGCCGTGCCGAAGAAGCCGAGGATCAGAGACATCGCGCAAAGAGATCGCCTCCACATGGCGCCCGCGGCAAAGAAAGTGCTTGAGGAAGCGTCCAGGCCCAACCGTCGGAGGCTCCAGGTCACGGCCCAGCAGGTGCTGGCCCAGATCCTCACTCTCCAGCCACCAGACCCTGCGGCGGTGCTGCTGGGCGCTCTCGGCGTGAACACGTCGGAGGTTCGGCGCCGATTGGATGCGGTGACGCCCGACAGCTGAGTCCCGAGTCCGCCACCGTCGCACCCCCGGGGCAGCCCGAACATGCGCCTCTTCGGACCCTGCGGGTGGCGCGATGGTGAACCACCGGGCGATGGGGTGGAGGGCCGCCACCTGTTCGCGACCCTCCCAGCCCTCGCCCGGCGCGGGGATCAGCTGGTCAGGAAACCGTTCTGGACCAGCCAGTCGTGGGCGACGGTGGACACCGTCTCATTGTCCAACTCCACATCGGCATCGAGGGCGAGCACGACCGGGGTGGTGAGCTTGGCCGCCACCGGGGCCATGAGGGCGGCGATGGCCGGGTGCTGGTTGAGAACGCTCTTGCGCACCAGCAGACCGGCGTTGTCCGGCGGGAACAGGTTCTTGCTGTCCTGGAGGACGTAGAGGCCGTCGGACTGGATGCCGGCATCGGTGGTGAACACCTCGCCCGCAGCGCACTGGCCGCTGTCGATCTCCTGTTCAGCCGTGCTACCCACGGTCACGTAGTTGGCGTTGGCGTAGGACTGGTTGTAGGTCTTCTCCAGGCCGGGCAGACCATCCGGACGGGTGCGGAACTCCGCCAGGATGCAGATCGAGGTGTCGGGGTGGGATGCCAGGTAGCTCCCGAACTGGCTCAGCGTGGTGCCGTAGGTGGACTCCTGCGAGGCCTTGATGGCGATCCCGTTGGTGTCGTCGAAGGGGGTGTTCGAGGTCCAGCAGATTCCTTTGGGCGCGTCCTTCTGCTGCACGAAGTCGAAGGCCTGGTTCAGCTGGGTGGGGAACTGGCCGGTGCTGTAGCCGAGGTAGTCGCTCAGCTCGGTACCGGTGTACTGCCAGTACATGTCGATGGTGCCGCTGCTGAGCGCGGTGCCGATCGCTTTGTCGGAGGCCGAGAAGGTGTCGGTGATGGTGAAGTCGTGAGCGTCGAGCACCTGCTGGGTGATGCTGGCCAGCAGCTGCTCCTCGGCGAACGGCTTGAAGCCGATGGAGAGGTGGGCGCCATCGCCGCTGGTCCCGGACCCGGCAGCACAGGCGGTGGATGCCGAGGTACTGCTACCGCCACAGGCAGTCAGGGCTACCGGTGCCACTATCAGTACGAACGCCGCGATCGCGAGTCTCTTCATGGTGTCTCCTCCCAAGGGGCGTCAGGTGGTGCCGGGTGTGCCGGCGCGGGCGCTGCGGGGAACCACTGCCAGCTCGACCAGGTAGAGACCCCAGTCGGCGAGCAGGGCCAGCGCGGCGACCATCACCGCGCCCACGAAAACGATCCGATCGGAGATGTTGATGCCGGCATCGATGACGTCACCCAGCCCACCACCCCCGATGAAGGTGCCCAGGGTGGCGGTGCCGATGATGAGCACCAGGGAGGTGCGCAGGCCGGCGAAGATGAGCGGCGAGGCGAGCGGCAGCTGGATGCGGCGCAGCGCCTGCCAGCGGGTCATCCCCATGCCCCGGGCGGCGCGGACGGCGTCGGGGTCGACGCCCTGGATGCCCACCATGGTGTTGCGCAGCACGGGAAGAGCGCTGTAGGCGATGAGGGCGATGATCACCGGGGTGACCCCGATGCCCAGAAACGCGTAGAGCAGGGCGAGCACCCCGATGCCCGGGACCGCCTGGCCCAGGTTGGCGAGAGGCAGCACGAGGAGTTGAGGCGCACGGCCTCCAATGGCGAGCAGGGCCCCCAGCGGGACGCAGGTCACAGCGACCACCCCGAAGGCGACACCGGAGAGGAGCAGATGGCCGACGAGCCGGCTGACCAGGAAGGGTCCGTTGAGGACCTGAGAGTCAGCGGGAGACCCTGCCAGAGTCAGGTACACGAGGAAGCACAGCCCCAGGCCCGCCACGATGGCCAGGGGACGCAGAAGGATTCGGCGCCGCCACCCGCCGCCGACCCGAGGGCTCGCGATCCCGCCGGCGATGACCGGCGTGGCGGTCACCGTGAGGCCTCCCGGATGCTCTCGCTGTCGATCACCCCCAACACGGTGTCGGCGTCGCGCACGGTCACCCGCCCGCTTTCCGCGCGCAGCACCGCGTCCAGCGCGTCCCGCAGGCTGGCGTCCGCCCCCACTGTCTCGGCGGGAAGCCCGGAGCCGTTGGGCTCGGCCAGGTGAGCGTCACGGAGGCTGAGCAGCGCCAGCCGCCTCACCATGCGGCCTTCGCCGAGAAACTGGGCCACGAAGGGGGAGGCGGGGTGGGCGAGCAGCTCGACCGGGCGGGCGTACTGCTCGAGCACCCCTCCCTGGGAGAGCAGCGCGACCCGGTCGCCGATCCGCACCGCCTCGTCGATGTCGTGGGTGACGAAGACGATGGTCTTGTGGAGGACCTTCTGAAGGCGGAGGAGCTCGTTCTGCAGGCGCACGCGGACCACGGGGTCGATGGCTCCGAAGGGCTCGTCCATCAGCAGGATCTCGGGGTCGGCGCCCAGCGCCCGGGCCACTCCGACCCGCTGACGTTCTCCCCCGCTGAGTTCGGCGGGCAGACGCCGGCCGTATTCCACCGGCGGCAGGCCGACCATCTCCAGCAGCTCCTCCACGCGCGCCGCAGTGCGCCGCCGGTTCCAGCCGGCCAGGCGCGGTACGGTGGCGATGTTCTCGGCGACGGTCTGGTGGGGGAAGAGCCCCACCTGCTGGATGACGTAGCCGATGCTGCGGCGCAGGGCATTGACGTCCATGCCGGCGGTGTCCCGCCCGTCGATGGAGATGGTCCCCGAGCTGGGCTCGACCAGCCGGTTGATCATGGTCAGGGAGGTGGTCTTGCCACAGCCCGAGGGGCCGGCGAGGACGACGATCTCGCCGGAGGCGATCTCCAGGGAGAGATCGCCCACCGCGGTCACCCGCCCGTATAGCTTGCTGACCCGGTCGAAGGTGATCACCCGACCGCCTCTCGAGCGGTCCCGCGGGAGAGGGTGCGCTGGACGCCGGCCAGGATGAGGTCGGCGGTGAGCCCGATCAAGGCCACGGGGATGACCCCGGCGAGCACCTGGACCAGGGTGCCGCTGCTGCGGCCCAGGGCTTCGAGGATGGGCTGTCCGAGGTCATCGGCGCCGACGGTGGCGCCGACGGTGGCAATCGCCACCACCATGACCGTCGCCTGGCGCAACCCGCCGAGAATGGCCGGTGCTGCCAAGGGCATCTCTACGCGGGCCAGGACTTGGATCGGGCTCATCCCCATGCCGCGGGCGGCCCCGGTCACCGCCGGGTCGACCGCCCGAATCCCGGTGGCAGTGTTGCGAACCACCGGGAGCAGTGCGTAGAGGACCAGCCCGACGATCACTGGCGGGTTGCCCAGCCCCACCCAGATCGAGAGCAGACCGAATAGGGCGAAGCTCGGCACGGTGAGAAGAGTGCTGGTGACACCCAGGATGAGCGTCGAGAACCGCTCCGATCGGGCCGCGAACACCCCCAAGATCAGCCCGATCAGGGCCGCGGCCGCCATCGACATCGCCACGATCTCGATGTGGGTCACAGCCTGAGGGCCCAAGGTGCCCCAGTTGTCAACGATATAGGTGATGATGCTCACGCCCCGCCATCCCCACCACCGACAACCGGGCCCGATTGCGTGAACCCGCCAGCCCGACGAGCGTTTAGGTTAGGGCAACTGTACCCGATCACCGGGCGACCCGGCGAGCTGGGAGGTCTTGCAGAGTCCGCAGCGTTCGGTCGGCTTTCCTCGTGTTCATGGGGACCTGGCGCACTCAGATCCGGCAGGCGGCGGCACCGCGCTTCTGGGCGTACTGCTGGTGATACTCCTCAGCCCGCCAGAACGTCGTCGCCGGCGCGATCTCGGTCACCACCGGCCGGTGCGAAGCTGCCGCGACACGTGCCTTGGCTTCGGCGGCGACGGCCTGCTGGGCTGGGTCGTGAAAGAAGATCGCAGAACGGTACTGATCTCCGACGTCCGGACCCTGGCGGTTGAGTTGGGTCGGGTCGTGGAGTGCGTAGAACCTCTCCACCAGACGTTGATAGCTGATCTGCTCAGGATCGAACTCGACCTCCACCGCCTCGGCATGGCCGGTCCGGTGACCGCAAACCTCTTGGTAGGTGGGTTCGTCGGTATGGCCGCCGGTGTATCCGACCGAGGTGTCGGTGACACCGGGGAGTCTGCGGAAAGCGTCTTCGACGCCCCAGAAACAGCCGGCTGCAAAGGTTGCCTTGGCCATGATGTGAGTCCTCTCCAATAGCGAATGGCGGTTATCACCCAGGGGTCGTGGCGGGCGAATCGGCCCGGTGCTTCAGGTCAAGAGACGCGGAGTTGATGCAGTACCGCGGCATGCCATCGGGACCGTCGGGAAACACGTGGCCAAGGTGACCACCGCACGCCCGGCACACAACCTCGGTGCGGTGCATGAGGAAGCCGTTGTCCTCGTGGAGTGCCACGGCGTCCGCGACCGCGGGCGCGGTGAAGCTCGGCCATCCCGTGCCGGAATCGAATTTGGCACCGGAGTCGAAGAGCAGCGCACCGCACCCCGCACAGTGATACGAGCCATCGTCGTGCACGTTCCAGTACTGGCCGGTGAAGGCGCGCTCGGTCCCCTTCTCGCGAAGGATGTGGAACTGCTCTGGCGTCAGTTGCTGGTGCCAGTCCTTCTCGGAGCGCTGTGGGGTGACGGTGGTGGTCGGATCGATTCTCATGATTGGTCTCCAGGTGCTCAGGCGCGGGGCTGGTTCTAGCTAGTCTCGGGATCCGCCCGATTCGTTACACCGGACAAGGCCGCACATCCCGATGCGCCAGAATGTGCCTCGATCCCGGCAGACGCGCCACCGGTGGGGAGGACGGCCCGCCGCGTCCCCAATTCGAATGAGGAGGCGAGATCGTCACCATGTTGCCGGTGGACCGGGCCAGCAACGCCGACCCCGCCCCTGCCGCCGAGGGCGGGCGGGCCGGCGACGCCGACCTGATCGAAGCCCTGCGCAGGGGCGACGAGGCCGCCTATCGCACCCTGGTCGACCGCCACAGCGCCACTCTTCTCCGGCTGGCCTCGATGTATCTGAGTGACGAAGAAGTCGCCGCCGATGTCGTTCAGGAGACCTGGATCGCGGTGCTTCAGGGCATCGATCGATTCGAGGAGAGGTCATCGCTCAAGACCTGGATCTGCCGGATCCTGGTCAACAAGGCGAAGACGGCGGCCCAGCACGAGGGACGCACCATCACCTTCTCCGACCTCGGCGACGGCGAGCTGGCTCCGGCCGTCGGTCCGGAGCGATTCCACGATCAGGGTCCCAATCGGGGCAAGTGGTCCATCGCTCCGCAGGCGTGGGATCGCCCCGAGGAGCGCCTGCTCTCGAAGGAGGCCCGGGCCGTTGTCGACAGGGCCATCGCCGCTCTGCCGGCGAACCAGCGCCTCACGATCACCATGCGCGACATTGAGGACCTGGGTTCCACTCACACCTGCTCCGCACTCGGAATCAGCGAGGGGAATCAACGCCTGCTCCTCCATCGAGCGCGATCAAGGGTTCGGGCCGCCCTCGAGGCCTACTTCTCGGATGTAACGGATGCCCCATGACCACAGACTGTGAGAGCAGATGACCTGGAAAGATCCCTTGGGTCGGATCGCTCGCGGACGACGGCGCCGCGCGGCTCCCGCCGTGTCGGACGGTGGAGAGCTCACCTGCCAGGAGCTGGTCGAGCTCGTCACCGACTACCTCGAGGGCGCCCTCTCGGCGGACGATCGGCATCGGTTCGAGGCGCACCTTGACGGTTGTGGCGGTTGTCGCGCCTACCTGGACCAGATGCGCGAGACGATTCTGGCCGCCGGCGGAGCTGCGGGTGCAGATCTCGACCCCGCCATGCGTCAGCGGCTCATGGATTCGTTTCGAGATTGGAGGTCGTCGCGCGATGTCTGAACGCCCGGAGGCGCCGGGCCGGACCACGACCCTCACCGCGGCGCTGGTGACGGATCCCGCCGCCCTGACCTCTACCGAGGTGAGTGGTGCCCATTCGCGCGGCCGGCTGCACGGAGGCCGTGGGTAAGCTGAACTCGCGGAACGTGATGATCAGCCTCCTCGTCGTCGGCTTCGTCGCGGAACTCATCACCGGCATCTCGCCCTGCATCCTGCCGGTGCTGCCCATGGTCCTGGTGGCGGGAGCCACGGGCACGGCACCGGCCTCACGGCGGTGGCGCTCCGTCGCCGTGGTGGTCGGCCTGGTGGTGAGCTTCAGCTTCATCACCCTCCTCGGCACCACCGTGCTCAGCGCCCTCAGGCTCCCCCAGGACCTGCTGCGCGACGCGGGCCTTGTGGTCCTCGGCGTCTTCGGCCTCAGCCTGCTCGTACCGGCGATCGAGAGGATCCTCGAGCGCCCCTTCCTCCGCCTCCACGCCCCCCAGCCGGCGACCTCGCGGGGCGGATTCGTCCTGGGCCTGGGCCTGGGCGCGGTCTTCGTCCCCTGCGCCGGCCCCATCCTCGCCGCCATCTCGGTGATCGGAGCCACCAACCACCTGAGCTTCGCCGGCCTGCTGCTCACGCTCGCCTTCGCGGCCGGAGCCGGCATCCCCCTGCTCGCCGTCGCGCTGGCCGGGGACGCTGTCATCGATCGCGTCCGGGCGCTGCGCGACAGGGCGCGGGGGATGCGAATCGGCGGCGGAGCCGTCCTCCTCCTCATGACCCTCGCCATCGGGCTCAATCTCACCGACGGGTTGCAGCAGGACGTCCCCGGGTACACCAGCGCGCTCCAGAGCAGCGTGGAGGGCGGCAAGTCCGTGCAGAGCCAGCTCCAGAGCCTCACCCGGGGCGGCAGTGCCTCGCTGGTGAGCTGCACCAGGTCCGCCACCCTGCAGGATTGCTTTGCGGCCCCCAACTTCCAGGGCATCGCCGCCTGGTTGAACACAGCCGGTGGGGCGCCGCTCACCGTCAAGTCACTGCGCGGCAAGGTGGTCCTCATCGACTTCTGGACCTACTCCTGCATCAACTGCCAGAGGAGCCTACCTCATGTCGAGGCGTGGTACCAGCGCTACCGCGCCGACGGTCTGGTGGTCGTCGGGGTGCACACCCCGGAGTTCGCCTTCGAGCATGTCGTCTCCAACGTGCGGAGCGCGGTGCAACAGTTCGGCATCACCTACCCGGTCGCCGTCGACAACAGCTACGACACCTGGAACGCGTACGACAACGAGTACTGGCCGGCTGACTACCTCGTCGACGCGTCGGGCGAGGTGCGGTACGAGAGCTTCGGCGAAGGGCAGTACGGTCGGACCGAGACCGCCATCCGCCAGCTCCTCGTCGCCGCCGACCCGCGCCTGCAGTTGCCGCCCACAACCGCCGTTCCGGACCTCACCCCGACCGAGCTCATCAGCCCCGAGACCTATCTCGGCTACAGCCGGCTCCAGTACCTGGTCGGAGCCACCTCCATCCAGGACGACGCCCCGGCAACGTATTCGTTCCCCAGCTCCATTGTGGCCGGCGAGTACGGCCTCTCGGGGACGTGGACGATCGGCTCCGAGGAGTCAACCTCCGGTGCGGATGCGCGCCTCGAGCTGGACTTCGAGGCCAAGGACGTCTACCTCGTCGTCGGCGGCAGCGGCACCCTCTCCCTCACACTCGCCGGGAGTGCCCTGGCGACGATCGACGTCTCCGGCGTCCCCCGCCTGTACACGCTGGTGTCGGGCCAGTCTGAGCAGACGGGCCTGCTCCTCCTCACCGCCTCACCGGGGCTCGAGGCATACGACTTCACCTTCGGCTGAGCGGCCCGGGACCGGCGGCTCGCGATCCACCGCGCCGCCTACAAGCCGTACGCCTCGAGCAGACGTAGCCACACCTCGCTGACAGTGGGAAACGACGGCACCGCGTGCCAGAGTAAGTCGACCGGCACGCGGCCCGCTATGGCAACGGTGGCCGCGTGCAGCAACTCCTGCGTCGCCGGCCCCGTGAACGTGGCGCCAACGATCACGCGCCGAACTCGTCCACCAGGATCTGCGACGTTCCTCTGATGCCCTCACCTTGCGTGGATGCGCCTGAAACGTCGCCGGTGGGAAAGCGCACCGCCCGGACATCGATGCCGCGTTCGCGCGCCTGCGCCTCGGTGGGGCCGACCGCACACACCTGCGGGTCGGTGAACGTGACGCGGGTCACAACGTCGCGGCTGGCACGATCACGCGCGTCCTTGCCGGCGATGACGTCGCCCGCGATCCGCGCCTGGTACTTGCCCATGTGCGTCAGCAGTGCAAGCCCGTTGCAGTCACCCACCGCGTACAACCAGCCACCCGCAACACCGGTGGCGCGCAGTGCATCGTCCACCTCCACGTAGCGCCCGGGCTCCAGGCCCACCTTGTCGAGACCGAGCGACGCCGTGGCCGGCACACGGCCGGTGGCGACCAGGATCTCGTCGCCGACCACCTCGCTACCATCGCCCAGCCTCGCGATGACGGCGCCCGATTCATCGCGGCGCACCGACGTCAGTCGAGCACCGAGCAACACGCGAATGCCCTCCGCCTCGAACGCCGCGCACACCTCGTCACCCGCAAACGGCTCCTCGCGGGCGAGCAAACGCTGCGCGCCCTCCAGCACGGTCACCTCCTGGCTGCCGAGGCGCCGAAAGCACTGGGCCATCTCGCAACCCACGGCCCCGCCGCCGAGCACGAGCAGGCGGCGCGGAACGGTGTGCGTCTCGGTCGCCTCACGGTTCGTCCACGGGCCCACCCCGTCCAGCCCGGGCACCGGTGGCAACGCGGCGCGCGTCCCCGTCGCCAACACCACTGCAGTGCGCGCGCGCAGTGACAGCATGACGCCATCAGACCCCGACACATCGACGCGCCGCTCGCCGGCGAGGTGCCCGTTGCCGCGATGCAGGACGATGAGCTTCGAGGCCAGCCACGGCAGCTGCCCGCCGTCGTGCCAGTCGGACGTCATGTAGTCGCGGCGTGCAAACACCTGCTCCAGGTCGATGGCTCCCTGGACCGCCTCGCGGGCACCGGGCACGCGCCGGGTCGCCGCCAGCGCATCGCCGGGACGGAGCAGCGTCTTACTGGGGATGCATCCCCAGTACGAGCACTCACCTCCCACCAGTTCACGCTCGACGATGGCAGTGCTCATGCCGTGGTCGGCACATCGACCGGCGACGTTCTCACCCGCAGGCCCTGCACCGATCACAACGACGTCATAGTCAAGAACCTGACCGTTCGCCTCGCTCATCCCCGCGCCTCCTGTCCGCTCCAGTCGCCATCGCACACGATTGTGCAGCAGTGTGCCGGGGGCTCCGCCTCTCCCGGCGCCTGCCTATAGCCAGAGCCCAACCCTGGCGCCTGCGCGGAGCAGCGGCCCGAGCAGTCCGGTCGAAGGCCGCCGCCTCTCGCCGGCCGACACCGACAGGCGTTCGGGGGGGGTCGTGGGGTGGCAAACTTGTCCTCGAGCATGGATGGTGCGCAGCTCTTCCGCCGAGCTCTCGAGCAGGCAACGGCGCTCGTCGGGGGTGTCCGCCCCTCCCAGCTCGGCCTGGCCACGCCCTGCAGGGAGTGGGATGTGCGGGCCCTGGCGAGCCACATGCTCTACGAGCTCAGCTGGATTCCCGACCTGACCAGGGGAGCGACCATCGCCGAGGTCGGCGACCGCTACGACGGTGACCTCGTCGGTGGCGACCTTGTGGCGAGCTGGCGGCGGGCTGCGGACGCCGCGCTCATCGCCGTCGACCGCTGCGACCCCGTCGCCATCGCACATCTCTCCTATGCCGACGTGAGCAACGACGCCTATCTCCGGCAGGTGGGGGCCGACGAGCTCATCCATTCCTGGGATCTCGGATCCGCCACCGGGGCCCTCGTGCGCTTCGATCCCGAGCTGGCCGAGGCCGTATACGAGAACACCCTACCCGACTTGAAGGGCATGAAGGCGAGCGGCCTCTTCGCTCCTCCGGTTCCGGTGCCAGAGAACGCCGACCCCCAGAGGCGGCTCATCGCGCTCTTCGGTCGCGACCCCGGCTGGCGGCCACCGCACTGATGCTCGCCGCCTCGGTGGCGGCACGGTGTCAGCGAATCGCGTCGGAGGCGTCGAGACTGCCGGCGAGCCCATCCCGGACTGAAGGCTCAGCCGGTGTGTCGTGAGCGATGGCGAGAGGAGCCCATTGCTCATAGAACGAAGCGAATCTCTCGAGAGCTTCGTCGACCGGAGCGCGGTCGCCGGTGGCCAGCAGATCGAGCAGCAGCCCGCGCGTGACGGCCACTCCGAGGCGAGCGTCGATCCGCGCCTGCGCCTGCGGCAGACCTCGTGTCGTGGCCTGCCTGACGATCACCTCAACCCACGCGTCGACGATGCGGTCCAAGAGACCCTCCGTGCCTCGGCGCCCCTGCAGGGCTTGACCGTAGAGCTCGAAGAAGAGCCGCTCGCGCCCGGCGAGACCAGGGTCGGCGAGGCGCCGCCACATGCTCAGGATCATTGCGGCGGGAGACTGCTGGCGGTCCTCCACCAGCTGCTCCAGGAACGCCCGCTGCTCAGCCTCCACGGCCTGGACGACCGCCACCATCAGCCCCTCCCCGGACCCGAAGTGGTAGATGAGCATCCGGTGGCTCGTGCCCAGGGCCACTGCCAGCTCGCGCAGGCTGAGATCGGTGACCCCGCGGACCTGAAGGTGGGAGAGGACCGCTTGCAAGAGCCGCTCCCGCGCCCCTCCTTTCGTTCCCTCTGCTACCATCGCCGAGAAGTGTCCCATTTGGTACAGTGTCGGACGCTGGGAGGTCAATCAGATGACGCGACACTGCGACTTCTCCGTACAGGCGCGGACATCCGCGCCCCCTTCGACCGTCTACCGGCTGCTCAGGGATGGGGCCAGCTGGCCTCGCTGGTCCCCGATCGACTCATTCACCCTCGAACGCGAGGGCTCCGAGGGCGGCGAGAGCCTGGGTGCCATCCGCGTCTTTCGCACTGGCACCGTGCACAGCCGGGAACTTCTGGTCGAACTCGACGTGGACCGCCGCCTGAGCTACACAGCCCTGTCCGGCCTTCCTCTGCGCGACCATCGCGCGGACGTTGATCTCACCGAGCTGGCCGACGGGACCCAGATCACATGGCGCGAACAGTTCACCGCCAGGGTCCCGGGGATGGGGTGGCTGCTGAAGAGACTCCTGCGCCGATTCGTCCAGCGCTGCGTCGCCGGCCTCGCCCTTGGCGCAGCTTCGGCGCCAGCTGACAGCCACCAACCGCTTCTCGATAGAGCCACGCGCTGAGGGTCGTGCCCTGCTGTACCTCTGGTGCATCCGCCGGACACACCGCCTGAGACCCGCTGTCTTGGGCCACCGCTGGGGGTTCGACTAGGGCGGTCGCATAATGACTGGCATGGGTGCCAACGAGCTACGCGTCGAGGAGGTGTCGGTCGGCTTCGAACTCGGCACCATCGAGGACCTGCGGTTTCGCCTGAGCCGCTCCAGGAGGGCACCGGACCTCGGTCAGGGCTGGGAGCGTGGAGCACCCAGCGCCTGGACCGCCGAGTTGCTCGACGACTGGTACCGGTTCGACATCCATCCACTGCAAGCACGGCTCGACGCGCTCGCCCATTACCGAGCGCAGGTCGGCGATCAGCATGTCCACGTCATCCGAGTCGAGGGTTCAGGGGCACAGCCCCTGCCGCTGTTGCTCACGCACGGATGGCCAGGATCCTTTCTCGAATACCTGAAGCTGATCCCACTGCTCACCGAGCCTGAGGCGCACTCGGGCGACCCGGCTGACGCGTTCACGTTGATCATCCCGTCACTCCCCGGATTCGGGTTCAGCGGGCCGCCGCCCCACGCGGGTCGCACGGCTCGTGAGGTGGCGAGGATCTGGCATCGGCTCATGGTCGACGGGTTCGGCTACGAACGCTACGGCGCTCACGGAAGCGACCTCGGGGCCGGCGTGACCGGCTGGTTGGCGCGTGACCATCCCAACAGCCTCACCGGCATCCATCTCGCCACGCCGGGCCTGGCTGTCACCGCCGATCGGCGCTCAGCGGGCGAGGAGCGCTTCGCCGAGGCCGTGGGCAGGTGGGCGGTCGAAGAGGGTGGCTACATGCACGAGCACGCGACCAAGCCCGCGACTCTGGCCGCCGCCCTCGCCGACAGTCCCGTCGGGCTCGCGGCGTGGATCGGCGAGAAGGTCGTCGCCTGGAGCAGCGAGCGGGCCGACGGAGCCCCCGCGTTTGACCGAGATCTTCTGCTGTCCACGCTCACCCTGTACTGGGCGACCAACACGATCGCGACGTCCCTCTTGCCCTATTGGGCTTACCAGCATGGCAACGGCGCGTTGCCGGCCGGCAATCCCTCCCCGGTACCAACGTCGGTCACGGTCTTCGGTGGCGAGCGCGTACCGTTTCCCAAGCCACCACGTGAGCTCGCCGAGCGGTTCTACAACGTCAGCGATTGGGCTGAGCATCCGGTCGGGGGTCACTTTCCAGCGGTGGCGGAGCCGGAGATCCTCGCCAACGTGATCAGGCGGTTCTTTCGACCGTTGCGCTAGCGAGCCCTGGCGAGTTCGGCGTCATCCGGGCCGCCCGAGAGCACCCGCGAGACCTCATCGGCTCGGTCGAGCGGACACGACGTCGTCTGGGACGAAGGAAGAGGACCGGCAACGACCGGGAGCGGTCGCGGTCCGAGGCCGGCGAGGCATTCGGCGGTGGGGTGCTCATCGCCGATGAGGGCCTCGAGGTGTCGCTCTGACGCCAGGCCGGTCGCGTCTTGGTATCCACGGCCACTCTGAGTTCGCCGAGTTGAGAAGGGACCGCCCCGGGCCGCGAGCGCCGAGTGGATCAGCCCATGGCGCTCGGGCCAATACTGTGCAACGTCCGAATCTCGGCGTCGGGGCCGTCGTCAGTTCGTCAAGGTGCCTGTAGATGGCTTCGGCGAGGGCTCGACGCCGGGGGGCGCTGGGCCTTTGGCCAAATCGGACGCCTCTTTCGTCACCTCGCCAACGAGCACTATCATCGCATCCGTGACCGACGTCAACGATAGGCTGACCGCCCGCATCCAGGATGCGGTCGATCGTGCAGAGCTCGTGGACATCACGCAGCGCCTGGTGCAGGTGGATTCGACAAACCCACCGGGCCGCGAGCACAACGCGGCAATGATCCTGGAGGGCATCGCTCAAGAGGCAGGCCTGAGGGTGGAACTGGTGAAGGTGGCCGAGGGTAGAAGCAACGTCACGATATGCCTCCCGGGCGATGGTTCTGACCCCCGCAAACTCCTGTACTGCGGACACCTCGACACGGTGGTGATCGGCGACTTGTCATGGGACCACCCCCCATTCGGAGCCGCGGTCGTCGAAGGCGAGATTTGGGGGCGTGGTTCCGTGGACATGAAGGGGGGCATCGCCGCAATGCTCGGCGCGCTCGCTACTCTGAACCGGATGGGCATTCGTCGTCCCGGCGACATCGTCCTTGCAACGGTGGTCGGCGAGGAGGTCGACTGCATCGGGTCGCGCCACCTCCTTGCGACCGGCGGTATGGCCGACGTGGCATGGCTGGTCGTAGGCGAGCCAACGGACCTGGAGCTCGTCACAGCTCACAAGGGATGCCTGCGTCTCCGGGTCACGGCTTGTGGGGTCGCGGCGCACGCGTCGCAACCAGAACTCGGACGGAACGCCGTGCTTGCGATGACACGGTTACTGCCCCTACTGGCAAGGGTGGACGTCGGGGGCCCTCGACATGAACTTCTGTCCCCCGCCACGTCGGCCCCGACTGTCATTTCGGGTGGATCAGCCATCAACATCGTTCCTGACAGGTGCTGGGTCGATTTCGACATTCGAACGGTTCCCTCTGTGTCAAACTCCTTGGGACACCTCTCCTCCTTCAATTACACACCTTGAGGGCTCACCAGGGAGCACACGATGACCACGGAGATCTCTCCGACGCGACCGCCTTCCGGCGACCCGCCGCAGCCTGATCCAGAGGTTCTTGAGCGGCCCCAGCGGCGGCATTTCACCGCCGAGTACCGGACATCCGTTCTCCGCCAGGCGGACGCCTGCACACGCAAGGGCGAGCTGGGCGCGCTGCTGCGCCGTGAGGGCTTGTACTCGTCGCTGCTCACCGATTGGCGCCGTCGGCGTAAGGCCGATGGGCTGGCGGCACCGGACCAGAAGCGGGGCCGCAAACCAACGCCGGCAGCGGAGACCGAACTCGCCCACCTGCGCAAGGAGAACGCCAAACTCACCAAGGAGCTGGCTGCCACCAGGATGGTGGTTGACGTTCAAAAAAACGTCTCGGCGCTCTTGGGGATCGCCCTCGAGAGTGCAGAGCCAGGGACAACCTCGTGATCGATGCATCGGTGACCGAGCTGACGCCGGCGGTGGGCACCGCGGCCGCATGCCGTGCATTGAACGCAAGCCGCTCCAGCGTGTACCGGCGGCGATCGCCACGACCGGTGAAGGCCACCCTCAAGCCACCCAGGGGATCACACCGGGCCCTCTCCGGCGCGGAGCGAACGGCAGTGCTTGACGAACTCCGTTCCGAACGCTTCATGGACGACTCGCCGGCCCAGGTGTACGCCACGCTGCTCGACGAAGGGAGATACCTGGCCTCGCAAAGCACGATGTACCGCCTGCTGGCGGCCAACGGTGAAGTCCGCGAGCGTCGTGACCAGCTGCGCCGTCCAAACTACGCCAAGCCTGAGCTCCTGGCCACCAAACCCAACGAGCTGTGGTCCTGGGACATCACGAAACTGTTCGGTCCACAGAAGTGGACGTACTACTACCTCTACGTCATCCTCGACGTGTTCAGCCGCTACGTCGTCGGCTGGATGGTCGCCCATCGCGAGTCCGCCGTCCTCGCCGAGAAGCTCATCGGCCAGACGCTGGCCAAGCAGGGAATCGCGCGCGGCCAGTTGACCCTCCACGCCGACCGCGGCTCCTCCATGAAGTCAAAGCCCGTGGCGTTCCTGCTCGCCGACCTGGGCGTCACGAAATCGCATTCGCGACCCCACGTCTCCAACGACAACCCGTTCTCGGAGTCGCAGTTCAAGACGATGAAGTACCGACCGGACTTTCCCGACCGCTTCGGATGCATCCAGGACGCCCGAGCGTTTGGGCAGCCGTTCTTCGGCTGGTACAACGACGAGCACCGGCACTCCGGGCTGGGGTTGCACACGCCCGCCTCCGTCCACTACGGAGGCGCCGGCGCGATCCGTGAGCACCGCACGGTGGTCCTCGCGACTGCCTACGCCGCTCACCCAGAGCGCTTCGTCCGGGCGATGCCTCGGCCGCCGTCGTTGCCCACCGCCGTCTGGATCAACCCACCCCAGCCGGAGGGACCACTTGCTCAGTAATTACCCGGCCCGATGTGTCCCAAGGGGGTTGACAATTTCCGGTTCCCGGGCAGATGGACGACGACCTCGTGGAACGCTTCACGACTGCGATCCGGCACTTCAACGACGCAGAGCCGGATATAGATGTGCACATCGATGTGTCGTGCGAGCGGTCGGCTGTCCAAACTCCGCCCGAGGCGCCGCTCGTTGACGCATTCCGGAACGTCATGGCAAGTGTGTCAGGCAGGATGTGTTCGCCGCGGGGGGTCAGCTTCTTCACGGACGCATCGATTCTTCAGCCACCCACAGCGGTTCCCACAGTGCTGTTTGGTCCGGGTGACACCGCACTTATGCACCGGACGAACGAGCGGGTCCGGATTGGCGATCTCGTTCTTGCCGCCCGCGTGCTTGCTCTCGCGCCGCTCGCACTCTGGTAGTCGCTGGCCCTCGTACCAGATCAGACGGCCCCGAACCCGAAGTCGTCGGCACTCGAGGATCGCCTCGGGAACGTCGATCTAAACGCTCTCAAGCGCCCCGACCCCGCAGGGGTGGACTCGGCAGACCTGACGGCGGCAGTCTTGACGTGTACACGTCAAGCCGTCAAGATGGGGCTCATGGCGATGGCTCGACGCAAGACCACCGTTTATCTCGATGAGGACGTCTTGCGCGCCTCGAGGGTGTTCGCAGCCCGCACGGGTCAGCACGAGTACGAGATCGTGAACGCTGCGCTGCGCAGTTTCCTTGGTCTAGCCGCGGTCGAACGGGTCTGGGAGCGAAGCCAGCTCACGGACGAAGGAGCGGCAGCGCTCGCCTACGGTGAGCTCCGAGCGATGCGTCGGGAGGCCGGTGGCGGCACCGCCGGCTAGGGCTCTCCGGGTCGTCCTCGACCCCGGCGTGCTCATTTCCGCCCTCCTCTCCCCCCGCGGCACGCCGGCTCGCCTCTACCTCCTCTGGCTCAGCGGCGAGTTCGAGTTGGTGGTCTGCCCCCATCTGATCGAGGAGCTGGAAGGCGTCCTTCGCCGCCCGAAGTTTCGTGATCTGGTGACACCGGACGAGGTCGACGAGTTCGTCGAGATCATCCGCCGGGGTGCGGATTTCGGGTGAAAGCGATCACCCGTTTCGGTTGAATCCGACCACTTGTTTCGGCGGAATCCGACCAGGCATTTCGGTTGAATCCGATCACCTGTTTCGGTGAATCCGACCACCTGACGGAGCTGTCACCCCAGCGGCAGCGCGGTCAGGAACCTTCCCCTGTGCTCACCTCCTTCAGGAACGTCGGGTTGGTGGTATGCAGTGTGCCAGGCCCGGGCTCCGGAGAGCCAGCGGCCAGGTCATGAGGGTCGCGGGCGATGGTCATCGGGCCGTGGAGGGACTCCCAGCGGGTCGCTGTCCGGCGGGCACCGCATCGACTGGAGCAGCTGAACCGTCTGAGGCGGTGAGCTGCGGCTCGGAGGGGTCGTGACGCCGTCGCAGCGAGTCGCCGCGGAGCTCGACGCGGTGGGCGTTGTGGAGCAGCCGGTCGAGGGTGGCGTCGGCGAGGGTGGGCTCCCCCAGGGCGTCGTGCCAGCCGGCGATGGGCAGCTGGCTGGTGACGATGGTGGAGCGGCGCTGGTTGCGGTCCTCGATGACCTCGAGCAGGTCCGCCGCCTGGTCGGTCGTCAGCGGCCGCAGGGCGAGATCGTCGAGGACCAGGACGTCGACCTTGGCGAGGGCGGCGAGCAGCCGTGACCAGCGCCCGTCCAGGCGGGCCAGGGCCAGGTCGGAGAGCAGCCGCGGCACCCGGTGATAGAGGGCGGTGCGGCCGGCACGCACGGCGGCCTGGGCCAGAGCGCAGGCGAGGAACGACTTCCCGCAGCCGGTGGGTCCGACGATGAGGACGTTCTGGTGGCCGTCCACCCACTGGGCGCCGGCCAGGCTGAGCACCTGAGAACGGTCGAGACCGCGCGGGTGGCGGAAGTTGATGTCCTCGACGCAGGCCGTGGAGCGCAGCTTGGCGACCTTGAGGTTGCGCTCGACGCGTCGGTTGTCGCGGTCCTGGGCCTCGCGGTCGACGAGCAGCCCCAGCCGCTCCTCGAAGCTGAGCGCCTGATACTCGGTGCCCTCCAGCTGCTCGCTGAGGGCGCGGGCCATGCCCATCAGGTTGAGGGTGTGGAGCTTGTCCAGGGTCGGGGTGATGAGCATGGTGAGCCTCCTCGTCACTGGTAGTAGGCGGGGCCGCGGACGTTGGCGTGGTGACCGTGGCCGTTGCTGCTGGGGGGCGGGAATGCGGGCTGGCGGTCGAGACCGGTGCGCAGGATGGAGTCGACGCTGCGGTAGCTGAAGGCCCCGATCGCCACCGCCCGGGCGCAGGCGGCCTCCAGTCGCTCGGGGCCGTAGCGCTTGCCCAGGCGCAGCACCCCCAGGCAGGAGCGGAAGCCCTGCTCGGGATGGGGCCGCGAGCGCAGGATGCCGGCCGCCAGCGCCGCCGTCTGCGGGCCTGTCGCCTCCGCCCAGCGCTCAATCCGGCTCGGCGTCCACTCCAGGTGGCGGCGGTGGGAGGCGGGCATGTGCTCCGCCACCGTCGTGAAGCCGCCGCGCCGGAAGCTGCGCGGATGGCTGGCCACCCGCCGGCCCCGGACGAACATCTCGACCGTCGACGCCGTCAGCCTCGCCTCGTACAGCTGACCCACCAGCTGGTACGGGACCGAGTAGTAGTGGTGGTCGACCTCGACGTGGTAGTCGATGTTGACCTTGCCCCGCTTCCAGATCCCGTACTCATAGGGGCGCTCCGGCAGCGGCCGCAGCGCCGGCTTGTCGAGTTCCTCGAAGAGGCTGCGCCGACACCCGTCGAGCTTCTTGAAGGGCCGGTCGTTGAGCCGCTCGAGGCGCTCGCGGATGGCGTCATTGAGCGCCACCCCGGAGAAGAAGGTCTGGTGGCGCAAGGTGGCCAGGATCCAGCGCTCCACCATCAGCACGCCCGCCTCCACCTTGGCCTTGTCCCGCGGCTTGCGCGGCCGGGCCGGGATCACCGCGCACCCGTAGTGGGTGGCCAGCTCCTCGTAGGTGCGGTTGAGCAGCGGCTCGTAGCGATGGGCCTGGGTGACCGCGCTCCTCAGGTTGTCGGGGACCAGGATCTTCGGACAGCCGCCCAGGAACTGGAAGCAGCGCACGTGGGCGGCGATCCACTGGGGCAGCTCCTGGGACGGCAGCGCCTCGGCGTAGGTGAAGTTGGAGGCGCCCAGCACGCCGACGAACAGCTCCCACGGGTCCTCCACCCCGGTCTCGGGGTCGACCACCGCGATCGTCTCCCCGGCGAAGTCGAGGAACAGCTTCTCGCCGGCGTGGTGCTCCTGGCGGAGGACGAGGTCGAGGTGACGCGCCCACTCCCGGTAGTGGTGCACGAACTGGGTGTACTGGTGGCCGTCGGGATGGGCCTCCTTGTGCTCCATCCAGAGCAGCTGCAGGGTCACCGACGGCCGCCGCAGCTCGCGGTGGACCGCGGCCCAGTCCGGCATCGGCCGCTGGCTCTGGGGCGGGAAGTCGCCGCGGGTGAACAGCCGCCGCTCCAGGTCGGCGTCGTCCACGTCGTCGGGCAGCGGCCAGCTCAGGCCGGCGGCAGCGATCCGGCCCAGGTAGTCGGCCACCGTCGTCGGGGGCACCCCCGCCGCTCGGGCCACCTGACGCCGGCTCAGTCCCTCCCCCTGGCTGAGGCGGAGTACCTCTCGTATCTTGCGCATGGCGGATCGGGGTCGGGGCATCGGCACTCTCCTCGAACGTCTGGTGGACCGTCCGAGAGAGGGTGTCAGCCCTCCTCACTTCACGCCGCCGCCAGGCCCTCCCCTAGGTGGTCGGAAACCCCGAACTGGGTAGTCGGATTCAGCCGAAACGACTGGTCGGATTCAGCCGAACTGGGTGGTCGGATTCGCCGAACTCCGTCACCATGATCCGGAAACTGCCCTGGCCGAGCCGCGGCCGAACGAGCACTGGCTCGCCATACCGGGGGGCCGGAGACGCAACGGTCGCCAGGCGGGCGGGCTCTGAGAGGCGTTCTTGGACCTGACGAAGGAGGTCCTGCCCCTCGGCGGTCGCCAACGAGTATCCCTTCCCCCGCACGATATTTGGCTGCCAGCCTGGGGCTGGAAACCAGTCGGCCTCGGAGAAGAAGAAGGGCTGCTCTATGAGCAGGCAGCCGATCTGGAACTTCTGACGGGCAACCATGTCGAGAGATCTCAGTGCGGGCTGATAGCGAGCGAGGCGCTTCACCATGCCGTCGAGCCCGTCGACGCCGTTGCGCTCGTGGAAGGCATCCCAGGTCAGGTCCAAGGGATAGACCGAGTGATGAGCGAAGACCCCGCCGCCGACGATCGCGTTAGCAGGGTAGTGCAGCTTGAAGAGGAAGAGGCCGCCGGGATCCAGAGCCCTAAACGGACCGGCACTGGGACGCCAGAAGTTCACCTCTTCTGGAGCTCGGAGAACTCGCAGATTCTCGTACCAATCTCGGTCTGTGACCCCGACGTAGATGTCCGCCATCAAGCACTCACCCAGCCTTGCGGAACAGACCGTACCGCTCTTCCAGGAACGCCACCGACGGTCGGAGGGGAACGGCGCGCGGTAGGAGGATGTGCTGGTTGTGAACCCCTTGGAAGCCGTAGAGGAGCATAGGACCGTCGGTCTCAGCGAGCACGTCGGCTCGGATCTCGATCGAGTAGTCCGGCCTTATACCCATGATGTTGGCGTCGAAGGCGGCATGATGGATCTTGCAGAGAGCCAGCCCGTTCGGTACGACAGGCCTTCCCTGGGGGTGTCCGTCAGGGAGGATATGGGCCGCGTCCAGAAGCTGCTCGTGCCGGAGATGGCAGACGGAGCACGTCGTCTGATATGCGCGCAGCACGCGCTGTCGGAAGCTGTGCTGGTGCATCCGCTGGCGGACGGTGCGGAGCGCGTAGGCGCGGCGGACGTCGTCGCTGAAGTTCGAGGAGGAGGTCGCCCTGCAGGATGCCTGGGTCGTCGGCTTGGACAGTGAAGGCGTGCAGCACCGGGTCGTCTGCGACCACGTACACCG
This sequence comes from uncultured Chloroflexia bacterium, assembly GCA_963697585.1. Lineage (GTDB taxonomy): Bacteria > Chloroflexota > Dormibacteria > Aeolococcales > Aeolococcaceae > Changshengia. The sequence goes on along the minus strand of CAVOOO010000004.1, from coordinate 1,467,109 downwards.
GCCAGATGGCCATGTACTGGCCGGGCACGAGTCCGTACAAGTAGACCAGGGGCACCTGACGCTCCATGGCGCGTCGGAGACCGATGTTGTCCGGGTGGTTCGGATCCGTGCCTCGGTAGCGGTACACCAGCCCCTCAGGCGTCCATTCGTCCTCGTAGGGAGCCTCCCGCCCTTCTACTGGTGGGACGGTAAGGATGCTGAGCGGCACCTCCGGGAGGGCCGCCGGCTTGAAGATCCCCTGCGGTCCGACAATGGGAACCCGCCTCCCTTCGTAGTCGAACCCAGCGGCCAGCAGCGCCCTCGGCAATACCTCGCTTCCGTGGACCCGGACCTGGTCGGCGAGCCAGGCGAAGGCAGCTGTCCGGACGGCCGCATCCCGGTCTACCCACGCCATGCCCGGGATGGTAGCGCCCAAGGCCCCCTTCCGTTTCCACGGGCTGATCCGCGCTCCTCCGCCGCCATCGCCCCTCTCTAAGTCGCCGAGCCCCTACCCGTCGTGGCGGATGGCGGGTGGCCCGGTTGCCACCCTCAGGATGGCGGCAGCCAGCTCGTGATAGAGGATCGGGCCGGTCGCCTTCCTCTTCACCCAGGCGATCCCCACCAACTGAGGGGAACGCCCGTTCCACGCTTCCCCAGGCCCCCGGGGTTGGCCAGCGCCGACACAGAAGGCGCCTCTCACCTTGACAGGGGCCTCCCCACGGTGGAATACTCCCAATACACATATAAGCTCGATAACGGAGGCTCGTCATGCTCTGGCCTTCTGAGGATCTTCACAGTGCCATCGATCAGGTATACGCTGAGGTCGCTAGGCTTCAGCAACCTCCTCCCCCAAGGAAGCTCAGCGCGTTGCGCCGGCTCCGTCAACTTGACATCGCGAGGCGCATGAGAATTAGCCAGCCAGCCGTCTCCCAACTCGAGCGCCAGCATACGATCGATGAGCGCACACTGCGGGCCTACGCTGAGGCGTGCGGTGCGACACTCGAACTGGTGGCCCGTACCGCGGATGGACAGCTCGTCCCTCTCGCAGTCGAAGTGCATGGGGCGTCTGGTATGCGTCAGAAGCCGTGGACAAGACACAAGCCCGCGTCCTAGGGAAGGGCCATCAGCGGGTTCCCCGCGTGCCTTCTGTGCACCGGGGCACGCATGTGCCTATGACGAGCTGTGGATTTAGGCTGTGCTCTTGGCCGCGACTACCTTTGCGTCGTCCGACTCGCGCGGACTAACGTTGAACAGGTGCCGAGAGGCGCCCCTAAGAGGTGCTGAGCGGGACCGGGACATCATCCTTCGCCGCCTGGTCCGGGCCGTCATAGCCGGGAGGATCGCCTTCGGCTACAGCCAGCTCTAGTGCAGCACGGCGCAAATAGCTTGCGGTATTAGCCGTGAGGGAGGATGATTCCCTCCATGGCCAACCATGCCGCCGCTCCCCTGCCCATCAGCGATGACCAACGAGCCGCTCTGAGCGTCTGGTCCAAGAGCCGGGTCCTGCCCCAGCGGCAAGTTCTGCGCGCCCAGATCGTGCTCAAGGCAGCCGACGGCGTGGCGACCGCCGAGATCGCGCGCGTGCTCCAGACGTCGGAGCCAACCGTCCGGCTCTGGCGGGGCCGCTTCGCGGAGGCGGGCATTCCGGGTCTGGAGGAAGATGCCCCCGGCCGTGGGCGCCCGGCGACCTACGACCAGAAGACCATCAACCGGATCGTGAGCGTGACGCTGGGCCGGCCGCCCACGGGCGAGACCCACTGGAGCAGTGCCGCGGTGGCAGATCGGGTGGGCGTCAGTGCGACCACGGTGCTGAGGGTCTGGCGCGACCACAAGCTCCAGCCGCATCGAGCGCGTGGCTTCAAGTTCAGCAGTGACCCCGATCTCACCGACAAGGTGACCGACGTTGTGGGTCTCTATCTGCACCCGCCGGAGAAGGCGGTGGTGCTGTGCGTTGATGAGAAGAGTCAGATCCAGGCGCTGGACCGAACTCAACCGCTGCTGCCGATGCGGCCGGGACAGGTGGAGCGACGCAGTCACGACTACGTCCGGCATGGGACGGCCACCCTTTTCGCGGCGCTCGACATCGCCACCGGAGAGGTGACCGGGCGTTGCTACGCACGCCACCGGCATCAGGAGTTCCTCACCTTCCTGCAATTGGTCGCCAAGCGCTATCCCAAGATCGAGATCCACATGGTGCTCGACAACTACCGGACGCACAAGCACCCGGTGGTGCGGGAGTGGCTGGAGGCCAACCCTCGGTTCCATCTCCACTTCACGCCGACGAGTGCGAGCTGGATGAATCAGGTCGAGACATGGTTCTCGATCCTCCAACGCAAGACGATTCGGCGAGGCGTTTTCCGCAGCGTTGGCTCCCTCCAGAGCGCCGTTCACCGCTTCATCGACGCGTGGAACGACCACAAGAAGCCCTTCGCCTGGGTGAGGACCTCCGACGAGATTCTCGCCAAGGCCATACCGAAAGCTATTTCAGCCGGGCTGCACTAGCTATCTCCCGGCCGCCGACGGGCTGCCAATCTTGCGCGACCTTTGCCAACAGGCCCTCCGTGCCATGGACGATGCCGGCTAGCACGAAGGCCGCGATGGAGCGGGAGACGGAACTTCGAACCCGCGACATCCAGCTTGGAAGGAATGTGCTCGGATTCGTATTCGGATTCTCGGGAAACGGGCGTTTGAGCGCATTCATTCAGGTCTTCGCGATTCGACCGGGATTCCTCGTAGAAGGCCTGTTGTCGTTAGGCCGGTCCGGCCGCGTCCGAAGCGCTCATCGCCTGAGTCGGTGGACCACCCACTCGACGAATCCCTGCTCGCTGAGGCGATGAGCTGCCAGGTCGACAAGGACATCCGCCACGGCCTCGACGGTATCCGTAGGCCCGAGGTCCAGCACGCCGCCGTTGCGCTCAATGAACTCGACCATGCACATGAAGGCGGTCCGCTTGTTTCCATCCGGGAGTGGGTGGTTCTGGATGATCCTGGCGCACAGGACGGCCGTCTTCTCGGCGAACCCCGGGTAAGCTTCAAAGTCTCCGAAGCCGGAGCCGGGGACGTGCAGGGCGGAATCAGCCTGGGATACGACCCGCTCGGAGCTCCCCAGAGCCTCGGCCGGGATGCCCGTAACGGCCTCGGCGATGAGTAGGAAGTCGCCGAGTTCGAGGTACTGCCACTGGCCTGACACTCGCGCGTCCGGTCAGCGGTCAGCCAAGGTCTCGAGCAGTTCGCGGTGGCGCTCAAGAGAGGCGTGGAGCCTCGCCTGAAAGGCGGCGTCCTTGCGCCGACGCTCAATGTGGGCCTCGATGGCCTCCCGGATCTCGTCGCTGACAGGGATGCCGTCGACACGTGCCATCTCCCGCAGGAGATCCTCCTGGTCCGCTTGGAGCCGTAGTGTCCTAGCCATGACCACCATGCTACGGGGTGCCGCAGTCAGTGTCAAGGTACCATGGTATCCAGCCACCCCGACTTTCACGCCTGGTCGGAGACAGGTGGAATCCCTCGCAAAACCAGATCCTGGGCAACCGACTCCGAGCTCTGTTGGACCCTGGTCGGCTCCAGCCCATCCAGCGACCCGTGCACCACGGCTCCCACCGGGGCCACGGCGACGCCCGATGCGACGAGCGAGGCGACGCCGCATACAGCCAGTGACCCGCCAAAGGTGGGGAGAGCCGCTGCGACACAGATGCCAATGGCAACGACACGTACGACGCCGAGAATCACCTGCTCACGACCACTGACCCCGATGGCTACACGACCACCAACACGTATGACGCGAATGGGAATCTCCTCACCGTCACGGATGGGGACGGCAACGTCACGACCAATGCGTACAACCCCCTGAACCAGCTTGCCTGGACTTACACGGGGGCGGCGGCGGAGCCGTCGAACTACCAGTCGCCACCGCCAGGAGCGACGATCACGACCTACGACGCCGACGGGCATGTGCTCACGGCCACCGACGGGAGCGGAGACGTCACCACCAACGCCTACAGCGGCACCGGCCAGCTGTGTTGGACCTACCTGGGCAGCTCGGGCAACGGCTGCTCGTCGCCACCGGCGGAGGCGACCGTGTACACGTACGACGCCAACGGCAACCTGGTGACCACGACCAAGCCGAGCGGGCAGACGATCACCAACGCCTACAACGCCGCCAACCGGCTGTGCTGGACCTACCAGGGCGTGGTGAGCAACCCGAGCTGCGGGTCGCCTCCCACCTCGGGTACCTACGCGGTGTTCACGTACGACCCGGACGGCCGGGTGCTGACGATGACCGACCCGACCGGCACTTCCACCTGGAGCTACAACGCCCAGGGGCAGGAGCTCACCTCCACCAACGGAGCGGGTGCCGAGGTCCAGTACGGCTACGACCTGAACGGGAACCAGACCTCGATCACCTACCCCACCGGTGGGATCGTGGTCTCCCAGGCCTTCAACTCTGCCAATCAGGTGTGCTGGACCGACGTGAGCACCTCGATCTCGGGGAACGGCTGCTCGTCACCGCCATCGGGGTCCACCGTCTACTCGTATGACGCGAATGGCAATCTCCTTGGGGAGGATGATCTGCCCAGCGGGGTGGACAGTACCTACATCTATGATGGTGACAACAACATCTCGGCGATCTCGGACAAGACCCAGGGCGGGTCCACCGTGTTCGCAGCCGCCTACACCCGCAACGGGGACAACCTAGTGACCGCGGACGGGTCCCAGCCGGCCGGGGTTGGCGAATACAACTACACAGCCAAGAATCAGGTCTGTTACGCGGCGAGCGGCAACACCACGGCCTGCGCCAGCCCGCCCTCGGGGTCGTATGACTACGGCTACGACCTGGCCGGCAACCTCGTCAACGACAACAGCACGGCCCAGACCTTCAACAGCCAGGACGAGCTGTGCTGGTCGCTGGCCGGGTCATCGAGCAGCCCCTGCTCCTCGCCACCCACCGGCGCGACCACCTACGCCTACGACGCCAATGGCGATCGGACGGCCACGATGCCGGCGACCGGCGCCGCTGCCACCTACAGCTACAACGCCGCCGGCCAGTTGACCCAGTACCAGCCTGGGAGTGGCACCCCCACGACCTACGCCTACAACGGCCACGGGTTGCGCATGGGCGAGGCGACGGGGAGCAGCACCACCGCCTTCAGTTGGAGCGACACCGGCACGGTGCCCCTGCTCCTCCAGGAGACCACCGGGGCGGGGACCACGAGCTACGTCTACGGGCCGACGGGCTCGCCGATCGAGGAGATCCTCCCCTCCGGCAACGCCTATTACTACTCGAGCGACGACCTCGGGTCCACCCGGGCGCTGACCGACGCCTCGGGGAACGTGCAGGACACCGACACCTACGACCCCTATGGCAACCTAACCGCCACCATCGGGTCAGTCCAGGACCACCTCCTGTACGCCGGCCAGTACCTGGACAGCGAGAACGGCCTCTACTACCTGCGGGCCCGCTATTACGATTCCAGCACCGGGCAGTTCCTCACTGTCGACCCTGAGGTCGCAACGACCATGGAGCCGTACGCATACGCGCAGGAGGATCCCGTGAACACAACGGATCCGACTGGTGATTGTGGCATTGACATCTTCCAATCGTGTGATCCAAGGTGTCCGGCCAGCGTCCAGCCTCTTGGTCCGTGGCAGTGTGCCGCCGCATACGGAGTTGTCAGGTTGGTAAAGGGGGAAGGTGCATCAGGTCTTTGTTCCGACCTCACAGGTAGTTTGGTGTTTCACGTGAAAGGCGTCCAGAAGTGCGTCGTCTACAGCGACGAAGGGACCGCAGTTCTGACAACGACGTTCAATGGGTACGGACCCTATATCTTCTCTGGAGGGGTGTCGGTATTCGCCGGAAATACGGACAACTTGAGTGCCTACGGGGGCCCGTTCTCGGCGTCGGTCTACACCCTTGATGTCTACTTTGGAACGACTTTTAGCTTCAGTTCGGCACACGGCGTCACCGCTGACACCGTCGGTCTGTCTGGTGGAACGCCCGGAATGTGGTGGGGCACCACGACCACCAGCGTTCAATGGCTTAGGCGGTCGTGACAAACGTATGAGTCCTCAACACCGTTTGCTGATCCTCTCGGTGGTCATGCTTGTGGAGTTCGGAGTGACCGTCGTCGGTGGCCACATAGTTGGCGGCTTGATACTTGTCTGCGGCACCGTCGGGTTAGTCTTAATGCTGAACCTGCTGAGTTTGAGGGACGCCTTTGTTGCTGAGGTGACGAGGTATGGTCGAGTTGGAGGTGGACACCCTTCCGTGGTGAGCAGGGTGTGCCAGGTCGCGGGTTTCATGCTGCTCGCTGGGGCAATGGTCGCGGGTCTTTCTGGGCCGCATTGACTGCGGTCAGCGGGGGGCGGCGTGTAGGCGTTGCCGGCGCGGCGCCGGACGGGTTTCTGGGGCATGACAGCTCCTTGACGCAAGAAGTGGGAGGAAGTGCGTCAAGGACCCTCTTGGCGTCTTTCCTGACCACTTTCCCGGAGCCATCATGGCCACCCCATAGGGGTTTTCCACAACCCTCGTTGCGTATTCGAAACGAGTTGGGGATGGAGTTGTGGAGCGGGAGACGAGACTCGAACTCGCGACATCCAGCTTGGAAGGCTAGCGCTCTACCAACTGAGCTACTCCCGCGTCGCCCGCACAGGATAGCGCGCCCCCGGGTGGTACCCGGCGACCGCCGCGAAACCGGCGAGTGGGCTCAGTGCCCGCAGGCGCGGGCCTCGCCGGCTCCGTCGGCAGTCTGGAAGCTGTGCCCGCAGCTGCACGTCCGCACCGCGTTGGGGTTGTGGATCGTGAAGCCGCCGCCCATGAGGGCGTCGACGTAGTCGATCTCGGCGCCCTCCAGGTACTGGGCCGAGTACTCGTCGATGTAGACGGCCAGCCCGTCGAGCCGGACCACCTCGTCATCCTCCCGGGGCGGGCTGTCGTCCAGGCCCATCCCGTATGAGAAGCCGCTGCAGCCGCCCGACTGGATGAAGACCCGAAGGCCGACCTCACCCTTGGGCTCCTGCTGCTCGATGAGCCCCTTGAGCTGCCCTGCGGCTGCTTCGGAGACGGTGATCATTGGGGGTCCCTCTGGGATCGGCTGCCCCGCCCTCCGGCGGTGGTTCGACACCGATGATACGACACCGGTGGCCGGGAGATGACCGTCGGGCCCGCTGCGCCCGGGACCTTCGGCCCATGCGGCAGCCCGGGGACGCCCGTCCGGCCCGCCTCGAGGCTCAGTCGCGCCCCGCCTCGGCGGCGTACCGCGGCAGGTGGACGTCCTCCCTCCCGACGAAGCTCATCGCGGCCGCCACCCGGTGGTGCCCGGCGACCTCGTCGATCTGGTGCAGCATCTCCTGGCAGATCCGCCGGTAGTTGGGATGGCCCTGGGGGGAGGTGCGCAGCTCGATCAGGTGGAGCGCCTCCCGGGCGTTGAGCTTGATGACGTAGCGCACCCGGTGGGCCAGGGTCACCAGGTACTGGGCCTGCTCGGGGAAGTCGGGGTGGATCAGCGCCCGGGCCGCCTCGGCCGCCTCCACGGCCTGCCGCCACCGCCCCTCCAGCCCGGCTGCCGTCACCTGGTCCGGGACCCGGTAGCCCAGCGCCGGGGTCAGCTCCTGCCATTGGATGGTGAGCAGCCGGTGGCGCTGGAGGTCGCGGAAGGCCCCGTAGTCCGACACCAGCTCGAAGGTGTAGTCGGTGTGCTCGAAGCCCCTCCCCGGGCGGTGCCGCCGATTGCCCCGCCGGCCGAGCGCCGCCGCGAAGAGCCGGTCCCGCTCCAGATCGGAGAGCTCGCGCACCGCCGCGCCCACCTCCGCCACCGAGGCGGCGGTGTGGGGCAGGAGCGCCGCGGCCATGATCCGGTCCTCGCCGTCCGCGTCCCACCGGAGCAGGGTGACCTGACCTCCGTCCGCCAGGCCTCCCAGGGGGAGCCCCTCCCCCACCACGCTGCCGTTCGGTGCGGCCGAGGCGGCCCTGCTCCCCCCGCGCGCCATCGCCCGCTCCGCCTCCAGGCCCAATCCCGCCGCCGTCTCGCGGAGGTACTCGACCCAGGCCCCGCCGCGGTCGGCGCGGTCGAGCCGGGTGACCAGCTCGGGGACGGCCACCTGCAGCTCGCGGTCGATCAGCTCCGCATACGACCGCGCCTCAGGCAGCGGATGGGCCCGCAGCCGCATCACGAGCTGCTCCAGCGCCTGGGGCGAGGCGAACACCCCGAGGTTGCTGACCGTCCCGGCGGGGAGCAGCCCGCGCAGCAGGTCGAGCGCCAGCGCCCGGATGGCCCGGTCCCGCGCCCTGGCGTCGGTCTCCCGGGGAAGGGTCTGAGCAAGGTGCGCGTGGAGCAGCGGGAGCATCTCGACGTAGGCGAGGAAGAGCCCGTCCATCGCGGCGGTGTAGGTGCCGGCGTGGGCCGACGCCATCAGCTCCGGGTCCCGGTGGTAGCGGTAATGGCCGTCGCGGAGATCGGTGTAGGGGATGTAGCGGGTCGACTGCTCGAGGTAGGCGGCGAGGCGGCCCCATTCGATCGCCTTGGCCAGGGGCTGGCTGACCTGCTCGCAGGCCAGGTGGATCCCCCCCAGCTGGGCGACCGAATCGTCCCCGTACTCGGCGATGACCTTCCCGAAGAGGCGCGTGGCCCGCGCCCTGCCCGCGTCCTCCCGGCCTCGCGGGTGCCCCGGCGCCCATGACCGCGTCATCCGCGAGGAACTCGTCGAGGAGGAGCCGGCGCAGGCTCTTCGGGCTCCGGCTGTAGCGCGCGAAGAGCGCCGCCGCGGTCACCTGGGAGAGGCCATTCAGGACGAATGCGGGGGAGTCCAGGTTGCTGACCCACGGCTCCAGCCGCGCCCGTTCGGCCGCATCGAGGGGGTCGAGGTGGTAGGGCAGGTCCATCGCCGCACAAGTGTACGGACCGGCCGCGAGTCCCGCGCCGGCCGGTTGTCGCGGGCGGCGATCCGCGGAGCCCGTCGGGGCGTCCGGTCAAGCCCGGCGGAGCACCTGATCAGAGGTGGGCGGGGTGCCTGCCCGAGGAGGCAGCGCGGTCGTCGATGCGCCAGTGAAGCCGCGGGTCGACCCCCACCACCCCGTCGAGCCGGCCCAGCAGCCGGACCAGGAGGTCGGCCTGGCTCTGGGTGGCCACCTCGCCCTCCAGCATCACCACGCCCTCATGCACGGTCACGGTCACCGCGGCGGCGCCCATGGCCAGGGCGCCGTGGAGGAGGTGCTCGGCGTCCCGGCGAAGGTGCTCATCGGGCAGCAGGTAGACCCGGAGCAGGTCGGCCCGGCTCACGATCCCGATCAGCGAGCCGCCGTCGACCACGGGGAGCCGCTTGAGGTGACGGAGATACATGGTCTTGGCGGCCTGGCGGAGGGTGGTATCGGGGTGCACGCAGGTCACCGGGGTGCTCATCAGCCCCTCGGCGGTCAGCGCCTCGCGGCGGCGCCGGAAGTCGTGGGAGAAGTGGCCGCCGCTGAGCCAGGGGACGTGGGCGCCCGCGGGCAGGTCGATCTGCTTGGCGAGCAGGTCCTCCTCGGAGACGACTCCCACCACGTGCCCGTGGCCATCGACCACCGGGACCCCGCTCACCCGCTCGGCGAGGAGCAGCTCCGCCACCGCCTTGACCGGTGCGTCGGGGGGGACGTGGATGACCGGCGTCGACATCACGTCGCGGACGGTCCACTCCCGCTCGCGCCTGCCGCCGTGGCCGCGCGGATCCGGTGCCTCCTCTGCTCGGGGCGCTGATCCCGCCACGAAGGCGGTGACCACCATGCTGCCCATGCTGTTGCCGCTCATGTCCACACCTCCTGGCGGTGCGGAGCTTCGCTCCAGCCGTCGACTCCACGGTGCGCCCCTGCCACCCCTCCGCCAGGGGCATCGGTACGACCTCTGGGGGGCCGACCGGCCCGTGCGGGCGCCTACAATCCGGCCGGCGATGACCTCGCACCCACCGGGCTCGCGATGACCTCGTCTCCCCGCTTCCTGGCGGACGTATACGACGACCTGAGCCGCTGCAACAAGTGCTCGCTCTGCCAGGCCGTCTGCCCCACCTACCAGGTCAACCCGGTGGAATGGGAGACGGCGCGGGGCCGGGTCGCCCTGATCCGGGACGCGATCGAGGGCCGGTTGGAGCTGCGCGAGATCGCCGACGGTCCGCTCTCGACGTGCCTCACCTGCGACAACTGCGTGGCGGCCTGCCCGCCCCGGGTTCCGACCGCGCAGATCGTCAGCCGGGCCCGCCAGGAGCTCCACGATCAGGAGGGGTACCCGCGCGGCCAGCGCTGGCTGCTGCGCACCGTCCTGCCCCGCCCCGGAGGCACGCGCACCCTCCACCGGCTCTCGCGCGCCGCCCAGGTGACCGGCCTCCACGCCGCCGCCCGCGGGCTCCGGATCACGCGGTGGATGGGCACGGTGGGAGCGATGGCGGAGAGGGTCGGCCCGCTGCCCCGGCGCCGCGCCGATCAGAGGGTGGCCCGCCTCCCCGCGGTCACCCCCCCGCCGCGCGGCCGGCTCGGCTTCCTGCTCTGCTGCTACCAGAACCTGGTCGCCCCGGAGGCGAGCGAGGCGGCGATGCGGGTGCTGCTGGCCAACGGATTCGAGCTGGAGGTGCCCCGCCTGGGCTGCTTCGGGCTTCCGGCGCAGAGCCTCGGCGACCGGCGGGCGCTGCGGGAGATGGCCGAGCGGACCGTCACCGCCCTGACCGGGCTCGGCGTCGACGGCCTGGTCTCCGACGTCGCGAGCTGCAGCGCGCATCTCCACCGCTACGACAGCATCCTGGGCGGGGACCCGCGGCTGGGCGACGCCGCCCGGCGGGTGGCGAGCGCCGCCGAGCTCGCCAGCGTCCACCTGGAACGGGTGGGCTGGCGGGCGCCACTCGGACCGCTGCCCTGGCACGTCACCATCGACGAGCCCTGCTCGCTCCCCCTCGACGGGCCGTCGCGCGGGGTGGCGAGCGCTCTCCTGACCCGCATCCCCGAGCTGCGGATCACTCCGCTCCGGGAGGCCGCGATGTGCTGCGGCGGTCCGGGCACCTACGCCACCGGCCAGCCCGGGCGCAGCGACGCCATCCTCGCCCGCAAGTTCGAGAACGTGGTCGCAACCGGCGCCGGCGTGCTGGTGACCGAGAACGTCTCCTGCCTGGTCCAGCTCCGCGCCGGAGCCCGCCGGCACGCGCCCGGGGTGCGGGTCATGCACCTGATGGAGGTCCTGGACGCCGCCATCACCGCCGCCCCCGCCGGCCGAGGTCGGGGCGCCTCCGCAACCTAGCAGCCCGTCCCGGTAACCGCTGGCGGGGGGAGCGGCTGATATAGTCAATCTGGGGATGCCGAAGACGTTCCGCCCCTACGCTCCCGACCAGATGCTGCTGCTGCCTTCGTCGGTGCAGGAGTGGGTCCCCGAGGGGGACATGGCCCACTTCATCAGCGACATCGTCGACGCGCTTGACCTGTCCGAGATCGAGGCGGTGTACGAGGAGGAGTTGCGCGGCTATCCGCCGTACCACCCTCGGATGATGACCAAGCTGTGGCTGTACGCCTACGCGGTGGGCACGCGCAGCTGCCGGAAGCTGGCGAGGCTGGCCACGCGAGACGTTGGCTGCATGATGCTGGCGGCGGGCAACCGGCCGGACTTCCGAACCCTCAACAGCTTCCGGCTCCGCCACCTGGCGGCGCTGGGAGGGTTGTTCCAGCAGGTGCTGCTGCTCTGCCGTGAGGAGGGCTTGGTGAAGCTGGATCACGTGGCGGTGGACGGCACCAAGCTGAAGGCGAACGCCAGCAAGCATGCGGCCATGAGCTACGACCGGATGCAGCCGGAGGTGGACCGGATCACCGCCGAGCTGGACACGTGGTTTCGGGAGTGCGACCAGACCGACGCCGAGGAGGACGCCAAGTACGGCGCGGACAACGACGGCTACGAGCTGCCGGAGAACCTGCGCACGGCGGCGAAGCGGCGAGAGGCGATCCGCGCGGCGATCAAGGACCTGAAGGAGCGGGCCCAGGCCGAGGGGAAGACGGAGCCGGAGGCCAAGGCGCAGCAGAACTTCACCGACCCGGAGTCGCGGATCATGAAGGGCGGCGAGGGGGCCTTCATCCAGGGCTACAACGGGCAGGCGGCGGTGGACGCCTCCTCGCAGGTGATCGTGGCGGCACGGCTGACCAACAGCGCCGCCGACTGCCCGCAGCTGCTGGAGGTGGTGGCCGAGATCGAGGCCAACCTGGGGGAGCTTCCGAGGGAGGTCTCGGCGGACGCCGGCTACTGCTCGGAGGCCAATCTCGAGGCGCTGGATGGGCTCGGCGTCACCGCCTACGTAGCCACCGGGCGGATGCCGCGGAGCTACCGGTGCCCGCCGTCGCCGCGGGGCCGGATTCCAGCCGGCCTGACGCGTCGGGAGCGGATGAAGCGCAGGCTGATGACCAAGCGGGGGCGAGAGCGCTACCGCCTGAGGCAGCAGGTGGTGGAGCCGGTGTTCGGGCAGATCAAGAACAAGGGGCTGATCCGGATCTGGCTGCGCGGCGAGGAGAAGGCTGCGCACGAGTGGCTGCTCCACTGCACCGGGCACAACCTCAGCAAGCTGCACGGGGCGTGGGCGTGATGGGCAGCCCTCATGGGGCGCTGCCCGGCGCCCGGCAGGGCCGACCACCATGCGCCAACGGCTCCCCCGGCTGGCCCCCACTGCTGCATCTTCAGCTGACCGGTCCCCAGCGCTCACGCCTTACGAGGACGGGCTGCTAGGGCCTTTCAGCCCTCACTGCTCCGTCTCGACGACCCAGATGGACTCGCCCGGGTGACCCCGCGGAGGCCGAATCACCCCGCCCGAGCGTCCCCTTCGGGGTTGGCCGCAGTTCGTGCCCGGTCCCGGCCCTTTCGCGGTCTAACGGCCCTGGCACAGTGGTGTGGCGGCGCGTTCACTGACGTCGAATGGCGCGCCCCCCGGCCCATACCGACCACCATCCGGTCGTCATCGATCGGGCGGGACTTCAGGCACTCGTCGACGCCCTCATCGCCGACGGCCGCAAGGTGATCGCCCCCATCCATCGGGACGGTGCCATCGTCTACGACGAGATCACCAAGATCACGGAGCTCCCGGCCGGCTGGGGCGACGAGCAGCAGCCGGGGCATTACCGGCTCGAGCGGCGCAAGGACGACGCGCTCTTCGGGTACGTGGTCGGACCGGACTCCTGGAAGCGGTTCCTCTTCCCACCGGTCTCGGTCACCTGGAGTGCCGAGATGGGCGACGACGGCGTCACCGTCTCGGCGCCCCCCGAGCCTCCCCGCTACGCCTTCCTCGGCGTGCGGGCCTGCGAGCTGGCCGCGATCGCGGTCCAGGACCGGGTGCTGATGCACACCGGCTATCCCGATCGCGACTACACCGCCCGGCGCGAGAACGCCATGTTCATCGCAGTCAACTGCTCGACGCCGGCTGCCACCTGCTTCTGCACCTCGATGGGCACCGGTCCCAGGGCCACCTCCGGCTACGACCTCGGCCTGACCGAGCTGCTCGACGGCCGCCGTCCCCGCTTCCTGGTCGAGATCGGTTCGGACCGCGGGGCCGCGATCGTCGCCCGCCTCTCCGCCCACGACGCCCTCCCCACCGACCGGGAGGCGGCGGCCGCCGTCTGGTCCGGCGCCGCCGCCGGGATCAGCAGGACGCTGCCGGCGGAGGGCATCGAGGACGTCCTGATCCGCAACCTCGAGCACCCCCGCTGGGACACGGTCGCCGCCCGCTGCCTGACCTGCGCCAACTGCACGATGGTCTGCCCCACCTGCTTCTGCGCCGACTTCAAGGAGGCCGGCGGGCTGGACGTTCAGCAGAGCGAGCAGCACCGCACCTGGGCATCCTGCTTCAGCGTCGACCACTCCCAGCTCCACGGCGGGTCGATGCGGTGGACGGTGAAGTCGCGATACCGGCAGTGGATGGTCCACAAGCTCTCCACCTGGCACGCCCAGTTCGGGACCTCGGGGTGCGTCGGTTGCGGCCGGTGCATCGCCTGGTGCCCGGTGGGCATCGACATCACCGAGGAGGCGGCCGCGATCCGCGCCACCGACGGGCTGACCCGCCTCTCGACCGGAGCGACCTCATGAAGACGATCGCCGAGCTGCTCGCCGACCACAAGTTCTTCGGAGAGCTGGACCCCCAGAGCCTGGAGTTCGTCGCCGGCTGTGGCAAGAACGTGCACTTCGCCCCCGGGGAGCGGATCCTCACCGAGGGCGAGCCCGCCAACACCTTCTACGTGCTGCGCAGCGGCAGCGTCGCGCTCAGCTTCTTCGTGCCGGGGCGACGTGACGCCACCGTCATCGACACCCTCGGCGACGGCGACGTGCTGGGCTGGTCGTGGCTCTTCCCGCCCTACCGCTGGCAGTTCGACGCCGAGGCCCGTGACGACGTCGCCGCGGTGGCCTTCGACGGCGCCTGCCTGCGCACCAAGTGCGACTTGGACGCCCGTCTCGGCTACGCGCTGACCCAGCGCTTCGCCCGGGTCATCCTCGGCCGCCTCCAATCCGTCCGGATGAGAATGATCGATGTCTATGGCGCTGGCACTCCCCGCTGACGCCCGCCCCGCCGACGCCATGGCCCCGGTGCCGTACCGGGTGGTCGGGCGCGCCCGGGAGACGGCGGACACGGTGACCCTCACCCTCGAACCGGTCGCCGAACCGATCGCCCCCCCGCTCCCCGGCCAGTTCAACATGCTGTACGCATTCGGAGTCGGCGAGGTGCCGATCTCGATCAGCGCCATCGACGCCGGACAGCGGCTGCGCCACACGGTGCGCGGCGTGGGGGCGGTGAGCCAGCAGCTCTGCGCCGCCGAGGCGGGAGCGCTGATCGGGGTGCGCGGACCCTTCGGGACCGACTGGGGGCTGGACACGGCGATGGGCAGCGACGTGCTGGTGGTCGCCGGCGGCATCGGGCTGGCGCCGCTGCGCCCGGTCGTGCACCAGCTGCTCCACAACCGGCGCCGCTTCCGGCGGGTCACCGTCCTGGTCGGAGCCCGGGCCCCGGAGGAGATCGTCTTCCGCGGCGAGGTGGCGAGCTGGCAGGCCAGCGCTCGGATCACGGTCCGGACCACCGTCGACTACGCGACCGCCGCCTGGAAGGGTGACGTCGGAGTGGTGCCGACCCTGATCGAGCGGGTCACCATCGACCCCGAGGTCACCACCGTGATGATCTGCGGGCCCGAGGTGATGCTGCGCTTCACCGCCGCCGAGGTCCTGGGCCGCGGCATCGCCGCCGAGCGGGTGCGGGTCTCCATGGAGCGCAACATGCAGTGCGGCATCGGCCGCTGCGGTCACTGCCAGCTCGGCCCGGTGATGATCTGCACCCACGGACCGGTCTTCCCCTGGTCTCGGGTCGGTCCGTTGCTCGCCCGGAGGGAGCTGTGATGGCGGCCCTGCCCAAGCTCGCGGTCTGGAAGTTCGCATCCTGCGACGGCTGCCAGCTCTCCCTGCTCGATTGCGAGGATGAGCTGCTGGCGGTCGCCGGCTCGGTCGAGATCGCCAACTTCACCGAGGCCTCGACCACGGTGGTGGAGGGACCCTACGACGTCTCCCTGGTCGAGGGCTCGGTGACCACCCCCCACGACGCCGAGCGGATCCAGGAGGTCCGGCAGTCGTCCCGGTTCCTGGTGGCGATCGGCGCCTGCGCCACCGCCGGCGGCATCCAGGCGCTGCGCAACTTCACCGCGGTGGACGAGCTGGCGTCGGTGGTGTACGCCCACCCCGAATACCTCTCCACCCTGGAGAGCTCGACCCCCATCTCCGCCCACGTCCCGGTTGACTTCGAGCTGCGCGGCTGCCCGGTGGATCGCGGCCAGCTGCTGGAGGTGCTCACCGCGCTGCTCCGCCACCGCAAGCCGGACATCCGGACCAGCAGCGTCTGCCTGCAGTGCAAGCGGCGCGGCAACGTCTGCGTGATGGTCGCCCACGGGACGGCGTGCCTCGGCCCGGTCACCCAGTCCGGCTGCGGAGCGATCTGCCCCAGCTTCGAGCGCGGCTGCTACGGCTGCTTCGGGCCGATGGAGACGCCCAACACGACGTCGCTCTCCTCCGCCCTCCACGCCGGGGGGCTGGACGACGGCACCGTGATGCGCCTCTTCCGCACGTTCAACGCCACCGCGCCGGCCTTCGAGGCGGCGAGCCGAGCCGAGGAGAAGGGGGACGGACGCCTGTGACCCACCAGGTACGCGATCTCACCGTCGAGGGGCTCTCCCGGGTCGAGGGTGAGGGGGCCATGCATGTGGTGGTGACCGACGGCAAGGTCACCGACGTCCGCCTGCGCATCTACGAGCCGCCGCGCTTCTTCGAGGCGTTCCTGCGCGGCCGGTCCTTCACCGAGCCGCCCGACATCACCGCGCGGATCTGCGGGATCTGCCCCGTCGCCTACCAGATGAGCTCCTGTCAGGCCATCGAGCAGGCCTGCGGCGCGGTCATCGACCCCCCGCTGCGCGCCCTGCGGCGCCTCCTCTACTGCGGGGAGTGGATCGAGAGCCACGTCCTCCACATCTACTTCCTGCACGCCCCCGACTTCCTGGGCGTGGGCAGCGCCCTGGAGCTGGCCAAGGACCACCGCGAGCTGGTCGAGAAGGCGCTGAAGCTCAAGAAGATCGGCAACGATCTCATGGAGGTCGTGGGCGGCCGGGCCATCCACCCCATCAACGTCCGGCTGGGCGGCTTCTACCGGGTGCCCACTCAGCGCGAGCTGCAGCCCTTCGTGGAGCGGCTGCGCTGGGCTCGCGACGCCTCCCTCGAGACCCTCGAGCTGGTGTCGACCTTCGACTTCCCGGAGCTCGAGATCGACCACGAGCTGGTGGCGCTCCACCACCCGGACGAGTACGCGATCACCGAGGGCCGGATCATCTCCGACGGCGGCCTGGACATCGAGGTGGCCGAGTTCCTCGAGCACTTCGCCGAGGAGCACGTCTCCCATTCGACCTCGCTGCACGGGCGGATGATCGAGAGGGGTCGGTACCTGGTCGGGCCGCTGGCGCGCTACAGCCTCAACTACGACCAGCTCCCCGAGGTGGCCCGCGACGCCGCCGCGGCGGTGGGACTGGGCAGGGTGTGCCGGAACCCGTTCCGGAGCATCCAGGTCCGGGCCGTCGAGACCGTGGCCGTCTGCGACGACGCCCTGCGGATCATCGAGGGGTACTCCGAGCCGGAGCGGGCGGCGGTGCCGATCGAGCCGCGGGCCGGGGTCGGCCACGGAGCCACCGAGGCGCCGCGCGGCCTCCTGTACCACCGCTACCACCTCGACGACGAGGGCCTGATCGAGGCCGCCGACATCATCCCGCCGACCGCTCAGAACCAGGACGCCATCGAGGCCGACCTGCGCAAGCTGGTGGTCGCCAACCTCGAGCTCGCCGACCACGACCTGCAGCACCTCTGCGAGCAGTCGATCCGCAACTACGACCCCTGCATCTCCTGCTCCACGCACTTCCTCGACTTCACCGTCGAGCGCCGCTAGGGGGTTTCTGGGCTACCCTGCCGGGGTGGACGGACCAGCTGACACCGCGCCCCTGCAGGCGGGGACGGGGGCGCCGGCCGAGCGCGAGCAGGCGGCGGGGACACCGGCTGCTCCCCCGAGGGTTGTGGTCATCGGTGTCGGCAACTCGATGCGCCGCGACGACGGCGCCGGCATCGCGGTGGTCGAGCGGGCCCGTCCGCTGCTCCCGAATGCCGTCGAGGTGCTCACCCTGGGCGGGGAGACCACCTCGCTGCTCGACGCCTGGGAGGGGGCCGGCCTCGCGGTGGTGGTCGACGCCGTGCGCTGGGAGCATCCCCCGACATCCGGCGTCGGCAGGATCGACGTGATCGCCGAGCCGGACGCCGTCACCGGCTTCGGTGCCACCGCCAGCAGCCACGGCTTCGGGGTGGCCGAGGCGGTCGCCCTGGGGCGGGTGCTGGACCGGCTGCCGGCCCGCCTGGTCCTGCTCCTCGTCAGCCTCGTGGAGGAGGGCCACGGCGAGGGGCTCTCGCCCGCGGTCGAGGGCCGCGTGGGCGAGGCGGTCAGGCTGCTGCTCGCCGAGGTGGGGGTGGCCACCGGCGCCGACTAGTCGTGCGTCAGCGGCGGAGCGCTCCCCGGCGCCTGCCGACTCCGAGCACGCGCATGACGCCGAGCAGCACCACCGCACCCAGGAAGGCGATGACGCCCTCCGAGATGTAGGGGTGACCCGGAATGTCGAGCGTGACCCCGAACAGCGCGGCGAGGAACCCGCCCGCCAGCGCACCCAGGACGCCGACGACCACGTCGGCGAAGACGCCCAGCCCGTGACCCAGCATCACCCGGGTGGCGAAGAAGCCCACCACGAGCCCGATCAGCGCCCACACCAGCAGCTCGGCGGGGTCCAGGGTGATCGTGACGATCCCCAGCATTCGAACTCCTCCATTGATAGCCTCGCTATCACATTATGCCACATGGTCAAGACGGATCAGGGGACGGCCGGCCGTCGCCGGCCGCCGACCGGGCGGCGCTCAGGTCGCCTCCGGCCGCATCGGGGCCGCTTGACATGCCCCAACAATCTGTTATGTTATCCACTAATATATTACTTGATAACATATGGAGCGGGAGATGCAGCCGCAATCACGCCGGTGGTGGGTGCTGGGGGTCACCTGCCTGGCCCTGGTCATGGTCAACCTGGACCTGACGGTGGTCAACGTCGCCCTGCCCAGGATCTCCGCCGCCCTGCATGCCGGCACCAGCGACCTGCAGTGGATCGTGGACGCGTACTCCCTCGCCCTGGCGGGGGTGATGCTGCCCGCCGGCCTGATCGGGGATCGGCTCGGCCGGCGGCGGGTCATGCTGGTCGGGCTGGCGCTGTTCCTGGCGGCCTCACTGGGGTGCGCGCTCTCCGCCTCGGCCGGCGAGCTGATCGCCGCGCGGGCGCTGATGGGGTTCAGCGCGGCGATCGTCTTCCCCATCTCGCTGGCGGTCGTCTCGCCCTCCTTCGGAGACGCCGAGCGGCCCAAGGCCATCGGCATCCTAATGGCGGCGATCGCGATCGGGCTTCCGCTCGGGCCGGTGGTCGGCGGGGTGCTGCTCCAGCACTTCGCCTGGAGCTCGGTGTTCTGGATCAACGTGCCCGCGGTGGGGATCGCGCTGGCGGCCGCCGCGGTGGTCCTGCCCGAGTCCCGCAACCCCCAGGCGCCACCGCTCGATGCCGTGGGCGCGCTGCTCGGGGTGGCGGCGGTCACCTGCCTCGTGTGGGGGATGATCGACGGCCCCGAGCGGGGCTGGACCGCGCCGGCCACCTGGGCCGTGCTGCTGGCCTCCGCCCTCCTGATGGCCGCCTTCGTCCTCCGGGAGCATCGCGCCGCCCACCCGCTGGTCGACCCCGCGCTCTTCCGCGACCGCCGGTTCCTCTGGGGCACGGTGGCCAGCATCAACGTCTCGGTCGCCCTCTACGCCATCCTTTTCGCCCTCCCCCAGTTCCTGCAGGGCGCCCTCGGCGACGACCCCATCACCGCCGGCCTGCGCCTGCTCCCGATGATGACCGGGCTGCTGGTCGCCGGCGGGTTGGGCGGCCTGGTCACACGAGCCGCGGGCACGAAGCTGGCGGTGGCCGCGGGGCTTGCGCTCCTGGGCGGAGGCCTGGCGACACTCAGCCAGGTGCATCTGGCCACGGGATACGTCGTGGTGGCGGCTGGCCTGGCCCTCTGCGGGCTCGGCACCGGGGCCGCGATGACCGCCGCCATGGACGCGGTCATGGGCGCCGCCGGCGGCGACGAGGCCGGCGCCGGAGCGTCGGTGAACAGCACGCTGCGGCAGATCGGCGGAGCCCTGGCGGTCGCGGTCCTGGGCGGCGTCCTCGCCGCCCGCTACTCCGCCGCGCTCCACCCGGCGCTCACCGGGTTGCCGGCCGCACAGGCCGCCGCGGCGGGCGGCTCGATCGCCCAGGCCGCGGCGCTGGCCGGCCATCTGCCCGCCGGCGCGGGCCTGCTGCGCGCGGCGGGAACCGCGTTCGCGGACGGCATGGACGTTGTCATGCTCATCTGCATGGCGCTGACGGCTCTGACCGTCGTCGTCACGCTGTGGTTCCTTCCCGGCCGGTCACGCAGCCCGAGAGCAGAGCGGGCCGATCGGGCGGCGTGACACGATGGCCGCTGTGAGCGAGCCCGTCACCGACTGGCGGCAGCGCAAGAAGCTGGCAACCCGGGAGCGCATCCGGGCCTCTGCCCTCCGCCTCTTCCAGCAGCAGGGATACGAGGCCACCACCGTCGAGGAGATCGCCGCCGCGGCGGGCGTCTCCCACGTGACCGTCTTCCGCTACTTCCCCACCAAGGAGGACGTGGCACTCTCCGACAGCTACGACCCCCAGATCGTGGCGCGGCTGCAGCAGACGCCGGCGACCCAGCCCCTGGTCGAGCGCATCCGCGCCGCCCTGGTGCCGGGTCTGCGGCAGCTCGACGACGCCGACCGCGACCTGCTGCTGGCCCAGAACAAGCTGATCGTCTCGACGCCCGCGCTGCAGGAGCGTCTCTGGGCCAACCAGCTGACGACCCAGCAGCTGATCCTCCGAGCCCTCGACGTGGACGACGCCGCGCCGGGTGCCTTCGCGACCCGGGTGACGGTCGCGGCGTGCCTCGCCGCGGCGGCGACCGCGGTGCTGCGCTGGGTCGAGAGTGACGGCACACTCGCGCTTGCCGACCTCATCCAGGAGGCGCTGGACACGCTCGCCCACCCCCGGTGATCGGGCGGCAACGAGCCGAGCCTCCCGCCCCCGGGTCAGCCCAGCGCCGCGAGCGCCTCGTCGATGGGCGTGGCCACGCAGGTGAACGAGGGGACGTCGCGGACCGTGTGGGTCGAGGCCTCGCTGGCCCGCATCTCCTGGACCAGGTCCAGGAAGTCGCTCACCGAATCGCTCTCGAAGGCCACCACGAACTCCTGGTCGTCGAGCCCGAACGAGTAGGTGGTGTTGATCTTCACCCCCGGGTAGCGGTGGCCCATCGCGATGTGCTCGTCCATCTGGCGCTGGCGCTCCTCGGGGCTGAGCCGGTACCAGGCGCGGGTCTTCACGAACGGGTAGACGAAGAGGTACCTCCGCTCGGTGGGCAGGATGATCAGCCGGCTGCTCCTCCCCTCCTGGGGCGCGCCGTCCTCGTGCACGTGGTGCTCCACGTAGCTGCTCCGCTTGGTCATCGCGAAGAAGCTGTGGGGCTGCTCGAGGAAGGCGGCCAGGGCGGTGCGGTTCAGGGAGGCCGCCAGCTCCTGGATCTCCTCCAGGCGCTCGGTCACCGACCAGAGCATGAGGTCCGCGTCACCCCGGGTCCCCACCAGGCTGTAGCTGCGCAGGACGACGCCGTCGCGCCCCGCCATCTCCTTCACCACCGCGGCGAACTCGGCTCGATCGTCAGCCCGCTGCTCGGCCGGACGGCGGCGCCACTCGGGCATCAGCCGGTAGAAGTGGTAGCGGACGAACTGGCGGGCGCCGGGCGTCCTCCGGCTGGCATTGCGCACCCGCAGCGGGGCCGCGACCACGGGCTGGCCGCCTCCGGCCGGGGCGCCGGTGTCACCCGCGCTCCCGCCGCCCACGCTCCCCTCGGTCACGGCTCCCATCGTACCGTCAGGCCGGCGCCCCACCGTCGCCGCCCTCCCCGCCGGCCTCCTCCAGGGCGGCCTTGCGCAGCAGTCGCTGCTCGCGGCGGACCCGCGCCTGGGCCTGGCGGCGGTGCTCCACCTTGGTCTCGGCGATAAGCGGGGCCACCGGGGTGGGCCGGCCGTCGCGATCCAGGGCGACGAAGACGAGATGGGCGCTGGCCACATGGCGGCGCTTGCCGCTCGGGAGGGTCTCGACGTCGACCCTGACCCCGACCTCCATGGAGCTGCGGTGGACATCGTTGACGGCGGACCGGACGGTGAGGACGTCGCCGATGAAGACGGGGGCCAGGAAGCTCATCTCGTCGATGGCGGCGGTCACCACCCGGCGGCGGGCGTGCTTGATCGCCGCCACGCTGGCCGCGGTGTCGACGAGGCGCAGGATGGCGCCACCGTGGACGTAGCCCGCCTGGTTCGCATGCTCGATCTCCATGATCTGGCTGAGCACGGTGGCCGACACCGAGACCGCCCGGGGCGTGAGATCCGGTTCCCAGGCGTCCCAGTCGCGGACCGCGAACGGCAGCGGCACGCCGGGGGTCATCGCAACCAGGCGAGCAGCGCCCGGGTGGACGTCGACACGCCGACCGGCAGGGCGCGCTCATCGATGTCGAAGTCGGCGTGGTGGTGGGGGGGCCGCACCGCGATGGCGGGGTTGCCGGCGCCGACCAGGTAGTAGCAGCCGGAGACGCGCTCGAGGAAGCAGGCCATGTCGTCGCCCACGGTGATGGGCCGCGCGACGTCCACGTTGGCCTCCCCGACCGCCTCGACGGCGGCCCGGCGGACGACCTCGGCGGCGGCGGGGTCGTTCACGACCGGCGGGCAGCCCGCGACCATCTCGAAATCCACGTCAGCGCGCAGCCCGGTCGCCACCGCCCGCGCCACCTCCTCCACGCGGCCCATCAGGCGCTCACGCAGCTCCTGGTCGGGAGCCCGCACGGTGCCGCGCAGCTCGACCTCGCGGGCGATGACGTTGTGGGCCTGTCCGCCTCGGATCAGTCCCACGCTGACGACCGCGGAGCGGTCGGGTGCCACCTCCCGGGCGACCAGGGTCTGGAGCGCGACCACCACGTGGGCGGCGGCGACCACCGGGTCGATGCTGAGGTGGGGAAGGCCGCCATGGCCGCCGGTCCCCCGGACGGCGATCCGGAACTCGTCGGCGCTCCCGAAGAGGGAGCCTCCGGTCACCGCCACCCGCCCCACCTCGAGCGGGGCCCAGAGGTGCAGTCCGAGAGCGTGGTCGACCCCCTCGAGGGCACCGTCCTCGATCATCGGCATGGCGCCGGTGGCGTGCTCCTCGGCGGGCTGGAAACAGAGGCGCAGCGTTCCCAGCCAGCGGTCGCGGAGCCCCGCCATCACCTCGCCGACCCCGAGCGCGATCGCCACGTGGCCGTCGTGCCCGCAGGCGTGCATGACCCCGGGCACCTCGGAGCGAGCCGGCCGGGGGCCGTCGCCCTCGTCGACCGGAAGCGCGTCCATGTCGGCGCGGTAGAGGACGGTCGGGCCGGCGCCGGAGCCCTGGATGTCGGCGAGCACCCCGGTGCCCCCGACCCCGGCGCGGACCGCGAAGCCCAGCTCCCGGCAGCGCGCCGCGGCCACCTCGGCGGTGCGCAGCTCCTGATGGGCCAGCTCGGGGTGGCGGTGGAGGTCGCGGCGGGTCTCCACCACCCGCCCGGCCACCCGAGCCAGCTCGGCGTCGAGCCGGTCGGTCGGGTCGGGGCTCATCCGGCGAGGCCGCGCGCGGCGGGATCGCCGAGCAGCCGGAGCACCGCCTCGGAGAGGTTGCGGTTCGCCACCACCTGGTCGCAACCGGCGGCGACCGCCCGCTGGATCACCGCCCTCTCCTCGTGGTTGCAAAAGCCCACGATGGTCGCGGTCGGATTCCGCCCGCGCAGCCGCGTGATCGCCTCGAGCCGTGCCTCCGCCTCGTGGTTGAGGTCGACGAACAGCAGCGGCACCGCAGGCAGGAGGTCATCGCGGGTGGCTTCGATGAGGCCGACCCCGGCCTCCGAGAGGGCGGAGCGAAGCCGGCTGGCCAGCAGCAGGTCCGTGCCGAAGAGCGCGACCCGCAGGTGCTGATCCATAGGCGGGCATCATATGTTCGAGCTGGGGGTGTCCGCTGCGCACATCTCATCACCGGCTCGCGCCCTCTCCGCCTCGAAGTGACGGCCCTCGGTCGCCGGGGAACGCCTCCCGCCTCACCCACGAGGCGCGCGCTCGCTCCGCCGGCGAGGCACGCCCCTCCGTCGACGGCGCCCGCGGGCGCCACCCCTAACCCAGTGGCGCGCGCCCCTCGGCGAGTTGTGCGTCGTACCGCTCGCGGAGCTCTCCCCAGCCGTGATCGCCGGCCCGGGCGCCGACGACCCGCTCCACCGGGTGGCCGTCGAGGACCGTGACCAGGACCGCGAGGCAGAGGTGCCAGCCGGCCCCGAACATGCCCACCTCGGCGCGACGGTCGAAGGTGTGCTCCAGGGTCAGATGGCAGCCGCCCGGAGCGGGCAGCAGGCTCCAGCGGAGCAGGTGGGCGCCCCAGCGGTGGACGAGCTCGCGGGGCGGGTCGCAGACGAGGACCTCGGCGTCGACACCCGCCTGCTCCTCCGACTCACGCGCCGTCGCCGGCCCGACCGATATCAGGGCACGGTCCGGCACGACCGGCGACCACCGGCCCAGCTGCGCGGGCTCGGTGAGCATCGGCCAGACCCGTTCGACGGGGTGATGGACCTCGCGGGTCATGGTCAGCACCCAGCGGCCGCCGACCTCGCGCAGCAGAGCCTCCGCCTCGTGGGCGGCGATCTCCGCCGCCAGCGCATCCCCGGTCTCGTTCATCTCGCGCCCTCCTTCATCTGGCGTCCGTCCTCTCCCCTGCCGGTCCCGCTCCTCCATCTCCGAGCTCCATGCTCCGGTCGAGATCCAGGGCACGCTCGAGCCGGTCCAGGCCGGCCTCCCAGCCGCGATGGAACGGGCCCACCCACGCGAGCACCTCCGGCAGTGGGTCGGCGGCCAGGCGGTAGACCCGGCGCTTGCCCACCACCCGCGGGGTCACCGCCCCCGTCTCCCGCAGGCAGCGCAGGTGCTTGGACACCAGCGGCTGGGGCAGCTCGAGGCTCTCGACCAGCGCCCCCACGTCCCGGTCCGAGGCGCGCAGCAGATCGAGGATCCGGCGCCGGGTCGGGTCGGCGATGAGGGTGAAGCCGTCCACCCCCTGAGATTACCCTACCTTCATATGAATATCAAGGTATATTATAAGCTCCTCACGGAGCGGCCGGCCGGCCCCACGCCCCAGGCGCGACGCTGGACGGCCTCAGGCCGCGACCGAAACCTCCTCTCGGGACTCGATCCGGGCCACGTCGCCGCCGCGGACCAGCCCGCGCAGCAGCCCGACCCCGGCCGCGATGAGGATGGCAGCCACCAGGAAGGCGACATGGAAGCCGTCGACCAGGGCGGCGTGCGCCGCGGCCACACCGGCCGCGTGGCCCCCGGCGAGACGCTGCGCGGTGGTGTTGGCGGCCAGTGTCGAGAGCACCGCGAGACCCAGTGCCCCGCCGATCTGCTGGGCGGTGTTGAGCAGGCCGGAGGCGACCCCGGCGTCGCGGGCGTCGACGTTGGTGGTGGCCATGAGGGTCACCGGCACGAAGGTGAGCCCCATGCCCAGGGACATGACCAGCAGGCCGGGCAGAAGGTTGGCGGCGTAGCTGCCGTGCATCGGCAGGAGGCTGAGTAGGAGCATGCCGGCGGCGGCCAGGCCCATCCCGACCATCGCGACCTCCCGGACCCCGACCCGCCGGATCAGGGCCTGGGAGAGGCCGGCACCGACCACGATCATGCCGGTCATCGGCAGGAACGCGAAGCCGGCACGCAGGGGGCTGTAACCGAGCACGTCCTGCACGTAGAGGGAGGCGAAGAAGAACACCGCGAACATCCCCGCCGCAACCAGCAGCATCACGGTGTTGGCGCCGCTGAGCGAGCGCATCCGGAAGATGCCGAGCCGGATCAGGGGGTGGCGCTGACGGGCCTCGAGGACGACGAAGGTCCCGAGCAGGGCCGCGGAGACGGCGCCGAGCCCGATGGTGGAGCCGGCCGTCCAGCCGGCGGTCTGGGCGTTGACGGTCGCGTAGACGAGGGTCATCAACCCGGCGGTGACGGAGACGGCGCCGGCGATGTCGACCCGCCCCTCGGCCCCGACCGCCCGGCTCTCGGGGACGTAGCGCGCCGCCAGGAGGAGCGTCGCAACCCCGACCGGGACGTTGACGAAGAAGACCCACTGCCAGGACGCGAGCTGGGTGAGGACGCCGCCGAGGACGAGGCCGATGGCGCCACCGCCGACGGCCACGGCGCTCCAGACCGCCATCGCGCGGACCCGCTCCCGGCCCTCGGCGAAGGTGGTCATCAGCACCGAGAGCGCGGCCGGGGACACCAGCGCCCCACCGATCCCCTGCAGGGCCCGGCCCGCCACCAGCTCGGTGCTGCTGCCGGCGAACCCGTTGAGCAGGGAGGCGATGGAGAAGAGGGCGATCCCGATCGCGAAGAGCCGGCGGCGGCCGAAGAGGTCACCGGCGCGACCGCCGAGCAGCAGGAATCCGCCGAAGGTCAGCGCATAGGCGTTGACCACCCACTCCAGGCTCCCGGTGGAGAAGTGGAGGGCGCGCTGGATCGAGGGCAGCGCGACGTTCACCACCGTGGCGTCGAGGACGACCATGAACTGGGCCAGACCGACGATGACGAGGACCAGCCACGGGTTGGCGCGCCGAATTCCAATCAAAGGTGGGCTCTCCCTTGCGGTGGTCTTCTGCGGGGGCTAGAATCGGAACCAGGATTCCGGTTGCTGCTAATATACGGAACGATGGTTCCGTTTGTCAAGCGCCGGCATGCACCGATGCTCGAGCCCGCACCCACGTCTCGCCACCCCGCGCTGGAGACGGCGCCGGTGCCTTCGCACCGGCTGCGCGCGGACGCGCGCCGGAATCGCGAAGCCATCCTGGCCGCAGCCGAGGTCGAGTTCGGGGCCCACGGGCCGGACGTCGCCATCGACGACATCGCCCGCCACGCCGGGCTCGGCGTCGGCACCCTCTACCGCCACTTCCCCACCAAGGCGGACCTGCTCGGGGCGCTGGTCACCGAGCACCTCGGGACGATGGTCGAGGCGGCGCGGGCGGCGGCCCAGGCCGGCGAACCGGGCCCGGCGTTCTTCGCCTTTCTTCGCTATGCCGCCGGGGAGTTCGTCGCCTTCCGGGCGCTGGCGGACGTGATCGCCGCCTCCGGGATCGACCTCGCCAACACCAAGGGCCCGGCCCACCTGGAGCTGATGGCGGTGATCGCCGAGCTGCTGGCTCGCGCACAGGAGGCGGAGCAGGTGCGTGGGGACGTCGACGCGACCGATCTCACCACGCTGATGGGAGCCCTCTGCCAGTCGGAGGCGGTGGCCGGCGATCCCGTCCGCCTGGCGCGCTGCGTCGACCTGATGTGCGACGCGCTCCGCCCAGCTCGCCCGGCCGCGACCGGGAACGGAACCTGAACTCGCGGCCGTCACCTGAGGAGCGAGAGCGCAGGCTCCGGGCTCGGAGCCGCCCCGATCCGGTCAGAGCGCGCGTGTCCCCGGCGGCGGCTGGGGGCGCACCGCGACGGTGAGCCCGACCCAGGCGAGCAGCTGACCCTCGCTCCAGTACTCGGCACGGTAGCGGCCGGGGTCGCCGAACATCGGAGCCAGGTGGGTGACGGTGCTGACCAGCACCTCCTCCTGGTCCGGGGGCATCGAGGCCGCCGCCTGGAACCGGAGCGTCGCGGGCGGGATGACCAGCTTCCCGTCGGCGTCGAGCAGGCGCAGCTCCACGGTGTGCACGGTGTCGGAGTCGGCGGGGCTGAAGCGGAAGCCGCCGACCACGTCGAAGACGGCCCGCGCGGGGACCTCGGGGATGGCGATCATGTTGATGCCGCCGCCGAGCACGTAGAGCTTGCCGTCGGGCGGCACCGCGGCGTGGTCGGCGAGGAACGCGAATGCCATGTCCATGGCGGCGACTCTGCCACGTGGGCCGGGTGCGCGGTCGAGGGACCGGGCAGCCGCGGCACCTCCACTCAGAGCGATCCCTCCGGTCGAAGCGGAGCCGGCCCCACCGCACCGGCCCCGCAGCAGCCCAGGTGCATTGCTGGTACGGTGGGAGCGAGGGGTGGGGCGCAGGAGCAGCCGGAACGGGGAGGTGGAGCCATGGGTTACATCCGAGGTTTCGTCCACGGGGCGGTCGCCGGTGCGGTGCTCGGCATCTGCTTCGCCCCCCAACCGGGGGAGCGCACCCGGGCTCAGATGGTCGCCTTCGGCAAGGCCGCCCGCGAGGCGATGGACACCGCCGAGAGGACCGCGAAGCACGTCGCCCCGGTGTTCGCCGGCGCCGCGTCGCTGGCCCGCGAGCAGGTGGTCCGCCGCCGGCACCACGAGGAGACCGCGCCCGCCTTCCCCGGCGCCGCGGAGAACGGGCACCAGTAGCCACGAGCTGAGGCGCACCAGGCCGGCCGGGCCGAGAGCCGCGGCCGGGGGGCGCCGCGGGAGCGGCCACCTCACCCGTCTGAGGCTGGGCTTCGCCCCGGGCCCGCGTGCCCCTGGCCCGGGTGCTCCGACCCGCGCCGCGCCGGTCAGGACGCGGTCAGGAGGCCGGGCGGATCACGCTGGTCGGGCCCTCGTCCTCGACGGTGCCCAGCGCGGCCAGCACGGCAAAGGCGCCGACCACCACATCGAAGATGTTCATCGCCAGCGTGAAGTGCAGGCCGGCGATGGAGCGGGCCCCGGAGTTGGTGTCCACGTAGAGGAAGCCGACCACGGCCAGGATCAGCAGGACCACCCCGGCCGCCCCGGTCACGATCCGCCCGATCCGGCGGCCGGCGAAGAACCCGACGAAGGCGAAGGCCGCGAGCAGCACCAGGTCCACCACGTCCCGGGCGTAGGTGAGATGGAGCTGCATCCCGTCGACGTTGCCCTGGGCCTCGCCGTGGGGGAGGGTCACGTGGGTCGCGTTGCCCACCAGGAAGCCCCCGATCACGACGACCAGGAAGACGGCGGTGCAGATCTGGGAGTAGAAGCGGGCCATGTCGAGCGTGTCCCTCCTCGCCCTGAGCACGGGCGGTCGAAGCGGGCGAATGATACCGGGCGGCCGCGGGCCACTGCCGCCGGCGGCGTCAGACGGGGTCGAGACGCGCCACCACAGCGGTGACGTTGTCGGTCGAGCCCGCCGCCAGCGCGGCGTCGACGAGCTGCCGCGAGGATGCCCCCGGCGCCGCCGGGGCGCCCGCCAGCCCGGCGATCTCCACGTCGGCGAGGGGCTCCCAGAGCCCGTCGCTGCAGAGCACCACCACGTCGCCGGCGTCGAGGCGCAGCTCCGCGACATCCGGCTCCACCGGGTCGCCGAGCAGGGCCCGGGTCACGTAGTTCCGCCGCGGGTCGTGCCGCGCCGCCTCCGGAGCCAGGGTGCCGGCGCGCACCTGCTCACCGGTCAGGCTGTGATCCGAGGTGAGCTGGGTGGCCTCGCCCCTCCGGAGCAGGTAGGCGCGGCTGTCGCCGACGTGGGCGAGGGTGAGCCGGCCGCCGGCGACGACGGCGGCGATCATGGTCGTCCCCGGGTTGCCGCCGAGCAGGCGGCGCACTCCGGCGACCGCATCGTTGGCCAGCGAGACCGCCTCGCGCAGCCGGTCACCGCCACCGTCCGGCTCGGCGAGCCGCTCCGCCGCGGCGGCGACCGCCGCCTGGGCGGCCTCCCCTCCCCCGCTGTGGCCGCCCATCCCGTCGGCGAGGATCAGGCCCATGCCCACCCCCTCCATGGGGACGACGCGGAAGGCGTCCTGATTCTCCCGCCGGACCGGGCCACAGGCGGTGGCCCCGGCGCCCAGAACGTGCCACCTTCCGGCGGCGACGGTGGCCTCGGCTGGGCCGGAGGTTCCGGTCACGATCGGGGGGGTCGTGGCGCCGGCTGCCGGAGATGTCACGACCTCATTGTGGCGTGAATGCCCCCCCACCGTAGTCGCGCGGGCTGAGGCACAATGCTCCAGGTGCCAGTTGAACGAACGGGGGCTCGAGGCCCGGCGACCGCGGGAGCCGGGCTGACGGGCGCCAATGGGGGGCAAGCAACCCAACCGACCCTGGACGTCGTCCTCGGCGGCCCGATTGGCGCGCCCGCCAACTCCCCCACCCGTGAGCAGGCCACCACCCCGCACGCCACCTCCGAGGTGACGGTGCGGGCGGCGCCCGAGGCGCCCACAGTGCCTGCATCGGAGACGACGTCTGCGGGGGCTCCACCGGCGGCGGCCCCCAAGCGGCGCGAGGCG
Organism: uncultured Chloroflexia bacterium; assembly: GCA_963697585.1. Lineage (GTDB taxonomy): Bacteria > Chloroflexota > Dormibacteria > Aeolococcales > Aeolococcaceae > Changshengia. The sequence continues at coordinate 1,437,265 of CAVOOO010000004.1, read as the reverse complement.
GCGACCACCGCTGACCCCGACACCGCACCCTCCGTCGACATCGCCGGCACGCGCGCCGCCGACGCCACCGGCGCACCCAGCAGCGGCCGGGCCACGAGCCGGGCGGCCGAGCGCGCCGCCAAGCCCGCCAGGGAGCCGGTCCTCATCAACCGCGAGCTCTCCTGGCTCGACTTCAACGGCCGGGTGCTCGCCCAGGTCGAGGACGACAGCCTCCCCCTGCTGGAGCGGGCCCGCTTCCTCGCCATCGCCAGCCGGGCGCTGGACGAGTTCTTCCAGGTCAGGGTGGGGGAACTCAAGCAGCTCGCAGCGGGGCTCGAGGGGGCCGCCTCCGATCCCCAGGGGCCACAGGCCCAGGTCCGGGCGATCCGGGCCAAGGTGGTCGACCTCTACGCGCGCCAGTCGCACACCTTCCTCGCCCAGCTGGTGCCGAAGCTCGACAGGCACGGGATCCGGTTCAGCGACTGGTCGAGCCTGGACGAGGAGGACCGCGCCCATCTGGACAAGGTCTTCGAGGAGCGCATCTTCCCGGTGCTCACCCCGCTCGCGGTCGACCCCACCCACCCGTTCCCGTACATCTCCAGCCTCTCGCTCAACCTGATGGTGGTGGTGGCGGACCCGTCGAGCCACGAGCAGCGGATCGCCCGGATCAAGGTGCCGCCGCTGCTCAGCCGGTTCGTGGTCCTCCCCGACGGCGAGCGGTTCGTCCCCATCGAGCAGGTGATCGCCGCGCACCTCCACCCCCTCTTCGAGGGGATGCAGGTGGTCGCCCACCACGTCTTCCGGCTGACCCGCAACGCCGACTACCAGCTCGATAGCGACGAGGCCGAGGACCTGGTGGAGGCGGTACGGGCCGTCCTCAAGGAGCGGCGCCGCTCGCCGCTGGTGGTCCGCCTCGAGGTGGGCGCCGACATGCCCGCGGAGATGGTCGACCTGCTCGCCCGCGAGCTGGAGATCGACGCCGAGGACGTCTACCCGGTCGCCGCGCCCCTCGACCTGGGCGGCCTCTTCGACGTCTGCAAGCTGGAGCGTCCCGACCTCAAGTTCCGCCCCTGGACGCCGATCACCCCGCCCCGGATCGCCCATGACCTGGCGAGCTCGGAGGGCGACCTCTTCCGCGACCTCCGCGAGGACCAGGTCCTCGTCCACCACCCCTACGACAGCTTCGAGCACACGGTGGAGGCGTTCATCGAGCTGGCGGCCGAGGACCCCCAGGTGCTCGCCATCAAGCAGACCCTCTACCGGACCTCGGGTCCGGTCAGCCCCATCATCCGCTCGCTCACCCGCGCCGCCGAGGCGGGCAAGCAGGTGGTGGCCCTGGTCGAGCTGACCGCCCGCTTCGACGAGCAGAACAACATCAACTGGGCCGAGGTGCTGGAGGACGCCGGCGTCCACGTGGTGTACGGCGCGGTCGGGCTCAAGACCCACGCCAAGGTCACGCTGGTGGTGCGGGAGGAGCCGGGCGGCATCCGCCGCTACTGCCACGTCGGCACCGGCAACTACAACCGCGACACCGCGCGCGTCTACGAGGACCTGGGGCTCCTCTCCGCCGACGCCGCGCTCGGCGCCGACGTCGGCGAGCTCTTCAACAGCCTCACCGGGTACAGCCATCAGGCCAAGTACCGCAAGCTGCTGGTGGCGCCGGGGACGATGCGGCCGGCGCTGGTCAAGCTGATCCGCCGCGAGGCGGAGCGCGGCGAGGCGGGCCGGATCGTCATCAAGGTCAACAACCTGGTCGACCCCGAGATGATCGGTGCGCTCTGCGCCGCCTCCCAGGCCGGCGTCGAGATCGACCTGGTCGTGCGCAGCATCTGCTGCCTGCGGCCGGGCGTCCCCGGGGTCAGCGAGAACATCCGGGTCCGGTCCCTGGTGGGGCGCTACCTGGAGCACTCGCGGATCCTCCGCTTCGGCCGCGACCCGCACGATGCCGAGTACTACATCAGCTCCGCGGACCTGATGCCGCGCAACCTCGACCGGCGCGTCGAGGCGGCGGTCCCCATCCGCACCCCCGAGCTGCGCGCCCGCCTGGATCAGATCCTGGAGATCAACCTCAAGGACGACACCCTCGCCTGGGAGCTGGGCTCCAACGGCGAGTGGCGGCGGGTGGCGAGCGACGCCCACGTCGACACCCAGGTCAGGCTCCAGGAGGTGGCACTGCGCCGGGGCGAGGGGAAGAGCTGAGCCCGGTGTCGCCGGTCGAGCGGTGCCAGGTCGACCTCCCGGTGGGCACCGCGTTCCGGCTCCGCCAGCTGCGGTGGGGACGGACGGCCACCACCCGGATCGAGCGTTTCGAGACCATCCACTGGGACACCCCCGACTTCCGGCTGGCGGCCTGGGATGCGGGGCTCCGGTACCGGCGTGGCCGGGGCTGGCGGGTGACCCTGGCCGGCTGGCCGCAGACCGGCTGCTTCCGCAGCATCTCCCTGGACCTCGAGGGAGGCCCGGTGGCGCCGCCCCCGGAGGCGCTCCGGCTGCTCAGCGGGTACCTGGGCGATGCCGCTCCGGAGCCGGCGGCCCGGATCCGCCACCTGGAGAGCCGGCGCGACGTCGAGGACCTGGCCTGCGTCCACCAGGTGGTGAGCCTGCTGGTCGAGCGCCGGGCGGTCGCCCATGCGCGCCGGGTGAGCCTGCGCGGCGGGGAGGAGCTGACCGGTGCGCGGCGCGCGCTGGCGGCGCTGCGCCGGGTCGGTGTGGAGGAGACCACCGTCCAGCCGCTGCTCGGCGAGCTGGTGGGTCCGGCGGCCGCGCCGCGGTGGCGGGAGCTCCAGCTCGATCCGACCAGCACGGTCGCCGCCACGGTGACCGCGGCGCTGCGCGACTACGCGGCCCGGCTGGTCCGCAACCAGGCCCTGCTCCTGGAGGGCAGCGATCCGGAGGGGATCCACCAGGCCCGGGTGGCCTGCCGCCGGTTCCGCTCGGCGCTGCAAACCTTCGGCCCGGTCCTCGACCCCGCCTGGGCGGAGACCCTGCGCGCCGATCTGGGCAGCCTGGCCGCCGACCTCGGAGCGGTCCGCGACGCCGAGGTGCTGCTGATGCGGCTGCGCGGGAGCGCCGCGGAGCGGGGCCTCGAGCCCGAGGCGACCGAACGGCTCCTCGCCCACCTGGACGGGGATCGGGTCCGGGCCCGCGAGGTGCTGCTGCGGCGGATCGGCAGCCCGGAGCACCGCGAGCAGTTGGAGCGCACCCTGGAGGCCGCCGCCCACCCGTCCCTGTTGCCCGAGGCGGCCGTCCAGCCGGCCGTCGAGGTGCTGATGCCGCTGGTCGCCGGGAGCTGGCGCAAGCTGCGCCGCCGCGCCGGCGGGCTCGGCGCCCACCCGGCCGACGACGAGCTCCACCGGCTGCGCATCCTCGCCAAGCGGTGCCGCTACGCGGTGCTCGCCCTGGCACCCGTGCTCGGCGAGGGTCCGGCCCGCACCGGGGCGCTGCTGGGCGGGCTCCAGGACGCTCTCGGCGATCAGCACGACGCAGTGGTGGCGGGCGACTGGCTGCGTCAGTTCGCCACCGGGGAGACCGCGTTCGCGGCCGGCATCCTCTACGGCGTCGAGCGTGAGCTCGCCGAGGTCGGGCGGCAGGCGTGGCGCGGGCCCTGGGCCAAGCTGCTGCGCCGGAAGCAGTGGGGCTGGGCGTGACCGGGTCGAGGCGGGCCCCCGGGGCCCTGGAGATCGCGGATCACGCCGGAGGCCCCCCGCGGGTCGGGCGCGTCCTGCTGATCCGCCACGGCGAGGCCGGCGAGCGGAAGCTCTGGACCGGGCCGGATCGCGAGCGCCCGCTCACCGAGCCCGGACGCGCGCAGGCGGTGCAGATCGCGGCCCTCCTCGACGGATACCCGATCGATCGCCTGCTCTCCAGCGGCTACGTGCGCTGCGTGGAGACGCTGGCGCCGCTGGCGACCCGGCGCGGGCTGGCCACCGAGACGGTGGGATGGCTCGAGGAGGGAGCCAAGCCCGCCGAGGCGCTGGCCGCGCTGCTCGCCGGAGGATCGGTGGTGGCGTGCAGCCACGGCGACGTCGTCGGTGGCGTCCTCTTCGAGCTGGCCGATCGCGGGGTCGCCATCGGCTCCAGCCCGCGGATGCAGAAGGGCTCCATCTGGGTGCTGGAGGTCCGCGAGGGCGAGGTCGCGTCGGCCCGGTACCTGCCCCCGCCGGACTGATCCCCCCGACTGACCCTGGCTGAACTGCCGCCGGCCGGACGGTCAGGCTGGACGCGGAGGGCTCACGGGAACGTGACCTCATACCAGTCCGCCCCGGCGTCGACGGTGCGCCAGAGGCCGGTCGTGCCCGCCACGCCGCCTCCGGAGCTCAGGGCGAAGCCGTCCTCCGAGGTGGTGAAGCCGACGATGCTCCAGCTGTCCCCGTTGTCGAGCGCGACCCGGTAGGTCCGCCCCCCGTCGTCGCTGACCAGCAGCTCCGTCCCGGCCAGCTCCAGGTGGGTGGCGGAGGTGGCGGCGACTGTCGCCCAGCTGGGTTCGTCGTACCCGGAGGATTGCGGCACCGCCGTGAAGACGGCGCCGCCATCGGTCGAGGACCAGACGTCCGCCAGCATCCCCGTCGAGCACGCGGCCCAGAGGTCCTCCGAGCTGACCACGTAGAGGCTCGCCACCCCCATGGCTCCCGCGCAGATGGAGGCCTCGCTGAAGTGCTCCCCATCGTCGCCGGAGGTGAGCACCCGGCTCAGCTGCACCGCCCCGGAGCCCGGGCTCGCCCCGAACGCGAGGGCGATGTAACCGCCGTGGACGTTGAGGCTCTTGGGGACGTACCGGAGTGTCTCGACGTCACCGGGCAGGGAAAGCGGTTCCCACCCGTCCGCCTCGGTGGCGCTGCGCCGCATCGAGCACGCGGACTCCCCCGAGCCCGAGGCGCAGACCACGGCGTAGACGTAGCTCCCCGATGTCTCGAGATCCTCGATGGTCATCCCCGACCAGGTGGCGGCGCTCCAGCTCGCACCGGCGTCGTGGGTGGACCAGACGGTCGTCGAGCTGTAGGCCCAGCCGTCCTCGGGGTCCCGGAAGCGCAGCCCGGTGACCGAGGCGGGCGGGGTGGGGATGGAGGCGAACGTCTGGCCGCCGTCGAGGGTGACCAGGATGCGGGAGCACGCGGCGCCGGTGCACCCGGCGGTGTCGTGACCGAGGACCCACCACTGGTCGGCGCTCACCGCGGTGACGTCCTGGGGAAGGAAGCCGTCCGCCGCCGTCACCGGGGGGCCGACCGCCAGGGTGGGCACCACCGACGCGGACGGATGGGTGGCGGGCCCGGCGGGGCCGCTGTGCGACCCCGCCGGTTTGGGGAGACTGCGGAGGTGGAGCACGGTGCCCACGGTCACGGCGGAGGCGACCGCGACCACGACGGCCAGCACGGCGCCGACCCGCACCGGGGTGGGGGCGGCCCCCGAACCCTGGCCGAGCCACCACCGCCGGCGTCCGTCCGCCGGGGCGGCGCCGAGGTCGAAGCCGCGCCCGGTGATCTCGGGTTCCCCGATGGCCGCGTGGATGCGGGCTCGGAGCGCGTCGGGGGTCAGCTTCTCCATCAGACGTCGTCCTCCGACGCGAGATCCAGGCGGAGCCGGCGCAGCGCTCGCGAGGCCCGCGCCCGGACCGCGGTCTCGCTCTGACCGGTGACGGCGGCGACGTCCTCGTGGGAGAGGTCGAGGTAGTAACGGAGCACGATCACCAGCCGGTCGCGGTGCCCGAGGCGGCGGAGGGCGTCGCGCAGGTCGTAGATGGCCTCGCGGTGCTCGTTCCGGTCCGGCGCCACCGGCTCTGCGAACTCGACCGCCGGCTGCCCGCCACCCAGCCGCCACCAGGAGCTGCGCCGGACGTCACGGCAGCAGTTGGCGACGATGGCGAGGAACCAGGGCCGGAGCTCGCTGCCGTCGCGGACGTTGCCCCGGGCCCGCCAGGCGCGGAGCGCCGCCTCCTGGGCCGCGTCCTCGGCCAGGGTGCTGTTGTGGAGCATGCCGTATGCCAGCCGGATCGCCTCCGAGTAGAGCGGTTGGAGCCGGGCCTCGAACTCGGCGGCGTCCTGGACGGACTCGTCCGCCGTCCCCCCGAGCGCCGCCGCGAAGACCATCTCGTAGTGATACGGCGGAGGTGCCGAAAAGGTGACAGGAGGCAGCCGCGAGCGAGGCGGAGGTGGAGGTGGAGCTCCGCCAGGAGGAGGCCAGCCGGGCGGAGGAGGCCGCCGCGAGCCGGATCAGCCCGGCGGCGCCGGGAGGACGGTGCCGGTGGCCAGGCCCGGAGGCTCCGGGCTCGGGCGGTACCACGCAGACCGCCGAATCGCCGGGCCAGAGACGGTCGATTCGCGCCAACGCACCTGATGGCATGATCGGGCTGCAACGTGCATTCGCATCGGTCGGGATATCGGATCGAATCGCCTATCGCACAGCGGGAAGGCTGGGGGTCGCGCTCCGCACGCGAGTTCCTTTACCCGCGGGCGGCCAGGAGCCATGATTGTCGGGAGAGAGCCCGACCTGTACCCAGGGGGAGTACGCATGCAAGCACGAGTTCGCAGCTTTTTTTGGCGCGTCCGCGCGCCTCGAAGGAGGAGGGTCATGAGAACTGTCAAATCGTGGGCGGCGCTGGGCGCGGTGAGCCTGGGGGTTTCGGCCCTGGCTCTCGGCACCAGCGCGACCGCCCTGGCATCCGGATCAACGAGCCGCAGCGACCTGGCGGGATCGCTCTCCCCCAGCGCCGAGCGGTCGACGCCCGCAGGCGCGGTGGCGGCCTCGAGCCAGGTCAGCTTCGACCTGGTGCTCTCGCTGCGCAACCTGGCCGGGGCCGAGGCGCTGGAGGCGGCCGTCTCCACCCCGGGATCGGCCCAGTTCCACCAGTACCTCACCGACGCCCAGTGGGAGGCGCAGTACTCGCCGAGCGCGGCCTCGATAGCCACGGCGGAGTCCTGGCTCAGCAGCGAGGGCTTCAGCGTGGGCAGCGTCCCGGCTGATGGCCTCTACATCCCGGCCTCGGGCACCGCGGCCCAGGTGGAGAGCGCGTTCGACACCACCCTCGGCCTGTACCAGTGGAACGGGCAGACGGTGCGGCTCGCCAACACCACGCTGTCGATCCCCGCATCGCTGGCCTCGGTGGTCGCCGGGGTGCAGGGTGTGAACGAGGGCTACGCGACCAACGACCAGGAGCCGGCGCCCCCCGCCGGGTTCCGCAACCCTCAGCCGTGCTCCGCGTACTTCGGCCAGAAGACGGACACCGCTGATCACGGGTCGCTCTACGCGCCCTACACCAGCCCGCTGCCCTACGACATCTGCGGCTACACGCCGTCGCAGCTGCGCAGCGCCTACGGGCTGACCTCGAGCAACACCGGCGCCGGCGTCTCGGTCGCCATCGTCGACGCCTACGACTCGCCGACCCTGTTCAGCGACACCTCCCACTACTTCTCGCTCAACGACCCGAGCATCCCGCTCTCCAGCTCCCAGTTCGAGAATCTGGAGCCGGCGACGGTCGACGACCAGACCGAGTGCTCCGGCAGCGGCTGGTACGACGAGCAGGCCCTGGACGTCGAGGCCGTGCACAGCATGGCGCCCAAGGCGGGGATCATCTTCGTGGGAGCCCAGGACTGCCTGGACAGCAGCCTGCTGGCGGCCGTGAACACCGCCATCACCAGCGGCGCGTCGGTGGTCACCGACTCGTGGGGTGACACCGTGGGCGACCTGCTGGACGACGCGGCCAACAAGACCGCCTTCGACGACACCTTCCTGCTCGCGGACGGGACCGGTGTCAGCGTGCTCTTCTCCTCCGGGGACGACGGCGACAACTTCGCAGTCAGCGGCCTGACGGCCCCGGATTACCCGGCGTCCAGCCCGTTCATCACCGCCGTTGGCGGCACCTCGCTGGAGATCGGGAGCAGCGGCCAGCGGCTGGCCGAGTACGGCTGGTCCACCGGCAAGGAGATCCTCTGCGAGCCGCTCACCAGCAAGAATTGCGGCTCCGCCACATCCCCGGTGGGCAGCCTCGCCTACCAGGTCGGCGGCGGCGGCGGGACGAGCTACTACTACACCCAGCCGTCGTACCAGGCCTCGGTGGTGCCGTCGGCCCTCGCCCTGAAGAACGAGAACCTCTTCGGACCGGTGCCACTGCGCGTGGTGCCGGACATCTCGATGGACGCCGACGCATCGACCGGGATGCTGATCGGGCTGACCCAGACCTTCCCCAACGGCACGTACTACGCGCAGTTCAAGGAGGGCGGCACCAGCCTCGCCTCCCCGCTGCTCGCCGGAGTCGTCGCCGACGCCGACCAGAAGGCGGGCGGGTCGCTGGGCTTCCTGAACCCGGTCCTCTACAAGGCGTACACCGAGTACCCGACGGCCTTCAATGACATCGTGGCCCCGACCAGCCCGGACTCGACCGCGGTCATCCGGGTCGACTACGCCGACACCGTCGATGCCACGGACGGCTACGTCGTCAGCCTCCGGGTCATCACCTACGAGGGCGTCGAGACCTACTGCGACGGCACCGACAACTGCGCCTCGCGGGACGTCACCCTCAACACGGCCCCCGGATACGACAGCATGACCGGCCTCGGCTCGGCCGGTACGACGTTCATCACCAGCCTGGCCAAGTTCTAGACCGGCTGGCCATCGAGCCTTCCCATGGTGGTGGGGCGCCGGGAGACCGGCGCTCCACCGCCCCATCGCCTCCGCACAGTCGAAAGACCGGACGGCGAGGTGACCATCGGCACGGTGAGTTGACCTGGGGACTTCCGTTTCCCTAAGGTGAACGGATGGCGCCGACCACCACACCTCACATTGCGCCGATCACCGGCGGCGTGGAGCTGTTCCGAAGCTGCCTGGTGTCCACCCAGTACCCCGGGGTCGAGGCCGCCACCCGGTGGCTCTTCGGGCAGCTCGATGTCGAGTACGTGGTCAACCCCGACCAGACCTGCTGCACGGGGCTCGGCTACTACACCGACGTGGTCTCCTTCCCGACCACGGTCGCGGTCGCGGCCCGGAACGCCTGCGTCGCGGTGGAGGCAGGGCACCCCGTCCAGGCCTACCTCTGCTCCACCTGCTACGCGATCAACAGGAAGGCCCATGAGGCCCTGGAGGACCCGGAGCAGCGCGGCCGGACCAACCGGGTGCTCGAGAGGATCGGACGCCGTTACGACGACACGGTGGCCGGTGCCGTGCAGCATCGCCACGTGCTGGAGATCCTCTGGAGCCGGCACCCCTCCATCCGCGGACTGGTCCGGCGGCGGCTGGCGGGCATCAAGGTGGCGACCCATCCCGCCTGCCACTACTGCAAGGTGTTCCCCGACGAGGTGCTCGGAGACAGCGAGGATCTGATGCTGCCGGAGGATCTCCTCCAGCCCACCGGGGTGACCTCGACCGGGTACTACCCCGAGAAGGCGACTCACTGCGGGGCGGGGTTCCGGCAGCGGTTCATCAACCCGGCGATGTCGATGGCCCTGACCCGCGAGAAGCTGCGCCGGCTTGCCGAGCAGGGGGTCGACGTCTGCGTCCACATGTGCCCGAACTGCCACGTCCAGTTCGACCGCTTCCACGACGTCATCTCCCAGACCGCGGCCGAGGACTATCCCTTCGTCCACCTGCACGTGCAGCAGCTGCTGGCACTGGCCCTCGGAGCTGACCCGGACACCGTCTGCGGCGTCGAGGCCCACTCCCAGGACCTGGAACCGTTCCTGGAGCGGATCGGAGCTCGGGAACGGAGGAGCGCGGGGGCGGCGGCCGCCGCCCCCACGGCCGCGGGGGCCGGCGCCTCGGCCGGTGTCGAAGCCGGGCTCGGATGACCCGGGGATGACCGAGCTGCAGACGCGGGAGGACCTCGATCGCCTCGAGGGCGCGCTGGCCGAACCCTACGCGACCATCGCCGCTCCGGCCTTCCGGGCTGCCCCGACGCGACCCCCCGAGCTGCTGGAACGGATTCTGAGCGACCCGCGGATGCATCGCCATGGGCAGGGGCTGCTCTCCTGCGTCCAGTGCGGCATCTGCACCTCCGGATGCCCGGCGGCGCGATTCGGCGATTACTCGCCGCGGGAGATCTCCCGGCGCGCCCGCGACGGCGATCCCAGCCTGCTCGAGGATGACTCGGTCTGGCTCTGCTTCTACTGCTACACGTGCCAGAGCCGCTGCCCGCAGGGGAACTCGGTGGCGGTCATCAACCAGATCATCCGGGGACTGCAGGTCGAGTCCGGGTACGGGCTCCGCCATGTGGCGATCTTCCGCGCCTGGACCGAGCAGTTCTACGCGACCGGGCTGGGCGGCTGGCCGCACCAGCTCCTGGGTGACATCGCCGAGGTCTGGGGCGAGCGATGGTGGCACCTGGTCGAGCACCTCGACGAGCTGCGCGAACGGCTCGGCGTCGGCTCCGCCTTCCCGTCCGGTGAGGCCCTCGGAGAGTTGCGGACGATCATGGACGCGACCGGCAGCCGGGAGAGGCTGCAGGCTCCGGCGCCGGCGGGCTGCGACGTCACCACCGGCGCCTGAGCCGGATCGCCGAGCCGGCCGCGCAGGCCGGCCCTCCCGCCGAGGGCCGGCCCCGCGACGCGCTGCGGTCAGGCGGGGAACAGCCCCTCGACCGAGAGGTAGCGCTCGCCGGTGTCGTAGGTGAAGGTGAGCACCCGGGCGCCATCCTTCATCTCGGGGAGCTTCTGGGCCACCGCGGCGAGAGCCGCACCCGACGAGACGCCGATGAGGAGACCCTCCTCGCGAGCGGCGCGGCGAGCGTACTCCGCGGCGTCCTTGGGGTCGACCTGGATCACGCCGTCGAGCAGGTCCACCCGCATCACCCCGGGGATGAATCCCGCGCCGATGCCCTGGATGGTGTGCGGCGAGTGAGTGCCCCCGGAGAGGACCGGGGAGAGTGTCGGCTCCACCGCGAACACCTGGAGCCCGCTCCAGCGCGGCTTGAGCACCTCGGCGATGGCGGTGATGTGGCCGCCGGTGCCGACCCCGGTGATGACGTAGTCGAGCCCGTCGGGGAAGTCAGCAGCGATCTCCTCGGCGGTGGTGCGCTTGTGGGCCTCGACATTGGCAGGATTGTCGAACTGCATCGGGATCCAGGATTTCGGGGTCTCCTTCTGCAGCTCGTTGGCACGGGCGATGGCGCCCTTCATCCCCAGCTCGCGGGGGGTGAGGTCCAGCTCGGCCCCGTACGCCTTCATGAGCCGGCGGCGCTCGATCGAGAACGACTCCGGCATGACCAGGATGATGCGATACCCCTTGACCGCCGCGACCAGGGCCAGGCCGATGCCGGTGTTGCCCGAGGTGGGCTCGATGAGCACCGAGCCGGGGCCGATGGTCCCCGCCTTCTCGGCGTCCTCGATCATCCCCAGCGCGATCCGGTCCTTGATGCTGCCGCCGGGGTTGACCCGCTCCTGCTTCGCCCAGACCGTTACCCGGGGGCCGAAGAGGCGATTGATGCGCACGTGAGGCGTCTTGCCGATGGTCTCGAGAACGCTGTCGTAGGGCATGGGGTGGGTCTCCCTTCTCAGATCGAGTAGTCCGAGTTGCCGAGCGCGTCGGTCACGCTCCGCACCCGGATCTGGCTGGTGTGATAGACGAAAGAACGGGGCCCGACACTGGTGGTGAGCCAGACGTTGCCCCCGATGACGCTGTCGTGGCCGACGACGGTGTCGCCGCCGAGCACGGTCGCGTTGGCGTAGATCACCACCCGGTCCTCGATGGTCGGGTGGCGCTTGGTACCGGCGGCGGCCTTCGCGACGCTGAGAGCTCCCAGGGTCACGCCCTGGTAGAGCTTGACCTCGTCACCGATGACCGCGGTCTCGCCGATGACGATGCCGGTGCCGTGGTCGATGCAGAAGGCGCGCCCGATGACGGCGCCGGGATGGATGTCGATCCCCGTGCGGGCGTGGGCCGCCTCGGTGAGGAGGCGGGGCAGAGTGGGCACCCCGAGCCGGGAGAGCTCGTGGGCGATGCGGTGGACGGCGATGGCGAGGAATCCGGGGTAGGCGGCGATCACCTCGTCCAGGCTCTCGGCGGCGGGGTCGCCCTCGACGATGGCGGCCGCGTCCGCCCGGAGGCGATCGTAGATCCCGGGCAGCGCCCGGACGAGCTGGTCGGCGATGTGGTCGGCACGCTCCCGGGGCATCCCCGCGTGCAGCATGCTCGCCAGCTCGGCGCGGAGCAGATTGACCCTGTCGAAGAGCTGCTCCTCGCTGCCCCGGCTGTCGCTCCCGTGCTGGGGAAAGAGCAGGTCCACCGCGGTCTCGACGAAGGTCTCGACCCGCTTGCGCGAGGGCAGCTTCGACGCACGGGTCCCCCGGTGCTCGATGAGGGAGCGCACCAGAGCGCGTTCCGGGCTGCCCGGTTCGCCGGCTGCGCTCACGCTCCAGTGCCCGCCGGCGTCGGTCGTCGGGTCATGGCGCCCTCGCCGCGACGTGGCGGATGTCCCGCGCGCCGTCGTGCCCGCGCCGCCGCCGTCGCTCTGTGTCAACGCGTCCATGGATGCTCCTGCTGAAGAGGGAGGTGCCCGCCGGGCGCGACGGGGCACCGTGATGGGGTGCGCCAAGCCTGGTGGGGCCGCGACGCGGCCGGGCCAGGCTCAGATACAGGCGCAGGTGTTGCGCGCCCCGAAGTCGAGGAAGAGCCGCCGGGTGAGCAGGATGCGGCTCGGCTGCGCAGACATTTGCCTTCGATGATACACACCGCCTTCATCCGGCCAAACCCGCGACGCGAGCGCCATCGCCGCGCTCACCGCCCGGTCTCAAGGCTCGGCCCCCGCCGGTCCGCGCACCCGCCGAGGAGAGCCGGCCACGGACGGTCGTCGGGGTCGGGGACCACGCTGCCGTCCGGCCCCGCCCGGTAGGTCCAGCGCGGGCCGTGCAGAGCGATCTCGCGAAGCGCGCCGGCGAGCCGGTCGACGTCCTCCTCCCGGCTGCCCAGGCCAAGGCTTGCCCGGATGGCCCCGGGCACCTCCTCCGCGCAGCCCGGGCGCCAGCCATCGGCGCCGCCGGCGATGTGGGCGAGCAGGGGGTGGGCGCAGAAGGAGCCGCCGCGCACACCGATGCCGTGCTCGGCGGAGAGCACGGTGGCAACCTCGGCATGGTCCCGCGTCCCGAGACGGAAGGCGCCGATCCCGACGCGGTCGCGATGCCCCGGCCAGGTCTGATAGGAGAGGAGGCCCGGGACCTCGCCGAGCCGGGCCCGGAGCCGGTCGCCGAGGCGCCCCTCCTCCACCGCGATCACGTCCATCCCGATCCGCAGCAGCTCACGGCACGCGGCCGCCAGGGCGAAGGCGCCGATCACATTGGGAGTGCCGCCCTCATGGCGGTCGGGGAGCCCGGTCCAGGCCGCCCCCTCGGCGGTGACCCAGGCGACCGAACCGCCGCCCGCGAGGTAGGGATCGGCGCCGGCCAGCCAGTCGGGGCGGCCGACCAGCGCGCCGCTGCCGAAGGGCGCGTAGAGCTTGTGGCCCGAGAGCGCCACCCAGTCAAGGTCGAGAGCGGCGACGTCGACGGCGCGGTGGGGCGCGAGCTGGGCGCAGTCGACCAGGATGCGCGCGCCGCGCCGATGGGCGAGCGCCGCCAGCTCGGCGATCGGCCAGACCTCGCCGGTCACGTTGGAGGCGCCGGTCACGGCCAGGAGGGATGGCTGCCCGGCGGGGATGCGGGCGAGGGTGTCGTCGAAGCGGCTGAGCAGCTCGTCAGGGTCAGCGGGCACGGGCAGCTCGATGGCGGTGTGGTAGCGGCGCCAGGGGAGCAGGTTGGCGTGGTGCTCGACCAGGGTGGTGACCACCGTCGTCCGGTGGGGCAGGCAGCGGGCGAGCAGGTTGATGGCGTCGGTGGTGTTGCGGGTGAAGATGACCGTGTCGTCCGGGCGCCCGCCGAGGAAGTCGCGCACGATGTCGCGCGCGTCCTCGTAGGCGGCGGTGGCCACCTGGGAGCGGAAGCCGGCGCCCCGGTGGACGCTGCTGTACCAGGGGAGGAAGCCCTGCACCGCGGCCCAGACCCCGGTCAGCGCGGGGGCGCTCGCCGCGTAGTCGAGGTTCACGTAGCGAGCGGTCCCGCCGCCGACCAGAGGCACCCGGAGGTCGGCACCGACCACCTCCGCCAGGCGGGACCCGGCGGCGAGCGGGTCGGTGACCGGCAGCTCGCCTCCGACCGCCTCCGCGGCGTCCACGCGGGTCACCATGCCGATCGCCCTCCGGTCTGAGCGGAGGACACCCTCACCCCGATCGGGTCTGTGATCGCTGGCCGAGCCGGGCGGTCCACCCCGGTGGATCGCGGAGGCCCCGCGCCGGACACTTGGTTGCCTCTCGCGAGGCCACATCCCCGAAACGAAGTGGCACCTTGGATGTCCATCCAGGTTGCCGGGCCCGGAGTGACCGGGCCGCTCCTGATGCGGGACGGAGTGTACCCCAGAGCCGGTCTCCATTGCCAGAGGAGGATCGAGAAGGCTCAATTGATTCTGTCAAGAGATGGGAGCGACCCGCTCGGGGATCGGGAATCCGTGGACGGGTCCGGCCGGGACCGGGGTCCGCGTGGCCACGCTCTGCCGGCCTCGGGACCTTCTCCCGCGGCACCTTTGTCCCCGCCTCGTACCATCTCCGCGGTGACCCGGGGACGGACCCAGCCGTCACGGTCACCGATGCAGGAGGTGAGCCGAGCCATGACCGACGACACCGTGCGCTGGGGGGTGCTCTCGACGGCGGGGATCAGCGAGTCGCTGATCCCGGGGCTGCTCGCCGCGACGGGCTCGGAGCTGGCCGGGATCGCCTCGCGCTCCGCCGGGCGGGCCGAGGCCGCCGCGGCCCGCTGGGGCTGCCGGGCGTACCCCTCCTATGAGCAGCTTCTCGACGACCCCTCGATCGAGGCCGTCTACATCCCGCTGCCCAACCATCTCCACGCCGAATGGACGGTCCGCGCCCTCGAGGCCGGCAAGCACGTCCTCTGCGAGAAGCCGCTGGCGCTGACGGTCGGAGAGGTCGACCTCATCGCCGAGGCGGCGAAGCGCACCGGCCGGCACGTGCTCGAGGCCTTCATGTACCGCCACGCCCCCCGCTGGCGGCGGGCGGTGTCCCTGGTGGCGAGCGGCGCGATCGGAGAGCCGCGGGTGGTGCGGATCGGCTTCGCCTTCTGGGTTCCCCTCGACCTGGCCAACATCCGGTTCATCCCCGAGGTGGGCGGCGGGATCATCTGGGACATGGGCTGCTACGCGGCCAACATGGCGCGCGGCGTGCTGGGCCGGGAGCCCGTCGAGGTCTTCGGCTTCCCCGACGTGCGCGAGGGGCAGCCCGCCGAGACCACCTTCACCGGCGTGATGCGCTTCGGCCCGATGGTCAACGCGCCCTTCTGGGTCAGCTTCGACTTCCACAACCCCTTTGCCCAGGTGGAGGTGGTGGGGAGCGACGGCTGGCTGATCATGCCGGGGACGGGGTTCCGGCAGGAGCCGTTCACCCGCCTGCTCCTCCACCGGGGCGACGAGGAGATGTACGTGGACGGCGGGGAGCCGGAGGTCGAGACGTTCCCCTTCATCGACCCCTACCGGTTGGAGGTCGAGCACCTGGCCGCCGCCATCCGGGGCCGCGCCCCGCTCGCCCACAGCCTGGACGACGCGCGGGCCAACACCGCGGTGCTGCTCGCCATGCACGCGTCGAGGGTGAGCGGGGCGCCGGCCAAGGTGGGGTAGACGCGGGAGCCGGCCCGGGCGGCCGTCCGGGCGAACTACCGGCGCCTCCGCCCTCCCCCGGACGGTGCATGTCCCGCCATGCCGGCCAGCGCGTAGAAGGCCGCGAAACCGAGGAGGTCGGAGCCCGCGCCGATGGCAGTTATCGACGTGCTGGTCAGGTCGCTCTGGCTGATGACCTGAGGAAGGACCGGCGTCACGAAGATGACCTGCACCGCGATGCACCGTCGCCACGGCCTGCGCGATGATCAGTTGATGCCCGACCGGGCGCTGACCTCAGCCGAGATCTCCTTGCCCGCGCACCCCGCCACGGCCCGCGTCACCGAGCGGATCGCCCAGCTGGCGCAGGACGTCGAGCTGGTGGTGCTCACCGACAATCACGCGGGGCAGGCGCGGATGTCGCCGCTGGCGGCGGTGGCCCTGGCGCGGGAGCAGGGGGTCCGCACCGTGATCCATGTCTCGGCGCGGGACCGCAACCGGCTGGCGCTCCAGAGTCAGGTGATCGGCGCTGCCGCCCTGGGCTGCGACGGGATCGTCTGCCTCCACGGCGACGACGTTCCCGGGATCGCCCGGGTCGGCGACATGACCGGGACGCAGCTGCTCGCTGCCGCCGGGGAATGGCTGGCCCCGCTGCCCATCGCCCGAGGCTGCGTGGTCAACCCGTTCGCTACCGATCCGGACAGAGAGCTGCGGCTGCTGCGGCGCAAGCTCGCGTGCGGCGCAACCTTCGCTCATACCCAGATGTGCTTCAGCATCCCCGCGCTGACCCGGTTCCTGGACCGCGCTGACGAGGCGGGGCTGTTGAAGCGACTGCGCATCTACGTGACCGTGGGAGTCCTGCGGACTCGCGCCATGGCTGATCGTGCCCGCTCCCTGCCCGGCTGCGACCTGCCTGACTCCGCCCATGCACAGGTGTGCGCCGGGGGAGGACGCGAGCTGGCCCTCGAGATGGCGCAGCGCCTCGCCGATCTTCCGGTCGTGGACGCGCTTCATGTCATGCCCCTGGGCGACGAGCCCACCGCCGCCCGAGTGGCGGCCTCCTTTCGCCGTGCCCGACTGGCCGCCGCGACGTCCCGGGTCGCGGGTTCCTGACCTCTCCAACCGGAGGCGGCGGAGGTGATCGCGTGGCCCGTCTCACCAGGGTCGTCCGGCATGGCGCTCGTGAAGACATTGGATCTTTGACAGCGCTTGACGCGTGCTGTTGCGTCCCCTCTCCATGGCGCAGCCGCCCCACCGGACCCGCTGTGGACCAACACCGCGGTGCTGCTCGCCATGCACGCCTCACGGATGAGCGGGGCGCCGACGAAGGTGGCCGAAGGCTGACCACCCGGGGGTACTCAGGCGTACCAACCGAATCGTTCGCGTGTGGGATGCTCTTCGTGCTGTCTGCGGCGCCCTCCGGCACCGAGAGCGTTCAGTCGGCAGCCAGGCTGGCCGGTGCTTCGGTGAGGTGATCTCAGATGGCGACCAGGGCGTCGGTCCGAAAGGAGTCGCGCCGGATGTCGGACCGCTTCGCGGCCCTGATCTTCTCGCCGACGGACGCGCTCGCCGTCACCGACGATGCCGGGGTCTTCACCTCCATGTCGCCCACCTCGCTGCCGATTCTCGGGTACACGTCGACGGAGCTCATCGGCAGGCGAATGAGCGGGCTGATCCACCGCGAGGACCGGGCTCTCGCGGGCGCGGCTCGGCTGCGGATGGCGCGCACGGGGGAGATCGCGAACGTCAGCCTCCGGTTCCGCCGGAAGGATGGCACCTACGCGTGGCTCGAATGCCGGAGCCGCCCCGTCATGAACTCCACGACCGGCGCCGTGGAGGAGACGCAACTGTCGCTCCACGACATAGGCGACCGGGTCGAGGCCCAGCAGGAGCTGGAGCGGAGTGCCCTCACCGACACCGTCACCGGCCTGGCCAACCGCACTCTCCTCATCGACCGCATCAACCAGGCATTGAAGCGGCTCAAGCGCACCCCGGGCTTGGTCGGCGTGCTCATGCTCGATCTCGACCATTTCAAGGTGATCAACGACACCCTGGGCCACCAGGCCGGTGACGCGGTGCTGGTCAGCACGGCGCGACGTCTGCAGGCCGGCGCCCGGCTTGACGACACCATCGCCAGATTCGGCGGGGACGAGTTCGTCGTGGTGGTGCAAGGCCTGAGCACCCTGGCCGATCTCTCCGCGTGTGCCGACCGCATGGTGACGGCGCTGCGCGAGCCCCACCTGGTGGGCAGCGAGGAGGTCGTCGCCACGGTGAGCATCGGCATCGCCGCCACCTCGCGACCGGACCACCTGCCCGAGGACCTGCTGCGCGAGGCCGACCTGGCCATGTACCGAGCGAAGGACAGCGGGCGGGACCGCCACGAGGTCTACGGGGAGGCGCTCCAGGCGCGGGCCGCCCAGCGCCTCGTGATCGAGCGGGTGCTCCGAAACGCGATATCCGGGGGCCGGCTGAGGGTCACCTACCAGCCCGTCGTCGATCTCGAGGCCGGCTTCGCCGTCGGGGCCGAGGCACTGCTGCGGTGCGGTTCTATCAACCGAGGTCATTCGATGCCAGGGCCATACCTGGCCGTCGCCGAGGAGTCCGGGCTGCTGCCCATCATCGACGAGTGGGTGCGCGCGACCGCATTTGCTCAGGTGGCCGGCCTGCGTTCCAGTCTCGGCGACCGTGGCCTGAAGCGGATCGCGGTCAACGTGACCGCCCGCGAGCTGGTCGCCGCCGACTTCACCTCGCGCCTCGCGGCGAGCCTGGAGACGGCGGGGCTCTCCGGGGATGACCTCTCCGTCGAGGTGACTGAGCAGGTCATCCTGCAAACCTCGAACTCCGCGATCGGGTCGCTGGTCGAGCTTCGTGGCATGGGCGTGCACGTCGGGCTGGACGACTTCGGCACCGGCTTCTCATCCTTGACCCACCTGCAGGCGCTGCCTCTCGACTTCATCAAGATCGACCGCAGCTTCGTGAAGCGCATCGCCTCTGAAGTCCGCAGCCACGCGATCGTGGCCGCGATCATCGGCCTCGCCCATGCGCTTGACCTCAGGGTGGTGGCCGAGGGCGTCGAGACCCAGGCCCAGCTCCGCCTCCTCCGTGACTTCGGGTGCGACCAGGGCCAGGGATACCTCTTCGCCCGCTCCCTGACCCCGTCCGGCCTGGTCACGTTCCTCGAGGAGGACGCCGCAGCTCGCGAGGTGGTTGGCGGGGATCATCGCTGGTCCATCGATTCAGCTCGGCTGGTGTCAGCAGTCGACTTGGCCCACGACGCGCACGACGAGCGCCCAGCCATGACGCCGGGGCGGGGCTGAGGTCCGTCCACCTCCTGCGGTCGCACCACCTGGAAGCGCGGGTTGGCGATATACGGATGTGATCGGGTGGACGTCCCACCAGGGTCGTCCGGCATGGCGCTCGTGAAGACATTGGACCTTTGACAGCGCTTGACGCGTGCTGTTAGTGTCCCCCCCAATAGCTGGCCGACTATCTATGGCGTGGGGAGACGAGATGAGCGAAGTCGCTGGTGGATCAGGCGCACCTGCCGTCGGGCTGAGAAGGGGAGCGATCGGGCTTCGCGAGGTCCTCTTCCAGAGCATCACGGACATGGCACCCGGGGCGGCGATCGCGGCCTCAATCCCAGCGGGCGTCTACTTCGCGGGCGGTTCGCTTCCCCTCTCAGTCGTCGTCGCCATGGTCGCCTGCCTGCTCTGCGCCTCGTGCGTCGGAGAGCTGGCCCGCGAGCTCCCCTCCGCCGGCAGCCTGGGCACCTACACCGCCCGCGGCCTGCACCCCTCGCTCGGCTTCCTGGTCAACTGGGCCTACGTGGCCGCGGCCGGGCTGATCCCCTCCCTGGTCCTCCTGCAGCTCGGATCGACGACCGCCGCCACCGTGCACGAGTACGCCGCCTGGTTCTCGCTCAACCTCTGGTGGATCTTCAGCGTCATCGGCGCCCTGATCGTCCTGGCCGCCGGCTACTACGGGATCCGCACCTCAGCCCGGATGGGCACCATCCTGGGAACGTTCGAGATCGTCGTCTTCGTCCTGCTGGCCGCCCTCTTCGTCATCAAGGCGGGCGACCACAACACCCTGAGCGTCTTCACCGCCAAGTACACGCCAAGCGGCTTCCGTGGCATCAGCGGGATCTTCGCCGGGTCGGTCTTCACCATCCTCGCCTTCGGGGGCTTCGAGGGAGCGGCACCGCTCGGTGAGGAGGCGAAGGATCCGCGCAGTACCGTGCGCCGTGCCGTGCTCGGCGCGACCCTGGGCGTCGGGGCCATCTACATCTTCACCACCTACGCGGTCGACGTGGTCTTCGGCCCCGGCCGGTTCGCGACCTTCACCAGCTCCGGGCCCAGCTCCTGGGAGGGCATCGCCACCGCCTCGTACGGGATCTTCTGGCTGCTGGTCTTCCTCGCCATCGTCAACTCCACGATCGCCAACTCGAACGCGGGGGTCACCGTCTCCAGCCGGACCGCCTTTGCCATGGGCCGGGTCGGGGCCTTCCCCCACTTCCTCGCCAAGGTGCACCCGCGCCACCGGACCCCCCAGTGGGCACTGCTCGCCGCCTTCGTCATCACCATCGGGGTGACCCTGGGCCTGGGCCTGCACTTCAACCCCTTCACGGCCTTCAACATGGTCGGGACCGGGATCGTGGTGCTGCTGGTCGCCATCTACCTGGTGGTCAACGCCGCCTGCATCGGCTACTTCTGGAAGAAGAACGGGCGCCAGATCAACTGGGTGCTGCACGTCGTCGTGCCCGTGCTCGGCATCGTCGTCTTCCTTCCCGCCTGGTTCAGCGGGGCCGGCATCCCGGTCTTCTCGTTCATCACGCCGCTGCCCGCGCCGCTCTCCTACATGGGACCGGCGATGGGCATCTGGATGGTCCTGGGCGTCGCCTACATGATCTACCTCTACCGCACCCAGCCCCGCTGCGTCGAGGAGGTGGGTAGGATCCACCTCGACCTCGAGCTCGAGGCCGACGAGGAGGAGGCGGTCGCATGAGCGCACTGGAAGTCCTCTCGTTCACCCCGACGCCGGAGCAGTACGCCTGGACCTTCGGGGGCGCGGCACCGCTCGCCCGCATCAAGCCGGGAACCGTTCTCCGCGTCTTCACCGAGGACTGCTACGCGGGCCGGGTGCGCAGCGAGCAGGACCTGGTCTCCGAGGTCTGCGACTTCCCCTTCCTCAACCCCCAGACCGGCCCCTTCTACATCGAGGGCGCCGAGGTCGGGGACACGGTGGCCGTGCACTTCATCGACATCGAGCCGGCCCGGGACTGGGCGGCGTCCACCACCGTGCCGCTCTTCGGCGCGCTGACCGCCACCCACGCGACCGCGCTCCTGCACGAGGCGCTCCCCGAGATCGTCTGGATCTGGGAGCTGGACCGGAAGGCACGAACCTGCATCTTCCGGGCCCACTCCGGCGACTTCACGACCGCATTCCCCCTGGAGCCGATGCACGGGACGGTCGGGGTGGCACCGGCCAGCCTGGAGGTGCGCTCCGCCCTGGTCCCGGATGCCTTCGGCGGCAACATGGACACCCCGGAGATGAGGGCGGGGGTCACCTGCTACCTCGGTGTCAACGTCGAGGGGGCCCTGCTCTCCCTGGGCGACGGCCACGCCCGCCAGGGTGAGGGCGAGACCTGCGGGGTGGCGGTCGAGTGCGCCATGAACAGCGTCATCGCGGTCGACCTGATCAAGGGGCGCCCCTGCCCCTGGCCCCGGATCGAGTCCGAGACCCACATCATCTCGACCGGCTCGGCGCGACCCCTGGAGGACGCCTTCCGGATCGCCCAGGCGGACCTGGTCCACTGGCTGGCCGAAGACTACGGCCTGGAGACCATGGACGCATACCAGCTGGTGACCCAGGGGGTTCTCTCCCCCCTCGCCAACGTCTGCGATACCAACTACACGTCGGTCGCCAAGTTCCCCAAGAGGCACCTCCCGCGGGCCGACGCCATGAATGGTGCCGATGCCAAGCTGCGCAGCCTCGCCGCCGAGTACCGGCGGATGCATCCCTGAGATCATCTGACTCGCGCCAAACCACCGGGCCGCGGGCCCGGGGTGGGGCCAGGAGGACGCCGTGAACGAGCCGACGGACGCGCCGGACGCGGCGGCGCCCTCCCGCCCCCTGGCGGTGGTCACCGGGGCCAGCGCCGGGATCGGTGAGGCGATCGCCACCCGGCTGGCGGCGGAGGGATTCCGGCTGCTGCTGGGTGCCCGCCGTGAGGATCGGATCCGCGCGCTGGCGGACCGGCTCGGCGCCGAGGCACGGGTCGTCGACGTCGCCGACGAGGGCAGCGTGGCCGCGTTCTGCGCCGGCCTGGAACGGGTGGAGGTGCTGGTCAACAACGCCGGCGGAGCCCGCGGCCTCGACCCCTTGGCGGCGGCCCGCAGCGACCAGTGGCGCTGGATGTGGGAGGTCAACGTCCTCGGCCTGATGCAGATGACCAGGGCGCTGCTGCCGGCGCTCGAGGCCTCGGGGCGCGGCCACATCGTCAACGTCTCCTCCACCGCCGGCCTCGAGGTGTACGAGGGCGGCAGCGGCTACGCCAGCGCCAAGCACGGCGTCCATGCCATCAGCCGGACCCTGCGTCTGGAGCTGGCCGGGCGGCCGATCCGGGTCACCGAGGTCTCCCCGGGGATGGTGGAGACCGACTTCTCGCTCAACCGCTTCGGGGGCGACGCCGGCCGAGCCGCGGGCGTGTACCAGGGGGTGACCCCGCTGACCGCCGCCGACATCGCCGACGTGGTCGCCTTCGCGGTGACCCGGCCGGCCCACGTCAACATCGACGAGATCGTGGTCCGGCCGGTGCAGCAGGCCTCGGCGCAGAAGGTGGTCCGGCGGGGCTAGCTGCCCGGGCCGATCAGGGGACCGGCCGCTCCGACCTCAGGGGAAGATGCCGCGGTCGGTGGTGGCGTCGGCCACCCGCTGGACCGCGACCGCGTAGGCGCCGAGGCGAAGCGGCACCCCGAGCCGCTCCGAGGCCTCCCAGGATGAGTCGAAGGCCTTGGTCAGGATGCGCTCCAGGCGCTTGTTGATCTCGGTCTCCGACCAGAAGAAGGACTGCAGGTCCTGGACCCATTCGAAGTACGAGACGATCACCCCTCCGGCGTTGGTGACGATGTCGGGGACGACGGTGACCCCGCGACGGATCAGGATCTCCTCGGCGTCCGGGGTGGTGGGGCCATTGGCCCCCTCGAGGACCAGCTTCGCCTGGACCCGTCCGGCGTTGGCGGCGGTGATCTGGTTCTCCAGGGCGGCGGGGACCAGCACGTCGACGGGGAGCTCCAGCAGCTCGGCGTTGGTGACGGCTCGGGTGCCGGGAAAGCCCACCACCGAGCCCGACTTCCGGGTGTGCTCGACGAGGGCCGGGATGTCCAGCGGCCGGTCGCTGTGGATCCCGCCGAAGGCGTCGGAGGCCGCCCGGATGCTGAAGCCGTCCTCGGCCATCAGGGTGGCGGCGATGCTGCCGACGTTGCCGAAACCCTGCACCGCCACGGTCAGCCGGCGGGGGTCGAGGCCCAGCCGGCCGCAGACCTGGTGGGCCACCATGGCGCAGCCGCGGCCGGTGGCGGCGTTGCGCCCCTCGCTCCCGCCCACCGAGAGCGGCTTGCCGGTGACCACCGCGGGGATCGAATACCCCTCGCTCATCGAGACCGTGTCCATGATCCAGGCCATCACCTGGGGCGTGGTGTTGACGTCGGGGGCGGGGATGTCCCGGTCCGCGCCGATCAGCAGCGAGATCTCGGTGGCGTAGCGGCGGGTGAGCCGCTCCAGCTCGTCGCGGCTGAGCCGGGAGGGGTCGACGATCACCCCGCCCTTGGCTCCGCCGAAGGGGATCCCCGCCACCGCGCACTTCCAGGTCATCCACATCGACAGGGCCCGAACCTCGTTGAGGGTCACCTGGGGGTGGAAGCGGATCCCCCCCTTGGCCGGGCCCCGGGTCACGTTGTGCTGGACCCGGTAGCCGCGGAAGACCTCGATCGATCCGTCGTCCATCCGGACCGGGAAGTTGACGCTCAGCTCGCGCTGCGGCTCCCGGAGGATCGCCCGTATGCCCGGCTCGAGGTGGAGGACGTCGGCCGCCGCGTCGAACTGGCGCTGCGCGTTGATCCAGGGATCGTTGACCTCCGGCGTTGCCACCACTGTCTCCACGGCCATGCTGCTTCCTCCGCGCAGCGTCGACCGCCATCAGGCCGCCGCTGCAGGCTTGTGCGCGCCAACGAACCCCCTCCACCTTCGTGGGTGGGCCCGCCGGCGACGCGCCGGAGCCCATGCGGGGGAGACTGCCTGTCCGGTCTAAGTCTCTCATCCCAAGGCCTCGTTCGCCGCTTTGCCGGCACGCGGCGACCGCGACGTCGAAGCTCCGTGACCGGCCCGGCCCAGGTGACCCCGGCGAGCGACGAGGGCAGCCGCTGCGCGGCGACTCTCCCGAGGCCGGCGGGGTGCAGCCAGCCGCCACTCCCACCGGTGAGGCGCGATCAGGTCGGGACGCCCTGGGGCATCGGCGCTCGGCCCGTCTCCCCCGCTGCGCCGATCAGCGGGATGAGGACCGCGTCGAGGACCTCGGGGGAGAGCAGGATGGTCCAGCCCTCGATCGCGGTGGTCGTGAGCATGCCGCTCCGCTGCCAGGGGTCCTCGGCGAGGCGGTCGCGCACCTCCGCCTCGGAGCCCGCGGCGACGATGAGCAGAACGTCGCGGTCACCCTCGAGCGGACCTCCGAGCAGGACGAACCCCTGGTCGGCGAGCCCGTTCATGAAGCCGGCGTGCTCCTTCCAATCCTGCTGCTCGCGCATGGGTCGGCTCCAATCCCACGGGCCTCCCCTCCGGTTGCGGACGGCGAAGAGGTGGAGCGGGGTTCCGGCGACATCGCTCATGGGGTGGCCCTCCCGACGTCGTGGATCGCGTCGTCACCTCGAGTCTCGCCTCCGGCTGGACCGGGGTAAAGTGCCAGACAGATGGCGAGCGATGAGGCCAGATGGATCGCCCTCGAGCCCCGCGCCCGGGAGACCCTCCGATCCGCGCTGGAGCGGACCCTCCGCGAGGCCATCCACGCCGGCACCCTGCGCCCGGGCGTGACGCTCCCCTCCTCCCGCACCCTGGCGGCGAGCCTCGGCGTCTCCCGGGGCGTGGTCACCGACGCGTACGACCAGCTGTCGGCACAGGGATTCCTGGTCCCGCGGGTCAAGGCGACGCCGCTGGTGGGCGCGGTCGCGCGGCCGGCGGCGCCGGCGAGAGCCCGACCTCCCGCCCATCCGCCGCGGTTCGACCTCTCCCCGAGCACGCCGGAGATCGCCCTCTTCCCCACCGGCCGCTGGACCGAGGCGCTGGTCGGCGCGATCCGCTCGGCACCGGTCTCCGCGCTCGGCTACGGCAGCCCGCGGGGAGAGCTCGCCCTCCGGGAGGCGCTCGCCGATCACCTGGGCCGCACCCGGGGGGTGGTCGCCGACCCGGAGCGGATCGTGATCCTGACCGGAGCCGCCCAGGGCGTCATCCTGCTGGCCCACGCCCTGCGCAGCGCGGGCGCCAGGCGGGTCGCCGTGGAGGACCCCTCGCTGGAGACCCAGCCACTCCGGCTGCGGATGAGCGGGCTGGAGGTGACCGGCCAGCCCGTCGACGCCGACGGCCTGACCCTGGACGGGCTGGCGGCCGACGCCGTCCTGGTCACTCCCGCGCACCAGTTCCCGACCGGGGCGGTGCTCAGCGGTCCGCGCCGCCGGGACCTGCTGGCGTGGGCACGCCGCCACGACGCGCTGATCGTCGAGGACGACTACGACGCCGAGTTCCGCTACGACCGGGAGCCGGTGCCGGCCCTCCAGGGTCTGGATCCCGACCGGGTCGCCTACCTGGGCACGGCCTCCAAGACCCTCGCCCCAGCCCTCCGGCTGGGCTGGCTGCTGCTGCCGGCGCAGCTCGCCGATCCGGCGGAGGCCGTCAAGCACCTCCTCGACGTCTGCTCACCGGCCCTCGAGCAGCTCGCCCTCGCCCGCCTGCTGACCACCGGCGCCTACGACCGGCACATCCGGCAGATGCGCGCCGTCTACCGGCGGCGCCGCGATGCGCTGCTCCAGGCGGTGGAGCGGCACCTCCCCGGTCTGACCGTCGCCGGGGTGGCAGCGGGGATCCACGCGGTGGTCTGGCTGCCGGCGGGCGTCGACGACCGGAAGGTCGCCGCGGAGGCGGAACGGGAGGGGGTCCGGGTCGCACCCCTCTCCCAGTACCGCATCGATCGCGCGGTCGCTCCGGGCCTGGCGCTGGGCTACGGTCGGGTCACCGAGGCCGCCCTCGACGACGCCGTCGCCGCCCTGGCGCGGGCCGTCCGCCGCGCCAGGAGCCGTCCATGAACCTGCCCCCGTTTCGGATCGAGAGGTACTACGAGCGGTACGAGTTCACGACCCGGTACATGCTCTCCAGCAGCGACTGCGAGTTGCGATCCATCGCCGAGCTGCTGAGCCTGGAGCCGGACGCCGGGGCCCGGCTGCTGGCGCACCGCCTCGGTTACACCGAGTTCGGCCGGGGATCCGGGGCTGCGCCGGGCGATCGCCGACATCTACGAGACCATCGACCCCGAGGAGGTGGTGGTCGCCACCTGCGCCGAGGAGGCGATCTTCCTCGTGTACCACGCTCTCCTCGGTCCGGGTGACCGCGCGGTCGTCGAGACCCCCTGCTACGAGTCGGCCCTGGAACTGGCCCGGAGCACCGGCGCGGAGGTGGCCGGCTGGCACCGCGCCTTCGCGGACGGGTGGGCATACGACCTCGACGCCCTCGGCCGGCGGCTGACGCCCGACACCGGCCTCCTCTACGTCAACCAGCCCCACAACCCGACCGGCACCCTGATAGACGCCGCCACCTTCGACCGGCTGATCGGGATGGTGCAGGAGCGGGGCGTCCGGCTCTTCTCCGACGAGGTGTATCGCGGCCTCGAGTACGCCCCGGGCGACCGCCTGCCCGCCGCCTGCGACCGCGACCGGCGCGCGGTCTCGCTGGGGAGCGTCTCCAAGAGCTACGGGCTTCCGGGCCTGCGCATCGGCTGGATCGCCACCCACGACCAGGCGTTGCGGCGCAGGGTCATCGACCTCAAGCACTACACGACGATCTGCGCCAGCGCTCCCAGCGAGGAGCTCGCCGCGCTCGCCCTGCGCCACGGGCCGGAGCTGCTCGACCGCAACCGGGGGCTCGTCCGCGCCAACCTGGATCTCCTCGACGGTTTCCTCGCCCGCCACCCGGCCACCTTCCGATGGGTGCGCCCGAAGGCGGGCCCGATCGGCTTCCCGCGGGTGCACGGAACCGGCGACGTCGACACGCTCTGCGCGCGGCTCGCGGCGGCCGGGGTGCTCCTCCTCCCCGGGTCGGTGTACGACGAACCCGAGCACGTCCGGCTCGGCTTCGGCCGGGCCGACCTCCCCGAGGCGATGGCGGTGCTCGAGGCGGCGCTGGCCGAGGTCGGCTCAGGGGGTGCGGCCGGCGGCTGAGGAGCCGGCCTCGCGCGCCACCCTCTCCAGCCGCTCGCGGTACTCCTCCCACCACCGGGCGTCGGAGGTCGCCATGTTGTCCGCGTCGGCCCGCATCCCGACCGCCCCGTCGATGAGCTCACGGAGGATGTCCGCGTGCCCGGCGTGCCGGCTGGTCTCGGCGATCATGTGGACCAGGATCAGCTGCAGGGTGACCTCGCTCCGTTCCTCCGGCCACCAGGGCACATGCCCGATCGCCTCCAGTCCGAGCGCGTCGATGGTGGCGTCGGCGTGCGCCCACACCCGGCGGTACAGACCGACGATCATCTCGCGCGATTCGCCGGCGGTGGCCCACATGTCCGCGTTCAGCGGCGCATCCGCCGCGCTCCATCGCAACGGCTCGCCGAAAGGCCGTCCGAAGGTGGCGCCGAAGTACCCGGCCTCGACGCCGGCGAGGTGCTTGACCATCCCCAGAAGGTTGGTTCCGGTCGGCACCAGGGGGCGGCGGACGTCGTACTCGGAGACGCCGTCGAGCTTCCAGAGCATCACCTCACGGGCCCGGCGGAGATAGCGGTGGAGGGTCGCCTTCGGATCGAGATCAGGCATGGGGACCAGTCTGCCATCAGGGGACGCGCCCGGGAAGACGGGTCCCGCCAGCCGGCGGGGTGATCGGTGGACGGCGCTCAGCCGTCCCCGGCGCCGGAGGTCCGGATGAGGTTCACGGCGAGCACAGCCAGCCACAGCTGGCAGACGGCCACCAGCGCCCTCTCGACCAGGCCCGCCCAGACGCCGGTCAGCAGCGCCAGGGCCAGCAGGCCGTACCCGGCGAGGGCCACGACCCCGGCCACCCGCAGCGGCCGGGCCAGGTCCCTCCATTGCGGCAGCGGGATCAACAGCCGCGCCAACTGGAGGGGGGTGATGGCGAGCAGCCAGAGGGCGGCTCCGCTCAGGATGGCGTCGGTCAGACCGCCCGCGCTCAGCAGCTGGCCGGTCGCCGTGCATCCCGAGGCCGACAGCTGGCAGGGGATCTGCGGGAAGGAGTTGCCGAGGGCGAGGCCGGAGAGGCCGATCGCGCACGGGGCGATCCGGACGGCCCCGCGCCACGCCGGGCGCAGGCCGAACACGGCGAAGCCGAAGGTGCCGAGCCCCCCGGCGGCGAAGCAGGCGATCGGGAACCACGCGTGCGGCGCCGTGGCCGCCTGCAGGTCGCTGATGGTGTCGGTGAGCGGGCTGTACCGGGGCCCCTGCCAGGTCTCGGCGATCACCCAGCCGGCGGCGAAGGCCACCTGCGCCAGCAGACCGATCACCCCCCAGACGGCCGGGCCACGCCGGCGCGGCCGCTCACGCGCGGCGACATTCGCGGTCATCGGGTCACCCGGTGTCGCCGCATGCCGCGGGCTCAGATCCAGCGCCGCACCCGGGCGCGGTACGCCTGGTACGCGGGCCCGAAGGCGCCCAGGGTGTCCTCCTCGATCGGGATCACGAACCAGTTGAGGTAGCCGACGGTGAGCACCAGGAAGAGCAGCGGCCAGGCGAGGGCCAGCATCCCCTGCTCGCCGAGATAGGCGAGGACCAGGCCGACGTACATCGGATTGCGGGTGAAGCGGTACGGGCCGGAGGTGACCAGGCGATTCGGGGCCTCGCCGGGGGTGGTGGTGGTCCGCAGGCGGTGGAAGAGGACCAGCCCCCACCCCGCGATCACGACGCCCCCCGCGAAGAGGACAACGCCGGCGAACCAGGCCAGCCCGGAGAGGGTCGAGGAGGGCGGCCTCAGCGGAAGCAGGAGTTGGACTCCAAGGCCGAGAAGGAAGGCGAGGAGGAAGACCCACGGCACCGGCATGTGGAGGAAGGGGCGACGCGTGGTCGGCGAGCGGCGAGCGATGGTCTGGTTCACAGCGCCCTCTCCTCGACCGGCGCCCCCCGGTCACCTGACCCGCCCGAGCGACGTGACGGCTCGCCATCCGCCCAGCGGGGCCGGCGCGACCGGCGCCGCTCCTGCTCGGCGGCCGCGTGCTTGTCGATCTCCAGCCTCTCGAGGAGCCGGGTGAAGGCCACGACGTCGGCGGCGTCCCAGCCGGCCACGAAGGCCTCGAAGCGGGCCACCCCCACCTCCTGGAGCCGTCGCAGCTCACCGTGCCCGCGAGCGGTCAGGGAGACCCGGCACGAGCGGTGATCGGCGGGGTCCTGAGCGACCTCGACCAACCCCTCCCCCTCCAGAGCCTGCACGTGCCGGGTGACCAGCGAGGGGCTGACCTGGAGCGCCTCAGCGAGATCGGAGGGGTGGGCACCCTCGCGTCCGAGCAGGGCCTGCAGGACCGACAGCCTGCCCGCGCCCGGGCTCTGGCGCCGGGCCCGGTCGAGCCCCGCGTTGACGGTGAAGAGGGCCACCACCATCTGCTCGACGTTGGCCCGGGTCGGTTTCATGCCCGGAGGATATCATATTTGCTTTACAGAATCAAATAATTGACCATCGACCCGCCGCCGGACCCATGCCCAGGCGAAGTCCCCAGGTCACGCCGGCAACTCAGACGGCGAATCTCGCCCTTCGATGCCAGCTCAATGCGTCGGGATCAGGCCGGTCAGCGGGGCGGTCCGGGAGTGCCACGGGTGCGCCGTCGAGTGCGTAGTACTCGTGCCCGTTCTCCCAATCCTGCTTCAGCCGACCGCTGATCCGCACCCGCAGCTCCGGGGTGACGGTCAGGTACCCCCGGTCGAAGAGCGTGTGCAGGTCGCTTCGCATCAGCAGGCCATTGCTGATCTCATGCCTACCGCCCTCGGCGTACGGAATGATGTGGGCCGCCTCCAGCACGGGGAGGACTCGCTCGCCGGTGATGGCACACCGCCGCCGGTAGGCATCCGTGACCATGATCCGGAAGCTCCCCTGCCCGAGTCTCGGTTTGACGAGGAGCGGTTCTCCGTACCGAGGCGCGGGCGCTGCCACCATGCCAACCTCGCCGGGCTCGGCGAGACGCTCCTGCACCTGTCGAAGGAGCTCATGACCCTCGGCGGAGGCGGGCAGATAACCCTTTCCACTCACGATGTTGGGCCGCCACCCCGGAGCCTCGAACCAGTCGCGCTCCTCAAAGAAGAAGGGCTGCTCGATGAGGATGCACCCGATCGGGTAGGTCTGCTGAGCCACCGGGTCAAGAGATCGGAGCGCCGGTGGGTACCGGGCGAGGCGGGCGATCATCTCCTCGCGGTCGGCCACGCCGTTGAGAGTTCCGAACGTGTCCCAGGCCAGCCCGAGGGGGAGGATCGTGTGGTGGGCGTATACCCCCCCACCGGCGATGCGGTTGTCCGGATAGTGAAGCTTGAAGAGGAAGAGCCCACCGGCGGCCAGAGAGCGGAATGGTCCGGCGCTGGGCCGCCAGAAGTTCACCTCGTCGGGTGCCGACAACGCCCGAAGACGCTCATACCAACCGCGGTCGGTCACCCCGACGTACAGGTCGGCCATCGCAGGTCAGCTCGCCTTGCGAAAGAGGTCGTAGCGCTCTTCGAGGAACGCCACGGAGGGGCGCAGCGGGACCGAGCGAGGAACGACGATCCGTTGGTTGTGGACACCCTGGAGGCCGTGGCGGAGCATCGGGCCGTCGATCTCGATGAGCACGTCTGGTCGGATGTCGATCGAGTAGTCGGGACGGATGCCCATGATGTCGGCGTCAAAGGCGGCGTGGTGGATCTTGCAGAGGGCGAGGCGTTCGGTACCACGGGTTTCCCTCGAGGATGCCCATCCGGCAGGATGTGTGCCGCATCCAACAGCTCGACGTGATGGAGGCGGCAGACGGCGCAGGTCATCTGGTACGCGCGAAGCACCCGTTGACGGAATGCCTGCTGATGGATCCGCTGGCGGACGGTGCGCAGTTCGTAGAGGCGGCGAAGCTCGTCACTCGAGTCGAGGAGGACGTCCCCCTGCAGCACCCCGGGCTCGTCGGGCTGGACGGTGAAGGCGTGACGTGCAGGGTCGTCGGCCACGACGTACACCGGCCAGACGGCCAGGTACTGTCCGGGCACCAGCCCGTGAAGGTAGACCAGGGGGATCTGGCGCTCCATGGCCCGCCGGAGCCCGACATTGTCCGGGTGGTTGGGGTCGGTGCCTCGATATCGGTAGACGACGCCGTCCGCGGTGAATCCGTCGTCGTAGGGTCTCTCCCTCCCCTCGACCGTTGGTGCTGGGAATCGATGGTGGGTGCGTACGATGGCGTGCCGACAGTCGGTGTTGTCTGTCCTTAGCATTCGGGCCTCACGCTGGCGCACCCGGTCGTGACCGACCAAACCTAAGGCGGTGAACCGTGACCCTGGCACCCACGGCGGTCAGGAAGCTGGGGAAGGAAGTGGGGGACCAGAGAGAACCCAAGGAGCTCACCCACTGCCCAGGGGCGGGGGCGAGGCGGGCAGGTCTCGGGGGGCCGTCCTGCGTCGTCGTCGCCCAGATTGGTGGGGAGGAGCGCCAGGTTCTGGAGGCCACGCTGGAGCAGGGTGGTTTCAACGTGGTGCCGGCGGATGACGGCGTGGCAGCGCTCGAGTTGGTCTGCGCGGTCGGACCCGACGCGATCATCGCTGACCTCGACGGGTGCGACCTCGACGGCCTGGTGCTGTGCCAGGTGCTCCGGGGTCTGCGCGCCCATGCAAAACTACCAGTCCTGGTGTTGACCACAGCTCATGTCAACACCGCTCGTTCTCAGAAGATGCGCGACCTGGGCGCGGTGCGGGTGATGCACAAGCCGGTGCGGTTCGCGGCGGTCGCGGGGGCACTCTCC
Organism: uncultured Chloroflexia bacterium; assembly: GCA_963697585.1. Lineage (GTDB taxonomy): Bacteria > Chloroflexota > Dormibacteria > Aeolococcales > Aeolococcaceae > Changshengia. The sequence continues at coordinate 1,405,464 of CAVOOO010000004.1, read as the reverse complement.
GAGATGGTCAACATGGTGGGGGCTCCCGCGATGCGACCACCGCTTCGGCGGGCAGCCTTCCGGTAGCCGGCGCCGGCCGTCCGCGGTCGGTGCTGAGATGCAAGCGGCACCGCTCCGGCCGACCCTGTTGCTGCCGTTGTTTCGGGCTCTCACCCAGAGTGAGCAGCACCCGGGTCTCCCTAAGAGCTTGCGCCAATAGGTGATTGACGCGTTCAAGGACAGTGCCTCGGACGGGTGTCCCAGCGGTAGCGTTTCCAGGCCTCGCGGACCAGGCGGCGGACGATGATGATGGCGTTGGCCAGGGCGACGTAGAAGCGGATCACCACCCCGCGGCGTTCGGTGCACCAGGCCAGTTTCTTGAAGGCGTTGTGCCACGCGTTGGTCCGCTCCACGACCCAGCGCGAGGTCGCGCGTAGCGGCGCCGGCTTGCCCACCTTGGCAATGCATGAGGCCAGGCCCCGACGATCGAGTTCGGTGCGGGTCTTGCCCGAGTCATAGCCACGGTCGAGGTGCACGGTGGTCTCGCCAGGTGGCAGGGCGCGATCGGCGAGGGTGTCCAGCGTGGACGCCAGCAACGGCGAGTTGTTCCGATTGGCCGGCGCCTGGATAACGCCGAGGGGAATCCCGGCTCCGTCCACGAGAATCGAGCGCTTGGTTCCTTGCTTGCCGCGATCGACCGGGCTCCGCCCGGCCATCTCTCCGCCGCAGGGCGCCTTGGTGATACAGCCGTCCACCACGATGTCATCGAGCTGCAAACCGATGAGCCGGTCGTAGCCGTCCTCGGCGATCTGCGCCAGCTGGTCCATCACCCCGAGAACGATCCACTCGTCGCGGCGGCGGCGCAGGGTGGTGGCCGAACAGCTGGCGTCCGCGATCCGCCAGTAGGCGCAGCCGAATACGGCCACCTGGACGAGCTTGTCGAAGACGAGGCGGTCGGAGACCCGGGGGCGGTGGCAGCCCAGCGTATGGCTCCCCGGCCGACGCGGCAGGAGGGCGGAGAACTGGTCCCAGATGGGCTCGATGAAGCATGATTGGATCGCAGGCATGGACGCTTCCCCTGAGCGGGTTGGGTTAGATCTCCCAATCATCGGAAAGTCCATGTCCTGCATGTACTTCCCCCCCTAACAGGGATCCGGACGACTCAACGGAGTCATCCAACTCAATCACCTATTGGCGCAAGCTCTAAGGGCGACCCCGGGCTCGACTGACCCTTGGAGGGGCGAAGAACCATGCTCATCGGTTCCGTGACACTCACCCTGGACCCCGGGACCATCCTGATCTGGGCCGCCATCGGCCTGGTGGCGGGCTTCCTCGCCAGCAAGGTCGTGACCGGCCGGGGTAAGGGGATCCTGGCCGATATCGTCGTCGGCATCATCGGCGCGCTCGGCGGCGGCTTCCTCGCCCAGCTGCTCGGCATCAACTTCAGCATCCCCGGTCACGCCACCATCACCGAGATCATCATCGCCTTCGTGGGCGCCGTCATCCTCCTGGCAATCGTCCGGCTGCTCACCGGCAACGGGCGGAAATGGGCGCACTCGCGGTGACCCTGTTCCGCGTGGGAACGGCTCACCGCCCCCCTCCCCTCGCTCTGCGGGGGAGCCCGGGGAGGAGAACCTGATGCCACCCGTCTCGGGCGCGGACAGTCTGCCGGTTCGCCGGGCATACCTCCGCAAGGACCGCTCGCGGCAGGGCCACGATCGCCGGCTGGCCGCCAGATGGGTCGTGCTGGCATTGGTGGTCCTCTGGCTCCTGGTCGCCACCGTGGTCCTGGTCGCCGCCGGCTGAGCCGGCGTTCTCGCGGGTCGCCGGCGTGTTGGAGCGGCGACATCGGTTCAGCAGCCTGGCTCTTCTGTTTCAAGGTGCGGCGACAGATAATGTCAACCGGGGTCGGCGCGTGCCCCTGAGATTCCAGCCTGGCCGGGTCGGCAGCGCCCCTCCGCAGGCTGTGCTTCTACGCGACCAGGAGGCCAATATGACCGAGGGTGAGAATCACGCCACGTGGAATGTCGCCGAATGGCACGGAAAGATGCTGGTCGATCACGACGGCGAGAACATCGGCAAACTGGAGGACGTCTACGTTGATGTCGAAACGGACGAGCCCCAGTTCGGCACCGTCAAGGAGGGCTTCATCGGCCACCATCTGACGTTTGTACCGCTGCGCGGGGTTCAGGTCGGTCCGGATGGCCTGCAGGTCACGGTCAGCCGGGAGCAGGTCCGATCAGCGCCCGACCTCGAGATGCATGGCGAGGAGCTTTCCCAGGCGGATGAGGCAAGCCTCTATCACCACTTCGGGCAGAATTACACGCCGATCAGCACCCCCAGCGGCCGCCGGCTCGCTCGCCGCTGAGGATGGCGGGGCCGCCGGATGGCGCGTGTGCCGATCCGGCGACGTCCGTCAGGTGGCCGTGCCCCGAAGCCTGACGAGGTTGACGATCTCCGTATCGCCGACAAACTCGTCAATCACGCGACTGGCACGGCTGATCTGGTCGAGCGATCTAACCTCGCCGCGGATGGTGACCACGCCACCATTGGCGAGCACGCTGAGCGCGGCAGAGTCCGGGCTGAGAGCTTCGCTCAAGGCATCCTGAAGCCGCGCGCCAAGATCCCTGATCGCGCCGCGACGCCGTCGCGGGGCGCGCCCCAGCAGCATCACGATGTCGCGCGCGCTCATGGCTCTCCTCGCATCCGCAGCCGAGTCCCCCGGGGATACCCGGTTGGAATGCGGCCTACAGGGCCTGTGACCCCGTTTGGCGTCATGCTGCGTCAGCACACGGGCGTCCGTCTGTCCGCTGGCGGACCCTGACCGCGATTCATCGATCCCGGGTTCGGGTTGGGCCGGAGAACCCTGAAGGGGTCGCCCTGTGGCCATGGCCAGGAGATCTCCGGTCTTCAGGACCGCAGAAACCGCGCCTCGCAGCTCGGCCTCCACTCATCCATAGCCCCAGCCGGCACGACCCGCACGCCTCCGCGGGCTAGCGATAACCCAGGCTTCGCGACACCGAGGAGTCCACTCGCCGACGGAGATATCGCCTAACGGGCTCTCGCAAAGGCATGCAGCTGCTCGGCCATCCGGTCGAGTTCGGCGGCCTCCACGGGCGAGGCGTTGCCGAGACCGCTGTGTGCAACCGTCGGGCTGCGCAGGAACCGGCGGAAGAGGGCCAAGAGCACCCCTTCGGGCACGGTCCGCAACGCGCTGAAGAGACGCGGGACCGGCGGCGTCGGCAGGGCCTCGAGGTTCTGCCTCATGAGCCGGATCATGCCGCGGATCGCGTCCGGGTCGCCGGCCAGAGCCTTGGGGCCGCCCGCAGCGTACGCCGCCTGCCCGAGTGGCACCGCGAACGCGGCGTGCGTCTTGAGCCAGGCGTCCATCTTGGGTTCGGCCTTGGCGTTGAGTTCCCGCGGAGCGGAACGTCCGCACAATCCGTTCCAGTCGCGGAGTGGTACGGCCATCAGGTTCGCCGATCGGCATGGTCACCAGGCGGGTCATCAGCGAGGCCGCCCGGTAGCGGACCACCTCCCCGTCCATCGTGCCGGCCTCCGTGGGGAAGCCGAGCAGCACGCGCTCGCGGCCGATTGCCGCCCCCAATGGCTCCGGACCAGCCGCCCAGTTCAATAGGAAGAGTACGTCGCCGTCGAGCCCGGCGATCGACTCGAGCACGGCGTCCACCTGATGGGCGCGGACCAAGACGGCGATCAGGTCGTACCGGCCGGCCGGACGCTCGACCACGGGGACCGGGACCTGCCTGATGGCCGGACCGTCGCCCTCGGCAAGCCGCAAGCCGTGCTCTCGCAGGACGGTCAGGCGCTCGCCTCGGGCGACGAGAGCGACGTCGTGCCCGGCCTCACACAGGCGGGCGGAGAACAGGCTCCCGGTAACCCCGGCACCGTACACGAGGACTTTCATGGCGACCCTTCATTCAGTCATACGTTCGTTTGATTCAAACTCGACGAGATGCCGGGCCACGACGCCGGCCGTGCCCGGACGTCCCGGCTGATCGTGACCATCTTCGGCGACGTAGCCGAGGAGATGCGCGGCTGGATCGGCCCGGCCGAGGACGCGGTCCGCGATCGCTATCTGGCGGCCTTCCGGCGCGCGCTGCCCGACCTCTCGGCGAAGGAGCTGTGGTTCCGGATGCGGGGGATCCTCGCCGTGGTGGCCGTGGACCGCGTCGATGTCTACCACCAGCCCGCCTCCGCCAGCCCGTCGCCGGGCAGCGGGCGAGGCGGCCCGGCGCTGGGCGATCACGTTCCTGGCGGCGGCGATGAGTGCGCCACCGACCGCGACTTGACGAGTCGGTGGCGACAGCGCACTTGCTTCGACAATCGTGGCCCAGAGCGGCACTTGCCTCTGCTGGCAGAACCCCCCTAGCGCCCGGTCACAGTCCGAACCCTGCGCCGCATCACAACCGCTCTCCTCACCCAGCCTCCCCTGAGGGCCACTGCAGACTTGATCGCCTAGCCGGACGCCTAGGCATCAGCCCCGTCCAACTTGCCCGGGAAAGCGGGCAGCAACTTGGCAGTGGGCCGGCCCCCGCTTACCGTGGACCCGCATTCCTCCGAACCGGCGCGCCCATGGAGCGTCTACTCGATTCGATGGGTACCAAATTGGCAGCTTCTGCTTGAGGGCGGTCGAGTTCAAGCAGACGCTGCTACTGAACTCGGAACCGGCCGTTTGGTCGGGGCGCCCAGACTCGAACTGGGGACCTCTTGCTCCCAAAGCCAACTCTTTCGACTTTCGTCGTTCGCCTAGGCCTCCTTGAATTCGCTTGGTCCACTTGCTTCGCCATCCGTGCTTGCGGTCAGGACTTGCTTCAAGGGTCAGGAGCAGTACCGGAAGCAATAGGACGGGCGGTGCGCGTGCCGCGGAGTCGAAGCAGGGGAATCCCGCGCCGGCGGGTCCTCACCCGACGACGTCGACCGAAGGGGCGAGGCCACGCCACCTGATGTCCCCGGTGAGGATGCTTCCGGCCTTGAGAGAGGTGCCGGTGGCAATCACCAAGGCGTCAGGCAGCCTCAGGCTTTGATGGCGCGCTCTCAGCATCGCGGCCGCCTCGGCGATGGGCGGGCTGAGAGGAACGACCTCCATGAGAAGGGCTCCCACCACCGCCTTGGCCTCCTCCAGCCGGCCGGCACGCGCCGGCCGGACGAGCACCTCGGAATACGCGGAGGCCGGGATCGTCAGCTCGTCGCCCGCATGGGCCAGCAGCGCCGCGGTGGCGGCCGCGTGCAGCCCTTCGTCCGAGTCGAGCAACGCGATCAGAATGCTCGCGTCGACGACAGTCAGCGCCACTCGTCGCGGAGGTGATCGAGGTACCCGGGCTCGTAGAGACCGGTGAGAGTTCCCGCTGCCAGCTGGATCGCCCGTCGCCGTCGCTCGGTGAGGCCTTCCTCCCGAGTGAGAATGATCTGCCCACCCACCGCGTCCACTCGAAGCTCATCGCCCGGGCCGAGGCCCATGGCCTCCACGGCGGCGATTGGTAGGGTGATCTGTCGCTTGCCGGAGAGGCGGGTGTATCCGCGTCGCCGCTTGAGCTTGGTTCGCGTGGCCACGATTCAAGCTTAGCACCCTCCGCCACCCGCCAGCAGGCAATCAAACAGATCGGACGCACACGCCGGTTCCACATCCAAGCCTTCGCGTCCAGCGTGGCGATGAGCGTCGTGGCCGCCGTTTGGGCGACGACTGAATACAACAACGCCGGCGGTTGGCCAACCCAGGGTTTCAGCCGGAGTTCCGGGATCCACGACGTGTGGAACCTCTGGATCGTCTACCCGGCGGTGGCGTGGGCACTCTGGTTGGGCCTGACCTGGTTCGCTGCGCGGCGCAGGCCCATTTCGGAAGGAGAGATCAGGCGGGAGATCGAGCGCCAGGCGGCCAGGGGCTGACCCCCGTCGTGCGACTTGCGGCGGCCAGCCTCGATCACCGGAGAGTCTGGCCGCGGGCCAGCGGGGAGACCTGGGCTCGTGCTCAGAAGGCTACGGTTAGGTGAGCAGATGTCCGTCGATGCCGAGCCCGCCACCGGTACCAGCGTGGTCAGCCTCTACTGGATCCCGCTTGGTGCGGGAGGACACTGCGTTCGGCTGAGCGGCGGGCTCTACGAGCTGGCGGGGGCACTGTGCCACCGCCGCGCGCCGTGCGACCTCTACCACTCCGCACTGGAGGTCGTCGCCCCTGAGGGCCGGTTCGTGATCGAGATGACGCCTATACCGGACGGCCACGGCGAGGGCGCGGAGTGGTCCGTGAGGGGCCGGTGGGCAGCCGCCCGGCCGGGCGTTGGCGGCTGTTCCGTTACGAGATCCGCCGCTGGCGCGACGGCGCCATCCCCGACGCCGACGCCGCGGTGGCGAGCCCGGTGCCGGTGGCGACCGGCGATGCCCCGGCGCGGCGGCTGCTGGAGCTGGTACCAGCGGTGCCGGCGCTCGTGTGGGGGCGGGACGAGCTTGGCGCCGGCGAGATGTGGAACTCGAACTCGGTCGTGGCCTGGCTGCTCGAGCGCGCCGGCATCGGCACCGCGCAGATCGGCCTCCCACGCGGCGGTCGAGCTCCGGGCTGGGACGCGGGGGTAGCCGTCGCCCGCCGCGGGTGACCCGGCCCTATTGCCGGAAGTATCAGTGCGCCCCGGCGAGAGCTGCCGCACCCGGCGACGTCGTGGCTAGTGCGACGTCGAGGGAGGTGGTGATCCCGCCCAGTGCCTTGCCCACCGGGCAGCCGTCCTTGGCCTGGGCGGCGATGGTGGAGAACTTCTCCGGTGGGATGCCCGGGACGTCACCGCGCACCACCACCCGGATGCCGGCGATGCCGTCCGTTTCCAGCTATAGCTGTGAACCTGTCATATCGCCGCTCGGTGAGTGGAGAAGGGGATGGCAGTATTGACGTATAGGCGACAAGTCGTCAAAATGGCGTCATGGCGATCGCTCGACGCAAGACCACCGTATATCTCGATGAGGACGTCATCCGGGCCTCAAGGGTGCTCGCAGCCCGCACCGGTCAGCATGAGTACGAGATCGTGAACGCCGCCCTGCGCAGCTTCCTCGGTCTGGCCGCAGTGGAAAGAGTCTGGGCGCGAAGCCAGCTCACGGACGAGGAGGCGGGAGGGCTCGCCTACAGTGAGCTGCGGGCGATGCGGCGGGAGGCGGGAGGCGGCACCCCCCGCTAGGGCTCTCAGGGTCGTCATCGACCCCGGCGTGCTCGTTTCCGCCCTCCTCTCCCCCCGCGGCGCGCCGGCTCGCCTCTACCTTCTCTGGCTTGGAGGCGAATTCGAGATGGTGGTCTGCCCCCATCTGCTCGAGGAACTGGAAGGTGTCCTCCGCCGCCCAAAGCTCAGTGACCGGGTAACGCCGGACGAGGTCGAGGAGTTCGTCGAAGTCATCCGCCGGAGTGCCATCACGGTTGAGAATCCGGTGATCGCCGAGGCAGTCAGCCGCGATCCTGGCGACGACTACCTGGTCGCGGTGGCCCAAGCGGCCAATGTCCACTATCTCGTGTCCGGGGACAAGGACCTCACCAGCCTCGCCGCGGTGGTGCCGCCAGTGCTCTCGCCGGCCGCGTTCCTGGATCGTCTCTGATCGCTACCGCGCCCCCTGAGGACTGCTCCAGGGAAGCGATGGGATCTCTGGCATGCCGGCGGCGGTGGTGATAGAGAGCTTTGCTTCAACAACCGTGTTGCAGGCCAGCACTTGCTTCGCCCCTCCGCGGGCCCGGCTGGGCCCGGACAACTCCGAAGCAAGTGCTCTTGCCGAATTCAAAACTGACCGCCAGCTGACCCGCTGGTCGGGGCGCCCAGAACTCGAACTGGGGACCTCTTGCTCCCAAAGCAAGCGCGCTACCGGCTGCGCCACGCCCCGTTGGCTAGAGGATAGGGCACCCACCAGGGGGGCGCGGGCCCGGTGGCCGGCCCCTCGCTGAGATCAGCGCTTGTTGCGGCTGGCCCGTCCGAGCTCGGAGGCGTCGAAGGGGGTCAGCTCATCGGCGGCGGCCGTCCCCTCGGGGACCCGCTCCGCCCAGTCGAACTTCCCGTGGTCGAAGACAGCCACGATCTCCTCACCAGGCTGCCCGTCCGCACGTGGGCGCGTGATCGTCAGCCCATGCGAGGAGAGGGAGAAGTTGGTGGCCGCATATTCGCGGTTCACGCCACTGTGGAGGTGGACACGGACGACGTCAGCCATTGGGGCTCCTCAGAGCGGCGTCGCGCCGGCGTGTGCCGCGGAAGCCGCAGCCCTCAGCATGAGGCCCCGGGCCCCGGACGGCAAATTCGACTCTCTCCCAACTCACCAATCCGCCGCCACCGTGGACGGGGAATAGAGCCGAATGGCCCGTCGTTGACAGGGGCTTCTGGCCCTGCTAGCTTCCGAACCGCGGTGTTGATCGGGTACCACCGCGAGAGGAGGACGCGCCATGTCAGTGCCGACCATCTCGCTTCGTTCAGTGCGCACTGCGGCTCGGATCGGTCGAACGCGCGCCGGCGGAGCGTTCACCGCGCTCGCAACTCTGGGCGCACTTCTGGTCACCGGCACGGTGGCGGTGAGTGCCGCCGACCCGGCGTGGAGCGTGGTCACCTCGACGAGCTCGGCGACCCTCAACGGGGTGAGCTGCGTGAGCTCCTCTTACTGCCTCGCGGTCGGAGCGTACGGCAGCGAGAAGTGGAACGGCAGCACGATGGCCACCGTGGCGGTGCCTTCCTCGACCGGCCAGACCGCGACCTCCCTGAATGGCATCAGCTGCTCCTCCACCACCTTCTGCATCTCCGTCGGTCGCTACTTCAAGGGCGGCGAGGACGTCGGCCTGCTGGACCGATGGAACGGCACCAAGTGGGCCCTGGGGACGTACGTCCTGGGCCCGGATGCCACCCTGGACCTGAACAGCGTGAGCTGCAAGGGCACGACCTTCTGCATGGCGGTGGGCTTCTACACCGACGAACCCACCTATCCCTTCAGCCTGATGTGGAATGGGTCGTCCTGGACGTCCGAGACGGTCCCGAGCCCGAGCTCCACGGATGACATGACGCTCAACGGGGTGAGCTGCACCAACTCCTCGTTCTGCCTGGCGGTCGGCACCGTCGGCGACGATCAGCTCATGGTCAAATGGAACGGCAGCAGCTGGACCCTGCTGGACACGACCCCCAACCTCTTCCCCGCCGCCATCCGGTGCCGATCCACCAGCTTCTGCATGGCGGTCGGGAGCGCCAGCACGGCGGCCATGGCCGAGCAGTGGAACGGCAGCACCTGGTCGGTGGTGAGCGCGCCCAATGGTGGCGGGACCAGCTACAACAACCTGACCGGGGTCAGCTGCACCGGGACGACCTTCTGCGCCGCCGTCGGGACCGCGACGTTCAGCGCATCCAAGTCGACGTTCAGCGACGTCTGGAACGGAGCAACGTGGAGCGCGGCCCCGACCGTCAACCCGGTCACTCCGAGTGACTGGTTCAACGGGATCAGCTGCACCACGGCCACCGGCGGGGAGTTCTGCCTCGGCGTGGGGGCCACCGTGAACGGCTCCGACGTCACCCACAGCCTGGTCGAGAAGTACTGAACCACCCGTGAGGGAGGGGTGAGACGCCCGCCCGGGCTCGTGGAGCCTGGGCGGGCCCGGCCGCTGCCGCCCCGAGCGCGGCGACGGCGCCGGCGCTCCCCTTCCCGCGGCGGTCCCCTCCCCCGGACCTCTTCACCGGGTCCCGACCCGTCAAACTCCGGTCCGGATGGACATCCTCGACGCCCTGATCGTGCTCCTGATCCTGGCTCTCTCCTTCTCCGGGTACCGACGCGGCTTCACCTGGGGCGGGCTGGCCATGTTCGGCCTGGTGGTGGGGGCGGTGGTCGGGGCCCTCATCGCCCCTCCCCTCACCCGGTTCTTCTCGCCCCATCCCGGGAGCGCGGACGAGCCGCTGATAGCCGCCGGGATCTTCATCGCGGCCATCCTGATCATCGAGGGGCTGGGCAGCACCCTGGGTTACCGGGCCCGGGTTCTCACCCTCAAGACCCGGCTGGCCACCTGGGATTCGGTCGCCGGCAGCATCTCGAGCTGCCTGGGGGTGCTCTTCGTCGCCTGGTTCCTCGGCTACACCTTCGCCAACAGCTCGCTGAGCGTGGTCAACACCCAGATCAACAACTCGGCGATCGAACGGGCGCTGCTCACCATCGCCCCCCAGCCCCCCGCCTTCCTCGCCAAGGTCCAGGAGTTCCTCCAGAACAGCGACCTGCCCAACCCGTTCAGCGGGCTGATGCCGTCGCTGCCCCTCGAGCCGCTGCCCGCCACCACCGACACCGCCGGGGTGCGGGCCGCCGAGGCGGACGTCTCCCGGGTGATCGCATACGGCTGCGGGGGACCGGGCGGCGCGGTGGCCGGCTCGGCCTGGCCGGTGGGCGACGACCTGATGCTCACCAACGCCCACGTGGTCGCCGGCTCGTACAGCCAGACGGTGCAACCCCCGGGCCGGCAGCCGCTCGCGGCCGAGGTGGTCCTCTTCGACCCCGACGTTGACGTCGCCATCCTGCGCGTCCCCGGGATCGGCCTCTCCCCGCTCCCGATCGCCGGCGCCTACCCACCGGCGGGCACCCAGGGGGCGGTGATCGGCTACCCCGGCGGTGGGGCCGAGGCGACGGTCGCCGCCGCGGTGCGGGGCACTGAGAACGCCTCCACCTGGAACATCTACTACTCCGGGTACGTCACCCGCGAGACGGTGGTGGTCTCCGCCGACGTCATCCCGGGGAACTCCGGGGGCCCGGTGGTCGACCTCGCCGGCCGGGTCATCGGGGTCACCTTCGCGATGAGCACGACCACCTCCGACGAGGGGTACGCGCTGGCGACCTCCGACATCACCTCCGACGTCCAGGCGGCGCAGGGGCGCACCGCCGCGGTGGGCGACGGCGGCTGCGTGGACGGCTGAGCGTGACCGGGAACGACCGGGATCGACCCGAGAGGAGTGGGGCCATGGAGCACGCGGCGAGCTGGGACGAGCGGTACGCGGCGGTGGAGCGCCTCTTCACGACCGAGCCCGACCCGGCGCTGGTCGACCTGGCCGCACCGCTCCGGCCGGGGCGGGCGGTGGATCTCGGCGCCGGCGAGGGGCGCAACAGCCTCTGGCTGGCCCGCCGGGGGTGGGAGGTGACCGCCGTCGACGGCTCCGGGGTGGCCCTGGAGCGGGTGCGGGCCGGAGCCGCGGCAGAGGGGCTGAGCGTCACCACCGTCCAGTCCGACATCGGCGAGTTCCTCGGCGGCGCGGGGGGATTCGAACTGGTGGTGATCGCCAACATCCACCCGGACCCTGAGCCGCGCGCGGCCATGCTCCGCGACGCTGCCGGTGCGGTCGGGCCCGGGGGCCACCTCCTGCTGGTCGGCCACCACCTCAACTCGCTGGGCCGCGACGGTCCCTCGGACCCGGCCCGCCTCTACACCGTGGAGCTGCTGCGGGACGCGCTCCCGGGGCTCGAGATCCTGCTCCTGGAGCGTCGCGAGCGCAGCCACGGCTCCGACACCGGCGAACCCAGCGTCGACGTCGTGCTCTGGGCGGCGGCGCCGAAGCGCTGATCCCGGGGGCCGGGGCTCAGTGGCGCCGGCCCACCACCCACGCGGCCGCCGCGCAGCCGGCCACGGTCCAGGCGCCGAGCACGGCGAACGAGACCCCGACGTCGGTCGCCAGCCCGGTGGTGAGCCCGGCCCGCATCACCTGGGCCATGCTCTCGAAGGGCAGCACCCGGTGGACGTCGTACAGCCAGCCGGGGAGCTGTGACGCCGGGTAGACGATCGGCGAGAAGAGCAGCACCACGAAGATCAGCGCGTTGACGATGACGTTGGTCACCAGCGGGTTGCTGATGGCGAGGGCCAGCGCATAGCCGACGGTGACCGACATCACGGCGCAGAGCAGCACGGCGGGCAGCAGGATCGGGGAGAGCGAGAGATGCACCCCGTAGCGCCAGGTCGCCACCAGCAGGGCCAGTACCGCTCCGGGGAGCGCCATCAGCGTGTAGAGGGTGAAGGTGGAGAGCATCTGCGCGCTCCGCCGGGTCGGCAGCGACCAGACGTAGTCGAAGGTCCCCTGCAGCTTGTCCTGCATCACCCCGTTGGGCACCATCACCAGGCCCAGCGGTATCAGGGCCAGGGTGGGGGCTCCGGTCGCGATGTAGAGGGCGCGCCCCGCGGTGATCGACGGGTAGAAGAAGCCGTACATCAGGACCATCCCGGCCCCCATCAGGGTCTGGATCACCACCATCATGCCGACCCACGGGCGCAGCCGCCCCCAGTCGTACCGGAGCATGGCGCGGAAGCTGCTCAGCCAGTACGGGAGCCCGGAGCGCAGCTCGCCGCGAGGCCGGAGGGGCTGGGCGACCCGAGCCGGCGCCGCCATCCCGGTCACGGCCGCCGCCCCAGCGACCAGCCCGCGAGCGCCGCCGCGACCACCGTCCAGACCCCGATCACCGCGTAGGCGGTGGGCACGGCCGGGTCCGCTGAGGAGGTGAGCGCGGCGCGCATCACCACCGCCATGTGGCGGAAGGGGAACCACCAGTTGAGGTCGGCGAGCCAGCCCGGCATCTGCTGGATCGGGTAGAGGATGGGGGCGAAGCCGAAGATGACGAAGACCAGCATCTGGGAGACCAGCTGGGTGACCATCGGATTGCCGACCGCATGGCCGAGGGCGTAGCCGAGCATGGTGCCGGTGAGGCAGGTGAGCAGGACGGCGGGGATGATCATCAGCGAGATGTGGAGGGGCAGGTCGTAGCGGAGCTGGGCCACCACCAGCGAGACGACCACCGCCGGGATGCCGCTGATGAGGCAGACGGTGTACCAGGCGGCGGCGGTCACCGCGCGGCTGATCGGCAGGGTGCGCAGGTAGTCGTAGCTGCCGGCGGTGCGCTGGCTGGCCACCAGCTGGGGGCCGAATACCAGCCCCACCATGACCAGGTTGATGACCGGCACGCCGGTCGAGACGAAGAGCGCCGCGCTGGTCGGGATGTGGTGGAAGAAGAGCGAGATGCCGAGCACGAAACCGACGCCGGAGAGGGCCTGCACCGAGCCGAGCAGCAGCAGCCATATCCGCAGGCCGGCGAGGTGCCAGCGGACCATCGAGACGTAGTCGCGGAGCGACCGCCCCACGCCGTGCTGGACGGTGCCGAAGGGGAGGATCAGGCGCGCCGCGTCACTGGTCGCCATGGAGACCGTCGACCGGGATGTCGGAGGTCAGCCGGATGTACGCATCCTCGAGGGTGCTGGCCCCGAGCGCGTACTCCTCGGCGACCCCGGAGTTGATCAGGCCGGCGGCCCAGCTGATGCCGGAGGGCGCGTCGCTCTCGGCGATGGTGGTGACCAGGTTGTTGCCGACCCGGACCGGCGGGCCCGCCCACCCCGGCGGCGCGGGCGTCTCGGCGCCCGGCACCAGCATCACCTGGAGGCGCAACTGGGCCCGGTCCGCCTCCTTGAGGGAGGACGGCGTCCCCTCCGCCACCAGCCGGCCGCTGGCGATGAGGGCCAGGCGATCGACCGCCTTCTCCGCCTCCAGGACGTTGTGGGTGACCAGGAGCACCGAGCAGCCGTGCGCCCCCAGGGCCCGGATCTCGTTCCAGAGCAGCCGGCGGCGCAGGGGGTCGACATCATTGGTCGGCTCGTCGAGGATGACCAGGTGGCCGGGGGAGATGGTCGCCATGCAGAAGCCCACCAGCCGCTTGACGCCACCCGAGAGACGGGCCCCCAGGGTTCTGCTCCACTCGCCGAGCTCGAGCGCCTCGATGAGCTCGTCGGTCCGGCGACGGACCCGGCCGATCTCGGCGCCGCGGATCCGGCCGGCCAGCTCGATCGCCTCGCGGAGGCGGAAGGAGTCGATCGGCATCTGCGCCTGGGGCAGGTAGGAGCAGAGCTGGCGAGCGGCGTCGGGGTTCGCCACCAGGTCCCAGCGGCCCAGGGTGATCCGGCCCGAGGTCGGCTTGAGCAGCCCGATGGTCTGCTTGACGAGCGTGGACTTGCCCGCGCCGTTGGGGCCGAGCAGCCCGTACACCTCGCCGGGCTCGACCTGCAGAGTGATGCCGTCGTTGGCGGCCACCGTGCCGAAATGCTTCACCAGGTGGTCGACGTGGAAGGTCCACTGGTCAGGGGGGGTGCTCACGGCGCGGCGATTATCCGCTGAGCCGCCGGCGGGTTGCCGGCCTCCCAGCCGTTGGCGGGTGACTGGCCGCTCTCAGCCCTTGGCGGGGTGCCGAGCCCCTCAGCGCGCTGACCGGCGGTGCGGCCCGGGACGACCCCGGTTCTCAGCGCCGGAGCGCGTCGAGAATCCTGATCCGGGCTCCGAAGCGGAGCACGGAGTTGGCGTAGACGCGCGCGCCCAGCCAGGTGACCCCGCAGATGCTGGCGAGCACCAGCACCAGCGCCAGCAGCGCCTGCCAGAGCGGCGCTTCGCCGGCGGCCATGCGGATCGACATCAGCACCGGGGTGAAGGGGGGGATCAGCGAGAGCACCGTGGTCAGCGTGGCCAGCCCGTGGGGCGTCGAGCCACCCCCGGTCACCGCGTCGATGGCCGGGATGGCCACCACGTAGGCGAGCAGCCAGGTGACGATCATCAGCATGGTGACCGGCACGGTCGCGCTGCTCACCTCCTCGACCCGGGAGACCAGTGACGCGGTGGCGGCGAGCATCAGCGCGTAGAGGATGAATCCGAGTGCGAACCACATCACACCGATCAGGACCGCCCCGATCGCCGCGCCGGGCAGGGCGAGTACTCCGGTGGGCACTGTGAAGAGCAGCCCGCAGAGGGCGATGATGCCGAGCTGGAGCAGCCCCACCAGCCCGATCCCGATCACCTTCCCGAGCAGGAGCTGCCCCGGCCGCACTGTTGAGAGCAGGATCTCCACCACCCGGCTCGCCTTCTCGGCCACCACACCCTGCGAGATCACCCCGCCGTAGATGCCGATGAAGACGTAGAGGGCGAAGGCCATGACGAAGCCGATGATCGGCCCCTGCAACTGGGCGGCGGTGGCCGGTTGGAGGGTGTCGACGCGCAGCGAGACGGCGTTGATCTGACCCTCGACGGTTGTCGGGCTCAGCCCCGCCGCGCTCAGGTCGGTGGAGAGCACGTGCTGCTTGGCGATCGAGACCAGGGCGGCCTGCAGCGTGGGGTCGATCCCGGTCTGGACCACCACGCGGGGGGCCCCGGGGGTGCCCTCGACGAGGGCGTCCAGGCTGCCGGCGCGGACATCTGCCCGGCCCTGCGCCTCGGTTGCGATGTCGCTGACGTGCAGCTTGAACCCGAGCGACCGGGACGCCGTCTCGAGCGGCTGGGCGAGCGCCGTGGCGGGGCCGGAGAAGGCGACCCTGAAGGTCGTCGTCGTGTTGATCCTGTCGATGACCGCCAGCTGCAGGACGGCGTACAGAGCGAGCAGGGCGACGGCGACGACGGTCCCGATGACGAAGACCTTGCCGCGGATCCGGGTCGCGAACTCGCGCCGCGCGATCAGGTAGACGGCGCGCCGGGGGCTCAGACCGGAGCGGTCGGGAGCGGCGCTGCTCATGATGCGGTCTCCTCGGTCAGGGCGTGGGCGGTGGCGCCTTCGGGGCCGGGCTCCTCCGCCACCACGTTGCGGAAGAGCTCGGTGAGCGACGGGAGGTCCCGGCGGAACTCCCGGACCGGCCCGGTGGTGAGCGCGACCTGGAGCAGGGACTGATCCGCGGCCGGGGTGGCCAGCTCGATCAGCACCCGCGAGTCCTCCTGGCGGACCAGCGTGGCTCCGGGCACCCACTCCACCCAGCCGGCGGGCGCGTCGGGGGCGTCGACCCAGTAGCGGGGCGCCGACCCGGCCCGCAGCTCGGCCACCGAGCCGACCGCCAGCATCCGGCCGGCGCGGATGATCCCGACCCGGTCGCAGAGCTGCTCGACCAGCTCGAGCTGGTGGCTCGAGAAGAGGACGGAGATCCCGGCGTCGGCCTGCTCGCGGAGCACCGCGCTCATCACGTCGACGGCGACAGGGTCGAGGCCGGAGAAGGGCTCATCGAGGACCAGCACCTCGGGCGAGAAGAGCAGGGCGGCGGCGAGCTGGACCCGCTGCTGGTTGCCCTGGCTCAGCTTCTGGAGCTGCTCGCCACCGCGATCGCCGAGGCCGAGCCGTTCCAGCCAGTGGGCCGCAGCGGCGCGGGCGGCGGGGGCCCGCATGCCGTGCAGCTCGGCGAGATAGACGAGCTGCTCGGTGACCCCCATGCTCGGGTAGAGGCCGCGCTCCTCGGGCATGTAGCCGATCCGCCGCCGGGTGGCGAAGGTGATCGGCCGGCCTCGCCAGCGGACCTCCCCGGCGTCCGCGGCCAGCACGCCGAGGACGATCCGCATCGTGGAGGTCTTGCCGGCGCCATTGGGCCCGACGAAGCCGAACAGCTCGCCCGCCCCCAGATCGAAGCTCACCCCGTCCAGGGCCAGGACGCTCCCGTAGCGCTTCGACAACCCGTCGATCTCCAGCACCCCGTCGGCCACCACTTGCGCCGCCTCCTGAAATCTGATATCACTATGATAGTAGCAAGAGCCGCCACGGAGAGTCCAGGGGCGGGAACAACCTGAACGGGGAAGTCCGAAGGAGAGACCATGACAGCCGACACCATCTCCGCCGAGGTCCCGCCCGGGGCGCGGGTGAAGACGACCGAGCGGGTCAAGCCGGCCACGCGGGGGGCCCAGGCGCTCACCACGCTCATCGTGGTGGCGCTGCTCGACATCGGCCTCTACGTCTTCGCGATCATCCTCACCAACCGCTCGGGCGGCGAGCCCGCCGGCGGCATCCTGATCGGCGTGGCGGCCCTGGTCACCATCACCAACTCGATCGCCTTCCACGGGCTGACCTCGGTGGTTCCCGGAGAGGCCAGGGTGGTCCAGATCTTCGGCCGGTACATGGGCACCATCCGCAAGCCCGGTCTCTGCTGGGTCAACCCCTTCACCGAGCGGCGCAAGGTCTCCACCCGGATCCGCAACTACGAGACCCAGGTGGCCAAGGTCAACGACGCCGACGGCAACCCGATCGAGATCGCTGCGGTGGTGGTCTGGCAGGTCGAGGACACCGCGGAGGCCCTGTACGAGGTCGACGACTTCGCCCGCTTCGTCGACATCCAGACCGAGACCGCGGTCCGGCACGTGGCCAGCATCCACCCGTACGACGCCCATGTGGAGGGCCAGCTCTCCCTGCGTCAGAACGCCGCGGAGATCACCACCCAGCTCACCGAGGAGATCGCCGAGCGAGTGGCCTCGGCCGGGGTGACCATCATCGAGTCGCGGCTCACCCGCCTCTCCTTCGCCCCCGAGATCGCCCAGGCGATGCTGCGCCGCCAGCAGGCGAGCGCGGTGGTGGCGGCCCGCAAGACGATCGTGGAAGGCGCCGTCGGCATGGTCGAGCTGGCGCTCGACAAGCTCGAGGAGCGCGAGATCGTGGAGCTGGACCAGGAGCGCAAGGCGGCGATGGTCTCCAACCTCCTGGTGGTGCTCTGCAGCGAGCAGAACACGCAGCCCATCGTCAACGCCGGCACCCTGTACCAGTGATCGCGACGGCTCGGAATGGTGGGGTTCTGACCCGGTGCCCGAACGCAAGAGCATCCTGCTGAGGCTGGACCCGGCCGTCCACGACGCGATCGCACGGTGGGCGGGCGACGAGCTGCGCAGCAGCAATGCCCAGATCGAGTTCCTCCTCCGGCGGGGGCTGGAGGCGGCGGGACGGTTGCCGTCCACCGCCGGTCCCCTCCCCCGCCGAGGGCGACCGCCACGGGAGGCGGATACCGCGCCCCGTTAGCCGGGGGGTTCTCGCCCGGAGGCCGCTGCGCCACGGCCCGCACCGCGACGCAGGCTCCCATCGTGCTGGACGAGCCCTTTCCGGGAGAGTACCCTCCGCCAGGATGCCGACCTTCCGCCTCGTCGCCGACGTGAGCAGCGATGACCCCGAGCGGATCCGCCCGGTGATCGGCCGGCTCCTCCCCACCGGAGTGACGGCGACGGCGGACGGCTTCCACGTCGAGATCGAGCTCACCGGCGAGAGTGCCCGCGAGCTCAACCGCGACCTGCTCTCGGCACTGCGCCGGGAGGAGCGGCGAACCCGGCTGCGCGCGACCTGGACCGCGAACGGGACCAGCGAGCGGTTCTTCGACTACGTGGCCAAGGGAACCCACCCGGCGCGGTGACGCTCCGCGCTCAGCGCTGCACGCGTCCGGCGGCCGCGCGCCACGGAGGCGCTCCGGCACCCCCGCACCCTCATGGCGGTTAAGGACGCAGATGTCCTTAACCCGTTTGGAGGACAGGGCCCCACCGGTGAGGCGCGATCGCCGCGGCCCGCCCGCGGCCGGCGGGCTCGCTCACGGGGTGCCGCCGGGCACGCAACGCCGGCAGCGAGCGCCTCAGACGCTCTTGTCCTGGATCTCCCAGGCGTGATCGAGAACGTGCCAGCCGATCCGCCGTGCGGCGTACCGCGGTGGCCAGCGCTTCCCGGTGGCCGGCTCCGCCCCCGTGGCCGGCTCCGCCCCCGTGGCCGGCTCCGCCCCCGTGGCCGGCTCCGCGAGCCGGCCCGCGCCCCCCGCTCGCAGCGCCGCCGCGATGGCCTCGCGCTCGGTGGCCCGCGCGTCCAGGTCATCCCAGGCCGGCCGCGGGAGCCGGATGCCCAGCTTCCGCGCGTACGCCTCCACCTCGGCGCCCACCACGTGGTCGACGATCGCGTCGCGGTCCCGCCCACCGCCGCGCGGCC
The DNA here is from genome assembly GCA_963697585.1 of uncultured Chloroflexia bacterium. GTDB lineage: Bacteria > Chloroflexota > Dormibacteria > Aeolococcales > Aeolococcaceae > Changshengia. The sequence goes on along the minus strand of CAVOOO010000004.1, from coordinate 1,386,789 downwards.
CCTTGCGCAGGATGGGCGGCGCGGTGGCGACCACCCGGTCGAAGAATGCCCAACCCGCCTCGAGGATGGCGACCAGCCGCGCCGCCTCAGCCGTGCCGAGGGTCTCGCCGCCCAGCGCCCCGATGGCGCCGGGAACCCCGAAGTCGGTGGTCCGTGAGCCGGAGAGCCGCTCCACGACCTCAATCCGGGCCGAGTCCGGGGCCTCGAGGCCGGCCTCGACCGCGACGGGCGCGTAGCGGGGCGCGTAGCCCCGAAGGGCCTCCACGGCCGCCTCCTCCCCGCGCCCCGAGCGGGACCACCCGGGCCAGTCCAGCGCCGAGGCGAAGGTCAGCCGGAAGCCCGCCTCCAAGGAGACGCGAACCGTGCCCGCCCCCCTGCTCATGCCTCGGGATTATGCCGCCCGGTGGAGCTCGAGCCGCCGCTCGCCAGCGCGCGCAGCACCAGGGCAAGGTTGGCCGGCCGCTCGGCCATCCGACGCATCAGGTACGGGTACCACCGCTCGCCGAAGGGCACGTAGATGCGCACCCCCTCGCCGGCGTCGACCAGCCGGTCCTGCTCGTCGCCGCGCACCCCGAAGAGCATCTGGTGCTCGTGGGCGATGCCGTCTCCACGGGCGGCGAGCAGCCGGTGGCAGCCATCGATCAGTGCCGGGTCATGGGTGGCGATGAGCGGCGTGGCGCCGCCGTCGAGCAGGATCCGCAGGCAGTGGAGGTACGCGACCCGGATCTCATTGCGGCCCTGCCAGGCGAGCGCCACCGGCTCCTGGTACGCGCCCTTGCAGAGCCGAACGCGCGAGCCCGGATGGGCGAGGGCGCGGCAGTCATCCTCGGAGCGGCGCAGCGACGCCTGGATGACCAGACCGGTGGAGGAATGCTCGGCGCGCAACCGGCGGCCGATCTCGAGCGTCGAGGCGGTGGTGGTGTGATCCTCCATGTCGAGGGTGACCGCGATCCCCGCCGCCGCCGCCGCCCGGCAGACCTCCAGCGCGTTCTCGTAGGCGAGCTCCGCGTCCACCCCCTGGCCGAGCGCGGAGAGCTTGAGCGACACCTCCGAGCGCGGCGCCAGATCGTCGGCGGCAAGCCGCTCGATCAGCGCGCGGTAGACGGCGACCGCCGTCCGGGCGTCCTCGGCATCCCGGGTGTCCTCCCCGAGATGGTCGATGGTGACCGCGAGTCCACGGCGCGTCAGCCCCCCGACCACGTCGACGGCGCCGCCCACGGTCTCGCCGGCAACGAAGCGGCGGACCAGCCGCCGGGTCAGCGGAGAGCGGGAGACCACCCGCTGCACACCGCGCCGCCGAGACGCCCAGAGGAGCGTGTGCCGGAGCAGGGCCGCCGTGCCCAGCCCCCGGTGGGGCTGCTCGCCAGCTCTGCCCCACCCGGAACGATCGGACCCCATGCGTCGATTATCGGCCTCCATCCGGGGGTCGCGGGTCCGCTGGGAACGTGAGGAGAGGGCCGCGAGGAGAAGACCGGGGCCAGGTCCGGCGGGCGAGGAACCCAGGCGGGGACGTCAGCGGGGACGTCAGGCGAGGCCGGATCAGGAGGGACCGGCCGGCCGCGCAGGGAGGCCGCGGCGAGCGATGCCGTCCCGCCAGCCGTCCAGATACTCGGCGTATCCGGCAGCGAACCCCTGGACCTCGACGTTCGCGGCCGGGACCAGCGCCGTGACGTCGTAGGTGACCGTCACCAGGGTCCCCGTCGGGGTAGGTGCGAGGCCGACGGTGACGAGGGTGGCGCGCCGTCCAGGCGTCACGTTGGCATAGGCGATGAGCCGGTTTCCCTCATGGCGGGTCACGACCCAGGTGGTCCGGTGCGGCCCATGCGCGGTTGTGAAGACGGTGCCGGGCTCCGTCTCGTCGGCGGGCGGGCTGGGGAACTCGGGTCCCAGCCCTCCACCCACGATCGCTCGCCGGTCGCGGTGAAGAGCGGAAGGGCCTCCTCGGGGGCCAGCGCGACCGGGAAGCTCCCGGCCACCCGGACGTGCGTGCAGGCGGTCACCCCGCCTCCCCCTCGTCCAGGCTGGTGAGGTGGTGGCTGTCGGCGGCCGTGAGGGTCAGCCCGTACACCTCCTTGAGCCGTCCGACAACCACCAGGGTCGCCTCGCCGAAGGGGGGCTTCTGCTCGAAGGCGTGGAGCACGATGCCCTCGAGCAGATCCCCGAGCGAGATGTCGAGATACTCGGCCAGGCCCTTGAGGACCTTGACCATCCGGCGCTCCATCCGGACGCCCGTCTGAACCCGTTCGACTGTGATCATGGTACCAAGGTACCATAGTTACGGCTCTCGCGATACAGCGCTCTCGCGCCACCGGCGGGTCAGGGGGAAGGCCTGACCGTGGCGATTGATTGAATCAGCCGCTGATCACCAGTAGTACCAGCGGCCACCGCGCGGACGCGCCAGGAACCCGACCGCCCAGACCACCAGCAGGATGACCGCGATCCACCAGAGCAGGTGGGCAGCCGTACCCGCTCCGAAGAGGACGAGCACAAGCAGAAGGAACAGAAGCAGAGCGAGCATGCGGGGCCTCCCTGGTGATGCCTCCGGGCGCGAGCGATGTCGCCGCCGTCTTGACCCGGAGATGACTATCACATCACCTTATAGTGACTATATCAGGTTGCCCGGCTGCGGAGGGAGGTCTCTCGCGTAGACGTCGGGTCGCCGGTCCCGGAGCAGGTGGTTCCGGGGCGTCCGCCAGCGGGTGCGCTCCACCGCGTCCAGGTCGACGTCGGCGACCAGCAGCTGATCGGCGTCGGGGCTGGCGGGACCGGCGAGGGGCCAGCCGTCGGGCCCCACGATGATCGAGGCGCCGAGGAAGGTCACGCCCCGCTCCTCCCCCACCCGGTCGGCGCAGGCGACCGCGGTCCCGTTGGCGGCCGCGGCGGCCATCGCCATGATGTCGCCCTGGCAGTAGCCGTGCTCGTCATGGAGGCGCGGCCGGAAGGAGGCCACCCAATTGGTCGGGACGGCGATCACCTCGGCGCCGCGGAGGGCGAGGGCGCGGGCGAGCTCGGGGAACCAGAGGTCGTAGCAGATGGCGACTCCGACCCGGGCGGTGGGGAGATCGACGACCACCACCTCCTGCCCCGCCCGGAACCAGGTCTGCTCGTCGTAGAAGAGGTGGAGCTTGCGGTAGGTGGCCAGCCGGCCCGCGGGCCCGAGGACCACCGCGCTGTTGTGGCGGCAGCCGTCGCCCTGCTCGTTGAGCCCGGCGACCACGTGCAGGTTGCGGCGGCGGCAGACGTCGACCAGGGCGGCGACCGTCTTCCCGGTGTCCGCGTCCTCGGCGAGCGCCGCGGCCTCCTCCTCGCCTGCGAAGACGTAGCCGGAGGAGGCGAGCTCGGGGAGGACGGCGAGCTGGGCGCCCTGCTCCGCCGCGGCCTCGGCCCATCCCACCGCCGCGGCCCGGTTGCCCTCCGCGTCGCCGATGTGTGGCTGGTACTGGGCGACAGCGACACGCAGCGTCCGCGCCGGCGCGGTCACGGGCGGACCCATCCCAGGACGGGCGCCGTGCGTGCGGGGAAGGCCGGCCGGCTCACCTCGGTCATCGATCAGGAACCGCCGGCGGGGCCGCGAAGATGGTCGAGCGGTAGTAGGCGAGCTCGGCGATCGACTCGCGGATGTCGTCGAGCGCGCGGTGCGTCTCGGCCTTCGGCGGGGCCGCGGCCAGGACGTCGGGGTACCAGCGCCGGCAGAGCTCCTTGATGCTGGAGACGTCGATCGACCGGTAGTGGAGGAAGCCCTCGACCTCGGGGAGCTGTCCCGCCAGGAAGCGCCGGTCGGTCCCGATCGAGTTGCCGCAGAGGGGAACGGTGCGGGCCTCCCGGATGTGCCGCCGCAGGAAGATCAGGGTCTGCCGGCCCGCCTCGCGCAGCGAGATCGGCGAGGTCTCGATGGCGGTCAGAAGTCCCGAGCGCGTGTGCATGGCGCGCACGAAGGAATCCATCCGGTCGAGCTGAACGCTGTCGGCGTGCACCACCAGGTCGGGGCCCTCAGCGACCACGCTCAGATCGTCGTCGGTGATCAGGGTCGCGATCTCCACGATCACGTGGCGGGCCGGGTCCAGCCCGGTCATCTCCAGGTCCATCCAGGCGAGCACGAGGACGATCCTAGCCCGGTGCCGATCCGGCGGGGACCCGGAGCCGGGCTTCACGCTTCCCGCTGGCTAAAATCCGGGGCTCGCCCGCGACGTCCGCGAGCTCCGAGCCGCACCGGAAGAGAACTCGGAGGACACGCCCATGGCCTCTCCTGACGGTCCCGGTCACACCGTGACCCTGGCGGCGGTGGGGCGCGCGCTCCACCTCTCGACGCAGCACGAGCGGCTGATCGAGGACCACCTGGCCCTCGACCTCGCCGGGCCGGCCGGCGCGGCGCTGATGGCGCAGCTCACCGCCCAGACCCCGCCGGCGGCGCTGGAGGGCCTGGGCCTGGCCTTCGCGCTGCGCGCCCGCTTCGTCGAGGACCTGGTGGCAGAGGCCACCGACGCCGGCGTCTCCCAGTACGTGATCCTCGGTGCGGGCCTTGACACCTTCGCGTATCGACGGAGCGACCTCACCGGGCGGCTGCGCGTGTACGAGGTGGATCGGCCTGGTGCCCAGGCCTGGAAGCGGGCGCGGCTCGCGGAGCTCGGAGTCGCTGTGCCCGCCGGGCTTGTGTTCGTCCCCGTCGACTTCGAGGCCGGCGACGTCGGGAGTGAGCTGAGCCGGGGCGGCTTCGACCTGACCGCGACCGCGGTGGTCTCCTGGATCGCGGTCAGCCAGTACCTGGGCCGCGGCGCGATCGATCGCACCCTGCGGTGGGCGGCCCGTCTCCCCGCCGGCTCCCGGCTGGTGCTCACCTACGTCGTGCCCCCCGACCAGCTCTCGGAATTGGCCCAGGCCGGGTTGGCGTGGACGAGGTCGCAGGCGGAGGCCCGGGGAGAGCCGTTCCTCAGCCTCTTCCACCCCGACGAGATCTCGGCGGCGATGCGGGACGCCGGGTTCGGGGCGGTCGTGCAGGTCGACGACGAGGCGCTGCGCCACCGGTACCTGCAGGACTGGCCCGACGCTCCGCTCACCGGCATCGAGCGCCTGGCGGTGGCGACGGTCTGACGACGCCGGCGCCCCGCGCGGCCACGCTCGGAGTTCCGATCACGCCCTCGGTCGACGATCAGGAACGCCGCGCTGCACGCGAGCTCGCCCACATCGCCAGGGCCCGACCGGCGGGTCTCCAAAGTCAGTTCCTGCGATCCTCGGACCCCCATCATTCCTGAGAACCACCTCGGGGCCAACACCCACCGGCTCGCGAGATACTGGGCCGCGTGTCCGAACGCCCACCCTCGTCTGGAAGCCAGGCCGGCCGGCGGACAGGGCTGCCCTGGGTGGCGTTCATGGGCCTCGGGGGGTCATACGCATCGGCGCGGCCAGACGATGGTTACATCCACTACAGGGGTGCCAAGCGCCTCATCAGGCCGCTCACCCTCTGTGGCAGGCCTGGTCGCCGCAGATGGCACGGCAGCGGGCGGATCTGCCCCGAGTGCATGGAGGTAGGCGGGCCACCGGGGCAGAGCTGGCCTGACCGGCCTCGCGGAGTGGGCGCTTAGGGCCGGGCGCGTGATCGCCACGGACAACCTCGTCACGGTCTGCCGTTACCGAGGCGGCCTCTCCTCCCCGGCGGTCCCGGCGGCTACCGAGCAGCCCGGGCGACCTTGGTCCAGGCGTTGAGCAGGAAGGGCTGGCCGATGGCGATCCCGACCGTCGTGAAGATGGCCAGGCCGTAGTTGTTGCCGGCCAGGCCCCGGCCGATGCCGCACACCGCCATGAGCACGGTCCCGAAGCCCACCGCGAGGCGGAAGCCACGGGTGTCGATGAGCCAGGCGGCGGGGAGCGCGACCGGGATGAAGAGGATCATGAAGAGCATCGCGAACAGGCCCACCTCGAGCCCCGAGACGCCGTAGTAGTGCTGGGCCTGGCTGGTGATCGCCGCGTAGGAGATCCAGAGCAGCTGGATCGTGATGTTGACCAGGACGAAGGCGGCCAGCACCACCCACCGGTAGCCGGAGACGCGGTAGGCGGGGCCCGTGGTCACGGCCGCCGGGGCGGTCACCGCGCGCCCTCGACGTGCGAGAAGACCTCGTCGAAGGCGTCCAGCGCCTCCTGGATGACCTCGTCGGTGTCCGCCATCGAGGTGTAGATGCGGGAGCCGGCCAGGGTGACGATGCCGTTGGCCATGTAGGCGGCCCCCATCTGCTCGATCATGGTCCGCCGCGGCTTGAGCTCGCGGAGCAGGCGGAGCGGATGGTGGAGGTCGAGCAGCATCACCCCCGACGTCTCGAGATGGACGATCGAGCCGGTGTTGTAGACGACGTAGGGGAGCCCGCGGCGCTCGACGATCTCGGTCAGCCCCCGGGCCAGCCGGTCACCGGCCCCCCGTCTACGACTTCCTCTTCGACCAGTACCGGGACGCGTACCGCCGGCTCCACGGCCTCCATCACGCCCTGAACCGGCGGTCCCCCGCGCCGATCGGCTAGTCGCGCCGGCGGTCACCGGCGACGGTCGAGCGTTCATCGCGCACCCCCGGCCGAGCGCGGCTGCTGGTCACCCTGCCCGAACAGCATTATGTGATAGTCTCGATATCATTGAATCTTACTCATGGCCGTTGATACTCGGGCGGCCACCGCGTGGGGCGGCGACCCCACGGGAGGACGGAGAGATGGGCCTGGGAGCCGGAATCCTGCTGATCGCAGCCGGCGCGATTCTCGCCTTCGGGGTGCACGTCGCACCCGGGGCGATCGATGTCCACACCATCGGGATCATCCTGCTCATCGTCGGAGCGGTCGGCACGTTCCTGTCGATGATCTTCTGGTCGTCGTGGGCGGGCCCGGGCTACTGGCGCCGCCGCGGAGGGCCCCCGGTGGGATACGGGGGCGGGCCCTACTCCGGCGGGCCGCCGCCGGACTACTGAGAACCCGGCTGGGAAGGGCTGGGACAGGGGGATGCGACCTCCCGGTCGCATCCCCCGCCATCCCGGTGCGGGCATGGGGATGATGGAGCGGCGGGGGAACGGTGAAATGCCCGCACGGCGGACGCCGCGGCGAGAGGTGCCGGTCGAGCCGCAGCGGCGCCCGGCGGCGCGGATGAGCCCCACCGACGCGCGCCTCCGGCGCTCGTTCTGTTGGTGGGCGCGCGCCGTCTGCATGCTCGGCGCCGCTCTGCTGACCTGGGAGCTGCTGCTGGTCCTGCGCGGACTGGTGGTCGCGATGCTCGCCATCGTCCTGCTCACCGTCATCGCCGGCGTGGTTGCGGTGCTCTGCGCCCCGATCACGAATCTGCTCTCCGGGCGCGGCCACCTGCCCCGGACCGTCGCCGTTTTGGTGAGCCTCGGGGCGCTGGTGGCGGCGGTGGCGGGGGTGATCGTCATCGTCTCCGGGCCGCTCATCTCCGAGGGCAGGTCGCTGATCCACTTCCTGCCCGCGCTGCAGACCCGGCTCGACGCCGCCCAGGCCTGGCTGGACCAGCGCGGGGTCAGGGTCGGGAGCCTGAGCCTGGAGAAGCTGCTGGGGCAGCTGATCGGCGGATCCCCGGCGAGCGCGGGGGGCTTCGTCATCAGCGCGGTCACCGGCACCTTCTCGGTGATCGTCGACGTGGTCGTGGTCCTGGTCGCCTCCTTCTGGTTCCTCCGCGACTCCGACCGGCTGCGCCATCTGATCGTCGACAACCTGCCCTCCAGCTGGCGCTCTCACGTCAACTTCGCGTTCAGCGCGTTCGCCGTGGTGATCGGAGGCTACGTGCGCGGACAGGTCACCCTGGCGATCCTGGTCGGAACGCTCTCGGGGGCGGGCTGCGCGATTCTCGGCGTGCCCTTCCCCCTGGTGATCGCCGTGGCCGCCGGCTTCTTCGAGCTCATCCCGATGGTCGGGCCCTTCATCGGCGGTGCCGTGGCGGTCCTGCTGGCGACCACCGTGGGCCCGAGCCTCGTCGTCGAGGTGATCGCCCTCTTCATCTGCATCCACATCATCGAGGGGTACCTGGTGGTGCCCCGGCTGCAGGCCCGGTTCGTCCGCCTGCACCCGGTGGTGGCCTTCCTCGCGCTCTTCGCCGGCATCGAGACCGGGGGCTTCCTCGGGGCCCTGGTGGCGGTGCCGATGGCGAGTCTGGGCGCGGTCCTGCTCAGGGTGGTGATCGGCGACGTCCGGGCGGAGCGTCCCCAGCTCTTCGAGAGCCGCCCCAACGCCGCGGCGAGGGCGGTGGAGGGGCGCCGCCGCCGGCTCCTGCGCGAGTACCGCCTCTTCAACGGCAACCCGGTGGAGGCGGTGCTGCGCCGAGTTGGTCTCCGGCATTGACCGCCGCCAGTGACGAGGGAGAGCGGTCTCAGCTCGGAACGGAAGCGGTTCAGGTCAGATGGGGAACGGCTCGGGAATCGGGCCCGGCCCTGGGAGCAGCGGTCCCGGCAGCGGCTCGAGGGGCGGCACCGGCTGGGGATCGCGCTCGGGGAGCTCCGGGTCGGGCTCGTCGGGGAGCCGCGGGTCGTCGGGCCCGGGGATCGCGGGCGGGTCCCCGGGCCGTGGAGGTGGTATCGGCGTCTCGGCGCCCCGGCTCATCGCTGAACCGGCACGTTGCTCAGGGTGCGGAGGCTCTCGCGGACGAAACCGTCCAGGTCGGCCGGCTGGCGCGAGGTCACCAGCTTGCCGTCGACGACCACGGCGGCGTCGGCCACCCTCTCCCCCATTCGCTGGAGATCCTGCTGCACCGTGCGCCAGGCGGTGAGGCGCCGCCCCCGGATCGCGTCGGCGCTGCTCAGGAGCTGAGGCCCGTGGCAGATCGCCAGGATCGGCTTGTCGGCGTCGGCGAAGGCGCGGGTGAACTGGAGGAAGCGGGTGTCGGCGCGGAGGTGGTCCGGAGAGTATCCGCCGGGGATGAGGAGCGCATCGAACTCGTCCGGCCGCGCGTCGTCGATCCCGACGGCGGCATGGGCGATCTCCTCGCCCTGCATGCCCTTCATCCGCTCGCCGGGCTCGGTCCCCACCACGACCACCTCGTGGCCGGCCTCTCGGAAGGCCCGGTACGGGACGCCGAACTCGGAGTCCTCGAAGCCGCTGCTCAGAGGGCAGGCAATTCGCATTGCATTCTCCTCTTTCGATAACACTAAATATGATATCAATAGTATCACTATGGACTCGGGGAAGCCGCTCGCGGACCCGATGGAAGAGGCTCGACCTGGCGCGACCCCCGGATGGCCCGACCTCGGGCGCACCCCTCGGATGGGAGGTGCCGGCCGGCCGCTCAGCGGCTGACCAAGCGAGCCGGCCGCCGGTCCGCGACCCCTCCGGCCTCGAGCGACGGGCGCACCCGCTCGGAGGCCGGCCCGGAGTGGAAGGGTGAGCGTGAAGGTGCTCCCCCACCGGTCTGCAACTCGACGCTGATGTCGCCCCCATGCAGGCGGGTGATCTCGCGGGCCAGGTACAGACCCGCTCCGCTCTCCGGAATGTGGCTCGTCTCCGGCGTCACCAACCTGCCGAAGCGGGTGATGAGCAGGGGAGCCGATGGGGTCCGAGACCGACGCCACGGTCCCGGACCCGGATGTGAACCCGCTGGGCATCGGCCGCCCAGCGCAGCTCGATCTCCCCACCCCGGGGCGAGTGCCTGATGGCGTTGTCCAAACGAAGCAGGGTTTCTTGGACGGAACAGGAGGCTCTCTCTCTGCCGATCTGTTCGGCAGCGTACCGACATCTTTGGCCATGCCGGCCCGCGCGTCAAGTCCCCGCCACGGGGCCGGCAGATGAGCCGGCGGGCATCGCCGCGGCGCGGTCGTGGCCACCTCAGCGCATCAGCAGCCCGAGACCGACGAGGACGGCCCACGCCAGGGTCAGCAGGGTGAGCCCGAGGGCGAGGGCCGCCCGGAGGCCCCCCACCCCCGACGGCGGCGCAGCCGGCGGAGCCTGAGCTCGAGGGGGACCTCACCCTCCGGAGCAGGGAAACCAGCATCCGCCATATTGCTTTCATATGATAGTGATGATGTACTCTTACATGATATGGATGGCCCGGGGCACCAGTGGGTTGAGGATGCGCCGCCCGCCGGGCCGGCGCGAGGTCGCCGCGCGCCGCCGGTGTGAGAACCTGAGTCCGACCTCCGTCCGCGCGATCCCGCTGGAGAGCGGCGCGCCCACCCCCGACACCGCATGAGGTCACCCCAGCACTCGATCAGGAGTGGACCATGAGCAGGAGCCAGGCGGCGCCCGCATCAGCGCCGGCCGCGGCCCGGGACATCGCGTGGCCGGGGAGGCATCTCCCGCTCGGGGCCCGATGGAACGGACGGGGGACCAACTTCTCGCTCTTCAGCGCCAACGCGGAGAGCGTCGAGCTCGTCCTCGCCAATCGGGACGGCAGCACCCGGGCCAGCTACGAGCTGGCCGACCGGACCGACCTCACCTGGCACGGCTTCCTCCCCGACGTCGGCCCGGGGACGCTCTACGGCTACCGGATCCGCGGGCCGTACGCCCCCGCGGAGGGGAAGCGGTTCAACCCCAGCAAGCTCCTCATCGACCCCTACGCCCGCGCCCTCACCGGCAGCGTCCGATGGGGTCCCGAGGTCTTCGGCTACGAATGGAACGGGGAGATGAACGACGACCAGCCGAGCGACCTCGACTCCGCCGGGCGGGTGCCGCTGGCGGTGGTGGTCGACGAGAGCTTCGACTGGGGGGAGTTGGTCGCGCCCCAGACCTCCTGGGCCGACACCGTCGTCTACGAGACCCACGTCAAGGGATTCACCATCTGCCACCCGGAGATCCCCCCGGAGCTGCGGGGCACCTACGCCGGGCTGGCCCACCCCGCCGCCATCGAGCATCTCCGCAAGCTGGGCATCAGCGCGGTGGAGCTGATGCCCGTCCACGCCTTCGTCGACGGCGCCCACCTCAGCGAGCTGGGACTGCGCAACTACTGGGGCTACGACAGCATCGGCTACTTCGCGCCCGAGGGACGCTACTCGTCGTCGGGCGACACCGGCGGCCAGGTGGTCGAATTCAAACGAATGGTCAAGGCGCTGCATGACGCGGGCCTCGAGGTCTTCCTGGACGTGGTCTACAACCACACGGCCGAGGGCAACCACCTGGGCCCCACGCTCTCCTTCCGGGGCATCGACAACGAGGCCTACTACTACCTCTCCCCCGATGACCGCCGCCACTACTGGGACGTCACCGGAACCGGCAACACGCTCAACGCCGGCGCCCCCCAGACCCTGCGCCTGGTCATGGACTCGCTGCGCTACTGGGTCACGGTGATGCGGGTGGACGGCTTCCGCTTCGACCTGGCGGCCGCGCTGGCCCGCCAGTTCTACGAGGTGAACAGCCTCTCGGCGTTCTTCGACATCATCCACCAGGACCCGGTGCTCGCCGAGGTGAAGCTGATCGCCGAGCCCTGGGATGTCGGCCCCGGCGGCTACCAGGTGGGCAACTTCCCGGTGGGCTGGGCGGAGTGGAACGGCAAGTACCGCGACACCATCCGCGACTACTGGCGGGGCGCCCCGATCGGGGTCTCCGACCTCGCCTACCGTCTCACCGGGTCCAGCGACCTCTACGCCGAGGACGGGCGCGCGCCCAGCGCCAGCATCAACTTCGTGACCGCGCACGACGGCTTCACGCTCCGCGACCTGGTCTCCTACGACGGCAAGCACAACCAGGCCAACGGCGAGGACGGACGCGACGGCAGCGACGACAACCGCTCCTGGAACTGCGGCGTGGAGGGCGAGACCGACGACCCCGCGATCAACGACCTGCGCCGGCGCCAGCAGCGCAACTTCCTGGCGACGCTGCTGCTCTCCCAGGGCTGCCCGATGATCCTCTCCGGCGACGAGCTGGGCCGCACCCAGGGCGGCAACAACAACGCCTACTGCCAGGACAACGAGGTCTCGTGGATCGATTGGCATCGCGTGGACGGCGAGCTGGTCGACTTCACCCGCCGGCTGGTCGAGCTGCGCGCGGGCCATCACGTCCTCCACCGCCAGGGCTTCTTCACCGGGGAGGTGGTGGGCCGGGAGCGCCGGGACGTGCAGTGGCTGCGCTCCAACGCGGAGGAGATGACCGACGAGGCGTGGGCCAGCCACGAACGGCAGTCCCTGACCATGGTGCTGGACGGCGGCCTGATCCCCGACCGCACCGCCGGCGGCGAGCGGATCACCGACGACACCCTCGCCGTGCTCCTGCACTCCTCGGACGAGGACCGCGACTGGCGGCTGCCACCGGGGAGGTGGGAGGTCATCCTCGACACCGCCGCCCCCGACGAGGAGCCGGGCACCCGGGTGCTGAACCGCGGGCGCACGCTGAGGGTGGGGGCCCGGTCGGTGGTGGTGCTCCGGCTGCTCGCCCCGCGACGGTGAGAGCCACCTACCGGGTCCAGCTGGGCCCGGGCTTCGGCTTCGCCGAGCTCACCGCCAGCCTCGACTACCTGAGCGGCCTGGGGATCAGCCACCTCTACTGCTCGCCGATCCTCCAGGCCGCCCGGGGGTCCTCGCACGGGTACGACGTGATCGACCCCACCCGCATCTCCGACGACCTGGGGGGCGAGGAGGGCTTCCGCAGCCTGCTCGAGGCCGCGCACGACCGGGGCCTCCGCATCCTCCTCGACATCGTCCCCAACCACATGTCGGTCTCGGACCGGCGCAACCGCTGGTGGTGGGACGTGCTGGTGGCGGGCCGGGGCAGCCCCTTCGCCCGCTACTTCGACATCAACTGGGACCATCCGCTGGTCCGGGGACGGGTGATGGCACCGCTCCTGGACCGTCCGCTCGAGGAGGCCCTGGAGCGGCGCCTGGTCCGCCTGGTGGTGGACGCGGGGGTGGTGGTGGCCCACGGGGAGAGCCGGCTGCCGCTCTCGCGGGAGACCCTCCCCGCGGTGGTCGCGGGCACCGGCCTGGCCGAGCTCGCCGCGCGGCTCCACGACGCCGAGTTCGCCGAGGAGCGGATGGCCGCCGGCGACGACCTGGCGGAGCGGCTCGCGGCGGCCGGCGAGGCCGAGGCCCTGATCCCGGCTCTCGAGGGCTGGAACCGCGACCCCGACGCCCTGCGCAGGCTGCTGGACGATCAGAACTACGCGCTGACCGACTGGCACGAGGCGGCCACCGTGATGAACTACCGCAACTTCTTCGACATCACGTCGCTGGTCGGCGTCCGGGTCGAGGACCCGGAGGTGCTGGACGCCACCCACGTGCTGGTCGACTCGCTGCTGGACCGTGGCGACGTCGACGCGGTCCGGGTCGACCACGTCGACGGCCTGCGCCAGCCCCGCGCCTACCTGGAGCGGATGCGCCGGCGGCACCCGGATCACGGGCTCTGGGTCGAGAAGATCCTGGCCCGCGACGAGCCGCTTCCCGAACTCCTGGCCGGTCGACGGCACCACCGGTTACGAGTTCGGAGCCCTCGCCGGCGGCCTTTTCATCGACCCGGCCGGCTGGGTGTCGCTGCGCCAGAGCTGGGCCGACGCCACCGGGCACCCCGACGACTTCGAGGTGATCATCCGGCACGCCAAGCTCGAGGTGATGGACGGGGCGCTCCGGCCCAACGTGGACCGGCTGGTGCGCATGCTCGGCGCGGTCTGCCGCGACCGGGACCGGGAGGAGCTCTCGGCCGCACCCGACCGGCTGCGCAGCGGGGTCGTCGAGTACCTGCTGGGCCTGGACGTCTACCGCACCTACATCGACGCCGCCGACGCCGAGCCCGACGCCGCCGACCGGGCCCGGATCTGCGCCGCGCTCGGCCGCGCCGCCACCGGCGGCGGCGATGCCGAGGCCCTCGGAGTGCTGGGCGCCCTCCTGCTCGAGCCCCGGGACCCCGGGCTGGAGAACGACCTCGTGCTCCGGCTCCAGCAGGCCAGCACCGTGGTCCAGGCCAAGGGGGTGGAGGACACCGCCCTCTACCGCTTCCCGGTGCTCAGCGCCGCCTGCGAGGTCGGGGCGTCGCCCCAGCACCCCGCGGTCGGCGTGGGCGAGTTCCACGCCGCCAACGCTGAGCGCCAGCGGCGGTGGCCTCGATCCCTGCTGGCGACCGCCACCCACGACAGCAAGCGCGGCGAGGACGTGCGCGCCCGCCTCTACCTCCTCTCCGAGGTCGCCGCGGCCTGGCCGATCCTGACCCGCCGCTGGCGGGAGAGGCACGCCGAGGCCTTCCGGGAGGGGATGCCGGGCCGCACCATGTCGGAGCTGCTCTTCCAGACCATGGTCGGCGCCTGGCCGATCGACGCCGACCGGCTGACCGCCTACATGCTCAAGGCGTCCTCCGAGGCCAAGCAGCGGACCTCCTGGATCGAGCCGGACAGCGACTACCACGAGGCGCTCGCCGGCCTGGTGGGGGCGCTCCTCGGCGACGCCGACCTGGTCGCCGAGCTGAGCCACCTGGTCTCCCGGCTGGTGGAGCCGGGGCGGGTGACCTCGCTGGCCGTGACCCTGCTGCGCCTCACCTCGCCGGGCATCCCCGACACCTATCAGGGTACCGAGCTCTGGCAGCTCGACCTGGTCGACCCCGACAACCGCCGCCCGGTCGACTACGCGGGCCGGCGCCGGCTGCTGGATTCGCCGGCGGGCCCACCGCCCGCGATCGCAGTGGACGCCGAGGGGGTCACCAAGCTGCTCACCATCCGCACCGCCCTCGACCTGCGTCGCCGGCGCCCCGAGCTCTTCGGCGAGCAGGGCGACTACCTCGCCCTCCCGGTGCGCGGGGCGCGGCGCGACCACGCCGTCGCCTTTGCCCGCGGGGCGGTCCCCGGCGCGGTGACCATCGTGCCCCGGCTGGTCCTCGGGCTGGGGGGCGACTGGGGTGACACCTCGGTCGAGCTGCCCGAGGGCCGCTGGATCAACCTGCTGGGCGGGGGGCCGTGGCAGGGCGTGGTTCACCTCTCCGAGCTCCTCGACGGGTTCCCGGTGGCGCTGCTGGAGCGCGATTGATGCGCCGGACGGTCTGGGCCCCGCGGGCCGGGCGCGCGGAGCTGGTGCTGGAGGACGGCGAGCGCCTCGCCATGGAGCGTGGGGAGGACGGCTGCTTCCGGCTCGAGAGCCCGCGCCTGGTGCCGGGCCTGCGCTACCGGGTGAGCCTCGACGGCGGGCCCGGGCTGCCCGACCCCCGCTCCCCCCACCAGCCCGACGGGGTCGAGGGCGCCTCGGAGCTGATCGACGAGGAGTTCGCGTGGACCGACGCGGGCTGGTCGGCGCCGCCCCTCGGGGAGGCGATCGTCTACGAGCTGCACGTGGGCACCTTCAGCCCCGAGGGGACCTTCGACGGCGTGGTCCGGCGCCTCGACCACCTCACCGACCTGGGGGTGAACGCCGTCGAGCTGATGCCCGTCGCCGAGTTCCCCGGCCGGTGGGGGTGGGGCTACGACGGGGTGAACCTCTACGCCGTTCGCGCCGCCTATGGCGGCCCCGAAGGGCTGCGCCGGCTGGTCGACGCCTGCCACCGGCGCGGCCTCGCGGTGATCCTCGACACCGTCTACAACCACCTGGGCCCGGCCGGCAACCACCTCGGCGAGTTCGGCCCCTACTTCACCGACGCGTACCGGACCCCCTGGGGGTCGGCGGTCAACTTCGACGGCCCGGGCAGCGACGGGGTCCGCGACTTCGTGACCGGGAACGCGCGGCGGTGGCTGCGCGACTTCCACCTCGACGGCCTGCGCCTCGACGCGGTGCACGCCATCCACGACGAGACCGCCCGGCACATCGTGGAGGAGCTGGCCGCGACGGTCGACGCCCTGGAGGCCGAGCTGGGCAGGCGGCTCTGGCTGATCCTGGAGTCGGATCGCAACGACCCGCGGGGGGTGTGGCCCCGGAACCGGGGCGGGTGGGGCGCGACCGCCCAATGGGCGGACGACTTCCACCACGCGCTCCACGTGGCCCTGACCGGGGAGCGCTCCGGCTACTACGCCGACTTCCGGGGCTGGCCGGACGTGGTCCGGGCGCTCCGCTCCCCCCACCTCTACACCGGTCAGCATTCGGCCAGCCGCGACCGCCGGCACGGGCGCGAGCCGGCCGGCACCGTCGGCGAGAACTTCGTGGTCTGCCTGCAGAACCACGACCAGGTGGGCAACCGGACCCGCGGGGAGCGGCTCAGCCGGCTGACCACCCCGTCGAGGCTGCGGGTCGCGGCCCTGCTCCTGCTCACCTCCCCCTACGTCCCCCTCCTCTTCGCCGGGGAGGAGTGGGCGGCGAGCACCCCCTTCCTCTACTTCTCCGACCACGAGCCCGAGCTCGGCCGCAGCGTCACCCAGGGGCGCCGGGCCGAGTTCGCCGGTTTCGGCTGGGACCCGGCCGAGATCCCCGATCCGCAGGCGGAGTCGACCTTCATCCAATCGCAGCTCCGGTGGGAGGAGCGCGACCAGCCGGCCCACGCCGCGATGCTCGACTGGTACCGCACCCTCACCCGTCTGCGGCGTGACCACCCGGAGCTCGGCTGCGGCGACTTCCGCCAGAGCCGGGTGATCGGCGAGGCCGGATCGGGGTGGGTGGTCGCCGAGCGCGGCGACCACCTGATCGGCGCCAACCTCGGCGCCGACCCGGCGGACGTCGAGGCGCCGGGATGGGCGGCCGCGCGGCCGCTGGCCTCAACCGGGGATGCCGCCTGCGCCGGCGGCAGGATCCGGCTCGGCCCGGAGTCCGCGGCGATCTGGTCACGCTGAGAGCGGCGACCGGCTCCGCGGTCCGAGGGTGCCTGCGAGGTCCCGAGGTCCCCGCTCACCTCGGGCCGGCTCTCCCCCGCGCAGCCGGCGGGGGGTGCCGGGGTCAGGCCAGCACGACCTCGATGCCCAGGTCGCGTATCTGGGCGAGCTGGTCGGGGTGGCCGTCCCGGTCGGTGACCAGCACGGTGACCGCGTCGAGGCCGACGATGGGGGTGAACCCCGCCCGGCCCAGCTTGGTCGAGTCGGCGACGACCACCACCCTCCGGGCCCGGGCGGCCATCGCCGCACCGACCTCGGCGATCAGCATGTGCGGCGTGCTGAGGCCACCCTCGACGGTCAGGCCGTCGCAGCCCAGGAAGGCGATGTCGGCGCTGAGCTCGCGGAGGTCGGCGAGGGTCACCGGGCCGACCATGGCCTGGTAGTCGGGCAGGTACAGCCCCCCCAGGCAGATCAGGTGGGACTGCTCCCAGCTTCCGACCTCCTGGATCACCGGCAGCGAGTGGGTGACCATGGTGATCGAGCGGGAGGCCCGCAGGGTCCCGGGGAGGTGCGCGGCGACCTCGACGACGGTCGAGCCCGAGTCGAAGAAGACGACGTTGCCGGCCTGGACCAGTCCAGCCGCGGCGAGCCCGATGCGACGCTTCTGGGCCGGATTCTCGCGAGCTCGGCGGGCGAAGAGGCCGTTCACCTGGGCGGTCGGCCGGCTCACCGCGCCGCCGTGGACTCGGCGGAGCTTGCCCTGCTCCTCGAGCAGGTTCAGGTCATGGCGGATCGAGGTGTCGGTGACCTGGAACTGAGCCATCAGCTCGGACACACTGAGGCTGTCGCGCTCCTGGATCATCCTGACGATGAGATCGCGACGCGCCTTTGCCGTGGTCACGCTCAGCCTCCGGCCTCCAAACCCCCGCGATTGTGGCAGGGCCGGGAGGGCACCCGTGCGGGCGCTGTCAGGCCCGGGGGGGCGGGTCTCCTCGCGCCGGCCCGTGAGGGCGGCCGCGCCCCGGCCGGCTGGCTCAGATTCCCAGACGGGCCCGTCGGGCCAGCTCCCCGGTGGTGCGATTGGAGTGGGGGCGGTGTCCCGGCAGGGGGATGAGCTGCTCCGAGATTGGGGTCGATGAGCGGTCGGTCATTGAAGGTTGGCGTGGTTGCCCTGCTGGACAGCGAAGTCCCGTCCACCCAGGTCGAGAATCACTCCGTCAAGCAGCAGCATCGCGACCTGCGTGAACAGGACCCCCGGGAGCTGGCCGGTCCCTTGAGTGGGCACGCGCACGCATGGCTTCGAGAGAACACCGATCGGGCTATCCGGAACGGCGGTCAGGCAGACGATCCTCCCGCCCAAGCGGGACGCCTGCTGCGTGTGGAGCAGGGAGGCGGGAGTGCTCCCCGATCCCGATACCACCACCAGCACATCCCCGGCGCAGAATGCCGGCGCCGTCGCCTCCCCGACAACGTGGGCGCGCCTGCCCACCTGCATGAGCCGCATCGCGCCCATCTGCGCGATGAACCCCGAACGTCCCTGCCCGGTGAAGAAGTACCGGGGCTCGGAGGCGGCGAACAGATCGCGCAGGTCCCGAACGGCGACGGGGTCCACTCGACGGAGGCTGCTGACCACCTCCGCCACGATCGGCTCCCAGAGTCGCCTGCTCGCAGTCATGCTCTCCTGCATCGGCCAGCCCTCAGAGCATGCGCGGATAGAGCGGAGGCCTTCTCATCGTGCCCGCTCGATGCCCTCGACGGACGCGGGCTTCCTGGCCTCCCAGGCCTCCCGCACCGCCCGGATCATGGCTTCAACGGTCTGCAGCGGATCCACGGCGCAGAAGACGCCACTGCTCGATCCCGTGCCCTGCGCACCGCCTCGAATCACCTCGTACACGTCCTCGGCGGAGCCGATGCCCCCGCCATGCAGGATCAAGACGTCCGGATCGACCCGCCATATGGCGGCATCGACGCTCGCAATCATCGCCTCGCTCGCCCCCGCGCCGGCGCCCGTGCCGATGGACTCCGGGGCTTCCACCACGATGATGTTCGGGGACATCGCCGCCACCTCCACCGCGTCGGCGGCGTCGTCCGCGCATACCATGGTTGCCAGGCCCGCCTCATCGGCGCGCTGCATGCTCCGGGCCAGCTCGAGCCGGCTCAGCCGTCGTTCCACGTGGTTGAGGACGGCTCCGGCCGCCCCTGCAGCGCGCACCGCCTCCGCGAGAACCGAACCCTGCCCTCGGCCAGGCTCGATCGAGTCGATGTGGGGAGCGAACACCAGGGCACCCCGCATCCTCGGCGCGATGATCGGGATGTCGACGTACTGGGGATCGATGATCACCTGAACGCCGCACTCCATGCCCACCTGATCGGCCCGGATGGCGATCTCCAGCATCTGATCACCGTAGGTGTATGCCTTCGGCCCGAGCTCGAAGAACGGAGGGGTGATCCGGACTCCCCGAAACACCTTCGCTAACCCCCGACTCTGTCGATCGGCTCTCGGCCCATGGCGGCTACTCCCCGACGATCTGGATGCGGACGGTCCGCTCCCGAGCCCGCACCTGGTCGAAATCGACGAACCAGAATCGTCCGAACTCCCCCAGCGCCATGGCGCCGTCGATGACGGGCACGCTCTCGGAGCGTCCCAACATCACCGACCTCAGGTGAGCGTCGGTGTTCAACCCCCAGGCCGCCTTCTCATTGAGCGTGGAGACCGCGACATCGATGTGCTTCGGCCCCGGGTGAAGATACTGTCCCTCGGTCCGGCAGGTGGGGATCAGACGCTCGAAGACGTTGACCAGGTCCTGCATCAGGAGCGGGGTGCCCCAGTAGTTGACGTCGTGCGACTCCTCCTGGATCAGGACGCTGCAGGTGGTGTGCTGCGAGTACACCATCAGGATGCCCTCCCTGATCCCGGAGCGGGCCAGCGCCTCCTGTGCCTGGGCGGTGACGTCGTGGAAGGTGGGGAGCCGGTCTGACCTGACCTGGAACGACTCGTGGTGGACGGACATCTGGGAATCTCTCCTCCGGGGTGATGGGGTGGCGGGGGCCGGCTCGGAGCCGGCGCGAAGGTCGTTCATGCCGGTCAGGCGGCGGGGATCGGGGCGCCGCCCGCGGCGGCCGCCGTCTCATCCCAGATCGCCATGCCGGTGTCCGGGTCGAAGAAGTGCACCGAGCCGGGGCGGACGGCGAAACCGGCCAGCTCGCCGACCGCGATCCGGGTCCCCGAGTCCACCCGCGCGACTCCCCAGGTGGAGGCGGTGGTGCCCGGATCGTCCCCGTCCGCCTGGTCGCCGCCGCCGCTGGTCGCCGCTCCGGGCACCTCAGCGAAGGGGGCATCCAGGCTGAAGTGGACCAGCAGCTCCGCCCCCAGGGCCTCGAGCAGCTCGACGTTGCCCCGCAGCACCGCGGTGTCGCCGGGCCCGGCGGCGGAGATGTGCTCCGGCCGGATCCCCACCACCACCGGCCTGCCCCGGTAGGCGGCGAGGGCCGGGCGCGCCCTGCGCACCTCCTCGGAGAGCGCCAGTCGCTGCGAGCCCAGGCTGATCGCCGTGCCATCCTGGGTCAGCGCGCCCTCGTACATGTTCATCGCCGGCGAGCCGATGAAGGCGGCCACGAAGATGTTGATGGGCCGCTCGTACAGCACCTGGGGCGCCGCGCACTGCTGGAGCACGCCGCCGAGCAGCACGGCCACGCGGTCACCCATGGTCATCGCCTCGGTCTGGTCGTGGGTGACGTAGAGCATCGACACCCCCAGCCGCCGCTGGATCCGGGACACCTCGGCGCGCATCTGCACGCGCAGCTTGGCGTCCAAATTGCTGAGCGGCTCGTCCATCAGGAACACCTTCGGCTCGCGCACGATGGCGCGCCCCATGGCCACCCGCTGCCGCTGCCCGCCGGAGAGCTGAGCGGGCTTCCGGTCCAGCCACTGGCCCAGACCCAGCATCTTGGCGGTGTTGCGCACCTTGAGGTCCACATCGGCGCGGGGGAGCCGGCGCATCTTGAGCCCGAACCCGATGTTCTGGGCCACCGTCATGTGCGGGTAGAGCGCGTAGTTCTGGAAGACCATGGCGATGTCGCGGTCCTTCGGGGAGACGTCGTTGACCACCCGGCCCCCGATGCGCACCTCCCCATACGAGATCTCCTCGAGGCCGGCCACCATCCGGAGCACGGTGGTCTTGCCGCAGCCCGACGGGCCGACCAGGACCATCAGCTCACCGTCGCCGATCTCCAGGCTCACGCTCTGGACGGCCTCCACACCATTGGGGTACACCTTGCTGACCGCGTCCAGCTCTACTGTCGCCATCTGTACTCCCCTGGCTCCGGCCGTGGATGTGGCCAGCAGCGAATGGACCGGTTCCCCACCGGCAGCGAGGACGTCTGCCTCCCACGCATCAGCGACTCACCCCCATGGTGAGACCCGAGATGAGATAGCGCTGGAAGATGAGGTACACGATGATGGCCGGGAGGGCGCTGATCAGGGACCCCGCCATCAGCGCGGGGATGCTGACCGCGCGTCCGGAGGAGATGACCCCGAGCCCCACCGTGATGGTCCGGTTGGCCGGCTCCTGGAGGAGGAGCAGCGCGACCAGCAGATCGTCCCAGATCTGGATGAACTGCAGGACGGTGACGGTCGCCAGCGCCGGGGCGGCCATCCTCACCGCGATCCGCCAGAAGACCCCCACGTAACCGAAGCCGTCGCAGAGCGCGGCCTCGATCAGCTCGTCGGGCAGGCCCCGGAAGAACACCGTCATCAGGAAGGTCGCGAAGGGCATGCCCAGGGCCGAGTACACCAGGATCGGGGCGAGGTAGTTGTTGACCAGGCCGAGGTTGCTGAGGTTGACGTATTCCGGGATGATGATCGACTGGACCGGGATCATCATGCTGCCGATGATCCCGAGGAAGATCACGTTCTGCCGGCGGTAATGCAGCTTGGCGAACGCGAACCCCGCCGCGCTCGAGCCGATCAGGATGATCGCGATCGAGCCCGCACAGATCAGGGTCGAGTTGAGCAGCTCCGAGCCCACCGGCAGGGCGCTGAAGAGACCCGACCAGCTCGACGTCGAGAAGCCGCTGCCGTTGAGGTACTGGGTCTCGGTGCGCAGCGAGTTGATGATCATGAAGGCGAACGGGTAGAGCATCACCAGGCAGACCACGATCAGCACCAGGAACATGATCACGGCGCCCGGGTCCCGCCGGAGACGGCGCGCCAGGCTGGGCCGGCCCCGCCGGCTCCCCATGCGCCCGCGAGCCGCGGTCTCGAGCGGCGCGGCCGCGCCTCCACCGTCCAGGCTCATCTCTGCACTCCCACTAGTTCTCGCCACGCAGAATCCGCATCTGCAGGAGGTTCACCCCGAAGATGATCACCAGCAGCACGATGCCCACGGTGGCCCCGGTTCCGAACGCCCCGATGGCGAACGCCTGCTGATAGACGAAGAACTCCAGGGTCGTGGTCCCGTACCCGGGACCCCCCTCGGTCATGATGAAGATCAGGCTGAAGAGCCCGGTGAACGCGCTGATGGTGGTGATCACGAACCCGAACTGGAAGTAGCGCTTCAGCAGGGGAAGGGTGATGTGCCGGAAGACCGCCATGCGCCCGGCCCCGTCCAGCCGCGCGGCCTCGTAGATGGCCGGGTCGATGGTGGACATCCCGGTCAGGAAGATGATGGTGTTGGTGCCGACCATCGACCAGATGAAGGTGACCGCCACCGCCCCGAGGGCGCTGTACTCGAAGCCGAGGAAGTTGATCTCCAGCGACTTCAGGCCCAGCGCGCCGAGCAGGGAGTTGACGGTGCCGTTGGCAGCGAACACCTGCATCGCCACGATCCCGATCACCACCCAGGACACGGCCGTGGGCAGGAAGATGAGGGACCGGAAGACCTTCCAGCCCCAGACGTGCTCGTGGAGCATGCCGGCGATCACCAGGGGGATGAAGACGGCGATCGGCAGTGCCAGCAGCAGCAGCCCGTTGTTCTCCAGGACCCGCCAGAAGGTCGGGCTCTGGAAGAGGTTGAGGTAGGTGCGCGGGCCCACCCACTGGGCGGTGATGCCGTTCCAGTTGGTCATGCTGTAGTAGACGGCCTCACCGATCGGGATGATCAGCAGGGCCACGACCACGGCGAAGGCCGGCAGCGTCAGCACGATGCCGGCGCGCGCCCGCTGGCGTGCGATCCCGGACGCCCTGCGGCCGCGCCTCCCGCCCGCGCGCAGCGCGGGCCTGACCCCGACCGCCTCGACCTCTGCCTGTGCCATCTGGGTTCTTCTGCTTCCCATGTTAGCGGCGGACGAACTCTGCCGACCGGCGGTGACCGCCGCCCACCGATCGTCGATTCATGTGCCGGATCCCGTCGGTTGGGCGGGGCAGGCCGCCGAGGCGGCCGCCCCACCCAACCCTTCAGGAGGACTAGGAGGCCTTATAGCTGGCCCACGTCGAGCTGCGCTGACCTGCCGGCAGGGCCTGCCAGGCCTGCTGCAGGTCCTGGGCGGCCTGCGCCACCGTGATCTGCCCGGCCAGGAGCTGCGGGAGCACCTTGCTCCCCTCGTTGACCACGCCGACCTGGGTCACGTTGTCGAGCATCGGGTAGGGGGTAAACCCATCCTGGGCGGCGAAGTTGAGCATGTCCTGGTTGACCGGGTTCGACGAGGTCGACCCGTTCAGGTCCGGGATCAGGCCACTCTGGTCGATGATGGTCGCCGCCTGGGTGGTGGTGAGGAACTGGAGGAACTCGGCGGCCTGGGTCTTGTGCTGCGAGTAGGTGGTCATCGAGTACCCGTCGCCCGGGAACTGGACCACGCCATTGATCGAGGTGTCCGAGTAGGGGGGCACGAAGGTGCCGAGGTTGCTGCCCATCGACTGGTACAGGGCAGCGGTGTCCCAGTTGCCGTCGACGATCATGGCGGCCTGACCCTTCTCGAGCGCGATCAGCGAGTCACCCGAGCTGATCACGTTGGAGTTGGTGTAGCCGTCCTGGTGGAGAGCCGCCCACTTGCTCAGCTGGGCCTCGACGGTCGGGTCCGTCCAGGAGAGCTTGCCGTTGTAGAGGTCCTCCCACTGGGAGACGCCCAGCGCACCGATCATCAGGTAGCTGAGGTCGTAGTAGGGGTAGAACTCCGCACCCAGCGCCTGGGTGTCGGCCCCGTAGTAGAGGCAGTTGGTCCCCATCGCCTTGAAGGCCGCGCAGTCCGTCATCAGCTGCGTCCAGTTCGTCGGGACGGAGGTGATCCCCGCCTTGGTGAACAGCGACTTGTTGTAGAAGCCGATGTAGAACTGGTCCTCCAGAGGGATGACATACGCCCCGTTGGCGGTGTTGAAGCCCGGGGCCACCCACTCCATCCCCAACATGTCGGAGAGGTCGCTCTGGGGGATGTAGGACTTCAGGTTCTGGAGATAGCTGTCGTACTGGAGGGTGAAGAGGCCGGTCCACATGACCGCGAGGTCCGGGCCGGTCTTGGAGATGGCGGCAGCCTGCAGCAGGGCGAAGTAGTTATCCGCTGGCTGCGCCACGACGTTGATCTTGATGCTGGGATGCAGCGCCTCAAATGCCTTGACCAAGTTCGTCGTCGCGGTGGCGTTGGACTCGGTACCGTAGTTCTGCCAGAGCGTGAGGGTCGTCTGCGACCCCGAGCCGCCCGAGCCGCACGCCGTCAGCAGCAGGGCCGTGCCCACTGTGACCGCGCCAAAGCGGCTCAGCCGACCCATCAGCCCTCGTGTCGAATTGCCTGTCATAACTAGCTCCCCGTAGTCGTCATCGGAAGGGGTGCCAAGTGACGCCCCTCATCTGAACCCAGCCGGCCGGAGACACGGAAACCAACCCTGAACCCACCCGTGCGCGTTTGACCCAGCTTCGCCCTCCTAGACAAGCTCACCGCCGAATCCGCGCGGCTCTTGCGCCGCGAGCTGTGGAGTCCAACCCGAGAGCGGATGGCGATCATGCCAGCAGCACCTCGATCCCCATCTCCCTAATCCGGGTCACGATGACGGGATCAGCACGCTCGTCGGTGACCAGCACGTTGATGGCGTCGAGGGCGAGGAAGGGGGTGAAGCCCGCCCGCCCCAGCTTGGTGGCGTCGGCGACCACCACCACCCGGCGGGCCCGCGCCGCCAGCGCCGCCCCGACCTCGGCGACCAGCATGTCCGCGGTGGTCATCCCCCCCTCGACAGTCAGCCCGTCGCAGCCCAGGAAGACGATGTCGCCAGTGAGGTCGCGGAGGTTGAGCAGGGTCAGCGGCCCCACCCAGGACTGTTGCTCCCTCAGGTACAGGCCGCCCAGGCAGATGAGGTGCGGGTAATCCCACGCGCCCACCTCCTCCATCACCTGGAGTGAGTGGGTGACCACGGTGATGCGCTGTGGCGCCGGGATGCTGGTCACCACCTGGAGCACCGTGGAGCCGGAGTCGAAGAGGACGACGTCGCCGGAACGCACCAGGGTTGCGGCCAGCTCGCCGATTCGCCGCTTCTCCGCCACGTTCTCGTGAGCGCGCTCGATCGCCGCAGGGGGTGGGGTGAGCCTCCGGGCGCCCACCGCGCCACCCCGTACGCGGCGCAGCTTGCCCACCTCCTCCAGGACGGTGAGGTCATGGCGGATGGACGTCTGGGTGACCCCGAACTGGGCGGTCAGGGCGGAGACGCTGACCCTGCCGCCGTCCTCCAGCAGCCTGGTGATGCGGTCCCGGCGTGCGCGTGCCGGCGTCAGGCTGGCCATGACCATCCCCTCGGTCCGCAACCAGCCCACCCGCCCGGCCCTGGCAGGCTCGGAGCGGGGCGGCACCAACCCGGCAGCCGGTTCATCACACGAGCACAGCCTCGATCCCCTGCATCTGGGCCAGCTCGAGGAGCTGGCGAGTCCAGCGGCCGCGGGCCGCGCCCATGTGATGCGGAGCCCCGGCACGGAGCCACGCGTTGCACCACTCGTCGACCGCCAGCGTGTCGTGCCGGAAGAGGGCCTGGGGCGCCGAGATCGGCCGCGGCTCCATGGGGAGGAGCTCCCCCTCGGAGATCACGAACCGCCAGCGGTTGTCGCCGACGGTGACGATCGCCAGGTTGGTGATCGGTCCCGGCTCGTAGACGAACTCGAAGCCGGCTCCATACCCGTGCACCCCCTTGTAGTAGATGGAGTGCTTGACCGCGACCGCCCCGGGCGACCCCAGCGCCGGGTTGCCGTGGCCGTCGTGGGAGAACATCACCGCGTTGTCGTCGAAGTCGATGACGTAGTTCTCGAGGGTGGTGGCCTGGCCGGCCAGCTCCTGCATCACCAGCTGGGCGATCGCGGTGGTGACGTCGCCCTCCGGGGCCGCGGGGATGCCGAGCTCGCAGAGGCGGCCGGTCCCGTAGGAGGGGATGACCCCCACCCGGGGATCGCTCAGAAAGACCTGGTCGAAGGCGGTGAAGGCGTCGAGCTTCTGCTCGCGCGCCACCGACTCGAGCGCGAGCGCCAGCCGGACCGACCGCTCGAAGAGGTCGGCCTCCATCTCGACGTGGTAGCGCGCGCGTTCGGAGGCGACCAGGGCGTCGACCTCGGCCTGGGGGATCTCACCGAAGCGCACCGCCACCGCCTCCGGCTCCACCGGCCAGAGCGCTGGGCCGATCGACTGGCGCAGCCCCACGGCGTCGAACATGAGATCGGTCATCCCCTCGTAGGGATGGCCGACCAGGCCCACCTTGGCAGTGCGCAGGCGGCGGCGCACCCCGGCGGCCTGGATCACCCGGGCGAGCTTCTCCCGACCCTCTGGGTCGTCGAACCGGGAGGTGACCAGCGAGAACTCCCGACCGGTGCGGAGCAGGAGCGCGGTCAGCTCGGGCATGCCGGCCATCCCCGAGTTGAGCATGATGACGTCGAAGCCGTCCTTCTCCTGGAGACGGGCGATCTTCTGCGTGTTCCAGACCAGCACCGGGGCGGTGGTGTCGAGGAAGCACCGGGCCGGGACCAGCCCCTTGGTGTAGGCGAGCTCCATCGCGACGATGATGTCGACGTCCTCGGCGTTGAACTGGCGGGCCGCGGCGGCGGCCTGCTCCTCGTCCTCCACCAGGCCGGGGTGCACCACCGTGCCGTACGGCTCCAGCGCCCTGGCCACCCCGCACGCCGCCTCGGTCGCCGCCGGGCGCATGTGGGCGGTCTTGTTGTAGGCGTCCTCGAGCAGCGCCATGGTCAGCACGCCGATCTTCGGTTGCGTGGTCACGTGACTTCCTCCCGAGCCTCTGGACAGAGAGGGGCCGGCCGGCTGGCGCCCTCCGGCGCCGCGAGCGGCGGCTCGGCCCATCGAAATAGCGAGCGGAGACTTTCGAACAACTCGATGTAGCGCCTGTAGGCGGCCTCGTAGGCGGCCCGCGTCGCGAGCTCGGGCTCATAGCGAGCCTCCGGGCGGACGGCGGCCGCGCAGGCCTGGCCCAGGTCGCCGAAGCTCCCCGAGGCCACCCCGGCCAGCATGGCATCGCCACGTACCGCCGCTTCGGTCCCCCGGAGCGTCACCACCGGCAGGGAGCAGACGTCGGCCTTGATCTGATTCCAGAGCGGGCTGCGGGCGCCGCCTCCGTGGGAGCGGACCTCCGCGGCAGCGGCGCCGATGCCCTGGAGCAGCTCGAGGTTCCGGCGCAGGGTGAAGGCCACCGCCTCCAGGGTCGCCCGGACGAAGTGCTCCCGGCCATGCCCGAGGGTGAATCCGAAGAACACCCCCCGGGCCGCGGGCTCGTACTCCGGGCTGAAGGCGCCGGAGAGGTGGGGGAGCATGAGCAGCCCGTCCGCCCCGGGTGCCACCCCAGCCGCCATCTCGGTGAGCAGGTCGTAGGCGCTGGTGCCCTCGGCCCGCTCGCGGGCCATCTCCGGCTCGCCGAAGCGGTCACGGAACCAGGTCAGGGCCATCCCCCCGGTCGGGCAGACCGGACAGTAGAGGTAGGTGCCGGGGGCGGAGTGCACGTAGACGGGGATCCGCCCCGTGGCGTCGCGATCCGAGCGGTCGAGCGATGCCTGGACGGCCAGCGCCCCACCCGTGCTCTCGGAGAGGACCCCGGGGGCGATGTTGCCCACCCCGACCGCTCCCGCGCCCTGATCCATGCCGCCGGCGACGACCCGGACGGCGGTGGTCAGGCCCAGGGCCTCGGCGGCCTCGGGGCTCAGCGATCCGACCACCGTCCCGGGGGAGACGAGGTCGCCGAACCGGCTCGGGGAGATCCCCAGCAGGTCGAACATCGGGGGCCACCAGGCGCGGTGCGCGATGTCGTAGAGGAGGGAGCTCGATTGGACCCCGGCCTCGGCCACGTAGCGGCCGGTGAGGCGCTGGAGGAGGAACTCCTCCACCAGCAGGAAGTGGGCGGAGCTCCGGAAGAGGTCGGCATCGTGCCGCTTCCACCAGAGAAGCTTGCAGGCCGGCCAGGTGGGCACCATGGTGGGAACGCCCGTCGCCGCGTAGACGGCGCCGGGGTCGAGCTGCGCGGCCAGCTCAGCGGCCTCGGCGACCGCCCGGTTGTCGAGCCAGACGATCGCCCGGCCCAACGGGTCGCCCGACGCCGACACCGGGACGAGGGTCTCGCCCTGGCTGGAGACGGCCAGCGCCTCCACGTCGGTGGGACGGGCTCGGGCCCGGACCAGGGCCCGGCGGACGGCGCCGACCAGGGAGCTCCAGTAGAGCCGGGGGTCCATCTCGGCACGCGACGGCTCGGGGGTCTGGAGGGCGTATTCCTCCACGGCCACGGCCCGCTCGGTGCCGGCCTCGTCGAACAGCCCCACCTTGAGCGAGGTGGTGCCGGCGTCGACCCCCAGGAGCAGTCCCATCAGGCCGGCACGGCCTCGATGAGACCGCAGCGCTCGGCGGCCACCTCGGGAGGAGTCCCCTCCTTCACGACGGCGCAGAGAGCCGCCAGGAACCGCTCGGGGTTCCGCGCCTGGAGGACGTTGCGGCCGAAGACGACGCCGCGGGCGCCGGTCTCGATGGCCTCGGCCGCGAGCTTGAGAGCGTCCAGCTCACGGGGCAGCTTGCGGGATCCGAGGGCGAGCACGGGGATCGGCGTGGCGGCGACGATCTCGCCGAAGCGCTCTCCGGTGTGGAAGGTCTTGACCAGGTCCACGCCCAGCTCGGCGACCACGCGGCAGCCGACGGCGATCCGCTCGTGACGCTCGTCCGCGGGTATCTCCTCCTGGTCGGCGGGATAGACCTCGCCGACGATCGGGACACCGGCGGCCCGCTTCTGGCTCACCGCCCGAGCCACCATCTCCACGTTCTCGGCGTCGACCGCCTCGGAGCCCGTGTGGATCGACATCCCCACCAGGACGATGTCGGCGCCGAGGGCCACAGCCTCGGCGGCGGTGAGAACGGGGACGCTCCGGCTCTCGTGGTACTGCCACTGGGAGGCGTACTGGGTCCCCCAGTTCAGCCGGATCATCAGGGCCGGTGCCCCGCGGTGGGCAAAGTGGTGGCCCACATGAGCGGCCATGCCGGGGCTCATGAGGATCGCGTCGGCGGCACCGAGGTCTCGTACGGTCACGGGCAGGTCGTTCAGGCCGGCGAGCGGTCCGTTGTACAGACCGTGATCCACGGCCACGACGACGGCGTTGTGGCCTCCGTCGAACAGCCGCCCGAGGCGGATCTCCGCTCCCATGGTCATCCGTGGCACCTCCAGCGAACCGGGTGACGGCGTGGAAGTCTCCGCGGGCCGAGGGATCTGCCCATCCGTACCTCCACGCCTCGATGTTCGGTAAATCTTCTGTTTACCTTGTGTTCTTCGGAAGAAGTGGGGTCGAGAGCTTGGGTGATGGCATCGGATACCGCCAGAAGTGGGGGGGAGGGCGAGGTCTCCGGTGCCATCAAGGGCCGGATCATACACGGAGTCCGAAGGGTTTGTCTTGCGCTTGACCTTCCCCGACCCCAGAGATAGGATGCACGGCGCTGGAACGTATGGCAGAAACAAAACGCGCTGGCTCAATATCGAAAGAAAAACCGAAGATCTGAGATCACCGGCAGCGCCCCCGGGGTCGCGCCGGAACGCAGAGTGCCATCGAGGAGCAGCCCATGACCGCGGAGCACCGGAGCATGCCGGCCCAGGGTGAGGATGCCCCGGTCCCTGCCGGCAGGCAGTCTCGTCTCGAGGAGCTGTCGATCAAGCTGGATCGCGTGCGGACGTGGCTGGACGGCTCCGAGTACGACGCCGCGCTCTTCACCGGCCAGCCGGGGGTCGCCTGGGTGACCGCCGGTCTGGAGGATCGCGTCTGCCGTAACGAGGAGCCGGGGGTGGTGTGGGCGCTGGTCGACGCTACCCGAGTCCACCTGATCACCACCAATGTGGAGGGAACCCGGCTGTCGGCGGAGGAGGACCTGGCCGGGCTGCGGCTCGACCTGCAGGCGACCCCCTGGGACCGGCCCGGGGGGCTCGACGCCGTGGCGAGGGAGCTGAGCGGGGGTGGGCGCCTGGCCAACGACGGTCACGGCCCGGGCGTGCCGGAGCCGGAGGCGCTGGCCGGCCTGAGGCTCCCCCTGACACCCCAGGAGGCCGATCGCCTGGCCTCCCTGGGGCCCGAATGCGCCGAGGCGCTGGAGGGCGCCCTGCGCGACTGGCGGCCCTCCGAGCGGGAGTGCGACCTGGCGGCGAGGATCGCGGCCGCACTCGAGGAGCGCCGGCTGCTGGCCTCGCTCATCCTGGTTGGCGGCGCCCGGCGACGGCGCGCCTTCCGCCACCCGATTCCGACCGACGCGGTCACCGGCCAGGACGCCCTGGCCATCATCGTGGGGATTCGTGGTGGGCTCAACGTCTCGTGCTCGCGGACCGTCTGTGCGGGCGCTCCCCATGCCGACCTCGAGGCACGCCACCGGGCGGCCTGCGCGGTCGAGGCCGCCATGATCGCCGCCACGCGCCCGGGGAGAAGCTGGGAGAGCGTGGTGGACGTCGCCAAGGTCGCCTACGCGGAAGCCGGGTACCCGGACGAGTGGCGGGCGCACTTCCAGGGCGGGCCGGTCGGGTACCTCTCGCGGGAGTTCGACGTCGTGCCGGGCACGGCGAGCGCCGCCACGCTGATCACGCTCGGCGCCGGCTTCGCCTGGAACCCCACGGTGCAGGGCGGCAAATCGGAGGACACCTTCATCGTCGCCGAGGACGGGGCCCGGTCGGTCAGCAACACGGACGACTGGCCGTCACTGACGTTCGAGGGCGGGCTCGGACCGCTGCGGCGGCCCGCGATCCTGGAGCTCTGAGCGCGGATCCGGACCGCACCCCGGCGCCGGCCGCCCGCGGGGCTGGTCGCCGGATCTTGCGATCACCGCGGCCGGACGGCAGAATGACCGTCAGAGAGGCGGGTCAGCGCAGGGGGCTCAACGATGCGCTTCGGCGCCACGCTGCACACGATTGAGGGATCAGCCATCCTGCGCCTGCCTGAGAGCGCGAGTCGCAAGCTGCCGTCTCGCGGGCAGGTCGCCGTGCAGGGGACGCTCAATGGCCACGAGTTCCAGACCGTCGTGGAACCGGATGGCAGTTTCGGCCACTGGATCAGGATTGATCGGAAGTTGCAGAAGAAGGCGGCCCTGGCCGGCGGTGACGCCGCCACCGTCGAGATCGAGACACTCAAGGAGTGGCCGGAGCCCGACGTGCCCCGGGATCTCGAGACGGCCCTGGCCGCGGCCCCTCAGACGATCCGCGACCTCTGGACCGACATCACGCCGATGGCGCGCTGGGAGTGGGTCCGCTGGGTCAATGCCACCCAGAACCCGGAGACGCGCAAACGTCGGGTCGAGGTGACCATCTCGAAGATGCAGAGCGGGAAGCGGCGGCCGTGCTGCTTCAACCTCTCGGCGTGCACCGATCCCGATCTGTCACGGAACGGCAGGCTCATCGACCCAGGGTGAGGCGGGGTGATCGCACCGGTCGGGTCGGTCGCTAGAGCATTCGCCAATGGGGCAGCGGAACCAGTTGCCCGCCTTCGGTTGCCTTCTTCACATCAGCGATTTCCCGTTCTGAGAGTCCCGCCATGTGCGACTGGCTGATCAGCGCCGCCCTGTGAGCGTGCCGCTTCACCTGGACGGTGAGCACCGCGTAGATCGACCGCCAGACATAGATGGCCACCAGCACCATGCCGAGGGCGATGACGCTCACGAAGAGAGCGGTGAACTCGGTGGCGGCCTGGACATCGGTGGCGAACGTGAGCATGGTGCCCAGCTGTCCGAGGACACCCCACACCGTCAGGGTCCCGGCGATCAGGAATCCGATCGCGTAACCCTGGGACTGCACATCATTGGCCACCACCTTCGCGTCCTTGCCATCGGGGTCAGCCGCCTTCGCCTGCTTGTCATGGGGAGCCTGCGGGTTCACCACCGGCATGGTCTTGCTCAGGCCCCCGAAAGCAACGGGAGCCACGGCGACCAGGGCAGCGAAGAAGACGCTGAGCAGCGCGTAGTCGGCGGGCGTGAGATGCGGCTTCTGGGCGGTCACGATGCCCTTGGCGGCAAGGAAGGTGGTCAGAAGGGCACCGACAGCGGTGATGATCGACGCGAAGCTCTTGGTGAAGTCGAAATTGGCCGGACCCACCGGGGTGAGCAACCTGACCTTCTGGTCAGGGTCACCCCCCAGGAGTGCGAAACGGAGGCCCATCAGCAGCACCGCGGCAATGAGCGATCCGAAGAGGATCCCGTCGAGGATGGTCATGGGAAGCCCTCCTGGCCGCCGCGACCCCCACGAGCACCCGGCGACGGCGGCGAGTTTACCCTCCCCGGGACCTGTTGTCGCGGCCCGTGGTGTCCGGCGCGGCGCTACCCGAAGGGGGGCGGACGCCGGCTCCTGCCGGCGCATGCGCGGCGAAGGGCCTCCTCAGTTCCGGGTCGGCGCACGCGTAGCTCGCGCCCGGGCTATGGCCCGCGGTCAGCGCTCGGCGATCGCCTCGCGCACGGCGGGCGCGATCTCGTGGGCCCAGAGGTTCACCGTCGTATCGCTCAGAACCTCACCAGGTGCGAGCAGGTAGATGAAGCCGCCGGCGCCGTGCTCCAACACGGCGTAGGTCAACTCCTCCACCCATTGCGTCACGTTGCCCCCGATCCAGCGGCCCTCCTCGTCGCGGGCCCGTGCCAGCGGGACGCGGGTGAACTGACCTGACACGTTGTAGATGGTGTCGATGTCGGTGGGCTTTCTCCCCACCGAAGCGGCCGCCTCATCGATGATGGGGCGCGACTCGGCAACCCGCGTGCTGCGCCAGTCGGCGAGGTGCCCGGGTATCCATCCGTCCGCCTGCCTGCCGGTCACCGCCAGCCCCTTCGGCCCGAGCGATCCGATCCAGATTGGCGGCGTGGCCGCGGCCGAGGGCGTCAGCCCCGTGACGTGGTAGAACTCGCCGTCGAAGGTGACCGGATCACCACCGCCGGAGAGCGCCCTGACCACGATGGTCGCTTCTTCGAGAGCTCGAACCCGCTGCGCGGGCGAGAGGCGGGGGACACCGAGGGCGATGATCTCCTCCTCCAGCCCACCCGCACCGAGTCCGAGGATGAAACGGCCGCCGGACACTGTGGAGAGCCCGGCCACCGTGCGGGCCAGCAGAGGGGCGGGACGGCTCACCAGGTTGGTCATGATCACGGCCGCTCTGACGTTGCTGGTTGCGCCCAGGATGAACCCGAGTGCGGCATAGGCGTCGATGCGCTCGGCGAAGTACGGATGGTCGGAGAGGCTGACCACGTCGAGCCCCGCATCATCAGCCAGGCGCGCGTGCGCGAGCATCTCGCTCACCTGATGGACGCCGGTCTCCAGCCCGAGGCCGAAGAGAACCTTATTGGTGGCAGTCATGATGCGGGACGGCGAGCCGGAAATCCATTCGGCACGACGTCGCGCAATTGACGCTCTCCGTGACGTAGCCAACTCACTCTCTCAGCGCCCGATGAAGCATGACGGCGCAAGCTCGAGGTCTTGGGTGTCAGAACTCAAACTCCCTGGCGGTCTAGCGGGATCGAGGGTGCCCCCGCGACGAACAGCTCACCGAGGGGCACCTCGGCCGCTCCTGTGGCGAACTGAACCCGTATGAGTTCTATCCGTACTGCCGACCGGGTCACTTCCTCGCACCTGCCCCAATCCGTGCAAGGGGTGGATCACCAACATGCCTCGGCTCACTGAAGTCACGCGCGGGATTACCCCACGCTGGGCGTCGATCATCAACTGCAAGACCAGACGGGACTCAGTGTCGCTCGTTCCAACGGCCGTGGTCTGGAGCGTTTCAAGGAGAGGACGGTCCGCCGGCTCCGTCGCGGCCTCCTCCTTCAACGCCCGCTTCATCGCGTAGCGGATCTTACGGGCCGCGGAGCTGAGAGCGTCGTTCCAATCAGGGCTATCCGTATCGGACGTGGCAGGGGGAAAGTAGCTGGCGTAAGTCATCCCCTCAAAGTCACTTAGGGCCTTAACGTCGCCTTCCTCGGGTCTAACCACGTAACAGCGGGTCTCCCCGAGCTTCTGCATGAACATGCCGAATTCAAATATGACGTTATCCCGCGGAATTCCCTGTTGGAGACCACGGCTGTCTATCCGATCGTCGGGAGTGAAGACGAACACGGCAAAGTCGCTTCTGTCGACCGCGTCTCGAAGGGAGTGGATAGGATGCCGCCCTAGGTCAAATGCGTGGGTCCACAGCTTCGCCTCACAGGTCGGATCGTTCAACTCGTCCAGAAGCGTCTGGGCCACATGCTTGGACTCTGATGCCGAACCAACAAACAGCCGCCGCCGCTGCGCCATTGCGTTCGTAGACTACCTCAGGCCCGTGAGCCCGACAACCCCTGTCTCGACGGAGATTGGCTCGCCGCGCTCATCTGGCCTGGTCGGGCTCACCTGGCGGCGGGCTCCAGGGGATGACGTCCCGGCCGCACTCGGACGTGGATCCACCGGCTTACCTGCCGCGTCCAACCTGGACCGGCCGACGATGCGGGTCCTTCGGCAATGCCCACATCTGATCTCAGCTGCAGCTGAGGCATGTCAGCCGTCTTCGTCCCGGGGCCACGGCCGTCGAGGTTGCGGGACAATGGGTGCATAACCTCGTAGCTTGTTGAGAGCTGGGTCGGTGCTTCGCGATCGTTCGACTGTTTACCCCACTCGGAGGATGTCCATATGGCTAGGCACAGTCTCGCGGTAAGCCTTCCCCCGTTCCGCCTCACCAGCGTCCCGATCGAGGTCGCCGTGCACCAGAACGGCGAACACATCGGCTTCCTGTTCGTCAGCCAGGGATCGATCGACTGGAGAGACCGTAACCGCCGCACGACGACGGGGGTCTCCTGGAGTGACCTCCGCGACTTCCTTACGGATCATGGGACGCGCCGGATCCGCCCCCGGGTCGTTGGCTCTGGCCGAGCGCGCGCCCGGGGCCAAGCGCGTCGAGCCGACGCCTAAGAGCTTGCGCCAATAGGTGATTGACGCGTTCAAGGACAGTGCCTCGGACGGGTGTCCCAGCGGTAGCGTTTCCAGGCCTCGCGGACCAGGCGGCGGACGATGATGATGGCGTTGGCCAGGGCGACGTAGAAGCGGATCACCACCCCGCGGCGTTCGGTGCACCAGGCCAGTTTCTTGAAGGCGTTGTGCCACGCGTTGGTCCGCTCCACGACCCAGCGCGAGGTCGCGCGTAGCGGCGCCGGCTTGCCCACCTTGGCAATGCATGAGGCCAGGCCCCGACGATCGAGTTCGGTGCGGGTCTTGCCCGAGTCATAGCCACGGTCGAGGTGCACGGTGGTCTCGCCAGGTGGCAGGGCGCGATCGGCGAGGGTGTCCAGCGTGGACGCCAGCAACGGCGAGTCGTTCCGATTGGCCGGCGCCTGGATAACGCCGAGGGGAATCCCGGCTCCGTCCACGAGAATCGAGCGCTTGGTTCCTTGCTTGCCGCGATCGACCGGGCTCCGCCCGGCCATCTCTCCGCCGCAGGGCGCCTTGGTGATACAGCCGTCCACCACGATGTCATCGAGCTGCAAACCGATGAGCCGGTCGTAGCCGTCCTCGGCGATCTGCGCCAGCTGGTCCATCACCCCGAGAACGATCCACTCGTCGCGGCGGCGGCGCAGGGTGGTGGCCGAACAGCTGGCGTCCGCGATCCGCCAGTAGGCGCAGCCGAATACGGCCACCTGGACGAGCTTGTCGAAGACGAGGCGGTCGGAGACCCGGGGGCGGTGGCAGCCCAGCGTATGGCTCCCCGGCCGACGCGGCAGGAGGGCGGAGAACTGGTCCCAGATGGGCTCGATGAAGCATGATTGGATCGCAGGCATGGACGCTTCCCCTGAGCGGGTTGGGTTAGATCTCCCAATCATCGGAAAGTCCATGTCCTGCATGTACTTCCCCCCCTAACAGGGATCCGGACGACTCAACGGAGTCATCCGACTCAATCACCTATTGGCGCAAGCTCTAAGAGACAGAAACTGGTCCGGGTGTCGGGTATTCCCCACTTGGACCAGGGAACCTTGGCGGCCGCACCCAAGCCGGAGGGCGACTCAAGCACCAGCGAACTCACTCAGCTGAGACCGAGGACCGGCCCCTTGTGGCTCCGCTCACGACGCGGTCGTTGCTCTGGAACCTAACAGTCCAACTGTCAGAACTGGTGCCGGGAAAGGGAATCGAACCCTTACGAGCGTACGCTCACAGCGCCCTGAACGCTGCGTGTCTACCAGTTCCACCACCCCGGCGCGGTTGGGGAACCGATCGTAGCAGGAGCGGCGCGGCCGGGTTCAGCGCCGCCAGACCGCCGCCTCGGCGAAGGGATCCCCCGAGGTCGGGACCAGGACCTGGGAGAGCCTGGCGCTGTTGACGACCAGGCCCTGGGCTGGCGCGTAGAGGAAGACCGCGGGCAGGTCCTGGTCCATCTCCCTCACCACCTGAGCCGCCGCAGTGAGGCTGGCCGGCTGCCCGGTGACGGTCGCCAGGGCGCTGAGGCTCTGGTCGAGAAAGGGGTCGGGGGTGCCCCCGGAGACGTAGTAGCCGTGCGGGGGGGTGGCGGTCGAGCTCCAGAAGCCGGTCAGGTCGGGGTCGGCACCGGCGTCCCAGGAGGCGATGGCGAGCTGGAAGTCTCCGGGGACCAGCACGTGGCTCAGGAACCCGGTGCTGGGGGTCACGGCGACGGTCACCGAGATCCCCACCGCGTCGAGCTGCTGCGCGACCAGCTGCGCCACCTCCGGGAGCGGGGCCGCGTCGGGGACGCTGAGGGTGAAGTGGAGCGCCACCCCGCCCAGGCTGCGACCCCCCTCGGCGTTGACCAGCCAGCCGGCGGCGTCGAGCCCCGCGGCGGCGGCGGCGGGGTTGGCGGGGAGCGCCGGTTCCTCGTTCTGCAGCCAGACGATGCCGGCGGGGATGGGACCGTACTGGCCGGTGCCGAGACCGTCCAGCGGCCCGTTGACGATGGCCTCCCTGTCGATGACGTCGGCGATGGCGTGGCGGACCGCCGGGTCGTCGAGGCCGGGGATGCCCTCGTTGAAGAGGAGGTCGACGAACCCGAAGGTGAGCGAGTCGCGGGCCACCGCGCCGTGGCGGTGAAGCAGCTCCGCCTGCTGGTCGGGGGTGGTGGCGAGCACCGCCTGCACCGACCCCGTCGTGAAGGCCTGGGCGGCGGAGGCGAAGCTGGTCATGGCGTCGATCTGGATCCGGCCCAATCGAGGCGCGGCGACGGCGTGCGGGTTGGCGGTGAGGGTGAGGACGCCACCCTTCGCCGTGGCGACCCGGTACGGCCCCGAGGTGGGGAGTGGCGAGGAGGAGTGCGCGGCCAGGACCGCGAGCTGGGCCGGCGTCATGCTCCCCAGCGGAAGGATGGGGAGCTGGGTCAGGTCATAGGCGAGCGCCGCCCGCGGGGCCTGCAGGGTGAGGATCAGGTCGTTCCCCGAGGCGGTCGCGTCCACCCCCTTCCAGACGCTGGCCACGGCGGCATCGGGGAAGGCGGAGGACTGCACCCACTGAATGGTCGCCAGCGCATCCTGCACCGTGATCGGGCTCCCATCCGACCAGCGCAGCCCGGTGCGCAGGGGCAGGGTGTAGGTGAGCCCGTTCAGGCTGACCGAGAACTGCGAGGCCAGGTCGGGCGCCGGGTAGGCGGTCGCATCGAGCCCGAGCAGGCAGCGGTAGAGCATGGGGGCGATCGCCGCCACCGCGGGATCCTCGGAGTTGATCAGCGGGTCGACGGAGACCGGGAGGCTGTCGGTGAGGACCGCGGCGCGGTAGTCGACCGGCACCGGCTTCTCCGACGACGCCGTCCTCAGGTGCCCGACCACCGCCACCCCGGTGACCGCCAGCGCCACGGCGATGAGGGCCACACCCGCGCCGACCTCCAGCCAGCGCGGCGGCCGCCGGATCAGGCGGTGTTGCCGATCCAGACGTTGATCGCGGCGATGATCACGAAGAGGGCGATGAACACGGCGCTCATCCGGAGGAGACCAGCTTCCAGCCCCCGCCGCCGGCGGTACCCGCCGCCAGAATCGCCACCACCGCCGATGACCCCGCCCAGGCCGGTCGCCTTCGGGGTCTGGAGCAAGATGCCAAGGATCACGAGGATCGCCAGCACCACCTGGGCGGCGATGAGAACGACCTGTAGCACGCAAACGCTCCTCCGAGTGAGATCGGCGGCCAGTATACCGCCTGCCCACGATCGCCCCTCCCGGTCGAGGCGGACGACGCCGCCTGTATGGTGAGGGGCGGGGGCACGGCACCCCCCCCAAAGAGGTGGTAGACGTGAATCCCCACTTTCCCACTAGACTTTATCGGTGATGGCAGCCCACACCACGACGCTCCGCGGCGTCTTCAGCTTCCCCAACCCCGTCAACGAGGTCTCGGCCCGCACCGTCGCGGGCGGGGTGGCCGTGGCCGCCCTGGTGACCCTGGGCACCCGCTGGCCGTGGCTCCTCCCCTTCATGGCATACGGGTTCGTCGCCCGGGTGGCCTCCGGCCCCACCCTCAGTCCCTGGGGTCAGATCGTGACCCGGGTCATCGTCCCCCGGTTGCCGTTCAAGGCCAAGCTGATCGCGGGGCCACCCAAGCGCTTCGCCCAGGGGATGGGGGCGGTGCTCACGGTCGGCGCGACCCTGCTCTGGATCGTCTTCGGCCTCGAGATCCCGGGCCTGGTGCTGGTGGGGCTGGTCGCGGTCGCCGCCACCCTGGAGTCCGTCTTCGCCCTCTGCATCGGCTGCCGGGTCTTTGACGTCCTGATGCGGCTGGGAGTCATCCCGCCCACCGTCTGCGAGGCCTGCTCCAACCTCTCCCTGGCCCGCACCCGGAGCTGAGCCCGCCACCCCCGCCCTCCGAGGGGGCGCGGCGGCGGCGGGCCCCGCTCAGGCGTCGATCAGGCTGCGGCCGGTCATCTCCTCGGGCTGGGGCAGCCCCATCACCGCGAGCACGGTGGGGGCGACGTCACAGAGCCCGCCGCCGTCGCGCAGCGCCGCCACCTGCGAGCCGATCAGCACCACCGGCACCGGATTGGTGGTGTGGGCGGTCAGCGGCTCGTTGGTGGCGGGGTCGATCTTGTGCTCGGCGTTGCCGTGGTCGGCGGTGATCAGCACCACGCCGCCCGCCGCCGTGGCGGCGTCGACCACCCGGCCGAGGCAGCCGTCGACCACCTCGCAGGCCTGGACCGTCGCCGCCAGGTCTCCGGTGTGTCCGACCATGTCGGGGTTCGCGTAGTTGACGACGATCAGGGCCTCATTCCCCTTCTCGATCCGCTCGACCACCGCGTCGGTGATCGGCAGCGCGCTCATCTCCGGCACCAGCTCGTAGGTGGGGACGTCCTTGCGCGAGGGGATCAGCATCCGGTCCTCGGCCTCGAAGGGGTGCTCCTCGCCGCCGTTGATGAAGTAGGTGACGTGCGCGTACTTCTCGGTCTCGGCGACGTGGAACTGGTGTCCGCCGCTCCGGCTCACCACCTCGGCGAGGCAGTTGTGGATGGCGTCGGGCGGATAGGCGATCCGCACCGGCAGGCCGCCCTCGTACTCGGTCATGGTGACGTAGGTGAGGTCCTTGGGCACCCGGCTGCGCTCGAACTGCGCGAAGTCCGCGTCGACCAGGGCGTGGGTCATCTCGCGGGCCCGATCCGGCCGGAAGTTGAAGAAGACCACGGAGTTGCCGTCGCCGATCCGCACCGGCGGCTCGCCCTCGGGGCAGATGCTCACCGGGGGGAGGAACTCGTCGGTGACCCCGACCTCGTACTGGCCACGGATGTAGGCGACCGGGTCGTCGGCCCGCGCGTCGCCCGAGCCGGCGATGATCTCGTAGGCGCGGGCCACCCGCTCCCACCGCTTGTCGCGGTCCATCCCGTAGAAGCGGCCGCCGACCGAGACGACCCGGCCCGCCCCGACCCGGGCGAGCGCGGCGACGAACTCCTCCATGAAGGCGGCGCCGCTGTTGGGCAGCTCGTCGCGACCGTCGGTGAAGGCGTGGACGAAGACCCGCTCGAGCCCCCGCCGCCTGGCCAGCTCGCAGATCGCGACCGCGTGATCCTGGTGGCTGTGGACGCCACCCGGGGAGACCAGGCCCATGAGGTGGAGGCTGGTTCCCCGCTCGAGGGCGGCGTCGACCGCCTGGTTGAGCGCGGGGTTGTCGAAGAAGCTCCCGTCGCGCACCGCCCGGCTGATCTTGGTCAGCGGCTGGTAGACGACCCGCCCGGTGCCGATGGTGAGGTGCCCGACCTCGGAGTTGCCCTGCTGGCCCTCGGGCAGCCCCACGGCCTCCCCGCTGGCGGCGACCAGGGTGTGGGGCGAGCTGCGGAGGAATTCGTCCCAATGCGGGGTCCGGGCCGCCGCGATGGCGTTGCCGAAGCCGTCCGGGCTGTACCCCCAACCGTCGATGACGATCAGGACGAAGGGGCGCGGCCCGGGCGTCACCGCGACCCCGCGGCGGCGGAGCCGGCCGCCTCGGCGGCGCGCACGATGGTGGTGAAGGCGTCGACCTTGAGGCTGGCGCCACCGACCAGGGCGCCGTGGATGTGCGGCTGGGCGAAGAGCTCGGCGGCGTTGGACGCGTTGACGCTCCCGCCGTAGAGGATCGGGACGGTGTTGGCCACCTCGCCGAGCAGCTCGTCGAGCCGGCTCGCGATGTGAACGCACACCTCCTCGGCCTGGGCCGGGGTGGCGGTGCGGCCGGTGCCGATCGCCCAGACCGGCTCGTAGGCGACGACCAGCTCCTCGTCGCCCACCTCCACGCCCTCCAGCGCGCTCCGCAGCTGGCGGTCGACGACCGCCATGGTGGTGTCCTCGAGCCTCTCCGCCTCGGTCTCCCCCACCGCGAGGATGACCCGGAGGTGGTGGCGGCGGGCGGCGATCAGCTTGCGAGCGATCAGCTCGTCGCTCTCACCGAGGATGTGGCGGCGCTCGGAGTGGCCCAGCAGCACGTCGTCGCAGATGCCCACCAGCATCGCCGGGGAGACCTCGCCCGTGAACGCTCCTTTCTCCTCGGCGTAGCAGTCCTGGGCGCCGAGACGGAGCGAGCTTCCCCTCAGCACATCCCGGACCCCGACCAGGTGTGGGAAGGGTGGGAGCAGCTCCACCTCCACCTGGCTGCCGTCGAGCTCGGACCGCATCGCGCGGGCCAGGTCCATGCCCTCGACCACGGTCGTGTTCATCTTCCAGTTGCCCGCCACCAGTCGAGTGGGACGTCGCGCGGTCATAGCGCCACCTTCTCCTGGAGAGCGGCGACCCCGGGCAGCTCGATCCCCTCGAGGAACTCGAGGGTCGCGCCGCCGCCGGTCGAGACGTGGCTGATCTTCTCCACCACCCCGGCCTGGTCCAGGGCCGCGGCGAGGTCGCCACCGCCCACCACGCTGGTCGCGGAGGAGGCACCCAGGGCCTCGGCCACTCGCCGGGTCCCACGGGCGAACTCCTCGATCTCGTAGATCCCGAGCGGCCCGTTCCAGACCACCGTCCCGGCGTTCCGGCAGTCCTCGGCGATCCGGGCGCAGGTCTCGTTGCCGACGTCCACCACCATCTGATCGGCGGGGATCTCGGTCCAGACCACGGTCGTGGTCGGGGCTCCCGCCTTCGCCTCGGGGGCGATCACCACGTCGATGGGAAGCTTGATCTCCCCGCGTCCGTTCCCGGCTCCCTCGAGGAGCTTGGAGGCGGTCTCGACCCACTCCTCCTCGACCAGGGAGGTGCCCACCTCCTTGCCCAGGGCCCGGTAGAAGGTGCAGGCCATGGCGCCGCCGATCCAGAGGGTGTCGACCCGGCGGAGGAGGTTCTCGACGACCCCGATCTTGGTGGAGATCTTGGCGCCGCCGAGGATTGCCACCAGGGGCCGGCGCGGATTCTCGAGCACGCCGCCCAGGGCCTCCAGCTCCTTGGCCATCAGGTACCCGGCCACCGCGGAGAGGTGGTGGGCGATGCCCTCGGTGGAGGCGTGGGCGCGATGGGCGGTGCCGAAGGCGTCGTTGACGTAGAGGTCGGCGAGGGCGGCGAGCTTCACGACGAACGCCTCGTCGTTGGCCTCCTCGCCGGGGTCGAAGCGGATGTTCTCGAGCATGGCGACGTCGCCGTTGGCGAGGTGGTTCACGGCCGCCTCCACCTCGGGCCCGACCAGGCCGGGCAGCATCTGCACCGGCGCCCCCAGCAGCTCGCTCAGGTGCGCCGCCAGGGGTGCGGTGCTGAAGTCGGGGTTGACCTTGCCCTTGGGGCGGCCGAGGTGGGTGACCACGATCACCCGGGCACCCCGTTCCCGGAGCGCGCGCAGCGTCGGCAGCGCGGCCCGGATGCGCCGGTCGTCGACGATCTTGCCGTCCTTCATGGGGACGTTGAAGTCGACCCGCACCAGCACCCGCTTGCCCTGGACCTTGACATCGTCGATGGTGGCTTTCATGCGCTGGACTTGGCAGCCTCCGGAATGAACGTGCAGGAAGTGGGCGCACTCACGTACGTG
The DNA here is from genome assembly GCA_963697585.1 of uncultured Chloroflexia bacterium. GTDB lineage: Bacteria > Chloroflexota > Dormibacteria > Aeolococcales > Aeolococcaceae > Changshengia. Next base: position 1,344,380 of record CAVOOO010000004.1, on the reverse strand, counting down.
ACCGCCCGAGCTGCGGCGCCGACACCGAGCGGGGCGAGCACGAGGGGGGCGCTAGAGACGCTTGGCGACGTACTCGACGAGGTCGACGACGCGGCAGCTGTAGCCCCACTCGTTGTCGTACCAGGCGAGCACCTTCATGAACTTGTCGCCCACCCCCATCGTCGAGAGCAGGTCGACGACGGTGGACTGCGATTCGTGCAGGTAGTCGGCGGAGACCAGGGGCTCGTCGCTCACTCCGAGGATGCCCTTGAGCGGGCCGGCCGCGGCCGCGCGGAACGCCGCGTTGATCTCGTCGACGGTGGTCGCCTTGGAGAGGATCACGGTGAGGTCGACCAGGGAGACGTCGGGCACGGGAACCCGGAGCGCCATGCCGTGGAACTTCCCCTTCAGCTCGGGCAGCACCAGGGCCACGGCCTTGGCCGCGCCGGTGGTGGTGGGGATGATCGCCTGGGCCGCGGCCCGGGCCCGGCGCAGGTCCTTGTGGGGGCCGTCGAGGACCATCTGGTCGTTGGTGTAGGCGTGCACCGTGGTCATCAGCCCGTACTCGATGCCGAACGAGTCGTTGAGCACCTTGGCGACCGGGGCCAGGCAGTTGGTGGTGCAGGAGGCGTTGGAGAGGATGTGGTGGACCGCCGGGTCGTAGGACTTCTCGTTGACGCCGATGACGACGGTGAGGTCCTCGTTCTTGGCGGGCGCCGAGATGATCACCTTGCGGGCGCCGGCGTCGATGTGGGCCTTGGCCTTGGTCGCGTCGGTGAACTTGCCCGTCGAACTCGATGACGATGTCGGCGCCGAGGTCACGCCAGGGGAGGTTCGCCGGCTCGCGCTCGGCGAGCACCTTGATGCTCTTGCCGTCGACCACGATCGAGTCCCCGTCCACCGAGACCGTGCCCGGGAAGCGGCCGAGGATGGTGTCGTACTTGAGCAGGTGGGCGAGGGTCGCCGGCGTGGTGATGTCGTTGACAGCAACGAACTCGATGTCCGCGTCCTGCTGGCGCGCCGCGCGCAGGATGTTGCGTCCGATCCGGCCGAAGCCGTTGATTCCGACCTTGACAGCCATGAGCACTCCTCAGGGTGTGGGACACCAAACAAACCGCCCGGAGGGTAGCAAGAGGCGGGTTCTCCGCGCCTCCGGACACGAACTCATGATGCACGTGTCGCGGTCACGATCACCAGGGCCGACCGTCCCGTCCGGACCCTGCTCCGTCCCTCTCCCGACTGGGGAATTCAGCCTCCCCCGACGTCTCCGGCGAGCGTCACCAGCCGGTGCAGCCGCCCCGCCATCGCCGGGCGGCTGCAGCCCGCCGCGGTGGCCAGCCCGTCCAGGGTGGCGCGGGGCCGGCGCCGGCGCAGCACCGCCGCCTCGCGGAGCGCCGGGGGGAGCGCCTCCCACCGCCTCGGGTCGCTCTCCAGCCGCTCGATCGCCTCGAGCTGGGTGAGGGCGGCGGCGACGGTCCGGTGCAGGTTGGCGGTCTCCGCATTGAGCCGCCGGTTGACCCCGGAGCGCACCTCCCCGACCACCCGGCCCGCCTCGAACTCGAGCCGCCCCAGGTGGGCGCCGATCGAGCTCAGCAGGGTGGCCACCCCGGGTGCCGAGCGCACCGCGACCACCGGCCGTCCCCGGCGCCCGAGCAAGGTCGCTGGGATGCCGAGCCGCTCCAGGTCCTCGAGCAGCCGGGTCGCCGCGGCCTCCGACCCCACCAGCAGCTCGAGCTGCGGCGGTCCGTCCCCGCGGCTCAGCGAGCCGCAGGCGAGGAAGGCGCCCCGGAGCCGCGACCGGGCGCAGCAGAGGTTGGCAGAGGGGGCCACGCGAGGGCTCGGACCAGACGGGGGCGCCTCCGCTGCATCCGCGCCGGCATCCAGGGGAGGGCGGATCGAGACGCGGTAGTGGTGACGGCGGGGGGTGGCCAGGCGCTCCACCGAGGCCGGGATCGAGTCCGCGTGGAGGGCGGCGAGCGCGGCGCGCGCCGCCGCCCGCCGGGTCGTCACCAGCGCCTCCCCGCCTCCGGCCAGGGTCATCCCCTGGATCAGCGCGGCCCGGCAGCAGGGGAGCGGCGGAACGTGGGGGGCGAGCTCGGCGACGATCCGCTCGGTGAACGAACCACCCCGCAGGGCCCCGGGGTGCTCCCGGCTCGGGCGACCGGCCACGGCTCGCCGCTCCGCCTCCATGCGGGTCACGTCGCCGCGCCCACCGTCCCGCTCAGCGCGGGTCGGGCTTGCCGACGTCGCGATGGCGGACGGTGACCTCGAGGTTCTCCGATCGCAGCCTGCGCCCGAGCTCCTCGGCGACGACCACCGAGCGGTGCCGGCCGCCGGTGCAGCCGATCGCGACGTGGAGGTGGCGGCGACCACCGCTCGCGTAGTGGGCCGCGGCCCACGAGAGGACCTCGCTGAGCCGGTCGCAGAGCTCGGCGGTGCGCGGATCGGCGTGGACGTAGTCGCGGACGGCTCCGTCCAGGCCGGTGCGCGGGCGCAGCTCCGGCTCCCAGAAGGGATTGCGAAGGAAGCGGACGTCGACCACCCAGTCCGCCTCCCCCTGGGGGCCGAACTTGTAGCCGAAGGAGGAGACCAGGACCCTGAGCGGCGCGGACCCGGTGGGCTCGGCCACCAGCTCGACCACCCGCCGGCCCAGCTCCGCGGGCGCCAGCTCACCGGTGTCGATGATCAGGTCGGCGACGGCGCGCAGCCCGGAGAGGAGGTCCGCCTCGCGGCGCACCGCCGTCAGGGTGCCGCCGGCCTCCCGGCAGGGGTGGGGGCGGGTGCTCTCGGCGAGCCGCCGGAGGAGCACCGGGTCGGGCGCGGTGAGGAAGACGACCCGGACCCCGTCGGGCGGGATCAGGGTGGCGACCGCCGTCACCCTGGCGAGCGTCGACCACCGCCACCGCCGCTCGCCGGCGGGGCAGGGCCGCCCACGCGGGGAGGAGATCGAGTCCGAGGTTGTCGACCACGTCGACGCCGGCCGCCTCCAGGGCCTGGGCCGCGCTCGCCTTGCCGGCCCCGCTCATCCCGGTGAGGATCCACGCCCCCGGCGTCGTCAGCTCAGCGGTCATCTGGCAGCCATCCCGTCGCGATTGTACGGATGACTACACCAGTTCCTTGATCCGCTGGGCCACCACCTCGGGAACCACCTCGGAGAGCTCCTCGACGCTGGCGAGACCGATGGCCTCGACGGTGCCGAAGCGGCGGAGCAGGGCGCGCTTGCGCACCGGCCCCAGCCCCGGGACGACGTCGAGACGGGAGCGGAGCGCCGACTTCGCCCGGCGGGCGCGGTGCCGGGTGATGGCGAAGCGGTGGGCCTCGTCGCGGACCCGCTGGACCAGGAAGAGGGTGGGCGAATCACGGGGCAGGACGATGGGATCGGGCTGGTCGGGTCGGAACAGCTCCTCGTTGCGCTTGGCCAGGCCGAAGACGGGGACACCGGCCAGGCCGGCCTCCACCAGCACCGCATGGGCGGCGCCCAGCTGGCCCTTCCCCCCGTCGATCAGCAGCAGGTCGGGAAGCGCCGCGAAGCTCTCCTCGGGGTTGCCCCGGCCGGCGCGCCGGGAGCCTCCACCGCTCCCCGGCGGGGCCTCCTCGCCGTTGCTCCCGTCGGGATCGTCGACCGGGATGTCGCCGTCCGCCTCGGTCCGGACGGCCCGGAGATGGCGGACGAATCGGCGCCGGAGCGTCTCCGCCATCGAGGCGAAGTCGTCGGCGCCCTCCACCGTCTTGATCCCGAAGTGCCGGTAGTGGTCGGGCCTGGGCCGGCCGTCCTCGAAGACCACCATGGAGCCGACCGAGTTGGTGCCCATGGTGTTGCTGATGTCGTAGCACTCGATCCGCCGCGGTGGCTCCTCCAGGTCGAGCCGGGCGGCGAGGTCCGCGAGCAGCGCCTCCGTCCGCTCCGCGTCGAAGTCCTCGACGACCCGGCGCTGGCGCAGGGTGGCGAGCGCCGTCTCCCGTGCCCGCTCCACCAGGCGGCGGAGCTCACCTCGCCGGGGCATGCGCACGTCGACGGGGCCGCCCCGCTCGGCGGAGAGGAAGTCGGCGATGTCCTCGAGCCCGTCCGGGGCGTCGGAGACCAGGATGGTGCGGGGCAGCCGGGGTGTCCCGCTGTAGAACTGGGGCAGGAAGGCTTCCAGGCACTCCTGCGCGGAGAGGTCGGAGACGCCCTCGACCTCGTGGGTCTCGGAGCCGATGACCCTGCCCCCGCGGACGGTGAGCACGGCGGCCATCCCCCGGCCCGCCTCCACGACGATGGCGACCGCGTCATGGTCTCCGCGCCGGCCGCTCAGCACGTCCTGGCGCTCGCTGATCCGATCGATGGCCCGGAGCCGGTCGCGGAAGCGCGCCGCCAGCTCGTAGTCGAGGGCGGATGCCGCCTCCTCCATCTGCTGGCGGAGCTCGTCGGCGAGCACCCGGCTCCTCCCCTCCATGAAGACCTCGACCTGCTCCAGGAGGCGGGCGTAGCCGGCCTCGTCGATCCGGCCCTCACAGGGCCCGCTGCAGCGGCGGATGTGGTAGTCGAGGCACACGCGTCCCCGCCGGAAGAGCTCGTCACCGCAGGTGCGGAAGGGGAAGATGGTGCGCAGCGATCGGACCGTGGTGCGCAGCGACTGGGCGCTGGTGTAGGGCCCGTAGTAGCGGGCCCCGTCGCGCTGCACCTTGCGGGTGTAGTAGGGCCGCGGGAAGAGGGTGGCCCGCTGCCCGGCCTCGCCCCGGGGTGCGCGCAGCTTCTCCCTGGCGGTGCCCGGCGCGTGGGTGTCGGGGGTGCCCGGTGCCGGGATCTTGAGGTAGAGATAGTTCTTGTCATCCTTGAGTTCGAACGTTGAAGCGCGGGCGGTAGCGCTTGATGAGGGTGTTCTCCAGGATCAGCGCCTCGCGGGGGCTGGCGCAGGCGATGACCTCGAAGTCGAAGACACCCTCCACCAGCCGGCGGGTGCGGTCGGGGAGGCTGGGGATGCCGTTGAAGTACGAGCGCAGCCGGTTCTGGAGGACGGCCGCCTTGCCGACGTAGGCCACCCTGCCGGCGAGGTCGCGCATGACGTAGACGCCCGGGCCCTGGGGGGCGGCGCGGAGCCGCTCGCGGAGCAGGTCGGGGTTGTCGATCAGCCGGGCCTGGCGGGCGGTCGTGGTCACCGTGCCCGCCGCTGCCGATTCGTCGCGCGCCACTTCTGCACTGTATCTCCGTGCCCAGCGGGGGGCCGAGGGCCGTGCTCTCCGGCTCATGGACCCGGGGCGGCACTCACCTCCTCACGACGGGTGGCTTCGGTCAATGCTTGACCGTTGACCCAGCATCAGGTCAACCATCTCGGGTTGACTCGGTCTCCGGACCTTGTCAACCCTTTATCCTTGACTAGACCATAATCAAGGTGATAGCCTTGACCCATGCCGGCCGCAGTTCTCCTCGACCAGCGCCACAGCCGGGCAGGCCAGGACCTCGTCGAGCCCTGGCTCCGCGACATGGAGGACGCGTCGCTCGCCTTCCTGCTCCCCTTCGAGCGCACCGCCGGGGACGAGATGGAGGCCCTGATCGACGATCCGGCCACCCTGACCGAGGTGGTGCTCCGCGCCCTCAGAACCTCGACCTGGTGGATCGGCATCGGGATCGGCTCCGTCGACCAGCCGCTTCCCGCCAGCGTGAGGCAGAGCCAGGGCACCGCCTTCGTCCTGGCCCGCCAGGCCATCCAGGAGGCGAAGGCGCGTCCGGAACGTGTGCGGGCCCTCGCCCAGGACCGTGACGCGGGTGACCTGGAGGCGGCCCTGCTGCTCATGGGCGTGCTCTTCTCGCGGCGCCACGTTCCGGAGAGCCCGGTGAACCGTTTGCGGCAGTCGGGCCTCACCATCGTCCAGATCGCCGAGCAGCTCGGCATCACCAAGCAGGCGGTCTCCCAGCAGCTGCGGGTCTCACGGACCGAGGAGCAGGCGGGGCGGCGGCTGGTCCAGCACCTCGCGGAGGCGGCGCTGCGGTGAGCATCTTCGAGGGACTCGTCTTCCTGCTCGCGCTGGCGACGCTGCCGGTGCTGTTCGAGGTCTCCGGGTGGCTGGCGGCGCGCTGGTACCGGCGCGCACCGGCCACGCTGGCGCTCGCCGCTCTCGGGCTGAACGTCCAGCTCACCGCCCACCCCTGGCAGGCATGGCTGCTGCTGGCCCTGGCGGTGGCGGCCTCGGCGGTGGCCGTCCGCGGCTGGCGATGGCTCCTGTTCCTGATCATCGCCTTCGGTGGACCCTTCCTGATCGACCCGGGGATCGCCGCCGCCGCGGGACACCGGTTCTTCGGCCCGCAGCGGCTGCGGGTCCTCCTGGTGGTGAGCGGCTTCGGCTTCGCGGTCGTCGCCGGCTCGGTGCTGGTGGAGCAGGTCCTGCAGCGGATCAAGGGCCTCCCCGGCTCCTCCGAGGAGGCCGGCGCGGAGCCCGGGCCTCCCGACCTCGGCACCGGGGCCCCCGCGGGCGGACGGGTGATCGGGATGCTGGAGCGCGCCTTCGTCTACGGCGGCGTGCTGGTCGGACACCCGGAGGCGGTCGCCCTGGTCGTCGCCGTGAAGTCCGTCGCCCGCTACCCCGAGTTCAAGGGGAGGAACGGCCGGAGATTCGCCGAGTACTTCCTGATCGGGACCCTGCTCAGCCTGCTCTTCGCACTCGGTGTCGCCTACCTCATCACTGCCGCCCTCGCCAGCCTGCCGCCACGCTGATCCCGGGGCGGCGAGGGGAGCCCTCTAAACTCATCGGGTTGGCAGAGGTCCAGCTCCTCGACTTCGATGGGCGCCGGCTCTTCGCCGCGCTCGATGCTCAGCGGACCGCCCGCGGTCTGAGCTGGCGGGCGGCCAACGACGAGATCTGGGAGATGTCCGCCGCCCTGAACCGCCGGCGGCAGGACCACCCGATCAGCCTCTCCACCGTCCTCAACCTGCGCGAGCAGGGCCGCACCAGCTGCGCGCACGGGCTCTTCATGCTGCGCTGGCTCGGGCTCCCGCCCGAGAGCTTCCTCCGTCCCGCGCCGGAGCGCGCCCTCAAGGGGGAGCCCCGGGTCCCGGCGGATGCGGGACTGCCCGCCGCCGGGGAGGATGAGCGTCTGCGCTGGGACCTCAGGGAGATGTACGAGGCACTCGACGCCCGCCGGCGCGAGCGCGCGCTGACGTGGCCGGAGCTCGCCCGCGCGCTGCGCTGCACCCCCGGTCAGCTCACCGGTCTCCGCACCGCGCGCTTCACCGCCGAGATGAACGTCGCCATGCGCGCCGTGCAATGGCTCGAGCGCCCGGCTGCCGACTTCATCCACCCGGCCCAGTGGTGATGGGACCCACGACCGACGGGGCGCGGTGCCGGGCGCGCGGCCGGGCGCGCTTCTCCGGCTCGCCGACCACCGGTGGTCAGACGCCCTCCGGGCCCGGCCCGGCCGCCTCCGCGGCCTGCAGCTCCAGCAGGAACCCGGCCTCGTCGATCACCCTGACGCCCAGCCGCTGGGCCTTCTCCAGCTTGGAGCCGGCGCCGGGGCCGGCGACCACGGTGTGGGTCTTGCGGCTGACGCTGGAGCCGGGATTGCCGCCCAGGCGCCGGATGCGCTCCTCGGCCTCCGGTCGCGGCATCGCCTCCAGCGACCCGGTGAGCACCCAGGTCTGACCGGTCCACGGCCCCTCCCCCACCACCTCGGCGGGCTCCCCCTTCACCCCGACCGCGGCGAGCTTGTCGAGCAGGGTCCGGCCGTCCTCGCCGTGGAACCACCGGGCGACCGCGGCGGCCACGGTGGGGCCGATGCCCTCCACCTCCACCAGGTCCTCCTCGGTCGCCGCGGCGAGCCGGTCGAGGGAGCCGAAATGGGTGGCCAGCACCAGCGCGGTGTGCTCCCCGACGTGGGGGACGCCGAGCGCGTTGATCAGCCGGTGGAGCGGCACCGTGCGGCGGGCCGCGATGCTCGCGATCAGGTTGTCCGCGGAGCGGTCGGCGAAGCGCTCCAGCGTGAGCACCTGCTCCCTGGTGAGCCGGAAGAAGTCGGCGGCGTCCTCGACGTAGCCGGCCTCGATCAGGGCCGCGATCACCATCGGGCCCATCCCCTCGATGTCGAAGGACGACCGGCCGGAGAAGTGGATCAGCCGCTCCCACCGCTGCGCGGGACAGAGCGGGTTCACGCAGCGACGGGCGGCCTCGCCCTCCTCGCGGACGAGCTCGGAGCCGCAGACCGGGCAGACCCTGGGCGGGGCCCACGCGGGAGCGTCCGCGGGGCGCTGCTCGAGCACCACCGAGACGATCTCGGGGATCACGTCGCCGGCCTTGTGGACCACCACGCTGTCCCCGACCCGCACGTCCTTGCGGGCCACCTCGTCCTCGTTGTGGAGGGTGCAGCGCTGCACCGTGGACCCGGCGATCAGCACCGGCTCGAGGAACGCGACCGGGGTGCAGGTGCCGGTCCGGCCGACGTTGACGCCGATGTCGAGGACGCGGGTCTGCTGCTCCTCCGGCGGGAACTTGTACGCGATCGCCCAGCGCGGCGATCGGGACACGGCCCCCAGCTCGGCCTGGATCTCCCGCGAGTCGACCTTGATCACCACCCCGTCGGTCTGGTAGTCGAGGTCGTGGCGGGCCTCCCGCCAGTGGTCCAGGTAGGCGGCGATCTCGTCCCCGCCCACCTCCCGGCAGTTGGGATTGACCCGGAAGCCCATCTCCCCGAGCAGGGCGAGGACCTCCGATTGGGAGCGGGCCGGACCGGGCGGGTCGAGTTGATACATGAAGGTCTGCAGGCCCCGGTTCGCGGTGATGGTGGGATTGAGCTGGCGCACCGCCCCCGCCGCCGCGTTGCGCGGGTTGGCGTAGGTCTGCTTGCCGTCCTCCTCGAGCTGCTGGTTGAGGGCCGCGAAGCTCCGCTTGGGCATGTACACCTCGCCGCGGACCTCGAACTCGCGCGGCATGCCTTCGGGGACGCGGCGGAGACGGACCGGCACCGAGCGGATGGTGCGCACGTTGGCGGTGACGTCCTCCCCCTGGACCCCGTCGCCCCGGGTCGCACCGGAGACCAGCTCGCCGTCCCGGTAGGTGAGCGACATCGCCAGCCCGTCGATCTTCAGCTCGCAGACGAAGCGCTCGACCTGGGGCACGATCCGCTGGATCCGGCGCCGGAAGGCCTCGACCTCCTCGAGCGAGAACGCGTTGCCCAGCGAGAGCATCGGGGTGCGGTGGCGGAACTTGGCGAAGGCCTCGGAGGGGGCCCCGCCGACCCGCTGGGTGGGCGAATCCGGGGACTGCAGCCCCGGGTAGCGCGTCTCCAGGTCGAGCAGCTCCCGGAACAGCCGGTCGTACTCGGCGTCGGTGATCTCGGGGCGGTCCCGGACGTAGTACAGGTGGCTGTGGTGCTCCACCTCCCGGCGCAGCTCCTCGGCGCGCCGGCGGGCCTCCTCGGGGATGGTCTCGGTCGGGGGGTCGGTCATCGGTCCACCACTGGGTGACGGCAGAGGTCTCGGTCGATTATGGACAAGCGGCCGGGGCGGTCCGGGCGGCCCGGGCTGGTACGTTTCTCAGCGCATGGCCCGTGCATCGGCGTTCCTGGACCCGCGCCTCAGCGAGTACCTGGTCGCCCACGCTCAGCCCCGAGACCCGCTGCTCACCGAGCTGGCCGCCGAGACCCGCCGCCTCTACCCCGAGCTGGACCTGCAGGTGAGCCCGGACGAGGGGGCTCTGCTGCGCATGCTGGTCCGGATCTCCGGCGCCCGGCGGGCGATCGAGCTGGGGACGTTCACGGGGTATTCGTCCATCTGCATCGCCCAGGGTCTGGCCCCGGGAGGCCGGCTGCTCTGCTGCGAGGTCAGCCCTGAGTGGACCGCGGTGGCGCGCCGCTTCTGGGATCTGGCCGGGCTGACCGACCGCATCGAGCTGCACCTCGGCCCGGCGCTCCGGATCGTCGCCGGGCTGCCCGCCGAGCCTCGCTTCGACTTCGCCTTCATCGACGCCGAGAAGGCCGAGTACATCGACTACTACGAAGCGGTGGTGCCGCGGATGGCTCGAGGCGGCCTGATCGCCGTCGACAACACGCTGCGCCACGGCAAGGCGGCGGGGGTGGGCGAGCCGGACGCCCGGACCCGGATGATCCGCGCCTTCAACGACCACGTGCTGGCCGACTCGCGCACGGAGTCGGTGATCGTGCCCATCGCGGATGGCTTGACCCTGGCCACGGTCACCACCTGATCCATGGGGCCTGCGGCGGACCGCGACCAGCGCTCCCGAGCCGGTCAGGTCAGCGCCGGTCAGTGCGTCACTCAGGGCAATCACAGCTCTGGCCGTCCCCCCCTCGGCGCTGGGCCGGTTAAGGACTTGATTGTCCTTAACCGGGTTGGCGAAGTGAAAGGGTGTCCCGTGCCCGCCGGGGGTGCCGGTGGGCGCCGCCTCCACCGGTGGCGAGGCTCCGGCAGCGGGACCTTTCGGGCCTCGACGGAGAAGGATCGGAGGCTCAGGACTCGGCGGGGTCGAGCCGGGCGTCGGCCACCGCGAAGATCTTCATCCCCGCCTCGTCGAAGCGGATCACCACCTCCTCGCCGGCCCGGGTCATGGTGCTCTTGAGGATGGTGCCGGTCCCGTACCTGGGATGCCGGACCCGCATCCCCTCGTGGTAGCGCTGGGGGGCGACCTCCACCGGATTGGCCCGCACGGCGTGAGCGTGGACGGCCGCGCGGACCGCGCCCGGCTGGCGCACCGCCGTCACCGGAGGGCCACCCGGCCGGCGGACCACCTCCAGCATCCCGGGCGGGATGTCGGCCAGGAAGCGCGAGGCCTGGGCGAGCTGACCGCTGCCGTAGAGGTGGCGCCGGAAGGCGTGGAGTAGGTAGAGGCGATGCTGGGCCCGGGTGACCCCGACGTAGACCAGCCGGCGTTCCTCGGCGATGCCCTCGTCCCCCTCCTCGAGGGCGCGGACGTGGGGCAGCAGCCCCTCCTCCAGCCCGCAGAGGAAGACGACCGGGAACTCCAGCCCCTTCACCTGGTGGAGGGTGATCAGGGTCACCCCGCTCTTGGTGTCGTCCAGGCTGTCGACGTCGGAGACCAGCGCGACGTTCTCCAGGAACTGGTGGAGGCCGTCCGGGGGCGGCACGTCCGCGTACTCCTCCGAGTAGCCGATCAGCTCGGTGACGTTGGCCCAGCGCTCCTCCCCCTCGGGGGTACCGTCGCGGAGCATCGACTGGTAGCCGCTCTCCTGCACGATGCGCTCCAGGAGCCGCGGGACCGGCAGCCTGAGGCTCTGCTCGGCAAGACGCTCGATCAGGGCGCCGAAGCCGGCCAGCGCCTGGAGCGCCCCCGGGCCCAGCTCGGCATCCGCGCCGGCATGCTGGACGGCCTCGAAGGGCGAGATCCTCCGCTTCCGAGCGATCCGCTCGAGCTCGGCCACGCTCCGATCGCCGATCTTGCGCCGGGGGACGTTGACGATCCGGCCGAAGGCGACCGGGTCGCGAGGGTTGGCCACCAGCCGGAGGTAGCTGAGAACGTCCTTCACCTCCTTGCGCTCGTAGAAGCGGAGGCCGCCGACCAGCCGGTAGGGGATCCCGCGCCGCAGCAGGACGTCCTCGAAGGCCCGGGACTGGGCGTTGGTCCGGTAGAGGACGGCGAAGTCGGAGAGGGAGTACTCGCCCGACCCGATCAGCCGCTCGATCTCCCCGCAGACCGCGAGCGCCTCCTCGCGCTCGTCGTAGACCGGGATCAGGCGGACCGGCTGGCCGCCGCCGCGCTCGGTCCAGAGCCGCTTGGCCGCGCGGTCCTCATTGAGCCTGATCACGGCGTGGGCGGTGTCGAGGATGGGCTGGCTGGAGCGGTAGTTCTGCTCCAGGGTCACCACCCGGGCATCGGGGAAGTCCTTCTGGAACTCGAGGATGTTGCGGATGTCGGCGCCACGGAAGCGGTAGACCGACTGGTCGTCATCTCCCACAACCGTCAGATTGCGATGAGTTGCGGCCAGCAGTGACACCATCAGGTACTGGGCGTGGTTGGTGTCCTGGTACTCGTCGACGAAGAGGTGGCTCCAGCGCTGGCGGTAGTGCTCCAGCACGGGCGGGATGTCCTGGAGCAGCTGGACGGTGCGCATCAGCAGGTCGTCGAAGTCCAGCGCACCGGCGGCGCTGAGCTCGGCGTCGTAGGCGCGGTAGATGCGGGCCACCTCGCCCTCGAAGTAGCCGCTCGCCCGGGCGGCGTAGGCGCGGGGATCGAGCAGCTCGTTCTTGGCGGCGCTGACCGCGTGGACGATCTTGGAGGGCGCGAGCCGCTTGTCGTCGATGCCCATCGACTGCATCGCCCGCCGCATCGCCGCCAGCCGGTCGGCCTCGTCGTAGATGACGAAGTTCTGGGGGATGCCGATGGCGTCGCCGTCTCGGCGCAGGATCCGGGCGCCGACGCCGTGGAAGGTGCCCAGCCACATGCCGCTGATGTCGGTGCCGAGCAGCTTCTCCACCCGGCCGCGCATCTCCCGGGCCGCCTTGTTGGTGAAGGTGACCGCGAGGATCTCCGACGGGCGAACCCCCCGGGACGCGATCACGTAGGCGATCCGGTGGGTGAGCACCCGGGTCTTGCCGCTGCCCGCCCCGGCGAATATCAGGAGGGGGCCGTCGGGAGCCTCCACCGCCTCGCGCTGGGCCGGGTTGAGGGCGGCGAGCAGCGCATCGGTGCCGGCGACCACCCGGCGATTCTACGGGTCGGTGTGCCCCGACCCGATCGAAGCGCCTGGAGCGAAGAGCTCAGCCGGGGTGTGGCGCGGGGACCAGCGCGGGCGGCACGGGCTCGGCCTCACCCGGGGCGGGCGCGCGGTCGGGCTCCTCGTCCTCGACCATCCCGGCGGCCAGCACGTCGCGCAGCCGCTGCGGGGTGCCGAGGGCCCATCCCTGGCCCAGGACGGCGCCGAGCCGGAGCATCCGGGCGCAGTCCTCCTTGGTCTCCAGGCCCTCGGCGATGATCTCGCCGCCGAGGCTGCGGGCCACCTCCACCAGGCCGCGGATCACCGCCGCCGAGCCGGCGTCCTCGGCGGTGACCACCAGGCTCTTGGCGGCCTTGATGAACTCGGGACGGACCACGGCGATGGCCTCGATGGTCGAGAGCCCCTCGCCGACGTCGTCCATCGCGAAGCGGAACCCGGCCCGCCGGTAGCGGGCGCACGCCTCCGCGAAGCGGCCGAAGCGGGTGATCTGCTCGTTGACCTCGAGGACGATCTGGGTCGGCTTGAGCGCGGCGTTGGCGAGGTGGCCGAGGATGACGTCCAGGTCCCGATCCGGATCGGTGAACGCGCCCACGCTGATGTTGATGAACAGCGAGCCGCCGCCGATCAGCAGCCGGTGGGCTCCGCGCATCGCCGATACCTGGCAGAGCGTCTCCAGCTCGCGGGAGACGCCGATCCGCCGCGCCGCCGCGAACATCCCGTCGACCTCGGTGTCGTTGGGCGCCCCGGTGGGCCGGGCCAGCGCCTCGTAGCCGATCAGCCGGCCGTTGCTGAGATCACGAATGGGCTGGTAGACCGATTCGATCTCGCGGCGGGCGACGATGGCCGGCACGGATTCGAGCCAGCTCCCGGGCCGCGAGCCGGCCCCGTCGTCGACCACCACCCGGCCTCCGCCCATGGACCGTCCGGCCGCGGAGAGCGCGCGCAGGGAGCGGTTGAGCAGGTCGTCGGCGGCCTCGTGGCGGTCCCAGAAGGCGATCCCGACGCTGACCGTGCAGCCGGCGGGGAGGTCGGTCTCCACATCGCGGACCAGCTCGGCGACGCCCGCGGTGGTCAGGCCCTCGAGCACGACCGCGAACTCGTCGTTGCCGGCCCTGGCGAGGTAGGAGAGGCCCGGGGCCTCCGGGTCGCGGCGCTGGGTGAAGCGGAGCACGGTCGCGACGTCGGTGAGCAGGCGGTCACCGGCCGCGTGCCCCCAGTCCTCGTTGAAGGCCCCGAACCGGTCGAGGTCGAAGATGGCGATGGCGAGCGGGATGTCGCGGCGGCGGGCGGTCTCGAGCCGGCGGGGCAGCTCGGCGACCAGCGCCCGGCGATTCGGGCAGGTGGTGAGGAAGTCGGTGTAGGCCACCGAGGCGAAGCGGGCACGATCGGCGCCTCGCCCGGTCAGCACCTTGATGGCGACCGGGACGACGATCGCCGCCAGGGTCGCCACCGCGGTGTAGGGATCGCGAACCGCCACCAGCGAGGCGGCGCAGACGGCCAGCGCGAGGGCGATGCCGATCGCCAGGGAGCGGCCGTCGTGGCGGATGGCCAGCCAGGCGAGCGGGAGGCTGAAGAGGGCGGCGACGTCGACCGCCTTGATATGGAAGACGGCCTGGATGCCGAGCACCAGGACGATCGCCGCCCAGGCCGCCGCCGCCTGCCCACCCCGGGGCACCCGCTCCAGGGGGAGCGCGGCGGCCAGCGCGGCGAGCACCAGCAGACCGAGGGGGATGAGGGAGAGGCCGTCGATGTGGCTGTGCTGGAGCGACATCCCGAGCACGATCAGGACGGCCGCGATGGCCAGCCAGGCCGCCGCCGCCCCCCGGACGGCGAGCCGGTCGGGGCGCTGCGAGACTGGGGTGTAGGGGATGGCGATCGGCACCGCCCCGGACTCGAACATAGGCGCGCTCAGAGTAACCGTGACCAGCGTGTCACAGAGAACGAACACGTCGCGTCCCCGTCACGGTTCGGAAGCCGCTGTTCGGTCTCCATCCGGTGAATCTGACAGGCTGTGACGCCTTTGATCGAATCTGACAAGGCTGTCACAACCTTCAGGGAATCCGGCCTTCGGTGACGCCGGCCGGGCGATCGGGCCGGCCGCCGGGCTCAGGCCAGGCGCCGGAGGATGCAGAAGGGGGTCTGCTCGTCGGTCTGGCCCATCGGGTTGTCGGCCAGGACCTCGGCGACCGCCGCCCGGTCGACCCCGGGGCTGCTGCCCAGGACGTCGGCGGCGAGGTCGTTGGTGTCCACCACCGCCACCCCCACGTCCCCGCCCGCCCGCTCGCTCAGGGCGCGGCGCATCCGCGCCGCCACCCCGTCGGGGTCGCGCGGCGCCTTGCTGGCGTGGGTGTTGTAGGGGGGAGGGTGTACGCGGTGGGGCCGTCGATGGCCGACACCCGCGATCCCGCCACCCGGTAGAAGACGCCCCGGATGCCCAGCGGCCGGGTGACCGCGGCGCAGGCGGCGGCGAGGAGTATCCGCGACGCCCCCGCCTCCTCCAGGGCGAGCTGCATGGTCTGGGGCCGGCCCAGGCCGATGCCGATGGGGACGCGGCTGACGAACCGGGAGAGCAGCCGGGCCAGCGGGGTCACCGCGATCTCGCTCATGGGGAAGGACCGACCCTGGGTGATCGCGACCACCTTCTCGCTCATCGCGACCACGTCGCCGGGCTCCAGGGCGATGCCGGTGCTCCGCGCGGTCTCCAGCGCCGCCCCGACCGCCGCGGCCAGGTCGTCGTGGTTGCGCACCAGCCCGGCCCGCAGCGGCAGGCGCGCCCAGGTCTCGCCGCGGCGCCGGATGATCAGGTGCCGCCCGGGGTTGGGACGGGCCGCCGCCACCAGGTCCTGCGCCCCGACCGCCACCGCCGCCGCGCCGTCGCCGTGAGCGGTGAAGCTGAAGCGCGCCCCCCCATCAGCGCCCGCGCTGCCGTGGGCCGCCCCCTCGAAATAGACGCGCAGCCAGATCTCGACGTTGACCGCCCGCCAGAAGAAGAGCGACTCCTCGCTGCCCCCGGCGCAGGCGACCCGGAAGGCCGTCGCCACCGCCTCGCCGTCCCAGTAGGGGCGCGCCTGGAAGGAAGGTGAGCGCATCAGTGACTGGATCGAGGAGCGCTGCTGCCGGAACCAGCGGAACTCCGGGGTGGTGAAGCCGATCTTGCGCCGGCGCTCGCGGATGGTCTCGGGCAGGACCCCGCGCATCGCCTCGCGGAGGATCCGCCGCGACCAGCCACCCGAGACGATGGCCGATGCGGGCAAGCGGAGGATCCATTCCACCAGCTCCTGGTCGAGGAAGGGCAGGCGCGACTCCATGGAGTGGGCCATCGAGTTGCGGTCCTCGTAGCGGAGCAGCGAGGGCAGCGAGAAGGTGGTCAGGTCCTGGAGGAGACGCTTCTTGAGGTCGTCCTGGGAGCGGGGATCGTGGGGGCGGCGCTTCCCGCGCGTCCATTCCGGGCGGAGCAGGGCGCCGACGTCGACCCGATGGCGGCTCTCCCAGACCCGCCGCCGGGCCAGCCGGCCGACCGTGTCGCGCGCCCTCGCCAACTCCAGGGCGAACTCGCGGTAGCGGCGCTCGCGGAGCAGCTGGCGGAGGTAGACGTACTGGTAGGGGATGTAGCCACCCAGCAGCTCGTCGCCCGCCTGGCCGTCGAGGAGGACGGTCACCTTCTCGCTGGCGGCGCGCATCACCGACCACATCGCGTAGGGGGCGGTGGTGATCATCGGCTCCTCGGCGTGCCAGATCCAGGTCTCCAGCTCACCGAGCCACCGCTCCGAGGTCGGCTCCACCCAGGTGGGGTCGGCGGAGGTGACCGCCAGCACCGCCTCGACGTAGCGCCGCTCGTCGATGGGGTCGCCGGGGAAGACCGCGGAGAAGGTCTTGAGACGATCGCCCAGCGAGACCGAGTCGGGCACGTGCTGGGCGAGCAGCCGGTCCATCACGCAGACGATCGAGGAGGAGTCGAGCCCTCCCGAGAGGCAGGTGCCCACCGGGACGTCCGCCACCAGCCGGCGTTCCACCGCGCGGGTGAAGAGGCGGAGGAACTCCGCGGGGTCCGGGTCGGCGTCCTCGCTGAGCCGCGGCGTCCAGTAGCGGGTCTCGTGGATGCCGTCCGCGTCCACGGTGACGTAGGCGCCCGCCGGCACCTGGCGCACCCCCCCGAAGAAGGTCAGGTCGTTGTGGTCGTAGAGGCCGAATCGGAGGTACTCGTAGAGCTGCTGCTCATCGACCCGGCGGGGGAAGGTCGGGTCCTCGAGGATGGCCTTGATCTCGGAGGCGAAGACCACCCGGTCATCGTGCTCGGCGTAGAAGAGGGGCTTGATGCCGAAGTGGTCGCGGCAGAGGACGAGCCGCTGGGTGGGGCCGCGACGGTCCAGAAGGGCGATGGCCCACATGCCGTTGAAGCGCTGGAAGGCTGCCGGGCCCCACTGCGCGTACGCCTGCAGCGCCACCTCGGTGTCGCACCGGGTGGTGAACCGCCGCCCCTCCGCCTCCAGCTCCGCGCGCAGCTCGCGGTAGTTGTAGATCTCGCCGTTGTAAACGATGTGCAGACGGTCCCCGTCCGTGGACATCGGCTGCGCGCCGGTGTCGAGGTCGATGATGGCGAGGCGGCGGAAGCCGAGCGAGGCCTGGTCGGATTCGAAGAAGCCGTCGTCGTCGGGGCCGCGATGGCGGATCGACGCGGTCATCGCCCGGAGCAGGCCGGGGTCGCGGCGGCCGCTGAAGCCGCAGATGCCGCACACGGCTACGGGATCCGCGCCGCGGAGGCTTCACCGAGCCCCGCTGCCGGGCCCGGCCCGGCCGGAGCCTCGCCCTGGACCGGCGCCGCGTCGACGTCCGCCCGGGAGGGCTCCGGGTCGGAGCCGCGCCGCTCCCAGAGCAGCAGCTCACCCTCCCGGCTGCTCCGCCTCCCGATCCGGTCGAAGCGGAGCTTCTCCAGCACCCGGGCCGAGGCGGCATTGCGGGCCAGGCATTCCGCGGTGACCCGCCGGACGCCCGGCTGGGCCAGCGCCCAGGCCACCAGCGCCCCGGCCATCTCGGTGGCGTAGCCGCGACCGCGCTCGGAGCGGTTGATCGCATAGCCGATCTCGACCGTCCCGGTGGTGTCGGGGGCCGCCTTGAAGCCCATGCTGCCCACCGCCAGGAGGTCCTCGTGCCGGATCACGACCCCGTCGCTCCACGGCCCGGGGTCGCCCTGCCGCTCGCGCTGAGCGATCCAGAGCGGCAGCATGGTGAGGGCATCCTCGCCCGGCCACTCCTCCGGGAAGCGGACGCGGAGCCGGCAGGTCTCGGTGGTGGTGCCCCGAGGCCCGGCGGGGACGTCGGCCAGGAAGTCGGCACCCGCCAGCCGGTCGCGCATCACGGCGACCGGCGTGGTGGCGAAGAGCAGCCGGGGGGTCCCCAGGGTCAGCACGCGGGCAACTCTACCCGGCGCGCCGCACCCCCGGGTCGACTCTCAGCTCCCGCCAGGGGGGATCGGTGGAAACCGCCGGCTAGAAGTCCATGTCGTCGTCGTCGCCGCCGAAGCCACCGCCGCCGAAGCCGCCGCCACCACCGTAGCCGCCGCCACCCCCACCGTGGGAGTGACCGTGACCGTTCTCCTCCTCGTCCTCGGGCTCGGGAGCGTCGGCGATCAGGGCCTCGGTGGTCATGATCATGGTCGCGATCGAGACCGCCGAGGTCAGCGCGGTGATCACCACCTTGGTGGGGTCGATGATGCCCCGCTCGACCAGGTTGCCGTACTCCTCGGTGACGACGTCAAAGCCCTCGTCACCGCTCAGCTCGGCGACCTTGTGGACCACCACCGCGCCCTCCAGGCCGGCGTTGGAGGCGAGCACCTGCAGCGGCGCGGCCAGCCCGTGGCGGACCGCCCGGGCCCCGGCGAGGGCGTCCCCCTCCAGGCCCAGGTCGTCGATGGCCTGGCGGGCGTGAATCAGGGCGACCCCTCCGCCGGCCACATAGCCCTCCTCGAGGGCGGCGCGGGTGGCGTGGAGGGCGTCCTCGACGCGCGCCTTGCGCTCCTTCATGGCCACCTCGGTGGCGGCGCCCACCTTGATCAGGGCTACGCCGCCGACCAGCCGGGCCAGCCGCTCCTGCAGCTTCTCCCGGTCCCAGTCCGAATCGGTCTCCTCGACCTGGCGGCGGATCTCCTCGCAGCGCGCGTCGATGGCCTTGCGATCGCCACCGCCTCCGACCACCGTGGTGTCGTCCTTGGTGACCGTGATGCGGTTGGCGCTCCCCAGGTGCCGCGCGGTCACCGCGTCCAGGCGGATCCCCACCTCCTCGCTGACCACGGTGGCACCGGTGAGGACGGCGAGGTCCTGGAGCATCGCCTTGCGGCGGTCGCCGAAGCCGGGGGCCTTGATCGCCACCGCGGTGAGGGTGCCGCGCATCCGGTTGACCACCAGGGTGGCCAGGGCCTCCGCGGTGACGTCCTCGGCAACGATCAGGAGCGGCCGCTTGGCGGCGGCCACCAGCTCCAGGGCGGGCAGCAGGTCGCGAACGGCGCTGACCTTGGCATCGGTGATCAGCACGGCGGGCCGGTCCAGCTCGGCCACCATCTCCTTCTGGTCGGTCACCAGGTAGGCGGAGACATAGCCGCGATCGAGCTGCATCCCCTCGACCACCTCGACGGTGGTGTCGATGCCGTCGGCCGACTCGACCGACACCACCCCCTCCTTGCCCACCTTGGCGAAGGCGTCGGCCAGCATCGCCCCGATCTCGGCGTCGTCGGCGCTGATGGTGGCGATCCGGCGGATGTCCTCGTTGCTGTCGACCGGGTGGGAGCGCAGCCGGACCGCCGTCGCGGCCGCGGCGGCCGCCTCCAGCATCCCGCGGCGCAGCTCGACGGGGAAGGCGCCCGCGCCGAGCAGCCGCAGCCCCTCGACGATCATGGCGCGGCTGAGCACGGTGGCGGTGGTGGTGCCGTCGCCCGCGATGTCGTTGGTCTTGACCGCGACCTCGCGGAGCAGCTGAGCCCCCATGTTCTGGAAGTTGTCCTTGAAGTCGAGGTCGCGGGCGATGGTCACCCCGTCGGTGGTGACCAGCGGCGGGCCGAACTTCTTGTCCAGCACCACCGACCGGCCGCGCGGTCCCAGCGTCACCGCGACCGCGTCGGCGACCGCGTCCACTCCCTGGCGGAGCAGCTGCCTCGCCTCGGTGTCGAATCGAAGTTGCTTAGCAGGCATGCTCTCTCAGCTCCTCTGACGGCGAACGGCGGCGCGACCGCCGAGGCGGTGCGCCGCCATCACGGCAAGCGACGGGATGGTGGCCGGCTCAGGCCTTGCCGTTGCTCTGAACGACGGCGAGGATGTCCTTCTCGGAGAGGATGAGGTAGTCGACCTCGTCGATCTTCACCTCGCTGCCGGCGTACTTGGCGTACATCACCCGGTCGCCGACCTCGACGTCGAGCTTGATCCGCTCGCCGGTGCGCTCGTTGTAGCGACCCTTCCCCACCGCCTCGATGATCCCCTCCTGGGGCTTCTCCTTGGCGGTGTCGGGGAGGACGATGCCGCTCTTGGTCACCTCCTCGCGCTCGACGGGCTTGATGACGACGCGATCGGCCAGGGGACGAAGCTTCAAGGCCACGGTGCGACCTCCAACTGTTTTAGCACTCGGGGCGGGTGACTGCTAACACTCTACCTAATCGACTGCCAGGACCGCAACTGGCGGGCCGTCCCCGATGCCGGCGGGAGGCCGCGGCCAGCAGTGGACGGGCCCGTCGACGGTCAGCGTGACCGGGGCCCCGGCGGCCAGGCTCACCTCCCCGGCGACCCGGGCGATCAGGGGGGAGGCCGCCCCGGCGTCCACGACCACCCGGACCACGGCATCGTGGCCGTGGAAGTCGACCTCGACCACCCGGGCGGCGACTCCCCTCCTCTCCCCGCGCTCACCCGGCCCGGAGCCGGAGCCGGCGACGACCCGGAGCTGCTCGGGGCGGACCAGCACGGTGAGCCCCTGCCCGGCCGAGATCCGGCCGTCCCGGAGGGGGAGCTGTCCGAAGCCGGTCTCCACCGTCGATCCGTGGGAGATGCCCTCGATCAGGTTGGCCTCGCCCACGAACTGAGCCAGGTCGGGATCGACCGGCGCCTCGTAGAGATCGCGAGGAGGGGCGACCTGGGCGATCCTGCCATCCCGGATCACCGCCACCAGGTCGGCGACGGTGAGGGCCTCGTCCTGGTCGTGGGTGACCAGCACCGCGGTGGCCCCCGCCCGCCGCAGCAGGTCATGGATGTCGGCGCGGACCGCGGCTCGCAGCCCGGCGTCCAGCGAGGCGAACGGCTCGTCGAGGAGCACGATCCGGGGTTGCACGGCCAGCACCCGGGCCAGCGCCACCCGCTGCTGCTGGCCCCCGGAGAGCTGGTGGGGGTAGCGGCGGCCGAGCGCCGAGAGGCCGACCAGCTCGAGCAGATGCCCGACCACCCGCTCCCGGCGTCCGGCCCCGGCGCAGGCCGAAGCCCACGTTGGCCGCCACCGTGAGATGGGGAAAGAGGCTTCCCTCCTGGGAGACGTAGCCGATCCGGCGACGCTCGGCGGGGAGATGGCGGCCGGCGTCGTCGAGGATTTCGTCCCCGACCGTGACCGCCCCTCGATCCGGTCGCTCGAAGCCGGCCAGGATGCGCAGCAGCGTGGTCTTGCCGCTGCCGGACGCGCCGAGCACGGCCACGAAGGCCCCCTCGGGCACGCTGAGGTCCACGCCCCGCAGCACCGGGTGGGTGCCGAAGGCCTTGTGGAGGTCGGCGACAGTGAGGCCGCCGGAGCCGCCCGCGCTCACCGCGGCTCACCGGTGCGGCCGGGAAGCCGGTCGAAGTAGCGGGCGAGGATGTAGCTGGGCACCGCCGCGATGGCGATGATCACCAGCGCGAAGGGCGCGGCCTGGCCGTAGGCGAGGTTCTGCTGGTAGGCCCAGAACTGGGTGGCCAGGGTCTGGACGCCGGTGGGCACCAGGACCAGCGTCGCGGTCAGCTCGGTGGCGCAGGCGAGGAAGACGAGGCAGAAGGCCGCGGAGAGCCCGGGGGCGATGAGCGGGAGCGTCACCCTCACGAAGACCATCCGCGGAGCGCGCCCGAGCGAACGCGCCGCCTCCTCCAATGCCACCGGGGCATGGGCCACCGAGGCCCTCACCCCGACCAGGGCCAGGGGGAAGAAGAGGATGGCGTAGGCGGCGACCAGGAGGACCGAGGTCTGGTAGCCGAGCCCGGCCGCGTAGCGCTCGGAGAAGTAGCTGATCGCCAGCGCGATCACCAGCCCGGGCATGGCCAGCACCGTGTAGGTTGTCCGCTCGAGCATCCGGCCGGCGCGACCGGCGTGGCGGACCGCCAGCAGGGCCACCGGCAGCGCCGCCAGGGTGGCCAGGGCCGCGGCGCAACCGCTGTAGAGGGCGGTGTGCCAGCCGGCGTCCAGGATCGAGACCCCGGTGAGGCTGGGGGCGCCGCCGGCGACCATCCAGTAGACGGCGGCGCCGACCGGGACCCCCAGCGCGAGACCGACCAGCACCAGCATCGCGGCCTCGACCGCAGGGGTCGCGCGGCCGAGGCGTTGCTGGCGCCGGGCGCGCTGCGCCAGCGGGCCGGTGCGCTGGGCCCGCCCCCGGCCGCGCGCGGGGACCTCGGCGCCCAGGATCACGCAGCTCAGCAGGATCAGGACGAGGGAGAGCGCGCAGGCGGTGGGCACGTTGAACGAGACCTGGAACTCGGTGAAGATCTCGGTGGTGAAGGTCTGGTAGCCGAGGATCTCGAAGGCCCCGTACTCGGCGAGGATCACCAGCGCGACCAGCACGCAGCCGCCGAGGATGGCCCCGCGGGCCTGCCCCACGGTCACCCGCAGGAAGGTGCGGACCCGGCCGACGCCGAGACTGCGGGCGGCATCCTCGAGACCGGGATCGGCGCTGCGCAGGCTGGCCGCCACCGGCAGGTGGACGAGCGGGTAGACGGCCAGGGTCATGACCAGCACCGCCCCCTGGAACCCCTGCACCCAGGAGGAGATCGACGCCCAGCCGAAGCTGACCACGAAGTCGGGGATGGCGAAGGGCACCACCACCAGAACCGCCCAGATCCGGCGACCGGGGAGGTCGGTGCACTCGACGCACCAGGCGGTGAGGGTGCCGATCACCGCGCAGAGGGCGGTGACCACCACGGTCAGCCGGATCGTGTTCCAGAGCAGGCCGGCGGTCAGGGGACGCCAGATCAGGTGGACGATGGTGCCGGCCCCGGTGCCGCCGGCCTCGATGAGCAGGAAGGCGAGCGGCGTCAGCAGCACGGCGGCCACGGCGGCACTGGTCCCCAGCAGGGGCCAGGGGAGGGGACGGCGGCGCGCGGGGACGGCGGGGAGCGGCCCCCGCGCGGTGATCCCGCTCGCGGTCACCGCGGCCGGCCCCGGGGGCGGCGCGAGGCCCGGGCGAGCGGTGGGAGCGGGGTCACAGCAGGCCCGCCTGCTGGAGCAGGGAGATCGCCTGCGAGCCGTCGCCCAGCTCCGGGATGGTGATGGAGTTCGGCTGGAGGAGGTCGAAGGGGGTCTCGGGCTGCACGGTGGTCACCCCCGAGGCGATCGGGTACTCGTAGCTGATCGAGTGGGCGATGATCTCCTGACCCTGCTTGGAGACGAGGAAGGCGAGGAACCGCTGAGCCGCGGCCTGGTGCGTGCTGGAGCGGAGGACGGCCGCCCCGGAGACGTCGAGGACGTACCCGGGGTCGCCGGCGGCGAAGTAGGCGATCGCCGAGTGGATATTGCCGGAGCCGATCTCGGCGGCGAGCCGGTACCAGTAGTACTGGTTGACGACCCCGAAGGCGACCTCGCCCCGGTTCACGTCGGCGGCGATCGTCTCGTTGTCGGGATAGACGTGGCTGCCGGCGTTGGTCCTCAACCCCTCCAGCCAGGTGAGCGCGGCAGCGGCGCCGTAGGCGCGCGCCACCGAGGTCACGATCGGCTGGAAGTCGGTCTCCCCGGGTGCGAGCGCCAGCTTGCCCTGGTAGCGCGGATCGGCGAGCTGGAGCACCGATGTCGGCAGCTGGCTCTTCGCGATCAGCGAGGGGTTGTAGATCAGCACGCTGACGCGCGCGGAGACTCCCACCCATTCTCCCTGGGGCGAGTTGAAACGGCTCGGGGTGTCGGCGAGGGTCGACGCGTCGACGGCGGCCAGCAGCCCCCTGGACTGGAGGTACTCGAGGGCCGGCGAGTTCTCGGTGTAGATGACGTCCGCCGGCGAGCGCGATCCCTCGGCGACGACCTGGTCGGCGAGCGTGTCCTCGTCGTCGCTGCGGACGTTCACGGTGATCCCGGTCGCCTTCTCGAAGGCGCTCACCAGCGCGTCGGTCGTCTGCACGTGCTGACCGTTGTAGAGGGTGATCGCCTGCCCCGACCCGGAGGGAGGAGCGTCGCAGGCCGCCAGCAGCCATCCGGCCGCCACCGCCATCGCCACCAGCGCGGATCGCCGCCGCCGGATCATCGGCAGCGGCCGCCAGGGACGCGGGCGGCCACGGCGCCACGGGGCCGACCGGCGTCGAGTTCCGGCGCCGCCGGGCCGACCGCCTCGGCGGCCGCCGGGTAGCGCGCGCGGATCACGTGTGCTGGCATGCCGAGGTCTCGTCTCCCACGGGGCCTGCATCGGGCTGCGCCGCCGGCCGGGGCCCGTCCTCCCCTGACCGGAGCGGGAATTAGCTTAGCCTAACCTAATCGGAGGGCTCGACCCAGACCGCCCGGGCGGCCCCGCGGTCGAGCTCGACCGCCTCCCCCTCGACGTCGATGCCGAGCACCTGGCCGAGAACGCGCACCGTCACGGTGCGACCCGGGGTGATCCCCAGCCGGTGGAGCAGGAGGAGCAGCTGTGGAGCCTCGTGCTCGGCGACCTCCGAGATCCGCACGACCGCTGCCGGCGCACCGGCCGGCATCCGGTCGAGGCGGACCAGGTCGGGCGGAACCTCCCCGCGCCCGGGGATCGGGTTGCCGTGGGGACAGGTGCGGGGGAGCCCGAGGTGCTGGTCGAGGCGGTCGACAACCTCATCGGAGACGCCGTGGACGAGCAGCGACGCCTCGCGGTCCCCGGCGGCCCAATCCAGGCCGAGCACGTCCACCAGCCACCGCTCGAGGATCCGGTGGCGGCGGACCAGGTCGGAGGCGGCGGACTCGCCACCGGTGGTGAGGGCGATGCTGCGGTCCCCGGCGACCTCCACCCAGCCGTCGCGGGCCAGGCGCTGCAGCGTGACGGTCACCGTCGGCCGGCTCACCCCCAGCCAATCGGCGAGCCCCCCGGGGCGCGCCGGCTCACCCTCGTGGGCGATGTAGTAGATCGCCTCCAGGTAGCGCCCGGCGGTCTCGCTGAGACGGCCGGCCTCGTGAGCAGGGCTGAGCGCCATGGCTCAGAGGATGGTGACATCCTCCGCCCGGCGGGGAGCCTCTCAGGCGAACTCGGCCAGCGACGGGTCGACGTCGAAACCGTCGAGGTCGGGCCCGCGAAGGGTGAGGCGGTGCCAGCCGGCGGCACCGATCATGGCCGCGTTGTCGGTGCAGAGCCGCAGCGGCGGCACCGACACCCGCAGACCGGCGAAGCGCTGGGCGACCCGCTCGGCCAGCGCACGGTTGGCGGCCACCCCGCCGACCACGGCGACGGAGGTGGCTCCGGTCTCCTCCACCGCCGCCTCGAGGCCGTCGACGAGCTGGGTGACCGCGGCCTCCTGAAAGGCGGCGGCCAGCGCGTCGCGCAGCTCGGCACGGCGCGGAACCCCGGCGTCGTCGAGCTCGGAGGCGGGCAGGTCGCGGATCGCGTAGCGGACCGCGGTCTTCAGGCCGCTGAAGGAGAAGGCGCCCTCCAGGCGGGTGCGCGGCAGGGGGAAGCGGCGCGGGTCGCCGCTCCGCGCCGCGCGCTCCACCACCGGGCCGCCGGGGTAGGGGAGCCCGAGCATCCGCGCCACCTTGTCGAAAGCCTCGCCCACGGCGTCGTCGCGGGTGCTGGCAAGGCGCCGCGCCTCCCCGTGCCGGGCCAGCTCGATGGTGTCGGTGTGGCCGCCGCTCACCACCAGCGCGACGAAGGGTGGCTCCAGCTCGGCGTCCGCCAGCCACGCCGAGTAGACGTGGCCGGCGAGGTGGGACACCCCGGTGATGGGCAGGCCGCGGGCCCGGGCGGCGGCCTGCGCATAGGCGGCGCCCACCACCAGGCAGCCGGCCAGGCCCGGTCCCCGGGTCACGGCCACCGCGTCGATGACGTCCCAGCCGCCCTCCACCTCGGCGAGCGCGGCGTCGACCACTGGGGCGAGCATCTCCAGGTGGGCGCGCGCGGCGAGCTCGGGCACCACCCCGCCGTGCGGCGCGTGCAGGGCGATCTGGGAGGAGACCTGGCTGGAGAGGACCTCGCGGCCGTCGCGCACGACCGCCGCCGCGGTCTCGTCGCAGGAGGTCTCGATGGCGAGGATCCTCACCTCCGGGCGAGCCCGCTCAACGCCGCCCCGACCCGGTCACGCGCGCGGGTAGTCGGGGGCCGGGGGAGGGCCCATGCCCACGATGTCGATGCCCCGGAGGATGTCGGCGAACCGGCGCTTGAAGGACGGCGCGTGCAGGGAGTCGCTCCACATCACGACCGCGTCCTCCCCGTTGTCGGTGTAGTAGCCGCGGCGGCGGCCGATCGCCTTGAAACCGAAGCGCTCGTAGAGCCGGATGGCGTGGTCGTTGCTGGCCCGCACCTCCAGGGTGATCCAGCGCGCCCCCAGCTCGTAGCTGCGCTGGACCAGGGCCGCGAACATCCCGGTGCCGAAGCCGAGATGCTGACTCTGGGCGCGAACCCCGATGGTGGTGACGTGGGCCTCGTCGGCGACCTTCCAGAGCCCGCCGTAACCCACGATCTCGCCCCCATCGCGGAGCACGTAGTAGTGAGCCTGGCGGTTCTGGGAGAGCTCGGACGCGTAGGCGTTGCGGGGCCAGGGCGAGAGGAAGATCTCGCGCTCGATCGCCTGGACCGCGGGGATGTCGGAATGGCGCATCCGCTCGATGAGGAGGCGCGGCGCGACCTTCATCGGCGTCGATGATACGCGAGGGCCACCGGTGCCGCCGCGGAAGGGATGCGGGCCCTCGGGCCCCGTCCCGGCCGGGTCCGGTCGGGTCCGGTCGGGTCGGGTTCAGTCCAGGTAGGTCGCCGCCAGACCGGCGAGCTCGAGCGCGGGCCGTCCCAGGGCGCTCTGGACGGAGGCCGCGAGCGCCGCCACCGGGTCACCGAGGCGGATGCCGGGGAGCTCGAGGCTGTCGAGGCTGATCGGCGGTGGGTCCCCGACCGCCACCGTCGCGAGGCTGACGCGGCCGGCCTCCCCGATCATCTCCAGGCCTCCCTCATGGCGCGCGAACCGGCCGGCGTAGGCACCGCCCCGGCCGGCCTCGACCAGGGCGACCGTCTCGCCCTCCCCGTCAGGGGCCGATCGCGCCGTCACCTCCAGGCTGCCGACTCCATGGAGGGGGATCCCCAGCGCGTGGGCAACCCCCAGCCCGGCGGCCATGCCGGCACGCAGGCCGGTGTAGGAGCCGGGGCCGGTGACCACCACCACCGCCTCGAGACCGGAGACGCCGAGCTCGGCCAGGGCCCGATCCAACCAGGGGAGGGCGGCGGTGGTGCCGGTCCGGGCGGCCAGCAGCTCGCCCCGCCGGCTGGCGCGGATCACCACCAGGCGCCGCCGGGTGGCGGTGTCGATGGCGAGCACGCTCACGGGCCGGCCACGGCCGCACGCCATGCCTCGATCAGCCGGGCGGGAGCCCGCTCCGGGTCCCGGGCCGCGATGCTCCGGACCTGGTCACCGGCGATCTCGATGACCAGCCCGAGCGGGTGCCACGGCTCGAGGTCGGCGCAGCCCGCCCACTCCACCGCGGCCGGCGCACTCTCGAGCAGGGTGTCCAGGTCGAGGAGCTCGATCCGGGCGCCCGGCCCGAGCCGGTAGAGGTCGAGGTGGTGGAGCCGGGGCGGCGACCCGTAGACGTGGTGGAGGACGAAGGTCGGGCTCTTGACCACGGTGGCGTCCACACCCAGACCGGCGGCGAGCCCCCGGACGAAGACGGTCTTCCCGGCTCCGAGCGGCCCGTCGAGGGCGACCAGGTCGCCCGGCCGCAGGCCCGCCGACAGCCGGGCCGCCAGGGCCTCGGTCGCCTCGACCGAGGCCGTGGTGAGCCGGAGCTCGTCGCCGTTCACGGCTGGCGGAAATGCCGCGAGCCGACCGCCGGGAGCGGCACCGGCTCGCCGCCCTGCCGGTCGAGCAGGGCCACGCCCGAGCCCGTGGCCAGCCGGCCCACCACGCGGAGCGGCTGGAGCGCCGGGGGCCAGGCCGCCAGGAGTCCCTCCAGCCGATCGGCGGCCACCGCGGCGACCAGCTCGAAGTCCTCTCCCCCACCCAGCGCCGCGCCGGGCCACGCCGCCCCCAGCAGGGCGCGGACGTCGGGGCTGGTGGGGAGGCTCTCCAGCCATATCTCGGCGGCACACCCCGAGGCCTCGGTGATCCGGCCCAGGTCGACGATCAGACCGTCGCTCAGATCGCCGGCGCACTCGACGCCCAGCTCGAGCAGGGCCCGACCCTCGGCCAGCCGGGCCCGCGGTTCGAGCTGACGCTCGAGGCAGCGCTCTCCGACCTCTCCGGCGACCTCCCACCCCTCGAGGAGCAGGCGAAGCCCGGCCGCCGCCTCGCCAAGGCTGCCGGTGACCAGCAGCGCGTCGGTAGGGTGGCCGCGATCCCGGCGGAGGGCCCGGTCGGGGGCGACCGTCCCGACCACGGCGACATCGATCACCAGGGGACCGCTGATGGCGCTGACGTCGCCGCCCGCGACCTGGCACCCGGCGGCGGCCGCGGCGGCGCAGAGGCCCCGCTGGATGGCCAGGAGGTCATCGATGGGCGCATCGCCGGGCGCGCAGTAGGTGACCATGCAGAGGTGGGGGACCGCCCCCATGGCGGCGAGATCGGAGAGGGCGACGGCGAGCGCCCGGCGGCCCACCGCCTCGGGATCGGTCCAGGACTTGAGGAAGTCCTCACCCTCCACGATCGCGTCCTGGCTGAGCACGATCCCGTCGCCCGCGGGCGGGAGCCAGACCGCGGCATCGTCCCCGCTCGCGACCACGAGAGGCGGGCCGGCGGCCGAGGCCAGGGCCAGGGCGGTCAGCCGGCGCAGCAGCTCGGCCTCGCCGACCTCGCTCAGGGTGGGGCCTCCGGCGTCGAAGAGTCGCCGCACGGGCGGGGGTGGGCTGCTCACCGGACCGACTCTAGTGGGGGGCGGTCATCCTGGCTCCGGTGGCGCCGGTCGTCCCGGCTCCGGTGGGGCCGGTCGTCCCGGCCCTGGTGACGGCCGGTCATCCAGGTGGGGGCGGCCGATCATCCAGGTGGGCCAGGCCGGCGGTCACGACCGTCCGGGCCCCGCCCGCCCCGGGGGCGGGACCTGCGACCCCCGCGCCAGCCGTCCACCCGGAGGCGAATCGCTCATCCAAGATCGAGATATCGCTTTTCTTGATAGCGACGCTGTCACGTCAGCTTGACCAACCGCGCCTCCGCCGGATAACCTCCCGCAAGTTTGGTCCAGCGACCTGGCTCCGGGAGGGGGTCGCCGGCCCGGGGAGACCATAGGGGAGATCGGATTGCGGGTTACCCGGAGGGTGATCCCTGCCTTCCTGGCCGTCGCGGTCGTCGTTCTCGGGCTGCCCATCGGCCCGCGCCAGGTCCGGGCTGACACCACCGCCCAGCTGGAGGCCGAGCGAGCCGCCCTGCTCCAGCAGCTTGCGGCCATCAGCAGCCAGGAGAGCGCCGCCACCAACGCCCTCACCACCGCCGAGGCCAGCTTCGACCAGGCCACGACGGCGCTCAACGCGTCGCGCGATCAGCTCGCCGCGCTGAACACCGAGCTCTCCACGCTGAACGGCGACATCAACACCGACAAGGCGCAGGAGAGCGCGGCGCGCAGCGCCCTCTCCACCCTCGCCCGCGCCACCTACGAGAGCGTGTCGGGCAACACGGTGATGACCGCGGTGCTCAACGCCAAGGACTTCAGCGCGGCGATGGACAGCATCTCCGGGGCCTCGAGCGTCACCACCCAGATCCGCGGCCTGCAGACCACGCTCTCCCACGACCAGGCCGACCTCCTCTCCAAGCAGAGCGCGGCCCAGGCCGACTTCGCCCAGGCGTCCAGCCTGGAGTCCGAGCTCTCGGCTCAGTCCAACCAGCTCCTGGCCATCGTCTACCAGCGCAACCAGATCGTCGCCCAGCTCAACGGGCCGGCGCGGACCCTCGCGGCCGAGATCGACGAGATCGACATGCAGCTCGGCGGCTCCACCATCCCCGGCGGCTCGTGCTCCGACGACTTCGCATACGGCGACTGCACCTGGTACGTGGCGACCCGGCGCTGCATCCCCTGGGGGGGGAATGCCAACGCGTGGTACTACAACGCCTCGCGTCTCGGCTACGAGGAGGGCTCGGTCCCCGAGGTGGGAGCGGTCGCGGTCTGGTACCAGGGCCAGGGCGGCGCCAACGCCTACTACGGCCATGTCGCCTACGTCGAGGCGGTGGGGCCCAACGTGGGGGTGGGCTCGGTGTCGGTGGTGCCGGCCGGCGACTTCGAGATCTCCGAGATGAACTGGGATGCCTGGGACTCGGTCGACTACCGAGTCCTCCCCGACGACGCCACCTACTTCCAGGGCTTCATCTACGGTCCGGGCTGAGCCGCAGCCCCGGCCGGCGGCGCCGGCCACCTCTCGCCGAGCCCGCTGCGACCCCGCCTCAGTCCTCCCCGCCCTCCTCGACGCGTAGGCGGGGGACCCGGGATGAGACCGCGCAGAGCACCTCCCAGCTGATGGTGCCGCCGGCGGCGGCGACCTCGTCGGCTCCCAGCCAGGCATCCCCCTGCCCGCCGAAGAGGACGGCCTCGTCGCCCGGCCGCACCCCGTCGACCCGGGAGACGTCGGCGGTGAGCTGGTCCATGCTGATCCTGCCGATGATCGGGCAGCGGCGCCCGTCCACCAGCACCGACCCGCGATTGGACTGCGCCCGCTGCACCCCGTCGGCGTAGCCGGCGGAGATGGCGGCGACCCGGGTGTCCCGCTCGGCGACCCAGGTGCGGCCGTAGCCGACGCTCTGGCCGGGGTGCACGGTCTTGACCTGGGTGACCCGCGCCCGGAAGCTCATGGCGGGGCGGAGCTCGGTCGCGACCGCCGTGCCGCCGGGCGCGTAGCCGTAGATGGCGAGCCCGCAGCGGACCAGGTCGTGGCGCGTCTCGGGGAGGCCGAGCGCCGCCGCGCTGTTGGCCGCGTGGAGGATCAGCCCCGGCCAGCGCCGGCGCAGCCCGTCGACGGCGTCGACGAAGACGTGGTCCTGCCGGAGGGTGAAGTCGGGATCGTCCTCGGCGTCGGCGAAATGGGTGAACGCGGCCACGGGCTCGACCCGCGCGCCGGCGCGCTCGACCGCCCGGATCAGGGGGGGCACCGCCTCCGGCGGGGCTCCGAGGCGGCCCATGCCACTGTCGATCTTGAGGTGGATCCGCGCCGGCAGCCCGCGGCCGGCGGCCGCCGCGACCGCGGCCACCTGCTCCGGATCCCAGACGGTGATCTGGACCCCGGCCGCGACCATGGCGTCGAGGTGCGCCGGATGCGCGGCTCCGACCACGAGCAGAGGGGCGGAGAAGCCCTCGGCGCGGAGCTGGAGTGCCTCCTCCGCCGATGAGACCCCGAGCCAGGTGGCGCCCCCCTCCAGGGCCGCGGCGGCGGTGAGCGCGGCGCCGTGACCGTAGCCGGCCGCCTTGACCATGGCCATCACCGCCACCCGCTCCCCCACCACGCGCCGGATCACCTCGAGGTTGTGGCGGATGGCCGAGGCGTCGACGTCCGCCCATCGGCTCAGCTCCCGGCGCCGGCCGGCGGCCGGGAGGGCGACGCCGGTCATGGACGCCCGCGCCCGCCCCCGCGCCGCTCGAGGGCACGCCGGAGCCGCTCCTGGGCGGTGGGGAGCATCTCGACCACGTCGCCGGCGAGCCCCCCCGCCCGGCCCCGCTCCGCCTCCACCAGGCAGCCGGCCTCGGCGTGCACCGTGACCGCCGCGACCGCAGCGTCGAAGGGATCCAGCCCGGCCGCCAGCATGGCGCCGCAGACCCCGCTCAGCACGTCGCCGGTGCCCCCGGTGGCGAGGGCCACGGTCCGGTGCCGGTCGACGTGGAGGCGGCCGTCGGGGGCCGCCACCACCGTCTCGGCCCCCTTGAGCACCAGGGTGACGCCCCTTTCGGCGGCGAACCGGGCGGCCAGGCCGGCGCGGTCGGCCTGCACCTCCCGGGTGGTGAGCCCGGCCAGCCGCCCCATCTCCGCCGGGTGCGGGGTCAGCACCAGGGGGGCGGGGCACGCGTGCCAGTCGAACCCGGCGGCGGCGGCGATGTTGAGCGCGTCGGCGTCGACCACGGCGGGGACGGCGAGCCCTCGGAGCAGCTCGAGCAGGGCCGCCTCGGTGCTCCCGGCCCGTCCCAGCCCGGGGCCGACCACGGCGGCGCTCGCGACCGGGAGGTGGTCGCGGCGGAGGGTGGCGACCGCGGTGGCGTCGAGCCCGGCCGCCCCGGCCTCCCCGACCGGATGGGCCATCACCTCCAGGCAGCGGCCCGCCACCGCGGGGTAGACGCCGGCGGGGACGCAGACCCTGACCAGCCCGGCCCCGGCGCGGGCGGCGCCGAGCGCGGAGAGGAGGGCGGCACCCGCCGTGCCCACCGCGCCGGCAACGATCACCACGGTGCCGAAGGTCCCCTTGTGCCCGTCGGCCGGGCGGACGGGCAGGCGGAGGCCGTCGGGGGGAGGCAGCGCCGGCGGGCCGCCGGGGCCGTCGAGGGAGGCCGCCACCACCGCGATCGCCAGCCCGGCGTCGTGGGTCATGCTGACCGCGATCTCGGTGGCGGCTCCGTCCACCCGGATGGTCGGGGCTCCCCCGGGGCGGTTGACCACCTCGATGGCCCGGTAATGGGGGATGCGCAGGCCGGCCTCGCCGTACAGCTTCATGACCGCCTCCTTGGCGGCCCAGCGGGTGGCGAATCGCTCCGGCCGGGACCGGGCCCGGCGCCGCTCCGTCTCGGTGAAGATCTTCTCGGCGAAGCGCGGATGCCGGCCCATGGCCGCGGCGATGCGCTCGACCGGGGTGACGTCCACACCGACCACCAGCCGTCTCACCGCGGCGCCCTCATCACCGGGTGCTCACTCCACGGACACCGACTTGGCGAGGTTGGCGCCGCCGGGAGCTCATTCCACGGTCACCGACTTGGCGAGGTTGCGCGGCTGGTCCACGTCGCAGCCGCGCTCGACCGCCACGTGATAGGCGAAGAGCTGGAGCGGGACCACGTTGATGAGCGGCGAGACCAGCTCGCTGCAGGCGGGGACCCGGATCAGGTCACGGGCCAGGTCGGGCTCCACGTCGTCGTCGTCCTCGGTGACCAGGGCGATCACCGGCGCATCGCGCGAGCGCACCTCGGCGATGCTGCTGAGCGTCTTGGGCAGGGTGGCGGAGCGGGTGGCCACCGCCACCACCGGCACCTCGGCGTCGAGGAGCGCGATCGGACCGTGCTTGAGCTCCCCGGCCGCGTAGCCCTCGGCGTGGATGTAGGAGACCTCCTTGAGCTTGAGGGCCCCCTCCAACGCGGTGGCGACGTTGATCCCGCGCGCGATGTAGATCGCGTTGCGGACGTGGGCGTAGCGCTGAGCCATCTCGGCGAGCTGCGGCTCGAGCTCCAGGCAGCGGCGGACGCGGTCCGGGACCTCCCTGAGCTCGGCCACCACGGCGCGGTGCCGTTCGACCGGGAGCGCGCCGCGCGCGGCCCCCAGCGCCAGCGCGATCAGCAGGCCGCAGACCATCTGGGCCACCAGCGTCTTGGTGGCGAGCACGCAGATCTCCGGTCCCGACTGCATGAAGAGGACGGCGTCGGCCTCCAGGGCGAGCGCGCTGCCCACCACGTTGGTCACCGCCACCACCCGGGCGCCCCGGCGCCTGGCCTCGCGGACCGCCGCCATGGTGTCGGCGGTCTCCCCCGATTGCGAGATGGCGATGACCAGGCTGTGCTCGTCGACCAGCGGGTCGCCGTAGCGGAACTCGCTGGCGTTCTCGACCTCGCAGCGGAGCCGGGCCAGCTGGCGGATCGCGGTGGCGGTGTAGAGACCGGCGATCCACGCCGATCCCATCCCGATCACCCGCACCTCGGTCAGCGCCGGGATCGCCGCGGCATCGAGGAAGCCCTCGAGCTGGATCTCACCGGCGGCGTCGATGCGGCCGCGCAGCGCGTTCTCGACGGCCTCCGGCTGCTCGTTGATCTCCTTGAGCATGAAGTGCGGGTAGCCACCCTTCTGGGCCTGCTCGACGTCCCAGTCGACCTCGATGGTCCGGGGGGTCACCACCACCCCGGCGAGATCGGTGATGGTGAGCCCGTCGGGGGTGCCGGCGACCACCTGGTCCTCACCGATCAGCGTGATCCGGCGCGCGTACGGGATCAGGGCGGTGATGTCACTGCTCAGGAAGACCTCGCCCTCGCCGACCGCGGCCACCAGCGGCGCATTGCGCCGCGCGCCGACCAGCGTGTGGGGCTCGTCGGCGGAGATCACGACCAGCGCGTAGGCGCCCTCGACCCGCCGCAGCGCGGAGCGGGTCGCGGCGGCCAGGTCACCGTCGTAGAGCTCCTCGATGAGGTGGGCCAGCACCTCGGTGTCGGTGTCGCTGCGAAGCTCGTGACCGCGCGCCACCAGCTCGGCACGGAGCTCCCGGTGGTTCTCGATGATCCCGTTGTGGATCAGCTGGATGCGGCCGTGGCAATCCTGGTGCGGGTGGGCATTCACGACCGTGGGCCGGCCGTGGGTGGCCCAGCGGGTGTGGCCGATCCCGAGGTGCCCCGTCGGGATCCCGTCCTGCTCGCAGCGGGCGATCAGGTCGGCCACCTTGCGGTCGCTCTTGACCACGCTGTGATGGCCGCCCTCGGTCCCGTCGAGGACCGCGATCCCCGCCGAGTTGTACCCCCGGTACTCCAGACGCTGGAGGCTCTCCAGCAGCACCGGGGCGGCCGAGCGCCCGCCGGCATAGCCGATGATGCCGCACATCAGCGGGCAGGCCGGGCGCCGGCGCGGCGATGACGTTGCAGGGGAATCCTCACCTCGGAGGGTCCAACGCCCCCCGCCCGCCCGCGGTTACGGCTCACCACGATCGGTGCACTAGGGCGTCGGCGCCGGGGTCGGGGCCGGGGTGGGCGTCGGGAGCGGCGTGACCGTGATGGTCACCGCCACGGAGGTGGGGCTCACCGTGATGCCGGCCGGGGCCTGGATGTTCACGTGGTAGGTGACCGTCCCGGTCTGGCCCGCGATGTCGATGCTGCCGGTGCTCACCGTGGCCAGGTTGGCGCCGTTGATGAGGTCCTGCGAGCCGGTGAGGGTGACGGTCACGGGCGTGTAGCCGTCGATGGTGACCTGGTCCCCGGCGGGCGCCCCGATCACCGGGCCGAGCACCACCGAGGCGGTGCGGGTGGTGTCGACACCGACCACGGTGATCACCACATTGACGGTGGCCGGGGTGACGTTGACGTCGGAGAGCAGGCGCCCGGCGGCGTCATAGGGGTAGAGGGCCACGGTGCCATCGAAGTTGGCGCGCTGGTTGGAGAGATCGATCTGCTGGGTCCGGACCTGGATCCCGATCAGCTCGTGCTCGGGCCCGGTCGCGGTGACCGTGTCCGGGGTTGGGAGCACGGTGCCCACCTCGTAACCGGGTGGCGGGGTGTGGCTCACCGTCACCTGGACCGTCTCGGTGCTGCTCCCCGAGGTGTCGACCGCCGCCATCACCGAGGTCGGTGGGTCGTCGAGGTCGATGTTGGGGTCCGAGTTGGAGATCTTCAGGGGCAGCCTGACGGTGGCGGGCACCTGGTCTCCGATCGCCCGGATCGCGTTGTAGTCGACGGTGACCTGGAGGCTGCTCCGGCTGAAGGCGTCGAGGTGCTGCTCGGTCCCGGTCACGTAGACGGTGAGGTTGGGGATGGGCGCGGTCAGCAGGTAGCCGGCCGGCAGGCTCACGTCCGGGGCCGGGGGCTGGGGAACCGGGACCGACACCGATCGCGTCCCCGGTGGGTTGGTCGCCAGCACCACCCCGGCCCAGGCGACGATGGCCAGCACCAGGGCGAGCAGCTTGAGACGCCAGTTGCGGGTGAGGAATCGGATCATCAGGGACTGCGCCGGCCCAGCGCACGCAGGGCCGCCCCACTCCGGACCAGGGGCCGGATGGCGGCCCCGGGACGGCGGGACACCGGCGGCAGCACCAGGTTGGTGAGCATCTCCTGGAGCTTGGCGCGGTCAAGGCCCCGGTAGAGCTTGCCACCGTACGCGAGGCTGATGAAGCCGGTCTCCTCGCTGACGATCAGGATCACGGCGTCGGACTGCAGGGTGAGTCCCAGCGCGGCGCGGTGCCGGGTGCCCATCCGGCCCACCCCGGGGAGCGCGTCGGCGAGCGGGAGCACGCAGCCGGCGGCGACCAGCCGGGTGTCGCGGATGATCACGGCGCCGTCATGCAGCGGCGAGCCGATGTAGAAGACGGTGGTGAGGATCTCGGCGGTGACCTCGCCATCGATCCGCACCCCGCTCACCGCGACGTTCTCGAGGCCGGTCTCGCGCTCGAAGACGATGAGCGCCCCGGAGCGGTTCTCGCTGAGCGTGGCCGCCGCGCGCACCACCTCCTCCACGGTGCGGGCGATCGGCGGGACCGGGTGCCTCCCCAGGATGAAGCGGACCGTGCCCAGGCGCCCGACCTGGTCCAGGGCCCGGCGCAGCTCGGGCTGGAAGAGCACGATCACGCCAATCAGGATGGCCTGGCCGGCATTGGCGAAGATGAACTCGAGCAGGCGCAGCCGGAAGGCCTGGGCGAGCAGCCCGATCACCAGGAGCACTCCGAGACCCACCAGGAGCTGGACCGCCTGGGTGCCCCGGATCAGCTTGAAGAGCTGGTAGAGGAGGAAGGCGACGATGACGACGTCGACGATGTCCCGCCAGCCGACCGCCCCCAGGAAGATCAGGGCGCTGTGCAGGAAGTCGGTCACGCCGGGGCCGCCGCGGCGCCTTCCCGGCCGGCACCCTGCCGGCGGCCGTCCCCTGCGTCCCGCCCGTCCCCCGTCCCGGCGCAGAAGATCAGGCTGAGCAGCGCCTGCTGCGCCCAGAGCCGGTTCTCAGCCTGGTCGAAGACCACCGATTGGCGCCCGTCGAGGACGGCGTCGGTGATCTCCTCGCCACGGTGGGCGGGGAGGCAGTGCATGACCCGCGCGGTGGGTGGGGCGAGCTGGAGCAGGGATTCGTTGACCTGAAGGTGGGCGAAGTCGTCGCGCCGCTGCTGCTGCTCCGCCTCCTGCCCCATGCTGGTCCAGACGTCGGTGTAGATGATCTCGGCGTCCTCGAGCCCCTCGGCCGCCGCGTGGGAGAGGCGAACCGGGGAGCGGCCCCCGGCCAGCTCGCCGGCGCGCTCCAGCACGGCGGGATGAGGCTCGTAGCCGGGTGGTCCGACCACCCGCAGGTCGATCCCCAGCAGGGTGGCCGCGTAGATCCACGAGGTGCAGACGTTGTTGCCGTCACCGACATAGCAGACCCGGGCGCCCTCGAGATGACCGAGCAGCTCGCGGATGGTCAGGCAGTCGGCCAGCACCTGGCAGGGGTGCTCGCGGTCGGTCATCGCGTTCACGACCGGGCCCCGCGCCGAGCGGGCGAGGGTGACCAGGTCGCGATGCGAGCTGAGCCGGGCGACGATGCCATCGACGTAGCGATCGAGGATCCGGCTGATGTCCGCGGTGGACTCCCGCTCACCGATCTGGATCTCGCTGTTGAAGAGGGGGATGGGATGGCCGCCGAGGTGACGGATGGCGACCTCGAAGGAGACCCGGGTGCGGTTGCTCGGCCGCTGGAAGATCATCGCCAGGTTGCGACCGGCCAGCGGGCGTCCCGGATCGGCCCCCGCCTTGAAGGCGGTGGCCACGTCGAGGACCTCCGAGATCTCGGGGGTGGTGAGATCGGCGATGGAGATCAGGTCGCGCCCCGCCAGCGATGCCATTTGCACCCTATGTTCGCACCGTTCGCCGCCGGCGGCGTGCGCACCGCGGGGTTGGCGGCGGCGCTCGCGGGGGTTGGCGGCGGCGTTCGCGGGGGTTGGCGGCAGCGGTCGCGAGCGGCCGGGCAGCCGTCCTCGCCCCCGCGCCGGCGTCCCACCCCAATGCGATGGCGGTAGGGTACGCCGCGATGAGAGTGCTGGTGCTGGTGTGGGGCCGCCAGGTGGAGACCCTGCAGGCCTCGCCGCTGCTGCGGACGCTGGCCGCCGGGTTGCCGGGCGGGACGGTCGCCGTCGCCTGCTCCCCGGCCGCAGCTCAGGTCGCGCGCGCCCTCGAGGGGGTCGGCGTGGTCCTGCCGCTGCGCGGCCTGGACCCGGGCGCCTCGCCGGCGGCCGGGCTGGCCGCCTGGGCGCGGCTTCGCCGCCTCCGCTACGACGTCGCCATCCTCTGCGGCACCGCGGCGCGGCCGCGGATCCTCGCCTACCTGGCCGGTTTCGCGCGCCGGGTCGGGGTGGGGGGTGGGCTCACCGCGGCGCTGCTCAGCGATCACACCCGGCCCCGCCCCGGGGAGAACCAGGCCGCCACCTGGGTCCGGCTGGCCCATCTGCTCGGCATCGGCCGCGAGCGGCATCAGCCGCGGCTCGAGCCCGGGCCGGCGGCGGCGGAGCAGGCGCTGGTCCAGCTTCACAGCACCGCCATCGCCGACGGCCGGCTGCTGGTGGCGCTGGCCCCGGGCATCGGCCACACCGATCTGAGGTCGCCCGATCCGGAGACCACCGCCTGGGAGCCGGAGCGATGGGCGCACCTCGCCAACCAGCTCTCGACCCGGCACGGCGCCGGGGTCATCTTCGTCGGCGCCGTGGAGGACCAGGGCGCGGCGATGGCCGCCGCGGTCGACATCGCCGGCCCCCACGCCGACGTCACCGGCCAGCTCGACGTGCTGGGGACCGCCGCCCTGCTCGGGCTCTGCGACCTGGTGGTCAGCGGCGACTCGCCGCTGCTCCACCTGGCCGCGGCGGTCGGGACCCCCACCGTCGGCCTCTTCGGTCCCACCGACGGCCGCCGGCGCGGCGCCTACGGCGACGAGCACCGGGTGGTCCAGGCGGTGCCGCCCCCGGGTCATCACCACGCCCTGCACCACACCAGCGGGGGTTCCATGGAGCAGATCCGGGTCGAGGACGTGCTGGCGGCGATCGAGACCGCCCTCTGACGGTCCGCGACCGGGCCGGCGGGCGATCGCCCCGGAGCCGCGGCGAGCGCCGGTCGCGGCCGCGGCAGCGGTGCCGCCGGTGGTGGGTCGGCGGCATGCGACGGCTACACTCGGCGACGATGACCTCTCCGGAGAAGCCCACGAACCCGCGTCGTGACGATCTGCGCAACCTCGCGATCATCGCCCACGTGGATCACGGCAAGACCACGCTGGTCGACGCGATGCTCAAGCAGTCGCGTGTCTTCGGAGCCCACGAGCAGGTCGGCGAGCTCATCCTCGACTCCAACGAGCTGGAGCGCGAGAAGGGCATCACCATCCTCGCCAAGGCGACGTCGATCCGCTACCACGGCGTCAAGCTCAACATCATCGACACCCCCGGACATGCCGACTTCGGCGGAGAGGTCGAGCGCGTGCTGGGCATGGCCGAGGGATGCCTGCTGCTCGTCGACGCGGTGGACGGACCGATGCCGCAGACGCGGGTCGTGCTCCGCCAGGCGCTGGCGCTCGGGCTGCGGCCCATCCTCGTGATCAACAAGATCGACCGGGTCAACGCCCGGCCCGCGGAGGCGGTGGAGGCGACTCACGATCTCCTGCTCGAGCTCGCGCGCGACCCTGAGCAGCTCGATTGCCCGGTGATCTACACCAACGCGCGCGAGGGCACCGCGACCCTGGACCTGCGTCGCGAGGGCACCACCATCGAGCCGCTCCTCGACACCATCGTCGAGCACATCGAGCCACCCGGCGGCGACCCCGACGGTCCCCTCCAGCTCATGGTCAGCAACCTCGACCACGACAACTGGAGCGGCCGCCTGGCGATGGGACGGATCGCGCGCGGACGGATCGCACCCGGAGACGCCGTGGTGGTGTGCACCGCGGAGGGCACGAGCCTGCGCCAGCGCATCGCCACCGTGCTGTCGGTGGAGGCGCTGCAGCGGCTCCCGGTGCAGCAGGCGTCGGCGGGTGACATCGTCTTTGTGAGCGGTCTTCCCGACGTCGCCATCGGCGACACCATCGCCGACCCCGACCAGCCCGAGGCCCTGCCGCGGCTCTCGGTCGGCGATCCCACCCTCCGGATGCAGTTCTCGGTCAACCAGTCCCCCTTCGCGGGTCAGGAGGGGATCCTGAGCAGCACGTCACGACAGCTCCGCGCCCGCCTCCAGCGCGAGCTGCTCACCAATGTCGCGCTGCGCGTCGAGGACGGCCCCACCGCGGACATCTTCGACGTCAGCGGCCGCGGCGAGCTCCACCTCGCCATCCTGGTGGAGACGATGCGCCGCGAGGGCTACGAGTTCGAGGTCTCGCGTCCCGCGGTGATCACGCGGGAGATCGACGGGCACCGCTGCGAACCGGTGGAGGAATGCATCATCGACTGCGACACCGATGCGGTCGGCGCGATGACCGAGTCGCTCGGCGCCCGCGGGGCGACCCTGCACCAGATGCGCACCGACGCCGGCCGCGGCGCCCGGCTCATCTACCGCGCTCCCACCCGCGCGCTGATCGGGCTGCGCAGCCAGATCCTCACCCTGACCCGCGGCACCGGCGTGATGGCCTCCCGGGTGGTGGGCTGGGAGCGCTGGCGCCAGCTCCCCGCGACCACCCGCAACGGGGTGGTCACCGCCAGCCAGAGCGGCACCGCGGTGGCATACGGGCTGCTCTCGCTGCAGGAACGCGGTCAGCCCTTCATCGGTCCGGGGACACCGGTGTACGAGGGGATGGTGGTGGGCCTCAACCGCCGTCCCGGTGACATCCACGTCAACGTCACCAAGCAGAAGCAGAAGACCAACATCCGCTCCTCGACCGAGGACTTCACCATCAAGCTCACCCCGCCACGCCAGATGTCCCTGGAGGAGAGCCTCGACTTCATCGAGGACGACGAGCTGGTGGAGGTCACCCCCAAGGGCTTCCGGATCCGCAAGCGGGTGCTGAGCGCCGAGCTCCGGATCAAGATCCGCAAGCAGGCCACGGTCCGGGCCGACTGAGCCTCCGGCCACCCCGGCTCGGAGGCGCCGGGCAGGGGTTCCGCTCCGGATCGTCGAGGTGGGCTCAGGGGCAGGCGATGCGGAGCCGCGCGGGACCACCCGGGACCGCCTCCCGCAGGGCGGCGCGCCAGGGCTGGCTGACCAGGGCGATGCGCAGCTCCGCGAGCGGCATCGGTCGTGCGATCAGGTACCCCTGGAGCTGGGTGACGCCGAGCTGGAGAAGGGCGGCGAGCTGCTCGGGGGTCTCGACCCCCTCGGCGATGACGTCGGCGCCCTGGGCATCCGCGAGCGCCAGGCTGGCGCTGATGATGGCGCGGTCGATGGGCCCGGGCACGCCGTGGGAGCCGACGAAAGAGCGGTCGATCTTGATCACCGACATCTCCGGGAACTGCTTGACCAGGCTGAGCGACGAGAACCCGGTGCCGAAGTCGTCGAGCGCGATGCCCACCCCGAGCTCCTGCAGGGACCTGACGGTGCGCGATGCGGCCTTGGCATCCGAGAGCAGGGCCGTCTCGGTCAGCTCAATGACCAGGCGCTCCGGGGTCAGGCCGCTCGCCGCCAGCGCCCGCTCCACCGCGGGCACCAGGGAGCCGTCGACGAGCTGC
Organism: uncultured Chloroflexia bacterium; assembly: GCA_963697585.1. Lineage (GTDB taxonomy): Bacteria > Chloroflexota > Dormibacteria > Aeolococcales > Aeolococcaceae > Changshengia. The sequence continues at coordinate 1,302,944 of CAVOOO010000004.1, read as the reverse complement.
CGCGCGGATGCATTGACACTCACCTGCAGGGAGGCCATCCCCGCCCCCTCGAGGGTGCTCAGATCGTCGCAGGCGCGCCCGAGCACCCAGGCGCCGAGACGGCTGATCAGCCGGGTCTCCTCGGCCAGTGCGATGAACTCCCCGGGCAGGGCGAGACGGCCACCCTCCTGGCGCCAGCGGGCCAGCGCCTCGATCGCGACGATGCGATCCTCGGCGGCCGACCAGACCGGCTGGTACCAGACCTCGAAGTCGTGGTTCTCGACCGCCTGGCGCAGGGCCGACTCGGTGCGCAGCCGCTCCAGGGCCCGCTGGCGGAGGCTGGCGTCGAAGAGCTCCCAGCGGTCGCGACCGTGCTCCTTGGCCCGGTACATGGCCGCGTCGGCGTTGCGCACCAGGGTGTCCGGGCTCCGGTCCCTGGCGCTCCGCAGGGTGATGCCGATGCTCGCGGTGAGCCGCAGCTCCTGACCGCGGACCTTGAACGGACGGCTGATCGCCTGGAGCAGCCGATCCGCCAGCCGGATGGCGTTCTGGTGGTCGCCGACGTCGGGGCAGCTGATGACGAACTCGTCGCCGCCCAGCCGGGCCACCGTGTCCTCGGCCCTGACCTCCGCCGACATCCGCTTGGCCATCTCGAGGAGCACGAGATCCCCGCCCCTGTGACCGAAGCTGTCATTGACGATCTTGAACCGGTCGAGGTCCAGGTAGAGGACGGCTCCCGTGCTCGGGGCGCGCCCCGCGCGCGCCCCCTCGCTGGCGAGGTGCTCGATGAGCAGAGCCCGGTTGGCCAGACCGGTCAGCGGGTCGTGGAGAGCCTGGTAGCTGAGCTGGTCCTCGAAGCGACGGCGTTCGATGGCCACCGCGGCCAGCTCGGCGATGGTCGCCACCAGCCGGCGGGCGGCATCGTCGGGCGTGTAGGGCCGGGGGAAGTGGCAGGAGACCGCCCCCACCGGCTCCCCGTTGCGTCCGCGCCGGAGCGGGGTCACCCAGCAGGCCTTGATCGTGGTGGTGCCGGAGAGGCAGGGAGCGGTGCCCCAGCGCCGGCTGTCGGCCGGGTCGGGCACCAGCATCTCCGCGTCGCGGTGAACCACCGCTCCGCAGAGGGAGCCCTCCGCATCCAGACGGTTTCCGTCCATCAGGGCACAGGCAAGGGTGTCGCGGGGTTCGGTACCGATCACCTCGACGGTGCCGTCGTCGCGGAGCCTCTGGATGGCGCAGCGCACCACGGGGAGCCGATCCTCGACCTCCGAGGCGAGTGCGGCCAGGGTGGCCTCGAGCATGCTGCCGGAGGCGATCATGGTCAGGATCCGGGTCTGGGTGGCCAGCAGGGCCTCGGCCCGCGCCTTGTCGGTGATGTCGCGGGTGTTGGTGACGATGCCTCTGACCTGGGGGTTGTCGAGGGCGTTGCGAAGGGTCGCCTCGACCTCGCGCAGCTCGCCGTCCGGCCGGGGGATGCGAAAGCGCTCGGTGACCTGAAGACCGGGTTGCGCCTCGACCCGGCGGAAGACCTCGCGCATGCGCGAGCGATCCTCGGGGAAGATGGCCTCGACCGCGTTGGCGGGCAGCTCGTCCATGGCCACGCCGTAGAGCGTGGAGGCGCCGGGGCTGGAGTACTCCCGGTGGCCGTCGCGGCCGTGCACGGTGATCACGTCCGACGAGTTCTGCACCAGCTCGCGGAAGCGCTCCTCGCTCGCCTCGAGGGCTTCCCGCGACGCCACCTCCTCGGTCACGTCACGGGTGTTGACGATGAGGCCGCCCACCGCCGGATGGTTCAGGGCGTTGCGAGCCGTCGAACTCGAGGTGGTGAACGGTGCCGTCACCGTGGCGGATCCGGTACCGAACCGGCCTGGTCCCCGAGGTGCCCGCGAGCAGCTCGGCCCACAGCCCCCTCATCCGGGCCAGATCGTCCTCGTGGATCAGGGCGTCGAAGGTGGCCGGCACGCCGTCCTGCGGGAGGCCGTAGATCCGGCAGGCCGCCGGGCTGTCGTACAGCCGCCTGCCCTCCGGACCGAAGACGCTGATCAGGTCGTTGGAGTTCTGGACGAGCTCGCGGAAGTGCTCCTCGCTGGCCACGAGCGCCTCCTCGGATCGCTTGCGGTCGGTGATGTCGGTGCACTCCGCCACGAACCCGGCGACCCGGGCGTCGTCGCCCAGCAGCGAGCGGATGTGCATGTCCACCCAGACCAGCGAGCCATCCGCGCGCAGATACCGCTTCTCGAGCTGGGTGGTCTCGACCCTTCCGGCGAGCAGGTCGCGCAGCGCGGTCACGCTGGTCTCGACGTCGTCGGGGCTGGTCAGGGAGGCGAAGGTGGCCCCGATGAGCTCCTCGGCGGAGCGCCCGACCAGGCGTGCGAACGCGGGGTTGACCCGGCGGAACCGACCGTCGCGGTCGGTGATCATCATCCCGAAGGGCGCGAGCTCGAAGACGTCGACCCGGGTGAGGATGTCACGGGAGGATCCCGTCGAGGTTCGGGGCAATCCGGCCATACGTACCTGTGTAAGCTGCCGCGCTCCGGCCCGGGATGACGGGTTCGTGACACTCGTCGACGTGAGCAACACGACCCTCCGGCAGACCGTGCGGGTGATGCAGATGCGGCACCGGGAGCGTGATGCAGATCAACCGGTCGTCCATCGCAAGTGGTCAACCGGTGCTCCATCGCACGTGGTCGCCCCCCCCGGAGGGGCGTGGGGCGGGGCGCCCGCCCGGCCCACCCGGGGCCGCCCCCGAGGTTGGCGGTCCGCGATTGACGGGGGATCGCGGGCACCATACGATTCGGGTGAGAGTGGCGGGTTCGAGGGGGAGAGTCAGATGCTCGGTGCACGTGCGCGTTTGGGCGGGTTCGCACTGTCCGTGGGGATCACACTCGTGGGGCTCGGAGCCGGCGTGACGGTGTACGCCGCGCCGAGCGTTCCGGCGACTCCCACGGTGCTGGCATGCGGCGCCAAGCAGGTGTCCCACGTGCCCGCGCCGGGGCCGCAGAGCAGCGATACATTCGCGGCGGGGGTTGCCGGGGAGGTGAAGCTCCTCCAGACCGGCGACAACACCCTCGAGGTGAAGTCGGTGACGGTGTCGCCGGGGTGGACGGACACGGTGAAGGTGGGCTCGGGCACCACGGTGCGCATCACCTTCTTCGACGCGCCCCTGGGCGCGCCGCAGGGGCAGGTGCGATTCGTCGGCCGCCTCGGCTCCAGCGCGACGCAACTCACCGTGACCGTCGTCCGCTGCAGCGCACCCGCGTAGGGCCTCGCGTCTCCGCACGGTGGGTGCGCGATCGCCGGACCGGCGGCGTGGCCGCTCCGGCCGCTACCGGATGTACATGAAGGAGCGGCGGAGCACGTCCAGGTTCTCGACCGCCGCCTGGGTGCCGCGGATGACGCAGGTCGCAGAATCCGGGGCGACGTTGAGCGGGTAGCCGGTCTGGACGCCCAGGTAGCGGTCCAATCCCTCGAGCCTGGCGCCGCCCCCGCAGAGCGTGATCCCCTCCTCGAGGATGTCGTGGCGGAGCGCCACCGGGGTCTCCTCGAGGACCTCGCCGATGGCCTGGGCGATCCGGCGGGCGTGGGCGTCGACCAGATCGGCGATCTCCAGCGAGGTGATGCTGAGGGTGGTCTCCTCCGCCCCGGAGCCGACCTGCACGGGCAGCCGGCGCTCCTCGTGGGGGCCGACGCAGGCGAGCGAGGCGACCACGTCCTCGGCCGTCGCGAGGTCGATGACGGCGGCGTGGGTGGCCTCCAGCCGGTCGGCGACCGCGGTCCGGAGGGCGTCGCCCGCCGCCGTGACGGTGCGACCGGCGATGGTGCCCTCGGAGGCGATGCTGGCCACGTCGACCGTGCCGGCGCCGATGTCGGCCACCAGGTGACCGCGGTTGCCACTCGCGGAGTGCCCCGCCCCGAGGGCGGCGGCGGTCGGGGAGTCGATCAGGTAGGCGGTGCGGGTGCCGATGCGCGCGCACATCTCGAGGATGGTGAGGCGGTCGTCCCCTCCCATCGCCGGGCAGATGGCCATCACCAGGTCGGGCCGGAAGATCCGCTGCCGGCCGGCAACCCGGTTGACGACCTGGTGGAGGAGCGCGCCCAGCGCGTTGCGATCGACGATCCCCCCCGCGGCCAGGGGGCGGATCAGCTCCATCTCGGGCTCCCGGGCGAGCTCGGCGGCGGCCATCCCGGCGGCCGAGTAGCCGCGGTGGCGGTGGCGGGCCACCACCGTCGGCTCGGTGGCCATCACCCCCTCACCGCGCACCACCGCCCGCAGGCTGGCGGTCCCCAGGTCGATCCCCAGGCGCTTCCCGAGCATCGGCTGCCGCTCAGTCCCCGATCACACCGGAGAGATCGCGAGCGGAGGTCTCGCCAGGATCGGGACGCACCCGCTCCACCCGCGCGCCCAGCGACCGCAGCTTGGTCTCCAGGCTCTCGTAACCGCGATCGAGGTGGAAGACGTTCTCCAGCTCGGTGGTGCCGTCGGCGCAGAGCGCGGCGATGACCAGCGCGGCGCCGCTCCGGATGTCGGGCACCGAGACCGCGGCGCCGTGCAGCGGGGTGGGACCGGTGATGATGGCGCTCCGCCCCTCGACGGCGATCCGGGCACCCATCTTGGCCAGCTCGCCGACATGGCGAAAACGGTTCTCGTACAGCGACTCGCTGATGATGCTGATCCCCTTCGCCTGGGTCATCAGCGCCCCGAACTGGGGCTGGAGGTCGGTGGCGAAACCGGGGTGGGGCCAGGTGGTGACGTCGACCGCCCGGAGCGGCCCTCCGACCACCCGGACGTGGCGCCCCCCCTCGACCACGGTGGACCCGGCCGCCTGCAGCTTGTTGATGAGGGGGCGGAGGTCGGAGGGCCGCATCCCGTCGACGACCACGGTGCCCCCGGTCGCCGCCGCCGCGGTCATGTAGGTGCCCGCCTCGACGTAATCGGTGGTCACCTGGTGGCGGGTGCCGTGGAGCAGGGCGGTCTGGCCCTCGACGACGATCAGCTCGGTGCCCACCCCGCTGATCCGGGCACCCATCCCCACCAGGCAGCGGGCGAGGTCGTAGATGTGGGGCTCGCGGGCGGCGTTGCTGATCACGGTGATCCCGTCGGCGAGCACCGCGGCCATCATCAGGTTCTCGGTCCCGGTCACCGTCGGCATGTCGAGGTAGATGTGGGCGCCCCGGAGCCGCCGGGCCCTGGCCACGAAGCTGGTGGCGGTCTCGGCGACCTCCGCCCCCATCAGCCGGAGCCCCTCCAGGTGCTGCTCCACCCGGCGCATCCCGATGTCGTCGCCACCCGGCTTGGCGATCTCGGCCTCACCGGTGCGACCGACCAGGGCCCCCAGCAGGAGGAAGGAGCCCCGCATCCGCTGGGTCAGCTCGGCGCTCACCTGGGCCGCCTGGACCCGCGCGGCGTCCAGCCGCCAGCGGCTGGGGCCGAGCCGCTCCACCTCCACCCCCAGGTGGCGGAGCATGGCCGCCATGGTCCCGATGTCCTCGATCTCGGGGACGTTCTCCAGCTCCAGGGGCTCGTCGGTGAGCAGGGAGGCCGCCATCACCGGTAGGGCCGCGTTCTTGCTGCCGGAGATCGCGACCTCCCCGGTGAGCGGCCCGCCGCCGGTGATCCGCAGCAGGTCCATCACGCCTAACGGTACATGAGAGCGGGGGGGAGGAAACGGGAGGGCGTGCCCGGGGCAGCGGGCCGGCCAGGCGTCGCACCGACCGCGTCAATCGAGCGCAAGTCACCGGCCGGCCCGGATGGGGGAGAATCCTCGGGAAGCCCGCCCCATTCCCGGAGGACACCATGGCGACGGCGACGGCTACCCCCCTGAGCAAACTGGAAGAGATCCTCGGCGACGACGCCCAGGACCTGCTGGAGCACCGCTGCCAGACGGTGAGCCGCGATCAGCTCCACCTCCCCGGCCCCGACTTCGTCGACCGCGTCTGGACGATCTCCGACCGCAACCCGCGAGTCCTCCGCAGCCTCCAGACCCTCTTCGGCCACGGGCGCCTGGCCGGCACCGGCTACGTCTCCATCCTCCCGGTGGACCAGGGCATCGAGCACTCCGCGGGCGCCTCGTTCGCGCCCAACCCGATCTACTTCGACGGCGAGAAGATCGTCGAGCTGGCCGTCGAGGGCGGCTGCAACGCGGTGGCCTCGACCTTCGGGGTGCTGGGCTCGGTTTCGCGGAAGTAGGCCCACAAGATCCCCTTCATCGTCAAGCTCAACCACAACGAGCTGCTCACCTATCCCAACAAGTACGACCAGGTGATGTACGGGACCGTCGAGCAGGCCTGGAACCTGGGGGCGGTCGCGGTCGGCGCCACCATCTACTTCGGCTCCGAGGAGTCGACCCGCCAGCTCCAGGAGGTCGCCCTGGCCTTCGCCGAGGCTCACGAGCTGGGGATGGCCACCGTGCTCTGGTGCTACCTGCGCAACGCCGCCTTCACGTCCAATGGGACCGATTACGGGGTGTCCGCCGACCTGACCGGCCAGGCCAACCACCTCGGGGTCACCATCGAGGCCGACATCATCAAGCAGAAGCTCCCCGAGAACAACGGCGGCTACACCGCCCTCAAGTACGGCAAGACCAGCAAGCTCGTCTACGAGAAGCTGACCACCCCCCACCCCATCGACCTCACCCGCTACCAGGTGGTGAACTGCTACATGGGGCGCGCCGGGCTGATCAACTCGGGTGGCGCGTCGTCGGGGGCGACCGACCTCAAGGAGGCGGTGCGCACCGCGGTCATCAACAAGCGGGCCGGCGGCACCGGCCTGATCAGCGGCCGCAAGGCGTTCCAGCGGCCGATGGCCGAGGGCGTCGGGCTGCTCAACGCCATCCAGGACGTCTACCTGAACCAGTCGGTCACGGTCGCCTGACCGACCGCCGCCACGCGTTCCGCCCCGGGGCCTCGGCCCCGGGCGCGGGACCGCGATGTGTAATGCGGGGGAAAGGCCGGGTACCCTAGGCTCGACACGACCTCCCCTCCCCCATCCGGAGCGCGCGAACCAGAGATGTTCAACTTCAACGGCGGTCCCGGCGGCGGTGGCAACCCCAACCGCGGCTTCTACAACCCCTTCGGCGGCCGCCAGGGATACGGCGAGACCCGCGGCTGGGCCAATCCGACCATGCAGGGGGCGATCAGCCTTCCCGAGAAGGTGATGGGGCTGACCTGCCTGCTGGTGCTCTGCGCCCTCGGCGGGATCGTGCTCGGAGCCGCGGGCGGTCTCAACACCATCTACTCCGGGGGCAGCTTCCTCTGGTTCATCGCGATGTTCATCCTGGTCATGGCCACCCAGGCGATGGCGGCACGGCCCGGGATCGGCATGGTCCTCTTCCTCGCGTTCGGGGTCGTCACCGGGATCGCCGTGGCTCCGCTGCTGCAGCTGATCGCGCTGAACAACGAGCAGTACATCGTCTACGAGGCGGTGGCGGCAACCGCGGCCACCACCGGCGGGATCACCCTCTACGCGCGGACCACCAGCCGCGACTTCAGCCGGATCGGGGGCTGGCTGTTCGCCGCCCTGATCGGGGTCGTAGTGGCGATGGTGATCGGCATCTTCGTCCAGTCGACCGCCTTCCAGATCTTCATCTCGGCCGCCGCCTGCGTGGTCTTCTCGCTCTTCCTCCTCTACGACATCCAGCGGGTGACCACCACCGGCAACGCCCCGGGGAACGCCATCCGGATGGCGCTCAAGATCTACCTGGACGTCTTCAACCTCTTCCTCAACCTGCTGATGATCCTGATGATGACCCAGGGTGGGGGGAGGAGCCGCCGCTAGACCGGCCACGTGGATCGGTCCGCGCTGACCGATCGGTGACATTGGGCCCTCCCCGATGAAGGGCGGTCGCCCGTGGGTGCGGGCCGCCGGCTTCGGGCACCATGGAGCTGATGACGACCGTGATTCAGACCGACCGCCGCCTGCCCTCCGAGGTCCGACCCATCGCCGACGTCGCCGCCGAGCTGGGGATCGGGCCCGAGCTCCTCGAGCCGTATGGGGAGGGCGTCGCCAAGATCCGCCTGGAGGCGCTGGCCGCCCGGGCCACCGCGCAGAGGGCGCGCTACGTCCTGGTCACCGCGATCACGCCCACGCCGCTCGGCGAGGGCAAGACGGTGACCACCATCGGCCTGGGTGACGGGCTCCGTCAGATCGGCCGGCGATCCCTGGTCTCGCTGCGCCAGGGTTCCATGGGCCCCACCTTCGGGATCAAGGGCGGAGCCGCGGGCGGTGGGAGGAGCACCCTGGTCCCCTTCGACAAGGTCGCGCTCCACCTCACCGGCGACATGCACGCGGTCGCGGCCGCCCACAACCTGCTGGCCGCGATGGTCGACAACCACCTCTTCCACGGCAACGCGCTCGGCATCGACGCCGGCACCATCTCCTGGCGGCGGGTGGTCGACGTCGACGACCGGGCCCTCCGCAACCTGGTCATCGGTCTCGGCGCCCCTCAGGACGGGGTGCCCCGGCAGAGCGGATTCGACATCACGGCCGCCTCCGAGGTGATGGCGGTGCTCGCGCTCTGCACCTCGCTGAAGGACCTGCGGGTACGGCTGGGTCGCATCGTGGTCGGCCACGCCCGCGACGGCCGGCCGGTCACCGCCGAGGACCTGCACGCGGCGGGGGCGATGGCGGTGCTGCTCCGCGACGCCATCAAACCCAACCTGGTGCAGACGCGGGAGGGGACGCCCGCGATCATCCATGCCGGGCCGTTCGGCAACATCGCCCATGGCAACTCGTCGGTGATCGCGGACCTGATCGGGATCGGGACCGCCGACTTCCTGGTCACCGAGGCGGGCTTCGGTGCCGACATGGGCGCGGAGCGCTTCTTCGACATCAAGTGCCGGGTGAGCGGGTTGCGCCCCGACGCGGCGGTCGTGGTCGCCACGGTGCGCGGCCTCAAGGCCCACACCGGCAACCACCGGATCACCAGCAGCCGCAAGCTCCCGGCGCAGCTCTTCGAGGAGAACCCCGACGAGGTGCTGACCGGGGCGGCCAACCTCCGCAAGCAGGTGGAGAACTGCCGGCTGTTCGGCGTCCCGGTGGTGGTGGCCATCAACTCCCACCCCGAGGACCACGCCTCCGAGCACGCCGCCATCCGCCGGGTCGCCGAGGAGATGAACGTGCGCTGCGCGGTGACCTCGAACTACGCAGCCGGAGGGGAGGGGGCCGTCGAGCTGGCCGAGGCGGTGGTCGACGCGAGCGAGGACGGGGCCGACTTCCGGATGCTCTATGCCGACGGCGACTCCCTCGAGGAGAAGGTGACCGCGGTCGCGACCAGGATCTTCGGCGCCGCCGCGGTCGCCTACGAGGGCCCGGCCGCCCAGCAGCTCCGCCAGTGCGAGCGGGACGGCTTCGGCGGCTACCCCATCTGCATCGCGAAGACCCAGTTGAGCCTCTCCTCCGACCCCCGGCTCAAGGGCGCCCCGACCGGCTGGACCCTGCCGATCCGCGAGGTCCGGGCGGCCGCCGGAGCCGGCTTCGTCTTCCTGCGGAGCGGCGAGATGCGGACCATGCCGGGGCTGCCCGCCGTGCCGGTGGCCGAGCAGGTCGACATCGACGACCAGGGCAACATCGTCGGGCTCTTCTAGCGCGCCGGGGCAGAGGGGCTCATCCCCTACGATCCCGCGTGAGAGCGCCGTCCGAGAGGGTTGAGGCAGGGGGCATGGCATGAACGGTCCGACCGGTGGACTCGACTCCCAGGGGGTGGCCCGCCAGGCGCTGGCGCAGGCGGTGAGGGACCACGGGCCGGCCATCCTCGCCAACCCCCATCAGCTCGGCAACGTGCTCAACCGGCTGCTGCCGACCGCCCCCGAGGAGACCAGCGTGCTGGTGGCCGCGGCGAGGGCGGAGGCGAGCTCCCTGCTCGCCCAGCAGGTCACGACGGCCGGCCCGGACGCCGCGGTCCAGGCCGTGGCCGGCAGCCTGGCTCAGCGCGGGGTGCTGGACCCCCATGCGAGCCTCTGGGCGGCGGGCGAGTTTGCGCGCGCCCTGGGCTACCCGGTCAGCGACTGGTCGCCGACACTCCCGGACGCCGGGCTGGGGGTCGCGCCGCCCGCGCCGGGGACCGGGTTCCCACCTCCGCCGCCCGGGGCCGACTTCGTGCCCCCGCCACCGCCTCCCAGTGGCTTCCCGGCCGTCCCCGCCGCTTTCCCGCCCCCGTCCACCGGCTTCGCGAGCCCGCCCGGTGGATTCCCGCCCCCGCCCGGCGGGTTCCCGCCGCCGCCCCAGGCGCCGGGATTCCCGCCCCCGCCGCCTCCCCCGGGCTTCGCCGGCGGGCCCCCGCCCGGCTTCGCGCCCCCCGGCTCGGCACCGCCCCCGGGCCCGGGCCTGCCCGGTGGGCCGCCACCCGCCTGGACGCCGCCTCCACCCCCACCTGGCCGGCGCGGCGGAGGCCTGATGGCCGTGATCGCCATCGGCGTGGTCATCGTCCTCGTCGCCGGCTACCTGGGGCTGGCCGCCGGCGCCAAGCTCCCCCCCTTCAGCAAGGCCGCCGCCTCGCCCTCCGCGCTGGCGGCGTGCCCGAGCGGCGAACGCCTCCAGGCCGGCCAGTGCGTCGCACCGACGCTCTCGCCCTCGCCAAGCGCGACGGCAACCGCCTCCGCGTCCGCCACCGCCACCCCGGTGGCCAGCCCGACCTCGTCCGAGACCTCGCTGGCGAGCGTTCTGCCCAGCTACATCACCGGCAGCTCTGACGACGTCTGCCAATCCCAGAGCGGTGGCGACCTCGTCGCCGGCGGCGAGAGCGCCCAGGAACTCTGCGACCTGAGCAACAACTCCGACGTGGTCGAGGACTACGTCCTCTACGCGGGCTTCTCCACCTCGGAGACCGCCACCACCTACTTCGACACGCTGCTGAGCGCCAACGGGATGAAGGAGGGTCAGGGCGACTGCTCGACGCTGCAGCTGGCGACCGCCTCCGACGGCAGCTCCCAGTACTGCCAGGGCGGCTACACCACTAAGGGCGGGAGCGGCTCGGACCTCGTCTTCACGGGCTCCAACGACTTCAACCTCGGCAACGGCACCCTGGTCTCCGGCCTGGACGAATGCCTCGGCTCCACCACCGTCGACGTGGTCGCCTTCACAGACCCCGGCTACACCGCGGTCGGGGTGGCCCTCGACTGCGAGGGCGGCGAGTACCAGGCGGTCGACGAGGACTTCACGAGCGGCGACTTCTTCCTGGGGGGCTGACCCGAACCGCCTCGACCTCGGGAGGTCGTGACCCCGCGCCGGCTACGACGCCCCGGGGGCGGCGCGGTCCCGGCGGCGGCGGCGCACCTCGGCGACCCGGAGGCGGTAGAGGGCCCGCTCCAGCTTGGCGGCGGCCATGGCGTCCCCGGCATTCTCGGCCAGCACCTCCTCGGCGGCCTTGCGGGCGGCCTCGGCGCGGGCCTGGTCGATGTCCTCGGCCCGCTCGGCGGCGTCGGCGAGGATGACCACCCGGTCGGGAAGGACCTCCAGCACCCCGCCGGAGACGAAGAGGAACTCCTCGACCCCGTCGTTGCGCACCATCACCTCACCGGTCCGGAGCGGGGTGAGCAGGGGGATGTGGCGGGGCAGCACCCCGAGGTCGCCGGCCGCCCCCGGGGCGAGCACGAAGTCGGCCTCCTGGGAGAGCACCCGCCCCTCGGCGGTGACCAGCTCGACCTGGAGCTTCGCCATCGGCCGTCACCCCACCGCGGCCGGCGTCCCGGCCGCCGGGTCGGCGGCGGGCTCGGCCTCCGGGGCGGCCTCGGCGGGGGCGGCGGCGTCGCCGGCGCCCTCGCCACCCAGCTCGCGCCCCTTGGCCACCGCCTGGTCGATGGTCCCCACCATGTAGAAGGCGTCCTCGGGGAGGTCGTCGTGCTGCCCGTCGAGGATCTCGGCGAAGCCGCGGATGGTCTCCTCCAGCTTCACGTAGATGCCGGGCCGCCCGGTGAAGGCCTCGGCCACCTTGAAGGGCTGGGAGAGGAACCGCTGCACCCGCCGGGCCCGCGCGACGCTCAGCTTCTGGTCGTCGGTGAGCTCCTCCTGGCCGAGGATGGCGATGATGTCCTGGAGGTCCTTGTACTCCTGGAGCAGCCGCTTGACCCCGGTGGCGACCCGGTAGTGCTCCTCGCCGACGATCCGGGGATCCAGGGCCCGGCTGGTCGAGTCGAGGGGGTCGACGGCAGGGTAGATGCCGATCTCGGTGAGGGCACGGGAGAGGGAGACGGTGGCCCCCAGGTGGGCGAAGGTCGTGGTCACCGCCGGGTCGGTGTAGTCGTCGGCGGGGACGTAGACGGCCTGCACCGAGGTGATCGAGCCGTTGCGGGTCGAGGTGATCCGCTCCTCGAGGTCGCCCATCTCGGTGGCCAGGGTGGGCTGGTAGCCGACCGCGCTCGGCATCCGGCCCAGCAGGGCGGAGACCTCGGCGCCGGCCAGGACGTAGCGGAAGATGTTGTCGATGAAGAGGAGCACGTCGGCGCTCTTCTGGTCGCGGAAGTACTCGGCGAGGGTGAGCCCGGTGAGCGCCACCCTGGCCCGGGCGCCGGGTGGCTCGTTCATCTGCCCGAAGACCAGCGCGGTCCGGTTCAGGACCCCCGACTCCTTCATGTCGCCGTAGAGGTCGCGGCCCTCGCGGGTGCGCTCACCCACCCCGGCGAACACCGAGTAGCCGCTGTGCTCCTCGGCGATGTTGCGGATCATCTCGTTGACCACGACCGTCTTGCCCACGCCGGCGCCGCCGAACAGCCCGATCTTGGAACCCTTGGAGAAGGGGCAGATCAGGTCGATGACCTTGATCCCGGTCTCCAGGATCTGCTGGGTCACGTCCTGCTCGCTGAGCGGCGGCGGCTTGCGGTGGATGGGATGCCGCTCCGCCTCGGGAGCGGGCATCCCGTCGATCGGGTCGCCGATGACGTTGAACATCCGGCCCAGGGTCACCTCCCCGACCGGGACGGTGATCGGCTCTCCGGTGTTGACCGCCTCGTCGCCGCGGCGCACCCCGTCGGTGGAGTCCATGGCGATGGTGCGGACCACGCCGTTGCCCAGGTCCTGCTCGACCTCCAGCACCAGCCGGGCGCCCTCGGGGCGGGCGATCTCCAGGGCGTCGTAGGTGCGCGGGAGACGGCCGCCGGCGAAGGAGACGTCCACGACCGGCCCCATGACCTGGACCACCCGGCCCGTGCTGGTGACTTTCTCCGGATCTGGCATTTGTCCGATGACTCCTTGATGCGCTCGCTCAGGCCTCGAGGGCGGTGGCCCCGCTGACCACCTCCATCAACTCGGTGGTGATGCTGGCCTGCCGGGCCTTGTTGGCGGTGAGGGTGAGGCTCAGGATCAGGTCGCCGGCATTCTCCTCGGCGTTGTGCATGGCCATGACCTTGGCCGCCTGCTCGCTGGCCAGGTTCTCCAGGACGGCCCGGTAGACCTGGGCCTCGACGTAGCGGGGCAGCAGGGCGTCGAGCACCTCGGGGGTGTCCGGCTCGTACTCGAAGTCGGCGACCAGCCGGCCCGAGGGCGCGGCGGGCGGCTCGACCGGGAGGACGCGCTGGAGGGTCGCCTCCTGGCGCCCGGCGCTCAGGAAGCGCGCGTAGACGAGGTCGACCTGGTCGCACTCGCCCTGCTCGTACTGCTGCATCGCGATCCGGATCGCGGGCAGAACCGTGCCGAGGGTCGGACGGTCCCCGTAGTTGCTGACGTCGCCGACCAGGTCGCGGCGCAACCGGCGCATCGCGTCGCGGCCGCGGCGCCCGATGGTGACCACCGCGACCGGCACGCCGCCGCCCGCCGACTCCCGCAGCGCGACCCGGATGCTGTTGCTGTTGAGGGCTCCGACCAGCCCGCGATCGCTGGTGACCAGGATCAGGCAGCGCCGCTTGACCGGACGCACCGCCAGGTACGGATGCTGATACCCGGCGTTGCGGGCCATCAGCTCCGCCATCACCCCGCTCAGCTCGTCGGCGTAGGGGCGGGCGTTCTGCATCCGCTCCTGGGCACGGCGCAGCTTGGAGGCGGCCACCAGCTCCATCGCCTTGGTGATCTTCTGGGTGTTGGCGACGGTGCGGATGCGGCGGCGGAGGTCGCGCAGGCTGGGCATCAGGAGGCGACCACTATGCGAAGCCCTTCTTGAAGTCCTCGATGGCGGCACGCAGCTTCGCCTCCAGCACGTCGGACACCGTCGAGCTGGCGATGATCTCCCGCTCCAGCTCGGGGTGGTCCTGCTCGAGGAAGCGGAGCAGCGCGCGCTCGAAGTCGCTGACCCGGTCGACCGGGACGTCGTCGAGATAGCCGTGGGTGCCGGCGAAGATCGCCATCACCTGACGCCCGAAGGGAACCGGCTCGTACTGGGGCTGGTTGAGCAGCTCGGTCATGCGCTGACCACGCTCCAGGGTGGCCCGGGTGCGCTTGTCGAGATCGGCCGCGAACTGGGAGAAGGCCTTGAGCTCGCCGTACTGGGCGAGGTCGAGCTTGAGCTGGCCGGCGACCTGCTTCATCGCCTTGGTCTGAGCGGCCGAACCGACCCGCGAGACCGAGAGCCCGACGTTGATCGCGGGCCGGGTGCCGGCATTGAAGAGGTCGGTCTCCAGGTAGATCTGACCGTCGGTGATCGAGATGACATTGGTCGGGATGTAGGCGGAGACGTCGTTGGCCTTGGTCTCGATGACCGGGAGCGCCGTGAAGGTGCCGCCGCCCTGCTCGTCGGACATCCGGGCCGAGCGCTCGAGCAGCCGGCTGTGGAGGTAGAAGACGTCGCCCGGGTAGGCCTCGCGCGACGGCGGCCGGCGCAGCAGCAGGGAGAGCTGACGGTAGGCGTCGGCGTGCTTGCTGAGATCGTCATAGACGATCAGCGCATGCCGTCCCTTCTGCATGAACCACTCGCCCATGGCGCAGCCCGCGTAGGGGGCGATGTACTGCAGCGGTGCGGGGTCGGCGGCGGTGGCGGCGACGATGGTCGTGTACTCCATCGCCCCGAACTGCTGCAGGGTGGCGGCCACCTGGGCCACGGTGGAGGCCCGCTGGCCCACCGCGACGTAGATGCAGACGACGTCGCCGCCCCTCTGGTTGATGATGGTGTCGAGCGCGATCGCGGTCTTGCCGGTCTGGCGGTCGCCGATGATCAGCTCGCGCTGGCCCCGTCCGATCGCGAACATGGAATCGATCGCCTTGATCCCGGTCTGGAGCGGGGCGGTGACCCCCTGGCGGAGCAGCACCCCGGGCGCGATCCGCTCCAGGGGCATGGTGTCCGTGGTCTCCAGCGGCCCCCGCCCGTCGATCGGCTGGCCGAGCGCGTCGACGATGCGACCGATGACCGCCTCGCCGGCCGGAACCTCGGCGATGCGCCCGGTGGTGCGGACGGTGTCCCCCTCCTGGAGGTGCTCGTAGGGCCCGAGGATGACCGCGCCCACGCCGTCCTCGCGCAGGTCGAGGGCCAGACCGAGCACGGAGCCCTGCCCGTCGGGGCCGGGGAAGGCGAGCAGCTCGCCGGACATCGCCTCGTCGAGGCCGTAGATGCGGGCGATGCCGTCGCTGACCGACGTCACCACGCCCTCGCTGGCCTCCACCACGGCCGAATCGAAGCTCGCGATGCGCCGCTTCAGGATGTCGCCGATCTCGTCACTGCGTATTGCCATGGCTGAAGCTGTCCCTGACCTCCGATCAGGCCGTGGCGGCCTGGAGCTGCTGAAGATGACTGCGGACGCTGTCGTCGATGACCCGGTCGCCGATGCCGATCACCAGCCCGCCGATGATCTCGGGGTCGTGGACGGCCTCGATCCGCACCGACCGTCCGAACCGGACCGCGAGCACACCCTCGATCCGCCGCGACGCGGCCCGGTCGAGGGGCACCGCCGACCTGACCACGATCCGGAGCACCCCGCTCGCCTCATCGACCAGGCGGCGGTACTCGTCGACCACCTCGTCGAGGAGCCGGAAGCGCCCGTGGGTGACCAGGAGCATGACCAGGTTGCGGGCCGGGGCGGAGAGCCCGGCCAGCAGGCCGGTCAGCGCATCGCTCCGTTCGGCGATGGTCACCCGGGGGTTGGCCATCACCGCCCGCACCCGGGGATCGCCGAGGATCTCCCGGGCCCGCGCCAGGTCGGCGCTGATCGGCTCGACCCCGACCCGCTCGCGGGCGACGTCGTAGCAGGCCTCCGCGTAGCGGCGGGCGAGCGCCGAGGCCATCAGCGCGGCTCCCGGGGCGCCGTCATCGGGGCGGATCCTCCAGGGAGTGGAGGGAACGGTCGATCAGCTTGCGGTGGGTCTCGGGGTCCATCGCATCCCCCAGCACCCGGGCCGCCGCGGCGACCACCAGGGCACCGACCTGGGTGCGCAGCTCGCGGAGCGCCCGCTCGCGCTCGGCGGCGATGTCGGTGCGCGCCTGCTCGGCGAACATCTTGGCCTCGTGCCGGGCCGTGGCCCGGGTGAGCTCCGCCTCGGCCGCGGCGGAGCGATGGGCGCGGTCGGCGATCTCACGGGCCTGGGTGCGGGCATCCTCGAGGAGCTTCTCCACCTGCACGCGGACGTCGGACAGCCGCTTCTCGGCCTCCTGGGCCTGCTGGAGGCCGGCCTCGATCGCCCGCTCGCGCTGCTCGGCCATCCGGATGACGGTCGGATAGACCCAGCGCCAGAGGATCAGGACCATGAGCAGGAAGGCGATCGCCTCGGCGATCAGGGTCCCGTTGACGGACAGCAGGGAGGCGGAGGCGAGCATCGCGGGTCGCTACTTGGTCTGGGCGCCGTAGCTGACGATGAAGAAGAAGCCCAGCACCAGGTTGATGAAGTACATCGCCTCGACCAGCCCGACGATCAGGAACATGATCACGGTGAGGCGGCCCTGGGCCTCGGGCTGCCGGGCGGTGCCCTGGATGGTGGCGTTGCCGGCCAGCCCGTCACCGATGGCGGCGCCGATGGCGCCCCCGCCGAGGGCCAGACCGGCGGCGATCAGCGCCCCGGCCAGGATGATCGAGTGGGCGCTCACAGCGGTGGCGGCGGCTAGCAGTGGCATCGGGTCCAACTCTCCTGTGGTGCTTTAGGCGGAACTGTGGGCCTCCTGGCCCTCTTCTCCGACCCCCTCGCGGGCCTGGCCGAAGTAGATGATCGTGAGCAGCATGAAGATGAAGGCCTGGATGGTGCCGATGAAGAGGACATCGAACAGCTTCCAGATTGTCATGCCGATGATCGCGATCGGCGACAGCGCGGTGAGGAGCACGGAGGCGCCGAACCACGCCTCGAAGAGCGAGCCCAGCAGGTAGATCATCACCACCCCGGCGAAGATGTTCCCGAAAAGTCGGAGGGCCAGGGTGATGGGCTTGACCAGCTCCTCGATGATGGTCAGGGGAGGGAAGGGGGCGCGCAGGTAGTGGCGGAAATACCCTCCCACGCCGCGCACCCTGACCGCGTAGGCCTGGCTCAGCAGGAAGACGATCAGGCCCATCGCGAGGGGCAGGTTGAGGTCGGCGTTGGCCGGCTCCACCGGCTGCTGGAGCGGAAAGAAGTCGAGCCAGTTGGCGACCAGGATGAAGAAGCCGATGGTGGCCGCGAGGGGCAGGACGAAGGCCGGGGCGTCGGCGCCCACGGTGTCGCGGATCAGGTTGCGCACGTAGCTGAGCAGGAGCTCGAAGACCATCTGAAGCCGCCCCGGCTTGCCGCTCCGGACCGTCCGGGCCAGGATCAGACCGATGGCCAGGGTCACCACCACCGCGATCCCCGCGGAGATGAGAGTGTCCAGGTCGTAGGTGCAGAGGAAGCCGCCGCCGCCGCAGATGCTGATGGTGGGATGGGTGCCGGGAGGGGCGTCGGCGAGGAGCAGGCCGGCAATCGGGATGATCATCGGGCGCGCAGCACCTCGCGGAGAGAGGCGCCGGAGAGGACCAGCTGAGCCACCGCCATGCCGGCCGCGACCAGGATCGCCCGGTCCCAGCCGAGCACGAAGCCGCTGGCGATGGCGAGCATGGTGAGGATGAGCAGCCGCAGCAGGCTGGTGGCCGCGAAGGCGGCTCCGAGGCCGAGCAGGCGGACCGCCAGGAACCCGTTGCCGGCGCCGAGCAGGAGGCCCAGCGCCAGGGCCACGCCGGCGAGGGCCTGGCCCAGGGCGGCGGCCACCACCAGGGCCACCACCGCCATCCCGGCGCAGGCCACCGCGGTGACGTTGAGAGCATGGCGCGGTGCGGTGGTGACCCCGGCGGCCGGGGTGGCCGCGCCGGGCATCATCAGAGGTACCTCCGGAGCTGGGCCCGGAGCCCGAGGGCCGCGGCGACGATCCCGACCAGCAGCCCGAGCAGCAGGCCGGCGGGACTGACGTGGGCCAGCTGGTCGACCAGCAGCCCCGCGATCAGCGGGACGACGAAGGCGACAGCGAGGTAGACCCCGAGGCCGATCAGCTGGGTCCCGGAGAGGCCGGGGTCGGGGTCAGCCGGCATGACGGCAGGCGCGACGGCACGGCCCGAAGAGCTTGCCGTCGTCACCGCGAAGCCGAATTCCAGCCCGGCCCCGCTCAGGTAGGCGAGCACGGCCGCAACTTAGCACAGGGGGACTCCTGGCCGCCCCGCGCCCCAGTCGACCGGTCCCATGGGCATCAGACTACAGGCCTTTCCGCCACTTTTCACCAGTGCCGGTGGTCCCCAGACGGCCGGAGGGCGGGCGGGCGGCACCGCCGGTGGAGACGCGCGCCGGTCCGGGGTCAGTCGCGATCGCCCGGCGTTGCGCTCGGCTCCCGGACCGTCCCCCGGCCGGTGATCGCCACCCGGGGGTCCGGGTCGCCGGGGAGCGGCGGCCGGCTGCGCTCCAGCCGCTGCAGCCGGCGCCGATTGCGCCAGAAGGTGGTGACCAGCCCGATCGCGCAGAGGCCGATGGCGACATCGAGGATGGTGCGATGGCCGAAGATGGCGAGCCCCAGGCAGCCGAGCACCCCGGTCGTGAAGTAGAAGGTGAGCGCCGTCTCCATCGGGGTCATCCCCCGCGCCTGCAGGCGATGGTGGAGGTGGCCGGCGTCCGGGGTGGTGGGGCTGAGCCCCGCCCGACGCCGGCGCACGATCGCCCAGGCGGTGTCGCTGATGGGCAGGCCGAGGGCGATCAGCGGGACCAGGATGGAGAGACCGACCGCCACCTTGGCGATTCCCACGATGGTGATGGCGGCCAGCACCACGCCGAGGAAGTGGCTCCCGGTGTCGCCCATGAAGGTCCGGGCCGGGGGAAGGTTGAAGATCAGGAACCCGGCGCACACCCCCATCAGGGCCGCGCTCAGGATCACCACGCCCGACTGGAGGTCACCGGGCACCACGATCCGGTTGATGGCGGCCAGCATCGCCACCAGGGCGACGATCGCCACCACGCCGGCGGCGACCCCGTCGGCGCCGTCCATGAAGTTGACCGACACCTGCATGCCGGCGACCCAGAGCACGGTGAGCGGCAGGGCCAGCAACCCCAGGTTGACCATGCCGATCCCGGGGAGGTCGATCGAGGTGATGCTGATCCCGAGGGCGACGAAGGCGACCCCGGCACCCACCACCACCACCAGCTTCTGCCACCAGGCGAGATCGAGGATGTCGTCGGCCGCCATCACCAGGGTCACGGTCCCCGCCACCGCCAAGAGGGGCCAGCGGGATTGGACGTGGCCGCCGAAGGCCGCCACCGCCACCACGTAGCCGAGCAGCATCGCCAGGCCCCCGAGCCGGGGGGTTGGCACCGCGTGGAGGTGGCGCTCCGCGTCGGGCTGGGCGACCGCGCCGACCCGCCGGGCCAGCAGCATCGAGAGGGGTACCGCCGCGGCGCAGACCGCCGCCGCCAGCAGGAAGGGCGGGAGGGCGCTGAGCCAGGCGGACCCGGGGCTCACGGCGTCCGGTATGGCAGCGGGAAGCGACCGCAGAGCTCGAGGCTGCGGCGGCGGACATCGGCCCGCACCGCCTGGTCCTCGAACCGGCTGAGCATGAGGTGGATCAGGCCCGCGATCTGATCCATCTCGGCCTCGCGCATCCCCCGGCTGGTCACCGCCGGCGTCCCCAGCCGGACCCCGTTGGGGTTGTACGGCGTCCCGCCGTGGCCGGGAAACGCGTTGGCGTTGAGGGTGATGCCGACCTCGTCGAAGGCCGACTGGACGGCCCGCCCGCGCAGCCCGAAGGGCCGCAGGTCGATGACCATCAGATGGTTGTCGGTGCCCCCGGTGGTGAGCACGCAGCCGCGCTCGAGCAGGCCCGCGGCCAGGGCGGCGGCGTTGGTGACCACCTGGGCCGCGTAGGCCCGGAACTCGGGCTGAGCGCACTGGTGGAACATCACCGCCTTGGCCGCGATGGCGTGGAGCAGCGGGCCGCCCTGGATGCCGGGGCAGACCGCCTTGTCGATCGCCTCGGCGTACTGCCCCCGGCAGAGGATCAGCCCGCCCCAGGGGCCGCGCAGCGTCTTGTGGGTGGTGAAGGTCACGAAGTCGCAGTACGGCACGGGGGAGGGATGCGCGCCACCCGCCACCAGCCCGGCGAAATGGGCCATGTCGACCATCAGCAGCGCCCCCACCGAGTTGGCGATCTCCCGGAAGGCGGCGAAGTCGAGGAATCGCGGATAGGAGCTGTAGCCGGCGACGATGAGCTTGGGGCGCACCTCCTCGGCGCGGCGGCGGACCTCGTCCATCTCCAGCCGGCCGGTGGTCTCGGAGACGAAGTACGGCTCGAAGTGGTACAGACGGCCGCTGAAGTTGACCGGGGAGCCATGGGTGAGGTGGCCTCCCTGGTCGAGGGCCATCCCCAGCACCGTGTCCCCGGGCTGGAGGACCGAGGCGTAGACGGCCATGTTGGCCTGCGAGCCCGAGTGCGGCTGGACATTGGCGTGCTCGGCGCCGAAGAGCTCCCGGGCCCGGCGGCGGCAGAGGTCCTCGACCTGGTCGACCACCTGGCAGCCGCCGTAGTAGCGCTTGCCGGGCACGCCCTCCGCGTACTTGTTGTTGAGCCAGGAGCCGAGCGCCTCGAGGACCGCGGGCGAGGCCAGGTTCTCGGAGGGGATGAGCTCGAGGGTCTCCTCCTGACGGCGCAGCTCCTGGTCCAGGAGGCCGGCCACCTCCGGGTCGGTGGCGCGGAGGCGCGGCTTCTCCGCGAAGGAGCCGGGAGCGGTGCCGGGGGGGAGGACGGCGATGCGGGCGGGCGACTCGACGGTCTGCTCGGTCACGTCCCGGCTTCCCTCCTGCGTGCGGGGGTGGCGCCTCCGATGTACGGACGGAGAGCGATCGACGTGATCGGCCCCTCCCGCAGCAGGCGCGGAGGCCTCGACGACAGGTCGATGATAGTCGAGGCCATCCCGATGCTGGGACCCCCGTCGACCACCCCGGCGACGTCCCCCCCCAGGGTCAGCCGGGCCTCGGGGGCGCTGCGAGCAGGGGGCGCGCCATGCCGGTTGGCGCTGGTCGAGGCGACCGGGCCGGTCGCGGCGAGCAGGCCGCGGAGGAGGAGGTGGCCGGGGAGACGCACCATCAGGGTGGCGCCGGAGCGGGGGACGGCGAGCCGCCGCCCGCCCACCGGGCAGACCATGGAGAGCGGGCCCGGCCAGAATGCGCCGGCCAGGGCGCGGGCGACGGCGTCCATCTCCACCAGCCCGTCGAGCTCGCTGATGGAGGCTGCCAGCAGATTCAACTCAAGGCCCGGCGGCCGCCCCTTGATGGCGTAGATGCGCTCGACCGCCGCCGGGTTCGACGGATCAGCGGCCAGCCCGTAGACGGTATCGGTGGGGACCACCACCACATCGCCGGCCCGGATCGCGGCGACCGCCTCGTCGATCGTCATCGCGCCGGCCCGAGACGGATCTCGACGACCCGGGGGCGGCCGGCCAGGTCGGCCGTGATGCTGACCCCGGCCTCGGGCCAGAGCGCGCCGGCGATCCCGGCGACGGCCGTGGCCCGGCGGCTGTCGACCTCCAGGCCAACCCACCACGCCCGGGGGGAGAACTCCGCCACCGCGGGCAGCAGAAGACGGTAGGGATCGAGCCCGTCGGGCCCCCCGTCGAGGGCCAGCCGGGGCTCGAAGCCGACGTCGCGGGGCAGCTCGTCCATCTCCGCGGTGGTCACATAGGGCGGGTTGCTCACCACCAGGTCGAGGTCGGCGACCAGCCCGTCCACCCAGCCCCCCTCGACGAAGAGGACGCGGTCGGCGACCCCCAGGGCCTCGGCGTTGCCGGCCGCCACCGCCAGGGCCGCGGGGCTGAGGTCGACGGCGATCACGGTCGCCGCCGGCAGCTCGCAGGCGAGGCTGATGGCGAGGCAGCCGCTGCCGGTGCCGAGGTCGGCGATGCGCAGCGGGCCGCTCCGCTCCCGGGCTGCCAGCAGCGCCCGCTCCACCAGGCTCTCGGTCTCGGGCCTGGGGATCAGCACGTCCGGGGTCACCCGGAAGCTGCGACCGTGGAACTCGCGGCGGCCGGTCAGGTGGGCGACCGGCTCTCCCCTCCCCCGCCGGCGCAGCAGCTCGCGGATGGCGCCCAGCTCGGGGTCGTCCAGGGGGCGGTCGTACTGCAGGTAGACGTCCAGGCGGGCGATCCCCAGCGCGTGCGCCACCAGCAGCTCGGCGTCGAGCCGGGCCGAGTTGCTGCCGTGGTCGTTGAGGTAGGCGGTGGAGAGGCGGACCACCTCGAGGAGGGTGCGAGCGCCCGCCGGGCTGCCGGGGGTCGTGGTGGCCATCAGCGGACTGTATCGGGGCGGCGGGTTGTGCAGGCGATAGCAGCCGGTTCACCCCACCCCTGGACCGCGCCGTAGAGTCGCGGGATGGCGAGCGCCGACGTCGCGATCGCCTCCCGGCGCGGAGGCGCCTGGGAGAGCGTCGGGGTGCGCAGGCTCACCCTGCTCAGCATCTACTGGGTCGCGATCGGCTGGCTCTGGAACGCCCTCGGCGCCCAGGTGCTCCCGCCGGTCATCACCCGGATGGTGGGCCAGGCCCACCAGGGGACGGCGCTCTCCGCGCTCGAGGGCTTCGGGACCCTGGTGGCGGTGGTCTGGCAGCCGGTGGTCGGCGCCCTCTCCGACCGGACCCGGCTGCGCTGGGGGCGGCGGCGCCCGTACATCGCCGGCGGTGCGCTGGGCTCCTCGCTCTTCCTCGTGATCATGGCCTTCGTCGGGGTCTACTTCTGGCTGCTGATCGTCTACTTCCTGCTCCAGGTCGCCTCCAACACCGCCCAGGCGCCCTACCAGGGGCTCGGTCCCGACGCCGTCCCGGAGAAGGACTTCGGCAAGTTCGGCGCCTTCTACGGGATGGGCAACCTGGTGGGCACCCTGATCGGCTTCCTGGTCACCGGCATCTTCACCGCCAGCGGCCAGTACGGGGCCGCCCTCTTCGCGATGGCGGCGATGCTGGTGGTGAGCATGGTGCTCACGGTCACCCTGGTCCCCGACCGCGGCCGGGCCGACGGCAGCCTCGGCATGTCGATCGGTGAGATCACCGTCGGCACCTTCCGGATCAGCCCCCGCCGCCACGGCGACTTCCTCTGGCTGATGGGGTCACGGCTGCTGATCCTGATGGGGGTGGTCGGGCTCGAGACCTACGCGCAGTTCTTCTTCAAGGACGTCTTCTACCCGCACAGCACCGACCATGCCAACGCCGCCACCACCTACCTGCTGGCGATCATCGTGGTCCTGGCGATCGCCATCTGCTACCCGGCGGCCCGCCTCTCCGACCGCTGGGGGCGCAAGCCGATGGTGGTCGTCTGCGCCATCCTCGGGGCGGTGGGCGCCCTGGGCCTGGTCTTCTCCCACTACGCGCTGCTGCCCGCCGCGATGACATCGCCGGTCGCCTCGCTGCTCGGAATACCCCGCGGGCTGGCCCAGGTGCTCTGGTTCGGGGTGCCGATCGGGATCGGGATCGGCTGCTTCCTCACCGTCGACTGGGCCTTCATGATCGACCTGATCCCGCCCGCCGAGACCGGCCGCTTCCTCGGCTTCTCCAACATCGCGACCGCGGGGTCCGGGATCATCGCCCGTTTCATCGCCGGACCGGTGCTCGACCACTTCAACGCGGGAGGCCGGATCCTCGGCGAGCTGGGCGGCTACCCGGTGGTGTTCGGGATGTTCGTCGTCTACTTCGTGGCCGGGATCTTCCTGGTGCTGCCGGTGGTCGAGCCGCGACGGGCCAGGAGGCTGGGCGCGGGGACGTCACCCTAGGTCACGGGTCCGCTGCGCCGGGCGGCCCGCCGCACCTCGACCGCGGCCCCCGAGGGTCGCGTCGCCGGTGAGCCCTCAGCCGGCCACCCCGTCCTGCTCGAGCAGCCGCCGGGCCTCGTCCTCCTGCAGCAGGGGATCGACCAGCATGTCCAGGTCGCCCTCCATGATCCGGGGAAGCTGGAAGAGGGTGAGGTTGATGCGGTGGTCGGTGACCCGCGACTCCGGGAAGTTGTAGGTGCGGATCTTCTCGCTGCGGTCGCCGGTCCCGACCATCGAGCGGCGGGTGCCGCGGAGCTCGGCGTCGCGCTCCGCCTGGGCGATGTCGTAGAGGCGGGCGCGCAGCTCCCGGAGCGCCTTGGCCCGATTCTTGATCTGCGACTTCTCGTCCTGGCAGGTGACCACCAGGCCGCTCGGCAGGTGGGTGATCCGGACCGCCGAGTAGGTGGTGTTGACGCTCTGGCCGCCGTGGCCGGTGCTCATGTAGACGTCGACCTTCAGGTCGTTCTCGTCGATGCTGACCTCCACCTCGTCGGGCTCGGGGAGCACCACCACGCTCGCCGCCGAGGTGTGGATCCGGCCCTTGGCCTCGGTCTCGGGGACCCGCTGCACCCGGTGGACGCCGGACTCGAACTTGAGCCGGGAGTAGGCACCGTGACCGTGGACCTCGACGACGACCGACTTGACGCCGCGCGCCCCCGACGGGCTCTCGCTGATCAGCTCCATCGACCACCGCCGGCGCTCCGCGTAGCGGCCGTACATGCGGAGCAGGTCGGCGGCGAAGAGTCCGGCCTCGTCGCCGCCGGTGCCGGCCCGGATCTCGACGATGACGTCACGATCATCGTTGGGGTCGCGGGGCACCAGCAGGCGCCGGAGCTCGGCATCGGCGGCCTCGACGGCCTCGCGCTGGATGCGCTCCTCCTCCTCGAAGAGGCCGATCATCTCCGGGTCGTGCTCGCCGCGCGCCGCCTCGGCGGCCTGATCGGCCGCGGTGAGCGCGGTGTGCCGCCGGCGCGAGGTCTCGACGACCTCGCTGAGGCGGGCCCGCTCCTGGGAGAGGTGCTGCACCCGCTGCTGGTCGGACCAGATGTCGGGATCGGAGAGCTCGGTCTCCAGCTCCCGGTAGCGGTCGGCGATGGCGGCGAGCCGCCCTTCCAGGCTGTCCATGGCTCAGGGGATTGTGGCCCACGCGGCCCCGCCGTGCGGGCGGGGGCCGGCCCGACCCGCGGGAGACGGCGGGGTGGAGCTCCCCGGCCCCTCAGGGGACGGCGGCGTGAAACTCTCCGACCCCGGCATCCTCGCCGGCGCGCGCGGCGGCCAGGGCGGCGATCGCCACCTCGATCTGCGCGTCGTCGGGTTCCCGGGTGGAGAGCCGCTGGGCGGCCAGCACCGGCACCAGCGCGATCCGGCCGAAGCGGCTGTCGCGGATGCGGGCCAGGCCACGGATCACCTCGTAGGCCACCCCGGCGACGAGCGGGATGAGGGCGACCTGGCAGGCGATCCGGATCGGCCAGAAGAGCCCGCCGAGGGGTGCGAAGACGATCACGCTCACCAGCGCCACCACCACCAGGAACCCGGTGCCGCAGCGGGGGTGGAGACGGCTGGCGCGGCGCACGTTGGCGACCTCGACCGCGGCGCCGGACTCCAGGCAGTTGATCGCCTTGTGCTCGGCGCCGTGATACTCGAAGACGCGCTGGACGTTGCCCAGCCGTCCGATCAGGAAGAGGTAGCCGAGCAGGATGGCGGCGCGCGCGACCCCCTCGATCAGCACCGAGCCCACCGACTGGGGCGCGCCATGGCCGAGCAGCGCTGACGCCGCCAGGGGCAGGCCGATGAAGAGGCCGAGCCCGAATACGAGGGAGACCCCGATGGTCATCCGCATGGCGCCCGGGCTCAGCTCCACGTCCTCGCCGAGCTGGACGTTGGCCGACCACTGCAGGGCCCGCATCCCGAGGGCCAGCATCTCCCAGAGCGACGCGGCCCCGCGAAAGAGGGGAAGCGACCACGGGCGCCCGGTGTAGACCCGGGAGCGGAGCCGCTCGGAGAGGATGGTGATGGCACCGTCGGGGCGGCGCGCCGCCACCGCGTAGTGGCCCCGGCCCCGCATCAGGACCCCCTCGATCACCGCCTGGCCACCGTAGAAGAAGGTCGCCGGCGGCGCCGCGGCGGCGTTGAGCGCCGCGGTGAGCAGGATGTCACCGGCGGACGGACGGCGTGCTCTCACTCTGCCCATCGTACTCGGCGATCGGAGCGGGCTCGCCAATCGAAAGGGAGCGGAGGGCCCGGGACCCGAGCGTCCGGAGCGGACCTGCCGGCGTCAGCGGGGAACGGTGCGGGCCGCCGCCCGGCGGCGGAAGCGCTCCACCTGACCGCCGGTGTCGACGATCCTCTGGGTGCCGGTGAAGAAGGGGTGGCAGACCGAGCAGACCTCGGTCTTCAGCTCCCGGAGGGTCGAGCCGGTCAGGAAGGTGTTGCCACAGACGCAGGTGACGACCGCGTCGGTGTGGAACTCGGGGTGCAGGGCAGCTTTCATGGACAGGCTCGTTTCTGGGGGGAGGGAACGGGCCGAGGATACCACGGGGACCCCGAGCCGAAGCAGGGGGCCGCGGCGAGGGCGCGCCGCGCCCCCGTCATCCGTGCCACGTCGATCAGCCCGCGAAGGCGACCGGGCGCGTGAAGTTGCCGTGGGCGACCCCGGGCAGCCGGCGCCGGACCACCTCCATGGCGGCGGCCATCCCCATCCCCTCCTCCATCGGGGGCAGCTCGGCGATCAGCCAGTCGTGATCGACGTTGAGGCTCCTCCACTGGATCTGGTCCACGCCCATCTCCGCGCAGGCGGCGATGGTCGCCTCCAGCTCCGACGGTGTGTCGGTGACCCCGGGGAAGGCGAGCAGGTTGAGGCAGACCTGACCTCCGGCCCGCCGCATCAACCGCCCGCACTCGAGCACCTCCTCGAGCCCGTAGCCGACCGGCCGGTAGTAGGCACGGAAGACGCTCTCGGTGAAGGAGATGGCGCTGATCCGGACGCTGTTGCAGCCGGCCGCGACCATCCGCTCCAGGACCCGCGGACGGCTGCCGTTGGTGTTGACGTGGATGGTCGCGGCAGGGTGGCCGGCGCGGATCGCCGCGGTCGCCTCGACGACGGCGCGACCGCGGGTCAGCGCCTCCCCCTCGCACCCCTGGCCGAACGAGACGATGGCGGCCTCGTCCCCCTCCAGGAAGTGGCCGGCGAGCCCGGCCAGCTCCGCCACCGTCGGCGCGAAGCCCATGCGCTCCTGCGGGGAGGGCACCGCGCCGTCGCTCTGCAGCGAGATGCAGCCGAGGCAGTCGGCGTTGCAGGCGGGAGACGCGGGCAGGGCCCCCTCGTAGCGCCGGAAGAAGGTGTTCTGCGCCGTGTAGCAGCGGTACTCGAGAGCGCAGCGGGCGAGGTGGTCGACCAGACGGTTGCCCGGGAGGGCGTGGCGGGCGGCGTCGACCGCCTCGGGCAGCCCGGCCGTCCCGTGATGCCGCGGCTGCCACCACTCGAACGCATCGGTCCCGAGCGCCGCCACCACCAGCTCCCCATTCCGCTCGGCGACGGCGGCGTAGCCGAAGAGGGGGAGGCGCGGGCTGTCCGGAGCCGGCCGGGAGGCGGGCACCAGGGTCCTCAGGTAGCCGACCGGCAGGATGGCGGCGACCGGCGCCCAGCGGCGGTCCAGCTCGACCGGGCCCCCCCGCGGGCCGAGGCCGAGGGCACGCCGCCCGGGGAGGTGGGCCACGGTGGCGCCCTCCGGCACGGGGATGACGTCCGCAGGGGTCAGCGGAACCAGCCGGCGGCCCGACCTCGCGGCCGGCCGCAGGCCATCGCGGATCTCGATCGAGCCGTCCGGACGGGCGACGCAGAGGCGCACGCGGCCATTGTCACCGGGCGGCCGCCTCCGGCGGTGGGGCGAGGGGCCGCCCGGGCGCCGTCCGGGAGGAGGAACAACCGCCGCGACCCCGACGTAAGAAGAGCGGGAGATCACCACCTCTCCTTAACCGGGAGGCCCACGGCACCCACCACCCTCCCGGCTAACGTAACGGCGGCTCCGACTTCCACGTATACATCTGCGACGGCCGGCGCGGACCGGACGTCCTCCATCCGCATCGGGCCAGGGGACACACAGCCACATGGGCTCCGACCTCCCGTCCGTATCGCTCCCGCGACGCGCCACCGCGCAGGCGCTGGGGGCGACGAGACGACTCCTCGGCCCGGCCGGCCACGGCCTCGGATCGGCGGGCGCCGCGGTCGTGCGGGTGGCCCAGCGGGCCTGCTCCCCCGCTCGCTCTGGTCCGGCGATCGCTGTCGGGACCGCTCCAGCTGGCCGGCGATCACCTGACGGTGGTCGCGGCCGCGGGCGCGGCCGCCCTCTGCGTCCTTCTCGACTGGCTCCTGGGGTCGGGACTGGAGCAGTGGTTCGTGGCCCAGGGGATGGACGACGAGAGAGCCTATCTCCTCTCCGCCCTGGTCCTGGCGCTGCTCGCCACCGCCGCGATCGGGGCCGCCTCGCGGCGCCCTGGGCCCACCCGCGTCGGGGGCCTGGTCGGGTTCGTGGCCATCCAGATCGTCCCCTTCCTGATCCGGGCGGCGAACGCGCCGGGGACACCGGGGCTCCGATACACCGAGAATGTGGCCGGCTGGATCCTCCAGCCGCTGGGCATGCTGCTGCTCGCCGCCCTCAGCGTGATCGTCGGCGCCGCACTGGGGCTCGGCCTCGCCCGCGACGCCGCCCGCATCCCCGGGCTGCTGCGGCGGCGCCGGCTGTGGCCGGTCATCGCCCTGGTGATCGTCCTGGTGGTGGCCGCCACCGGCGCGGCCCTGACCGCCCTCCAGGTCGGCCCGCTCTCGGCACTCCGCGACTACAACGTGAGAACCGGGCCCGCCCTCGCCGCCGTGGCGCCGACCCCGACCCCGGACGGAGGGACCGCCCCGGTGGTCGCCTCCCCCACGCCGGACGAGACCCTGCTGCGCCAGCTTCCCGGTGAGCTCCAGTACCTCACCATCGCCGGCCACCCGGTCGACGTCTACGTACCCGGCGTCTATGCGGCTGATGCCGACCTCCGGCTGCCCGTGCTCTACCTGCTCCATGGCACTCCGGGGGACCAGAGCGAATGGCTCACCGGTGGCCAGGTGGAGGGCGTCTTCGATCAGCTCATCGCCAAGGGGACGATCCCCCCGATGATCGCGGTCCTGCCCAACGGCAACGAGAAGTACAGCAACGACACCGAGTGGGGGAACAGCTCCCAGGGGGACGTCGAGACCTGGCTGATGGACCAGGTGATCCCCGCCATCGACTCCCAGTACCGCACCCTGGGGGCCGCCTACCGGGGCATCGCCGGGTTGAGCAGCGGCGGCTTCGGGGCGGTCAACCTCGCGATCGGCAACCCCACCGACTTCAGCTGGGCGGCCAGCTACTCGGGGTACTTCGTGGGCCGATCGACGATCTTCGGGACCGCCTGGCGGGCGAACAGCCCCCTCTACACGGCGGCCGGAGTGCCGGCCGCGGAGCGCATGCCCCTCTACCTCGGGGCGGGGAGCCAGGACTACGACTTCCGTCCGGGCACCCTGGCCTTCGCCGCCACCCTCAAGTCGATCGGCTGGACGGACTACGACCTCCAGACGGTCCCGGGGGGGCACGGCTGGGTGGCCTGGAGCGCGGAGATGGTCCAGAGCCTCACCTGGCTGGGCCAGATCTGGGGCCCGACACCCTGGTACGCCCCTCCCGCTCAGATTGGGGGCCCGCCCGCGGTGGCGAGTGCAGCGCTCCCGGTCCCGGGGGTGAGCTCGTGACCCCCCTGCTCGCCGCCGCGGCGGCGGCCGCCGCCGGGCATGCCCCCCCTCCGCACGGCCCGATGATGATCGGCTACGCGCTGGGCCCGGCGGTGATGGTGGTGGGGCTGCTGGCCGCGGCCGGGGGCAGCATGCGACGGTCGCGCCCGGTCGTGGCGGCGGCGACCGTGGCCGTGCTGGCCGGTGCATTCAGCGTCACGGTCCCCGGCAACCCCCTCGCCGACTGGCTGGGCCTGCTCGCGCTCGCCGGCGCGATCGGCTTCGAGGTGGGCGGCGCCCTGGCGACCCGCGGTGTCCTCTCCCCGCCCGGCAACGCCGGCGAGATGGAGCGGCTGCGGCTGCTCCACGGCCACACCCACATCTCCTGCTTCGCCGGCGAGGGCGCCAAGAGCGGGCTCCAGGTGGGTGGCGGGGTGATCGGCTACCAGGTCCGATGGGGGGTTGCGGTGGCGGTCGGGGACCCGCTGACCGCGCCGGGCTTCCGGACCATGGCGCTCACCGCCTTCCTGAGCCTCTGCGCCGGGAAGCGGTGGGTGCCCTGCTTCTTCCAGACCGATCCCGGCCTCCGCGCCGCCTATCGAGCGACCGGCTTCCGCATGCTCAAATTCGGTGAGGAGGCGGTGGTGGAGATCGGGGGATTCGAGCTGGCCTCACCGGCCCGAGCGGACGCCAGGCACGAGCTGTCCCGAGCCCGCCGGTCCGGCCTGGAGGCGGCCAGCTTCTGCGACCCCGGGGCTCCGGGCCCGCTCTGGGCCGAGCTGGAGCAGGTGTCCCGGGACTGGCTCCAGGTGCGCGGCGGGCGCGAGATGGGCTTCTCGCTCGGACGCCTCCGGGAGGTGGTGGACAGCAGCACCCGGTACACCGTGGCCCGCGACCAGAGCGGGCGGGTCCACGCCTTCTGCTCCTGGGTGCGGATGGGTGATGACGGCATCGCCCTCGACCTCATCCGCCGCCGCCCCGACGCGGCGGCCGGCGCCGTCGACCTCTGCATCGTGACCGCCATCGAGTGGGCCCGGAGCGCCGGGCTGTCGCGGCTCTCCTTGGGCTCGGTGCCCTTCCGCGAGAGCCTGGGCGACGCCCCGGACGGAGGGCTCGCCCGAAGGGTGCGGGCCCGCCTCTACCAGCGCGGGTACCGCGGCTACAGCTACCGCGGCCTCTCCCACTTCAAGGCGAAGTTCGCGACCCGGTGGGAGAGCCGCGACCTCGCGGTGCCCCGCGGGGTGAGCGGTCTGCTCGCGCTGGCCGCACTGATCCGGCTGCACAGCCGCACCGAACCGCTGGCTCACGAGCCCCCGCCGGTGCCGCTGGGCCTGACCCCCGCGCCGCTGCCCTGATCGAGAGCGAGGGCCGGCGGCCTCAGCCGGCCGGCCCCTCGTCGCGGACCTTCTCCACCTGGGCGAGCGCCTCGCGCAGGCTCTCGATCCAATCACCCTGGTGGCGGGCCACCAGACGGACGCACCAGGCGAGCGCCTCGCTGCGACTCCGAGCGACCCCGGCGTCGATCAGGGTGTCCAGGACCTTGCGATCGCCGAGCCGCAGCCGGGTCATGACCGGGACGCCCAGGGTGGTGAAGTGCTGGGTGACGTCGCCGCAGCGCGCGCCCCAGGAGATGGTCCGGCCGAAGAGCCGCTCGGCATCGCGCGCCACCGCGATGCGCGCCTCCTTGGTCTCCGCCCGGAACCGCTCGATGCGCGCAGAGCGCGCCGTGGCCTGGGCGGCCTCGCCGGCGCCCGCCTCGAGCGGGACATCCGCGATCTCGCCGACGACGAGGATCTCGTCACGATCCCCGGTGATCTCCGGCGGCGCGGCGAACAGCCCGTCGGGGAGCCGGCCGGTGAACCATCCCCGCAGCTCCTCGTCGGTGAGCTCGGGGGTCGGTGCGGAATGCTGGTGGTGCGGGCGGGTTGGGTGTTCGAATCTCATGGATTACATGATTACTCAGTAATCCAAGAAAGTCAAACGGGGCGGCCGCCGCGGGA
Source organism: uncultured Chloroflexia bacterium (assembly GCA_963697585.1). Taxonomy (GTDB): domain Bacteria; phylum Chloroflexota; class Dormibacteria; order Aeolococcales; family Aeolococcaceae; genus Changshengia. The sequence goes on along the minus strand of CAVOOO010000004.1, from coordinate 1,271,109 downwards.
GGCCGCCTCCAGGGCGGCGCGCAGCAGCGGAGCCGCCACCGGGTGGGTCGAGAGCGGGGACCCGGTGCCGAGGATCTCGCGGCGGGTCTTGCGGAGGTAACGCCGGGTGAAGGCGGGATCGCCGTGGGCGACGACGTCTCCGATGTTGGAGAGCCGGTCCGCCGCCTTGAGCAGGGTGGCGTCGGGGTCCCTCCAGATCTCGGCGAGATGGGTGCGGCGGCGCGCGCGGTCCATCTCGGGGAAGGGATCGGTCAGCAGCGCGACCAGTTGGCGGGTCCGTTCCGGGAAGCCGCCCAGATCGTCAACGGTGAGGTCGGAGTCCTCGACGGCGTCGTGAAGCAGAGCGGCGGCGAGGATCGCCGTGTCGGTGACCCCCAGGCGGTCGTGGAGCAGCAGGGTCACCTCGACGGGGTGATCGATGTACGGCGTGCCCTGGCGCCGGGGCTGCCCGGCGTGGGCACGTTCGGCGACGGCGTACGCGCCCCGAAGGAGGGCGGCGTCCGGGGCCGGAAGCTGGGCCAGCAGCGGGATCAGCCCGGGATGGACGGCCGCATCGAGGGGCACGCGGCGGAACATACCGCGCCGGGCGGTCGCCGCCGCCCGGAGGCTGCGGGCCGCATGAACCGGGTGGCCCCACGCGGGTCGGCCGGCCGGGCATCATCAGGAGCAGCGGATCGGGCGGCCACGGGGGAGTCCTTGAGATGAGCGCGGGAGCCCTCTTCCTGGCGGTCTTCCTCGCCTCCGCGGTGGAGGCCGTCGAGGCCACCACCATCGTCCTGGCGGCGGGCACCGCCCGCGATTGGAGATCGGCCGGATACGGGGCGGTGGCCGCCCTCGCGCTCCTGGCCGTGGTGGTCGCAGCTCTGGGACCGGCGCTGACCAGGATCCCGACCGCGCCTCTGCGCCTGGTCATCGGCGCCCTGCTGCTGGTCTTCGGGGTTCAGTGGCTGCGCAAGGCGGTGCTCCGCGCCGGCGGGGTGAGAGCCCTGCACGACGAGGACGAGATCTACCGAGCGAGGCTGGAGGGCGCCCGGCAGGCGGCCTCGCACCGGGTGGGGGGCGTCCCCGACTGGTACGGGTTCACCCTCTCGTTCCAGGGTGTGCTCCTCGAGGGGACGGAGGTGGCCTTCATCGTGCTCACCTTCGGGAGCAACCAGCACGCCATCGCGCTGGCGGCGATCGCGGCGGGGGCGGCGGCGCTGGTGGTGGGCGCGGCCGGCTTCGCCGTCCGCGCCCCGCTCGCCCGGGTGCCCGAGAACGCCCTGAAGTTCCTGGTCGGGGTGATGCTCACCGGGTTCGGCACCTTCTGGTCGGCCGAGGGGGCCGGGGCGCGCTGGCCCGGCTCGGACGCGGCCCTGCTCGTGCTCCTGCCCGGCATCGCCCTGCTCGGGCTGGGGCTCGCCCAGGGGCTGCGCCGCCAGGGGCGCGCCGGCACCGGTGGCACCGCGGCCGGGCCGACCGCCGCCGAGGCCGGCTGATGGCGCGGCGGCTGCGGGCCCTCCTGGTCTTCCTCGACGACCTGGTGATCGGCGACGACTGGTGGGTCGCGCTGGGCCTGGCCGGCGCCATCGCCGTGACCGACGCCCTCAGTCGCAGCCCGATCCCCTGCTGGTGGGTGCTCCCGGCCGCCATCGCGCTGCTGTTTCCGCTCAGCATCTGGAGGGCGGCGCGCCGCCGGAGCTGATCCTCGCCGGCGCGGTGGTCACCGCGACCCGGACGCCGCCTCTCAGACCAGGCGGTGGGCGTCCCGGGGGTCGAGGGCGACGTGATGCTTGGTCCGGATGTCCCGGACCGTCCCGCTCTGAGCGCGCATCACCAGGCTGTGGGTCTCCGCCCACCAGTTGTGGTACTGGACACCGCGCACCAGACCGCCCCCGGTCACCCCGGTCACCGCGACGGCGACATCGGTGCCGGGAACCAGGTCCTCGATGGAGAGCTTGGTCTCCGCGTCGATGCCCGCGGCGCTGAGCGCCGCGGCCTCCTCCTGGTTGCGAACCCACGGGCGGCATTGCATCTCCCCGCCCAGGCAGCGGAGGGCGCAGGCGGCCAGCACCGCCTCGGCGGTGCCGCCAGAGCCGATCAGGACATCGATGCCACTCCCCGGCCAGGCGGCCATCAACGCGGCCGCGATGTCGCCGTCGGTGATCAGGACCAGCCGGCTCCCGAGGGCGCGGACCCTTTCCAGGAGGCTCTGGTGCCGGGGGCGGTCGAGCAGCATGACGGTGAGGTCCTGGACCTGCACGTCCATGGCGAAGGCGACCCGGCGCAGGTTGTTCTCCGGGCTGTCGGCGATGTCGATCGCACCCCGGGCGCGAGGCCCGACCGCGAGCTTGTGGAGGTAGGCGCACGGCGGCGGCGTGGCAATCCCGCCGGTCTCGGCGGCCGCGGCGATCGAGAGCGCCTGGGAGAGACCCTTGGCGACCAGGCTCACGCCGTCGACGGAGTTGATGGCGAGATCCACCTGATCGCGGCCCACCCCGACCCGCCGTCCCGGGTTGAGGGGGTCGTCCGCCCCGCCGGCGTCGATGACGACGCGCCCGTCGAAGGGCATGCTGAGCAGGGCCTCCTCCATCGCCCGTTCCCCGACGTCGCGGGCACTGGTCTTGTCGCCGCGACCCAGCCACCGTCCCACCCCGAGCGCCGCCGCCTCGGTGGCGCGCAGCAACTCCAGGCCGCGATGGCGCTCACGGCTCAACCGTGCGGGGGAGACCGGAGCGGGCCGGTGCTCTGCGGCGGTCAGGGCTCTGCCGCCTCCATGGCCGGATCGACCCGCCCCGTCAGCACACCCCGCACCGGCTGGGAGACCTCCTCACCGCCCGCTGCCGGCATCTCCGCCACGGGGCCGACCTCGGCGGAGACGGCCTCGGTGTCCACGCCCGCCCGCCGGCAGACCGCGGCCATGAACTCGCGGAAGAGGGGATGCGGCCTCCCGGGCCGGGAGCGGAACTCGGGGTGGAACTGCGAGCCGACGAAGAAGGGGTGGTCACGAAGCTCGATGATCTCGACCAGCCGGCCGTTCGGCGAGGTGCCGCTGAAGGCGACGCCGAACTCGGCGAGCCGCTCCCGATACTGATTGTTGAACTCGAAGCGATGGCGGTGACGCTCGTAGACGACCGCCTCGCCGTAGGCGGCGGCGGCGTGGGTCCCCGGCTGCAGCTTGCAGGGGTAGACGCCCAGCCGCATGGTCCCGCCCTTGTTCTCGATGTCGCGCTGCTCGGGGAGCAGATCGATGACCGGGTGGGCGGTGAAGGCGTTGAACTCGGTGGAGTTGACATCCTCGGTGCCCAGCGCCGCGCGGGCTATGTCGATGGTGGCGCACTGCATCCCGAGGCAGAGGCCGAGATAGGGCACCAGGTGCTCGCGGGCGAAGCGCGAGGCCAGCACCTTGCCCTCGATCCCGCGATGACCGAATCCGCCCGGCACCACCACCCCGTCGACTCCCTCGAGCCGCTCCAGCTCGGGGGTCACCTCCTCGGAGCTCACCCACTCCAGGTGCAGGTCGACACCACAGTGCGCGGCGGCGTGACGCAATGCCTCGGTGACACTCAGGTAGGCGTCGGGCATGGCCACGTACTTCCCGACCAGCGCGACCCGCACGGAGGGCTTGGGGGCCTGGATGCGCGCCACCATCCGGCGCCAGTCCGCGAGGTCGGGAGGGGCCGCGTTGATCCCGAGCAGCTCGACGATGTAGTCACCCAGCCCGGCCGCCTCCAGCATCAGCGGGACCTCGTAGATCGAGCGGGCATCGGGGACGTTGATGACGGCGCGCAGGGGGACGTCACCGAAGAGCGCGATCTTCTCCTTCTGGCCGGCGCCGATCGGGTGCTCGCTGCGCGCGACGATGACATCCGGCTGGATGCCGATCGAGCGCAGCTCGTTCACCGAATGCTGGGTCGGCTTGCTCTTGAACTCCTCGCTGGCGGCGATGTAGGGGACGAGGGTGAGGTGGACGTAGCAGACGTTGCTGCGACCGATGTCGTTCTTGAACTGGCGGATCGCCTCCAGGAAGGGCAGCGACTCGATGTCACCCACGGTGCCACCCACCTCGACGATGACGACCTCGGGCTCGGGGAGCTCGTTCTCGGCCACCCGCAGGACCCGCTGCTTGATCTCGTTGGTGATGTGGGGGATGACCTGCACGGTGCCACCCAGGTAATCGCCGCGCCGTTCCTTGGCGATCACGCTCGCGTAGATGCGGCCGGTGGTCACGTTGCTCGCCTGAGAGAGCGCGACATCGACGAAGCGCTCGTAGTGGCCGAGGTCGAGATCGGTCTCGGCGCCGTCGTCGGTGACGAAGACCTCGCCGTGCTGATACGGCGACATGGTGCCCGGATCGACGTTCAGATACGGGTCGAGCTTCTGCATCCCGACATGGAGTCCCCGCGCCTTGAGGATCGTGCCGATGGAGGCGGCGGTGATGCCCTTGCCCAGGGAGGAGACGACCCCGCCCGTCACGAACACGAACTTGGCCATCGTCGAGACCTCCCGGTGCGGGGTTTTTCCGATGTTAGCAGGCGACGGTGCCGGTGACACGCGCCCGGTGTCGCTCAGGTGCCACTCCGCGGCTCGAGGATCACCACGCGGGTCTCCTCGGCAGCACCCATGATCCCGGTGAGGCTGAGCTTGGGCTGCGCCGGCAGGGCGCCGTCGGTGAGTCCCATCTCCTTGGCGAAGCGGTCGAGGGGGTCGTAATCGCCGGTGCCCGCCACCCCGCCGCTGCGGTACCGAACCGGGATCACGATCGCCGGTGCGATGGCGTTGACGACCTGGGTGGCGGCCACGGCGCTGAGCGCGTCGACGCCACCCACCGGCACCGCCAGCACGTCCACCCGCCCCAGCTCGTCGACCTCGTCCTCGGTGAGCTGGCGGTCGAGCCGGCCCAGCGCGGCGACGCAGATCTCGTCGATCACGATCCGCATGATCGTGACGGCACCCGCGGGCAGACCATGGACGGTGACCCCGCGCACCTCGAACTCCCCCGGGCCGCTGACCTCCTGCGGCTGTCCCGGTCGGGGGCGGAGCAGCTCGGAGACGGTCTCGCCCTCGGTGCGGACGATGATGTCGGGCGGGGTGCGCCCGAGCCCGGGGAGCGTCGTCGCCGGCGGATCGACGAGCACCTGGACGTCGTGGCCGCGCAGGCGGATGCAGGAGAGGCCGAGATAGGTGATCTCCACGGTCCGAGCGATCTTAGCCGGGCGGGTACCCGACGCGGACCGGGATCAGCTCGCCGTCCCCACCGTGATGGCGATGGTCTGGGTGGAGGTCCCGCGGACCACGGTGAGCTCGGCGGTGTCGCCGGGACTGAGACCCAGGCCGGCGGGGTCGAGCGGATGGCTGGCGTTGATCGGGATCCCGTTGACGCTGGTCACGATGTCACCCACCTGGACGCCGGCGGTGGCGGCCGGTCCCCCCGGGTCGACGGCGTCGATCAGCGCCCCCGGGGTGAGGTTCGCGGCTGCGGCGGTGACGGGGTCGAGGTAGGTGCTCTCGACCCCGAAGCTCCCCTGAGCCTCGGTGGAGCCGCCCGAGACGCTGGTCAGCAGGGAGCTGGCGGCGCTCAGGGAGAGGGCGGTGAGACCGGGCGGGGCCGGCGCCTGGGTCACGGTCACGACGATCCCGATCAGGTTGCCGGCACTGTCGAGCACCGGGGCGCCGTCGGCGTCCGGCTCGGCGGTCGCGTCGATGCTGACGGCGCCCTGGACCGACTGGCCGGCGCTGGTGTCGGTGGTCACCGTCAGACCGACGGCGCTGACGTCACCCACCCCGACGCTGAGGCCCCCCGAGGCGGTGCGGCTGAGCGCGATCGCCTCGTCGCCCACCGCGGGCGGGGTGGCCGCGAAGGCGATCGGGGTGAGCCCGGTCACCCCGGTGATGCGCAGCATGGCCAGACCGTGGGTGGCGTCGATCTTGGCGATCACGGCTCCATATCCGTGCCCGTCGGGCAGCCCCACCCGAAGCTGGCTGGCGTCCTCCACCGCATGAGCGCTGGTGAGGATCAGACCGTCGGCGCTGACGATCACGCCATCGACGAGGCTCGCCGTCCCGGCGGCGAGCTCGCCGGGGGTCACGGGCTGGGTGGCGATGGTGACCACCGAGGCGGCGTTGGCCAGGGCGAGCTGACCGACGGTCTGGGCGGGGCTGCCCGACGACCCGCTGATCTGCTGGTTCACGATCCGCTCCACCGGTCCGTAGTGCTGGTAGATCGCCCAGGCGGCGGCTCCCCCGACCAGTCCGCCCACCAGGATGGCGAGAACGACCGCGGCGAGCAGCCGGAGGCCCGGCCCGGGCTTGATCAGCGGCTCCGCCGGCACGGCGCCCGGGTCGAGCTCGGCGGCGGTTCCCCCGGGAGGCGCAGCGGAGGCGGGCTGCTCGGTCATGCGGCCGGTCCCGCCGTGGCCCGCCGCTCGAGGTAACGGAGGATCCCCGCGGCGTTGCTGCGCACCCCGTTGAGGACCTCCAGGCGGCGCTGCTCGGCATCGGAGGGGGCGCCGGAGCGGGTGCTCTGCGTCTCCCCCAGCGCGGCGGCCAGCTCCTCCACCCCGGAGCCCGGGGCGTCGTGGAGCACCCGCTCGGCGGTCTCCACCCACTGGTGCAGCGTCTGCTCGGCCTCGGCGAGGGTCGCCTCCGGATCCGCCACCGGCCCGTAGTGGGTCAGCACCAGGCGGGTGGGATGGAGCGAGCGGAAGCGGTGGAGGCTGGCCACCGCCTGCTCGAGATCGAAGTCGGGAGGAGGGGTGGCGGGCCGCAGGGCGCCGGCGTCGGGCAGCCGCACGCCCACCGCGTCGCCGACCAGGAGGGTGCCCGACTGCTCGTCGAGGACCGCCTGATGGTGCTGGGCGTGTCCGGGCGAGTCGATCAGGCGGAGCCTTCGCCCGCCCCCGATGTCGAGGGCCGTGCCGTCGATGGCCGCCACCACGCGGCCGGCTTCGACCGGGACCATCCGCCCGTAGAGGTCGTCGAGCAGGGGGCCGTAGACCCGTGCCGCCGAGGAGATCAGCCGGGCGGGGTCGGCGAGGTGGCGCGCCCCCTTCTGGTGCACCACGACGGTCGCCGCGGGGAAGGCCCGGGCGACGTCGCCCACACCACCGGCGTGGTCGAGGTGAATGTGGGTGACCACCACCCAGCGGAGGTCACCGGGGCCCACCCCCGCGCCGGCGAGCGCCTCGATGACGGTCGCGGCCGAGCTCTGGGCACCGGTCTCGACCAGCGCCGGCCGAGGCCCCTCGACCAGGAACCCCGCGGTCAGCCGCTCCATCCCCCCGAGCAGGGTGTCGAGCTGCTGCAGCCCCGGGGCGATCTCCTCCATGGCCCCGCAGGGTACCCCACCCGAGGGGAGGGGCTGGCCGGCGCAACCGGGCTGACCGGTCGCTACGGCGACGGTGTGGGCGTGGGCGACGCGGACGCGGTCGGGAGGGACACCCCGCTGGCGGCGAGCAGCTGGTTGAGCTCGGTGATGTCGGCGTTGATGGCCGCCTGGGCCTGCCCGGCCGCCGAGAGGTTGCCAGCCGCGTAGTCAGCCTTGAGGTTCGCCTCCTGGGTGACCAGGTCGCTGATGATCGCCAGCTCCTGGGTGGTGTACCCGCTGGACGGCGAGACCGTGGGGCTCGGTGTGGGGGAGGCCCCCGGCGACGGCGTCGGCGTCGGGGTGGGCGACGTCGTCGACGAGCCGGGAGGACTCAGCCCCGCCGGCAGGGTGGTGGTGCTGTAGAGGGTCTCGATGGCGCCGGACAAACTCGTCCCCAGGGCGACGCTGTTCTGCGTGCCCACGATCACGTAGCGAAGCTGCGGGAAGCTGATCCCGCTGGACTGATTGGGGAGCACGTAGAAGGGCCGGACATAGAGGAAGGAGTCGTCGTTGAAGGGCAGAACGATGACGTTGCCCAGGATCACCTGGGACCCGGACTCCCCGAGCAGGGTCCGCTGCTGGCTGATGGTGGGATCGGTGTTCGAGTTGTTGTCGAACTGATAGGGCCCGCGGACGTTGGTGTTGTTGCCGAGGGGAACCGCCACCAGGGTTGGATGGTCGGTCACCGTATAGTCGGACTCCGCCGCCAACCACGCGGTCATGTTGCTCGCCTGGCCACCGCTCCCACTGTTGTACGGGCTGAAGGTCTGCATCAGGACGAACTGCGGGGTCGGGTTGCCGGGCAGGGTCATCTCCAGATACTGAGGCGTGGTCTGGACCGCGGTGCCGTCCGGTTGCAGGCCCTCGGCGGGGCTGTAGAAGTCGTTCTTGGAGAAGAAGTCGGCGGCCACCTGGGGGTCGGAGACCGGCAGCTGGTTGTCGACCTGGACCTGGGAGTAGACCTGCACCTGGTTGCTGAAGAGGTTCTCCGGGTAGCGCAGGTGCTGGACCAGGAAGGACGGCATCTGGCTGATGGGGTGGAGCAGCCCCGGGTAGATCGCGCTCCAGGCGGCGGTCAGGGGCTCGGTCAAGTCCACCGCGTAGAGGGTGACAGCGCAGGTGCGGGCGTTGACCACCGCCTTGACGGCGTTGCGCTGGTAGGAGATCCCGTTCACGTTGTCGGACTCGGGGAAGTTGCCGGTCTGCACATACGCGTCGGCGATCCACATCAGGTCACCGGTCTGGGGGTCGGCCACGATGTAGGGGTCGGAGTCGACGGTGAGGAAGGGGGCGATGCTCTGGATCCGCTGCGTGACCGTGCGGTTCATCAGCACCTTGCTCTGGCTGTTGGGGATGTCGCTCAGGAAGAGGTTGAGCCCGCCGAACTGGCTGATCGAGGTGGCCAGCTTGTCGAAGGGGTTGTTGATGGTGAAGCCGGCCATGTCGGCCCCGGCGTGCATGTAGGCGTCCGGCGTCGAGGGGTAGTTGAACTCCAGCTGGTTGGTGTTGACCACCACCGGCTGGCTGGTCTGCTCGCCACAGTAGATCTCGGGGTTGCCGCCGGTGCCGTCGAAGTCGAGCGCCGGCGGGGCGCCCGACTGGACCTGTTGGAGCGGCTCCTTGCCGTCCAGGATCTCCGGCTCGCCCTCGGGACCGATCTGGCTGACCGATACGGCGGTGATGCCGTAGCCGTGGGTGTAGACAAAGGTGTCGTTGACGAAGTTGGAGTTGGGGATGTCGCCCTCGGCGATCTCGCGGACGCCGACCATCACCTCGGTCTCCTGGCCGCTGGCGTTGGGGTAGCGGTCGATGGTGATGTTGTTGTCGAAGGTCTGGTAGGCACGGGTCCGGTCGAGCTGGTTGAGGACGGCGGGGAGCTGGGTCGGATCCTGGACCCGGACGTTGGCGAGCGTGCCCGGGTCGGCGGCGAGGTCGCCGTTGAGGGTCGGGGTGGTGACCGTCTTGAAGGGCTGGTTGACCACGCTCGGCTGGCTGCCCGTGGTCTGCAGGTCCCAGGCGTACCGGCTGGCGCTGAGGTAGTTGTCGATCGACTTGGCCTGAGCCGACTCGGCGTTCGGGTTGACGCTGGCGGCGGTGTACACCGCCTCCGGGATGCTGGTGAGAGCGCCGGCGAGGACGAGCCAGCCGCCGAGCAGACCGCCCAGCCAGGCGACCGTGCGCCAGGTGGGCCGGCGCCGGCTCCTCCGCACCAGCAGAGCGATGGTCCCGGCCGCGAAGAGCAGCGCGACGACCTGCAGCGCGGTGAGCACGGGGATGAGCACGTTGAGGTCGGTGGCGTTGGGCCCGACGAACGAGTACTGCGAGTTGCTCTCGGTGGCGAGGTGGTAGATGCTGAAGTGGGCCCCCAGGGCGGCGAGGACGAAGATGGCCGAGAGCGCCGCCCCGACGTGCAGGATCCCGATCCGGAGCGCGTCGTCGACGCTCTTCCCGGCGGCCGGGTGGAGCTGGACGTCGATCTCCTCGGGGGCGTGGATGATGGTCAGACTCACCGCCACCACCGCCCCCGCACCGAGCAGGCCGAGGACCGCCGCCCCCCAGAGCAGGGCCGAGACCCCGTCGATCACCGGCAGGGTGAAGACGTAGAAGCCGTAGTCCATGTGGAAGACGGGGTCGGTGGCGCCGAAGGCGTGGCCGTGGAGGAAGAGGAGAACGTCCTGCCACTCGCCGGCGAGATGGGAGCCTCCTCCGATCCCGGCGAGCACGGCGATCGCGACCCCGACCCAGAAGGTGATCCTGCCCGCCCGGGCGTCGATCGCGGAGACGGCGCGCGCCCAGAAGGGCACGCTCACCCCGACCAGCGCCCCGGTCAGCACCAGTCCGATCAGGAAGAGGACCACCTGGGCGATCAGGGGCGTCCAGAAGACGTTGGAGTGCCCGAGGCTGGAGAGGTAGAGGAACTTGACCCGGAGGCTCATCAGCGCCAGGGCGACGATCACCAGCACGACGATCACCGCGAGGACGATCAGCAGGATCTTGCGGATTCGGGTGAACCGCGGAGACCTGACCACGCGGGGCCGGCGCCGCCGGAAGAGGACCTCAGGGTCGAAGTTGAAGCTGCTCACGGACCGGCCGATGGTACTCGCCTTGGCCCCGGCGGTCGCGCGCCCCTCGGTGGAAGGACCGCGGCACCGGTCCCTGCGGGCTCCGACCGCCCCACCCCCCGGCCAGGGCCGGCGAGCTTGACCCGCGACCTGATCCGGCGTCGGCGCGGGAGCGGCGGGCGCCCGGGAACCGCGGTCAGGAGGACGTCAGGCACCCGGCAGCCTCCGTCAGGGGGGCGTGCGGCGGCGGGCTAGCGGCGCTGGAGCAGCAGGCGGACGTCGAACGGGTCGCGACGCCGCCGGATCCGCCGCGAGACCTCGGGGCGGACCTGGACCATGTAGGGCTCCTGCTCCCGCAGGACCTCCTCGATGGCCTCGGCGACGAGCATCCCCGAGTGAACCGTCGGAACGCGGCCGGCGAGGGCGTCCGCCATCTTCTCGGTGACCACCGTGATCTCCATCTCGTGCGCCTGCTCCAGCAGGGTCAGGCAGTCGTCGAGACGCCGGAGCCGCTGCCGGCGATCCTCGCCACCTTGCAGCTCGATCATGGCGTTCAAAATAGCGCAATTCGACCAAAGTCGGGAGTCCTGCCGGCGGTCCGAGGGGCCGGTGAGCGGCACGGCCGGCTGGGGGCGGGCAGTCGAGGCGCCCGGCGGCCTCCTCCGGCCGGGGCGACGAGCTCAGCCGGCGGTCACCCCGGTCCGCCGAGGCCGCGGGCGGGCGCCGCCTCCGGCGACGGGTCCCTTGCGGAGGGCGGCGCGACCGCCGCGGGGGTGGCCGCCGTTGCCGGCCGAGCCTCCGATGATCCGCCGCAGGTAGGAGCCGGTGGCGCTCCGGGGCTCGCCGGCGATCATCTCCGGGGTCCCCGCCGCCACCACCTCACCGCCGGCGTCGCCGCCGTCGGGGCCCAGGTCGACGATCCAGTCGGCGGTCTTGACCACGTCGAGGTTGTGCTCGATCACGATCACCGTGTTGCCGGCGTCCACCAGCCTGTGGAGAACCGCAAGGAGCTTCTCGACGTCGGCGAAGTGGAGACCGGTGGTGGGCTCGTCGAGGATGTAGAGGGTCCGCCCGGTGTCGCGCCGGGAGAGCTCGGTGGAGAGCTTGACCCGCTGGGCCTCGCCGCCGGAGAGCTGGGTGGCCGGCTGGCCGAGCCGGATGTAGCCGAGCCCAACGTCCTGAAGGGTGCGCAGGCGGCGGACGATCCGGGGTTGGTTGGCGAAGAGCGCGGCGGCCTCGTCGACGGTCATCTCCAGGACGTCGGCGATCGAGCTGCCCCGGAACTTCACCTCGAGCGCCTCCTTGGTGTAGCGACGACCCTTGCAGACCTCGCAGGCGACGTAGATGTCGGGCAGGAAGTGCATCTCGATCTTGATCATCCCGTCGCCCGAGCAGGCCTCGCACCGGCCTCCGGAGACGTTGAACGAGAAGCGCCCCGGCTTGTAGCCGCGGATCCTCGCCTCGGGCAGCTTGGCGAAGAGATCGCGGATGTCCGTGAAGACGCCGACGTAGGTGGCCGGGTTGCTGCGCGGGGTGCGCCCGATCGGTGACTGATCGACGTCGATGACCTTGTCGATGTGCTGGATCCCCTCCACCTTCTCGTGCTTCCCGGGCCGGTCCTTGGCCCGGTAGAGGGCCTGGGCCAGCCGGCGGTAGAGGATGTCGTTGACCAGCGTCGACTTGCCGCTGCCGCTCACCCCGGTGACGCAGATGAAGAGTCCGAGCGGGAACTGCACGGTCACCGACTTGAGGTTGTTCTCGGTCGCGCCGCGCACCGTGAGCATCGCGCCGCCGGCCGGCCGGCGCATCGCGGGGATGGGGATGCTGAGCTCGCCGCGGAGGTACTGCCCGGTGAGGCTCCGGGGCGAGGCGAGCACGTCCTCGAGGGTCCCGGCGACGATCACCTCCCCGCCCCTCTCGCCAGCCCCCGGGCCGATGTCGACGATGAAGTCCGCGCTCCGGATCGTCTCCTCGTCATGCTCGACCACGATCAGGGTGTTGCCCAGGTCGCGCAGGGTGGTGAGGGTGGCGAGCAGCTTGTGGTTGTCCCGCTGGTGGAGTCCGATGGACGGCTCGTCGAGGATGTAGAGCACGCCCATCAGCTTGCTGCCGATCTGGGTGGCCAGCCGGATGCGCTGGCTCTCACCTCCGGAGAGGCTTGCCGACGCGCGGTCGAGGCTGAGGTAGTCGAGGCCCACGTCGCGCAGGAACCCGAGGCGCTCGCGGATCTCCTTGAACGCCCGGCCGGCGATCTCCATCTCGCGGGCGCTGAGGTGGAGCGTCTCGGTGCGGCGGAGCGCCTCCGCGACCGTGAGGCCGGTGAAGTCCATGACGCTCATGCCATCGACGGTGACGGCGAGAAACTCCGGCTTGAGCCGCTTGCCGGCGCAGGCGGGGCACGGCTTCTGCATCATCAGCCGCTCGATCTCCTGCTTGACCCACTCCGACTCGGTCTCGCGGTAGCGGCGCTCGAGGTTGGGGATCACCCCCTCGTACGCCGCCTCGTAGGAGTGGGAACGCCCGGTGTGGGAGACGTAACGCATCCGGACGGTCTCGTCCTTGGGCAGCCCGTAGAGGATGACCCGCTGCTCGCGGGCGGGCAGCTCGCCGAAGGGCACATCGGTGGGGATGCGGTAGCGCCGGCAGACGGTCTGGAGGACGTCGAGGACCCACATCTGGGACGGACCCCGGGTCCAGCCGGAGAGCGCCCCGTCGTCGATCGAGAGCGAGGGGTCACGAACCACGGCGTCGCGATCGACCTCCATCCGCAGGCCGAGGCCGGTGCACGTGGGGCAGGCGCCGTGAGGGTTGTTGAAGGAGAAGTTCCGGGGGGCGGGCTCCTCCATCGAGATGCCGCAGTAGACGCAGGCGTAGTCCTGGGAGAAGAGCATCTCGCCGGCGGCCAGCTGGCGCGGGGAGGTGCCCTCGGTGTCGCCACCTGCGGTCGCGGAGTCCCCCTCCGGGACCTCGGCGGCGTCGGTGGCCACCGGGCCACCCACCGTGTCCGGTTGCCCGCCGGGCGTCCCGGCTTCAACGGGCAGGGCGGTGGGGCTCACCCCCTCTCCCGCTCCGGCCGGCTCGTCCGCCGGGATCAGCAGGATCAGGCCGTCGCTGAGCTTGGCCGCCTGCTCCAGGGAGTTGGTGAGCCGGCTGCGCAGCTCGGGGCCGATCACCACCCGGTCGACCACGATCTCGATGTCGTGCTTGAACTTCTTGTCGAGCACGATGGTCTCGCCGAGCTCCCGGACCACGCCGTCCACGCGGGCCCGGGCGTAGCCCTTGCGCCGCGCCTCGGTGAGGATGTCGCGGTGCTCGCCCTTGCGCCCCTGCACCATGGGCGCGGCCACCATCAGCCGGGTCGCATCGGGGAGGGCCAGGACCTGATCGGCGATCTGCTCGATGGTCTGCTTGCTGATCTCCCGCCCGCAGCGTGGGCAGTGGGGATGTCCGATCCGGGCGTAGACCAGCCGGAGGTAGTCGTAGATCTCGGTGACCGTGCCCACCGTGGACCGAGGGTTCTTGCTGGTGCCCTTCTGGTCGATGGAGATGGCCGGAGAGAGACCATCGATGTGGTCGACGTCCGGCTTCTCCATCTGACCCAGGAACTGGCGGGCATAGGCGGAGAGCGATTCGACGTAGCGCCTCTGCCCCTCCGCGTAGATGGTGTCGAAGGCGAGCGAGGACTTGCCGCTTCCCGAGAGCCCGGTGAGAACGATCAGGCTGTCACGGGGCAGGCTGAGGTCGATGTTCTTGAGGTTGTGCTCCCGGGCGCCCCGGATGTCGATGGTGTCGTGTGGCACGGGATTCCTAGCGTACCCAGAACTCGGCGTCGAGCCGCCGGACGGCCGACCACCGCCGCCGGCCGGCCCGATGCGAACGTCTGTACGTTACGCGAACCTGCCCGCGCCGTCCACCCCCGAGACTCGGTACGGGTCTGGAAAAGCCCAGGATCGCTCCGCTCACCGCGTTCGCCGCCAGGCCCGTCCATCACCCGCGCCCGGAAAGCCGGCGGACGGGGGCCATCCGGCCCCAGCACCTTCGTGGCAATCAGCCCGAGGAGACCGAGCGGGTTTGGGTGTATACCTGCCCCAGCACCCGGGGGGCTCCAGGGGGCTTCAGAGGAGTCAGGACGGAAACCGGAAGCGCCGGCGGATCGGTGGGGTGCGTCTCTCAGCCGCCCAGCGGCAGAGCAGGGGATGTCGAGCGCGCTCCCGGCGAGACCCTTGGGGGCAGCGGCCGGAGGCCGCCGGCGGTGGACCGGCCGGGCCGGGTGACGGAGTGGCGCGACCGGCTGGCTGACGCCGCCACCGCCGTTCAGCTGATCCGCTCCGGGGACCGCGTCTGGGCGCAGCAGGGCTGCGCCACCCCGGCGACGCTGCTGGATGCCCTGGCAGAGCGCGGGGAGGACCTGCGCGACGTCGAGATCTGCCACATGATGACCCTCGGTTCACTCGCGTATGCCCGCCCGGACCTCGCCGGTCACCTGCGCCACAACGGTCTGTTCCTCGGCGAGAACGTGCGTGCCGCGGTGGCCGAGGGACGCGCCGACTACACCCCGGTGTCGCTGGGAGACATCGAGCGGCTCTTCAGCGACGAGCTGCGCATCGACGTCGCCCTGGTGCAGGCGTCACCGCCGGACGAGGACGGGTTCCTGAACCTCGGCACCGGCCCCGACTGCACCCTCACCGCGGCCTGTCAGGCGTCGCGCGTGGTGGTGGAGATGAACGACCAGATGCCGCACGCGATCGGCGACACACTCCTCCACGTCAGTCGCGCTGCGGCGATCGTCCCGGTGTCGCGACCACTCCTCGAACTGGTCCAGCAGCCCCCGGACCCGATCCAGACCCGGGTGGCGGAGCGCGTCGCCGAGATGGTGCCGGACGGGGCCACGCTCCAGATCGGGATCGGGGCCCTTCCCAGCGCCGTGCTCGCCCGGCTGGGCGGCCACCGCGACCTGGGCATCCACACCGAGCTCTGCCCCGACGGCGTGGTGCCGCTCATCGAGGCGGGGGTGATCAACGGGGCGCGCAAGACGCTCCACCCCGGCAAGGTGGTGAGCGGGTTCGTGCTCGGCTCCCGGATCATCCTGGAGTACATCGACGGCAACCCGATGTTCGAGTTCCACCGCACCAGCTACGTCAACGACCCCTTCGTGATCGCCCAGAATGACCGGATGATCGCCATCAACTCCGCGATCGAGGTCGATCTGAGCGGCCAGGTCTGCGCGGACTCGATCGGAGGGCGCCCGTACAGCGGGGTGGGCGGGCAGCTCGACTTCGTCCGAGGCGCGGCGCGGTCCAGCGGAGGCCGGGCGATCATCGCGCTGCCATCGACGGCTCGGCGGGGGACCGCGTCGCGGATCGTGCCGATGCTCGCCCCCGGCGCCGGGGTGGTGACCCCGCGCGCGGACGTGCACGATGTCGTCACCGAATACGGGGTCGCCCACCTGCGCGGGCGAAGCCTCCGTCAGCGCGCCGCGGCGCTGATCAACGTCGCCCACCCGAGCTTCCGCGCCGAGCTCATCGAGTACGCGGCGCGCGCCCACCTGCTGGAAGCGGGCTGGGCGCCAGCCTAGGAGGTCCCATGGAAGAGATTCACGACCGCGGGACGGTGGCCGTCGACATCGATGAGTGCAAGGGATGCGGCCTCTGCGTCGAGGCCTGCCCCCCGCGGGTGCTCCGGCTCTCCGCGGAGCTCAACCGTCACGGCTATCACCCCGCGGAGTACCTCGGAGCGGGCTGCACCGCCTGCGGCATCTGCTACTTCGCCTGCCCGGAGCCCGGCGCCATCACGGTGCTGCGGCGGCTGGCGGCCTGAGCCATGGAACCGCGACTCATCAAGGGCAACGAGGCGGTGGTCAAGGCCGCGCTGCTGGCCGGCTGCCGAGCCTACTACGGCTACCCGATCACCCCCGCCAGCGAGATCGTGGAGATGGCGGCGCTCTACCTGCCCGCGGCGGGCGGCGTCTTCGTCCAGGCCGAGAGCGAGGTGGCGGCGATCAACATGCTGTACGGCGGCGCGTCCGCGGGCGTGCGCGCGATGACCGCCTCCAGCGGGCCGGGCATCAGCCTGATGCAGGAGGGCTTCAGCTACCTCGCCGGAGCCGAGCTCCCCTGCGTCATCGTCGACATGATGCGGGGCGGCCCGGGCCTCGGGAGCATCGGTCCGGAGCAGGGTGACTACTTCCAGATCGTGAAGGGCGGCGGCCACGGCTGCTACCGCAACCTGGTGCTGGCGCCGGCCTCGGTCCAGGAGCTGGTCGACCTGACCATGCAGGCCTTCGAGCTCGCGGATCGGTACCGCAACCCGGTCGTCGTGCTGGCCGACGGCAGCGTCGGGCAGATGATGGAGCCGGTGTCCTTCCCGGAGCCATGGCCGGTGCCGGCAGCCCCGGCGTGGGCGGTGACCGGGACCGGGGTCACCCGTGGGAACCTGGTCAACTCCATCCACCTCGAGCCCGACGTGCTGGAGGCGCACGTTCGCGCTCTCGAGGCCAAGTACCGCGAGGCGGAGCGATCCGAGACCCGGTGGGAGACCTGGAAGGTCGACGATGCCGACGTCGTCCTGGTGGGCTACGGCATCGTCGCGCGGGTGCTGCGCGCCGGGGCGGAGGCGGCCCGCCGCCGCGGCCTCAGGGTCGGGCTGCTCCGGCCGATCACCCTCTTCCCATTCCCGTCCGCGGCGATCCGTGCCCTGGCCGGTCCGGCGCGGACGTTCGGAGTGGTCGAGATGAGCACGGGCCAGCTCGTCGAGGACGTCCGGCTGGCGCTGGAGGGCCGGAGCCCGGTGGAGTTCTACAGCCGGGTGGGCGGGAACATCCCGACCGTCGAGGAGGTGCTCCAGTTCGTGGAGAGAACCCTGGCCGGCGCGCGGGTACCCGCGGAGGTGGGCGCAGATGGCCACTGATACTCCGGCGATGGCGGTCATCCACGGACGCTCGCCGTCCTTCTATGCGACCTTCGATCGCAAGGACGACGACCAGCAGCAGACCCATTACTGCCCCGGTTGCGGGCATGGGATCGTGACCAAGCTTCTGGCCGACGCCATCGACAAGCTGGGCATCCAGGACCGGACCATCCTGGTCAGCCCGGTCGGATGCTCGGTGTTCGGTTACGAGTACCTGGACGTGGGCAACATCCAGGCGGCCCACGGCCGCGCGCCTGCGGTGGCCACCGCGGTCAAGCGCAGCCTTCCCGAGAGCATCGTGGTGAGCTACCAGGGGGACGGCGATCTCGCCGCGATCGGCACGGCCGAGATCGTCCACGCCGCCAACCGCGGCGAGAACCTCACCGTGATCTTCGTCAACAACGCCATCTACGGGATGACCGGAGGCCAGATGGCGCCGACCACCCTGCTGGGCGAGAGGACCACCACCACCCCGCTGGGCCGGGACCCGGCGGAGCAGGGTTATCCGATCAAGGTCTGCGAGCTCCTGGCCACCCTGGACGCGCCCGTCCTCCTCGAACGGGTTGCGCTGGGCACCAACAAGCAGATCATGGCCGCCGGACGGGTGATCCGGCGCGCTCTCGAGAACCAGATCCAGGGGCTCGGCTTCTCGCTGGTCGAGGTGCTCGCTCCGTGCCCGACCGGGTGGGGCCTGGATCCCGCCGAGGCCCAGACCTTCGTGCGCGACACGATGACACGCACCTTCCCGCTCGGGAACTTCCGCGACCACTCCGCGAGCGCGGTCCCGCGGCATCCCACCTCGCCCGTGCCAGGTCTCGGGGAGCTGCCGGGCATCCTCGGACTGGCCCCCGGGCCGGGGGCCGACGATTCGGCCGGCACGGTCGCGTTCGCCCCTCCGGTCCCGACCGCCGACCACCGGGTGGTGGTGGCGGGGTTCGGCGGGCAGGGCGTGCTGCTGCTCGGGGAGTTCCTCGCCGAGGCCGGGCTGAGCGCGGGGTACCACGTCTCCTGGCTGCCGTCCTATGGACCGCAGATGCGCTCGGGGACGTCGAACTGTCACGTCCGCATCTGCGCGGCGCCCGTCGAACTCGCCGCTCTTCTCCCATCCCACCGTGCTGGTCGCGCTCAACGAGCCATCACTGCGCAAGTTCCTGCCGTCGGTGGCTCCGGGCGGGCTGGTCCTCTACAACGCCGAGCGCGTGCCGGAGGACTGCGCGGCGGACGGCGTCCGGATCACCCCGATCGCCAGCACCGCCATCGCCGATCGCCTGGGGTCGGCGAAGGTCGGCAACATGGTGATGCTGGGAGCCCTGCTCGAGGCCTCGGGCATGCTCCCGCAGGAGGCGATCGATCGCGCGCTGCACCGGCTGGTGACCCGGGAGAGCTGGTACGAGCTGGATCGCGCCGCGCTGCGGGCGGGGCGAGCGGCGATCCGGGACGCCCACCCGCCCTCCCCTTAGGGTCGGGTCGGCGCCAGGCAAGCCCGCAGGCCGGTGAGCACCACCTCGAGCCCGCGGCTGAACTCCGCGTCGGCGTCCCAGGGGTCGGCCACCTGGTTGGCGGCCCGCAACGCGGAGAACTCCGGGTCCCGGTGCTCCTCGAGCAGCGCCAGCATCGGGGCGCCCCGGGTCGCCTCGCCGACCCCGCTGATCTCGCACTGGACGAATCCGAAGGTGTAGGCGAGCAGGGTGTCCCAGGCGGTGGTCGCATCCCGGCGATCGAAGCCCGCCGCCTCCAGGATGGCGAAGGCGCGGGCCACCGGGGCCAGGCTCTCCGGCTCGGTCGGCGGGCGTGAGGCGATCGCGCCGAAGAGGGCGGGGTGGGCCAGGAGCAGGCGCCGGAAGTCCGAGAAGCCCTGGCGGACCGCGTCCTCCCAGCCGGTCGGGGTGGCCTCCGGGAGCGGCAGCTGGGCCAGCACCGTCGCCACCAGGCCGTCGAGGAGCGCCGCCTTGCCGGGGACGTGGTGATAGATGCTCATCGCCTCGACGCCCAGGGCGGCGCCCAGCCGTCGCATCGAGAGCGCCTCCAGGCCGTCGGCGTCGACCAGGGCGAGCGCGGTTTCGAGGATGCGGCGGCGGGTGAGCGTGGGGCGGTCGGCCTCGATCACCGCGGGAACCTGCTCCGTCACGTCCTCTCCATCTTGCCCCATGGCGGGTTGCGCCGGCCGGCACTTACGTTGTAAGGTACGACCACCAACCTTACACCGTAAAGACCAGCCGCCAACATCGACCACCCGCCGGCAGCGGCGGAGGGAGAGCCACCGATGACCAGTCTGGCGCGCCTCGCCACCCGCCGTCCCTGGCGTGTCCTGCTCGCCTTCCTGGCGCTCGCCGCGATCGGGCTGGGGCTCTCCGGCACCGTCTCCGCACGGCTGAGCAATGGACTCTCCGACTACGACGACCCGGCCTCGGCCAGCGCCCAGGCGCGGGTCGCGGTGCAGAGGGCGACCGGCATCGACGTCGAGGAGGGGTACACCCTCCTGGTCCGGCTCAGCTCGCCGGCGACCGTCTCCTCGCCCCCACCGGCGATCGTCACCGAGGCGGTGCGGGTGCTGAGCCGGCGCCCCGAGGTGGTCCGGATCGTCGACGCCTGGTCACAGGACCTGCCCGAGCTGATCGCCGGCAACCGCAGCAGCACCATCGTCGTCGCCAGCCTGCGACCGCTCAACGAGGTGAGCGCGGTGCACGCGCTCCAGGCCACCATCGACGCCGACCCGCTGCTCTCCGGCCACGTGCTGCTCGGCGGCTCCACCGCCCTGGACGCCCAGGGCAACGACCAGAGCCTGCGCGACCTCAGCTTCGCGGAGACGATCGCGATCCCCATCCTGCTGGTGCTGCTGCTGCTCATCTTCGGCAGCGTGGTCGCCGGGCTCCTCCCCCTGGTCGGGGCCCTGGTCAGCATCGGCCTGACCACGCTCGGGCTGCTGCTCGCCTCCCTGGTGGCGGACGTCTCCGTCTACTCCCTCAACCTCGTGTACGCGCTCGGGATCGGGCTCAGCATCGACTTCAGCCTGCTGATCGTCTCCCGGTACCGCGAGGAGGTGGCGAGCGGCGGCCCCGGCGCCGCGGCGCTCGCCCGGACGCTGACCACCGCGGGCCGGACGGTCCTCTTCAGCGCCGCCACGGTGACGGCGGCGCTGGGTTGCCTGCTGCTCTTCCCCATCCCCGCCATCTCCTCGATGGGCCTGGCGGGGATGATGGTCGCGGTCGCCTCGGCGGTCTCCGCGGTGGTGGCGCTGCCCGCGCTGCTCGCCCTGCTGGGCACCCGTATCGACGCGCTCTCGGTGCGGCGGCGGGGTGGCTCCACGGCCGTCAACGCCAGCGGGTGGTGGGCACGGCTCGCCCGGGGCGTCATGGGGCACCCGGCGCCGATCGCCCTGGTGATCGCCCTGGTGCTGATCGCCGCCGCCACGCCGGTTCTGGGGGTCCAGTTCACCGGCTACTCGACCAAGGGGCTGCCCGCCGGGCTGCCGGCGGTGCAGGTGGAGAACATCGTCGCCGCCGGCTACGCCGACGTCAGCGACTCGCCGCTGCAGGTGATCGTCAGGGCCGGCCCGTCGGCGGGGAGCGCGGTCGACGCCTACGCCACGGCGGTCGCCCGCGTTCCCGGTGTCGCCGCCGTCGAGCAGCCGAGCATGATCAGCGCCGGCCTCTGGGAGATCAACGGGACGCTGCGGGGCGCCACCCTCTCCTCCACCGCGCTGGACGCGGTCAGCGCGGTCAACCGGATCCCCACGTCACTGACGGTGTGGGCGACCGGGTACACGGCCAACTACCTGGACTTCCGGGCCAGCCTCGGCTCCCACCTGCCCGGCGCGGCCGTCCTGCTCGCCCTGACCACCCTGCTCATCCTCTTCGTGATGACCGGGTCGGTGGTGCTGCCGGTGCTGGCCCTGCTCATGAACATGCTGACCCTGGGGGCCACCCTGGGCCTGCTCGTGGTCGTCTTCCAGAAGGGCTTCCTCAGCGGGGTGATGGGCTTCCCACCCAACGGCATCGACCTGATGACACCGGTGCTCGCGGGAGCGCTCGCCTTCGGCCTCTCCACCGATTACGGCGTGTTCCTGCTGAGCCGCATCCGCGAGGGGTACCGCAACGGGCTCTCCACCCGCGAGGCGGTGGCCCTGGGGCTGCAGCGGGTCGGCCGGGTGGTGACCTCGGCGGCCATCCTCTTCTGCGTGGCGGTGGGGGCGCTGGTGCTCTGCCAGACGGTGGTGCTCAAGGAGATCGGCGTGGCGGCCGCGCTCGCCGTCCTCATCGACTCGAGCGTGGTCCGGGCGCTGCTGGTCCCGTCCCTGATGGCGATGCTCGGCCGCTGGAATTGGTGGGCGCCCCACCCGCTGGCGATCCTCCACCGCCGGCTCGGTCTCCGGCACCTGGAGGCGGGCGAGGAGACCGCCGGTTAGGCGGCCCGGAGTTGCGCTCAGGCGGGCCGGAGCCGCCGGTCAGCGGTCGGGCTGGTCGTGCAGCGACGGCGTGTAGCAGACCGCGATGAGCAGACCCTCGGGGCTCAGCAGCCGCGCCGTGACCTGGCCCCAGGGCTCGGTGCGAGCCGGGTGGAGGAGCCGGAGACCCCCGGCCGTGAGCTCGGCCGCCGCGGCCGCGACGTCCGCGACCTCGAACTCGATGCTGGCCTGGGGCACGGGGAGGTCGGCGGGCCAGGCGGTGGTCCCGAAGCAGGCGCTCGCCGCCTCCGCCAGGGGCCACAGACCGAAGTGCTTGGTCCCCTCCAATCGGTCGGTGTAGACGTAATCACCCGCCTCGCCCTCGAAGCTGAGACCCAGGGCCTCCCGATAGAAGAAACGGGCGGCCTCGGGGTCGCGCACGATCGGGGCGACACTCGCAACGAACTGGATGTCCATCCGCTCCCACCTCCTCGAGCCGGCCCTTCCCGGCCCCTCCGCTCGAGTTCTAGTGGAGTGGCCCGAGGCGGCCTCCCGCCCACGCGGGATGGCGATACCGAACCTCAGTCGGGCCGGGTCGCGGGATCCAGTGGCTCGGGACCGCCCGCCACCTCCACGTCGACGACGTGGGCGATCTCGGCCGACGACCGGCCGACCTCGATCCGGTACGTCCCCTCGTCGACGTACCAGCCGGACGCCTCACGGTGGAGCGGGCTGTCATGCATGTGGGTGGGCGGGTTGGCCCGGCGACCGGCCAGCTCCGGCCAGTACTCGTCGGCCACGTCGTAGTAGGCGAAGGCGCGCTCGCCCAGCTCGAGGCTCACCGTCGTCGACTCGCCCGGCTCCAGGTGCACCTTGGCGAACGCCTTGAGCTCCTTCACGGGGCGGAGCCGGCGCAGCGGGGTCGCGTAGCCGCCGCCGGGCGGGGCCACGTAGAGCTGGACCACCTCCGAGCCGCGCCGCGACCCGGTGTTGGTCACCTGCACCTCGATGCGCAGCCTCTCGCCGGCGCCGAGCAGCGGGGACGAGAGCCGCGGCGGCCCGATCGCGAAGGTCGTGTAGGAGAGCCCGTGCCCGAAGGGGAAGCGCACCGGCAGCCGCCGCGCCTCGTACCAGCGGTAGCCGATCAGCAGGCCCTCGCCGTAACGGACCTCGCTGCTCTCCCCGGGGAAGTTGCCGAAGGCCGGCGTGTGCTCGATCCGGAGCGGCAGGGTGGTGGGGAGGCGGCCGCCGGGATCGGACTCGCCCAGGAGCACGTCGACCAGCCCGTTGGCGTACTCCTGACCCGCGAACCAGGCCTGGAGCACGGCGCCGGCAGCATCCGCCCACGGCATGCCGACCGGCGAGCCGGAGTTGACGACCACGACGCTGCGGGGGTTGGCATCGGTGACCCTGGTCACCAGCTCGTCCTGGCCCGGGGGGAGGTCAATGGTCTCGCGGTCGTACCCCTCGCTCTCCCACTCGTCGTCGGTGCCCACCACTAGGACGGCGAGGTCGGCGCCGCGCGCCAGCTCGACGGCCCGATCCACACCTCCGGGGCCGGTCCCCGCCTCGTGGACGACGTCGACGGCGGCTCCGAGCCGGTCGCGCAGCGCGGCCAGCGGTGAGAGCCGGTAGAAGGGCTGCACCCGGGCGCTGCCGCCCCCGGTGATGGCGGGGCGGTCGGCGTTGGCCCCGAGCACGGCGACGCGGCGCAGGCCGCCGCGGGCGAGGGGCAGGACCCCGCGGTTGGTGAGCAGCACCATCGCCGCCGCGGCGGCCCGCCGGGTGAGGGTGTGGTCCTCCGGACGGTCCACCGGCCGCTCCTCTCCGAGCGGGGGGTCGTCGAGGGCGCCGACCCGGTCGAACACGCCCAGGATGCGAGCGACCGCAGCGTCGAGCAGCGACTCCTCGACCCTCCCGCTGCGCACCGCCTCGGCGAGGCGGGGGCCGGACGATCGGGCCGGCCCCGGCATCTCCAGGTCGAGCCCGGCCCGGGCGGCCTCCTCGGTCTTCGACAGTCCGAACCAATCGGTCATCACCAGCCCGGGAAAGCCCCACTCCTGGCGCAGGATGCCGGTGAGGAAGCGGGGCTGGTCGGGGACGTGGCGCCCGTTGACCCGGTTGTAGCTGGTCATCAGGGCGAGCACGCCGGCCACGCGCACCGCGTGCTCGAAGGGCAGCAGGTAGAGCTCACGCAGGGTCCGCTCGTCGATCACCGACGAGCTCGTGTAGCGCTCGAACTCGGTCTCGTTGCCGACGAGGTGCTTCACGGTCGCGATCACGCCCTGCTCGCTCACCCCGCGGATGTAGGCGACGGCCAGCTTCGCGGTGAGGATCGGGTCCTCGGAGAAGGCCTCGAAGTTGCGCCCCCAGAGCGGATGGCGGTGCAGGTTCACGGTCGGGGCCAGCAGCACGCGGGCGCCCTTGTCTCGCGCCTGGCGGGCAACCGCCGCGCTCGCCTCGGCGACCAGGTCGGGGTCCCAGGTCGCGCCCAGGGCGGTCGCCGAGGGGATGCAGACCGAGGGGGTGACCGGGAGGAAACCCTCGGTGTCGCCGCGCGCCCCGTTGGGCCCGTCGGTGAGCCGGACCGCGGGGATGCCCAGCCGCGGGATGGCGGCCGTATGCCAGAAGTCGACGCCGGCGGTGAGCGACGCCTTCTCGTCCAGGGTCATCCGGGCGATCAGGGCGGGGACGTCACGAGGGGCGTCCCCCGACGGGTGCGGCGGTGCTTCCTCCGTTGCCGCTACCCCTACTCGGAGGGCGCCACGGCCGCGGCCTCAGCCTTCTCCTTCCGCTCGCCCTTCTCGCGGCGACCGGGCTTGGAGACCAGGTGCATCTTGATCTCGCCCTCGATGACCTCCACCACAACCGTGTCCCCGGGTCCATGCTTGAGACGGAGCAGCTCCTCGGCGAGCGGATCCTCGATCACCTTCTGGATCACGCGGCGGAGCGGCCGGGCGCCGTACACCTTGTCGAATCCCTGGGTCACGATCAGGTCCTTGGCCTCGTCGGCGACGGTGAGCAGGAGCTCCTGGGCGGCCAGGTGGGTGGCGATCCGGGCCAGCATCAGGTCGACGATCTTGCGCATCTGCTCGTGGGTGAGGCGCTGGAAGACGACCACGGCGTCGACCCGGTTGAGGAACTCCGGACGGAAGGCTCGCTTGAGCTCCTCCATGATGGTGTCGCGCATCCGCGCGTGGTCGGCGTCACCGATCTTCTCGTCCGGGATGGCGGGCTGGAACCCCAGTGACATGTTCCCCTTGAGGTTGGCCACCCCCAGGTTGCTGGTCATGATCACGATGGTGTTGGCGAAGTTGACCGCCTTCCCCTTGGCATCACTCAGCCGCCCGTCCTCGAGGATCTGCAACAGCATGTTGAAGACCTCGGGATGCGCCTTCTCGATCTCATCGAAGAGCACCACGCTGTAGGGCCGGCGCCGCACCGCCTCGGTGAGCTGTCCGCCCTCGTCGTAGCCGACGTAACCGGGGGGAGACCCCACCAGCCGCGCGGTGGAGTGACGCTCCATGAACTCGCTCATGTCGAGCCGGATGATCGCGTCCTCGTTGTCGAAGAGGAAGGCCGCGAGAGAGCGGGCCAGCTCGGTCTTGCCCACCCCGGTCGGGCCGAGGAACATGAACGAGCCGATCGGTCGGCGGGCGTCCTTGAGCCCCGCGCGTGCCCGTCGCACCGCCTGGGAGATCACGGTGACGGCCTCGTTCTGACCGATCAGCCGCTGGTGGATCGCCTCCTCCATGTGGAGCAGCTTGGTGGTCTCCTCCTCCACCAGCCGGGAGACCGGCACACCGGTCCAGGAACTGATGATCTCGGCGATGTGCTCCTCGGTGACGTCCGGGACGGTCGCGCCCAGCTTGTCACGCCAGGCCATCTCCTCCGAGACGTACTTCTCCTTGAGCTGCTTCTCCTTGTCGCGGAAGCTCGCCGCGGTCTCGAAGTCCTGGCCGGCGATGGCCTCGTCCTTCTGGGTCACCATCTCCCGGATCTCGCGCTGCATGGCGCGCAGGTCATCGGGAGTCGTGGTCAGCTTCATCCGGACCCGGGCGCTGGCCTCGTCGATGAGGTCGATCGCCTTGTCGGGCAGCGAGCGGTCCGCCACGTAGCGCACCGAGAGGTCGGCGGCGGCCTTGAGCGCCAGGTCGGTGATCTTGACCCGGTGGTGCTTCTCGTAGAGGGGCCGGATCCCGTGGAGGATGTCGATGGTCTCCTGGAGGCTCGGCTCGTCGACGTAGACCGGCTGGAAACGCCGCTCCAGAGCCGCATCCTTCTCGATGTACTTGCGGTACTCGTTGAGCGTGGTGGCGCCGATGCACTGGATCTCGCCGCGTGCCAGCGCCGGCTTCAGGATGTTGGCGGCGTCGATCGCCCCCTCCGCGGCGCCCGCCCCGACCAGGGTGTGGAGCTCGTCGATGAAGAGCACCACCTCGCGTGACTGGCGGATCTCGTCGAGAATCTTCTTGAGCCGTTCCTCGAACTCGCCGCGGTACTTGGTGCCGGCGACCAGTCCACCCATGTCGAGGGTGAGCACGCGCTTCCCCATCAGCGACTCGGGAATGTTGCCCAGCACGATGGCCTGGGCCAGCCCCTCGGCGATGGCGGTCTTGCCAACCCCCGGCTCGCCGATCAGAGCGGGGTTGTTCTTGGTCCGGCGGGAGAGGATCTGGACCACCCGCTCGATCTCCATGGCCCGGCCGATCACCGGGTCGAGCTGGTTCTTCTGGGCCAGCTCGGTCAGGTCGCGGCAGAACTGGTCGAGCAGCGGGGTCTTGCTCGGCTTCTTGGGGAACTCCTTGGACTCCTCCTCGACACCCGACTCGTGGAGCAGGCGCTCGATCTCACCGCGCACCTTCTCCAGGTTGGCGCCCAGGTCCTCGAGCACGTGGGCGGCGATGCCCTCACCCTCGATGAGGAGGCCGAGCAGGAGGTGCTCGGTGCCCACGTAGCTGTTGCCCATCCGGCGGGCTTCCTCGAAGGAGATCTCGATGACCTTCTTCACCCGCGAGGTGGGGATGATCTGCTGGATGATGATCCGCTCGTTGCGCCCCAGCACCGACTCGATGGTGCTGCGCACCTTGTTGATCTCTACCCCCAGGTTGTTCAGAACCTTGGCGGCCAGACCCTCGCCCTCGCGCAGCAGACCGAGCAGGAGGTGCTCGGTTCCGATGTACGAGTGGTGAGAGCGCTCGGCCTCCTCCTGGGCAAGGGTGAGGACCTTCTTCGCTCTCTCGGTGAACCGCTCAAAGGGGTACAAGATTGCCTCCGCGCCCCGCCCGGCCCCCCCGAGAGGAGGAAGGGGTCAGCTCGGGACCTGCTCCAACGTCACCCATTATGCCCATCGCAGGCGCCGCTCACTCCCCCACCGCCCATTTAGGGGAGGCGGGCGCCGACTCGCCCGCCGGGGCACGCCGAAGCTGAGGGGGAGGGCTGCTCCACCAGGACGGGGCCCGGGACGGCTGGGCCCGCGGCTACTCCTCGACGGTCGCCTCCCCGGCGGGGTTGGCGTCCTCGGAGGCGATCTCCGGCTCGGGAGCGCCGGCGGCCACGGCCTCGACCGCGGTCCCGGGCTCGGCAGCGGCGTCGACCGGCGCCGCCGGGGCGGCCGCCTCGGGTTCCCCGGAGGCCTCGTCCGGCCCCGCCTCGGCCTCGACCTCAGCGGCCTCGGATGCCTCCTCCAGCACCGCCGCGGCCACCACCAGGGCCTCCTCGAGCACGGCCTCGGCCTCGACCATGATGGCATCGGCCTCGGCCACGGTCTCCCCGGCAGACGCCGCCGGCTCGATCTCGGCCTCGGGCTCGCCGGCGGACTGGTCCAGCACCACCTCGGCCAAGACCTCGGGCAGCGCCGACGCCGCCAGGCTCTGGTTCAGCTGGGCGCCCGCCTCGGCGGTGAGCGCGGCCCCCTCGGTCGGGCCGTCCCCGTCCTCGCCGAGATCGTAGCTGGGCGGCACGTACTCGGCCGGGCCCTCGGGACCACCGCCGTGGAGCTGGCGGAGCGAGAGGCTGATCCGGCGCCGGGCGCGATCGGCGCTCAGCACCATGACCTTCACCTGCTCGCCGACCTTGAGGATGTCCTCGGTACGCTCGACGTGGTCCCAGGAGAGCTCGCTGATGTGGAGCAGTCCCTCCACCCCGTCGGCGATCTGCAGGAAGGCGCCGTACTTCTTGGTCTTGGTGACCTCGCCGTCCACGACCTTGCCGGGTGGGAAGCGATCCTCGATGGTGTCCCAGGGGTCGTCGCTCAGCTGGCGCAGCGAGAGGCTGATGCGCGAGAGCTCGGGGTCGAGCTTGATCACCTTGACCCTCACCTCGTCGCCCACCGTCAGCATGTCCGAGACGTTGTTGATCCGGTCCCAGGAGAGCTCGCTGATGTGGATCAGGCCGTCGGCGCCGCCGAGGTTGACGAACGCGCCGTAGCTGGTCAGGCCGCTCACCTTGCCGGTGATCAGGTCACCGACCTTCAGCTTCTCGAACAGCTCCTCGCGCTGGCGGGCGCGGTCCTCGTCCTGAGCTGCACGCTGGGAGACGATCAGGCGGTTGCGCTTGCGGTTGACCTCGAGGATCTTGACCGGGATCTTGGTCCCCACCAGCTCCATCAGGTTGCCGGAGAATTGCCGGGCGACCTGGCTGGAGGGGAGGAAGCCGCGCAGACCCATGATGTTGACGATCAGCCCACCCTTGTTCTGCTCGCGCACCTCGGCGTCGAGGATCTCCCCCTCGGACTCCTTCTCGGCGACGGCCTGCCAGATCGACTCGGCGCGCGCCTTGCGCAGGGAGAGGATCACCCGACCCTCGTCGTCCTCGGGCTGGAGCACGTAGACCTTCACCCGCTCTCCCGGAAGCAGGATGACGGCGGCCTCGTTGCGTCCGGAGAGCTCCCGGTTGGAGATCACCCCCTCGGACTTGGCTCCGATGTCGACAAGCACCTCATCGGGGTCGACCCGCACCACCACGCCCTCGACGATGTCGCCGTAGGCAAGGGATTTGACGCTGCCCTCCTCCTCGCGGAGAAGGTCCTCCATGGTGAGCGGCTCGCGCTCCGGGGTCTCGACACTGGGGGCCAAATGTCTCCTTCTGTCTCTCTCGCCTGCCGCTCAGGAGAGCGTCCTGCCGAGGGATGTGGGCGCATTGCCCGGAATGGTGCCGCCTGGGGGCGTTGAACAGGCGCGTTTGCGTCGTTGCCGTGCGGCACGGGCAGTCTACCAGGGTAGCGCCATTCGGCCTGGCCACGGAGCCCCCGCCGGCCCCGGTGGCGGTCCCCGCGGCGGGCGCCGTCGACCCGCCGGCCGGGCGCCGCACCGACCTCCCCGGCGGGGGTGAACGTTCGCTGTTTTCGCGCCTGCTGCGGCAGGCTACGCGATCGCCGCGAAGGCCGAGCGGTCCCGTATTCGAAGCGACTGGCGGCCAGATCGAGCAACCGTCCGGGTGCGGCCGTTTTCGGGCGCCCTGTCAGGGTTTCGTTGCAGCCCGTGACCGGGGCAATACAGGACCCTCGGGGGTCGCGTCGCAGCGCCGTGGGACCCTCGGTGACGCCATGAGGGTCACGATCACCTGCGAAGAGTGTGGGCACAAGCACCGCCTCGAGCGGCGCATCAGCGAGCCGGGACCGATCTGGATCATCTGCCACAACTGCGAGCTGCCCCTGCAGGCAGTCCTGGAGGGGCCCACCGCCCGGCAGGTGCAGACCGCCTTCGCGGTGTGGAAGGACATCTTCAATCTCTCGGACGTGGGGACGGCCAGCTAGGCTCCGACCCCGGTCTCCCCTCTCCGGCCCGGCCCTCCCCGGTCCGGCTTCCCCCCCGGGGTCCGCGTTCGCCTCCGGGTGGACTAACCTTGGAAGCCGATGCCACCGGCGACCGCCAAGCCTCCCGCTCCCGTCGAGACGCCGATCGAAACCCCGGCGGGCAGTGCACGGGGCCTCCGTGACCCGGGCTGGAACGTGGTCGTCTGGAACGACCCGATCACCCTGATGTCGTATGTCGTGCTGGTCTTCCGGCGGCTGTTCGGGTACGACTTCGAGACCGCCACCCGATTGATGCTGCAGGTCCACCACGAGGGCAAGGCGGTGGTCGCCACCCAGCCGCGGGAGCAGGCCGAGGTGTCGGTGTGCCGTCTCCACGGCTTCGGCCTGCAGGCGACCCTGGGTCGCGGGTAGGCGCCGGTGGCCGAGGTCCGCAAACGGCGCGGACGCATCCAGCTCCGTCTGAACGCGGAGGAGCGGGCCGCGCTCGGGATGATCGTCGAGCAGCTCTCGCCCCAGGTGGGCCAGGTCCGGCGGACCATCCCGGTGGCCTATGAGGACGCCGAGCTCCAGGCCGAGTACGACCGCTGGGTGCGCCCCGAGATCGACCGGGGCCGTGGCGAGGATCTCGACGCCATCCGCGCCTGCCTCGGCTCCGGGGAGGACGTGACCTCGCTCAGCGACGACCAGGCGCTGGCCTGGGTCCGCGGTCTCAACCTCCTCCGGCTCACCGCAGGCGGCCTGCTCGGGGTCGAGGAGGACGGCTGGGAGCAGCGGGCCGAGGAGCGCGTGCGCCATTCCACCGAGTTCCGGGTGCTGCTCGCCCTGGGTCTTCTCCAGGAGGAGCTGGTCGCGGTCCTCGAGGGCTGAGCCTCCCCTCGGGCGACCCGGCGCCGGTGCCCCGCTGCCGTCCGGCGGAGACGGGGGCCGAGCCGTCCGATGCTGGCACTCGGCGGACGAGGATCTGAGGGGTCCGGGCTCAAGCCTGTTTCAAGCTGATCCAGAGATCCGGCTTGAGCTGCGCGGCCACCATCTGCGGCCAGAACCGGGGACTGTGGCAGCGGAAGCTGATCACCTCGCCCTGGGCGACATCAAAGGAACGCTCTTGGCTGACGCGGCGACCCTCCCCCAGCCGCAAGCTGTGGTGGCCGGGGCGAATCGCCACCTCCACCGTCTCCTGGTTGGCGAGCTCACCCACAACGGCCCCGTCGAGGCTGATCTTCCAGGCCCCCTTCCAGAGACCGATGCCGAGCCCGCTCCCGGTGCGGGAGAGGCTAAGTGTCGCCTTCGCCATCCCCGGCTCCTCCGAATGCCTGGATCCGCCGCACGGTGCCGGTCGGGGGGCCGCCCGGACCCACGCCGGCCGTCCTCACCGCCCGGGAGCCGGTGATCAGCCGCTCCCGGTCGAAGGTGGCCACGACCGCACGCCACATGGCGATGTCGATGACCAGCAACCCGAGCCCGAACCCCACGGCCGTCCAGACGCCCAGGGGCACGACCTGGAACGACACCAGGGCGGTCACCGCCAGGGGCGGCAGGCTCGCCAGCGTGCCCAGCTGCTGCGCCACCCGCACGTC
Organism: uncultured Chloroflexia bacterium; assembly: GCA_963697585.1. GTDB lineage: Bacteria > Chloroflexota > Dormibacteria > Aeolococcales > Aeolococcaceae > Changshengia. The sequence continues at coordinate 1,240,082 of CAVOOO010000004.1, read as the reverse complement.
GCTGGATCGCGCCGAGATCGCGGTGCCGACGCCGATCGACCAGAAGGCGAGCAGCGGTGCGAAGAGCGCCTGGGCAAGGATGTGCGGGCCCTCGGTCAGAGTCGCGGCCACCGTGGGGTTGGCGGCGAAGAAGTGGGCCAGGATCACGGCGAGGGCGAAGAGGGTGTACGCGATCGCGACCGCGGGCACGGCGGCGACCATTGCCTTGCCGATCAGGATCTCGCCGCGCCGCACCGGTGTGGTCAGGAGCGGCTCCAGGGTGCCCTGATCGCGCTCCCCCACCACCGAGTAGGCGGCGATGCTGGCGGGGATGACCGCCGGCACCACCAGGAGGACGAGGAAGGTGGCGCCCACCGCCTTGGTGACCGTGGCGGCCTTGACGGTGGCGCCGATCGCGAAGATCGTGATCACCGGGTTGACCATGAAGATGAGCGGAAGCACCGCCATCGCGCCGATGATGAACGGCGTCCGGCGATACTCGCGCATCTCCTTGCGCGCCACGGCGGCCAGCCGCCTGCGGTCGAGCCCCATCATCGCTCGGCTCTCAGGTCCACGTGGACGGCCATGGCGGTGATGCGCGGTGCGTGGACGGCGTCCGCCCGCCGCGCGAGGTGGCGATCCCTATTGCGCATGCTTCACATCGCCCCGGTGCGGAACCGAGCAGCTGCGGGCGGATGACGAGATCGTCCACGATCGCCGCGGCCAGCTCATGCCACGCCCTCCCGTTCGACCCAGCGAGGCCGGCGCGCGCCTCGCGCAGAAGCCGGCAACGCCCGTGGGCGGCCGCCATGCCCACAGACGTGCGGCGGACTCGCGACGCCCGCCGCGCCTCCGGGCGGCGTTGAGCCAGGTCGGGAACCTCACCCGCCCATCGCCATGGCCAGAGCGAACTCCTCCACCCGCCCGGCTCCCTCCTCCGGCCAGCCGGCGATCAGGTAGCTGGTGCCCGCGCTGCTCTGCGCCTCGACCTCCCTTGCCGCGGCCCCGAGGCCGCCGCTGATCGAGACCGAGCCCGCGCGGGTGATCCGCTCCGGGTCACGGCCGGCGCGCCGCGCCGCCTCGGCCACGATCTCCCATTTGCGGCTCAACACCTCGGCATCGCCGAAGCAGTGCCAGACATCAGCCACCCGCCCGGCCAGCGGCAGCATCCGAGCCTCGCCGGATGCCCCGATCCAGATCGGGGGATGGGGCCTCTGGACGGGCCGCGGGCGCATCTGGGCAGCCTCGAGCGAGACCGTCTGGCCCTGGTATGACACGCGCTCACCGGTCGTCAGGCGGCGGAAGATCTCGACGGCGTCTTCCAGGCGGTCGATCCGCTCCGAGATGGGTGGGAAGGGGATCCCGAGCTCGCGGTGCTCGTCCCCGAACCACGCGGCACCGAGCGCCAGCTCGAGCCTGCCGTTCGAGGCGTGATCGATCGTGATCGCCTCCGCCGCGAGCACCGAGGGGTGCCGGTAGGTCACGCCCGTGACCAGCAGCCCGAGCCGCACCCGGGAGGTGGCGGTGGCCAGAGCCGCCAGGGTTGTCATCCCCTCGAAGCAGTTGCCCGGACCCTCTCCGTACATCGGCTCGAAATGGTCGAATCCCCACACCCCGTCGAAGCCCAGTTGCTCGGCGAGTTGCACCCGCTCGAGGATCTCCGCCCATTCCAGGCGCTGCTGGGCGACGTCGAGGCCAAATCGCATCGTGCGATTGTGACGCCGGAGGCGATCAGCGGTCCAGTCGAGCCGGCGGAGGAGCTGGGCGGTCCGAGAGTCTCTCTCTCCAGGGGCGTCGCCCGGCTGGAGGGAGGTCGAGAGGGCCCCCACCTGGCTCCGTCGGAGGCTGGGCCTCCGCGCCTGCACCGAGGTCATTCGGCAGGCGAGGCAGCGGGGCGCGGACCCCGGCTCTGGCGGTTCCCGGCCCCCCGGGAGGGCCTCGACGACTGGCCACCCGACGCGGCCCTCGAAGTGGCTGCGCGGCACTTGTGGCGCGGCTCAATGCCTTGGCCCGGCGCCGCTCCTCGACGAGGTGGCGACGATGGCGTAGCCAGATGACCAGTCGGTCCCGAAGTGATAGAGACCGGCTCATGCACCCAAGCCTGCCCGCCCCTCGGCACTCTGAGCCTCTCCACCTCTGGTGATCGTGGATCGTGGTGGGCCGAGATTCTCTGTAAGGCTGCTGGCCCGGTCCTCTTTGCGCGGAGCGACGGGCGGCCCCGTCAGCCGTCCAGTGCGTCAGGCGACGTCGCGTGCTGTTCTTGCCCCGCCACGGCGACTCCCGCCGCGCGGAGTGCATCCCAGGCCCCAACGATCCCGTCGTCTGGGCTGATCGCAAGGCGCATCGACCGGCCCGTTTGGTCCCGGCACTGGATGGAGATGCAGTCCCGTCGGCCAATGGGGGTCCCAGCCCAGCCTATCCGGTCTCGGCGCATCACCGCCTGACTCGCCCTGACCGCGAAGTCTCGGGACTCGAGGAGCATTCCTCGCGGTGCAACGACCTCAAAGTGCCCCGGCCAGATCCAAAGCATCGGACCACCCCCTAACCGGGGGTTCCACGAGACCCAGGACGAGCCAAACCCCTGCTTTGAGCGCACGAAAGCCCCACCCGAGTACAGGATGGGGTTGGCCCCCGGTGGCTTCACGGCCCGATGTTACCCGCGCTCACGAGCTATCGATCCCGGCACAGACGGCGAAGCTCGGCAGCCAGTTGGCGACAGCTGCCTCCGACGCCCGCGTGCGAGAACGGCACCACGACGATGCTCCCGTCGGAGCGACCTGCCGGCGTGACGCAGGCCTCCGGTCACGCCGGCTCGCCACAGCGAACCGGTGGATACCGAGCAGAGACGCGGGGGTGCGTGCGGAGCGGAGGCTTTGCGCAGGCGGCAGCTGCAATGCCGCCGAGCAAAGGGCGCGGCACGCCAGTCAGGGCGTGCCGACGGCCGGGCCGCAGCGGAGCACCACCCCCACGGCTCCGCATGTGCCGAGACCGCCGTCGCTCGACGTCAGTAGCGGGTGACCTTCAGCGAGAGGTCCAGGGCGACCGCGCTGTGGGTCAGGGCCCCCACCGAGATGTAGTCGACCCCCGCCAGCGCGTAGGCGCGGGCGTTGTTCGGCTGCACGCCGCCGCTGACCTCGACCACGGCGCGACCGCGGATGAGCCCCATCGCCTCGCGCACCTGGCCCGGTGAGAAGTTGTCGAGCAGGACCCGCTGGGCCTTGTCGGTCAACGCCTGCTGCAGCTCCTGGAAGCAGCCCACCTCGATGATGACGTCGTCGTCGGGGTAGGCCTTGCGGACGGCGCGCAGCGCCGGGGTCACCCCGCCCACGAGGGCGAGGTGGGTGTCCTTGATCAGGACCGCGTCGTAGAGCCCGAAGCGATGGTTGACCGCACCGCCGATGCGGGTGGCGTACTTCTCCAGCGAGCGCAGCCCGGGGGTCGTCTTGCGGGTGTCGAGGATCACCGCCTTGGTGCCCTCCACCGCCTTGACGTAGCGAGCCGTCATGGTGGAGATGCCGGAGAGGTGCTGGAGGAAGTTGAGGGCGACACGCTCCGCCTTGAGGATCGCGCGCGCCGGCCCGTAGAGGCGGATGACGATCTGGTCCTCCTGGACCTTGTCGCCGTCCTTGGCCTTGGCGTCGAACTGGACCCGCTCGTCGAGCAGCTCGAAGACGCGACGCGCCAGGGAGAGCCCGCAGATCACGCCGTCCTGCTTGCAGACGACCTTGCCGCGACAGGTCATGGCGGCGGGGATGAGCGCGTCGGTGGTCACGTCGCCGGCTCCGAGGTCCTCCTCGAGGGCGGCGCGGATCAGCGCGTCGAGATGCTCCGGGGCGAGCGTCTCAGTGATGGGCTGCAGGGTCGCGGACAATGTCTGCTCCTCTCTGTGCCCGCATGACGTGGGAAACACGCCAGCGGTCGCTGCTCGTAGGGAAGTCACCACGGTGGTGAGCGCCCCGGCTCTCCTCTCGGTATAGCGCGGCCTCGACGATCAGCCGGGCCGCGGTCCGGGCCAGCCGGCTGCGCCGCTGCGCGAGCCGGGCCGTGCCCACCTCTCCCCCCTCCCCCAGCTGGTCGATCGCCGCCAGGGCGGCGGCGAGGTCGGGACCGGTGCGGCTGATGCCGCAGGCCGACCACATCAGCTCGCGAAGCTCCTGCTCCGCGGCGACGTCGGCGAGCCGGCTGTCGACGCCGACGGTGGGGAGCTCGGTGACCGTCCCCGGCGGGCGCTCGGGGAGCCCGGCCAGCGCCGCGACGGCGGCGCGGCGGCCGAAGACGAGGCCCTCCAGCAGCGAGTTGCTGGCCAGCCGGTTGGCGCCGTGCACGCCGGTGCGGGCGACCTCACCGCAGGCGTAGAGGCCGGGCACGGTGGTCGCCCCATCCAGGTCGGTGACCACGCCGCCAATGGTGTAGTGGGCCGCGGGGGCGATCGGGATCGGTCGCCCCACCGGGTCGATGCCGTGCTCGCGGCAGGTCGCGACCACGGTGGGGAAGCGCTCGACGAGCCGCTCCCCGGCCCCCCGGCAGTCGAGGAAGACCGAGGCGCTCCCGGACCGGGTCATCTCCTCCCAGATCGCCCGGGAGACCACGTCCCGGGGTGCGAGCTCGCCCCGGGGGTCGGTGTCGAGCAGGAAGCGCCGGCCCGCCGCGTCGACGACCAGCGCCCCGTCCCCCCGGACCGCCTCACTGATGAGGAACGCCGGCGCCCCGGGCAGGGCGAGCACGGTGGGATGGAACTGGAGGAACTCGAGGTCGGCCACGTCGGCACCCGCCTCGTAGGCGAGGGCGACACCGTCGCCGGTCGAACCGTCCGGGTTGGTGGTGTGGCGCCAGAGGGCCGCCGCGCCGCCCGAGGCGAGGATGACCGCGCGCGCGCCCACCCGCACCCGCGCCCCCGAGCCGAGGTCGCAGAGCTCGACCCCCGGACCACCGTCGCCGTCCCCCACCAGGCGGGTGACCGCGTGGCCGGTGACCACGGTGGCCCCGCCGGCACCCAGCCGCTGCAGCAGGGCGCGCTCGATGGCCGCACCGGTGGCGTCACCCCCGGCGTGGAGGACGCGCGCCCGGCTGTGAGCCGCCTCCTGGTGCAGGTCGATGCGATCGCCGTCGCGATCGAACTCCACGCCCCAGGCGGCCAGCTCGGCGACCCGCGCCGGCGCCTCCTCGACCATGAGCCGCACGGCGCCCGGGTCGCAGAGGCCGCGCCCGGCGGCGATGGTGTCATCGAAGTGGATCTGCGGCGAGTCATCCGGGCCCACCGCGGCCGCGATCCCCCCCTGGGCCTGGGCGGTGCAGCCGTCGTCGGTCGGCCCCTTGCTCACCACCATCACCCGCGCATGCGGCGCCGCGGCGAGCGCGGCGGCGAGCCCGGCGACACCGCCGCCCACCACCACCACATCGGGGGCCGCGGCGCTCAGCAGCTTGGTGTCGGTCACGAGGCGCCGACCTCGGCGAGCACCCGGTTCCGGTCGTCGACCCGCACGACCCGTGGGACGTGCCGGCTCAGCTCGGCGTCCTCGTAGGCGGCGTAGGTGACCACGATCACGCGGTCCCCGACCCCGCCCAGGTGGGCGATGGCCCCGTTCAAGCCCATCTCCCCGGGCTCGCCCTCGATGGCGTAGGTGACCGCGCGCGACCCGTTGCTGAGGTTGAGAACGTGGACCTGCTCACCGGGGAGGATGTCGGCGAGGCGCATCAGCTCCGGATCGATGCTGAAGGAGCCCTCATAGTCCAGGTCGGCGCGCGTCACGGTGGCGCGGTGGATCTTGGACTTGACGACGGTGCGCAGCACGCCTCGCTCCTCCCCGAATCCGGGCTGATGGGGTCACCCCCCCGCACCGACGGCCAGCCTCTCATCGGTCCCCGGCGTGAGCACATCGATCAGCCGGGTCCCGCCTATTCTAGCAGCGATCAGAATTTCGCACCGAACGCTCACCTGCCGGGCCGGCTCGAAGGTCTCCGCGTCGACCACCGCCACGTAGTCCACGACCAGGTCGGGACTCTCGGCGAGGCGGGTCAGGACCAGCCCGCGGATCCGCTCGGGGTCGGTCTCCCCGGCGCGGTGGGCGGCATCGGCAGCGGCCAGCGCCGCCGGGATGGCCAGCGCCTGACGCCGGGCCGCGGGGTCGAGGCGGAGGTTGCGGCTGGAGAAGGCGAGACCGTCGGAGTCGCGGACGGTGGGGCAGACGACGACCTCGGTGCCGGTGTCGAGGTCAGCGGCCAGGCGCCGGACCACCGCGCACTGCTGGGCGTCCTTGTGGCCGAAGTAGGCGCGGTCGGGCCGCGCGGTGACCAGGAGCTTGGTGACCACCGTGGCCACGCCCTCGAAATGCCCGGGACGGTGGGCCCCCTCGAGGGTCTCCACCAGCACTCCCCGCAGATTGACCCGGGTGGCGAAACCGTCGGGATACATGGAGTGGGCGGTGGGCGCGTAGACCAGGTCCACCCCCAGCTCGGAGCAGAGGAGGAGGTCGGCCTCCAGCGTGCGCGGGTAGCGGTCGAAGTCCTCACCCGGCACGAACTGGGTGGGGTTGACGAAGATGCTCACCACCGTCCGCTCGCATTCCGCCAGCGATCTCTGGATCAGGGAGCGATGGCCGGCGTGCAGCGCGCCCATGGTCGGCACCAGCCCCAGGCTCCGGCCCGCCGCCCGGATTCGAGCGCATTCCGCGCGCAGCTCGGCCGGGGTCGCGAGCGGCGTGAGCCGCCGCTCAGCCATACGAGTGGGCGTCGTCGGGGAAGGTCCCGGCCGCGACCGCCTCCGCGTAGGCGCGCGCCGCCGCCACCGCCTGGTCGCCGAGGGGGGCGAAGACCCTGACGAACTTGGCGAGCGGGTCGCGGGTGAGCCCCAGCATGTCGTTGATCACCAGCACCTGGCCGTCGCAGTCGGGGCCGGCTCCGATCCCCACGGTGGGGATGGTGAGCGCGGCGGTGACCGACGCCGCCAGGCTCCGGGGAACGCCCTCGAGCACCAGGGCGAAGGCCCCCGCCGCCTCCAGCGCGCGGGCATCGCTCTCGATCCGGGCCGCCGCCTCGGCCTCCTTCCCCTGCACCCGGTAGCCGCCGAGAAGGTGGACGAACTGGGGAGTGAGCCCGAGGTGGCCCATCACCGGGATCCCGCGGTCAGTCAGCCGGGAGACCAGCGCGACCACCCGGCCGCCCCCCTCGACCTTGACCGCGTGCATCCCCGCCTGGAGGAAGCTGGCCGCGTTGGCGACGGCCTGGTCGTCGGACGCGTGGTACGAGTTGAAGGGCATGTCGCCGACCAGGAGCTGATCGGGTGCGCCGCGGGCCACGGCCCGGGCGTGGTGGAGCATCTCCTCCATGGTCACCGGCAGGGTGGTCCGGTAGCCGAGCATCACCATTCCCAGGGTGTCCCCGACCAGGAGGACCGGGATCTCCGCCTCGGCGAGGATCCGGGCGGTGGTGTAGTCGTAGGCGGTCAGCATCGCGAAGCGCTCGCCCCGGCGCTTGCGCTCCAGCAGGCTCGGGATGGTCACGGGCATCAGGGTTCCTCCGTGGTGGTGGGCGGCGCCGGGGGGGTCGGCCCCATGCCGCCATCTAGGTGTCCGGAGAGCAGGTCGACCAGATCCTCTCGCCCCTCGGTTCCGGCAAGGTGGACGATCTCGCGCGCCACGGAGCGGTAGAGGGCCTCGGCATCCGGGCGGGCCGCCAGGGCGGCGAGGTGAGCCGCCACCGTGGCCGTGTCGCCACGCACCACGGGCCCGGTGAGCGCCCCCCGGGGGCCGGCCCGGCGCGCGTTGGCCATCGCCCCCTCCATCAGCCCCAGCAGTCCCCGTTCGGCGGTGCAGCGGTCGAGCCCGGCGGCCACCAGCAGGTCGGTGGCGGTGGCGAGCAGGGCCAGGGGGGCGTTGCCGGCCAGGAGTGCGGCCGCGTGGTAGAGGGCCCGGGCACCGGACGGCAGCGACACGGGGAGGCCTCCGAGGTCGAGAGCCAGGCGCTGAAGCGGCGCCCGGAGAGCGGGGTCGGCGTCGATCGCCATCAGGGAGCCACGCAGCAGCGGGGCGGACCCGGTGCCGGCCAGCGCCTGGAGGGGATGCAGGCTGCCCACCGCCGCGCCGGTGACCCGCAGCGACGCCACCGCCTCGACCCCCAGGGTGGCGCTGCAGTGGACGACCCCGCGCCCCTGGAGGCCCGCTCCGCTGGCCGCGACCGCCGCGGCCACCGCGGTCACGGCGGCGTCGGGAACGGTGAGGAAGGTGATCTCGGCCGCCCGCGTGGCCGCGAGCGCGCTCGGCACGGCGCGAGCCCCGACCCGCCCGGCCAGGTCGGCGGCACGCCGAGGGTCACGGCCGGCGACGGCGACCACCTGGTACCCGGCTGCCACGGCAGCCGCCGCCAGGGCTCCGGCCGCCCGCCCGGCACCGACGAAGGCCAGGGTCGCGGGCGGCTCGCCGGCGCTCGGGGACGGCGGCTCACGATCGGGCCGCGGGGCGCGCGCCCGGGCCGGGGGCGGCAACATGCCGCCGGGCTCACTCACCGTCTCGGTCACCTCGGATCCAAGCGGACTGGTGGTGCCGGTCCCGCCGAGCCCGGTGCGGATCGCCTCGAGGCGCCCCTGGCGTCCCCGGGCCCACCGCGCGCGGCGCGAACGACCGGTCCCCAGTCTAGCGCGGGTTCTCGGCGGGATCGGCGGGTGGGGCGCCGCTCAGATGGGTCGGGGGCGGGGCGCGAGCAGGGAGATGAGGAGCAGCGCGCCGAAGGCGAGGTCCCAGCCGAGGTCGACCAGGTAGGCGATCGGGTCGGAGGAGATCGAGCTGCCGGCGCGACCGAGCACCGCGACGACGCCGATGGCGACGAGCACCAGCAGGATGATCCGCATGACCACGAACCTGGCCAGCCAGACGATGAGCGCGGTGAACGCCAGCAGGAAGACGACCACGATCGCGATCGCCGGGCCGAGATCCACGGTCTGAGGCACCGAGCCGGCGCCGGCCGGCAGCGTGATGTGACGGAGGAAGAGCCCCACGATCATGAGCAGCGCCGCGCTGAGCAGGCTCGGAACCGCCAGGGCGATGCGCACCCAGAGCACCCAGTCGACGCCCCGCGACGGCTCGGCGGCGATCACCCCGGGGTAGGCCGTGGGCGACCAGCCGGGATAGGCCGAGACGGCGGCGCCGGGTGGAGGAGGACCGGCGGGGTAGCCGGGCGGTGGCGGGCCGGGAGGGTAGCCGGGTGGCGGCGGCCCGGCAGGGTAGCCGGGTGGCGGCGGCCCGGCAGGGTAGCCGGGTGGTGGCGGGCCGCCCGGATAGCCGGGTGGGGGGCCGTAGGCGACGGGCGTAGCCAGCGCCTGGTCCACACGCATCCCGCCGGCGGTCATCAGGGGCGCCCCACAGGCCCGGCACCGCGTCGATCGCCCGAGCGGCTGCCACAGCCAGCATTGGGAACAGGTGACGTCCGGCATCCACCGGAGTCTCCCGCCCCCGGCGTGATGGCGGTGAACGGCACGGTCGCAACTCGGTCGCAGCCCGTACCCGGCCGGGCTAGACGCCCGCGGCGACCGTCCCCAGCTCCGGCCCCGGCGTCTCCTGCTCGCCGTCGACCTCGTCGATGATGCGCTGCATCTCGACCCCCTCCATGGTCTCCACCTCGGTGAGCTTGGTGGCCAGGACCCGGAGGACCTTCTCGCGGCGGCGGAGCACCTCCTTGGCCCGGAGGAAGGCGGTCTCGACCAGGTGGTGCACCTCCTGGTCGATCTCGGAGGCGATGTCCTCGGAGTAGTTGCGCTGCTCACCCAGGTCGCGGCCCAGGAAGACCATCTCCTGGCGCTCCCCGAAGGTGCGGGGTCCCAGCTTGTCGCTCATCCCCCACTCGGTGACCATCTTGCGAGCCAGGTCGGTCGCCTTGCGGATGTCGTCGCTGGCCCCGGTCGTGATGTTGGCCTCGCCCAGGATGAGGTCCTCGGCGCAGCGGCCACCGAGCATCTGGGCCAGCTGGTCGAGAAGCTCCGCCTTGCTGACCAGATACTTGTCCTCAGTGGGCAGCGACAGCGTCCATCCCAATGCCATGCCACGGCTGACCACCGAGATCTTGTGGACCGGGTCGGTGTGCTCGAGGCTCATCCCGACCAGGGCGTGGCCCATCTCGTGATAGGCGATGGTGGTCTTCTCCTTGTCGCTGATCATCCGGCTCTTCCGCTCCGGGCCGGCGATGACGCGGGCGATCGCCTCCTCGAGGTGCGGCATGCTGATCAGCTTCCGGTTCTGGCGCGCGGCCAGGATGGCGGCCTCGTTGATGAGGTTGGAGAGGTCGGCGCCCGAGAACCCGGGGGTCTGCTTGGCGAGCACCTCGAGGTCGACGGCCGGGTCCAGCGGCTTGTTCCGCGAGTGGACCTCCAGGATGGCGCGGCGGCCGCGGATGTCGGGGCGATCGAGCATGACGTGGCGGTCGAAACGTCCGGGGCGCAGCAGGGCGGGGTCGAGGACGTCCGGCCGGTTGGTGGCGGCGATCACGATCACGTGGGTCGAGGTCTCGAATCCGTCCATCTCGACGAGGAGCTGGTTGAGGGTCTGCTCGCGCTCGTCGTGACCGCCGCCGAGCCCGGCCCCGCGCTGCCGTCCCACGGCGTCGATCTCGTCCACGAAGACGATGCACGGCGAGTTCTTCTTGGCCTGGTCGAAGAGGTCGCGCACGCGGCTCGCGCCCACGCCGACGAACATCTCCACGAACTCCGAGCCCGAGATGCTGAAGAAGGGGACCCCGGCCTCGCCGGCCACCGCCTTGGAGAGCAGCGTCTTGCCAGTCCCGGGCGGGCCGACCAGCAGCACTCCCTTGGGGATGCGGGCCCCGACCGCGGTGAACTTGTCCGGGTACTTGAGGAACTCGACGATCTCGCCCAGCTCCTGCTTGGCCTCCTCGACCCCGGCGACGTCCATGAAGGTGACCGACGGCTTGTCGCCGGCCAGCAGCCGGGCCCGGCTGCGGCCGAAGGACATCGCCTGGTTGTTGCCGGCCTGGGACTGGCGGAGCATCCACCAGACGAAGACGATCATGATCCCGAACAGGAGGAGGGTCGGGAGGATGGCCTCGAGGAGGGAGCTCAAGCCGGCACTCTGGTCTTCATAGTTGTTGTACTCGTACTTCTGGAAGAGGTCGGTCGCCTCGGTGCTCTGATTGATGGTGGTGGTGAAGAGGGTTCCCGCATTGTCATACCAGGTGACCGTGCTCCCGTCACTGCTGATCTGGGCCTGGTCGCTCGAGCTGTTGGAGATGGCGGTCGGGGCGGTGTGGTCCGAGGCCCATTGTTCCACTGCCGCGGCGAGCTGTCCGCTGGACCTGGCGGTCGCCGTGGTGCCCGGGAAGCGACCGTAGAGGATCGCCCCGACCACGATGATCGAGAGGAGGAGCAGCAGCCACGTGAAGCCGCGCCGTGAGGTGCGCATCGCAGCCAGTCTATAGCAGGGGCTCCAAATTGCGCGGGAGCCACGATCAGAGAGCGCCCGGACTGCCCGGAGACCCCGGCCGGAGGGCGACCGGGGACTGTCCCGCGGCCGCCGGCGACGCCCTCTCCGGCCCCGCCTGGAGCTCTCGCTGGCGCTCGGCGAGGGTGACCAGGCGCCGGCGCGCCCCCGGGAAGACCGCCTCCAGCGCCGGCAGGAGGTCGTGGCGGACCCGGCTGCGCAGGAAGCGGGGGTCTCGATTGCTGGGGTCGTCGATCGGCTCCAGCCCGAGGGCCGCGCAGTAGGCGAGGGTGGCCTCGCGCCAGACCCGGAGCAGGGGCCGGGCCAGCCTGCCGTCCCGCTCGGCCATGGCCCGGAGGCTCCACGGGGTGGCGCTGGTCAGGACCCGCATCAGCACCGTCTCCGCCTGGTCGTCGGCGGTGTGGCCCAGCGCGATCGCGCCGGCCCCGATCCGGTCGGCCACCTCCCCGAGTGCCCGATGGCGGGCGCGGCGGGCCTGATCCTGGAGCGAGGGGCCGGCGGCCACATCGACCGCCACCGCCTCGAAGTCGAGCCCCAGGCGATCGGCCAGAGCGCTCACCGGCTCCGCCTCGCCGGCCGAGCCGGGGCGCAGCCCATGGTCGACGTGGACGACGTGGAGGCGCCAGCCGCGGGGCGGCGCGAGCCGGGCCAGGACGTCGACCAGGGCGGTCGAATCCGGCCCCCCACTGCAGGCCACCACCACCGTCTCCCCCGGGCGCAGGACCCCACGCCGATCGGCGGCCGCGGCGGCGGCCCGGCGGACACGCCCCACCGACGCGACCCGCTCCGCCGGCGGCAGCCGGTGCGCCGGCGTGGCGGTACCTGGATTCGAACCAGGGACATACCGGGTATGAGCCGGGTGCTCTACCACCTGAGCTATACCGCCGGAGAGAGCGCCGGGGGCCGGTTGCGCGACCGCGCCGACGCCGGCACCGAACGCGAGGGAGGGGGAGGGGTGGTTGCGGCGGCTGGATTCGAACCAGCGACCTTCGGGTTATGAGCCCGACGAGCTTCCACTGCTCCACGCCGCGGAGCCAGCATAGCGCGGGCCGCCGGCCCCTCGCCGCTCGGCCGCAGGATCGGGACGGGCGGGGGAGCGGCCGGCCCGGATCGCCAGCCATCGGCGGGGCGCACCGCGCCCACCACGGCCTGCCTCAGGGCGTCGGCGTCGGGGTCCCGCCGGGTGCCGGCGTCGCGGAGGGCGAGAGCGGCACCAGGGTCGGCACCGGGCTGCCGGTCGCGACCGGCGTGGGCGACGGGGTCGGGGTGGGGGCCGGGGTGGGGACGAAGGTCGGGGCCACGGCGTTCAGCCCGGCGGACGAGGGGACCGACTTGCCACCGGGGTCGACGACGTAGATCTGCTCGCCCGGGAGGTGGTACCCGAGCTTCCGCGCCTGATCCTCGACCCAGGCTGAGCTCTGGGCCTCGGTGATCTCCTGGGACCGCTGCGCGATCTGGGCCCGGAGAGCGGCGTCGACGGATTGGAGCTGGGTCACCCGCGCCAGGGCGGCACGGTCCTGCGCCGCCTCGCCGTAGAGGGCATAGGCGACCCAGCCGCAGGCGACGGCGACCACCATGGCGATGACGCGCCGCGCCGTGACGGGGCGGGGTCGCTGGGAAGCACGAGAGCTCATTGCGGGCCTTGGGGGGACGTGGGCGGGACTGGCCGCGGGACCCGTAGTCTGCTACGAGATCCCCGAAACCGCAACGGGTCCGGGGGATATTCGTGAGGCGGTCAGCGAGAGCTCGGCGGCGGTGGCCGCACCCCTCTGGCTACGGGAGAGTGATCCGGAGGTTGCCGTCCCTCCAGCCACCCAGGATGCCCCTCGTCAGATCCCACGACCCGGCAGGCCGATGTCGACCAGGAAGGTGGTCTCCGACGCCAGCCCCGGCGTCGCGCCCGGCGACGGAGTGTCGAAGGAGGCCCAGGGTGACGGGTCGACCTGCAGGCTCAACTGATCACCGGGACCCAGGTCCACAGAGACCGTCGACTTCACCGGCAGTGGGGCGTGGTCGCCAATCTGCACCATGACGGTCGCCGGTCCAGAGGTCGGGCCCAGCGTCACGGGGACGCCGGGAGGGCTCGAACCCACCGCGAAGGACAGCGGATCCCCGTACTCGTCGAGGAGTGTCGCGGATGCGGTGTCCGGCAGAGAGCACGGAGCCGACGACGTCAACGAGAGTGTCGCCGAGAGGTAAAGAGAGCCGGCGCCGACACCGCCCCACGTCAGCGACGATGCCCTGAGGTCGCCGGCTGTGCATGCCGGGACCGTGAGGAGGGCGCTGGGGGTCGGTGTCGATCTGGGGGTGGCGAGTGAGGCGTACGGCGCGGCCGCGGGCGTGCTCGCGTGGCCGGCGGCAAGTGGCGGTGACGGCGCCGCAGGGCTCGACGAGAGGCGCGACGTCCCGGGAGACGCCGCCCGCTGCTGGACGATCGCGACCGTGAAGGTCATCGCGAGCGCCGCGACCATCACGGCGGCGCCACGGATGCGAACCGCGATCCGCAGCGGGTCGCGCCTTGGACCCGGGTCCTGAGGTGTGCTCACGCAATGGATACGTCCGCCATGGAGCTTCCGTGACCGAGAGGAGAGGGCCGACACCGGGGAGGAGACGTGGGGGTGCGTGCGCAGCGAAGGCTCTGCGCAGGCGCGGGTTGCAACCGCGCCGAGCAGAGGGTGCGGCGCGGCAGTCAGGCCGCGGCGACACCCGGGCCGCGGCGGAGCACCATCCCCGCGTCTCCGGCTGATCGGAACGCCTAGACCGTCGCCTCCCAGCGCCGGCGCCACTCCTCAGGGCTCAGATCGTGAAGGTCGACGCCGTCGGCACGCGCGGCGCTCTCGAGCGTCCGGAAGCGGCCGGCGAAGCCCACCGCCCGGCCTCGGAGGGCGTCCTCGGGATTGACCCGGAGCTGGCGGGCGAGGGCGACCGCCGCGAAGAGGAGCTCGCCCATCGCCGCCTCCAGCTCATGGCTCCCGGGCGGCGGGGGCGGAGCGTGGCCGGCGATCGGGCCCGCGGGCTGATCCACGGCCTCGGGTTCGTCCAGCCCCTCCCCGCTCGCGGTGTCGACGCGAGTGGGCGACCAGTCGGCGCCTCGCTCGGCCCGGGCCGGAGCCTGGGCGGCGAGCGCCGCCAGCGCGTCAACGCCATCGCGCAGCCAGGCCAGGGCGGCGGCGACGGTCGGGGTCTCGTCGAAGCCGACCCGGGCGGGCCGCTTCTGCACCCCCTGGGCGAAGGCGAGCGCGGGGAGGGCGTGGGGAACGCCCTCCAGAAGCGAGAGCCGCTCCCGCTTCTCGGTGCGCTTCAGCTTCTCCCAGTTGACGACGACCTCCTCGGGCCCGGTGACCGAGGTGGTGCCGAAGACGTGAGGGTGGCGGTGGACCATCTTGGCCCGGGTGGTCTCGGCGACATCGCCGATGTCGAAGCCGTCGTCGCGCTCGGCGGCGATGGCGCTGTGCATCAGCACCTGGAGCAGGAGGTCGCCGAGCTCCTCGCGGAGGGTCTCGGAGCCGTCCAGGTCGATCGCCTCCAGGACCTCGTAGGTCTCCTCCAGGAGGTAGGGCCGGAGGGACCGGTGGGTCTGGGCGCGGTCCCAGGGACAGCCGCCGGGCGCCCGCAGGCGCTCGACGACCTCGTTGAGCCGCCGCAGCGACTCCGCCGCCTCCTCACGCATGGCAACCTCCTGCACCTGACGTGCGGGCGTGAGTGTGGTGCTCCGCTGCAGCCCGGCCGTCGGGACGGCCTGCCTGCCGTCCCGCGGCCTCTGCTCGGCGGCATTGCAACTGCCGCCTGCGCAGAGCCTTCGCTCCGCACGCACCCCCACGCCCGCAGGCCAACCCGGCGCTTCCGAGCGTTATCGACATCTCTGACACCTCACGCGGGCACCGCCTGGCGGGCGCGGGTGAGCCGGCCCAGCTCGCGCAGGATCCGCAGCAGAGCATCCTGCCATTGCTCGTCCGGGCCGCGTCCCGGGGGCGGGACCACGTAGACGCGGGTCGGCGTCGTCTCCGCGTAGGCCGGGAACTGGCGGGCCACCGCCTCCAGATCGAGGCCGTGCCCGTTGGGCAGCTGGACCACGACGCCGAGGCGGGGCGACGTCGCCTCCCGCCAGTCGGCGACGCCGGGCGCGAGCCGGCGGCCGGCCTCCCCACGCCAGGTCTCGACCGACTGGGCGCCGGCGGCGGCGGCGAGCAGTCGCACCCGCAGCGAGGTGACCAGCGAGTTCGGCCTCGGGCGGCAGTGGTCCGAAGCGGTCGGCGAGACCCCGGGCCCGCCGCTCCAGCTCCGGCTCGCTGGCGCAGCCGGCCAGGTCCTGGTAGCAGCGCAGGCGGAGCTGCTCCTCCTGGATGTAGCCGGGCGGGAGGAACGCCGGCCGGGGGAGCGACACCGTCACCTGAGCGGGGGCCTCGGTGAGCGGCCGGCCCTGGAGGGAACGCACCGCCTGTTCGAGAAGCCGGTTGTACATCTCCAGGCCGACCGCCGCGATCTCGCCGTGCTGCTCCTCCCCCAGCAGGTTGCCGGCTCCGCGGATCTCCAGGTCACGCATCGCCAGCTTGAATCCCGCCCCCAGGTCCTGGAGCTCGCCGATGACGTCGAGGCGCTTGTCGGCGCGCTCGGTGAGGGTCCGCTCGGCCGGGTAGAGGAGGTAGGCGTAGGCGCGCTGGCCGGCCCGGCCGACCCGGCCGCGCAGCTGGTAGAGCTGGGCCAGCCCGAGCCGGTGAGCGTTGTCGACCACGATGGTGTTGGCATTGGGGATGTCCAGACCGGACTCGATGATGGTGGTGCAGACCAGCACATCGACCTCGCCGTCGATGAACGCGCGCATCACCGACGCCAGCAGGTCCTCGTGCATCTGCCCATGGGCGACGGCGATGCGGGCCTCGGGGACCAGCCTGCGCATCCATTCGGCCTCTCGATCGATGGTCTGCACGCGGTTGTGGACGTAGAAGACCTGGCCGCCCCGGGTCAGCTCCCGGCTGACCACCTCGCGGACCAGCGAGTCCTCGCGGGCGGTGACGTAGGTCTTGATCGGCTGGCGCTCCTCCGGCGGTGTCTGGATCACCGAGAGGTCGCGGATGCCGGCGAGCGCCATGTGCAGGGTGCGGGGGATGGGGGTGGCCGAGAGGGAGAGCACGTCGACGGCGACCCGCAGCTCCTTGAAGCGCTCCTTCTGGAGCACCCCGAAGCGCTGCTCCTCGTCGACGACGACGAGGCCCAGGTTGCGGAACTCGACGTCGCGCTGGAGCAGGCGATGGGTTCCGATGACGATGTCGACGGTCCCCGTGCGCAGCCCCAGCAGGGTGGCCCGCTGCTCCTCCTCGGTGCAGAACCGGGAGAGCTGGTCCACCCTGACCGGGAAGGGGCGGAGGCGCTCGGTGAAGGTGAGGAAGTGCTGCTGGCAGAGCACGGTGGTGGGCACCAGCACCGCCACCTGGCGGCCCTCGGCGACGGCCTTGAAGGCGGCCCGCAGCGCCAGCTCGGTCTTGCCGAATCCGACGTCACCGCAGACCACCCGGTCCATCGGCCGGGACGCCTCCATGTCGCGCTTGATGTCGTCGAGCACCAGCATCTGGTCGGGCGTCTCCTCGAACGGGAACGACCCCTCCAGCTCGCGCTGCCAGTCGCCGTCGATCGAGAACGCGTGGCCGGGCGCCGCCTCGCGGCGCGAGTAGAGGGCGAGCAGCTCGCGGGCCACCTCCTCGGTGCGCTCACGCACCCGCCGCTTGGTCCGCTCCCACTCCCCGGTGCCCAGCCTGGAGAGGGCGGGATGGGCGTCGGAGCCGCCCGCATAGCGATCGATCCGGTCCAGGTGCTGGACCGGGACGAAGAGGCGATCCCCGTCCGCGTACTCGAGCAGCATGTACTCCTGCTCGGGCGCAGCGGCGGCGGTCGCGTCCTCGGCGGCCCCGGCCGCGCCGGCCTCGAGGCCCTCCCCGGCTCCACCGGGCGCCGCGGAGCTCGCGGCTGCCGTCCCGGCGGCGGTGGCCGTCTCGGCGACCCGGCGCATCTCGATGAAGCGGCCGACGCCGTGGTCGCGGTGGACCACCAGGTCCCCGGGAGCGAACTCGAGCACGAAGCCCGGCGCGCCGGCCCGGCCCGCGGCGGCCGAGCGCGCCCCCCGGGCCGAGGTCGACTCCGCCCGCCGAGCCCCGCGGGCGAGCGGGGAGCCGCGCCGCTTGATGACTCCGAAGAGCTCGTGGTCGCTGAACACCGCGAGCCCGAGCTGGGGGGCCCGGAAGCCCCCCGACGCCTCACCGGCGGCGACCAGGAGCGCCCCGGGCGGTGCCGTCAGGGTGGCGGCGTCGAGGTCGTCGACGGCGACCGGCTCCAGCCCGGCGTCGGCGGTCAGCTCCGCCACCCTCCCCTCCTGGCGGGTGATCACGACGCAGCACCCCCCCTCCCCCAGCTCCCGGCCGAGCCCCTCGGCGAACGCACCCCAGCGACCGGCGTACGGCTCCGCGCCCCGCCAGCCGAGGTCGGCGGAGGCTGCGCCGGCCTCGATCTCGCCGGGCACCAGGTCCACGGCGCGCCGGAGGTGGGCGTCGAGGAGCTCGGCCTCGAGCAGGCCGGTGCGGGCGCCGGCGGGCAGCTCACCCCGCGCCTGCTCCTGGTCGCGCAGCCCGTCGATCTCCTCGAGGTATCGCAGCGCGGCGCGCCGGGAGCGCTCGACCCCCCCGGCGACCAGGATCAGCGCTCCCGCCCCGAGGTGGTCGAAGAGGCTCGCCCCCCCGTTGAGGTACGGGGCGAAGAGGTCGACCCCGTCGTCGTAGACGCCGAGCTCGAGCTGGGCGAGGTCCTCCCGCCACTGGTCGCGCACCTCGGGACGGCAGCCGTCGATCTCCAGGCCGTTCACCTCGGTCAGGGCGCCGCGCACCGCCTCGGGGCTGAGGTCCAGCTCCCGAGCGGGCAGCAGGCGCACCCGCTCGAGCCGGCCGACCGAGGTCTGGGTGTCGACGTCGAACGCCCGGATCTCGTCGACCTCCTCGCCGAACCACTCCGCTCGCCAGGGCCGGCCCCGATCCAGGCCGAAGACGTCGACGATCCCGCCCCGCACCGCCATCTCGCCGGGCGCGGTCACCGCGGTCACCCGGCGGTAGCCGAGGCCGACCAGCCGCCGGAGGACGGCGTCCCGGCCGACGCGCTGCCCCCTGGTCAGCTCGCCGGTGGCCTCGAGGGCGGCGACCGGGAGGGTGGGGCGGAGCAGCCCGGCGGGGGACGCCACCACCAGGGCCGGCTCCCCGTCGCGGAGCAGTGCCAGGGTGGCGATCCGGCGGCGGGTCACCTCCTCGGACGGTGGGATCCGGTCGAAGCCGGGGGTGTCGGCCGCCGGCCAGAGCCCGAGGTGCGCCTCTCCGCCCCAGAGCCGGGCATCGGCGTAGACGGTCTCGGGGTCGGTGGCGATCACCAGGAGATGGCGGCCGGCATGCCGGCGGGCCCAGAGGGCGACCAGCCCGACCGCGGACGCGGGGATGCCCCCGAGGGCGCGGAGCGAGCCGTCCGCCAGGGCGCGCAGGGGCGCCACCGCGTCGAGGCGGGAGGCCAGCGTGACCGGGCCGGCAGCAGGCGGCTCAATCACCGGGTGCGGCCCCCTCCTGACCCGCCGGCACCGGCGGCAGCGAGCGGTTGTACTCGGTCATGGCCCGCTCCAGCCGTCGCGCACGATCGCGGTCACCGCGTCGGCGGCGCGGCCCAGGATCGCGGGCAGCGCCTCGCGCTCGGCGGGCGTGAACGGGTCGAGGACGTGGTCCACGGTGTCCTCGCCCTCGGCGGGCCGGCCGATCCCCACCCTCACCCGGATGAAGTCGGGTGTCTGCAGCGACTCGATGACCGAGCGCACCCCGCGGTTGCCCCCCGCCGAGCCCCCGCGGCGGAGGCGAAGCCGGCCGAAGGGGAGGTCGACGTCGTCGTGGACCACGATCATGTCCGGGATCGGTACGCCGAGGACGCGCACCAGGTGGACGCCGGCGCGACCGCTCAGGTTCATGTAGGTGGTGGGCCGGGCGAGGACGACGTCGAAGCCCTCCAGGGTGCCGGCGCGCACCTTGGAGGGACCCTCCCGGCGGGCCCGCGCGAATCGACCCCGACCCTCGAGCTCGTCGAGGACCATCCAGCCGCAGTTGTGGCGGGTGCGGGCGTACTCGCCCCCGGGATTGCCCAGGCCGATGATCAGGGTGGCCATGGCGTCGGCGGCGTCAGTGGGGCGCGAGGTCGGGCACGTCCTGCTCGGGCAGCAGGCGCCGGGTCTCGGAGGTCATCAGGGCGGCCCGCTCGGGCTGGTCGTGGTCGTGGCCCAGGCAGTGGAGCAGTCCGTGGACAGCCAGCAGGCGGAGCTCCCCGGGGGGGCTGGCCGGGCTCTGAGCCCGCGCCCGCTCGACCGAGATGGCGATGTCCCCGACCCAATCCCGCCCGTCGCCGGGGAAGGCGAGCACGTCAGTGGCGGAGTCCAGCCCCGCGTGCAGCCGGTTGAGCCGGCGCAGCTCCTGGTCGTCGGTGAGCCGGACCGCCAGCCCGGAGCGGGCGGGCACACCGAGGGCGTCGCCGCTCCGGCGCAGGAGTGGGCCCAAGCGGCTCTCCCGGACCTGAGCCAGGGCCCCCGGGTCCAGGCCGTCGGAGCGGTGCACGGTCACGCGCATGGCCGCCCCATGGTGGCGCAGAAAGAAAGGGGCTCGCCGAGGCGAGCCCGATGGGTGGCGATGACGGCCTCAGCCGGCTTTCGCCCGACGCTTCCTGGCGGCGACCAGCTTGCGCTTGCGGCGGACCGAGGGCTTCTCGTAGTGCTCGCGGCGCCGGACCTCCGAGAGGATGCCGTTCTGCTTGATCTTCTTGTTGAAGCGGCGCAGCGCGCTCTCGAAGGTCTCGCCTTCGCGGACCTTGACCTCCGACACGGTTGGGGGATCACCTCCTCGGCGCCGCCCGCGGCGGCCTGACTGATGACGATGGAAGCCGGCCGGGCCGGCTCGCCTGCGCGCAGGCTGCGCCCATGGCCGGACGGAGTGTCCACTCTAGCAGGGGTCCGTCCGCGAGGGGGGGCCGGCAAACGGATGTACGAGAGCCGGGGGTATCATCGCTGGATGCTCGATCTGCCGCTCGCGCCGTCCGGTGCGGCCCCGGGCGACGCCTCGGGGGGCGGGGCGCCGGAGCCGGCGGTCGCTGAGCCGGAGGGTGGCCCCGGGGCGGCGATCGCGGAGGCCGGCGCCGCGGTGCTGGACGACGCTCAGCGCCAAGCGGTCGACCATGGCGAGGGCCCGTGCCTGGTGCTGGCGGGACCGGGCTCCGGCAAGACCCGGGTCATCGTCGAGCGCTTCCTGCGCCTGGTTCGCGAGGGCACTCCGGCCGATCGCCTGCTGGTGCTCACCTACACCCGGAAGGCTGCGGCCGAGATGCGCGACCGGGTGGAGCGGGTGCACGGCCCCTTCGAGGGCGATCCCCCGCTCCTCAACTACCACTCCTTCGCCCAGCGGGTGCTGCGCCGGTGGGGCTGGCGGCTCGGCATCTCGCCGGCCTTCCGGATCGCCGACGACGCGGAGCGATGGCTGGTCGTCGACGCCATCCTCGCCGAGCTGCGGCCCACCACCCTCTACAACCCGCTGCGGGCCCACGACCTGGTCGACCCGATCCTCGACCTGATCGAGAAGGCCAAGCAGGAGCTGGTCTCCCCCGAGGCGTACGCGGGGTGGGCCGAGGAGCGTCTGGCCGGTGCCGCCGAGAGCCTGGAGCGCGAGCTGCTGACCCGTCACCGCGAATGCTCCGAGGTCTACCGCCGGCTGGAGGCGACCTTCCTCAAGCGGGCCATCCTCGACCACGACGACACCATCCTCTACGCCGAACGGCTGCTCCGCGAGCACCCCGACGTCCGCGAGGCGGTGGCCGGCGCCATCGACCACGTGATGGTGGACGAGTACCAGGACACCAACTACGCCCAGGCTCGTCTGGTCGAGGCCCTGGCAGGGGAGCGCGGCAACCTCCTGGTGGTCGCCGACGACGACCAGTCCATCTACAAGTTCCGGGGAGCCTCGCTCGCCAACCTGGATCGCTTCGCCCGCCTCTATCCCCAGCACCTGAAGGTGATCCTCGACCGCAACTACCGATCCCACCAGGAGATCGTGGAGGCGAGCCGGGCCATCATCGGGGCCGCGCCCCCGGGCTCGCGCATCGAGAAGCACCTGGTCGCCGACCGAGGCGCCGGGGGCTCGGTGGCCGTCTGGCGCGCCGCCGACGAGCGCGCCGAGGTCGTGGAGGTCGCCCGGGAATGCCGGCGGCTGCTCGAGGCGGGCGCCGATCCGACCGGCATCGCCTGGCTGTTCCGGCGTCACGACGACATGCAGGCGGCCACCCGGGCCCTCCAGGAGGCGGGGGTCCCCTACGTCGTCCACGGCGGGCGGGGGTTCTTCCAGCGGCGGGAGATCAAGGACCTGCTGGCGGTGCTCGACGCCGCCCACGACCCCGGCAACTCCCAGGCGCTGCTCCGATGCGTCAACCTGCCCTCCTTCTCGGTGAGCAACGCCGGCCGCCTCGCCCTCGGCCGGGCCGCGCACGACCGGGACCTTCCGCTCACCGAGATCATCGCCAGCGACCTCCCGGAGCTCGGCGCGGATGACCTGGCGGCGGCCCGCCGGCTCGTCGAGGTGGTGGCGGAGCTCCATGCCCAGGCGGCTCGCGACGATGTCCGCGACGTGTTCTACGCCGCCCTCGAGGGCACCGAGTTCCTCGGCGTCCTCGACGACGCCGAGCCCCGGCTGCGAGCCCAGGTCGGCGCCAACCTCAACAAGTTCGGCGAGCTGCTCGAGGGGTTCGCGGACTGGAGCGACGACCGCAGCCTGGGTCTGGCCCTCCGCTACCTCGACATCCTGCGCAGCAGCCGGGCCGCCGACGAGATCGCCACCGTCGAGACCGGCGAGACGGGGATCAGCCTGCTCACCGCCCATGCCGCCAAGGGGCTGGAGTGGCCGGTCGTCTTCCTGGGACGCTGCACCGAGGAGCGCTGGCCCGGGAGGGGCGGCTTCCCCGCCCGGCTCACCCTCCCCGACGAGCTGGTGCCCGAGCCCGCCCCCGAGGGGGAGGCGAGCAGGGACGAGGAGCGCCGGCTCTTCTACGTGGCCGCCACCCGGGCTCGGGACCGTCTGGTCCTCGTCCACGCCCGCCGCTACCCCCACTCCTATCAGGACGAGCGGCCCAGCCCCTTCCTCACCGGCCTGGAGGGGTGCGCCGGAGTGGGGCGCCGGACCATCGAGGGCGTCCGCCCGCCGGCGCGCCGCCAGGCGAGCGCGCCGACCGGGGCCCCGATGCCCGAGATCAGGGCATCGGTCTCCGACATCGCCGCCTTCAAGGACTGCGCGCGCCGCTACGCCTACCGCGCCGTCTACCGCCTGCCCGTCCCGGCCTCACCCCAGCAGTGGTACGGGACCCTGGTCCACACCGTCCTCCAGGCGCTGGCCGCGCGCCGGCAGTCCGGGGCCGATGCCGGACCGGAGGACGCCGCCCGGCTCTGGGCCGATGCGTGGGAGGCCTCCCGGGGCCCGAAGGGAGCTCACGCCGAGCTGCGCAGCCTCGGAGATAGCCAGCTCCGTCGCTACGCCGCCTGCCCGGGATGGATCGACGCCAAGCCGCTGGACGTCGAGCAGCCCTTCACGCTGAGCGTCGCCGCAGGTGAGGTCACCGGCCGGTTCGACCGCATCGACGCCGGGCCGCACGGGGAGCGCGTGGTCGTCGACTACAAGACCGGGGCGCCGCGCGACGAGGAGGCGCTGCGCCGGGACCTCCAGGTGCGCGCCTACGCCGTGGCGCTCGCCCGGGAGACCAAGAGCGACGAGGCCACCGTCGAGCTGCACTGGCTCCAGACCGCCGAGGTGAGCCGGCTTCGCTTCGACTCGCGCGCCCTGGGGAGCTTCCACTTCCAGGTGGAGAGCAGCGCCCGCGAGCTCGCTCAGGCCCACCAGCTCCACGACTTCCCGCCCAAACCGAGCAGCTGGCGGTGCCGGCGGTGCGAGTTCCGGACCATCTGCGACGAGGGCCGTGACGTCTGAACGACCGGGACGGCACCGCGAACGACCGGGACGGCACCGCGAACGAGCGAGACGGCACCGCAGCCTGGT
The DNA here is from genome assembly GCA_963697585.1 of uncultured Chloroflexia bacterium. GTDB lineage: Bacteria > Chloroflexota > Dormibacteria > Aeolococcales > Aeolococcaceae > Changshengia. The sequence goes on along the minus strand of CAVOOO010000004.1, from coordinate 1,216,573 downwards.
GAGGGCGTCCCAAGCGCCTCCCGCCCACCGGCCGCATCAGCGGCCGGGCCGGTCAGTCCCCTGGCGGCGGGACCCACCCCTCGGGGTCGGGTTCGGTAGCCGGTGCGTTCCCGCCCTCCGTGGCGGTGGAACCCTCGAGCAGCCAGGCCATGGGGCACCGGTTCCCCTCGGAGCTGGCGACCAGGAAGGGAAGCCCGTCGGCCGAGGTGCGCCGCTGGGGAAGCACCCGATACCCCTCGCACGGGAGTGGCTGACCGCCGACGAAGCTGGGGCAGTCGCCACTCGGAGAGGGCCCGGTGCAGAGGTCGATCACCCGACGCGTCTGCGGGTCGAGCAGGAGGAAGAGCCGATCAGTACGAGTCGACATGCCTGTCTCGCAATCTCCACGCCCATCGTCCCCCCGGACCCCGGCACTGACCATGGCCATTTGTCCCACCACACCTGATATCCTCGGCACTGGTCGGTATGACCTTCAGCCCCCTGGACTCCGGGCCATGCGCACCAGCATCGGGAGCTCCGCCGGCCCGCCTCCCGCCATTCCGGCGTTCGCGGAGGATCGAGGTGAACAGTCCGGCTCCGTACCTCCACTGGGGATTCATCCTCATCTCGCTCCCCAACCTGGTGCTGATCGCCGTGATGGTGGCGCTCTTCATCGCGGCGCTGATCGTCCCCTTCCCTCACGGCGCCGGCCACCGCGGGCGGGACGACGATGACTGAGGCGGGCGGGGCCGGGACGCCGCCGTCCCCACCCGCGGATGGCGTTGCCGGCACCCCGGTGGCCGAGGCGGAGGGCGGATGGACCGCGGCGGTCCGCGGCCGGCTCACCAGCCGGCTGAGCGTCGACGAGCTGCTGCCGGCGCGCCAGCCTGCCTATGTCGGCTCCTGGGTGTACGTCTTCGGGGTCGTGACCATCGCCGCCCTGGTCTGGGTGGTGGCGAGCGGATGCGTGCTGGCACTGATGGGCTCGGCGTGGTGGCACACCTCGAGCCTCGGCCACTTCTTCAACAGCATCCACTTCTGGTCGGTCCAGATGTTCTTCATCTTCATGGTGCTGCACCTCTGGGGCCAGTACTGGGGTGCGGGCTGGCGCGACGGGCGAGCCAAGACCTGGATGGTCGGGGTGGTGATCTTCCTCTTCAGCATCGTCACCGCCTTCACCGGTTACCTGGTCCAGCAGAATTTCGACTCCCAGTGGATAGCGGTCAACGCCAAGGACGCCGTCAACTCCACCGGCCTCGGAGGCTTCTTCAACGTCCTCAACTTCGGCCAGATGTACGGCCTCCACGTGATGCTGCTGCCCATCGGGGTCACCCTGCTGGTGGTGCTGCACATCCTCCAGGTGCGCAGCCGTGGGGTGGTGCGTCCCATCGGTGACCCCTACGTCCCCGAGGCCACGGCCGGCGGCGTCACCGCGGAGGCGGGACGATGAGGGCGCGGCGCCCCCCGATCGAGAAGGCCGACTACTACCGGGGCGTCCGCATGGCGCCGTACGACCTGGTCAAGGAGCTCTCGATCGCACTGGTCGGGATGCTGGTGGTGGTGCTCCTGCTCTCGGCGCTGCTCTCCTCCCCCGACGTCCCGTCGGCCACCATCCAGGCCTGGGCCAAGTCGGACCCGGTGGACTTCGTCACCACCGCGGCCACCGAGCTGGCCGGCCAGAGCCCGACCGCCCAGTACGGTCCCCCGTACAACGACGGCAGCGGCTCGATCCAGGGCCTCGGACCGATCGAGCCGCAGCAGTGGGCCGGGGTGCACGTCGCCGTCAACGCCCCGCTCGACTTCGTGCTGGAGCCGCTCGCCCAGTCGACCACGGGCAACCCGAGCCTGCGAGCCGCGCTGGGCAGGTTCGATGCCGCCAGCCCCGCGCAGCAGCAGAAGTGGCTCAACGCCTACATCCAGGCGCTGGGCAGCGCCACCCTGGCCAACGCGGAGGTCACGGTGAAGTCCGGCGCCTACGGCCCGGTCCCGATCCTGATGACCCAGCTGCTCGGGCTGGCCCGCACCGGCGGCCTGGACGCCCTGCTGCTCACCAGCGACCACTTCTACCAGACCGACTACAGCAAGCCGCTCCTCTTCCTGGGCGACGGCGGCTACTTCTCGGGACTGGCCCAGGCCCAGGATCTGACCGGCTCGCAGTGGGGAATGATGAACGAGACCGGCAGGTACCCCGGTCAGGCCTGGCTCTGGCTCTTCACTCTCTGGTACCAGGTCCCGCCGTTCACCACCGCGAGCAACGCCGACCTGCTGGTGGTGGTGGTGATGACCGTGCTGTCGCTGGCCCTGCTGCTCATCCCCTTCATCCCGGGCCTGCGCGACATCCCCCGGTGGATACCGGTCCACCGCCTGATCTGGCGCCGTCACTACCAGCACACCGGATAGGGCGCGGCCGTCGGGTCAGGTCGAGTACGTGTCGGGCCGCGCTCGGCTCAGCCCTCCACCTCGGCGATCGAGCGCGGGAAGCGGGTGACGGCGAACTGCAGCGCGCCTGCCGGCACCATCCAGGGGACCATCTCGTGGCGGAGGCCAGGCGGGCCGGGGGCGCGGCGGGACCGCCGGCCTCAGGGCCACTCGCTGGGCTGGCTCTCCTTGCGGCGGGCGACGAACGCGGCCACCTCGGCACGGCGCTCCAGGCCCAGCTTCATGAGGATGTTGGAGACGTAGTTCTTGACGGTCTTATCGGCGAGATGCACCCGCTCGGCGATCTGCCGGTTGGTCAGACCCTCGGCCACCAGGGCCAGGATCTTGCGCTCCTGGGGGGTGAGGTCATTGATGATGTCGCCGGGGGTGACCACCTCCCCACGCAGCCGGGCCAGCACCCGCTCGGTGACCTGGGGGTCGAGCAGGGAGTGCCCGTCCGCGACCTGGCGGATCGCGCCGATCAGGTCACCACCGTGGATCTGCTTCAGGATGTAGCCCGAGGCGCCCGCCATGATCGAGGTGAAGAGCGCCTCGTCGTCGGCGAACGAGGTGAGCATCAGCACGTGGGTGTCGGGATGCACCGAGCGGATCTCCCGGCACGCCTCGATGCCGGAGCGCCCCGGCATCCGGACGTCCATCACCACCACGCCGGGGTGGAGCCGGGCCACGGCGTCCAGGGCGGCGTCGGCGTCCCCGGCCTCGCCGACCACCTCGAGGTCGGGCTCCACCTCGAGGAGCCGCCGGAGTCCCAGCCGGACCAGCTCGTGGTCGTCACAGAGCAGGACGCGAATGGTGTCCCCAGGTTCCATGGCCCTGCAGTGTACCCCCAAAGCCCGTCCACCTCGCCCCGAACGGACCCATCGTCCGGGCCCCGGGTCACCCAACCGCCGGGCCGCCAGGCCCCCGGGGATCAGGCTGGCGGGTCCGAGCCGCCCGTCGGAGAGGGCTCCGTCGGCCCCGAGAGATCCGGGACCTCGGCGCCCGCGGCCGGCGGGTGAGCACGCCGGTGGAGGGGGTCGGTCACCGCCACCAGCCCGAGGACCGCAGCCACCGCGATCAGCATGACCAGCAGCCAGAGGCAGGCCAGTCCCCAGTCTCCGAGCGACATTCAGCCCGGCACCTGGGCCGTGGATCGGTGGACGGCGACTCGACTCATGGCGGCGAACTCACCCGTTGTGGGAGGGGACCAGCGGATCGTGGTCCGCCACGACCGGCTCTGGGAAGGGCCATCCGGCCCGCGCCGACCGGGACCGGCACGGCGCCACCGCGGAGGAGGTCCCTGAGGTGGCACGGTCGGGGGGCCTTGCGAGAGTGGTGACATTATCCCCTGGCCTCGCCAGTGCCCGTACGCCGATGCTCGCAGTGTTCGGCCCACTGGAACCCGTCATTCCGCGGGCCTGACCGTTACGACCCGTCCGAGCTCCCTGCGACTCCAGGCGCCGATGGTGTGGGCTCTCCCCGGCGCTTCCGGTGGCCGCAGGGAGCGAGGCGGAATCCTCCTCCCTCCTTCGAACCGTTCCGTTCGCCGTCCGCTGCCCGGTCCGGCGGCCGGGTGACCCACGGCGGAGACCCAGGGCGGCCAACCTGGGCTCGATCCCCGGCTTGAGGTACGCGCGGCGACGATCGCTCCAATCGAATCCCGGCGCAGGCTGCCCCTGCCGGGCCGTGACCCCCCGTCTCGGTGACCATCGGCCCACGACATCCGGCCGCGATTTTCCGTAGGCTGGGGCGGTGACGACAGAAACCACCAGCCCACCCCCGATCTCGCTCGACTGGAGCGCCGATGCCGCCCTCATCGACGGCGCGGCCATCACCATCCGGCCCCTCCGCCCCGAGGACATCCCGGTCCTCCGTCTCTTCTTCGGCGACCTCTCGCCGGAGAGCCTCCGTCTCCGCTACTTCTCCGCCCGCCGTGAGATGACCGATGCGGAGCTGGACCGGCTGACCACCAGCGACGCCGCCAGCCACCTGCACCTCGGCGTCTTCCACGCCGGGAGCGTGGTGGGGGTCGGCGACTTCATCGTCTCCGCCCCGGGGGAGGCCGAAGTCGCCTTCGTGGTCAGTGACGACTTCCAGGGCCGGGGGGTCGGCTCCCTGCTGCTCGAGTACCTGGCCGAGCTCGGCCGAACCGCGGGGATCACCCGCTTCCGGGCCGAGACCATGGCCGAGAACCTGCGCATGCTCGACGTCTTCCGGCACGCCGGCTTCATCGAGCGGGTGGGGACCCCCGAGCAGGGGGTGGTCGGGGTCAGCCTGGACATCAGCGACACGCAGGGGGTCCGCGCCGCCAGCGGCGAGCGCGAGCGGCTCGCCTCGGTGGCCGCCATGCGCGGGCTGCTCGAGCCCAGGAGCGTCGCCGTGATCGGAGCCGGCCGCGCCCCGGGCGGGATCGGCCACGAGATCCTTCGCAACCTGATCCGCGGGCCCTTCAACGGCCGTGTCTACCCGGTCAACAAGGGCGCGGACAACGTCTCGGGGGTGCCCGCCTGGGCGACGGTGGGTGACATCCCGGGCAAGGTGGACCTGGCCGTCATCGCGGTCCCGGTCAACGCCGTGCTCGGGGCCGTCCACGAGTGCGGCAAGGCGGGGGTCGGATCGCTGGTGATCATCAGCTCCGGCTTTGGCGAGACCGGCGCCGCCGGCGCCGCCAAGGAGCGCGAGCTGCTCGACGTGGCCCGCAGCTACGGGATGCGGCTGGTCGGCCCCAACTGCATGGGGGTGATCAACACCGACCCCTCGGTGAGGCTCAACTGCACGTTCGCACCCAGCCAGCCCCCCGCCGGGAACATGGCCTTCTTCACCCAGTCGGGGGCGCTCGGGGTCGCGGTCATCGACGAGGCCGGGCGGCTCGGCATCGGCCTCTCGGGCTTCGTCTCCGCCGGCAACAAGATCGACATCTCAGGCAACGACCTGCTCCAGTACTGGGAGCAGGACACCCGCACCGACGTGATCCTGCTCTACCTCGAGTCCTTCGGCAACCCCCGCCGCTTCGCGGAGATCGCCCGGCGGGTCTCCCGGCGGAAGCCGATCATCGCGGTGAAGGGCGGGCGCAGCTCGGCCGGAGCCAAGGCGGCCGCCTCGCACACCGCCGCCCTCGCCTCCCCCGACGTCTCGGTGGACGCCCTCTTCCGCCAGTCGGGGGTGATCCGGGTGGCCTCGCTCGAGCAGCTCTTCGACGTCGCCCGAGTGGTGGCCACGTCGCCGCTGCCGGCCGGCAACCGGGTCGCCGTGGTGGGCAACGCGGGGGGCGCGGGCATCCTCACCGCCGACGCCTGCGAGGCCGCCGGGCTGGCGCTCCCCGAGCTGGGGGAGAAGACCACCGCTCGGCTGCGCGAGGTGCTCAACGCCGCCGCCGCCATCGGCAACCCCATCGACATGACCGCCATGGGCGGACCCGAGGAGTACCGGGCCGCCCTCGAGGCGGTGCTCGCCGACCCGGCGGTGAACTCGGTGATCACCATCTTCACACCCCTCCACACCGACGCCGTCGGGATCGCCGACACCATCCGCGCGGTGGCCCACGACGCCACCAAGCCGGTGCTCGCCGCCGTCTTCGGGGACGCCCAGGAGCGGCTCCGCGAGGGCCGGGACATGCCGGTCTTCACCTTCCCGGAGGCGGCCGCCTACGCGCTCGGCACCGTCACCGACTACGCCGCCTGGCGCCGGCGCGACCCGGGCACCGTGGTCATGCCCGCCGACATGAACCTCAGCGCGGCGCGGGACATCGTCCGGCGCGTCCTGGCGGCCAGCCCCGAGGGCTGCCAGCTCGGCCCGCTCGACGCCGCCGCCCTCATGAAGGCGATCGCCGTGCCGGTGGCGATGACGACCCGCGCCGACACCGCCGACGAGGCGGTGGCGGTGGCCGAGAGCTTCGGTTACCCGGTGGTCCTCAAGGCGGCCGCTCCCAACATGGTCCACAAGACCGAGCGCGGCGGGGTGCTCACCGACCTCGCCTCCGCGCAGGCGCTGCGGATCGCCTTCGACACCATGCAGGCCCGGCTCGGCGACGAGATGGGCGGCGCGATCGTCCAGCCGATGCTCGGCGCCGGGGTGGAGACCATCGTCGGGGTGGTGCGTGACCGCCACTTCGGCCCCCTGCTGGTCTTCGGCTCGGGCGGCACGGCGGTCGGGTTGACCGGCGACCAGGCGTTCCGAGCGGTGCCGCTCACCGACCGGGACGTCATCGAGCTGATCCATGAGCCGCGGGGGTCGGCGCTCCTCTTCGGCTACCGCAACAGCGCACCCTGCGACACCGAGGCCCTGGCCGGCATCATCCAGCGGATCAGCGCGCTGGTCAGCGCACTGCCGGAGATCGCCGAGATGGACCTCAACCCGGTGATCGTCAGCCCGGCCGGAGCCGTGGCGGTGGACGTCAAGGTGCGGCTCGAGCCCTACACGCGGGACCCCATCACCGAGGCGCGTCACCTGCGCCGTCCGGGCACCCGGTAGTCCCGACCTCGCCCCGCGGAGGTGCTCGGCCGCGGCTGGGCACCTCCGGGGTGGGTCCTCCGACCTCGGTCAGTCAGGACGTCGGGCCCTGGCCCGACCGCGGCCGCAGCCCGGAGAATCGGCGGCGAGATGACCCTCGACCTGGCGCGCTGGCAGTTCGCGATCGTCACCGTCTTCCACTTCTTCTTCGTGCCGATGACGATCGGCCTCGGGGTGATGGTCGCGGTGATGCAGACCCTCGCGCTGGTCCGCAAGGACGAGACCTGGGACCGGCTCAGCCGGTTCTTCGGCCGGATCTTCCTGATCAGCCTGGCCGTGGGCGTGGTCACCGGAATCGTGCTCGAGTTCCAGTTCGGCCTCAACTGGTCCGCGTACTCGGTGTTCGTGGGCAACATCTTCGGCGCCCCGCTCGCCATCGAGGGCCTGCTCGCCTTCTTCCTGGAGTCGACCTTCATCGGTCTCTGGGTCTTCGGACGGGAGCGCCTCTCGCCCCGCCTCCACCTGGCCACCATCTGGATGGTCAGCGTCGGCACCATCCTCTCCGCGCTCTTCATCCTGGCCGCCAACGCCTGGATGCAGCACCCGGTGGGCTACACCGTCGAGGACGGTCAGGCGGTGCTCACCGATTTCGGGGCGGTGCTGGGCAACTCGACGCTCTGGGCGTCATTCGTCCACACCGTGGTGGCGGCGATCGCGACCGGCGGGGCGCTGGTCCTGGGGATCAGCATCTGGCGGGCGCACCGCGCGTCCGATGACGTCGAGCGCGACGCCTTCCGGCGTGGCGCAGCCTTCACCTGCGGGGTGGTGCTGGTCGCGGTCATCCTGGTGGCGGTGTCCGGCGACATCCAGGCCCGGCTCATGGACGTCCAGCAGCCGATGAAGATGGCCGCCGCCGAGGCCCTCTACAACACCCAGAACGGCGCCAGCTTCTCGCTGCTGACGATCGGAAACCTGAGCGGCCAGCCCGTCTTCCAGATCCGGGTGCCACACCTGCTCTCGCTGATCGCCGATCTGAGCTGGAACGGCCAGGTGCTCGGGATCAACCAGATGCAGGCGGCCGAGTTCGCCCGCTACGGGGCCGGCAACTACACCCCGGTGCTCTGGCTCACCTACTGGTCCTTCCGGGCCATGGTGGGGGCCGGGGTGCTGATGATCCTGCTCGGGGCGTGGGGGGTCTGGCTGGGCTGGCGGAAGCGGCTGGTGCAGAGCCGGTGGTTCGTGCGCGCCGCGCTCGCCGGCATCGCGCTGCCGATCATCGCCAACGCCTCCGGCTGGATCTTCACCGAGGCGGGGCGCCAGCCCTGGATCGTCTACGGGCTGATGCAGACGGCGAAGGGCGTCTCCACGGTCAGCGCCGCCGACGTGGGCGGGACCACCGCCGCCTTCGTTCTGGTGTACTCGATCCTCGCCGTCCTCGCCGCGGTGCTGGTGGTGCGCGCCGCCCACCATCCCCTCGACCGGGTCGACGAGCCCTCCGGACCGGGAGAGGCTCCCGCCGCTCCCCGGCTGGTGTACTGAGGAGCCGCCGATGGCCACCCTCACCGGCCTGAGCGCCCTCTGGTTCGCCCTCATCGGACTGCTCTGGGCGGGCTACTTCTTCCTCGAGGGCTTCGACTTCGGGGTCGGCATGGTCAGCCCGCTGGTGAGTCGCGACGACACCGACCGCCGCCTCTGCATGAACGCGGTCGGCCCGGTGTGGGACGGCAACGAGGTCTGGCTGCTGGTCGCCGGGGGTGCCACCTTCGCCGCCTTCCCGCTCTGGTACGCGTCCCTCTTCAGCGGCGCCTACCTCGCGCTCTTCCTGGTCCTGATGGCCCTCATCGTCCGCGGCGTCTCCTTCGAATTCCGGGGCAAGTTCCAGGACCGGCGCTGGCGGCGGGTCTGGGACGTCGCCAACTTCGCCGGGAGCCTGGTGGCCGCGCTGGTGTGGGGGGTCGCCTTCACCAACTTCGCGCACGGGCTGCCGCTCTCCCGAGCCGGGTACACCGGAGGCCTGTTCGGGCTTCTCAACCCCCTGGCGCTGGTCGGCGGCCTCGCCGCCGTCTGCATCTTCGCCTTCCACGGCTCGGTCTTCCTGGCGCTCAAGACGAGCGGCGAGCTCCGCCAGCGAGCGCGCCGAACCGCCCGGACCGCGGGCCTGGCCGCGGTGGTATTGCTCGCCGCCACCCTGGTCGGGGTGGCCGCCGGGGGTCGCCCGTGGGCGGGCGTGAGCGGAGCGCTGCCCGGGGTGACGCCGCTGCTGATGGCGGTGGTGGCGGCCGTGCTCCTGGCCGCCGCCGTGCTCCTCATCGTCAGGTCCCGGGAGGGCCTCGCCTTCGTGGCCACCGGGGCGGCGATCCTGCTCGCGGTGGGCGCCGTCTGGAGCCTGATGTACCCGATGGCGATCCCGGCGAGCAGTGGCGCGGTGGTCCCCGGGGTGCCCGGCATCACCATCGGGCTGGCCGCCTCGCACCCCTACACGCTCACCGTGATGACCATCGTGGCGGGCATCTTCACCCCGATCGTCCTGCTCTATCAGGGCTGGACCTACTGGGTCTTCCGGCGCCGCCTGGTGCGCCCCCTCGACGTGCCCGCCCCGGTCCAGGCCACCGGCGGGCACTGACCCCTTGCCCGTGGACTCCGGCGCCGTCCGGAGGCCGGTGAGGAACCCGGGGCCGGTGGAACCGCGCCTGCTCGGGGAGCCGGCGGTGCGACGCTCGATCGCCGCATCCGCCGCCATCGGCGTGATCTCCGCCGCCAGCGTCGTGGTCCAGGCGCTGGCCCTCGCCGGTCTGCTCGCGGGAGCGATGAGCCGGACCGACGAGGATCCGCTGCCCGCGGTCCTCTGGCTGGCCGGCGCGTTCACCGTGCGCGGCCTCTGCGCCCTCCTCGCCGAGGTCGTCGCCGGGCACGGTGCGGAGGCCGCCAAGGCGCAGCTCCGCGGGCGTCTGCTGAGGGCGGCGCTGAGCCAGGCCGCCGGTGGTGGCGGGATGGGCGGGGGCGACGTGGCCGCGCTCGCCGGTCGCGGCCTCGACGCCCTCGACGCCTACATCGGCCGCTGCCTGCCCGACCTGGTGCTGGCGGCCACCGTGCCGATCGCCCTGGTGGTCGTGGTCGGCGCCCTGGACTGGCCGTCGGCCCTCATCGTCCTCACCGTTCTGGCGCTCTTCCCGGTCTTCGGCATCCTGGTCGGGGAGTCCGGCGGGCGCCTGGCGGCCCGGCGGTGGGGCCAGGTCGAGGCCTTCGGGCGGCAGATCGCCGACGTCTTCGAGGGGCTGCCCACGCTCAAGGCATTCGGGCGCAGCGTGCGTCAGCGGGCGCGAATCGCCGAGGCCGCCGAGGGCCTGCGTCAGGCGAGCCTCTCGACCCTCCGGGTGGCCTTCCTCTCGGCGCTGGTCCTCGACACCCTGGCCTCGGTGTCGGTCGCCCTGGTGGCGGTCCCCCTGGGGCTCCGCCTGCTCACCGGATCGGTGCGGCTCGCCCCGGCGCTGGCGGTGCTGATCGTGGCCCCGGAGGTCTTCCTCCCCATTCGCCGGGCGAGCGCTCAGTTCCACGAGAGCGCCGAGGGCCTGGCCGCCGCCCGGCGGGCGATGGACGTCATCCAGGGAGGGGCCGCGGCCGGCGACCGGAGCCGCGGGCGGTCGAGGGCGGCGAGACACCCCGGCCAGGGGCAGGGGCAGGGCCCGGTGGCCCGGCCGGAGGCGCTGCCGCCGGGTGATCCGGCCCGGGTGGCGGTGGCGTTGAGCGAGGTCCGCTTCGAGCGGTCGGGACGCGCGGAGCCGGTGCTGGACAGCGCGTCGCTCACCATCCAGCCCGGCGAGAAGGTGGTCCTGATCGGCCCCAACGGGGCCGGCAAGTCCACCATCCTCTCCCTCCTGCTCGGCTTCGCCGAGCCGGCCCGGGGGTCGGTGACGGTGGGCGGCGTCGACCTCCGCGACCTGGACGGGGAAGCCTGGCGCCGGTGGATCAGCTACCTCCCTGAACGCCCGACGCTGCTCGCCGGCTCGCTGGCCGACAACCTCCGCCTGGCCGACCCCACTGCCGGCGACGCCCGCCTGGTCGAGGTGCTGGACCGCATGGGCGGCGCCGGCCTGCTGGCGTCGCTCGAGGGCGGACTCGCAGCCCGGCTCGGGGAGGGCGGGCGGCAGGTCTCCGCCGGGGAGCGCCAGCGGATCGCCCTGGCCCGGGCGCTCCTCCGGCCGGCCTCCCTCCACCTGCTCGACGAGCCCACCGCGCATCTCGACGACCACACCGAGGCCGCTGTCCTGGAGGCTCTGCGCGGTGCGCTCGCCGGCTGCTCGGCGCTGATCGTGACCCACCGGCCGGCCGTCATCGACCTCGCCGACCGGGTGATCACCCTCGATGCCGGGCGGTGTCAGGTGGCAGACGGTCCGGCGACCGCCGGGCAGTCGGGAGCCCGCGCCGGGGCCGGCGCCGGAACCCCCCGCGCGGCGGCGGTGGACCTCCAACACCCGGGCCCGCGGGCGTGACCCGGCTCGAAGGGCACGGCACGACCGCGCCGGGCCTCACCCGGCGATCGGGGCCCCTCCCGGGTCGCGGCCTGGCGGCCGCCGGCGGGGCCGGGGCCCTCTCCGCCGTCTGCGCCATCGGGCTGCTCGCGACCTCCGGCTGGCTGCTCACTCGCGCCTCGCAGCGACCGCCCGTCTTCGACCTGGCGGTGGCGGTCGGCGCCGTGCAGGCATTCGCGCTGGGTCGCGGCATCGCCCGGTATCTGCAGCGGCTGGCGGTCCACGGCCTCTCCCTCACCACGCTCTCGCGGCTGCGCCTGTGGCTGTTCGACACCGTCGAGCCGCTGGTTCCGGACGGCCTGACGCCAGCCAGGGCCGGGTCGGAGGCGCCGGCCGCGCCGGCCACCGGGTCGCTGCTGAGCGGGTTCGTCGCCGACACCGAGGATGTCACCGAGGCCCTCACCAAGGGGGTCACGACGGCCATCGATCTCGGCGCGAGCATCCTGCTGGGGGCGGCGGTCGCCCTGCTGCTGGCACCGACCGCCGGGGCGGCGCTGCTCGCCGGGGCCGCGGCATGCGTTGCGCTGGCGATGCTGGTGGCGCGGCTGGGACGCTCCGCGGCCGCCACCACGTCCGCCGTCCGGGCCGAGCTCGCCGACCAGGTGGTCGAGACCATGCGCTCGGCGCCCGAGCTGCTCGCCTTCGGACGCGCGGACATCATCGAGGAGCGGCTCGAGCAGGTCCGGCGGCGCGGCCGGAGCGCAGCCCTGCGCCAGTCCCTGGTCACCGGGATCCTCCGCACCGTGACCATCTGGGCCGCCGGCGCCGGGCTGGTCGGGGTCGTCCTCGCCGGCCTCGCCGCCCATCGCGGGGGGCGCCTCTCCGGGATCATGCTCACCGTCCTGGTGCTGGTCGGGCTGGTGGCCCTCGACCAGGTCTCGGCGCTCCCGGCGGCCCTCGCCGGGCGGACGGCCGGCGACGCCGCCGCGTCCCGGCTCGGGGAGCTCTCCGCGCTAGAACCGCCGGTGCAGGAGCCCGCGGTCGACGCCGGACCGGCCCCCGGCCCGGTGGGGGCCGCGCTCGACCACGTCGACGTCGCGGCGCGCGGCGGTCCGGCCGCCCCCGCGCTGCTCGCCGGCGTATCGCTGGCGGTCCCCCCGGGAGGGCGGCTGGGCCTGACCGGGCCGAGCGGCGCCGGCAAGTCGACCGCGCTCCACGTCCTCCTCCACTTCCTCGAGGCGTCCGCCGGGATGGCGACCGTCGGCGGTGTCGACGTGCGCCGGATGACCCGTGCCGGCATGGCCCGGCACCTCGCCTGGCTGGCCGAGGAGACGCACCTCTTCGCCGCCTCGCTCGGCGACAACCTCCGGCTGGCCAGGCCCGAGGCCAGCGACTTCGACTGTGTCGCGGCCCTCGACCGGGTCGGGCTCGCCGGCTGGTACCGATCCCTGCCCGGCGGGCTGGGAGCCGGCCTCGGCGCCGGCGGCCGTGCCGTCAGCGCGGGCGAGCGCCAGCGCCTCGGGATGGCCCGGGCCCTGCTCTCGGGTGCCCCGCTGCTCCTCCTCGACGAGCCGACCTCGCACCTGGACCCGTGGTCGTCGTCCCAGGTGCTCGCCGAGCTGCTGGGGGCGGCCGGATCGCGCACGATCGTGGTGGTGAGCCACGAGACCGCGCTGGCCGAGGCGGTGCACGAGATCGTCAGCCTCGACCACGGGCGGGTGGTGGCCCACCAGCCGGGCGGCGCCGAACCGCCGGTGGAGGCGGGCAGCCCCGCCTCTGGCACTCTTGGCGGGTGACCGCCATGGTGAGGGGGATGACCCCGGCCGACAGCTTTCGCCGCCGGCAACTCCACGACCGGCTCCGGAGTGGGGTCGCGCTGGTCTCGCGGCTGGAGGAGCTGCTCCACGAGCGCGGCGACGAGGCTGAGAAGCTGGCGGCCTTCGCCAGGGTCTCCGATTACCTGCAGGACGTGGTGGTCCCCCACCTGCGCGCCGAGCGCACCGCGCTCTACCCCGAGGCCGCGCGGCTGGCCGGGGTCGATCCGCGGCTGCTGCGCCGGCTCACCGACAACTGCGACGAGCTGGAGCGCCAGGTGGCCCGGGTGCTCCACGACCACGCCCGTTACCGCGGTGGCGTCCACGACAACGCCGGCTGCCGGCGGCACCTCAGCAGCCTGGTCCGCCTCCTGCGCCGTCACCTGGAGGCGGTGGAGGGCGAGCTCCTCTCCGCCTTCGCGCGGGAGCTCTCCGAGCCGGACCTCCGCCGCATCTACGAGCGGGTCGAGAAGTCCGGCTTCGAGGAGGAGGCCGCGGGTAGGGTGCCGGCCGGGGCCGAAGCCGCGGTGGCGACGGCTCGGCGCCTCCGCGACGCCGAGGGGGTCGCCGCCGACCTCTTCTTCCTCGGCGAGTACGTCAGCGATCCGCAGCTGGTCGAGCGCACCGTTGCCGCCACCATCGAGGCCTGCCGCCTGATGAGCTCGGCCGGCCTCCCCGCCCACCTCTCCATCGATCCCACCGCCATCGGGCTGCTCACCGACGCCGACGCCTGCCTGCGCAACGCGGAGCTGATCGCCCACTCCGTCGCCGGGCAGCCACCGGGTCGCCTGAACCTCATCACGCTGGACATGGAGGACCTGGCCCTGGTCGACCCGACCCTCCGGCTCCATCGCGAGCTGCTGGCGCGGGGCGTGCCGGCCGGGATCACCCTGCAGGCGAGGCTGCACCGGACCGCCGAGGACCTCGGCCCGCTGCTGGAGCAGCCCACCGCGGTGCGGCTGGTGAAGGGAGCGCATCCGGCGGGTCCCGGGGTCGCCCACCAGGGTGGGCGCGCGGTCAGCGCGGCCTACCTGGCGCTGGCCACCCGGATGCTGGCGCCGGCGGCCCGTGAGGCGGGCTTCCGGCCCCTCTTCGCCACCCACGACGCAGCGCTGGTGCGCCGGATCGCCGCCGTGGCGCGGGCCGGCGGGTGGGCGCCGGACCAGTTCGAGTTCGAGCTGCTGCTCGGCGTCCGGACCGACGTGCAGCGAGAGCTGCGCAGCGAGGGCCTCACGGTCCGCGCCCACGTCCCCTTCCGAGGGGCGCAGGTGGCGTCGACGGCCTCCCCGGCCAGCGACCATCCCGCCGAGGCCGTGCACCTCGGGGAGGCCGGGTAGCGGGTCGCCGGGCCGCGCCACTCTCCTGGGCCCGCCGCTCCCGGCGCGGGCGCGAGCACCAAACGACGACCGCCCGGGTTTGTGCGACCGGCCCATGGCCCCCATGGCGCCGCCGGTGGAGAGTCTGGGCATGGCTGGTACCCGAGTGCTGTCGGTGCGGACGATCCGCTGTGTCGACTGCGGGGACACGGAACGCCTGATCACCGTGACCCCCACCGCCCTGATCAGCCGCTGCTACGTCTGCGGGGACGTCGAGGTGCGGGCGCGTTCGGAGGCGGGGGCGGCGGCGCCCACCGCCGGCGGCGGCTCGGCCCCCTGGGGCGAGTGGCCGCGCCGCCCCGCCGCCGCGACCGCCTGATCGTCAGCCAGCCCGCTCCCCCCGGCGCTCTCCCGCGCGCCCCAGAGCGGATGCCTCGGCAGCCGCCCACCCCGGCGGCTGCCTGACGCCCGGCCACCGGCGCAGCTGCCCCGGGCACGCGGCCACCGGGGTCCCGCCAGCAGGGGGCCCTTCGGCCCTGCCCGAATGGGGGTTGCGGACCGTAGCATGGGGGGGATGGACGGGCGAGAGGCGGCCGGGGTGGCCGGCACCCTGGACCGTAGAGACGCGGCGCCTGGCGCCGAGAGCAGGGATCGGCGCGGCCCGGCGGCCGGCGCCCCCACCCAGCCGGCCGGGCACACCTGCGGCGAGGACGTCTGCATCACCTGCTCCGACGTCGCGGTGCCGAGCCGGGTGGTCGAGCTGCGTGACCCCGGCCTGGCCCTGGTGGACACCGGCTCAACCATGGAGGTGATCAGCGTGGCCCTGGTCGACGCTCGTCCCGGCGACACGGTCCTGGTGCACGCGGGGGAGGCGATCGGCGTGGTCGCCCGGGCCTAGCCATGTGCCTGGGGATCCCCGGAGAGGTGGTCAGCCTCGACGCCGAGCGGCCGGGGATGGCCACCGTCAACGTCGGCGGGGCGCGCCGCCAGGTCAACGTGATGCTGATCGAGGACGACGGGGTCGGGCCCGGCGACTGGGTGCTCATCCACGTCGGTTTCGCCCTGGCCAAGATCGACGAGGAGGAGGCGCGGCTCACCCTCTCCTATCTCGAGGAGATGGGCCAGACCTACCGGGACGAGCTGCGCGCGCTCGCCGAGTCGCGGATCGACTGAGGCAGCCCCATGCCGATGCGCTACGTCGACGAGTACCGCGACCGGGAGAAGGCGCAGGCGCTGGCGGCGAAGATCGCGACCCTCTGCGAGCCGGGACGGCGCTACGGCCTGATGGAGATCTGCGGCGGGCACACCCACACCATCTACAAGCACGGGATCGAGGACTACCTCCCGGAGGCGGTCCAGCTGGTCCACGGCCCGGGCTGCCCGGTCTGCGTGATCCCGATGGGCCGGGTCGATGACGCCATCTGGATCGCCGAGCAGGAGGGCGTCATCCTGACCTCGTTCGGAGACCTGCTCCGGGTCCCGGGCGGGCGCGGCTCCTTCCTCGACGCCAAGGCGCGCGGCTCCGACATCCGGATGGTCTACTCCCCTCTCGACTCGCTGCGGATCGCCCGCGAGAACCCCGATCGCCGGGTGGTGTTCATGGCCATCGGGTTCGAGACCACCACGCCGTCGACGGCGATGACCGTGCTGCGCGCCGCCGCCGAGGGCCTCGACAACTTCTCGGTCTTCTGCAACCACGTCACCATCATCCCGGCGCTGCAGGCGATCCTGGCCTCGCCGGACATCCACATCGACGGCTTCATCGGCCCCGGCCACGTCTCCACCGTGATCGGCTGCGAGCCGTACCGCTTCATCGCCGAGGAGCGCGGCCGGCCCTTCGTGGTGGCCGGCTTCGAGCCCCTCGACATCCTCCAGTCCATCCAGATGCTGCTGCTCCAGCTCCACGAGGGCCGCTCGGAGGTCGAGAACCAGTACACCCGGGTGGTCCCCTGGGAGGGGAACCAGCGGGCGCTCCAGGCCATCGACGAGGTGATGGAGCCGCGTCCCACCTTCGAATGGCGCGGGCTCGGCTGGATCCCCGACTCGGCGATGCAGGTCCGGGAGAAGTACGCACGCTTCGACGCCGAGCGGATCTTCACGCTCCCCGCCAACCGGGTCGCCGACCCGCCCGCGTGCCAGTGCGGAGAGGTGCTGCGCGGCACCATCAAGCCCTGGGAGTGCAGGGTGTTCGGGACCGCGTGCACCCCCGAGACGCCGATCGGGACCTGCATGGTGTCGTCGGAGGGCGCCTGCGCCGCCTACTACAACTTCGGGCGGTTCACCCGATTGAGGGTCAGGCAGGCGAGCTCGGCGTGACCCAGCGCACCGAGAAGGAGGTCCTGGAGAGGATCGAGAGGATCCGCCGGCGCCCCCCCAAGATCACCGACGAGCGGATCACCCTCTCGCACGGCTCGGGGGGCAAGGCCACCCACACCCTGATCGAGGCCCTCTTCCTCGATGCCTTCCGCAACCCGCTGCTGGAGCCCCTGGAGGACCAGGCGGTCTTCACCATCGGTTCGGCGCGGCTCGCCTTCACCACCGACACCTACGTGGTCTCGCCGCTCTTCTTCCCCGGTGGCGACATCGGCGACCTGGCCGTGAACGGCACCGTCAACGACCTGGCGGTGTCGGGGGCGCGGCCGCTGCACCTCTCGGCGGGATTCGTGCTCGAGGAGGGGTTCCCGGTCGCCGACCTGCGCCGGATCGTCGCCTCGATGGCCGCCGCCGCCGAACGGGCGGGGGTGCAGATCGTGACCGGGGACACCAAGGTGGTGCAGCGCGGCAAGGCCGATTCCTGCTTCATCAACACGGCGGGGATCGGCGTGCTGGAGCGCCCGGTGCGGTTGTCGGTCTCGGCGGCGCGGCCCGGCGACGCGGTGATCGTCTCGGGGCCGATCGGCGACCATGGGATCACAATCATGCTTGCCCGCGGTGAGCTGGGCATCGAGTCCGACCTGCGCTCGGACACCGCGCCGCTCACCGAGCTGGTGGGTCTGCTGCTCGACGCCGCGCCGTCGACGCGATTCATCCGCGACGCGACCCGCGGTGGGGTGGCCACCATCTGCAACGAGCTCGCCGAGGCCTCCGGGGTCGCGGTGATCCTCGACGAGGAGGCGATCCCGGTGCGGCCCGAGGTGCGGGGGGCGTCGGAGATCCTCGGCATCGACCCCCTCTACGTCGCCTGCGAGGGCCGCTTCGTGGCGGTGGTGGGCGGCGACGACACCGACGCCGCCCTGGCGGCGCTGCGCTCCCATCCCGAGGGCGCGGCCGCCGCCCTCATCGGCCGGATCGGCGACGACCCGCCCGGGCTGGTCTTGGTGAGGACAGAGTTCGGCGGGATGCGGATCGTCGACATGCTGGTGGGCGACCCGCTGCCGCGGATCTGCTGAGCGGGAGGCGGCGTCCGCCCGGCCCGGCGGTCGCGGCGACGACCCTCAGACCCCACGGCGCCCGCCACGCCGGGCTACCATGGCGCGGCCATGAGCGTCATCGACATCGTGATCCTGGTCATCCTGGTGCTGGCCCTGCTCCACGGCCTGCTCAAGGGCCTCTTCCGGCCGCTGATCACCTGGGCCTTCATCATCGCCGGGGTGGCGGTCGGCTTCGGCCACCCGGGGGTGGCGGCGCGTTTCGCCCCGAGCGCCGCCTGGCGACCGGTGATGGGAGTGGCGGTGGTCGCCGTCTTCGCCGTGGTCGGCTTCCTGGTGGCCCACCTGATCGCCCCCCGCATCTACCGGATCATCCCCGGGATGGGCGCCCTGGACCGGCTGGGCGGCGCGGTGATCAGCCTGGTCCTCGCCCTGGTCGCGATCTTCATCCTGCTGAGCGGCATGGTCACCCTGGACCGGGCCACCGCGTCCATCGACGGGAGCGGCAACGTCACCGCCGACCAGCTCACCCAGATCCAGCAGTTCGTCTCCAGCAACCCGGCGGCGGCGATCGCTCTGGATCCGACCGAGCTGGAGAACCTGAAGAGCTCGCTCAGCTCGTCTCCGACCTCGGACTCCGACATCGGTCACTTCAACCTCGTCCTGGGGATCCTGCGCAACCTCCACATCCAGATGATCCAGAGCAAGATCGCGCCGATCATATTCAACGCCGGCGAGCGCGTCCCCTTCCTGGGCAACGCGGAGACCTGGCCCACCAGCTGAGCGACCCCGCGGGGCATCCACGCTGCGGCCGGGCGCATCAGGTGACAATCGCGAACTGAGAAGGGGCCCCACGAACGCGAGGCCGTCCGCCAAAGCCATCGCGAGCCCGCGATGCTGACGACCTCAGCCGAGGTAGTAGATATCCTGGTCGTTCTCCATGCGCCTCTGCCGTTCCTCTCTCCACGGCTCGTGGCGCTCATCAAATGGAATCGGTTGCCACGCGAAGGACAGCAGGGCCTCGAAGAAGTACGGACCCGACTGCGCCTCCGAGAGTGTGGAGCAAACCCGGGCTGATTTGGGAACCCCGCGCAGGGAGACGCGCGACGAGTGCTTGAGGATGAGCTGCTCCAGGGGCTCCGGGTCGACGACGTCCTGGATGCGGCCCCAGGTCATGAAGTAGCGGCTGCTACCGTCCTCGAGCACCACCTCGACTGCCACCACATCTTCCATTACGCCTTCTCCTCAGCGACATACTGGCCGATGGAGACGTAGCCAGTGGTCGCCAGGAAGGGCCAGTCGGGGAGGCGCAGATTCACGTCCAAGACCTCGGCAACGCTCGCCAGGCACGCAGCGAGTTCGTCGAGGCTCTCGGGGATATGCACCCCTTGAGTCATGCCGTGCACCCCAGCCGGATCTTGCCCGTGATCACCTTGGATCCCGGGGGAGTGTAGTCGAGGCTCCAGCCCTCGTAACCGCTGAACCGTTCGTCACAACGCCTCAGCCGGCTGAAGCTCGCCCTTCGCCGGGGATCAAGCCGGCCCCGTCCCGCGCTCCGGCCACCACCGCCTGACCGAGGCTGATTCCCCCGTCGTTGGGCGGGACCCGGGAGTGGGTGAGCACCCGGAAGCCGGCGGCGCCGAGCCCGGCGACGACCCGCTCGGTGAGCATCACGTTCTGGAAGACGCCACCGGAGAGGGCGACGACCCCGAGCCCGGTCACGTCGCGGACCCGCCGGCAGGCGGCGACCACGCCGTCGGCCAGGCCGTTATGGAAGCGGGCCGCCACCAGCGGCAGCGCCGATCCGGCGTACAGGTCCTCGACCACCGCCCGCACCAGCCCGCCGGTGGCGAGCTGGAAGGGCTCCCCGTCGGCGATGCCGACGGGATACGCCGAGGTCTCCCTCGGGTCGGCGAGCTGCTCGAGCTCCGCCGCCGCCTGGCCTTCGTAATTGATCCGATCGCGGACACCGAGGATGGCCGCGACGGCGTCGAAGAGGCGGCCCGCGCTGGTGGTGATCGGGCTGGAGGTCCCCGTCCGCGCCATCGCGACCACGGTCTCCCAGCGCTCGGCGTGGTCGCGCATCACATCGAGCCCGGCGGGAACGTCGCCGCCGAAGGCCGCGTCGAGGTGTGCCGCCGCCATCCTCCACGGCTCCCTGATGGCCATGGCTCCCCCGGGCATGCGCACCGGAGCGAGGTGCCCAGCCCGCTGGAACGACGTGAGGTCGGCGACCAGGATCTCGCCGCCCCACATCGATCCGTCAATGCCGAAGCCGAGCCCGTCGAAGGCGACCCCGATCACCGGTCCCGCCTCGCCGTTGTCGGCGAGGCAGGCGGCCACGTGGGCGTGGTGGTGCTGGACCGCGACCCGCTCCACGCCGTCCAGCTCGAGGGCGTGCTTGGTGGAGAGGTACTCCGGGTGCAGGTCGTGGGCGACCACCTCGGGGCGCACCTCGAAGAGCCGCATGAAGTGCTCGATCCCCTCGAGATAGGAGCGGAGGGTCTCGTAGTTCTCGAGGTCGCCGATGTGGTGGGAGACGAACGCCCACCGACCCTTGGCCAGGCAGAAGGTGTTCTTCAGCTCCGCACCGCAGCCGAGCACCGGCCGGGGGAAGGGATGGGCGACCGTCACCGGCTGGGGGACGAACCCGCGCGACCGTCGCAGCGGCGTCTCCCTCCCGCCCCTGACACGGACCACCGAGTCGTCGGTGCGCGTGTGGATCGGGCGGTCGTGGGTGAGGAAGGCGTCGGCGATCCCGCTCAGCCGGTCGAGCGCCTCGTCGTCCTGGTACGCGATGGGCTCGTCGGAGCGGTTGCCGCTGGTCAGGACGAAGGGGATGGTGAGCTCGCGCGCGATCAGGTGGTGGAGCGGGCTGTAGGGGAGCATCACCCCCAGAAAGCGGTTGCCGGGAGCCGCCGAGGGGGCAACCGCGTCACCGGCGAGCCGGCGCAGCAGCACAATGGGCCGGCGCGGGGAGGTGAGCGCGCGCGCCTCGGCGTCGCCGACCTCCCCGAGCAGGCGGGCGGTCGCCAGGTCGGCGGCCATCAGGGCGAAGGGCTTGTCCTCGCGGTGCTTGCGCGACCTGAGCGCCGCCACCGCGGGCTCCGAGGTCCCGAGGGCGGCGAGGTGGTAGCCGCCCACACCCTTGATCGCCAGCACGCCGCCGGATCGGAGCAGGTCGACGGCCCCGACCAGGGGGTCGACGGCGATCGCCGCGCGATCGCGATCGAGCAGGCGCAGCGAGGGACCGCAGGCGGGGCAGCAGACCGGCTGGGCGTGGAAGCGGCGGTCCCCGGGGTCGCTGTACTCTCGCGCGCAGTCTGCGCACATCACGAAGCCGGCCATGGTGGTGAGCGGCCGGTCATAGGGGACGTCTCGGATGATGGTGAAACGCGGCCCGCAGTCGGTGCAGTTGATGAAGGGATGGTGGAATCGCCGGTCCCCGGGATCGAACAGCTCCCGGAGGCAGGCGTCGCAGGTCGCGGTGTCCGGGGAGATCAGGGTCTGATGCTCCCCACCCGCATCGCTCGCGACGATCGCGAACTCGCGGCCCCCGGTGGGCTCGAGGGGCGCCGTCTCGATCCGGTCGATCACCGCCAGCGGCGGGGCATCCCGCTCCAGCGTCGCGCGAAAGCGGTCGAGCTCGGCCGGGGCCCCCTCGACCTCGATGAAGACGCCGGCCGCGTCGTTGCCGACCAGGCCGGCGAGCCCGAGCTCGGTGGCGGTCCGGTGGACGAAGGGGCGGAACCCCACCCCCTGCACCACGCCCTCGACCCGCAGGCGCAGGCGGCGGACGGACGGGTCTCGCTCCTCGTCGGCCATGGGAGGTCCACCATATCGAGCCCGGCCACCGCGATGGCGTGGAGCGTCAGGGCTCGATGGGCTCACCCCTCGGACGCCCCGGCCGCGGGGCGTTCCGGGACGGACGGACGGCCAGCGAAGGTCCCAGCGAGAACTCGGGCCTATCGACCCTGGTAGTGACGGCGCCGGTTCGGCAAATTAAGGACACGACATGACGGCGGCTGCCGCTGAGAGCCTCACCCCCCCGCCTCACGGTGGACGCCTAGTGGCCGAGCGCCTCCGCGCCAATGGTGTGGAGGCGCTTTTCACACTCGGGGGCGGGCACATCGTCGAGCTGCTCGACGGCTGTGCCGACGAGGGCCTCCGGATCATCGGGATGCGCCACGAGGGCGCCGTGACCCAGGCGGCGGAGGGCTTCGCCTTCGCCACCGGCCGCCCCGGGGTCTGCGCGGTCACCGCCGGGCCGGGCTTCACCAACGCGGTGACGGGCTTCGCCGACGCCGCCGTCTCCAACGTGCCGCTGGTCATGATCGCCGGCCGCACCGCGCTCAAGCGACGCGGCCGCGGGGCGGTCCAGGACGTCGACCAGCAGGGGATGCTGGCCCCCATCGCCAAGTGGCTGGGGGTCGCCTACAGCGCCCAGACCCTCCCCCGGCTCACCGACGAGGCCTTCCACCAGGCGGTCGCCGGCCGGCCCGGGGCGATCTACCTCGAGGTCCCCCACGACGTCTTCATGGCCCGGGTGCAGCCACCCGCGGGCCCCTGGGGCTTCCCGACCCCCCCGCCCCGCTCGGCCGCCTCGCCGGCGGACCTGGAGCGGGCGATCGAGGCCCTCAAGGCGGCGTCGCGGCCCATCGTCCTCGCCGGCGGGGGCGCCTTCTGGTCGGGAGCCGGCCAGGAAATCGCCGCCTTCTGCGCCGCGGCCGAGATCCCGGTCACGACCACCAGCTCGGCCCGGGGCCTGGTCCCGGATTCGCACCCCTGGTGCCTGGGGTCCCTGGTCCACGCCGGCACCGCTGTCGCCGCCTCCGACTGCGTGCTGGTGCTCGGCAGCGCGTTCAACGGCAACCTCGTCTACGGCGGGCCGCCGCTCTTCAACGAGGACCAGACCCTGATCCAGGTGGACATCGCCTCCGATCAGATCGGGGAAGCCGGCGCGCCGACATCGCGGTCCAGGGCGACGTCCGCGAGGTGATCTCTCAGCTCACCCGGAGTGGCATGCGCAGCCGTGACGGCCGGGCCTGGCTGGCCCAGGGCCGCGAGCTGCTCGAGATCTCCCGCGAGATGTGGGACCGGCAGGTCGACGACTACCAGGGCGAGCTGGTCCACCCGGGCGCGCTGGCCCGCGAGGTCGCCGCGTTCGCGCGGGAAAGCTGGGGGGGAGCCTCCACCCTGGTCGCCGACGGCGGCGACACCCTGACCTGGGCCCTCGCCTACTTCGACGCCGAGGCGCCGGGGCGGCTGCTCTCCACCACCACCGCTCTGGGCACGCTGGGAGTGGGCCTCCCCTTCGCCCTGGCCGCGAAGGCGGCCCGGCCGGAGGAGCCCGTCGTCCTTCTCACCGGCGACGGCGCCTTCGGGCTGAGCGCCATGGAGATGGACACCGCGGCGCGCTGTCACCTCCCGGTGATCGTGGTGGTCGCCAACAACGGCGGCTGGGGCGACGTGCGCCACCACCAGCGCGAGATGTACGGCAAGGAGGTCGCCAGCGTCCTCGCCGACACCCGCTACGACCGGCTCGCCGAGGCCCTCGGCTGCCGTGGAGAGCGGGTCGAGCATCTCGCCGACCTGCGCCCGGCGCTGGAGCGGGCAGCCGCCTCCGGCGGGCCGGCGCTGATCGACGTCCGCACCGACCCCGACGTGCTCTCGGCCCTGCTCCGGGCGATGATGATGGTCGGCATCATGTAGCTCCGCCGGCGGGACGGCGGGTGGCGGGGACGGCGGGCCGGCGGCAGGTCGACCCGGACCGCACGCCATTTCCGGGGAGGGGGGCGGCACGACGCCGAGACGATGCCGCCCGTGCGCCACCGGTCGGTGACAGCGCAAACGGGGGGGACAACCGGGTGATGGTGCTCAGCTGATCTGGGGCACCTCGACGGACCAGGTGCTTCCGCCGTCAGCGGTCTGAATGAGCTCCGAGGAGAGCGTCGGCATCCCGGGGCCATCCAGGACTGGCGCCGCCCACCCCTGCTCCGGGTTGAGGAAATCCAGCTCGAGTCCGGCGAGGTTTCCCAGGTCCAGGCCGACAGTGGCGGTCAGCGGCGCCCACGAGCGTCCCCCGTCGCTGGTCGTGTACAGCACCGACTCCCCGACCCCATTGATGACCTCGTCCTGATTGAGCATCAGCAGCCAGCCGTCGCCCGGATCGACGAAGTCCACCGATTCCTCCTGGTTGGCCGGGGTGGGGTGGACGGTCCAGCTGCCCCCCCCATCCGTGGTCACGTAGAGGAAGGCGCTCTGGAAGAACCCGCCCACGATCTCCATGACCATCACCCCATCCGAGGCCGAGCTGAATCGCGGAGGGGTCGTCACCGGGATCCCCGCTGAACCTGACGGAGGCAGCGCCTGCGCCGCCCAGGTGACGCCCCCGTCGTGGCTGACGTAGAAGTAGTCGTGGAGGTCCCCGCAGGTGCCGGTGAGCCACCCGGTGGTGTCGTTGAGGAAGACCGCACCATTGGCGTTGCAGCCGCCCGGGATCGTCGCCGTCGCCGGCCCGCCGCTCCCGTCGGAGGTCCCCGGGGCCCGGGCCACCTCACTCCAGTGGGCACCGCCGTCCGCGGTTCGGTAGAGGGAGAGATGGGACGTCTCCCCGCTCCCGCCCGGTATCACCGACCACCAACCGTTCTCGGGGTCGACGAAGTCGAGGCTGCCGTATTCGGGCTGGGGTTGCAGCGGCACCGCGAAGCTGCCCATCCGGTTCCAGCCGGCGCCTCCGTCGGAGGTCGCCCAGCAGTCGACCTCCTCGGCCGCGGCCACCCCCGGCGACGCCTGGCCCGCGGCGGCGGCGGTGAGCACGCGGGCGCTCTCGGCGCTGAGGAAGGCGACGGCGATCGGATGCGCGCCGGCACTCGGCGGCGATGCGACCAGCCAACTGTCGACGCCCTGGGTGGTGTGGAGGATGGCTCCGTCGGCGGCCCGCTGGGCCCAGCCCGTGGTGGCCGTGAACATCCGGAGGTTGCCGATCACGTCGCCGGGCACGGCGGTGCTCGACGGCGACTCGGTCGGCAGCGGCAGGACGAAGTTGGGCGGGCCGGCCGCCGGTGGTGGGGTGGCGGCGGTGGGGGCCCCGCTCCGCGTCAGCAGCGCGGCGGCTCCGGAGACCACCGCGACCGCGGCCGCCAGGCCGAGGACCGCCGCCACTACCCCGCGGGGCCGCCCGCGCGGAGCCGGGCCGTCCGTCGCCACCCGTGAAGGCGGGGGACCGGCGGCCTGGGTCCCCGCTGTCGGTCCCCCCTCCCCGCGGTTGCCCGCGGCCTCCACCGCGGCGCTCCCGGATGCGGCCGCTCGATGGCGGCTGGGGAAGCCGGGAAGGCCGGCGCCGACGGTGTCGCCGCCGGAGAATCGGGCTGGAGCAGCCGGCTGACCCGCGGCCCGCGCGCGGCGCAGCCGCGTGGCCGGGTGACGCAGGTCGTCGGCCTCCCACCGGTGGCTCGGCGGGTCGGATGCCGCCGCGCCGGGGTCACCCCCAGCGGGCTCGTGGTCTGCCACCCCGGTCACCTCACCGTACGTCCCCGACGGCGAAGCATGGCACGCTGCGCACCCCAGAACAGGGCTCCGATCGAGCTTTCGGGCGACCGTATCCAGGGGGGACTCAGCCGCCCGGCACCCTTCCCGGATGGAGGCCGACCGCCGTGGACGGCTGGACCGCCAGCTCAGGGCAGGGCGGGCTTCCGGGCGCGAACAGAGGCGCTGACGACCCGCCCGCCCCCACTCTCCGCTTTGGCGAGGGGCCCGCCCGGATGCGGGGCGGACGGGGCGAGCATCTCCGCCGAGAGGTCGCGCGTGACCTCCACCTCGATGCCACCGAAACCGGCATCGGCGAGCAGGGTGCGGTAGTCGTCCTCCTTGATCGCCCCGGCCACGCAGCCCACCCACATCTCGAGGTCATGGCGGACCTCGGGCGGAAGCTCGCCCTGTACCACGATGTCGGAGACGGCGAGGCGCCCGCCCGGGCGCAGCACCCGGAACGCCTCGCGGAGCACCCTCCCCTTGTCACTGCTCAGATTGATGACGCAGTTGGAGATCACGACGTCGACGCTCTGATCGGCGAGCGGCACCATCTCGATGGTCCCCTTCAGGAACCTCACGTTGCGCGCACCCTGCTCGACAGCGTTGCTCTCGGCGAGGTCCAGCATCTCGTCGGTCATGTCGAGGCCGTACGCGAACCCGGTGGGACCCACCCGGCGCGCCGAGAGGAGGACGTCGATCCCACCGCCGGAACCGAGGTCGAGCACCACCTCCCCCGGGCGCAGGCCGGCGAGCGCGGTGGGGTTGCCGCAGCCGAGCGAGGCCCGCACCGCTCTCTGTGGGATCTGGCTCATCTCCTCGGCGGAATAGTGGGGATCCGAGAGTGGGTCGCCGTCGGCCGGGGCGGAGCAGCAGTCCCCGCCGTCGGTGCACCCGCAGCCGCAGGCCGGGGAACCGCTCGGCTCGGGGTTGATCGGGGCGGCGTCGACCTCCGCCGCCCGCCCCCCGCCGGCCACGGCCACGGCGGCCGCCGCGTAGCGGGCGCGCACCGCCTCGCGCAGGCGGTCTCCGTCAGCCTCCGGCTCAGTCACGGCCGCACACGGGGCAATCGGCGCCAACCACGGGGCAATCCGAGCAGCTCAGGCGGCAACCGGCGCGGCCCGCGACGCGGCGCTGGCGATGACCCCTCATCGGTCCTCTCCTTGCATTGACATCTGTCGATATATGGGCGATCTTAGCACAACTCCATCGGCGTTCGTCAATGGGTAGAATCGACACTCGATGGTCAACGTCACCACCCCCACCCCCGACGCTCCTGCGCGCACCAAGGGCTGCTGCCAGCCGGTGGCCGAACTGCTGCCCGAAGCGACCGCCACCGCGCTGGCCCGCGTCTTCACCGCGCTCGACGACCCCACCCGGGTGCAGATGATCCGGATCCTGGACGAGGCATCCGAGCCGGTCTGCGTCTGCGACTTCACCGCCACCTTCGCCCTGGCCCAGCCCACCATCAGCCACCACCTCGCCCGGCTGCGCGAAGCCGGCCTGGTCACCTCCTCGCGGCGCGGCCTCTGGTCGTTCCACCAGCTCAACCCGGAGATGGCGCCGGCCGCCGCCGAGGCGGTGCGCCTGATCCGCGCGGCAGGGCACCCGGGCGCCGGCTGAGCCGGCTCGGGGGGGTGATGTGAGCGCCGAGGTTGAGCGCGTCCCGCTGCGGGTGATCGCCCGCGAGTGGGGGCGGATCGGCTGCATCGGCTTCGGGGGACCGCCGACCCACATCGCGCTGCTCCGCCGCCTCTGCGTCACCGATCGCGGCTGGCTCTCGGCGGGCGAGTTCGAGGACGGGATCGCGGCCACCAACCTCCTCCCCGGGCCGGCCTCGACCCAGCTCTCCATCTTCTGCGCCTGGCGGCTGCGCGGCACCCTCGGCGCCCTGGTGGGAGGCCTCTGCTTCATCGTCCCGGGGCTGGTCCTGATCCTTGCCCTCTCGGCCCTCTTCCTGGCCGGCCATCCCCCGCGCGCGGTCGAGGGGGCGGCGGCGGGTGCGGGAGCGGCGGTCGCCGCGGTCGCCCTCAACGCCGCCCTCGGCCTGCTCCCGGCAAGCTGGCGGCGCGCCGGCGGGCGTCGCGCCGAGCGGAGCCGCTGGGCGCTCTACGCGCTCTGCGGTGCGGCCGCCGCCGCGACCGTCGGGCCGTTCCTGGTCCTGGTGCTGCTCGCAGCCGGGCTCGCCGAGGTGGCGGCCCGCGGCGGCTGGCCGCGATCGGAGCCGGCGCTGCACAGCATCGCCGCCGTGCCGCTGCTCGCGGTCGCGATGGTGGGCGGCGTGGGAGCGCTGGTGTGGGAATCCTTCAAGGTCGGCGCCCTCTCCTACGGCGGCGGCTTCGTGATCATCCCGCTGATGCAGCAGGACGTCGTCCACGTGTACCACTGGATGACCGGCGCCCAGTTCCTCAACGCGGTGGCGCTCGGCCAGATCACCCCCGGACCGGTGGTGCAGACCGTCGCGGTGGTCGGCTATGCGGCGGCGGGAGTGGGCGGCGGGCTGCTGGCGGCGGTGATCGCCTTCGCCCCCTCCTTCGCCTTCGTCCTCCTCGGCGGGCGGCACTTCGACCGGGTGCGCAGCAGCCCGGCGGTCCAGGCCTTCCTGACCGGTGCCGGTCCCGCCGCGATCGGGGCCATCGCCGGCTCCGCCATCCCCCTCGGCCTCGCCCTCAGCCAGCTCTGGCAGGTCGGGGTGCTGGCGGCGGCGCTGGTCTGGATGCTCGCCCTGCGCCGCAACGTGGTGGTGGGACTGATCGCGGCCGCCCTGATCGGGGTTGCGGTCTCGCTGCTCGGGGTCCCCGTCGGGGGCTGAGCCTCCTCAGCGCAGGCGGGTTCAGCCTCCCGGGGCGGGCTCGAGCGGGTCGAGGGCCTGGGTCAGGTCGGCGAGCAGGTCGTCGAGCGTCTCCAGCCCGACGCTCAGACGCACCAGGTCGGTGGGGACCTCGTTGGTCGATCCGGCCACGCTCGCGTGGGTCATCCGGGCCGGGTGCTCGATCAGGCTCTCGACGGCGCCGAGACTCTCGGCGAGGATGAAGAGCCGGGTCCGCCGGCAGGCCTCCAGCGCGGCGGCCTCCCGCCCTTCAGGGTGAAGGTAGCGGACGAAATCCATCTCGCCCCAGCGCGAGAAGGACACGAGCGGATTGGGCCGAAATACCCTAGTTTTGATTGAGTAAATCAGCCCCCTCGGAGGCGCCCGCCGGATGATCAATGACCGCCGCCGGCTGGCACCGCGCCCCCGGCCGGCGGGCTAGTCGCTGCCGGCTGGTGGCCGAGCCGTCAGGGCCCGGGTGGGGTGAGCCTCTCGACGGTCATCTCCAGCGCGTCGAGGCCCTGACGAATCCGGACCAGCGCCTGGTCCACCCGGTCCTCCGGCAAGGCCACGTACTGCTTCCACATGCGGCCGGTGCGGAGCTGGGCGATGCGCTCGACCTCCCCGTAGGCGCTCTCGAGATCGGCACAGAGGCCCTCCATGCCCGGCGTGGATGCCAGCCGCGCCCTGCTCTTGTTCCAGGCCCTGGTGCGGAGCAGCTGCTCGGGCAGCCGCGTCCTCTCGAAGGCCTCGTCGATCTGCCGCTCCGCCTCTCCGAGCTCCGCGGCCAGGGGCCGCAGGGCCGCGAGTTGCGGCGACACGGGCGACGCCTCACCGCCTCGTCCTCCGGGCAACGGAGACCGGCGCCACCGCGCAAGCAGGTCGGGCATCCGCCCCAGGCTACCACCCCGCGCCGAGGTCCGCTCCCGATCCGCTACCGGTGCGCGACCAGCGGGTGCTCGACCACCCGGTGCAGGTGGAGGACCTCGCCGCACTGGGTGGCGTGGACCACCATCACCGGCACGCGGCTCCGGTGCAGGACGCTGAGACTCACGCTCCCGAGCAGCAGCGAGCGCAGGCTCCCCCGCCCGCGCGAGCCCATCACGACCAGGTCGTGACCGCCGCGCTCGACCTCGTGCATGATCGCGTCGGCGGGCCGTTCGCAGACCACCACGATCTCGGTCTCGAGCCCGTCCGGGACCTGGTCGCGCGCCGACTCGGCGAGACGGCGCGCCTCCGCCTCCACATCGGTCTCGAGCTGCTCAACGTCGACGCCCACCGGCGCCACCGCCCCGCCGTACCAGATGAAGGGGCGCCAGGCGCAGAGCAGCGTGATCCGCGCCCGCTGACAGCGGGCGAGATCGATGGCCTGGGCGAGCGCGGCGTCGGCGTGCGCCGACCCGTCGACGGGGACGAGGATGCTGCGGAACATGGGATGGCTCACCGCCGGTCCGACCGGATCGGAGCGGGCAGGGGGGGTGTCCCCCGGCATCTCCAGTCAAGCTCGACGTGTGCGCTGGCGATAGGGTCGAGAGGGACCATTTGCATAGGCCCGAACGTCACGACTCCGCTGTGAAGCCACCGTGAGACCGCCCGGCCCAAGCCGGGACGGCGAGGGCGCCCCCGGCACCCTCCGCGACCCCGGACCGCCCTCGACGGATCCGAGGCTCAGTGGAGACGCAGCAGCTGGCGCTCCAGGCGGATCGCCGCGTCGGCGCGGCGCCTCGCCTCGCCGACGGCCTCTACCCAGACGTCGTCGATGGGGCGTGCGCGCTGTTGCAGGTAGCGCTCGAGCCGCTCCCGCTCCTCGCGGTCGGCGGCCCGGGTCACCGCGTCCCTTGGCCAGCGCATCTCCGCAACCTCAACTCCGTCCTGATGAGAACACCCTCAAGTGAAGCTCGGCGCCGCGGGCAGCAATAGGGTCGATGGAAAGGAAGTACTGGGGTCGAAGGTCCACAGGGGCGAGGCCGGCCGATCGTCGGCGGCCCTCGCCGCCGCCCGGGAGCCGCCCCCGGGGGGTGGACCCCAGGAGGGGCCGTGGGGAGTGGTGGGATCCGGGGGAGGGGACGGCCCGCAAGCGGTCTGAAGGGCCCGCCGGGAGGGGGCGGAAGCCGGCCGCGGCCCGCCATACTGGCGGGCGAAGCCACCCCCGGGAGGAGCGCGATGACCCAGACGTCCACCGCGGCGGCCGCCGCGGGACCCCTCTCCGACCACGATCTCGCCCTCATCGACGCCTACTGGCGGGCGGCGAACTACCTCTCGGTCGGCCAGATCTACCTGCTCGACAACCCGCTGATGCGGCAGCGGCTGCGCCCGGAGCACGTCAAGTCCCGCCTGCTCGGTCACTGGGGGACCACCCCGGGGCTCAATTTCATCTACGCCCATCTGAACCGGGTGATCCGCAACTGGGATCTCAACGCCATCTACGTGATCGGTCCCGGGCACGGCGGCCCGGCCGCGGTGGCCAACGCGTATCTCGAGGGGACCTACAGCGAGGTCTACCCGCACATCACCGAGGACGAGGACGGGGTGCGCGCGCTCTTCCGCCAGTTCTCGTTCCCGGGCGGGATCCCGTCCCACGTGGCGCCCGAGACGCCGGGCTCCATCCACGAGGGCGGCGAGCTCGGTTACGCGCTCTCGCACGCCTACGGTGCCGCGTTCGACAACCCGGACCTGCTGGTCGCCTGCATCGTCGGCGACGGCGAGGCCGAGACCGGACCGCTCGCCACGGGATGGCACTCGAACAAGTTCCTTGACCCCGTGACCGATGGGGCGGTGCTGCCGATCCTGCACCTCAACGGGTACAAGATCGCCAACCCCACGGTGCTCGCCCGCATCCCCGAGGCGGAGCTCACCTCGCTGCTCGAGGGCTACGGGCACAAGGTCCACTGGGTCTCGGGCGACGATCCGGCCACCATGCACCAGCTGATGGCGGCGACGCTCGACACCGTGATCGCCGAGATCACCTCCATCCAGAAGCACGCGCGCGAGACCGGCGACGCCACCCGGCCGGCCTGGCCGATGATCGTCTTCAAGAGCCCCAAGGGGTGGACCGGACCGAAGATGGTCGACGGGCTGCCCACCGAGGGGACCTGGCGCTCCCACCAGGTGCCGATGGCCGAGGTGAAGACCAATCCCGACCACCTCGCCCTGCTCGAGACCTGGCTCAAGAGCTACCGCCCCGACGAGCTCTTCGATGAGAACGGGACCCTGGTCCCGGAACTGAAGGGTCTCCCCCCCAAGAGCTACCGGCGGATGAGCGCCAACCCCCACGCCAACGGCGGGCTGCTGCTCCAGGACCTGGTGCTGCCCGACTTCCGCAACTACGCGGTCGAGGTGGCCCGCCCGGGGACGACCTTCGCGGAGGCCACCAAGGTGCTCGGCTCGTACCTCCGCGACGTCACCCGCGCCAACACCGACCGATTCCGCATCTTCGGTCCCGACGAGACCAGCTCCAACCGGCTCCAGAACGTCTTCGAGGTGACCAACCGCCAGTGGGAGGGCGAGACGCTCCCCACCGACGACCACCTGGCGCCCGAGGGGCGGGTGATGGAGATGCTCTCGGAGCATCAGTGCCAGGGCTGGCTGGAGGGATACCTCCTGACCGGGCGGCACGGGATGTTCAACTGCTACGAGGCCTTCATCCACATCATCGACTCGATGTTCAACCAGCACGCCAAGTGGTTGAAGGTCACCCGCGAGATCCCCTGGCGGCGGCCGGTCGCCTCGCTCAACTACCTGCTCTCCTCGCTGGTCTGGCGCCAGGACCACAACGGCTTCTCCCACCAGGACCCGGGCTTCATCGACCACGTCGTCAACAAGAAGGCGGAGATCATCCGCGTCTACCTTCCCCCGGACACCAACTGCCTGCTGTCGGTGGCGGACCACTGCCTGCGCAGCCGCCACTACGTCAACGTGATCGTGGCCGGCAAGCAGCCCCAGCCCAACTACCTCTCCATGGACGACGCCATCCTCCACTGCACGCGCGGCATCGGGATCTGGGAGTGGGCCTCCAATGACGAGGGCGACCCCGACGTGGTGATGGCCTGCTGCGGCGACGTGCCCACCCTCGAGGTCCTGGCCGCGGTCGCGATCATCCGCCAGGAGCTGCCCGCGCTCAAGGTGCGGGTGGTCAACGTGGTCGATCTGATGCGCCTGCAGCCGGACACCGAGCACCCGCACGGGCTCTCCGACCGCGAGTTCGACATCCTCTTCACCACCGACAAGCCGGTGATCTTCGGCTACCACGGCTACCCGTGGCTGATCCACCGGCTCACCTACCGCCGGACCAACCACGCCAACCTGCACGTGCGCGGCTACAAGGAGGAGGGCACCACCACCACGCCGTTCGACATGGTGATGCTCAATGACCTCGACCGCTTCCACCTGGTGATGGACGTGATCGACCGGGTCCCCGGGCTGCAATCGCACGCCGCCGCCCTCCGCCAGCGGATGGTCGACGAGCGGGTGCGCTGCCGTGCCTTCACCCGGATCGGAGGGGAGGATCCGCCGGACATCAGCAACTGGACGTGGGCGGTCTGAGGCGGACCTGAGCGCCCGGACCGTGAGAATCCTGGTCGTCAACGCGGGGTCGAGCAGCCTCAAGCTGTCGGTGCTCGACGATGCCGACGCCCTGCTGGCGTCGGAGACCGTCGACGCCCCGGTCGGGCGCATCGACGATGACGCCCTGCGCACCGCCGTCACGACGAACTCCCCGATCGGCGCGGTGGGACATCGCATCGTCCACGGTGGCACCGAGTTCACCCAGCCGGTGCTGGTCGATGCCCGGGTGCTCCGCCGGCTGGAGCTGCTGACCGACCTGGCGCCGCTGCACCAACCGAAGTCGCTCCGGGGGCTCGAGCTGGTCACCCGCCTCCTCCCCCATCTGCCCGCGGTGGCGTGCTTCGACACCGCGTTCCACGCACGGATCCCGCCGGCAGCAGCCACCTATGCACTCCCCCCCCAGTGGCGCCACCGCTGGGACCTGCGCCGCTTCGGCTTCCACGGCCTCTCCCACGCGTACGCCTCCCGGCGGGTCGCCGAGCTGACCGGCCGACACCTCGAGGACCTGCGCATCATCACCTGCCACCTCGGTGCGGGCGCCTCCCTGGCGGCGGTGAAGGGAGGGATCTCGGTGGACACCACCATGGGCTTCACCCCCCAGGAGGGGCTGGTGATGGCGACCCGCTCGGGGAGTGTCGATCCCGGTCTGCTGCTCTGGCTCGAGGAGCACGTGGGGATGCCCCCGTCCGAGCTGGCGACGACGCTGGAGCACCGCTCCGGGCTGCTCGGCATCTGCGGCAGCTCGGACATGCGGGTCATCCTTCAGGCCGAGGCCGACGGCGACGCGAACTCGGCGCTGGCGATCGGCGTCTACCTCCACCGGCTCCGCGCCGGCATCGCCTCGATGGCCGCCGCCATGGGCGGGCTCGACGCCCTGGTCTTCACCGGAGGGGTCGGCGAGCACGCGGCCGCCATCCGCCAGCGGGCCGCCGACGGGCTCGGCTTCCTCGGCATCACCGTCGACCCGGCGGCCAACCTCGCGGAGGGCCCGGACCGGGAGATCGGTGCCGGGGGCGCCGCGGTGAGGACGCTGGTGGTGCAGGCGCGCGAGGACCTGGAGATCGCGCGCGGCGTCCGTCAGGTGCTCGCGGCCGCCGGGCCTCCCAAGTCGCGGTGAGAGCGGGGTGACCGGTGGTGATCGGAGTGGGATGACCCCTCGCGGCACGGCCGAGGTGGGCGGCGGCGATCCCGACGGCGCGGCCCGACGGCTCCTGCTCTGGGACGTCGATGGCACCCTGGTGTCGTGCGGACCGGCGGGGCGGGAGGCGCTGGAGGCCGGGGCGCGCCTGGCCGGCGGGCTCGACGTCGTCCCCCACGTCACCATGGGCGGCAAGACCGACCCGCAGATCATGCGGGAGACCCTCGGGCTCGCCGGCGTGGACAGCTCGGTGATCGACGGCCTGGTGCCGGTGGCGCTCGAGGAGGCCGCCCGCTCGCTGGGCGGGTGGCGGGAGCGCATGGCGCGTGAGGGTCACATCCACCCCGGGGTTGAGCGGCTGCTCAGCGACCTCGCGGGCCGGAGCACCGTCCGCCAGACGCTCCTGACCGGGAACCTGGCCGCCAACGCGGCCGTCAAGGTCGGCGCCTTCGGGCTCGACGGCTTCTTCGACTTCCCGATCGGGGCCTACGGCGACGACCACGAGGAACGGGAGCGGCTGGTGCCGGTCGCGCTGCGCAGGTCCGGCGAGCTCCGCGGGGAGACCTACCGGCCCGAGCAGGTGTGGGTGATCGGGGACACCGCCCGCGACCTCGCCTGCGCGCGAGCGGGAGGGGTCCGCTGCCTCATCGTGGGCACGGGACAGCACGGATTCGCGGCCATCCGCGACCTGGAGGCCGACGCGGTGATCGAGGACCTCGGCGACACCGCGCGCGTTCTGGAGATCCTTCTCGGGTAGGGGTCGGGCCACCGACGACGACGGCTCCCGCCTATGGTTGCGGCGTGACCGACGACCACCCGCTCTCGGAGCAGGAGTTCCGGGAGATCTACCGGCGCGTCCCCCGGCTCACCGTCGAGGTGGTGGTGAGCAGAGCGGAGGGGGTGCTGCTCACCCGCCGGGCCATCGAGCCCTGCCGCGGGATCTGGCATCTCCCCGGCGGCACGGTCCGCTTCGGGGAGCGGCTGGCCGAGGCGGTGGCCCGGGTGGCCCGGCGCGAGCTGGGCCTGGTGGTCACCGAGAGCCGGCTGCTGGGCTGCATCGAGTATCCGAGCCACTTCGAGAACGGCCTCGACTGCCCGGTCGGGATCGCCTTCCTGGTCACCCGCCACGGGGGCGAGCTGGAGGTGAGCGCCGAGGCCCAGGACCACGGTTGGTTCCGGCGCCTCCCCGCCCCGATGCATCCCGAGCAGGTTCGCTTCCTGGTGGAGGCGGGGTTGGCCGAGTCGGGCCCCGACGGCGCAGAATCGCCGGGCATCGACCGCCGGAGGATGGACAGTGGCGACTGACGAGCTTGCGACCCTGCGCCGGCTGGCGCACCAGCTGCGCGTGCCGCCCGAGACCAGGGTCAAGCTGCCCCACGGCTTCGACCCGGGCCACACCGCGAGCTTTGTCCACGAGTCGGACGCCACGTCGTCGCTGGAGGCGGGGGTGCGCCTGCTCAGCGACTACCAGGCCCGGCTGGCCGCCCAGGACACCTACGGTCTGCTGGTGATCCTCCAGGCCCTCGACGCCGCCGGCAAGGACGGCGCCGTCAAGCACGTCATGAGCGGGGTCAACCCCCAGGGCGTCTGGGTGCGGAGCTTCAAGATCCCCTCCCCCGACGAGCTCAACCACGACTACCTCTGGCGCTACACCCGTGAGCTCCCCCCGCGCGGGGTCATCGGCATCTACAACCGCTCCCATTACGAGGAGGTCCTGGTGGTCCGGGTCCACCCGGAGAACCTCGAACGCCAGCACCTGCCCGCCGAGGCGAGGGGCAAGGACGTCTGGGAGCAGCGGTTCCGGGCGATCAACCAGTGGGAGGCGCACCTCAGCGCCAACGGGATCAGGGTGGTGAAGATCTTCCTCAACCTCTCCCGCGACGAGCAGCGCAAGCGCCTGCTCGCCCGCATCGACGACCCCTCGAAGAACTGGAAGTTCTCGGCCGCCGACCTGGTCGAGCGCGGCCACTGGGACGAGTACCAGCACGCCTACTCGGAGGTCCTCTCCCACACCAGCACCGCGGAGGCCCCCTGGCATGTCATCCCCGCCGACCACAAGTGGTTTGCCCGGGTGGCGGTGTCGGCGGTGGTGGTCGACGCCCTGGCAGCGATCGACCCCCAGTTCCCCAAGCTGGGGCCGGCCGCTCACGCCGACCTCGAGAAGGCGCGCGCCCAGCTCCTCGCCGAGAAGCCGTAGCGGCTCACCCGTTCCCGCGGTGGTGGGGTCCACCTCCGGGCTGCCGTCCGCCTTCGATCGGGCGGGCCGCCGGCACCCCGTCGCGCTGCCCCGGCGGTTACGGACCTCTCTGTCCATAACCGTCCACCGACCCGCAGGGTCCCCTATCGCGCGGGATCGGCGGGCACCGCCGGCGGAGCGGTGGCGCCGGCGTGGGGCGGCGCGCCCATGGCGGCGAGCCGGGCGGTGAAGCCGGTCTCGTCCATCAGCACGCGCATCTCGCCAGCCGCCTGGTCGGAGGGGTACATGCTGCCCAGGCCGAGCTCCTCGCGCATCGCGTCGCGGCGGTCGAGGAACTCCCTCCAGCGCGGGCCGAAGGCGTTGGCCATCCGCGGGAGGAACTCGGCGGGGGTGCCCCCCATCCCCTTCTCGTAGAACTGGATCGCCCAGTCGGCGAACATTGCCACGTGCTGGAGCCCATAGCCCGACTCCACCTGCAGTCCCCGGATGACCTGATTGATGACCGCGACCGAGTTGCCCCGCGGGCAGCGGCTCTGGCAGGTGTAGCAGTAGAAGCAGAGCCATACCGAGTCGTCCTCGAGCAGGGTCGCGTCCCCGTCGAGGGCGCGCCGCGAGATCTCCCGGGGCGAGTAGTCGGCGAAGCGCGCCGCCGGGCAGACGGAGGTGCAGATGCCGCACTGCAGGCAGGAGAGGAAGCCGTCGGCGTGGTCGTGCATGCGCGGATCGGAGAGGATCCGCCGGGTGAGCTCGGGGAGGGCCGGGCGTGGCTGGAAGGCGCTCGCGGCGATCGCCTCGTAGGGATTGAGCTGCCGGTTCTCGTCCACGCCCGCCATCGCCTCCCGGTCGCCGAGGGTCACCCTGCACCTCCCGCCGCGCCGGCGGCGTCACCGGCGCCCGCCGGAACCGCCCGGAAGAACTCCGGCCAGAAATGGACCTCGACGCCGCTGCGAGAGTGACGAGCCGCCGAGCCGACGTTGTCGCGGCAGAGCAGGCACGGGGTCACGATCGGCGCCTCGCGCTCGGCGGCGAAGCGGATCAGCTCGGTCACGCCCTGGCTCGGGCTCCGGTAGACGCCGCCGAGGGCGCCGCAGCAGGTGGAGTGCAGCGAGGGCTGGGCCATGAGCGGTTCCGCTCCGGCCAGGCCCCCGGCCTCGGCCATCATGGCGAGGGTGGCATCCCGGTCGGAGAGGCAGCCCGCATACGGGACGAAGCGCGGGCTGCGGGCGCGGAGCCGGCACCGGCCATGGCGGGCTCGCTCCACCACCGCGCTCCAGAGCGGGACGATCGGGGTGCCGGCGCCGGCGAGGGTCCGCTCGCAGGCGGGGCAGGCCGTCAGCACCGGGCCCTGGAGGGGCGGGGGGGCCAGGTCGGCCTCCCGGGCGGGGTGCCCGCAGCAGCGGGTCGAGCGGGGGTCGGGCTCGGCCAGGCGCACCCCGGCGGCCGCCGCCACCGCCCGGGTGGCGGCGTACGCGCGCCGGTCCAGGGGGAGCGCGCAACCGGGGAAGAGGACGGTGGCCGCGCCGGCCGCCGGCGATGCCGCCGCGGGCCGCGCCGGCCGGACCGCCTCGGCCGCCTCCCCGCGCAGGGCGCGGGCGCCGGCCGACACCGCCGCGGACCGGTGGCGGGGGAGGAACCCGCGCGCCGCCATCGCCACTCCCAGGGTCAGCGGGTTGAGGGTGGCATGGCCGCGGAGACGCCGGGCCGAGAGGGCGGCGCCGCTCCGCTCCGGGCAGCGCGGGCCGCGGCCCGCCTCCCGCTGCAGGCCCCGGACCTCGGCGAGCATCCCGGCGACGTCGACGCCCATCGGGCATGCCTCGGTGCACGCCCCGCAGCCGCTGCAGCGCCAGACGTCCTCGCAGCCGAGCAGGGCCTCCACCTCCCCCGCCAGGATCAGACGGATCACCGCGCGAGGCCCGCCGGCGAGGTCCAGCGCCTGCGGGCAGGCGCTCCGGCAGCGCCCGCACTGGTAGCAGGAGCGGCAGCGCACGGCCAGGTCGGTGGCCGCCAGACGGACCGGCTCGGCGACCGCGGTCATGCGCCCACCCCCACGGGAAGGGACGGCCGGCTCCCGCCGGCCGCGCCCGCGAGCCGGGCCTCGTAGGCGCGGGCGTGGGCGGCGTCGACCCGGTCGCAGAAGCTCTCGATCCGATGGCCGATGCCGTGGTGATCGACGGCGCAGAGCC
This sequence comes from uncultured Chloroflexia bacterium, assembly GCA_963697585.1. Taxonomy (GTDB): domain Bacteria; phylum Chloroflexota; class Dormibacteria; order Aeolococcales; family Aeolococcaceae; genus Changshengia. The sequence continues at coordinate 1,178,340 of CAVOOO010000004.1, read as the reverse complement.
GCCAGAGCTCGATGGGCATGATCCTCCCGGCCTGACGGATCAGCTCGCCGGCCAGCTCCACCTGCTCGGTGGCGCTCCGATCGCCGCGCATGTACTGGCACTGTCCCTCGACGCAGCCGGCGAGGAAGACGCCGGCGGCGCCGAGGCGCGCGGCCTCGACGATGTGCGAGGCGCTGATCCGGCCCAGGCAGGGCAGCTCGATGAGGCGGACCCGCTCCGGGTACTGGTCGCGACGCAGCCCGCTCAGGGTGAAGGCGGCGGACGCGCACTCGGCGCAGGTGAAGCCGATCACCGGGCTCTCCGTGCCGGCGGTGAGGACCTCGATCCGGGCGATGACGGTGGCGTCGTCGAGGGAGTGGGTGATGGCGAGCTCGGGGCAGCTCGCGGCGCAGATCCCACAGCCGCGGCAGGCGTCCGCGTCGACCGCGGCCACCTGGGCGTCGGGACGCACGGCCGGCGGGCGGAGGACCCCCGGAGCTCGATCGACGAGCCCGACCGCGCCGAAGGGGCAGGCGGGGAGGCAGGCTGCGCAGCCGACGCAGCGCTCCGGGTCGACGCTCACGGTCGCCGCGTGCAGCCTCCCGGCGGAGCTGAGGAACTCATGCACCCGAGCGGCCGCGGCGGCGGCGTCGGTGATGCACTCCGCGAGGGTCTTGGGTCCCGAGGCGGAGCCGCAGACGAAGACCCCCTCGGCGCGCGTCTCGGTGGTGCGGTTCTTGGCGTCGAGCTGAGCCACGAACCCGGCATCGTCGAGGGGGACGCCCAGCAGGTGGGCGACCGGGGCCGCCTCCGCGGTGGGCACGAGGCCGGTGGAGAGCACCACCAGGTCGGGGCGCAGCCGGCGGAGCTCCCCGGCCGCGAGGTCCTCCACGTCGACCACCAGCCTCCCCCCGCCGTCGACCTCGACCGCCGCCGGCGAGCCCCGCACGAACTCGACGCCGGCGCGCCGGGCCGCCAGGTACCAGGTCTCGTCCCGCGCCGCCGGGGTGCGCAGCTCCTGGAAGCAGATGGTCACCCGCATCTCGGGGAAGAGACCGCGCAGCCGGATGGCGTGCTTCAGCGCAACCATGCAGCAGAGCCGCGAGCAGTACGGGAGGCGCCGCTGGTCGCGCGACCCGGCGCACTGGATCATCACCAGGTGGCGGGCGGGCATCCGGCCGAGCCACGACTGCCGCTCCCACCCGTCGATCCTCTCGGCGAGGTCGACCTGGGTCATCACCCCCGCCTGGCCAAGCCCGAGGTGGGTCACCAGATGCCCCGGGGCGGGCTCACACCCGGTCGCGATCAGGACCGCGCCCGCGTGGAGCACCTCGAGGTCGGCCGCGGGGCGGAGATCGATGGCGCCGACCGGGCAGGCGGTGGCGCAGAGGCCGCAGAAGGTGCACCGCTCCAGGTCGATGGAGCGCAGCACCCGCCCGTCGTAGAGCTCGGCGCTGATCGCGGTGGCCTGCCCCGGCGCGCCCGGGATCGGGCAGGCCTGCTCGCAGAGCCCGCAGTCGATGCACTCGGCGCCGACCATGGTGGGCAGGGAGCGAACCTCGATGCGGAAGTCGCCGGCCCGGCCGGTGACCGCCTGGACCTCGGTGCGCCGCCGGATCCGGAGGTTCGGGTGGTCGACGGCGACGTTGCGGAAGAGGCACTTCCGGACCCCGGGCTGGGCCCCCGTCGCGGGCAGGCAGGGCCCGCAATCCCCGGTCGGGAACACCGGTCCGATGGTGGTGGCGCGGCCGCCCAGGAACGGCCGGCGCTCGAGCAGGTCGACGGGGTGGCCCATCCGCGCCAGCTCGACCGCGGCCTGGGTGCCGGCCACCCCGCCCCCGATCACGGTGACCCGGTCGGACTCCGGACGGCGCCCCTCCCGCCGCTGGCGATGGGTGGGGAACCTGATCGCCGCCTCGGCGACCCGGAGGGCCTTGGCGGTGACCGCCTCCCGGTCCTCGCCGTGCACCCAGGAGCACCCCTCGCGGATGCTGGCGGTCTCGAGGCGGAGGCCGCGGTCGGTCAGCGCCTGGAGGCGGCGGGCCGCGAAATCTGCGGAGCAGCCGACCAGGACCAGCCGTGCGGCCTCCTCGCCCTCCTCCATCAGCTCGATCAGCCGGGTCCTCCCCTCCCGGCCGCACCACGTGCGCCGCCGCTCCACACCGACCCCCAGAGCGGAGATGCCGGCCTCGAGAGCGTCGAAGTCGAGGTTGGACGCCATCGTGCCGGCGCACTCGCAGAGGAGGGCGCGGGTGCCCGGGACCGGGCCGGCGGTCGGCGCCGCCGCGCTCGGGCTCACGGCCTCGACCCCATCTCGGCCAGCGCCCGAGGCGGGGTGGGCATCGAGGTCACCGGGCCGGCGGCCACCGCCCCGGTCGGGCAGGCGCGAGCGCAGGCCCCGCATCCCACGCAGCGTTCGTCGTCGAAGACGACGGCGCGGAAGGTCAGGACGCGCTCGGGAACGCGGATCGGACCGCTCGGGGCGTGCCGGGCGATGCGATGGAGAGCCGCGGCCAGGTCACCGCGACCGGTCCCGGCAGGCGCCGCGTAGAGCACCGCCGGGTCGAACCAGCCGTCCTGGCTCATGGCGCCGGTGGGGCAGGCGGCGACACAGCGCCCGCAACCGACGCAGAGCTCGGGGCGGCGCACCACCTCGCAGCCCATCACCCCGGGGCTGACCGGCGCGCCGGTCTCGGCGAGCTCGCCGGAGATCCGCCTGCCGCGGGCGCTGAGCGGCATCCGTCAGCCCCTCCGCAGCCGGGGCAGGCGGGCGATGGTCGCGTGCATGGCGCGGGCGGTGGCGACGAAGCGCGGGGTGTCGGCGGCGCTCATGGTGAACATCGCCACCCGCTCCGGCTCGACCCCGACCGAGGCGAGCAGCTCACGGAGGAAGGCGACCCGGTCCAGGGCGTGGAGGTTGCCGACCCGGTGATGGCACTGGCCCTCGAGGCAGCCGGCGAGATAGACGCCGTCGGCGCCCTCGGCGAGCGCGCTCAGCACATGGAGCGGTGACACCCTGCCGGTGCAGGGGACCAGGACGGTCCGAATCGTGGGGGGCAGCGGGGTGCGGGCGTTGCCGGCGGCATCGGCGGCGCTGTAGGCGCATTCCCGGCAGAGGAAGGCGACGATGGTCCGCTCCCCGGTCTCGGCCTCGGCGCCCAGCGGTTCGCCGGCTGGCATGAGCGGGGCCGCGGGCGCGGCGCTGGCCGCTGCCGGGGCGGGGGCGGCCACCGCCAGCTCGGCGCTCACGCGCTGGCCTCCGCCAGCAGCTCCGCATCGGAGAAGCCACCGACCGTCATCGCGCCGGAGGGGCACTCGGCGGCGCAGATGCCGCAGCCGCGGCAGCTCGCGGCATCGACGAGCGCGTGCGGCCGGTCGCCGTCGAGCAGGCGCACCGCCCCCTGGGGGCAGACGCTGGCACAGACCCCGCAGCCGATGCAGACGCCGGGATCCGAGAAGGCCACCTCCACCGGCGTGAGCGCCATCCCCCCCTGCAGCATCGAGGTCACCCGCGCGGCCGCCGCCTTGGCCTGGGCGATCGTCTCCGGGATCCCCTTGGGCCCCTGGGCTGTCCCCGCGATGAAGATCCCCGCGCGCTGCGAGTCGACGGGGCGGAGCTTGGGGTGGTACTCCTTGAGGAAGCCGGCGGCACCCTGCTGGAGCCCGACCACCCGAGCGATCTGGGTGGTGCCCTCCGACGCCTCGAGGCCGGCGGAGAGGACCACCAGGTCGAAGAGCTCCTCGGTCTTGGCCCCGGTGATGGTGTTCTCCCAGCGCACCCGAAGGCTGCCATCGGCCTCCTCCGAGATCTCGCCGACGCGGCTGCGCACGTAGCGGACACCGCGCTCGGCGACCAGCCGCAGGTACTCCTCGTGGCCCTTGCCCGGCATCCGCAGGTCGGTGTACGCGATGGTGACCTCGGTGCCGGGGTGGGACTCGCGGATCAGCGAGGCGTGGAGGGTCGCGAAGAGGCAGCAGATCGCCGAGCAGTGCGAGTTGCCGCGCGATGTGGAGTTGCGAGATCCCACGCACTGGAGCATGAAGACGCGCCGGGGCACCCGGCCGTCGGATGGCCGTTGCAGCTCACCGCCGGTGGGCCCGGAGGCCGCCAGCAGCCGGGCCAGCTGGCTCTGGGTCAGCACGTTGGCATACCGCCCGAAGCCGAGCGGCGGCTTGCGCCGGGCGTCGAACTCCCGGTGCCCGGTAGCGACCACGATGGCGCCGACCGTGAGCTCCTCGTCCCAGGGCTGCTGGGCGAGGTCGATCGCCCCGGCCGGGCAGGCCGCCACGCAGGAGCCGCACTCGGCACAGCCGCCGCAGGAGAGGCAGCGGCCGGCCTCGGCCCGGGCCTCCTCCTCGGTGAAGCCGAGCCGGACCTCGGCCCAGCTGCGGCGGCGCTGCTCCGCCGACAGCGTGCGCATCTCCCGGCGCGGTCGGTTCGGGCGGCGGCCGAGCTCGTCGTCGCCGACCTCGACGCGGCCGCGCTCCGCCGGCCACACCTCCAGAAGCTCGTCGCCCCGGAGGTGGTTGTGGATCGCCCGCGCCGCCCGCGCTCCGGCCGCGATCGCCTGGATCGCGATCAGTCCCCCGCTGGCGGCGGCGTCCCCGGCCGCGAAGACCCCGGGACGCGGGGTCATCAGGGTGGCGGGGTCCACCGTGATCCGGCCATCTGTGGCCAGAACCCCGGTGGCGCCCTGCAGCGCCTCGAGCTCCAGCGCCTGGCCCACGCAGAGGATGACGGTGTCGGCCTGCAGCTCGACCGGCGCCCCCTCCACCGGGACCGGCGGGCGCCAGCCCCGCGGGTCCGGATCGCCGAGCCGGCAGGCCTGGAGCCGGACCCCGGTGACCGCGCCGCCGCCGAGGATCGCGACCGGCATCAGCGACGGGGCCAGCTCGATCCCCTCGGCGAGCGCGGCGGCGATCTCGTCGGGCTGGGCCGGGAGGCTCTCCGGGCCCTCGATGCAGGCGATGGTCACGCGCTCGGCGCCGAGCCGCAGCGCGGTGCGGGCCGCGTCGACGGCGACATCGCCGCCCCCGATGACCACGACCTGCCGCCCGACCGCGGGAGCGTCGCCGAGCGCCCGGGAGCGGAGCATCTCCACCCCGCGGACCACCCCGGGCAGCTCCGCGCCGGCGATCTGCAGGGTGCGCGACCCCTGCAGCCCGAGGGCGAGGAGGACCGCCCGGTACCCCGAGCCGAGCAGCGAGTCGACGGTGAAGTCGCGGCCGCAGCGCTGCCCGGAGCGCAGCTCCACCCCGGCGGCGAACACCCGCGCGACCTCGGCGGCGACCACCTCGCGGGGCAGCCGGTACTCGGGCACCCCGAGGGCCAGCATCCCGCCCGCGACCGGCTGGGCCTCGAAGACCGTGACCGGGTATCCGAGCCGGGCCAGGTCGCGGGCCGCGGTCAGCCCGGCCGGGCCGGCCCCGACCACCGCCACCCGGTCCTCGAACCGGACCGCGGCCGCCGCCACCGGGAGGGCGGCGCCCACCTGGTCGGCGACGAAGCGCTTGATCCCGGCGATCGCCACCGGCTGGTCGAGGCGGCCCCGGGTGCACTCCTCCTCGCAGGCGTGCGGGCAGATGCGCCCGCAGACGCTCGGGAAGGGGTTGGGCTCGCTGGCCACCCGGTACGCCTCCTCCCAGCGGCCCTGGGCGGCCAGCGCGACGTATCCCTGCGCCGACGTGTGGGCGGGACAGGTCGAGGTGCAGGGGGCCCAGCCGCGGTGATCGATCGCGAAGGTCGCCGGCACCGCGTTGGCGAAGGGCCGGGAGATCGCCTTGCGGCCGGTCACCCCGAGGTCGAACTCGCTCTCCAGCTCGACCGGGCAGGCGGCCGCGCAGGCCCCGCAACCGACGCACTGGTCGCTGACGAAGCGCGGGTGGTGGCGGACCGTCACCCGGAACTCGCCGGGCGGCCCGCTCACCGAGGTCACCTCGGAGAGGGTGTTGACGTGGATGCGCGAGTCGGTGGCGGCATTGGCGAGTCTCGGGCCGAGCGAGCACATCGCGCAGTCCTCGGTCGGAAAGGTCTTGGAGAGGCGGGCCATGTACCCCCCCAGGGACTGCTCCCTCTCGACCAGGTGCACCTCGATCCCGGCGCCGGCGAGCTCCTCCGCCGCCGACAGCCCGCCGATGCCCCCGCCGACCACCAGCGCGGAGCGATGCAGGAAGGTCCGCGAGGGCTCCAGGGTCCGCTGCGACGCCGCCCGTGCGACCGCCGCCGCCAGCACCGTCTCGGCCTTGCGCTGCGCCCGCTCCGGCTCCTGGCGGTGGATGAACGCGCAGCCCTCGCGCAGGTTGGCGAAGGCGACGCTGTTCTCGCCCAGCTCCAGCTCGCGGGCGATGCGCTCGAACGTGGGGCCCTGAAAGCGGCGTGAGCAGGCACCGATCACGACCCGGTCGAGACCGCGCGATGAGACCAGGCCCTCGATCAGCCTCCGCCCCTCGGCGCCGCAGAGGAACTGGCAGACGGCGACGTTGACGACGCCCTCCATCCCCCGTCCGCGGTCGGCCAGCCCCCCGAGGTCGAGCACGCCCGAGATGTTGCCGCCGCACTCGCAGAGGAAGACGCCGGTGCGGGTCACACCGCGGCCCGGGGGCGGGCTCCGATCCGCTGCAGCAGCGGCTCGAGGTCCTGGGAGTGGGAGCCGACGCCGCAGACGGTGTCCGGATCGGCTCCGAGCGCGAGCGCCACCAGCTGCTGGACGTGCAGATGGACGAACGGGTACTCCTCGTGGGAGGTGCGCTCGATGACGTCGTGGTGCCGGTCGAACTGGACCGCGCAGTTGGGGCACATGTGCACGCAGACGTCCACCTTCTCGGCCGCCAGCCGGCGCAGCTTCTCCCGGGTCACCGCCATCGACATCGACGGGTTGACGAAGCGCTGCCGGAAGCCGGCCCCGCAGTGGGTGGTCTTCTCCGGGTAGTAGCCGGTGCGGGTGACCCCGGCGGGTTCCAGCAGGTCCTCGGCGACCATCAGGTTCTCGCTGTCGCCGAGCACCTCGTCGGGGAACACCTTGCAGTAGTGGCAGGCGGGATGGGTGGCCACCTTGATGCCACCCAGGCGGCGGCGGACCAGGCCGGCCAGCTTCTCGTGCTGCGACCAGAGGACCTCGAGCACGTGGCGGTGCTGGATGGTCCTGGCGACCTCGTCGTCGTATTCTCGCCCCACCCCGGCGAGAGCCCGATTGACCTCACGTCGCTGCTCCGGGTCCGCCAGCACGCGGTGCGCCTTCTTGTTGATCGCGTAGCAGGTCGAGCAGAGGTAGGCCTGGACCGGATGTCCCGCCTCGACCGCCACGCAGGCGTTGCGAGCGGCGATCGCCACCGTGGTGGCGAACGGCATCACGTCGGTGTAGTAGCCGAGCCCGGTGCAGCAGGTCTGGTCGGGGTTGACGATGTACTCGACCCCGAGCCGCTCGAAGAGCCACTTGGTCGCGGCCTCGGCGCCCGGATACTCGCTGGAGACCATGCAGCTGCGGAAGAGCTGGACGCCCCCCGCGATCGGGGCGACCTCCGGCGTGGTGTGAGGCATGGGGCGGCTCGATGCATCCCGTCGAGAGAAGGACTCCGCCCTGAGCGCTGACGGCCGGAGCGATGTCAGCCGGGCCCGGGGGGCCTCCGTTCAGCGGCGTGACTCTGGCACGCGAGAACCCCCATGATCAAGAGATGTTATACGCGCCTAATCTTCTCTCATAGAGAAGAATCGTCAGCCTCTGACGAGCTCCACCGCCACCAGCTCGAGGGCGTCCGGCGCCTCGTGGACGCGGGCGCAGCCGGGGCAGATCACCATGTGGCCCGCGCAGTGGTCCGGCCCCACCTCGCCGGCGAAGCCACAGTTACAGCTCAGCACCTGGGGCACGGTCTGGAGCCGCAGCTCGGCGCCGCTCAGCGGACCGCCCGCCTTGAGCTGGTCGAAGGCGTCGGCGATCTCGTCGGCGTCGGTGCCGTCCGGGCAGCGCACCTCGACCACCGCAACCGGGTGACCGCCGGCGCGGCGGGCGCACTCCGCCACCAGCTCGGTGACCAGGGAGAGCTCATGCATCGCTGCGCCGTGACCTCCCGGCCCCCTCCTCGGCCGCGCGGACCGCGGCGCGCACCGCTGCGGGGATCGCCCGCCGGACCGTCGCCGACAGGCCGTCCCCGGGCTCGAAGCTCTCGGCGCCGACGCTCACCAGCACCCCGTCGGGCGCGGCGGCGTAGAGGTCGTGAGCCAGGCGGAGCACGTCCTCGGGTCCGATGCCGTGGGAGAAGGGGTCGGGCGGACGCCTCGCCCCGCCGGACCGCGAGGCGAGCGGGCCGGAGGGCTCGACGCCACCGTCGACCCGGGCAACCGGGGAGTCGACCGGCCGGACGCTCACCGAGCCGGGGGGGAGGTCGGCGGCGGCATCGACGAACACGACGCGCCCGGAGCGGCTGGCGTCCAGGGCCAGCTCGGGGAGCAGCTGGTCCACCACCACCACCTCCGCACCCGTCCCCTCGAGCTCGACGGCGAGCAGCTCGCCCACCTCCGGACCGGCGCCGTCGTCACCGCGCAGGGTGTTCCCGCAGGCGATCACCAGCACCCCACGCAGGCGGGCGCCCGCGGGCCGCTCTCCCATCAGGGGCTCAGATGGGCGCGGAACGCCGGAAGCGACGTCCCGGCGCCATCAGCGCGAGACCTGCCGGATCAGGGCGCCGTCGACGTCGCGGATGTCCACGTTCAGCGGCATCTGGCCGACGGCGTGGGTCGAGCAGCTGAGGCACGGGTCGTAGCAGCGGATGACCGCCTCGACCCGGTTGAGCATGCCCTCCTTGACGTCGGCGCCGTGGATGTAGTGACGGGCGGTCTGGAGGACGCTGCGGTTCATCGCCAGGTTGTTGTGGCCGGTGGCGATGACCAGGTTCACCCATTGCACCACCCCGTCGTCATCGACCCGGTAGTGGTGGATCAGGACCCCGCGCGGGGCCTCGGAGACGCCCACGCCCTCGTTCCGGTTGACCTGCGCCCGGGCCCGCACATGCGGGTTGAGGATGTCGGGGTCGGAGAGGATCTCATCGATCATGTCGATGCAGTGGACGATCTCGATGAGCCGCGCGTAGTGGTAGTGGAAGGAGCTGGACGGGTAGCGGCCCAGGCGCTCGCGGTACTCGGCGAGCTCGGCATCGGCGGCCGCGGTGCCCAGCCGCTCCACCACGTTGAGCCGGGCCAGGGGGCCGACCCGGTAGATCCCGGCCGGATACCCGAGCGGCTTGAAGTAGGTCGACTTCAGGTACGACCAGGGCTCCACGGCCTCGCCGAGGTAATCCCAGTACGACCTGGGGTCGACGCCGTCGGCGAGCACCCAGCCATTGCCGTCCACCACCCGGAGCAGGCCGTCGGAGTAGGCGGCGTTGCCGGTCTCGTGGACCAATCCCATGTGGAGGCTCGGGAACTCACCGAGATGGGCGGCCTCGTCGGCCCAGGTCGCCACGTTGGCCTTGAACCACTCCAGGCTGCGGTGGGCACGGGCGCGGGCGTCGGGAATCTCCTCGAGGATGGCGGCGCGCTGCTCGGCGTCCAGGGGACGGCTCACCCCACCGGGCACCACCCAGGCCGGGTGAACCCGCTTGCCGCCCAGCCGCTCGATGATCCGCTGCCCGAAGCGGCGCAGCGCCACCCCGTCGAGGGCCAGCTCGGGAGCCTGCTGGGCGACGCCCACCAGGTTGCGGAGGGCGGGGTCGGACTCGAATCCCAGCAGCAGGTCGGGGGAGGAGAGGTAGAAGAAGCTGAGCGCGTGCGACTGGACGATCTGGGCCAGGTTGAGCACCCGCCGGAGCAGCACACCCACGGGGGGCACGGTGACCCCCAGGACCTCGTCGCAGGCCTTGGCCGAGGCGACCATGTGGCTGACCGGGCAGATCCCGCAGATCCTCGCCATCAGCGAGGGCATCTCGTGCAGCATCCGCCCCTGGCTGATGCGCTCGAATCCGCGGAACTGGGTGACATGGAAGTGGGCGTCGGCCACCTTCCCGTTCTCGTCGAGCTGGATGGTGATCTTGGCGTGACCCTCGATCCGGGTCACGGGCTCGATGACGATCGTGTTGTCAGCCAAAGCAGGTCACCCCCGCGGTAACGGGCATCCGCCCGGAGATCAGATCGTCGAGGACACTGTGGATCAGGTCAGCCGAGGGTGGGCATCCGGGGACGAAGACGTCCACCTTGACCACCGCGTGCACCGGGCGGGAGAGCGGCAGCAGCCGTGGCACCAGTGGCCCGGGCAGCTGGGGGTTCAGGGTCACGTTCTCGATGTAGGCACGCTCGAGGATCGGCCCCGGCCCGATGGGGTTGCGCATGCCCGGCACGTTGGAGGTGACGGCGCAGTCGCCGAGCGACACCAGGATGCGGGTGTTGCGACGGACCTCGAGGATCTTGCGCAGGTCGTCCTCCGAGCTGATCGCCCCCTCGACCAGGGTGACGTCGACGTTCTCGGGGAACTCCTTGACGTCCACCAGGGCTCCGAAGACGATGTCGGCACGCTCGGTGATCTCGAGCAGGCGCTCGTCCATGTCCAGCAGGGACATGTGGCATCCCGAGCAGCCGTCCAGCCAGATGGTGGCGAGACGCGGCTTGGCGGTCATCGTGCCCGACCCTCCCGCGCCACCAGGTAGGGAAGGTAGGGCCGGCGGCGCCGGGCCTCACCCACCGATCGGCCCTTCTCGAAGAGGGCTCCGGTCGGGCACACCTGGACGCACTTGCCACAGCTCGTGCAGGTGGCGGACTGACCCCACGGGGTGCCCATGTCGGTGATGATCCGAGCCTCGGTGCCCCGCCCCATCACATCCCAGGTGTGCGCCCCCTCGACCTCGTCGCAGACGCGCACGCAGCGGGTGCAGAGGATGCAGCGGTTGTGGTCGATGCCGAAGCGCTCGTGGGTGGCGTCGACGGACGCCTTGGGATGGAGCTGGGGCAGCTCGAAGTGGGTGAGCCCGAACTCCACCGAGAGGTCCTGGAGCTCGCAGTTGCGATCGGCCACGCAGACCGAGCAGACGTGGTTGCGTTCGGTGAAGAGCAGCTCCACGATCCGGCGCCGGTAGGCCATCAGCCGGTCGGAGTTGACCGTCACCTTCATCCCCTCCTCGATGGTGGTGACGCAGGCCGGGAGCAGCTTGCGCTGGCCCTCCACCTCCACCATGCAGAGGCGGCAGGCGCCGACGTCGGAGAGGCCCTCGAGATGGCAGAGGGTGGGGATGGCCACGCCGTTCTCATTGGCGACCTGGAGGATGGTGCGACCCGCCGGGCCGGCGACGTCCTGACCCTCGATGACCAGGGTGAGAACGCTCATCGGACTCCCTCCGCGACCCGGGCGCCGGCTTCCACCGGCTCGATCTTGCAGACCCCGGCCGGACAGACGCGGTCGTCGATGTGGGCCAGGTACTCGTCACGGAAGTAGCGGAGCGTGGAGAAGACGGGGTTGGGAGCTCCCTGACCCAGGCCGCAGAGGCTGGTCTCACGGACCATGGCGGCGAGGTCCTCGAGCTCGGCGAGGTCCTCGCGGCTCGCCAGCCCGCGGGTGATGCGGTCGAGGAGCCCGTGCATCTGGGTGGTGCCCACCCGGCACGGCACGCACTTGCCGCAGGACTCCTCGCGGCAGAAGTCCATGAAGAACTTGGCCACGTCGACCATGCAGGTTCCCTCGTCCATGACGATCATGCCGCCGGAGCCCATGATCGATCCGGCCTCAGCCAGCGACTCGTAGCTGACCTGCATGTCGAGGAGCTCCTCGGGCATGCAGCCGCCGGACGGGCCGCCGGTCTGGACGGCCTTGAACCTTCCTCCGCCGGGGAGGCCGCCGCCGATGTCGAAGACGATCTCGCGGAGGGTGAGGCCGAGGGGCACCTCGATGAGCCCGGTGTTGACCACGCTCCCGGCCAGCGCGAAGACCTTGGTCCCCCGGCTCCTCCCGGTGCCGATCGCCTGATACCACTCGGCGCCCCGATTGATGATCGCCGCGATGCTGGAGAACGTCTCCACGTTGTTGATCAGGGTCGGCTTGCCCCACAGGCCCGACGCCGCCGGGTAGGGCGGCCGCGGCCGGGGCGTGCCCCTGCCTCCCTCGATGGAGGCGATCAGGGCGGTCTCCTCGCCGCAGACGAAGGCACCCGCCCCGATGCGCAGCTGGACCTCGAAGCTGAAGCTGCTGTCGGCGATCCGCTGTCCCAGGAGCCCGGCCCGCTCGGCCTGGCGGATGGCGGTGGTGAGCCGCTTGACGGCGAGGGGGTACTCGGCCCGGACGTAGACGTAGCCGTGGGCGGCGCCCACCGCATAGCCGGCGATGGCCATCCCCTCCAGCACCTGCTGGGGACTGCTCTCCAGGACGCTGCGGTCCATGAAGGCACCCGGGTCGCCCTCGTCGCCGTTGCAGACGACGTACTTGCCGTCGGCGGACTCCGCCTTGGCCACGGTCGTCCACTTGAGGCCGGTGGGATAGCCGCCGCCCCCCGACCGCGCAGCCCGCTGTGGGTCACCTCGGCCAGGACCTCGGCGGGGGTCATGGTGGTCACCACCTTGGTGAGCGCCTCGTAGCCGCCCTCGGCCACGTAGTCCTCGACCCGCTCGGGGTCGATCCGTCCGCAGTGCTCGAGCACCACCTTGACCTGGTGGGAGAAGAACGGGTCGGAGGCGATCGGACGGCCGCCCTCGCCGCCCGAGAGGGAGGTGACCACCGCGTCCAGCGACGCGTCGTCGCCGGCGGTGACGTGATCGAAGAGACGCTCTCGCTCGGGGACCGCGACCAGCGGTCCGGCGGCGCAGAGCCCGAGGCAGCCGACCCGCCGGACCGCCACGTCGGTGAGCCCGCTGGCGGCCACCCGCTCGCAGAGCGAGTCGAAGACGGCGTCGGACTGCATCGAGAGGCAGCCCGCCGCCTGGCAGACGTTGGCCGATGCACGCACCGGCCCATCGGGGATCAGCGGTTCCTGGCGTCTCCGCCGCGCCGGCGTTGCGCCACCCGTCTCGGTCATAGCGCCTCCAGCATCTGTTCGACCCCGTCGGGGCTCATCCTGCCATGCACCTCGTCGTCGACCACCACCGCGGGGGCCATGCTGCATGCCCCCAGGCAGCGGGCTCGAAGCAGCGACACCCGACCGTCGGGAGTGGTCCCGCCGGCGTCGATGCCCAGTGTCCCGTGGAGCCGCTCGAAGATCGCGCTGGCCCCGTTGATGTAGCAGGCGGTCCCCATGCAGACCACGCAGGTGTGGAGCCCCTGGGGCTTGCGCACGAAGTGCGAGTAGAAGGTGGCCACGCCCAGCACCCGGCTGGGCGGCACCCCCAGGGCCTCGCTCACGTAGCCCAGGGCATCGTCGTCGAGGAAGCCGAAGACCTCCTGGACGGTGTGGAGGACCTCGATGAGGCCGTCCGGCCGCGCCCCCAGGCGGCGGATCTTGACGTCCACCTGCCGCCACCGCTTGTCCTCGCGGGGCGGGCTCGGGGGAGCCTCGACGGGCGCCATGGTCATCTGCCTATTCCTCGATGAAGATGCACTCGCCCGCGCACTGGTCGGCGGCTTCGCGCACCCCGGCCTCGTGCTCGGCGGCCACCGCGGCCATGCTCAGCTTGCCTCCCGGCGTGTCGAGGACGGTCCCATCCTGCTTCACGTAGGAGAGGCCGTCGTCGAGCTGGGTGAAGATGGCGGGGCACAGCTCCTCGCAGAGATTGTCCCCGGTGCAGTACTTCTGATCGATCCAGACCTTCATCCGATCACCTCCGTCCGCTGGCACCCACCCAGGAGCGGAGGGTGGCCATGTAGTTAGCTCTCTCGAAGGCCTCACCGGCCTCCGCAGTCACTCGGGAAACCGAGCCGCGCAGCTGGGCGGCCAACTCGTACTCGTGTCCGGCCAGCCAGGCGCGCAGCTCCGCCTCCACCCCGGCGACCCGCTCGGAGCCGTGGCGGAGGAGCTCGGAGGTCATCATCACCGCGTCCGCACCCACCGCCAGGGCCTTGGCCGCATCCTCGCCGGTGCGGACACCGGAGGTCGCGGCCAGCGACACCGTCTCGGGCACCTGGGGACGCAGCATGGCGATCCAGCGGAGCGGCAGGCCCAGCTCGACCGAGGTGGAGAGCTCCAGGCGGCACTCCACCCCCATGGTCTCCAGATCGATGTCGGGCTGGTAGAAGCGGTTGAAGAGGACCAGCCCGGCGGCCCCGGCCTTGATCACCTGACGGGTGAAGTCGGCCATCGCCGAGTAGTAGGGCGAGAGCTTCACCGCCACCGGGACGGTCGAGGCCTGGCAGACCTCAGCGATCAGCTCCAGGTCGGCACTCTCGACGTCGGTGCCGGCGAGGTACGGGTTGGCGGCCACCCGGTAGACGTTGAGCTCGACGGCGTCGGCTCCGGCATCGGCCGCCAGCGCGGCGTAGCGGCTCCACGCCCCCACCGAGGTGGCGTTGAGGCTGGCGATGACGGGGATGTCGAGGGCCGCCTTGATCCGCTCCAGGTTGGCCAGGTAGCGGTCGGCCACCGTGGCCCCCTCGATCGGGGGAAAGAAGCCGTGCGCCTCGGGGCTGTCCTCGGCGCCCGCCTCGAGCGCCGCGGCAAGGCCGATCTCCTCGGCCTCGATCTCCTCCTCGAAGAGGGAGGGGAGCACCAGGGCGCCGACGCCGGCGCCGGCCAGGCGACGGGCGGACTCGACGTCGCCGGTGAGCGGGCTTGCGGAGGCGATCAGCGGGGAGCGGAGGGAGAGCCCGAGGTAGGCGACTGTGAGGTCGACGGCGGCGGCGGTCATGGCGTCACCTCCCCGGCCGATGCCGCGGCGGCCGGCGGCGAACCGGGAGCCGGGCCGTCGTCGCCCGGGGCCTCCTCGGCGGCCGCGCCGTCGTGGTCGGAGGCCTCGCTGACCACGGTCCTCTGGACGCCGGCCAGCTGGCTGTAGTAGCGCCAGCGCTCGGTGGCATCTCGCTCCAGCAGGCGCATCAGCTCCCGGGCTCGATCGGGGTGGCTGCGGGCGAGTGCCGAGAAGCGCACCTCGGAGCCGACGAAGTCGGCCACCGGGATGGTGGGCTCGCGGGAGTCCAGGGTGAGCGGCTGACCGGTCTCCTCGGGAGTGGGCCGGAAGCGGTAGAGGGGCCAGTACCCGGACCGGACGGCGTCCTTCTGGTGGGTCATCGAGGTCGCCATGTCCAGGATGCCGTGGGCGATGCAGGTGGAGTAGGCGATCACCAGGGAGGGTCCGGGGAAGGCGTCCGCCTCGAGCAGGGCCTTGATGGTCTGGACGTCGTTGGCGCCGACCGCGATCTGGGCGACGTAGACGTTGCCGTAGGCCCGGGCGATCGCGCCCAGGTCCTTCTTGGGAGTGCCCTTGCCGGAGGCCGCGAACCTGGCGACCGCGCCGCGCGGGGTGGCCTTGGAGGCCTGGCCGCCGGTGTTGGAGTAGACCTCGGTGTCGAGCACCAGGACGTTGACGTTCCGGCCCGAGGCGAGCACGTGGTCCAGGCCGCCGAAGCCGATGTCGTAGGCCCAACCGTCGCCACCGACGATCCAGACCGACTTGCTCACCAGGGTGTCGGCGACCGCCATGAGCCGGGCCGCCCGGGGCGCCAGCGGGTCGCCTTCGGTGCCGGCCAGAGCGGCGAGTCGCTGCTTCAGCGACTCCACCCGCGCCCGCTGGACGAAGACCGCCTCCTCGTCCGCCTGCTCGGCGTCGAGGATGGCCGAGGCGAGGGGTTCGCCGACCGCCGGCGCGAGCTCCTGGAGCAGCGAGCGGGCTCCCCGCTGCTGCGCCTCGAGGCCCAGCCGGATGCCCAGACCGAACTCCGCGTTGTCCTCGAAGAGCGAGTTGGCCCACGCCGGCCCGCGCCCGTCGCGGTTGGCGGACCAGGGAGTGGTGGGCAGGTTGCCCCCGTAGATCGAGGAGCAGCCGGTCGCGTTGGCCACCAGGAGGCGATCGCCGAAGAGCTGGGAGAGCAGCTTGAGGTAGGGGGTCTCGCCGCAACCGGCGCAGGCCCCGGAGAATTCGAAGAGCGGCTGGAGGACCGCGGCCCCCTTGACCGTGTTGTGGGCGAGCAGGCTCCGGTCGAGCTCGGGGATCGCCCGGAAGAAGTCCCAGCGGGCGCGCTCGGTGTCGCGGTGCTCGAGCACGGGCTCGAGGTTGAGCGACTTGTGGCGGGCCTCGGTCTTGGACCGGCCCGGGCAGACCTCGACGCAGAGGCCGCAGCCGGTGCAGTCGTCGGGGGCCACCTGAATGGTCAGCAGATGACCGGTGAGCTCCTTGGAGCGGAAGGGCTTGGAGAGGAAGCCCGCCGGAGCCGCCTCGACCGCCTCGGGGGTGAAGACCTTCATCCGGACGGCCGCGTGGGGGCAGACGATCGCGCACTTCCCGCAGTCGCTGCAGATGGAGGGATCCCAGATCGGGATCTCGGTGGCGATCGCCCGCTTCTCGAAGCGCGCGGTCCCCGAGGGGAACCTGCCGTCCGCCGGCATCGCCGAGACCGGCAGGGCCTCGCCGCGATCGGCGATCAGCTCGGAGGTGACCTCGCGCACGAACCGGGAGCCGCCGCTGAAGTCGCGGGCGGCGGGCTCGGCGACGGTCCGGGAGCCCCCGGCCGGCGGCATCACCCGGGTCAGCCCGGCGAGCGCCGAGTTCGATGGCGGCGATGTTCTGATCGACCACCGCCTGACCGCGCCGCCCGTAGGTCTTGACCACCGCACCCTTGATGGCGGCGATGGCCTGGTCCACGGGCAGGACCCTGGAGAGGGCGAAGAAACAGACCTGCATCACGGTGTTGATGCGGGTGCCGAGGTTGGCCTCGGAGGCGATGCGCTGGGCGTCGACCACCCAGAGCTCGACGTGCTTCTCCTCGATCTGGCGGCGAACCGCCTGCGGCAGCCGGTCCCAGACCTGGTCGGCGGGGTGCGGGCTGTTGAGCAGGAAGATCGCTCCCGGCTTGGCCCACTCCAGCACGTTGACCCGCTCCAGCAGCCCGTGCTCGTGGCAGGCCACGAAGTCGGCCTCGGTGATCAGGTAGGTGGAGCGGATCGGCTTGGGCCCGAAGCGGAGGTGAGAGACGGTCATCGACCCCGACTTCTTGGAGTTGTAGACGAAGTAGCCCTGTACGTTGGCGCCGGTCCCGTCCGAGATGATCTTGGCGCTGTTCTTGTTGGCGCCCACGGTGCCGTCGGCACCGAGCCCGAAGAAGACCGCCTGCAGCTCCCCCTCCGGCCGCGGCGGCGCGAAGGTCGGGTCCCAGTCCAGGCTGGAGAGGCTCACGTCATCGGTCACGCCGACCACGAAGTGGCGGCGCGGCCGGGCCGAGCCCAGGTCGTCGAACACCGCCTTGGCCATCCCCGGGGTGAACTCCTTGGAGGAGAGCCCGTAGCGCCCGCCGACGACCAGCGGGGCGGCGGTGAACGGAGGCTCGCCCGCCTCCAAGGCCTCGTCGATGGCCGCGCGGACGTCGAGGTAGAGGGGTTCGCCGACGCCGCCCGGCTCCTTGGTCCGGTCCAGGACGGCGATGCTCTTCACGGTGGGGGGGAGGGCTGCCACCAGCTCGGCGCTGGGGAAGGGGCGGTAGAGGTGCAGCTTGAGCATCCCGACCTTCTCGCCACGCGCCCTGAGGACCTCGACGGTCTCCTCGACGGCGCCGCAACCCGAGCCCATCAGCACCACCACGCGCTCGGCGTCGGGGGCACCGGTGTACTCCACCAGGCCGTAACGGCGGCCGGTGAGCCGGGCCAGCTCGTCCATGGCGCGGGCGACGATGGCGGGGACGTCACGGTAGTAGGGGGTGTTCGCCTCGCGACCCTGGAAGAAGACGTCGGGGTTCTGGGCGGTCCCGCGCACGTCGGGGTGATCGGGGCTCATTCCCCGCTGCCGGATCTCCTCGATCGCCTTGATGTCGATCATGGCGGTCATCACCTCGGGCTCCAGCGGAGTCACCGAGCCCAGCTCGTGCGAGGTGCGGAAGCCGTCGAAGAAGTGGAGGAACGGCACCCGCGAGGTGAGGGTCGCGGCGTGCGCCACCAGGGCGAGGTCGTGAGCCTCCTGGACGGTCGCCGACGAGAGCATCGCCCAGCCGGCGGAGCGCACCGCCATCACGTCGGAGTGGTCTCCGAAGATGGAGAGGGCGTGGGTCGCCACGCTGCGCGCGGCCACGTGGATCACCGCGGGCAGCAGCTCGCCGGCGATCTTGTACATGTTGGGGACCATCAGCAGCAGGCCCTGCGAGGCCGTGAAGGTGGTCGCCAGCGTGCCCTTCTGGAGGACGCCGTGAAGAGCCCCGGCGGCGCCCGCCTCGGACTGCATCTCGACGATGTCGGGGACCTGGCCGAAGAGGTTCGGCACCCCGGCCGCGGCCCAGTCGTCGGCGTGCTCGCCCATCGGCGAGGACGGTGTTATGGGGTAGAGCGAGATGACTTCGGAGAGTGCGTAGGCCACCTTGGCTGCCGCCTCGTTGCCGTCGATGCAGATGCGCGCGGATTTGGACAACGCTTGACGTCACCTCCAGAGCACGGGCCGCCGTGGGAGCGACCCTGGTGCAAGGGTTCCTGACGGTTTCGATTGAACCAGAACCGCGACGGCGGGAACAGGGTCGAGAGACGTGACTTGCCGCGTACCAAAGGTCATCACGTAGTGTGCGCTCACACACATATAGAGCCATAAGGCCCGCACAAGGGTGGGCCGAAATCCCCGCCGCCACAAGGGCCTTCTGGACCTCCTGGGGCTCGAATGGCAGGGGACATGGCCCTGGGTGTCAGGGCGGATTGGCCCGCGTTGCCGATGCATTGCATCAGACGAGACGGGAAGATGGGCCCACGTGGCCACAGTGAGCAACGAGCCCCCGAGCCGGCACGGCTGGCTGCACCAGATCCGGATCATCCAGGGTGGGATGGGCGTCGCCATCTCCGGCTGGCGGCTCGCGCGCGCCGTCGCGGCGCACCGCGGCTGCATGGGGGTGGTCTCGGGCACCGCGCTGGACAGCGTGGTGGCACGCCGCCTTCAGGACGGTGACAAGGGAGGCCATCTGCGCCGCGCCATCGAGGCGTTCCCCGACCAGGGCGTGGCCGGGCGCGTGCTCGACCGCTTCTTCGTGCCGATGGGGAAGCAGCCGGGAACCCCGTACCGGCGGGTGGGGATGCAGAGCCACGCCGAGCGGCCCCTGGTGCGCGACCTCACCGTCCTGGCGGCCTTCGTCGAGGTGGTCCTGGCCCGCGAGGGGCATCGCGGACGGGTGGGGATCAATCTCATGACCAAGCTCCGGCCGCCCACGCTGCCCACCCTCTACGGGGCCATGCTCGCCGGGGTCGACTGCATCCTGATGGGCGCCGGCATCCCGCGCGAGATCCCGGGCGTCCTCGACGCCTTCGCCGACGGCCGGGAGGCGACCATGCACCTGATCGACGGTGCCCCGCCGGAGCAGGAGGTGCCGATGCTGGCCTTCGATCCGGCCCGGGTCGGCTACGGTGCCGCCCGGCTCCCCCGCCCCGCCTTCCTCCCCATCATCTCCGCCGACTCGCTGGCGGTGATGCTGATCCGCCGCGCCACCGGCAGCGTCGAGGGGTTCGTGGTCGAGGGCCCGCTGGCCGGCGGTCACAACGCGCCGCCCCGCGGCCGGACGGTGCTCGACGAGACCGGCCAGCCGGTGTACGGCGAGCGCGACCAGGTGGACACCGCGCGGATGGCGGCCCTGGGGCTGCCCTTCTGGCTGGCGGGGGGCACCGGCTCGCCCGAGGGCCTGGCCGAGGCCCGGGCGGCGGGGGCCACCGGGATCCAGCTCGGCACGCTCTTCGCCTACGCGCGGGAGTCCGGCATGGACCCGGCCCTGCGCACCCAGGTCCTCCAGGCCGTCCACGAGGGCGGGGGCGAGGTCCGCACCGACCCGCGCGCCTCCTCGTCGGGATACCCCTTCAAGGTGGTCCAGGTCGAGGGCAGCGTCGCCAGCCCCGAGGTCTACGCGGCCCGGCCCCGGGTCTGCGACAGCGGCTACCTGCGCGAGCCGGTGGCGGCCGGGGGCGGGGTGACCTACCGCTGCGCCGCCGAGCCGCTGGCCGCCTACGTCGCCAAGGGCGGCTCCGCCGAGGACGCCGCCGAGCGCCGCTGCCTCTGCAATGGCCTGCTCGCCACCGCCGGCCATCCCCAGGTGCAGAAGGACGGGACGGTGGAGCCGCCGATCATCACGAGCGGCGACGACCTGGCCCGGCTGGCCAGCCTGCTCCCGCCGGGTCGCGACGACTACGGCGCCGACGACGTCATCCGCTACCTGACCGGGGCCGCCGCCGGCCTGTAGGCCGGAGACCGCGTCCGGCGCCCCCGTCCCCCTATCCTCGGAGGGGTGGCCGCCGTGAGCTGGGCCGGCTTCGCCGCCGGGATCGCCATCCTGCTGCTCACCGCCAGCAGCGTGCTGGGGACGCTGATCGTCCCCCGGGCCTCCGCGCCCCGGCTGACCGTCCTGATCACGGCCACCGTGCACCGTGCCTTCCTGCTGATCACCGACCGGATCGACGACTACGGCGCCCGGGACCGGATCGAGGCGCTCAACGGGCCGGCGCTGCTGATCGGCCTGCTCGGCGCCTGGGTGGGCCTCGTCTTCATCGGCTACGCGCTGCTCTTCTGGCCGTTCGTGAGCGGCTTCGGCAGCGCCCTTCAGGTCACCGGCTCGTCGATGTTCACGCTCGGATTCACCACCCCCCGGGGGGCGGCGCCGGTCACCCTCGCCTTCCTCTGCGCCATGAGCGGCCTGGTGATCGTCGCCCTCCAGATCGCCTACCTCCCCACCCTCTACGCGGCCTTCAACCGCCGCGAGACGCTGGTGACCATGCTCGCGTTCCTGGGCGGCGTCCCGGCCTGGGGCCCGGAGGTGCTGATCCGCCACGAGCTGATCGACAACACGGAGCGGCTCGGGTGGTTCTACGAGCGCTGGACCGAGTGGGCCGCCGACGTCTCCGAGTCCCACACCACCTACCCGCAGCTGCTCTACTTCCGCTCCCCCAAGGCGCTCCGCTCCTGGGTGATCGGGCTGCTCGCCGTGATGGACGCGGCGGCGCTCCATCTCAGCCTCTCGCCGCTCACCGCGCCGGCATCGGCCCGCCCGCTGCTGCGGATGGGCTACGTCGCCCTCCGGGATCTGGCCGAAACCATGGCGATCGCCGTCGACCCCGACCCCGACCCCGCCGACCCCATCCAGCTCACCCGGGCCGAGTTCGACGCCGCGGTGGAACGGCTCGTGTCGGTGGGATGGAAGCTGGAGAGGGACCAGGACGTCGCCTGGCGGCACTTCCACGGCTGGCGGGTCAACTACGAGGCCGCCGCCTACGGGCTCGCCCTGCGCCTCGACGCCCCGCCGGCGCTCTGGTCCGGGCCGCGGCGCAAGGGGCGCGGTCAGGTGATCACGCCCGCCCGGCCCTCTCACCGGGTCCCGCTGGAGGGCGAGAAGGAGAAGCTGCTGCAGGCCAGCGCCAAGCGCCGGGCGGCGCGCCGGGCGGCCGAGCACGCGCTCCTCGCCCACCACGACGGCGAGCCGGAGACCGCCGAGCCGTAGGCCGGATCGCCCCTCCAAAGGGCGAACGGCCCCATCGGAGAGTGACCCTCGCCCCTATCCCGGGCCGCCGGCGCCGGGGATGCTGCGATGGTGCTGGTCTCCGACTTCGTCCAGATCGATCGACCGTTCGACGCCGTGAGCGACGAGCTGGTCGCCGCCGGGCCGGGCTGGCTCGGGGACTCGCTGGTCGCCGCCTACGCGGAGGGTGAGCAGCTCTCGGTGCGGGTGGCGTCGTCGCTCGGGCCGATCCGGGTCAGCAAGCGGGTCTGGGCTGAGCTGGGCGAGATGAGCGTGAAGCCGGATCGGGTGACCCAGCCGCTGCGCTGGCGGGCGGCCGGAGCCACCGGGCTCTTCCCGGCGATGGTGGCCGATCTGGAGTTCGCTCCGATGGGGACCGCGATGACCGCGATCACCTTCATGGGCCGCTATGTCCCTCCGCTCGGCCCGCTGGGAAGGGAGGTGGATCGCATGCTGCTCCACCGTCTGGCCCAGGCCAGCGTGCGGGCGCTGCTCGGCCTGGTCGTCGCCAGGCTCGCGGCGGATGTCGAGATGCCCCCTCTCCCGATCGGCCACGCGTCGCCGGCGGCCGGGTGAGCACGGGGTGACGGCGGCGGACGTGACTGCGGAGACGGGCACGCCGGTTGCCGACCGGCCCGCGCCGGCCGTGGGCGATCGCGCTCCGGGCGGCCGCCCGCGCACGCCGCGCACCCCCCGGGCTCCACGCCGCCGCGGAGAGGCGGTCGCCGCCCTGCCGGTCCGGACCGTCGCGATCGATCGCTACCTCGAGACGATCTTCTGCATCGCCTCCGAGGACCAGCCGGTGCGCCCCACCCGGATCGCGCACTGGCTCGGAGTCAAGGCGCCCACCGTGAGCATCGGCCTCCGCCGGCTGCGGGCGGGGGGCTGGATCCACACCGAGATGGACCGGCGGGTCACCCTGACCCCGGCCGGGCTGGCCGCCGCCGAGACCATCGTCCGCCGCCACCGGCTGGCCGAGTGCTGGCTCACCGACGTCCTCGGGCTGGATTGGGCGAGCGCCCACCTGGAGGCGAACCGGCTGGCCGCGTCCTTCTCGGACACGGTGCTCGCCCGTCTCGACCGGGCTCTCGACCGGCCGGCCACCTGCCCGCACGGCCATGCCATCCCGGGCCGGTCCGCACCCTACGGAACGCTGGTCGCGCTCGCCGACCTCCCGCCCGGGGCCAGCGCCACGGTTCGGCGCATCTCCGAGATCATCGAGCACGAGTCCTTCCAGCTGCTCCGAGATCTCGCCGCCGCGGGTGTGCGCACCGGCGTCGAGGTCACCGTCGACGCCGACGGGCGTGCGGGTGAGGTGAGCCTGAGCGTGGGCGACCGGCACCACGTGCTCGCCGTCGATCCGGCCGCCGCGCGCCTGATCTGGGTCGAGGTCGCGAGCCCCCCACCGCCCGAGCCGGCGGCGGGAGTGGCGGCGGTGCGCGCCTGACCCTCGCAGCCGCACGGGGGCAGCGGGTCGCGGCCAGGATTGGCCCGAACATCACCACACCACGTGCTGGAACCCCCACGCCTGAGGGGGACGCGAGACATTGGTGGAAAGGGGCCGTTGGGCTCTGGTGCGCGAGGACGGCAGGGGGCACCCTGGGATGCCAAGGAGGATCGGTCTAATGCGCACCGCGATCGTGTACGAAGGCACACACGGCAGCAGCGCGGCCGTCGCCCGGATCATCGCCGCCGAGGCCGCGGTCCACGGCCCGGTCATCGTCGGCGAGGTACACGAGATCCCGCTCACCGAGCTGGAGGGCGTCGAGTTCCTCGTCGTGGGAGGACCGACCCACCGCTGGGAGGACTGGGCCGACGTCACCCGGACCCCGACCTCGGCCCATGTGCTCCGCGAGTACCACCTCATGCCCGACGGGGTGCGCAGCTGGCTGGACCACCTCCCGCCCCGACCCAGCTTCTGCGCTGCGACCTTCGACACCCGCGAGCCGGGCCTGCGGGTGCTGACCGGCACCGCCGCCCTCGCCCTCTACCGCGCCCTCCGCCGCCGTGGCTGCCACCTGGTCACCCGGCCGGCCAGCTTCCTGGTCAAACCCGGCGAGATCTCTGAGCTGATGGACGGAGAGCGGGAGCGGGTGAGCGCCTGGGCGGTCCAGGTCTTCCGGCGCGCGGAGCATCACCACCCCGTCCACATCGGCTGAGGGGACGGACGGGCCGCTGACCGCCATCGCGGCCGGGCACCCTGCGGCCTGCCCGCTGAGGTGGCCGTGAGGCTAGACAAGACGAGACGTCTCATCTAGTATCGTCTCCGTGCCTGAGACCAGTCCCCCTCGCGGAGCCGGCACCGGCTCCGCCGACACCGTCCGCGAGCGGATCGTTCGGACCGCCCGGCGCCGGCTCCGCTCCGGCGCGCTGCCGCCCCTCGCGTCGCTCGCCCGGGAGGCGGGCGTCTCCCGCGCCACCCTCTACCGCCTCGTCGCCTCGCGAGCCGAGCTCCTCCGGATTCTCGAGGTCGACCCCGACCCCACCGCTCGGGAGCGCATTCTCGCCGAGGGGGCGGCGCTGATCGGCGAGCACGGTCTGTCGGGCCTCTCCATGGACGAGCTGGCGGTGCGCTCCGGCACCTCCCGGGCAAGCCTCTACCGCCTCTTCCCCGGCAAGGCGGCGGTCTTCCGTGAGGTGGTGCGCGCCCGCGCCCCCTTCGTCCCGGTGGCCCACGCCCTCGCCGAGCACGCCGGGGAGCCGCCCGAGTCGGTGATGCCCGCGCTCGCCCGGGCCGCCCTGACCAGCGCCAATGGTCAGGCGGGGCTGCTCCGGACCCTGCTCTTCGAGGTCTCCGGGTCGGGGGTCGATGCCGAGCTGGCACGCGAGCTCGCCATCGGCGACACCATCGCGCCGCTCGCCGCCTACGTCGCCGGTCAGATGGCCGAGGGCCGGCTGCGACGGATGGATCCGCTGCTCGCCCTGCTCGCCTTCGTGGGACCGCTGGTGATGCACCTGCTCACCCGCGACGCCATGGGGCGCGCGCTCGGGCTTGACGCCCCCCTCGAGGTGGTGGCCGACGCGCTGGCCGAGACCTGGCTGCGGGCGATGGCCCCGGAGGCACGACCGTGAACGCCACCGGCACCGCCGTGCGCGTCGAGGGACTGGTCAAGTCCTTCGGCGCGGTGCGGGCCCTGGACGGCGCCTCGCTGAGCGTCGGCACCGGGGAGATCTACGGCCTGCTCGGGCCCAACGGCGCGGGCAAGACCACCCTGATCCGATCGCTCGTGGGACTCGTCGTGGGCGATCGGGGCAGCGTGGAGGTCCTGGGCCGGCGCCTGCCGGACCGCGCCGTGCTGGCCGAGATCGGCTACATGCCCCAGGCCCCGGCCCTCTACGCCGACCTCACGGTGGAGGAGAACGTCCGCTTCTTCGCGGCCATCCACGGTCTCGAGGGAGGCCGGGCGCGGCCGCAGGTCGCCGAGGCGCTGCAGCTGGTCGACCTCTCGGCGAGGCGGGGCTCGGTGGTGGCGACCCTGAGCGGGGGGATGCGCCAGCGGGTCTCCCTCGCATGCGCCCTGGTCCACCGACCGCGGCTGCTCCTCCTCGACGAGCCCACGGTCGGTGTCGACCCCCAGCTCCGCGCCGAGCTCTGGCAGCGCTTCGCCGAGATGTCCGCGGAGGGCGTGACCATCGTCGTCTCCAGCCACGTGATGGACGAGGCCGAGCGCTGCCGGCGGCTGGGCCTGCTCCGTTTCGGACGGCTGCTCGCCGAGGGCAGCGCCGGCGAGCTGCGCCGGCTGGCCGGCGTCACGCGACTCGAGGACGCCTTCCTCGCCCTCTCGGAGGGCGGACGGTGAGCCTCCTCCGCACCGCCGCCATCGCCCGTCGGATCCTCCAGGGATTCCGCCACGACCGGAGGACGCTGGTGCTCCTCTTCGTGGCGCCCCTGATCATCCTCGGCCTCTTCTACTTCCTCATCCGCGGCGGGTCCGAGGTCCCCTCGGTGGATGTCGTCAACCTCGATCAGGGCGGGCTCGGGACCGTCCTCGCCTCCCATCTCCAGGCATCGGCGCAGATCGCGGTCAGCGTGACCGACCTGGATCAGGCCCGGAGCGACCTCTCGTCCGATCGGGTCGCCGCCTACATCCTGCTCCCGTCCAACCTCACCGCCACCGTCTCCGAGGGCGGGACGGCCGCGCCGGAGGTGCACCTCGAGGGGACCCAGCCCGGCCTCACCCAGCCGGTCCTGGCCGCGCTCGACCAATCCGAGGCCAGCCTGCTGGGCAGCATCGGGGCCCAGGGCGGTGTCCACCTGCCCACCCTCCGTCCCCACCTCACCTACCTCCACGGCGGCGCGGGGCTCGACACCCTCGACTACTTCGGGGGCGCCTTCGTGGGGTTGGTGGTCTTCCTGCTGGTGTTCGTGGTCACCATCATCGCCTTCCTCCGCGAGCGCAGCCAGGGCACGCTGGAGCGGCTGATGGCCAGCCCGCTGCGGCGCTCCGAGATCGTGACCGGCTACATGGCGGGATTCACGGTGGTGGCGGCGCTGCAGGCGGTCGAGGTCGCCCTCTTCACCCTCTACGCCCTCCACGTCCACGACCAGGGCAACGTCGTCCTGGTGGTGCTGATGACCCTGCTGCTCGCCATGGTCGCCGTCAACCTCGGGATCTTCCTCAGCATGTTCGCGACCACCGAGTTCCAGGCCGTCCAGTTCATCCCGCTGGCGATCGTGCCCCAGGTGCTGCTGAGCGGGATCGTCTTCCCGGTCAGCACCGAGCCCGGATGGCTGCAGGTGGTGTCGAATCTGCTGCCCCTCACCTACGGCGTGGATGGTCTTCGCGACGTGATGCTGAAGGGCAACGGGCTGACCTCGGGGGCGCTCCTGCTCGACATCGGGGTGGTGGCGGCCTTCGCCGTCGCCCTGGTGGTGGCGGCGACGGCGACGCTCCGGCGCCGCGTCGCCTAGCGCATCGACGGCCCCGACTCCTCCGGGACCGCACCGAACGACCGGCCGCTGACGAGGCTGATGTCAACGGCCACGAGCCGCGCCGGCTCGCCGTGCAGGAAGGGCAGGTCGTCGGGCAGGAGTTGGAGGGCAGCCGCCTGCACGGCCGGATCGGTGACCTCGGATGCCACCCCCTGGACCAGGACGCTCCAACCCCAGGCGCCGCAGGGATCGTGGCGGTCGGCCTCGAAGGCCACCACCGAACGGCGGGTCGCGGCGGTGAGCTTGCTGCCCGGGGCCGTGCGGAAGACCACCCTCCCGCCGATCACGGCGTACCTGACCGGGAGGATCACCGGCAGCGCCCGCAGGCTCACCCCGACCCGGCCGAGGCCGGCGGTGGCGAGGAGCTCGAGGCAGCGGGCGCGCGACAGCTCACGGAGAGCGGCGGCGGGGGTGACCATCACCACCTAGCATCGACACCCGCCACGCGGCGGGGCTAGGGGCAGTCGCCTCCGTCATCCCGGGTCTTTCGGCCCTATGCAAGCTGGAACCCGGGGGTCGATCGGCCCGTCGCGTCGAGGCCGTGAGCCCACTGCGGTGACCACCTTCGGACCCTGGCGGTGCCACCCTCGCGGGTCGACGATGCGTCCATGGCACACCTGGTGCGCAGCCTCGACAACGTGGCCTGGGCCCTCCTCACCGCGCTGCTGGTGATCGTCGCGGTGGCGGTGCTCGGCTTCCTCTTCCTGGCCGCGATCTGAGCCCAGCCCTCGGCGGGACCCCGGTCAGTGCTGGCCCAGGCGCCGGCCGGTGACCTCCTGGATGGTGATCCGCACCCACCGCTCGGGGGACCGGGCCGCCCAGGAGCGGAGGGGACCGCGCCGGAGCGCCTCGACCTCGCCGGGATCGGTGACCACCTCAGCCGGGCCGCGCACCACCACACTCCAGCCGGAGCGTTCCAGGGGATGGCTCTCGTCGACCTCGAAGACCACCTCAGAAGCCTCAGCGACCGCGCTCAGCGTCGTGCCCTCGGCGGTGCAGAAGACCACGGCCTCCTCGTCCGCCAGGTAGTTGACGGGCAGCACCATCGGCCGGCCGTCGACAACGAAGCCGAGCCTGCCGACGAAGGAGTGGTACTGGAGGAACTCGAGACACTCCTTGCGACTGAGGTTGTGCAGCGGTCTCTGGCTGGGGGTCATCGGCTCCTCCTATGCATGGCTCCGGCTGTGCCAACACCATAGCGAGAATGCGGGCCTGGCGGCGGCGGTCCCGATGCCATCCGGTGGCGGGCGGGAGGACGTTCGGGCCTCCCGCTCCCGGTCGATGGCCCCTTGGCCGGCATCGCGCCCCCTAGACTTCGCGTGATGCCCGAGGTCGACCGGTCCTCTCGTCTGCTCGACGCTGTCGTCGCGCTCTCCGCCGATCTGAGCCTCCCCAACGTCCTGCGGCGGATCGTCGAGGCCGCGGCGGAGGTCAGCGGGGCGGCTTACGGCGCCCTCGGCGTGATCGGACCGGAGCAGGCCGGTCTGGAGGGCGGCCTGGTCGAGTTCATCACCACCGGCCTCGACGCCAAGGCGATCCGGGCCATCGGGGACCTCCCCCATGGCCGGGGGATCCTGGGCCTGCTGATCACCGACCCGAAGCCTCAGCGGATCCGCGACATCGGGGCCCACCCGGCCTCGTCGGGCTTCCCGCCCCATCACCCGCCGATGCGATCGTTCCTCGGGGTGCCCATCCGGGTCCGCGACGAGGTCTTCGGCAATCTCTACCTCACCGAGAAGCGGGACGCCGCCGAGTTCACCGAGGCCGACGAGGAGCTGGTGGTGGCGCTCGCCGGCGCGGCCGGGGTGGCCATCGAGAACGCCCGGCTGCACCAGCGGCTCGAGCAGATGGCCGTGCTCGGCGAGCGGGAGCGGATCGCCCGCGACCTGCATGACACGGTGATCCAGCGGCTCTTCGCCACCGGACTGGGCCTCCAGGGGCTGGTCGGCCGGATCGAGGGGGCCGACCTCCGGGAGCGTCTCCAGCAGGCGGTCGACGAGCTCGACGAGACCATCAGAGAGATCCGGATCAGCATCTTCGACCTGGAGGCCCGCGACCTCAGCAAGGATGGCCTGCGCGCCCGGATCCTCTCCCTGGCGAGCGAGGTCTCGCCCACCCTCGGCTTCGAGCCGAGGGTGCACCTGGAAGGTCCGCTCGACGCCGCCACCGACTCCGCGACGCGGGACGAGCTGCTCAAGACGATGCGCGAGGCGCTCTCCAACGTCGCCAAGCACGCTGCGGCGAGCAGCGTCGACGTCCGGCTCAGCGCCAGCGCCGGGACCATCACGCTGCGCGTCGCCGACAACGGCGTGGGGATCGCCCCGGGGGCGGTGCGCGGTCACGGGCTCGACAACATGGAGGCGCGGGCCGAGGCCCTCGGTGGCGTCTGCGAGTTCACCGGCCGTCCCGGGGGCGGCACCGTGGTCAGTTGGCGGGTGCCGTCCTCACCCTAGCGGGCGGCTGCCGCACGCGACGTGCGATGCGAGGTCGGGAGGGGCCGCGAACTCCGGATACCCCTGCCTCCAGCGCTTCCGAGGCTGGAGCGGCATCACGGGTCCGGGCCCCTCGCCTGACCTGACCTCACCATGATGCCCGCCTGATCCGGAGCCGCACCGGAGGCGAAGGTCACTGATCGTCCCAGGACGGGGCCCACGGCAATTAGGGCCGCGCGTCATTTTGTCTGATGACCCCTGGCCCTGGATGGCACCTCGTGAAGACCCCAGCATGGAGGCAGTTAGACCTGACCACCCAAAACGGGAGAGAGAAACCATGAGCAAGGCACTTCGCTGGCGAGTCCTCGTCCTCCAGGCAGGGCTCATCGTCATCCTCGGCTGCGCCGCCGGATTCGCCCTCTGGGCCTCCAACTACGTCCAGAGCTCGGTCACCACCCAGCTCGCGGCCCAGAACATCACCTTCCCCGCGGCCAACAGCCCGGAGATCACGGCCCTTCCCGCCGTCGACGCCGCCGCCATGCGTCAGTACGCGGGTGAGCAGATGACCACCGGCGCGCAGGCCGAGGTCTGGGCCAACAACTTCATCAAGGTCCACCTGAGCAAGATGCCGACCTACGACGCGGCCAGCACGATCGCTCGGGCCAACCCCAGCAGCACGGCTGACGCCGCGGTTGTCACCACCGTCTTCGAGGGCACGATGCTTCGCGGCACCCTGCTCAACGCATACGGCTGGTGGACGGTCGGGACCTACACCGGGTTCGCCGGCATCGGCCTGGCGATCGCCTCCTTCGCGGTCCTGCTCACCTTCGTCTTCGAGATCGTCCGCTGGCGGGCCGACGCCCGCGCGACCACCCCCGCCAGGGACCTCGCCCCCGCGTACGGTGCGGCGGGCTCGGTGCCGGCGGTCGGCATCGCCCAGATGACAAGGCACGATAGCTGAACCCCACCCACGAAGAGGCCCGCCGGTTGCACCGGCGGGCCTTTTTCATGCCCGCGCATCGGCCTGAACGAGAGGAGGGAGCGCGG
The DNA here is from genome assembly GCA_963697585.1 of uncultured Chloroflexia bacterium. Lineage (GTDB taxonomy): Bacteria > Chloroflexota > Dormibacteria > Aeolococcales > Aeolococcaceae > Changshengia. Next base: position 1,148,437 of record CAVOOO010000004.1, on the reverse strand, counting down.
CATCGTCACGCGGCGGCAGGTTCGTCCTTCAACGTCGGAGGCAGGTAGCGCCGCGAGGGAGCGCACATCCCGTCATCGGGGGGCAGCGTCCTGGTCGTTCAGAGCAAGGAGACGAGGAGCACGGCGAGGGAGTGCGCTGACGTCCGTGACCGAGCCGGCGGACGAGGCGACGCAGCTATGGACGGCTCAGGGCGACGCTCAGGCGGCGGGGTTGAAGTGTCGCCACTCCCCCGCCCCCGGCTCGTCGTCGTCGATCTCGACGTCCTCCGGGAGCTCGGTCCGCCAGGGAAGCATCAGGTCGAAGACGATCTCCTGGATGGTCCAGAGCATGTCCATGATCTCGGTGATCTTGACGTGCCGCCGGGCCAGGGTCTCGTCAACCAGCCGGCAGGCGGTGTCGTCGCCGGTCAGCCGGACCGCCTTGCGCGCGAACGTGAAGACCCGCTGGGCGCGCAGGGCGACATCCGGCGGAACCTCCTTCATGCCCTGGAGGTGCGTCTCCTCGCAGAGCTCGATGGCAGAATCCACCCGCTCCACAAGTCGACGAAGCCGCGTCCGCTCGACCACCTCGAGGTGGTGACGACGACGGGCGCGGTGAACCTCCTGGGTAGCGTTCTCAATGAGCAATGGGTCTCTCCACCTGTGGCGAGCCGCGACACCCGCCGCCTCGCGGTTGCAGCCATAGGCTATCGGTATGTGTCGTTGACATCAACAGCCACTATGGTGTCAGATTGATGCATGGATCGCATCAACGCGGATCTTCTGAGAACTTTCATCGAAGTGGCTCGCCTGGAGCATCTGGGGCGTGCGGCCGATGCACTTCAGAGTGACCAGTCCACCGTGAGCCGGAAGATCGCCCGTCTGGAGCATGAGGTTGGAGTGCCGCTCTTCGAAAGGATCGGACGCTCCATACGGCTGACCAAGGCCGGGCAGCGTTTCGTGGGACGGGCGGAGCGCATCCTCAGCGAGCTGCGGGACGCGGTGGCGGAGGCGGCCGGCACGGTCTCGGCCGAGACCGGGGAGGTCCACCTCGGGTTCCTTCACACCGTGGGTGCGCGATGGCTGCCGGAGCGGCTCGCCCGGTTCCTCGAGCAGTACCCGGGGGTGCGCTTCACCCTCGAGGAGGGCACCAGTGGCGAGGTGGTGGCCGGCCTCCTCGACGGCCGCTTCGACCTCGGCATCCTGGGACCGCCCCCTCCCAACACTCCGGAGATCGAGCTGGTGCCCCTCTTCCGCGAGCGCATCTCGGTGGTCGTGCCGCTCCAGCACCGCCTGGTCGGGCGCGCCTCGGTCACCCTGCGCGACCTCGCCCCGGAACCACTGATCCTGCCCCGATCCCGCACCGGTCTCCGGCGGGTCATCGACGACGCCTTCGCCCGCCAGGGCCTGAGCGAGCGCGTCGCCTACGAGGGCGACGACTTCGCGATCGTGCAGGGACTGGTCGAGGCGGGTCTCGGGATCTCGCTGCTGCCGATGCCCCTGCCCACCCCGTCGACACAGGTGGTGGTCATCCCGCTCCGCGAGCCCCCGATCGCCCGCACCATGGCGATCGCCTGGGATCGCCGCCGGACCCTGCCGCCGGCGGCTCAGCTCTTCTGCCGCCGGATCGTCGAGCAGGTGGGCGAGCCCCTCCGGCGCACGGCGACCGCATAGGGCCTCGGCGACCACGCCACCGCCGACCGCTGCGGGCGGGGTGGCGACCTGGCTCCGTCGGGTCCGCCGTCTGAACCGATCGGCGGCGCCGGCCGCTCAGGGAGCGAGCCGGTTGAGGTCCCGCGGAAAGAGGGTGGTCTCGCGCACGTTGGGGGCGTCCACCAGCTGGGCCACCCACCGTTCGAGCCCGATCGCGAAGCCGCCATGGGGTGGCATCCCGTGCTTGAAGGCCATCAGGTACGAGGCGTAGTTGGCGGGGTCCTCGCCCCGGCTGACCAGCGCGTCGACGTAATCCTGGTAACGGTGGAGCCGCTGGCCACCGGTGACCAGCTCCATCCCGCGGAAGAGGAGGTCGAAGCCGGCCGCGAAACCCGGCCGCTCCGGATCGGGGTGGGTGTAGAAGGGCCGCTTGCTCATCGGGAAGCCGCGGACGAAGAGGAAATCGGAGCCGTGCTCGCGCCGCGCCCACTCGCCGAGCCAGCGCTCGTTGGCCGGCGAGAGGTCGGGCTCGTTGCTCAGATCCTCCCCGGTGGCGGCGGTGATCATCGCCTGGGCGTCCAGGAAGTGCACGTCGGGGATCGGCCGGGGCACCCCGGGCAGCTGGAGGCCGAGCAGAGCCAGGGCACCCGGCGCCTCCCGCTCGATGCCGTTCAGCATGGCGGCGATGGTGTCGGTGAGCACCGCCATCACCGTGAACTCGTTCTCGATGAAACCGACCTCGGCGTCGAGGGAGACGTACTCGTTGATGTGACGGGCGGTGTCGTGGGGCTCGGCCCGGAAGACCGGGCCGACCTCGAAGACGCGCTCGAAGACGCCGACCATGACCTGCTTGTAGAACTGGGGGCTCTGGGCCAGGTAGGCGGTCTTTCCGAAGTAGTCCAGGGCGAAGGTGGTGGCCCCGGACTCGGTGGCCGAGCCGACGATCTTGGGGGTCTGGATCTCGGTGAAACCGAGGTCGCGGAGCCCGGTCCGGAACCCGGACATCGAGGCCGCCTGGAGGGCGAAGTAGGCACGCCGGCGGGGGTGGCGGAGCGCCACCGGGGCGTTGTCGAGGATGGTCGGCAGCTGGGCCTTGATCACCGGACGGTAGAGGTCGAACGGCGGGGCCTCGTCGGCCTCCGAGATCACGGTCACCGCGGGTTCGTGAAGCTCGACCCCCCCGGGAGCCTGCGGCTCGGCGGCCACCACCCCGGTGACGGCGATCACCGACTCGTGCACCAGGCCGGCCAGTCGCTCCACCAGCGCGGGGTCCTGGACGACCACCTGGGCGGTCCCGTGCGCGTCCCGGAGGATGAGGAAGCTGACCCCTGCGAGACGGCGGAGCCGGTGGAGCCAGCCCATCAGCTGCACCCGCTCGCCAACCCGCGCGGTCAGGTCGTCGGTCCAGATGCGGTCGGTGAGGTGGGGGATCACGGCGAACTCCGGCTGGGTGGAGAGATCGGTGCGACTGGCGGTCGATTCTAGCTGGGGCCGACGTAGTGAAGGGCGAGAGCCACAAGGCTCGCGCTCGGAGCGGCCCGGGTGGACGGCGGGCCGGGGAGGTGCCGCCACCGTAGACTGAGCGACCAGTCATGGTCGCAGCCCTCTTCGCCGTCGCCGCCCTCCTGATAGTGGGCACCGTCGCCCTGGTGCTCGTGGTCCGCAGCCGGGCGGCGGCACGCCCGGTGGCCGCGCCACCCCCCAGCCTGACCCAGGTGCGCACCGAGGCGGCCGCCATCGTGGGTGCGGCCCGGACCGAGGCGCTCGCGGTCCGCGAGGCCGTCGCCGAGGAGGTCGGGATCCGCCGGGCCGCCCTGGAGGCCGGGGAGGCGGCGCTGGCCGAGCGCGAGCGCACCTGGCGCGACCGGCGGGCCATCTTCGACGAGCGCCGCTTCACCCACCGCAAACGTCGCGAGGAGATCGAGGCTCGCGCCGCCGAGGTCGAGGTCGCCCGGGTCGAGGTGCGCCGCACCATCGCCGAGCGGGCCGCCGCCGACCTGGAGACCGCTCAGCGCATGGTGCTGGAGAAGCTGGACGCGGAGCTGGAGGCGGAACGGTCGGAGCGGGTGGCCCAGCTGGTGGCCGATCGCGCCGGCGAGCCCGAGGCCACCGCCCGAACCCTGCTGGTCGAAGCGGTGGAGCGGCAGTCCGAGAGCCACGTCGACAGCGCCCCTCGGCTCTCACCGATCGATCTGGACGGGCTCGACGAGGCGCGCCGCGAGCGGATCCTCACCGCCCTCCAGGTGGTGGCGGAGTCCACCGGGACCGACCTCGGGGTCGACAACGAGCGGGGGCAGGCGACGCTCCGCGGTCTCGACCCGGTGGGCCGGGAGATCGCCCGTCAGGCGTCGCTCGAGGTGCTGGACCGGAGCGTCCAGGCGGCGGACGTGGCGCCACTGGTGGTGCGCACCCGTCGGCGGCTCTCCACCACCATCGCCGAGCTCGGGGAGCGCGCCCTCTGGGAGATGGCGATGGAGGGGCGTCCCGAGCTCGCCGAGCTGCTCGGGGTCCTCCACTACCGCTTCTCGTACGGGCAGAACGCGCTGCTGCACTGCAAGGAGACCGGCTACCTCTGCGGCGTGCTGGCCGCGGAGCTGGGCCTGCCCCAGGCGTCGGCGCGCGAGGCGGGGACCCTCCACGACATCGGCAAGGCGGTGGACCACGACGTCGAGGGGTCGCACGCGATCATCGGCGGCGAGCTGCTGCTGGTGATGGGAACCGACCCGGCGATCGCCCACGCGGTCAAGGCGCACCACTTCGACGTCGAGCCCTCCTCCGATCTGGCCATGCTCACCATCTGCGCCGACGCCATCTCGGCCTCCCGGCCCGGGGCACGCCGCGACACCCTCGCCGCCTATCTCGCCCGGCTCGAGCAGCTTCAGGGCATCGCCACCCGGCACTCCCAGGTGGAGCGGGCATTCCCGCTGCAGGCCGGACGCGAGGTCCGGATCTTCGTCAGGGCCGGCCAGGTGGCGGACCTCGAGATGCCCGCCCTGACCGGCGAGATCGCCCGGGAGATCGAGAGCGAGATGCAGTACCCCGGGGTGATCAAGGTCACCCTGATCCGCGAGACCCAGGCCATCGCCACCGCCCCGGTGCAGGTCGGGCGCAGCGTGGAGCCGCTGGAGCCGGTCCTTGCGGGGGCTGCCAACAAACGTCGGCGCCGCAAGCGGAAGCGCAAGGGCAACGGGGACGGCGAGCCCGCCGGCGTCTCCGACACCGCCGGCCCTGCTGGCGTCGAGTAACCGGGACGGCCGCCTCACGGCCGTTGGTCAGGAGGCCGCTGCCGAGCTCCCCCCCGCGAGGAAGGAGAGGATCACCTCGGCGGTGAGCCCCGGAGCCTCGTGGAAGAAGAGGTGGCCGCACCCGTCGAACCAGTAGCGGCGGGCTCCCGGGATGAGCTTGGTGAGGGTCTCCGCGTTGGCCAGTGGGACCAGCACGTCGTCGGTGCCGTGGAGGACCAGGCTCGGGACCGCGATCTCCCCCAGACGGCCGCTGACGTCGGCGTCCCGCGAGGAGCGGAACTGCGCGGTGAAGGCCCGACCCGGGATCGGGTGCGACGCCCGGTTGGCGACCTCCTCCGCGATGAACTCGGGATGGTCGCGCTGGAAGCGACGGGAGTAGAGGACGGTGCAGGCGAGCCGGTACGCCTCCGCCGGGGTGGCCGCGCCGCGCCCGAGCAGTGCCGCCGTCGCCTCCGGTGCCGCGGGCACGGCCGCATGACGCCCGGGACCGGTCGCGGCCAGGACCAGGCGGGTCACCCGGCCCGGGTGGAGGACGGCGACGTGCTCGGCGGTCAGCCCTCCCATCGAGGCTCCGAAGAGCTGGAAGCCCGGGGCCCCGGCGGCCATCGCCACCGCGACGCAGTCCGCCGCCAGCCGGGACATCGGGTAGGGCCCGCCGGGCACGTCGGAGTCCCCCACACCCCGGGGGTCGTAGACGACCACCCGGTGGCGCCGGGACAGCGCCGGGATGATCGGCGCGTAGACGCGGCGGGTGGCCCCCAGACCGGGGATCATCAGCAGGGGCTCGCCCTCACCGTGAACGCTGAACGCGAGCCGAACCCCGTCGTCGGTGACCACGAACCGGTCGAGGCTCGGCTCCGTCACGGCACCGGATCCTAGGTCACCGCACCGGCTGGGCGTCGGCGGGTGGCCGGCGGCGGCTGCTCGCAGCGGCCGGGGCGGCCGGCCCACCTCGGGCAGGCCGCAGGCGGCGCGGACGCGCCACCATTGGCCGGTGCCACGCCTCTTCGTCACCCGGGAGCAGATCAGCGATGGCGCCCTGGTCATCGGCGGTGAGCCCGGCCGGCATCTCGCCGGGGCGCTGCGCACCCGCCCCGGGGAGCTGATCGTGGTCGTCGACGACGCCGATCAGGAGCACGGCGTCCGAGTTCCTCTCGGTGGAGCCGGAGCGGGTGACCGGAGCGATCGTCTGGTCCCGGCGGGCATCGGGTGAGCCGCAGCTCCACCTCGAGGTCGTGCACGCGCTCGTCCGCGAGATGGATGAGGTGGTCGCCGCCCTCGCCGAGGCGGGCGCCGCGGTGATCCGCCCGATCGTGGCCGAGCGCAGCGTCAGCCGTCCCGACCCGGAGCGGGCGGCGGGCCGGGTCCGGCACTGGGGCGAGATCGCCCGCCAGGCCGCCGAGCTGGCCCATCGCGCCAGGGTCCCCGCGGTCGAGCCGGTGGGCGACCTGGGGAGCGCCTTGGCGGAGCTGCCGGAGGGCTCGCGCGTCCTCGCCTGCGTGGTGGGCGCGCCGACGCCTCTGGCCCGGCTGGAGATCGATCCGGGCCGGCCCACGGTGGTGGTGATCGGACCCGAGGGCGGGCTGGCCTCCGCCGAGACCGATCGGCTCCGCACCGCGGGGGCAGAGCCGGTGCACCTCGGACCCCGGGTGCTTCCGGCGCGCCGAGCCGCCGCCTTCGCGGCGGCCCTGCTCCTGGCACGTGCCGGGGACCTCGACGACTCTCTCCCGGCGACACCGTCGCCATGATCACCCGCATCCCCCTTGCGGGGGCCACCGCGCCCCAGCACGCTCCGGTGCCGGCACCGGCCGGGGCACCGGCCGGGGCACCGCTCCGGGTCGCGCTCAGCACCCTGGGCTGCAAGGTCAATTACGCGGAGATGGCCGACCTCGCCGGCGCGCTCGCGGGCCTCGGCTGCGAGGTGGTCCCCGAGGACGAGCCGGCGGACGTGCGCGTTCTCAACTCGTGCGGGGTGACGCTCCAGGCGGACGCCACCACCCGTCAGCGGCTCCAGCGGCTGCGTCGCCAGGACCCGAGCTGCCACCTCATCCTCACCGGCTGCTCGGTGGACGCCAACCCCGAGCGCTACCTGGCCACGGGAGAAGGCGGGCGACCGGTGGTCCCCCACCTGGACGCCGTGTTCGCCAACGCCGAGAAGGGCCGCATCGCGGACCACGTCGCCGCGCTCGCCGCCCGGGTCGGAGCCACACCGCGGTCGGTGGCCCCCGCGGGGCTGCGCAGCCGCGCCTTCCTCAAGGTCCAGGACGGCTGCGACCACCGCTGCACCTACTGCGTGGTGTGGCGCACGCGCGGCGCATCGACCAGCGTGCCCGCCGAGGTGGTGGTCGCCCGGGCGCGCGCCGCCGCGGAGGCCGGGCACGCCGAGCTGGTGCTCACCGGTGTCGATCTCGGCAGCTACGGCCGTGACCGGGGATCCGACCTGGCCGGCCTGGTGAGGAGCCTGCTGGACAGTCTCGACGCCGGCGTCCGGCTCCGTCTCAGCAGCGTGAACGCCAACGACATCTCCGAGCGCCTGATCGCCCTGAACCGCGACCCGCGGCTCTGCGCCCACTGGCACATCCCGCTGCAGAGCGGCAGCGACCGCGTGCTCCGGGCCATGCACCGCGGATACCGCCGCCAGCGCTACCTCCGGGTGGTCGAGGGCCTGCGCAACCGGGACCCGGACACCGAGCTGACCACCGACGTGATGGTGGGCTTCCCGGGAGAGACCGAGGCGGACCACCAGGCCACCCTCAGCCTGGTCGCGGAGGTGGGCTTCCTCGGCTGCCATGTCTTCCGGTATTCGCGCCGTCCCGGCACCGCCGCGGTCGAGCTGGTGGAGGGTGTCGACACCGTGACCGCGCGCCGGCGCAGCGCAGAGATCCGGGCGGCGGCCGCCGCCACCGCGCGCGACCGGCGCCGGCGCGCCGTCAACGCCCGCCACGGGGTGGTGTGGGATCGCCTGTCGGGCCAGGAGGCCCACGGGCTCAGCGCGGGGTATCACGAGGTGGTGGCCGTCCCCGACCGGGCAACCCGCGTGGGAGGTCTGCAGACGGTCCTGGTCACCGGGGTCGAGGGGGATCACCTGCGGGGCGAGATCGTCCCGGCAGCGGCGGACGCGGTCTGATGCGGGTCGCCGTCGTCGTGCACCCCAGGGCGAGGCGTGAGGCGCTGCGATGGGACGGCCGCGAGCTCTCGCTCTGGATCACCCAGCCTCCGGTCGAGGGTGCTGCCAACGAAGCCGCCCGCCGCCTGGTCGCCGAGTGGCTCGACGTCGCGCCGTCGCACGTCCGGCTGGTCGGCGGCCACCGGAACGCCCACAAGCTGTTCGAGGTCGAGGGGGCCCGCGGGCTGCCCACCTGATGGCGACGGTGTGCTCCGCCGGCACGCGCCCAACCCCGCAGGCGGTGCTCCCGGCCCGCTGCTCCGCCCGACGCGCTGAAACCTCGGAGGTGGTGCTGCCGGCCGGCTGCCCGCCTGACGCGCCGATCCCTGCAGACGGACCGGTGGCGGTGGCACACTGGTGATCACCAGCGGTGCCTCCACGGCCCGCCGGGGAGGGGCCGACCTGATTCGCTCGGTTGGCGCAAGCCGTGACTTGCCGGCAGGGCCCCGTGACCATCGTGGCGGGGTCGCATGACCAGGTGGGTGCGCGCCCTCGGCGTGGTGGGAGCGGCGGCGCTCTCGATCACGACCGCGGCGTCGCTCCGGCCACCGGCGGCCGCGGCCTCGGTCAGGGCCGCCGTCCAATCCGCCGCCAGCCCCGTCTCGCCCACCGCCGCGCCGGCCCGGGCCGATTGCACGACCCCCACCCCGCGGCCCGCTCGGCACCGGCCGACACCGCGCGCGCAGCCCACCCCCCGGGCCACGGCGCGGGCGGCCGTGGCCGCGACGCGATCCTCGCCGGCCGCCTCCGCGACCCCGACCGCGGTCACCGCGGCGGTGCCCGCCCCCACCGCGCCACCCCCCGCGGCCACGATGCCCGCGATAGCGGAGGTCCCGGCGCCCGGGCTGGTCGTCCCCGCTGTGGCGCCCAGCCCCCAGCCCGTGTCGGCGGTGGTGCTGCTGGCCGGCCTGGTCGTGATGGTGGCGCTGCTCCTGCTGGTCTTCGCCGATCGTCTGGTGGGGTCGCGGCGGCGGCCACCGCAGCTGTGAGCTCGCACGAGCTGCTCGGGCGCGGTTCGCGCCCGGAGCGCTCCCAGGACCGCGAACCACCGTCGCCGCCGTCGCGGCCCCCGGCCCCCTACCCGCCCCCGCCGCCCCCGCCGCCGGCGGCGCAGCGGGATGAGGAGCGTGGAGGCGGGATCCGGCGCCGGCGCACCGCCGTGCTGCTGGCGGTGATCGGGCTCACCCCGCTGGTCGCAGTGGCGCTGCTGACCACGGCCATCGGCGGCTCCGCCATCACCGGCCAGGTCAACGCGCGGCTGTCGGGGGCCAGCAGGCAGGCGGGCGCCTATCTCGAGCAGCTGATCACCGATCGGGTCGCAGCCCTCGACGCGGTGGCCGACCGGCTCCCGGTGCTGGCCACCGCCGAGCGCAGCTCGTCGGCCGATCCGGCGACCGCGAGCGCGGACCTCACCGCGCTCATGCACGCGGAGACGGCGTGCAGGGGGGTCGTCCTGACCGATGCCGCAGGCGTGACCGTGCTCCAGGCCGGGCCTCAGGATCCGCTGTCCGCGCTTCCCTCCGGCTGGGGCGCCAGCGCTCTTCGCGCCGGCTTCCTCGCCGCCGCGGTACCCGGGTCGTTCACGGCGCCGGCGGTGGCGGTGGCCGTCCCGGTGCTCGAGGGCGGCGGCGCCGCCGGCGGCTTCCTGGTGGAGGAGTACGCGCTCTCCGTCGCGGTCGCGTCGCTCGAATCCTTCGCCGGCTCCCAGGGGATGGGGATCCTGGTGCTGGACGGGGGCGGAGGCCTGGTGATGGGGGTCGCAGCGTCGGGCTCGAGCGGCGCCCGTCTGATCACCGCCTGGACCGCGCAGCCGGCGCTCACCTCGCCGGCGGACCTCGCGCTCAGGAGCCGGAGCGTGGAGCTGGACGACGGCGGCTCGAACGGGCCGTCCGCATACAGTGCGGTGGCCGGCACGCCCTGGGTGATCCGCGCCGCCCTGCCCAGCTCGGCCCTCGCCGCGGTGTCCAACCTGCGCATCGCGGTGTTCAGCATCTGCGGCGCTCTCGCACTCCTCTTCCTGGCCGCGGTCAACATGGTCAACCGCCAGCTGCACCGGCAGGAGCAGACCGAGGCGGCGCTGATCGTGCAGTCGGCGGTCATGGAGCACGCGGCCATGCACGACCCGCTGACCGGCCTCCCCAACCGCCTCCTCTTCAACGACCGCCTCCAGCACGGCATCTCCAACGCCCGTCGATCAGGTCGCCCGCTGGCGCTCTTCGTGCTCGACATCGATGGGTTCAAGGCCCTCAACGACGCCCTGGGGCACAGCGCCGGTGACACCGTCCTCAAGGAGACGGCCACCCGGCTGCAGGCCTCGGTCCGCGTCTCGGACACGGTCGCCCGATTGGGCGGCGACGAGTTCGTGATCGTGGCCGTCGACGCCGATCCCGCCGACGCCGAGCTGATCGCTGCCAAGGTCCGGCAGCGCATGGAGGAGCCGATGCTGGTTGACGAGCGGCTGATCCCGGTGGGCCTGAGCGTCGGCCTGGCGGCGTTCCCCGAGGATGGCGGCGAGCCATCCCAGCTGCTCCGCCGTGCCGACACCGCCATGTACCGGGAGAAGCGGGCGAGAAAGGCCGCCTCCGGCTGAAGGGTGGGGGCCGAAGGCGGCCGTGGAGAGGGCGGTCGGGGCTCAGCCGGCGGCCGGCTGCCCGACCCGCGCGGTCGCGGCGGTGACCGGTATCCGCTTGGGCTGCGGCTTGGCGACGCGGGGCACGCTGATGGTCAGCACCCCGCGATCGAAGCCGGCGGTGATGCCGTCGGGCTGGATCTCGCCCGGGAGGCTGACCTGGCGGAAGACCGAGGCGAGCCTCCGCTCGCGGCGCAGATAGTCGCCCTCGGTGCGGTCACGCTCAGCGCGACGCTCGCCCCGGATGGTGAGGACGCCGTCGTCGTAGGTGACCTCGACCTCCTCCGGGCCGAACCCCGGCACCGACGCCTCGAGGACGTAGCCGCTCTCGGTCTGACGGATGTCGACCGGGAGGATCAGATGCTCGCCGCCGCCGTCGCGGGTCACCGGTTCGCCGAAAACCTGTTGGAACAGCTGATCCATCTGCTCGTGCAGGCTGGACAGCTCGCCCCATGGGCTCCATCGCACGATGGTCATCTCACATCCCTCCTTGCGATTCATGCGAGTGAGGAAGACTGAATCTGACTCATCTGTACCAGCCCGCCGGGAGGGTCTAAACCTGCGGCGGCGGGACGATCACACCGGGGCGACAGCCGGTCCGCAGCGGCGGCGAAGGGGAGTCGGGACGGTCACTCCGCGGGCGCGAAGAAGTCGCGCAGGTGGTCGAAGAAGCCGCGCCGGACCTCGACGGGCCTGCCGTCCCGGCCGCCCAGCTCCTCGTACAGCTTGCGATCCCTGGCCGAGACGTGGGCCGGAACCACCACCCTGACGATGCAGATCTGGTCGCCCCGCCGTCCGGTGCGGAGATGGGGCACGCCGTGGCCGGCGATCTTGATGACCCGCCCCGGCTGAGTTCCCGCCGCCAGGTCGACCACCGTCTCACCGTTGACGGTCGGCACCGTGATCCTGTCGCCGAGCACCGCCTGGGTGACCGTGACCGGAAGCTCGTAGACGAGGTCCTGGCCGCGCCGGATCAGCTGCGGATGGGGGGCGATCCGGAAGCTCAGGTAGAGATCGCCGTGAGGCCCGCCTCGCGGCCCGGCCTCGCCCTCGCCGCCCACCCGGACCTGCACGTCCGAGTCGACCCCGGCGGGGATGCTCACCTCGATGGTCTTGCGCCCCTCGACCAGGCCCCGGCCGCGGCAGCGCGTGCAGGGGTGGTCCACCAGCCGGCCCTCGCCGTGACAGCGCGGACAGGCGGTGACGTTGACCACCTGACCGAAGATGGACTGCATGGCCCGGCGCACCTGGCCACTGCCGCCGCAGTCGGGGCAGGTCGCCGGGGTGGTGCCGGGAGCCGCGCCGTTGCCCGCGCACTCGGGACAGGTGTCGGCGCGGGGCACCTCGACGGTGCGCTTGGCACCGAACACCGACTCCTCGAAGGTGATGTCCACCGCCATGCGCAGGTCGGCGCCACGCTGTGGGCCGGCCGCCCGGCCGGAGCGGCGGCCCCCACCGAAGAACATGTCGAAGAGGTCGAAGGCGGAGTCGAAGGAGAAGGGGCCGAAGTCGGGCATCTGCTGACCGGCGTGGCCGTAGGCGTCGTAGCGCTGGCGCTTCTGAGGATCGCTGAGCACCGAGTAGGCCTCACCGACCTCCTTGAAGCGCTCCTCCGCCCCCTTGTCGCCCTGGTTGCGATCGGGGTGGTATTCCATGGCGAGCTTGCGGTAGGCGCGCTTCAGGTCCTCGGGGCTGGCATTGCGCTGCACCCCCAGGACCTCGTAGTAGTCGCGCTTGACGGTCGCCATCAGGGTTGGGTCCCGGCAGCGCCCTCGCCGCCGCGACGCGGATGCGCCACCCGAACCAGGGCGGGCCGGAGCAGCCGGTCGTGGAGCCGGTAGCCGGGCTGCAGCTCCTCGATCACCGTGTCCTCGCTCACGGCATCGGATTCCTCTCCGCCGATCGCCTGGTGGACGGCGGGGTCGAAGGGCGAGCCGACGGTCTCGACCGGCTCGACCCCGACGGCGACCAGCGCCTGCTCGAACTGCGCGACCACCATCCGGAGGCCGTCCTGGAGCTGCTGGGCGCTGCCGTCCGCCCCTGCGTGGCCGATGGCGCGGCGCAGATTGTCGAGGACAGGGAGCATGGCCAGGGCGGCGTCCTCGGAGGCGTAGCGCGAGCGGTCGACCAGCTCCTGCGCCTTCCGCCGCCGGAAGTTCTCGAAATCGGCGGCGAGCCGGAGAAGCTGGTCGTTGCGCTCGGCGAGCTCCTGGCGCAGCGCCTCCGCCTCCAGGCCCGGCGGGGCGGCGCCCACCGTCGTCTCGGGATCGGCGACGCCGGAGGGGCGCCCACCGATGATCCCCTCGCTCTCGCCGCCCCCGGCGGACGGGGAGCCTGCTCCCTCCGGGGCGCCGGCCGCCGGCCGGGAGATCCCGCCGCCCGGGCGGGGACCGGGTCCGTGGCTCGATCCGCCGGGCACCGCCTCATGAGCGGAGGCGTGGATGGCCCTCCCATCGGCGGTCCGTCTGGGACGCTCGGTCATCCTCGGTCTCCTCTCTGCGCGGCCACGGTCAACTGAGTACCCGGGCCACGGCCTCACCAACCCGATCCGCGACGAACCGGACCCGGGGGGCAACCTGCGAATAGGGCATCCGGGTCGGGCCGAGCACGCCCACCGTGCCCCCACGGCCGTCGCCGGCCCGGTAGGTGGTCAGCACCAGGCTGCAGCCGTTGAGCTGGGAGATCCCGGACTCGGTGCCGATCACCACGGTGACCGGGGGGCCGGAGGGCGGCGCGGACTCGCCGCGTCCGGCCTGCCAGGCGGCGCCCTGACCCGGCCTGGAGCCCAGCCGGAGCCCCGGCGCACCTGCTCCCGGGGCCGCCTCCCGGCCGGTGGCCTGGACCTCGAAGGCGGCCGCCAGCAGCTCGCCGAGGACCCTCTCCTCCTCCACCAGCTCGAGCACCTGAGCAAGCCGCTGCACGTCGCCGAACTCGGGTTGGTGCAGGAGGTTGCGCACCCCGTCGTGGACGATCAGGGTGTCCTGCCGCAACTCGACGGAGCGGAGGTAGCTGGCGATGTCGGCGACGACCTCGGCGCGCAGGGAATGGGCCGGATCGGGGCCGCGGCTGTGCTCGATCTGGGTCCCGTCGAGGCCGACCAGCTCCTCGTTGAGCGCCCCGGCGATGCGGCTCAGCTCCTCCTGGTCGACGGTGCGGCTGAGGGCCATCGGGTGCTGCCGGATCAGGTTGCCGTCGAGCACCAGGATCAGGAGGGCATGGCCGGGGTCGAGTGACACGAGGTCGAGGTGCTTGACCGCGACGCTGCGGGCCTGGGGGCCGGTGACGATGCTGAGCGCGTCGACGGCCCTGGCGAGAACCTGGGCGGAGAGCTCGAGGATGCCCTCGATGTCGGCCGGCATCACGGCCAGGCGTGGTTCGAGCTGGCGGCGCACGCCACCGGGAAGCCCCTCCTCCTGCATCAGGAAGTCGACGTAGTACCGGTAGCCTCGATCACTCGGCACGCGGCCGGCGGAGGTGTGCGGCTGGAGGAGGTAGCCGACCTCGACCAGGGTGGCCAGCTCGTTGCGGATGGTGGCCGCCGACCAGCTCGCGAGGTGGAGGGCGAGGGCATGGGAGCCGACGGGCACCCCGGTGGCGGTGTAGTCGGCCACCACCGCCTCGAGGATCTGCTCCTTGCGGGCGTCGAGTGGGATCCAGCTCTCCATGGCTCTCCCGGACCGGCGGCCCCACCCGGGACCCACCTTAGCACTCGCTAGTCCTGAGTGCTAAATCCTAGCACCGGACCGACCGGGGAGCTCGCCGGCCCCGGCATCAGCGGGCGCCCGGGGGTCCGGGTGCGCAGCTCGCGGACCCAGTGCCGGCCCTCCCCGGCATGCGCGGAGTGGAGCAGGTCGAGCACCTCCTGCGCCTTCCAGCCCTCCATGGCGAGCACCGTGCTCCGGGAGAGTCCGGCCCGGAGGAGCTCGGCGACCACGGTTTCGGGCAGGGGCTCACGGCCTGGGGAGCCAGGATTATGGCGCATGATTGACGCAATCCTGAGGCAAGCGCCGCAGGCTTCGAAAGCCCCGCGGCGACACTGTGACCCGCCCGTCTTGCCCGGGCCTCCAGGCTCAGCGACGGCGTTACAGATGACCACAGCGCCGCCACGCGACCTGACGGTTCGGCCGGCCACGGAGCGGGGGCGGGAGCGTCCCGAGCGCTCAGACGACGAGCCGGCGGACCACCTCGTCGAGCACCTCCTGGCCCCGCGCGGTCGTCCCCACCCGGCCGTCGCGCCCCCAGAGCAGGCCCGCGTCGACCAGGTCGCCGGCCCGTCCGCGCCACGCCGGGGCGACCTCCAGACCCTCCGCGAGACGCAGCCCCAGCAGGAGCCGTTCCGCCTCGGCCTCGGCATCGCCGACCGCCTCCCACCCCTCGAACGGCAGCCCACCGGCCGGGCCCGTGGTGCGGGCGAGGTAGGCGGCCAGGCTGCGCCCGTGCCAGTAGCGGAGGGAGGCGGCCGCCGGCGCCGGGGGGAGGCCGAGCGCGGGCGCGAGGCCGGCCGGGAGGTGCCCGTGGGCACCCAGGCCGGCGGCGAGGTAGTGGCCGCGCCTCCAGTAGACGAGGTTGTGGCGGCACTCCTCGCCGGGACGCGCGAAGTTGCTGACCTCGTACTGGCGGAGGCCGGCGGCGCCCAGCACCTCGACGGCGATGCGGTGCTGGCGGAGCGCCGCCTCGGGGTCGACCGGCGGCCTCTCGCCGCGGCGGACGCTGGCGTGGAGCGGCGTGCCGGCCTCGACGGTCAGCTCGTAGGCGGAGAGATGGCCGGTGCCCAGGCCGGCGACCCGCTCCAGGGTCGACCGCCAGCGCGCGTCATCGAGCCCGGGGACGGCGTAGATCAGGTCGCAGCTGACCCGGGAGAATCCCGCCGCCCGCACCTCGCCCACGGCGGCGATCGCCCGCTCCCGGTCGTGGACCCGGCCGAGGAAGCCGAGGATGTCGGGCTCCAGGCTCTGGATCCCGAGGCTCACCCGGTTGAAGCCCGCCTCGAGCCAGGCCAGCGCACGGGCCTCGGTGGTGCTGGAGGGGTTGGCCTCGAGGGTGACCTCGCAACCCGGGGCGAGGGTGAAACCCTCGCGCACCTGATCGAGCACCCCTGCGAGCCGGGCGGGTTCGATGAAGCTGGGCGTCCCGCCGCCCACGAAGACGGTCTCCAGCTCCAGCGGTCCGAGGCGCTCGGCGAGGGCCCGAAGCTCGGCACGAAGCGCCTCGACGTACTCCGCCTCGCGGTCGCGGCCGGGCATGGAGACGAAATCGCAGTACTCGCAGCGCCGCTCGCAGAAGGGGACGTGGACGTAGAGGGAGCGGACCTGGCCCGCGGCGGAGACCGTCTCCGCGCCCTCCACCGGGGCCAGGTCTGGGCTCACCGGCCGGAGGGCCCGGCCATGCCCTGGCGCTGCCGCCTCCGGAAGAACATCCGCGTGATGGCGGGATACGCGAGCGGGACCAGGATGAAGCCGGAGATGACCGCGACGATCTCCGCGATCGCCACGCCGGCCCCGGTCGTGGACCCCAGCGTGCTCACCTCCAGGAAGTAGACCAGGGTGTCGACCACCGCGATCAGGGCGCCGAAGACGAAGGTCTCCAGGATCCCGGGACGGGCCTTCTTGACGATGCGCACGGCGAAGGGACGGGACACCCAGGCGGCCACCGCCAGGATGATGATCGAGATCTCGGAGATCGCCAGGCCCACGATGCCGCCGATCAGGCTGCCGGTCGTGTAGAGATCCTGGACCACCGCGGTGCCCGCCTCGGGCGGGGTGGGCAGGGCGCTCGACAGGGTGAGCCGGTAGTTGCTGGAGTCGACGTTCTTGACCGTGACCTGCTGACCGCCGAGGCTGAGGCCGGCGGCCACGAAGTCGACGCCCGCGCCCCCGGCGAGGGTGAACTGGGTCGTGGTGGGCGCCGGGCTCGACGCCACCGACGCGCAGACGGCGACGTTGCCGGGTCCGACCATGCTCTGGGAGACGGTGGTCCCGGACGAGGGGGGAGCCTCGAGGGGGTCGGCCAGGGTGATCCGGTCGCCGTCGACCGCGGCGATGTGGGTGACCGTGGAGCCGACCGTGAGGTTGATGGTGGGCCCGCAGAGGAACGTCTTGCCGGCGCCGCTCGCCACCGAGAAGCTGCTGGCGGTGGGCGCCGGGCTCTTCTGCACCGTGGAGCTGGTGGTGTCGGTCAGGCCGATGAGCAGTCCGACCACCACCACCACCACTCCCGCGATCCCGGAGAGCACCAGGAAGTCGCGCCGGGTCCAGGGGATGCCGGGGAGGGATGGGGCGGCGCTCATCATCGGCCGCGGCGCCCGGGAGGATCCCGCCGGCGGCGGCGCGAAGAGCGCGGCCATCATCCCCCGGCGCGGCGGCGGCAGTGGCTCGGGCTCGGGCTCGACGACCGGCGTCGTGGTGCTGACGGTCCGGGAGGGCCGGCGCTTGCGGCGGTGGCGGGGCGGGGCCACCCTCAGGCGCCCCCGCCGGAGGACGCTGCCGGGTCCGCAGAGGTTGCTGCCAATTGTGTCTTCATCACTCCTCGTCCATCTGCAGGACGGCCATGAATGCCTCCTGCGGGATCTCCACGCTGCCCACCCGCTTCATCCGGCGCTTGCCCTCTTTCTGCTTCTCGAGCAGCTTCCGCTTGCGGGTGATGTCCCCACCGTAGCACTTGGCCAGGACGTCCTTGCGCATCGCCGAAACCGTCTCGCGGGCAATGATCTTACCGCCCACCGCGGCCTGGATCGGAACCTCGAAGAGCTGGCGGGGGATCAGCTTGCGGAGCCGCTCGGCCAGGCGGC
Organism: uncultured Chloroflexia bacterium; assembly: GCA_963697585.1. GTDB lineage: Bacteria > Chloroflexota > Dormibacteria > Aeolococcales > Aeolococcaceae > Changshengia. The sequence goes on along the minus strand of CAVOOO010000004.1, from coordinate 1,130,978 downwards.
GGCCATGGAGGTTGGCCCGGTCACGATGGACGATCATGGAGAGGGCGTCGACGCGCTGCCCCCCCACCATGATGTCGAGCTTGACCAGGCGCTCGGCCCGGAACCCGGTGAGCTCGTAGTTGAGCGAGGCGTAGCCGCGGCTCCGCGACTTGAGCTGGTCGTAGAAGTCGTGGATGATCTCGCCGAGGGGGAGATCGTAGGTCAGCGCCACCCGATCGCCGGTCTGGTGCTCCAGGTTCCGGAACTCGCCCCGCCGCTCCTGGCAGAGCTCCATGATCGCCCCGACATGGGCGGTGGGCACCAGGATGGTGGCCATGCAGCGCGGCTCCTCGATCTCCTCGATCGCCGAGGGGTCGGGCAGCCGCTCCGGGTTGTCGACCGGGACCACCTCGCCGGTGCGCAGCCGGATCCGGTACTCGACGGTCGGGGCGGTGGTGATCAGGGAGAGGTCGAACTCCCGCTCCAGCCGCTCCTGGACGATCTCCATATGGAGCAGCCCGAGGAAGCCGCAGCGGAAGCCGAAGCCGAGGGCCGCCGAGGACTCCGGCTCCCAGACCAGCGAGGCGTCGTTGAGGTTGAGCTTCTCGAGGGCCTCCTTCAGCTCCTGGACGTCGTCCGAGTCGATGGGGAAGATGCCGGCGTAGACCATCGGCGTGACGCTCCGATAGCCGGGAAGCGCCACCGCGGCCGGGCGGTCGGCCTGGGTGACGGTGTCGCCGACCTTGGAGTCGCGGACGTTCTTGATCGAGGCGATCAGGTAGCCGACCTCGCCCGTGCCCAGCCCGCTGGTGGGGGTCATCACCGGGCGGAAGACCCCGACCTCGTCGACCACGAACTCCTTCTCGGTCGCCATCATCCGGATCCGCTCGCCGGGCGTGATCGAGCCGTCGAAGACGCGCACGTAGACGACCACCCCCCGGTACGCGTCGTACTTGGCGTCGAAGATCAGGGCGGTGAGCGGGGCGTCGGGGTCGCCGCGGGGCGGGGGCACCCGGGCCACCACCGCCTCCAGGATCTCGTCGACCCCGGTCCCATCCCGCGCCGAGGCGAGGATGGCGCCGGAGCCGGGGAGGCCGACCACCTCCTGGATCTCCCGGCGCACCAGCTCGGGATCGGCCGCCGGGAGGTCGATCTTGTTGATCACCGGTATCAGCTCGTGGTCGTGCTCCAGGGCCAGGTCGACGTTGGCGAGCGTCTGGGCCTCGACCCCCTGGGTGGCGTCGACCACCAGGATCGCGCCCTCGCAGGCGGCCAGCGCGCGGGAGACCTCGTAGGCGAAGTCCACGTGACCGGGAGTGTCGATCAGGTTGAGCTCGTAGGCACGGCCGTCCCGGGCCGTGTACTCCATCCGGACCGCCTGGGCCTTGATGGTGATGCCCCGCTCCCGCTCCAGGTCCAGGGTGTCGAGCACCTGAGCCTGCATGTCCCGGGGAGCGACCGTGCCGGTCCGCTCCAGCAGGCGATCGGCCAGGGTCGACTTGCCGTGGTCGATGTGGGCGATGATCGAGAAGTTGCGGATGGAGTTGCGACGGACCGGGGGCACGCCGGGCATCGTATTCGAAGCGGGGGGTGCCGCCTCGGCCCCCACGGCGCCGCCGGCCCCTGCAGCCTCGCGCACGCGGGGGCAGGCCGTGACCGGGGCGGCGTTCAGTTCACGTCGACGTGGACCAGGTCGAAGATGCTGGTGAAGCCGCTCGCGCCGCTGATCACGTAGCGCAGCTCGAGGCCCGAGACGGCGGTGGCGCTGCCGACCACCGAGCTGATCGAGACCGTCTGGGTGACCAGGGCGGCGGTGGGGTTGGCGATGGTGAAGGGGGTCCAGGTCGAGCCCGCGTCCACCGACACCAGCAGGTAGGTCTGGGCCGTCGAGCTGGGACTGCTGCTCGCCTCGTCGACGAGCGTCGCCACCGCCGAGCTCACCGGGGCCCCGGCGGCAACCGTGGGGCTGAAGGTCCACTGCACGTACTGGGTGGAGGCCCGGACCCAGCTCGCGCCGGCGTTGGTGCTGACCAGGATGCTGGGGGTCCCGCCCCCGGGGGTCAGGCCGATCATGGCGTCCGAGGCGTTGACGGCGCTGATGGCATCGATCGGCTGGTTGATCCCGGAGCCCTGGGAGGTCCAGCTGGTGCCCCCGTTGACGGTGTAGAGGATGGTGCCGCCCACCCCCACCGCCCAGCCGGTGGTCGCGCTGACCATGCTCACCGCGTTGAGGCTCTGGCCCGTGCCCGAGGTCTGGGCGGACCAGGTGGTGCCGCCATTGGTCGTGACCCGGATGACCCCGTTCTGGCCGACCGCCCAGCCGTCGTTGGCGTTGACGAAGCTCACCCCGGTGAGGTTGGTGCCGGTGCCGCTCGTCTCCGCGGCCCAGGAGGTGCCCCCGTTGGCGGTCGCGTAGACGACCCCGCCGCTGCCGACCGTCCAGCACTGGGTGGTCGAGACGCAGCTGATCCCGGCCGGGGTCCAGTTGCCCGGCCCGTACTGGATGGTCCAGGCGACGCCGCCGTTGGTGCTCGCGGCCATCCCCCCTCCGGTGCCGGCCACGTAGCCGACCAGCCAGCCGTCGTTGGCGTTGACGAAGTCGACCCCGGTCAGGGTCGCGTCATCGAGGTTGGGCTGCTCCACCCAGGTCGTTCCCCCGTTGGTGGTGGTGTAGAGGATCCCCCCCGTCCCCACCACCCAGCCGTCGCTGGCGTTGACGAAGTCGACGTCGGCGAGCGGGGTGGCTCCGGGGGCGGTCTGCTCGGTCCAGCCGAAGCCGCCGTTGCTGGTCACCCAGATGTCCCCGCTCTGGGTGACCGCCCAGCACTGATCGGCGGTGACGCAGCTCAGCCCGTTGACCTGCTGGTTGCCGACCACCGTGGTGCCGGAGCTGCCCCAGGCCGTCTTGGTGGTGTAGGTGGTGCCCCCCGCCGTCGCCATCGCGTACAGGTTGGTGCCGCTCTGGGTGTACGGCCCGCTGAAGGCGGTACCGCCGGTGCCGGCGGTGTCGTCGGTGCCCCCGGTCGCGGGGAGGGAGAGAGCCATGTCGACGGCGCTCGCCGATGCCCATCCCGGAGGCCCGGAGAAGACCGCGTAGTAGTACTGGGTGTTGTAGGCGGCGGTGGTGTCGGTGTAGGTGGTCGCGGTCCCGGCCAGGGTCGCGATGCTCGTGTAGGTGCCGGCCGGCGAGGTCGCCCTCTCCACGGTGATCCCCGGGCTGCCGCTGACCGCTGCCCAGGAGAGGGTCACCGTGCCCGAGGTGTCGTTGCACGACCCGTACGGGGTCGCGCCACCGCTGCAGTGGAGGGAGGTGACCGGGACCGCGCTGGCCGCGGCCGCGATGACCGTGTTGGTGGGGTTCTCGGTCAGGGCCTGCCAGGCGCCGAGCGCCCCCTGGCCGATCAGCCCGAGGCTGGCCACTGCGATGGCCAGACCGGATGCGATGACCAGCCAGCGGCGGGGGCTCCGGTCTCGGGGGAGCCCGCTCACATCACCTCGGTGCCGGCGACGACGCTGACAGCCCCCCGCTCCTAGCCGGCGCCGCCGGCCCCCCTCCGCACCCGGGCACCGTCAATTCACGTCGATGTGGACGAGGTCGAAGCTGCTCTTGAAGGCGCTCCCGTTGCTGACCACGTAGCGAAGCTCCAGGCCGGAGACCGCGGTGGCGCTGTCGATCACCGAGACCACCGAGACCGTCTGGGTGGCCATGGCGGTGGTCTCGTTGGCGATCGAGAAGGCGGTCCAGGTGGCGCCGCTGTTGGCCGACACCTCGATGTAGGTGGTGGTGCCGGCGGCCGGGGTGGCGTTGGCGTCGGACACCAGGGTCACCACCGCCGAGGTCACCGGGGCCCCGACCGCCACCACGGGGGCGAAACTGGTCCACTGCACGTACTGGGTGGCGACCGGCGCGAACCAGGTGGAGCCGCCGTTGGTGGTCTCCCTGAGGTAGCCGGCGCCTCCCGTCCCGTTCGAGCCGACCGCGTAGCAGTCGAGCGCGGAGAGGCAGTCGAAACCCCAGATGTCGTAGGTGGTCCCGGAGGTCTGGGCGGCCCAGGTGGTGCCGTTGGCGGTGGCCACGATCACCCCGGCATCGCCCCCGGCCCAGCAGGCGGTGGCCGAGGAGCACTCGATGGCGTAGAGGGCGTCGGCGGTGCCCGAGGTCTGAGCGGTCCAGGTGGTGCCCCCGTTGGCGGTGGCCAGGATCACGCCGGCGCCCCCCGCCGCCCAGCATTGGGTGGCGGAGACGCAGCTGATCCCGTACAGCTCCTGGGCGGTGCCGGAGGTCTGGGCGGTCCAGGTGGTGCCGCCATTGGCGGTCACCAGGATGACCCCGGCGGCCCCGTCCGCCCAGCACTGGGTGGCCGAGACGCAGCTCACCTCGTTGAGCAGCTGGGCGGTGCCCGAGGTCTGGGCGGTCCAGGTGGCGCCCCCGTTGGCGGTCACCAGGATGACGCCGGCGGCGCCCACAACCCAGCACTGGGTGGTCGAGGCGCAGTCGATGGCGCTGAGCTGCTGGGTGGAGCCCGAGGTCTGGGCGGTCCAGGTGGTGCCCCCGTTGGTGGTGGCCACGATGGTGCCGGCCGCCCCCACCGCCCAGCCGTCGCTGGCGTTGACGAACCAGCCGCCGTACCAGACCGGGTGGGACGGGGTGGTCTCCTCGGTCCAGGTGGCGCCGCCGTTGGTGCTCCCCCAGATGTAGCCCTGGTAGGTGTAGGCCCAGCACTGACCGGCGTTGGCGCAGCCCATCCAGTCCGGGGACTGGCCGCCCAGCAGGGTGGCCGCGGCGCCCCAGTTGGTGTTGGTGGTGTAGCTGGTGCCGTCCGCCGCCGCCATGGCGGCGAGGTTGGCCGCGGTGAAGGTGTAGGCGGTGCCGGTGTCATCGGTCCCGGCCGTCGGCTCCAGCGAGAGGGCCATGTCGACGCTGGGGGTGGCAACCCAGCCCGGAGGCCCCGAGAAGACCTCGTAGTAGTACTGGGCGTTGTGGGCGGCGGTGGAGTCGGTGTAGGTGGTCGCGGTCCCGGCCAGGGTGGCGATGCTCGTGTAGGTGCCGGTCGGCGACGTCGCCCGCTCCACCGTGATCCCCGGGCTGCCGCCGACCGCCGCCCAGGAGAGGGTCACCGTCCCCGAGGTGTCATTGCACGACCCGTAGGGGGTCGAGCCGCCGCTGCAGTGGAGGGAGGTCACCGGGACCGCGGCGGCGGTCACCGCGGCAACCGAGTTGGTGGGGTTCTCGGTCAGGCCCTGCCAGGCGCCCAGGACTCCCCAGCCGATCAGGGCACCCGCCCCCACCACCGCGGTGAGGAGGGCGGAGACGAGCTGCCAGCGCCGGAGCCTGAGACCGCGTGCGGAGACGAACATGGCACCCTGACAGTAGGCGCGCCGAACGACGCGAGAGCGGCTCTGGCGTCACGCCTCCGTCACCGCCCGCAGCAATCCGATCACAGGGGCCGGAGCCCCGCTCGGAAGGGGCTCCCGGTGCTCGGGAGCTCGATGCGATCATGGGCGGCCGTGGTGGAGCTGATCCGCGCCCTGCTCACCCGCCGGCTGGAGCCCGTCCACCGCCTCCTGCTCGCCCAGCTCGTGATGTTCGCCGGCATCGCCGCCCTCTTCCCGGTGGTGCCCCTCTACGTCCGGGCTCACGGCGGCAGCTCGGCGGACATCGCCCTCTTCGTGGCCGGGCCGCTGGTGTCCAACACCCTGGCCCAGGTGCCCGCCGGTCACCTCGTCGACCGGATCGGCCGCAAGCCGGTGCTGATCGGGAGCCGGCTGGCGTTCGCGATCCTCTCCTTCGCCCTCTTCGCCAACCTGGGACCGCTCTGGCTTCTGGCCCTGCTCCGGGTGGGACAGGGCGCGGCCAGCGGCGCGTACCTCCCGGCGCTTCGGACCGCGCTCGCCGACCTCACCCCGGCGGGGCATCGGGGCAGCCGGTACGCACAGCTCCAGGCCTGCGAGATGGTGGGTCTGCTGGTCGGCCCCGCGGTCGGGGGTGCCATCGCCCTCTGGCAGTACTCGGGGATCTTCGCCGCCTCGGGGGTCTCGGTCCTGGCGGGGTTGGGCACCCTGGCGCGGATGCCGGAGACCAAGGGGATGCCCGGGGCGAGCGCCGGCGATCCCGGGGCCCCGGCGCACCTCCCCGACCCCCGGGAGGCGGCGGGCGCGGGGCTGGATCCGGGCCCGGCGTCGCCGGATGCCGGCCCTCCCCCGCCCCGGTGGTGGCTGCGCCGGTCGCTGCTGCTCCCCGCGGCCACCCTGGCCGCGGTGGGCGCCCTCTTCAACATGTACGACGTCGTCTGGCCGCAGTACCTGAGCGCCCGCGGGTACGACAGCCTGGTGATCGGGCTCTCCATCTCCCTCTTCGCGGTGCCGATCCTGCTCCTCGCCGGACGCGCCGGCAGGCTGAGCGACCGGGCCAACCGGCGGGCGCTGGTCCCCGCGGCGCTGGTGGTGGGCGCGGCCTGCGCGGCCAGCTATCCCCTGTTGCGCAGCATCTACCCCATCCTCCTGGTGGGCACGGTGGAGGCGGTCGCGTGGGTGGTGGTGGAGCCGACCCTCTACGCGGTGGTCGGCGACTCCGCCGAGGCCGCGATCCGCGGGCGCGCCATGGGCCTGGGAGGGTTCTTCGAGGCGGGCGGCGGGGCGCTCGGCGCGGGCATCCTGGGCACCCTGTACGGGATCGCACCGGCCCTCCCCTTCCTGGGCGGCGCCGGCCTCTGCCTGCTCGCCGCGGCCGGCTGTGCCGCCGGCCTTCCCGCCCGCCGCGCCGCCGGGCCGGGTGACCCCGAGGCCGTCTCGGCCTGACCCGGGCTCAGCCCGTCGACACGGCCCGGAAGGCCAGCAGGAGGGCCACCACGAAGCCGGCCACCAGGGTCCACGCCTCGCGGCGCGGGGACGTCCCGCGGGCGAAGAGGACGGCGAGCGGGAGGGTGACCAGGGTCAGGGGCCCGTACATCAGGTGCAGTCCCTCGGCGGGGCGCTGCCCGGCGACCAGCAGGCTGATCCCGCCGATGCCCTGCAGCACCACCGCGGCGAAGGCCAGCCAGAGGTAGGAGCGGACGGTGGGCAGGATGCCGTCGTTGCGCACCGCCAGGGCGGCGAGGACGACCCCGGCGACGAGCACGATGAGGAGGGCGTCACCCAGCCGGTCGTGAACGGTGAGCAGCGTTCCGAGCGCTCCCGACGGCTGGGCTGCGACCAGCCCCCAACGGCTCACCTCAGCACCACCTCGAGCCGGCTCGAGGGCAGGCTCGTGTAGAGGCTGCCGGCCGGGCTCCAGCCCACGTCGGTGCCCGAGGGGACCAGGAGCGCCAGGTGATCGCCGACGCGTCGCCGCCAGCCGCGCGGCGACTCGGGCGGGGAGAGGTCCACCGGCTCACCGTCCACCAGCGCCCCGTGGCTGGCGTCCACCGCGGTCGCGAAGACGTCGACCAGCTCCCACCACGAGTCCTCGTCCACCCGGAGCACGACCTCGTCCATCCCGGGCAGCGCCAGGGCCGCCTCGACCACCGTCCCGCCCGAGCTGACCAGCGACTCGAGATGGACCGCAAGACCGCACCAGCTCGCCTCCTGGGTGTGAACCAGGGGCTGGCCCCGGCCCCGGCCGAGCGAGCGGAAGCGCTCGGTGACCCGGAGCCCGAGCGGTCCCAGCTCGGTGAGGGCGACGCTCAGCGGCCAGGGACCGGCGCCGGCCGGCTGGCGGCAGCGCAGCCGGACGCAGCTCTCGTCCACGGTCGGGATGTGCACCCGCCAGTGCGGCGCCGCGCCGGCCCCCACCTCGGTGGCCACGTCGCCGTCGCCGGCGGCCGCGGAGCGGCCCCGGGCCGGGGGATGTTCGCGGGCCGGCAGCGGGATCATGTGCCCTGGGTGGTGTCGGGAGGCACGCAGATATTGGCACGCAGCTGGGTGGCGTCGGGGACCGCCCCGCCCAGGGGCAGAGCGACCGCGAAGGTGCCGTACTCACCCCAGGTCACGTAGGTGGTGGTCCGGATCGGCGGGTAGATCAGGACCACGGTCACGGTCTGGCCGGGGTCGACGCTCACCGAGCAGCTGCCGTCGATGGCCACGGTGCTGAGCCCGGCGAGCGGGTAGGCGGGGTAGTAGAACTGATTGAAGGTCGACCGGCTCAGCCCGGGGGGGCAGAGCGCGGCCGCCGCGCCGGCCTCGCAGGTCGCCCAGGACGAGGAGGCGATCTGGAGGTCGTCGAGCTCGGGGCTGCTCCCCGCCAGACCGGCGTTGGTGAGCCGGAAGCCCACCGCGGTCAGGTCACCGAGGCCCGCCAGCGGCGCCCACGTCTTCTGGGCATGGAGCTGCTCGGCGAGCGGGCCCATCGGGATCCGCCCCAGCAGGGTCACGTGGATCGGGTCGGGGTTGACGTAGATGCCGCCGTCCGGGCTGGTGCTGTAGGTGGCCGAGGCCAGGGTCCGCGGATGGGCGCCGCTCGGCACCCCGACCTGGGCGGCGGAGAGGGTGGGCTGACCGCCGCAGGCGGTCACCAGGACCGCCAGGCCGGCGAGGGAGAGGGCGACGACCCCGCCGGGAAGCCGGTGGTGGTCGCGGCGCGATCGCGGGGCGGGCGAGAGGTCACCTGGGAGCACGGCCGGCGATCGCCTCAGCGGCGCTCCAGGATCGGCCGGCTGAGCAGTCCGAGCCCGGCCAGGACCACCACGATCGCGCCGGCGCTGACCAGCAGGACGGTCACCGGAGAGAACGCCGGCGTCCCCCCCAGGGCTCCGATGAAGGCGCTGCCGAGCTGGCCGAAGGGGTCGATCATGGCCACCGTCCAGCCCCACCCCTGCCGGGCCACCCCGGTGAAGAGGCCGCCGAAGAAGAGCAGCGGCGCGAGCAGGACGCAGACGTCGAGGAGGACCTCGCCGACCCCACCGGCGAGGCAGGCGACGGCGCAGCCGAGCAGGCTTCCGGTGAGCAGCCCGGCCAGCATGGCGACCACCAGGCCGGCCCACGCCAGGGGGGCGGCGCCGCCGGCGATGGCCACCAGCAGGATCACGGGGAGGAGCTGGATGAGGTCCACCAGGGCTCCCGCCGCGACCACCCCCCCCACCACGCGCCAGCCGGGACGCGGCACCAGGGCGAGCCGTACCAGGAGCCCCGACTGCCGGGCCCGGGCCAGGGTCACCGCCGTCCCGACCGCCCCGACCATCGCGGTCAGCACGGTGAGCAGCATCCCGGCCCAGAAGGTGGGCGCCCCTCCCACGATCAGCGGCAGCACCAGGACCAGCGGGATGCCGACCTTGAGGGCGAGCGAGCGGCGCCGGGCGGCCACCACCAGCAGCTCGCGGCCCAGGGTGCCCCGGGGCATCAGCCCGGCGAGCACCGCCGGGCGGGGGCCCCCGACCGAGCGGGCACGACGCGGGAGCGGCACCGCCGCGTTCATCCCCGGCCTCCGGTGGCGGCGACCACCGGCTCGGCGCCGCCGTCGCGGCCGACCAGGGCGTGGAAGCACTCACGCAGGTCGGGGCGCCGCACCTCGAGGCTGCGCACCCCCGAGCCGATCGAGTCGGCGGCGGCGACCAGGTGGGAGAGGGCGGCATCCTCCTCCAGCTCGGCGGTCACGAGGCCGTCGGCGGCGGCCACCAGACGGACCCCGGCGAGGCTGGCCACCCGCTCCGCCACCGCGACGGTGAGGGCCGCCTGGTTCGCGTCCTCGCCCACCCGCAGCTCGACGATGCGGCGGCGGGGCACCTCGGCGAGCAGCTCCTGGAGGGGGGCCACCCGGAGGCAGCGCCCCTGGTGGAGCATGGCCACCCGGTCGGCGAGCCCGGCGACGAACTCGGGATCGTTGCTCGCCACCACGCTGCTCTGGCCGGCCTCGGCGCGGGCGCGGAGCGCCGCCGTGACCACCGCGACCCCGTCCGGGTCCAGCCCCGCGCTGGGCTCGTCGAAGAGGGCCAGAGCCGGGCGGTGGGCGAGCGCCTGGGCCAGCGCCAGCCGCCGGCGCAGGCCGTAGGAGAGCGTCCCGACCGGCTCGTCGGCGCGGTCGCCGAGGCCGAGGTCGGCGAGCGTCGCGGCGGTCAGGCTCCGCGCCAGCCGCGGCTCGCGGACCCACTGCCGGCACCAGAAGTAGGTGGACTGGCGCGGCGAGAGCGAGGTCTCCTCGACGGGCTCGTCGGCCGCGTACCCCATCCGGCGACGGGCGTGGCTCGACCGGGGGTCGCCCCACCAGGTCACCCGCCCCGAATCGGGCCGGTCGGCGCTCGCGATCAGGCGAAGGAGGGTGCTCTTGCCGGCCCCGTTCGATCCCATCAGGGCGAGGATCTCCCCGGCGCGGACGTCGATGTCGATCGGGCCCACGCTCCGTCCCCCCGGGTAGCGGCGGACGGCGCCGGTGACCACCACGCTCGAGGCCGCCGCGGCCTCGGGCAGGGCCCGGGCCCGCTCGGGCGCCAGCAGCCCGGTCATCCGCCCACCTCGAGGAGGGTCCTCACCTGGGCCGCGACCTCGGTAGGCTTGAAGGGTTTGCGGATGACCCCGGCCGCGCCGGCGCGCACCGCCCGCTGCGCGGCCGGCTCGTCGTCGTGGTCGCAGATGGCGAACCAGCCCACCCGGGGGGCCGCGCCGCCGGCCATCCACGCCCGCGAGTCGCCGCCGAGGTCCACCTCCACCAGGGCGATGTCCGTCTCCGGCGCCGCCGGCGCGGCCGCCCGCAGCCAGGTCACCGCGTGGCCCTCGCGGCGCAGCTTGTGCTCCAGGATGCGGCCGACCATCGGCTCGCCCTCCAGGATCAGCAGCTCACCCATCTCCCCTCCCCCACTCCGCTCCCCCCGCCGCGGAGAGCTCCCACGGCTCGTAGAGGCGGACACGACCCTGCTCGTCGACGTCACCGACGGCGATCACCGCACCGGTCAGCTGATGGGCGTCCATCGTCTGGCGCGCCTCGTCGGGGGCGGTCACCCGGTAGGCGATCACGTCGGGGCCGCTCACCGCGACCTCCCATCCCAGCTCCTCGAGATGGGCGCAGACGAAGCTGACCGCCCCCAGGCGGTGGGCGATCCGCTCCTTGAGCGCGGCCAGCGCGGTGGCCACGCCGACCTCCCCCCTGGACGCGTCCACGCGCGAGCTCTGCAGCGCATACACCTCGTAGAGGCGGCGCATCCATTGCGGCCAGGGAGGGGTGACGGCGGCCGTGAGCTCCTGCTCGGCGGTGCCGAACACCCGCATGCGAACGGCGACGCTGCCCTGCGGCAGCTGCAGCGGGACGGTGGTCTGGGCCGGATCGGACGCGGGCGGCAGGCTGCTCATGGCCCGATCGGACGCTGGCTGAGGGGGATGTTGGGGGCGGGCTGCTGGAGGATCACCTGGTGGCTGATGGTGATGTTCTGGTTGACCAGGTAGGGGCTCCGCGAGCTCTCCCGGATGATCCCCATGATCAGCATCATCAGGCCCACCACCACCGCCATCGAGATCAGCAGCCGCTGGCTGCCGCGACTCGCCTGGCCCATGGTCATCGGGGTGCGCACCCGGGCCCGGACGAAGGCGGTGATCGCGTAGAGCGCGATCAGCATGTCCGCGATCAGCACCATCACCTTCCAGGGGAAGAAGAAGCCGAGCGGGTCCTCGAGACCGCCATCCCAGAACGGCTTGGCGAGATGGGCGGCCACGATGTCGGGGTAGGAGCCGGCCAGCCAGGCGGGCTGGATCCCGAACAGCCAGAGCAGGATCAGCAGGACCAGCGCGATCTGCTGACGCCGGGCCGTGACGTGCTCGCCGGCCGCCTTGAGGCGGCGCCAGAAGTAGGCGACCCCGAAGATGAAGATCAGCCCCACCCCGGCGAACTGGGCCAGGAAGATGTTGGAGATCCAGCCGTACATCATCTGGTACCAGCTGTCCAGGGAGTGGAGCTGGATCTCCTTGGCGTAGCTGTAGCCGACCCAGATCTGGACGATGGTGAAGCCGAAGGCGAACAGCATCCCCCACTGCCCGGCCCAGTCCCAGTAGGCGGCCTCACGGTTGCGCTCGCGCACCAGCTCGCCCTCGGGCATCGCCCCCAGGGCCCGCACCGGCGCGCGCCGCCCGGGCACCAGCGCGGTCGCCTCCTGGCGGCGGGTCACCCGCAGGTACTGGTAGGCGGCGACGGCGGTGACGATGGCCCCCGCCCAGGCGATGTTGCCGATGGTCCGGTGGACGGTGAGGGGAAGGTTGGTCGGGTTGAGGAACTGGAGCAGGTAGCTGGTGTTGTCGGTGGCGCCCTGGACCGTGGGGCTCAGCATCTGCGAGGCGATGACGTCGATGAAGAACATCTGGAACCACTGGTCGATGTTGAGCAGCAGGACCATGCCCAACCGGGCCAGCCGGTAGGCGCGCATCCGCTCCCAGTTGGCGTAGAGGGTGTAGAGGAGGGCGATCTCCCCGACGAAGGTGAGGGCCTCGAAGAACCAGACCCAGAAGGTGAACTGCTGGAAGGTGACGAAGAAGCGGCCCCACACCCCGACCAGGACGAAGATCACGAAGAAGATGGCGATTGCCGCCCCGGTGGAGAAGATGTAGCCCCAGGCGTGCACCAGGCTGCGGGCGAGCCGCTCATGGCGCTCGTCGTGGGTCACCATCGAGATCCCCTCGCTCAGCGCCACCAGGGTGCAGGAGCCGATCAGGAAGGTGGCGAAGAGCACGTGGAGCAGCGCCACGACGCCGACCATCACGGTGTTGGTGAGCACCGTGCCGGGGACGCTGGTGGTGCTGAGGGTCAGGATCAGATGCTGCATGGCACGTGGATCACAGGTTGTAGAGGCGGTTGACGCCCAGCATCGCGAGGTAGATGACCGTGCCGATGAGGAAGAAGGCCGGGATCAGCACGTCGGGGCGGCGGATCGGGTGGCGCTCCGGGTTGCGGTCGATGAAGGGCAGCGCCAGCATCAGGGTGGCCGCGATGCCCACCACCACGAAGACGCCGAAGCCGACCAGCGCGGTGGGGAAGAAGACCAGCAGCTGGTCCAGCGGCAGGTAGAACCACTCCGGTGTCGGCACGTAGGTGAGGGTCGCGGCATTGGCGGGCCCGTCCAGGGGCGCCCCCGAGATGAGTCCCATGACGAAGATGAAGACGACCAGCACCAGGGACACCAGCGTGTCCTTGAAGAGCTGATCGGGGAAGAAGTCGACGGTCTCGCTGGGCACCGAGAACTGCGGCTCGGCCCCACGGGTGGGGTAGGGCGGCTCGGCGTGACGGACCCGCTCGGCGACCTCCCGCTCGGGGTCGCCGGTGGTGGTCCGGTAGTTGACCCAGGAGCCGAACTCGCCGTGGCGCCGGAGCAGGTAGAGGTGGCCGCCGATCAGGCCGAGGAGCAGGGCGGGGAGCACCCAGATGTGGAGGGCGAAGGTCCGGGTCAGGGTCACCGGGCCCACGAAGTCCCCACCCCTCCACAGCGTCCTCACCCCGTTGCCGATGACGGGCAGGTAGTGCGGGATGTTGGTGACCACCACCGCGGTCCAGTAGGAGGCCTGATCCCAGGGCAGCATCGCCCCGGTGATGGCCATCGCCAGCACCAGGAAGAACAGCATGACCCCGCTGATCCAGTTCAGCTCGCGGGGCTTCTTGTAGCTCGCCGAGATGAACGTGCGCAGGGCGTGGGCCCCGATCAGCAGCATGAGGATGTAGGCGCCCCAGAGGTGGATGCCGCGCATCCAGTCGCCGAAGAGGTCGTTGGTGCGCAGGTAGAGCAGGCTGGAGTAGGCCTGGGTCACCGAGGGGACGTAGGCGAGGAGCAGGAAGATGCCGGTGAAGAACTGGACGATGATCACCACCAGGGTCGCGCTGCCCAGCGTGTAGGCCCAGCCGCCCTGCTTGGGGACGGCTTCATACAGACCCTTGTAGAGCAGGCCGCTGATCCCGGTGCGATCGTCGAACCAGGCCCAGCTGCGCCGGAACGGTCCGAGCACGGGCTCGGGGACGATGCCGATGAAGTCGCCCCGCTCCTCGGTGGGGGCCGTTCCGTTGGATTCGGGCGCGGCCACTCCGGGGACGTCGGTTCCCACCGTGCGGTCGCTCATCGGCTCCGCCCCCGCGGCGCGCCGTCGCTCGCCATCAGATCTGCTCCTCGAGGCGGTTGGCGATCTGCAGGTACTGCTTGCCGTCGGCGCCGGTGTAGACCCGGTGCACCCACTGGGGAAGGGGCTGGGGCGGGGGGCCGCCCACGTTGCGTCCGGTGATGGCGTAGAGACCGCCGTGACAGGGGCACTCGAAGAGGTCGAGGGACGGCTCCCAGTGCACGTCGCACTGCATGTGGGTGCAGATGTTGGAGAAGGCGTACAGCTTGCCCTGGTACTTGGTGACGTAGACGATCCGGTTGACGGGGGGCGCCGGGGGGCCGCTGCCGAGCGGGACCGCGGCGATCCGCGCGGTGGGGAGGCCCTCGGGGACATCGTCGATGGGGCCACCCTGGACGTCGACCCAGATCTCCTTGGTCGCGGCCCAGAGCGGGCTGAGCAGGAAGCCGACCGCCGGGACCGAGAGCATGGCGGTGATCAGGCCGGCCATCGCGCCGGTTCCCCTGACCATGAACTGGCGGCGGCTGATGCGACTGCTCATCCCGACGATCCCAGCTGGAAGGGGGGCGGGGTCATCGGATGGTTGGTGGCCCCGATCAGGGCGCTCAGCGCCATCGAGAGGAAGAGGACGCAGAAGAACCCGGCGGCGCCGCTGACCAGGACCGCCGCCAGGTGGTGGCCGTCGCGCCACATCGGGCGCACCCCGTGGAACACCCACCACGCGCCCATCACCACCAGCACGGTCATGCCCGCGCCCAGGATGGTGTAGTACCAGAAGGACTCGAAGTCGGCCTCGCGCCCGGGGGTCAGGGGAGCCGCTGCCAGCAGCCGCAGCGCGTCGACGGGGCTCATGGGTAGTCACTCGTGGGCGGGAGGAAACGGCCGTGGGCGCTCGACTGGGTGAGCACCCCGTAGACGACGTAGTCACCCCGCGCCTGCTCCTTGATGAAGCCCATGTAGAGGGCGGTCACCATGGAGACGACCCCGACCAGGACCAGGCTGCGGCGCAGGGTCACCCCGCGCACCGCCTGGATCAGCAGCCCGCTCGGGTTCCAGCGGAGAACCACGTGGACGGCGGTGACCACCACCGCGAGGCCCAGACCGACGTAGCGGAGGGCGAGGATGCCGGGGGTGATCACCGAGGCCGGCAGGCAGGCGACCACCATGCCGACCGCGGTGATCAGGGTCGCCGCCTGAGCGAAGCGCGAGCTGCGGAAGCCGCCGTTCTCACCGGCGAGGGCGAGGTTGCCGCCCACCAGGATGGCCCCCACCAGCGCCTCCTGGGCGATCATGTAGTTGCCGTAGGCGCCGACCAGGCTGTCGAAGTAGCCGAACTGGACGTTGTGCAGGACCAGCACCAGGACGAAACCGTCGATCGGCATCAGCAGGGTGGCAACCAGGCCGATCCGCAGGTTGACCCGGGCCGCCCAGAACTGGAACCGGTGCTCCTCCGCGTCGGTGCTGCGCCAGGCCAGCAGGGTGGCCAGGCCGGCGAGGAGCAGGGCGGTCCAGCCCACGTTGCCGATCAGCCGGTGGATCAGCAGCGGGACGTAGACCGGGTTGAGGACCGAGGCGAAGCTGGCGTTGTCGGGGGTGATCAGGAAGCCGTCCAGCCCGACGATCAGCACCATGAAGAGGGTCTGGATGGCGGCCACGCTGCAGCCGAGCAGGAAGTGGTTGCGGTCGCGCATCCGGCCGAAGCTGTTGCGGTACCAGACCAGCAGCGGGGCCAGCACCACGAAGAGGCCGAAGGCGAGCCCCACCAGGGGCAGGAACCGGTTGATCAGGGTGCCGGCGCCATTCCCGAAGAGCCCGACCAGCGCGACCACCGCGAAGATGGCGAAGGTCGCCCCCAGGCTGAAGACGAGGTAGTAGCTGTTGGCCGCGGCCCGCGCGTAGCGGCGGGCGTCGGCCCTGCCGCTGCGCAGCGCGTACCCCTCCATCGCGGCCGCGAGGGTGATGGCTCCCACCGAGAACTCGGCGATGGCGATGTGGGCGAGGAAGAGCGCGCCGACCAGC
This sequence comes from uncultured Chloroflexia bacterium, assembly GCA_963697585.1. Classification (GTDB taxonomy): domain Bacteria; phylum Chloroflexota; class Dormibacteria; order Aeolococcales; family Aeolococcaceae; genus Changshengia. The sequence goes on along the minus strand of CAVOOO010000004.1, from coordinate 1,114,988 downwards.
CAGGCGTCGCCGATGCCCGGGAACTGGGGGATGGTGACGGTGAACCCGAGCATCTGCCCGGCCGCCATCGCGGCGTGGGGGGAGGCGGCTGCGCCGGCGATCAGCCCGAGCGCCCCCGGGTCGATCATGCCGGGGCGTCAGGGTGGCCGAGGCCGGCGGCCTCGGCCGAGGTCAGGCGCCGCCCCAGCATCTCCACCACCGGTGCGCTCACCTCGTTGAGGCCGTGGTCGTAGTCTGTCCGCGCGCTCTCCTCCCCCGCCGCGTGCGCCACCCGCTGGGCGTGGTGGTGAGCCGGCGGCGACTCGGCCCCGGCGTGCACCGGGCAGCCGGAGGCCACCGGGGCGATCGCGCCGCCCGCCGTGGCGTCCACCGGGCAGCCGCCTCCGGCGACCGCCGCGGGGCCGTCCTCCAGCCGCTCGCGCATCCGGGCCCGCGCCTCGGCGATACCCGCCTCGGCATGGAGGATCTCCACCTCCGGGGCGTGCAGGGCGATGGCCAGGCGCTCGATCTGCTCGGCGGCGAGGTTGCGGAGGAATCCCGCCGGGATCCGGTCCAGCCGCTCCTCCGCCTCCGCGCTCCAGGGCAGCCGGCGCGGCGAGACGTGGGGGCCGGTGTGGGCCTCGACGCCGAGGGGGGCGCGGTGCGGCCCCGCGCCCGCGTCGAGGGCGTCCAGCTCCGGGCGCACGAATGGCTCTGCCACCTCGGCGGTGATCGCGGGAAGCCTGCGGGTGCGCGCCTGCTTCTCCACCATCGCCTTGACGCGGCGCCGGAGGTAGCCGGCCGGGAGCTGCTGGAGCAGCCGGCGGGCCTCCAGGGTCCAGCCCAGCTTGTGCCCGTCGAAGCCGGTCTCCGCGGCATCGCCCTCCTCGCCGGCGGCCTCGCGCAGGGCGGCGACGTCGAGCGCCTCGAACTCGCCGGCTCCGGCACCGCAGACCGGGCACTGCGACGGATGCTCCACCCGAGCCGCGTAGCCGCAGACCCGGCAGATGGCCCTGGTCTCGTCGGCGGCCGGCTCGTCGATCATCGCCCGCTCCGCGCCCTCCAGCGACGTGCGCGCCTCGGCGATCACCCGCATCCTCTTCTGGAAGGGCATCAGCTCGTCGAGCGCCTCGTCGACGTCCCCGCTCGCCACCACACTGTGGCCGCGTTCGGTGGCCCACCGGAGCACGGCGGTGCGGGCCAGGCCGCGCACCCCGGCCGGGACCCTCTCCATCCGCTCCTCGGCCTCGGGCGTCCAGACCACCGAGGCGTCGGCGCGCACGTCCAGGGGAGGGAGGTAGGTCCCGCTGACCACCAGCAGGTTGCAGGGAGCCGATCGGATCAGCTGCTCGGTGGCGCTCCCCAGGTCCATGCCGGAGTTGGAGTGGATGCCGATCCGACCCATCACCAGCAGCCACGGCTTCCGCTCGCGGCAGTGGCGGAGCAGCCGGTCGAACGCCTTGCCGTCGAGGAGGGTGATGGGCAGCTCGATCCCCGCCTCGCGCGCGGTGGCCTGGGCCACCCGGAGGTGGGACTCGTAGATCTTGGCCAGCCCGGTATCGATGATCTCCTCGTGGAGCGCCTCCTGCTCCTTGAAGCGGAAGACCTTGCTCGCCTTCTCGCTGAGCACGTCCACGATCCCGTTGAAGACGGCGTAGTGGAGGTAGGGGTCGTAGACCGCGACCGCCTCCACCCGCCGCTGGAACCGGCGGCCCAGCTCGATGGCGGCGCGCAGGCCGGCGAAGCTCTGGGGCGAGCCGTCGACGGCCACCACGATGTCGCCCTCACGCTGCCAGTCCAGGTCGCGGACCAGGAGGACGTCGGTGCGGAGGCGGCGGAGGACTCGCTCGGCCACCGAGCCGAGGCTCGAACTCGCGGACCGCGCCGGTGCCGAGGGCGCCCATCACCACCAGGTCCGGCTTCACCTCGGCGACGTCGGCGACGATCTCCTCCCAGTTGCGCCCGTCCCGGCGCCGGGCCTCGAACTCCACCCCCCGCTCCAGGCAGCGATACCGCATCACGTCGGTGTAGCTGTCGCTGATCAGCTCCAGGCCGGTGGTGATCAGGGAGTCGTGGATCCGGCGCTGCCGGAGCAGCTCGGCCTCGTCCTGGTACTCCTCGGGGAGGGTGTACTCCATCTGCTTGAACCGGAAGTCGTGCATCCGCGCCGCGTAGGCGTGCATGCCGACGCAGCGGGCCCCCCAGGCCGACGCCAGCTCGATCGCCAGCCCCGCCGCCGCGTCCGAATGCTCGGAGTTGTCCAGCGGGACATACAGGTTGGAGTAGCCATCGATGGCGGTCATCTTGTCCTCGATCCCTGTCCCCGGCGCCGCGCGCGCCCCCTCTACCACCTCACTGCGAGGCTCCAAGCAATTGTAGGAACATAAGCCACATGGGTGCGTTCTTGATGGGCCGGAGGACCTAAGCGTGGCTAGCTCCGCACGTGCGTCTAATGAGCTGAACGTTCCTCTCGAATCAGAGAGCGAGGCGGCCCGCTGTCCGTATCCCCACGCGGGAGGCGAGTCGCCTCACCTCACCGGCGCGCATCATCGGGCAGCCGGCGCCGACGTGGCCGCCTGCCCGGTCGCCGGGACCATCTCTGCGCCCGCCCCTTCCGGGGACGCCGGCGAGGCGGAGGGGCAGGCCCCGGCGGTCGCCGCGCCGGACGGTCCCCGGTGGTCACCCGACGCCGAGGCGGTGGTCAGGGAGCGTGCCGAGATCTGGTCACACGGGGACCCGCGGCGGGGCGAGGCCCTGGTGCGCGGTGTCGCCGAGGAGCGGGCCGTCAAGCGCCAGGAGGAGATCACCGCCCTCTTCCTGCGAACCCTCGGGAAGAAGCTCGGCTACGGGCATCCGCTGAGTGAACGGGGCGAGGAGCTTCGCTTCACCTGGACGCCGGAGGCCGAGGCGCGGCTCGCCGACGTCCCCGACTTCTGCCGCGAGCTGACCCGCTGGCGGGTGGAGTGGACGGCCCACAAGCTCGGTCTCGGCACCACCATCACGCCGCGCGAGATGGAGGTGAAGTACGAGCTGTGGGGTCGGGTCTCCCACGCCATTCAGGAGCGGGAGCGGGATGGGCTGCCGTGGACCAACTCGGCGGTCGAGCGCTTCTCCCGGATCCCCGAGTTCGTCCGTGGCCAGGTGCTCGAGGCGATCGAGGGCAACGCCCGGGTGCTCGGGGCGACCGAGGTCGACGACCGGGTGGTGGACCTGGTGATCGAGCGCTGGATCACCACCGGTGACTTCCACGAGGGCCTGTACGGCTTCCGCTGAGGCCCGGGCGTGATCGCGGCGGGCGGACCGGGCGCGGCCACGGTTGCCGGCTGGGTGGCGCCGGCCGCCGCCGAGGCCGGGGCCTGAGGGCCGGTCAGAACCGGGCGACGCTCCCGCTGGTGGCTCCGCGCCGGGAGACCACGTCGACGATCGCCGCCGCCAGCAGAACGCCTGCGGTCGCCACGTCGATCCACCAGCTGGGCACGGAGAGAAGATACAGCCCGTTGTAGATCATGCCGATCACCAGCCCGCCCAGGATCCCGTGCAGGGTCTTGCCCCGGCCACCGAAGAGGCTGGTCCCGCCGATGACCGCGGCCGCCACCGCCAGCAGCACGTAGGTGTTGGCGGCCTTGATGATGTTGCTGGTCAACTCGACCTGCCAGGAGGCGAAGAGGACGCCGGCGACCCCGGCGGTGACCGAGGCGAGGACGAAGGACCAGGTCCGGATCGACGGCAGGCTGACCCCGGCTCGCCGGGCGGCCTCGGCGTTGCCGCCGATCGCGTAGACGTAACGTCCGAATCGGGTTCGCTGCAGCAGCAGGGTCCAGAGACCGAGCACCGCCAGCACGATCGGGATGATGTACGGGACCCCCTCGATGATGCCGACGTGGGCGCGGTTGATGTTGCAGATCAAGACGATCAGGATGCCCGCCGCCGGCGATGAGGCCGATCTTGGCCACCGTGAGCCCCGCCGGGGGGGCCACCAGGCCGCTGCGACGCCGGCTCGCGTCGCGCAGCCAGAGCCACGCGGCGGCCGCCACCACCACCACGACCAGGGCGACCCACCCGACCAGCGGGGCGAACCTGCCATTGAAGATGTCGTAGATGGCGAGCTCGTTGAAGAACCGCCGCTCGGTGATCGAGACCAGCCCCGAGCTGCTCAGGATGATGAAGGTCACGCCTTCGAGGATCAGGCTGCCGCCGAGGGTGACGACCAGGGCCGGCATGCGCAGCCGGGCGACCAGGCTCCCCTGGATGGCGCCGATGCCCGCACAGATGAGCAGCGTGACGGCGATCGCCGCCCACCACGGCCAGCCCGGGCCGCTGATCGGGCACTTGCCGATCGCCGCGGCGGCGGCGCTGCAGGGCACGGACGGCTGCACCAGCTCGCAGACGACGACCGCGGCCAGGCCCATGACCAGGCCCGACGGAGAGGTCGATCTCACCGAGCAGCAGCACGAAGATCTCGGCCATCGCCAGGACCATGTAGATGGTGCTCTGGGAGAAGAGGTTGACCAGGTTCAGCGGTTCGAGGAACCGGCCGTTGAGGATCTGGAAGGCGATGGCGATGCCGACGATGCCGATGACGACCGGGAGCACCCCGCTGTCGCCATTGCGCACCCGCGCCCACCAGCCGCGCAGGTACTCGCCCAGGCTCTGGGCCAGGACCTCCGGCGGCAGCTCGGCGCGGGCGTCGACGGCGGCGGTGAGGTCAACCGCCTCGATCGGTGCGACAGGCTCGTTCTCGATGCGCGCCATGGCTCAGCCCAGACCCCCATTGGCGGCCGCCGTCCGTCCCGAGCCCGCCGGTGGTCATGTACTCCACCGTGCTCTGCCGGTCGAAGTTGGACACCGGCCCCTCGGCCACCATCCGGCCCAGGTGGAGCACCGCCAGCCGGTCCGCCACCTCGAAGACGTCATTCAGGTTGTGCGAGATCACCATCACCGCCAGACCTCGGTCCCGGAGCCGGCGAACCAGGTCCAGCACCATCCGGGTCTGGACCACGCCGAGCGCCGCGGTGGGCTCGTCCAGCAGCACCACCTTGGAGTTCCACATCACCGCCTTGGCCACCGCCACCGACTGGCGCTGGCCTCCCGAGAGCGAGGCCACCGGCTGCCGGATCGAGCGCACCGTGGTCACCCGCAGGCTGCTCAGCGTGTCTGGCCGCCGCCCGCTCCATGCTGTCCTCGTCGAGCAGCTGGCGGCGCAGCCGCTCCCGGCCCAGGAACATGTTCTGGACGATGTCCAGGTTGTCGGCCAGGGCCAGGTCCTGGTACACCGTCTCGATCCCCAGCTCGGCCGCGTCCCGGGCCCCCCGGATGTGCACCGGCCGGCCCTCGAAGTAGATCTGCCCGTGGTCCGGCTGGTGGACCCCGGCGATGCACCGGGTCAGCACCGACTTGCCGGCGCCGTTGTCCCCGCACAGACCGGTCACCTGCCCCGCCGGCAGATCCAGGTCCACCCCGTACAGCGCCTGCACCGCACCGAAGTGCTTGTCGATCCCCCGCAGCTTCAGCAGCGGTTCCGTCTCAGGCACGTTCTGGACCTCCGGTTCCGGCCCCGCGTCGCGACAGGACGTCGATGAGCACGGCGAGAACGAGCACGGCGCCGGTCACGATCAGCTCCCATTCCACCTGGAGCCCGAGCAGGGCCATGCCGTAGACGATGCCGCCGATGACCAGGCCACCGAGGACGCCGTGGATGGTCTTGCCCCGCCCGCCGAAGAGGCTGGTGCCGCCGATCACCGAGGCAGCGACCGCGTAGAGGACCAGCTGGCTGCCGTCCGCCAGGTTGGTGCTGTACTGGCCATAGAAGAAGGAGCCGAGCAGGATCCCGGCGAAGCCCGCGGTGACCGCGGAGAGGACGAAGGCCCAGGTGCGGATGGAGGCGACGTTGACGCCGGCGCGGCGCGCCGACTCGGGATTGCCCCCGATCGCGTAGACGTAGCGTCCGTAGCGGGTCCGCTGCAGCAGCACCGTCCAGAGTGCGAGCACGCCGAGCACGATCGGGACCACCCAGGGAACCCCGTCGATGGTGATGGCGACGCCGCGGTTGACGTCGCAGATCGCGACCACCGCGATCCCGACCGCGGCGAGCATGCCGATCCGGAGCGCCGACCACGCTCCGGGGCGGAGCCACGAGCCCGCCGCGCCGCCGGGAGGCCGCTCGCATCCACATCCCGCCGCCGACCGCGACCACCACGACCGCCATGGCGATCCAGCTGACGGTGGGGTCGAGGTTGGCCTGGACCAGGTTGTAGATGGCCGCCTGATTGGGGATCGTGGAGCTGATCGAGAAGAGGCCGTCCGCTCCTCCGAGGATGATGACCACGATGCCCCGGAAGAGCAGCAGGCCGCCCAGGGTCACGACGAAGGAGGGGATCTTGAGGCGGGCGACCAGGGTCCCCTGGATCGCGCCGACGATGCCGCAGAAGAAGAGTGAGGCGAGGATCGCCGCCCACCATGGCCACGCCGGGCTGGGCACCTGCACCAGCCTCCAGGTGACCACACCTCCGAAGAGGGCCACGTAGCCGATGGAGAGGTCGATCTCGCCGAGCAGCAGGATGAAGATCTCGGCCATCGCCAGGACCATGTAGATGGTGCTTTCCTGGAAGAGGTAGACCAGGTTGCTCGGCCGCAGGAAGGCGTTCTCGGGCGTGGTGGTCTCGAAGATGACCGCAACCGCCACCAGGCCGACGATGACCGGGAGCATCCCGCTGTCCCCGCTGCGCACCCGCGACCCAGTAGCCGCGCAGATACTCGCCCAGGCTCTGGGCCAGGACCTCCGGCGGCAGCTCGGCGCGGGCGTCGACACGGCGGCGGTGAGGTCAACCGCCTCGATCGGTGCGACAGGTTCGTTCTCGATGCGCGCCATGGCTCAGCCCCGACCCCCGTTGGCAGCCGCCGTCCGGCCCGAGCCCCCGGTGGTCATGTACTCCACCGTGCTCTGCCGGTCGAAGTTGGACACCGGCCCCTCGGCCACCATCCGGCCCAGGTGGAGCACCGCCAGCCGGTCCGCCACCTCGAAGACGTCATTCAGGTTGTGCGAGATCACCATCACCGCCAGACCTCGGTCCCGGAGCCGGCGAACCAGGTCCAGCACCATCCGGGTCTGGACCACGCCGAGCGCCGCGGTGGGCTCGTCCAGCAGCACCACCTTGGAGTTCCACATCACCGCCTTGGCCACCGCCACCGACTGGCGCTGGCCTCCCGAGAGCGAGGCCACCGGCTGCCGGATCGAGCGCACCGTGGTCACCCGCAGGCTGCTCAGGGTCTCGGCCGCCGCCCGCTCCATGCTGTCCTCGTCGAGCAGCTGGCGGCGCAGCCGCTCCCGGCCCAGGAACATGTTCTGGACGATGTCCAGGTTGTCGGCCAGGGCCAGGTCCTGGTACACCGTCTCGATCCCCAGCTCGGCCGCGTCCCGGGCTCCCCGGATGTGCACCGGCCGGCCCTCGAAGTAGATCTGCCCGTGGTCCGGCTGGTGGACCCCGGCGATGCACCGGGTCAGCACCGACTTGCCGGCGCCGTTGTCCCCGCACAGACCGGTCACCTGCCCCGCCGGCAGATCCAGGTCCACCCCGTACAGCGCCTGCACCGCACCGAAGTGCTTGTCGATCCCCCGCAGCTTGAGCAGCGGTTCCGCGCCGTTTGCGGCGCTCTCGGCCTGGGGTCATCGTGCTCGGCTCGCTCATCTCACTTGGAGTGGATCATGACGTGTCTTCGCGCGGTGGAGGAGAAACAGCACCCAACCCCCGCCCATCCCGGGGCCCCACGGGCCTCCCCGGGCGGTCCCGACGGGGGCCGCCCGGGGGTCCGGGCCGGCGTCGGCCGGGCCGCTAGCCGCACCTTGCGGGCGACCCGGCGACGCTGCCGAGGATGGGATTCAGTCAGGCTACGAGATGCTGTCCTTGGTGCACAGCGTGGCACCGGCCAGAGCGCAGATGGCGGAGGCGGTGTCGAAACCGTCCTTGACCACCGTGCTCTCCATGTTCGCCGCGTTGACCCACACCGGGGTCAGCAGGGATGCCGGCTCAGTGATGCTCGAGTTCGGCGGGGTCGGTCGTGGTCCCGTTCAGCAGCGCCGACGGAACGGTCTGCTTGGAAAGCAGGATGGTGGCCATCGCCACGGCGTCCTGGGCTTCCTTGTACACGGCCTTGTAGACGGAGCCGCACTGCCACCCCTCGAGGATGTAGGCCATCCCCTGGGCGGTTGCGTCCTGTCCGGTGGTCGGGAAGGTCCCGGCCTTCACTCCATCCGCTCTGGAGGTCGGCGATCACGGCGCCGGCCAGCCCGTCGTTGGCCTCGATCGAGGCGTTGATCGACGGGTTGGTGGTGAACTCCTGCTGGAAGATCGTCGCCGCCCTGGGTGTTGCTCCACCCGGGCGCGAAGTTCTCGCCGACCAGGGTCGCGCCGCCAGAGGTGCTCTTCACACCACCGGTGACCGTCTTGGCCTCCTGGCCCCAGACCACCTTGTTGTAGCCGCTCGGCGAAGGAGATGGCGTTCGGGTCGGTGTCCTCACCGCCGTTCAGCACGAAGACCTGGGGGTTGGAGACGTTCTCCGAGGTCAGGCAGCTGAGGAAGTTGGTGCCGATCAGCTCACCCACCTTCTCGTTGTCGAAGCTCACGTAGTAGGTGTTCGAGCCCTGGAAGGTGGCCCGGTCGTAGCTGATCATGGTCACGCCCTTGGACTCGGCGAGCTGCGCGATGGCAACTCCGGTCGGTCCGTCGAGCGGGTCCATCACCAGAACCTTGGCCCCCAGGTTGATGTCAGCGGTCGCGTCGTCCAGCTCGGTCGAGTCACTGCCCTGGGCGTTGTCGATCCTGAACTGGGACTCGGTGTATCCCGCGTCGGCGAAGGCGTCGGTCAGATACGGGGCATCGAAGTCCACGTAGCGTGTCGACGACGTCGTGTCGGGCAGGATCACCCCCACCTGGAGGGAGTTGCTGTTCTGGGTCGCGTATTCGGTCAGCGCCTTGAACTGCGACATCGTCGAGGCGATGTCACTGCTGAAGGTGGTGACACTCACCGACGGGATGGTCTTGCTCCCGAGCGAGCCCGTGCCCGACGACGACGACGGGGTCGACGTCGAGCCGCAGGCCGCGCCCACGAGGGCCGCGCCGGCAGCGATGAGCCAGATTGCCCGCCCGCCAGGACGACGACCGGCTCCGATTTTGCCTGCCACGTTCATGCGACTACTACCTCCCAGCCGGAACTATTCTGAATCCTGCCGCCACGAGCCTCCGGCAGCGTCGCGGCGCAGGTTTCTCCCCCTCGCGGGGGTCGGGCCGGCAAAGCTGGCCAGCCGCGACGGAGTTCTGAGGGTGGGCCTCGCCGATTGTCAAGCTTTGGACAGTAAGATCACCCACTAGGGTGATATCGTCAATACTTTGAACATTACGCCACGGGTTGCCACCACCCATAGGGGTCGGTTACCCTTCACGCGGATCGCAGCGACTCCTTCCCGATCCACCCATTCTTGGGCGGGGGCAGCCCATCCTTAGGACCACGACGCGTTCAATGTCTGATAACGATGAGTTCGGCCGCGTCCCCACCGCCGCCACGCTGGCGCCCCGGCAGGGAGGCGCTCTGCGTGCCCTGCGCGAGACCAACCTGCGGATCATCCTCGAGGCCATCAGCAGAGACGGCGGGGTGAGCCAGGCTGAGGTGGCCCGGCGCACCGACCTCTCCCGGGCCACGGTGTCGAACCTGGTCGGGGAGCTGCGCCGTCGCGGGCTGGTGCGGATCCGCGACCAGCAGAGCGGCGGCCGGGGAGGCCTCGAGGCGATCATCGGCCGCTCGTCGAACGCCGTCATCGGCGTCGACTTCGGCCACCGTCACGTGCGCGTCGGCATCGCCGACCTGAGCGGGCGGCTGCTCGGTGACGAGGAGCGCCCGCTGCCGCTCGACCTCGGTGTCGAGGAGAGCTGCGCCGAGGCGCTGGAGATGGCGGACCGCCTGCTCGCCAGGGCCGGCGTCGCTGCGCAGCGACCTGATCCAGGCCGGGGTCGGGCTCCCCGGACCCATCGACCCCGCCTCGGGGAGGGTCGGCTGGCACGCCATCCTCCACCGCTGGGCGGGGCTGGAGGCGCCGAGCACTCTCCGCGACCTCTTCGGCCTTCCCGTGGTCGTCGACAACGACGGCAACCTCGGTGCTCTCGGCGAGCTCCGCTTCGGAGCGGGTCGCGGCTTCACCGAGCTCGTCTACCTCAACATCGCGACCGGTGTCGGCGCCGGGCTGATCATCGGCGGCCGGTTGTACCGCGGCGCCGCGGGGACCGCCGGCGAGATCGGCCACATCAGCATCGACCAGTACGGACAGCTCTGCCGCTGCGGCAACCGCGGATGCCTGGACACCGTGGTCGGGGTCGACAGCTTCCTCGAGATGCTGCGCGGCACCTACGGTGACGAGCTGACCATCCCCCGGGTCCTCGACCTCGCCGACCGGGGGGACGCGCGCTGCCGGCGGGCGTTCGCGGACGCCGGCCACGCCCTCGGCGTCGTCATCGCCGACGTCTGCAACCTCCTCAGCCCCCAGCGGGTCGTGGTGGGCGGTGAGCTGACGCTGGCCGGCGACCTCCTCTTCGGCCCGGTGCGCGAGACCCTGGCGCAGCGGGCCGTGCCGGCCGCCGCCCGGGCCCTGGAGGTCGTGCCCTGCGCCCTCGGCGAGCGCGCCGAGATGCTGGGGGCGATCGGGCTGGCCCTGGATGCGGTCAGGGCCGGGGTGTCCGCGAACGCGCTCGCGGTGGCGACGACCGGGCGCTGAGGCGCCGCCTCAGACCTGGATCAGTCGCGGAACCCGGTGACGTCGATCCCCCAGCTCGCGGTCGTCGTCTCGCCGGGCTGAAGGCTGATGACATCCTCCCCGCTCCGCAGGGCGTCGGGGGGCAGGTCATCGGCTCGACGGCCAGCCCGCGCCGCCGCTCGCCGGCCGCCAGCGCGTCCCCGCTGAAGAGCAGGAGCCAGGGGAAGCCCCGGTCCGCCCAGAGGACGAGCCTCCGCCCCTCCGGGGACTCCAGGCTGACCCGGACGCAGCCGTCCGGGTCGCGCACCAGGTCGGTGAAGGCGGTGTCGAGCCGGGTCGCGCCGATCGGGCGGGCCACCCGGAAGTCGAGCTCGGTACCCTGCACCGGCGCCGCGGCCCGCCGGGCAGCATCCTCCCGTCGGCGTGCAGCACCGTCTCCGCGGGCAGCCGGAGCATCCAGCCGTCGACGGCACCGGCATCCGACCGTGAGGTAGGGATGGGCCCCGGCGCCGAAGGGCGCCGGCCCTTCGCCGACGTTGGTCGCCGCCAAGGTCGCCTCCAGGCCCGTCTCCGTCCAGCCCGAAGCTCACCACCAGGTCCAGGCAGAACGGATAGCCGACGCGTGCGTGCAACCGGTGGCGCATCACCAGCCGGCCGTCGGAGTGCGCCTCGCTCACCCAATTGACCCAGCGGACCAGCCCGTGGATGGCATTGCCGAGCCCGGGCTCGTCGAGGGGCAGCTGGTGGTCGACCCCCCCCAGCGGTACCGGCCGTCGCCGACCCGGCCGGGCCAGGGCATCAGGATCTGGCCCGCGGGCATGGCTCGCCAGCTGGGCTTCGTCGAAGCCGAGAATCGCCGGCCGCCCGCCGACCAGGTAGGCGCGCAAGGTGGCGCCGACCTCGGTGACCACCACCTCCTGATCGCCGTGAACCAGACGGTGCTGGCGTCCCGGGGGGGGCTCGAGGGACACCCGCGACGACCGTTCGGGCCGGATCGACGCCGCCACCTCAGCGACCGCCCCGGGTCGAGCCGTCACCGGCGCTGCGGAGGATCTCCCCGATCTCGGCGAGGCCGCGCCGCGAGCCGGCGGCGGGCTTGGTTCGGTGGGCCAGCACCATCGGCGCCACCCGCTCGACGTCGTCCAGGGTGACCCGTTCCCGCCCCTCGTGAGCCGCGACCGCCTGAGCGGCCTTGCGACTCACCAGGTCGGAGCGGTGGCCATCCACCTCCAGCTCGATCCCGAGATGGGCGATGGCAACCAGGATGTCGCGGCCGACGGCCACGTCCCCGAGGGAGATGATCGCCCGGCGGATCCGCTCCGCCTCGGCGTGCTCCTGCGGGCTCCCAGTCGGCGGCGAAGGCCTCGGGATCCTCCTCGAACGCCTCGCGGCGCTCGACGATCTCCACCCGCTGGCGGAGGTCGCGGATGCCCTGGACGTCGACGCAGAGACCGAACCGGTCGAGCAGCTGGGGCCGGAGCTCACCCTCCTCGGGGTTCATGGTCCCGACCAGGATGAACCGGGCCGGGTGGGAGACGGAGACGCCCTCGCGCTCCACCGTGTTGGTGCCCATGGCGGCGGCGTCGAGGAGGACGTCGACGATGTGATCGTCGAGCAGGTTGACCTCGTCGACGTAGAGGATGTTCCGGTTCGCCTCGGCCAGCACCCCGGGCTCGAACTCCTTCTCGCCCTTCTTGATCGCCGCCTCGATGTCGATCGAGCCCACCACCCGGTCCTCGGAGGCGTTGATGGGAAGCTCCACCACCCGCATCTGGCGAGTGGTCACGAGGGAGCTCCTCCCCCTGCCGCACCCGCTCGGCGCACTCCGGCGCAGCGGAGGGTGGAGGCGTCGGGGGGGCAGCCGAAGCGGCAGTCGGCGACCACCTCCAGCTCGGGAAGGAGACGGGCGAGGGCACGCACCGCGGTCGACTTGGCGGTCCCCTTCTCGCCCCGGATCAGCACCCCGCCGATGGCGGGATTGATCGCGTTCAGGACCAGGGCCTGCTTCATCGGTTCCTGTCCGACGATCGCCGTGAACGGGAAGATGCTGCGTCCACGCTGCATACGCGCCATTGTTGCAGAGCCCCTCGCGCTGCCGGGCCGTCCACCCCCTCCTCCGGGCCAATTAGAGTCGAGGCGATGGGAGAGACGCCCCGGATCGCGGTCCTGATCAAGGAACCCGGCACCGCCAAGACCCGGCTGGCCGCGGCGCTCTCCGGTGCCCAGCGCCGGGAGCTCGCCATCGCGTGCGCCGAGCGGACCCTGGCGGCCGCGCGGGAGATCGCCCCCACGCTCGCCGTCTGCGGGGGACCGGGAGCGGTCCGGCTGGCTCGCCGGGCGGGCGCCGAGGTCCTCCTCGAACCCCGGCCGGAGGGCCAGAACCGCGCTGCCGAGCGGGGACTCGCAGCGATCGCCGCCCGGGGCGGCCTGAGCTGCCTGGTGCTCAGCTCCGATCTCCCCCTGATCGACGCCGAGAGCCTCCGCCGGTTCCTCCGCCGGGCCGACGCCGTCGACGGGCCGGTTGCGGTTGCGGCCCCCGCCCTCGGCCGCGAGGGCACCAACGCCCTCTACCTCAGCCCGATCGGCGGCTTCGACCTCCACTTCGGGGAGGCGTCGCTGCCCCGGTTCGCCGAGGAGGCACGGATCCGGGGACGGACATTCGTGATCCACGAGGAGCCCGCCCTCGCCCTCGACGTCGACGAGCCCGGCGACCTGGCCACGCTGGACCGCTGGCGCGCCGCCGCGGCGGAGACGGCGTGACCGCCGGCGCGCCCGCCGCCGCCGGCGTCCCGAGCGGCACCGGTCCGGGCCCGGCGGGGCTGGAGCTCCGCGGCGTCGAGGGCCTCCCCGAGATCGCCCCGGGAGACGACCTCGGCCGGCTGATCTCCGAGCGGGCCGGCGAGCTCCGGCGCGGCGACGTCGTGGTGATCGCCCAAAAGGTCGTCTCGAAGGCCGAGGGGCGCCTGCTGGACCTCGATGGGGTGGTGGTGGGTCCCCGAGCCAGGGAGCTGGCCGAGGACCTCCACGCCGATCCTCGGATGGTGCAGGTGGTCCTCGACGAGAGCGTCCGCGTGGTCCGCAGCGACCGCGTCCTGATCGTCGAGACCCGTCATGGATACGTCTGCGCCAACGCCGGGGTCGACCGGTCGAACGTCCCGGGGACCGACCTGGTCTGCCTGCTCCCGCTCGACTGCGATCGGAGCGCCGCGGGGCTGAGAGAGCGGATCGGGCAGGTGGCAGGAGTCGAGGTCGGGGTGGTGATCAGCGACACCTTCGGCCGGCCGTGGCGGCTCGGCCTCTGCAACGTCGCCCTCGGAGTGGCCGGCATGCCGGCCACCGTCGACTACCGCGGGAGCTCGGACGACTTCGGCATGCCCCTTCACGCCACCGTCATCGCGGCCGCCGACGAGGTCGCCTCGGCCGCCGAGCTGGTGATGGGCAAGACCCGCCGCATCCCCGCGGTGGTGGTCCGGGGCCTGGGTCTGGACGGTGAGCCCGGGAGCGGGCAGGAGCTGGTGCGTCCCGCCGACCTCGACCTCTTCCGGTGACGCCGCGGGGGTCGCGCGACCGGACCGCCATGAGGGTGGCCGTCCTCGCCGGCGGCACCGGCGCGGCCCGTCTCGCCCGCGGGCTGGCGGGTGCCCTCCCGCCCGGGCGGCTGAGCGTGATCACCAACACCGCGGACGACGAGGAGATGTGGGGGCTGCTGGTCTGCCCTGACACCGACGCCGTCCTCTACCGTCTGGCCGGGCTCTTCAACGAGGAGTCGGGATTCGGGGTGCGCGACGAGACCTTTCGCGCCCTGGAGATGCTCGGGCGGCTCGGCGAGCCGACCTGGTTCGGTCTGGGCGACCGGGATCTCGGCCTGCACCTGCTGCGCGCCGAGCTCCGCCGCCGTGGCGCCACCCTGAGCCAGGCCACCGCCGAGATCGCCGGGCGGCTCGGCATCGGGGCGGCGGTGATCCCGATGAGCGACGACCGGGTGCGCACCCGGGTGGGCACCGCGGACGGTGAGCTGAGCTTCCAGGAGTGGTTCGTGGGCCGCCGCTGCGAGCCTCACGTCGAGAGCCTGCGCTTCGACGGGCTGGAGACCGCGGCGCCGTCACCGGCCGCGGTGGAGGCGGTGACGGGTGCGGACCTGGTGGTGATCGGCCCCTCCAACCCGCGGCTCAGCATCGACCCCATCTGCGCCCTGCTCGGGCCTCACCTGCAGCGAGAGCGGGTGATGGCGGTGTCGCCGATCGTCGGCGGCCGGGCTCTCAAGGGTCCGACCGTCGCGCTGATGGCCCAGCTCGGCGAGGAGCCGACGGCGCTCGGGGTGGCCCGCCACTACGCCGGGGTGGCGTCGGCATTCGTCCTCGATGGCGCCGACGCCGGACTGCGCGGCGCCGTCACCGAGCTGCGGATGCGGGCGCACGTCCTCGACACCGTGATGGTCGACGCCGACGGGGAGCTCCGGCTCGCCGCGGACCTGTTGGGGATGGCCGGCGCCTGACCTCGGTGAGCGGCCCGAATCGGGTCGCCTCGACCTGGTGGTGCGGAGGGGGCACGCGGGCAGGTGCCGGCAGGGCTCCCTGAGGGGCACCGCTCCAGAGGACCCGTTGCCCCGGGCGGAGGGTGGCGGGAGGTCCGACTGGGGGTTCGTGTCCATGGGCCGCGGATGGAGCTGCACGCGGAGGGCAACCCCGTGGTCGTCAGCGGCCTGTCCCCGCGATCCTCAGCGCGGCAGCGTGACCCCGGTGAGGACGGCGCAGCGATCGAGGAGGGCGCGCTGCAGCTCCCCGTCACCGGCGGCGGGATTGGCGCGGAGCTGGCGCCGGCGCTGGAGGTAGCGGCCGCTGACCAGGGCCTCCGGGTCGTCGCTCACCGCGAGCCACACCGGCGTTTCGGCACCCTCCGGCAGCAGGCCGGGAGCGCCGGGCCCGCCCATCCTGGTCCTGATCCATCCCGGGTCGACGGCATTGGAGCGGACCCCGGGCCAGTGGCGCGCCACCGCGAAGGCGAGCAGGAGATCGCAGAGCTTGGAGTCGGAGTACGCCTGCTCGCCGTCCCAACGCCCCCGCGCATGCTGGAGGTCGTCGAGGTCGATGCGCCCCCGGGCCTGCAGGCCGGAGGTGAGGTAGACGAGCCGTGCCGGCCGCGCCATCAGCGCGGTGAGCAGGTAGGGGGCGACCACGTTCACCTGGAAGATGCGCTCCAGACCGTCGACGGTGGTCTCCCGGCGCGCCGTGGCGCCGACGCCGGCATTGTGGATCACCGCGTCGTACGGCCCCTCGCGGTCAGCCGCGGCGGCGAGCGTCCGGGTTTCCTCGAGCGAGGCGAGATCCCCCACCACGATCGCGGCAGCCCGCGGGGCGGTGGCGCGCGCATCGGCGGCGCGTCTCTCATCGCGAGCGTGGACGACGACCCGGTGACCCATGCCGGTCAGGGTCCGCGCGGTCTCCTGGCCGATGCCGTCGGTCGAGCCGGTCACCAACACGCTGCTCATCCCGACCCCCGGACCCTCGCCGCGAGCGCGGCCGTGCCGTGGTCGCGCTCAGCGGCCACGCAGGCTCTTCTCGACCCCGGCGACGATGGCGCCCTGGGAGAGGTCGTAGAGACCGAGGTACTCGCCACCGCTGCGCTCGGCGAGGTCCAGGCAGGCGTTGAAGCCGAATCCCCCGAACATCGCCTGGGTCGCGAGCACGCCGGCGCCGGGAAGCTGGCCGCCGGCGGTGTCCCTCGAGGAATCGATGACGAGGGTGCGGATGTGCTCGTTGCCGATCTGCTCGGCGATCCGCTGGGCCTCCACCAGAGGCTCCTCGCCGAAGAGCGAGATGTTGCCGCGACCGTCCGATATCAGGACGATCAGCGGGTAGACATTGGAGTCCCGGAGCCGCTCGGTGCGGACCAGCTTCAGACCGGCCACCAGGCCGTGGGTGAGGGGGGTGGTGCCCCCCACCGTGAGCCGCTGCAACCGTGCCTCGGCGAGGTCGACGCTGCTGGTCGGGGAGAGCGCGACCCTGGCGATGCGACCGGAGAAGACCACCAGCGCCACCTTGTCGCGACGGACGTAGGCGTCGCGCAGCAGCGAGAGCACCGCCCCCTTGGTCGCCTGCATCCGCTGCTCGGCGTCCATCGACGCGCTGGCGTCGACCACGAAGACGATGAGGGTGCCGGTGCGCCGCCGGCGCACCTTCTGGCGGAGGTCCTGGCGCTCCAGCCGCAGCGCCGGTCCGCCGGGTGGGGCCTCGGCGCGGCGGCGGGGCTGATGGGGGGCGGCCGCCCGCAGGGTGGCGTCGAAGGCCACGTCGGTGGTCCGCTCGGTCAGCACCGCGCGCACATAGCGGCCGCGCTTGTCCCGTGACTCGGAGCTCGAGCGCTTGCCGGTGGCCGCCCTCGACTTGCGGTCGCGGGGAAGCTTGATCGACCGCACCGGGAAGAGCTCGCCCTCGAAGAGCTGGGCGACCCCCAGCCGGGTGCTCTCCTCGCCGGCGGCCTCCCCCCCGCGCTGGTCGGACACACTCTGGCCGGCGTCCTGGTCCTCCGCCGGACTCGACGGATCGGAATCCTCGGGCTGGCCCTCCGCCGAGGCGGCCGCATCCCGGGCCTGGTCGGCCAGCTCCTCCATCCGCTCGCGACGCTGCTCGGCGGCGGCCGACGGATTGCCGCCGCCCTCCGCGGGGCGCTCCCGGCGGCGGTGCCGGAGGGCCAGCTCCGCCGCGACCGTGATGTCGTCGAGGGTCACCGAGAGAGCCCGGGTGGCCGAGACCGCCTCCCCCTCGGCGCTGGTGCCGAGCTCGACCACCGCCTCCGCCTCGCGGAGGGCGCAGAGGGTCTGGGCGGCGCGGCTGACCACCAGGTCGGCACGATGCCCCAGAGCCCCGGAGTTGATGCACGCCATGGCGATCAGCCAGCGCATCTCGGCCGGGACCTCGACGAGCGGGAGCAGCTCCTGGGCCTTGACGATGATGCCCCGCAGCCGGTCCTCGCCCGGCTGATTCGATCCCTGCTGGCGCACCGGGTCCGCCTGCTGGTCGATCTCCCGCTCCATGACCGCGACCCGTTCGTCGACCGAGCGCAACCCCACCACGTCGACGCACAGACCGAATCGATCGAGGAGCTGGGGTCGCAGCTCCCCCTCCTCCGGATTCATGGTTCCGACCAGGATGAACCGGGAGGGGTGCATCACCGAGATGCCCTCGCGCTCGACGATGTTGACGCCCATGGCGGCGGCGTCGAGGAGCACGTCGACCATGTGATCATCGAGCAGGTTGACCTCGTCGACATAGAGGAGGTTGCGGTTCGCCGCCCCCAGGATGCCCGGCTCGAAGCCGCGCTCCCCGCGCTTGATGGCTCGCTCGATGTCGATGGTGCCGACCACCCGGTCCTCGGTGGCGTTGATGGGAAGCTCGACCACCCGCATCGGGCGGCTGAGCCGGAGCAGGTGCTCCCCCCCGAGCTGACGGGCGCGGCACTCGTCGCAGAGGAGGTCGCCGCTCCCCGGGCTGCAGGAGAAGCGGCAGCCCGCGACCGCCTCGATCTCGGGGAGCAGCCCCGCCAGGGCGCGCACCGCCGTCGATTTGGCGGTGCCCCGCTCTCCCCGGATCAGGACCCCCCCGATGGCGGGGTTGACGGCGTTGAGGACGAGCGCCGTCTTCATCGGCTCCTGCCCCACCAGCGCCGTGAACGGGAGGACCTCAGGACCTGCCATCCGCCCGATTGTCGCAAGGAGAGAGGCTTGCGCTGCCGGCCCCGGACCGGTGGAGATGGGCGCCCGGCGCCAACCACCGGCGGGTGGCACGCCACCCGGCGAGCCAGGTCAGCAGCTGCGCGCCTGGTACACGAAGTCGGCCTGGGGCGTGACCAGGATCAGCGTGGAGCCGTTCACGACGAAGAAGCTCCAGTTGCCGCTGTGGTCGATCTCGAAGGAGCCGGCGGGCGACGCCTCATGGGGCTGCCGGCTCGACTGCACGTACTCCTGGCCCGTGAGGCTGATCGCCGCCGGGGCCTGCTCCGGGTAGGGCGCCGCCGCCGCGCAGCTCCCCGCCTGCGCCGGATCGAGGAGGCTGAGGCTGGACGGGTCGGGATGGCCGGAGCGCCATGCCGGAGGCGGCCCGCCGGTACCGCAGCCGCTGAGCACGGCCACCGAGATCACGGCGGCGAGCAGGAGGCCGAAGGCGGGGGGGCGACCCCGCCGAGAGCGCGGCGACGGTGGCGACCGCCGCCGGCCGCACCTCACCGACGCGGTCCGGGTGACGCGGGCACGAGGTCGGCGGCGATGGCGGCCCGCTGCTCATCGCTCAGCTCGGTGCCGACCGAGTAGCGCGGGTGAACGGCGCGAAGGAGGACCCGCGCCCCCTCGGTCCAGGCCTCGCGCTGGCTCGCGGTGAGCTCGAAGCGCAGATAGGCGACCGGCGCCGCCCCCTCCGGGACCGGCCCTGGCGGGACGGCCGTCGCCGGGCAGCGGCTCCCGTCGATCTCGAGATGGATGCTGCCGGCGATGCCGTCCAGGTCCGAGAGCACGGAGGCCATCTCGGCCGCGTCGGCGACCTCCACGAAGAGGCTGGCGGCGAGCCCGCCCTCGGGAGGCAGCAGCAACCCGAATCTCCCGGCCTCGTCGCGGACCGCCGCCGCGTCCTCGATCCGTTCCGCCCGAAGCGCCTCCTCGGCGGCGGCCGCGAGGGTCTCCCGGCTCTCGAAGACCACGCTGATGAGGTCGCCCAGATCCACGCGCCGGCGCCGGCGCAGCTCGATCGCCGCCGCCCGCGCATCGCCTCGGGCGGCCTCGTAGGAAGCTCCGACCCGGAGATCCTCCGGATTCAAGCTCACCGGACGCCGCCGCCGGGCGGCAGAGCTCCCTCCGCCGCCTCGCCCCGGCGCGCCGCCGCCGCCAGCGTCGCTCCCCTGAGCTTCACCTCACCCTCCGCGGTCACAATCGCACGCCGCAGCATAGCCGGGTGAGCGGCCCGGCCACGCCGCTGCCACCGGTGGATGCGACCCGGCCCGAGCCCCCGGATGCAGCGCTCACGCCGCCGCCGTCGCCCCATCGGCCTCCCAGCCCTCGACCTCCCGGAAGGAGAAGTGGGACCGGGCGGTGAGGATGATGTGGTCGAGGAGGGGCAGGCCCAGCAGCCGCGCGGCGTCGCGGAGAGAGGCGGTGACGAGCCGGTCGGCCCGGCTCGGGGCAGCCTCGCCGCTCGGGTGGTTGTGGGCGACGATCAGGGCGGCGGCGCCGCAACGAAGCGCGGGGGCGAGCACGTCGCGGGGCAGGAGGCGCGCGCTGTTGAGCGAGCCGGCGACCACCGGTTCGACGCTGATCAGGCGATGACGGGCGTCCAGGAAGAGCGCCCAGACCTCCTCGCGGCTCAGCGCCCGGAGGCCCTGGAGGAGGTGGAGGGCCGCCCCCGGCGTGGAGACCGCGGGGCGCTCATCGGGGTACCACCGCTCGGCCAGCTCCCAGAGGGCGGCCAACCGGATCGCCTCGCGAGGCGGCACCCGGTGGTCGCGCACCAGTCCGCTGGCGCCCAGGGCGCGCCGCTCCCAGAACGGCAGGCGAGCCAGGCGGGCCGCGGTGGCGAGCAGGGCGGCGGGCGGCTCCGCGCCGCCGAGGACCTGGGCGATCAGCTCATCCTCCGGGCGGCTGCCGAGGCTGGCGTCGAGGTGCCGGAGGAGTCCCAGAGTGCCGCGCGCGGTGTCCATGGACGGAGTGTAACTGTTGAGTGTATTCGCGTGCAACTAGCTGAGAAGGGCCGCGCCGAAGAAACCCGAGACTCGCTCGATGTACGCGGACCGGTCCGCGAAGTAGGCGCCGACGTGGCCGACGCCGGGGAGGGTCCAGAGCGACCGGGGCTCGCCGGCGGCCGCGAACAGGCGGCGGGCGTGCTCGACCGGCACTGAGGCGTCGGCCTCGCCGTGGATGAGGAGGAGGGGACGGGGCGCGATTCGGGTGACCGCGGTGGCCGGCCGGAGGTCGCCGAGCCGGGCCCCGGTGCGGCGCTCGAGAAGGGCGAGGGCCGGGGCCACCACCAGCCCGGGCGGCGTGAGCAGGCGGCGACCCGTCCTTTCGAAGAGCAGGTCGACGGGGTCGGCGAAGGCGCTGTCCGCGCAGACGGCCGCGACCCGCGGCTCGCCGGCGGCGACGCAGAGGGACACCGCGCCGCCCATGGAGTAGCCGAGCAGGCCGATCGGGACCTCCCCGAGGCGGCCCTCGACGGCGTCGAGCACGGCGACCAGGTCACGGCGCTCGTGGACGCCCAGGGTGTGCGCCGCCAGATCACTCCCCGGGGTGCCGCGCCACCCGTAGACCACCGCGGAGAAGCCGGCGCGGCGCAGGGCGGCCGCGATCCCGAGCACATCGCTGATGTGGCCCCGGTGTCCGCCGCTGATCACCACCACGGCGTCGCGCGGACCGGGCAGCAGCCAGGTGAGGAGGCGGAACCCATCTGCGGTCCGGACCTCGAGCTCCTCGTAGGCCAGCTCAAAGTCGGCCGGAGTCAGACGGCGGGCGTCTCGGGCCAGTCGGGGGAACCGTCCGAACGTCCGCCAGTAGACGAAGCCGGATGCCCCGACCCAGCCGGCGGCGGCGACGGTCAGCAGAGCGCCGGCGGCCTTCCGGCGCCTCATCGATAGAGGAGTTCGAGCACGACGAAGACGACGATCAGGAGGGCGGCGAGGCCGCCAACCGCCACCCACCCCGAGCCCATGGTCAGGAGGTCGCGGACCAGGTCGCCGCCGGGGGCGGATGCCACCGGCTCGGCGAGCCCGGGCTCATCGCGATCGGGGTCCGCCCGGGTGACCATGATGTCGACCCGTCCCTCGGCGTCCTCGGGGATGTCCACCGGCGTGACCAGCGCGGGGAGGCGGGCGGCACTGCGGCGATGGCGCTGCCGCCGGCTCTCCTCATCGTGCCGCGAGCGATCAGGAAGCGTGGTGGAATCCATCGACGAGGCGCGCACCGGCCCAGGCGGACCGGCCACCGGCGAGCCGGGCCCGGCGGGCACCATCGCCTCTGCCCCGGCGGGCGGCTCAGAGGCCTCCGTCTCCGCGGCGGCTGGGCCCGGCGGTCCCTCGAGCCCGGATCCGTCGACGGCCGGGGAGGATGGCGCCTCGGCCGAGGGTTGCCCGAGCGGTGCGAGAGGCTGTCCCACCTCCGCTTCCGCAGCCGGCACCCCGACCGGGTCGGGAGGCTGCTCCTGCTCCTGCTCCTCCGCCTCGGCGTCCGGTCCCTCGACGGTGGCGGCGGTCGGCTCCTCGCCTGCGGGTTCAAGGACGGCCGGGGAGGATGGCGCCGCCATCGAGGGTTCCCCGGCCGGCTCGGGAGGCTGCTCCGCCCCCACCGCCTCGGCGGCGGACGCATCCTCCTCGGCGGGCACCTCGCCGGCCTCGGCGAGCGGCTCCTCGACCGAGGCCTCCTCGACGGCGCCGGCCGGCACCCGGTCCGCCGCCTCCGTGGGCGCTGCGCCGTCCTCGGCGGGCTGCCCCCCCGTCATCTCAACAGGGGTCGACCGCTCGCCGGCCACGGCGTCCTCCACCGGTGGCAATCCGGTGCCAGCAGCCTCTCCCTCGGGCGCGTCGGTGCCGGCCAGGCCCACCTCCATCGAACCGCCATCCCTCAGGGCTGACTGGGCGGTGGAGGCGGCGGAGCGGCGCGCACGAGGATCTCCTGCGCCAGGCCGCGATAGGCCTGGGCGACGTCGGACCCCCGCGCATAGGCGGTGATCGGGGCCCCGGCCATGGCCGTCTCCTGAAGCTTCACGGTCACCTTGATCACGGTATCGAAGACGTGCAGGCTCGGGATCTCCCGAAGCCCCTCGAGCATCTGCTGGCTGAATCGAGTGCGCAGATTGACGAAGGTGGGCAGCAGACCGAGGATCCGGAGCTCCGGGTTCAGCTGCTCCCTCGCCGCATGGTAGGTGCGGAGGACCTCCTTCAGCCCCTTCATGGCGTATCCCGACATCTGCAGGGGGACCAGGAGCCAGGAGGCCGCGGCGAGCGCGCTCACGGTGTGGAACCCGAAGTTGGGCGGGGTGTCGAGCAGCACGATGTCGTAGCCGCGCAGGCCCGACCCGCGGCGAAGGGCGTCGCGCAGCCGCAGCTCGCGACCGACCGTGGTGGCCATCTCCCCCTCCACCGCGCTCAGATCGGGGCAGGCCGGGATCAGCGAGATCCCCTCCCATTCGGTGGCGAGGGTCACAGCCTCGGGGGTGAGGCCGGGATCGATGAGGATGTCGACGATCGTCCTCTCGAGCTGGTACGGGTTGAACCCGAGCCCCGAGGTCAGGTTCGACTGAGGGTCGACGTCGATCGCGAGGACCCGCTGGCCCATCTCCGCGAAGGCGCCGGCCAGGGCGGCGCAGGTGGTCGTCTTCCCCACCCCTCCCTTGCCTGAGACGCACGCGATGGAGATGGCCACCGGCGACCGCTCACTGCCGGCGTGGTAGAGGAGGAGGCGCCGCCCGCCAGGCGGCGTTGAGAGAGCTCTGGACGGAGGCCAGGTGCCAGAGGCCTCCGACCACCGGGAGGAGCAGCAACGCCGCGCGCCGGACCGGGTGGAGCTGGCGATCGGGACGGATGCCGACCCGCTCCTGAACCAGCCGGACCCGCTCGAGGGTCATGACCAGCGCGACCGACGAGGTCGGCAGCAGGAGCACCAGGTAGGGCACCGCGAGCAGGCCGAGGAGCATCAGGTAGGCCCACGGAACCGTCACGCCGAGGAGCGTGGGGCCGGCGGCGAACGGGAAGAGATGCGGCCCGACCCGCAGAGCGTGGGCAATGATGGCGGCGGCCCCCGCCAGGGTGGAGAGCAGGCCGATCGTCCAGGCCAGGCCCACCGGAAGTGTCGAGGCGCCGGGACGCACCTCCAGGCGGGCGTCGAAATCGGACATCTCCCGGTTGACCTGCGCGTGCCAGGCGACCGCGTAGGCGCCGAGCGTCACCACCGAGAGCGCGGTCACCGCCGCGGGGTGGCGCGGCTCGCCGGCCGGCCCCAGCGACGGGACGGTCAGCAGCTGCACCCCGGGGGTGGCCCCCGGTCGCGGCGCGCCGGGCGCCGGCGGGGCGGGGGGCGGGGGCGGGAAGCCGGCGGGGGCCGCGGCGGAGGCGGCGGCCGGCGAGAGGATCGCCCCAGGCGCGCGCGGGGGGCCGGAGGGCGGCACCGCGAACGTCCAGGTGGGGACGCCGCGCACCGAGGCGGATGGCTCGGAGTCCGCCCCGGAGGACGCGTCATCCGCGCCGGCGGCAGGCTCCGGCCGTTCCGCCGCCGTCGGCTCGGAGGCGGACGGAGCGGGCAGAGTCGCCACGCTCGCCGGCTCCACGGGGTCGTCGGAAGGGGTGGGGCCGACCAGCCCGGCCTCCACCTGCTTGGCCTCAGCCATGGGCTTTCTCCTCGATCCTGGTGAGACGTGGGTCGCGGTGGCTCCGGGTACTGGATTCGAACCAGTGACCTTGCGGTTAACAGCCGCCTGCTCTACCGCTGAGCTAACCCGGAACGGATCGAATCGGGATTATAGGGTCGGAATGCTCCGATGGCTCACGCCGGCGGCTGCGGCCGGCCGCCGGAGAGCCCGCCGAAGCGGCGAAATCGACGACCAGACGCCCGCAGACTACTCCAGGTAGTCCTTGAGCTTCTTGCTCCGCGACGGGTGGCGGAGCTTGCGCAATGCCTTGGCCTCGATCTGACGGATGCGCTCGCGGGTGACGCCGAATCGCTTGCCGACCTCTTCCAGGGTGCGCTGGTGGCCGTCGATGAGACCGAAGCGCAGTTGGAGCACGCGGCGTTCCCGAGGCGTCAGGGTGTCGAGGATGTCCTCGACCTCGGTGCGCAGCATGGTGAGGGAGGCCGCATCGCTGGGGGCGGTGGCCTCCTTGTCCTCCACGAAGTCGCCGAGATGGGAGTCCTCCTCCTCGCCGATGGGAGTCTCGAGTGAGACCGGGTCCTGCGAGACCTTGGTGATCTCGCGCACCTTCTCGGGCGTGATCCCCATCTCCTCGGCGATCTCCTCGTCGGCGGGCTCGCGACCCAGCTCCTGGAGCAGCCGGCGGGAGACCCGGACCAGCTTGTTGATGGTCTCGACCATGTGCACCGGGATCCGGATGGTGCGCGCCTGGTCGGCGATGGCCCGGGTGATCGCCTGGCGGATCCACCAGGTCGCGTACGTCGAGAACTTGAAGCCCTTGTGGTAATCGAACTTCTCGACGGCGCGGATCAGGCCCATGTTGCCCTCCTGGATCAGATCCAGGAATGACATTCCGCGACCGATGTACTTCTTGGCAATGCTGACCACAAGTCGCAGGTTGGCCTCGGTCAGCGCGTTCTTGGCGTCCTCGTCCCCCTGCTCGATGAGCTTGGCGTACTCCACCTCCTGCTCGGCCCGGAGCAGCGCGACCCGGCCGATCTCCTTGAGGTACATCCGCACCGGGTCGTCGAGCGACACCGAGTCGATCGCCTCCGCGGTGGCCACCAGCTCCTCGTCGTCCTCCACGACCTCGAAGTCCTTGTCACCGTCGGTGACCTCGATCCCCATCTCCCGGAAGGCGTGGAAGATGCGCTCCAGGTGGTCCGGCTCGACGTCGATCTCGGGGAAGGCGGCCAGGACGTCGTCCGGGGTGAGGTAGCCCGCCTCCTTGCCGCGCACGATCAGCTGCTCCGCGGTGACCACCAGCGGGTCGGGGGCGAGGACGCCGGCCGACCCCGTCGAGGCGGCGGCGCGCGGCGTGGGCACCGGGGGAGGCGGAGCCGTCCCCGTGGGGGCCGGGTCGATCGGGTCGTCGGATTGCTTCGCGGAGGTTGTCACAGCTGCGATCTTCTTCACCAGTGGCAGGTCGGCGGATGGTCGATCGGGCGGGGTCGCCCCGAGGTCGGAGTCGGCGCTCGGGACGGGATCCGCCGCGGTCCCGGCCCGATCGCTCGGTGCCGCGGCGCTGGAGGTTGGAGGAGGGTGCCCGTCGCCCCCGCCGGAGGCGGGGGCCGCGCCCCGTACGCCAGGTCTGAGCCCCGGTTTCTCTCCCGCGGCGGTCACCGCGCGACCCCGGGTGCGGGGCGGCTCCCCAGATTGTGCCCTTTTCGCGGCCATTCCAGACTCGTTGACGGCATCCGCCCGCGCCCGGCGCCCAACGATGCCTCGGCCAGGCGTGGGGACGGGTGCCGGCGGAGGGCCGGCGAGCGCGGCCGGCCGGCGCCGCGGCGAGGCGGGGGCCGGAGGGACGGCCGGGCGTGGAGTGGCGGGCCGGGCGCGCGCCGGGGAGGCGGGGGTGGGCGCCTTCCGGGGCGCCGGTCGAGCACTGGTCCGTGGAGCTGCGGCTCTGGACGCCGGCGGGCGCGACGTCGAGCCGGAGGGGGCAGGCGTCGCGGATGGGGAACGCTTGGAAGTCGCGGCCGGGGAGGGCGCACGGGAGTCCGAGGGCCGGGCCGGGGATGGTCGAGCGCCGCCGGAGCGGGGGCCCGATGCCCGGCCGTGCGGGCGGGAGGCGGTCGGTCGGGAGGTGGGCGCACCCTCGGCGGGAGAACGGGTGCGCCCGCGAGCACCGGCGGGCCTGGAGGCGGACGCGCCGTGGGCCGTCGACCGGGTGCGCGCCCGGGAGCCGGCGGGCTTGGAGCTGGGCGCACCCTTGGCCGGCGTCCGGACCGGCGGGCGCGAGCCGGCGGGTTTGGAGGTGGACGCACCCTTGGCCGGCGACCGGGCGGGCGGGCGGGAGCCGGCGGGCCGAGGGCTGGACGCGCCCCTGCCCGGCGAGCGGGAGGGCGGGCGCGACGCCGAGGTGGTCGACGTGGATGGGCGGGAGGCCGGGGAACGGGAGCCCGGGGTGCGCGAGGCCGGCGTCCGGGAGGTCGCCCCCCTCGGCGGGGGCGATGGCTTCGACGCCGGCGGCCGGGAGGCGGTCACCCGCGGGCCGGGGCGCGCGGACCCAGGTTTCGATGCAGCGGAGGCGACCTTCCCGCGCTTCGCCGCCGGGCGCGAGGTCGGGGGCCGGGTGGGCCCGCGGCCCGAGGGGGATCGCGGTGCTCCCGCCGGTGGCGCCTTCCCCGGCGCGGCCCCGGCGGCCCGGGAGTGGGAGCGTCCCCCGCCTCGGGTGGGGGGGGATCCGGCCGGCCTGGAGGCCGAGCCCCGCGGTGGCGACGCGCCCGGCCGGGTCGACCCGGCCGGGGCCGGTCGGGTTCCACCCGGGCCGCGGGGAGCGGTCCGCCCAGGGCCCCGCACCTCGGCGGGCTCGGGGGGCGGGGCGGCTCCGCGCCCACCGGGGCGCGCCGGGGGCGCCGCCGGCTTGGGCGTCTTCTTGGCCGATGCTCGGTTGGTCGCCATCAGGTCTCTCAGGCACCCCAGGCTAGCGCGGGACCACCGCCCGCCGCCGGCACGGGCCCGCCGCACCGCTCAGAGTAACAACGGTCACGCCCTCGCCCTGAGTTTCCGAGACGCCGCAGTCCCGCCGATCGGGCGGCGATCACTCCGGCGGCTCCCGCTCCTCCTCCAGCAGGCGGCGGAGCCGGGCCGCGACGTTCTCGTCGCGCCCCGGGTCCAGCGCGCCGGAGGCGGCGAGCAGCTGGTCGATCTCGCGTCGGGCGCGACCCCGGCTGGCGGCCTTCCGGACCAGTCCGACGCAGTCCGCCAACGCCCGCTCCAGGGCGACCGGGTCGGCGTCGGTGGCGAGCTCGGGGAGATCCCGGACCGAGAGGCGCGCCGCCAGCCGCCGGTCGGCGGCACCCAGGGCGTGCAGCGGAAGGCCGGACTCGGGTGGCACCGATCTGGCCAGCTCGAGGATGTGGCGAACCGCCGGACTGCCCAGGTCACCGAGATCCAGGCCCATCTCGTCGACCACCAGCCGCGCCAGGGGGGGGCGCTGAGCGGCGTACGCGGCCAGGAACTCCTCCCACGACGGCGGAGGATTCCCGGGATCCTCCTCGTCGAGACCCGGCTCCGCGGAGCCCGCGTCGACCGCAGGAGACGGGGGGACGCCGCCGGGGGGGGCGCCCCCCGGTCGACGGCGGATCGCGCCCGGGTGAGATTGGCCGCCCGAACCTCGGTGAGAGCCGAGGCCACCAGCGACGACGCGGAGACCTCCAGCCTCTGGGCACCCTCCCGGGCATAGAGCTCACGGGTGTTCTCGTCCGGGATGCGGCGCAGCAGCGCCGCCACCCGCTCTCCGGCTCGGCGCCGCTCGTCAACCCCTCCGCCGGTGCCGGCGGTCGCCCGCAGGAGCAGCACGTGCCACTCGGGCTCGGCTCCGCTGATGGTCGCGGCGAAGGCCGCGGGATCGGACCGAACCATCTCGTCGGGGTCCTTGAACTCCGGCGGCATGACCGCGATCCGAGCGGGCAGCCGCTCGGCGGCGCAGAGGTCGACGGCGGTATCGGCGGCGCGCGTGCCCGCGGCGTCGCCGTCGAAGCAGAGCACCACCTGATCGGCGTGCCGGGCGATGATCCGCACCTGCTCCCTGGTCAGCGCCGTGCCGCTGGAGGCCACCACGTGGGCGACCCCCGCGGCGTGGGCGGCGAGCACGTCGAAGTAGCCCTCGACCACCACGGCGACCCGTCGCTCCCGCAGCGCCGGCCGGGCCTGGTCCAGCCCGAAGAGGGCCGTGGACTTGTGGTAGGCGCCGGTCTCCGGGGTGTTGAGGTACTTGGGGATGGCGTCGCCGAGGGCCCGGCCTCCGAACCCGAGCACCTGCCCGCGCTCGTCGGAGATGGGGAACACCAGGCGGTGACGGAAGAGGTCGCGCCCGCCCCGGCCGGCCAGGCCGGCCGCGGCGACCTCGGCGAGGCTGGCCCCCCCGCGTCCCACCAGGTAGCGGGAGAGGGCATCGCCGGCCTGACCGCCCTGCGGGGCGAAGCCCACCCGGAAGCGCCGGGCCAGCGCCTCATCGACGCCACGCTCGGTCAGCAGCCGGCGCCCGGCCTCCCCGGCGGGCAGGGTCCAGAGCACGTACTCGTAGAACTTCGCGGCGCGCTCGTTCAGCTCGATCGCACGGCGCCTCCCGGCGCCCCGCCCGCCGCCGCGCCGGTCCTTCTCCAGCTCCACGCCGGCGCGCTCCGCCAGCAGCTCCAGGGCCCGGGGGAAGTCGACCTGCTCGATCTTCTCGACGAAGGTGAAGATGTCCCCGCCCTCGTGACAGCCGTGGCAGTACCACGCCTGCCGCTGCTGGCTGACCGAGAAGCTGGGGGTCCTCTCAGCGTGGAAGGGACAGAGACCGACGTGCTGAGTGCCCGACCGGTGGAGCGAGACGTGACCCCCGATGACGTCGAGGATGTCCAACCGGGCCTTGATCTCGGCGCGGGCGTCCGTGGTCACCGCTCAGCGGCCGATGACCTCGACGCGGTAGCGCGAGTTGTCGGTGAGCACCACGATCGAACCGTCCTTCTCGGTGATCACCGCCCGCACCGGCGAGGTTGCGAAGACGTCGGGCGCGTCGTGATGCTCGATGACGGTCCTGCGCACCGCATACGGCTGTCCCGGAGTCGGCGCGGCGAGCTCGTCCCCCTCGACCACGTGGCCGTCGTCGAGATTGGTCGGACGCCCATCACGGGTGCCGACCTTGCGAATCCTCACCCGCTCGCTCATGCCGGACCGAGGATAGCGCGGCAGGGCATGAGGCGCCCCGTGAGCGGTCCGGGGGCGCGACGCGCCCCCGGACCGGCATCACCGGGTGTTCCCCGCCGGTCGGCGTCAGCGATCGGCGTCCCGGGCCGCGAGCCGGGCGTGGGCGGCGGCGAGCCGTGCCACCGGCACCCGGTAGGGCGAGCAGGAGACGTAGTTGAGGTTGAGCTTCTCGCAGATGGCGATCGATGCCGGATCGCCGCCGTGCTCGCCGCAGATGCCCACGGTGAGGTCCGGGCGGGTCTGCCGACCCTCGATGACCGCGATGTTCATCAGCCGGCCGACGCCACCCCGATCCAGGGTCTCGAAGGGATTGCTGGGGAGGATCTTCTGCTCGACGTAGGGGATGATGATCTTGCCCTCGGCGTCGTCGCGGGAGAAGCCGAAGGTGGTCTGGGTGAGGTCGTTGGTCCCGAAGGAGAAGAACTCGGCCTCCGCGGCGATGTCGCCGGCGACCAGGGCCGCGCGCGGCAGCTCGATCATGGTGCCGAACTTGTAGTGGATCTTGATACCCGCCTCGGCCAGCACCGCGTCGACCGTGGTCTGGAGGTAACCCTTGGTGCGGCGCAGCTCCTCGACGGTGCTGATCAGCGGGATCATGATCTCCGGGTGGACGTCGACGCCCTCCCGGGTCAGCTGCACCGCAGCCTCCATGATCGCCCGCACCTGCATCTCGATGATCTCGGGGAAGAGGAGCCCGAGCCGGCATCCGCGCAGGCCCAGCATCGGGTTCTGCTCGCGGAGGGTGCGCACCGCGGCGAGCATGGTCCGCTTGTCCTTGTAGCTCTCCTCCGGCTCGCCCTTGGCCTCGGCCCGCGTCACCTCGACCAGCAGGTCCTCGAACGACGGCAGGAACTCGTGTAGCGGCGGGTCGATGAGCCGGATGACCACCGGCAGACCGGCCATCGCCTTGAGGATGCCGTAGAAGTCGGTGCGCTGGAACGGCAGCAGCTCATCCAGGTGGCGGCGGCGCTCCTCGGTGGTGGCGGAGAGGATCATCGCCTGGACGTGGGGCAGGCGCACCTGCTCCATGAACATGTGCTCGGTGCGGCAGAGCCCGATGCCCTGGGCGCCGAAGCGGCGGGCCAGCTCGGCATCACGCGGGTAGTCGCCATTGGCCCACACCTGGAGCCGGCGGATCCCGTCGGCCCAGCGGAGCACCTGCTCGAGATCCCCGCTCAGCTCGGGCGGGATGGTCGGCACCTTGCCGGCGATGACGCGGCCGGTGGAGCCGTCGATGGTGAACTCCTCGCCCTCGTACACGGTCTTCCCACCGGCGGTGAACCGCCGGCCCTGCAGGTCCACGAGGACGGACTCGGCACCAGCGACGCAGGGCTTGCCCATGCCGCGGGCGACCACCGCGGCGTGCGAGGTGCGTCCGCCGCGGGAGGTGAGCACGCCCTCGGCGGCGATCATGCCGTGGACGTCGTCCGGGTTGGTCTCGATCCGGACCATGATCACCTTCTCACCGGCCTTGGCCATCGCCTCGGCGCGGTCGGCGTCGAAGACCGCCTTGCCGTAGGCGGCGCCCGGGGAGGCCGCCAGGCCGGTGGCGAGCACCTCGACCTTGGCGCTGGGGTCGATCCGGGTGTGGAGAAGCTGGTCGACCTGCACCGGCTCGATCCGGAGGACCGCCTCCTCGCGGGTGATCAGCCGCTCCTTGACCATCTCGACGGCGATCCTCACCGCCGCCTCGGCGGTGCGCTTGCCGGTCCGGGTCTGGAGCATGTAGAGCTTGCCGCGCTCGATGGTGAACTCCATGTCCTGGACGTCGCGGTAATGGCGCTCCAGCTTCTTGGCGATCAGCTCGAACTGCCGGTACACCTTGGGGAGCTCGTCGGCCATGGCCGCGATCGGCTTGGGCGTGCGGATGCCGGCGACCACGTCCTCGCCCTGGGCGTTGGTGAGGTACTCGCCGTAGAGCGCCTTCTCGCCGGTGGCCGGGTCGCGGGTGAAGGCGACCCCGGTGCCCGAGTCATCGCCCATGTTGCCGAACACCATCGACTGGACGTTGACCGCGGTGCCCAGGTCGTGCGGGATCTTGTTGTAGTTGCGGTAGTCGACCGCGCGCTTTCCGTTCCAGGAGTTGAAGACCGCGCCGATGGCGGCACGGAGCTGCTCCAGCGGCTCCTCCGGGAAGCCCGCGCCGCGGTGCTGCTCGCTGACGATGCCGCGGAAGGTCTCGATCAGCTCACGCAGCGCTTCCGGGCTCAGCTCGGCGTCGCTGGCCGCGCCGTGCTTCCGCTTGGCGGCGTCGAGAGCGTGCTCGAACAGCTCGCCGGGGACGTCCAGCACGATCTTGCTGAAGAGCTGGATGAAGCGGCGGTAGGAGTCGAGGGCGAAGCGCTCGTCGCCGGTCAGCCTGGCCAGGCCCTGAAGGGTGGTCTCGTTGAGCCCCAGGTTGAGGACGGTGTCCATCATCCCCGGCATCGAGAACTTGGCGCCGCTGCGCACCGAGACGAGCAGCGGGTTGCGTGCGTCCCCGAATCCCTTGCCGGTCTTGTGCTCGAGGGTCTTGAGTGCGGCCAGCGCCTGCTCCCACATCCCCTCGGGGAACTTCTGCCCCCGCGCGTAGAAGGCGTTGCAGGCCTCGGTGGTGATGGTGAAGCCGGGGGGCACGGGCAGCCCGGCGCGTGTCATCTCGGCGACGCCGGCTCCCTTGCCGCCGAGCAGGTCGCGCATCTGAGCGTTCCCGTCCTCGAAGAGGTACACCCACTTGGTGGCCCGGCGGCGAGCCGGCGCCCCGTTGACTGCCGGCCGGCCGGCGCGAGCGGGGACGGTGCGGCCGGAGACCGCGGTGGTCCGGCTTCTCTTGGCGGATCGGGACTTGGGGGTCACGGGCATGGTGGGTCCTCTGATCGTCCGTTGGGGCTAGGGCGAGGCGAGGGTATCACCGGGGCGGGGGGCGGCCGCTTGCGCACCGGCATGCGGCGTTCGACGCGGCCGTGCGCGCGTGTGGACCGCCCCCGAAGAGGGCACAATGGGTCCATGAGCATCACATCCCCAAGCCCTGATCCCGTTACCCCCTTGGTCCCGGCGGCGGAGACGGCCTCGGACCCGGCCACGCTGCAGACTGCCACCTTCGCGGGCGGCTGCTTCTGGGGCGTCGAGGACGCCTTCCGGCGTCTGCCCGGGGTGGTCACCACCCGAGTTGGCTATGCGGGCGGTCACACCGACCATCCCACGTACCGCGAGGTCTGCTCGCACACCACCGGACATGCCGAGGCCGTCGAGGTTGTCTTCGACCCTTCGCGGGTCGGCTACGAGGACCTGGTCTCCGCCTTCCTGGTCGACATCCACGATCCCACCCAGCTCAACCGCCAGGGACCCGACATCGGGGACCAGTACCGGTCGGCGATCTTCGTCCGCGACGCGGCCCAGCGCGAGACGGCCGAGCGCGTGCTCGCCCGGCTGCGCGCCGAGAGCCGGTCCCGCCATCCGATCGTCACCGAGGTCTCCGACGCCCCCCGCTTCTGGGAGGCCGAGGAGTACCACCAGCAGTACTTCGAGAAGCAGGGAGGAGGCGCCTGCCATCTCCCGATGGCCGGCAGCTGGATGAGGTAGGGGCCGGCTCCCGTCAAGCGGCACCCGGGCGCCGCGATCCCGTCATGGAGTTCGACAGGCAGGCGGGCTCAGACTGCCTGACTGGCGGCATGGCCCGTGGCGGGACACGAGCCGGGGGCCGCTCTCTCCAACGCCGAGTCGCGCCACCACCGGGAGATCGTGATGAGCGAGGAAGTTCCCACCCCCGGCGATCCGGGGATCCCGCCCGCCTGGGACGATGACCCGTGGCCCGAGGCCGCCTGGCCTGCCCCTTCCGAGGCGTCGTGGGCGGAAGCCCCTGATCGCCCGGTGGAGCCGGCGCCCCGAGGCCGCGTGATCGGCCTCCGTCGCGGAGTGGCGATGGCCGCCGCCGTGGGCGGGCTGGTGCTGGGCAGCGCGGTCGGCGGGTTCCTCATCTCTCGCGCGGCGACCAGCACCCCGGTGGCGGCGGCCACCACGGCGAGCGGCTCCGACCCGAGCGCGAGCCCGTCCCCGGGGCCTCACTCCCGGGGCGGCTTCGGGGGCCCGGGCGCCTTCTTCGGGGTGAACCTGGTCCAGGACGCCGCCACCGCCATCGGCGTGAGCGAGCAGACCCTGCAGGGTGACCTCCAATCCGGTCAGACCGTCGCCCAGGTGGCGACGGCGCACGGCAAGACCGCGCAGGACGTCATCACCGCCCTGGTCGGCGACGAGACCACCGCCATCGACGGGCTGGTGTCGAGCGGCAAGCTCACCTCCAGCCAGGCCAGCCAGATCAAGGCGAACCTGACCCAGATGGTCACCGACTTCGTCGACCAGGCCCGGCCGGCCACGGTACCCGGAATCGGCGGCGCCGGCTCCGGGGAGGAGGCGGCGATCCAGGCGGCGGCGACGGCCATCGGCGTCAGCGCATCCGCCCTCCAGGCCGATCTCGCCGCCGGGCAGACCATCGCCAGCGTCGCGCAGGCCCACAGCGTCGCCGCCGCGACCGTCATCAGCGCCGTGACCACGGCCGTCGACAGCCAGATCAGCAGCCTGGAGAGCAGCGGCAGGATCACCTCCGCAGAGGCGACCACGCTCACCACCCAGGCGCAGTCGCGGGTGACCGCGTGGGTGGACGGCGCCTACCCCGGCTGGCCCTTCGGGCCCTTCTTCGGAGGCTTCGGCGGCGGGACGTTCGCAGGGATGCCGTGGGGCCACGGACCGGTGGCCAGCCCCAGCGCGTCAGCCTCGACCTCGATCAGCTGACGGGTCGACCGCGCCTCCGTCCAGGACCACCGCCACCGCGCCGGGTCAGAGGACTCGGAGCACCTGATCAGGGTCGCGCTCCCGGCGGGAGAGGGCGCGCAGCACGGCGAGCTCGCCGTGGCGAAGGGCGGCGACATCGAGGAGGGTCTGGATCGCCACGCCGATGCCGGGCAGCGGCGGGGTGGTGCGACCGAGGCTGACGCAGAGGTCGTCGGTGTGGACGGCGATCTCGATGATCCTGGTCCTCAGGTAGTCGTCGAGGCTGATCACCTCGTCCCTGGCCTTCACAAGGCGCCCCTCCGGCTCCCCCTCCAGACGGGTCCGGAGCCTCTCCAGGGCCCGGTCCATCTGGCCCAGCACCGCCCGGTGGCCGACCAGAGCCTCCTCGGCGGAGGTCGCGCGGACCCGCACGTTGATCCCGGAATCGAGGTCGGAGTTCGACCGGGGCGAAGTAGGCGGCCCCGGAGATCGGCTCCTCCCCCGCGGGCTCCGCCGCCTCCAGGGAGCGCTCCACGTTGGTCACCGCGCGCGCCAGGTGGGCGACGAGCGCCCCCACGGTCATCTCAGGGAGGGCGCTGGGCTCCTCCCAGTGGAGCGCGACGACGGGCAGGGCGACCGCCTCGCGGGCCGTCCCGGCGACGGCGAGGAAGGCCGAGCGCACCTCCATGGCGGCGTCGGGGTCGGCCACGCCCGTCAGGCCCCGGCGCCGGAACGCTCGGCCGTCCGCCGCCGGAAGGCCACCAGCTGGTCGCGCAGGGCGTCCTCGAGGCCGGCGACCGGCACCCGCACCTGGGTCATCCCGTCCCGCTCGCGGATGGTGACGGCGTCGTCCTGGAGGCTGTCGAAGTCGAAGGTCACCGCCAGCGGCGTCCCGATCTCGTCCTGGCGGCGGTACCGGCGTCCGATCGACTGGGTCTCGTCGTAATCGGTGGCGAAGTGCGGCCGCAGCCGGTGCTCCAGCTGGCGCGCCGGGAGGGAGAGCTCCTCCTTTCTGGAGAGCGGCAGCACCGCCACCTGCACCGGCGCGATGTCGGGGTGGAAGCGGAGCACGGTCCGGGTCTCGCCGCGCACGGTCTCCTCGTCGAAGGCGTCGATGAGCAGGGTCAGCATGATCCGGTCGACGCCGGCGGCCGGCTCGATCACAAAGGGGATGAAGCTCCTCCCGCTCGCGGGGTCGAGGTAGCTGAGGTCGACGCCGCTCGCCTTCTGATGGGCCGAGAGGTCGAAGTCGGTGCGATTGGCGATCCCCTCGAGCTCCCCCCAGCCGAACGGGTAGAGGTACTCGACGTCGGTGGCGGCCTTGGCGTAGTGGGCGAGCTCGGACGGCTCGTGATCGCGCAGCCGGAGGTGCGAGCGGCGCACCCCCAGCTCCTCGACGTACCAGCGGAAACGCTCGGTGCGCCACTCCTCGAACCAGCGGTCGTCGGTGCCGGGCTCGCAGAAGAACTCCATCTCCATCTGCTCGAACTCGCGGGTTCGGAAGATCGAGTTGCCGGGTGAGATCTCGTTGCGGAACGACTTGCCGTTCTGGGCGATGCCGAAGGGGATCCGCCGGCGGCTGGCGTTGAGCACCGACTTGAAGTCGACGAACATCCCCTGGGCCGTCTCGGGGCGCAGGTAGACCTGGGCGGAGCTGTCCTCCACCGGGCCCAGGAAGGTGCGGAACATCAGGTTGAACTGGCGTGGCGGGGTCAGCGGTCCGCCGCACTCGGGGCAGCCGGGCGCGTCGGCCGGCTTGCCGCGGGCGACCCGCTCGGCGCCCACGTGGTCGGCCCGCCAGCGCCGGCGGCAGCTCCCGGTGCAGTCGACCAGGGGGTCCGAGAAACCGGCGACATGGCCGCTCGCGACCCAGACCTGGGGGTTCATGATCACCGAGCTCTCGATCCCCTCGATGTCGTCGCGGAGCTCGACCATCGAGCGCCACCAGCGGTTGCGGATGTTGCGCCGGAGCCGGGTGCCCAGCGGGCCGTAGTCGTAGAGCGCGTTGATGCCACCGTAGATCTCGCTCGAGGGAAAGAAGAATCCGCGCTGCTTGCCCAGTGAGACCAGCCGCTCCAGAAGATCGGAGGGCGGCGGGGTCACCGGGGGCGCGCCGGGAGCTTCGTCGGACGGGACGGCCACGGGCGGGAAGTGTATCCGCCCTCACCTTTCGAGGGCTCGGAGCACCTCCCAGGAGCGGAGCCGGCGGTCCAGGTGGTGCTCCAGCTCGCGCTCGATGATCGCCTCGAGCGTCGAGAGGGTGTCGGGGTCGAGGCGGAGACGGCTCCAGGTGGCGGCATCGCCGGCGGCGGCCACGCGCAGCACCTTGATGGCCCGCACCGAGCAGGCGATGCCGCCCGGGTCGCCGGGCCGGCAATCGGGGCAGAGCAGGCCTCCGCCGGCCGCGCTGAACACCGCCGCCGCCTCGGCCAGGGGCCGGGAGCAGGAGGCGCACCGGTCGAGCTGCGGGCCGTAGCCGAGGCGGTCGATCATCTGGCGCCCGAACCAGACCAGGGCCCGGCGCGGGTCGCGGGCGGGATCGCCCAGCTCGTCCAGGGAGCCCGCCACCAGGGCGTAGACCTCGGGGTCGGGATGGTGGCCCTCGAGCACGCGGTCGGTGAGCTCGGCGATCACCGCGGCGCAGGCGGACCGCCGAGGATCGCCGGCCATCCCCGGGGGCGGCCCCGAGGCGCGCTGCGCCTGAGCCAGCACCAGCAGCTCGCCCCGGCCCTCGGCGAGCTGCATCCGGCTGCGCTCGAAGAGGTCGGTCTGCGCCGCCATGCGGCTCCCCGCCCTGCGCACCCCCCGAACGATGACGCCCACCTTGCCGTGCTCGCGGGTGAGCACGGTGAGGACGCGGTCGGCCTCCGCGTAGTTGACCCGGCGGAGCACGATCCCCTCGTCGGTGAAGCTCCCCGCCACCTCAGCTCACCCGGCCCGGGTCAGAGCGGGTGCTCGGCGCCAACCCGAGGGCCCTCGGCGGCCGGGGCATGCTTGGCGGGGTCCCGGTCGACGATCAGGGGCTCCGGGCTCACGATCCGCACCGTCTGGATGCTCTGCCGGCGCACCGACTCGACGGTGAGGGTCGCCGCCCCGAGCCGCAGTGCGGCCCCCGCCTTGGGGATCTCCCCGAGCCGCTCGTAGACCAGGCCGCCGATCGAGTCGGCGTCGGTCTCGCCGAGGTCGAGGTGGAGCAGCTCGGCCACGTCATGGACCGGGAACCGGGCGCTCACCACCACCTCGTGATCGCTCACGAACTGGATCTCCTCCTGCTCGGCGACGTCGTACTCGTCGCGGATCGGGCCCACGATCTCCTCGATGAGGTCCTCGAAGGTGACGATCCCGGCGGTGCCGCCGTGCTCGTCGACCACGACCGCCATGTGCACCTTGCGCTCCTGCATCTCCCTCAGCAGCTCGCCGACGTGCTTGCTCTCAGGGGTGAAGTAGGGCTCGCGGGCAAGCCCCGCGAGATGACGGGGATCGCCGCTGCGGACGCCGTGACGGAGCAGGTCCTTGGCGTACACGACCCCCACGACGTTGTCGATGGTGGTCTCGTAGACGGGGATCCGGGAGTGACCGTGGTCGACGATCAGGGCGATCAGGTCGGTGAGGCTGCGGCCGGCCTCGATGCCGACCACGTCGACCCGAGGCACCATCACCTCGTGGACCGGCTTGTCGGTCATCTCCAGGATGCCGTCGATCATCTGCCGCTCCTCCTGCTCGACCACCCCCTCGCGCTCGCCCATCGCCACGATCAGCTTGAGCTCCTCCTCGGTCACGAACGGGCCCGGAGCGGGGCGTCCTCGGGTCAGCAGCCGGAGGAGCCCCCGGGCCACCAGGGTGAGGGCCGCGATCAATGGACTGAGCACCCGGGTGAGCACCCCCACCGGCGCGGCCAGGCGCAGCGCCAGACGCTCGTTGAAGCGGAGCGCGAGCGACTTGGGCGCGATCTCGCAGAAGACCAGGACGAACACCGAGAGGGCCACGGTGATCAGCGCCTGGTACAGCCCGTGGGTGTGACCGGAGGCGATCAGCGCGGTCGCCGTCGAGGCGACGATGACCGCGACCGTGTTGACCGAGAGGATGGTCGAGAGGTAGCCGTTGGGATTGTTGTGCAGGTGCACCACCCGGATGGCGCGATGGTCCCCGTCCTCGGCGAGGGTGCGCATCCGCAACCGCGACACCGAGGTCAGCGCGGTCTCGGCGGCGGCGGCGAAGCCAGCCAGCACCAGCCCCGCGGCGAGCAGGATGACGAGCCAGGTCATGGCCGCGGCGGAGGGTCTGAGCTACTCATCGGAACAGCTCGCTGACGCTCCTCCCCTCATGGACGCGCACGATCGCCTCGGCGATCAGCGGCGCCACCGAGAGCACCCGGAGCCTGGGGTGGTTGTCGAGGAAGCGCTCGGGGTCACTGACGGGGATGGTGTCGGTGACACAGATCTCGTCGATGGGCGCCTCGTGGAGCCGCTCGAGGGCATCCTCGAGTGAACAGGCCGTGAGTGGCGATCACGTCGACACCGGTGGCACCCTTCGCCTTCAGGGCCTCGCTGGCGCTGACCAGCGTCCCGCCGGTCGAGATCAGGTCGTCGACGATCACGGCGTGCATGCCGGCCACGTCGCCGACCACGTTGACCACCTCGACGGCGTCGTCGCGAGGCCGCCGCTTGTCGATGATCGCGATCGGGGCGTCGAGCAGCCGGCCCAGGCGCCGGGCGCGGAGCGCGCCCCCGGTGTCGGGGGAGACCACCACAACGTTGTTGCCGTGACGTTCTCGGACCCGCCGGGCCAGGATCTTGGTGGCGGTCAGCGCATCCACGGGGATGTCGAAGAACCCCTGGATGGCCTCGGCGTGAAGGTCCACCGCGACCACCCGGCTGGCCCCCGCCAGCTCGATGATGTTGGCCATCAGCTTGGCCGAGATGGGGTCCCGGGGAGCGGACTTCTTCTCCTTGCGCTGGTAGCCGTAATAGGGGATCACGGCGGTGATCCGGGCCGCCGAGGCGCGCCGGAGTGCGTCCAGGGTCACGAAGAGCTGAATGAGGTTGTCGCTCACCGGCTGGCAGGTGGGCTGGATCAGGAAGACGTCGTGGCCGCGCACCGACTCATGGATCTTCACGTCGAACTCGCCGTCGGCGAAGCGGGTGATGTCCATGGGGGCGAGCGGGAGGTCGATCTCGCGGGCGATCCGCTGGCTGAGCTCCGGGTTGCCGGTCCCGGAGAGCAGCATCAGCTCCCCGTACGGGTTCGAGTCAGTCACGGCCGCGGGTCCTCCGGCCGCTCCCGCGGATGCCATCCCTCGATGTTGCGCTGACGCGCCCGGCCGACCGCCAGCGCCCCCTCGGGGACGTCCCGGGTGACGATGCTGGCGGCCGCGACGTAGGCGCCGCGTCCGATCCGGACCGGGGCCACCAGGCTGCTGTTGCTGCCGACGAAGACACCGTCCCCGATGACGGTCCGGTGCTTGGCCCGGCCGTCGTAGTTGCAGGTGATGGTGCCGGCGCCGACGTTGACGTCCTGGCCGACGTCGCTGTCGAGCACGCAGGAGACGTGGTTGATGTGACTGCCCGCCCCGACCCGACTGTTCTTGACCTCGGCATGCGTTCCCAAAGATACCCCCGATTCGAGGACGCTGCCGGGCCGGACCCGATTGAAGTGGCCGATCTCGACGCCGTCGGCGATCTCGGCCTCGTCGATCACCGACGCGCCGACCCGGACCCGATCACCGATCAGGCTGTCGCGGATCTGGGCCATCGGCCCGATCTCGCACCCCCGCCCGATCACGGTGGCCCCCCGGAGCACGGTCATCGGCCGGAGCACGGTGTCGCTGCCCACCCTGACCGCGGCATCCACGTAGGTGGTGACCGGGTCCTCGACGGTGACCCCGCCGAGCATCAGCGCCTCCAGCAGGCGGCGCCGGAGCACCGCCTCGGCGGCGGCGAGCTGGCTGCGATCGTTGACCCCCATCGCCTCATCCGGGTCGGCGGCGAGCACGGCCTCCACCTCGGGGGCGAGCATCCCGATCAGCTCGGTGAGGTAGTGCTCGCCCTGGGCGTTGTCGGCGGAGAGCGACTCCAGCGCCGGCCAGAGACGGGCCCCGGAGAAGACGTAGACACCCGCGTTGCACTCGGCAGGGACCGGCGCTCCGGCGGGCAGGTCGCGCTCCTCGACGACGCGCTCAACCCGGCCTGAGCCGCTGCGCATCACCCGGCCGAGCCCGGCGGGGCGGTCGGGGATCACGGTGAGGAGGACGCAAGCGGCGCCGCTCTCCGCCTGGGCGCGGACCAGGCTGCGGATGGTCTCCGCGCGCAGCAGGGGGAGGTCGCCGTAGAGGACGACCACCGGGCCCCCGTCCCGCCGCCCCGCGGGGAGGCTGCGCAGGGCGTCGCCGGTGCCGCGCGGCTCGGGCTGGATCACGACCTCAGCTATCGCCTCGATCGCTTCACGGACCGCCGGCTGACCGGGGCTCAGCACCACGATGGGGCGCTCCCCGGTCGCCTCCAGCGCCGCATCGACGATGTGCAGGAGCATCGGCCGGCCGGCCAGGGGATGGAGCACCTTGGGACGGGCGCTCCTCATCCTGGTGCCCTGCCCGGCGGCCAGGATCACCGCGCGCGGTGCATCTCCCATCTCCGCCGGAGTATACGGGGTGCTCCCATGGGCCTCGGGCGAGGGGGGCGGGACCCACCCCGGCGGCCGTGCCCCGAGCGGACAGCGGGCGGCCGCCTCTGTATGATCCGGCCCGTGGCCGATCAGAGCCCCTCCGAGCCGGCAGTCCCCGACCACCGACCCCAGCCGAGCCGTCTGGCCCGCCTGGGACGGCTCACGGCGGTCCGCCGGAGCTGCGGCTGCCGCCGCCCCGCGGCGGGCAGGCCGGGATGCATGCGCCTCCGCATCCCCCGGGTCCACATCCAGGTCTGAGCTCCTTCGGGGCTGCGCTCTCGGCCGGCCGGGGACGCCGCCTCGCCCGAGACCCCGCCGGGAGTGCCGGCATCGGCCGAGCCGGATCGCGGACACCCCACCCACCCGATCCGCCGACGGCTGGCTACGATCACCCTGCCGCTGGGGAGTAGCCAAGTGGTAAGGCAGCGGACTTTGGATCCGCCATCCGAAGGTTCGAATCCTTCCTCCCCAGCCACTGTGATGTCTCAGGTGATCGTGGCCACCTGTCTCAGGTCATGGTGGCCGACTTTAGGCCTCCCCGGGGGGGTGCCCAGGGGCTGGTAGTCGCGGGAGGGGTCGAGGGTCAGCTCGCGGAGCAGGGAGCCGTCCTCGGCGAGGATCCGGACCAGGCGGTTGGCGACCAGGAGGTGGACCCGCTCCCCGGCATGGGCGCGGCCGATGCCGATGTGGCGGAGGCGGCTCAGGTAGCGCAGGGTGATCCGGCCGGTCTTGTCGATGCGGTCGTGGCGGACCCGGAAGTGGGCCTCGGGGGTGGTACCCACGGGATGGGCCTTCAGGCGGGCGTGGAAGGCCACCAACGGGGTGCGGCCGTCCAGGGCGCGGTGGGGCCGGCGCTGGTTGTAGTAGGCGCGGAAGCTGTCGAGCTGGAGCTGCAGCACAGGGAGGCTGGTGGGCGCCTCCTGGCGGCTCAGGAAGCGCTTGAGGGTCTGGTGGAGGCGTTCCACCTTGCCGCAGGTCTGGGGGTGGTAGGGGGCGGAGTGCTTGGCCACGATGCCGAGGCGCTCGCATTCGGATTCGAGAAGGACCTTGCCCTTGCGGGACTTGCCGGTGAAGACAGCGCCGTTGTCGGTGAGCAGGCTGGCGGGGGCCCCGTGGGCTTCGGTGGCGGCCGCGAAGGTGGTGACGACGTCGATGCCGGTGATGGTCACGAAGGCCTCGGAGGCGAGCAGCAGCCGGGAGTGGTCGTCGAGGAAGTTGAGGATCTCGACGTCCTGGCCGTCCGCGAGGTGCCAGTGGGTGAAGTCGGCCTGCCACATCTCGTTGGGGAGGGCGGCCTCGAAGCGGATGAAGGAGCAGCGAGGGCGCTTCTGGGGCTGAGCGGTGATCAACCCGTGACGTCGGAGGATCCGCCAGATGGTGGCCACGGAGGGGACCTCGGGGTGAGTGAGGCCGAGGTGGTGGCGGATGGTGTGGGGGCCGGCGTCGTGGCCGGCGTCCTGGAGCTGGCCGCGGAGCTGGACGATGGCCTGGTTCAGCTCGGGGGTGGCGGCGTGCGGGCACGATCGCGGCCGGCGGGAGCGGGGGACGAGGGCATCGTAGCCGCCCTCTCGATAGCGGGCGACGAGCTTGTCCACCCAGGCCTTGGAGACACCCGCGAGCTGAGCCACCTCCCGGCGGCTGCGTCCCTCGAGGACCACCGCGTCCACCACGTAGCGTTCCCGCCCCACAGAACCACCCTCCGAGTGCCGGTAGGGTGGCCACTATCACCTGAGACATCCCCGCCCCTGGGCGGCCACCATGTGGTGAAACCACACACTTCCTCCCCAGCCACACCCCGGCCACACCCCAACCACACCCCGGCTGCTCCGTCCGTGGCCTCCGCGAGCTCCGGCCGGCCGCCACCTCGACGGGACCGACTCAGGGGTGCCCCATCCGCGAGCTCCGGCCCACCGGGGCCGCCGTCGCTGGTCGGGCCGGCCGGGGACCGGCGCGGGGTCCGGACCCGAGGCCCGAGATCGCATCTAACGCTCCTAAAGCGCCAGGAGCGGGCCCCCCGGATGGGCAAAGAGTGGCCGGCCATCGCCCGTTGGGGTGATTTTTAGTTCGAGGCGTTGACAAACCCTGGAGATTCCTCCCACAATCCGGGCGCCGCATCACGAGACGCACTGAAGGGTGATCGGCTGGGAGTGGCGCTCGCCGCCGACGTGGAGGGGGCGTCTCTAGCAAAAACGTTTTCAGTGTGGAGGGCAAGGTTCAGATGCACGTGTACCAAAGGATCGGGGGCCAGGGGTCCCACAACCTGGGGAGGATGGGCCGGCTGAGCCTGGTGGCCGTCGCCGCCATCGGAGCGGCGGCCTGCGGCAGCACCTCCGGCACCTCGAGCGCAACGGCGTCCGCCACGAACCCGGGCGTCCCGTCGACCCTCAGCGTCAGCGCGTTCACGCCTGACATCGCGAGCGACCATGAGCACTGCTCCAGCCGCTCACCAAGTACGCGACCAAGGGCACGAACAGCCTGCTGATCGGGGTGATCCTGCCCGACACCACGTCGTCGGTGCGCTGGGTGGACTTCGACCAGCCGTACCTCACCGACGCCTTCGCGGACGCCGGCTTCAGCTCGACCCAGTTCAACGTCCAGAACGCCCAGGGCAGTGACTCGACCCAGATCGACGACGCCACCGCTGACATCAACCTGGGGGCCAAGGTCCTCGTGGTCTGCCCGCTGGACGGTCCCACCGGGTTGGCCATCGCCACCCTCGCGGCCGCCCACAATGTGACCCTCATCGACTACGACCGGGCCATCTTCCCGGCGTCCGG
The DNA here is from genome assembly GCA_963697585.1 of uncultured Chloroflexia bacterium. Taxonomy (GTDB): domain Bacteria; phylum Chloroflexota; class Dormibacteria; order Aeolococcales; family Aeolococcaceae; genus Changshengia. The sequence goes on along the minus strand of CAVOOO010000004.1, from coordinate 1,071,515 downwards.
TAAGACCTACTACGTCAGCTTCGACAACGAGCAGGTAGGCGAGGACATCGGCAAGGGGTTCCTGAGCTGCCTCACCACGGACAACGTCTCCAACCCGCAGGTCTTCGTGCTGAACGGCGGTGAGGACACCGACCCGAACGCCATCTCCTTCGCCGACGGCTACAACAAGATCGTCTGGGGCCAGGAGGCCAAGACCGTGACCGGTGGGGCGAAGAGCACCTCCGGCGGCGCCACTCTGATCGGCGAGAACTTCGCGCCTGGGTGGAGCAACACCCAGGGCGGCACGATCTTCCAGCAGGAGTACACCGCCCACCCGGAGATCAACGCCTCGATCGAGGCCAATGACGGTCTCGCCAACGCGGTGATCACCGACCTCCAGGGTGACGGCGTCAAGGCCGGGACGTTCCCGACGACCGGCCAGGACGCGACCGTCCAGGGGATGGCCTACATCCTCGAGGGCTGGCAGTGTGGCTCCGTCTACAAGCCCATCTACCTCGAGGCCCAGGACGCGGTGGCGATGGCCACCATCCTGCTCGCCGGAGACACCGTCCCCACAGCGCTGCTGAACGGGACCACGACTGACCCGGCCAACTCCAGCATCACCGAGCCGGCGTCCCTGCTGACCCCGACTTGGGTGACCAAGGCCAACATGGAGACCACGGTGGTCAAGGACGGCTTCGACACCGCCTCTGCCATCTGTGCGATCGCGGGAGCAGCGCTCTGCACCCAGGACTGCATCTCCTAAACGGCTGACGGGGCGTTCTCGCCAGAACTCCTCCTTCGGTGACGCATCCGGGCCGCCCGCCGCGGGCGGCCCGGATCTCACCGTCCGCCACCGGGGGGGAACGCCGACAGCAGCAATCCGACGACGCACACCTAGGCCAATGAGATGATCGAACCGAGCAGAACCACCCCCGGTGAAGGCCCCGCAGCCGGCGCGGAGCCGCTGCTGAAGCTGCGGGGGATCGACAAGCACTTCGGTGCGGTGCAGGCGCTGTACGGGGTGGACCTGGACCTGCCGGCGGGGCAGGTGACCGGTCTGTGCGGGGACAACGGCGCCGGCAAGTCGGTGCTGACCCGGTGCATCGCCGGGGTCCACCAGCCGGACCACGGGCAGATCTACTTCGAGGGGCGCCCGGTGCACATCCGGGGAGCCCGGGACGCGGCCGAGCTGGGGATCGAGACGGTGTACCAGGACCTGGCCCTGGCCGACAACCTGGACATCGTCCAGAACATGTTCCTGGGGCGGGAGCGGCTGCGCCGCCAGCTGCTCGACGAGGACAGCATGGAGCGGGCAGCGGCGGACACCCTGAGCAGCCTGCGGGTGACCACGGTGCGCTCGATCCGCCAGCCGGTGGCCTCGCTCTCGGGAGGCCAGCGCCAGTCGGTGGCGGTGGCCAAGGCGGTGATGTGGAACTCCAAGGTGGTGCTCCTGGACGAGCCCACGGCGGCGCTCGGGGTGGTCCAGACCCGGATGGTGCTGGACCTGGTGCGCCGGCTCCGGGACCGGGGTCTGGCGGTGATGGTGATCTCGCACAACCTGAACGACGTCTTCGAGGTGGCGGACCGGCTGGCCGTGCTCCACCTGGGCCGGATGGTGGCCGAGGGGCCGGTGTCCAACTTCGACCGGCAGAGCACGGTGGAGTACATGACCACCGGCGGGTCGGGACGGACAGCGGCCCGCCAATGGGGGTCCGGGCTGAGCCATGGCGCGCATTGATCCCGACCTGAGGACCGCCCACTCCGGGGAGACGCCGGCCGCGGTCGGCGCCGAGGCCGGGGTCTCCGTCATGGAGGTCGACCTCACCGCCGCGGTCGATGCCCGCGTCGAGGCTCCCCCCGAGATCCTGGCCCAGTCCCTTGGCGAGTATCTGCACGGGTGGTGGGCGCGGCTGCGCAGCGGCGACAGCGGGGTGCTCCCGGTCATCGTCGGCCTGATCGCGGTCGGCGCCATCTTCGAGGTCACCACCCCGCAGAACGCCTTTCTGCGGCCGAGCAATCTGGTCTACACGTTCCAGGAGAGCACCGTCTACATGGTCCTGGCCATGGCCGAGATCTTCGTGCTGCTGCTCGGCGAGATTGACCTCTCCATCGGCTATGTGGCCCTCTTCGGAGGCGTGGTCACCTGGAGACTGGTGCAGCTGCCCAGTCCGGGATGGCCGTGGTGGGCGGCGATCCTCGCCGCACTCTTCTTCTGCGGTGTGGTCGGCGCCATCCAGGGAACCCTGGTGTCGCGACTGAAGATCCCGTCCTTCGTGGTCACCCTCGCCGGGCTGCTGCTCTTCCGGGGGATCGTGGTGATCCTGCTCGGTGGGGCCGACGGCCTCTACTCGATCAGCCCTGCGGCCTCCAACCAGGCGGTGCTCTACAACCTGGTCCAGGGCAACATCGACCCGACCGTCAGCTGGATCGCCATGGCGGTGCTCGTTGCGGCCGTCGGGGGTGGCCTCTGGATGCGCGCGGAGAGCCGCCGGCGCGGTCGCCTGGTGGCACCGCCGCGAAGCCTGACCGCCGTCCGCATCGCGATGCTGGCCGCGGTCGGGATCGCCGTCGTCGCGATCTGCAACGTCAACCGCGGCGGATTCGCTGTGGTTGACGGCGTCCCCTGGGTGATCCCGGTGGTGCTCGGCGTCCTGGCTCTCTGGACCCTGCTCCTGCAGCGCACGCGCTTCGGCCGCTACGTCTATGCGATCGGCGGCAATCCGGAGGCGGCGCGTCGGGCCGGCGTCAAGGTGGCGTCGATCCGCACCTGGGCCTTCGTCCTCTCGGCGGTCACCGCCGGGTTTGGTGGCATCCTGCTCGGCTCCTTCTTCTACGGCCAGTACAGCACCAACCTCGCGGACGGCAGCCAGCTGGTCCTCTACGCGGTCGCCGCATCGGTGATCGGCGGCACCAGCCTCTTCGGAGGGCGCGGCAAGTCGATTCACGGCATTCTCGGCGGCCTGATCATCGGCGGCATCGTCTACGGGATGGCCCTGCTGGGGCTCCAGGTGGAATGGGAGCTCATCGTGACCGGCGGGGTGCTGCTTCTCGCGGTGCTGATCGACGTGCTCTCGCGCCGGAGCGCCAGCACTGGAGGTACCGAACGTGCCTGAGACCACGCCTGTCGCGACCGCCCCAGCGGACCTCGATAGCGAGGGGGACACCGACCTCACCGCGGCCTCCAAGGCTCAGGCCGAGGTTCCGCCTGACTGCTCGCCCAGACCCTGGGGCAGTACCTGCGCGGCTGGTGGATCAGGGTGAAGAGCGGCGAGAGCGGGGTGCTCCCCGTCGTCGTCGGCATCATCGGCATATCGATCGCCTTCCAGCTGCTCAACAACCGGTTCCTCGAGCCCCTCAACGTCGTCAACGTCTTCTCCCAGAGCACGGTCTACATGGTCCTGGCGATGGCCGAGATCTTCGTGCTGCTGCTCGGCGAGATCGACCTCTCGGTCGGTCTGGTCATGGGGCTGGCCGCGGTGGTCGTCTGCGATCTGGTGCTGCCGTCCGTGCACTGCACCGGCACCAGCGCCAACTGCGTGAGCGGGCCGGGCCTGCCGTGGTGGCTCGCGATCGTCGTCACCCTCGGCATCTGCGGGCTCATCGGCGCCATCCAGGGCAGCCTGGTCGCCCGGCTGCGCATGCCGGCCCTGGTGGTCACCCTGGGCGGCAGCCTGATCGTGGAGGGGGCGACCTTCATCATCCTCGGCAGCAACGGCCAGGTCTCCCTCACCGAGCGGCGGTTCTTCAACGAGCTCGCCCTCTACGACATCTTCAACGGCAGGTTCGCCCCGGTGGTCGGCTGGGTCGCCCTGGTGGTGGCGGTCGCGGGGGCTGGAGCGTGGCTCTGGCTGCGCGACGCGCGCCGGCGTCGCAGTGGCCTGGTCGCCCCGCCGGTGGGCCTGACCATCTCCAAGATCGGGCTGATCGCGGTCGCCGGCGTGGCGGTGGTCGCCATCTGCAACATCAACCGCGCCCACGTCGGAACCATCGAGGGGGTCCCCTACATCATCGGGATCGTCCTCGCCGTGCTCGGCCTCTCGACGCTGCTCCTCCAGCGGACCCGGTTCGGGCGCTACGTCTACGCCATCGGCGGCAGCGCAGAGGCGGCGCGGCGCGCCGGGGTGCGCCTGCCGGTGATCCGGACCTGGTCGTTCGTGCTCGCCGCGGTCACCGCCGGGGTGGCCGGCATCCTCTTCGCCTCCTGGCAGGTGGAGCTGACCAGCAACATCATCAAGACCGCCAACACCTACGTGCTGCTGGCGGTCGCCGCCGCCGTGATCGGCGGGACCAGCCTCTTCGGCGGCCGTGGCAAGACCATCCACGGAGTCCTCGGTGGCCTGGTCATCGGGATGATCTACAACGGCCTCTACCTCCTCTCGGTGCCGAGCTGGTGGATCGACGTTGCCACCGCGGGCGTCCTGCTCGCGGCCGCGATCGTGGACCGGGTCTCCCGCGGAGGCGCGCGCCAGGAGGCATGATGCCGAGCGACGACGTTGGTGAGGCGCCCGCATCCCCGGGGCGAAACCCCGGAGGCGCGCTTCACGCGCTCCGCGAGGCCAACATGCGCAAGGTGCTCGAGGTCATCGGCGCCGATGGTGGCCTGAGCCAGGCGGAGGTGGGCCGGCGCACCGGCCTCTGCCGGGCCACGGTCTCCAACATGGTGGCCGAGCTGCGCCGCCTGGGGCTGGTCCACGGCAGCGCGCCCACCCCGGGCGCGCGCGGAAGGCTGGAGGTCAGCGTCCCGCGCGCCGGCGTGGTGATCGGCGTCGACTACGGGGACCGCCACGTGCGGGTGGGGATCGCCGACCTGGGCGGACGGGTGCTCGCCGACGCGGAGCACCCGCTCCCCCCTGATGCCGGTGCTCAGGAGAGCTGTCTGGTTGCCCATGGGGTGATCACCCGGCTCCTGGAGAGCGACCACATCCCGGCCGGCGACGTGCTCCAGGTCGGGGTCGGCGTGCCGCGATCGGTCGACGGCATCTCGGGGCGGCTGGTGGGCCGATCCGCCCGCCACCCGTGGGTCGAGGTCGATGCCCGCGCGGTTCTCGAGGAGACCTTCGGGCTGCCGGTGATGATCGACAACGACTGCAACCTGGGCGCCCTCGGTGAGCTCCGCCAGGGCGCCGGGCGCGGCCTCACCGACATCGTCTACTTCCACGCCGGCGAGCGGGTCGGCGCCGGGGTCGTGCTGGGAGGGCGCCTGCATCACGGGGCGGCCGGCACCGCCGGGGAGATCGGCCACATGACCGTCGATCCCCACGGTCAGATCTGCCGCTGCGGCAATCGCGGCTGTCTCGAGACGGTGGTGGGAACCACCAGCTTCCTGGCCCAGCTTCGCGGCGGGTACGGGCCGGGACTGGAGGTCGCAGAGGTCATCGAGCTCGCCGCCCAGGGCGATCCGCGCTGCCAGCGGGCGCTCACCGATGCCGGGCGCGCGATGGGGACCGTCGCGGCGGACCTCTGCAATCTCCTCAGTCCGCAGCGCGTGGTGGTGGCCGGCCCGATCTTCGCTGCCGGGGAGATGATCCTCGGACCCATGCGGGACACCGTGAAGCACCGCGCCGTGCCGGCGGCGGCCCGGGCCGTCGAGATCGTCCGCAGCCATCTGAACGGGAGCGCGGAGATGGTGGGGGCCATCTGGCTGGCCCTCGACGCGATCCACCAGCGCGCCACCCGGGGAGTGCTCGCCTCCATGGCCCCGGCGGTCGCGGAGCGCCGGCTCGAGGCGAGCGTCTCCCTCACCGCGAGGATGACGCGATCGACGGCCGCGCTGGGCTGATGCCCCGGCGTCCGGCCTCGGTTCGACCGTCTCGCGGCGGGCCACGGTCCGCCGCCGGTTTCGCCAATACTGGTGACCGATGAGTCCCGTGGCATCCCCGGAGTCGGTCCGCCGTCACAACCTGAGCCTCCTGCTCAGGCGCCTGCATCAATCGGGAGCGCTGTCGCGTTCCGAGCTCGGGGGTTCCCTGGGCATGACGCGCAGCACCATCGGCGAGCTGGTCGCGGATCTCGGCGCCCGTGGCCTGGTGCTGGCCGGGGACCCCGCCCGGCTGGGATCACCGGGACGTCCCTCGCTGGTGGTCCGCCCCAACCCGAGGGGCGCGGCGGCGATCACCGCCGACATCGCCGTCAACTCGCTGTCGGCCGCCGTGGTCGGGCTGGGTGGTCAGGTCCTCCACCTCGAGCGTGTGGCCCACCGGCCCCGCCGGTTGGCCTTCGAGCAGACCGTCGAGGACATCGTGGCGCTGATCCGCTCCGCCCAGGCCTCGATCCCGGCCGACTGCTGGATCTCCGGCCTCGGGGTCGCGGTTCCCGGTGTGGTCCGCCGAGCCGACGGTCTGGTGCACTTCGCCCCCAACCTGGGCTGGCGGGACGTGCCGCTGGGCCGTCTGGTCGCCGAGCGGCTCGGTTCCGACCTGCCCGTCCAGATCGCCAACGAGGCGGACCTCGGCGCGCTGGCCGAGCACACCTGGGGGGCCGGCGTCGGGGTGGACCACCTCATCTTCCTCTCCAGCGACGTCGGCGTCGGAGGCGGGCTGATCATCGACGGCCGCCCGCTGGTGGGGGCGGCCGGGTGCGCCGGAGAGGTGGGGCACGTGCAGGTGAACCCCATGGGCGTGCGCTGCCGATGCGGAGCCATCGGCTGCTGGGAAACCGAGATCGGAGGGCCGGCGCTGCTGCGGCGCGCCGGCAGTGCCCTCAAGGGGTACCGGCCCGAGGCCGTCGCGCGGCTGTTGAGAGAGGCGGCCTGGGGCGACCCGGCGGCGCTTCCGGCGGTCGAGGAGGTCGGCCGCTGGCTCGGGGTGGGCCTGGGCGGGCTGGTCAACGCCTTCAATCCGCAGCGGGTGGTGCTGGGCGGCTTCCTCGGCGAGATGTGGCCCCTGGTCGAGGAGATCGTCCAGGCCGAGCTGCGGGTGCGGGTGATGACCCCGGCGCTCGAGGTGGTGGAGATCAGGCCGGCTCAGCTGGGGGCCGAGGCGACGCTGATGGGGGCGGCGGAGCTGGCGCTGGCCCGGGTGCTGGAGGAGCCCACCCTGGTCCCGGGGCGGGTCGTGGAACGCCGCTCGGCGTGAGCCGGGCCGGGCCGGGATCGGACGCTCAGCGGGCCCCGGACGGCGGCTCGGGCGAGCCGGCGGGCCGGGATGTGATCGAGCGGAGCGCCGGGTAGCCATCGCGGAAGCGGCTCCGCGCCTCCCGGTACGGCTCGATCCATGCCGGCACCGGGTCGACGACGGCGGTCACCCGGACGCAGGCGGCAGCGGCCTGCTCGACGTCCCGGTAGACGCCGGCGGCGACACCGCCGAGGAGCGCGGCACCGAAGGCCGAGCCCTGGTCGGTGGCCATGATCTCGATCGGCACCTCGAGGGCGCTGGCAACCGTCCTCAGCCAGAGCCGGCTCCTGGAGCCCCCTCCCGAGACGCGGCCGCGTTCGGCGACCGCTCCGGTGGCGCGCACGGTGTCGAGACAGTCGCGGAGGGCGAAGGCGACTCCCTCGAGAACCGCCCGCGTCAGCGCCCCACGGTCGTGGCCGAGGGTGAGGCCGAAGAACGCGCCGCGGGCCTGCGGGTCGAAGTGCGGGGTGCGCTCGCCGGCCAGGTAGGGCAGGAAGACCAGCCCGTCACAGCCGGGGGGCACCGACTCGGCCTCGGCGAGCATCGCGTCGTAGGCGACCCCGGGGAGGAGGGTGTCGTGGAACCAGGCCAGTGACCCGGCCGCCGCCAGCATCACCCCCATCACGAACCACCGGTTCGGGGCGGCGTGGCAGAAGGCATGGACCCGGCCCTCCGGATCGGCGAGGAAGCGATCGGTGGCGGCGAGCACCACCCCGGAGGTTCCGAGGACAACCGAGAGGGGACCGGGACCGATGATCCCGCCGCCCACCGCAGCCGCGGCCTGGTCGCCGGCCCCCGCGGCCACCGGCACCCCCGCAACCGTGCCGACGGCGTCGCCGCTCTCGGTGAGGTCGGGCAGCCACTCGGCGGGGATCCCCAGCTCCGCCAGCAGCTCGCCACTCCAGCGGCGGCGGCCGACGTCGAGGAGCAGCGTCCCCGACGCGTCGGCGACGTCGCATCGATGGCCGCCGGTCAGCCGGTCGCGGACGTAGTCCTTGGGCAGGCAGATCCGGCGGATGCGCGCGTAGGCATCCGGCTCTCGCTCGCGCATCCAGAGCAGCTTGGGGGCGGTGAAACCCGGCAGGGCCCGGTTGCCGGTGAGCCTCACCAGCCGGTCGAGACCGCTCCCCGACTCGAGGGCCTCGCACTGCGGCGCCGACCGCTGGTCGTTCCAGAGGATGGCGGGGCGGATCACGCTGCCCGCGGCGTCCAGGCAGACCAGACCGTGCATCTGGCCCGAGAATCCGATGCCGAGCAGCTCGGTCACCTCGGATCGCAGGTGGTCGAGCACCTCATCGGTGGCGGTGACCCACTGGTCGGGATGCTGCTCCATCCATCCCGGCTGCGGGGAGCTCACCGCATAGCTGGACTCCGCGGTCGCCAGCACCGCCCCGGACCCGGGATCGATGGCGATGCCCTTGGCGGAGCTGGTGCCGATGTCGATCCCGACCAGCGCGCTCGTGCTCATCGGTGCCCGGGTTGCGGCGGCTGCGCCATGGGGTTAGGCGCGGACCCCGTAGAGATAGTCGAGGGCCAGCTGGTCGAGCTTCTCGAACGCCATGCCCCGAGCCGCGGCGGCCTCGACATCGAAGCTCTCCGCCCGCAGCGAGACGAGGCTCTCTCCGGCATCGAGGGTGGGTCGGGCGAGCTGGTCGAGGCGCGCCGCGCACGCGGCCTCCCGCACCTCGGGATCCGCGCGGAAGGCGCGAACCCGGCTGCGCAGCACCAGGTAGTTGTGCATGCACGCCGCCGCCGACTCCCAGACCCCTTCCATGTCCTCGGTGCGGGGCGGCTTGAAGTCGAAGTGGCGTGGTCCCTGGTAACCCCCCGACTCCAGGATGTCGACGGTCCAGAATGCGCCCCGCGCGTTGCCGGCGCCGAACCGGAGGTCCTGGTCGTAACGCGGCCCATTCTGTCCGTTGAGGTCGACATGAAACAGCTTCCCATGCCAGAGCGCCTGGGCCAGCCCGTGAGCGAAGTTCAGCCCGGACATCTCCTCATGGCCGACCTCGGGGTTCAGCCCCACCATCTCCGAATGCTCGAGCTCGTTGATGAACGCGAGGGCGTGCCCGACGGTTGGCAGCAGCATGTCGCCGCGAGGCTCGTTGGGCTTGGGCTCGACGGCGAAGCGGAGGCCGTATCCCTGCTCGACCACGTATCCGGTCAGGATGTCGAACGCCTCCTTGTAGCGGTCGAGCGCGGCGCGGACATCCTTCGATGCTCCCGATTCGGCGCCCTCGCGCCCTCCCCAGAAGACCACGATCCCGGCGCCCAGCTCGGCGGCGAGATCGAGGTTGGCCAGAACCTTGCGGAGTGCGAAGCGGCGCACATCACGGTCATTGGCCGTGAAGGCACCGTCGCGAAAGACCGGGTGCGAGAACAGATTGGTGGTCACCATGGGGATCACCAGCCCCGCCGCCTCGACCGCCTCACGCAAACGCGCAATCGCGTGACTCTTCTCAGCAGGAGTGGCCGAGAACGGAAAGACATCGTTGTCGTGGAAGCTGATCCCGTACGCGCCCAGCTCGGCCAGCCGGTTCACCGCCAGCACAGAATCCAGGGGTTCGCGCACCGCGCCACCAAAGACATCGACGCCCTGCCAGCCGACTGTCCAGAGCCCGAACGAGAAACGGTCTTCGGGGCTCGGTTGCAGCATGATCTCTCTCCTCGAAGGCCCCTCGGCAGGCGCCGAAACGTTCAAGATACCGACACCGACGGCGGCTCAACCAACTGCGAATTGCAGATCAGAATTATACGCCTCACTGCGCCGGAATCGAAGCATCTTGCCCTTGGTACGCCAGGGTTTATCGGCGGTTCCAGCGGGCCGCGCAAGGAAGCGCGGCGGTCAGCCGGCGGAGGACGGCGACCGCTGGCGGCACCCGATTGTCACGTTGATCTCTCGGGTCGTGTGAGCGGTCGCTGCGGGCGTTGAGACACGCATCCGGCACACCAAATCGGGTCGCGGATCAGGCCGGTTCGGCGGCTGACGGCTGTGTCCTCCGCCACTCGGAGACTGGATGGCCGATGCCGCCGCGTTCGAATGCGACGGCCGCCGCTCCGATCAGCGCGGCGTCGCCACCCAGCGCCCCGACGGTCACCCGTGGCAGCTCGACAAGGTTGATCCGTTGCGCCAGCAGGTCGTTCAGCGGCGCGAGCGCCACCGACGGGATGCCCATGGTTCCGGCCAGAACCACCAGCTCACAGTCGACCAGCGCCACCGCGGTCGCGATCACGGTGGCAAGGGCAGCCAGCGCGTCGCCCCAGACGCGACCCGCCACCGGGTCTCCGGCGGTGGCCTTGGCGATCACCTCCTCGGCGAGGATCGCCTGCTTGGCGGCCATCGTGTAGCGGCGAGCGATCGACGTCTCGGAGGCGATGGTCTCGACGCACCCCCGACCGCCGCATCCGCAGACCATCCCGGCGGGGTCGACGCAGATGTGACCGATCTCTCCGGCGGCTCCGTGAGCCCCACGCAGCACCTGGCCACCGCTGATGACGGCGCTGCCCACACCTGCGCCGATCACCACCAGGAGCAGGTCCGACACCGCACGACCCGCGCCCAGGGCGTACTCCCCGAGGGCGCCGGCGCTGGCGTCGTGAACCAGGAACACCGGCAGCCTCAGCCGGTCCTGGAGGATCTGGCCCAGGGCGACCTCGTCCAGCTTCAGGTTGGGGCTGCGATGGACCACCCCCGACTCGCCGTCGACCAGGCCGGGAACCGCCACCCCGAGGGCGGCGGCCGGCGCTCCGTCGCGGTGGGTACCCTCGAGCAGGCGGCTCGCCATCGTGATCAGCGCCTCGATCAGATCCTCCTGGCTGCTCCGGGGCGTGAAGAACTCCTTCCGCTCGCCCAGGGCCGCGTCGCCGCCGACCACCGCACCTCGCATCCCCCGCCCGAAGGTGCCCCCGATGTCGATGCCGATCACCCGGCTGTTGCGATCCATCTGCGTCTTGCCTCCAGCATGCGTGAGCTGTCCGAGCGCCGGCCGCACGCGGCTCCCAGGGTAGCGCAATCAGCGCTCGCGCGCCGGTCGAGTTCCGGGCGCAACCGTCGATCCTGCTTGCCCGGATTGGGTTTTCGCAAAATGCCATTCATGGCCAGAACGTGGTCGGGCGGGTGATCATCGATACCGCCCCTCGAGCTCCCGGCAGGTGGCGGTGAGCTCGAGCGCCAGCTCTCCGTCGGCTCCGAGTCCGGGCTCGAGGGCGTCGAGGAGCCGGCGGGCGGCCGCGGACGGCTCCCCGGCGGCCAGCCTGACCAGCTCGCCGGCGCGGGGATCGTCGATCGCCGCGCCGGAGCCCCGGAGATGCGCCATCCAGGCGCCGAGGACGCGGGCCGCGCCGGGGGGCGGAGGCTCGCCGATCGCGCGGTAGCGTCGGATCACGGGGAGAACACGCTGGACCAGCTTCAGCGAACCGTCCCGGGCGATGACCTCCAGGGGGTGGCTGATCCGTGGGTTGGTCCAGCGATCGAGGAGCGCCCGCCGGTAACTGGAAACCTCGCCCGCGGGGAGCGGGAGGACCCTGGCGACCCCATCCCACCACTCGTCGAGCCAGGCCCGGCAGCGGGGGTCGGCGACCGCCGCGGCGACGGTGGTGTGGCCGAGCGACGACCCCGCGTAGGCCAGCAGGGAGTGGCCCCCGTTGAGCAGGCCCAGCTTCCGCTCCGCGAATGGGGCCACGTCGTCCACCAGGCGGGCGCCGGCGCTCACCCAGTCGGGCCGGCCGGCGGGGAACCGGCCCGCGAGGACCCACTCGCTGTAGGGCTCGGCGACCACCGCCGCCAGATCCTCGCACCCGGTCAGGCGCTCGACCAGGGCCAGGTCCTCGACCCGGGTGGTGGGGGTGATCCGGTCGACCACGGTGGAGACGAAGGAGACCTGGGCCGCCACCCAGGACGCGAGGCTCGGTTCGACCGCCTCGCAGATCTCGAGAACGACGTCCCGGGTGACGGCGCCGTTGCCCATGAGGTTGTCGCAGGGGACGACGGTGATCGCGCCCGCGCCGGCTCGGCGGCGGGCGGCGAGACCGGCCGCGAGGCGTCCGGGCATGGTCCGAATCGGGAGCGCCTCGGCGCCGAGGTTCGCCCCGAGGCCTGCCCGGTCGGCGGCGACGTCCGGGTCGGCCAGATCCAGGTGGCCCGCACCGTCCAGGTGGTAGCCGGCCTCGGTGACCGTGAGGGTCACCAGGGCCACCTCGGGAGCGCTCATCCAGCGGGTCCAGGCGGCGCCATCGTCACCGTCGTGGGCGGCGCTGATGCTGCCCACCACCTCGGGGCGATCGCCCAGCGGCCCCCGCTCGACCAGCGTGTAGAGGCCCCCCTGCGCCCGGAGCAGCGACGCCGTCCCGGGGCTCCGCCCGGTGAACCCGGCGATCCCCCAGGCCTCGCCGTCGGCGGCGTGCTCCGTGTACCAGGCCTGATGCGAGCGGTGGAAGGCCCCGAGCCCGAGGTGGACGGCGCGGACCGGACGCGGCGGACCGGCGGCCGGCCAGCTCGCGCGGCAGAGGCGGGTCAAAAGCGGAAGACCCGGCGGGGCAAGCGGTGGGCGAGGTCGACGGCGGTCTCGACCGCCTCCTCCTCGTCCAGACGGTGTTCGACCACCAGCCGGCTCAGGAAGGCGCAGTCAACCCTCCGCGCCGTGTCGTGGCGAGCCGGGATCGAGCAGAAGGCACGGGTGTCGTCGACGAAGCCGCTGGTCTTGGCGAAGCCGGCGGTGTCGGTGACCGCCTCACGGAAGCGGAGCATGGCGTCGGGGGTGTCGAGGAACCACCACGGCGCGCCCAGGTAGACGGAGGGGTAGAAGCCCGCCAGAGGCGCCAGCTCGCGGGACCAGGTGGTCTCGTCCAGGGTGAAGAGGACGATCCGGAAGTTGGGGTGGTCCCCGTACCGCTCCAGCAGGGGGCGGAGGGAGCGGGTGAATTCGATCGCGACCGGGATGTCGGCCCCCCGGTCGGTGCCAAAGTCGCGCTGGGTGGCCGGGTGGTGATTGCGCAGCACCCCGGGATGGAGCTGCATCACGAGGCCGTCGTCGCACGACATCCGGGCCATCTCGCAGAGCATGTGGCCCCGGAAGGCGCGCAGCTCATCGGGGGTCGCCAGGTTCTGGAGGGCCTCGACGAAGATCCGCTCGGCCTGCTCGTGGCTGAGCAGCACGGTCACGGGATCGGGCGGCCCGTGGTCGGTGGCGGTGGCCCCGTGCTCCCTGAAGTGGCGGCGCCGGTCGGCGAGCGCCTCCAGGTAGCCGGGATAGCGCCCGGTGTCGACACCGGCGGCGCGCCCGAGCTCCTCCAGTCGGCCGGCCCAGCCCGGCAGCGAGGGATCCAGGAGGCCGTCGGGCCGGAAGGTCGGCACCACCCGGCCGCCCCAGGAGGGGTCCGCAGCCAGCCCGCGGTGGGCCGCCAGGTCGCTGGAGGGGTCGTCGGTGGTGGCCAGGACCTCGACCCCGAAGCGCTGGAAGAGGGCACGCGGGCGGTACTCGGGGAGCGCGAAGCGCTCGACCAGCCGGTCGTAGAGGAGGTCGGCGTCCGCCGCCGACGGCCGGATCGGGACCTCGAAGACCTCGGCCAGCTCAGCCTCGATCCAGTGGCGGGAGGGGGTTCCGCGGAAGGCGTCCCAGTGCTCGCAGAGCGTCCGCCACACCTGGCGTGGTCCGGCCACCTCGCCCTCTCCGCCGCGCCGGGGGATGCCCAGCGCATCGAGGGGGACCCCCTGGGCATGGAGCATGCGGGTCACGTAGTGATCGGGGGTCACGAACAGCTCGGCGGGGTTGTCGAAGGGCGCGTTCTCGAGAAGCATGCGGGGGTCGACGTGCCCGTGCGGCGAGACGATGGGCAGCCCGCGAACCGCCTGGTAGAGGCGGCGGGCCACGTCGCGCTGGGAGGGGTCGACCGGGAGCAGCCGGTCCGGGTCCAGGTCGATCATGGTCACCGCAAGCTCCTCCGTCGGGGTCTCGTCGGGGTCGCGGCCCCTCCCCTACCGCTGGATCCGGGCCGCCCCGCCGGCGGCCACGGCGCGAACCTGGGCGAGGGTCGCCATGGTGGTGTCGCCCGGGTATCCGGTGACCAGCGCACCATGCGCCCACCCCAGCCGCAGGGCCTGCTCCGCGGTCTCCCCGGCCAGCAGCCCGTAGATGAAGCCGGCGGCGAAGCCGTCCCCGCCGCCCACCCGGTCGTAGACGTCGAGCTCACAGGTGGGGGCCACCATGACCTCCCCGCCGACCGAGGCCAGCGCGCTCCAGAGGTGGCGGTTGGCCGACCGCACGTCGCGGAGCGTGGTGGCCATCACCGCCAGCCTCGGATAGCGCTCCCGCACGCGGCCCATCAACGAGACGAAGCCGGCGGCGTCCAGGCCACCCTCGGCGCGCATCTCGGGACCGGAGATGCCGAGCGCCTGCTGGACGTCCTCCTCGTTGCCGAGCAGGACGTCGACGTTCTCGACGATCCGGCCGATCACCGCCCGCGCCCGCTCCTGGCCGCCATGGGTGCGCCAGAGCTTGTCGCGGTAGTTGAGGTCGAAGGAGACCACGGCGCCGGCCGCCCTCGCGGCCCGCATCCCCTCCAGGATCAGCTCGCTGGTGGAGTCCGAGAGCGCCGCGAAGAGGCCACCGGAGTGGAACCAGCGAACGCCGTCGCCGAAGATCCCCGGCCAGTCGAAGTCGCCGGGCCCGAGCCGGGCCGCGGCCTCCTCAGCGCGGTTGTAGAAGACCACCGGCGGGCGCACCCCGAAGCCGCGGTCGCTGTAGACGGTCGCGATGTTGGGGCCGCGCACGCCGTCGTGCTCCGACCACCGGTAGATCCCCCGGACCCCCATCGCCCGGACCCGATCGGCGACCAGGTGCCCGATCGGGTAGTCCACGCAGGCGGAGGCGATCGCGGTCCGGAGGCCGAAGCAGTCGGCGAGGTTGGCGGCCACGTTGTACTCCGCCCCGCTCACGTGGATCCGGCACTGCACCGCCTTCTGAAAGGGGACGTCCCCGGGATCGAGCCGGATCACCAGCGCCCCCAGCGAGACCAGGTCCAGCGCCCCTCCCTGGGGGATCCTCAGCTCGGTGCTCACCAGCTGTGCACCGTCCCGTCGACCAGGCGGTTGATCGGCAGGTAGGCACGCTGATAGGGGTACCGCGCCGCCAGCTCCTCGTCGAACTCCACCCCCAGGCCCGGCTCCTCACCGGGATGGAGGTAGCCGTCCGCGAAGCGATAGCTGTGGGGGAAGACCAGGTCGGTCTCGGGACTGTGGCGCATGTACTCCTGGATGCCGAAGTTCGGAATCGAGATGTCCAGGTGCAGGGCGGCGGCGAGGCAGACCGGGGAGAGGTCGTTGGCGCCGTGCGATCCACTGCGCACGTGATACAGCTCGGCGAGCTGGAAGATGCGCCGGAGATGGGTGATCCCGCCGGCGTGCACCACGTCGGCGCGGATGTAATCGATGAGCTGCTCGGTGATGAGCTGCTGGCAGTCCCAGATGGAGTTGAACACCTCGCCGACCGCGAGCGGCGTGGTGGAGTGCTGGCGGATGATCCGGAAGCCCTCCTGGAGCTCGGCGGGCACCAGGTCCTCGAGCCAGAAGAGGTGGTACTCCTCGACCCGGCGGGCGAGCCGCGCCGCCTCGATCGGGGTGAGCCGGTGGTGGGCGTCGTGGAGCAGGGCGAAGTCGAACCCGAACCGCTCGCGGACGGCCTGGAAGAGGGCGGGAACCTGATCCAGGTAGCGGGCCGTCGACCAGTCCGCGGTCTCGTCGGTGGTGGCGCCGGCGGGCACGTACCCGGTCTCGTGATGCTCGGTGTCAGCGCTCACCCCGTAGATGGAGCTGATCCCCTGGATGCCCACCTGCACCCGGACGGCGCGGTAGCCGAGGTTGAGGAAGCGGGCGACCTCCTCGAGGACGTCGGCCACCGTCTCCCCGTTGGCGTGCCCGTAGACGGTGACCCCGTCGCGACTTCTTCCGCCCAGCAGTTGATAGACGGGAAGCCCCGCGGCCTTCCCCTTGATGTCCCAGAGTGCGGTGTCGACCGCCGCGATCGCGGTCATGGTGACCGGTCCTCGCCGCCAGTAACCTCCCTTGTAGAGGTACTGCCAGGTGTCCTCGATGCGGGCGGCGTCCCGGCCCAGCAGCAGCGGGCAGACGTGGTCGGTGAGGTAGCTGGCGACCGCGAGCTCGCGGCCGTTGAGGGTCGCGTCGCCGACGCCGGTGAGCCCCTCGTCGGTGGTGAGCTTCAGAGTCACGAAGTTGCGCCCCGGGGACGTGATGATGACCTTGGCGTCAACGATCTTCAAGCTCTGGCCTCCGGGAGTGCACCGACCACGCCGCCACATCATAGGCCGGTCCCTTCGCGCTCTCGGCCTCAGCCGAGCAGTTTGCGGAGCTGCGCCTCCCAGCTGCCGTCGTGGATCGCTCGGCCCCGGAAGGCGGCGGCCAGCCGGGTCAGGTGCGGGAGCCGCTGGACGGCAACCGCATAGCGGGAGGCCACGCCCGAGAGGTCGCCGGCGAGCACCTCGATGTGGAAGCCGATCAGCATCAGGGCCAGGTCGAGCTGGGAGAGCGTCAGCGACGGGTCGTGGAAGACGTAGGTGGCGTGATCCTCGACGTTGAGCGACTCGTAGATGAGCGTGCCCGACGCCGTGTGCGCGAGCAGGGACGCGACGATGGTGGGCTGGTCGCCGTCGATGGTGAGCGCATCGAGGTCCGAGTGAGCGGCGGTCTGCGGCCGCGGGTCGGGGGGCGCCTCGGGGACGCGGAACATCGACCGGGCCTGGGTCTGGCCGCCGCGGGACCATGCTCCGCCGCCGCGCATCATCCGCATCGCGAGCAGGCCGCCCATGGCACCGTACGGGGCGCCGAAGCCCAGCCCGGCGCCCATCCCCATCCCCATTCCCATTCCCATCCCGATGCCGGGCGCGCCAGCGGGGGGGCCACCGACCAGAGGGCCGCCGGCGGGTGAACCGCCGGGGGGGCCACCGATGAGGGGGCCTCCGGCCACCCCGGACCCCGGGCCCGGGACCCCCATGAAGCGCTCCGTCATCAGCGCCCCCATCCCCTGCTCCATCTGGCCGTAATCGATGCCCTGGCCCCGCCCCGGGCCGCTGCTCTGGACCTCCCCCGCCTCCGCGAAGTGCTGGGTCCCCTGCGCCGCCACCTCCACCGAGCTGATCTGGTGAAACCCCAGCGCCGGTTCCCCGAGCGACTCGATCAGGGCGGCGCAAGCCGCCCGCTCGGGGAGCGCCGCCGCGGCGATGAGGGCCGGCCAGATTTCGGGATCGATCGCATCGAGGGCCGGGCGGGGGACCGCCACCCCGTCGCGGAGCTCCCCGGCGAGCTGTCGCTGGGCGAACGCGCCGAGGCCGGGGAGGAGGGCCTGGAGGAAGGCGCCGGTGCGTCCCCGCGCCTCGGTGGCCCGCTGGCGGAGGAGGGTGAGGAACTGGGTGGTGGTCTGGGCGAGACGCTGGACGGTGACGGTCCCCGCATCGCCCATGGCGATGCCGACCCGGTACCCGGAGGGGTCGGTGCTGACCCCCTCGATGACCGAGTAGGGGACCTGCACCGGCAGGCCGCTCACCGGGATCGCCACCAGCCCATCGTCGTAGAGGCTGATGTCGGCGTCGATGTCGTCCACGGCTCCATGGAAGCGCTGGCTCTCGCCGAACCCGATCGTGACCAGCCCCTGCCGGGCGCTGCCCACCCGCAGGTCGCCGATCTGGGCGAGCAGCTGGGTGCGGACGGCCCCGAGCTGTGAGAGCTCCACGGCGGAACCGTCGCTGAGGCCGATCCGGACCGTGAACGGGACCGGTTCACCCACCTCGACGATCTGCTCCGGGGCGATCCGCAGCGGCTGACCGAGCTGAGGGGAGACGGTGACGGCACCGCCGTCCACCACCGCGGTGCCGTCCCCCTCGTCGACGACCTGGCCGCTCGCGGCGCTCAGACGGTAGTGCACGGCGGCTCAGCCCTCGATCCCGGCGGCTCAGCGGCGGGGCGGTTCAGGACGGCGGGCGCGGGTCATGCCGCCGGGGTGCCGCACTCGCCGCAGAACTTGATCCCCTCGCCGAGCTCGGTTCCGCAGTTCTTGCAGAAGCGCTTGGTGGCGGCGGGAGCGGCGGCCAGCGCCGCCCCGCAGTGCTGGCAGAACTTGCCGCCCCCGGATTCCTGATGACAGGCGGGGCAGAGCCCGGTGGCCTGGTCGGTGTAGTTGACCCCCTGGGTGAGGTCCTGAGCCTGGATCTTCTCCTCGAGCTGACCGCGCTGGGCCTGGGCCTGCATGAACGCGACCTCCTCGCCCACCTTGGGCGCGCACTCGACGCAGAGACCCCGGTCGTTGTTCCAGCAGACGTCCCGGCAGACCCACTTGCCGCAGCGGTTGCATTGGTAGAAGCGGTCGTGGACCTCCTGGGCCGCCTTGGCGAGCTCCTTGTCCTTGGCCGGGCTGCCCGTTCCGGACATCAGCATGCTGGAGTTCCAGCCGGCGCTCTCGACGTCACCCCCGATGCTGCCGCCGAGCAGGCCGCCCCCGATGGCGGCGACCCGGCCGCCGAAGCCGAAGAGGGAGCGGTGGAAGGAGGAACGGTAGCCGTTGTTGCACCGCATGCAGCGGAACTCGAACTGGTAACCCTCCTGGGTGGAGAGATCCTCGATGTTGCTGGTGAAGGCCACGACCCCGGCCATGGAACTCGCCTCCTGTCGTGCGCCGGCTCTGGGATGCCGGTCCGGCGAGTAGACGCTAGGATCGAGCGCGCCCGGTTGTCAATGGACGCCCCCTGTCGGCGGTCCCGACCCGCCGGCGAAGTGCGGGAGCCTAGAGCTCCGGCCCCCCCGGATAGCCGGGCAGCGGGCCGGGGAAGGCGGCCTCGGCGCGGGCCTCCAGGCGCTGGGCGTGGCGGCGGGTCACCAGCACCGCGGCCACCAGGACCGCCACGGCGATCGCCCCAAAACCGGCGGCGAGCCAGCCGGTCAGATCGTTGACGGTGACCCCGGCCGCGTAGGCGGCCAGCCCGTAGGCGGTGGCCCAGACCACGCTGCCGGCGGCATTGAAGGCGAGGAACCTGACCGGCGCCATCCGGCCGGCCCCCGCCAGCAACCCGGCGAAGCTGCGCAGCACGAGGACGAAGCGGGCCACGAAGACGACCTCGGGACCCTGGTGCTGGAAGAGGTAGCGGGTGACCTTGACCTGGGGCTGCCCGAGGCCCACGCGGGCTCCGTGGTGGACCAGGAGGCGGTAGCCGCCCCACCAGCCGATCGCAAACGCGATGCTGCCCCCGACGATCGGACCGGTGGCCGCGGCCGCGATCACCCCACCGATCGCCAGGTGGAGGCGAGCAGCCAGCGCCGCCGCCGTGAGCAGCGCCGTCTCCCCGGGAAGGAAGGGCACGCAGAGGCTCTCCAGGCCGGTCAGCAGGAAGACGGCGAGGTATCCCCAGTGCTGGACGAAGCCGGACGCGAAGCTGGTCAGGGAGCCCAGGAGCACAGCCGGACAATGATGTATCGGTCAGCCGCGCAGGGTGCGGGGCGCGCCGCGCGGCCGGCCTGGGGCCCGATCAGTGCCCGGTGCCCGTCTCCGGTTCGCTCGGGGGCGGGGCCTCGGCGAGGCGCAGGACCACCAGGGAGCGGCCCTCGACGTGGAGGCGATCGGGAGGCCGGACGGTGCGCGCCCCCGAGCTCTCTGCGGGATGGGCGGTGTCGACGATCACCTCCCAGGTGCCCGGAGGCAGGTCCCACTCACAGGCATCGCCGGAGGAGTGGAGCAGCACCGCGAGGGTGTCGTCGACGATCCGCTCGCCGGTGCCGGTGCGATCGGGGATGAGGCCACCGTCCAGGATCATCGCCAGCGACTGGCGCCCGTGGTTCCCCCAGTCGGGGTCGGTCATCTCCTGGCCGTCGCGGCGGAGCCAGCGCACGTCCTTGCGTCCCCTCCACCCCACCACCTTCCCGGTGAAGAAGTGACGCCGGCGGAGCCCCGGGTGCCGGGCTCGGAGATCGATGAGCCGCCGGGTGAAGGCGAGCATCTCGAGGTCGGCCCGGGCCCAGTCCAGCCACGAGGTCTCGTTATCCTGGCAGTAGGCGTTGTTGTTGCCGCGCTGGCTCCGGCCCAGCTCGTCACCGGAGAGGATCATCGGACATCCCTGGGAGATGAGCAGGGAGGCCAGGAAGTTGCGCTGCTGGCGGCGGCGCAGCTGGACCACGGCGGCATCGGCCGGCTCGCCCTCGACACCGCAGTTCCAGGAGCGGTTGTCGTCGCTGCCGTCCCGGTTGTCCTCGCCGTTGGCCTGATTGCGCTTCTGCTGATAGGAGACCAGGTCGGCGAGGGTGAAACCATCGTGCGCGGTCACGAAGTTGACACTGGCGCTCGGGCTGCGACCGTCATCGGCGTAGAGGTCGCTGCTGCCGGTCAGCCGGTAGGCGAGACCGGCAACCCCGAGCGGGGCGCCCCTCCAGTAGTCGCGCATCGTGTCCCGGTACTTGCCGTTCCACTCCGCCCAGCCCACCGGGAAGTTGCCGACCTGGTAGCCGCCGGGCCCGATGTCCCATGGCTCGGCGATCAGCTTGACCTCGGCCAGCACCGGGTCCTGGTGGATGATGTCGAAGAAGGCGGCCAGCCGGTTGACCTCGTAGAACTGGCGGGCCAGCACCGAGGCCAGGTCGAAGCGGAAGCCGTCGACGTGCATCTCGGTGACCCAGTAGCGCAGCGAGTCCATGATCAGCCGGAGGGTCTGGGGGGCGCCGGCGTTGAGGGTGTTCCCGGTGCCGGTCACATCCCAGTAGTGGCGCCGGTCGTGGGGGTCGAGGTAGTAGTACGCCTCGTTGTCGATGCCGCGGAAGGAGAGCGTCGGACCCAGGTGATTGGCCTCGCCGGTGTGGTTGTACACCACGTCGAGAAAGACCTCGAGGCCGGCGTCGTGGAGGGCTCGCACCATCTGCTTGAACTCGATCACCTGCCCGCCCCGATCCCCGGCGGAGGAGTAGCGTCCCTCCGGGGCGAAGTAGCCGATGCTGTCGTAGCCCCAGTAGTTGCGCAGCCCGAGCTGGTGCAGCCGTGCGGAGTTGACGAACGCGTGGACCGGCATCAGCTCGACGGCGGTGACGCCGAGTGATCGGAGGTGGTCGATGGCGGCGGGATGTCCCAGACCGGCGTAGGTGCCGCGCAACCGCCGCGGCACGTCCGGATGGCGCATCGTGAAACCCTTGACGTGGGCCTCGTAGACGAGGGTGTCGGCCCAGGGGATCCGCGGGGGCCGGATCCCCCGCCAGTCGAAGCGGTTGTCGACCACCACCGAGAGGGGGACGTGGCCGGCGGAGTTCGAGCTCGCTCGGCACGTCGTCGTTCATGCGCCGGTTCCACTCGTACCCGAAGACCTCCGGGCCCCAGTCGACGGTGCCGGTCAGGGCCCGCGCGTAGGGGTCGATCAGGAGCTTGCCGGCGTTGAACCGGCGGCCCGCGGCGGGCTGGTACGGACCGTAGACCCGGTAGCCGTAGAGGGTACCGGGCCCGACCCCGGGGAGGTACCCGTGCCAGGTGAGATCGGTCTGGTCGGTGAGCTCGTAGACCGCCCGCGGGCTTCCGTCATGGTTGGCCAGAACCAGCTCGACGCGCTCGGCATTGGCGCTGAAGAGGGCGAAGTTGGTGCCCTCACCATCCCAGTGGGCGCCGAGGGGGAAGTGCTCGCCGGGCCACGGATGCCGGGGGGCCGGATGCGGCGGGGAGGGTGCGGGTGTGGAGGCGCCCTCCAACGCCGCGGGCGGTGACGACGCCCCGGGACGCGCTGCCACGTCAGACGGCTCCAGCAGGGGATGAGCTCCCATGGGGCGGCGCCGGATCGCGGCCGCCTCTGGCGGCCAACCATACCGTCTCGCCGCACCGATCCGCGACCATGATACGGACCCGTGTCCATGCCGAACCCGACCGCGTGGGGCCTGCTCCGCCGCCATCTCGATGCTCGCGGCGAGCACCACGCGCTCTCGGGGGAGACCATCGAGGCCCTGCTCGGCGCGCTCGGCGCCGACCGTCGCCGCCCCGGGCCCGGCGACGGCTGGCCGTTGGTGGCCGTTCAGGGGGAGTCACCGGCGCTCGGCGGCGACCGTGGCCCGGATGTGGCGACCCCCGGTCACCCGCGAGCGGGCGCACCGGCGACCTTCGAGATCGAGCTGGAGGACGGCGGCGGCCGGGGCTGCGGTGAGCGCCTGCCCCCCGACCTGCCGCTCGGCTACCACCGGCTCCATGGCGGAGGTCGCGACCGCCTGCTGGTGATCACCCCGCCCCGCTGCCACGTGCCCGCGGCGCCGGGATTCGGTTTCGCGGTCCAGCTCTACGCGGTCCGCTCCACGGCGAGCTGGGGCATCGGCGACCTCGCCGACCTCACCGAGCTGGGGCGGTGGGCGGCCGGCCTCGGGGCCTCGATGCTGCTGGTCAACCCGCTCCACGCGTCGCTGCCCATCCCGCCCATCGAGCCCAGCCCGTACTTCCCGACCAGCCGGCTCTTCCTCGACCCCCTCTACCTCCGGCCGGAGCTCCTGCCGGGAGGCGGGGCGACCGGGGGGCTGGCCGTCGCCGCTCGCCGGCTGAACCGGGATCGCCGCATCGATCGGGACCGGGTCGCCTCCCTCAAGTCGCCGGCGCTGGAGAGGTGCTTCCGGGAGGCGGGGGTGGGCGGCGAGGTGGACGCCGCCCTGAGCGCGCGACCGCGGCTCCGCGACTTCGGCCTCTTCTGCGCGCTGGCGGAGCGGCACGGCCGGGACTGGCGGGATTGGCCGCGCCCGCTGGCGCGGCGCGACCCGGCGGCGATCGCTGCCGCGGCGGCCGAGCTGGCGGAGCGGGTGCGGTTCCACGCCTGGGTGCAGATGCAATTGGACCGTCAGCTCGACGAGGCCAGCGCCGCCCTCCCCCTGGTCCGCGATCTCGCCGTCGGTTTCCACCCGGGAGGCGCCGACGCGTGGCTGTGGCAGGAGCTGATCGCGCCGGGCGTGACGGTCGGAGCTCCCCCGGACACGTTCAACAGCGCCGGACAGGAGTGGGGCCTCCCCGCCTTCGACCCCTGGAAGCTGCGGGTGGCGGGCTACGCGCCCTTCATCGAGACCCTGCGGGCCAACCTCCGCCGCGGCGGAGGCCTGCGCATCGACCACGTGATGGGGCTGGAGCGCCTCTGGTGGATCCCGGCCGGGAGCGGCCCGGCGGACGGCGGCTACGTCAGGTACCCGGTCGACGACCTGCTCGGGATCGTCGCGCTGGAGTTGGTCCGGCACCGGGCGACCATCATCGGCGAGGATCTCGGGACGGTCCCGACCGACCTCCGCTCGCGGCTGCGGCGGCGAGGTCTGCTCAGCTACGTGGTGCTCCTCTTCGAGAACCGCCGCCCGGCGCGCTGGCCCCGGCAGGCGCTGGCCGCGGTGACCACCCACGACCTCCCCACCACCAGGGGGCTCTGGGACGGCAGCGACCTCGAGGAGCGGAGCCGGCTGGGCCTGCCCAGTGACCCCGCCGCGACCCGGGAGCTGGTCGGCCGTCTCCGGCGTGACGGGGGGCCGGCCCCGGGTGCGCCCGCCGGCGCCATCGTGGTCCATGCCCACCGGCGCCTGGCCGCCTCCCCCTGCGCCCTGCTCACCGCCACCCTGGAGGACGTCGCCGGGGTGCGCGAGCGACCGAACCAGCCGGGAGCCGGGCCGGCGAGCACCAATTGGTCCCTGGCCCTTCCCGTCTCCCGGGAGCAACTCCAGGCGTTGCCCATGGCCCGAGAGCTCGCCACCATCCTCGCTCGAGGAGACGGTGCCGCCGGGACAGACGCGGGGGCGGGCGCGAGCGGCGCGGGTGAACTGAAATAGGGTCGCGACCCGTGATATAGTTGACGGAGCAACCGGGCCGCGAGTGCCCGCACGGAGAGCCCCACGTGACCACAGCGGTGAAGCAGACGTCGGCACGCACCGATTTCGAACTGTTCCAGCGCGCCAGGGCGGAGGCGTACCGCCTGCACCGGCCGGTGTACATCGCCGGGGGAGAGATCCACGCCGAGCGGCCGCCGCGGACGACGGCGATGGTCTGGCCGAACGGCAGCGTGACCTGGGGCAACCCCCAGGCCGCCAGCAAGCAGATCGACCGGCGCCACCTTCCCCCCGCCGCCTGATCCGGCGGCGGCACCCGATCCGGCGGCGTCCGGCGGCGCCCCTGAACGATCGAAGGGATCGCGGCGCGGCCGCGATCCCTTCGGTGCGTTCGGTGTGAGATTCAGCTCCCGAGAGCGTTGCTGACGTTGGAGAACAGAGTGGTCGTCGACCGACCGAGCCACATGAGCATCACGGCGGCGACGACGGCGATGAGGACGAGGATGAGTGCGTACTCCACCATTCCCTGCCCTTCCTCATCTCGGCGTTGATCACGCTGGGGGGGAGTGGGGAGTGATTCGCTCACAGGGCATCACCTCCTTCTGACCGGCTCGGGTTCACCTCCTGTTCACACCGTTTGACGCGAGGAATTCAGTCTGGGCGGGCGGATCTGAACTTATGTCGCATGCCCGTGTGACGAGTTCGTGATGCGCCGCCGGCGGCTCCGAGCCCGGGCTGCGGCGGAGGCGGGCGAGGAGCCGCCGCGACCCGGTCAGACCGCCGCGGCGGTCTCCGCGCTCGCCTGGCGGCCGAACGAGCGCACCGCCCAGGCGACCGCCCCGACCAGGCCCGCGTCGCTGCCGAGCTTGGCCTGACCGAGCCGGCAGTGCCGGAGCGGGGTCTCGAAGGCGATCTCAGCCATGGCGGCGCGGAGCGGCGCATCGAGCAGGACGACGTGGCTGCCGACGCCCCCACCCAGCGCGATGGCGTCCGGCCCCAGGATGTTGATGAGGGCGCCGAAGGAGCGGCCGAGGGCCCGGGCGGCGTCGGCGTAGACCCGCTGGGCGAGCGCGTCGCCGGCCCGGGCGGCGTCGGCGATAGCCGATGCGGTGAGGGGGGCGACCCCCTGGAGGCGCGAACTCTCGCCCCTGGCGAGGGCTGCCGCCGCGCAGCGGGCGATCCCGGTGCCGGATGCCACCCCCTCGAGGCAACCGGGGTGGCCCTGGCCGCAGGTCGGACCGTCCGGGCTCGAGGGCACGTGCCCCACCTCGGCGGCGGTGCCGGCGGTCCCGACCAGGAGGGTTCCGTCGATGATCACCGCCCCGCCGATCCCGGTGCCGATGATCACGAAGACGAACGTCCGCGACCCGCGCCCCATGCCCGCCGCCCACTCGGCGTACCCGGCGAGATTCGAGTCGTTGTGGATCGCGACCGGGCACCCGGCGGCCTCGGCGAGCATGTCGCGTGCCGGCAGGCTCTCGAACCCGGGCAGGTGGGGGGCGGCGAAGACCACCCCGCGCTCCGGGTCCAGCGGGCCCGGGATGCCGATGGCGATCCCGTCCGGGGTGCCACCGGCGGCGTCGCGCGCGGCCGCGGCGCAGGCGGAGATCACCGCCGCAGCCCCGTCCGCGGCCGGGGTCGGGCGGCGCACGACGCGCTCGGCGTAGGTGGTGGGGCCGGTGGCAACGGCGGCCCTGATGCTGGTGCCGCCCAGGTCGATCCCCACGAGTTGGGGCATCGCGCGGGCTCCCGCTGTCATCGCGTCCGCCGCCCGGAGGGAATCCGAGGCTCCGCGGACGAGCCGTCGTGCCAGTGGCCCGGCCGGGCGATCCGGTCGGCCGCCGCCGGGCCCCAGCTTCCCGCCGGATACATCCTGATCGGGGGTGGCCGGTCGAGCACCGGTTGGACCACCCGCCAGCCGCGCTCCACCTCGTCCTCTCGGATGAAGAGGGTGTGGTCGCCGCTCAGCGCGTCGTGGAGCAGCCGCTCATACGCCTCGGGCGTGCTGGCCTTGAACGAGCCCTCGTAGCTGAAGTCCATCTCGACGGGCTGGGTGGTCACCTCCGGGCCGGGACGCTTGGCGACGAAGGTCACCGAGATCCCCTCGTCGGGCTGCACCCTGACCACCAGCCGGTTGCCGTCGAGGGCATGGAGGCCGACCGCGCGGAAGAGGTGCAGAGGAGCCTCGCGGAAGCTGAGCACCACCCGGGTGTCCCGGACCGCCAGGCGCTTGCCGGTGCGGAGCAGGAAGGGCACGCCGGCCCATCGCCAGGAGTCGATGTGGAGGCGGAGGGCCGCGAAGGTCTCGACCTCCGAGTCGGCGGCGACACCCTCCTCCTCGCGGTAGCCGGGCGCCGCCTCCCCGTCGACCGTGCCGGCGGCGTACTGCCCCCGGACCACGTCGGCGGGGTCCACCGGATGGAGGGCCTCCAGAACCTTGACCTTCTCGTTGCGGATCGCCTCGGCCTCGAAGGAGATCGGAGGCTCCATCGCGGTCACCGCCAGGAGCTGGAACATATGGTTCTGGACTATGTCGCGGATGGCGCCGGTCTCCTCGTAGAAGGCGCCGCGGTGCTCGACCCCCAGGGACTCGGCGACGGTGATCTCGACCCGCGAGACCGCGTCGCGATTCCAGACCCGCTCGAAGACCGAATTGCCGAAGCGGAAAACCAGGAGGTTCTGGACCGTCTCCTTCCCCAGGTAGTGGTCGATCCGATAGATCCGCTCCTCGGGGAGGATCTCGTGGAGGGAGGCGTTGAGCCGGGTCGCCGACTCGACGTCGTGACCGAAGGGCTTCTCGATCACCAGCTTGGTGCCGTCCGCCAGCCCCGCCGCCCCCAGCCCCTGGGCCAGGGAGGTGAACGCCGAGGACGGCACGGCGAGGTAGAGGAGGCGCTCGGGGCGCTCGGCCGCCGCCCGGAGCGGCCCGAGGTCCCCATCCGCTCCGATCGCGACGAAGCGGAGGCGAGCCGCGAACTCGGCGAAGCGTCGGGGCTCGAGGCGGTTCCGCGAGAAGCTCCGGATCGCCTCCTCGGCGTGGGCGCGGAAGCGGGCGTCGTCCCACTCCAGCGGGGCCACCCCGATGACATCGCCGTGCTCGGGGAGCAGACCCTCGATCTCGAGGTTGTAGAGGGCGGGCAGGAGCTTCCGGGCCGCGAGGTCACCGGTGGCGCCGATCACGACGATGTCCTGGTCGGCGGGGCGGCGAAGCGTCATGAGCTGATCACACCTGGGACCCGAGGCGTTGCCGCCTGGTCGGAAGCGAACGGGGGGGAACGATGCCGGGTCGACGCGGAGAACCGGTCGGCCGCGGCCTCAAGGCCGGATTGTACGGGAGGGGCGGGGGATGCCATCCGACCGGCGCCCCCGCGTTTCTGTGAACATACGCCGACTGATCGCCCCGGGTCGCCAGAGGAGCACCTGCCGTGGACAACGATTCGACCGACACTGAGGCCAGCGCCACCGAGGCGGGCCGGGGCTCGGGCATCTGGACCGCGGTGGGCTGGAGCTGCCTGGCGGCGACGCTGCTGGTGGCCGTCGGCTATGTGGCCGCCGCGATCGTCGAGGAGGTCGGCGGCCAGGTGCCCCCGACGAGCGTCAAGGCCTACACGCTGCTGCTGGCGACGGACTGGTCGGCGCCCTACTTCGCCGTCATCCCGCTGATCGCGGTCGCAATCGCCTGGTGGCAGGTGCGGGGCCTCACCCGCAGGTCCCAGGGTGCCGCGAACGACCCGCCGCCGAGCTCGGCCCAGGCGTATGCGGAGATCATCCAGCTGCTCCGGGGGAGGGCCCTCGCCCTGACCGGCGCCGCCCTGCTGCTGATCGAGGCCGCCGCCGCGGTCGGATCCGCGATCGGCAACTTCATCTACTACAACAACCCCTCGGTGCCCGGCGCGGAGCTGTGGGCCTCCGAGCTCGAGCGTCTCGCCAACGCGCTCGCCACGCTCGCCGTCTGTGGCGCGGGGATCGCGGCGGCCTTCGTGGTTCAGAGGGCCGTCCGGCGCCGGTTGCCGGCTGCGGTCGCGGTCGAGGGTCTCGACGACGAGGACACCGGCGATCTCGGGGAGGACGAGCCGGTGAGCGATGCCGTCGCCGGGGAGCCGGCCAACCCCTAGGAGGGAGACCCCGGCGACACCCGGGAGGAGGGTCCGGGGACCCTCGGCGGCCCGGGCACCCCGAGGCCGCCGGCGCAGACGGTGCGGCAGGCCCGCGCCGGGAAGCCCAGGTCCCTGGCCTCGGCGGCGATGGCCTCCGCCTCGCCGGGGCCCCCGGCCACGGCGAAGAGCGCCCCGCCACTGCCGGTGAGGTGCCAGCGACGCCCCGGGGTCCGGGAGCGGAGGCGCGCGATGGCCGCGGCCAGCCGCGGGTGGGCGCGGCACGCCGCGGCCTCGAGATCGGAACCGCACAACTCCGGTTCCGGCGGGCGTCCGGCGGCGAGCAGCCGCGCCAGCGCCTCGGGACGGTCCGCGCCCCGCCACTCGGCGGGGGTCAGGGCTGCGAAGGTGGCCGCCGTGCCACTGCGCCCGGTGATCGCGACGGCGAGATGGAGGAGCGGATGGACCAGGGGTTCGAGGCGCTCGCCGGCGCCGCCGACGAGGAGCCCGCCCCCCGCCAGGCACGCCGGCACATCGCTCCCCAGGGCGTCGGCGGTCTCGAAGAGTCCGCGGGGAGGGCTGCCGGCTCCGAAGCGTGCGAGCAGCAGGAGCACCGCCGCGGCGTCCGCGGAACCGCCCCCGAGGCCGGCAGCGGCCGGCAGCCGCTTCTCGAGGCGGAGCTCCACCGCTCCGGGGTGGCGGGCGAGGAGGGCGCGAGCGGCTCGGGTCAGGAGGTTGTCGGCGACCGGCACCTCGGCGGCCGCCGGCCCGGAGATCTCGAGCCGGACGTCCGGAGCCCCCTCCCCCCCGAGCGCCCCGGTCTCGACCGGTCGCGCCCCGACCAGGTCATGCCAGTCGAGCCGCACCACCACCGAGCGGAGGTCGTGGCGCCCGTCGGGACGGCGGCCGATCACGCTGAGGGCGAGGTTGAGCTTGGCGTATGCCGGCTCGAAGATCATCGACCGGCCTCCCCACCGGCCGGGCCCGGGCGGTGGTCGGGATGGGCGGCGCGGGTCGCGGTCTGCATGAGCCTCCCGGGATGCCCGGCCGCGCGGCCGGGCCTGGTGCCCTGGACCGGCCGCGCCGGTGGGCGATTGCTATACTCCAGGCTCCCGGGCGTTCGTCGGGGGGACGCGCCCATTCTTGCCGACATTAGTCAACAGGTGTCATCTTGGCCAACTCCCGTTCAGCCCGGAAGCGCATCCGCTCCAGCGAGCGCAAGCGCGTCCGCAACCGCATCGTCCGCTCGGCCGTACGAACCCGGATCGGCCGCGTTCGCCGCTCCCTGGTGAGCGGTCAGGTCGAGGGGATCGAGGAGGAGCTGCGGGCCGCCGTCAAGGCGCTGGACAAGGCGGCGGAGAAGGGGATCCTGCACCGCAACAACGCCGCTCGCCGCAAGTCCCGGATCATGGCGATGGCAGCCCGCCTGAGCGCCATGGGGGGCAGTGAGGCGGAGAAGGCGGTGACCCGCGCCGCCGCGGCCGGCGGAGCCAAGGGCAGGACCGCCCGTGTGGCCGCGGCTGCCAAGGCCGCCGGCAAGAGCGCCGACGCGAAGGCCACCGCCACCAAGGCCACCCCCGCCAAGGGCGCGAGCGCGACCCGGGCCACGGCCGCCGCCAAGCCCGGGACTGCGGCCAAGCCCGGCGCCGCGGCCAAGCCCGGGACCGCGGCCAAGCCCGGGACCGCCGCCAAGCCGGGGACGCGCCGAAGCAAGGCCGACTCCTAGGGCGGCGAGCCGGCTCACCAGCGGCGTCCTGACGCCGGATCTCCCTGGCTGGAGCGGCCGCGCGCCACCATCCGAGCGGCGCCCAGCGTGAACCGGCCGATCGCCTGCCGGTCATCCGTCTCACCCGCCTTGATGGCCACGTCGATGGCCTGGAGCTGACGCATCCAGCGCTCCACGACCGCGGGCGGGACGGTGCGCGCCTGCCTCACCAACCGTTCGGCCCGCCACTCGGGTATTCGGAGCTGAGTCGCTAGGCGGGCGGCCGATCCTCCGGTGCCGAGCAGGAACTGGGCCCGGCGCAGCTCACCGAGCTGCCCGGCCAGGGTGGCGATGATGTGCTGGGTGGAACGCCCCTCCTCCACCAGGTCCGCGGCGGCCGCGGCGCCCCGGCCCGGCTGGGGCCCGAGCAGGCGCTCGAGGACGTTCCAGACCTCCACCGCCTCGGCGCCACCCACCACCCGGCGGACGGTCTCCGGATCCACTGGCTCGCCGCCGGCATAGGCGCTCAGCTTGTCGAGCTCGGTGGCGACCAGGCCCAGGTCCGACCCGGCCACCCGGAGGAGGTGGTCGAGCCCGCCGGGTCGGAGCCGCAGCCCCCGAGCGGACGCGGCCCGCTCCGCCCACTCCCGCGACTCACGGGCCCGCAGCAGGCTGAAGCCGCGAACCACCCCCCCGAGCCTGACCACGGCCGCCGCGACCGGGTGGGTCGGCGGCACCGCCTGATGGCTGACCAGGCAGACCGAGGTGCTCGGCGCCCGCAGGACGAGAGCCTCGGCGAGGGCCCGTCCCCCCTCCCCGGACCGCCGGCCCCCGGTGAGCTGGGGCGGATCGCGGATCAGCAGGTAGCGGCGCGGGTCGATGAGGGGGACCTCGGCGAGCGAGGTGCGGATGCGCTCGAGCGGTGCCGGCGCGTCGATGAGCTCCACGCCCAGCTCGGCACCGACGGCCTGCTGCCTCCAGGCGCGAACCTCGTCATCCACCCGATGCCGATCGTCGCCGTGGACCAGGAGCAGCTCGGCGGCCGAGCCGGGGTTCGTGGCGTCCGGACGCGATGCTCCGGGGGTCACGCTCCGACCGGGCTCAGCCGGTGTGGAGACGGTAGCGGCGCTGCCCGTCGTCGCCCCGGAAGGTGTCCGCGCCCGCCCTCTCGGCGAGGAAGCGCACGGCGCGTCCGGAGACCTTGACACCCGCCCGGGTGATCTCGGTGGCGATCTCGGCGGCAGTGCCCTGACCGAGCTTGGCGATCACCGCCCGAACCACCTCGGTGGTCACCTCGGGCGGCGTCGCCCTCCCCTTGGAGAGCCGGCCGCGCGGTTTGCGGCGACGTGCGGCCGCGGCCGGGACCGGCTCGGCGGCGGGACGCCGGCGGCGCCGCGCATGCGGCTCTCCCACCGCGGACGAGGCCCGCTCGAACATCGCGACCGCGTCTCGCACCTGGCCGCGGAGATCGTCATTGTCCGCCCGCAGGCGGGCGATCTCCTGGACCAGCGCCTCGATGCGGTGGACCAGCCGCTCGCCGGCGCGCACCACGGGGGACTCGCCGTCGACGGGAGGCGCAGAGCCTCCATGGCGGCCCCTGGGGGCTGCCTCCACGGGCTCGCGAGCCGACATCTGGCTCTCCTCCTCGTCCGAGGGACTCGCCATTGCACACACCTCATCCCGCAGGACGCCCACAGCCATGGCCTCAGCTCGGCAAGTCCGACCCGGCTGTCGCGTTCACGTCGATGATAGTCCTCGGCGCGCTCAGGGGACGACTGCAATCCCGGCGGGACACCGCCGCAGCGCGGCCGGCTCCGCGCCGCCACTGCTCGGGGCCGACCGCGCACCGGTCCATTCCCGATAGTTGGAGCGGTACCATGTCCTTCCCCCGGGGACGTAGCTCAGCTGGGAGAGCGCTTGCATGGCATGCAAGAGGTCGGGAGTTCGATCCTCCCCGTCTCCACCAGGGGGAATAAGACCGTTGAGAACAAAGGGTTTTCCGGTTCTGAGCCGTTTCGGAGTGAGGCCATTTTCGGCTCCTTTTCGCAACATGTAAGCGCTCTAGCACAGCGTGGGCGTGAACTTTGGCGCTGAGCCGAGTAAGATCCCTCTCCGGAGCCCAACTGGGAACGCAGAGGTCCGCGATGGCCAAGCCCCTGACCGTGGTCCCGTCCCCCTCGCCGTGGCAGACGTGGGTCGGTGAGTACCTCGACGAGAAGCGCGCCGGCGGGGTCAGCCGCCACACCATCGGCATTTACGGCTACGCCCTCCAGGACGTCCTCCTCCCCTACTGCGCGGCCCACAACGTGTCCGCGCCCACCGAGCTCAATCCGGCGCATCTCAACGCCCTGGTCAGCGGGCTCCTGGACGGGACGGGGTCGCGCTCAGGCCG
The DNA here is from genome assembly GCA_963697585.1 of uncultured Chloroflexia bacterium. Lineage (GTDB taxonomy): Bacteria > Chloroflexota > Dormibacteria > Aeolococcales > Aeolococcaceae > Changshengia. The sequence goes on along the minus strand of CAVOOO010000004.1, from coordinate 1,039,432 downwards.
GCCACTGGCCAAGCAGAGCGTCGACACCTACGCCCGGACCATCAACGGCTTCCTGGGCTGGCTGGGCAAGCGAGGCGAGGCAACCAGCGCCCGAGCCCAGCGTCCGCGCCTTCCCCACCGCGTCGTCGAGGTCTTGTCCCGGGACGAGATCAGCCGGCTGGAGGACGCAGCGCAGAACGAGCGGGACAAGCTGATCATCCGCGTCCTCGCCGACACCGGACTGCGGCTCAGCGAACTGCTGGGGCTGGTCCCCGACGACATGCGCCAGGAGCCCGGCCGCCGGTGGTACCTCAAGGTCCGCGGCAAGGGGGATAAGGAGCGGCTGGTGCCGATCGCCCCCGGCCTGGCCGGGCGGCTGGACCGCTATGTCAAGCGGACGCGGCGGCCGAGTGCCTACCCCAACCTCTTCCTCGGCAACCGCCGGAGGCAGGGGACCATGGAGTACCAGCCGCTCACCAAGAGCGGGGCGGAGCAGCTGATCCGCGACCTGGGCCTGGACGTGCTCAGCAGGCGGGTGTACCCGCACCTCTTCCGGCACTCCTTCATCACCTGGTGCGCCCAGCGGGGGATGCGGGAGACGGACGTCGCCAAGATCGTCGGGCACAGCGGCCTCCGGATTATCCACGAGGTCTACGAGCACCTGACCGGGTCCGACACCCACGATGCGCTGATGCGGGCCTTCGTCGCGGAGGATCGACGCTAGATGCTCCATCCCGCTAGCCATGACTGAACGCATCCGCGAGTTCCCCACTCTTGTCACACGCATCCTGGGGTCGACACTTTCTAGCTGCAACCTCCGACAGGTCGCCTGGGAGCACCGGCCGAACCTCTTCGACACTGTCACGTGGGAGAGCCAGGTGGTGCGAGTTCAGATTGACCTGGACCTGCACGATGCGGCGCTCAGCGTCACCATCGCCGCACTCGATGCGCCCAACGAGGAGTTCCCTCTCTGGCTGGTGTTGTGGGCAACTGGCGGCTCGGAGGCTGAGGCACGCAGGCTCGACGAGCTGACATACGGCGAGGGGCAGACGGACTCGGACTGCGCTGAGGCCGCGCTCATTCGAGCCGCACCCGTCCTTGCCGGCGCGGCGTCCCCACTCCTGTCGGGAGACTTCTCGCTGGTTCCCTCACTGCGGCGCGCAAACCAACTACGCATTGAGGCTAATGTTCGCCACGAGCCTTGGCCAAACCTCAAGAACATGTGACACCCTAGCCTTCACGCAGAGCGCCGGGTGCGATCCGTAGGGCCGGTCCAGGGCGCTGATGGCAGGCGCGGAGCCGGAGGTGACCAGCCCCCCCGCGAGCTTCCGAGGTCAGCTATGCTCAAGCGGATGGCGAAGCCCGGTCGAATTGCGGCGTCACTTACCGTGATCGGAGAGCGCGTCGACCCCGACGAAGTCAGCCTACTCCTCGGTTCCAAGCCTGATGAAGCTCACAGACCTGGAGACCTTGTGTCCAACCGGGGGGACACCCGGCGACGCACTGGCGTCTGGATCATCACGACCAAAGACAGGGTCCCAGACACAGTTCCGCTCGCAACGCACGTCTCCAGCCTGCTTGAACGGGTTACCAGCGACCCAACTGTGTGGAGCGCCCTGGCCGACCGCCACCACATCCGCCTGTTCGTAGGATGGTTCATGGCGCGGGAGAATGAAGGGACAACCCTTGATCCCGCCCTGCTCGAAGCACTGGGCCGACGCTCGCTCAGCCTTGACTTCGATGTTTATGCCACCGAGGTGGCGGGGGTGACCGAAGAGACGCCGTAGCACGGTGAAGCCGACAAGCCGCTCGGGAAAGACTGATGAGATTGACGCGTCCCGTATCCCCTCAGGTATTTTGAGGGGGCGCTGTTACAAGGCCCGCCCCCTCACCTTGGACGGCTCCTCCGTCCAGCTGTCGGCGGCCACCCAGCGCTGGCCGGCTGCGCCACCGGGGGCGGGCAACCACCCCGCCGCCCCCGCGGTCTTTGAGGCCCGCGGGGACGGCGGACGGCGTCCGCTCCGAGCCGCGCCAGCTCCCCCGGCAGCCGCTCAGGCGGCGACGGTGACCCTCAGGAGCTGCGGTACACCCACCTCGTCGGGGATGGGCTCTCCGTCCGCCTCGAGTCCGGCGATGTGCACGGCGATCGCCTCAGCGGCGCGCTCCCGGCACTCCTCGAGGGAGGCGCCCTGGGTGAAGCAGCCGGGGAGGGCGGGCACGGAGACCATGAAACCGCCGGTCTCCTCCGGCTCGACCACGATGGTGTAGGTGCGCATCGGTCTCATCGTCTCACAGGACCTCGCGGAGCTCATCGGCGGTCAGGCCGGCCTGGGCCAGGATCGAGGCGACCAGCCGGGGACCGAGGGTCTCGCCGGCGTGGAGGGGCACGGTGACGCGGCCGCCCCGGGTCGGGTGGCGGAGCTGGGCATGCGACCCGCGCTGGGCCACGACCACCCAGCCCAGCCGGCCGAGGGCCCGGACGACATCGCGGCCGGTGACGCGGGGGAGGGCTGGCATGGCCGGAGACGGTAGCGGGTCGATGGCGCGGCTGGCCACACCGGCACCTTCGGAACCAATTCGCCAGGCGGAAATCAGATGGACGGCTGGCTTCCAATGTGGAAGCAAGCGCTGTTTTTGAATTCAAGTGCGCCTATGCCATCGCTGAATAGTCAGAGCTCCTAGATGGCATGCAAGAGGTCGGGAGTTCGATCCTCCCCGTCTCCACCAGGGGGAAACCGAGCCCGGCGAGTTGCGCGGATGTCGCACGCACGCGCCGGCGAGCTCGATGCGGGGAACTGTCGGCGCCCTGAGTCCGGGCGCCAGTGGGGGCGAGGCGCCGGCGTCAGGATGCCGTGGGATCGACCACCTGAGCGGTGAAGACGATGGCGCCGGTGACGGTGTCGCGGATGACGAAGAGGAAGGGATGGTCGATGGTCACGTAGGTGATCGGGGGCAACGGGCCACCGCCGCCCAGGCCGCCGACGATGGTCGCGGCCGCCGCGGTGGTGCCGACCTCGTCCACGTTCATGACCGCCCGCTGCTCCAGGAGGCCGACCTGGATGTCCCGGCCGCCATCGATGCCGCTGAAGTCCGCGTCACCGTCGAATGCATCCCGCATGCCCAGCGCCTGGAGAATGGGTATCAGCGACTCCTGGGATGAGATGTCGAACTTCGGGAAGGTGAGGTCCACGTACTGGGTCGAGCTCAGGCCCTGTTCGATCCCCGTGAGCGTGGCCGGGGTGAGGCCGGCGACGAAATCCCCGAGGCTCTGGGACGTCGGCATGATCACGTCGGCGACGAAGTGCCCGCCCACGTAGGGCATCTCGACCGCGGTCACCCCGCCGGCGATGTAGGTGGGCAGTGTCCACAGCTCGCCGTACATCATCTGGGCCGAGACCTGGCTGCCGTCAGGTCGGGTGAACGGCCCGGGCGACGTCGAATCGGGATCGAATTGCTGTTCCCAGTCCGCGTCGAAGTAGATGGCGTCGGCCAGCACCAGCTTCAACGCCTGCACGTCCTGCGCGGAGACCACCGAGGGGATCATCCCGTGGGTGGCGTCGCTGACCCATTGGTTGATGAGGTTCGCGGCGCCCTGGGGGTCGCCGCTGAAGTCGACCTGACTCGAGGGCGCCGAGAAGTTCTGGACCAGGGTGTTGAGGAAGGTCGCGTTGAAGGGCAGGCCCTGCTGCAGCCAGATCGCGTTGGCATCATCGAGGGAGATGCCGTCGGTCTGCGCGGTCGCGAGCAACGAGGCGTCGAGCTGCTTCCAGGCAGCCGCCTGCTGCGCGGGGGTTATCCCGTCGCTGTGGAGCACGGTGGCGATCTGGGACTGGGTGTCGCCCACGGCGCCGAGCTCCAGCATGGCCAGGGCGGTGGCGAGGCTGTAGGCGGAATCGACGAAGTTGCTGTCGGGCTGGCTGGCTGCGAGCTGCTGCAGCAGATCCAGGGTGAGCGCGTTGCCGGCGGCGGCCGAGGCCTGGACGTCGGCCGCGCTGGCGGTGATGCCCGCCAGCAGATCGGCGGGCGGCGGGGTCGGCGAGGCGGCCGGCGGTGTCGGGGAGGCACTCGGGTGAGCCGTCGCGCTCGGTGAGACGGCCGGACGGGTGGCGGACGCGCCGCATCCGGTGACCAGCACCGCGACCACCACGCCAACCATGGCGAGGCGCCGGGCGCGTTGGCGGCCCGGCCGGCGGATCCGGCTGACGGGAGAGCTGATCAACGTGATTCCCCCCGGTGGGTGCCGCTCCATCGCCTGGTCAACGTGCCCGCGTGGCCGCGGGTTACTGGACGTCACCAGGGCCTGAGGGACCGGGACGCTCGCTGATCAGGCCGCCGTCTGGCTGAATAGCAGGCCGAAGGTGCAGGTCAGGCCCGCGTCGGTGGAGTTGTTGGCGAAGCCCGCGCCCGGCGCCACCGCCACCGTGAAGGTGTTGGCGGTCGCCCCGGTGCCCCCGCCGGCGGCGCCGCCACCCGTCCAGGAGAGGCTCGGGGTCGCGGCGTTGCTGTAGAGACTGGCGCTGGCGAAGGTGCCGGTGAGGGCGGTGGTGTTCCAGACCGTCCCGGTGTCCGGGGCGATGGTGTTGAGATCGGTCACCTTGAGGGTCAGGTCGGGGCAGAGGCCGCCGGTGGGGGCCTGGCCTCCCGTCCCCATGGTGAGGGTGAAGGTGCTCTTGAGCGAACCGGTGTTGGCGATCTTGACGGTCCCCGAGGTGCCGGTCCAGTTGGCCGGGTCGACCCCGGAGATGGTCACCGCGGCCGCGCACCAGCCGGTGCCGGTCGTGGTCGGGATCGTCCCCAGGAGGGAGACGCAGCTCGCACCATTGGCGTGGTTGAGGGTGCCCGCGGCCACGCTGTTGCCGGCGTTCTCGGTGTAGGCGCTCCAGGCCGCCAACCCGCCCCAGCCCACCACGGCGGTGCTGGCCACGACGGCGGCGAGCACCACGGCCACCCGCAGCGAGCGCCCGGCCTTCCGGCTCCTGTCCATGATCCTGAGGTTCCTCCGCCGCCCGGCCTGCGTTCACCAGATAGTTCAAATGCACTAGCGGCATCTGGTACGTTCGGGGATGGATGCCACGCGGCGACGGTGAATCCCGCCACAGGCTCGTAACGAGGCTCGTGTGAGGCTGTGAACGCGAACGGCTCATCTGATCGGTTAGCCCGTTTCTGCCGCTGCGTCACGCCGTCGTGAGCCACCCCGGCACGCCACCCCACGACCATCGGGTAACGTCCGCTGGATGCGGCAGCTCTGGGCGCCCTGGCGCATGGCGTACGTGACGGGCGTCTCCGGGGTGCCGGAGGGGTGCTTCCTCTGCGCCGCGACCACCCCGGGCCCCGCGGACGGCCTGGTGGTCGAACGGGCGGAGTTGACGGTCACCCTCCTGAACCGCTTCCCCTACAGCAGCGGGCACCTGCTGGTGGCTCCCCGGCGCCACGCCGACGATCTCCGCGAGCTCTCCCCCGAGGAGGGCCTGGCGTTGCTGGCGGCCACCCGGAGGGCCCTCGACGCGATCACCCGCGAGATGGCGCCCGGGGGATTCAATGTCGGGTTCAACCTCGGCAGGTCGGCCGGCTCCAGCGTGGACCACCTCCACCTCCACCTGGTGCCCCGCTGGGATGGCGACACCAACTTCATGCCGGTGCTGGCCGACGTCAAGGTTCTGCCCGAGCACCTGGAGGTGACCGCCGCGCGGCTTCGCGAGGCGCTCGCCACCGCGGGAGGCGGCCCGTGGGAGGGGGGCGGCGGCGGGGGCCGAGGAGCGGCCGATCCCGCAGAGCGCGTATAGTCGGCCCCCGCGACATAGGATCAAATAACTGGCCGGAGGCGGCGCGGTCCGCCCCTGTCACGGAGAGGCTCGCGTGGGCTCGGTCATCAAGAAGCGGCGCAAGAAGATGCGCAAGCACAAGCATAAGAAGATGCTCAAGAAGACCCGCTGGCAGCGGCGGGCCACCTAGGCGCGGTCAGCGCGCCGCCCGGAGAAGGGCGCCCCTCGGGGCGCCCTTCCTGGTTCCGGGCCACCGGGACTGCGACCGCCGCCGCCGTTTCCCGCCGGCGGAGCCGGTACGATGGGATGAGAAAGCGGCGCTGGGGGGCGTGCGGTGGCGGAGAGCGCGGGGACGGGTGGGGGCGACGGCTTCCGGAGCGGTGAGGTGTTCCTCCCCGACAGCCTGCGGCCCCGGGACGGGATCGACCGGCTGGCAGGCCATCTCGAGGCTCGCTACGGGATCTCGGTCAGCGGGGTCGCCGAGCTCGACCTCGGGGTGATGAGGGTCGATCGGCACGACGGCCCGAGCTGGGTGGCTCGCGTCTTCCCCCGGACCCGGCCGGTCGAGGCCGCCGAGGGCGACGCCCGCATCCTCCAGGCGCTGGAGCGCCGGGATTTCCCCGCCGAGCGATGCGCCGTTCCAGAACCTGTGTCAGTCCACGAGGGCCAGCCGGTGCTGGTGACCGTGCTGGTCGACGGGGAGCGGGCCACCGGGCGGGGACGGACCTTCGCGGTGCTGGGCGCCCTCCTGGGAGCGCTGCACGCCGCTACCGTGGAGGCCAGGACTTCGATACGACCCGGCGGCGCCTGGCACCACATCGCGCCCGAGGGAGGACCGCGCCAGGAGATCGGGGCCGCGGTGGCGCTGCTCGATGCCCTGCGCGAGCGCGTGACCGCGAGGGAGGTCGCTCCGCTCGCCGCGATGCGGGAGGCCGTGCAGGCGGTCGACGACTGCGAGGACCTCCCGGCCGCGCTCCTCCACCCCGACTTCGTCCCCGCCAACGCCATCTCCACCCCGGAGGGCGGCCTGGTGATGGTCGACTGGACCGGAGCCGGCCGGGGGCCGCGGCTATGGGCCCTCGGCTTCCTGCTCTGGGCCGCCGGAGCCCGCGACCTGCGGCTGGTCGACTTGGTCGTGACCCATTACCGGCGCCGGCTGCGGCCCGAGCCGGCGGAGCTCGCCCGGCTGGACGCGGCGATCGGGGCTCGCCCCCTGGTCTTCGCCTGCTGGAACGCGGCCGCCGGCCACCGCAGCCCCGCCGAGCTGGCGGAGGAGATCGGGCCCACCGCGCGCCTGGCCGCCGCCATCGGAGCCCGAGCGCGCGCCGGTTTCGAGGAGCCGGCCGGCGCAAACGATGACGGCGAGCGGTCGGGCGAGGACGGCGTACCCGGCCGGGCCGCCCCGCCGGTGTGAGCGCCGCTGCCTGCCGGCGGCCGCGGTCGAGGCCGGCCGGAGCCGGCCGCGGCTCCGGGTGCTGAGCGGCCGCGGTACGTCGTGCGCGTCAGGCCCAGCCGACCCGCTCCACCTCCGCCTTGCCATGCGGGGAGGAGGTGCCGATCGGCCGACTCTCAACCCATCGCTGATTCACCCGGCGTCCACGGATGCGCTGGGTGGGCCGGCAACGGTTGCCGGCGTCTATTGGGTTGCCCGGCGGCGCACGAGCCAAACGGTCGCGGCGATGAGGAGCAGGGAGAGCGCGAGAAGCCAGCCGCCCTCGATCCACTGGAACGGCCAGAATCGGCTGGCCGGCTGGTAGATCGTCAACTGTGTGTAGCCGTGCTGGATCAGGTACCGCACCGGGTCGCCGAAGTTAGCCGGGGTCGCTGGCCCGGGTTGGAACAGGTCGGGCGTCACCGCCTGGACGTCGACCGGGCGGAGCGTGTGGTCGATCATCTCCAGGCTCGCCGCATTGCCACCCCGGAACCAGCCCTGGCTGATCACCCACGCGGAGGCGGGAATGTTGGGGCTGCTGGTCACCAGCGGTGCCTCGTAGTGCTGGCGCAGGAAGATGCCAGTCACGAAAGCGAGCCCGGCCCACGCCGCGAGAGTGGCGAACATCGCGGGGATGACCCTGCGGACCAGGACGCCGGCCAGGACGCCAATGGCGAAGGCGGCCAGGATCCAGGCGGCGAGCGCAACCCCGAGGAAGTCGAAGCGGGTGGGATAGAGCGGACCGTTGTCGTCTCCCGCGCCGAATACCGGCTGCAGATACCAGGAGACGAGCAGCGTGAAGGCTCCGCCCGCAACGGCAACCGCGACGGCGAGTGGCGCCAGCTTGGCGACAGCCCATCGCACCCGTCCGAAGCCCTGGGTCCAGGTGAAGCGGAAGGTTCCCGTCTCGAACTCCCTGGCCAGCAGCGGCGCGCCCACAAACGCTCCTATCAGGGCGGGGATCACCTGCAACACGCCGAGGGTGACCCCAACGCCGGGCGCGTAGGTGCCCAGGAAGTTGCTAGCTGCCTGCTGGCAGATGCCTGAGCCGGCGGGGCGACATGCGCTCACCGCGCCGTAGGCCTGATGCATCTGCAGGCCCGTGATCAGCAGGTACGCGGCCGCCACGCTGAGCAGCGCGATGACACCGGCCAGGGCGAGCCGGTGCTGCCGCCAGGTGACCCAGGTCATCCTCCGCCAGGGCAGCGGCCGCAGACCGGCATCCTGTCCTGGCCTCGCCGTGGTCAGCGCTGCCAATTCGTGACCTCCGCCGGTTCGACGGCCCTGGCGCGCGACGGGCCGGGGAGCGCCGCGGCGCCAGGTTCCCGCAGGTAGGCCAGAGCCAGCTCCTCCAGGCTCACCGGATGCTCCTCCCAGCCGGGTGGCGCCGAGCCGGACCTCCCGTTGGTCCTGACGAGCAGGTGGACCTGCGCCCCGCCGCGCCGCGCGTTCACCACATCCAGCCGCTGCGCGTAGCTGCCGGCTTCGGCGGCCGGGCCGGTCAGCACGCGGTGGCAGGCGAGCAGGTCGTCGACCTCACCGGCCACCTGGACGCTCCCGCTCGTTATGAGGACGAGGTAGTCGGCCACCCGTTCCAGCTCGGCCAGCACGTGCGATGAGAGCACCACCGAGACGCCACCATCGGCCACCGCGGCCATCACCGCGGCCATGAAGTCGTGCCGGGCCAGCGGGTCGAGCATCGCCATCGGCTCATCCAGCACGAGCAGGCGTGGCCGCCGGGCCAGTGCAAGGGTCAGCGCGAGTTGCGCCTGCTGGCCACCGGAGAGGTTGCCGGCCCTGCGTCCCATCGGGATGCCGAGCTGTCCGAGGCGCGCCTCAGCGTAGCCCTGGTCGAAGCGGCGGTTCAGGTTCCGGGTCAGGTGCAGCATGTCGGCCACGGAGAGGTTCCTGTAGAGGGGCGCGTCCTGGGCCACGAAAGCGATCCCGTCCAGCGCGGCAGGGGACCCGGCCGGCCAGCCGTCGAACACAGTGACCATGCCTTCGGTTGGAGCCGTCAGGCCAACTGCGAGGTTCAGCAGGGTGGTCTTGCCGGCGCCGTTCGGGCCGACCAGGGCGGCGACGTGCCCGGCAGGAATCGCCAGTGCGCACCCACGCAACGCCCAGGTGCTGCCATAGCGCTTGCCCAGACCGATAGCTTCGATGACGTTCATGCGACGCTCTCGCTCTCACCGCTCGCCGCGCCGCGGCGTTCGCGAAAACCCCGAAGCGCGCTGGTGAACAGGGCAACCATCCCGTCCTCGTCCAGCCCGGTCGCGTCGGCGGTGGCCAGCCAGCCGAGCAGGGAGCGGCGAAGGTCGGTCAGCTCGGGTAGGGCAACATGGTTGAGAGTGGCCTGGATGAAGGTCCCCTGGCCGGGCCGTCCGGCCGCCAGACCCTTGGTCTCCAGCTCGCGGTAGGCCTTGAGGACCGTGTTGGGGTTGATGGCCAGCGAGGCGACCACATCCCTCACCTTGGGCAGCTGGTCGCCGGGTTTGAGGTAGCCGAGCCGCAGCGCGTGCTCCACCTGCTGGACGAGCTGCAGGTAAGTCGGCACGCCCGAGCCCGAGTCGAGTCGGAATTCGATGGGCGACGCCGGACCCGGCACAGCCGACGCCGGACCGTCGGCGTCGGCCGCGTCGGACGGGGCGACGCCAACCCTGCTGCCCGCCGGGCTGATCTCTTTATCTATTGTCATAAGACAATAATACAGATCACGAATCGCAGTGTCAACTTGGCGGCCGGCAGGCTGTCTCCGCCAGCTCCCGCTCCCAGGGACATTCCCCAGAAGTCGGCCGGCGAAGAGTGCGGCAGCCGACGCCGGCTTGGCCGGGCCGGCGAGAGGCGGCGAGCCCCCGTGAGAGTGACCGGCCCCCCCGCGCAGCCTGCTGCGCGAGGGACGTGGACCGGCGGGGATTCGAACCCCGGACCTCTGCCGTGCGAGGGCAGCGGTGAGATCTTGAACTCGCGGGGCCGTCAGAGAGCCGAACGACCTGTTTCCTGTGCGGAGCGAACCCCGGGCGAGACTGCGACGGAGTAAACAGCATTGGAACTTCATCAAGCCTCGGCTCACTCGTACGGGCGGTCGGCCAGACCCGCCCGCGCGTCATGGCCAACGCTCGGCCGCCGCTGCCGCCAGATCGCCGAGGTGCTGGAAATGCACCGGGCCTTCTACTCGCTGCCTCGACCGGGGCGCCCCGGCGGCTCCTCCGACAACGGCGCCACTAGGTCGTGGTCAAACGCGAAGACGACGGCGGCGGCGCGGTCGCGTAGCTGGAGCTTGGAGAAGAGGTGGTTGACGTGGGTCTTCACGGTGCCCTCGCCGATCCCAAGCCGATCGGCGATCTCACCGTTGGTGTGCCCGCGGCCGATGAGTGCGAGCACTTCCCGTTCTCGACCGGTCAGCTCCTCGAGGCCTGCATCTCGGCCAACCACCACTGAAGCAGACGAGCGATAGATGGCCAGCACACGGCCGGTCACCGCCGGGTCGAGCCAGGCGCCGCCATCGGCCACGACGCGCACCGCTCGCTGCAAATCCTCGGCGGGCACGCCCTTGAGGACGAAACCGGCGGCCCCCGCACGCAGGATCGCCGCCAGCACCTCGTCGTCGTCGAAGGTGGTGAGCGCGAGTATGGGCGGTGCGCCCTCCTCCCGGCGGAGTCGGCGGGTCGCTTCGACGCCGTCGACGACGGGCATCCGCACGTCCATCAGCACGATGTCAGGCTGCAGCGACTTGACGGCTGAGACGACGGAGCTGCCCTCGGCACATTCCCCGATCACCTCGAAGCCGAAGCGGCGACGCAGGATGCCGCGCAGCCCCGCACGCACCAGCTCCTGATCGTCGACGAGCAGGACCCGGATCATGACCCAGGGGCCCCTTGCCCCGTCGACGTGAGCGGGAGCCGAGCGCGCACCAGCCAGCCGTGCCCGCCGGGGCCGGCCTCGCAGCTGCCACCCAGCGCCTCGGCTCGTTCGCGCATGCCGATGAGGCCCAGGCCCGAGCCCGCATGCGGATCCCCGGCACTGTCCACCGCGAGCACCACCTCCCTCGCCTGGATGCTCACGCTGACTGTGATCGGCGCACCGGCCGCGTGCTTCATGGCGTTGGTTAGAGACTCCTGCACGATGCGGTACACGCCGAGGCCGGTTGTCGCGGGCAAGCGACCCGTATCGCCGTCGGTGGCCAGCTTGACATCGGTACCCGCGAGACGGACTCGACTGACCAGCTCGGGCAGCGCGTCCACGCCGGGCAAGGGGGTGGCCATGTCTTCGCGGTTGCGGGCGTCCTCCCGCAGCAGGCCGACGACGGCACGGACCTCAGTCAGGCTCTCCCTGCCCAGCCGCTCAGCCTCGGCTAGCGCGCGAGCTGCATCATCCGGCTCGTACTCGACAGCCAGCCGAGCGCTCGTGATGTGGAGCAGCGAGACGGTCAGGGTGTGGGCGATGACATCGTGCAGTTCGCGGGCGATGCGATTGCGCTCCTCGAAGCGCACACGTTCTGCAAGCCCCGCCTGAGCGACCCGCAGTTGAGCCACCAGATCCAGCTCATGGCGGACTAGCAGGAAGCCGAAGGCGGTGAACGTGGTTCCTGCGCTCCAGGCCCCCCAGCCGGGATCGTGGACGGCCCACAGCCACTCCCCACCGAACAGACCTAGCGTACCCACCCAGTAGACGAGCCCGACCCGCCCGCCGCCGGCGAGCGCGCAGCATCCGCAGATCACGCAGATCGAGAACCATCCCACATTGCTCGAGACCCCGTCGCCGACGATGGCCACGGCGGCGCTGGCCACCACCGCCCAGGGCAGGACAGCGCCCGGGCGCGAGCGCAGAAGCAGCACTCCGGCTCCGACCGCCGCGGCCGCTGCAGCAAAGGCGAGCGGGCTCTCGTGGCCCAACCGGACCACCACCCCGATGGCGACGAACACAGTCAGCGCGCCGAGAGCACCCCATCGTGCTCCCCTAGGCAGGTTCTGGGGTGAGTTGAGAACGCCGGACGGGCGGGGCACGGAAGGGATCGTACGACCGAGGCGATCAGCCCGGATCCTCACCCAGACGTCTCCGTCAGCCCGCCGATGGTTCCCACCGGAAGAAACGGACCGCGAAGAGGAGCCCGCCGACGCCCCAGGCCGCAACCACCGCGACGTCCACCCAGCTGAAGGCACCGCCGAGGAAGCCGGCCTGCATGCCGGCGAGGAAGTGCTGGATCGGAAAGATGCGTCCGACCCAGAGCATCCAGAAGGGAGGGTTGTTCCCCAGCGGAATGAAGACTCCCGACACGAAGAGGAGCGGCAGGACGACAACATTGACGATCGGCAGCGAGGCGTCGGCATTGGGGACGACCGACGCGATCGCGAACCCGAGTGCGCAGAACGAGGCGGCTCCGACCGCAAGCATGGCCAGCGCGTCCAGCAAGGCAACCCCGGTCGGGATGTCGGCGTTGTAGAAGGCCCGCCCAAACGTGGCCGTGATGATCACGAGCAACCCAGACACCAGCACCGCGTGCAAGATCCGGGCGCCGAAGAAGGACCCCCTGGGCAGGGGAGTGCCGTCAATGCGCTTGAGTACACCGGAATCCCGCTGGATGGAGATTGCGACGGCGACATTGTTGAAGCAGACGGTGATCACGGCGAGCACCATCATCCCAGGAAGGTAGTAGGTCGCCTCGTTGACTCTGACGGCGCCGTACGGAACATTGGAGCTGCGGAAGATCGAGGTGAAGATCACCAGGAACATGAGCGGGTACACGAAGGCGAAGAACGCGAGTGCAGGATTGCGCCAGTAAGCCTTGTTCGCATATCGCGTCTGCGAGAGGGTGAGCGCCGCGGCGTTCATGCCGTACCTCCTGCCTGCTTCCCGGATCGGACAGACGGGCTGCCACTCCCGGCGGGCGGGCTGGTGAGCGAGAGATAGGTGTCCTCCAGGGACGGCCTCGTCACCTGGAGCTCGTCGAGGGGGAACCCATGATCGATCGCCCATCCGGTGAGCAGGTGCAGTGCCTGGACGACGTCGTCGGGGATGATCTCGATGTAGCCGTCCGGTCCCGGTGGAGCGGACAGGCTTTCGGGAACGGTCGCGCCAGCCGCAGGGCGGTACCGGATTCGCGCGCTGGCCAGATGACGGTCACCGAGCGTTGAGGGCGTCCCCTCGGCCACGATCCGGCCGGCGGCGATCACCGCTACCCGGTCGGCGAGGAACTGTGCCTCATCCATGTAATGCGTGGTGAGCACAACCGTCATGCCGAGAGTCGCCAGGTTCTTGATGACTTCCCAGGCCTCGCGCCGGGCAGAGGGGTCGAAGCCGGTGGTCGGCTCATCCAGGAACAGCAACTCCGGGTTGCCGACCAGGCCGATCGCGACGTCCATCCGCCGTTGCTGGCCTCCGGAGAGCTTGAGGACACGGACGTTGCGCTTCTCCTCCAGACCGACCATCTCGATCACCTCGTCCGCCGACCGCGGGCGAGGATAGAACCCGGCGTACATCGCGATCGTCTCGCGCACCGTGAGGTACCGATCGATCCCCGTTGACTGCGGCACGATTCCAATCCGGCTCTTCAGCCTGGCGCGGGACCGGCCGGGATCCACGCCGAGAACGCTGACCTCGCCGTGATCACGGCGGCGGTATCCCTCGAGGATCTCGATCGTAGTGGTCTTGCCCGCTCCGTTCGGACCGAGCAGGGCGAAGACCTCGCCCGGGCGGATCGCCAGGTCGATGCCGCTGACAGCCTGCATTCCTGAGTAGGACTTCTCCAGACCGTGAACCTCGACCGCGAGGTTGCCCGCATGGCCGACCTCAACCGGAGCAGGGTCATGGCCCCTCACAGCAACATCCTTGTCGTTCATGGAGCCGAGCATACGTACGCACTTCGGCTGGGGCTTCAAGCCTCGGGTGGACCTTTGGCTATACCCCAGGTTGGAAGGGCCAGGACTGCGCGTGCCGCACCGGGCCGAGGGGCCCAAACTCCCCACATAGCCGGGTCCCCCTTCCCCTAGCCCGGGTTTGTGGACCGGTGTCGACCCTCCGTCCGCCACCGGGACTCAGCGGGAATTCCCAGTGACCCGCCCGCAGGGCGGGGTGAGCCGAGCGCGGCTCCGCCGGGCCGGCGAGGGGCGGCGAGCCCCTGCGAGATGAGGAGGGGCCCCCATCAGGCCTGCCTGACGGGGAACAACTGGACCGGCGGGGATTCGAACCCCGGACCTCTGCCGTGCGAGGGCAGGGGTGCCAATTTGAACTCGGGCGAGCCGACAAGGGGCCGATCCACCTGTTTCCTATGCGAAGTGCACCCAGAGTGGGGCTCCGATGGGGCTGGGGTGCAGGCAACGGATCAGCCGGTTCATCCAGGCCCTCCCCCGCTTCGGCTCTCAGGTCTCAATGGTTCGACCCCGACGGCCTCGACCGCGGCGTAGTGTCCGATCCACCCTGCTCCTCGATCATGGCTCCGGAGAAACGCCAAGAAGAGCCGGTGACCGGGGCTCGCGGTGGAGCGGTGCGGCCGTTTGCAGCAACGGAGCTTGCTTCGCCGGGATGGGCGACAGTCGCTCGGTGCGCGACGGCAGACGTGCGAGGACGAGGAGGGTTCCGCCGATTGCCACGACAGAGCCCGCGGCCAGCGACACGCTCGAGCCGCTCATGAACGCTGCGCGCGCCGCGTGCGCCAGGAGGGCGCCGGCCGACCCACCGGCGTCGGCCGCTACCGAGAGCGCGCCGCCGAACGAACCCAGGATGGCATGTGTTGCTGCGGCGGGCACGTGCCGCCCGACGACTGCCGCGGTCATGAGATCCTGGTAGCGGGTCGACAGGACGCTGCCGATGACTGCCACGCCGAGCGCGCCGCCCACTTGGAGCGCCACCGCGTTGGTGGCAGATCCAACGCCCGAGTCTCCCTGGGGAACCGATCCCACAACGGAGTTCGTCGCCGTCGGTATCAGAAGGCCGGCCCCCAGACCGAGCAGCAGCAGGCCGGGCAGCACGTCGCCGTAGGTGGCCGCAAACACGGACGCGGCGGAGATCTGCCACAGGCCTCCCGCGATCGCCGCAAGCCCAGTGCCGACCGTCAGCTTGACGCCGATGGCGCGCACGAGCCTGGGAGACAGGGTTGCGCTCACGACGAGCACGGCCGCGAGGGGGAGGATGCGCAGTCCGGCCTGGAGTGGTGAGAAACCGAGGTCGAACTGGAGGAACTGCGTCTGAACGAAGAGTGCTCCCAGGAGTCCGAACGTTCCCAGCAGCTCGGCCGCCGCGGCCATGGAGAAGCGGCGATTCCGGAAGAAACCCAGCTTCAGCATGGGGTGAGCGCTGCGGGACTCCCAGATCACGAATGTGCCCAGAACCATCAGGCCCGCCACCCCGGCTCCGACCACGGGGAGGGACGTCCAGCCCTCGGTCGGCGCTTCGATGATCGCCCACAGCAGCAGGCCCAGGGCGGCGATCGATAGAACCGACCCGCCAGGGTCTGGACGGGCGGACGCGGGATTCTTCGAGTCCGGCACCAGCACCAGGGCAGCGACGAAGGCGGCGATGGCGATCGGCACGTTGACGAGGAACACCGAGCCCCACCAGAACCGGGCGAGCAGCAGCCCGCCAGCGATCGGACCGATGGCGATGCCGAGGCCGATGGTCCCGCCCCACGCGCCGATCGCGCGGGCTCGCTCGGCCGGATTGCGGAATATGTCGTTGACGATCGACAGCGACGCCGGGATCGTCAGGGCGGCACCGGCGCCCATGACAGTCCGCCAGCCGATCAGCAGGTCGACGGTTCCTGAGAATCCCGCGCCGATCGACCCTCCGGCGAAGACGGCCAGCCCGATCAGGAAGAAGCGCTTGCGCCCGAACCGGTCACCCAGGCTCCCACCCACGAGCAGGAGGCCGGCGAAGACCATGGCGTAGGAATCCACGATCCACTGAAGGTCGCCGGCGGTGGCGTGCAACTGCCGCACCAGCGTGGGCAGGGCCACGTTGAGGATCGTATTGTCCACGTTGACGATCAGGGCCGAGGCGCATACCACCATCAGGGCGGCCCACCGGTGGGCAGGGTGCCCACCTCGCGACGTCGTCGCCCTCGTCACTCTGGCCTCAGTGCTCAAGGGAACTGTGGGTCGTCGGCGATCAGGAATGGCTTCATGGACGCCGCTAAGACACGGACCGCGAGGGGGATGCGAGGGCATTGTCAAGCCAGTCGAAGACCACCTGGTGCAGCCTGGACATCACCCCTTCTTGACAGTGCTCACCGCCCCCTTCCGCCGCAGGGAACAGATGGTAGGTCTTCTGACAGCGGAGAGCCTCGTACAGCTGGGACGCGTCCCCGGGGTCATTCTCGCCATCGAGGACGAGCGTGGGACAGGTGATGAGCGGCGCGTAGCCTTCGATGGTGTAGGGGGCGACGGCGCGGACGAAAGCGGCGGGGCCGTCTGCTCCAAGGACCCACATGCCCCAGGGGAAGGCGGGGCCGAAGGTCTGGGTGCTGGAGCTCATGATCTCCTTAATCAGGGAGTTCGCCTTTGCATCACTGGTGGGGAGGTCGTCGTCGACCAGCTTCATGATCTCGGGCCCGACTAGGCGGTGAACGAGGTCGGCGAACGAGTAGATCCCGTCGTAGGCGATGAGGGCGGCCACGCGATGCTCGGTGGCGGCGGCCCGAGGCGCGAGCAGTCCGCCGAAGCTCATCCCCATGAGTGCAATGCGATCGGGGTCCACATCCGGGCGCGCCAAGAGCCAGTCGACGGCAGGGGTGACCACGGCTTCCCAGTCCGGGCGGAAGAGCAGCTTCTGGTCACGAAGGGCACTGCCCTGTCCGGGGCCGGCAAAGGCGAGTACGTGGTACCCACGTCGGGCGGCGGCTGCGCCGCCACTGAAGTACACCTCCTCCTCGGTGCTGTCGAAGCCTCCGTGGTACAAGAGCGTCGGCCGGGGGCCGTCGGGGTCGCCGCCGGTGGGATGGGCTGTCCCGAGATCTGCCGGGATCCACCACCCGGGCAGCGTCGTGTCCTCGTATGGGAATGCGACCCGCTGGGGTGCTGGGTTCATCAGTTGCGCGGCCTGGGCGAAGCTCTCGACCGAGAGCTGACCAACTTCGCGGACTTCGGGGTCATTCGACGGGTCGACGCGCAGGTAGAACTCGGACACCCGGTAGTAGTTGCTTGCCCGCAGATAGGACTCGCGGGCGCTGACCGGGTGCCCTTGGGCAGCGCTGCGATCGGCGTCGGCGTGAATTCGTTCGGCAAGCGCCCGCCACTCGGAGTACCAGGCGCCCTTGTCACCGTCGGGGATCCGGCTCGCCGTGCTGGTGACTTCGCCGATGTCAGCGCCACCGTATGGGGCGTAGGCGAGAGCTCTGAGCGCCTCGAAAGCGAACGACTGGTGGTGGAAAATCGCCCAAGCGGAAGCTGCTGGTTTGGTCGAGGCGGTCGCTAGCATGGCGCTCCTTTCGTTCGTTGGGGGCGTCGAGCCGTGCCCGCCCGACCTGAGCGCAGCCTATGCGTTATCCGGCAACAATCGCCGCAATAGCGGATGTCGTCATCTCCGCGCGCTGGCCGCCACGATCGAGTTCCTCCTGCGCCGCCCGGTCTCCCCCTGAGGGCCCAGCTGGCTCCGGGGCCCGGCTGCTCATCCCAAGACGCGGAGGTGAGGGCCGTTCCGTGTCGAGGGTAGATGTCTCCCGGCGAGAAACCGTTGGCAACACAAGGTGGTGGACCGGCGGGGACTCGAACCCCGGACCTCTGCCGTGTGAGGGCAGTGGTGCAACTCCGAACCCGGGAGAGCCGTCAAGGGGGCCGAACCACCTGTGTCCTGTGCTGAGCGCACCGCCGATGGGGCCGAGATGGGAACTTGGTAGGAAAGAGTTATACTATGGCCATGAAGACGGCGGTTTCGATTCCCGATCCCCTCTTCCGAGCTGCCGAGCGCCTGGCGCGGCGGCGCGGGCTCCGCCGAAGCCAGCTGTACGCAGAAGCCCTGGAGCGCCTGGTTGGCGCCGAAAGGTCCGATGAGGACCTCCTCGCGCAGATCAACCTGGTAGTCGCAGGGGTCGACACCGCACCTGATGGCTTCATCCGGGAGGCGGCTCACCGGTCCCTGGCGAGCGTTGAATGGTGATCCGGCGGGGTGAGATCTGGTGGGCCGATCTCGGACCTCCGCGCGGTTCCGCCCCCGCACTGCGAAGACCTGTGGTCGTGGTCTCCGCTGACCATCTGAACGCATCCGACATCCGGACCGTTTCGGTGGCGGCCCTGACATCGAACCTGAGATGGGCAGGTATCCCGGGCAACGTGCAAATACGCAAGGGCACGGCTGGACTGGACCGCGACTGCGTGGCGAACCTCACCCAACTACTGACCCTTGACAAGGACGACCTCGACACCCGCAGGGGTCGGCTTCCACTTCGGCTCGTTCGCGAGATCGACGAGGGACTGCGCCAGGTGCTCGAGCTCTGACCGATCGCGGCCACGGTGCGCGAGTGATCGCCACTCCCGGCGTGGCCTTCGCGAAGGACTCAACACCAGACGACGCCACCATCCTCAAAGGCTCGGGCGAGAGGCCCGCTTGGACCTGCTCAACCGACCGGCCCGGGAGGCCGTCGAGCGCAGTGACGCTACCGAGAGGGGACCAGGGCCGCCACCAACTCGGCGGTGAGACGGTGAGCCTCGGCCGTCGTCTCCGTCCGCTGGTCATAGGTGTGGGCCACCGACATCGCGACCAGATTGGGAGCGGCCGCCACCAGGTCGCGCAGCGCCTTGCTGACCTCGTCCAGACCGGGACCGCCGGGCGCTGGGTAGAGCAACCCCGGCATCTCCGTCGGCGCGACGACGTCGACGTCGAGGTGAACGTATAGGGGCCGGCGGGGCTGCACCACCCGGCCCAGTTCGGCCAGGGCGACCCGGCGGATGGCTGATCCTTTGAGCGCCTCCTCCTCACCGGGATCGAGGTCGCGAGCCCCGACGAGGACCACCCGCTCCTCCGGGATCGGGCCGATTCCCAGGCCATCGATAATGGACTGGTCCCCCCGGCCGACCAGCATGGCCAGCGGCATCCCGCCGAGGTAGCCTGAGGGAGTCGTCTCCCAAGTGTTGAAGTCCCCGTGGGCATCGAGCCATACGAGGTCCGGCTCGATGCCCGCGCGCTGCAGGCCGGCGACCACTCCCATCGGAGCCATGCAGTCCGGGGCCTGGATCAGGGCCGGGACGTGGTCGGCGACCCAGGCTGCGAGCACGCCGAGCACCGCGGTGACGCGCTGCACCGCCGTGCCCTCGAGGGGTTCCGCGGCGAGCCGCGGGGCGTGCCCGACGACGAACCTCGGGAGGGGCTCCCCGATATACCAGGGCACGGTTATGGTCGCGAATGCCGAGGCGGCGCCCACGCGGCCAAGTATGGAACTGACCGCATGGGTACGGGCGATTTGACCAGTCTGACACCCTCACACCCTGGAGGCCGCCGGCCGCGTGGCGTCTGGTGAATGCCGAGCCCACGAGGCATCCAGCCATCAGGGAGGGTGAGCCGTGAAGACCCAGCGGGATCCGGAGCTGGGCTGCTCACCCAAGAATCCGGAGGTGACGGTCGTTCCGCGCCGAAGGTAGAGGCCGCTCGGCGAGACGCCGTTGACAACACAAGGTGGTGGACCGGCGGTCTCGACCCTCCGTCCACAGCCGGCACCCAACGGGGATCCACAGCGGATCGCCCGCATGGCGGGGTGAGCCGAGCCCGGCTCCGCCGGGCCGGCGAGGGGCGGCGAGCCCCTGTGAGAACAGCGAGGGGACCCCAGGCGGCCTGCCGCATGGGGACGTGGACCGGCGGGGATTCGAACCCCGGACCTCTGCCGTGCGAGGGCAGCGCTCTCCCAGCTGAGCTACCGGCCCCGGAGGGGTCCCAGTCTACCCGGGGGCCGCACCCTCGCTACCCGGGGCCGCACCCTCGCTACCCGGGCGTCTGGGGGAGGTGCTCTCCAGGGGAGGCGCGCTCAGGGGACCGCCGGCACGCGTCGGAGGTTCCTCGCCAGGTGTGGGTCTGGGGCTCCTGCCCCGCGCCGACCGCCCGCCGCGACTCGCGGCCGATCAGGTATCCGTCGAGTCGTCGACGAAGTAGGTCTCGCAGGCCTCGTCGAGGAGCTTGGTGGTGAGCTCGGGGTCCCGACCCAGGTAGCGGCAGAGGTGGATGACGTGGTTGAGCAGGTCGCGGGGATGCGAGCCGTGGAAGGCCCGCCCCTTGGCGACGTAGTGCCGGCTGATCAGGTCGGAGATGACCTCCTCCCGGTAGGGGATCTCCTGGGATGCGCAGACCCGCCGCCAGATCTCGGCGAACTCGTCCCGGGTGGGGTCGGGGACGTGCACCTTGTAGCGCACCCGGCGCAGGAAGGCCTCGTCCATCAGGTTGTGGGGCTCGAGATTGGTGCTGAGCATCAGCAGGCAGGTGAAGGGCACCGCCACGCTGGTCCCGGCCCGGGCGATGTTCACGTAGTCGACCCCGTTCTCCAGCGGGACGATCAGGCGGTTGAGCAGGTCGCGAGGCGACATCTTCTGCTGCCGGCCGAAGTCGTCGATGAGCAGCAGGCCGCCGTTCGCCTTGAGCTGGAGCGAGGCCTCGTAGAAGCCCAGCGCGGAGTCGAAGCCCAGCTCCAACATGCGGGGGGTGAGCTCGCCGCCCGCCTTGACCGCCGGCCTCTCGGCGAGCTGCCAGCGGGTGTCGTGGGGGGGCAGGGGCCGCTCGATCGGCGTGTGGTAGATGGGGTCGTAGAAGCGGATGACCTCGCCGTGCACGTAGAGGGCTCGAGGGATGAAGACCGGCGGTCCCATCACCCGCGCGCTGGCGTCGGCGATGCTGGTCTTCCCATTCCCGGACGGGCCGTAGAGGAAGCAGGCATGGCGGGCCGAGAGGGCCGGGCCGAGGTGGTCGAGCACCCGCTGGCTCAGCACCAGGCTCGAGAAGACGGCGCGGAGCCGCTCCCGGTTGACCGCGATCCCCACGTCGGCCTGGCGCGCCGCCATGGCGTTGTAGTCGCCGATCGGCACCGGCGCCGGGCCCGCGTACTGGTTGATGTCGAGCAGCTCGCGCGCCCGCTGGCGGCCGGTCGTGGTGATCGTGAACTGCATCCCGGCATTGATCGATTCGTTCTCGTCGAGGACGCTCGCCCTGACCCCGGCCGACGCGCAGTACCCCTCATCGGCAAGGAACTTGAGGGTGGTCTCGACGAACGGGAAGGGAATGCAGACGTGGCGGGCGACGTCCCCGCCCAGCATGCTGCCGTTGAAGTAGAGAACCTTGAGGACCAGGTCGCAGACGAAGGAGAACGGGAGCCCGGTCTCCTCCGCGCTCCGCGGCATCGGCGGCAGCGCGATCGGCGCCGGGGCAACGGGGAGCACTTGGGCGGCCATCTCTCGGCCGATTGTGTCATCGCCAGGTTCGCCCCCCCCTTCGGGGCCGGGGACTTGTCATCGACCTGCCACACTCCTGCGTCCGAGATCTCGCCGGACCGCCCAATCCCGCCCCCGAGGGAGGATCGCGGCCGCCGAGTTATGACGGGACCGTGACGCGACCGTCGTGGTACCGTGCGGCCATGCCCACCATCCCCCTGCAGGGGAGCGTTCGAGACGGCCGGCGCGCCGGCCCCTTCTGGATCGAGGATGGCGACGGGCTCATCGGGTTCGGCGCCGCCGTCCTCGCCCTGGTCGTCGGACTCTACATACTCGCCGTGGTCCTCAACGGCGCGTAACCAGGGCGGGCGCGGGCCGTTTCCCCTGGGGACGTCCCGCGAAGCCCCGGCCGTGCCAGTTCATCGGAGAGAGATCAGGTCGTGCCAACCACGCCACCGGAGAACCCCCGCCCGCGCAGAGTGCGGGCCGGCCACGTGCGCGCTCGTGGCGCCTCGAATGGGAACGGCAACGGCAACGGCAACGGCGGTGGGCCCGCCGAGGGTCTGACCCCGGCCGCCTCCCGGCGCCGGGCCCGGCGGGATGCGCTGCTCGGACGCAGGCGCCAGGCTCCTCCCCGCCGGCGTCCGCTGCTCCGCACCACCCTGCTGTTCCTGGCCCTCCTCTCGACGATCGGAGCCGCCGCCGCCACCACCGTCTACACCGGCTACAACGTCTTCCTCGGTCAGATCCCCGACGCGACCACGGTCGCCTCGATGGAGCCGGCGGTCGACACCAACGTCTACGCCGCCAACGGCACCCTGATCGACATCCTCCACCCCTCCGGTTCCTTTCACCTCCACGCCGACCTGAGCCAGATCTCCCCCTACGTGCAGGAGGCCACCGTCGACGTCGAGGACCGTCACTTCTACTCCGAGAGCTCGCTCGACCTCGCGCGGATCGCGGAGGCGGGCTGGGGCTACGTCCGCCACGCCAACGAGGGGGGCGCCTCGACCATCCCTGAGCAGCTCGCCAAGATCAGCTTCCTGCAGGACAACGGCAGCATCTCCTACAAGATCAAGGAGATCATCCTCGGCAGCGAGCTGGTCGACGACTTCACCAAGGGCCAGATCCTCGAGATGTACCTGAACCGCATCCCCTACGGTAACCAGGCGATCGGGATCCAGACCGCCGCGGAGCTGTACTTCCATGTGCCCGCCAGCCAGCTCGACCTCGCCCAATCGGCGATGCTCGCCGGCCTCCCCCAGGCGCCCTCGGCGTACAACCCGGACCTCTACCCGGGCGCGGCCAAGCAGCGCCAGGACGCCGTCCTGCAGGCGATGGTGACCGTCGGCAGCATCACCCAGGCCCAGGCCACCGCCGCGGCGGCCGAGAAGCTCACCTACTACACCTGGCAGCAGTACCTCCCGCCGACCATCATCGACGGCGCCAACACGTCGAGCTTCCTCAACTACCTCACCGCCTACTACCTTCCCGAGCTCTTCCACGGCGACACCTTCTCGGACCCGGGCGGGTACGACATCTACACCACCCTCAACCTGAGTGACCAGGCGACCGCCGACGCCACCGTGCACAGCGTGATCACCGGCAACCCGCAGTGGTTCACGCAGCGGGCGGCCGGGGGTGATGGTGCCCTGGTCAGCCTTGACCCCCAGACCGGGGCGGTCCTGGCCATGACCGGCAGCGCCAACTACAACAGCCCCGTGTTCGGCCAGGACAACCTGGCCATCGACCAGCGCCAGCCGGGCTCCACCATGAAGCTGTTCACCTACACCGACGCGATCGCCTCGCGGCAGTACACGATGACCACCCAGATCTCCGATGAGCCGATGACCATCGACGGATGGACCCCGAAGGACTACGAGGGACCGTCGGCCGGCGCCGGCTTCTGCGAGATGCAGTACTGCCTGGGCAACTCGCTCAACCTGCCGGCGGTGAGGACGGAGTACGCGCTGGGCGTGCTCCCGGTGGCCAACCTGGCCGTCGACGCGGGGGTGAGCCTGCTCTCGGGGGCCAACTTCCCCTCCTCGACGACCTACTCCTTCACCCTCGGAACGTTGCCGATCAGCCCGCTGGACCTGGCCGACGGGGCGGCGACCATCGCCGACCTCGGGGTCCACCATGCCCCGGCTCCCGTCACCAAGATCACCAACGCCGCCAACGGGGCTGCGGTCTACGTATACGACGCGGCCGCCAGCGCGCAGCGGGTGGTGCCGGAGAACGTCGCCTTCATCATGGATGAGACGCTCAGCCAGGCCAAGTACCGCCAGCCGGCCTTCGGCACCTACCAGCGGCTCTCGCTGCCCGGCCGCACGGCCAGCGCCAAGACCGGCACCAGCGGGTCGGGCTACGACAACTTCGACAACTGGACCGTGGGGTGGACGCCGAACGTCCTCACCGCGGTGTGGGTCGGCGATCCCCAGGGTGAGAGTGCCAAGTACGGGCTCTCCGGGGTCACCAGCGGTGTCACCGGGGCGGCCCCGATCTGGCAGACCTACATGGAGGCCGCCACCGCGAACACACCGGTGGTCTGGTACCAGACGCCCTCCGACGTGTACGAGGCGGGCGGCGCCTGGTACCTCCCCGGCACCGGGCCGGCCAGCTCGATGGGCGACGGGGGCCCGATCTGCAACCCGAATTGCATCGGCCAGCCGACCGCGACCGACACCCCCTTCAGCCAGCCGCTGCGGCCCACCCCCACACCCGGGCCGACTCCGACTCCGACGCCGGCGCCGACACCGTCACCGGGGATCTGATCAGCGCTCTCCCGCGGGCCCCGGCTCGGGCTCGCTGGCAGCGGGAGCACGGCGAAGGATCCCCCAGACGCCGTCGAGATCGGCGACGTCGGGCAGCCCCTCGTCGAGGCTGACGGACGTCGATTCCGCGTCGCTCAGGGCGGCGACCCGGATCGACACGCTGCAGCGGACCCTGACCGGGATGCCGGCGGCCGCGAACCCGGTCTCGCTCAGCGACCACCAGTACTGCAGGGAGACGTCCTCGGCGGCCTCCAGGCTGACCGAGAAGGCGTCGAGGAGGGGCGCCTCCTCCAGATCCTCGCCGGCATCCGCCGAGAAGACCCGGAGCAGGCGCAGGAAGGCGGCGCGGTCGAGGCTGACGTCGAGCGCATCGACGAAGCGCTCGGGCACGCCGGCGGGATCGGCGTCGGGGAGCGGCTCCGAAACCGGCGCAACCTCCTCGATCCGCACCCCGGTGAGGACGTCGAAGGTCGCATCCTCCACCGTGATCTCGCCGAGCTCGGCCTCGAAGTCCTCCAGGCTGAAGATCCGGGGATGGGTGTCGAGCCTCCCCCAGCGGGAGCCACCGTCCAGCGTGTAGGCGTAGCCGTCGCCGTTGCGCGCGACCATGAACCGCATCGGCGGCCCGGAGCCGAGCAGGCCCACCTGGGCTCGATCCAGCACCCGATCGTCGTACTCGAGGACGGTCTCCAGCACGATGTAGGCGGGCTCGGCGGCGCCATCCGCGGCCACCGCGATGGTCCGCTGCTGGAACTCCAGGGTGACCCTGACGCGTCCGGCGTCGCCAAGCCCCGCGCGCATCTCCCGGTAGAGGGCGCCGAGGGTGAGGTGATGCTCAGAGGTCATCGCGGGGCGACCGGCGACCAGGGAAACGGCTCATCGCGGGTGGACGATAGCGCGTGGCGGGCAGGGCGGTACCCTCCACCTGTCTAGACTGGGCCGGTGACCGAGACCACGTCGCCGGAGGAGGCCGTCCCGGGACAGCCGCCGGCGCTGGCCCGAGCGGTCGCCCTGGGGCTGGTCACCCGGTACCGGCTGCGCCTCGCCGATCCCCGGGACAGCCGTCTCGGGGACCTCGGCCCCGGCTACGACCTGCTGGCGGTCGCCTGGACCGGTCCGCGGGCCGCCCTGGTCGGCTTCTTCCGGCCGCCGGAGGACGCGGCGTCGCAGGTGGAGGACCTCCACCGGCGGATCGGGGCGGCGCTGCGCTGGGGGGACGCGCGCCTGCGCATCCAGCCGGCCGGACGCTGCGACATCCTGCTGGTGGCCCTCTCACCGCTCGGCGTCCAGCTCCCGGCCCCGGCTCACCCCGCGGTGCAGGTCGGCGTGCTCTGGGCCGACCCCGGCTCGGGCGACGCGGGCGCTCTGCTCCCCCCTCCACCTGGGCTCCCCGGGGTCGGCGAGCTCCGGGCGGCGGCCCGGTCGCTGCGTGACGGCGCGGCCGCGCCGACCCTCGCCGCCGTCGACCTCGCCGAGCGCGAGGCTGTCCACGGAGGCTACGTGGCCCCGGTCCGCCGGGCGCTGGTCGCCACCCCGCGACTGACCTACGCGATGGTGGCGACCTTCGTGGTCATCTTCCTGATCGAGAACACGGTGATCAACCAGTGGCAGAACGGATACCTCGGCATCGGCGGGATCGCCCTGGGGTTCACCGGCGGTGACCAGTGGTGGCGGTTCCTGAGCACCGCCTTCCTCCACGTCCCCGGCTTCTTCTCGAGCGGCACCGGCGTCGCCTCGTATCTCTCCCTCCACCTCCTGGTCAACTGCTACTCCACGGTCATCCTGGGACGCATCGTCGAGCCGATGTACGGGCGGATCACGATGCTGGCCACCTTCGTCGGGACCGCCTTCGCCGCCAGCGCGGTGAGCGCGCTCGCCTACGCGCTCCACCTCCCCGGCTCCAGCTTCGAGTTCGTGGGGGCCTCCGGGGGCCTCATGGGCCTGCTCGGGCTGATCCTGGTGCTGGGCCGGGTGCAGGGCAAGAACGTCCCGGTGGGGGTGACCCACGCCCTGCGCCAGTGGGTGTTCATCTGCCTGGTGATGACGGTGGTCATCGGCTTCACCTTCTCCGGCCAGATCAACAACTACGCCCACCTGGGAGGCTTCGCGGCGGGGGCGCTGATCGGGCTGGTGATCCCCCCGGTGCGAGCCATCGGAGGCAACGACCTGAAGGTCTGGCAGAAGACGGTGCTGATCGCGATCATCGCCGTCGGCGCGGTGGCGATGATCTTCGCGGTGGTCAACTTCGGCCAGTTCCTCGCCAGCCCGGGGCCGACCTACTCCAGCAGCTGAGCCCCTGCGGCCGCGGCTCGGGCCGGCGCGATCGACGAGGTGCGGCTCAGCTGGCCTGCGCCCGGGACGAGGTCCACAGGCCCTCCAGGTCGTAGAAGGCCCGCTCACCGGGGAGGAGGACGTGGGCGATCACCGAGTTGAAGTCGATGCACGCCCAGGAGGCGTCGCGCAGGCCGGCCACGTGCAGCGGCCGCACCCCCTGCGCCTGCCCGGCCTCCTGGATACTGTCAACAATGGCTCGAACCTGACGGTCGGTGTCACCTTCGCAGACCACGAAGAAGTCGGCGATGGTGGTCTTGCCCCGCAGATCGATGGTCACGATGTCGCGCGCCTTCTTGTCGGCGGCAGCGTCGCTGATCATCTCGACCAGCTCCTCGGAGGTCATCAGCAAACGATTATGACATCGGTGCGGCGACGGGCCGGACCCGCGACCGCGGTGCGGTGAAGGCCGGCCGTCGAGAGCGGGGCGAGCGGCGGACCAGCTCGGGCATCACACCGGCTCAGCGATAGAGCCGGCGTGCCGCGATGAAGGCCGCGACCGCGGGGCTGACCAGCCCGTCCAGCGCCTCTCCGGCCGCGACCCGCCGGCGGATCTCGGTGGCCGAGATGTCGGGGAACTCGATCCCCACCACCCGGGTCCGCTCCGGCCGGTAGCCGAGGCCGATCGCCTCCGCGTGGTGGATCAGGGCCTCGCCGGCGCGATTCACCAGGACGAAGTGGTAACCCGCGAGCAGCTCCGCGGCGCCGTGCCAGGCGTGCATCTGCCGGGCGGCGTCGGCGCCCAGCACCGCCCAGAGCTGGACGTCCGGGTGGGCGGCGGCGAGGTCGCGCATCGTGTCGACGGTGTAGGAGGGCCCGGGCCGGCGCAGCTCCAGGTCCAGGACTGAGATCCGCGGACGTCCCTCGATGGCGGCCCGGCAGATCTCCAGCCGCTCGCCGGCGCCGGCCAGCGCCGGCCCGTGGAGAGGCGGGACCCCGGCGGGGACCACCCAGGTCTGGTCGGCCAGGATGCCGTCGCGCGCCTGCTCGGCAACCGCCAGGTGGCCGAGGTGGAAGGGGTCGAAGGTGCCGCCGAAGACGGCGACCCGCGCCGCGGCCATCAGCGCGCCCCCCGCCGCGACCGGCTCGGCGGCCCGGCGGGCTCGGCGAGGTAGGTGAACTCGATCGCGGCGATCCGCACGGTGTCCCCGTCGCGGCAGCCGGCCGCGGCCAGGGCTGCATCCACTCCCGCCGCCGCCAGCCGCCGCTGCAGGGAGGAGACGGCCTCCTCCTCGTCGAGGTCGGTGCGCGCCACCACACGCTCGACGGCGGGGGCGTGGACCCGGTAGGCGCCGTCCGGCTCCCGCTCGACCCGAGGGGTCTCGGCGGCGCGGGCGATGTGCCGGTAGACCCGGTGGCCACCCGCCGCGCTGCCCGAGGCGCCGGTGCGGCCGGCCGGGCCCGGGTCGGTCACCCCGCCCGTCGCCGCCCCGGCCTCGACGGCGCGGGCGTCCGCCACCATCCGGGCCGCCTCCTCCAGGAGCGCGTCGGTGCCCAGGCGGGCCGCGGCGCTGATGAGGTGCGCCCGCGCCAGCCCGGGGGCGAGCTCGCCGGCCGCCTCAGCGGCCTCGGGGAGGTCGATCTTGTTGAGCGCCGCGATCGACGGCCTGGCCGCCAGCTCGGGACTGAAGGCCTCGAGCTCCGCCACCACCTGGTCCATGGAGTGCCGGGCGGTCTCCAGACCGGCGCTGCAGTCGACCACGTGGATGAGCACCCGGGTCCGCTCCAGGTGGCGAAGGAACTCGATGCCGAGACCCGCCCCCTGATGAGCGCCCTCGATCAGCCCGGGAACGTCCGCAAGCACCAGGGAGCGTCCGCCCTCGAGCTCGGCCACCCCGAGGTTGGGGTGGAGGGTGGTGAAGGGGTAGGCGGCGACCTTGGGCCGGGCACCGGTCAGCGCCGCCAGCAGGGTGGACTTGCCGGCGTTGGGCAGACCGACCAGGCCGACGTCCGCGATCAGCTTCAGCTCCAGGTGGATACGCCGCTGCTCGCCCGGCTCGCCCAGCTGGCTCAGCCGAGGGGCCTGGCGGACGGGCCCGGCGAAGCGGGCATTGCCCCGACCACCGCGGCCACCCGCGACCACAACCAGGCGCTGGCCGGGACCGGCGAGGTCTCCGATCAGCTCGCCGCTCTCGGCGTCGGTGACCACCGTCCCGGGAGGCACCGGGAGCACCAGGTCGGCGCCGTCGGCGCCACTCCGCTGGGCGCCGCCGCCCGCCCTGCCGTCGGGGGCGTGGAAGCGACGGCGCTCGCGATAGCGGCCCAGGCTGCTCTCGGCATCGGCGACGGCCAGCACCACGCTCCCGCCCCTGCCCCCGTCACCGCCGTCCGGTCCGCCCATGGGGACGTACTTCTCGTGCCGGAAGCTGACCGCGCCACGGCCTCCGGACCCGGCGCTGACATCGAGGCTGACCTCGTCGAGGAACACGGGTGAGGGCTCGGCTCAGCCCTGGGACGCGCCGGGGGCGCGCCACCAGTGGGTCAGCCGGCCGCCTCGACGGCCTCGGTCACCGGCGCGCCGCCCTCGCCGGGCTCCACCGCGGAGGGAGCCGGCTCGTCGACGTCGTCGGGGGCCAGCTCGCCGGCGGAGGTCAGGTGCAGCACCGGGAGGGCGAGCACGCTGGCCCGGGTCCGATCTCCCCCCTGCCGGT
This sequence comes from uncultured Chloroflexia bacterium, assembly GCA_963697585.1. Taxonomy (GTDB): domain Bacteria; phylum Chloroflexota; class Dormibacteria; order Aeolococcales; family Aeolococcaceae; genus Changshengia. Next base: position 1,010,170 of record CAVOOO010000004.1, on the reverse strand, counting down.
CGTAGGTCACCAGACCGCTGGCGAGGGCGTAGAGGGTGTGGTCACGGCCGACACCGACGTTGCCGCCGGGGACGATCTTGGTGCCGCGCTGCCGGACCAGGATGGTCCCGGCCAGCACCAGCGCGCCGTCGCCGCGCTTCACGCCAAGCCGCTTGGCGTTCGAATCGCGTCCGTTGCGGGAGCTCCCGCCACCTTTCTTGTGAGCCATGGCTACTCAGCGTCCTCCCCTGGAGAGGCCTTCCGCTCGACCCGCCGGCGTCTGGCGGCGGCGCCGCCCGAGGGGGGCTCCGGCTCCGATCCGGAGACCGCGCCGGTCTGGGGGGCGGCGGCAACCGGCTCATCCGAACCAGTGGGCTCGGGCTCGGCGGCGGCCGCCGGCTTCCGGGCGCGCCGCGAGGGTGCGGGGGAGGTGCTCGCCTCGGCCTCGGCGGTGACCGCCGCGGCCGTCGCCGGGGCGGCAGTCCGCCGGCGGCGGGCCGGGGCCTCGGGCTCGACCGGGGTGGCGGCTTCCGCCGCGACCGCTCCGGCGGCGGCAGCCTCGGGCTCCGCGGCGCGGGCTCGGGGCGCGCGGCGCCGGGCCGGCGCCGCCCCCGCCCGCTCGGGCTCCACCGTCTCGGCGGCGACGCCCGCGGGCTGGACCTGCTCGACCTCCGGCGCCTCGATCTCCGGTTCCTCGACCTCGACCGGCTCGGGGAGGGGCTCATCCTTGGCGAGGAACCGATCGACGACCAGCTCGGTCAGGTCGGCCCGGAACCCGAGGGTCCGGCGGTGCCGCTTCTTGGGCTTGAAGGTGAAGACCCGGATCTTCTTGCCGCGCCGGTGCCCCGCCACGGTGGCGGCGACCCTGATCCCCTCGAGGCTGGCCGCGTCGACCGCCACGCCGTCGGCATCGGCGAGCAGGATCACGGGCTCGAGCCCGACCACGGCGCCGATCTCGACGGGCAGGCGGTCGACCAGGAGCCGGTCGCCCGGGGTGACCCGGTACTGGTGCCCGCCGTGGCGGACGACCGCGTAGATCTCACGAGGTGCCGCCTCGGTCGGGGAGACGTCCGAAGGGAGTGGGGTTTTCATCGCTCGGTGGCAACAGCTGACGGGGGGGACTGATCCGCCGCGCCCTCGGCGCGGAGGTGACCCATCGGCGGACAGGCCAATGAGCACGGCGGTCCGTGCGCTGGGGCAGGATACCAGACCCGGAGCCGGGAGCAGCGAACGGCGCGGCGCTGGAAGTCAGGCGTCCCACGGTGCATAATCCCCCGAAAACCCGGGGATCAGCTCCGGGCAATAGCGCTGTGCCCGGGAGAGAAGATGTCCGGTTTCGACTACCCGCCGAACCCAGATCCGAGCAGCGGCCAGTACCCGCCGGCACCGCCTCCGGACCCCGGTTACGCTCCCCCGCCGGCTCAGCCCCCGCCCTTCCCGTATCCCCCGCAGGGGCCCGGCGCGTACCCGCCCCAGCCGTTCGGCGCGCCCCAGCCCTACCCCGCCGCGTACGGCTACGCGGCGCCGCAGCAGGGCAACGGCATGGCGGTGGCCGCCCTGGTGCTGGGCATCCTGAGCCTGATCCTCTCCTGGCTCCTGGTCGTCGACTTCATCCTCGCCGTGCTCGCCATCATCTTCGGCGCGGTGGGCCTCTCCGCGGCCGCCAAGCGGGGCGGTGCGGGCCGGGGGATGGCCATCGCCGGACTGATCCTCGGAGCCCTGACCATCGTGCTGGGGATCATCTTCTGGATCGTCGTCTACGGTGTGATCACGAGCAGCTGCGGCGTCTACGGATGCTAGCCGCCTGCAGCCGATGACCGGCGGCGACGACGCAAGGGGTTCCGGGGCGCCCGGCCCGACCACGCCGGCGGGGCCGCTCCCGCCGCCCGGGCCGGTGCCGCCACCCCAGGCGCCCGGGCCCCCGCCGTACGCGTACTCGGCGCCCTACCCGCCTCCCTATGTCCAGCCCTACTGGCCGCCGCCGCCGGGGGCCGCGGCCTCCCGGCCGACCGCCGCTCTGGCGACGGCGGCCGGGGTGCTGGGCATCGTCGGGCTGGCGATGGCGGTCATCCCGGCCCTCTACTGGTTCCTCTACGAGCTCACCGCCATCAACGCCCAGACCTACAGCGGCGTCGCCGGGGTCAACGCGCTGCTGGGCCTCGACTTCGTGGTGGCAACCCTCGCGCTGGTCTTCGGCGCGGTGAGCCTGGCCCGGGAGGGTCCGAAGGGCGTGGGCCGGGGCCTGGCGCGAGTGGGTCTGGTGCTCGGCGCGATCTCCCTGGTGATGGCGATCGTCTTCCTGCCGCTCGCCATCACGGCGTCCAACGCCGCCTGCTCGGCGCTCGCCGGAGGCTGCTGATCCCATCCGGAGGCTGCCGACCCCGGCCCGGGCGCGAGCCTCGAACCCTCAGATCACCAGGTTGACGATCCGGTCGGGCACCGCGATCACCTTCCGCGGCGGGCGTCCGCCGAGCAGCTCCACGACCCGGGGCTGATCCAGCGCCAGGCGCTCCAGCTCGCTTGCGGGGGTGCCCGCGTCGCATTCGAAGGTGGTCCGCAGCCGGCCGTTGACCTGCACCGCGATGGTGACCCGCGGCGACGCGGCGAGCGCCGGCTCGTGCTCCGGCCACGACCCGCGGTGCACGGTGCCGCTCTCGCCCAGCCGCTCCCAGAGCTCGTCGGCGATGTGGGGGGCGAAGGGTGCCAGGAGCTCCACCAGGGTGCGCGCGTCGACCCGCCGGGCCGTCCCCTCCCGCGCCTCCTCGTCGATCGCCCGGGCGAGCTCGTGAAGCGCGGCGATGGCGGTGTTGTAGTGGAGCGATTCGATGGCCGCCTCGACGGCGGCGATGGTGCGGTGGCGGCGCCGTTCGCGGGTGGCATCGCCGAGGTCGTCGGAGGTGGCCCCCAGGACACCCCGCCAGACCCGCTCCAGGAAACGCGCCTGGCCGAGCATGCCCCGTTCGTTCCACTCCCCACCCTCGAGGAACGGGCCCAGGAACATGATGTGGAGGCGCAGCGTGTCCGCCCCGTACCTGGCCATGTAGGCGTCAGGGTTGACGACGTTGCCCTTGCTCTTGGACATCTTGCCCTTGCCCCCGAAGGTGAGCATGCCGTTGGCCCGGAAGCGGACGAAGGGCTCGGGCACGGGCACATGGCCCATCGCGTGCAGCGCGCGCATCAGGAAGCGCGCGTACATGAGGTGGAGCACCGCGTGCTCGTTGCCCCCGATGTAGATGTCGACGGGCAGCCAGCGCCAGGTCAGCTCGTGGTCGAGGGCCCGGTCGGCGAAGCCCGTCGACGGGTAGCGCATGAAATACCAGCCCGAGTCGAGGAAGTTGTCGTTGACGTCGGTCTCGCGCTTGGAGGGCTCGCCGCAGCGGGGGCAGGGCACGTTGACCCATTCCTCGACCTGGGCGAGCGGTGAGACCCCGGTGCCCAGCGGACGGAAATCCCTGACCTCGGGAAGCAGCACGGGCAGCTCGGACTCGGGGACGCCGACCGGTCCGTGCACCGGGCAGTGGATGATCGGCAAGGGTGGGCCCCAGTAGCGCTGCCGGGAGATGATCCAGTCGCGCAGCCGGAACTGCACATGGGCACGGCCCGCCCCGCGCGCCTCGAGCATCTCGACGACCTTCCGTTTCCCCTCGGACGAGGGGGTGCCGTCAAGCGCACCGGAGTTGAGCATCGGTCCGTCGCCGGTCCACGCCGCGGTGTCGACGTCGCCGCCGCCGATCACCGCGACGATCCGGAGCCCGTGAGCGCGGGCGAACTGCCAGTCCCGCTCGTCGTGCCCGGGCACCGCCATGATGGCACCGGTCCCGTAGCCGCCGAGCACGTAGGGAGCCGCCCAGACCGGCATCTCGACGCCCGTCAGCGGGTGCACCGCGCGGGTGCCGAGGTCGATCCCGACTGAGAAGTCGGGCTCGGCGTCGGCCGGCGGCAGCGATGCCCTCCACGCCTCGACGGCGCCACGACGATCCCCGGCGACGAACTCGCCGAGCTGGGGGTGGTCGGCGCCGATGACCAGGAAGGTGGCCCCGTAGAGGGTGTCGGGGCGCGTGGTGAAGACCGTCACCTGGTCGCGGGCGCAGCCATTGAGCCTGAAGTCGATGAGCGCCCCCTCACTGCGCCCGATCCAGTTTCGCTGCGCCAGCTTGGTCCGCTCGCTCCAGTCCAGGGTGTCGAGGGCGTCGAGCATCTCCTGGGCATAGCGGGTGGTCCTGATGAACCACTGCTTGAGGTAGCGGGTCTCGACGGCGGTGCCGCAGCGCTCGCAGTGGCCGCTCAGCACCTGCTCGTCGGCGAGCACGGTGAGGCAGGAGGGGCACCAGTTGACTGGGCCCTCGCGGTGCTCGGCGAGCCCGGCATCGAAGAGCTGGAGGAATACCCACTGAGTCCAGCCGTAGTAGGCCGGGCTGGTGGTGTCGATCTCGTGAGACCAATCCACGCCCAGTCCGAGCCTCTTGAGCTGCTGCTCGCGGAAGTACTCGACGTTGCGAGCGGTCAGGGTCGCGGGGTGCTCACCCACCTTGAGCGCGTAGTTCTCGGAGTGGATGCCGAAGGCGTCGAAGCCCAGCGGCTCGAAGACGTCATCCCCCCTCTGGCGGCGGTAGCGCCCGTAGATGTCGGCGCCCGTGAAGGCGTAGGCGTTGCCGATGTGCAGCTTCTCCGCCGACGGGTAGGGGAACATCATCAGGCAGTAGAAGGGGCGCGCCCCCTCCATGTCGGTGCGGTAGGTCCCGCGTTCCGCCCATCGCCGCTGCCATTTGGCGTCGAGGGCGGGCAGGTCGAGACGGTCGAGCTTCGCCATCGGGGCCACAGGTTACCGCGTGGCGGCATCGACGACGGGCCGCTCCGCCGCCGGGTGCCGGGCCCGCCCGCGGGCGCGGCGTGATGGCACCGGTCGGTTCACGGTCCTGGTAGCGTTGGCCCGTGACCCGTCTCGCGGGTCCCGTGGTGGCGATGGCGCTGCTCCTCGCCGGCTGCTCCGCCGCTCCGGCTTCGACGCCGGCGACCCACCGGCCGGGACCCTCCCCGTCGGCGAGCGCCGCCCCGCCCACCGGCACCCCGCCGGCGGCCTCCCCGGCCGTCCTCTCCGCGGTCACCGCCCTGGCTCAGCAGTTCGCCGATCAGACCGCCAGCGGGGCCTGGGACGCCCAGTGGGACGAGCTGGCCACTCCGGCGCAGGGGCTGTGGCCGAGCCAGAGCGCCCGGACCGCCATGCTCGAGGCCAAATTCCAGGGGGCGACGATCAGCTCGATCAGCCTCGGCCCTCCCACCGCCGGCGTCACCTGGTATGACCCGGAGAGTCCGGCGGTGTCGGTCCCGGACACCTGGCGGTTCCCGGTGCAGGTGAGCTTCGCGAACCCTGACGGGCTCTCGACGCCGGGGGTCGCGGCGCTCTTCTCGATGACCCAGATCTCGGTCGAATACGACGCCGCCACGGGGGCGGCGTCGGTCGTGGGCGAGGGCCCGGCCTCGATGGACGCCCCGGTGATCGTGCCGGCGACCATCACCCCGCGCCAGGTGGACGTGCCCATCTTCATGTATCACCTGGTCGAGGACCAGGAGCCGCAGAGGAGCGCCTACGGCGGCAACACCTACGGCTGGAGGATCGACGTGGGGCTGACCACCCTGACCAGCGAGTTCCAGTCGGAGATGGCCTACGCGCACTCGATCGGGGCGACCAGCATCTCCCTGCAGCACCTGGCCGACGCGCTGCTCTACGGTCTGCCCCTGCCGCCGCATTCGTTCGTGGTCACGTTCGACGACGGCCGGTTGAGCCAGTGGACCAACGCGGCGCCCATCCTCCGTGAGTACGGCTTCACGGCCGTCTTCTTCCCGTGCACGGCCCTGGTCGGCGGTGTGTACGGGCCCCAGCTGTACATGAGCGGGGCCCAGCTCCGCGAGCTCGCCGCCACCGGGTTCTCGTTCGGTGACCACACCCTGAAGGACAACGTCGCGCTCTGGACCGGCGACGCCACCACCCAGCAGCTCCAGGTGGTCACCGACCAGAGCAAGACCACCCTGGAGAGCCTGGTCGGCGGCGAGCCGATCCAGTTCATCGCCTACAGCGGGGTGTGGCCGGGCCCCACCCAGTTCTCCGACTCCAGCCGGGAGGCGCCCCTCTTCGCGACCCTCCACGGATACGGCTACGTGGGCGGCGTCCAGGACCTCCAGGAGGACTCCGCCGAGGACTACAGCACGGCGCTCTGGCAGCTGCCCCGGGTGCGGGTCGGCCTCGGGATCCCCACCTCGAGCTGGGGGATCTGGGTGGAGAACGCCGCGTAGCGGAGGGGATCGGTCGTCCCGGGCTGCGCGCGGGCATCGGGCTGGCACCGGGCCCGCGCGAGCCGCTGTCAGACTGGCCAGTCGGGATGCCGACATCCGTGACCTCGCCCATGGACTGGGCGGACGAGACCCTGCGCGCCGACCAGCTCGCCGGCCTGGCCCGCCGCCTGCGCCGGCGCGAGGGTGGCAGCCATCCCCACAGCGTCGTCGACGGGCGACCGGTGGTCGTCTTCAGCTCCAACGACTACCTCGGCCTCGCCACCCACCCGGCGGTGCGGGAGGCGGCGTCGCGGGCGGCGCTCGAGCTCGGCGTGGGGGCCAGCGGTTCCCGCCACCTCTCCGGCTGCCACGCCGCCATCGACGACCTGGAGGAGGCGCTGGCGGCCTTCCTGGGCACCGCCACCGCCACCGTCGCCCCGAGCGGCTACGCGGCCAACGTCGCCGTCCTCGAGGCGCTGGGAGGTCCCGATGCCACCATCCTCAGCGACGCCGGCAACCACGCCTCGCTCATCGACGGCTGCCGGGCATCACGCTCGCGGGTGGCCGTCTATCGCCATCGCGACCTCGCCGACCTGGAGGCCCGGCTGGCGGACGCCACCGGACGCCCGATCATCGTCTCCGACGCGGTCTTCTCGATGGACGGCGCGACCGCCGACCTGGCCGCCCTCGACCGGCTGGCGCGGCGGCACGGCGCCTGGCTGGTGGCCGACGAGGCCCACGCTCTGGGCACGACCGGACCGGGTGGACGCGGGCTCTGCGCCGGGCTGGGGCTCGGCGGCGACCACGTGGTCCGGGTGGTCACCTTCTCCAAGGCCCTGGGCGCGGCGGGTGCCGCCGTCTGCGGGTCGGAGCCGGTGCGCCGGCTGCTCCTCCAGCGAGGGCGCGCGCTGATCTTCTCCACCGCGCCCCCCCACCCCACGGTGGCCGCCGCCCGTGCTGCGCTGCGCGTGCTGACCGCCGAGCCGGAGCTGGTCGCGCGGCTGCGGCAGCGGGCCGGGCTGCTCCGGCTCCGGCTGGGCGCGACGGCGCTCCCTGGGGCGAGCCCCTCCTCGCCCATCGTCGCGGTGATGATCGGCGACCCGGGGCGGACCGTGGCGGTGGACGCGGCCCTCTGGGAAGCCGGCTACCTGGTCCAGGGCGTCCGCCCGCCCACCGTGGAGCCGGGCACCAGCCGGCTGCGGCTGGTGGCCAGCGCCGCCCACTCCGAGCCGGAGATCGAGGGGGTGGCCGCCGCGATCCGGTCCCTGCTGGAGGTCTGATGGCCCGGATCGTCGCGGTGACCGGCACCGGGACCGGGGTGGGCAAGACAGTGCTCACCGCGGCGCTCTGCGCCGCCCTGCGCCGTCGGGGGGTCGACTGCCGCGCCCTCAAACCGGTGGCGACCGGGGTCCCGGCGGGCGGGGTGGGGGAGGACGCCGAGCTGCTCCGGCGGGTCTCGGGGGTGCACGGCCCGGCCGTGCTGGCAACCTTCGAGCTGCCACGTTCGCCGCTCGCCGCGGCGTCCGCCGAGGGCAGGGAGGTGGATGTCGAGGCGCTGGCCCGGTCGACCGAGGCGGCCGCCGCCGGCTGCGACCTCCTCCTCGTCGAGGGCGTGGGCGGGCTGCTGGTCCCGCTCACCCGGCGGCTGACCGTCCGCGACCTGCTGCGGCGCCTCGACGCCGAGGTGGTGATCGCGGCGCTCCCCGGCCTGGGGACGATCGGCCACACCGCGCTGACCGTCGAGGCGGCTCGGGACGCGGGGCTTCGGCTGCTCGGGGTGGTGCTGGTCGACGTCGCCGGGGAGGACGATCCGGCCTTCGTCGCCGAGAACGCCGCCCAGATCCGGGACCAGTGCGGTGTCCCGGTGCTCGGTGTGCTCCCCCATCTCGCCGACAGCGCCGACGTCGACACCCTGGCGGCGGCCGGCGCCGCGCTCGAGCTCGGCCCGCTGACCTCCCCGCGCCCGGAGCTCACCGGCCGGGTGGTCGAGGCCGACCACCGCCATCTCTGGCACCCCTTCACCCAGACCAGCGAATGGCGGGAGGAGACCCCCCTGGTGATCCGCTCCGGGGATGGCTGCTGGCTGACCGGCGAGGACGGCCGGCGCTACCTCGACGGCATCAGCAGCCTCTGGTGCACCGTCCACGGTCACGCGCACCCCGCCCTCGACCGCGCCGCCCGCGAGCAGCTCGGCCGGATCGCCCACAGCACCTTCCTGGGCCAGACCCACGCCCCCGGCGCCCTGCTCGCCGAGGAGCTCACCCGGGTCGCCCCGCCCGGGTTGACCCGCGTCTTCTACGGAGAGGCGGGGGCGGCCGCGGTCGAGGCGGCGCTGCGGATCGCCCTGCTCGCCCAGCGCCACGCCGGGCACCCGGAGCGCTCCCGCTTCGTCGCGCTGGGGGACGCCTACCACGGCGACACGGCCGGGGCGGTGAGCGTGGGCCGGAGCGAGCCGTTCCACACCGGGCTCGACCCGATCCTCTTCCCCGCCCTGAGCGTGCCCAGCCCGCACGGCGGCGAGGAGGCCTCCCTCCGCGCCCTCGCCGGCCTGCTGGAACGAACGGGTTCCGTGGTGGCGGCGCTCATCGTCGAGCCCCGAGTCCAGGCGGCTGCCGGGATGCTCACCCACTCGGACGGATGGCTCCGAGAGGCGGCGAGCCTGGCCCGGCGCCACGGGGCGCTGCTGATCGCCGACGAGGTGGCCACCGGCTTCGGCCGGACCGGGGACCTCTTCGCCTCCGCGGGCGCCGGCGTCTCGCCGGACATCCTCTGCCTGGGCAAGGGGCTGAGCGGGGGCTACCTCCCGCTCTCGGCCGTGCTCACCACCGAGGAGATCTTCGGCCGCTTCACCGCGCCCTTCTCCGCGCAGCGCACCCTCTATTACGGGCACACCTACACCGGCAACCCGGTGGCCTGCGCGGTCGCCCGTGCGTCCCTCCGCCTCTTCGAGGAGGAGGGGACGCTGGGGTCGGCGCGACGGCTGGCCTCGACCCTCGAGCGGCTGATCGAGGAACGGGTGGTGGCAATTCCCGGCGTCTTCGAGGTCCGTCGCCGGGGGGTGATGACCGGCATCGAGCTGCGTGACGGCACCGCTCCCCTCGACCCGGCGCTCCGGGTCGGACGCGCGGTGGCCCTCGCCGCCCGCGGGCACGGGGTGGTGGTGCGCCCGCTGGGCGACGTGGTGGTGCTCAACCCGCCGCTCTCGATGACCGACGCCGAGGCGGAGATCCTGGTGGACGCCGTGGCCGCGGCGATCACCGAGGTCCACCCCGGGGGCTGATCCGGCCTCGTGGCTCGCCCGCCGGGCGCCGGCCGGCGAGGGCGACCCGCGGCGCCACCGCATGCACCGGGGGCCGCGCGGCCCGGGAGCGCCCGGGCATTCCGCCGGTTAAGACCCACCACACGCCCGTGCTAGTGCAGATGCCGCCGCCACTGGACGCGGATGCATCTCCCCGGCGCCGCCGCCGGGGTGCGGCTCGCAAACGTCAGCCAAATCGAGTGCATTCGGACGCCCAATCAGGGACATCGGCGTCTATGCCGTTCCGCGCCGGGAACCGACGATGAGCGCGCCGACCGAGAGGCCGGGGACGCAGAGAAGGGCTCCACCACAGTGACCCGCCCGGCGTGTCCAGCGAACCGGAGGAAGAGACGTGACCAACGGCTGGGACTGATCCACCGAAATTCCTCATCCCCTTCGGGCGGGCGCCGCAGGCGACCTAAACTCGGCGCCCGCCCACCCCCCACCTCACCGGAGGTGGGGCCAGACAGACGGCCAGGAGTCCCCCGGATGTCACGGGCGCCTCCAGCCGGTACGGACTATCGTGAGAATGTCCATGGCGAAAGTCATCTGGCCGGCAGGTCCGGCCGGCCGGCTCCGCATCGGGGGTCCGGCGACCCGTTTCGTCGGCGGCCGGGCCATCTCCAATTGCGGCGACTGGCTGACGACGGTTGCGGTGGCGGTCGCCCTCTGGGGGCTGACCCACAGCCTGGCCGCCCCGGCCCTGGCGATCCTCCTGCGGGTGGCACCCCGCCCGGCCGGCTCCCTGATGGGTGGACACCTGGCGGACCGGTTCGGGCCACTGCCCACCCTGGTGGGGCTCAACCTCTGCCGCGCCGCCGTGACCGGAGCGCTGGCGCTCAGCCTCGTGGCCGGGTCGATCCCGGCGGTGCTGGTGCTGCTCGCCCTGAGCCAGGCCGCCGGGGGGGCCGCGCAGCCGGCCGGCCAGGCGGCGGTCCCGCGCCTCGTCCCCCCCTCCGGCGTGGCCGGTCTCACTGCCAAGGTGGGCGCGGTCGACGCCGCCGCGCTGGTGGTCGGCCCGGGCATCGCCGCCGGGCTGCTCGGCCTGCTCGGCACCGGCTCGGTCAGCTGGCTGGTGGCCGCCGACGCCCTCAGCTTCCTGGCCCTGGCCGCTCTGGTCGCCAGCCTCCGTGGGATCGCCGGAAGTGGGGCGGGCGCCGTGACGGGTCGGGGGCGGCCGTGGGCGGGGATCGGGCTGGTCCTGCGCCGCCCCTTCCTGCGCCAGCTCGCCCTCGCCCAGCTCGGGATCTTCGGGACCATCACCTGCCTCCAGGCGGTGCTCCCGGCCGCCGCCGAGCAGCGCTTCGGGAGCGCCTCCGCCGCCGGCTGGGTCTACGCGGCGGTGGGCGCGGGCAACGTCCTGGGCGCTCTCGCCCTGATCGGCAGCCGCCGCCGCGGGCTCGGCTCGCGCACCATGGCGCTGCTCACCCTCGGTGAGCTGCTCCCGCTGGGGGCGTTCGCCCTGATCGGGTCGGCGTGGGTCGACGTCGGGCTGGCGGTGCTGAGCGGCCTGGCGTCGGCCCCGTACGAGATCCTGGCGGCGACCGAGCTGGCCCGCACCGTCGCCTCGGAGCGGCTGGGCCAGGCGAGCGCGGCGGTCTGGTTGTTCGGCTACGCCGGGATGCTGGGCGGAGGGCTGCTCGCCACCCTGGCCGCCCCGCGGCTGGGGTGGACGCTGACCCTGCTGGTGGCGTGGGGCTGCGGGACGGCGGCGCTGGTGGGTGGCTGGGCCCGGCGCCGCGGTGGCGCCGCCGAGGCCCACCGGTCGGTGGTCGGCGTCCCCCAGCGTGAGCGGCCCGCGCACGCGACCGAGCGGGCGGTGGCCGGAGAGCTATGGAACACCTCGTCGGCCGGGTGAGGTCGCGCCCTGACGGTGAGGCGTCCGCGCGGCGCACCATGTGGGCGGCGGCACGCCTCTTTCGCTCCGCCGAGGCATATCCTCTGCTTGCCCAGATGCCGGACCTCGAGATCGACCCTCCCTTCGCGCTCTCCCCGAATCCGCTGATCCGGGTGCTGATCGTCGAGGATCACCAGATGTTCGCCGAGGCGCTGGCCCGAGCGCTCCGTGACGAGGCCGACATCCGAGTCGACGGGATCTCCCAGCGCCTCGACGACGCCCGGGAGTTCCTCCGGCGCAACCAGGTGGACGTCGTGCTGATGGACTACCACCTCCCCGACGGCGACGGCATCGTGGCCGCCCGCTACATCCGCGAGGAGCACCCGCGGACACGGGTCCTGGTGGTGAGCGCCGTGGAGGAGCGGCAGGTGCTCGACGACGCACTCAGCGCGGGTTGCAGCGGCTTCATCAGCAAGGCGGAGAGCCTCGATCACCTCCCCAGCGCCATTCGCGGAGCGATGGTCGGCAACATCGCCATCTCGCCGGGGATGGTCGCCAAGCTGATCGGCACCGGGTCGGGGATGCGTCAGGCCGACGGCGACGATCTCAGCCCGCGAGAGCTCGAGGTTCTTCAGCTGCTGGCCCAGGGCTGGGACAACACGGCCATCGAGCAGCAGCTCTTCATGAGCCACGCGACCCTTCGCAACAAGCTCTCCCGGATCAACTCCAAGCTGGCCACCCACTCCAAGCTGGAGGCGGTCACCAAGGCCCTGCGCCTCGGGCTGGTGCAGATCGAGCGCGAGGACGGCTCCCGGGAGCCGAGGGTCGTGGCGGTCCCCAGACCGCCGGCTTGACGCGGACCGGGCCCGGGCGCCGCCCTCGGTGACGCGGACAGCCGACATGCAGCAGGGCAGCACGGCTCGGATCAGCTTGCGGCAGCTGGCCGCCCGGATCCCCCGGCTTCCCAAGGAGACGGCCGGGGCCCCGCTCCACTACACGCCGGCCCTGGTCGCCTATGTCGGCCTGCTCGGGGCGGGCGCGGTGGCCGCGGCCGCCGCCACCGTCCGGCTGCCCGCCGACCCGGCGCTGCTGGCGCTGGGGGGCTGTGCCACCTTCGTGCTCGCCGCGACCGCGGTCCGCGCGCTGTCGGGGGTGGGCAGCTTCTGGTCTGCCTCGATCTTCGCCCACATGGGGCTGACCTTCGCGGCCGGACCGATCGGGGCGCTGGTCGCGACCGCCTGCGAGGTCGCCGGAACCGGCATGCGGTTCGGCATGCACTCCTTCAAGGCCCTCTTCAACGCCTCCAACCAGTTCCTCAGCAACCTGGTGGCCTGGGCGGTGTTCCACAGCATCACCGGGGGCGGCACCCCGCTCGGGCGCGGCCTGGTCGGAGGCCTGGTGGCCGGCTTCCTCTGCTGGCTGGTCAACATCTGGCTGCTGGCCGGCGTCCAGCGGCTCACCCACCAGGACCTTCGGGTGGTGGAGTACGTGGGCCAGAACGCCGCCAGCGTCCTCCCCTACCACCTCGGCGCGGGGCTCACCGCGTTCGGCGGTGTGGTGCTGGTCGACCGCGAGGGGGCGGACGGATTCCTCCTGCTGCTGGTCCCGGTGCTGCTGCTCCAGGTGTCGCTCCTGGTGCTCGCCGCCCGCACCCATGCCGCCCAGCTCCAGCGCGAGGCGCACCTGCGGGAGCGCGAGCAGCTGCTCCAGCAGGCACTCGACGCCTCCGACGCGGAGCGCCACCGGATCGCCCGCAACCTTCACGACGGCGTCGTCCAGGACCTCGCCACCATCGCTCTCGGACTGCGCAGCCGGGCCGATCGGGACGGCGAGGGCGACCGGGTCAGCATGCTGCACGCGGCCGACGCCACCGCCGACGCGATCGAGGAGCTGCGCACCCTGCTCCGCGAGATCGCGCCGCCCGACCTCCAGGAGGTCGGCCTCGCCGCCGCCCTCGACGAGCTCGCCGAGCCGCTGCGCGACGGGGGGGTGGAGGTGAGCGTCGAGGTCGCGCCGGAGGCCGGGGGCGTCCGTGGCGCGGCGCTCTCCGCCACCTATCGGATCGCCCAGGAGGCGCTCCGCAATGTCGCCGAGCACGCCGCCGCCCACCACGTCAGGGTCGCCGTCGGCTGCGACGGCGGCGACCTGGAGCTCGAGATCGTCGACGACGGGACCGGCTTCTCCGAGGAGCAGCGCCGGCGCCGGACCGAGGAGGGGCATCTCGGCCTCCGGCTGATCCACGATCTGGCCCGCGAATCAGGCGGTGGGCTGCGGATCGAACTCGGCGCCGGATCGGGGCACCACCCTGCATGCCAGGCTCCCGGTCGCCGGTGGCCCCGCCCGGGGGGGCGCCGCCCCGGGGGGGTCCGGCCCCTGAGGGGCACGACCCCGGCCACCCGATGCCGCCGAGGAGACCCGGTCGGACCTAGGCGCGCGCGGCGGCGACCTCCTGGTGGGCCCCGACGGCGCTTGCGTAGAGACGCAGGAGATCCTCGACGTAGCGGTCGAGGCTGTGGTTCTCCACGGCGCGACGGCGGGCGGCCTCGCCGAGGCGGCGCCGGGCGTCCGGGTCGCCGCGCAGCCGCTCCATCGCTTCGGCGAGAGCCGGCTCGAGGGGATAGACGGGGATGACCACCCCGGCGCCGTCCAGCACCGCGCCGTGCTCGCCGGCGTCGGTGGAGATGATGGCGCAGCCCGCCGCCATCGCCTCCAGCAGCGCCAGCGAGAGGCCCTCGGCAGTCGAGGGGAGCACGAAGATGTCCGACGCTCGCAGCAGCTCCAGGCGGTCGTCGAAGCGGGTGACCATGCCCAGGAAGCGGACCGGCGCGTCATGGCCCGTCAGCACCCGCAGGTGCCGGTCCTGGCTGCCGCTGCCGGCAATGACCAGCAGGTGGTCGGACGGCCAGTGACGGGCGACGAAGGAGTGGATGAGCTCTTCCACCCGCTTCTCGGGGTCGAGCCGCCCCAGGAACGACACCACCAGGGCGGCCCCGAGCGCCGGGCGGAGCGCCGACGGCCCGGGAGAGATCCGCCGGGTGTCGACGGCGTTGGGCATGACCACGATCCGCTCGGACCGGAGCCCCGCCCGGACCAGCAGGTCGCGCTGATCGGCGGAGAGGGCGATGCAGCGATCGAACTCCTGAAGGCGGACGCCGTGGTACCGGTACAGACCGCGCATCACCCGACCGCGCGCACTCTGGGCCGGCGCGTAGGGGAGGTGGCAGGTCGCCACGGTGGCGGCACCCAGGCCACGGGCCACCCGGGCGATGGCGCCGTCGAGGAGGGAGACGCTCACCGAACAGTGGACGACGTCGGGGCGGAACTCTTCGAGCGCCCGCTCGATCCGCGCCAGGGTGCGCGGGGCCGGTAGGGTGACGGTCTTGAAGCGGACCCCCTCCAGCGCCACCGCGCCGGACACCGGGGTCCGATCGCCGTCCTGGTCGTGGTGGAAGAAGCGCACCTCGCAGCCGGCCGCGACCAGGCCGGCCACGGTCTGATCGCTGTAGGCGGTCAGGCCGTCGGCCCGCCGGCCCCCGGCATGCCCGAACCAGGCCACGCGCATCGCCACCATCAACCCTCCGCCACCGGCGAGCGGGCCCCGGCCCATCGGGGCGATCTCGCCGGCTAGCCTACGCCGGCGATCACGCCTTCAGCCCGCACCTCCCTCGGTATGATCCAGTCCGCCGAGCCACGTGACGGGCGGAGATGCCATCGAGAACAGATCGGGCCAGCCGGCCCGGGTGAGCGACCGCGATGACGGAGGGCCGTCAGGCCACCGGTTGATCTCCCCGGTCGCCGCCTCGGTGGGCGCGCCGATCCCGAGCCAGGAGCCTCCCGCCACCAGCGTGCGCCTGCTCTGGGGCGGGATGGCCAGGATCATCCAGGCCATGGGGTGGCGCCGATTCCTGGCCTCGGACGCGATCGCGTGGGTCTCGTGCGCCACCCGCCCGGAGCGGGTCGCCGCCTGCGCGGCCCGGCACCGGCGGGCCGATCCCTCGCTCAGCCCGAGTGCCGCCCGCGCCCGGGCCCGCGCCTCGTACCGCGAGTACTACCGCACCTGCCTGGACATGGTGTGGTCCCACGGCCTGAGCATGGAGACGGTGCACCGGCTCCATCCACTCGACGGCTACGAGAACATCGACCGGGCCCAGCAGGAGTACGGCGCCGCCGTCTTCTGCCTGGCTCACTTCGGCAACTGGGACATGGCCGCGACCATGGCGCTCTCCCACGGCCTGGCCCTCACCACGGTGATGCGGGAGTTCCACCCGCTCGCCTTCAACCGGGTCATCGTCTGGGCGCGGGAGCGGCGGGGGCTGGAGGTCTTCACCCCCGGGCGCGCGGCGCGGGGCCTCCTCCACGCGCTGCGGCGGGGGCGCTTCCTCGCCCTCCTCGCCGACATCCCGGAGGGCGGCCCGACCGTTGAGGTCCGCTTTCGGGGCGGCCCGGTTCTCTTCAGCACCGGCCCGGCGGCGATGGCGCTGCACGCCGGCTGCCCCCTCCTGCCGGTGGCCTGCTACCGCGACGGGCGCCACTACCGGATCCTGGTCGAGCCCCCGGTCCCCACCGGCACGGTGGCGGAGATGACCCAGGCGCTGGCGGAGCGGCTCGACGCCCTGATCGCGCTCGCCCCCGATCAGTGGTATCCGTTCAACCAGGTGTGGACCGACGAGGGGCCGGCTCCGGCCGTGGCGTGACCCGGAACCCGGGTGAGAGGGGACGGCTCAGGGATCGGTGCGATGCCCGACCAGCGGGCGGCCGGGCCGGCGGTCGTGGAGCACCCGGTCGAGGACCACGTGGCGCGCACCCCCGTAGTGGCTGACGTCCCCGACCACGCCGTCGAGTTGGCGGGCCAGGATCAGGAGCAGGAGCGCGACCGAGCCGAGCGGGAGCGCATAGCCGGTCTGGAGTGGGGTGAGCGCGAGCACGACCCCGGCGATCGGCAGGACGATGAAGCCGACCAGGACCCCCTCGGCGATCCGGCCGCGAAGGGCCCCTCCCGCGAAGCAGACGAGGAGCACGCCGAGGGCGATCAGGTTGAGCCCGGCCACAACGCCGGTCGACACCGCCACCCCGCGGCCGCCGTCGAATCCGAGGAACACCGACCAGCCGTTGCCGACGACGGCGGCGACGGCGACCAGCACCAGGCCGGTGGCGCCGACACCGCCGGCGTAGCGGGCGAGCAGGAGGGGCAGGAGGCCCTGGGCGAACTGGATCGGGCCGACCACCGCGGCCAGGCCGAAGCCGGCGTGGCGATAGACGTTGGCGGTCCCGACATTGCCCGAGCCGTAGCCGCGGATGTCCAGTCCCAGGCGGCGCCAGCGGGTCACCCAGTACCCCACCGGGAGACTTCCGATCAGATAACCGGCCGCGCAGAAGGTGACCAGGGTCCAGCGGGCGTCCATCAGCCCCCCCACGATCGGTCGCAGGGCGAGTCGCACCCAGAGCCCATGACTATCATCTTAGGGAGCGGCCTCACCGTGGGGCTCGACCTCCGACCGGCGCCGGGTGCGCGGTCGCGGTCGTGTTCTCGATCCGTGCAAGGAAGGACGTGGGCCATCCCGTGCTCAGCCAGCTTGTCTAGCGCGTCGGTGGGGTAGCCGTGGAGCTCTCCGCCCCCGCGCCGGCCCAGCGGGCCCGCCCTCCCCGGATCGGCGCCGGTCTGCGCTGCGCGCTGGTGACCGGCAGCGGCGCCCTGGTACCCCCGGAGCTCGCCGCCACCGTCGGCATCGTCGACCTCCCGGTCCGCATCGGCGACCAGGAGATCGACGGCCTGGACGACGCTGAGCTGCGCCACTTCTACGCGCGGCTGCGGGCCGGCGAGACACCGGAGACCTCGGCGACCCCGCCCGGGGAGTTCCTCGAAGCCTTCCGCCGCTGCCAGTCGGAGCAGATCCTCTGCCTGACCATCCCGGCCCGTTTCAGCGGGATGGACGACAGCGCCCGGCTCGCCGCCCGGATGCTGGCGGAGGAGGAGGGCCGGGAACGGGTCACGGTGATCGACACCGGCACCGCCGCCGCCGGGCTGGGCTTGATCACACGGGCCGCGGCCCGCCTCTGCTCTGCCGGGGCCGGCCTGGCGGAGGTGGTCGAGCGCACCGAGCGCGCCGTCGATGAGGTGCGCATGTTCGGCGCCCTGGAGGCGCTGGAGTTCGTCGCCCGCAGCGGCCGGATCAACAGCCTGCTGGCGGGGATCTCGGACAGTCTCCACGTGCGTCCGGTGTTCCGGCTGAGCAATGGCCAGACCGGGCGGGTGGCCCTGACCCGCACCCCCTCCGGCGTCCTCTCCGCCCTGGAGAAGACCTCTCGAGACCTCCCGGGGCGGCTCTGGGTCCTGGTCTTCCACGCCGATGCCGCCGAGCTCGCCGCCGGGCTCGCGACCCGGCTCCGCGAGACCTGCGACGTCGCCCGCTGCGAGACCATCGCCCTGGACCCCGTGATCGTGACCCACACCGGCCCGGGGGCGATCGGGTATGCCGCCCTCCCGCTCCGGCCCGACGAGATCGCCGCTGACGGCAACGGTCTGCAGCGCGTAGAACCGGATCGGTGACGAACCGAATGCGCCCCGCTCGGGAGCCGGCACCCCATCCGACGATGTCCCGATGAGCCGCGCCCGCCGCGTGCGCCTGATCCTTCAGGCGGGGGTGACCATCGGGATCCTGGTGGCCCTGATCCTGATCCTCAATCCCGGTCAGCTCGGAAGGGACATCGCGCGCTTCCCGATCATCATGGTGCCCGCGGCAATCGGGCTGACCGCCTGCTTCTACCTCACCAAGGGGCTGCGGTACCACCAGCTGCTGCGCAGCGAGGGGGTCGCCGTCACCCCCCGCGAGTCGGTCCTCTTCACGGTGGGTGGCGAGGCGTTCGGCCTGCTGCCCTTCGGGGAGCTGGCCCGCGCCGAGCTGGCCAGCGAGGCGACCGGCGCCTCCCTCGGGACCACCATGGCGGCGGTCACCGTCCAGGAGCTGCTCTACACCGCCGTGATCGTCGCCGTGGCCATCCCCGGCGCCCTCGCCTACGCGGCCGGGATCTCGGGGATCGCGGTGTCGCTGGCGGGGATCATCGCCATCATCGGCATCCTCACCATCAACCCGGTCTTCGGCGCCGTGCTCGCCCTGGTGGCTCGGATCCCGGTGGCGCGCCGGGCCACCCGCCAGCTCGAGGTGCTCCATGAGCAGGTGGTGCGGCTGATGCGCCGCCCCGAGACCTGGCTCTGGCTGACCCTCAGCGTGCTGGGCGCGCTCTTCGAGCTGACCCTCTTCTGGCTGATGGTCCGGGGGACCAGCGGCATGGACGTCCCCTGGGTGACCACCACCTTCATCTACGGCGCCGCCTACCTCACCGGCGCCGCCACCAGTCCGGGCGGTGGGGTCGGCGGCTTCGAGAGCACCGCCATCGCCCTGCTCCACACCCAGGGCGTGCTCGGGCCGGCGGCGGTGGCCGCCGCCCTGCTCCAGCGCGCCGCCGACAAGGGTGTGATAACCCTGGCCGGCTTCGCGGTCTGGTTCTGGGTCCGCCGCCACATCCGCCTGCGCACCGGCCTCCTCCTGGGCGACGTGACCGCACCCATCGAGCCGCGGGCCGCTCCCCCGTCCGTCACCCCCCGCCCCGACCCCACCCCGGTGCCCCCACCCGCGCCGCGTCCGCGGCGACCGGCCCCCGTGCCGGTCTGGTCCGACGCCGGGCTGGCGGCGATGGCCCGGCAGAGCAGCCCGCGCTCACCCTAGCGGTCGGGTCGCCGCCCCGGACGCCGGGGCCGGCAGGGGAGGTCCCCGTGCCCGCTCGGGCGGTTATGGATACGAATGTCCGTAACTCACCGTCCGTGGCCGGCGCCCATCGCTGACGGTCAGGCCCCGCCGATCACCCCATAGCGGAGGAAGAGGTGGTCACCC
Source organism: uncultured Chloroflexia bacterium (assembly GCA_963697585.1). Classification (GTDB taxonomy): domain Bacteria; phylum Chloroflexota; class Dormibacteria; order Aeolococcales; family Aeolococcaceae; genus Changshengia. The sequence continues at coordinate 990,897 of CAVOOO010000004.1, read as the reverse complement.
GCCCAGCGCAGAGAGCGCAGACGGAGGCGCGGCGCGACGCCCGCGGCGAAGGCCGCACCGGCGACCAGACCCGGACGTCCTTCGGAGCCCGACCGGCCGGCGACCTGCGGGGAGACGGTGAGGAAGAGCTCGTCGACGAGGCCGGCGGCGAGGAGCTGACCGAACAGCCGGGGGCCGCCCTCACAGAGGATGGTCACGGCGCCGAGGTGGGTCCGCGCCGCGGCGACGATGGCGGCCGGCGGGATCTGGCCGCCCTCGCCGGCGACCGCGACCCGCACCCGAGGGTGCACGCCGGGCAGATGGGCGGCCCCCTCGCGGGTGGTGATGATCAGGACGTCGGCCTCCGGACGGCTCAGGGCGGGGTGGGAGGCGGGGAGGGCGCCGCTCTGGCTCACCACGGCGAGGGCCGGCGGCTCGGAGGCGCCCGCCACGCGGAGGCGGTGGGCGGTGAGCTCCCGGCCCAGCTCCGGCAGCGGGGTGGTCGCGGTCCACTGGTGGTAGGGGTCGTCGCGGAGCGTGCCGGCCCCGATCAGGACGCAATCGGCGGCGCAGCGGAGCAGGGCCATCACCAGGCGGTCGGTGGGGTCGTGGAGGCTCACCGCGATCGCGCCCTCCCCCCTCCCCTCGCCGAAGGCGGTGACCCCGTCGGCGGTGGCCACGAAGTTCGCCACCAGGCGGGGGATGGCCCGCCTCACCCGCAGCGGGCCCCCGTAGAGGCGGAGCAGCGGGTCGTCCGGCGGGGCCCCCTCGTCATCGAGGGCCACCCCGAGGGGGTGCTCCCCGGCGAAGCGGGCGAGGGTGTCCTCGGTCACGGGGGCGAGGCGGCGGTGCGCCGGGGGCCTCGAGTCTTCACGCAACTGGGATAATGGCTCACCCGGGCGGGCCGGACGCGTTCCCGTCCCCATCGCGCCGACGTAGCTCAGTGGTAGAGCAGCGGTTTCGTAAACCGCTGGCCGGGAGTTCGAATCTCCCCGTCGGCTCCACAGGCTTGTGAGAGTCCGTGTAGAAGTCCGGCCGACGCGGCCCGAAAGGGCTCGGCTGATCTTCGACAGGCCCTTGGGTCGCGCCGGACAGCTGGTTCGGGTGACACCGAGAAGCCGGCCTCGACAGAAGCTGGACAGAACTTCGGAAGAGGCTTGACGGGTACTTCGGGTGACTCTTGACACCCTGCCGCCGTCATGGGCAGACACGGTGCCGGGTCGCCCAGCTCGCGTCAGCACCTCCTCGGCGGCGGAGACCCTCAGCCACGGCGACTCGGAGGGGTGGATGGATGGTCACGAGGATCTCCGACTGGCGCTTGGCCCGATCAAGGGCGCGTTCGTCGATGGCCGGCTCTGTGGGCAGACCCGCGCGTCGTTTACAGCGCTTCCTGTCCTGCCCAGCGTCGGAGCGCCACCAATGACCATTCTTCGAAGGCCGCCGGAAGCTCCTCGCCGACGGCCTGTTGCCGGGAGGTCATCCCAAGCCTGGCCAACGACGGTTGCCACTCCCGATACCGTCGGAAGAGCTCGCTGGCCCGCGCGAGGACCCGCATCTCTGGCAGGTCGGCAGCATCCATCATGCCGACCATCACCGGCAGCACGAGCGCCCAATCGACAATTCGGGCCGGCAGCGGTCCAGCCAACGCAAGAAGCTCGTCCTGGTGGACGAGGCGATAGAGATGCTGGTTGGCCCGACCGGCGCGAGCGAGGAGGCCCCCCCGACAGAGGTTGTCGAGAGCGTCCGCGATCGCGTCCTTTCCGTATGCCGTCGCGAGCGCGATCTCGGTCACGCCGATGAAGCGGCCGCCCTCGGGTAGCATGAATCGCAGCACCTCCGCGCGTGCGTTCACGCCCCACAGCGCTCGCAGGCGCAGTTGGACGAGTGAAGGGCGACCCAGATCGGGTGGCGCTGAGCGACCGGTTCTCGCGAAGCTCGACGCTCGCTCCGCCTCTGACGGCCAGCGGAGCGGCACTTGCGCGTTCACCGTGGCAGCGAACCTCCCGAACGCACGCTTGGTCGCGACGTCAGCCGTGCCAGCGAGGTGCTTGAGACGGATCGCCGATGCGATCCGCCCATTGGCGACGCACCAGTCCATGCTCTCCTCGAGCAGACGCGAGTTCCACGCCCCCCCTCGGGCCGTCGCGAGGATAAGGGCCTCGAGGTCAACCGAGGTCTCCGCGTGACGGCGGTCCCAGCCGCTCAGTCCGAGCTCCGCCCACAGGCTCCACAGCGTCCCCAGAACGAGCCGGCGAACCTCGTCTCTATAGCTCGACATCGCCGTCGACCCCCAGGGCCCGCAGGACCATCCGCAGCTCCTGTGCGAAACCCGGGGATGGATCGTGAGTGCGCGTCCACCGGGCTGCCGCCACCAGCTCGCCTCCGGTGGGCGTGAGGCCGCGGAGGTCCGCCATGTGCTTGCTGGTCAGGCCCTGGTCGGCGGCCGCATGGAGTTTGAGGAATATCTGGTCGACCCGGCTGGCGAGATCGAGCGTGAGCGCCCCGTAGCGGCGCACCTCGGCTCGTTCGGCAAAGCCCTCCGGGAGGCCGAAGTCCAGCAGTGGAGCCGGCCTCGAGTTGAGCCAATTAGGACCGATTCCCATCACGTCACCAACGTCGCGGACAGCCTCGGCGAGGGGCGGGGGCAACTCCCGAAGCGCGCAATACGTGCCGGCCTCCACCGTGGCGACCACGTCGAGGTCACGGGTGGGGCGGTCGATGAGACCGAGGAGCAGAAGGCTGGTACCGCCCACGGCCACGAGTTCGTAGCGCAGACCGCGGGCCTCGAGGGTCTGAGAGAGTGCGTCCAGGGCAGTGACGACGGGGATCATGTGGATATTATATCGTCGTAACGCCGAGATAATCGCCGATCTTCGGCAGATTCACCGTGGGGACGGCAGCCCAGCTCGGATGCCGGGCTGATCCAGCGCAGGATCTCACCGCGGACCTCACCAGGGTCCACCCGGGGGCTGGGGCGCCACAGCGCCCCCGCCCCTGGACGCCCGACCGGGGCTCCCCGCGAGCGGGGCCTCCAGCGCCCCGACCCGAGAGATGCCGGTCTCACCGCGACGGCGCGCCCGCGTATCGTTCGGGTCCGCGCTGAGCTAGTGAGCGTGGGCGATCGACGAGGGCACGCCATGACGACGGATGCGACACCGACCATCTCTCCGATCGACGAGCCGAGCTGGCGGCGATACGGCACGGCCCTGCTCCATTCGATGGCGGAGGTGCGCGCGGAGACCTCCGAGGATCTGCACCCGCTGCTCATGGAGACCGCCGACTACTGGCTGTCGATGGGGCTCGTCATCGGCACCGCCGATCCGGACGCTGCCCAGCGGTTGCTGCGACTGATCGAGGCCGAGGAACCGGAGCGGGCGGAGCTGGGCACCGACGCGAAGCAGTTCATCGGGGAGGCGCTCGCGTGAGGCGGCGGAGCCTGGTCTCGAACCTCTACCGGGCGGCCCGGATGGCCAACGACGTGTCGACGCTGGCATCCGGCAATCCCCACCGCATCGCGCGCCGAGCGAAGAACAAGATCGTGGGCCGCGCGGCGGCACGGGCCGGGATCTGGCGGGCGCTCTGGCGCTGACGGCGCTCCGGCCCTGGGTCGAGGGGCCTGCGGCGGATGACGCCGTGAAACCGAGTTTCGCGCCCAGAGCCACGGCCGCCCCAGACGCACCGCACCGACCCGGCGGGCCGGCGCCTCAGGGCGCGCCGGTCACCCAGACCGAGAAACGGTCGATGACGAGCGGTGCCCGGCCGAGCGCCGCTGCGAGGCGGGCAGCCTCCGCCGCCGCGCCGGGGGCCACCAGGATCGCTCCCACCCCCTCGTGCCTCAGCGCCGCGAGGAGGGCCGCACCCTGCGGTTGCGTCTCGATCGACCTCGGGTCGCAGAGGCCGGCCGCCACCGGTGAGCCCGCCGACTGGTAGTAGGCGTAACCGGCGACCAGTGACCAGCGGAATCCGTCCACGGCCTGGTAGTACATGCCCGGGGCCGAGCCGCTCGATGCGCAGGGGACGAAGAGCACGGTGGTCCCGTCCGGGACCTCCGCTGCCACCGCACCGGGCAGCGCGCTGGGCGCCGGGGTGGGCATCAGCGGCCGGGGCATGCTCGGAAGCCAGCTGATCACCGTCAGCGCCGCGAGCACGGCCATCAGGCGCCGCGGCCAGCCCGACTGCTGTCGGGCGATCGCGATGGCGGCGGCCAGGATGGCGCAGGTGGCGGCATAGAACGACCAGCGCAGCGGCACCATGTTGGTGATCAGGGGCAGGTGCTGGAGGATGTAATCGGGAAGGGGCACCGGAAGGTTCCGGCCATCCACCGAGAGCCATGGGCCGAGCGAGAAGACGAGCAGCACCACCGTGGTGATGGCGAGCACCCGCACCGCGACGTCGCGGCGCCGCACGACCACCGCAACCGCGAGCAGCAGCAGGGCAAAGACCCCGAGATAGGCGTCCTGGCCAGTCCCCCGGGCCACCCACTGGGCCGCCAGGTGCTGGGCGGCGGCGGGCGACAGCCACTGATTGGCGGTGGGGACGACCAGGCCGGTGAGATCGCTGCCCAGATCATTGGCACCCACCTCCACATAGAAGGTGGGGTGCTGGGCACCGGCGAACTGGGTCACCAGCAGGGGCCCGGCCAGCACCAGCGTGACCACCAGCGCGACCCCCAGGGCGCGAACCGCATAGGGCGTGCGCGCCGACACCTCCGTCCGAGGGCGGAGCAGGGCCAGCACCACCGCCACCACCGCGACCGCGACCACCGCCGCGGCCACCGTCTCCTGGAAGACGTAGAGCTGCGCCGCCGTGCACAGTCCGAGAGCGCCGCCGATCAGCCACCAGGGCCGGTCCTGACGCAGCAGGATGACATCGCTGAGCACGGCGACGAGCGGCACGTAGGCCATGAAGACGAGGTCGAGGTGACCCATCGACTGCGCGATCATGAAGGGGGAGAGTCCCAGCGCCAGACCGGCGCCCCAGCTCACCAGCCGCCGGCCGGTGAAGTGCATGGCCGCCGCGTACATGGCCCACGCGGTGGTCGCGAAGGCGATGCAGACCAGCACGTTGTAGGCGGTCACCGGCCCCCACCGGAGCGTGATCGGAGTCGCCACGATGCCCAGCAGCGGCATGGCGGTGTTCCACGCCAGGTTGATGCCGGCGGGAGCGTTGAGCGCATGGGAGAAGAGCAGCGCCTGGCCATGGGTCAGCGCGTGCGCGGTCCAGGCGAGGAACCAGGTGAGCTGCATGGCGTCGGGATTGCTGCCGGTGAGCGCGGAGCTCGGTGCCCGCAGCGCGTTGAAGAGGAGGATGACCGCGCCCAGGCCGTAGCTGAGCGGCACCGCGACGCTCAGCCACCGCCCCGGCCACGATCCTCGTGGCGTCGTCGCGGGCTCTCCGGGGGTTCCCTCCGCCGTCGAGCCTGAGGCCGGCTCGCCGGGCACGGTGCGTCCGGGTGATTGATCCTGGTCGGCTCCTGCCTCGGTCACGGTGCCGCGCAGGATAGCCCCCGCGTCCAAGACCCCGGTGGGGCTCGCGAAGTGAGAGGGGGCTGCCCCGGGCCGAGGCATCCGAACCGGCCACCGCGAGGGCCGCGTCGGCCAAGGATCGCCTCCGGCGACGGCGGCGCGGGCCTCCGGCGATGGCGGCGAGGCGGCGCCCGCCGATCGCGGCGCGGGCTCTCGGGGATGGCGGCGGGGGCCTGCGGCGATCGCGGCGCCGGCCGACCGCGGCCGAGGGACAGCTGCCGACCCATGATCCATGGATCAGGTCTTCCGCGCGGTCGTCAAGAGAGTCCCGTGCCGCGGAAGGTCTTTCGGCCCTATTATCTACCAATCTGGTAGGCTTTCGGCCAGGGCGCCCCGGGGGGGGCGACGGGCAACAGGAAGGGAGGAGGTCATGGCATCGATGAGAGGAGGGTTGCGCCGGATCGCCACCGGCGCGAGCGCCGGCCGCGAGACCCCGGGGCCATTCACCGACCAGCGCCCGCAGACGGACGCTCCGCACCCGGGTCACCGCCGGAGGCGGGCGACCACGGTAGCGGCAGCCACCACGCTGGGGTTGCTCATAGCCGCCTGCGGGGCGAGCACGGCCTCCAAGGCCGCGGATCCGCCGACCGCCACGCCGATCCCCTACCCGACCCAGGCGATCACCCTGGTGGTGCCGGTGACCGCCGGCTCGTCCCTGGACATCGAGGCCCGCGAGCTGGCCGACGACCTCGAGCAGAAGCTGGGATGGTCGGTGGCGGTCGAGGACGACCCCGGAGCCAGCGGAGCGGTCGGCGTCGCTCAGGTGATGTCCCAGCCGGCGAACGGCTACACGCTCCTCTACGAGGCGGACGGGACGATGGCCGACCTCATCGCCCAGAAGCTGATGCCTTATGACTTCACGGACATCTCCCCGGTGGACCAGTTCGACGGTGAGGCGGTCGGGCTGATCACGGCGAGCTCCAGCCCCTACAAGACGGTGAGCCAGCTGGTGACCTACGCGAAGGCTCATCCGGGCGCGCTGTCGGTGGCGGCCACCGGGGACGTCGGCCCCAATCACGTCGCCTTCCTCGAGCTGGAGAAGGACGCCGGGATCCAGCTCAAGTACATCTCCACCGAGGGTGGCTCGGAGACGGCGACCGACACCCTCAACGGGACGGTGAACTTCGGTCTGGTCACACCCAGCGCCTACCTCCCCGAGCAGCAGGCGGGGCAGCTGCGCACGCTGGCAGTGGCCGCCGACGGCAGCTCGTACGCACCGCTCCCCGGCGCCCCGACCTTCGTCTCATCCGGATACGACATCACGGCATACAGCCTGAAGGGGATCTTCGCCCCCAAGGGCACCCCGGCGTCGATCATCGCCGAGCTGGAGGCGGCGAGCGCCAAGGTGTTCGCATCGTCCGCCTGGAAGACCTACATGCAGAACAACGACCAGCTGGCGGACTTCCTCGACACCAAGCAGGTGATCGCGCACGACCAGCAGACCCTGGCGCTCTATCAATCGCTGGACAGGGAGTACCTGAGCACCCCCAGCCCGAGCAGCGCGGGATGAACCAAGGAAACTCTCCCCTTCGGGACGAGCGCGGCAGCAGCCGTCAGGTTGCTGACCGCGCCGTCTCTTTCCTGATCGCCGCCCTCGGCGTCTACGTGATCGTGGAGAGCACCACCTTCGACCTGGGGACGGCGGCGGGCCCGTGGCTCGTGCCGATGCTGGCCGGTTCGCTGCTCCTCGTGCTGGGCGCCTGGGGCGTGGTGCGCCCCGAGCGCGGTGCGAACACCTGGGTCCGCCTGCGTCCGCTGCCGGTGGCTTTCACGGGCGCCCTGCTCTGCGCCTACGTCGTCGCGATGCCGGTGCTGGGTTTCGTGCTCGCCTCGATCCTGCTCTGCGTGGGTTTGAGTCTGCCGGGACCGCTGCGGCCCCGGATGCGGGTGGCGGTGGGCATCGCGGGGGCGGTCACCTCGGTCGGTCTCTACCTGCTCTTCGCGCACGTCTTCAACGTCCCGCTCCCCGGGCCGGTCTGGGCCACCCCTGGCGGCTGACCCGTGAACCTGGTGGTCGTCCTCGGCCAGGCCGCAGAACACCTCTTCAGCCCCGTCGGGCTGCTCTGCCTGGTCGCGGGCACGGTCACCGGGATCCTGGTGGGAGCCCTCCCCGGGATCGGACCGCTGAGCGGGATCGCCCTGCTGCTCCCCCTCAGCTTCTTTCTGCCGCCGGCCGAGGCCCTGATCTTCTACACCACGCTCTACCAGGCGGCGGAGTACGGCGGGTCGATCACCGCCATCGCGGTGTCGACCCCCGGCTCGCCGAACTCGGCGGCGATCATCCTGGACGGCTACCAGCTGAACCGGGCCGGCCGCGCCGCCAAGGCCTTCGCCTACTCACTCTGGTCCGCAACCTTCGGGGGGGTGATCACCACCATCCTGCTCATCCTGGTGACCCCTCTGGTCGCCACCTGGGCGCTCCTGCTGGGGCCGCCCGAGTACGCGGCCCTCGGCATCCTCGGGCTCACCGCGATCGCCTTCCTGGTCGGCGGCGCCCCGCGTCGCGGGATGATCGGGGTGGGCATCGGCGTGCTGATCGGGACGATCGGCCTCGATTCGGTGACCGGCGTGCCCCGGTTCGACTTCGGCAACGTCCTGCTCTCCGGCGGCATCCCGCTGGCGCCGATGCTGATCGGGCTGTTCGCCATTCCCGAGGCGCTGCGCATGCTGGTGGGCGATCAGGCCGCAAGTCAGCCCGTCGCCCAGCAGCGCGGGAGGGTGTGGCTCTCCTTGCGAGAGTTCCGCTCGGTCTTCAAGCCCGCCAGCCTGGGGGTCGTGATCGGCTTCTTCACCGGTCTCCTTCCGGGCATGGCCGGGAGCGTCCCGCCCTTCCTCTCCTACAACGTGGCCAAGGCGACATCGCGCCACCCGGAGCAGTTCGGGAAGGGGTCACCCGAGGGGATCGCGGCTCCCGAGGCCACCAACGCGGCGGTGATGCACGCGACCCTGATACCCACCTTCGCCCTCGGCATCCCGGGCACGCCGACGTCGGCGATCATCCTCGGGGCCATGCTCATCGCCGGGCTGACCCCCGGCCCGGAGCTGCTGGCCCGGGACCCGGTGACCGTCTACACCGTGTTCCTGGGGCTCTTCGTGGGCACCGGCCTGCTCTGGGTGCTCGGTATGGTGACGACCAACGCCTGGGCGCGCATGATCTCGCTGCCGGCGCCCGTCATCGGCGTGGCCATCATCGTGCTCTGTGCGGTGGGCGCATACGCCAACCGCGGGACGATGTTCGACGTCGGCGTTCTCGTGGTGTTCGGCTTCGTGGGCCTGGCGGCGCGCCGGTTCGGCTACTCGGCGGCGACGCTGGTCCTGGGGGCCATCCTCGGACCGATCATCGAGCGCAACCTGCGCCTCTCACTGATCCTGTCGAGTGGCAACCCGATCACCTTCGTGGACCATCCCATCTCGCTGGCCCTGCTGCTCGGCGCCGTCGGGATCATGGGGGCCGTCCTCTGGTCCAAGCGTCCGCGACGGCCGGCGGGAGAGGGTTGGCCCGCGAGGGTCGACCCGGAGGCTGAGACGGAGGCGGACGCCGGTGCGGAGGTGCCGGGCGCCAGTGCCGAGGCCCCGGACCTCGGAGCGCAGGACCGCCCCGCCGGCCGGCGGGAGACCGTCGCAGCAGCCGTGGTCGAGCACGGCGGCACCCCCTCTGCAACCCGACCGGATCGACCAGCATCGTGAGAAGGAGAGAACCGTTGAGCCCAGAACCGCAGGACGTGAACGACGAGAACCTCTACCAGGAGCCGGCCCATCTCCCGGGCCGCCACTGGGTCAGCCCCCTCAACTTCGACCCCGAGGTCACCTCGACGTACGACTTCCCCACGCCGCTCACCATCTACGACAGCACGCTGCGCAAGATCCTCTACACCGCCGGGATCCGCCCCACGGTGGACGGCCTGCTGCGGGTGGCGGAGGCGCTGGAGGCGGCGGGGGTCCGCGAGAACCACCTGATGGTCGACTTCTGGGGCGGCGATGAGCCGGACACGCTGGAGCTCGAGGTCGCCAAGGCGGTGCTGGCCCGCAAGTTCGCCTTCCACTCCACGGTGTGCTCGGATCGCGTCCTGGTCAACCCGGTGTGGGGCACCGAGGTCGACTTCGAGTCGACGGTCCGGCTCATCGACCAGCTCCAGTCGATCGGCGCCGAGACCTTCGGCATCGGACTGCGCGACCCGCGCACCGCAGCCGGCCGCGACCGCCAGATCGCGCGGCTGGAGGAGGTGCTCAGCCACCTGAAGCAGGTTGGTCTCGGCGCCGCCGTCGACGCGTCGGACATCGGACGCAGCAACTTCGAGCACCTGGTGCGGATCGGAGAGGTGGCCATCGCCCACGGAGCGGGGCGCCTCGGCCTCGCCGACTCTGCGAACACGCTCTCGGCCGAAGCGATCAAGGTCCTGGTCCGGCGGCTGCGCGCCCGGCTGTCGAAGCCGATCACCATCACCATGCACGTCCACGACGACTTCGGGCTGGCCAGCGGGGTGGCGATCGCCGCCGCGACCGCCGGGGCCCACCCCGACGTCTCGGTCAACGGCATCTCCTACCGCGCCGGCTTCGCGGCCCTAGAGGAGGTGGTGGTCGCCCTGGAGGTGCAGTACGGCGTCTCGACCGGCATCCGCACCGAGGCGCTACAGCACCTCTCCGACGTCGTCGCGGAGGTGTCCGGCCTCCCCGTTCCGCCGCTCAAGGCCCTGGTGGGGTCGCACGCCTTCCTCCGAGAGCTGCCCCACATGGTGGCGCCCTACGTCCGCGCCGGCCGGGACAGCGACGTCTTCCCACCCGCCGGAGGCTGTGTCACGGCGGGCCTGGTGGGCACCTCGGTGCGTCTCGCGTGGGGAACCCATCGCTCCCGGAGGGTCATCGAGGACAAGCTCCGGCAGCTCGGGCTTCCGGTCACCGACGCCACCGTCGACGCGGCGCTGCGCCGGGTCGAGGTGGGCCTCGAGGACGGCGACGGCTACCCCAACTACGTCCTGGAACCGGAGCTGGAGGAGATCCTCCGAGAGGTCGCGGCGCCGGCAGCACCCGTGCCGTCATGAGCCTTACGGGCGATGGGCCAGACGTCACAATGGGGGCCATGCGGGTCTCGGTGAAGGCGGACTACGCCGTCCGGGCGATCGTCGAGCTGGCGGGGGCCCGGGGCTCCGGCCCGATCAGCGCGGAGCACATCGGCGAGGCCCAGCAGATCCCGCTCAAGTTCCTCCAGAACATCCTGACCGAGCTCAGGGACGAGCACCTGGTGATCAGCCACCGGGGGGTGGGCGGGGGGTACGAGCTGGCCCGCGACCCCGGCCAGATCACCCTGGGCGACGTGATCCGGGTCATCGACGGCCCGCTGGCGCGGGTCGGCGACTACCGCCCAGACCAGCTCGCCTACACCGGGAACACCGAGGCGCTCCGCGATGTCTGGGTCGCGGTGCGCTCCCACATCCGCGACGTGCTCGACCAGGTGAGCGTCGATCAGGTCCTGCGCGGGGACCTCCCCGAGGTGGTGACCAGCGAGACCGCCCGGCGTGACGCCTGGGCCCCGAGGATCGCGGTCGATGCCCATCAGCCCCCCCAGCAGGGCGTTCCCGGGCACGGCGGGCGGCACGGAGCCGGCCGGGCCGGCTCCGCCAGCCCGCGGGTGGCGAGGGCGCCGACGGAGGGCTCTGCGGCCTCCGCCACCCCGGAGGGCGCGGAGACGGGGGAGCTCCCGGGCGAGCGGGAGGCCCTCCGATCGAGGTGAACCAGGGCCGGCGGCGCCGCTCGGAGCGGTGAGGCGCCGGCCGGTCTCCGAGGGATGCCCTGGAGGCTCCGAGCCAGTCACGAAACCCGGCGGAGCCGGGGTGTCTGTTACCGTGGTTGCAGTCGACCACGTCGACGGCATCTTGGCGAACCCTCTCCCCCGCTTCCGGCGGGGTCCTCAAGAACGCTTCCCACCCCCGAGAGGGGCCAGCGCGGTCCAGCCGCCACGACACGGTCAGGCTGGTGTGCGCCCGGAGAACCCATGACATCGTTTGCAGAACTCGGAGTGCGTTCGCGCACCCTCGAATCGCTCACCCGGCAGGGCATCGAAGCCCCCAACGAGGTGCAGCGCGAAGCGCTTCCCCACCTCCTGTCCGGCCACGACACCGTGATCGCCGCACCCACGGGGTCGGGAAAGACCCTGGCCTTCGGCATCCCCATGATCGAGCGGCTGCGCGGCCACCAGCCCCGGGGACCGCGCGCCCTGGTGGTCGGGCCCACCCGCGAGCTCTCGCTCCAGGTCGCCGCGGTGATCGCCGGCCTGGATCGGGCGCTGAGGGTCGCCGTCCTCTACGGGGGCGTCGGCTACGGGACCCAGTACCAGGCGCTCGCCGGCGGTCCCGACATCGTGGTCGGCTGCCCGGGGCGGATCCTCGATCTGGTCGGGCAGGGCCGGGTCAACTTCTCGGCGGTCGAGTACCTGGTGCTCGACGAGGCGGACGAGATGCTCGACGCCGGCTTCGCCCGCGAGGTGGAGCGGATCATGGGCCTCTGCGCCGCGGGATCCGCGCGCCAGACCGTGCTGGCCTCGGCGACCATGCCCGAGTGGGTGCAGCGGATGATCGACCGCCACCTCCGCGAGCCGCGCGAGGTGCGGGTCGCCGCCGACGCCGAGCCCACCCTCGAGCACGGGGTGCTCCACGTCCAGGACGAGCAGCGCATGGACTCGCTGGTGACTCTGCTCAAGCAGCAGCCGGCCGGCTCGGGGACGATCGTCTTCACCCGGACCAAGCATGGCGCCAAGAAGCTCGCCCGCAAGCTGGACCTGCTCCAGATGCGGGTCGCCGAGCTCCAGGGCAACCTCTCCCAGAACGCCCGGGAGCGCTCGATCGGCAGCTTCCGCGACGGCGACGTCGATGTCCTGGTGGCGACCAACGTGGCCGCCCGCGGGCTCGACGTCCCCCACGTCGGGCTGGTGGTCAACTACGAGCTGCCCGAGACGGCGCAGTGGCTGACCCACCGCATCGGCCGGACCGCCCGCAACGGCGCGGCCGGCAGGGCGATCACCCTGCTCTCGGGCACCGATGCCGAGCAGTGGCAGAAGCTGCAGCGCGGGGGCGCCCCGCGGCTCCCACGGCTGCACGCGGAGCCCCTCCTCCAGCGCGGCGAATGGCTGTACCTCGCCGAGAGCGAGAACCCGGAGCCGGCATTCCGGCCGGTCCGGCCGTTCCAGCCCGTCCGGGCAGGGATGCGCCGGCCCCCCGTCGGCTCGTTCCGGCGCCGGCGCCCGGCTCCCGGCCGCAGCGCCGCCTGACGACGGCCTCGAGCCGCGCCGGCTGACCGGGTGCCGAAGGCCGCGGGACGGGTCGATCGGGGCTGACGGCCGCGGGGCCGGTGAGCCGGGCTGACGGCGGCACGGTCGCCGGACCAGGGCCTGCCGGCCTGCCGGCGCGGCCACGGCCGCCGGCAGCCCTGGCGACCGTCCACGGCGGGTAGGATCAATTGATTCAGCCGTCTGTCCCGGGCCCAGTGAGGGGAGTGCGCGATGTCCGATCGAGAGCCCAGCCACAGCGCGAGCATCACCGCCGGATCGCCCTGGCGACGCTCCGGCCGGGGGCGGTTCGAGCAGTCGGTGGTCGAGAGCCAGGTCCTCCGCGGCAACCCGCTCGGCGACCCCTGGGCGCGGCCGATCGAGGTCTACCTGCCCCCCGGCTACGACCAGCAGCCCGAGCGGCGCTACCCCTCCGTCTACATGATCCAGGGGTACAGCGGTCAGCTCGACATGTGGCACAACCGGAGCGCGTTCCGGCCCAACTTCGTGGAGCTCTGCGACGCCCTCTTCAGCGGTGACGGCGCGCCCCCTCCGGTCCTGGTGGTCTTCGTCGACTGCTGGACCTCGGTGGGAGGCAGCCAGTTCCTGGATTCGCCGGCGATCGGGCGGTACCACACCCACCTCTGCGAGGAGGTGGTGCCATGGGTCGACGCGCACTACCGGACCCTGGCGTCGCCCGCTCACCGCGGCATCGCCGGCAAGTCGAGCGGCGGATACGGGGCGATGGTCACCTGCATGCTCCGCCCCGACCTCTTCGGGGGGATGGCCGACCACGCCGGGGATGCCGTCTTCGAGAACTGCTACCTCCCCGACTTCCGCAAGTGCGCCCGGGTCCTCCGGGACCACTACGAGGGTTCGTACGCACGCTTCTGGGATGACTTCCGCTCGCGGCCGGCGATGTCCAGGGACGGCGACGGTGAGCTGGCCAACGCCTGGGCGATGGCCGCCGCCTACTCGTCGGACCCCGACGGCAGCGTCCACCTCCCCTTCGACACCGCCACCGGGATGCTGATCCCCGAGGTCTGGGAACGCTGGCTGGCGTGGGACCCGGTGCGCATGGCCCCCCGGTATGCCGAGGCGCTGCGCTCGCTCCGGGCCATCTTCATCGACGGCGGCCGCAGCGACGAGTGGTACCTGGAGCTGGGTGGCGAGGCCTTCCGCCGCGCCCTGGCGGCGATCGGGGTGACCGACGTCAGGTTCGAGCTGTTCGAGGGTGGGCACATGGGCATCGAGTACCGGTACCCGATCGCGCTCCGGTACCTCGCCGAGAGGCTGGCACCCGCCGCCTCCTGACCGGATGGCGCGACCGCGGACCGGCCGGCGACCACCCCGGTCTAGCCGTCAACCCGCCTTGTAGCCGAAGCGGCGGAGCATGGCCTTGCGCTCGGCGATCTCGGCCTCGTTCTCGATGCCGCGGCTCCGTGAGCCGTCCACCACCCCGAGGATGGCCCGGCCCTGGCCGACCTGGGCGACGATGACCTCCACCGGGTTGGCGGTGGCGCAGTAGATGCCGCAGACCTCCTGGACCGACCGCACCGCGGGCAGCACGTTGATGGGGAAGGCATCCCGAAGCAGGATCAGGAAGGCGTGGCCAGCGCCCAGCTCCAGCATCTCCCGGCGGGCCAGGTCGGTGAGCATCTCGTCGGTGCCGCTCCAGCGGACCAGGGCGGGCCCCGACGCCTCGCAGAAGGCGAGCCCGAACTTGATGCCGGGCACGGCGCCGACCAGGGCCTCGTGGAGATCCTCCACGGTCTTGATGAAATGGCTCTGGCCGAGGATGAGGTTGACCTCGTCCGGCTTGCGGATGGGGACGGAGATGAGCTCCATGTGCCGCTCCTCTGGTCGCGTGGGAGACCGCCTGGCATTGTCGCGCCGTGAGGTTCCGACCCGAGCGGCGACGCCAAGGCGCCATCTCGGTCAGCTTCGCCGTCCGGGGCCCGGGGGGCTTCCACCCGGACACCGGCCCGCAAGCATCCGTGCGCGACAAACGGGGTGGAGGGGCCCGGCCACGGACCGCGCCGGTGGGACCGTAGCCGGACGTCCCCGGCGTCCGTTCTGATCGACGGGGGATCCCAAGCTGATGGAGAGAGCGCTGCAGACACCGGCGGCTGAACCGCCCGGCGATCCCGAGCCCGGGCCAGCCGGTGTGAGCGTGAGCGCGGCCCGGCCGGCCGAGCCGGACCCTGCCGCAGCCCCGGGGGCGGAGCCGGAGCTCACCGCGCACCCGGCTCCGGAGCCGCAGATCACGGGGAGCCCGGGGCCGCCATCGGAGAGCGCCGCGCGCGCACCCCGCGCCCCCCGGCGCCGCTGGCCTCGCCGGGCGCGTCGGACCGCACTGACGATCCTGCTCATCGCCGCCGCCGTCCTCGGTGCGGCCGAGCTGGCCACGCCTCCGGCCGAGCGCGCCCCCGCGCTGGTCACCATTATCGACGGCGCTCATGGCACCGTCCCGGTGCAGGTCGAGCCCTCCTGGCGGGTGTCGCAGGCGGTCGTCGCCGCCGAGGACTCCGGCTTCTACGGCAACGACGGCGTCGACGAGGTCGGGCTGGTCCGGGCCTTCTGGGGATGGATGACCGGCGTCGACGAGGGCGGGAGCACCATCACCGAGCAGCTCGCCAAGGTGATCTACACCGGAGGCCGCACCGGGATCGCCGACCGGGTCGCCCAGGTGGCGCTGGCCCTCAAGCTCGACGGCCACTTCACCAAGACGGCGGTCCTCAGCATGTACCTGAGCGCCGTCTACTTCGGCAACGGCTACTACGGGGTGCTGGCCGCCAGCGAGGGCTACTTCGGCCGGGCCCCCGATCAGCTCACGTGGGCTCAGGCGTCGCTGCTCGCCGGGCTTCCCCAGGCCCCCAGCCTGCTCGATCCGCTCCGGCATCTGGGCGCGGCGCGCAGCCGGCAGGGCTACGTCCTCGACCGCCTGGTCGCGACCGGGACGCTGACCCGGGCGGAGGCGGACGCTGCTGCGGCCGCGCCCCTCGACCTGCGGTGACCGTCCGGGGAGAGGGCCGGGGGAGGGCGAGCGGGTAGGGATGGCCCGGTGGCCCGCCCCCGGTGCATAGAATTCGCAGCGTCCCCGCAGCGTGGCTGCCACCCCGAAGGAGACCTCCGATGAGCGTGTTCCGGCGCTTCAGCAACATCGTCCAGCAGAAGTCGAACGCCGCCCTCGACAAGATGGAGGACCCATCGCAGGCGATCGATCTCTCCTACCAGCAGCTCCTGGAGCAGCAGCAGAAGCTGCGCACGGCCCTGGTCGAGGCCAGCACCGGCGAGAAGCGGGTCGAGAACCAGGCCAAGACCATGGATACCCGGATCGCCCAGCTCAACGACGCCGCGAAGAACGCGGTGGCGGCGGGCAAGGACGACCTGGCCACCCAGGCCCTCACCCAGGCCGAGGTGCTCCAGCAGCAGCGCCAGGCCCTCGACCCCCAGATCGCAACCCTCAAGGCCCAGGTCGAGAAGCTGCAGCTCGCAATCCAGAAGTACCAGGCGAAGGTCCAGGCCTTCGCGACCCAGCGGGAGTCGCTCAAGGCCTCGTACGAGGCCTCCAAGGCGACCAGCGCGGCCGGGGACACCCTGGCCGGGATCGGGGAGCACACCAGCGACGCGGCCATGATGATGCAGCGGGCCCAGGACAAGATCGCCCGCACCCAGGCGCACGCCGACGCCGTGGACGCCCTGCTGGACAGCGGCACCCTCGACAGCCCCCTGCTCACCGGCGGCACCACCACCCTGGAGGATCAGATCAACGCCACCGTGGTGGACAGCAGCGTGCAGGCGAAGCTGGCCGCGATGAAGCAGCAGGCGGCGCTGCCCGCGCCGGCCGCTCCTGCCCCTCCGGCGCTGACCGCGCAGGGGATCGTGGTCCGGATCCACGGCGACGACCAGTACCGGCTGGACGCGTCGCTGCGCCCCGACCTGGACACCTACGACCGGCGGCTGGTGGCCGCGGTCCAGGCCGGTGACGACGCCGACTACCACGCGGTGCTGCGCGAGGTGACCGTCTTCGTCAAGGCCAAGGGGGTGGTGCTCGGGACCGCCGATGTCACCAAGAGCGACATCATCCTGCCCAGCGACGACATGCCCCTCGAGGAGGTCACCGGGATCCTCAACCAGGAGGGGATCCAGCCCGCGGCCGGCTCGCCCGCCTGATCAGCCGGTCACGCCGATGAGCGGTTCCGGGGCGGCCGCGGCCGAGCCGCTGGTGCTGGTGGTGCCCAACTTCAGCGAGGGGCGCCGGGTCGAGGTGATGGACGCCATCGTGGCAGCGATGACGTCGGTCGCCGGAACCACCCTGCTCAACCGCCAGTCGGACCCTGACCACAACCGCCTCGACGCCACCCTGATCGGATCGCCGGCGGCGGTCCGGGCCGCCGCTCTGGCCGGGGCCGCCAAGGCCGTCGAGCTCATCGACATGGACGAGCAGAAGGGCAGCCATCCCCGGATGGGCGCGGTGGACGTGATCCCCTTCATCCCCATCCGGGGGGTGACCATGGACGATTGCGTGGAGCTGGCCCGCGGTGTCGCGCGCGAGCTCGCCGAGACCCTCTCGCTGCCGGTCTACCTCTACGAGCGGGCGGCCACCCGGCCCGATCGGGTCAGCCTCGCCGAGGTCCGCAAGGGTGAATACGAGGGTCTCCGGGCCGACGTCGCCGAGGGCCGCCGGCTCCCCGACCTGGGCCCCCACCAGATCGGCCGGGCCGGGGCCACCGCGGTCGGGGCGCGGCCCCCGCTGGTCGCCTTCAACGTCTATCTGAGCGGCACCGACGAGCGCGCCGCCAAGGAGGTCGCGCGGCGGGTGCGGGAGCGCTCGGGCGGCCTGGTGAGCGTCCGGGCGATCGGCTTCGCGGTGGCCGAGCGCGGCTGCGTCCAGGTCTCGATGAACCTCCTCGACCCGGTGATCACCCCGCCGTACCGGGCCCTCGAGCTGGTCCGCCTGGAGGCGGCCAGCTTCGGGATGCGCGTCCTCGACACCGAGATCGTTGGCCTCATCCCCCAGGCCGCGCTGGCCGCCTCGGCCGCCCACTACCTGCAGCTCCGCGGTTTCGAACCGGACGCCCAGGTGATCGAGACCCTGGTGGCCGGCCATGCCGGGGGACCCGGGCCGGGCGCGACTCCGGAGGCGGGCCTCGCCGGCCTCTCGGTGAACACCGCCCTCGAGGCGCTGGCCTCGGTGCGGCCGACCCCCGGCGGCGGGGCGGCGGCCGCGCTGGCCGGGGCCGCCGGGGCCGCGCTGCTCGCCATGGTGGCGCGGCTCACCACCGGGCGGAAGGGCTACGAGGCCCTGGCCGGCCGGATGGGCGAGGTGACCGCGCTCGCCGACTCCGAGCGCGCCACCCTGCTCGCGCTCGCGGACCGGGACACGGCCGCCTTCGACGGGGTGATGGCCGCGCTCCGCTTCCCCCGCGTCAGCGACCAGGAGCAGACCACCCGGACCGCGGCGGTCCAGGCGGCCCTGGTCCGGGCCGCGGAGGTCCCCCTCGAGGTGGCCCGCCGCGCCGCCGACCTGATGCCGGTGGCTCGCGAGCTGGTCGAGACCGGCAACCCCAACGCCGTCTCCGACGCGTACTCCGCCGGGCATCTCCTGGACGCCGCCGTGGCGGCCGGTCTGGCCAACGTCAGCATCAACCTCTCATCGATGACCGACGCCGAGCAGGTCGCCGCCCTCCAGGAGGGCGCCGATCAGGTCCGGGAGCGGGCGGCCGCCTCGCTCGCCGAGCTGGAGACCGCTTTCCGAGCCCGGCTGGCCCGCCCGTCCTGAGCGCGGCCCGGAGGCCCGGGCGCGAGCTCACGGCCGGCCGAACCGCGGTGCCGGCGCGCAGCCCCCGGCGTCAGCCGTCGAGCTCGCGCATCGGCAGCCGCAACCCCTTCTCGGCGGCGACCCGCTCCGCCTCGGGGTAACCGGCATCGGCATGACGGATCACCCCGCTGCCCGGGTCGTTGGTCAGCACCCGCTCCAGCTTCCGCGCCGCGAGCGGCGACCCGTCGGCGACGGTCACCTGGCCGGCGTGGATCGAGCGTCCGATCCCGACGCCGCCGCCGTGGTGGATCGACACCCAGGAGGCGCCCGAGGCGGTGTTGAGCAGGGCGTTGAGCAGAGGCCAGTCGGCGATCGCGTCGGAGCCGTCGCGCATCCCCTCGGTCTCGCGGTACGGCGATGCCACCGAGCCGGTGTCCAGGTGATCCCGGCCGATCACGATCGGGGCGCGGAGCTCCCCGCGGGCGACCATCTCGTTGAAGCGCAGCCCGAGGCGGTCGCGCTCGCCGTAGCCGAGCCAGCAGATCCGGGCGGGCAGTCCCTGGAACCTCACCTTCTCCCCGGCCATCCGGATCCAGCGCCCGAGGGCCTCGTTGTCGGGGAACTCGTCGAGCACGGCCCGGTCGGTGGCCGCGATGTCGGCCGGGTCGCCGGAGAGGGCCACCCAGCGGAACGGCCCCTTGCCCTCGCAGAAGAGCGGCCGGACGTAGGCGGGGACGAAGCCCGGGAAGTCGAAGGCCCGGGTGCAACCGCCCAGCCTGGCCTCGGCGCGGATCGAGTTGCCGTAGTCGAAGACCTCGGCGCCCCGGTCCAGGAAGCCCAGCATGGCATCGACATGGGCCGCCATCGACTGGCGGGCCCGATCGATGAGCCCGGCCGGGTCCCGGGCGCGCAGCTCGGGCATCTCGTCGGCGGTCACCCCCCGGGGCACGTACATCAACGGGTCGTGGGCCGAGGTCTGATCGGTGACGACGTCGATCTCGGCCCCGCTGGCCAGCAGCTCGGGCACCACCTCGGCCGCGTTACCGACGACGCCGATCGAGAGCGGCTGGCGGCGGCGCTTCGCCTCCAGGGCACGGTCCAGGGCGTCGTCCACGGAGTTGGCGAGGACGTCGAGGTAGCCGGTCTCCAGGCGGCGCCGGATCCGCGACGGGTCGACCTCGACGCAGAGCGCCACCCCCTCGTTCATGGTCACCGCCAGCGGCTGGGCCCCGCCCATCCCTCCGAGCCCGGCGGTGAGGGTGATCCGGCCCGCCAGCGTCCCCCCGAACCGCTTGGCGGCCACCGCCGCGAAGGTCTCGTAGGTGCCCTGCAGGATGCCCTGGGTGCCGATGTAGATCCACGACCCCGCGGTCATCTGCCCGTACATGGTCAGGCCGAGGGCGTCAAGCCGCCGGAACTCGTCCCAGGTCGCCCACTCGGGGACCAGGTTGGCGTTGGCGATCAGCACCCGGGGCGCCCACTCGTGAGTGCGGAAGACCCCGACCGGCTTGCCCGACTGGACCAGCAGGGTCTCGTCGTCCCCCAGCTCGCGCAGGCACTGCACGATGGCGTCGAAGGCCGCCCAGCTCCGCGCCGCCTTGCCACCACCCCCGTAGACGATCAGCTGATCGGGGTGCTCGGCGATCTCGGGATCGACGTTGTTCATCAGCATCCGCATGGCGGCCTCCTGCGGCCACCCCCTGCAGGAGAGCTGAGGGCCACGCGGCGCGTGGACGACCCGGGGTCCGTGCCCCGCGGATGGCATCAGGTCGTTCTCCCCGCGATGGCGGGCGCCACCGCGGCCAGCCGCTCCGCACGGTCCACCGCGATGGCGCGGTGAAGGACGTAGTAGAGGCCGGAGGCGACGATGAGGCCGAGGATCCAGGAGATGTCGGCGCCACCGAAGGCGTGGGCGATGGGTCCCTCGTAGAAGGTGGTGTTCATGAACGGGACCTCGACCGCGATCGCGACCAGGTAGGCGATCACGGTGCGCCAGTCCACTCGCCCGTAGATGCCGGTGGCCTTGAAGATCGACGGGATGTCGTACCTCTCCCGGCGGACGAAGTAGAAGTCGGTGAGGTTGATCGCGGTCCAGGGCACCAGGAAGTAGGCGAGGAAGAGGATGAAGTTCCCGAAGTCGGTCAGGAAGTTGGAGGTGGCGGCGACCGCCAGCACCGTGCCCACCGCCGCCGCGCCGACGATGAACGCGGCCCGCGTGTAGCGGTGCACCTGAAGCTTGGCGAGCGCGGTCACCGTGGTGGTCGTCGACATGAACATCCCGTAGAGGTTGAGGACGTTCACGGCCACGATGCCCAGGATGATGATCAGCGAGATCAGCCAGTGGGTTCCCGAGAATCCGAGCCCGGTGAAGAAGGAGACGTCCCCGAAGTTGAAGGTGCTGGCGGCGACGGCGGCCGCCACCGCCCCGAAGGCCATCATCCAGACGGTGCCGATCACCGAGCCGCCCGCGGTCCACCAGAAGGTGGCCGCCTTGCTGGTCTTCTCGGGCAGGTAGCGGGAGTAGTCGGCGACGTAGGGCGCGTAGGTGATCTGCCAGGTGGCCGAGAAGGTGATGGCGAGCAGGAAGGCGCCGAAGGTGAGCCCGCTGTTGTTCCAGACCGCGCCCAGCGAATGCAGGCTGAGCAGCCGGATGGTGAGGTAGACGAAGCCGAGCCCGGAGACCACGGCGATCCACCGCTCGCAGAGGTGGATCATCCGGTAGCCGTAGACGGCGAGCACGGTGCAGATCGCGGAGACGATGACGGTGCAGAGGGACTGGTTCCAGCCTGACCAGCCGGCGAGCGCGGCCCCGCCGAGGACTGCGCTCGCCGCGAAGAAGCCGACGTACATCAGCAGCACCAGGATCAGCGGCAGGATCGCGCCGTAGAAGCCGAACTGGGCCCGGCTCTGGATCATCTGGGGGATGCCGAGCTTGGGCCCCTGCGCCGAGTGGGCGGCCATGAAGACGACGCCGATGAGGTTGCCGATCACGATGGCGAGCAGGGCCCACGGGAGGGAGAGGCCGGCGATGAGCACGGCGAGCGCCCCCGTCACCGCCGCGGTCACCTGCATGTTGGCGGCGAACCAGATGTTGAAGAGGCTCCTGGGCTTGCCGTGGCGCTCCTCCGGCGGAATGTAGTCGATCGAACGCCGCTCGACCTGAAGGCTGCTCGTGTAGCCGGAATCCGTGCTCATCGGAACCTCCCCTGGGGGTGACCTGCCCAGGAACTCCCCGCGGCGCCGGCGCGGCTGGGCCGCGTCGATCGAGTGACCAGATGGTGGGAACTCGGACGGCCGTCAACCAGTGACCAAAGGCACCGATTGGTCGGGACCATCATCCCAGCAGGCATCACGTGGTGCCAGCGGGCGACCCGGAGAGCCGCCGGCCCGGCTGAGCGTCCCGGGAGGGGGCGACCTCAGCCCTCCGCGCCGGCAGCCGGGGCCGCCGGCGCGTCGGTGACCGGCGCGACCTCGTCATCGAGGGTGACCGTCAGCTCCGGCGAGATCCGCTGATGCTGGTCGGCCACCAGCCGCACCGAGGTGCCGATCGCCAGGAACTCGATGACATGACTCCCCCACATGTGCGACTTCTGCTCGATGCGCATGGCCACGATGCCCTGGGCCCGGGCTCGCCGCGCCTCGTCCTGCATGCGGGTCATGGCCAGCTCGCGCGCCTCGTAGAGGGCCGAGGTGAAGTTGCCGAGCTCGACGTTCTGGTTCTGCTGGCCGACCCACTGGCCGAGGCCCTGGTGGGCGACGTGGTAGACGCAGGCGCCGAAGGCGAGGCCGATGGGCTGGTAGCCGGCCCGGATTAGCAGGTAGAGATCCTGCCCGGAGAGGTCGCTGACCCAGATCCCGCGGGCCTTCTGCTCGGGATTGGCGACCGCCGTGCCCATGGCGACGAACTCGGCCAGGGGGTGCCCGCCCGAGTGGACCTGCACCTCGAGCTTGAGACCGACCACGCCCTGCCCACCGACCTGCTCGGCGTGCCTCTCCATCGAGGTGAGCGCCTCCTGGCGGGCCTGGTACATGGCGTGGGTGAGGTCGCTCATCTCCTGGTTGGTGTTCCAGTTCGCGTACTGGATGCCGATGTGGTAGACCGCGCTGCCGACCACCAGCCCGCGGGGCTCGTAGCCGATCTCCTTGAGCAGCACCGCCTCGTCGACGGAGAGGTCGCTGCTGAAGCCGCGGCCCTGATGACGGTCGCCGCCGCGCCCGGCCAGGCAGGCGAGGGCGGCGTCGGCGCGCGGGTGGGGCATCACCGACATCAGCGCAGCCTCATGATCGGCATCGGCGGCTCATCGAGCGGCTCCTTGGCGTAGCGCCGCACCGCGGTGCCGAGCAGGAAGAGCTCGACCAGCATCGACTCGCCGCCCAGCTCGTAGGTGGCGAGGTCGGTCTCCACGCCCACCGCGCCGTCTGCGTCGACCGCCGCGACCTCGCTCTCGAGGTGGTTGATGCCGAGCATCCGCGCCTCCTCGATACCGTCGCTGATCTGCTGGATGCGGGAGTTCGACCAGGATCGCAGCTGCCATTCGGTGCCACATCCGGGGTCGATCTCCATGGCCCCGATCCCCATCACCAGCGCGACCGGCACGTAGCCGCCGTGGAGCAGCTTGCTGAAGGAGACCCCGTCCAGGTGGGACATGAACGGCGCCCGCAGCTGGGGCCCACCACGGCGGCGGACGGCGGTCCCGATGCAGGTGAACTCGAGCGAGTTGCCGACCCCCTCCAGGTGGCGGCGGATGATGCGGACCCCGACCACCCCGTGGGCGTTGAGCCCGCGCGCCTCCTCGAGGATCCGGCGGAGGGCGAGGTTGCGGGTCTCGGTGATCCCCGCCTCGTAGTAGCTGTGCTCCCAGTTGTAGCCGGGGCGGTGCTCGCTGCCGACCCCGTAGCCGTAGAAGCCGTGCGGGCACGGGTAGCTGCGCACCCGCCCGCCGCCCGCCGAGCCGCCGACGCCGTAGACGGTGGTGTAGCCCCACTGCGCCGCGATCCGGCAGACGCTGGAGCCCATGACCATGCCCACCGGCTCGAAGCCGGCATGCTGGATCGCCGCCATCTCGGAGACGGTGAGGTCACTGGTCCAGGCAGTCGTGCCCTTGCGCAGCTCCTCGATGCGCTCCTGCGCCGCGAGCGGCAGCCCACCGCGCTCCAGGGCCTCGATGCTGGCCTGCTGGCGCTGCTCGGCCTCGACCTGGTCGCTCATCAGCGGTCCAGGGAGAGGACCATGCGCGGGGTCGCGATCTCGCGATCGGGGAGCTTGCGCACCGCCGTCCCCATCGAGAAGAACTCGATGGTGTGACTCCCCCAGACGTGGGACTTCTCCTGGATCTGGACTCCCACGATGCCCTCGGCGCCCACCTTCTTGGCCTCGTCCTGCATCCGCTCCATGGCCAGCTCGCGGGCCTCGTAGAGCGCCTGGGTGAAGTTGGGCATCTCCTTGTTCTGCCCGATGTTGCCCATCGCCTTGAACATCCCCTGGTGGGCGACGTGGTAGACGCAGGTGCCCATCACCAGCCCGAGCGGCGCGTGCCCGGCCTGGAGCAGGGTCCAGAAGTCCTGGCCGGAGAGGTCGGAGGTGAACGGCTTGCCCTCCGGCGTCTTCCAGTTGCCGCCGTCCTCGGCGCTCACCGCGGTGCCGAGGGCGAGGAACTCGGCGGTGCCCCGGCCCCACTCGTAGAAGCCGACGTCGAGGCGGACGCCGACCACCCCGTCCGCCCCCAGCACCGCGGCCTCCTCCTCCATCCGGCTCATGGCCAGCTCGCGGGCCGCGTACATCGCCTGGGTCAGCGTCTGAACCTCGCGGCTGCTGCTCCAGCCCCTGGCGCTGAATCCGATGTGGTAGATGCTGCTGCCCACCACCAGGCCCCGCGGGTGAAACCCCGCCTCCTTGATCAGCAGGAACTCGTTGACGGAGAGGTCGCTGGTGAAGAGGGCGTCCTTGCCCTGCAGCTCGCCCAGGCGGCGCAGCGCATCCTTGGGCAATCCCTCCAGCGGCGCCACGCGAGCCTCGGCCGTCTGGGGGGAATCCTCCTGCTGGGTCATCTCAGACGCGCCTCCTGGTGGGGATGGACCGTTGTTCGGGAACTCAGGTGACCTCGGAGCGCAGACCCGCGAGGGCCTCGGCGCTGACCTGGGCCTGGCCACCCAGAACCTTGACCAGCGCGCGACGCCAGGCCTCGAAGCCCAGATCCTCGGAGCGTAGAACGATACCGCGCACCGCATGAGCGTGTCGGCACGCAACCGCGCCATGGCTCAGCTCGGCCTCGAAGACGTCCTCGCCGGCCCGCACGGTGATCTTCCTGATCGGGTGCTCCTTCTTGAACATCCCGCCCTCGCGCTGGACCTGGACGGCCCCCGGGACGGCATCCAGGAGCTTGGAGCAGAAGACCTGGAAGAAGACGGCGATGTCGGCGGCGTCGAGATGCAGAGACGCGGTGATGCTGTCGAGATCGGGATCCGGTGGGCTGGCGTCGGTCATCGAGGTCGAGTATACGAACGCCTCCCGGGCGACGGTCGGCGGCGCCTCGCCGCCGGAGCCCTGCCCTACGATGGCGCTGAGCCCGACTGCGTCAGGCGAAGTGCGCCGATCGGATCGAGGAGGGTCTCCGTGGTGTTCACCGACGTCGAGCTCGAGCACCTCCACAGCCGGTGGCCGGGGCGGCCGGCCACCCTCGACGTCCGGCCGCGACGGGTCTTCGCCGGGGGGATCGGCCCGAACGGGGGGCGCATCGCCCCCTCGGTCACGGCGGCGTAGGCGGGCGCCCCGGTGGAGATCGCCGAGCACATCGCCCACCTCGGCGAGGAGGGCGAGCGGTTCGCGGAGGCGGCCACCGCCGCCGGGCTGGACACCCCGGTGCCCACCTGCCCGGGTTGGCAGGTCCGCGACCTGGTCCAGCACCTGAGCGGCGTCCACCGCTGGGCGACGGCCTACCTCGTGACCGGCAACCTCGGGCCCACCACCGAGGCGGAGGACGCGGAGCTCTTCGCCGCCGCGGAGGATGGGGTGCTGATCCCCCGGTTCCGGCGCGGCCATGCCGCGCTGGTCGCGGCGCTCACGGGGGCGCCCCCCGAGCTCGCGTGCTGGACGTTCCTGGCCGCCCCCTCGCCGCTCGCCTTCTGGGCCCGGCGTCAGGCCCACGAGACGACCATCCATCGCGTCGATGCCGAGGCGGCGGTGGGACGGCAGAGCGGGTGCTCGCCTCAGCTCGCCGGGGACGGCATCGACGAGCTGCTGCGGGGCTTCCTCAGCCGCCCCCGGGGGCGGCTCGTCGCCGACCCGCCGGTGGCCCTGGCCGTCCGGGCGTCGGACACCGGGCAGAGCTGGACCATCCGGATCGAGCCGGAGCGGCGCCTGGTCAGCAGCGGCGCGGCCGGTGCCGACTGCACGGTGACCGGCGCCGCGAGCGACCTCTACCTGCTGCTCTGGAACCGCCGGGCGGCCGGCGGGACCGTGGACGTCGAGGGGAACACCGCGGTGCTCGACCTCTGGCGGGAGAGGGCCACCATCCGCTGGAGCTGATGGACCGGTCGCACCTTGGGCCGAGGGTCAGTCGACCTCGTCCTCGCCAGGGAGCATCAGGGTGTCCTGGAGGTCGTACAGAGCCTCCATCCAGTCGGCGATGGGGATCTGCTCGGCGGGCCGCTTGATCAGCGGATGGGCGGCATCGATGATGAAGCGGCTGGCCCGGTATTTCAGCTCGCCGGGCACGTCCACCTCCTCCGCCAGGTTCAGCATCTCGAACTCCTCGATGAGCTGATCGATGGCCCGGATCTTCTTCCGGCGTGCATAGCGGGCATCGTGCTCGGCCTCGGCGCGCTCCCTGAGCTCGCTGATGGTGAGGCAGGTGTCCTGAATGAGCAAGCGCTCCCCCTCCTGAAGGGTGCGTTGGGGCGACGTCTCTGCCCGAGAGCCCGCAGAATCCTAGGCATGAAAACGGCGGACGGTCAAGGGTCGGACGGCCCAACCCTGAAGGGCGGACCGCCCCGATGAGGCGCCCGGCGGGCAGTGCCGCGGAGGCCCGGGTGAGACGGATGGGAGTGGCCGTCTTCGCGGGGTTCGAGCTGCGCGTCCTCGCCCGCACCACCAGCACCCAGGACGTCGTGCGGAGTGCCGCCGCGGCCGGGGTGCCCGAGGGCTTCTGTTGCGTCGCCGGGGAGCAGACCTCCGGTCGCGGCCGCTCCGGGCGGGCCTGGGTGGCCCCCCCGGAGAGCGCCCTGCTCACCAGCCTGCTGCTGCGCCGGCGGGGGGTGGTCGCCGCCACGGTCCCCCTGGTGGCGGGGCTGGCGGTGGCCGACGCCGTGTCGGGGCTGAGCGGTGTCGACTGCCGGCTGAAATGGCCCAATGACGTGCTGGTCGGGACCGGCAAGCTGGCCGGCATCCTGGGCGAGGTCGAGCCCGGTGGCGGGATCGTGCTCGGGGTGGGCGTGAACCTCACGGTCGCCGCCTTCCCACCCGACGTTCCCGGGGTCAGCCTGGACCGGGTGGGCGGCGGGGTGTGGGGCTGGGATGCCGTGCTCGTCGCGTTCCTGAAGGAGCTGGGGCGCCGCCTCGGCCAGGTCGAGGCGGGGGGGATGCGGAGCCTGCGCGGCGACTGGACGGCGCGCGCGGCGGGCCTGGGCGGTCCGGTCCGCGCCGAGGTCGGTGGAGCGGTCGTGGCCGGGACGGCGCTCGGCATCGAGGACGACGGCGCGCTGCTGGTGGCGACCGATCGAGGCCGCGTCCGCCTGGTGGCGGGGGAGGTCCACCTGCTGGCAGACGCGGCCTCGTAGGTGAACCAGCGGAGGGTCAGCCGGGTGGCGGCCTCCGGGGCGGCGGCGACTCGCGCTCCGAGAAGCTGAGGATGGCCGCCGGGTTGAGCAGCGCGAAGGGGCGCTGGACGGTGCTGGTCTCGCTGGAGAGCGCGGGCACCCAGAGTGCCGAGACGTTGGTGAGGGGGAGGAAGTCGTCGGGATGGGTCTCGAGGTGCTGCTCGAGGGTCTGACCGTGGTCGACGTGGATGTCACCGACCAGGGAGAAGGCGGCGCTGTTGAACACCGCCTGGTGCACCGCCTTGCTGCGCCGGAACTCCGGGGTGGGCCGGGCCTCCGGCTCCTCCAGAGGGCAGAGGAGGATGACCGCCGACCTGGCGATGGTGGTCCGTGGCTCGACCCGACTGAGCACCGGGTAGTTGACCGAGAGCGGCTCCGCCCGGGTGTCGCGGAGCGAGAGGTACCGTCCGGCTCGGTTCACGACATCGCTGAGGCGATCGGGGCGGGTCACCTCCATCTCGCCGGTGAGCTTCATGAAGGTGGCGTAGACCTCGACCTGGGTCCACCCGCTGACGGCCATGCCCTCCACCCGGGACGACCCGGGCAACGCTCCGGGACCGCGCGAATCCTGGCAGGAGTGGAGGTGACGGGGCCGCCGATTCGCTCCAATCGGGTCAGGCGCAGTTGTCTGAGGTGAAAGGCTAGCAGGCCTCCCCACCGGTCGGATCGATCGGGCTGGCCGGGCCGCGACGGCACCCCGAGGGGTGGCGATCGCCGCACCCCCCGCGCGTCGCCGCGAACGTTCCCGGCCCGGCCGTGCCCGCCACCCGGTGTGGTTTCGACGTGCCCGGGACCGTAACCACGGCGCCGGACCCGCGCTTCTAGGCAGGAGATGGCCACTCTCCCCGCCACCGTTGCGTCGACCGGGACCGCCGCACGGGAGCGCCGAGCCGGGATCCTCTCGGTCGCCGCCCACCTCCCCGACGGCATCCTGAGCAACGCCGACCTCGAGCGGATGGTCGACACCTCCGATACCTGGATCATGGAGCGCACCGGCATCCGGCTCCGCCACCAGGCGGTGGCCGGCGAGACCACCTCGGAGATGGGGACCAAGGCCGCACTGCGCGCCCTCGAGATGGCCGGGAAACCTCGGATCGACGCCCTGGTGGTGACCACGGTCACCCCCGACACCCTCTTCCCGTCGACGGCGTGCCTGATCCAGCGGCGACTCGGGCTGGGTGGGATCCCGGCGTTCGACCTGAACGCGGCGTGCAGCGGCTTCACCTACGGCCTGATCGTCACCGAGAGCCTGATCCGCAGCGGCGTCGCCGAACGCGTGCTCCTGGTCGCCGCGGAGTTGATGACCACCCTGGTCGACTTCAGCGACCGGGGCACCTGCGTGCTCTTCGGCGACGGCGCCGGCGCGGCGGTGGTCGGGGCGGTCGCCTCCGGGGGGATCGTGGCCAGGCGATGGGGGGCGGACGGCGGCAAGGGACACCTCATCTACTACGGGCCCCAGCCCGACGACCCGAGCAGCGCAGACCGGGTCCGGATGGCGGGGAAGGGCACCTTCCGGCTGGCGGTGGAGACCTTCTGCGAGGTCACCGAGGGCGTCTGCGCCGACGCCGGGTGGGAGCTGGCGAGTGTCGACCACTTCGTCCCCCACCAGGCCAATCAGCGCATCATCGAGGCCGCGGCAAAACGGTTGGGTCTTCCCATGGAGCGAGTCGTGGTCAACGTCTCGGAGACCGGCAACACGAGCTCGGCCTCGATCCCCCTCGCCCTGGCGGGCGCCGCCGCCCAGGGACGTTTCAAGCCGGGCGACAGGATCGTGGTGGCCGCGTTCGGCGCGGGCGCCACCTGGGGCGCGCTCGCCTGGGAGTGGGGCGGGGACTGATGCTGGGACGCTTCACCGCTCCGGGGCCGCCCCGTGAGCGGCCGCTTCCCGCACCCGGACCCCGGCTGCGCCCGGTCGCGCGCTCCGGCAGCGTCGCCTGCAAGGGGTGCGGCCGCCGCTTCGTCCTGGAGCGGTATGAGGGAGCGCTCCGCGTCTGCCCCTGGTGCGGCCACCACGGACAGCTGCCCGCGACGGCTCGAGCGGCCCAGCTCGCCGACCCGGAAAGCCTCGAGATCCTCGACCTCCAGCTCACCGACCGCGATCCCCTCGGCTTCGACGACGGGCGGCCGTACCCGACCCGGGTCGCCGAGGCGCGCCAGAAGACGGGGCTCAGCGAGGCGTTCCTGATCGCCCGGGCGACCGTGGGGGGGATCCCCGCGGTGCTCGCCTGCATGGACTTCGGGTTCCTGGGCGGATCGCTCGGGTCGGCGGCGGGCGAGCTCTTCGTCCGCGGCTGCGAGCTGGCCGTCGCCGAGCATCGGGCGCTGGTGGCCGTCTCCAGCAGCGGCGGGGCGCGCATGCAGGAGGGGATCGCGTCGCTCGCCCAGATGGCCCGCTGCAGCGCCGGGGTGAACCTGATCAGCGGCGCGGGGCTCCCCTACATCTCGGTGCTCGCCGACCCCTGCTTCGGCGGCGTCACCGCCTCCTTCGCCGCCCAGGGCGACGTGATCCTCGCCGAACCCGGTGCCCGGATCGGGTTCGCCGGCGGCCGGGTGATCGAGCAGGCGGCCCACGAGGCGCTGCCGGAGGGCTTCCAGACCGCCGAATTCCTGCTCAGCCACGGCATGGTCGACCAGGTGGTCGACCGGCGTGAGCTTCGCGAGCTGCTGGTCCGGCTGCTGCTGGCGACCAGCGCCGGGCAGCGTGCGCAACCCGGATCGAGCCCGGAGCCCGCTCCACCCGCCGCCCAACCCGCCGCCGGCAGTCCCGTGGATGGGCAGCACCCGGCGCTCCCGTCCGCCGCGTCGCGGCCGGACCCGGGCCCACCCGGCGAGCGCCCGGCGCCGCTGCCCGGCCCGTCGGTCGCCGACCCCCTCTCCACCGCCGAGCGGGAGCGCGCGGCCTTCGCGGCCGTCGAGCTGGCCCGCCACACCGAGCGCCCGCGCACCCTCCACCTGCTGCGCACTCTCTTCCACGACTTCACCGAGCTGCGCGGTGACCGCCTCTTCGGCGATGACCGGGCGGTGATCGGAGGCCCCGCCCAGCTCGGCGGTTCCGGCCCCACCCCCGCGCAGGACACCTGGGTGATGGTGATCGGCCAGGAGAAGGGCAATGACGCCGCCTCGCGGGCGATCCACAACTTCGGGATGCCCCACCCCGAGGGTTACCGCAAGGCGATCCGCCTCATGCGCCTGGCCGAGAAGTTCGGGCTCCCGGTGATCTGCCTGGTGGACACGCCGGCGGCGGCCCCCGGGGTCGGCGCCGAGGAGCGGGGGCAGGCGTGGGCGATCGCCGACTCGCTGCTGACCCTGCTCCGCCTGCGGACGCCGATCATCTCCTGCGTGCTCTCCGAGGGCGGCTCGGGGGGCGCGCTGGCCCTGGGCATCGCCGACTCGGTGCTGGCCCTGGAGAACGCCATCTTCTGCGTCGCCCCCCCTGAGACGGTCGCCGCCATCCTCTACCGTGACGCCGCCCAGAAGGGGAGGGCCGCGGCCGCGCAGCGGCCCTGGGTGGGCACCGCCTACCAGCTCGGGCTGATCGACGAGCTGGTCCCGGAGCCGGCCCCGGGCGCCCACGCCCATCCGCAGGTGGTCGCCGGCGCCCTGCGCGGCGCCCTCCTCCGCCATCTGGCCGCCCTCCGCCCGATCCCCCTGGACGAGCTGCTCCGGCGACGCGCGGACCGCTACCGGCACGCCGGCGACTGAGCCGGGTCCGCCCTTCCCGGCCTGCGGCGCGGCGGCGCTCCGGCCCCGTAGGATCGCCGGCGTGACCGCATCCGACGGGCCCGCCGGCGCACCGGCGGCGCCCCACGACCCCGTGGGCCACGTCGTCTGGGACTGGAACGGCACCCTGCTCGACGACGCCCGGGTGGTGATCGCGGCGACCACGGCCGCCTTCGCCCAGGCCGGCATCGATGCCGCGGTCAGCCAGGAGATCTACCGGCTCAATTTCACCCGCCCGATCCGGATCTTCTACGAGCGGCTGCTGGGACGGCCGATCGACCCCGAGGAATGGGTGCGGCTCGACCACGCCTTCCATGAGGAGTACCACCGGCACGCTGACGGCTGCCGGCTGACCGCCGGCGCGCTGGAGGCCCTCGAGGTGGTGAGGGCCCGGGGCTGGACCCAGTCGCTCTGCTCGATGCTGCCCGAGCGGTACCTGCTGCCGGCGGTCGCGGCGCACCGGATCGGCGGCTACTTCCTTCGCATCGACGGTCTCACCGGGGGCGAGCGGGGCGGCACCAAGATGCGCCACCTGAAGGCCCACGTCGCCGCGCTGGGCACCGCGCCGGCGCGCGCCGTGATGATCGGCGACACCGTCGACGACGCCGTCGCCGCGGCCGGCGCCGGCCTCGGGTGCATCTTGCTCGACGGGGGCGGGGGACTGCACACCTCGGAGGCGCTGGCCCAGGCCGGCGCGACCGTGGTCGCCACCCTGACGGAGGCGATGGGGCTGCTCCTGCCCCCGGTGGCACCGGCGCCCTGAGGGACGCGCGCCGTCAGCCGGGTGGAGGTCACCGTTTCGGGGTGCGCTGCTAGATTGAGCCTCATGGAGAAGGGAGACCTGGTCGCCGACTTCGAGCTGGAGGACGAGACCGGGACGCCACGCCGGCTCTCCGAGTTCCTCGCCCAGGGCCCGGTGGTTCTCTTCTTCTACCCCGCGGCGATGACCGCCGGCTGCACCCGCGAGAGCTGCCACTTCCGAGACCTGGCCGCCGAGTTCGCCTCCGCCGGAGGCCAGCGGATCGGGATCAGCCATGACAGCGTCGCCAAGCAGCACCAGTTCGCCGAGCGCTACACGCTCGGCTACCCCCTCCTCTCCGACCCCGACGGCAAGGTCGCACGGCAGTTCGGCGTCAACACCCGCTTCGGCATCGTCCCGGTCAAGCGCTGGACCTTCGTCATCGGCGCCGACGGCCGCGTGCGCGAGGTCGTCAAGAGCGGGACCAACATGAACGTCCACGCCGACCGCGCCCTGCAGGTGCTGAGACAGCCATGAGGATCGGGATCATCGGCGCCGGCAACATCGGCGGCACGCTCACCCGGAGGTTCACGGCGCTGGGCCACGAGGTCGTGGTCGCCAACTCGCGCGGCCCCCAGACCCTCGAGGACCTGGCCGAGGAGACGGGTGCCACCGCCGCCGACGCCTCGGTGGCCGCCGCGGGCGCCGAGCTGGTGGTGGTGACCATTCCGGAGAAGGCGATCCCCGGGCTGCCGGCGGGGATCCTCGATGGGGCCGCACCCGGGGCGGTGATCGTCGACACCGGCAACTACTACCCGCAGCGCGACGGGCGCATCGCCGAGATCGAGGAGGGGATGACCGAGAGCCGGTGGGTGAGCCGACAGCTCGGCCGGCCCGTGGTCAAAGCCTTCAACAACATCCGCGCCCAGCACCTGCTGGAGCTGGGCCGGCCGGCCGGCACGCCGGGGCGGATCGCCCTCCCCGTCGCCGGCGACGAGCCCGAGGCCAAGGCGATCGTGATGCGCCTGGTCGACGAGCTGGGGTTCGACCCCGTCGACGCCGGCGGCATCGACGAGTCGTGGCGCCAGCAGCCGGGGAGCCCGGTCTACGCGACCGACCTCGACGCGAGGGGGGTGCGCGCGGCCCTGGGTCGCGCCAGCCCCGAGCGCGCTCGCGACTTCCGGGCCTGAACCGCCGGGCCTGAGGTCTCCCGCGGCGGACCCTCGCTCCGGCGCCGACGATCAGGCGCCGGCGGTCACCGTCCTCAGCTCGCTCAGCGAGTCACGGATGAGCTGCGGCAGGGATCGCTCGCTGGCGTCATCCACCCAGCGTTCGAAGGCGATCTTGAAGACGGCGATCCCGGCCTCGGCGGTGAGGCTCGCGGATGGTTCGGGGACGCCGCGCCGGCGCAGTGCCTCGGCGAGCGCCGCCGACCAGGAGGCGAGCTTGATCAGCTCGCGCTCGCGCAGCTCCGCGTTGGCGGTGATCACGGCCTGGCGCCGGCGCGCGTAGTCGCGCCGCTCCTGGAGTGGGGCGGTGGCGGTCTCGAGGGCCGCGGTCACCGCGTCGAGCGGCGCGGCCGATTCCGGAGCCGCGGTCAGGCTGCTCACCAGGAGGTCGCGCAACGCGTCCGTGCCCGCGAACAGCACCTCGCGCTTGTCGGCGAAGTGGCGGAAGAAGGTCCGCTCGGTGAGCCCGGCCCGCCCGGCGATCTCCGCCACCGTGGTCTGCTCGAATCCGCGCTCACTGAACAGCTCGAGCGCCGCCTGCATCACCCGGCCGCGGGGGTCGGGCTCCCAACGTCCCATCCCCGGATCCTACGCCATGACAGGGACTGACATCCTGTGGTAGAGTGATGTCAGTATCTGACATCAACCGTTGCTCGGTTCTCGAGAACGGCGCCCGACCGGAGGTCTCTCATGCGTCTGTTCGTCACCGGCGCGTCCGGCTGGATCGGCTCCGCCGTCGTCCCCGAGCTGCTCGGCGCAGGCCATCAGGTCGTCGGCCTCGCCCGCTCCGATGCCTCCGCCGCCCTCCTCACCGCCGCCGGCGCGGAGGTGCAGCGCGGCACCATCGACGACCTCGAAACGCTGCGCAGCTCCGCTGCAGCGGCGGACGGTGTGATCCATCTCGCCTTCCAGCACGATGTCGCGTTCTCGGGGGGCTTCGAGGCCGCCGCCGACGCGGATCGTCGCGCCGTGGAGACCTTCGCCGAAGCGCTGGCGGGCTCGGATCGCCCATTCGTCCTCGCATCCGGGATCCTCGGCCTCGCGCCGGGTCGGGTGGGCACCGAGAGGGATGGGCACGACGCATCCGAGATGGCCGCCCTGCCCCCCGGTCCGCGGACCCGGTATGGCACCTCCGAGCTGGTGCTCTCCCTCGCGGACCGCGGGGTCCGCTCCTCGATCGTGCGCCTCGCCCCCACCAACCACGGCGTGGGGGACCGGGGCTTCACCGCGACCCTCATCGGCATCGCCCGCGACCGGGGCCTCTCCGGTTACATCGGCGACGGCTCCAACCGCTGGACCGCCGTGCACCGGCTCGATTCGGCACACCTCTTCCGGCTGGCCGTTGAAGGCGCCCCGGCCGGGTCGACGCTGCACGCGGTCGCCGACGAGGGGGTGCCGATCCGCGAGATCGCCGAGGTGATCGGACGGCACCTGGACCTCCCGGTCGTCTCCATCGCCCCGGAGGATGCGCGCGAGCACTTCACCTGGATGGCCGGCTTCCTGGCGACCGACAGCCCGGCGTCCAGCACCCTCACCCGCGAGCTGCTGGGGTGGGAGCCGGCGCAGTGCGGGCTCATCGAGGACCTCGACCAGGGCCACTACTTCGAGCACGCGGCGACAGGTCGCGATGCAGGGGGTGCCCGAGCCTGACGGCCCGAGGGGGGCCCGGGACGCGCCACGCCTGCCGAACCCGCCCTAGCCGCCCTCGGTCCCGATGGCGATGCCGTTGCCGAGGGTGGTGACGTACACCGTGCCATCGCCACCCACCGCCAGGGCGGTGGCGTTGCCGGCGACGGTCGCGTAGTACGGATCGTCGACCTGGGTGACCTGGGGGCAGCTGACCGCGCAGCCGCTGACCTGCACCTGCCAGAAGGCCGGCTCGACACCGCCCGCGGCCATGTCGACACCGTCGCCGCCCGCCCCGGTGTATGCGGCCAGCGGTCCGCCCACGTCGTCGGTGCCGCTGGCGGGTATGAGCCATGCCGGCGCGCACGCCGCGGAGCAGGTGCTGGTGTCGATCATCCCGAGTCCGTTGGAGTCCGCCACCCAGAGCTGCGTCGGGGTGACGGGGTCGCCGGCCACCCAGCCCCGTCCCACGCCGGCGCTCGTGTTCGCGTACAGCTCGACCCATGGCGAGAAGACGCCCGCGCCGACCGTCGACATCCAGACCGCATGGGTGCCCTCGTCGTACATGTAGAGGGCGCTGCCGTCCTCGGCCCAGGCGAGGCTGACCCCGTGGATGTCGCCCGGGGACACCGTCGGCCCTCCGCCGGATGGCGACGGGATCAGGGCCCACGAGCCGGCGGTGCCGGAGCCGTCGAACGCGTAAACGCCGCTGCGCTGGAAGGCCGCGACCAGCATGTAGTCGCCCGGTCCGGTGGCGGCGGAGGCGAGCGCGATGGGCCGGGTGGTGACCCCGGCGGGCAGCGGAAGCGGCGACCACGGGCCGCCACTCGCCCACCCCGCGGAGTACCAGATCGACCCGAGGCTGTCGGTCTGCCGAGCGCCTCCGGAGAGGATGAGCGCGGAGGGCGAGACGCTCGCGTCCCAGGCCACCGCCAGGCCGGTGTACGGGCCCGAGGAGAGCAGGGGCGGATTCACGAGGCCGTCGACATCGGCCAGGTCGTCGGTGGAGGCGAGCACCTCCCAGTCGGCGTCGGCGACCGCGACGTCCGAGCTGTCGGCGGGGTCGACGGCGACCGCCGGGTCGAAGGTCGAGGCCAGTCCCATGACCGCGGGGCTCCACGCCGGAGAGCTCTGCGGGTCGTATGACCAGACGCCCGACCGGCCTCCGACCAGCAGGGGGTCGAGCCCACCGCTCTCGCCGAGCATCACGATGGTCGACCCCGCGAAGACGTCGGCGGTGCTCCCCTCGCAGCTCGCGAGCGTCGACGACGGGCACCCCCCGATCATCGCGGAGGGCCCGAGATTGGAGCCCGCCGAGCCGGCGGCGCCGTCCTCCCACCAGGGTGTGGAGGTGCCCTCGATGGTGCTGGAGACGCTCCCCGGGGGGACCAGCGGAGTGATGGTGGTCGCGCCCCCGGTCACCACCAGCTGGGCGACGTCGGAGGCGCCAGCACCGGCGTAGGTGGCCGCGTACAGCACGTCCTTCGGCGGCGGCCCCGCCGAGGTCTCGTAGCCGGTCAGGGTGTACCAGTGCAGCGACGGATCCAGCGTCGTCCACGATCCGTTGCTCCAGTAGCCGATGCCGTTGGCGCCGGCGGCGTAGACGCGGGCGCCGAGATGGATGAGCTCCTGGACACCGGTGGAAACCCCCTTGCGGGCGCTCAGCGCCCTGGTCCTCGCGCTGCCGCTCACGCCGGTGACCTCGTACACGCCCTTGCTGACGCCCGTCCTGCTGATCACGGAGACGAAGGCGTCGCCGCCGCCATCGAGGGCCATGGAGTTGAGGTAGGAGCTGCAGAGGGCGACGCACTGCCAGCCCGCGGCCGGAGTTGCCGAGTCAAGCGACCAGCGCTCCAGGCCGCGACCGAAGGAGGCGGCGTAGAGATAGGTTCCGTCGGTGGCGAGCAGATCGCCGGTGGCGCGCGGCTGGCCCTGCTGGCCGGGGAGGTTGCTGCCGTCGAAGGTCGGCGGCGTCCCGGTCCCGGCGTGCCCCTGGTACGACCAGCTGACACCGTCGTCGGTGGAGGTGGCGATACCGCCGTTCGCACCCGAGCCCACCGCGGCGTACCAGACCCCACCCTGGTCGAGAAGGGCGGCGACGCTGTAGGCCGCCGCGGGGAGTCCCTGGTCCTGCGGCGTCCAGGTCACCCCGCCGTCGACCGAGCGGAAGAAGCCCTCGGTGTCGCCGCCCGCGATGAGGGTGCCGCTCGGGGATTGCGCCAGGACGCTGATGAACCCGCCACCCTCGACGGCGGAGTTGGTGAAGGAGAGCCCCGCCGCCCCGGCGGTCAGGGGGCTGAGCGGCGCGGCGGCGAACGCCAGCACGCTGCCCGCCAGCGGGACGATGAGCAGGTGGGCGGACCGGCGGCGGCCGCGCTGCGCACCCCTCAACCTCTCCCCTCCTCGGCCTCGAGCCTTGGTCAATCTAATCACGCGACGGTTCCCGCGTCACCGCCCACACGCGTCACCGCCCGGGTTGACCCCGGCGCCGGCCCCTGGTAGGGTCAGTCGCGAACTGACGTTCGCAACGGTCCCGCACGAGATGACGTACCGGCTCCTCCACATCGCCGACCTCCACCTCGATCGCCCCTTCGCCCTGATGGGCTGCCATGGGGAGCTGGCCCGTCGCCGCCGCCAGGGGCTGCGGGAGGCGCTCCGCCGGGCCGGCGAGGTCGCCCAGGAGCGGGGCTGCGGCGCGGTGACCGTCGGCGGCGACCTCTTCGAGCACGAGCGCGCCGGCGCCGAGACCGCGGAGTTCCTGGTCGAGACCTTCGCCTCCTGGGCGCCGATTCGGGTGCTGCTCGCCCCCGGCAACCACGACCCCCTGGTGCCCGGGAGCATCTACCTCAGGACCCGGTGGCCGGAGAACGTCCACGTCTTCCGCGGCTCCCGGCTGGAGCCCCTGGAGCTCACCGAGGGCCTGACCGTCTGGGGTCTCGGGCACCAGGAGCCGGCCTGGACCGGCAACCCCCTGGAGGGCGGGCTCGCGGCCGGGTCGGGCCGCCGTCACCGGCCGGGGGACGGCGTCCACCTGGCGCTCTTCCACGGGGCGGAGACGGGCAGCCGCCCCGCGGGCAAGGGAGTCCACGGTCCCTTCGCGGCCGCCGAGATCCGGGAGCGGGGCTACGCCCTGGCGCTCTGCGGCCACTACCACGGCCGCCGGATCGACCTGGAGAGCGGGCTCGTCTACCCGGGCAGCCCCGAGCCGCTCGCCTTCGACGAGAGCGGCCCGCGGGGGCCGGTGGTGGTCGAGATCGGCGGCCGGGGTGAGGTCCGGTGCACCGCCATCGACACCAACCGCTGGCACGCGGGCATCGTCGAGTGCCGCCTCGACGGCGTGGGCAGCATCACCGCGACCGTCGATCGGGTCAGCGCCGAGGTGCTCACGGCGACCGCCGGCCTCCCCCTGGAACGGACCACGCTCCGCGTCGACCTGGTCGGAGCGATACCGCCCAGCCTGGGGGTCGATCTCTTCGACTGCGAGAGCGCGGTGCGTGAGGCCACCGGCGTCGCCGCGCTGAGGATCAGGGACCTGACCGCGCCCGCCACCGACCTCGAGGCACTCGCCGAGGAGGGGACGACACGCGGCGCCTTCGTGCGCATCGCGGTGGCGGCGCTGGCCGCGGCCGAGAGCGCCGAGGAGAAGGCCGTGGTCGGCGATGCCCTCCGCTACGGGCTGGAGGCCTTTGCCGGCAGCGAGGTGGGGCTCCGATGAGGCTGGAGCGGCTGGAGGTCACCGGCTTCGGCCGGCTGCGCCAGCGGCGCTTCGACTTCGGGGAGCGGATCACGGTGGTGCTCGGGCCCAACGAATCCGGCAAGTCGACGCTGCACCGCGCCATCCGCGCCGCCCTCTACGGCCTCGACGCGGGCGGCCCGGGACGGCCGCGCGAGCGCAGCGACTGGGCGCGCTGGCTGCCCTGGGCACCGGGCCGCTTCGGTCTCACCCTCACCTACAGCCTGGATGGAGGGCGCCGGCTGCGCGTGGCCCAGAGCTTCGACCACGACCGGGTGCAGGCCCAGGTCCACGAGCTGGGCGGGGGCGACGTCACCCAGCAGTTCCGGGTGGGCCGGACCGTCTGCCCCGGCCGCTTCCACCTCGGGATCGACGAAGCGGTCTTCTGCGCCGCGGCCTGGCTCGGTGAGGAGGGTCTCCACCTCGCGGCGGCCGAGGCGGCGCCGCAGCAGGCGGGGCGCCTGCGCGAGGCGCTCGAGAGGCTGATCGACGCCGGTGCCGAGGGGTCGACCGCGGCGGAGGCGATCAAGCGGCTGGGGGACGCCCTCCAGCGGGTTGGCTCGGAGCGGCGCTCCGGAAGCCCGCTGGGGGTCGCCGTGGCCCAGGCTCGACGCCTCGACCTCGAGATCGCCACGGCCCAGCAGCGCCTCGGGTCGTTCGCCGGCGAGGAGGTGCGGCTGCGGGGGCTCGAGGCCGAGGCCGGGCGCTGCGCCGAGGAGGCGATGGCAGCCCAGCGCTCCTGGATCCGGGCGCGGATCGCCCGTCTCGGCGACCAGGAGGCCGAGATCCGGCTGGCCGGCGACGAGGCGATCTCGCTGGTCGCCGCCCTGGAGGCCGAGGCGGGCTACGCCACCTTCCCGCTGGAGCCGGAGGCGGCGGTCATCGCCCTGGGGGGGGAGCTGCACCAGGTGTCGCGGGCCGCCGATGAGGCCGAGGCCCGCTGGGCGGCGGCGGCGGAGCCCATGGAGGCCGTCCGCCGCCGGCGCTCCGAGATCACCGCGGGCCTCCGGGCGCTGCCCGAGGCGCCATCGGTCGCCCTGGCGGCGGTCGACGAGGCGGATCGCCTGCGCCGGCGCGTCGAGATCGTGGCCGCCATCGCGCGCAGGGACTCCGAGCTCGCGATCACGTCCCGGGACGAGGCGCTGCGCCGCGAGATCGCGGTGACCGGCCTCGGGTCGGTCGACCCCGGGGAGCTCGAGACGGTCGCCCGCCTGGTGGAGGCGGCGCGCTCGGCGGCGGGGCACGTCCGGCTGGTCCTCGGGCTGATGGGCGCGCTCACCCTGGCGGGGGCGGTTGCGGCCGCCGGCCTCGCGTCGGCGGGCGACCGGATGGCGGCCCTGCTGGCGGCGATCGCCGCCGTGGTGGTGGTGGCCGGGCTCGCTGCCGCCGGCGGCCTCGCACAGCGCGCCGGCGGGGCGGCCCGCCGCGATCTCGCGGACCGGCTCCCGGGTCTGGACCTCAGCCCGGTCGCTCTCGAGAGGCTGGGGGCCCGCCTCCCCGCCGCGCGCAGCCTCCACGACGAGCGCCGGCAGCAGGCGGCCCTCGCCGAGGTCCACAGGGCCGATCAGACCCGCGCCCGCGCGGAGCTCGAGGCGCTGGTCGACGGCTGTCTCGACCTGGCTCGCGAGACCGGGGTCGTGGCTCCGGGCCGCCCGCCGGCCGGGTCCCGCAGTGAGGCCCTTGTGGAGACCGCGACCGTGGCGCTCGCCGCGGTCGACGATGCGGCCCGGCTGGCCAGGCGGCGCCGCGAGCTCGAGGCCGAGGACGCGGGCCTCGCCGAGCGCGAGATCCAGCTCGGCGCGTTCGGCCAGGAGGCCGCCCGGACCCGCGCCGCCGCCGGGACGGTGGAGGCCAGGATCCGGCAGGTCACCGCCGCGGCGGGCGTGGATCCCGGGCTGCCGCCCGCGGCGGCGGTGGCCGCCTTCCGTGACGCCTGCGCCCACCGGCGGGAGCACGACCGCCTCGCCGCCGCGCTCGCCGAGGTCCGCCGCCGCCAGCGGGTCGACGGCGCCGACCTCGAGACGATCGCCCGCCGGCGGTCCGAGCTGGCCGCCGAGCTGGGCCGCCGGGACGGCTCCGCGGAAGCCTCCGAGGAGAGCGTCCCGACCGACGCGGGCGGGCTCGACGAGCTGGAACGGGCCGCCGCGTCGGCGCGGGAGCGCGCCACCACCGCCTCCACCGCCGCCCGGACGCTCGAGGCGCGCATCGAGGGGCTCACCGGCAGCCTGCCCTCCCTCCCCGACCTCGAGGACGAGCGGCTGACGGTCACCGCCGCCCGTGACCGTGCCCTTCGCCAGCAGGAGGCGCTCCAGCGTGCGGTGGCCATGATCGACGCCGCCGGCCGGGATGTCCACGAACGCCTCGCGCCCCGCCTGGCGGCATCGGTCTCAAACCGTCTCGCCCTGCTCACCGGCGACCACTATTCGGACGTCAACGTCGACGTGGAGCACTTCGCGGTTGCACTCGCATCCGGCGACCGTGACCAGCTGGTCGGGCTCGACGTCGTCTCCCACGGAACCCGCGACCAGGTGGCGCTGCTGCTCCGGCTGGCCCTCTGCGAGGTGCTCGGCGACGCCGGCGAGTCGATGCCGCTGCTGCTCGACGAGCCGCTCGCCTCGGCGGACCCGGCGCGCCGCCGCGGGCTGCTCGAGTTCCTGTCGCAGCTGTCTGCAACCAACCAGCTGGTGGTCACCACCACCGACCCGGGGATTGCCGCCACCCTGGTCGGGCTGGGCGACCCGGAGACGACGGCGATCATCGACCTGGGTGCGCCGGTGGGCTTGCCCGAGCCGGCATCGCTGCCGCCCGAACCGTCGTTCCGACCCGGGTCGGTGGGGTAGCGCGAAGCCGACGCCGGCTGGGGCAGCCCCGGGTCAGAATGCCGAAGCCACCCGGACCAGGCCCTCGAGGTCGCTGACCGGAGCGGTGATCAGCGGCACCCGAACCGTGGGCACGTCGACCAGGCGCGCCAGCCGGGTGAGCTGGCGCGCCTCTCGCTGGGCGAGCTCCGAGAGCAGCCGATGGGACCGGCCCAGGGACGCGGCCGCCACCGGATCCACCGCGACGTCCAGCGCTCGGCCGAGCGCCTGGGCACCGCGATGGTCGGCAAGCACCTCGGCGGCACGGACGCCGGCCTCGTCGGTGAGGAAGCTGGGGAGCACCCGGTTGACCACCACCGCCCGGAGCGGCATGGAGAGCTCCTCGAGCTTGGTGACGAAGTGCTCGGCCTCGGCGAACGCGGCGGGCTCCAGGGTGGTGACCACGACGAAGCCGACCCGAGAGCTGCGCAGCAGCCGGCTGACCGCCCGGGCTCGCTGCTGCACGCCCCCGTAGAGGGTCTGGAGGTCGGCGACGAAGTCGCCGAGCTCCCCGAGCAGCTCGCTGCCCAGCAGCCGGTCGGCGATGTGCAGGAGCGGGGCGGCGGCCAGGTTCATGGCGTGGAAGCCGAGCCGGGACGGCCCGGCGAGCCAGGAGAGGAGCCGCGCCCCCACGAAGTCGGAGATCCGCTCCGGCGCCTCCAGGAAATCCAGGGCGGAGCGCGAGGGAGGGGTGTCGATCACCAGGCAGTCGTATTCGCGCTCCTCGTGAAGCTCGTAGAGGGCCTCCATGGCGGCGTACTCATGGCTCCCGACGAAGGCGTCGCTGATGCCCTGGTAGAAGCGGTTGCTCAGGATTCGTCGCGCCACCTGGCGGTTCGGGGAGTGCCGCTCGACCATCCGGTCCCACACCGACTTCTGGTCGAGCATCGCCGCCACCAGCTCGCCGCGGAGCGGCAGGCCGGCCTCACGGAGCCGGGCGGCGGGAACCGTGACCGGGTCGGCGCCGATCTCGCTCATGCCCAGGGCGGTGGCGAGCCGCCGGGCCGGGTCGATGGTGAGCACCATCACCCGCCGGTCGCTGGTGGCGGCGATGGCGGCCGCCAGGGCGGCGCTCAGGGTCGTCTTCCCCACCCCGCCGCTGCCGCAGCAGATCACGACCTCGAGGCCGCCCACCAGCTCGGCCAGCCTGGGGGTGGCGGGGTCGGTGGGTGGCCGGCTCATCCCTCGGCCTCCATGGACGCCGCCACCGCCCGGGTGGTGGCGAGCCCGGAGCGGGCCGCGACCAGGGGCACCGACACCACCGGGACCGACATGCGGGCGGCGAGCCGGCGGGCGAAGGGTTGGCCGCTCCGGTTGAGGGCATCAACCAGCCTGACCCCGGCGACCAGGCTGTCCACCCCGTCACCGAGGACCTGGGCCGCGGCCCGGGCGTGCCCGGCATCGGCCAGCAGCTCGACCAGCCGGCGCTGCCGCGGTGACGACACCGAGGCCACGGTGCGGTTGAGAAAGCAGGGCCCCAGGCCGATCTCGGTGTGCTGCACCACCTCGTCGTGGAGATCGAGCGCCTCCGTGACCGGCATCTCCTCGGCGAGGGCGGTGATGCAGAGGGCGGTCTTGCGATGGTCGGTGACCATCGCGTCGACGAAGTCGAGCTGCGAGCCGAGCATGCCGCCCCGCACCAGCCG
Source organism: uncultured Chloroflexia bacterium (assembly GCA_963697585.1). Taxonomy (GTDB): domain Bacteria; phylum Chloroflexota; class Dormibacteria; order Aeolococcales; family Aeolococcaceae; genus Changshengia. The sequence goes on along the minus strand of CAVOOO010000004.1, from coordinate 948,006 downwards.
TCGCATCGATCGCGCGGCGGTGAGCTGGGGGAGGATCTCACCGCTCGAGGTCGCGTCGACCACGATCAGGTCCCACACCGGGTTCCGGTCGGCCTCGCGGCGGCGCTCCTCATGGGCGATCTTGCCCACCATCAGCATGTCCCGCGGACCGGGAACCCCGGTGGCCACGAAGTCGAAGACGCCGGCCAGCGGCGTGAGACGGGTGAAGCGGGGAACCTTGAAGAAGATCGCGAGGTACTCCTGGAACGAGTCCTCGGGATGGAGGGCGATCACCGAGAGGTTGCGCTGCACCACCACCGGGCGGAAGCCCACCGGCGCATGCCCCAGGGCCTCCGCCAGGTCGCCCTTGGCGTCCACCTCGACGGCGAGCACCCGGATCCCGCGGCGGGCCGCGATCAGCGCCAGCGCCGCGGCGATGGTGGTCTTGCCGGTCCCCCCCTTGCCTGCGACGAAGATGACCCGCTTGCGGAGGAGATCATCGAGGCGGGTGCGTCCGCCCGCGCGCTGAGGAGGCGTCGGGGCGTCTCAGGCCGGGTCCGCGCCGCCCCGGACCGCGGCCAGCACCTCGTCCGCATGCCCCTCCGGCTTGACCGTCCGCCACTCGCGGGCGATGCGGCCGTCGGGTCCGATCAGGAACGTGGAGCGGTCGACCCCCATGTATTCGCGCCCGTACTTCGACTTGGTCACCCAGAGCTGGAGGAAGTCGATCAGCCGGCGGTCCGGGTCGCTGACCAGCGGGATGCCCAGCTCGCACTTGGCGGCGAAGGCGTCGTCGACTCTCGCCGGAGTTCGGCGAGACCCCGTACACGGCCACCCCGGCGCGCTCGAACTCCGGCAGCAGCCGGGTGAACTCCCGTCCCTCCAGGGTGCATCCGGGCGTGTCGTCCTTGGGGTAGAAGTAGAGAACGGTCCGGTGGCCGAGCAGGTCGGCGTTGCGGAGCCTGCCGCCTCCACCGGTGGCCAGGTCGAAGTCGGGTAGCTCGATTGCCGTCTCATCCATCTCACGCTCCCCCAGGTCCACGGGCCAGCAGCACCGAGTCTACGAGCCCGCCGACCTCGCCCGAGCCGCCGGATGCCGGACCGGCATCCGTGGACGGTTCAGTTGAGGAAGGAGCGGAGCCTGCCCACGACCTCGTTCACGTGGCCCCGATCCGGGGCGTCGGCGGGCGCGGTGGCGAGGTAGTCGCCGAGGTCACGCAGGGCGCCCTGGGGCCGGCCCATCTGCCAGAGGAGGAGGCCCCGGTCGCGCCGCTCGGCGGGCTCGTCGGGGAGGAGATCGACGCAGCGATCGGCGGCGAGCAGCGCCAGCGGCCAGTCCTCCAGGCTGGCATAGCAGCCCCGGAGGTTGCGTGACATCCGGGCCAGGATCCGGCGCGGCGTGGCCGGCTCCAGCCAGCGGGGCTCGACCCGCTCCGGCTCGTGGCCGAGGTGGCGCCCGGCGGTCCGGAGCAGCGCCTCGTCATCGAGCGGCTCGCCGGAGCAGGCGTCGACCACCAGGCCCTCGACCCTCACCGCGAAGTGCCCGGGAAGCGCGATGCCCTCCACCCGGATCCCGGCGCGCCGTCCCACCCCCATCCAGATCGCCCCGCAGGCGATCGGGGTTCCGGCCCCGCGCTCCATCACCGAGTTGAGGTAGTGGGTTCGCGGGTCGCCGCCGCCGGCCCCGTGGAGGTTGAGCCGGGTGCGGAGCACCGCCGCCATGGCCGCCGAGGGAGGGTCCGCAGCCACGCCGTCGAGCTCCCCGGCGAGATCGTCGAGCAGGGTGAGCCAGGGCTCGGGCCGGATGCCGGGCGAGTCCTCGGCAGCCATCCAGAGCGCCGCCTCGGCGATGTCGGAGGCGGGGTCGGCGGCGGCGGCGAGGAGCAGGCTGCGCGGGTCGGCGGGCGCCATCGCCCGGTATGATGCCCGGCCGGGCACCCGGGACCGCCGGGAGCGCCCTGCGGAGCGAATACACTGGGATCTGGATGCTGCTCGACGAGATCGCCTCCCCCGACGACCTGCGCGGCCTGAGCCCCCAGGATCTGAGCCGCCTCTGCGCCGAGATCCGCGAGTTCCTGGTGGCGGCGGTCTCGCGGACCGGCGGCCACCTCGGGCCCAACCTGGGCGTGGTCGAGCTCACCGTCGCCGTGCACCGGGTCTTCCATTCGCCACGCGACGCGCTGGTGTTCGACACCGGTCACCAGGCCTACGTCCACAAGATGCTGACCGGGCGGCTGGCCGGGTTCGATCGGCTGCGTCAGCGCGGCGGGCTCTCCGGCTATCCCAACCGGGGCGAGTCCGAGCACGACATCGTCGAGAACTCCCACGCCTCCACCGGGCTCAGCTACGCGCTGGCTCTGGCCAGCGCGCGGCAGCTCACCGGCGAGGCCGGCAAGGTGGTCTGCGTGGTCGGCGACGGGGCGCTGACCGGCGGCATGGCCTACGAGGCGCTCAACAACATCGGTCACCTGCGGCCCGATCTGATCATCATCCTCAACGACAACGGGCGCTCCTACGCCCCGACCATCGGGGGGATCGCGGAGAACCTGGGGCAGCTCCGTCTCTCGCCCACCTACGAGGCCGCCAAGGACGCCACCGGGCGGACCCTGCGTCATCTCCCCCTGGTCGGCGACTCCGCGTACCAGGCCGCCAAGCGGGTGAAGGAATCGCTGAAGCAGCTGGTCTCCACCACCTCGATCTTCGAGACCCTCGGTCTCAAGTACGGTGGCCCGATCGACGGGCACGACATCCCCGCCCTGGAGCGGGCGCTCCGGGACGCCGCCGCGTACCGCGGGCCGGTAGTCATCCACGTGGTGACCAACAAGGGCAACGGCTACGCCCCGGCGGTGCAGGACGAGATCGACAAGTACCACGGCGTCTCCAGCTTCAACCCCGAGGACGGCAGCTTCACCAGCAAGGCGGTCTCCTGGACCGACCTCTTCGGCGAGGCCCTGCTCGAGGCGGCCGAGCAGGACTCACGGATCGTCGCCATCACCGCGGCCATGGCCTCGTCGACGGGCCTGCTCGAGTTCTCGGAACGGTACCCGGATCGTTTCTTCGACGTGGGCATCGCCGAGCAGCACGCGGTCACCTTCGCCAGCGGGCTGGCCATGAAGGGGCTCCGCCCGGTGGTCTGCATCTACTCGTCGTTCCTGCAACGCGCCTTCGACCAGATCGCCTGCGATGCCTGCCTGCACCGGCTGCCGGTGACCTTCGTCATCGACCGGGCCGGGATCACGGGCGACGACGGGCCCTCGCACCACGGCATGCTGGACCTCGCCTACCTGCGCTGCATCCCCAACCTGGTGGTGGGCGCGCCGAGCAGCCCCGACGAGATGCGCCGGATGCTGGCCACCGCGCTGGCCCACGACGGGCCGTTCGCCTTCCGCTACCCGCGCGGGTCCGCGCCGGCCACGGCGACCGCCGCCCTCGAGCCGCTCACCATCGGCCGGTCGGTCACCCGCCGTGAGGGCGACGACATCGCCATCATCGCGGTGGGGAAGATGGTCAGGGTGGCCCTCGAGGCGGCAGCCCAGCTCGAGTCGGACGGGATCAGCTCCACGGTCGTGGACGCCCGCTTCGTCAAGCCGGTCGACCCCCACCTGGCCGACGTGGCCGCGGCTCACCGCGCGGTGCTGACGGTCGAGGACGGCACCCGGGTGGGCGGCTTCGGGAGCGCCGTCGCCGAGCTGCTCGGGGACACCGGCGTGGCCGTTCCGGTGCGCCGGCTCGGGATCCCCGATCGCTTCGTCGAGCACGGCGCCCAGGCGCTGCTGCTGAGCGAGCTGGGACTGGACGCGGACGGGGTGGCGCGGTCGGCGCGCGAGCTGCTGGCGGCCACCGCGCGGCGCGACGCCGTCCTCACCTGAGCACGGGCCGCCGAGGCCCCCGATGGGCACCGTCCTCGTCACCGTCACCGGGCCGGGCGGAGAGGCCGACCTGGCGGTTCCGGACGACACCGAGGTCGCCGCGATCGTCCCCGAGCTGGTCCGTCACTGCGAGCCGGAGCCTCGAGCCTGGAGCCGCTGGGCGCTCGGGCCGCTCGGCGGCGATCCGTTCCCACCCGCCTCGACCCTCGGCGCCCTGGGCGTGGTCGACGGCGCCGAGCTGGAGCTCCGCGACATGGCCGGGGCCCCGGCCGCGGGAGAGCTCTCCGGCCAGGACGCCGAGCCGGACCCACGGCGGCGGCGGATCATCGACCTCGCCGAGAGGCTCGTCGAGGACGTCGCGCGGATCCGGGCGGGGCGAAACCCCCTTCTCGAGTACGTCGCACCGGAGGCTCGGCGCGAGCTGAGGGCGCTGGCGCCGGGGCGGCTCGACCGGCCCGCCGCCGGGGACCCCTCCGAGCTCAGCCTCGCGGTCAGCTGGCACGCCGACCCCCGAGCGCCGGTCGAAGCGGTCGCCACCTTCACCGAGCCGGTCGGACCGGTCCTCGACCGGGGGGCCGCCGCCTGGACGCCAGCCTCCAGCCCGTCGCGAGCGCTCCGGCGGATCGCCATCCGGATGACCGTCGACGCCCAGTGTCACCGCGTCCTGGCGGTGGGGCTCGCGGCCCCGTCACCGACCTGAGCCGGGCGTGCCCGCGATCAGGTGACCTGGACCGGAGCGCTGTCCGCGATCTCGACCCGCTCCACGCCGGCGTCGCCGAGCACCTGCACCCCACACGGGTAGGAGCCCTGCGCCCCCGCCGACGAGAGCACCTGAGCGTCGAACTTGAGGATCAGCTCGCCGGGGGTGGCCCCGCTCTGCGGGGGGACCTCAAAGCCGTCGAAGTACGGCAGCTCGGAGCCCTGCACCGGGTCGGTGCCGCCGCTGCGGCCGGAGTCCCCCGGATCTGGATGCCGCCGTCGTAGATGAAGACGGGCGGCAGGGTGACGGTGATGCTCACCTCATCGGCCGGCCCGGTGCCGGTGTTGAGGACGGTGACCTGGTAGGTCACGTCCTCGCCCGGGACCGCCTGGCTCGGGCTCACCGACACCGACGCCGAGAGCAGCGGAGCCTGGCTCAGCTTGAGAGCGAGCGCGTTGCTCTGGGTGCTGCCGTTGGTGGTGGCCCCCGAGGCGCTCGCGGTCATGCTGTAGGCCCCCGGGCTGCCCCCGGCAAGGGCGTCGAAGGTGATCGCGACGTTGTCACCGGGGCTCATCACCCAGACGCCCCAGGTGGGCTGCTGGCTGTTGCCCTGCGCCTCGACGGGGCTGGTGCGGACGCCGCTCCCGGTCAGTGACTCGGTGTGGGTGTAGCGGAAATCCGCCGGCAGCCCGGCGGTGACCGTGAGGCCCGAGGTGCCCTGGGAGCCGATGTCCTTGACCGTGATCACGAATCTCACCGACTCGCCCGGTGCGACCGTGGCCGCCCCGGAGGGGAGCGTCAGCTTGACGCTGAGGTCGGCCACCCCTCCCCCGCACCCGGCGGCGGCCAGCCCGCCGAGCAGGGCGGCCAGTCCGCCGGCCCAGCAGAGGACCCGCCGGAACCGCGATGGACCCATCGGCGAGTGGCTCACACCCTCTGGGCGGCGCGCATCGGCGCCAGAGGGCGGCGCTCGCGCCGGGGCGGCGTCAGCGGAACGTCGGTGGCTCGAGGGAGCGGATCAGGAAACCCGGCCTCGGCGAGCAGACGGAGGGTGAGGGCGACATCCAGCCCCACCACGGTGTCGACACGCCCGCTGACGGCCTCGACGAGGTCCCCGCCGGCTCCCTGGACGGCGTAGGCACCCGCCTTGTCGAGGGGCTCGCCGCTCGCGACGTAGGTGAGCATCTCCTGGTCGGAGAAGTCGCGCATCTTGACCAGCGAGCGTGAGACCGACAGCGCCTCACTCTCGGTGCCGGTTCTCAGCACGCAGATGCCGGTGAGGACCGTGTGCCGCCGCCCGCGCAGCTCGGTGAGCATGCGCATGGCGACCTCAGGGGTCCCCGGCTTCCCGAGCGGGCCGCGCGGGCCCACCACCACGGTGTCCGCCGCGACCACGAAGCTGCCCGGCTCGACGCGCTCCGCGACCGCCACCGCCTTCTGGCGGGCGATCAGCTGGCAGCCGAGGTCGGCGCACATCCCGGGAGGAAGGGGTGGATCCGGCGGCGGTTCGGCAACCGCGAAGCGTATCCCGGCTCGGGTCAGCAGCTCACGCCTCCGCGGGCTTGACGACGCGAGCACGATGCGCACCGCCGGCGGGGTGGAGATTCGCGAGCCCCCATGGCGAAACGGGGACGCCACTCGAACGCCGGGCAAGTGCTCGTCTGGGTCGGTCATGCGCCCCTCAGCCAGTGCGTGATGTCTCGGTCCTCTCCCCCGCGTGTGACCCCACCCGCAAGCGATCGTACCATCCGCCAGGGGCTCTACTGAGTTTGAATGGTTACGCTTGCCCTTATTGATCCAATTATTGGGTGAACCGGCTCCGTGCGGGCCGGCCTCAGCGGAGGGCGACGACCAGGGCGACCGCGGCCGGCACGACGGCCAGCACCCCGAGCACCGGACCGGCGGCTGCCAGGAACCGCCGGGCGGCGCCGATCACTCCGGCGTAGACGACCACGGCGAGGGCGCCGAACCCGGCCACCGCCAGGGCGTTGCGGCCCGCCAGGGCGGCGAAACCGGCGAGCGAGAAGCAGGCCATCCCGATCGCGGCCACCAGCGCGGCCCGGCCCGGTCGTGCCGTGTCACGGTCGAAGGGGCGGATCACCGCGGGCACGGCCAGCAGGATGGCGGCGACCGCCCAGGGGCGGGCGGCCCCCACCTGCCCGCTGGCGGCGGCGATGGTGCGCAGGTCGAGGGTGAGGGCGGCCGAAGCCAGCCCCAGGAGCGGAGCCAGCGCGGCCGCCACCGCCACCAGCCGGTGCCAGGGCCACCGCTCCGTGGTCGCCCAGGCGATGCCGGCGGCGATGGCGGTCACCAGCACGGCCAGGCTGACACCGCTGGGCAGGCCGAAGAGCGGGGAGCTGGGGAGCGCCAGCAGCCCTGAGGCGGCCGCCACCCCGACCGCGGCGATCAGCTCATCGAGCTGGGCCGGACGGAGGCCGGCGGGCAGCCGGCCGGCCACCGCGACGGCGACGGCCACCGCCCCCAGGTAGGCGGTGCCGGGGTAGACGGCCACCGCCAGGCAGGCCTTGAGCAATGCGAGCGCGTTCACGTGGTGGGCCCGAAGACGAGATGGATGGCGGCGATGGGGAGCAGGCCCACGGTCAGGGCGACGGCGGCGAGGACCCACCCGGCGGCGACCCGGTGAGGGGGCGCGGGCCGGCCCGCTCCGGGCTCCCCCCGCGCGACCGTGATCACCACCGCCACGGTGACCAGCCCGCCCGCGACCACGCAGGCCGCCCCGACCACGCCACTGAAGGCGACGCACGCCTGCAGCACCAGGAACCGTCCCCAGAAGGCCGGCGACGGAGGCAGTCCGCAGAGGGCCAGCCAGATCAGCCGGCGGGGGGATCCGAGCCCGGGCCTCGGCCTCTGGAGGAGGAGGGGGGCTGCGACCAGGTGGGTGAGGATGAGCACCAGACCTCCGGCGACCGCCACCGGCTCGCCGGTGCCGGCGCCGGCGGCCACCAGGCCCAGGTCGGCGAGGGCGACCCGCCCGTAGCGGGTCGGCAGTCCGGCGCGCAGGCTCATCGCGCCGCCCCACACCGCGCTGATCAGCCCGCAGGCGAGCAGGGTGTGCTCGAAGGTGAGGCCGGCGAGCAGGGGCAATGCGCCCGGGATCGAGAAGGCGCTGACCAGCACGGCCGGCGCGAGGAGGAGGAGCCAGACCGCGATCTCCGGGGGACGCAGGTCGACCAGCGCGCCGGCCGCCCAGCCCCCCAGCGGGACCAGCGCGGCGATGGCGATCACGCCCACCACCAGGAGCCCTCCGACCACCCCGGGCTGGGAATCCGGCGAGACGGCGGGGAGGAGAACGCCGGCCGCGACCAGCGCGGCCGCTCCGGTGCCGGCGATCCGGCCGGCGGCGAGGGTGGCGCGGCTCGGCGCGGCGCTGACCCAGCGGAGGGTGAGCGCGACGGCGCCCAGGAGGGCCGCCACCCCGAAGAGGAGGGGCGTCCCGGCGGAGAGGAGGAGCACCGCGGCACCCCCGACCGCGCCGATCCCGAGCAGCTCGCGACCGTCGAGCTCATCGGCCAGGAGCAGGCACAGCCAGAGGGCGGCGCCCGCGGCGGAGAGGAGGCCGGCCGCCTCGCGGGGGAGGGCCACGGCTCCGCCCCCGAGCTGGTCCGGGCGCGGCCCCCCCTGGGCGGTGAGGAGGCTGAGCGCGACCAGGAGCACCGGGGCGATCAGGGCGGTGAGGCGGCGGAGGCGGCGCGGGCCGAGACCGGCGATCGCTCCGACGACGACCCAGGCCGCCGCCAACCAGGCTGCGTTCATGGCGCGGGCACCGGGGGCTCGCGGCGCCGGCGGGCCGCCAGCCAGGCCTCCATCACCACCGCCACCGGGGCGATCGCGATCACCCCCGCGGCGGCGGGGAGCGGATCGCTGCCTCCGCGCAGCAGCCACCCGACACCCACCGCCAGGGCGATGACCGCCACGCCGGCGGCGAGGTCGGTGAGGTTGCGGGCGAGGAAGAGGCGGAGCACCCCGCAGAGGAAGATGAAGGCGACCGGGAAGAGGGCTCCCTGGACGGCGACGATGGAGCCGACGGGCACGTTGAAGCTGACCCACGACCCCGCCACCAGGACCACGACGCCGCCCCCGACCCGGACGCTGCGCGGCCCGAAGAGTCCCTCGCGGGCTCCCACCGGGCGGAGCGGATCGAGCCCGTGACCGGGACCACCCCTGGCCGCCACCACCCCGACCAGGGGGACCGCCACCACCGCCGCGGCGCCCGCACCGAGCAGGACCAGCACCGCCCCCCCACCGCCGTAGAGGGCGGCCGCCGGAGCCAGCCCGAGGGCGACCACCACCGAGGCGGCGAGCACCGCCCGGCGCCGGTCGACGAGCACGGCGACGGCGCCGGCGGCGAAGGCGATGAGGTCGAGGAGAGGCTGGTTCACAGGTAGCGGAAGATGACCAGGGCGGCGATGGCCACCACCACGGTGAAGACGAGGCCCGGCTGGGCGACCAGCCAGGTGTCGACCCGGCCGAGGCCGCTTCCCAGGTGCCGGGCGGCGGGCCCGAGGCGGCGCCGGGGCCTGACCAGGCCGACCCAGGCGGCGCGGGGACGCGGACCCTGGGCGCCGTGGGCGGGGTGGGGCACCGGACGCCCCATGACCAGGCCGGCGCAGGCGACGCCGACCAGGACGACGATCAGGGCGACGCTCAGATAGCCGCCCGGCCACGGCCCGCCCGGCCCGTGGAGGGTCGCGCTGTCGATGGCCACCGGGGCGGCGCTGCCGACCAGCGGGCCGAGGAGCAGGGGAGCCGCCACTCCCGGGATCAGGGCCGCGACCGCGCCCACCACCAGGGCGAGGACGGCGTCCGGGCGGGGCACGAGCTCGGAGGCCGCGCGGCCGGCGGACCTCGGGGAGTCGTCGGAGGGCGGGGCCGCCGCCTCGCCGCGGGTGGGCGCCGCAGCCGACCCCAGAGCCTGTCGGGCCGCGACCAGTCCGCCTCCGGCGGCAATCGCCGCGGCCGCCCCCAGGGCGATCAGGAGCGGCGCGTAGGGGCGACCCATGGCCGCCACCGCTCCCAGCTCGAGGACGGCGGCGGTGGCACCGAAACCGAGCGGCAGCCCGCCGGCGGCGGCGAGCGCGGTGGCGGCCAGCGCCCGGCCGCGGCGGCTGGGTCGGGTGGGAAGGCTCCAGGCGGGCGCCGCCAGGAGGGCGAGCTCCAGGGCCACCAGCCCCGCGGCAAAGCCACCGGCGGCGCCGGGGACGCCCGCGATCGCCACCAGGGTGCCGGCCGAGGCGGTGAGCAGCCCGCGGCCGGCGCGGCGCGATTCGTGCCGCCAGCGCCAGGAGGCAACCGCGCCCCACAGCGCCGCGGCGGCGCCGGCGACGCCCAGGGTGACGGTGAGGGCGGGGGCGACGGTGCCGCCGGTGGCGGCGTCCAAACGCAGCAGGATGGCGGCGGCGCAGGGGACGGCGCCGATCGCCAGCCAGCTTCGGGTCGACCGCCCACCGGAGGCCCCCGGCCACCAGCCCGCGGTGAGCAGGCGTCCCGCGCCGGCGAGGGCCCAGGGGAGCGCCACCGCCACACCCACCGCGGTCGGGGGAACCGCGTACGGGTCGCTGGTACCGGTCGCCACGATGAGCTGAACTGCCGCGATCAGCAGTCCGAGCGCGAGGACGTGCTGGATCGTGAAGGCGGTGACGGCGCCCCTGCTGACCCGCCGCCCACCGGCGGCGGCCATCATCAGACCACCGACGCTGGCTATCTCGGCGCCTCCGAAGAGGATCACCGCATTACCGGCCAGCCCGGCCAGGGCGGCGCCCGCGACCGTGACCAGGAGGGCGGTCTCCTCACCGGGCCGGCGATCCGCGGCGCCGAGCGCAAAGAGCGCCGCCACCAGCGCCACCACCACCACGGCGAGCCCGGGTTGATCGGCGCGGAGCACCAGCGGCACCCCGTGCACCGCGTCGCCGAACGAGTCCATCACCGGCCCGCTCGAGGTCAACGGCGCCAGGCTGAGCGCCGCCCACCCCGCCAGGAGGATGGCGCCCACCGTGACCAGGCGCCGGGGCAGCACCCGCGAGGAGGGAAGGAGGAAGTCGACCAGCGCTCCGAGGAGCAGGAAGCCCAGGATGAGCGCGGGCCGGTTCCCCACGCTCAGCACCGGCGCGGTCCCCCGTCAGCGTCCCGGAGCACGGGCATCAGAGCCCCGCTCAGTGCGGGGCGGCGGACCTGGGATGGGCGGGGGGCAGGGTGTGGGCGCCCACCTCGGCCGCGCAGTAGGGACAGACGGGCCAGCCGAGCCGGAGCCGCCGCTCGCAGACGGCGCATCGCCGAGCGAACTGCGTGCGGCAGTACGGGCAGATGACGAACTCCTCCTCGATGTCCCGCCCGCAGGTGGGGCAGGGACGGGTCTCCGGAGCATTGGTCGGCGGCTCCTCCAGGATCTGCTGCTCCAGCGCCAGCGAGCGCTCCTCGTCCAGGGTCCTGGGGGGGCGGACCACCAGGTAGATGAGGGCTCCCAGGAAGGGCGGGATGAATGCCAGCAGGAAGGCGAAGACGGCGAAGGGGATCGAGGCGGAGCGCCGTCTCGCGTCCCGGACGACGTTGTAGGCGAGGGCCACCAGGAGCAGGGCGACGTAGAGGGAGACCAGGACGATGCCGAGGTAGAGGAGCGAGGTGCCGTTCACGGCAAGCAGTCTCATGCGGCGTCTCCCAGGCGGCGGCGCAGGCTCTCGGCTTGCAACTCCGCCTCACGGAGCTGTTCGCGAGCCCTCTCGACCACGAACTCGGGGGCGCGCTCCCGGAACCCCGGATTGGCAAGCTGACCGCGGAGCCGGTCGACCTGGCGTTCCACGTCGATCAGCTGACGCCGCAGCCGCTCCTCACCCCCGCCCCCGCCGAGGTGGAGCTCGGCCTCGAGGCTCCCCGCGATCGCGAGCTGAGCCATGGCCCCCTCCCCTCTCCCCGGCTGCTGCTCATCGCCGCCGTCGACGCGCACCCGCACCAGCGCCTCCAGGATCCTCCGCCGATCGACCGGGGAGAGGTCCGGGCGGCCCCCCGGACGGTCACCGGGTGACGGGTGCGATCGGCGGCGCTGATGCCCGCCTCCTGGCGCCGGGCGCGAAGCTGACCGACGAGCTCCAGCAGCTCGTCGACACCCTCCCGCTCGCCCGCCCACGCGCTGTCGACCCACCCGGGACCTACCGCAGGCCAGGCGCGGCGCTGGAGGGTGGGCGCGGGCTCCGGCAGCCGCTGGGCGCACTCCTCGGTGACGAAGGGCATGAACGGATGGAGCACGCAGAGCAGGGAGTCCAGCACCGTGACCGCGGTCGCTGCGGCAGCCTTACTGCTCCGCCCGTCCGCGCCGTCCCGAAGCCGCACCTTCACGATCTCCATGTAGTCGGAGCAGAAATCCTGCCAGATCACGGTGTAGAGGCGTTCCATGGCGTCATGGAAGCGGAACTGGGCCACCGCCTGGTCGACCGCGACCACTGCTTCTGCGAGGCGCCCGAGGATCCAGCGGTCCTCGGCCAGCAGTGCCTCGGCGGGAACGGGCGCCGGCCGCACCGCGATCCGCTCGCCGTCGCCGAGGCCGGTCACCAGCAGGCGGGTGACATTCCAGAGCTTGTTGGCGAAGCGCTGGTAGCTGGCGACCCTCTCCTCGTCGTAGCGCACGTCCTGACCGCTGGTCCCGACCGCTCCAGCCCACGCGCGGATGGCGTCGGCGCCGTAGCGGTCGATGACGTCGAGGGGGTCGACGGCGTTGCCTCGCGACTTGGACATCCGGGTCCCGTCACGGGCCATGATGGTCGAGGTGATGATCACGTCGTCGAACGGCGTGCTGCCCGTGAAGCGCAGGCCGGTCATGATCATCCGGGCCACCCAGAGGTTGATGATCTCGCCCGCGGTCACCAGTGCCTGGGTGGGGTAGAAGCGCCGCAGGTCCTCGGTCTGGTCGGGCCAGCCGAAGATCGCGAAGGGCCAGAGGGCACTCGAGAACCAGGTGTCGAGGACGTCGGGGTCGGACACCAGGCGATCGCTGCCGCAGCTGGGGCAGCGGAGGGGTGGCTCGACCCAGGCGAAGCGATGGCCGTCGGCGCAGGTGCTCACCGGGATGGCATGACCGAGCCAGATCTGGCGGCTGATGCACCAGTCTCGGATGCCGCGCATCCAGGTGAGGAACTGGTCACGGTATCGCTCGGGGTGGAAGCTCGACCTCCCCACCCTCGACCGCCGCGATGGCGGGGGCGGCCAGCGTCGGCATGCGCACCCACCACTGCTCGCTCACCAGCGGTTCGATGACGTGGTGGCAGCGGTCGCAGTGGCTGACCTCGTGGACGTAGGGTTCCTCGCCCACCACCACTCCGAGCGCCCGCAGCGCCGCGGTGACCTGCTCGCGAGCCCTCTCCACGGTGAGCCCGTGGAACTGGGGAAGGTCGGGCACGTCCATGGTCCCGTCGGGGGCGATGACGGTGATGATCGGCAGGCCGTGCCGGGCTCCGATCTCGTAGTCGGTGGGATCGTGGCCGGGGGTGACCTTGAGGGCGCCGGTGCCGAATCCGATCTCCACAGCCGGGTCGGCGACGATCGGGACCCGCCGGCCGGTGAGCGGGAGGATGACATGGCCGCCCACCAGATGGCGGTAGCGGTCATCCTCCGGGTTCACCGCCACCGCGGTGTCGCCGAGCATGGTCTCTGGGCGCACCGTCGCCACCACCACCTCCCCACCGCCCTCCACGGGGTAGCGGAGGCCGGTGAGGGTGTCGTGGTGCTCCACCCAGTCGATCTCCTCGTCGCTGATGGCACTCCGGTCGTGCGGGCACCAGTTGACGATTCTCGGACCGCGGTAGATGAGACCCTCGTCGAAGAGGGCCTTGAAGACGGTGCGGATGGCTCGCACGTAGCCGTCGTCGAGAGTGAAGCGGGAGCGCGGCCAGTCGCAGGTGAAGCCGAGCCGGCGCATCTGCTCGTAGATGCGGCCGCCACACTCCTCGTACCACGCATCGACCCGAGCCTGGAAGGCGACCCGCCCGATCGCCTCGCGACTGGTGCCCTCGGCGATGAGCTGGCGCTCGATCACGGCGTTGGTGGCGATGGCGGCGTGGTCGGTGCCCGGGCACCACTCGACCTCCGCGCCCCGCATCCTCCGGTGGCGGGCCAGGATGTCCTGGATCGATCCGCCCATGGCGTGGCCCATGTGGAGCGGCGCGGTGATGTTCGGGGGCGGGAGGGCGATGGTGAAGCCGGGGCGCTCGGACGCGACATCCGCCTGGCCCACCCCCAGTTCCTCCCAGCGGTGGCGCCAGCGCGACTCGGCCTCCGCCGAATTGAACTTCGGTTCCATGGGTGGCCCGAAGTATACGGGCGGCCTCCGGGGTCGAGGCCCGGCCCGGGGCGGGCCCCCGCGCGAGCCGGGCGGTCGGATCAGGGGCGGGCTCCGGCGGCGGCGCTGCGCTCAGGCCGCAGCCGGCAGCCGGCGCGGGGGTTCGATGAAGGGCCGTCCCGCTCGCTCAGGGCAGGGGGTCGGAGAGCGCGGCGCCCAGGGGCCCGGGGGTGTGGACGGCGGCGGGCGGCGACCCGCGGCCCGCCCGGCGGGATGCGTGAACGAAGTCCGGGCGCAGCCGCTATGCCGACTTGTCGGCGACGGCGGCCTCTCCCCCCTCCGGCTCGGCGGCCCCGTGGCGCGGCTCCTCGGTCAGCAGCAGCGGCTCCACGCCATCCATGATGGACTGCTCGGTGATCACGCACCGCTTGATGTCAGGACGGCTGGGGACCTCGAACATGCTGTTGAGCAGCACGTCCTCGATGATCGACTTCAGACCGCGCGCGCCGGTACCCCGAGCCAGGGCACGTTTGGCGATGGCCCGCAGAGCCCCCTCATGGAAGGCGAGCTCGACGTCGTCGAGGGCGAAGAACTTCTGGTACTGCTTGACAAACGCGTTCTTGGGCTCGGTGAGGATGCGGACGACATCGTCCTCGTCCAGATAGTCGAGGGTCACCACGATCGGGAGCCTGCCGACGAACTCGGGGATGAGCCCGTACTTGAGGAGGTCCTCCGGCTGCAGCTCGCGGAGCAGCTTGGTGGACTCCTTGGTCCGTCCCTTCTTCAGCGGCTCGCTGGTGAATCCGATCGCGCGGCGGCCGGTGCGATGCTCGATGATCTTCTCCAGGCCGTCGAAGGCGCCCCCGCAGACGAACAGGATGTTGGTGGTGTTGATCTGGATGAAATCCTGGTGCGGGTGCTTGCGTCCGCCCTGGGGAGGCACGTTGGCCACCGTCCCCTCGAGGATCTTGAGGAGCGCCTGCTGCACGCCCTCCCCGCTGACGTCGCGGGTGATCGAGGGGTTGTCGGCCTTGCGGGCTATCTTGTCGATCTCGTCGATGTAGATGATCCCGCGCTCGGCGCGCGCGATGTCGAAGTCCGCAGCCTGGATGAGCCGGAGCAGGATGTTCTCCACATCCTCTCCGACGTAGCCCGCCTCGGTCAGACTGGTGGCATCGGCGATGCTGAACGGGACATCGATGATCTTGGCCAGGGTCTGTGCCAGCAGGGTCTTGCCGCACCCGGTCGGTCCGACCAGCAGCACGTTGGACTTCTGGAGCTCGATGTCGCTGTTGGCCTTGCTGTTGGCGATCCGCCGGAAGTGGTTGTAGACGGCGACCGAGAGGACCTTCTTGGCGTGCTCCTGGCCGACCACGTGCTGGTCCAGGGACGCCATGATGACCTGCGGGGTCGGCATCATCCCCGACTTGACCCGCTTCTGCGAGGTCGAGCGGTTGTCCTCCTCCAGCACCTCCCGGCAGAGGTCGATGCACTGATCGCAGATGTAGACGCCCGGACCGGCGACCAGCTTGCGAACCTGCTCCTGCCCCTTGCCGCAGAACGAGCAGCGAGTGTGCCGGCGACGATCCTCGCGGTCGGTCATCTGCTCACCCGCATCGTGCCCGCCTCAGCGGGCGGCGGCGCCGCCCCCGACCGCCGGGCCACCGGCGTCGTCGTCGTGGGAGGAGCTCGCACCGTTGCCGCTGGTCGCTCGCGGGGATGATCCGTCCCCGGTGCTCTGGGGCCGGGCCTGGATGATCTCGTCGATCAGCCCGTAGGTCCTCGCCTCCTCGGCACTCATGAAGAAGTCCCGATCCGAGTCGCGCGTGACCACCTCGATCGGCTTGCCGGTGTGCTGGGCGAGGATCTCGTCGATGCGAGCCCGGATCCGGAGGATCTCCTGGGCGTGGATCTGGATGTCGGCGGCCTGGCCGCTGAAGCCTCCGCTGGGCTGGTGGATCAGGATCCGAGTGTTGGGGAGGGCGTAGCGGAGCTTGGGGGCGCCCCCGGCGAGCAGCACCGCCGCCATCGAGGCGGCGATCCCCATGCAGATCGTGCCGACCCGCGGCTCGACGTACTGCATGGTGTCGTAGATGGCGAGCCCGGCGTACACCGATCCGCCCGGGGAGTTGATGTACAGCCAGATGTCCTTCTCGGGGTCCTCGCCAGCCAGGAAGAGGAGCTGGGCCATGACCACGTTGGCCACCTGGTCGTCGATGGGGGTGCCGATGAAGATGATCCGGTCCTTGAGCAGGCGGGAGTAGATGTCCATCCCGCGCTCACCCCGGTTGGTGGTCTCGATGACGTAGGGGATGAGGGTCATTTCCAAGCCAGTATACCCACGGGCCGTCGCCGTGCCCTCCGGGCGCGCGCGCGAACCGGCGGGGGCTCTCTCGAAGCTGCCCGGTCCGCCCCGGCGGGGTGCCGGAGACCCCACTCGGCGGCCCGAGCCACCGGGATATTGCTGATACCTGCGCTATCATGTATATTGACACTCACGGTCCGACGAACCGAGCCAGGTGGGAGGGAGATCGCGCATGGCACGCAAGTACAAGCCGGTGGAGCTGCCCCTGCGCAGGGTGCCGGTCGAGCTGGTGGAGGAACGAGCTCGCTGCCCGGTGTGCGACGAGCGGGACTCCGGGGTGATCGGCCGGCTGGGACTTCGATTGGTGTTCCGTTGCGAGCGGTGCCGGGTCCGCTTCTACCGTCCCCCGGCCGCGCTGCGCTTCGGCTGATCCGGCGCCCCGCCGCCCGCCGGCCTCAGGCGTTCCCCGACGCTATCTCGTAGGCCCGCTCGGCGGCGGCACGCCGCACCAGGTCGGTGCGGGCCGCGGTGCGGAGCCGGCGGCGGTCGCCGGCCGTGAGGCGCCGGCCGACCGCGATCTTCTCCATCTCGCGCTCGACCTGCAGCTCGTCGACCTCCAGTTGCTCGGCGCGGGCCAGGGCGTCGAGGGCGAGCTCGAGACGGACGTTGTCCGCCGCCGCCGGACGCCGGTCCTGCCTCAGCTTCTCGACGCTGCCGCCGGTGTACTCGAGGTAGCGATCGAATCGCAGTCCGAGCTCGGCGAGCCGCACCTCCAGCGACGCCATCTCGCGGTCCAGCTCGCGCTCGACCATGGCCGCCGGGAGGTCGATCTTCACACGCTCCCGCAGGGCCTTGAGGACGTCGGAGTGGAACCCCTCCTCGTCACCCTGGGCGGCGGCCTCGATCAGCCGGGTCCGGTAGTGGGTGCGCATCTCATCGACCGTCTGCCCGTTCCCGTCCCGCTTGGCCAGCTCGTCGTCGAGGGGCGGAAGGGTGCGCTCGCGCACCCCGAGGATGCGGGCCTCGGCATCGACGGTCACCCCGCGCAGCTCCTCCTGCGGGTAGTCGGTGGGGAGGGTGAGGGGGAAGTGCCTCTCGGCCCCGGCCTCGAGCCCGAGGAGGGCATCCACCAGCCCGGGGATCAGACGCTCGCGGTCCAGCTCCAGGTCGCGGTCCTCTCCGCCCGAGAGCACCTCCTCCCCGCGGCGCATGACCAGGACGCAGCGCAGCACGTCGCCGGCCTGGGCCGGGCGGCTCACCTCGACGATCTCGGAGAGGGCCCGACGGACCTCCTCGACGGCGGAGTTGACGTCCGCCTCGGTGACCTCCGTGTGCCGGGGCTCGACCCGCAGCGCGAGATGGTCGCCGAGGTCCACCACCGGGCGGACCGCGACCTCGGCGCTGAACTTCACCGGCTGGCCGCGCTCCAGGGTGCCGATGGTCACGGACGGGTCCCCGACGGGGTTGAGATCCTCCTGCTCCACGGCCCTGGCGTAGAGCCGCGGGATCAGATCCTCGGCCGCCGCGTTGCGCAGCGCCTCCCAGCCCACCACCCGCTCGACGAGCACGGCCGGTGCCTTGCCCGGGCGGAATCCCGGGATCCGGAGCCGGGCTCCCAGCTTCTGGCCGGCCTCCCCGAGCGCCTGATCCAGGTCCTCGGGCGGGGCCTCGACGGTCAACTCGACGATCCAGCCCGGTTTGCGCTCGACGAATACGGACAGCTCGGGGGTTGCGGTGGTCACATGGTCTCCTCAGATGTCACAGGCCCACCATTCTGGCGACGGTGCGGTCGGGGGCGCCATACCGTCGCGCCGCCCACCGTGCGCGGGCCGAGAGTTCGAACTCGGACGGGTCACCCCACGGGATCCTAAATCCCGCGCGTCTACCGGTTCCGCCACCCGCGCCGGTCGGGGCAGGGCCGGGGCGAGTGTAACACCGACGTTTGCGCCGATCGGGCACCCTCTCCGGGCGACGGGACGCGGGCTGTGAGGCCCGCCGGGCAGCGGTCGCCGAGCGGCCTGGTCGACCCGGGCCGGCAGCGACAAACAGCCCTGGACATCCCCCGCGCCGACCCCTACTGTTGGCCGTGAGCGGCCCTGCCGCCGGGTCATCCATTGCCGTCAGCACGGAGGTCGACGTATGGAGCCAAGCCAGGCAGCCGCAGCGGTCGGGAACCCGCAGGAGACCGTTGCGAAGATCGACCAGAAGGCGTTGAGACTCTCTGCGTTGCTGCGGGAGATCGACAATCACCCCATCGAGCTGCCCCCCGAGCTGGTTGAGCGGCTCGATGAGATCCTGGAGATGCTGGCCTGCCGGGTGGCCGCCACCCGCGCCCTTCTTCACCAGCCGGCGTACATGCCGCACGGGATGAGCGTGGCCTAGAGGCCGGCTGCTCCACCGCTTCCGAGCCCAACGGGTCTATCCGGCCGGCCGCCGGCGGCGGGCCGGGGTGCGCCCCGCCCCTCGCGCCCGGAGGCGATTGACGTTCCGCGTGGCCCGGGGGAGGCCCGAGGGTTCGGGCCCAAGAGGGAAGCGCGGCGGTAGAGTGACGCGTGCGCCGCAGCTCTCGCGGCGTGGACGCACCATCTGCCCTCCACCCACCACCGTGGCGCGCCCGCGACCCCCCTCGACAGGAGAGACGTCCCATGACCGCCACCAAGGAGCACTGGAAGAACGAGCCGGACGATCACGACTATCCCGCCGCCGCCGATTACCTCAGCCTGCTGATGGACAAGGGGGAGGTGACCAACGCGGTCGCCGCCCTGCGCAAGGCCACCCTGACCCACCGCAAGGCGAAGGATCTGCTGCGGGCGAGCCGGCTGGCGCTGCTGCCGCCCGACAACGTCCACGTCAAGAAGGACCTGGCCAAGGTCGACGGCGGCCACCTGCTCTCCCCGGTGCTGCTGCTCCGAGGCCGCCTGGACGCAGATGTCCCGCTCACGGTCGCCGACGGCTACCACCGGATCTGCGCGAGCTACCACATCGACGAGGACGCCGACATCCCCTGCCGGATCGCCTGAGAGCGGGACACCAGGAGGGCGGAGGCCCTCAGGGCCCCCGGCGCCGCCTCACCCGCCGCCCGGAGAACGCACCGACCCTGGTGCGTCAGGAGCCGGCGGTCGCGTCGTACCCGGTACGGCGCGGGCGCTCCACTCGGGCCGGTTTGCTTCGCGCGGTGACGGCCTCCGCCTCGCCCGGACGCTCGCGCACGGCGCGGCGCCCGGGCGGGCGTCGGCCTGGGCACGCCTGAGGCGTGCCCGGCCTCGCTGCGATTAGGCGTCGTAATAGAGGAAGAACTCGTAGGGGTGCGGGCGCAGGGCCACCGGGTCGACCTCGCGCTCGCGCTTGTAGGCGATGTAGGTGTCGATGACGTCCTGGGTGAAGACGCCACCCTTGAGCAGGAACTCGTGGTCCTCCTCGAGCGCGTCCAGCACCTCGGGCAGCGAGCCCGGCAGGTCCTTGACCTGGTCCGCCAGCTCACCCTCGAGCTCGTAGAGGTCGGCCTCGACCGGAGCCGGCGGCTCGATCTTGTTGGCCACCCCGTCCAGACCCGCCATCAGCATGGCCGCGAAAGCCAGGTAGGGGTTGCAGGTGGGGTCGGGCGAGCGGAACTCCAGGCGCCGAGCCTTGGGCGAATCGCTGTAGGTCGGGATCCGGATGCAGGCGCTGCGGTTGCGGGCGCTGTAGGCCAGCTTGATCGGGGCCTCGTAGCCGGGCACCAGGCGGCGGTACGAGTTGGTGGTCGGCGCCGCGAAGGCGAGGATCGCCGGCGCGTGCTTGAGCAGGCCGCCGATGTACCAGCGGCCCAGGTCGCTGAAGAGTGCGTAGCCGGCCTTGTCGTAGAAGAGGGGCACCCCGTCCGTCCACAGCGACTGGTGGGTGTGCATGCCGCTGCCGTTGTCTCCGAAGAGGGGCTTGGGCATGAAGGTGGCGGTGAAGCCGTGCTGCCGGCAGACGTTCCTGACGATGTACTTGTAGAGGAGGACGTTGTCCGCCATCTCGACCAGGGGACCGAAGCGCATGTCGATCTCGGTCTGCCCGGCGGTGCCGACCTCGTGGTGATGGACCTCGATGTCGATCCCGGAGTCGATCATGGCCAGCACGATCCGGCTGCGCAGGTCCTGGAGCTGGTCGGTCGGCGGGACGGGGAAGTACCCCTCCTTGTGCCGGGGCCGGAACCCGAGGTTGAATCCGGAATCGCTGCCGCTGTTCCAGATCCCCTCATCGGAGTCGATGAAGTAGTACCCCTCGTGGGCGTTCTGGTCGAAGCGGACATTGTTGAAGATGTAGAACTCGACCTCAGGCCCCCAGTACGAGAGGTCGGCGATCCCGGACTTGGCCAGGTACGTCTCCGCCTTGCGGGCGACGTAGCGAGGGTCGCGGGAGTAGGGCTGCTTGGTGAGCGGGTCCCGGATGTCGCAGATGATCGCCATGGTGGGGACCTCGAGGCACGGGTCCACCATCGCCCGGCCCGGGTCGGGGAACAGGAGCATGTCGCTCTCGTGGATCTTCTGGAAGCCGCGGATCGACGAGCCGTCGAACCCGATCCCCTCCTCGAAGAGCGCCTCGTTCAGCTCGCCGACCGGGATGCTGAAGTGCTGCCAGGTTCCAGGGAGGTCGGTGAAGCGCAGATCCACGATCTTGATGCCGGCCTCTTTCGCCTTCTTGATGACATCCTTCGGGGTGGCCCCGGCTGCTGCTTTCTCGTCAGTTGGCATCCACTTCCCCTTGCATCGGCTGGCCTGTCCCTGGTGGGCTGGGCCCTGCTGTCACATCCGGCTGAGCCTAGCCGCTCCCGGGTCTGATCCGCCATGGACGATCAGGACGAGACTGGCTTCGCGCCACTTGTGCGGAGCGCCCAAAAATCGGGGGCTGGATTTGCGATGAATGCACAGCCGCAGCGGAAGATAGAGGGGGGAGACCGGGCTGTGGCGGCGGCGCTCACGTCACCGCGGCGGGCCCTGCGGGTCAGGCCCGGGGCTTGACCTCGTCGAGGCGGGCCCTGGCCCCCTGCTTGTCCTTGAAGTACATCTTGTTGATGTCGACGTAGGCGATCTGGGCGGTGGGGACGTCCTCCTCCGCGAAGATCGCATCGACCGGGCAGGGATCGACGCAGGCGCCACAATCGATGCACTCGTCCGGGTCGATAAACACCATCCGATCGTCGTCGGTCTCATGGATGCAATCGACGGGGCAGACCTCGATGCAGGACTTGTCCTTGAGGTCCACGCAGGTCTCGGTGACGATGTAGGTCATCGACCGTGCAGTCTAGCAAAGGCTGGTGAGCCTTCCCGGTCGGGCGGACCGGGTGGGCCCCCCGCCCGGCACGGGGGCGGGGGACCCATGGGGGCGGCGGGCACCCGCCGCCGGTCAGAAGGCCGCCACACCCGAGCCCTCTGGCCGGAATGGATAGACGACCCTCCTGAGCTGGATCGGGACGGCGACCCGCTCGGTGGCGCTCTCAGCCCGCACCGCGACGCCATCGACCGCCCAGGGGGGGCGATGGAGCATCGCGAAGCCGCAGTAGAGGGCGGCGAAGGTGAGGCAGCGGAGCAGGCGCTCGGTCGAGGAGGCGGCTCGCGTCGCCACTGCCGCGGCGTGCGCCCGCATCCCGTGCAGGGCGGCGTCGCGGCAGGCCGAGGCGGCCTCGACCCGGCCCACCCAGGCCGCCGAGCCGGGGCCGTGCTTCCAATGCTGCTTGACCTGGATGCGAGTGCTCAGCGCTTCCAGGAGCACCGGCCAGAGCGCCGGAGCTCGGGGTGAGCCGCCGCTCCAAGGGCGACGCGAGATCGCGCGCGGCCCGCCCGCCAGGGTGCTCGCCAGGTGGGTCGCGTTGGCCAGCCGGTGCGCGAAGTCGACGGTCGAGTCGTCGATCCTCGCCCCGACCTCGATGGCCTCGAGCGCGTCCAGGCCCACCTCGACGACGCTCTCCGCCAGCCCCGCCATGGCGGTCGCCTCCGCAGCCCCCAGCCCCCCAATGGCCGCGACCCCGGCACCGACCGCGGACACCGCCGGTCCGAGCGCCATCACCGCGGCCGCCAGCGGGCTCTGCCGCTCCAGGCCCGCGGTGACGCTCAGCTCATCGAGGCGCAGCATCCGCCCCTGCAGCACCGGCAGCAGCGGCCGGGAGGCGCGGCACAGCTCCCCGGCCAACCCGGTGGCGGAGGTCGTGAACATCTCCGCAAGGCGGACCTCGGGAGCGGCCGACGGACGTGCACTCATTGGGGGGCGCCTCCACTGGGGCTCTTCAGGGGACGGCGGCTGAGGGTGGCCACAGCGGACACCGCCAGATCTCGCGATCGTAGGGGCAGGCCGTCACGGCTCCTATGGGCCGGTCGCACAATCGCGCAGCCGCCCGGCTTGTGCTCACACCGCGCTGCTTCGCAGCGGTGGCCGGGGTGCCACCGGGCGGCCACTCCTGGCCGGCACAGGTCAGGGGCCCCGGTGCTCCTGGGCGGGATGATGGCTGGTTCCGTCGCCGCGCCCGCCGGTCCGGATGCACACCGCCTCGTCGACGGGGAGGCCGAGGATCATCCCGCGGCCTGCAGAACGTCGCGGATACGCAGACAGAGCTGGAGGTTGAGGCGGGTGTCGGGGTCGCTGAGACGCAGCCGGCCCACCTCCTCGATGCGGCGCAGGCGATAGAGGACGGTGTTGCGATGCAGCTTCAGCGCCTGGGCGGTCTCGGTGGGCGATCCGTGGCACCGGAAGAAGGCGTCGAGGGTGCGCAGCAGGTCGCCGTTCCCCTTCTCGTCGTAGGCGATCAGCGCCCCGAGGCTGTCCCGGAGGAACTCATGGAGCTCGGGGTGCTGGGCTACCGAGTAGAGCAGACGGTGGAGCCCGAGGTCGACGAAGCTGACCACCACGGCGGTGGCATCCAGCTTGAGGCCCATGCCCAGGGCCTGCTCGGCTTCGCGGTGCGAGCTGTGGACCCCGCCCAGGCCGTGCTTGGGACGGCCGATGCCCACCGCCATGGGGAGGTTCCCGGCCGCCCCCCGGCAGTCGGCGGCAAGCTCGGCGGCGGCCCGCCGCAGGTCGGTCTGCCCGGCGCCGGCGATCACCACCACCGCGCCCTGGTGGGCGGCGGCCAGAGCCTGCAGGCCGCGGCGCTGGGCCCAGCGCTGGGCCGAGCGCACCCCGCTGTCGGGCCACCCCTGGGGATCCGGGGCGAGGCTGCGGGCGGAGGGGCGCACCACCATGACCACCGACTCGTCGCCGAGCGAGGCGCCCACCCGGCGGGCCCGCTCCAGCATCGACCCCTCCGAGCTGTAGGCCCCGGTGAGCAGGGCGGTCGCGAACTCTCCCTCCAGGTCGTCGCGAGCGGCGAGCACCGCCCGCTCCCGGTCCAGCTCGATGGCGCACGCCGAGGCTGCTCGCGCACAGCCGAGCCGCACCAGCTGGCCCAGGGCGGCCTCGTCCCCGAGCACCGAGATGAAACCGCCGATGCCATCGCGGAGGGGGATGGGCGCGACCACGCGGGCGATCCCGGTCGCGCCCAGCGGGAACTCGCGGACCGGCGGGTTGGCGGCCAGCACCACGGAGGAGTCGGCGAAGCGCCGGACGGCGGGCATCTCGGCGGCCCACGGCCGTTCCCCGGCGGCGGGAGGCAGATCGCCGGCGGCGCGGCGGAGCTCCCCCAACTCGTCCTGCCAGGCGCAGGGCAGCCCGAGCAGCTCGGCGAGGCGATCCACGATCCCGGCCGGGCCCGCCCCGTTGAGGGCCAGCTCCATCAGCTCGGTCTGAAGCTCCTGAGCGCGATCGTGAAGGGCGGTGCGCTGGTCCAGGATGAACCTGGTCGTCGCCTGCTGCACGTCGGCGAGGTGCGCCTGCTCGGGCAGCCGGAGCAGGGGCAGCATCAGGCGATCCGCGAGCTCCACGGCCGGATCCACCACCTCCCCGATGACAGCGGCCGCCACCCCACCCTTGCCGGCGAAGCTGTCGAGGACCCGGGTGAGGTCGAGACGCTCATCGAGCAGCTTGATGGAGCGCACCGCGATGAAGGCGATCTCTCCGCCCTTGATGGCCTCGAAGGCGGGTGGGCGGGTGCGCAGTGACGTGGCCCAGTCGACCTGACGCTCCAGGCCCCCGCGACCGCCGAGCAGCTCGGTTCCGGCGGGGAGGGCCCCGCGCCAGACGTCCTTGACGGTGATCACCGCCGCCTCCCGGCCGTGACGCCGGTGCCCCGGGCGGTCATCAGGCTCGCTCCAGGTACTGCTCCTGCTCCCACGGAGTGACCTGGGCCCGGTACTCCTTCCACTCCAGGAGCTTGACCTCGAGGAACCGCTCCGCCAGGGTGTCGCCGAGCGCGTCGAGCACGACCTCGTCCGCCTCCAGGGCGGACATGGCGTCCTTGAGGTTGTCGGGCAGCAGCCCGACATTGCGACGCTCGAGCTCGACGTCGTCGAAGCCGTAGAGGGACTCCTCCACCGGTGGCGGGAGGGCGAGCCGGCGCTCGATGCCATCCAGGCCGCAGCGCAGCATCACCGCGAAGGCGAGGTAGGGGTTGCAGGACGGATCCGGGCTGCGCAGCTCGACGCGGGTGACCTCCGGCCGGCCCACGTGGGGCACGCGGACCAGCGCTCCTCGGTTGGTGCGAGCCCAGGAGACGAACACCGGAGCCTCGAACCCGCGCACCAGCCGCTTGTACGAGTTGATCAGCGGGGCCAGAACGAGGCACATCCCCGCCGCGTGGTGCAGCTGGCCGGCGATGAAGTGCTTGGCGACGTCGCTCAGCCCGTAGTCGTCGTCGCCGGCGAAGGCGTTGCTGCCGTCGCTGGCGCGGGTCAGCGACTGATGGACGTGCATGCCACTTCCCGGCTGCCCGAAGAAGGGCTTGGGCATGAACGTCGCGGTCAGAGCGTGCTGCTGGGCGATGGCCCGCAGCGTGTAGCGGAAGGTGACCACGTCATCCGCCGCCTTGAGGGCCTCCTGGGCGACCACGTCGATCTCGTGCTGGCCGCTCCCCACCTCGTGATGGATGGTGTTGACGCCCAGACCCATGGCGCTGAGCTGCTCGGCCATGGTCTGCCGGACCGCCACGGTCGGATCGGTCGCGAAGTCGAAGTAGCCGCCGCGATCGTGGAGAGGCTGCACCGGCCGCCCCAACCCGTCCCTCTCGAGCAGGTAGAACTCGATCTCCGGTCCCACCCGATAGGCGTATCCGAGCGCGGCGGCCCGCTCGACGGCCCTCCGCAGCGCCCCGCGCGGATCCCCGGCGTAGGCGTCCCCCTCGGGAGTGGTGAGCCAGCAGATCAACCGCCCGGTGGGCGCCGGAGCCCAGGGGAAGAGGGTGAACGTGGACGGATCCGGGACCAGGTACATATCCGACTCGGCGGTGCGAGCCACCGACTCCACCGACGACCCGTCGAACCACACCCCGTGCTCCAGGGCCGCGGAGAGCTCGCTGGCGGGGATGGTCACCGTCTTCACGGAACCGGTGACGTCGGTGAACTGGAGATCGAGGTGGCGGATGCCGGCCGCCTGAGCCGCGGCGACGACGTCAGGAGTTGTGGGACGGGGGCGAGCGCCTGGCATGGACACCCTCTGGATGGCTGAGGCCGCCGATCCGGGGCCGCAGTCTCGTACTCTGCGCCCGAGGATAGCCGAGATGAAGGCCGCATGTCCACAGCCGGCCGGCCAGAATCCCGGATCAGGCGCCGGGGCACGGTGCGTTGAGCACAACCCGCAAGCCGGACCCCGCAGCGGCCTCCTCGGCGGCGGTCATGGGGCGCGGCTGCCCCGGGAGGCCGGCGTTGCCACGGCGCGCCGCGTGGCGGTGACGGAGAGGAGACGTCGTGTCACGGATCACGCCAAAGAGTGCAAGTGCACTACGGCACTTTGACGCCCGTTGCTCTTGGGGCTCCGGGGCCCGCCACCGAGAATTGCCTCATCCCACCAACGCCCCCGAGCGATGACAAGGTGAACCTCCCCCAACTCACCCCCCGCAGCCCACTCTCCCCGCCCTGCGCGCGTCCCGTCAGATCAGGGCGCGCCAGGGCGGCAACCCTCTCCTTCCTGGTGGCCGGAGCCGGGCTGTTCGCCGCCGTCGTCCTCACCGGCAGTCACGGCCCCCTCGGCGTCGACAGCCTTCGGGCGACCGGCGCCGCAGCGCTGGCGATGGCGGTTGCCGCCGCCGGCGCCACCGTCGCCGCCGCCGGCAGCCTGGCGGTTCGCCACCCTGCGCCGGCGCTGCACTCCCCCCACCGTGAGACCCGCCGGGACATCGGTCAGCTCGGCCGCCCCCGTCGGGGCGGCAGCCCGCGCGGCACCCCCCGCGTCAGCCGGCCGGACCGGATCCTCGAAGCGATGGCCCGGATCAGCAGGGGTGAGGACGTCGACGCCGTGATGACCGCCGCGGGTGCAGCGGTCGTCGCCCTTCTCGAGACCCGCACAGCGTCCCCGGTGATCGTCCGGGCGTACAGGATCGAACGCGACACGATGGTGGTGGCCGGCGTGCACGGCGCAGCCGCCGGGTCCACGGTCGCGGAGAGCAATCCGCTCAGCGCCGATCCCCTCGTCCTGGCCGCGGTCACCGGGGACCAGACCCTCGCCGAGGCCGGTCCGTCGCCCCACCGGATCGCGAGCCCCATCCACGCCGGGACGGCCATCCGCGCGATGATCGTGGCCGAGCGACGCGACCGGGCATTCCGGGTCGACGAGGTCACCCTGGTCGACGGCCTGAGCGGGATCGCGACCCTGGCGGTCTCGAACCTGGTCCGGGGCCAGGGACCCGCGGCGGCGCCCGAGGTTCCGACCGACCCGCTGACCGGGCTCATCGACCGGGCCACGTTCGAGCAGCGCTGCCGCGAGGTCCGGGACTCGTTCGCGGTCATCTCGGTCGACTTCGACCACCTTGATCAGCTCAACAACACCCTGGGTCGCGAGGCCGGCGACGACGCTCTGCGCTCCGTGGCCCGGACCCTCCTGGCCTCGACGCGAGAGCGCGACGTCGTCAGCCGCAGCGGCGACGACGAGTTCGCGATCCTCACCGTCGGGGCCGCCACCGCCGTCGTCGGCAGCGTCGCCGAGCGGATGCGTGCAGCGGTCGCCGAGCTCGTCGGTGGAGCCTTCCCGGCCCGGGTCAGCGTCGGCTGGGCGGTCGGCGCCACCGGCGAGGACCCCGGGGTGGTGTGGGCTCGTGCCGCCGAGGCCCTGGGCCGGGCCAAGCGTGAGGGGCGCAACCGAGTGGTCGGGTCGATAACCGGCCGGCCCGCCGCCGACCCGGGACGAGGCTGGACCACCCTGCTCAGCCGGACCCTCGCCTCCCAGCAGATCCACCCGGTCTATCAGCCCATCGTGACCCTGCCCGACGCCCACATCGTGGCCTACGAGGGCCTCTCCAGGCCGATCAACCTGGACGGCGCCGAGAACGTCGAGGAGTTCTTCGCGACCGCCCAGCGCTTGGGCGTGGCCAACGAGCTCGATTGGATCTGCCGCCGCGCGGTGGTCCGGGGTGCCGAGGGCATCCGCAGCGACGCCCAGCTCTACCTGAACATCGACCTCTCGGCGGTCTCCGACGTCGACGAGGACGTCGAGCAGATGCGCAGTCTGCTGCGCTGGATCGGGCGGCCCCCGGCAAACGTCGTGCTGGAGATCGCGGACGCCGATCGGTTCACCAATCTCGGCCAGCTCTCAGCTCGGGTCGACGTCTACCGGCGAGCCGGATTCAAGATCGGCATCGACGACACCGGCCGGCCCGGGGTCGGCATCGACCTCCTCTACGCCGCCCGCCCCGACGTCATCAAGATCGACGCCGACATCACCAACCGCTGCTTCGACGGGGAGGCGCGAGCGCTGATCTTCGAGTGCATCGCGCTCGCCGAGCAGATCAACGCCGACGTCGTCGCCGAGGGGATCGAGAAGCTGAGCGTCGCCGCCGAGCTGATCCGGCTGGGCGTGACCCGGGCCCAGGGATTCCTGTTCGGCAGGCCGGAGACGGTCAGCGCCCCAAGCCGGGAGCTGGACGGGGAACCGGCGGTTCTGCGGGCGATCGCCGCCACTCGCTGAGCTCAGATCATGGCGGGCGGCGGGGCCGTGGAGCGACGGCTCCGTTCCGCCCGTCGGTCGCGCACAGAAGAACAGAGACGACCGCCGGCCCGGTGAGGGAAGCGGGCCGCATCTCCCCTGCCGCATCACGCCGCGACGCGCGCGGGCGGCCGCTTCCCCGCCGTCTACAATGGCGCCGGGCGTCAGGCGAGGCAGTGGAAGTGACCCCGAGGCAGCGAGAGAGCGCAACCATCTACGACGTCGCCGACCGTGCCGGTCTGTCGATTGCCTCGGTGTCGCGCGTCCTCAACCAGCGAGGCAAGCCGACGGACGACACGCGTGAGCGCGTCATGAAGGCCGTCCGAGAGCTCAGCTACGTGCCGGACGGGGCCGCCCTCGCACTCTCCCGCGGGCTGAAGGAGGTCGTCGGCGTGGTGTTCCGCCGCGGCGAGCAGGCCGGCTTCGCGGGGGAGGACGAGAGCCCGCTCTTCGACGAGATCGTCAATCGGGGCATCCAGACCTCGGCGCACCTGGTCGGCTTCGACGTTCTCATCTCGCTGGTCAGCGGTGGCGACGCCGCCACCAGGCTGCAGGTGCTGGCGCGCAAGGCGGATGGGCTGATCATCCACGACCGCGTGATCTCGTCGGCGCAGCTCGCCCGCCTGGCCGCCCTGACCCCGATCGTCACCCTGGCCGGAAAGCCGGCCCCCGGGGTTCTGAGCGTTCGCTGTGACAACGAGGGCGGGATGCGAGCTCTGGTGCGGCACCTGGCTCTGGAGCACGGCTTCCGCAGTCTCGGGTACGTGTCGGGGCACCGGGACAGCCCCGACAACAGGGCGCGCGCGCGAGCGGTGGCACTGGAGGCGAAGGAGCACGGGTGCCAGCTGCTCCAGGGGCCGGAGTGGGTCGGCGACTACAGCGCCGGCGGTGGGGCCAGAGCCATCTCCGCGCTCCTGGCGGCGGGTGTCCCTCTCCCCCGGTGCGTCGTCTGCGCCAATGACCAGACCGCTCTCGGGGTCATGCACGCCCTGGGCAGGCATGGGGTGCGGGTCCCGGAGGACGTGGCGGTCACCGGCTTCGACGATCTCGCCTTCGCCCGACACCTGCGGCCCACGCTCACGACCGTGCGTCAACCGATCCGAGAGATGGGGGCGAGCGCATTCGACCTCCTCCACCGGGTCATCACCGGGGCCGACGGGGCTCAGGACATCCTCCTCCCGGCCGAACCGGTGGTTCGGGAGAGCTGCGGCTGTTCCGCGATGTGAAGGGACGCCGCGCGCCCTGAGCCCGCTAGGAGATGGGCGGCGCCACACAGGGCTGCGGCCTCGGGGGTGGCCGGCAGCCCGGGTGTCAGGAGCGCGAGTGTCCCTCAGCCGTCGACACGCGCCCTTCCAGGAAGGCCGTCATCTGGCCGCCGTGCTCACGGACGTGGTCGAGGTTCACCTCCAGGAGCTGGCGCAGCGACTTCCCGTGATGCGGATGCCCGCGCGGGCAGGCTGCCGCCAGGTCGGCCGTGGTGGCCTTGGCGATCCGCTCCAGCACGCGGTCCCGACCGTGGTTGAGGTAGGCGAGCAGGACCTCGCGCGGATAGCACGGCCTCACCGGGACGGGCACCGCCCCATCGGCGGCCATCCCCTGCTCCTCGGGACCACCGCGAACGTACTCAGGGCTCTGGAATCCGGCCACTTCTGTGGTGACGTAGAAGTCGAGGAACCAGAGGCAGTGATACGCGACGTTGCAGAAGCCCGAGAGCTGCTGGATCGACTCATCGGTGCGCTCAGTGATGGGAGAGACACCGTCCCGCGGCTACACCCAGGGGTCCGTCCGCCGCACAGGCCAGACGCTGGCGGCCCACAGCTCCTCGGGGCAAGCGAGCAGGGCCCGCTCCATGACATCGAGCGCCGCCACGAACCGCTGGCTGAGCGCTCCGCGGTTGAGCTCCCTCTGGGTCATCCGCGTCCTCCTCCGCTCCGGCCCCGCTATCCCTCGGGGAAGCCCCAGTAGACGTCGAGACGGCGCACATCGCCGGTTCGCTCGAAGATGGCGCCACTGGTCGCGGGGTCCAGAGCCAGGCCGGCGATCACGCGAGGGCGGCCCTCGCGAGGTGTCAGCTCGACCCGCGCAGGCCCGCCACGATGGGCGACAACCGGGACCTGGCAGGCGGTGAAGGCGAGGGTCCCGATCTCGAGACCGAGGCTGGCCTCGTGGCCGTCGACGTCGATGAACCGGAAGGTCCGTGGCTCGGTCAGGAACTCCGTGCGGGTGGCCAGCCGGGGCTGGAAGATCAACCGCCCCTCCTCCACCCGAACCCCCATCTCACCGAGCCGGATGATGAGGTCCTCCTTGACCTGTCCGGTCATCCCCGGCTGCTGCGCCCCCGCGAAGCTGGGCGTGTGGGAGTACGGATCGAGCGGCATGGCCCCGTAGACCTCCGGGGTCTTGTGAAGGCCGAGACCGGCTCGGATTGCGCTGTACTGGCGCCGCAGCCGCTCGAACACGGCCTCCCCCCCGGGCTCGCCCGCCGCCGAGATCAGCACCTCCTGAACCGCCAGGAGCAGCTTGGAGACCATGTGCCAGTAGATGCACCCGAGACCCTCGTACTTATAGAAGGCCCCGGAACGGCCGGTGAACGCCCGATGGTGGAAGACCGACTCGTACAGGGCCAGGATCTCCGCCACCTCCGCGTCCGGGAGGTGGCGCCCGGCCAGAGCCCGCTCGACGAGGTGACGGTTGTGCAGGTCGGCGCGGAAGTGAACGACCCCGTTCACATCGCGCTGCACGATCAGGTCGTCGCCGCGTTCCACCATCCCGGTCACGACCTTCGAGCTGAGCAGTGCGGCCGGCGTCAGGCTGTTCTTCTCGAGGAATCCGGGAAGCTTGCGGTCGGGGTAGAGCAGGTAGCTCTCCTGATCGGCGCGATACAGGCGGCTCTCGCGCAGGGCATCGAGGACGTCGGCGCATTCACGCGCGCAGAGCGTGCCGGACCCCAGCACCGCCACCTGTCCCTCGAGCATCTCGTCGAGACGGCGGATGGCGATCCCGTCCTCGGAGACCTCCATGAGGTTGTAGGCGTGGAAGAGGCCGTCGTCGCGCCGGTTGGCGCGGATCGAGCCGTCAATATGGGCCAGGGCCAGGTCGCAGAAGGATCCCAGCTCGGCGACGCCCAGGAGGGTGCGCTCCCCCGTGAATCCCCTCGCATACAACCGCTGCCGATAGGCGCTGCCCGCCGCTCCCAGGAGGTCGAGCACCGCCCCGCGCTCGCGGTCGGAGACCGGACCGTCAGCAGCCGCGGCGCGCGCCTCCAGCCCGACCGCCACCTGCCGGAGAGCGTCCGCGACCTCCGAGGCCACCTCGAGCTCCCCGGACCGCGCCGAGCGGAAGAGGTGCGCGCAGAAGGCCACCAGCCGGCGCAACTGGCAGAGCGTGACGACCGAGACGCCGTTCCCGACCAGGGCGTTGTTGGCGTCGTTCCACTCCGGGCGCTGGGTGTTCATCCACACCCCGGCCTCCGGTATGTAGTTGAAGAGCCTGGCCAGCACGCAGATGAGCAGCTTCTCGGTCAGATTCGCGTGACAGGGGGCCCCATCCGGCCCGGGAAGGAGCTTGCCGTCGGCTCCGGCAGCGGCGGCGCGCGTCCTGATCCGGTGGTCGAGGTCGACGTCGAAATCGATCGTGCGGGAGGGGTCGCGCAACATGGCGTTGTGTGCCTTGATGCGGTAGGGGAGGTCCGCGTAGGCGAAGACGCGTCGATCGAGCAGCCGTTCGAGGGCGCCGGGATGATAGCGGGAGGAGACCTCGAGCAGTCGCAGTAGATAGACGACCTGGTGATCTCCCCAGTACCCGATGTGCGACCACGGACTGGCGGAGTCGACCACCTCCCAATCGAAGCCGTCACGCGCGATGTGGTACGGGTTGTAGCCGTCGGCGGTCGACGCGTCGAGGAACTTGAAGATCATGCTCTCGACGTAGCCGGGGAACGACAGGGCCAGCGCCTCCCAGTTCTGGAAGATGTCGCGCCAGTTCCCCTCGTAGTTGAGCAGCCGGCCCCCATCGGCGGCCTTCAGCTCGATGGAGAAGGTGTTCCACGGCCGGCTGGGATCGCCGTGCCGCCGGCTGAAGGTCAGCGGCAGGTACTCGTTGACCAGGCGCTCGAGATCACCATCCGCCGCGACACCCGGCAGCTCGAGCAGGCTGCGGTGCGGGAGCGCCGGGGGGAGCGCCTCGAGGACGCCGGCGTCCCGCGCCGACACCGCCTGGCTGGCGGAGCGAAGGTACGACCGGAGGTCGGAGCTCGAGATCTCGTAGCCGCCGCCGGGTACGCCGCCGCGCATGGCGTTGAAGAGGGCGTTGGAGAAGTGACGCCAGCTGGCCAGCTCGTCGCCGGTGAGCTGGAGGCCGTCGATGCTGGCCACGATGCGGATCAGGTTGCGGGTGCCCAGCCGGATGTCCTCGTCCAGCTCGGCGCGGAGATCGGCACCCGACTCGAGGAGCCCGATGAGCTCGGCAACCGACGCGGCGTCCCGGCCCACATCCGCCACCACGCTCCACTCGCGCTCCTCGTGCCCCGAGAGCGCGATCGGGGCGACGAGCAGGTATGCGCCCCGGCGACCCCGGATGAAGGTCTCGGCCTCGACGTCCAGGCCGTCGCGGAAGCGGTCGAGCTGCGTCGAGGAGAGGAGCCGGCAGGCAGGACGGATCCCCTCCGACCATACCGTGGTCGTCCGCAGGGCCTCGTTGGGCTCATTCCGGTCAGTCGGGATGGCGCTCAGGCGAAACAGGGCCAGTCCACTGGCGGGGTCGAGCTCATTCTCCTTGTAGGCATCCGCGAGGGTGCTGAACTCCATCTGGAACGCGCGCGTCAAGCCATCGGGCAGCACGTTCTGGATCCCATCGACCACGTCGACCTCCACGGCCTCCGGGGTGAGATTGAGGAGGGCGGCTCGCCGGACGAACCCGAAGCGCTCGCTGGTCATCCAGGTCGCGGCGAAGCGCAGGCCGAGATCGTGGTTGAGCTCCTCGAACACCACCCGGTTGCCGTAGACGCTCTTGGAGACGCTGCGAGTGATCTCGTGGATGCCGGCGTGGCGTGAGCAGAACGGCTCCCAGAGCTGGACCCGGCCCCGCCTCCCGACCCGGAGGACGGTCTTCCCGCCCACCTGGTCCTGGCTGTCGTGGATGCGGTCGTCGGTCTGATATGGGAACAGCGCGTGGTCAGGATCCCGGCGGCCGGCGGTGAGGGCGCCGTTGCTGGAGAGGAAGAGCCAGTGGTTCGAGTCGCTGACCACGCTCATCAGGAAGGGCGGCATCGCATCCTGATCGACGATGCGGTAGCAGAGCTCGCCGCCGACCTCGACCAGGCCTCCGGCCGGGTGCGCGGCACGGACCTTGAGGCGTGAGGCGCCCACGTACTGGCGGGTCATCGGTCGCCCGCGACCGTGCGCCACCCGATGCGGGTCGGGAGCCGGGCCCCCAGACCCTCGGAGACGCCTGCTCGCCACACAGCCTCAAGGATACGGTCGCCCCCGACCGGCAGGCTCCGTCACTGCCCCGGAAGGTTGAGATACGCCGATCCCCCGACGACCTGAAGCGCGCGGGCGTTGAGACTGGTCCGGATCCGGACCCGCGCCGCGTCGTCGGCGGCGATGAAGGCGAGACCCGCGAGGGCCGCCCCCACCACGGGCAGCGCCGTCGAGATGACGATCCGGGCCTGTGGCATGGCGTCCGCAAGGCTGCGGCGAATCCGGGTCACCGTGGGCCAGTCCTCACCACCCGCCATCGACCCGGAGAGGACGGTGTCGAACGGCTCCGAGCCGATCCCCAGCTGGCCGGCCGCAGCCACCACGTAGCGGCCCACCTCCTCGGCCTGGGCGTCGAGCAGACCCTCGGCGACCTCGTCGTGCAGGGCGGCCGCGTTGATGACCAGCGGCACCACCTCGAGCACGTGATCATCGGGGATCTCTCCATCGTGCAATGCCAGCGCGACCTCACCGGCGGTCGCGCGGCCGAAGTAGAGCGCGATGCTCCGGCCGAGGGCCGTCTGCGGGCCGCGACCGTCCTCCGCGCGGACAGCCGCGGCGATCGCCGCAGTGCCGAGGGAGTGCCCGTCCCCCGAATCACCGCTCAGAGGTCCGAGGCACGCAAAGCGAGCCCGCGCATCCGACTTCAGCCGGCCGACGCAGTTGATGCCCGCCCCGATGAACACCGCCACCCCCTCCCCCTTGCCGTTCGCCGCCCAGAGACTCCCGAAGACATCATTGGCAACCTGCACGGCCGCCGACCATCCACGAGCCTCGATCGCCTGGCTGACCCTGGCCTCGGCCGCCGGTGAGTTGAGGCCGGCCAGGAAGTAGACGCCGATCGCGGCACGCACCGGACGCGCGGCCACGTGAGCGGCCCTCCAGGCCTGATCGATCGCCGCCCCCAGGCGGTGGAGTGAGGTCTCCAGACCGAGCAGGTCGGGTGAGGCGCCGGGCCCGCGCACCGCCGCGCGCAGCGTCCCGTCCGGATCCACGATGGCAACGTCCGTCTTGGTGTTGTCGCCGGCCACGGCGAGGATCGCCCGCTCCTCGCTCATCGCCGACCGACCCGCTGGTGGGTCACCATCCCGCGCCTCCACTGGTGTGCCTCATCGACGTCCGCTCCCCGGTCCGCTCTCTCCTGGCCGCGTCCCCGTGAGTAAGCGCTTACTTCGCGCGATCCTACCACCGCCCGGCGGGTGGGCGCCAGTGGCCCGACGTGGAGCGTGAGCCCATTTCGAAACCGCGCCATCGAGACGCGGATCGCGGGCCGTCAGCCGGCGGGGCCCATCCGGGGCCGGGATCAGACCGGTCCGTCAGGCGGGATCATCCGGGTCCGGCAGATCCGGGCGAAGAGCTCGGCGCTCGGCTTGGGGCGGCGCTCGAGGGTGCCGCGGTCGACCGCGACGAGGCCGAACCTGGCGGTGTACCCCTCCAGCCATTCGAAGTTGTCGAAGCCCGTCCAGTGGAGGTAGCCGCGCACGTCGGCGCCGTCCGCGATCGCGTCCATCACGGCCCCCA
This sequence comes from uncultured Chloroflexia bacterium, assembly GCA_963697585.1. Taxonomy (GTDB): domain Bacteria; phylum Chloroflexota; class Dormibacteria; order Aeolococcales; family Aeolococcaceae; genus Changshengia. Next base: position 912,848 of record CAVOOO010000004.1, on the reverse strand, counting down.
GGTGACCGGTGAGGAAGCCCGGGCGCAGCCGGTCGTCCTCGTCGGCGACGCCGTTCTCGGTGACCATCAGGGGCAGCTCCAACCTCTGCCAGAGCGAGACCAGCGCCCGGTGCAGCCCTCCCGGGTCGATGGCCCAGCCCAGGCTGCTGCGCGGCACCGACGGCTCCGGGTCCGGGCTCACGAAGAGGCGGGTGGGGGCCCGCCAGTCGAAGCGCACCCGCTCGTCGGTGTAGTAGTTGAGCCCCAGGTAGTCGAGTGATCCCTCCAGGTCCGGTACGACCCGGCCGGCGCCGGCAGGAGGGAGGATCCGCCCCTGGATGCAGCTGAGCAGGAACCAGTGGTTGAAGACCCAGTCGGGTATCGGCGCGACCAGGGACGCGAGCGGCGACCCGGGGCGAGCCCGCACCGGCCGCTCGTGGTGCGCGATCGAGACCAGCGCCTGCCGGCCATGCGCCGCACCGATCTGATGGAGGGCGCGGGACGCGGCCGCGTGCATGCGGAGCAGCCCGACGCCGGCCCGCAGGGCGAGCACGGCGGAATGCCGATGCGGCGGCCACACCCCCTCCGCGTACGCGAGGGCGAACAGGACGTTGGGCTCGTTGATGGTCACCCACCAGCGGACGTCATCACCGAAGGCCTCGGCGCAGGCGGCCGCGTAGCGGGCGAAGAGGCGGGGTGCCTCGGGATCGAGCACGCCGCCACGGTCGGCGAGCCACACCGGGAGGGTGAAGTGGTGGAGGGTGACCACCGGCTCCATGCCCAGCCGGCGGCAGGTGCCCACCACCTCGGCGTAGTGGCGGAGGGCGGAGAGGTCGAAGCGTCCGGGCTCCGGCTCGACGCGAGCCCACTCCACCGAGAACCGCTGAGCGCTGTGGCCCATCCCGGCGAGCATCTCCAGGTCCTCCCGGTAGCGGTGGAAGTGGTCGATGGCCGGCTCCGCCGAGCCGCCGTCTCCGATCCGCCAGGGCTCGTCGCGCTCCATCCGCATCCAGTCGTTCCACAGCCCGCCCTCGACCTGATGGGCGGCGCTGGCGGTGCCGAGCAGGAAGCCGTCCGGAAGGCGCCTCGGGGTGCGATCGACCGGCACCCGCCCTCCACCTCGCGGGGGAACCGGGCGGCGCCACATGGGACCGTGGAGGCTCAGCCGGGGGGACGCCGGAGGACCAGCCGGATGCACCCCGCCGCGCGGTCCTCCTCGAGGACCTCACCGCCCACCCTCCGGCTCCATGCATGGATGCCGAAGGCCTGCTCGGCCACCCTGGTCACCACCTCGAGGCGATCCCCGGGCGCCAGGCGCGCGTAGGCGTGGCGCACCCGTCCGAGGGCGCTGTCCCCGCAGTCCTCGTCAGCCCCGGTGAGGTCGAGGCGCCGCGGCTCCATGATGCCTGGCAGTCTACGTCCCACGTCCGCAAGCCGGGACCCGTGCCCGTCCACCGCGCCGGTGGCGCCCGCGCGAACCCGGGGGGGACGGCGAGCCGGTCCCGGAGCCCCGCACCGCTAGGTGGCCGCTCTCTCGACGGGAACGCCGACCGCGTTGCCCCATTCGCTCCAGGAGCCGTCGTAATTGGCGACCCGCGGGTAGCCGAGCAGGTAGGTCAGCACGAACCAGGTGTGCGAGGATCGCTCCCCGATCCGGCAGTAGGTGACGATCCGCTTGTCGGGCGTCACCCCCCTTGCCTCATAGAGGTCGCGGAGCTGCTCCGGAGGCTTGAAGGTGTCGTCGTCCTGGATCGCCTGGGACCAGGGGATGTTGACCGCCCCCGGGATGTGGCCGGAGCGCTGAGCGCCCTCGTTCTGGTACTCGGGGGGCGCGGAGATCGCCCCGCTGAACTCCGCCGGGGAGCGGACGTCGACCAGGCCCTGGCCGGGGTCGCCGAGGATGGCGCGAACCCCGGGGAGGAACTCGCGGAGACCGGCTGCGGGCTCGGGAAGCGGGTACTGGGCGGGCGGAAAGGTGGGCACCGCCTCGGTGACCGGGCGGTCCTCCTCGAACCACTTGCGACGGCCCCCGTTGAGCAGCCGGATGTCGGCATGCCCGTGGATCCGGAAGGTCCAGAAGGCGAAGGCGGCAAACCAGTTGCGCATGTCGCCGTAGAGGACCAGGGTGGTCCGCGGGGTCACCCCCAGCCGTCCCATGAGGCCGGTGAACTGCTCTCCCGAGAGGATGTCGCGCCGCACCGGGTCGTTGATGTCCCGCTTCCAATCGACGAGGGCCGCGCCGGGGATGTGGCCCAGCTCGTAGGCGGAGGCGGGGTCCCAGTCCACCTCGAGGATCCGGATGTCGGGATCCTCCAGGTGCCGCGCCAGCCAGTCGGTGCTGACCAGGACCTCGGGATGCGCGTAATCGGCCACCTGAGCTCTCCTCTCACAGCGCGATCGTCGCCAGAATCCCGACGATGTTACTCAAGTTTTCAGGGGCGAGGTGGGCGAGCCCTCCGGCGGGTCAGCCCTGGACGGTGGGGAACCCGGGGGGTCCCACGCGGCCGGCCGCGGGGGGAGTAGGATTGCGCGGCCCGCAGCGCTTGGGGAGAAAGAGCGATGGAGACGATGTCCGCGGCCGCGCCGCTCGACGAGGCTGAGGTGGGGGGTCGGGTCGACCTGGTCACCGAGCGACCGATCGTCCTCCCGCGCCAGGACGGGCCGCGCGCCCGGCTCGAGGAGTTCCTCGGCCGCCGGCCCCTGCTGGTGCCCGGAGTGCTGGTCGGGGTCATCGCCCTCCTCCTGTTGAGCCGGGGTCCGCGAGTCGTCGTGCTCAGGTCTCGGGCCGGGGACGGTTCGTAGCCGGGCGGCCGGGCTCACCCTCTCCGGATCGGGCTGAACTCAGGCGCCGATGCCCAGGGCGCGCAGCAGGGCATCGTTCTCGGCGACCGTGCCCACCGTGATGCGAAGACGGTCGGAGTGGTCGCCGCCCGGGAAGTGGCGTACCAGGATCCGCTGATCGCGGAGCTCGGCGGCGACCCCGACCGCATCACCCCCGGGGGGCCGGCCGAGGACGAAGTTGGCCTGGGAGTCGCCCACGTCCCAGCCGGCCCCGCGCAGAGCGGCGACCAGCCGGTCGCGCTCTTCGATGACCAGCTCGACGATGCGGCGGTGGTGGTCGGGGTCGGTGAGCGCAGCTCCGGCGGCGGCCAGCGCCAGCCGGTCGACGGGGTAGGACTCCACCACCGCGGAGAGGTCACCGATCAGGTCGGGGTGGCCGAGCGCGTACCCGACGCGCAGTCCCGCGAGGGCGTGGCTCTTGGCGAAGGTGCGAACCACCAGCCAGTTGTCGTGGCCGGCCAGCAGAGGGACGCAGGAACTCGGGGGCGAAGTCGCAGTACGCCTCGTCGATCACCACCACCGAGTCGACCTGGCCCAGCGACCGCTCGATCGCCAGGGGCGGCACCCAGCTCCCGGTCGGTGAGTTGGGGTTGCAGAGGATGCGCATCACGGCGGGAGTCGCCGCCAGGGCCGCCGGCAGCGGCTCCCCCGGAGCGAGGGGCACGGTGGCGATGCGCGCGCCCCCCAACCGCGCGAGCACCGGCAGCAGCGAGTAGGTGGGCCGCGTCAGGACCACGCTGTCGCCGGGGTCGACGAAGGCCTGGAAGCAGCTCTCCAGCACCTGGTCGGCCCCGTTGCCCACCATCACCGCCTCCGGGGCCAGCCCGTGGTGCCGGGCGAGCTCGGAGCGGAGCGGCTCCCCCCGGGGGTCGGGGTAGCGGCGCAGCTCGTCGACAGCCCGGCTCACCGCCGCCGTCACCCGGGGTGACGGGGGGAGCGGCGACTCGTTGGTGTTCAGCTTGATCCAGGTGGCGCCGGGCGGTGGCTGCTCGCCGGGCAGATAGCCGAAGTCGGGGCCAAGGGATCGGCGCCGGTGACGGGACATGGTGGCGAGTATGCCGGGAGAGGCCGGTGCACCGACCCGGAGGAGGGTTGGCCGTTCGCCGCCCAGGCCGCCCGCGCCCTACGCTGAGATGACGGCCTCTACCACCACCGTCGATCCGGCGGGGGCGAGGGGCACGAGGTTGCCCTCCACCCGGGTGCCGTCGACGACCAGGCGGCACACCCGGCCGGTGCCTCCCTCCGGCTTGCGGACGGCGATCCGGAAGGTCGAGCCGCGGAACCGCCGGGTGACGGTGAACCCGGGCCAGGCCGCGGGGATCACCGGGTCGATGCGCAGTCCCTCGCGCTCCGGCCTGATCCCGAGGATCCACTGGGTGATCGCCACGTAGTTCCAGGCGGCGGCACCGGTGAGCCACGAGTTCTTGGCCTCACCATGACTCGGGGCGTCGTGCCCGGCGATCATCTGGGCGTAGACGTAGGGCTCGCAGCGATGCACCTCGCTGATCGCCTCCCGGACCGATGGGCTGGTCCGGCGGTAGACCTCGAAGGCGCCGTCGCCGTCGCCGGTCATCGCCTCGGCGATCATGATCCACGGGTTGGTGTGGCAGAAGATGCCGGCGTTCTCCTTGTACCCGGGCGGATACGAGGAGATCTCGCCGAGCTCGATCCGGTAGCCGCTGTAGGCCGGTTGCTGGAGCACCACGCCATGCTCGGTGAGCAGGCGCTCGCGCACGCTGTCGAGCGCCTGGCGAGCCCGGCCGTCCTCGAGGCCGACCCCCGCCATCACGCACATCCCCTGGGACTCCACGAAGATCTGGCCCTCGTCGCAGACCGAGGAGCCCACCGGGTTGCCGAAGAAGTCATAGGCCCGGCGGAACCAGGCTCCGTCCCAGCCGTGCTCCGCGATGGTCGTGGCCATGGTGGTCGCTGCGTCCTGCAGGCGCTTCTCCACCTCGTGCTCACCGCGGCGGCCGACGATGGCGGCCAGCTCGCGGGCGGCGAGCACGAACAGCCCGGCGATGAACACCGACTCCGCCACCCCACCGCTGCGATTCTCGGCGGTCTGGAACGACTCCCCCGGAGTGTCGGAGAAGCAGTTGAGATTGAGGCAGTCGTTCCAGTCGGCCCGGCCGATCAACGGCAGTCCGTGGGGGCCGAGCCGGTCGAGGGTGTAGCCGATACTGCGGCGCAGATGGTCGAGGAGCGGAGCCTCCGAGCCCTCCTCGTTGTCGTACTGGACCGGCTCGTCGAGGATCGAGTTGTCGCCGGTCTCATTCAGGTAGCCGGCGACTCCCAGCACCATCCAGAGGGGATCGTCGTTGAAACCCGAGCCGATGTCGTTGTTCCCGCGCTTGGTGAGCGGCTGGTACTGGTGGTAGGCGCCCCCCGAGCTGAGCTGGGTGGCGGCGATGTCGAGGATCCGCTGCCGGGCTCGCTCCGGGACCATCTGGACGAAGCCGAGCAGATCCTGGTTGGAATCGCGGAATCCCATTCCCCGGCCGATGCCGGACTCGTAGAACGACGTCGACCGGCTGAGGTTGAAGGTGACCATGCACTGATAGGCGTTCCAGGTGTTGACCATCCGATCGGTGTGCTGGTCGGGGGTGCTGACCTGGACGTTCGCGAGCAGCTCGTCCCATCGCGCGCGCAGTTCGCGCAGCCCCTGCTCCACCATCTCGGGCCGGAGCCAGCGCTCGATCACCGGCGCCACCCTCCGCTTGTTGATCACCTGGCTCCCCGGTGGGTCGAACTTCTCGGCGACCGGGTTTTCCGAGTAGCCGAGGACGAAGACGACCTCACGCTCCTCGTGCGGGCCAAGCTCCAACCGGACGTGATGGGATCCGTGGGGCGCCCAGCCGTGAGCGATCGAGTTGCCGGCACTCCCCCGCTCCACCGCGATCGGCCGGTCGAAGCCGCGGTACGGACCGAGGAAGACGTCCCGCACCGTGTCGAAACCGGCCAGCGGCTCGGAGCAGCCGAAGTAGGCGAAATGATTGCGCCGTTCCCGGTACTCGGTCTTGTGGTAGATGACGCTCCCCTCCACCTCGACCTCGCCGGTGGAGAAGTTGCGTTGGAAGTTGGTCGCGTCGTCCTGGGCATCCCAGAGGCAGAACTCCACCGAGGAGAACACCGAGAGCGGCCGCCGCTCCCCGGTGAGGTTGGTCAGCCGGAGCCGCCACACCTCGAGCGTCTCTCCGAGCGGCACGCAGTAGAGGGTCTCCGCCCGCACGCCCTGGTGGGTGGACGCGATGGTGGTGTAGGAGAGGCCGTGCCGGCACTCGTAGGCATCGAGAGGGCTCTGGGTCGGCTGCCACGACGGCGACCAGCTCTCCCCGGTGACGTCGTCGCGGAGGTAGATGTAGCGCCCGCCGAGGTCGAAGGGGGCGTTGTTGTAACGGTAGCGGCTCACCCGGCGCAGCCTTGCGTCGCGGTAGAACGAGTACCCACCCGCGGTGTTGGAGATGATCCCGAAGTAGTCCTCCAGCCCCAGGTAGTTGATCCAGGGAAGAGGAGTGTCCGGCCGGGAGATCACGTACTCGCGGCGCTCGTCATCGAAGTGTCCGTATCGCAATGCCAGGTCCCCTGCGCCAGCCTGATAGCCGATAGCCCAGCCGATCGCCGCCCGGGGGTGACCACCCCACCGCCGGCCGGACCCGCCCTGCTCGCCGGCCCCACGCCGCTTCTGCACAGCGCTCAGATCGCGCCGCAGTCGAGGCGGGTTGCCGCATGGTCAGACGAAGACGGCCGCGCGGCTCCTGCGAGTCGCGAGGCCGTCCCGCCCTGGGTCGGTGACCCGGCCGGCGCGTTGCCGGCCGGGCCCCGGCCGCCCACCTTGGGAGGTGGGCCCTATTCGGTTGTGGTCACTGACCACCAACAGGTCAGTGGGATCCTCTGATCCTTACGAGGTCACCGGCTTCAGCTGCATGAGGATGTAGGGAAGCTCGGGGTCGTCCGGGGAGGGGTCCATGTACGGGTTGCTGGCGCTCGGCCACCCGGTGTAGTGAAGGGTGCTGTAGACGTTCCAGTCCGCACCGTAGAGAACCGGGGCGTAGGGGACGTCGGTGGCCATGATCTGCTCAAGGGTCTGGATCGCAGAGGCGATGGTGGACTGCCCGGCCGAGGTGGTCGGGTCGGCACCCTCGTACTGCTGGAGGGCCGTCTGAGCAGCCGAGGACTGGTACTCAGCGTAGTCGCCTGCCGCGCAGTTGAGGGCCGCGGTGCAGTTGACGCTGTAGTCGAGCCAGTTGTCGAGCTGAACGAACGGGATGTTGCCGCCGGAGCCCCAGTGGAGGGCGGTCTGGAAGTTGCCGACGTTCATGGCATCCTGCCACTGCGAGTAACCGCCGGACGCGTTGTCCGTGGTCACGTCCATGCCCTCTGCCTGAAGCTGGCTCGAGATCTCCTGAGCGTCCGCCCAGTAGTCCGAGAAGGCTTCGGGGTCCCAGATCGAGAACTTGATGATCTCGCTGCCCTTGGTCCAGCAGGCCGTGGGCGTCGAGTCGGTGCAGTTGGCCTCAGACGAGGTGCCCCAGCCAGCGGGCGGGGTCCAGCCAGCGGCCTCGAGGACGCTCTGGACGGTCGGGCCGGTCCACCCAGCAGGTGCGCTGCTCGAGGTGGCTGCGGAGTCGGCCGGCAGGGCGAGACCGCTGCCGGAGCTCTGGTAGGCCGCCTGCTGCGCGGGGTTCAGCCCGCCAGCCGAGGTGGCCGCCGCCTCGTAACCGGACTCTCCGATCGAGGAGAGGACGCCGCGGTCGATGCCCAGGCTCACGGCCTGACGGACCGCCTGGTCACCGATTCCGGTGGCGCCACCGTTACCGGCCGCGAGGTTGAAGTCGAGGGTGACCGTGTTGCCCGAGGCGTACCAGACGTGGTTCGTGTTCGGGTTCAGGTCGATGTAGTTGGCCACGACGCTCGGGATCTCGTTGCCGGCCCAGTCGAGGGTGCCGTTGTCGAGAGCCTCGGTCGCCGCGTTGTTGGTCGCCTCGTTCGGGACGACGATCTCCAACTCCGGCGGGGTGCCGCCGAAGAAGTGCGGGTTGGGCTTGAACTTGACGGCCTGGGTGCTGAAGCTGTCCAGCTCGAATGGGCCGGTGCCCACCGGGTTGGCGACCGTCTCCTTGGACGGGTCAGTGGTCGCCGGGAACGCGCTGGCCTGAGTGATGAAGGTGCTGCCCAGGATCGACCAGAGGTTGGTGTACTGCGGGGTCTTGAACGTGAGGGTGACGGTGTTCCCGCTGACCGACGGTGCCGCGCTCTGGGCCGGCACGCCGCTGTAGTCGGCGGCCGGGAAGTTCATGATCACAGCGAACGTGTTGGCCACGTCAGCGGGGGTCATGGTGCTGCCGTCGCTGAACTTGACGCCCGTCCTGACGGTGATGTTGAGGGTCGTGCCGCCGGTGCCGAACGAGTACCCGGTCGCCATCCAGGGGTGCATTCCCGAGGGGGCGGGGTTGAGGGCATCGATCTCGTAGAGCGGCTCGTAGATCAGGCTGGTCATGTTCAGCCCGTGCGCCAGCGAGCTGCTGTCGTAGGGGTTGAAGTCCTGGACGAACGTGGTTCCGGTGGTGGCCTCCTCGGTGAGGGCCGGCCCGACCTTGGTCGTGCTGGTACCCGGCGAGGACGAGGTTGGCGTCGAGGTACTTCCGCAGGCTGCCACCGCGAGGGCGGCCCCGGCGGCGAGTACCGCAATCTTTCCTAGATTCATCTAGCTACACGATCTCCGTGACGCACGGCCCGAGGGGGACGTGCACTGCTGAAGGAAATGTCGCCGACGGATGCGGGTTCACGGACGGCGGTCGCACCCGGTCGTCTCCCTCTCCAGGGAACCGGACGATCGCCTCCGCTCGCCCTTCGGGGCCGGCGGAGCCCGAAAAGCTAAGCCATCCTCCATCCTCCTCAGTCCTCCTCTGGGTGGTGCCGATCAAGTGACGCGGCCGCGGGCCGCTGGAACATGCCGTCGGTGGGCACCGGTGCCGGTTCGGCCTCGTCGTCGACCCGGCGCTCCGCAGGATCGACGTGCAGCCAGCAGTTGGCGCTGTGGCCCGCCGCGACCGTGACGCTCGGAGGTGCCTTGGCACTGCAGATGGCCATGGCGTGCGGGCAGCGGGGGTGGAACCGGCAGCCGCTCGGCGGAGCGATCAGGCTGGGCGGTGCGCCCCGGCCGGCCAGGTTCGGGGGCTCGATCCGGTCCGGGTCAGGCGCCGCCGAGAGCAGCAGCTGGGTGTAGGGGTGGGCGGGGTTGTCGGTGAGCTGGGTGCTGGGAGCCGCCTCGACGACCTGGCCCGCGTACATGACCACGATGGTGTCGGCGAGGTAACGGGCCGAGGCGATGTCGTGGGTCACGTAGAGGATCGCCAGGTGCTCGCGATCGCGGAGGTCGGCGAGGAGGTTGAGGATGCCCAGCCGGATCGAGACGTCGAGCATCGACACCGGCTCGTCGGCGAGCAGGACGCGGGGCCGGACCGAGAGTGCGCGGGCGATCGCCACACGCTGCCGCTGCCCGCCCGAGAGCTCGTGAGGGAACTTGTTGGCGAACTGCGCGGGCGGCTCCAGGGCGACCCGGCGGAGCAGGTCGGCGATGGTGGCCTCGACGTCCTCCCCGGCCAAGCCGTGGATCTTGAGCGGGCGGACCACGTCGTAGCGCACCCGGTGCACCGGATTGAGCGAGGCGAAGGGGTCCTGGAACACCATCTGGACCTGTCGCGCGTAGCTCCGCGGTCTCCCCGACGGCACCGGCTCGCCGTCGAGCAGGACCTCGCCGGCGTCGGGCTTGATGATCTTCGCGAACATCCGGGCGACCGTCGTCTTACCGGAGCCGCTCTCACCGACCAGGGCGGTGACCGTGCCGGCGGCGAGGGCCACCGACACCTGCTCGACTGCGAAGAGGCGAGCGTGACCGGAGAACATCCCGCGGCCACGCTTGACCGAGAAGTACTTGGTGAGGCCGCGCCCCTCCAGCACCGGACCGGCAGCGATGGGCTGGGTGTCGGGCAGCATGGTGGCGAGGCTCATCGGGTGGCCCTCCGAACCGGGTCACGCTCACCGGCGGGTCGTGGGCCTCGAAGCGCGGGATCGGGGAGGTCCAGCTCCGCGGGGACCGTGGCCTCACCGGAGTGGAGCCAGCAGGCCGCCTCCCGGCCGGAGCCGTCCAGCCGGAGCAGCGCCGGCGTCTCCTTCCTGCAGCGCTCCATCGCCCAGGGGCAGCGAGGGTGGAAGGCGCAGCCCGTGGGCAGCGCCCGCAGGTCGGGGGGCGATCCGGGGATCCCCTCCATGGGGCGCCGCTCACCGTGCATGGGCGGGAAGCAGTGAAGGAGACCGTACGTGTACGGGACGCGCGGGGAGCGGAAGAGCGAGTCCGCAGCGGCCCGCTCCATCAGCCGCCCGGCGTACATCACCACGATCTCGTCGGCCAGCTCCACCAGCAGGGAGAGGTCGTGGGTGATGAAGAGAGCGGCGAAGCCGAGCCGGTCGCGGAGCCCCATCAGCTCCTCGAGGATCTCCCGCTGGGTCACCACGTCGAGGGCGGTGGTCGGCTCGTCGAGGATCATGACCTGCGGCTCGAGCGCCAGCGCCATGGCGATCATCGCCCGCTGGCGCATCCCGCCGGAGAGCTCGTGGGAGAAGCTGCGCAGCCGGTCGCCGGTCATCCCCACCATCTCCATGAGCTGGACCCCGCGGTCCCACCGCTCGCTCTCGGTGAGCTGGGGCCGGTGGACCTTGAGCAGGTCGTCGAACTGGGCCCCGATGGTGATGACGGGGTTGAGCGCGTTGAGGGCGCTCTGGAGGACCACGGAGATCTCCGACCACCTGACCCGGCGCAGGTCCGCGTCCGCGGCCCGGAGCAGGTCGATGCTCTCGTGGGAGCCGTCGGCCCCCTCGGCGGCGGAGTGGAAGAGCACCTCGCCACCGGTGATCACACCGGGCGCCCGGAGCAACCGGATGGCGGCCATGGCCAGGGTCGACTTGCCACTCCCGCTCTCTCCGGCGAGGCCGAGCACCTGGCCGCGTCGCAGCACGACGTCACAACCCACGACCGCGTGGACGGCGTCGGCGCCAAAGCCGTAGTCGACGCTCAGATCGCGGATCTCCAGCACCGGCTCGGCTTCCCGGGGCGTGGAGGTGACCGGCGCCGAGGTGGGGGTGGGGCGGGGGGTGGTGCTCATCGCACGCCTCGCGCCGCGCCGTCATCGGCGGCGGCGAGCGCGGCGGCCACGTGGCCCCGGCCGGCCGATTCGCTGATCACCGGGGTGAAGCCGAGGGTGGAACGGAAGGGGATGCCCTCGCGGCGAGCCGCCTTGCGGGTGAGCCCGGAGGCGCGCAGCCGCGGGTTGATGAACTCGTCGATCCCGAAGTTCAGCAGGGCCAGGCCTGTGCCGACCAGCGCGATGCAGATTCCGGGTGGCAGCCACCACCACCAGTAACCGGTGTTGACGGCGTTCTGGTCGAAGACCTGGTTGAGCATGATGCCCCAGTTCCACGGCCCGGCCGGCGAGGAGGTCGGCGAGCCCGCCAGCCCGAGGAAGGCCAGGGTGACGTAGGCGCCGATGGCGTAGAGCGTGGTGAAGAGGAAGGACGAGGCGATGATCGGCAGCAGGTTGGGCATCACCTCGGCGAGGATGATCCGCAGCCGGCCCTCGCCCGAGACCCGCGCAGCCTCCACGAAGTCGCGGTTGCGCAGCGAGAGGGTCTGGGCGCGGAGGACGCGGGATCCATAGGCCCACCCGGTGACCGCGACGATTAATCCGATGACGATGACGCTCGTGTCCGCCCCCGGGACGTAGCTCGCCAGCACGATGAGGAGGGGGACGCCGGGGATGGCGAGGAAGACGTTGGAGAGGAGCGACAGGCCCTCATCGGCGTTGCCACCCAGGTAGCCGGCGCTGACCCCGACGATGATCGAGAGGGCGGTGGCGACCAGCCCGGCCAGGAAGGCGACCACCAGCGTGGGCCGGGTCGAGGCGAGCAGCTGGGACCAGACGTCCTGGCCGTAGAGGGTGGTGCCCAGAGGGTGGGCGCCCGAGGGCGCGAGGGGCACGTCGAGGGGGACCTGGGTCCCGGGCAGGTGGGTCACGGGGTTGATCTCACCGATGCACTGGTACGGCCCGTACTGGCAGGTGACCTTGACCCAGCTGCGGTTGATCTCGTTGGGGCTGTAGGGCTCGAGCAGCGGCCCGATGATCGCGAAGATGGCGAAGACGCCAAGGATGATCAGCCCGATGATGATCTTGGGGGACCGTGGGATCCGCAGCACCCGGGACATCCGGGAGCCGGGCGACGGCCCGGCGGCGGTGACCAGGGTGGTGGCGTCGGTGGTCATCGGGTCAGGCCTCCTGCCGGGCGCGGGGATCGATGAACGCGTAGACCACGTCGGCGATCAGGTTGGCGGCCAGCACCACCAGCACGATCACCACGAACACCCCCTGGACCAGGGGATAGTCGTGGTTGACCACCGCCTTGAAGAGCAGGAAGCCGATCCCCGGGTAGCTGAACACCACCTCGACCAGGATCTGGCCGGCCACCACCAGGCTGATGGCCAGCGAGAAGTTGGAGACGCTGGGCAGGATGGCGTTGCGGGCCGCGTACCAGACCACCCGCCGGTTGGGCAGCCCCTTGGCCCGCGCCACCAGGACGAAGTCCTCGTCCATGGTGGTCAGCATCTGGTTGCGCATCCCCAGGATGAAACCGGCGATCGAGGCCAGCACCACCGTGACCGCGGGCAGCAGCCCGTGGTCGATGATGCTGCCGATGTAGCCGAGGTTCCAGCCCGGGGTCTGGCTGATGTCGTACGGCCCCTGGTTGGGGAACCACTTGAGGATGGTGGCGAACAGCTCGACCAGGACCATGGCCAGGAAGAAGTAGGGGATGGCCTGGAAGAAGGTGGCACCCGGCACCACCCAGTCCAGCCGCGAGCCGCGCCGCCAGCCCAGCACGATCCCGATCAGGGTGCCGAGCACGAAGCTGATCACCGTGGCCACCCCGAGCAGCCCGATGGTCCAGGGCAGGTAGGTGCCGATCAGGCTGCTCACCGGCTGGCTGCTCTCGAAGTACGAGATCCCCAGGTTGCCGTGGAAGAGGTTGGCCCAGTACTGGAGGTACTGAGACAGCAGGGTGCTGTGGTTGCCGATGCCGAACTCCAGCTGGATCGCCTTGACGCAGCTCGCGTCGCACTGGCCGCTGGCGGTGCGCTGGGCGAGGGCGGCGCCCACCGGATCACCCGGGACCATCCGGGGGAGGAAGAAGCTCACCGTGATCGCCACCCAGGCGGCCACCAGGTAGAAGGCGATGCGTCGGACGACGAAGCGCACGGTCAGCCGGCCTCCCCTGTGAGCCTGGGTGCGACGGGGGCCGAGGAGAAGCGCACCTCGAGCCTGGTGGTCAGAAGCACCTTCCGGGGCGGCCGGTCGGGGGAGTGGATCGCGTCCATCAGCAGGCGCGCCATCTCGCGGCCCATCTCCTCGATCGGCTGGCGGACGCTGCTGAGCGGCGGCTGGAGGCCGGCGGCCATCGGGTCGTCGTCGTATCCCACCACGGCCACGTCCTCGGGGACCCGGCGACCGGCCTCGGCGAGCGCCTGCATGACCCCGACCGCCATCAGGTCGGAGGCGACGAACACGGCATCGAGCCGCGGCCGCTTGATCAGCAGGAAGCGCATCGCGCGGGCGCCACCGTCGCGGGTGAAGTCGCCGGCCTCGACCAGGGCGTCGTCGTTGGGGAGGCCGGCCGCGCGCAGGCCCTCCTCGTACCCGCGCAGGCGGTCCTGGCCGGCGGGGACGTCCTTGCGCCCGGTGACGGTGGCGATGGCGCGCCGCCCCCCCGCGACGAGGTGGGCCACGGCGCGCGCCGCCCCGGCCACGTTGTCGACGTCCACGTGGTTGAACCGGTCGGCCTCGGTCGGGCGGCCGCCGATGACGACCGGGATGCCGCGCGAGGCGAGCCGTCCCGGCAGGGCATGCGAGCTGGGCAGGGAGACCAGCAGGGCACCGTCCACATGTCCAGCGGCCACATAGCGCTCCACCCGGTCGGCCTCGGGCGCGGACTGGGGGGCCAGCAGGATGAGCTGCATGTCCCGCGCGGTCAGGACGTCCTCCAGCCCGCGGATCAGGCGGGGGAAGAAGGGGTCTCCGAAGAGGAGGGTGGTGGGCTCGAAGACGACCAGGGCGACGGCGTCGCTGCGCCCGGTCGCGAGGGCGCGACCGGCCTGGTTGGGGACGTAGCCCAGCTTGCTCGCCGCGCGCTCGACGGCGCGCCGGGCGTCCAGGCTCACCCGGGGGTCGGAGGTGAGGACCCGAGACGCCGTCGCGCGCGAGACGCCGGCCGCTTGGGCCACCTCTTCGAGGGTCACCTTGGTGCCGTGGAGATCTTTCATTGGGAGCGGTCCCACACTCTAGGGACGCCTCTCAGGGGGTGTCAATCACCCCAACGGGTGATTGGTGACGGCACTCACCCCACCGGGTGATACCCGGCGGGAGAAAGGTTCAAGAGCGCCAGAAACGCTGATCACGCCCATCGAAGGATCGGTTTCGATCTCGACGGAGGGCCACGGCCGCCCCGGCCGGCGCGTTGTCAGGCCGACCGGTCGGGTCGCGGAGGGGCCGGTGGGGGCGGCGGTGCGGGCGGCGGGACGGCACCGCCGGAGCCGGCCGGGACGAGCCCCAGGGGGCGCGGCGGCGGGGGTGTCGTGGAAGCGCGACCGCGCTTTTTCGAGGTGGCCGGCTCATCCCCGGCGGGGGGCCGGAGCATCCGGCCCCGCCGGCCCGTGGCGACCGGGATCGTGACCACGACGGTCGAGACCTCCTTGAGGTCCCCCGCCATGGTCGCCTGGGTTCCCGACGCCACCGCCAGCTCCTGGGCGGTGGTCGACACCTGCTGGCTGGCGATCCGAACCTGCTCCATGGCCTCCACCACCTGTTCGGTGGCGGACTGCTGCTGCTGGGTGGCGAGCCGGATCCCCGAGCTGGCCTCGGCGACGTGCTCCATCAGGCCGAGGCCGTCCTTGAGCTGCTCAGCCCCCTTGTCCATGGCGAGCACCGTGGCGTTGGTCTCGACCTGGACGTTGGCGGTGATCTGGGCGATGTCGGCCGCCAGCGTCTTGGACCGGTCGGCGAGCCGCCTCACCTCGTCGGCGACCACCGCGAAGCCGCGGCCCGCCTCGCCGGCGCGGGCCGCCTCGATGGCGGCGTTGAGGGCGAGCAGGTTGGTCTGATCGGCCAGGTCGTTGATCATCGAGAGGATCCGGGTGATGTCGCGGACCCGGTCGGTGAGGCTGAGCGTCCGCTCCGTGGAGGCGAGGATGTCCTCGCGGGCGCGCTCCAGCTTGTCCCTGGTCTCGGCGGCCTGGGTGGCGACCCGCTCGACCGTCTCCGCGATCTGCCCGGAGGTGCGCGCCAGCTCCTCCATGCTGGCCGAGGTCTCGGTGGCGCTCGAGCTCTGCCGGGCGGTGGTTGCCGCCAGCT
The DNA here is from genome assembly GCA_963697585.1 of uncultured Chloroflexia bacterium. GTDB lineage: Bacteria > Chloroflexota > Dormibacteria > Aeolococcales > Aeolococcaceae > Changshengia. The sequence goes on along the minus strand of CAVOOO010000004.1, from coordinate 897,573 downwards.
GGTTGGATGCCACCGCCAGTCGGATGGCCGAATCGGAGAGGTCGGTGCTGGTGCCCTGGACCCTCCCGATCAGGGCCTCGAGACGGGCGACCATGCCGTTGAACGCCTCCCCCAGGGTGGCCACCTCGATCGCTCCCGAGGGCGTGACCCGCGCGCTGAGATCGCCGGCGGAAACCCGGCGGGCGGCGCGCGAGAGGGCCCGGAGGGGGCGAACCGAGAGCTGGGCCATCACGAAGGCGAACAGCGTCGCCAGCACCAGGCCGATCCCGAGGAGGATGAAGCCCGAGTTGCGCAGGTCGGTGACCCCGCTGAGCGCCTGGCTGGCTGGCTCGCTGACCAGGATCGCCCACTGGACGTCCGAGGCCTGGGCGTACCCGGTGATGGTGTCGGTCCCGTTGACGGTGAGGCGTGAGGAGCCGGAACGCCCGGCCCCGGAGAACGCCGCCGTGATCGCGGCGTTGTCGACCTGGGTCCGGAGGGCGCCGCGGGCCAGCATCTGCGCCGAGGTCAGCGAGGCGGCGCTGCCCATGGTGGTCGTATAGAGGAGGCGGTGGGAGGAGTTGACGGCGGTCACCGAGACCGACGCGCCGCCGGCGCCGGTGACGCCGGAGAGGAGGCCGGCGAGCTGGTTGCTGCCCCCACCCCCTCCGCTCCACGGCTCGAGCCCGATCACGCCGATGAGGAGACCGCTGAACTCCAGGTTGTTGGTGGCCGCCGGTGCCGCCATCAGCCACTGGAGGTCATTGCCGGTCGAGTTCAGGGTCACGTTGCCCGCGTAGGGCTGGGCGCCCTGGAAGACGCCCTGGACCCAGGCCTGCCCGACCAGGGAGACCTCGCCGGCGCTGCCGGTCGCCGCGATCGGGGTGCCCGTCGAGTTGACCAGCTCCAGCTCGGAGAAGGGGTCGTTGACGGTCGCCTTGTCGATCAGCCCGATGGCGTCGGGGGCGTTGACCGGGCCGGCCGTGTTGATGATGGTGGCCAGCTGGGTCAGCTCACGCTCGCGGTCCTCCACCCACGAGTCGACCTTGCTCGACACCTCCTGGGCCACGCTCTGGACCCCGTCGGAGGTGGAGGTGGTGAGGCTGCCCTCGGCGATGTTGGCGAGCACGAAGATCATCGAGCCCATCACCACGACCGAGATCGCGAGGACCCCGGAGGCGAAGCGGATGAAGTAGCTGCCGCGCAGGCGGTCGAGGCGCGAGGTTGCGCCCTTCAGCATGTCCACATCGCCGCATCCGCACCCCGGCTGAGGTCAGGCCGGCTCCGGGACGGCCGAGCTCTGACCGGCGCATCATCTCGCCGCCCCGGTGACAGCGCCGCTGCACCATGCCGAAGGTGAGTGACGGGGATTGACGGGAGTGGCGTGTCTGTGACGAGCCGGATGCCGCCCGCGACAGGTTCGCCACCGGCGCGTCACAGGGGCGGATGCACCCCGAGGGCCCGCCGGTGGGAGGGCTTTGCGACGAGGGCTGGTCTGTCGCTCAGCCCTCCCCGGCTGGGAATCAGGCATCGATCTCCGCCGTCCGGGCCCGAGCTCCGAGCCCATTCTGGTGAGAGCGTTTCCACACTCTAACCGCACCGACCCGGGCTGTCAATCGGTCGGCGCCACGTGCCGGGCCCGGGCGGAAGCTCCGCCCGGCGGTCCCGGGGGCGCGCGAGAACCCGCCGCGAAGCGGCCCGCGGCCGATCAGCCGACCGCGGGTGGGGCCGCGGCCCCCCCGAACGTGGCCAGGAAGAGTGCCTCCAGCAGCAGCCGTGGCTGAGCGTAGGTGGCGACCTCAGCGCCGGCCCGCAGCAGGGCGTCCAGGATCCGGCCGGTGTCCGCCGGCGAGAGCGCTCTCGCCCAAACCTCCGCCTCCCGGCTCCGGCTGCGCAGGCGCGCGAGCTCGGGCGCCCCCGCCGCCCGGACCGCCGTGTCGCGGACGAAGGCCGCCCAGATCGCGAGGTCCACCAGGAGCCGCTCCCGACCCTCGACCCCGGCCGGAGGGGTGAGCTCGGCCGCCGCCTCCAGGGCGGCCGGGACGCCACCGCCGCCGATGGCGAGAAAGCGGTCGAGGACCGCCAGCTCGCGACTGAGAGCCTCGGGGTCGCGAGCCAGGCGCAGCGCCCGGCCCGGACGGCCCGCCCCCAGGTCCGCGGCGAGCTCTGCGGTCGCCGCCTCGACGCCGTGGCGGTCACGAAGCCAGGCCTCGATGGGATCACGCTCGACCAGCCCGAGGCTCAGCCGCGCGCAGCGGGAGACGATCGTCTCGGGCAGGCGCTCGGGCGTGTGGGCGGTGAGCAGGAGGTGGGTGCGGGGCGGCGGCTCCTCGATCGTCTTGAGGAGTGAGTTGGCCGCCTCCTCGGTCAACCGCTCCGCCCGGGCCAGCACGGCCACCCGAGCTCCGCCCGCATACGGGCGCAGGCTGAGGAACTCCTGCAGGCTCCCCGGGTCCCCACCCGCCCGCACCCGCCGGATCGAGATGCGCTCGTCGGGCTGGTCCTCGAGCCAGAGATCGGGGTGGCTGGTGGGGTCACCGGGCCAGGTGCCCGAGGGCAGCAGCTCGGCGGCGAGGTTCAGCATCAGGGTGGTCTTGCCGACCTGGTCGGGCCCGGTGACGAGGAGCGCGTGACCGAGCTGCCCGCTCCCGAGGGCGCTGCCGAGCCAGGCGACGGCGGCGGGATTGCCGAGGAGGTCGCCAAGCGCCACCCGGGCAGTGTACCCGCCGCGCCCCCGGCATCTCGTCCGGCATGAGCGGCGGTGAGCCCGAGCCCCCGGGGTCCGGCCACAATGACCCCGATGCCCCAGGGATCGATCCACCGGAACGCCCCCGCCGGACCGCCTCCCGGCCGGGCGCGGCGTGGTCCCGGTCCCCGGGTGGTGCCCTGGGACTGGACCGACGTCGCCCTCTTCTTCGCCCTCTTCTTCCTCGGCCTCACGGTGCTGTCGGGGATCCTTCTCAACTCCGGCGTCCAGCGTTTCGGGCGCGGCCTGGTCGGCGGTCTGAGCCCCCAGCAGCAGAACGCGCTCGGGAACTTCGTCGAGCAGACCGCCGTCTACGCACTGGCGATGATCATCGTCGCCGGCTTCGCGGCCGGCCGGCGCCGCGCCCGGCTGGCGGACCTCGGGTGGCGGATGCCGCGGCTCCGCTGGCTTCCGGTCGCGGTGGTGGTGAGCGGCGTCGCGCTGGTCGCGCTGACCTGGCTGCTGAACGTCGAGGCCGGCCTCGTCCACGTCAAGAACGCCCAGATCGCGACCGTGCAGAGCGAGTACGGCCACGAGGTCGTGATCGCCCTGGTCCTGTTTGCGGTGGTGGCACCGCTCGCCGAGGAGACCTTCTTCCGCGGCTTCATCTACGGCTGGATGCGCCGGCGGCTCAACGTGCCGGCGGCGGCGATCCTCTCCGGCTGCTTCTTCGCCGCCGCCCACGTCAGCTGGGGGGTGAAGAGCGAGGAGATCCTCTTCCTCCCGCTGGCCCTGCTCGGAACCGCCCTCGCCCTCCTCTACGAGTACTCCGGCTCACTGCTCCCGGGGGCGGTCGTCCACGGGATCTTCAACCTCGTGGAGGCGCTCCAGATCCTCTGAGCCGGTGCGCTGGACGCCACTCCCATCCCCGCCCACCGGCCGGCTGCGCCTCACCCCGTTCCAGACCCGGGCGGCGCCTGGCTCAGGTCGCGGCCGGAGTTCCCGGAGCGGTGCCGGCGGCGGCCGCCACGGCTTCGCGGACACCGTGGTGGACATGGTCGATCCCGACCACGGCCAGCACCCCGTAGCGCTGGAGGAGATCGTGGATGTCCTCCACGTGGGCCAGGTGGATGCTCACCGAGCGCTTCCGGAGGTCACGCAGCAGGGTGAGCAGCACCTGTCCGGCGGTGTAGTCGATGTCCGAGACCGGCGAGAGGTCGAGCACGACCCAGGTCACGGGGTGCGGGGCGGCGGCCACCAGGTCCAGCACCCGCTGCCGGAAGCGGTCGGCGTTGGCGAAGAAGATGGTGCCGTCGAAGCGGTAGGCGATGCCCCCGGGGAGGGTCTCGGCCCCGGGACGGGCGGCCTCGGGGACGAGGCTGTCCGGAGCTCCCGCGAGCGGCACCATCACCGTGTCCCGGGGACGGTAGGCGTGACGCACGAAGTCGAGCACCGAGAGGGCGACGGCGAGCGCGATCCCCTGCTCGACCCCGATCAGGACCACGACCAGCGCCGTGATGGCGGCGAGGCCGAGCTCGTCGCGGCGGAGCCGCCAGAGCTCGCGCAGGTGCCCGAGGTCGACGAGCCGGATGCCGATGACGAAGACGACGGCCGCGAGGGTCGCGTCGGGCAGGAAGTGGAGCAGTGCGGTCGCGGCCACCAGCACCACCACGGCGATCACCGCCATCACCAGCTGGGCGAGCTGGGTCCGCGCCCCGGCGGCGTCCACCACGGCGGTCTTGGTCGGGCTGCCGTTCACACAGAAGGCGCCGGTGACGCCCGCCGCCAGGTTGGCGACGGCCAGGCCGACCAGGTCACGGTTCTCGGAGAGGGGTTCCTCGCGCTTCTGCGAGAAGCTGCGCGCGGTGGCCGCGCTCTGGGCCAGGATGACCACGAAGATCGAGGCCGCGACCCCGGCCAGCCCGGGGACCTGGCCCCAGGTGACGTGGGGGAGCCCGATGGGCGGGAGCCCGGGCGGCACCGACCCGACGATGGCGACACCGTGGCGGTCGAGCCGCAGGGCGGCGGCGGCGATGATCGAGACGGCGACCACCACCAGGGTGGCGGGAATCCGCTTCGACAGCCGCTCGAAGAGAAGGATGACGGCGACCGCCAGGATGGCCAGCACGGCTGCCGGGACCACGATGTGGCCGAGGGAGGTCAGCACCTTCCCCATCTGGTTGACCACGCTGCCGCTGGCGTGGATGCCGAGCATGCTCGGGAGCTGGGTGAGCGCCACCTGAACGCCGACGCCGCTCAGGAAACCGACCAGGGCGGTGCGGGAGAGGAAGTCGGCGAGGAAGCCCAGCCGGAGCACCCGGGCCACCAGTAGGTAGCCGGCCGCCAGCAGCGCGATCACCCCGGCGAGGCCGACGTACTCGGGGCTGGCCGGCTTGGCGATGCCGATCAGGGCCGCGAACATGATCGCGGCGGTGGCCGAGTTGGCCCCCACCACCAGATGGCGCGAGGATCCGATCAGGGCGAAGACGATGACCGGGAGTGCGAGGGTGTAGATCCCGGTGATCACGGGCATCCCGGCGATCTTGGTGTAGCCCATCGACTCGGGGATGGCCACCGCGGCGAGCGTCGCCCCCGCGATCACGTCGGCGACGATGGTCGCCCGGGTGGTTCCGGCCAGTCCCGGGACGAGGGCCAGGGGATTGGGCCGGCGGGGCGGGGCGGGGGTGGCGTCAGTCACCGCGCGAGGCAGTCTAGTGCACTGGCCCGGAAGTGGCCTTCCTCTCCGCCGGCCACGCCGCCGGGGGGCCGCGTCGCGAGACGGCCGCGGTCAGGAGTCAGCCGGCGCCACGCCCCGTGCCTCCCGCCACACCAGCCAGATGCGCTGCAGGGCGGTGAGATTGGTCAGCACCGCGAGCACCCAGAGGGCGGGGATGAGCAGTGGCGGCACCACCAGCCCGGCGACCGTGATCACCACCCGCTCGGGACGGGCGAGCAGGCCCCCGTCGCAGGTGAACCCGAGCGACTGGGCGCGCGCGCGCACGTAGGAGACGAGCAGGGAGCCGCCCATGGCGACGATGACCAGCATCGCCGGGAGCTGGCCGCCGCTCCGGGAGACGAAGTGATAGAGGAGGGCGGCGTAGGTGACGATCTCGGCGTAGCGGTCGATGGTCGAGTCCAGGAAGGCCCCGTAGCGGTGCACCCGGCCGGTGACCCGGGCCACGGCTCCGTCCAGGATGTCGAAGAGCCCGGCGAAGAGCAGCACCAGGCCCCCGGGGATCAGCCAGCCGAGGCCGATCAGAACCGCCGCGCAGGCGGTGATCCCGAACCCGATCAGGGTCAGGGCGTTGGGGGTGATCCCGCGCAGGTGGATGGCGGTCACCAGCCGGCGCGCTCCGGCCCGCACCCACTCCTGGAATCGCTGCGTGAACATCGCGACCGCGCCTCAGCGCGTCTCCGCCGCCACGCCGGCGGCGGCGAGCTGGCGCGCCTGCGCGTAGACGTCGAGGATGCCGTCCACGACGACCCTCCAGTCGTAGCGCTTGGCCTTCTCGCTGCCGCGACGCCCCAGGCTGTGCCGGAGCCCGGGGTCGGCGACCAGCGAGCCGAGCGCGCGGGCGAAGGCGTCGGGACGGCCCGGGGGCACCAGCAGCCCGTCGGCGCCGGGCTCGACGACCTGGCTGAAGCCGGGGATCGCCGACGCCACCACCGGCAACCCGCTGGCCATCGCCTCCAGCAGGACGATGCCGAAGCTCTCCCTGCCGGTGGCCGGCGAGCAGAAGACGTCGGCGCTCGCGTAGATGCGGGGAAGGATGTCGGCCGTGACGTGGCCGAGGAAGGTGACGTCGCGAACCCCGGTCGCCTCACATTGGCGCTCGTATGCCCAGCGCATCGGGCCGTCGCCGACGATCACCAGGCGGCAGCCGGCCCCCTGCCGGCGCAGCTGCGCGTACGCCTCCAGCAGGATGGGAAGACCCTTGCGCTGCTCCATCCTGCCGACGAAGAGGATGGTCGCCTCCCCCTCCCCGCGCAGCTCCGGCAGCGGGGGGAGGTCGGGCCGGAAGCGGTGCCCGTCGATGCCGTTGGGGACGATGGTGTAGTCACCCGGGAAGTAGTGGCTGATGAACTCCCTGGCCGGTTCGCTGACGCAGATCCGCCCGTGCAGGCGCCGGAAGTAGCGACCGAGGAAGGGCCGGCCGTAGTAGTAGCCGAGGTTGCGGCGCGCCATCGCGTGAAAGGTGCCGACGTTGGCTCCGCGGTGGAGGCGCAGGGTGGTGATCGGCAGGCCCGGCACCAGCGGCTCGTGGTAGTGGACCACGTCGAAGTCCTCGCGGTCGAGGAGGTTGCGCACCCGCCGGACCAGGTGGAAGGAGAGCGCGATCCGGGCGACGGAGCCGTTGCCGCGGACCGGGACGCTGCGCCCGATCCGGACGAAGCCGGGGATCCCGTGGTCGTCGGTGACCCGGGACGAAGGTGCCAGGATGGTGACCTGGTGGTCTCGGCGACGGAGCTCCTCGGCGAGGTGGCGGACGTGCTCTGTCACCCCGCCCGGGTGGACGAAGTCGTACGGGGAGACGAGGCAGACCTTCACCGCCGGCACCGTGAGGAGGGGCCGCGCCGGGCTCCTCCCCGCGCCCCCGGTTCGCGGCGGTTCAACGATCCGGCCCCCAGACGGGGTCGAGAACGTGCCACTGCTCGGGGAACTCGCGGATCCATCCCTCGAAGATGCCCAGGATCTCGAGGGTCACCCGGCGGAGCTCCTCGTGGCGGGGGGCGCTCCGGTCGTAGGCGATCTCCTCGTGGACGAAGGCCCCCACACCGCCGGGGACCCGGGGGAGGACGACCGGGAGGATCACCGACCCCGCCCGCATGGCCGCGTCGACGACGCCGACCGGGAAGGGGGCCTCGGCCCCGAAGAACGGGAAGCGCTCGCCGTTGCCGATCAGGTCGCGGTCCAGGGCCAGGGCGATGGCACCCCCGCCCTTGAGGATGCGGAGCACGTCGCGCATCGCGGCGGCTCCCAGGCGCCGGGCGGTGACCTCGTCGGCGCCCCGGATGGCGGCGACGTCGATGGGGACGATGCGCACCCCCTGAGCGCGCCGGGAGCCCACCACCCTCTCGAAGAGCTGGGGAGGGCGGAGGTACTCGGCGAGCAGTGCCATGGGGAACCCGAGGCTGTTGCCGGCGGCGAGCCCCTTCTCCCACGACCCGAGGTGGAGCGAGATGACGGCGACGCCCCGGCCGCTGGCCGCCGCCTCCGTGTAGCGCTCGAAGTGGTCGACGATCAGGCCGTTGCTGATGTCGTCGCCCTCGAAGCGCATCGCCATCACGTCGACCCAGGCGCGCCCGAGGTCGCGCAGGTTGCGGCGGACCACCCGGTCCAGGGATCGGGGGTCGAGGTCGGGGAGCACGTGGGCGAGATTGGCCCGCAGGCCGCGGACCGCTCCGGGACGGACCGTCCGGAGCACCTCCACGCAGCCGACCGCCACCCCGTAGGCGGCGCGCCGGGGCAGGACCCGGACCAGCGCCTCGGCCGCCCGGTACGCGTAGTAGGGCACCATCGACCCGTCATCGCCCCGAACGGCGGCGGCGTCCGCCCCGGCGGCGGGGACACCGCCGCCGGGACCGCGCTCGATGTGCTGGCCGGCGCTGCTCATCGCCACCCCGTGGGGGCTGCTGCTACGGGGTGCAGGCTATCAGGAGACGGGGGCTTCGGATGCGCGCTTGGCGACCACCGCCTTGCGGGCGGCGGGCTGGGCGTGCCCATTGCCCTCGGCGGGCGGTGTCCCGGCGATGAAGGCCTCGGTGAGCTCCCGGGCCCGGTTGTCCGAGTACTGCTTGGGCGGCGACTTCATGAAGTAGGACGACGGGCCCTCGAGGGTTCCCGAGAGGCCGCGGTCCAGGCCCAGCTTGCAGCAGCGGACCGCATCGATGACGATCCCCGCGCTGTTGGGCGAGTCGACCACCTCGAGCTTGAGCTCCACGTTGATCGGGATGTCGCCGAAGGAGCGCCCCTCCATCCGGATGTAGCACCACTTGCGGTCGTCCAGCCAGCGCACGTAGTCGGACGGGCCGATGTGGATGTTGCGGTCGTCCAGCTTCTGGTCGAGCTGGGAGCGGACGCTGTTGGTCTTGCTGATCTTCTTGCTGACCAGGCGCTCGCGCTCCAGCATGTTGAGGAAGTCGGTGTTGCCGCCGAAGTTGAGCTGGTAGGTGTTCTCGATGCGCACCCCGCGATCCTGGAAGAGCCGGGTGAGCACCCGATGGATGATGGTGGCACCGACCTGGGACTTGATGTCGTCACCGATGACGGGGACACCGGCCTTGCGGAAGCGGTCCTGCCAGTAGTCCTCGCGGGCGATGAACACGGGCATGCAGTTGACCATCGCGCAGCCGGCGGTGAGGATCTGCTCGGTGTACCACTTGGTGGCCTCCTCGCTGCCCACCGGGAGGTAGTTCACCACCACGTCGGTGCCGGTCTCCTTGAGCACGCTGACGATGTCGGCGGTCGAGCCGGGCGCCTTGGTGATGACCTCCTTCAGGTACTTGCCGAGGCCGTCGTGGGTCATGCCCCGGACCACCTTGACCCCCTTGGTCGGGACATCGGCGAACTTCACGGTGCAGTTCTGGCCGCTGAAGATCGCCTCGGAGAGGTCCTTCCCCACCTTCTCGGCGTCGATGTCGATGGCCGCCGAGAACTCGATGTCGGAGATGTGGTAGCCCCCCAGGTCGACGTGCATCAGCCCGGGGACCTGCTCGCCCGGGTCCGCGTGCTGGTAGTACTCCACGCCCTGGACCAGGGACGAGGCGCAGTTGCCGACGCCGATGATGGCGACCCGGACCTTGTTGCTCATGAGACTCCCTCGCTGACCGGCGCGCGCAGCGCCTCGGTGATACGGCTGAGCTCGGGGACGTCGCTCGCATCGCCCGCCCCGAGGATGTGGACGAAGCTCTCCAGGTTGCGACGGATCGCCTCGCGGTCGAGCCGGCAGAGGACCTCGCGGCCCTCCCGCCGGGTGGAGACGACCTGGGCGTGGCGGAGGGTCCGGAGGTGCCAGCTCATCCGCGGCTGGCTGACCTTGCAGACCTCGGCCAGCTCGGAGACGCGGAGCTCGCCCCGACGGGCGAGGATCTCGACGATGGCCAGGCGGGTCGGATTGGCCAGCCCCTCGAAGTGGACCGACAGGTCGAAGACGCCGACGGCGATGGCCATGGGAACCGCCCGCCGCGGGGTCCGGGAACGCATAACCGAGTCTTTCATAAAGAAACCTTGAATAAAGAGTAGCTTATATGTTGCCCGAGCGCAACCCGCGGACCCCCCTGCGCACCGGCCCGCCCCATCCAGACCCCCTCTATTTAGTCGCTAGCAAAGCTAGATTTGATGTGCAAGGATGGTCGGCGCGCCCCCTCCACACCCGGCTTGCGGGTTGGGAGAGCCGAGGGGCGCCGCAGGGGGGGCGACAGGTGGCACGGACGATGCAGACCATCGGCGTGGTCGGGGGAGGGTGCAGTGGCGCCCTGCTGGCCCTCCAGCTGGCGGGGCGAGTGGAGCGCGGTCCGAGGCGGATCGTGGTCATCGATTCGAGCCCTCGGCCGTGGCGGGGCGTCGCCTACGGCACGTGGTCGCCCAGCCACCTCCTCAACGTCCCGGCCGGGCGGATGAGCGCTCACGCGGACCGGCCCGTCCACTTCGTCGAGTGGGCGCGGGCGCGCGTCCCCGGGGTCACCGGGGCCAGCTTCGTGCCCCGGGGTCTCTACGGGGACTACCTGGCGGAGGTGCTCGCGACCGCCCAGACGGAGGCGCCCCAGGGCAACTCGATCACCCGCATTCACGGTCGGGTGGTCTCCCTCCATCGCCCACTGGGAGCGACCACCACCGAGCTGCGGCTCGCCGACGGCAGCCACGTGGAGGTGGACACGGTGGTCCTGGCGATGGGCAACCTGGCGCCGGCCACGCCGCCGTTCGCCCTCCGGGAAGGCTTCCATCGCAGCCGGCGCTACGTGGGTGATCCCTGGGGAACCCCCTGGCGGGAGACCGGGGACGGCTCGGTGCTCCTGCTCGGCACCGGTCTCACCGCCGTGGATGTCGCCCTCCAGCTGGACGACATGGGCTTCACCGGAACGATCCAGGCGATCTCACGCCACGGGCTCCTGCCCCGAGGGCACCGCTCGGGGCTCGCTCCTCAGAGCTCAGCATGGTCGCCGGCCGCGAGCAGGAACACCATCCGGACCATCCTCGCCGAGCTGCGCGCCAGCACCGACGGCCGGGAGGACTGGCGACCGGCCGTCGACGCCCTCCGCGACCACGCGGGCGAGGTCTGGCGGCGGCTTCCCGACGCGGAGCGCCGCCGCTTCCTCCGCCACGCCGCGCGCGTCTGGGAGGTCCACCGGCACCGTCTGGCGCCATCGGTGGGCGAGCGTCTCGCCGCGCTGGTGGAGCAGGGCCGGCTTCAGGTGCTGGCGGGCGCCGTCGACGAGTGCCGGGAGGGGCCGGCGGGTGTCGATGTCGTGGTGCGGCGCCGCGGGCCCCGGGGGGGGAGCCTGACCCTCACCGTCGACCGGGTGATCAACTGCATGGGACCGCAGCAACGGCTGGCGGAGGCGGGCGATCCACTCCTCGACAGCCTCTTCGCCTCCGGCGCCGCGCGGCCCGGGGCCCACGGCCTCGGCGTGGACGTCGACGCGGACGGGGCGGTGGTGGACGCGGACGGTCGCAGCTCGCGGACGCTGTGGGCGATCGGCCCGCTGCGGCGGGGCACCGAGTGGGAGACGACCGCGGTGCGCGAGATACGGCTGCAGGCCGCGGCACTCGCCGCCCGCCTCGCCGGGCCCGCCGCGCCGGCCCGCGCCGCGGTCGCGGACGGCGGCGGGCGGCGTTCGCCGTCGGTGCCGCGCGCAGCCATCGAGGTCGTCGCCCTCGAGACCCGAGGGCTGGGCAACCGCTGCCACGTCGCCAGCGACGGCCGGGTTGCCATCGTCGTCGATCCTCCTCGGGACATCGACCGCTGCATCTCGCTGGCCGGCCGCCTCGGGGTCGGCGTCGCGTGGGTCCTCGACACCCATCTGCACAACGACTACCTGAGCGGCGGCCTCGAGCTCGCCCGGGTAACCGGCGCACGCTATGGCCTCGCCGCCGCCGAGGACGTCGCCTTCAGCGGGGCGCGGACCGGGTTGCACGACGGGGACCTGCTCGAGGCCGGCGCGATGCGCATCCGCGTGGTCCACACCCCCGGCCACACCGAGCACCACCTCGCCTACGTGCTCACCGAGGCGGCCAGCGGCCTGGCCGTGGCCGTCTTCAGTGGGGGCTCCTGGCTCCACGGGGGTGCGGGGCGCACCGACCTCTCAGGGGCGGAGAGAACGCTCGGGCTGGCCCGGGAGCAATGGCGCTCGATCCGGCGGCTCGCGGCGGAGCTTCCCGACCCGGTGGAGATCCGGCCGACCCACGGCTTCGGCAGCTTCTGCGCCTCGGGGACGGCACCCGTCGCGGGACCGTCGACGGTCGGAGCCAGCCGCGAGAGCCATCCGGCACTGCGCCTCGATGAGGACGCCTTCGTCGCCCGGCTGGTCGCCGGGTACACCGCCTACCCGAGCTACTACGCGCGGATGGCACCGATCAACCGGGCGGGTCCGGCGCCCATCGACCTGACCCCGGCTCCCTGCGCCGACCCGGTGGTCGGGGACGCGAGGCCGGCCTCCGGCGGGTGGTCCATCGACCTCCGCCCGCGGCGGAGCTTCGCCTCCTCACACCTCCCGGGCTGGCTCAACTTCGAGGCTGGGGATTCCTTCGCCACCTACCTGGGCTGGCTGCTCCCTCCGGGCACGCCGCTCGTGCTCGCCGGCGAGGACCCGGCCGTGGTGGCCGAGGCCCAGCGCGCCATGGCTCAGATCGGCATCGATCGCCCCACCGCCCAGCTGGCCGGCCCGTTCGGCAGCTGGGCGGCGGGAACGGGAACGAGGCCGCGCAGCTACCGGGTGGCGAGCTTCGCCGACCTGGCCGCGGCCGGAGAGCTGGGGGCCGGGATCCCGGTGCTGGACGTGCGCCGCGACGATGAGTGGAGCGCGGCCCACCTCGCCGGCGCGACTCACCTCCCGCTCCCGGAGCTGGCCGAGCACCCGGAGCGGATCCCCGACCGGGCCGCTCCCGGACCGCTGTGGGTGCATTGCGCCAGCGGGTACCGGGCCGCCGTGGCGGCGTCGTGGCTGGACGCGCACGGGGTCGACGTGGTCCTGATCGACGACAGTTTCTCCGCGGCCGCCCCGGCCGGCCTCGAGATCCTCTCCCGCGACGACCTGCCGAGGAGCCCGAGGGGCGGGTCCACGCGGTCTGGAGCGGGGACCCACGTGAACGGCCTGACCGCATCCGGGATGCGGGAATGAAACCGGCTGCCCGCGGCCGCACCCCCCGGCCGGGCCTCGTGCCGACGCAACCCGGAGCGACGCCGCGCCACCCTGGCCGGCCGGTCTCGACGATCAGATCAGCCCATCTGGCCGAGATGAAGAGAAGGAGATTTCACATGGCGAGCTACGCGCATCCCGAGGTCCTGGTCAGCACCGGATGGCTGGCCGATCATCTCGACGACCCTGCCGTGCGCATCCTCGAGGTCGACTGGGACGCCGCCGGGGCCTACGACCTCGGACACATCCCCGGCGCCTCGCTGGTCGATTGGAAGCGGGACATCAACGACCCGATCCGTCGCGACATCCTCTCCGGAGAGGCGCTCGAGGCGCTGCTCGGCGGCCTCGGTGCCACCGCCCAGACCACCCTGGTTCTCTACGGCGACATGCGCAACTGGTTCGCTGCATTCGCCTTCTGGACCTTCAAGATCTACGGGCACGTGGACGTCCGGCTGCTCGACGGAGGCCGGCGCAAGTGGTTCGAGGAGCAGCGGCCGGTGAGCACCGAGGTGCCCGAGCCGACCCCCGCGGTGTACGCCGCCTCGGCGCCGGACACCCGCCTGCGCAGCTTCCTGCCCGAGGTGCGGGAGGCGCTCGGCCGCACCGGCTTCCGGCTGGTGGACGTCCGCTCCCCCGCGGAGTTCAAGGGCGAGATCTCGGCGCCGCCCGAGTATTCGAACGAGGGGGCTCAGCGTTCGGGCCACATCCCCGGGGCCGCGAACATCCCCTGGGCGCAGGCCATCAACGATGACGACACCTTCAAGTCGGCGGACGAGCTCCACGCCCTCTACGCGGCCAAGGGCGTCACCGCCGACGCCTCGGTGATCACCTACTGCCGGATCGGTGAGCGCTCGTCGCACACCTGGTTCGTGCTCCGCTACCTGCTCGGCTACCCCGACGTCCGCAACTACGACGGCTCGTGGAGCGAGTGGGGCAACTCGGTGGGGGTGCCGGTCGAGAGGCCGGCCTCGGAGCTGGTCACCGCCTGAGCCCGACACTCTCCTTTCCCCGGGGTGGGTGGGCCCGCCGCGGGCTCACCCACCCGCTGGCCGGCCCGAGAGGCCGGCCCGGGTGGAGTGCGCCCTCCCCCGGCTTGAGTATCCTTGGCGATCGATCCCAGGGTAGCCAAGCGGTGAAGGCAACGGTCTGTAAAACCGTGTATCGCTGGTTCGATTCCAGCCCCTGGGACCACCGCCCCGGGAGTGCCACGGACTGCCCCCCGGGCCGCCCGAGGCACCCGCCCGTCCCCGAGGCTCCAGATGACCAGCACCCCCTCCCCCACTCCTGAGACCAGCCGCCGGGCGGAGCTCATCGAGCGCAACCTGGCTGAGCTGCTCACCCGGGAGGAGCTCTCCGCCCTGCTCGGGGGCGGTGGGCCGCTGCGCCACTACATCGGCTACGAGATCTCGGGGCGGGTCCACCTCGGCGGCGGGCTGCTCCAGATGGCCAAGGTCCGCGACTTTCAGGAGGCGGGGGTGGACTGCTCCATCCTGCTCGCCGACTGGCACACCTGGATCAACGACAAGCTGGGTGGTGACCGGGACCTCATCCGGCGGCTCGCCTTCGACTACTACGGGGAGGCGATGAAGGCGTCGCTGCTCTGTGTGGGCGGGGACCCGGACGGCCTCCGCATGGTCCTCGCCTCCGACCTCTACGCCGACCCCGCCCGCGAGTACTGGGCCACCGTCATCGAGGTCGCCAAGCACACCTCGGTGGCAAGGATGCAGCGGAGCATCACCATCCTGGGCCGGAAGGAGGGGGAGCAGGTCGACTTCGCCAAGCTCATCTACCCGGCGCTGCAGGCGGCCGACATCTTCGCCCTCGGCGTCCACATCGCCCAGGCGGGGATGGACCAGCGCAAGGCCCACGTGGTCGCCCGTGACGTGGCCACCAAGATGAGGATCAATCCGCTGCGCGACCCTTCGGGTACGAGGATCAAGCCGCTGGCCGCGCATCTCCCGGTGCTGACCGGGCTGCTCAAGCCGGACCGGTGGCCGGTGCCGCCGGAGGAGCGGGCCGAGGCGCTGGCGGCGATGAAGATGAGCAAGTCCAAGCCCCGCTCCGCGGTGTTCGTCCACGACTTCCCCGACCTGATCAGGACCAAGGTGCGGGGTGCCTTCTGCCCGCCCGGAGAGGTGGAGCTGAACCCGATCATCGACTGGATCGAGCGTCTCTGCTTCGGCCTCGGGGACACCGAGCTGCGGGTGGAGCGCAGGGCGGAGAACGGCGGTCCGGTGGTGTTCTCGTCGATCGGGGAGGTCCGCGACGCCTACGCCTCCGGCGCTCTCCACCCGATGGACGCCAAGACCGCCCTGGCTGACCGGCTGATCGACCGCCTCGAGCCCGCCCGGAAGCACTTCGCCGACCCGGATCGGGCGGCAGCGCTGGCCGAGATGGAGGCGCTGACCGGCGGCTGATCCGCCGCCAGCCGCACGGGCTCAGTGGCCGGCCGGGGCCAGCGCCGCGGCCAGCGCGGTCAGCTGATCGCGCGTCCCCATGGCCACGACGATGTCGTCAGGACGGAGCACCTCGGCATCGCCCGGCCCCACCCTCAGCGCGCCGTCGCCGGACCGCAGCGCCAGCAGCACCGCCCCGGAGCGGCGCAGGTCGGCGGCGGTGTGGGCCCGCCCCGCCGCGGCGCCCACCACGAGCTCCTCGACCCGCATCGAGCTGTCGGCACCTCCGATCAGCAGCTCGAAGGTGTCCACCACCGCCGGCTGCATCGCCAGTGCCGCCATCCGCCGTCCGCTCAACGTGTACGGGCTGACCACCCGGTCGGCGCCGGCGCGGCGCAGCTTCTCGGCGGAGTCCGGGTGGGATGAGCGGGCGACGATGTAGAGGTCGGGCCGGAGCGAGCGCGCGGTGAGCACGATGTAGACGTTGCGCTCGTCGGAATCGACGGCGCTGATCAGGGCCCGGGCGCGCCCGATCCCCGCCCGCTCCAGGACCTCGTCGTCCGAGGCGTCGCCGAGGACGTGCAGGACCCTGTCCTGCTCCACGTTGGCGAGCCCGTCCGGGTTCCACTCGATGACCACGAACGGCTGCTGGGATTGGGTGAGCTCGATGCCCGCCTGCCGCCCGGTGCGGCCGTATCCGCAGACGATCACGTGGTCCCGCAGTGCGTCCAGCCGGCGCTGCACCTGACGAGCCCTCCCGTGGCGCTGCAAATCGCCGCTCGACAATAGCTCCACCAGCATCCCGAAGGCGTAGAGGAAACCGATCACCCCGAGGACGATCACCGAGATGGTAAAGGCCTCGCCGGCCCCACCCAGGTGGCCCACCTGGAAACCGACGGTGCTCACCGTGGCGACCGTCATGAAGAGCGCCGCGAGGAAGCCGTAGCCCTCGATCAGCATGTACCCGACGGTCCCGTAGACGAGCAGGACCAGCAGTCCGACCAGGGCGAGGAGGAGCCGGCGGAGCGGTCCGCCCGGCTCGGTGAGGGGCCGCGGGTCCCCCCGGTCAGGCACGGGGATCGGGGCGGGGGCGCCCGCCCCGCCGGTCAGCGATCTTCCTCGCCGCCCCGCCGCTGCGCGATCCGGTCACGGAGGGCATCCTCCATCTCGCCCGAGCCTCCCCCTTCCCGGCGGAGCCAGAAGGGGATCTTCTCTCCCCGCATCTCGGCCTCGGCGGCACGGCGCTCCGCCTCCAGATGATGGCGGAGGGCGGCGTCCACCGCGGCGGGAAGCGGAACACCCGCGGCGGTGAGCCGGACGGCCAGATCGTCGGCGATGATCACCGTGTTGGCGGGCGCGGGGGCCGGACTGGATCCGAAGAGGCGTCCGAAGAAGGACACGGCGCCCGCTCAGACCTCGGCAGCGGGAGCGGCGAGCCGAGGCGGGACGGCGAGCGCCTCTCCGCCGGCGTCACGTCCGCCGGGAGCCCACCGTCGACCCGCGGGACGCACCATGGGGCGAGTTTACCCGCCCGGCAGGGCGTCCAGCGGTCGGCCCGGTCCCGCCGGGCTCAGCCTCGGGACGGCCGGCCCCGCCGGCCCCGCGACCGGGACGGTCCCCGCACCGGTGTCCCAGACTGATAGCGTCGCATCGGCGTCGGCCGGCAGCGGTTCCGGGTCATCCGGGGCGCCGGGGCCGATCGCCCTCCGCCGCAGAGGAGGCCGACCCTGCCAGCGCTCCAGCCCTACACGCGCCGCCTGCTCCGCCACGTGCGGCCGATCATCGTCGCCAACCGGGCTCCGCTGGTGCTGGAGCCGGAGGACCCCCTGCTGGGGCGCCCGGAGCGGTTGGTGAAGGGTGCCGGCGGCCTGGTCACCGCGCTCTCGTCGCTGGCAACCGAGACCGGAGCGCTCTGGGTGGCGGCGGCTCGCGACGAGCAGGACCTGAGCCTCGCCGCCCGCGGCGATCCCGCCGAGCTCCGGACCGCGGACGGGGCCGAGTACCGGGTCGCCTTCATCCAGCCCGCCCCGGAGGCGTACGACCTCTACTACAACGTCATCAGCAACCCGCTGCTGTGGTTCATCCAGCACTACCTCTGGGACCTCGCCCGGGAGCCGTTGGTGGGAGCCTCCACCCGTCACGCCTGGCGCGAGGGGTATGTCGCCGTGAACCGGATGTTCGCCGAGCGCGTCGCCCGCGAGGCGGCGGCGGGCGACCGGCCGCCGCTGGTGCTGATCCAGGACTACCAGCTCTACCTGGTCGCTCGGATGGTGCGCGAGCTGGTGCCGGAGGTGAGGCTCCAGCACTTCGTCCACATCCCGTGGCCGACCCCGCAGTACTGGAAGATCCTGCCCAAGCCGATCCGGGACGAGATCGTCCACGGGCTGCTGGGGAACGACATCGTCGGATTCCAGACCAGCCGCGACGTGCGCAACTTCCTGCTCACCTGTGAGGAGAACCTCGGGCTGGGCGTCGATCTCCGCGAGCGCACCGTCTACTACCAGGGGAGGGCGGTGTGGGTCCGCCATTACCCGATCAGCATCGACATCCCCGGCTTCGCCGAGCAGGCCCAGGACCCCAGGGTGCTGGACGAGGAGCGCCGGATCGCGTCCTGGCGGCCGGAGAAGCTGATCCTGCGCGTGGACCGCACCGATCTCAGCAAGAACATCGTCCGCGGCTTCCTCGCCTACGAGAGGATGCTGGAGACCAACACCGACCTCCATCGCCGGGTTCAGTTCTGGGCATTCCTGCAGCCCAGCCGCCAGGACATCGGCGACTACCGCTCCTATCTGGGCAGCGTGCTCTCGGTGGCGGCCCGTATCAACCGCCGCTTCTCGAGCGGCGGGTGGACGCCGATCCGGGTCGAGGTCGAGGACAACATGCACAAGGCGATCGCCGCCTACAAGTGCTTCGACGTGCTCCTGGTCAACCCGATCTACGACGGCATGAACCTGGTGGCCAAGGAGGGGCCCCTCTGCAACACGCGCCACGGGGTGCTGGTCCTCAGCGAGAACGCCGGCGCCCATGAGGAGATCGGCGACTTCGCGCTCACCGTCAACCCCTTCGACGTGGACGAGACGGCCGAGGCGCTCCTGCTCGGGCTGGTCATGGACGAGCCACAGAAGGCGGCCCGAGCAGAGAAGATGCAGGAGGTCATCCGGAGCAACGACGTCTCCCGCTGGATCGGGAACCAGCTGCAGGACCTCCGGGAGCTGATCGGCTAGGAGGCTGCCGAGCGGGTCGAACCGGAACAGGCACCATCCCGCCAGGTCGGAGATCTCGTCCCAGCCTTGGGCGTGTCACCTCGGATGCGGGCAGCCCGCCCGAATCGTCCAGCCTAGTGGCCGAGGCCCGCGAATCCGGCGATGAAGAGCCAGCAGACCACGGCGGCGATCACCACCCAGAGGGCGATCAGCCCGGAGCGCCGGGCCGCGAAGTCGCGGGACCGCCTCTGCCTGAGCCAGCGCTCCCGGACCGCGAGGTCGTCGAGCCCGCTGGGCGCGGAGGGTCGGGGGGTGTCAGCCATCACCGAGGGTCAACGGGAGGGCGGGCTCGAGGGTTACGCCGGGGTGGAGCCGGAGGCGTGACCGCGGCCCGGCCGGCGGAGGGGTGGAGAACACGGGCGCTAATGGTGGCATGCCGGCGGGGGCTCCCACCGGGCCGGTGCCCGGTGACGGGGAGCCCGGCCGGGCGGCCGCTCGGGGTCGGTCCCGGCCACGGGTGACCTCGCTGCAGGGGGCCAGCGGCTACCATTCGAGAGGCGCGGGGCGCCGGGCCCTCGGGCCGCGACCGCCAGGCGCCCCTGGCGCGGAGGTGACCACCGTGGCCGCAGCGACACAGGCCGCAAGCTCCGATCCCGCCAGACTTGGCCTCGACAAGCCGATCTACACGATCAGCGTTGCCGCGGAGATCCTCGCCGTCCACCCCCGGACCCTGATCATGTACGAGCACCTGGGGATGGTGGTCCCGCACCGCACCCCCACCAACCGGCGCCGCTACAGCCAGCGCGACCTGCTCACCCTCCAGGCCATCCAGCGGCTGACCAAGACGCACGGGCTCAACCTCAACGCGGCACGGTATGTGATCAGGCTGCTCCAGGCCCTGGACACCCATCGGGTCCCGCGGCCGGAGTTCCTGGCCGACGTCGACATCGCGCACGTGCGGATCTGATCCCGTCCGGGCAGGACGGGCCGGATCCGGAACGCAGGCCAGGGACCGGCCGAGACCGGCTCCCTGCAATCCCGAGAGCTGTCCGACTGGGGACCGGCGCAGCGCGCGGCCATTCGGAACCCGGGGTGTCCCTTCGGAACCCGGGGTGTCCCCCCGCTATACTCCCGAGAGGCTTCCCGAGTGCCGGGCGGTCACGCAAGGGAGGACAGGCGGAGCCGATGGCGGACGAGGACGCGCTGATCGACGTCCTCCTGATCGAGGACGACCGGGACACCCTGGAGATGTACCGGACCAAGCTGGAGCTGGATGGCTACCGCGTCCACGTGGCATTCGATGGTGTCGAGGGCCTCGAGCGGGCGAAGGAGCTGCTGCCGGACATCGTCTTCCTCGATGTCCGCCTCCCCAAGAAGGACGGTTTCGAGGTGCTCCAGGAGCTGCGACGGCACGGCCCCACGGCTGAGACCCCGGTGATCATCCTCAGCAACTTCGGGGAGCGGGACCTGGTGGATCGGGGCCTCAAGCTGGGTGCGCTCGAGTTCCTGGTGAAGGCGCAGACGTCGCCCCTGGCGATCTCGGAGGGGATCAACGAGTGGCTGAAGGAGTAGCCGGGGGCGGTCCCAGCGGCGGAGCACTGCCCGGGTCACCCGGCCTGGACAAGCCCATCTACACCATCAGCGTCGCGGCCGAGATCCTGGAGACCCATCCGCGGACACTCATGATGTACGAGAACATGGGGCTGGTGGTCCCGCAGCGCACCTCGACGAATCGCCGCCGCTTCTCGCAGCGCGACATCTACAAGCTCCAGACCATCCAGACCCTGACCCGCCAGCACGGGGTGAACCTCACCGGGGTCCGCTACGTCCTGGTGCTGCTCAAGGCCCTGCACGAGCACGGGATCGCGGCGCCCGAGGGGCTCAGGGACATCGACGTCGCGGCCCTGAAGATATGACCGGCCGGGTTGACGACAGCTGCGGGTGCGGGTCTGCGAAGCTCTGCTGATGGCCGGTACGGAAGCTCCTCACGCCCCCTCCGCGTACGCCGCTGTGATCGCTGCGCTGCGCGAGATCCTGGCCGACGGGCAGCGCTTCGTCCGCGCCGAGATGGGGCTGGCCAGAGCCGAGGGCACCGCGGCGGCCAAGCGCGCCGCGATCGCCGCCGGGCTGCTCGCCGCCGCCGCCGTCGGCCTCCTCCTGAGCGTCATCCTCCTCCTCGGAGCCGCCGCCGAGGCCATCGGCGGGGCCCTCCACCACCCCTGGCTGGGCTGGCTGATCATGGCGGGCGTGGTCCTCGTGGTCGTCGGCGTCCTCGGTGGCCTCGGGTACCGGATGGTGAAGAGGACGATCGCCGAGGGGCGCAGGGTCGGAGCCACCGTGAAGGAGGACCTGGAGTGGGTCAGGGAGTTGCTGAAGCCGAACGCGAACGGGAGCTGAGCAAGCAGGCGCTTGCCGCTCACGTCGCCGCTCTCGAGTCCCGGGTCCGAGAGGAGCTCGACTGGCGGGCCCGGTTGCGCCGGGACGGGGCCCGCTACGCGGTCATCGGGACGGTGGCGATCGCCGTCACGGTCTCGGTTCTGATCCTGCGTTCGCGGGGGCGCCGGAAGGAGGCCCCCCCGCCGGCGGTGACCTCGCTCGACGACGTCGCCGCCCAGCTCGAGGAGATCCGCAAGGAGCTGGGCCGGCGCCGCAAGGAGAACGGGCCGCTCTGGCAGCGGGTGGCGCTGCGCGCGGCCACCACCGCGGCCGCCGCCGGGGGCACCGCCGTGGCCCGCCGCACCATGGAGCGGATGGGCGACGCCGAGCCGGCCCGAGCCGCCGCGACCCACCGGGGGGCGCGGGGGTAGTCACCGGCCCGCCGGCTCCGGGAACCGTGGACGGCCGGCGGCGCTCAGTCGGCGGCGATGGCTCCGGGGCAGCGGGGGAAGTCGGGGCACATCCAGACCGTGGAGCCACGGCGCTCCATCGGCCGCTCGCAGATCGGGCAGACCGGCCGCAGCTCGGCGCCGGGACGCGGCTTGCGCGGCTTGGTGGCGCGGTGCAGGAAACCCATCAGGGATTGGCCTTCATCGACTCGCCTTCATACACCCCGGCGCAGGTGTCGGGGGACACCGGGGCCGGCGCGCACCGGGGTGAGCCGGCTGGACGCCGATCGGAGGCGGGTGATCAGGATGGCGCCCGCGAGCGGGACCAGCATCACCAGCCTGGGCAGGAGAAGATCGGTCTGGATCATCAGCTGAGCGGCCGCGACCACCGCACCGGTGACCAGCACGAGGATGATCGGGACCACCGCCATGGCCCCAGCCTAGGCGGGAAACCTTTCGGACCGATGAGCCGGAGGGTGCCGGGGTGGGACCGCCGTGGGGCCGCACGCACGTCCGTTCGGGGCCGGGACCGGTAACGCTCTTGTAAGGTTCGGATGAGCAGCATCTTGCCGATCTCGATACGGACGAATGGGGAGATTTCTTGACCGCGAAGTCCGCGGCCGACGCGGTCTGGCGCGGGCGTGAAGGTGCGCCCCCCGATGACCTGATGATCCGCCGCTCCGCCCCCGCCGAGCCCACCGGGGCGGCGTCGACGGCCAGACCGCGTCACGCCGGGATGCGGCGGCGTCTGCTGCTGGCCGGGCTCCAACTGGTGGTCCTCCTGATCAGCGCCGCGGTGATCTACGGGCTGGTCCGCAAGGTCAACCCGGCTCAGGTGGTCAGCAAGGCCGGTCACGTCTCCTGGCGGCTGGTCGGAGTGGCGATCGCCCTCAACCTCGCCACCACCCTGCTCCGCGCGCGGCGGTCGCAGATCCTGCTCCGGCGGCTCGGGCACCATGTCCCCTTCGGCCGGATGAACTGGGTGGACCTCGCCGGACAGACGCTCAGCTGGCTGACCCCGGCGGCGAGCGGCGACCTCTCGCGCCCGTACCTCTGGCGCAACCACGACCGGGTGCCGGTCAGCGCGGGGGTCGCCACCGTCGTCTACGAGCGCCTGGTGACGATCGTCCAGCTCGGCATCGTCGGCGGGGTGCTCGCCGCCGCCATCTACCTGCCCGCGCTGGAGACGGCGGGTCTGGCGGTGATCGGCCTGGTCCTGCTCGCCTCCCCCTGGTGGGCTAGCGTCATCACCCGGCACTACTTCACGACCGGCGTGCCCCCGGAGCGGGGCGGGCTGGTCGGCGGGATCCTCCGGTCGCTGGTGCAACTCGAGGAGCTCGGGCTGTCGCCGCGGCTGGGCGCCGTCTTCGCCTTCTACAGCCTCGTCATCTTTGCCATCAGCGGGTTCCAGATCCTGCTCCTCGTCTGGGGGCTCGGGGCCGGCGTCACGCTCGGCGTGGCGATCGCCGCCTACTGCGTCTCCCAGGTGATCGGCAGCGTGTCGACCCTCCCCTTCGGCATCGGCGCCGCGGACGTCACCACGGCGGCGCTCCTCGTCGCGGGGGGGCTGACCAAGGTGGACGCGGTGGCGGTGACCGTCCTGGTGCGGGTGGCCATGACCCTCCCGCTCGGCATCGCCGGCGCCATCGGGATCATGCTGCTGGGCCGCCCCCGCATCCCCGAGGACGAGGCCGCCCCTGCCTCGGTGAGCGCGTGAGCCCGGGGGAGACCGCCGGCCCGGCCGCCGCGGCGGGAGCCGGCGCCGCCTCGGCCATCAGCCGGGTGGTCGTGGTCGGAGGCGCGGGCTTCATCGGCAGCCACCTGGTGGAGCTGCTCGCCGCCGACCAGCTCTCGGTGCTCGTCATCGACGATCTCTCCCATCCCTGTGGTGTCCCGCTCCCGCCGACCGTCGAGCTGGTCGAGGCCGACGCCGGGGGGCCCGTGGCCGCCGCTGCGCTGGCCCGCTTCCGTCCCCAGGCGCTGGTCCACCTGGCCGCCAAGGGTGGCGTGAACCGGGCCCTGCGCGATCCCGGGGATCACATCCGGCGGGTCCTGGCCAGCTCGGTTGCGTGCTTCGACGCGGCCGCCGGGGCGGGCTGCCAGGCCATCGTGATCGCCTCGTCCGGTGGCGCGGTCTACGGCGACGCCGTCCGCCTGCCGGCGTCCGAGGAGATGATCCCGGCTCCGCGGTCCGCCTACGGCGCCGAGAAGCTCTCCGAAGAGACCTATCTCTGGACCTACCGCCCGCGGGGGGTGCGAACGGTCGCCCTGCGCTTCGGCAACGTCTACGGACCGCGTCAGGATGGGACCGGGGAGGCGGGAGTGGTCGCGATCTCCTCCACCCGGCTGGTCCAGGGTCTGCGCCCGGTGATCTACGGCGACGGCTCCCAGACCCGCGACTTCGTCTACGTGGCCGACGTGGCCGCCGCCACCCGGGCGGCGCTGCTCAGCTCCGCGGATGGCCCGGTGAACGTCGGCACCGGTCGCGAGACCAGCGTCCGCGGGGTGGTGGAGGGGCTGATCCGAGCCGCCGGGGCGGAGCTCGCCCCCGACTACCTGCCGGCCAAGCCCGGCGAGGTGGCCCGCGCCTGCCTCGACGCCGGCCGCGCTGAGCGATTGTTGGGGTGGAAGCCTCAAACTCCTCTGTCCGAGGGTCTCGCCCGGACCCATCGCCACTTCGCAACCTAGCTCGCACGGACCATGCCGGTCGAGGTTGGCTCGCCCGGCCACCATGGGGAGACAGCAATGCGCATCGCGGTCCTCGGGGCCGACGGCTACCTGGGGTGGCCGACCGCCCTTCACCTCTCCGCCCGCGGCCACGACGTCATCGGGGTCGACAGCCTGGTGCGGCGGCGCTGGGATGAGGAATGCGGAACCGACAGCCTCACGCCGATCGCCTCGATGGCCGACCGCCTGGCCCGATGGCAGGCCGAGAGCGGGCGGAAGGTCGACTGGCACCAGATCGACCTCTGCGACGCGGCCGCGGTGGAGCGGCTGATCCGCACCACCGTGCCGGACGCGATCGTGCACTTCGCCGAGCAGCGCTCGGCGCCGTACTCGATGATCAGTCCCCGCCACGGGGTGGAGACCCAGGTCAACAACGTGGTGGGCACCCTCAACGTCCTCTACGCGGTGCGCGACCTGGCACCCAACTGCCACCTCATCAAGCTCGGAACCATGGGTGAGTACGGGACCCCCAACATCGACATCGAGGAGGGGTTCATCGAGATCGACCACCTCGGTCGCCATGACCGGATGCTCTACCCGAAGCAGCCGGGCTCGATCTACCACCTCTCCAAGGTCCACGACAGTCACAATCTCGACTTCGCGTGCCGGATCTGGGACCTGCGGGCGACCGACCTCAACCAGGGCGTGGTCTACGGGACCACCACCGAGGAGACGGCGCTGCACCCCCAGCTGATCACCCGATTCGACTACGACGGGATCTGGGGCACGGTGCTCAACCGCTACTGCGTCGAGGCGGCGGTCGGCGAGCCCCTCACCGTCTACGGGAAGGGCGGCCAGACCCGCGGCTTCCTGGACATCCGCGACACCGTGCGCTGCATCGAGCTGGCGGCTCTGAACGCGCCCGCCGCGGGGGAGTACCGGGTCTACAACCAGTTCACCGAGCAGTTCTCGGTTCTCGAGCTGGCGGAGAAGGTCGAGCACGCGCGCGCGGCGCACGGTCTGCCGACCACCATCAAGCACGTCCCCAACCCCCGCCGGGAGAAGGAGGACCACTACTACAACGCCAAGCATCAGCGCCTCCTCGATCTCGGGCTGGAGCCCCACGCGCTGAGCGACACGCTGCTCGACAGCGTCATCCAGACCGTCGAGGGCAACATCTCCCGGGTGAGGCGGGAGACCATCGAGGCGACCGTCGACTGGCGGAAGGGCGGGGCGGTCTACGCGGGAGCGCGCGCGACCGCGGCGGCGGCCCCCACCGGCGTCGGTGCCTAGCCGGGAGGCGAGCGGGACCCCGGAGGGGTCGGAACCGGCGTCCGCCATCTCGACCAGGTCCGCGGCGGGGCCCGGCCCCGTGCCGGCGGGCCCCGCGGGCCGGCCTGGAGGCGCGCTGCTCAGCGGCCTCACCCTGGTGCTCCCGGTCCACAACGAGGCCGAGAACCTGAGCTGGCTGCTCCCCCACGCCGCCGAGGTGCTGCCCCGGCTGGCCGAGCACTTCGACCTGGTGATCGTCGACGACGGCAGCACCGATGGGAGCGGTGCGCTCGCCACCTCCCTCGCCGGCGAGCTGGGGATGGACCTGCGCGTGATCCGCCATGAGCAGAAGAGCGGCTACGGGATCACCGTGGGAGACGGCCTCCGGGCGGCACGAGGCGACTTCGTGGCCTTCACCGACGCGGACGGGCAGTTCGAGATCGCCGACCTGGCCCTCCTCGCCCCGCTCCTCGACCGCGCCGACCTCGCCGCCGGGTGGCGTCAGGAGCGCCAGGACGCGCGGGCGCGCGAGGTCGTCAGCTGGGTCTTCAACACCCTGGTGGCGGTCCTCTACCGCCTCCCCTACCGGGACGTCGACTGCGCCCTCAAGCTGATGCGCCGCGAGGTCCTGGAGTCGCTGACCCTGGAGGCGCGCAGTGCCCTGATCAACGCCGAGCTGTACTACAAGGCCCGCCACGCCGGCTGGCGGATCGCCCAGGTCGCCGTCCCCCATCACCCCCGGGTGGCCGGACGCCGCTCCGGGGCGCGTCCGCGCGCCATCGCCCGGGCGATCAAGGAGCTCTTCCTCTTCCGACTCCGGATCCGGCGCTCGCTACCCGCCCGGAACGCCGCGCGCACCCAGCGCCGCGAACCCACCGGCAAGGGCTGAGGCCGGGCCGGCGCCCCCGGTCACCCCGCGAACCCGCGGAGCCGGATCAGTCGGCGACGCCCCGGGCCAGCCGGGGATCGGGGGAGGTGGTGCCCGCGCCATCCAGATGGGTGGCGCGGTCGAAGGCGGAGAGCGGGGGGGGCGCTGGCTCCGCGCCCGGCTCGGGGCCCGCGGCGGCGACGATCTGGAGATCGCCCGCCATCTCGGCCTGGCTTCCGGCCGCGATCGCGATCTCCTGCGCGGTCGCCGCCACCTGACGGCTGGCCACGCTCACCTGCTCCATCGCCTCGACCACCTGCTCGGTGGCCGAGCGCTGCTGCTGGGTGGCGAGCCGGACATTCGAGCTGGCCTCGGCGACCTGCTCCATGAGACCGAGCCCGATCTGGAGCTGGGTGGCGCCCTCCTCCATGGCGAGGACGGTCGCGCTGGTCTCCAACTCGGCGCTCTCGGTGATCGTGGAGATGTCGGCGGCCAGCGCCTTGGATCGATCGGCAAGGCGTCGCACCTCATCCGCCACCACCGCGAAGCCACGCCCTGCCTCCCCGGCTCGGGCGGCCTCGATCGCGGCGTTGAGGGCGAGCAGATTGGTCTGATCCGCGATCTCGTTGATCAGCCCGAGGATCCTGCTGATATCGCGAACCCGCTCGGTGAGGGCGACCGTCCGCTCCCCCGAGGTGAGGATGCGCTCGTGGGCGCGATCCAGGTTGTCGCGGGTCTCGGCCGCCTGGGTGGCGACCCGCTCCACCGTCTCCGCGATGTGGGCCGAGGTGCGGGCCAGCTCCTCCATGCTCGCCGAGGTCTCGACCGCCGCCGAGGTCTGCTCGGCCGTGGTGGAGACGAGTTGGGTGGACGCGTCGGAGAGCCGCGCGGCGGAGGCGGCCAGCTCGCCGCTCACCTCCCTCACCCGTTCGACCATGCCGCCGAGCCGCTCGACCATCAGGTTCGAGGCGGCGCCGAGCTCCTTCAGCTCGGCGGCGCCACCGGGGGTGACCCGGGCGGCGACATCGCCGGCGGCGACCCGGCGGGCCAGGCGGCCGAGCGCCCGGATGTGGCTGGTCTCCCGGTACGCGATCAGCGCGGCGACGACACCGAGCACGACCACGCCGGCGATGCCGAGCAGGATCGCCGCGGTGCGCACCTGGCCCGCCGATGCGACCGGCAGCCCGCTGGCGGAGGTGACCGCGGCGACCGCGGCGACGATCAGGCCCATCACCACGATGCCGGCCGCCACCACCCCGGCGACGATGCGCACGAGAAACCGATCCAAGACCCGCCGGATGGCAGCGCCGAGCTTGACCATGACAGCCTCCATCCGTGCCCGCCCGTCCGGCGGGGCTTCCGGTTCGGCTCTCATTGGTAACACCCGGGGGGGTGATGGAAGCGTGAGGTTGCGTGACGGGCTGCTGACAGTCCGTCACGGCGCTGTGGGTGCCGATCTCGGGGAGAGCCCGCCGGGACCGGCGCACCGCCTCTCCGGCGGCGGGCGGAAGCCCCCGGCGGAACCGGCCCGGATGAACCCTAGCGGCGGGCCAGGAGCTCCCGGAACCCGCCGGCATGGCCGGCGAGGATCTCGTGGAGGTCGAGGATCTCGTCGCCCGTGATCGGGTCCGCCGCCCGCGCGGGCTCCTCGACCGCCGGCGCGCCGGCGGCCTCGCCCTCGGAGGCCTCGACCTCGGTCTGGAAGATGATCTGGAGAAGGTTCTCGTCGTTGCAGGAGGAGCAGGTGACCCGCACCAGCGCCCGGTTGCCCTGCTGGGTCAGCACGTTGATGCCGCACTCGGCCATGCTCTCCCCGCACTGGACACAGCGGTATCGCCGCGCCTGGGACCGGAGCAACTGGACCAGATC
This sequence comes from uncultured Chloroflexia bacterium, assembly GCA_963697585.1. Taxonomy (GTDB): domain Bacteria; phylum Chloroflexota; class Dormibacteria; order Aeolococcales; family Aeolococcaceae; genus Changshengia. Next base: position 869,452 of record CAVOOO010000004.1, on the reverse strand, counting down.
CATGGCCTCAGTATAGGCGGCCCCCCTCCGGCTCGCGATCCCGAACCGGCCTCTGGACGGCCCCGCCGACGTCCCTTGCGGAGACCCTCGCCGGCTCGGGGCGAGGCTTTCCGGGATGGAGCGGGGAGCTCGGCGATCGCCCCGCGCCGGTCAGGGACGGGCTCACGACCGGGCCGCGCGCCGCCGGCGGCGAGGTCGACGGAAGGACTCTGGCGGTCGCCGTGGGCCCGCCGGCAACCGCTGCTTCTCACGGCCCGGGACAGCGCCCGGTTAGACTCCCCAGCGCCACTGGGGAGTGGCCAAGTGGTAAGGCAGCTGACTCTGGATCAGCCAATCGTAGGTTCGAATCCTACCTCCCCAGCCAAGTGTGTCTGCCCTCGCAATGAACGGGCTGGAGGCCCCGGGCTGCCGTCCGGAGACTCGAGCGCGGGTCCGTGTGTGGTTGGGAGCGGGGTGGCGTGGGCGGCGGCCTCAGAGCGAGGTGATGACGAGCGTCGCCCCCATGCCGACCACCGCGGCGGTCACGACCAGCAGGAGGAGCTTCTCCCACCCGCGCAGGCGGTAGGGAGCGGGCAGGGTGGTCCAGGCCAGCACGATCAGGAAGACGAGGACGATCGGCAGGAGCAGCGCATTGAGAACCTCGACGGCGATGGCAAGGCCGACCAGCGACCCGCTGGTCAGGACCAGCAGCGCAGAGAGGCCCACCGCCCCCGTGAAGACGCCGTAGAAGAGGGGTTCCTGGCGGACTCTCCGGTTGAGGCTGCGCGGCTTCCCGGCGACCTCCGCGAAGGCCCACGCGGCCCCCAGGGAGACGACCAGGGCCGCCACCAGGGCGGCTCCGGCCACCCCCATCGAGAAGGCGAGGCGGCCCCCCGCGGCCCCGAGCGACGAGGTCAGCGCGGTGGAGACCTGGGCGACGGTGTTGAGGGATCCAGAGCTCCGGTGGAAGAGGCTCGCCCCGGTTGCCACGAGGACGGCGATCATGATCACCTGGGTGACCACCGCGCCGATGGCGGTGTTGATCCGCGCGAACCGGAGGTCCCGGACGGTGATCCCCTTGTCCAGGATCGCGGCCTGCTGGTAGAAGATCATCCACGGCATGACCACGGCCCCGACGTTGGCCGCCACCAGGGTCAGGTAGGCCGAGTTCCCGAGTGGCTGACCCATGGTCAGGCTGCCGGCCAGCGAGCCGGGATCCGGATGAGCCCGGATCGCGGCCACCAGGAAGGCCAGCTCGAAGAGCCCGAAGCCGATGCCGATGAGCTCGACCCGCCGGTAGCTGCCGGAGATGACGACCAGGAGGAGCACCGCGGCGGCACCGGGGACGATGAGCTGCGGGGGCAGGCCGACGATGCTGCCGACGCCCGCGATCCCCGCGAACTCGGTGACCATGGCACCGACGCTCGTGACCAGCAGGAGGCTCACCGAGAAGACGGCCCATCCGCGTCCGAATCGCGCCTTGATCAGCTCGGCGTGGCCCATGCCGGTGGTCAGTCCCAGCCGGACGGTCAGCTCCATCACCAGGTAGAGGACCGGGATCAGGAGCAGCTCGAGGGGGAGCAGCCGGTACCCGAAGCGGGCTCCGGACTGGGCGGCGGTGACCACGCTGCCGGCGTCGGTGTCGGCGAGCATCACCATCAGGCCCGGCCCGATCGCCACCGTGAGCAGCATCCACCGCCGGCCCCGCGAGAGCGGGCGTCGACCTCCCCCGACCTCGGTGTCGATCCCGGCTGGGGCCTCCAGCGCGCCGTCGCCGATGCCCGCCGCCCGCACGTTCATCGCACGCCCGGGAGGCGTGGCAGCGCCGGGGCGATCGCCCCCCGGATGGGCTGCGCGGCAGGGATGGGCACGGGTTCGTGTACCTCCGGCGCCACGGCCGGCCCCGAGGGGTGGCTGGGTCTCCGGCGCCATCCCCAGGGTCCCGCACCGGGGGTGGAACCTCCAGGGCCGGATGTCACTTGCCGACGCGGTCGTCGGTCATCGAGCGAGGTTCCCCCCCGTGCCGGCACCTCTCCCTCGTCGCGGCCGGCACCCGCTCCGCGCGGGTGACGACGAGCCCTCAGTAGATGAAGCCCTCGACGTCCGAGAGCGTGGTCACCTGGCGCATGTCGAGCTGGCCGGGGATCTCGGCGTAGTTCGCCTCGTCAACGTAGAAGTCGCTCGGGCCGTCGACCGCGACCACGTAGGCGACGTGGCCGTAGTAGCTGTAGCCGTTGCCCGACCCCCAGACCACGATGGCTCCGACCTCGGGCGAGTGCCCGGTCGAGTAGCCCTGCCCCTGCGCGTTGTCGAACCAGGCGTCCGCATTGCCCCACCAGGTGACCTCGCGCAGCGACGCGACATACCAGGTGCACTGGCCCCAGGGGAAGGAGTCGGGGATGTCGCCGAAGGCGAAGGGACAGAGGACGTCGCCACAGGCGCCGCCCCCACCGCCGTGATGCGCCGCCGCCGCAGCAGCGGCAGCGGCGGCAGCCGCAGCCGCTGCCGCGGCCGCCTGCTGCGCCTTGACGGTCGCGATCTGGCTGAGCAGCGACTGGCGCTGGTCCAGCAGAGAGGCGGCCTGGCCACCCAGGGAAGCAGCCTCAGCTCTCAGCTGGGCCTCCTGTCCCTGGAGCGTCGCCTCGAGGGTCTCCAGGTGATCCTCGGCCGCGGCCGCCTGGTTGAGGTTCCCCTGCTGCGTCTGCTCCAGGAGGGTGAGGTGCTGCTGGTCGGCCTGGACCTGAACGATCAACTGGTGAAACTTCTTGCTCACCGTGGTCGCAGAACCAAGCTGCTCCATGAACTCGGCGATGCTCTGGCTCTGAACCAGGCCGCTGACCACCCCGGTGCCGCCGGCCGTGTAAATGACGACCATCACCTTGGTGAGCTGCGCCTTCTCGCTAGTGAGATTGGCGGTGTCCACCTGGATGGCCTCGGCGGTGCGGGCCAGGTCGAGGTTGAGCTGGTCGATCTGCGCCTGCACCTGCTGGACCTGGGACTGGGTGGCGGCCACCTGCTGCTGGACCGCGGCGGCCTGGGCGTTGTCGGCGGCCTCGCTGCCCTGGAGCCCCTGCAGCTGGGTGCCCAGCGAGTCGTACTGCTGCTGGAGCTGGTCGATCTTCTGATCGTAGGAGTCGGTCAGCCGGACGTCGGGACGGGCGACCCGAGCTACGGGCGGCGCGACGGCCGCCAGCACTCCGACGGCGATGACGGAGGTGGCAAGTCTGCGAAGAAGGCGGGTGGTGCGACGCAAAATCCGTATCCCTGATCGGTGTGGGGGCGGAGCTTATCAACGCCTCCGAGAGTTGGGAACGCAGCTTTAACGGCTCGTCACGACGCCGTGACGCAGTCTTCAGATGTAGCATCGTCTGGACGAATTGACGCGAAACTTGGAAGCGCGGAGCCCAACCAGTCGCTGCTCAGTGGCGGCTTCGCCTCGCCATCCTGAGGTGGGCGGAGACGACTGTGTAGAGTTGCTCGGGATCAGTCAGGGGTAATCCAGTGGGAGGAGCGGTCCAGGTGAGCGAGACGCAGGAAGTCAAGCCCGCCGGGTCGGCGCAGCCGGTCCTTGCCCCTCGAGGCCTCGAGGGGGTGGCGGTGGCCGAGACCCTGATCGGGGATGTCCGTGGAGAAGAGGGCTTCTACCACTACCGCGGCTACGACGCCACCGAGCTCGCCCGTCACTGCTCGTTCGAGCAGGTCTGGCATCTGCTCCTGGTCGGCGAGCTCCCCGGGCCCCGCGAGCTCCGCTGGCTGCAGGACCAGGCCGTGGCCGGCCGGAGCCTCCCCGGCGGGGTCGCCAACACCCTGGACGAGATCGCCAGGCTGCCCGGTTACACGCCGCTCGGGGCGCTGCGCACCGCGGTATCGCTCAGCGCCACCGCCCTCAACCTCCAGCCGACCCTCGACCTGACCCCGGACCAGGTGCGCGCCGACGCCCTCCGGATGGTCGCGCTCACCCCGGTGCTGCTGATGCGGATGCACCGCGTCCACCAGGGCCTGGAGCCGGTCGACCCCGATCGCGACCTCGGCTACGCGGCCGCCTACCTCCAGATGCTCACCGGCCGGCGCCCGGAGCCGGTGGCCGCGCGCGCCCTGGAGAAGTACCTGATCACGACCATGGACCACGGTTTCAACTCCAGCACCTTCACGGCCCGGGTGATCACCTCCACCGGCAGCGATATGGGCTCCGCGATCACCGGCGCCATCGGGGCCCTCGCCGGGCCGCTCCACGGCGGTGCACCGTCGCGGGCACTGGACATGCTCGACGCGATCGGAACGCCCGACCGGGCCGAGGAGCACCTGCGGGTCGAGGTCCTGGGCGGCCAGCGGCTGATGGGTTTCGGCCACCGGATCTACAAGACCGACGACCCACGCTCCGTCCTCCTTCATGAGGTGGCCCGCGAGCTGGGCGGCCCGCAGGTGGAGTTCGCCGAGCATGTCGAGGCGACCGCGCTCCGGGTGCTGAGCGAGCTGAAGCCGGGGCGGCGCCTCTACACCAACGTCGAGTTCTACTCCGGGGTGGTGATGAACACGGTGGGCCTCGCCCGCGACATGTTCACCCCCACCTTCGCCTGCAGCCGGACGGTGGGCTGGACCTCGGCGATCGTAGAGCAGGCGGGCAACAACCGGCTGATCCGCCCGTCGGCGATCTACACAGGCCCACCCGCACCGCGTCCTCTGCCCGAGAACTACGCGTACGCCTGACCGCGAACCGGCAGCCGGGCTCCGTCCCCGAGGCTGATCTGGCGCGGTCCGTCCCGCCGCGGCAGAATTGAGGTTGCGCTCATCCCCACGAGGAGGAATGCACGATGGCCACACTCGTGCGTCCGGTCGCCCCCGACCCCTACGAGCTGCTCCCCGCGGTCCCCGCATTCTCCCTGACCAGCGACGACATCGCCGAGGGCCGGCCCCTTGACAACCTGCACGTCCACCCCAGCGCCGGCGGCGAGAACCAGAGCCCGCAACTGCGCTGGAGCGGGTTTCCGTCCGCCACCCGGGGGTTCACGGTCACCTGCCTCGACCCCGACGCCCCGACCGGCTCCGGCTTCTGGCACTGGGTGATGGTCGGAGTGCCGGTCACGGTCACCGAGCTGGCCCGCGGGGCGGGGGCGTCCGACGCGCCCCTCCCACCCGGGGCCTTCCACGTGCGCAACGACTACGGCAGCCTCGACTACGGCGGGGCCGCGCCGCCTCCCGGCGACCGCCCCCACCGCTACATCTTCGCGGTGCACGCGGTCGACACCGACAACCTCGGGCTGGACCGGCTGGCATCCCCGGCCGTGGTCGGTTTCACGCTGGCCTTCCACACCCTGGCCCGAGCCACCCTGCGGGCCACCTACCAGCGCTGAGGAGAGGCCGGGATCGGGCCGGCGGCGGCGGGTCCGGCCGCGGTCAGGCCTGGCTGGACGCCGCCCAGAGGTTGATGCCGCTCTCGGTCGCCAACCGGTCGATCTCCGCGAGCTCCGAGTCGCTGAAGTCGAGCCGCTCCAGGGCGGCGAGGTTCTCATCGAGCTGGGCGGCGCTGCTCACCCCGATCAGCGCCGACGTCACCCGGTGATCACGGAGCGCCCAGGCCACGGCCATCTGGGCCAGCGACTGGCCGCGCCCGGCGGCCACCTCGTTGAGACCGCGGATCTTGGCCAGGGTCTCGTCCGAGAGCATCTCCGGGGTGAGCGAGCCGCGCTGGTGCGCGCGAGACCCCGCGGGGATCCCCTTCAGGTAGCGGTCGCTCAGCATCCCCTGGGCGAGAGGGGAGAAGACGATGCAGCCGATGCCCTCCTCCTCGAGGACGTCCAGCAGGCCGCCCTCGATCCAGCGGTTCAGCATCGAGTAGGAGGGCTGATGGATGAGGATCGGGGTGCCCAGGCCGGCCATGATCTCCGCGGCCGCCTCGGTGTGGGCGGCCGAGTACGAGGAGATCCCCGCATACAGGGCCTTGCCCTGGCGCACCGCCGAATCGAGCGCGCCCAGGGTCTCCTCGAGCGGGGTCTCCGGATCGTAACGGTGGGAGTAGAAGATGTCGACGTACTCCAACCCCATCCGCTTCAAGCTCTGGTCAAGGCTGGCCAGAAGGTACTTGCGAGAGCCCCCCTCCCCGTAGGGGCCGGGCCACATGTCGTAGCCGGCCTTGGTGGAGACCACCAGCTCGTCGCGGTGGGGCCGCAGGTCGGTGGCCATGATCCGCCCGAAGGTCTCCTCGGCCGAGCCGTAGGGGGGCCCGTAGTTGTTGGCCAGGTCGAAATGGGTGATCCCGCGATCGAAGGCGTGCAGCACGATGCTCCGGCTCTCGCTGTGGGCCCGCTCCGCGCCGAAGTTCTGCCACAGGCCGAGGGAGATCAGGGGGAGTTGGAGCCCGCTCCGGCCCGAGCGGCGGTACGACATCGACCGGTAGCGGTCGGACGCGGGGACGTAGGTCACCGAATGGCCCTCCGTGCGGCGGGCTCACCATCGACCGGCGCCGGCGCTTGGTCGCACGGATGTTTGCGCTGCCGCGTGAATCTGCACAGCTATGATACCGGCATGCACATGCGTTCGTGGATCGAGCGAACGTGGTGGTGCTGTCGGCACGGATGTCCGGAGAGCCCATGACCGGAGATGTCGTCAACGATTTCTGCATCCAGGCCGCGACCGTCAACGGGTCGGGGTCACAGTCCTCCAATCTGGTCATCACCAAGGCCCTCTTCCGCATGGGCATCCCGGTGGCCGCGAAGAACGTCTTCCCCTCCAACATCGAGGGGCAGCCGACCTGGTACGACATCCGCTTGACGCCGCAGGGTTATCAGGCCCGCAAGCGAACCGTCGACATCCTCATCGCCATGAACCCGGCCACCTGGGAGCGGGACGCCGCCAACGTCCGGCCGGGTGGGGCGATCATCCACGAGGCGACCTTCCCCCGGCTGGGCGCCGCGGCGCGCGACGATGTCTCGTGGTATCCGGTGCCCTTCGCCCGGCTGGCCCGGGAGAAGCTCGAGGCCAAGCCGGACCTCCGCAAGTACCTCCAGAACATGGTCTACGTGGGGGTGGTGGCCGAGCTGATCGGGCTCGATCCGGCGGCGATCGAGCAGGCGGTGCGGGACCAGTTCCTGACCAAGCCGAAGGCTGCGGACCTCAACCTGGACGCCATCCGGATCGGGGTCGACTACGCCCGCGCGACCCTGGTCAAGAGCGACCCCTACCGGGTCGCGGCGATGGACGGCACCCGGGGCCTGGTGCTGCTGGACGGCAACCACGCGGCCGCGCTGGGCAGCCTCGTGGCGGGCTGCACGGTCCTCGCCTGGTACCCGATCACCCCCTCGTCGTCACTCTGCGAGGCCTTCATTGGCTACGCGGAGCGCTACCGGGTCGACCCGTCGACCGGGGAGAGGCGCTCGGCCGCCATCCAGGCCGAGGACGAGCTGGCCGCGATCGGGATGGTGCTCGGCGCCGGCTGGGCGGGCGCCCGGGCGATGACCGCGACCTCCGGCCCGGGCATCTCGCTGATGGCGGAGCTCACCGGGCTCGGCTATTACGCTGAGATCCCGGCGGTGATCTTCGACATCCAGCGGGTGGGTCCCTCCACCGGGCTGCCGACCCGGACCATGCAGGGGGACGTGAGCTTCGTCCACACCCTCTCCCACGGCGACACCCGCCACCCGGTGCTGCTCCCCGGGAGCGTCACCGAGGTGTACGAGGACGCCCAGCGCGCTTTCGACCTGGCCGAGCGGCTCCAGACCCCCGTCTTCGTGCTGAGCGACCTCGACCTCGGGATGAACCAGTGGATGACCCCGCCGCTCGCCTACCCCGACGGCGCCATCGACCGCGGCAAGGTCCTCGACGCCAAGGCCCTGGCCGAGGTGGGGCACTGGGCCCGCTATCGCGACGTCGATGGTGACGGGATCCCCTACCGCACCCTTCCGGGAACCCCTGACCTGCGGGCCGCCTACTTCACGCGCGGCTCGGGTCACGACGAGAACGCGCTCTACACCGAGAGCCCGGACGTCTACCAGGCCAACATGGATCGCCTGCGCCGCAAGATCGAGGGGGCGCGGACGCTGCTGCCGGCCCCGATCGTCGACGAGGCGGGGGCCCGGGCCGCGATCATCGCCTACGGCACCACCCATCACGCGGTGGTCGAGGCCCGCGAGCAGCTCGCCGACCACGGCATCGCGACCGATTACCTCCGCATCCGCGGGCTGCCCCTGCATCCGGAGGTCGCCGCGTTCATCGCCCGCCACGAGCGCGTGTACGTGGCCGAGCAGAACCGGGACGGCCAGGTCGAGGCGCTGCTCCGTCAGGAGCTCCCCGGCGCGCTGGCCGACCGGCTCCGCAGCGTGCGCCACTTCAACGGCGTCCCCATCGACGCCGAGGTGATCAGCGACCCGGTCCTGGCCGGTGAGCTGTCGGTGGGCCCGGGCGCCGCTCGGGAGGTCGCGACCACCAGCCCGGCCTCGGTCGGCTGAGCGAGGAGGGAGAGCGTTGGTCATCTCCGTCGAGAAGCTGAATCGCCTGGGGCTGAATCGCGACGACTACAAGGGCGCCCACACCACGCTCTGCGCCGGCTGCGGGCACAACTCGATCACCAACCACATCGTGAAGGCGATGTTCGACAGCGGCATCGAGCCCCACCTGCTCGCCAAGATGAGCGGGATCGGTTGCTCGTCCAAGGCCGCCGCGTATTTCGTGGAACGGGCCCACGGATTCAATGGGGCGCACGGCCGGATGCCCTCGATCGCCACCGGCGCCAAGCTGGCCAACCGCGACCTGGTGGTCTTCGGCATCAGCGGCGACGGCGACACCGCCTCCATCGGCCTGGGCCAGTACTGCCACATGATCCGGCGCAACCTCGACATGACCTACGTCATCGAGGACAACGGGGTCTACGGGCTCACCAAGGGGCAGTTCTCGGCCACCGCCGACCTGGGCACCCGGCCCAAGCGCGGCCAGCCCAACCGCTACGAGCAGATCGACGTCTGCGCCCTGGCCATCGAGCTCGGAGCGAGCTTCGTGGCGCGAAGCTTCAGCGGCGATGGCAAGCAGCTCGTCCCCCTGCTCCAGGCTGCGCTGGCGCATCGCGGGACGGCGGTCATCGATGTGATCAGCCCCTGCGTCACCTTCAACGATCACGAGGGCAGCACCAAGAGCTACGCCTACGTCAAGGACCACGACGCCCCGGTCAACACCCCCGACTACATCGCACCCCTCGAGGAGATCACCGTCGACTACGAGCCGGGGAGCGTCCAGGCCGTCGAGCTGCACGACGGCTCCCACATCGTGCTCCGCAAGATCGACGCCGATCACGACGCCCGCGACCCGATCGCCGCCATGCGCGTGCTCTTCGAGGCCCGGCACAAGGGGGAGATCGTCACCGGGCTGCTCTACGTGAACCCGGACGCCGACGACCTCTGCACCCGTGAAGCGCTCCCCGCGACGCCACTTGCGGAGCTGCCCATCGAGCAGCTGCGCCCGACGCGCGAGCAGTGGGACGAGCTGATGGCGAGGCTCGCCTAGCGGTCCGGCGGGTATCCTCGGGGCCGGTGCCGGGCGGACGCGGGTGCGGATCCGCCCTTCGAGCGCCTCACCCCCCCTGGAGGAAGAGCTCCTCGATGATCGATGGTGGCGGACGGTCCGTGCGCCGGCGGAGATCCCGCTCGCCCGCGCCCCGGGGCGATTGGGAGGTGCCCGTCGCTCCCCGGCGCGCCGGCGACGGGGGGCGGCCAGCGGGCGTCCACCCGGGGAGCGCGTCCCGGACCGCCCTCGACATGGCCGGCTCACCCGCCGATCCGCCCTGGCGGCGCCCCTACGGGGTGGCGGTCGCCTGGGGCATCCTCTGGCGGTACGCGGTGCTCGGCGCGGTGGTGCTCGCCATGGCGGCCGGGCCGCGCCCCCCGCTGGCGGCGCCGCTCGCGATCATCGCCGGCGGGATCGTGCTCGGACTCTGGTTCCGGCGTCCCTGGCCGGCCGCTCTCTGGCGGGCCGCGGTGCTCGGCTGGGCGGCGGCGGTGACGGCCGGCCTGATCGTCTTCCCGATCGTGCTGGCCAGCGCCCTCGCCGTGCTGACCGTCGAACCGTGGCTGCTCGCCCGCGGCCGGGGCCGCTCCCACGACCGGCGGCGGCAGGCCGCGGCCGCGCCTCCCTCGCCGGGGCGCGGTGCGGGGGGGAATCTGCCCCCCGGGGACTGGGGCCCAGCCCGGCGGCGCGCCTGACCGGCGCCGGAGGGGCCCTTCGCGGTTCCGGCTGGGTAGGATGCCGCCTGTGAAGTGGTTCGTCCGGCTCGACGCGGCGGTGTCGCGGGTGGTCGCCGGCGCCGGCCGCTCGACCCTCGCCGGCCTGGCGGTCGCCTCCCTCGGCCTGGGGGTCATGTGGGGCTTCGGCCACCTCTCCCGGCCCGGCCTCCTGGCCATCCTGGTCTCCGCGCTGCTGGCGCTCCTGGCGCTGGGCCGAGGGCGCTGGCGGCAGGGCCGCGGCTGGTGGGTCGTCCTGGTCGCGATCTGCGGTCTCACCAACGTGCTCTCCACGCGCCACTTCCTCTCCAACCAGGGGCTGCAGGTGGGCTTTGCCCTCCTGCTCACCGTCACCGCCGCCGGGGCCGTCTGGCTGCCGTCGGGGCGCCGCGCCGCCGCGCTGCTCGGGCTGGCGTTCCTCTCCGTGGTCGGGGTGGCGGCGTCCGCCTGGTCGTGGGGTTCGATGAACATCGACGTGGGCACCGCGCTGTCGGGCGCCGCCGAGGCCCTGATCCACGGCCACAACCCCTACGGCCCGGTCTTCAAGTACTTCGTGGAGGCCCCTCCGGGGTACGTCTGGGGACACTTCGCCTACGGCCCGAGCGTCCCGCTGCTGGCGGTGCCGGGCCGGCTCCTCGGCGACATCCGCGTGATGTCGGTGGCGTGCATGGCGGCCACGGTGGCGGGCATCTGGTGGCTCGCCCGCCAGGGCGAGCACGCCGCCGACGCCCACCGCGTCGCCGCCCTCACCATCGCCTCACCGCTCTGGGTGGGGATGATCCTCAACACCTGGGTCGACGTCTACATGATGGTGGGGATCGTCTGGTGGCTGGCCCTGCGGCGGGACCATCGCGGCTGGTCCATCGCCCTGCTCTCGATCGGCCTGATGGTCAAGTTCACCTCGCTGCTGCTGGTGGTGCCCGCCTTCATCTGGTCGAGGCGAGGCCGGGTCGAGGTCGTCGCCGCGGTGGTGATCTCGGTGGCCGCGATGGTGCCGTTCGCCCTCCTCACCGGCGTCCACACCTACCTCTACAGCCTCTTCGGCTATCAGCTCGCGCTGCCCTTCCGCACCGACTCGCTGAGCCTGAGCGCCCTCCTCTACCAGCTCAGCGGCGCCAAGCTCCCCACCGTTCTTCCGCTGCTTCCGGTGGCGGCCGCGATCGCCTGGATCGTCTGGCGGCGGAGGGCGCGCAGCGAGGGCGACCTCGCGCTCCAGGCGGCCGCCCTCAACATCGCCGCGTTCCTGCTCGCCAAGCAGGCCTTCTTCAACTACTACTTCGCCTCCGAGATCATGCTGCTCGCGGGGATCGCCGGGGCCGGGGTGGCAATCCCGACGAGCGACGTCGCCCTGCCGGCCGTGATCGAGGCACCGCTGCGCGGGCTGCGCCGCCGGTTCGGCAGCCCGGCCTCGCGCCCGATCGCCGCGGCCGCCGACCGGGAGGGATGAGCCGGGGGGTCAGCCGCAGGCCGACCGCCGGTACATGACCGCGCCGCCGGCGAGCCCGGTGCGGTCGGGGAATCCGGCGGCCACCCAGCTTTCGAAGCCGGTCACGGTGGAGAGGCGGTCGGTCGCGAAGAGCACGCCGCACAGCTCAGGATCGCCGGCGACCTCGCCCTCGAGCCAGGCGGGCGTGAGGCCGCTGTCGTGGAGGCGCTCCATCGAGGTGTCGACCAGGGCCGGGGGCGCCTGGCGGCCGGCGCTCGCCTGGTTGAACTCGGCGTCGCTGAGCAGCTGACTGCCCGGGGGAATGAGCTGGCTGATGCTCGCCACCTGGACCGGATCCAGGGGAAGGCCCTGGACCTCCTCCACGGAGCGCGCCAGGAGGACCGCTGCCACGAGAGCGAGGAGGGCCGCCGGCGCCGCCAGGGCCCACCGCCCGGTGACGATCTGCCGGTACCAGATCGCCGCCCGGGAGGCGGCGGCGCCGCCCAGCAGAGCCAGGCCGGGGCTCATGGCGATCATGTAGTGCTGGGCCACCGGGTGAGTGGCCGCCACCACCAGCACGCCGCAGACGACCCAGAGGACCCCGGCCCACACCAGCCGGCGATGGGTGCGCCAGGCCAGCAGCACCCCCAGCGCGGCGAGACCGACCTCCGGCAGCTCGTGCCGGCCCCAGCTGGTCAGGTAGCCGACCGAGATGCCCTGGCTGGCCGTCGAGCTGGTGGGCAGATGCAGACCGATCACCTGGTTCCAGAGTGCCGGCCACACCGGGATGTAGGGGAGGAGGAAGGCGAAGGAGACGGCGAAGCCGCCGAGGGCGAGCGGCCACACCCAGCGTGGCCGGGGGGCGGTGGCGAGGAGGAGCGCGACCACCGGGACCACCGCGGCGTCGAGCAGCTTGGTGAGAAGCCCGACCCCCAGGACGGCCCCGGCGAGGAAGGCGGCCAGCGCCCGGCCGCGATCTGCCCGGGCGCCCACGGCGCCAACGGCCAGGGCCACCGCGAGCAGCCCCAGCGACGTCGCCGGACCGTCCGCCTGGAGCACCACCGACTGCTGGACCATCAGCGGGTCGATCGCCAGCAGCGCGGCGATCGTGAGGCCCGCCACCGGCCCCGCCAGCCGCCACCCGATCACCGTCCCGGAGGCGATCCCGACCAGGGACCAGGCCAGCATCAGGGTCCTCGCGGCGCTGATGGACCCCCCGAGCAGCGCCCAGACCGGCTCGGTGAGGAGGAGGAAGGCGGGCGGCTGCGACGAGTAGACGCTGCTGTAGAGGGGATGGCCCGCCTGCATGGCGCGGAGCGAGAGCCAGTAGACGCCCTCGTCGAAGTTGCGCTCGCCGGCTCCGAGGAGGTGGGCCCGGCTCGCGACCGTCGCCACCAGGATCACGGCCAGGCAGAGACCGCCGACCAGACGGTCGTCGAGGCCGCGCACCAGGCTGTCGCGGGGCCGGGCGGAGGTCACCGGCGGCACTATAGCGAGCCGGTCGGGAGAGCGGCGCCGCCCGCCTCGGAGAGCTCCGTCCCTCCCCGCCGGGCGTCAGCCGGCGGGCGATGCCGTCACGGCGGCGGCCATCCCGTCCTGCACCCAGACGATCTCGGTGCCAGATTGGTCGACCTCCCGGTAGCCGGCGGCCAGCACCGCGTTGATCTCGGGGTACGACTTCCTGGACGAGCCCTCGGTGATCACCACCTCCGGATCCAACTCGGCGACCCTGCGCGCGACCGGTCCGTGGTTGCCGAGCAGGGACTCGTCGTTGTAGATCGGCGGCGTCGGCAGCACCAGCTGGAGCTGGTTGTCATCGTAGAGCCAGGCGTCCGCCGACCACACCACCGCCGAGCTGCCGTCCAGGCCGTGGGCGCCGATCCAGGCGGAGACGGCGGTGTCCTCCGGGACGCGGTAGTCGAAGTTATCCTGGTAGGCCTCCAGCGACTGTCCGCCGGTCAGCACCGAGGCGGCGCCCCCGTAGTAGACGAGGACGTTGTGGCTGCTCCCGTCGATCACGTCCACCCAGTCCAGGCCGGCCGAGGCCGCGCCGGCGGCGGCCAGCACGGTGCCCGCGACCAGAGCGCGGCTGGCCAGGCGGCGGGAACGGGCCGCCCCCACCGGTGAGCGCAGCGGCAGGCCGGCGCACGCCAGCACCGTGGGGACGATCGAGGGGATCAGATAGTGGGCCCAGGGCTGCCTGGCCACGGCGGGGACGAGCAGGGCGGCCCCCGCCCACACCCAGAGACCCCAGCGGGGCTCGCCGTCCCGCCGGCAGAACCAGGCCCCGGCCACGAGCAGGGCGAGCACCCCGGCGGGGAGGATCAGGCTGAGCAGGATGTGGCCGCCGCCGCCGCTGTAGCGGTACTGGGTGAAGGGGATCCAGTAGCCCACGAGGGCGTAGGCGACCTTCCCGGCCCCGGCGGTGACGATCGCCGGGATCAGCCAGGCTGCGGTGATCGCCAGCACGGGGGCGGCATACACGGCGACACGCCGCCAGGTCGCCCTCCCGACGATCGCCAGGATCAGGCCGAAGGCGCAGGTCTCGGCCAGCGCGGTCTGCTGATAGCCGAGGGCGAGTCCCGCCAGCGCGCCCACCGCGAGCGGCCAGAGCGGCCAGCGGCGGCGGTCGGGGGTGGCCACCCGGGTGAGCAGGATCGCCCCCGCCCAGGAGATGGGGGCGATGAGGAGGCTCTCGGGAAGGAGCAGCTCGGCGTCGAAGAGCGGGGCCCCGAGCAGCACGGCGAGGATGAGGAGCGCAACCACGGTGCGCCGGCGCGAGAGCAGGTGGCGGCCCAGGTAGGCGACGGCCAGCAGGGTCAGCACCCCGGTGACGAACGTGATCGTGTGGAGGGCGGCCTCGCTGGTTCCGAAGAGCTGGATGACCACCGCCACCGTCCAGAGGTGGATGGGCGGCTTGTTGTTCCAGACCTGGGCGTAGAGCACCTTCCCCTGGAGGAGGGAGCGCGCGGTGGTGACGTAGCCCGCCTCGTCGGTGTACCAGTGGGGCTCGAGGAACGACGGGATCCGCAGCAGGGTGAAGAGCGCGATCGGCCCGCTCAGCCAGAGCCCGCGTCGCAGCCCGGAGCCGACCGGGGGGTGGGCGGCGCCACCGGGTCGCCCGCCCGCTGCCGCCGCCATCGCCGTCCTCCATTGGTCACGGCCTCAGCGGCCGCAGGTCCCGCCGCAGCGGGCGGCCCCCCAATCCATCCTCCCGCTCCAACCTTGCGCGGCCATTACCGGGTGGACGATGTGTCATCGTGCCACCCGTGGCCGTCGCGCCGGAGCATTCTCCACCCTCCGCTCCCCGCCACGCCCGCGCCGGCCTTCGCCGTCCCACCCTCGGAGGCCTGATCGTGGGCGCCGCGCTGGTCGCGACCCTGGTGGTGATCTGCCGTCGGGTCGGCGATCCCGATTTCTGGTGGCATATGGAGACGGGAAGCTGGATCATCGATCACGGCAGCCTCCCGAGCCACGAGCTCTTCACCTACACGGTGAGCGGCAAGGCCTGGGCGGACCAGGAGTGGGGCAGCGAGGTCCTGGGTGACCTGATCTTCCGCGCCGGCGGCTTCCTGGCCTTCAGCCTCGCCTACACCGTGGTCACCTGGCTCGGCTTCTGGTTCATCTGGCGGCGGATCGCCGTGGAGCGGGTCCCCGCCCTGATCGCCGGCGCCTGCATCGCGGTGGCGGCCGCGGCCGGGGTCGAGGTCTGGGGCCCCAGGTCGCAGATGATCAGCTTCGCGCTGACCTGTCTGACCCTCTACTGGGTCGAGGCCTACCTGCGCGATCGCGACCGCCACATCTACCTCCTGCCGGTGGTGATGGTGGTCTGGGCCAACCTGCATGGCGGCTTCGTCTACGGCCTCGCGGTGGTCGGGCTCGCCGCGGCCACCGAGACGGCGCTCTGGCTCCTCTCCCCGCGGGATGGGGCCCACCGCCGCCGGTCGCTCCGGCTCTGGCTGGTCGCGGCCGGCTGCGGGGTGGCCGGCCTGGTCAACCCGATCACCATCCACGCCTACCTGGCGGCGATCCAGGTGCAGACCAGCGCCGTCCAGCAGACCTTCATCGCCGAGTGGCACTCGCCGAACTTCCACGTCGCGGGGGAGCTGGGCGTCGAGCTGATGCTGCTGCTGGTGGTGGCGGCGATGGCGTTCCGCCGGCCGCGGCTGTGGGATGCGGTGCTGACGGTGATCGGCATCTACGCGGCGCTGTCGGCGGTGCGCAACGCGCCGATCGCCGCCGCGCTGCTGATCCCGATGGTGGCCTGGTCCTTCGGGGGCGCCTGGGAGCGGAGCCGGTGGCGGGACCGCTTCGCGGGATGGGTGAGCCGGCGGGCCGGCGACCTGCTGGTCGCCGTTTCGGCGGGTGCCCTCATCGTCAGCGTGGTCGCCGTCGGGTTCGCGGCCAACACCCTGAGCACGCAGACGGAGAGCACGGCGGCCAACTTCCCGGTGGGAGCGGCGGACTGGCTGGCGGCGAACCCGACGGTCGGGACCCGGATGTTCAACGCCTACGACTGGGGCGGCTATCTCATCTACCGCTTCTACGGGAACGCCGACCGTCGGGTCTTCATCTACGGGGAGGCGACCGAGGTGGGCAACCCGCTGCTCCAGCAGGTCAGCGACGTCGAGAACGCCGAGCCCGACTGGCAGACCATCCTCGACGAGCACGGCGTCGACTACGTCGTGGAGCGCACCGACTCGGCGCTCAGCATGGCGCTCGGCGTCGACCCGCAATGGAAGCGGGTGTACGACGACGGCTTCGCGGTCATCTTCGTCAAGCGGTAGCCTCGCCCCGCACCCGGGTGCTGCGCCACGCGCGGTCGGCGAGGACCTCCGTGCCGGGTGGTGACGGGCCGGGCGTGCCGGGTCGTGACCCGTCAGGCGTCCGCCGCGGGGGCGGGGGTGGGGTCTGCGGAGGCGAGCGGGCCGCCGGGCGGCGGAGACGGCGCCGGGTGGCCGGGGACCGCCGGTCGGGAGCGTGCCTGACGCGGGTGAGGCGGGCCCGCCGGTTCGGGGGGGACGGGTGGCGCCGCGAGGCCCGGGACGGCGGCGACCGCTCCGAGGGCCGCGGCCGGGGCCCGCGTCGCGGCCGGGGCGAGGCCGGCCGGCGCCGGCTCGGGGCCCCCCTCGGTGGGCACCTCCTCCCGCTCCGCCCTCTCCGCATCGCGCCGGCGCTGCTCCCGGCGGCTGAAGTACCAGCGCATCCCGGCGCTGCCCCCGCCGAAGAGCACGAAGAGGAGGACTGCGGTGACGATGGGCGCGCCGCCCGGGTGCGCCGAGGCGGATTGGGGCCGGAGCTCCACCTCGACCAGCAGGAAGACGGCGATCCCGAAGGTCGCCGCCCAGGCGGCTCGGTTCCACGCCATGAGGGTGCCGCCGGAGAGGAAGCGGAGCGGCATCAGGCCGATCACGTTGCCCACCAGCCCGCCGACGAAGAGGGAACCGAGCAGATCGGCGGCCAGCACCACCGCGAAGGACGCTCCCGGGGCTGACGCCGCGTGGCCGACGGGGACCCAGATCAGCCAGGCGGCGAGCGCCACCGCCAGGCTGGCGACGGCGCCGAGGGCCGCGGTGTGCCCCTGCTCGTTCTTGGGGAGCGTCCCCTGGAAGGCGAGGCTGGCGATCACCCCGTAGAGGTATCCCGGCTCGAACGAGCTGAGCCTCGAGATCAGGACACAGGTGGCCGCAACCAGCAGCCCCGCGGGCAGGGCGTGGAAGCGCGGGTCGAGCGGATGGCGGCGGAACCGGCGGTAGGCGGCGCCCACCATGGCGCCGACCCCGATGCCGATGAGGATCGACAGCACCACCGCGATGTAGGTGGCCGCCGAGCGCAGGTTGAAGCCGAAGCCCCGATCGTTGAGACTGCCCAGGGCGGCGCCGCCGAGGACGACGGCCGCGAAGGCCCCGATCCGGAGCAGCCCGCCCGCCTCGCGCTCGGCGTCGCGACGGAAGCGCCGCAGCCAGCCCAGGCGGCGGAGGGTGATCTCACGAATCTCGTCGTAGTTCTCCTCGAAGGTGCGGTTGAAGAGCTGCGACGGGAAGGTGATGAAGAGGATCACCCCGAGGGTGATGGCGGCCCCGACCAGGGTGTGGAGGGGTGAGCCGAAGGCCTCGGACGGGGTGGCCAGGTCCGAGGAGAACGAGGAGACCTCCGGGTTCGATGCGGTGGTGGCCACCGTCCGGGTGACGGCGGGTGCGGCGCAGGCGAGGCCGGTCGAGGGCGGGAAGCCGGCGCCGACCGGGACGGCGAGCAGGCTCAGGTGCTCGGCGCCGGTGGACTCGCCGGTGCCGCCGGCGCAGACCCAGCCCTCGGGGCTCACCTCGGTCCCCGAGACCACGGTGGCCCGCCAGGCGCCGGTGGCGTCCTGGGCGGCCTGCAGCACGGTCAGGGTGAGCACGTCGTGCTCAAGGTCGGCGGGCGGGGGGCAGGGCGGTATGCCGGGACCGCCGTAGCCGCTTCGCGGCGTCGTCCCCGTATACGAGCTCCCGGCGTGGGTGAGGCCGGTCGAGGGGTACCAGACGAAGTCCACCGAGTTGTCGAAGAGAGGCAGGATCCCGCCACCGGCGGGGGCCAGGGTCGCCGTGCACTGGCCGGTCGCGCTGCACACCGTGGAGAGGCCGACCGTCTGGCCGGCGGTGGTTCCCGCCTTCGGAAGCCCGGCCGGCACCGTTCCGGTGGGCGGCTCGACGGTGATCCGGAGCTGCCAGGCGCCGTTGAGGGTGGCGGCGGCGAGGTCGCCGCAATCGGCCATCGCCCCGACCGCGGTCGCGACCGTGAAGAGCGCCGCCGCCGCGACGGCGATGGGCAGGCGCAGCCGATGGATCGAGGACCTGCGCGGGCTCTCCACCGCTCTCCCCCCTCGTCAGCCAGCCACCGCAACGGCGGCGTGCAATGAGTATGCCATGCGCCCGGAGCGGGAACCAGCGCCGTCGCCCCGGCTGGGGCGGGATGCTCCCAAGCCGGGGCGGCGCCGTCACGACCAGCGCCTCGACCTCGGCGTAACCTCTGCAGCGGCGCGGCGAGGCCGGGCCGGGCAGCCCGCGACGGCCGGGGCGGGTGCCAGCGACGGGCCGGCCCGAGGAAGCGCGATCGTGTCCACCCCCTGGCCGCCACCCCCGCCGGAGGGCGGGACCCCCGCGGTGCCCGGCTACGCGCTTCCCTCGTCGGGCGCACCGACCCCCTATCCCTACGCCCTCCCTCCCCCGCCGGCTCAGCCCCCGTGGCCGGCGCCGTACCCGCCGCCGTACTACCCGCCGTACCCGGTCTACGTCGCGGCGCCGCCCACCAACGGACTGGCGATCGCCGCACTGGTGCTCGGCATCGTCTGGGTGTACTGGGTGGGGTCGATCCTGGCCGTGATCTTCGGCCACATCGCCCTCTCCCAGATCCGTCGCACGGGGCAGGGCGGCCGGGGGATGGCCGTGGCGGGGCTTGTGCTCGGCTACATCGGCCTCTTCTTTCTCGCCGTGGTCATCGTGCTGTCGGTGGTCGCCGCGACCGCGCACTCGTCCACCGTCGTGGCGCCGACGGGTACCTAGACAGTGCCGCCCCGCTACGCCTACCTGGGGCCGGCCGGCACGTTCGCGGAGACCGCGCTGCGCGGCCTCCCGGAGAGCCGGGACGCAGAGCTGATCCCGGTGGAGACGGTCGCCGACGCCTTCGCGGCGGTCCGCGACGGCTCCGTGGACGGCGCGGTGGTGCCCTTCGAGAACTCGGTGGAGGGTGCGGTCACCGGCACCCTCGACGAGTTCGCCACCGGCAGCCCGCTGCAGATCGCCCGCGAGATGCTGGTCCCCGTCCGCCTCTCCCTGCTGGCCCGGGCGGGCACCGACCTCGGCGGCATCCGGGTGGTCGCCTCCCACCCCCACGCCACCGCCCAGTGCCGGCACTGGCTGAGGGCACACCTCCCCGAGGCCAGGGTGCGTGCCGCCCCCTCCACCGCGGAGGCGGCCGCCGCCGTCGCCGAGGGCGCCGGCGCCGCCGACGCCGCGATCGCCTCGCCGGCCGCCGGCACCCGGTACGGCCTCACCGAGCTGGCCGCCGACATCGGAGACCACCAGGGGGCGGTCACCCGATTCGTGATGGCCGTGGAGCCCCGGCCGCTCCCGCCCCCGACCGGTGCGGATCGCACCACGGTGGTGACCCTGATCGCCGACGACCACCCGGGGGCGCTGCTGGAGCTGCTGACCGAGTTCGCGGTGCGGGGGGTCAACCTCACCCGGATCGAGTCCCGCCCCACCGGCCACGGGTTGGGCCGGTACTGCTTCTCGATCGACTGCGAGGGGCACATCGAGGACGCCCGCGTGGGGGACGCCCTGGCCGCCCTGCATCGGTTCTGCGAGGAGGTCAGGTTCTGCGGCTCCTACCCGCGAGCGGACGGCGAGGCCCCCCGGCCCCGCTCCGGGACCTCCGACGCCGACTTCCGGTCGGCCGCGGAGTGGCTGGATCGAGCCCGGCGGGGCCTGGCGTGAGCCCGGCGGGCCTGCCTGAGCCGGCGAGGCCCGTCCTGAGCCGGCAGGGCCCCCCCGAGCCCGTGGGCCTGGCCCGGGCCCGTTCGGGGCCGTCCGGTTTGCGTCCCGCGATGCGCTGTTACGGGGCTGTGGCCAAACCTCCCGGTTCCCGCGAACTCCTCCGGGTTAGTCTGACCAGCATCGTCTAGTGCATTTGGACTATCCGGCGGGAAGGGCGGGAAAGGGAAGATCATGGACGCGCGCGGGCGGCGGCGCAAGCGCACCCACATCCTCCGGGTGGCGCTGGTTCTGGTCGCGACCTTCGCCGGCTCCGCCCTGCTCGGCTTCGGCGGCCTGGCCGCCTGGCAGGGCTACACCGAGAACGCCGGCAACAGCGTGGGCGCCGGAACCCTCGGCCACACCAACACCGTGGGCACCCAGAGCTGCACCTCGGTCACCTCGACGACCCTGCTCAACCAGGCCGGCAACACCTGCGCCGCGATCATCAGCGTGAGCGGGGTCTCCCCCACCTCACCGGCCACCCTGGCGACCGGCGCCGTCACGATCACCAGCACCGGGGTGCTGAGCAGCACCTTCACGATGCAGATGCCCGCGGCCGCGACCGGCTCGCTCTGCGCCGACCTCCTGCTCTCGGTGGTGGACCAGAGCAGCGTGACCGACTACGCGGCGTCCGCCCTCACCAACCAGATGGGGTCCATCAGCATCAAGGACAGCGCCGGGGCCACCACCTGGCCGGGGACGTCGCCGGGCCCCGCCGGAAGCGACACGTACACCTTCACGATCACCAAGGGCGCCAACTTCAACACCGACCCCGCCGACGCCGGGCAGAGCTGCGGCTTCGTGATCCTCTTCACCCAGCAGGCGGCCTGATCCACCCGGGCATCCGGCCCGACCCGGGTCATCCGATCGGGTCCACCTCGGGGGTGCGCAGGGTCACCGCGACCACCACCAGGCCGATCCCGAGCAGCTCGAGAGGGCCGGGGACCTGGCGGAGGAGGACGAGCCCGGTGAGCGCGGCGGTGGCCGGCAGCAGGCTGAGCAGCAGGGCGAAGGCTCCCCGGGAGAGGCGCCGGAGCAGCACCTGGTCGAGCGCGTAGGGGAGGACGCTGGAGAGCAGCCCGACCGCCACCGCGAGCAGGACGACGGCGCCGTGACCGGCGCTCTCCAGGGCGGGAGGAGCGGCCACGGGCGCGATCGCCACGGCCCCGACAACCATCGCGGCCGCCAGCCCGGTGGTGCCGAGGCCACGCCGGGCGACGCGGTGGGCGAGGACGATGTAGAGGGCCCAGAGCAGCCCGGCGGTGATGGCGAAGGCGACACCGGCGGCGCTGCCGGAGAGGCTGATCCGGCTGAGGACGGCCACCCCGGCCACGGCCACCACCAGCGCCGCCAGATTGCGCGCGCCGCGCACCGCGAGGGCCGCGACCAGCACCGGGCCGATGAACTCGATGGCCACCGCGGTGCCCAGCGGCAGCCGCGCGATGGCGAGGTAGAAGCTCAGGTTCATCGCCGCCAGGGCCACCCCGAAGGCGGCGACCAGCAGGAGCCCGGACCGGGGCTGGCCGCGCAGGGCCCTCCACGGGCGCCGCCAGGCGCAGAGGACGGCGGCGCCGGTGAGCACGCGGATCCAGGCGACCCCCGCGGGGGGCATGCCCGCGAAGGCGCGGACCGCCAGCGAGGCACCCGCGTACTGCGAGACCGCGCTGACGACGAAGAGGGCGATGAGCTGGGGGGCGGTGCCGGAGCCCGCCGCCGCCGGACCCACTCTGGCGGCCCCGGCCCCGTCCCGCGGGCCGTGCGGATGCGAGCCGAGCGGGGCGGGGCCCTCCGCGGGGGCGAGCGAGGTGCCGGCGCCGGTCGTCGCCCTACCCGCTTTCCAGAGCGGCCTGGAGCCGGATCTCGACGCCGGCGAGTGCCTTGGACACCGGGCAGCCGGCCCTGGCGGCCTCCGCGGCCACCTGGAACGCCGAGTTGTCCATGCCCGGGACCCGAGCCCGGACCACCAGCTCCACCGAGGTGATGGCGGCGCCGTCGGCTCGGCCGGTCTCGAAGGCGACGCTGGCGGAGGCCACGATCCTCTCCGCCGGATGGCCGGCCCTGGCCAGCTCGTTGGAGAGGCCCATGCAGAAGCAGCCGGCGTGGGCGGCGGCGATCAGCTCCTCCGGACTGGTCGCACCCTGCTCGCGCTGGGCTCGCCGGCTCCAGGAGATGGGCAGCTCCGGGAACGCGCCACTCCCGGGGCGGACGCTCCCGGCGCCCCCGAAGAGATCACCGGACCAGGTCGCCTCGGCGGTGCTGTGGGCAGTCGGCATCGCTCTCCCTCCATCGGATGGTTTCGATGATGCTAGTGCACTGGGCCCGTGCCCAGGCGGCCGCGACAGGACGGGGTCGTGGGCTGCCGTCAGCGGCGGCGTCGAACCGCTGATCCACCCTTCCGACAAACGGCTATGATGATAGCGGTCATGGGTGATGTTACAGTCGGCGACACTCAGCTTTATCCCCATACGGGGGACGGGTCGTCGACGCGGGCGCGGGCGGCGCAGCGGACCCCGGCGGGTGGCGCGCCGGCCCCGGCGTCGCTCGGCGCCAGGGCGGACGACCAGCGGGACGCCCAGGCCCTGCTGGCCCTGGCCATGGCCATGAGCAGCTCGCTGGACCCCCGGACGGTGGTCAACACGATCCTGGAGGAGGGTGCGCGCCTGGTCGCCGCCGATCGCGCCACCCTCTCCAGCTGGAGGGACGGGCAGCTCACCATCGAGGCCTCGGTCGGAGGCCGCGAGGGGGTGACCTGGATCGGGCGCCGCTTCGATTCCCCATGGCTGTCGGAGCAGCCGCTGGTGCGCGAGGCGCTCGCTCGACGGGCCGTGGTCACCGGCGGGGCCATGGACACCAGGCGGGCCTCCCCGGAGTTCCGCGCCGCGCTCCGGCTCGTCCGCCACACCGCCAGCGTGCCGATCCTGGAGGCCGGCGAGGTCACCGGCCTGCTCGTCTTCTCCCGCTACCGCGACCCGCCTTTCCATGAGGACGAGCAGACCAGCCTCTCCACCCTGGGCTCCATCGCCGGGATGGCGCTGCGCAACGCCACCACCCACCAGCAGGCTACCGACGCGGTGCGCGACCTGGACGCCTCCCAGCGGGCGAAGTCGGAGCTGCTCGACATCGCCGTCCATGAGCTGCGCTCTCCGCTCACGGTGATCCAGGGCTACGCGGCGCTGCTCGACGGCGGCGACCTCGGCGAGCTCGCGGAGCCCGCGGCCAGGGCGGTCCGGGTGATCGCCAACAAGGCGCGCGAGGCGCAGGAGATCGCCACCTCGCTGCTCACGGTGGCCCGTCTCGAGAGCAACGATCTGCACATCGAGCGCAAGCGAATCCGGCTCCGGGCCCTGCTCGAGGCGGTCCGAGACCGGATGGTGCCCCGTCTCGACCTCACCGGCGCGACCCTGACCCTGGACTGCACCGACACCCTGGAGATGGCGGCGGACGCCGCGCTGGCGACCCGCGTCATTGACAACCTTGTCAACAACGCGCTGACCTACTCCGATCCTCCCGCCGCGCTGGCGATCAGCGCCCGCCGCACCGCGACCGGCATCGAGATCCGGGTCAGCGACCACGGCTCCGGGGTGAGCGAGGCGGACCGCGAACGCATCTTCGAGCGCTTCGTCCGCGGGGCGGGGGCCGAGCGTGCCGCGGGGACCGGCCTCGGCCTCTACGTCAGCCGGGAATGCGCGCGCCGGATGGGCGGCGAGCTGGTGCTGGAGCGGAGCCGGCCCGGCGAGGGCAGCACCTTCCTGCTCTGCCTGCCGGAGGACTGACCGGTCTCAGCGGACCGGGGCGCCGCGGCGGACGGACCGTCTCAGGAGAGCCTCACCCGGGGATCGATGACCGCGTACAGAACGTCGACGATGATGTTGGCGACCACGATGAAGGCCGCGGCGACCAGGACGATCCCCTGGATCACGGGCAGGTCCTCGCGGCCGATGGCGTTGACCACGTTCTGGCCCAGGCCGGGCAGGCCGAAGATGGTCTCGGTGATGATGGCCCCGCCCAGCACCGTGGCCAGGTCGATGCCGAACTGCGTGACGATCGGGGTGATCGCCGCTCGCAGGGCGTGGCGGTAGACGACCCGGCGCTCGGAGAGCCCCTTGGCCCGCGCGGTGCGGATGTAGTCCTCCCCGAGCACCTCGAGCAGTGAGCTGCGCGAGAGCCGGGCGTAGGTGGCGGCGGTGATGAGGGCAAGCGTCAGCCACGGGAGGATCAGATCGTGTGCCCACTCGGCCGGGTTGGTTAAGAACGGCGTGTAGTTGCCGGCGCTCGGGAAGATCGCGATCCCGTGGGTGGTGAGGATGTAGAAGAAGACGAAGAGGAGCAGCAGGCCGAGGATGAAGGTGGGGGTGGAGAGGCCGACCAGCACGAACACGGTGGCGCTGCGGTCCCAGACGCTGCGGGGCCGGCGAGCAGCGAGGATGCCGACGCTGAGGCCCATGATCAGCCAGATGATGCCGGCGCCCACCGCCAGCGAGATGTCGACCTGCACCCACTGGCCGAGGAGGGTGGTCACCGGCTCGTGCAGCTTGTACGACTCGCCGAGGTTGCCCTGCACGAGGCGACCGAGGAAGCTCAGGTACTGCTGCCAGAGCGGCGCGTCGAGGCCGAGCGCGCGGCGGATGGTCGCCACCTGGGCGACCGTCGCCTCCTTGCCGGCGAGCAGCCGCGCCGGGTCGGGCTTGGTCATGAAGAAGAGGATGAAGACCAGGCTGACGATGACCCAGAGGGTGATGATCCCCTGGACCACGCGGCGGATGATGAACCGGATCACGACGGTGCCGGCTCAGCGACCGATGCGGAGTCGTCGGGAGCGGTGCCATTCGGGCCGCCGCTCGCCGCCCCACCCTTGCGGCGCATGGCGAAGATGCGCTCGGTGCGCGGGTCGAGGGCATCGCGCACCGAGTCCCCCAGCAGGTTGAATCCGAGGGTCGTGATCAGCAGGGCAACCGAGGGGAAGACCCAGAACCACCAGGCGCCGAAGCCCGCCGACCCCTGGTCGTCGGCCAGCATGTTGCCCCAGGTCGGGATCGGCGGTCCGACGCCCACGCCGAGGTAGTCCAGGGTGGCTTCGAAGACGATCGCCACCGGGACCAGCAGGGTGCCCAGCACCAGCACCGGGGCGATCAGGTTGGGGAGGATGTCGACGAACATGATCCGGAATGGCGCCGCCCCGATGGAGCGGGCGGCCTCGACGTACTCCTTCTCCTTCTGGGAGAGGGTCTGGCCGCGCACGATCCTGCCGATGGCGGCCCACGAGAAGAAGGCGATGACCCCGATGGTGAGGGAGAGGCTCCCCCCGAAGACGGACGCGATGACGATCGCCGCCAGCACATAGGGGAAGGAGAGGACGGCGTCCATCAGCCGGGCCAGCAGAGCGTCGATCCAGCCGCCGAAGTAGCCCGAGACCAGCCCGATCACGGTCCCGCCGATGGTGGCCAGCAGGGTGGCGAGCACCCCGACCAGCAACGAGATCCGCGCTCCGTAGGCGACCCGCACCAGGATGTCGCGACCCAGATTGTCGGTGCCGAGCAGGAAGCCGGCCTGTCCGGGGCCATAGGGCTGGCCGAAGCTGTTGGTCCCGTTGACCAGGTCCGGGTTGTAGGCGCTGTGCCCGGTCGCCGCCGAGATCAGGGGGGCGACGATCGCGAGCAGCGCCATCAGCACGATCATGCCGGCGGCGACCCAGGCCATCCGGTCGGTGCGGAGCCGGGCCAGGGCCAGGCGCAGCGGGCTCCGGCCCTGGATGGCGCGGCCGCCGCCCTGCCCGTCCTCCGGCGCGGCAGGCTCGAGGACCTGGGTGGGGATCTCGACGGGCGCAAGGCTCATCCCGCGCTCTCCCGCCCGGCTTCCGGCGAGGTGACGGCGAGGCTGGAGAGCGCCTCGCTGAACGCGGGGGTCGCCCCGACCAGGGTCTCGCCCGGCTGGACCGGGAAGTGGCAGGCCGCGACGTGACCCGCGGGGTCCCCCGGCTTGACCTCGAGGGGCGGCTCCTCCACCGAGCAGATCGGCTGCGCCTTGGGGCAGCGGGTGTGGAAACGGCAGCCGCTGGGGGGGTTGATGGGCGAGGGGACGTCGCCGTAGAGCACGACGCGGTGGGCGGAGCGCGCCTTCTCGGGGTCGGCGATCATGGAGGCCGAGAGCAGGGCCGCGGTGTACGGGTGGCGCGGCGAGCCGAACAGCTCGGCCGTCTCGGCGAGCTCCACCACCTTGCCGAGGTACATCACCGCCACCCGGTCGCTCACGTGCTCGACCACCGCCAGGTCGTGGGCGATGAAGACGTAGGTGAGGCCGAACTCGCCCTGAAGGTCCTCGAGCAGGTTGATGATCTGGGCCTGAACCGAGACGTCGAGGGCCGACACCGGCTCGTCGCAGACCACCAGGCTCGGCCTCAGCGCCAGCGCCCGCGCGACCCCGATCCGCTGCCGCTGGCCACCCGAGAACTCCGACGGAAACCGGTTGTAGTGCTCGGGGTTGAGGCCGACGATCTCCATCAGCTCCTGCACCCTGCGCTTGCGCTCGGGGCCCTCGGCGACGCCGTGGATGGTGAGCGGGTCACCGATGATGGAGCCGACCCGCCGGCGCGGGTTCAGCGAGCCGTAGGGATCCTGGAAGATCATCTGCATCCGGCGCCGGTAGGGCCGCATCTGGCGCGGCGAGAGATCGCTGAGGTCGACGCCGTCGAACACGATCCGCCCGGAGGTGAGCGGGTGGAGCCGGGTGATGCAGCGGGCGAGCGTCGACTTCCCGCAACCGGTCTCGCCGACCAGGCCGAGGGTCTCGCCCCTGCGGACCTCGAGGCTCACGCCCTCCACGGCCTGCACACTGCCGATCTGACGCTTGAAGAAGATGCCGCGCTTGATCGGGAAGTGCTTGACCACGTTCTCGATCCCGAGCAGCGTCTCCACCGGGCGCGGGGCATCCGGCGGCGGCTGGTCGATGGCGGCGGGAGGCGGGGGCGGGCCCGGGTCAGACGTAGGCGACATCGCCTCCACTCCGTGGGGACCTGGCGTCGCGGAGCCGCGACACCGCCGGTCCCTGCCGGCTCTTCACGTATCGCTCGCGGGTGGCGTCGGCGCTGGGGCCGACGCCGACCGCGTCGGGCGGAAGCCAGCAGGCCGACGCGTGCGCCTCGCCGTCGTTGACCGGGGCGAAAGGAGGCTGCTCGCGGATGCAGACGTCCATCGCGAAGGGGCAGCGGGGGTGGAAGGCGCAACCGCTCGGGATCCGGATCAGGCTGGGCGGCTGCCCCACGATGGGGATCAACCGCCCACCGCTGCCGGCCGCACCCGGGATCGAGGCGAGCAGCCCCCGGGTGTAGGGGTGATGGGGACTGCGGAAGATGGTCCGGTAGTCGGCGCTCTCGGCGCCGCGGCCCGCGTACATCACCAGGACCCTGTCGGCCACGGTGGCCACCAGGCCGAGGTCGTGAGTGATGACGATCATGGCCATCCCGAGCTCCCGCTGCATGCCGCCCAGGAGCTCCATGAGCTGGGCCTGGACGGTGGCGTCGAGGGCCGTGGTCGGCTCGTCGGCGATCAGCAGTTTGGGTCGGAGGGCGAGGGCCATGGCGATCATCGCCCGCTGGCGCATGCCGCCGGAGAGCTCGTGGGGGAACGCCTGCACCCGGCGCTCGGGCTGGGGGATGCTGACCAGCCGGAGCAGCTCGACCGCCTGCCGCATCGCCCGGTCGCGGCTCACCTGGGTGTGGGTGCGGATGGCCTCGACGATCTGCCAGCCAACCCGGTAGTAGGGGTGGAGGCTGGAGAGTGGATCCTGGAAGATCATGGCGATCTCAGCACCCCGGACCCGCCGGATCTCGTCCGGCCTCATGGTCAGGAGGTCGCGGCCCTCGAAGACGGCCGAGCCGCTGATGTCGGCCCCGGGGTTGAGCCCGAGCAGGCTGAGCGCAGTGACGCTCTTGCCCGAGCCGGTCTCGCCGACGATGCCCAGCGTCTGCCCCGGCTCGACGTCGAAGGTCAGCCCCCGGACGGCTCGGACCACGCCGTCCGAGGTGGGGAAGGAGACGGTCAGACCGCGAACGCTCAGGAGGCTCATCGGGTCGGGGTGGTCCCCGTCGGCGCTGGTCGACTAACTCCCGTCATGGTCACGTCGATCACCACGATAGCGTGTTTCGGAAGGGGGGTGGGATGGCTCGAGGGTGGGCTGCGGGTCGTCCCCGGCTGGGCCGGGGACCGCCGGGGCTGGCACCTCCGCCCCGCGGGACGGAGGTGCCGAGCCCTGATCGCGGGGTTAGCTCAGCCAGATGTCGGCGAGGTTGTACTGCGCCGAGAAGGGGTTGTAGAGGGCGTTGTGGACGGACGAGGAGTGCATCAGGTTGGTGAGCTGGCCCATGAAGGGGATGAACGGAGCCTGCGCCATGACCGCCTTGTTGGCGGCCTGCCAGTCGGCGGTGGACGCCGCGAGGGTGGACGCGGACTCCGCCTTGGTGATCAGGCTGTCGACGGTCGAGTTGCTGAAGTCACCCCAGTTGGTGCCCGGGAAGTCCGAGCTGCCGAAGAGGTCGGGAAGGATCGACCGGGCGCTCGCCGGGCCGTACCAGTCCGGAACCCATCCGGGCTCGGTGATGTCCCATCCGGAGCTGGCCAGCGCGCTGGCCGAGGTCTGCAGAATGCCGGTCGCAGTGTAGTAGCCCTGGGAGATGCCCTTGCCGTTGACGGTCACACCGCACGCCCCGAAGTCTTTCTGGACCTCCTGGAAGACGGCGGGGTGGTTACCGTCGGTGCGGTAGAAGTCGGTGATGGTGAAGCCGCTCCCATACCCCGCGGCCTTGAGCAGCGACTTGCACTTGGCGGCGTCACCCTCGTTGTTGGCGGTCGGGTACGGGTCGTAGCCGGCGATGTACCCCTCGGCGCCGGGGCCGAAGACCTGGTTGAGGGGCACGTTGAAGTCGGAGCCACCGTAGATCTTGGCCATCGCGACCTTGTTGATCGCGTACTCGAGGGCCTGGCGAACCGCGACGTTCTTCAGCGGGGTGTCAGCCTGGAGGTTGAAGACCAGGTACGGGTTGGTGATCCCCGGAGAGGGGAAGCTTCCGAAGAGCGGGTTGGTGTAGTTGGCCAGGGAGGGCAGCGAGGAGGCGGGGACGGTGGTGTTCCACTCCAGGTCGAGGGTGTTGGCCTGGATCTCCTGCTGGACCTCGTCCGCGGCCGCGTCCGAGCCGAGCGTCTCGTTGATGCTGATCTCGGCGACGTAGCGGTGGTGGATCGGGTCAGCACTCCAGCTGGTGGCCGTGGTGTTGGTGCCGCTGGTGGCTCCCCAGTAGGGGTTGGGCACCAGCACGATCTTCTGGCCCGGGGTGTAGGTCTGCACCTCGTAGGGGCCGTCGGACCAGATCGGGTTGCCCGCGGTGAGCGGGGTGTAGTTGAGGGCGGACGGCGGTGCGGCCGCCGCGAAGAACATCGACATGATGTTCGGGAAGTCGACCGCCGGGCTGGTCAGGTTGATGACCAGGGTCTGGCTGTCCGGGGTCGAGAGGCCGGAGATCGGGTTGGCCTGGATGTAGGCGGCCCGCTGTGCCGGGGTGGCGGTGGCGGGCAGGGCCTCGAATCCGCTGCAGAAGGTGGAGTAGCCCTGGATCGTGGACGTGTAGTAGCTCGGGTTGCCGTACGCGGAGAGCGTCGGGTCGCACTCGCGCTCGAGGCCGAGCTCAAAGTCCTGGGAGGTCACCGCGGTCCCGTCGTCCGGGGCGACCGGGGCACCCGTCGTCGGGTCGGTCACCGCCCACCTCAACCCCGAGCGGAGGTGGAAGGTGTAGGTGGCCCCTCCGTTGCTGACCGTGTAGGAGCTGGCCGCGTCGTCGACCACCGACGTCGCGGCGTTGAAGTTGCTGGAGGGCTCGTAGCCGACCAGGGTCCGGTCCATGGTGAGCAGCACCGAGTAGCCGATGGTGTCGTACTCACCCTGGGGGTCGAGCATCCCCGAGACGTCGGTCGAGCCGGCCAGGGATAGCGTCCCGGTCGGCGTGGACGGCGGGGTGCCCGTGTCGTTGACGTTCTTGGTCAGCCAGGAGACCGTCGACGTGTTCCAGGTGGTGGGGTTGATGTTCGCGACGGCGGCGCCGGTGGTGCTGCTGCTGGTCGAGCCGCAGGCGGCCGCGCCGATGGCGGCCAGGCCCACGACGACCCACAGCCGGTGAGGCAGCTTCGCCCCCCAACCCCGGCGCGCTTCGCCGCCCTGCTCAGACGATTCCACGGACATGACTCCCTCCTTTCTGACGGCGCCCGGCCCTGGGCGGATGTGCCGGCTCAACCAAACGCGACGGGGAGGCGCCGGCGGGGAAAACCTTGGTCGCGAAACGCGGACACGTGCTCTCGCGGCGCAGCCGCGGATGCGGTTCGCCGCGCCCAGTGAGTGAGCGCGATCTTACTCGATACCACGGCCCCCCGATCGGAAACGCCCCGACCCCCGTGCCAACTCATGCGCTGCCAATGTACGCCCAAGTACCCCGAGCGGTATCACCCATCGGGGTGATACACGGGGCGGGGCATACACAGCTCGGAGCGAACGCATCCAACGTATCTGTCCTCACTCGGACCGCGGGGCTTCCGGGCCCGTGCCCCAGCCTGGTCGGCGCGGCCGGTCGACCGAGTCGGGCTGGCTCGCCGAGCCGGTGGTGCGGGTCCCGGGAGGGGCGCCCAGGCCGGCGGCGCCCCGGGCGGCGGCGCCCGAGGCCGGCGGCGCTCAGGCGCCGGCGGGTTCCATGGTCTTCGCGGCTCCCGGCTGCGCCGGGGGGGTGGGGCGCAGCGCGGTCAGACCGCTGAGCTGGAAGCGGCGTCGCGCGATCGCGTAGGCGATGAATCCCATCAGGGTGGCGAAGCCCTTGTCGGCGAGCCGCTGGAGCAACGCGGCCGCGGTGGCCGTCGCCGGATCGATCCCGGCCGCGATCAGCAACCCGACCACGCTCGCCTCCGCGGCTCCGATCCCTCCGGGGATCAGGCTGACCGCCCCCGCCACGTAGGACGCCGCCAGGATGAAGGAGGCCATCGGCCAGCTCAGGTCTCCGCCCCCCAGGCCGCGGACCACCAGCCAGAACAGGCTGATCCCCGCTCCGGCGCCGAGCAGGCTGAGCACCGACCAGCCGAGGGTCTTGGGTTGATGGAGCAGCACCACGGTCTCCTGGCGGAGCCGCTCGACCTGCCCGGTGTAGCGGCGCAGCACCGGGGTGCGCTCGACCAGGCGGTGCACCAGGTGGAAGCAGGGGGGGACCACCAGCATCACGAAGACCGCGGCGATGCCGACCAGGGCGACGATCAGGCCGGGCAGGGCGCGATGGATCGAGAGCACCCCGGGGACCGCGATCAGGATGAGCAGGAGCATGAAGATCAGCTCCTGCACGGTCACCGTGGCCACCACCTCGCCGAACTCGACGTCGCAGGCCTCGGCGGCGAAGACCGCCCGGGTGAGCTCACCGAGCGGGAGCATCGACGTCGACTGGCCGGCGATGTTCAGAAGGATGCTGTCGCCGGGGCTGACCCGCGCGCCGACATCCCGCAGCAGGAAGTACCAGCGCAGCCCCTGGAGGACGTAGAAGGAGGCGGAGAGGGCCAGGATCGGCGCGATCAGCAGCAGGTTGAACCTGGCGATCGCCCGCCCCAGAGCGGACGGGTTGCTGGCAACGACCAGGGCCACCACCGCGGCCAGACCGACCGCGATGGGGATGAGCTGGGTCAGGCGAAAGCGCCGCCGAGGGACCGGGCCGGCCGGCGGAGGGCCGGTGGGGGGATCGTCGAGCCGCGCCCGCCGTCCCTGCGGCGAACCGGCGAGGGGCAGGCTCAGGCGGCCACCTCGCAGGGAGTGGTGGTGGAGGTGAGCACCGCGCGGGGCGAGGACACCAGGCTGCCCAGGTGAAGCCGGCGATGGATGGCGACGTAGGCGAGCAGCCCGACCACCGAGGGCACCCCGGTGAGCAGCAGCCGCTCGAGCAGGGCGACCGCCGCCGCCTGGCCCACCGGGACGCCGAATCCGATCAGGACCCCGATCAGGCTGGCCTCGTTGGCGCCGATGCCGCCCGGCAGGAAGCTGAGGGCCCCGCCCACGTAGGCGACCGCCACCACCAGCACCGCCAGCCACCAACCCCGCTGGATGTTCATGGCGTGGAGGAGGAGCTGGAGGGCTCCGGCGGCCAGGGCGACCCGGGCCAGGTCGAGGACGCCGCTCGCCATCGCGACCGGCCGGGTGAGCAGGACCACGCTCTCCTGACGCAGGGTGTCGACCTGCCCGGCGGCTCCGCGCACCAGGGGAAGGGCGGCCAGGAGCCGGCGGATCGGCCGGTAGACGGCGGGCACCAGGAGGATCAGCAGGGTGCCGGTCACGCCGCCCAGGACCACCGTGGAGATCAGCCAGCCCCCGGGGATCCCCATCAGTGCCGGGGTGGCACTCAGCACCAGCAGCGATGTGAAGGTGAGCTCCTGGACGGTGACCGCGGCGGCGGCCGCACCGAAGGGGGCGCCGGTCGCCTCGCTGGCGAAGAGCGCCCGGGTCAGGTCGCCGAGCGGGAGCACCGCGGTCACGGTCTGGCCGGCGAGGTTGATCAGCACCAACTCGTGCAGCCGGAGCCGGACCCCCGCCGCCCGGAGCAGGATGTGCCACCGGGCTCCCTGGACGACGTAGAAGACCGCCGTCACCACCGCCGCGGCGCCGACCAGGCGGAGGTCGGTGCCCCGCAGGGCCCCGAGCACGCGGGACGGCTGGACCACCATCAGCAGCCCGACCACGGTCGCCAGCCCGACCACCAGCGGGACGAGGCGGCGCCGCATCTTCACGGCCCGACCGGCCTCATGGCAGCGCGACCCGGGGGGAGAGCCGCTTGAGCCGGCGCGCCTGATCCGCGAGCCGGCGCAGAGCGGTCGCCAGCGAGCGCTGCTCGGCCTCGCTCATCGCCTCGACGGCGCGGCGTAGAGGGCTGTCCCGGAGCGCTCTGACCGCGCCCACCAGCTGACGCCCGCGCGGGGTCAGGTGGATCTCGACGCAGCGGCGGTCGTCGTGGCCCCGCCGGCGCCGGATCAGGCCGCGCTCCTCGAGCCGGTCGAAGAGCCGGGTGGCCGACGCGGGGGAGAGACCGACGGTCTCCCCCAGCCGCCCGGCGGTCTGCGGACCGCCGTCCCGGAGGCTGCGGAGCACGGCCAGCTGAGGCAGGGTGAGGCGCGCCTCGCGCCAGAGCTCGGACTGGAACCCGTCGGTCAGGAGGCTGGCATCCAGGTAGGCACCCAGGACCTGACGCACCTGAGGGCTCGGGCTCCCACTCTCGATGGTTGTCACGAGGTTAATGGTACACACCGGGTCAGCGAATCGAAGACGGAGGCCCCGGAGCCGGGCGGCCCGGGAGGCGCCGGCGCGCTTCCGCCCGTTTGGCAGGGCAGCCCCGGCCCGGCGGCTTGCTGGTGGCGGGTTCGGATAGTTACCATCAGAGAAGTTTCAGGGGACGTGGAGGAGAAGCATGTCCGTGATCGCCGATGTTCCTTTCTCCGCCGACGCCATCGCGGAGGACGACCGGGACGGCTTCGCGCCGGAGGACGCGCCGCCCGCACTTCCCCTCTCGTTGAGCCGTCACCTGCCCCTGGTCGAGGACGCCCTGCGGTGGGCGCTGCCCTCCAGCAGCTCGCCGCTCGGGAAGATGTGTGCGTATCACCTCGGCTGGGCCTCCCCGGAGGGGGAGCCGACCGCCGCGGGCGGGGGCAAGCTGTTCCGGGCCGGGCTCGCCATCTGGGCGTGCGAGGCCTGCGGTGGCGAGCCCGACTGGGCGGTCCCGGCGGCGGCTGCGGTCGAGCTGATCCACAACTTCACGCTCATCCACGACGACATCCAGGACGGGGACATGACCCGGCGGCACCGGCCGACGGTCTGGGCGGTCTGGGGCGAGGCCCAGGGCATCAACGCCGGTGACGGTCTCTTCGCGACCGCCTATCTCGCCCTGCTGGCCCCCGGCCCCCGCGCCGACCGGCGGATGCGGGCCGCCCGCGCCCTCAGCCAGGCGGTGCTGGAGGTCATCGAGGGGCAGAGCCTCGACCTCGCCCTCGAGGGCCGGCCCGACACCCCGCGGTCCACCTACGTCCGGCTCATCACCGCCAAGACCGGGGCGCTCCTGGGGGCGTGCCTGGAGATGGGAGCGATCCTGGCCGGCGCCTCCAGCCGCACGGTGACCAAGCTGCGCAACGCCGGCCGGCTGCTCGGTGAGACCTTCCAGATCAGGGACGACTGGCTCGGCAGCTTCGGTGACCCGGACCGCACCGGCAAGGGGCGGACCTCCGACCTGGCCCGTCGCAAGCTCACCTACCCGGTGGTCAGCGCCTTCTCCCGGGCCTCCTACGCCGAGCAGCGGCGCCTCTGCCAGCTCTATGCCGAGCCGGAGGCGGAGGATGGGGAGGAGCTGATCCGCGACATCCTGGCCTCGCTGGGCGAGCCGGACGCCACCGCCGTGGCGGCCGCCCAGACCTGCAAGGCGTCGATGTCCGCGGTGGCGAGCTCGGGGCTGGACGAGCGCTGGGTCGAGGACTTCGCGGCGATCGCGCGTTTCGTCGCCCATCGGACCGGCTGACACGGAGGCCCCCGTGACGCTCGCGCGCGACGGCGGAGCCCCAGGATGACCCTCGGCAGCCTCTCGCCCCTCCCCGCCGACCAGCCCGACATCGTCGACCGGAAGGCGGAGCACATCCGGATCAACCTCGAGGAGGACGTGGCCGCCAAGGGGGTCACCGCCGGCTTCGAGCGCTACCGCTTCGAGCACCGGGCGCTCCCCGAGATCGACCTCGATTCGGTGATCCTGGAGACGGTCTTCCTGGGACGCCGGCTCGAGGCCCCTCTCCTCTTCTCCTGCATGACCGGCGGCACGGCCCGGGCGCGCCAGATCAACCGCACCCTGGCGGAGGCGGCGCAGCGCCACCGGGTGGCCATGGGTCTGGGCTCCTGCCGGGTGCTCCTGGAGCATCCCGAGGTGCTCCCCACCTTCGCCGTCCGCGACCTCTGCCCCGACGTGCCCCTGCTCGCCAACCTGGGAGCGGTCCAGCTCAATCTCGGGGTGGGGACCGCCGCCTGCCGGCGGATCGTCGGGCTGCTCGAGGCCGACGCGCTGGTGCTCCACCTCAACCCCCTCCAGGAGGCGCTCCAGCCGGAGGGGGACACCCGGTTCGCGGGCCTCCTCGCCCGCATCGAGCAGCTCTGCTCGACGCTCGGGATCCCGGTGATCGTCAAGGAGGTGGGCTGGGGCATCGCTCCCGACCTGGTGGCCGAGCTCTTCGAGGCAGGGGTCGCCGCGGTCGATGTCGCCGGCGCGGGAGGCACCTCCTGGAGCGAGGTGGAGCGCCACCGCATCGCCGACCCGGTCCGCGCCCGGGTGGCCGCCGCCTTCGCCGACTGGGGGCTGCCCACCGCCGAGGCGATCCGGCTGGCCCGCCGGGCCGCTCCAGGGGGCACCCTGATCGCCAGCGGCGGGATCCGCGGCGGGGTGGAGGCGGCCATGGCGATCGCCCTCGGGGCCGACCTCGTGGGGAGCGCCGGCACCATGCTGCGGGCAGCCGCGGGCGGCGTCGAGGCACTCGACGCGGCGGTGACCGAGATCACCGACACCCTGCGGATCACGATGTTCTGCACCGGTGCGCCCGATCTCGGTCGGCTCCGCCGGGACGGCCGGATGCTGCTCCGCTCCCCCTCCGAGGCGGCGCCGGACGCCGGCGGGGGCGCCCGGTGAGCGGGCCGCGGCTCACCGCCCCGACGCTCGGCCAGCGCGAGGCCGACGCCCTCTGCGTGCGCATGGCGCGGCGCCACTACGAGAACTTCTCGGTCGCGTCGCTGGTGACCCCCCGACCGCTCCGGCTCCACCTGGCCCGGATCTACGCCTACTGCCGGACCACCGACGACCTCGGCGACGAGAGCGGAGACGCCGCGCTCTGGCGGCTGGAGCGCTGGCAGTCGGAGGTCGAGGCGATGTTCGAGGGCCGGCCCCCGGTGCACCCGGTGCTGGTCGCGCTGTCCGCAACGGTGGCGCGCTTCGAGATGCCGGCCCAGCCCTTTCTCGACCTGATCGCCGCCAACGTCCAGGACCAGCGGGTCGCCGGCTACCCGAGCTGGGAGGATCTCCAGGCCTACTGCATGCTCTCGGCGGCCCCGGTCGGGCGGATGGTGCTGCGACTCTTCGAGGTCGCCGATCCCCGCGCGGTGCCGCTCTCCGACGACGTCTGCGTCGGGCTGCAGCTCGCCAACTTCGCCCAGGACGTCGCCGTCGACCGGGACAAGGGGCGGACCTATCTGATCCAATCCGAGCTGGACCGCCTCGGCCCTGCCGGCGCGGTGGAGGCCATCTGCGAGCGGGCCCTCCTCCTGCTCCGGTCCGGCCACGAGCTGGAGAGCCTCCCCATGCCGGCACGGCTCCGCCTCCAGCTCGGCCTCTACCGCCGAGGCGGCGAGGCAATCGTCGAGGCGATCCGGCGCGACGGCTTCCGGACCGACCTGCGCCGGCCGCAGGTCTCGAGCGGAACCAAGCTGCGGCTGGTGGCGTCCGCCCTCTCCGAGAGCGGCAGCCACCCGGAGGGAGAGGGGACGGACAAGGCAGCACCGACGGCCTCGATCAGGCGCCGCCGCGAGGACGGTTCGCTGGCGGCGGCCGAGCGCTACTGCCAGCGGATGGCCCGGCGGGAGGCCGGGAACTTCTACTGGGGCTTCATCGCCCTGCCGCGCACCCAGCGGGTCTCCATCTACGCGCTCTATGACTTCGCCCGCCAGATCGACGACGCCACCGACGGGCCGGGCCCCGCCGACGCGGCGGTCCAGCTCGACCTCCAGCGCCGCCGGCTGCGGCGGGCGCTCGCCGGCGACCCGGGGCAGGACCCGGTGATGCAGGTTCTCGCCCGCGCGGTGCGGCGGCACCGGATCCCGGCGTCGGAGCTGGAGGAGCTGGTGAGCGGCGTCGAGATGGACCTCAACCTGCGCCGCTACGCCTCGTGGGAGGAGCTCCGGGGGTACTGCCAGCTGGTCGCCGGGGTGGTCGGGCGGATGTGCGTGCGCATCTTCGGCTTCGAGAGCGACGACGCCCTGGAGCGCGCCAACTCGCTGGGCGCGGCGCTCCAGCTCATCAACATCCTGCGTGACGTCCGCGAGGATGCGTCGATGGGACGGGTGTACCTGCCCCAGGACGAGCTGGCCCGGTTCGGCGTCTCCGAGGAGGCGGTGCTGGCCGGTCAGCCCGATGGGGCATGGACCTCACTGGTCGAGTTCGAGGCCGCCCGGGCCCGCCGCCTCTACGCCACGGGCATCGAGGTCTGCCGGCACATCCCCGGGCCGGCCCGGGCCTGCGTCCGCACCATGGCCGGGATCTACAGCGGGATCCTCGATCGCATCGAGGCGGAGCCGGAGCTGCCGCTCCGGCAGCGGGTGCGGCTCTCGTCCGGCGAGAAGGCGGAGGTGATGGTCCGCTCCTGGGTGGCCGCCACCGTGGGGGCGGGGCGATGAGGACGGATCCGGACGAGGCGGCGATGGCGACCGCCGAGCGCGCGGGTTCCTCGGAGGCGAGGCTGCCGTCGCCCGAGGAGCCGGCGGTCCGGCCCGACCGCGCTCACCGCCCCCGCCGGCCGGAGCGCGCCGGCGGCCCCGCTCCGAGCGAGGTGGGTGCCCTTCCCGGCGCGCATGTCGCGGTGGTCGGCGCCGGGCTGGCCGGGGTGGCCGCGGCCCTGGAGCTGAAGCGCCTCGGCTGCCGGGTCACCCTGCTGGAGCGGAGCCGGCTGCTGGGCGGCAAGGCGACCTCGTTCCGGCTCGGCGACCTCGAGGTGGACAGCGGGCAGCACGCGATTCTGGGCTGCTACACCAGCTTCCTGGAGCTCGCCGGGGAGCTGGGGATGCGCGGCGATCTCCGGCTCCAGGAGCGGTTCGACGTGCTGATGCTCACCGCCCACGGACGCGCCCGGCTCCGCGCGCTCCGCCTGCCCGCGCCGCTGCACCTGGCCCTCCCCTTCCTCGGCTTCCGCGCCCTCACCATCCGGGCGCGACTGGAGGTGGTGCGCGCCCTGCTCGCGGCCCGCCGCCCCCGTCCGGGCGAGGAGGCGGCGACCTTCGCCGCCTGGCTGCAGCGGCACGGCCAGAGCGCCGCGGCGCTGGGCGGATTCTGGGAGCCGTTCCTGATCCCCGCCCTCAACGCCCCCTTCGACGGGGTGAGCGCCGCCGCCGGCCTCATGGTCGTCCGCACCGCCCTGCTCGGTGACCGTGACGCCGCCCGGATCGGGTACGCCACGGTGCCCCTGGCCCGCTTCTCGGAGCGGGCGGCGGAGCGCTGCGATGAGGTCCTCCTGCGCACCGCGGTGACCGGGCTCCGCGTCGAGGACGGGAGGCTGCGCGGTCTGCGCGCGGGCGAGCTGGAGCTCGACTGCGACGCGGCCGTGCTCGCCGTGCCGCCCGAGCGGCTGCTCCGCATCGCCGGCACCGAGTCCCTCGGGGTGACCGGCCTCGAGGCGTTCACCACCCAGCCGATCGTGGACGTCCATCTCTGGTACGGGCCGGCCGGGGGGGCTGCCGGTGGCGGCCGCGATCCGCTCGCGGACCTCGACTTCGCGGCCATGGTCGACTCCCCGGTGCAGTGGGTCTTCGCCAAGGGGCCGGGTCATCTCTGCTGCAGCCTGAGCAGCGCCGGCGACCTGGTGCTCGAGCCGGAGGAGCGCCTGGTCGCCCTCGCCGACGCCGAGCTGCGCGCGCGCCTGCCCGAGCTGGGCGGCGCGGTCCTGCTCCGGGGGGTTGCCATCCGCGACCCGGAGGCGACCTTCGTCCCGGCCCCCGGGCTGCGCCGCCCGGGTCCGGCGACCGCGATCGAGAACGCCGTGCTGGCCGGCTGCTGGACCGACACGGGGTGGCCGGCGACCATGGAGGGGGCGGTGCGCAGCGGCCGGTCGGCGGCCAGAGCCCTCATCGCCAACCTGGCGGCGCGCCATGAGTGACACCGCCGCCCTCGGCACCGCGGTGGACTGGCTGCTGGAGCGTCAGGAGCCGGCGGGCTGGTGGACGGCGGAGATGGAGACCAACGTCACAATGACCGCCGAGCACCTCCTGCTGCTCCGCTTCCTCGGCGTTGACCACCAGGAGATCGCCGCCGGCGCGCTCCGGCACCTCCTCGGCAAGCAGCGCGCCGACGGCAGCTGGTCGCTCTACTTCGACGGTCCCGGCGACCTCAGCACCACCGTCGAGGCCCACGTCGCCCTCCGCCTGCTCGGCCTGGACGCCTCGGCGGAGCCGGTGGCCCGGGCCCGGCGCTTCATCCTCGCCCAGGGCGGCCTGGCCTCAACGCGCGTCTTCACGAAGCTCTGGCTGGCGCTCTTCGGCCAGTACCCGTGGGACGGGGTGCCGTCGATGCCGCCCGAGTTGATCCATCTGCCGGCGCGCGCCCCGCTCAACCTCTACGACTTCGCCTGCTGGGCGCGCGGCACCATCGCCCCCCTGCTGATCGTGCTGAGCCGCCGGCCGGTGCGCCCGCTCGGGTTCGACGTGCAGGAGCTGGTCGCCCCCGGCACCGAGGCGCTGCTGCACCGGGTGCCCGGGTCGGGGGTGTTCTGGTGGCTCGACAGGCTCCAGAAGGTGTATGAGCGGCTGCCCCGCCAGCCGGGACGGGAGCGCGCCCGCCGCGGCCTGGCCTCCTGGATCGTCGAGCACCAGGAGGCCGACGGCAGCTGGGGGGGGATCCAGCCACCCTGGGTCTACTCGCTCATCGCACTCAACCTGCAGGGGATGGCGGTCGACCACCCGGTGATGCGGCTCGGGCTGCGTGGCCTGAACGAGCGGTTCGCGGTCTCCGACGCCGACGGCTGGCGGCTCCAGGCCTGCATGTCGCCGGTCTGGGACACCGCCTGGGCGGTGCTGGCGCTGCGCGCCGCGGGGCTCTCCCGGTCGCATCCCGCGGTCCGCCGGGCGGTGGAGTGGATCGTCGCGGAGCAGATCGAGAGGGGTGGCGACTGGCAGGTGAAGGTGCCGCTCCGGGAATGCGGCGGCTGGGCCTTCGAGTTCGACAACGACATCTACCCGGACGTCGACGACACCGCGATCGTGGTGCTGGCCCTGATCGAGGGCGGCGAGGGCCCGGCGGCGCGGGCGGCCGCGGAGCGGGGTGCCCGGTGGGCGGAGGCGATGCGCTCGAGCAACGGAGCCTGGGGCTCCTTCGACAAGGACAACACCCGCCAGCTCGTCTACCGCATCCCCTTCGCCGACTTCGGGGCGATGCTGGACCCGCCCAGCGAGGACGTCACCGCCCACGTCCTGGAGATGCTCGCGGGGCTGGGACGCGGTGCCGGGGACCCAGTGGTGCGGGGCGGGCTCCGGTATCTGGCCCGCGAACAGCGCCCCTCGGGGTCGTGGTACGGACGCTGGGGCGTCAACCACGTCTACGGGACCTGGTGCGTGATCTCGGCGCTCGCCGCGCTGGGCTGCGGCGGTCCCCACCTGCCACGGGCGGTCCGGTGGCTGCTCCAGGTGCAGAACCGGGACGGGGGCTGGGGGGAGACCTGCCACTCCTACGAGGACGAGAGCTTCGCCGGGGTGGGCGTCAGCACCGCCTCCCAGACCGCCTGGGCGGTGATGGCGCTGCAGCGGGGCGGCCACGGTGAGCAGCCCGCCTGCCGGCGTGGTCTCGCCTTCCTCCGCGAGCGCCAGCAGGGGGGCACCTGGCCCGAGCCGGAGTACACCGGCACCGGGTTCCCCGGTGACTTCTACCTGAACTACGGGATGTACCGGCACCTCTTCCCCACCATGGCCCTGGCCATGGACGGGGGCGGTGGCGAATCCCGTGAGCTGCGCGGGACCCGGGGCCGGAGGCGGCCGGCGGACCAGCCCGCGGCGAGCCGGATGCCGGAGCGGCCCGCATCCCGATCGAACGTTGCCGTGACAGCGGGGAGGGCGGTGACCGGACCGTCCTCCGAGAGCCCCGCACCCGACCCGGACAGGGAGGACTGAAGATGGCGATACCGCTCCGGCAGACCGTCAAGGTGGGCGGCTACGTGGCCAGGCAGCGCATCCGCAAGAACGAGAAGTACGCGCTGGTGCTGCAGCTCGAGCCCCTCTACCAGTGCAACCTCGCCTGTGCCGGCTGCGGCAAGATCCAGCATCCCGATGACATCCTCGCCCGCCGGCTGACCGTCGAGCAGGCGGTGGCGGCGGCCGAGGAGTGCGGTGCCCCGATGATCTCCATCGCCGGCGGCGAGCCGCTCGTGCACAAGGAGATCCACAAGATCGTCGAGGCGCTGGTGGAGCGCAAGCGCTTC
Organism: uncultured Chloroflexia bacterium; assembly: GCA_963697585.1. Lineage (GTDB taxonomy): Bacteria > Chloroflexota > Dormibacteria > Aeolococcales > Aeolococcaceae > Changshengia. The sequence goes on along the minus strand of CAVOOO010000004.1, from coordinate 828,084 downwards.
GTCTATCTCTGCACCAACGCCCTGCTGCTCGAGAAGAAGCTCGACCTCTTCACCCCCTCGCCGTACTTCTCCTTCTCCATCCACATCGACGGGCTGCGTGATCGGCACGACCAGTCGGTGAGCCGGCGCGGCACCTTCGACAAGGCGGTGGCGGCCGCCCGCGAGGCCAAGCGGCGCGGCTTCCGGGTCACCACCAACACCACCTTCTTCGACATGGACAGTGCCAAGTCGATCCGCGAGGTCCTCGACTTCCTCAACGACGACCTCCAGGTCGACCAGATGCAGATCTCACCGGGCTACGCCTACGAGAAGGCCCCCGACCAGGAGCACTGGCTGCAGGTCGAGAAGACGCACAAGCTCTTCCGCGACGCCTTCGCGGACGGTCGCCGCAAGCGGTGGCGGCTCAACCACTCCCCGCTCTTCCTCGACTTCCTGGAGGGGAAGGTGGACTTCCAGTGCACGGCGTGGGGGATCCCCTGCTACTCGGTCTTCGGCTGGCAGCGGCCCTGCTACCTGATGGCCGACGGCTATGTCGCCTCGTACCGGGAGCTGCTGGAGACGACCGATTGGGAGAGCTACGGACGCGGCCGCGATCCGCGCTGCGCCAACTGCATGGCCCACTGCGGGTACGAGCCGACCGCGGTGGCGGCGACCTCGGCGTCACTGCGCGAGGGCCTGCGCGCCGCCGGCGACACCCTGCGCGGCCAGGTCGCCAACATCAGCTGGAGGGGCCGGATCAGCCCCGCGCCGCAGCCGCCCGCGGGCACCGCCGTGGCCGAGGAGGAGCGGGAGATCGCGTGAGCGGCACGACGTCAGCCCATTCGCGGCGTCGATGGGGCGCATCGTCTTCGGGGGGACCTGCGTCGGACAGCTTCGCTGTCCACGCCTCGTGCTCGGCGGCATTGCGCTGCCGCCTGCGCAAGCCCCCACTGCGACGAACGCGCCCCACCGGCGCTGAGGGGCAGCGCACGTGAGCGACGTGGTCTTCCTCACCGGGGCCACCGGTTTCGTGGGCGGGCACGTCCTCGACGCGCTGCTGGAATCCGGGTACCCGGTGCGGGCGCTGGTGCGCGGCGCTTCGCGCCGGCTCCCGGCGAGACCCGGCCTGAGCGTGGTGAGCGGAGACCTGCGCGACGGTGGCGCGCTGGTGCCATCGCTCCGCGGCTGCCGCTTCCTGGTCCATGTGGCGGCGGCGTATTCGTTCGCGCCGCGGGACCGGCGGCAGATGGAGGCGGTCAACGTGGCCGGCACCCGCAGCCTGCTCGAGGCGGCGCGGCTGGCCGGGGTGGAGCGGGCGGTGGTGACCTCGAGCTCGGCGACCGTCGGCCCGCTCCGCGGCGGCCGGCTGGCGACCGAGAGCGACTGGGCCGAGGTCCACGGCGGCCACGGCTATCACGCCTCCAAGGTGCTCCAGGAGCGGGCCGCGCTCCGGGCCAACCTGCCGGTGGTGACCGTGCTGCCCACCGCGCCGATCGGGCCGCGCGACGCCCGGCCGACGCCCACCGGCCAGATCGTCGTCGACGTGATGCGGACCCGGATCCCCGCCTACCTCGACGGGGCCATGAATCTGGTGGCGGTGGAGGACGTCGCCCGTGCCCACGTGCTCGCCCTCGAGCGCGGCCGGCCCGGGGAGCGCTACCTGGTGGGCGGCCAGAATCTGAGCCTGGCCGAGGTCATGGGCCTCTTCGCCCGGCACGCCGGGACCCGCCCGCCGGAGTGGCGGATGCCCTACCCGGTGGCACTGACCGCCGCCCTGGTCGACGAGGCGCGCTGCCGGCTCTGGCCGCGCGCCGAGCCCCGCGTGCCCCTGGAGGGGGTGCGCATGGGCCGGCTCCGGATGATGGTGCGCATCGACAAGGCGAAGGACGAGCTGGGTTTCCGGCCCACCTCCGTCGAGGAAGCCGCGGGCCGGGCGGTGACCTGGTACCGCGAACACGGCTACGCCTGAGCAGGGGGTGCCCGGGACGCCCCCGGGATCCCGGTGGGCCTCCATGGCCGAGGACCCCGGCCCGGGTGTGCTGGTGCTGGCGCCGATGGGTCTGGAGTGGCGAGCGGTGCGCCGGGCCCTCGCCGCCGCCGGCAACCCGGCTCCCGCCGTGCGCTGCGGAATCTCCCTGACCCGCTGGGAGCCGCCGCCGCCGCCACGGCCCGCGCTGATCACGTGCGGGCTGGCGGGCGGCCTCCGGCCCGACCTGCGGCCGGGGACCGTGGTGGTGGCGGAGTCGGTCGCGTTCGAGGACGGCGAGTCCGTCCCCTGCGACCCGGGCTGGGTGGCGGCGCTGATCGCTGGAGCCCGCGCCTGCGGCCAGGAGCCGGTGGTGGGCCCCACGCTCACAGCGCGACGTCTGGTGGTCGGCGAGGCGAGGCGCGGCTGGGCTGAGAAGGGATTCGTGGCCGCCGAGATGGAGACCGCGCTGCTGGTCTCCACCGGCGCCCGGCTGGCGAGCCTGCGGGTGGTCATCGACGCCCCGACCGCGGAGGTGTCGGGGAGCTGGGTCTCCCCGCAGCGCGCCGCCCTCGACCCCCGCCGCTGGGGTGAGGCGACGTGGCTCGCCGCGCGAGCCCCCGGCTACGCCCGGCTGGCCGCCCGATGCATGGCGGCCGCCCTCATCCTTGCCCGGTAACGGAGGCTGCGCCTCCGCTCGGCGGTCCGAGCGTCAGCGGTCCTGACCGTCCGGTGAGGCGGCGACCACCCTGGCGACCACGCCGTCGAGGGAGATGTCGACGCCGAGGTAGAGGCGCAGGGCGTCCTGGAGCAGTGAGGTCACGCTGAGCAGGCCGGCGTCGCCGGAGAGGCTGGTCAGGGCCTCCCGCTGACGGTGCAGGGCCTCATGGGTGAGCCGGATGCCGCGGGTGGTGGCGCGGATGTGGACCACCCGCCGGTCGGGAGCCCAGCGGGCGGCCACGACCAGGCCCCGCCTGCCCATGTCGCGGACCAGGGTCGACACCCGCGCGTCGGGGCACTGGAGCAGGTCGGCGAGATCGCCCTGGATCACGCCCTCCCGCCCCGCCGCCCCGACCTCGAGCAGGAGGTGGTACGAGAGGGCGCTCAGGTCGTACTCGGAGAGTGAGTGAGCCATCAGCAGCTGGGCGTGTCGGAAGCCGCGCCGCAGCGCCGCCGCCAGCCTCAGCTCCTCGACGCGCCGGTCGGCGGGCCCCAGCTCCGGGTCCAGCGCCGCGCTCACGATGCCGTCAACTCTAGCGCGAGGGGATGGCCAATTCCCGGGTCGTGTCGGCGGCGGCCGGCGGGTGGATCACGCCGCCTGCAGCTCGATCTGGCAGGCCATCGCGAGGGGGACGGTGAGCGAGAGGCGGGACGACGAGGGAGCCCAGGCGGCTTGCGCCCCGCAGCTCGAGCTGACGGTGGGGGGACCCAGGGTGAAGTCCGACCAGGCCGCCTCGATGGCCCCCGGAGCGTGGCCGGCGACGACGGTGACCACCAGCCGCCCGATGACCCCGCCGGCCGGGGCCGCCGACACCCCCGCGGGGGCGGCGGCGAGATAGGGGCGGGCCAGCTCCCGGAGCAGGGTCATGTCGAGGGTCCTGCCATCCGGGCTGCGCACGCTCCAGGGGCCTGGTGCCCGCCACTGCCACCACGCCCAGCCGGCGCCGTGCTCGGCGAAGGCATCGAGGGCGTCGGCGATCCACTCCGTCGCGTCCGGGCTATGGGTGCTGATGCCGAACTCGCCCACCCACATCGCCGCCGGCAACTGGCCGGCCTCGCGGGCCAGCTCGTTCACGTGGGTGTCCAGGGATTGGGGATCCCCGTCGAAGTTGGGCGGGAAGAGCACGCCGGTGTAGACGTGCGGCGAGTAGACGAGATCGGGCGCGGAGAGAGGGACCACGCTGGTGGGAAAGTCACCCAGCGCGTCGTTCTCGATGAGGAAGAGATGGTCGGGATCGACCGACCCGATCGCCGTGATGGCACGAGCGTAGAACGGGAAGAGGTCGTCCTTGTCGAAGCGCAGCGGGGGCAGTGGAAAGGCGTGCGGCTCATTGATGATGTCGTAGCCGGCCACACCGCTGTCGTCGCGGAAGCGGGCGGCCACGAACTGCCAGGTCCGCAGGTACTGCGTCTGCCAGTCCGAGGTCAGCCAGAAGTATGCGGTCGATGCGTTGATCGCCGGCGAGAGCAGCCGGGTCACCGAGGGCATGGGGCCCCAGGGGACGTCGGGAATCCATGGCACGGTCGCCCAGGCGGGCGCTCCCGATCCCTGGTAGGCGGGGCTCCAGCCGAGGAAGTGCATATCCAGCACCACGTAGAGGTGATGGGCGTTGAGCAGCGCCACCGCCGCGGCGATGCGGTCCAGGTAGCCGGTGCTGAAATGACCACGCTGGGGCTCGAGCAGCGACCAGGCGATGGGCAGTCGCACCACGTCGAATCCGGATGCCTCCATGATCTCGGCGTCGGTGGCATCCAGGGGTGCGGGTGACATCGTCGAACTCGAGCAGCGCGTCGTCGTCGAAGCCGTGGAGGATGACGGTCCGCCCCAGGGAATCGACGATGCGCCCTCCGGCGGTGGAGAGCCAGGCGAGGCCCGGCAGCGCCGCGGGGCGCGGGCCCGGCAGGGGGACGGTCGCGGTCAGCGCGGGGACCGGCAGCACCAGCCAGACGGCCAGGGCCATCGCCACCAGCACGGCGGTGAGGCGCAGCCGGGGTGCGCCGCCTCGCTCCCCCGCCCGCGGCCGGCGGCGCTCGCCCACCGGGGTGGTCCGGCGCCGGCCTCGCAGGCGCAGGACGGCGCCGCTCATCGCGCGCGGCCCCGCGGTCCGATCGGAGAGGGCGGCCCGCCCGACTCCCCCGCTCCCGCCGCCACCACGCCCGTCATTGCAATGCGAAGCGACCCGGCATTGCGAAGCCACCCACTCCCCGGCTCAGTCCGCGCACTTCTGGAGATCCTCGGCCGGACGGCATGCTACTCGGTGCCCCGGCGAGAGGAGGACTGCCCGGCGGCGAGACGGCTGCCCCGCCGCCGGGACAGAGGAGGATCCACCACCCTTGCGGAAGAGGAATGATTGTAACACAATACAACACCGTGGCCACCGTGCTCCGCCGCCTGGGAACGGTCTCGGCCGTCCAGGCCCTCGAGGAGGACCTGGAGCGGCGCACCCTCGACGGCGAGTTCCAGCCGGGCGAGCACCTCCGGGAGATCGAGCTCGCCCGTCAGTACGACGTGGGGAGGAACACCCTCCGGGCCGCCTTCGACGGGCTCGCCCACCGCGGCCTGCTGGTCAAGTCGCGCAATCGCGGGGTCTTCGTCCGGGTGCTCACCGGGCGCGACCTCGCCGAGGTGTACGAGCTGCGGGCGGCGATCGAAGTCCAGGCGGGGCGGAGCCTGGCGGCCCGTCGCTCGGTCCCCGAGGCGGCGCGGCAGGCGCTCGAGGCGGAGCGACGGCTGACCGGCGACTCCGCCCGGCGCGATCTGGTGGAGGCGGACCTCGCCTTCCACCGGGCGATCGTGGAGGGCGCCGGCAACAGCCGGCTCGCCGCCGTCCACCGCGACATCGCCGCCGAGATCCTGCTCTCCCTCGCCCAGCTCATGGAGACCGAGTACGCCACCGTGGAGGACCTCGCCGCCGAGCACGCGGAGGTGCTTCGCGCCATCGAGGGGGGGAAACCGTCGAGTGCGGAGGCGACCATCCGCCGCCACCTCGAGACCGCCACGGCCTGGCTGGTCAGCCGCGGCGGGCGGCCCGTGGACGCTCCGCGCTAAGCGGCGCGGCGCAGCACGGCGAGGGAGCGCGAGGCCGCGTCCCCGAGTGCGGAAACCGCGCGGACGGCCAGCCGGCCGCCACCGGCCAGCGGGCCGGAGGCGTGCCCGATCAGGTCGGCGGTCGCCTCGTCCCCGCGGCAGGCGGGGCAGACGCCCTCGCTCAGCCCGAACCCGTCTCGGGCATCGATCGGCGAGCCGCAGGCACGGCACCCGCGTCCCGACCCGGCCGCCCATGGGGCCCCGAGGAACTGTCCAGTGGTGTGGAGCATGGTCTACCCTCCCAGGTTTGTCGCCGTGTAGGATTGTATCACAAAGATGGAGGACCGGACCTCGGGCGGTGGACGGCCCGCCGTGAGCACCGGCCGCGCCCCGTGACGTCTCGGGCTCCGGCGCGCGGAGGCGGAGGTCGGAGAGGCTGTGGGCACCGGTATCGTCGGCGGGTGAGCGAGGTCCGGTGCTTCGGCTGCGGCGCCGTGGTGGCGGATGTCGCCGGCCCGGTGCACGCGTACATGCTGGCCGCCCCCGGTTGCTGGTCGGCCTACGGGGCGCTCCTGGCCTGGAGGATGTCGCTGGCCGGCCCCGAGGCCCTGACCACGAGCCAGCACCTCGTGGATGCCTACGCCGCCCAGCACGCCACCAACCACGAGCGGCGGAACCGCCAGTCCGTGGCCGTGCACCTGATGAGCCTCTGCGCCTCACTGGAACGCGGAATCCCGGGGGCCCGCCTCCGCCACCTGATCGGGGGCTGGACCGGTCGCGACTATCCGCTGCTGCTCCCCCGACCGGCCAGCTACGCCGTCACCGTGCGTGATGTCGAGGGTGCGGCGCTGCCGGCCCGGCCCGAGACCGTGGGCGCCTGGGCCGGGGCGACCTGGTCCGCCTGGGGGGCGCACCAGGAGAGGGTCCGCCAGTGGCTCGACGCCACCCTCTCAGCGGGCGCCGGCGGGGTGGCCGGCTGAACCGGCGCCCAACCACGCGCGAGTAAGGTTGCCGGCTGTGATGGAAGCGGCCGTTCCCGGCGTTCCCCGGATCGCCCGGGTGCTCAACGGCTGGATGGGGACGAGCAACGGGCCGGCCTTCGTCCCGCACCTGCACCGCTGGCTGTACGTGCGCACCGGTGGCCGGCTCGGCCACGGGGTCATCGGCGTGCCGTCCCTGCTCCTCCACACCACCGGGCGCCGAACCGGCCGGGCGCGGACCGCCGCGCTCGTCTACGGCCGCGACGGGGAGTCGCTGGTGGTGGCGGCGTCCAACTATGGCGGTGAGCGCGACCCCGCCTGGCTCCAGAACCTCCGGGCCGACCCGCGGGTGGGGCTGCAGGTGGGCCGCCGCCGGGTCGCAGCGGAGGCCAGGGTGGTGGTGCCCGGCGACGCCGACTACGCGCGGCTCATGGCCCTGATGAACGCGGTCAACCGCGGCCGCTACACGCACTACCAGACGAGGACGGCGCGGCCGATCCCTCTGGTGACGATGACGCCGGCCTGATCTCCCAGCACTCTCACCCGGGCGCCGCCGCCGCAGAACCCCACCCCACCCCGGGTGGGGTAGACTGGGCGTCGGGATGAAACCGGACCACAAGCGCGACGCCCTGCTCCGCCTCAAGACGGTGCGTGGTCACCTCGACGGCGTGATCGCGATGGTCGACCGCGAGGACTACTGCCCCGATCTCATGAAGCAGGTCGCCGCCCTGCAGGCGTCGCTCGAGAGGGTGAACCGGGTGCTGCTCCAGAACCACCTGGAGACCTGCGTCACCGAGGCCATCGCCGCCGGCAGCGGTGACGCCAAGATCGCCGAGCTCCTGGAGGCCCTGCGTTACACCAGCGCCCTCACCGACCTCCGCGAGCGCTTCGACCCCGTCCCGCTCCCGGCCGCCGACACCGCTCCCCTCCCCCGCCCGGCGGGGACCGCCGCCCCCGCCCCGCCGGCACACCATCGCGGCGGTGCCAGCGGCGGCCCGCGCGGGGGAGCGGCGCCCGACCCGGCCCGGCCTGCACGGCCGGCGCGGCCACGGCGGACCGGCACGTCCCGATGACCGTCGAGCCGGTCACCGGCGCCACCCTTCCGCGCACCCTCGAGATCGAGGGGATGCACTGCGCCTCGTGCGTGGCGCGGGTGGAGCAGGCGCTTGCGGAGGTGCCCGGAGTCCGGAGCGCGAGCGTCAACCTGGCCACCGAGCGCGCCGAGGTCATCGCGGGTGCCGCCGTCACCGCCGCGGCCCTCGAGGAGGCGGTGCGTCAGGCCGGCTACACGGCCCATGCTCCCGGCGGCGAGCCGGCCCCGGGAGAGGCCGATCCAGGTGCCGTGGCGGCCGGCGACCGCCGCAGCCGGCGTCGCGCCGCCCTCCGGACCCGCCGCCTCCAGCTCGGCCTGGCGGCGGTCCTCAGTGCCGCGATCCTGGTCCTCGCCTACGCCCTCCCCACCGCCCGATGGTCCAATCCGGTCCAGCTGATCCTCGACGTCCCCATCTTCCTCTGGGTCGGGGCCACCTTCCACCGAGGGGCGCTCCGGGCCCTGCGCCACGGCGGCACCACCATGGACACGCTGGTCTCGGTGGGCGCCACCATCGCCTTCGGCTACTCGGTCGCCGCAACCCTGGCCCCGGCGCTGCGGGGGCGCCCCACCTACTTCGACGTCGCGGCGCTGATCGTCACGCTCATCTCGGTCGGCAAGTACCTGGAGACGGCGGCACGGGGCAAGGCGGGCGAGGCCATCGAGGAGCTGGCGAGCCTCCAGCCCCGGGTCGCCCACCGCTTGGAGGGGGGCGACCCGGCGCGGATCACCGACGTCGACACCCGCGCCCTGAAGCCCGGCGACATCGTCCTGGTCCGACCCGGTGAACCGATCCCCACCGACGGACGCGTGGTCGGGGGCGGCGGCGCCGTCGACGAGTCCCTGCTCACCGGCGAGAGCATGCCGATCACCAAGTGGGAGGGGGCCGAGCTCATCGGCGGCACCGTCAACGGCGGCAGCCCGCTGCGGATGCGCGTGGAACGGACCGGCGCGGCCACCGTGCTCGCCCAGATCGTGCGCCTGGTGGAGCGCACCCAGGCCGAGAAACCCCCGGTGCAGCGCCTCGCCGACCGCGTGTCGGCGGTCTTCGTGCCCGCCATCCTGGCCCTCGCCGCCGCCACCTTCGCCGGCTGGGCGGTCACCGGCCACGGCCTGGTGGCATCGATGATCCCCGCGGTCGCGACCGTGGTCGTCGCCTGTCCCTGCGCCCTCGGGCTGGCCACCCCGGTCGCGGTGATGGTCTCGAGCGGCCGCGGCGCCGAGCTGGGCCTGCTGATCCGGGGTGGGGAGACCCTCGAGACGATCCAGCGCCTGGACACGGTGGTGCTCGACAAGACCGGCACCCTGACCCTGGGACGCCCCGAGCTGGTCGATGTCGTCCCGGTCGGCGGTGCGGACCCCGAACCGGCCCTGGCCCTGGCGGCCTCGGTCGAATCCAGCTCGGAGCACCCGCTCGCCCGGGCGGTCGTGGCCGGCGCGGAGGCGCGCCTCGGGCACCCATCGCCGGCCGCGGCGAGTGAGGTGGTCAGCGATCCCGGCGGTGGCATCGCGGGCGCCGTCGGCGGCCGCCGCGTGCTGGTCGGCGCGCCGCGCTGGCTCGCCGAGCGGGGCGTCCCGACCGAGCCGGGGGAACCCGGGTTCGCCGAGCTGGCGGGCCGCGGCCGCACCGCGGTGGGGGTCGCCGTCGACGGCCGGCTGCGGCTGGTCCTGGGGATCGCCGACCCGCTCCGGCCCGATGCCGTCGCGGGCGTGCGCCGGTTCCGGAGCATGGGATTGCGGGTGCTCCTCGCCACCGGCGACACCCCGGAGACGGCGGCCGCGGTCGCCCGCGAGACCGGCATCGAGGAGTGGCGGGCCGGGCTCAGCCCGGCCGGGAAGGCCGCGCTGGTCGGAGAGCTCCAGGCGCGAGCGGAGACGGTCGCCATGGTCGGCGACGGCGTCAACGACGCACCCGCGCTCGCCGCCGCCGACGTGGGGATCGCGGTCGGCAGCGCCACCGGCGCCGCCATGGCCGCGGCCGCCATCACCCTCGTGCATGGCGACGTCGGCCGGGTCGGGGATGCGATCGCGCTGAGCCGGGCGACCCTCCGGGTCATCCACCAGAACCTCGCCTGGGCGCTCGGCTACAACCTCGTGCTGGTCCCGCTCGCGATGGTCGACGTGGTGCCTCCCGCGCTGGCGGCCCTGGCGATGGCCTGCAGCTCGGTGACCGTGGTCGGCAACGCCCTGAGACTGCGTCGCTTCGGCACCGGACCGGGTGCGGGACGGGCGCGACCCGCGGTGTCCGGGGACCTCGCGGGCTGAGCCACCGGCGCGCGTCGGGGGCTGCCCGGCGGGAGCCCCGACATCCGCACCGGGTGCCCCGATGGACGCCTGCGGGAGGTCGCGGGAGGGTGCCGATCGACCCTGCGCGCTCGTCCGAAGTCACCGCCGGAGGCCCCTAGCGGGAGGGCCATCCGTCGCGTCACACTTCCGCACGCAGGGAGGTCAGGGAGGCTGGGGCTGCTCTCTCCGCATGCGCTGGCACGGCTCGACAGTACGCGTCAAAACTTTCAAGCGGAGGCTCAGTACGTTGGTGATCACTACCGCCGCACCCGTCGCACCGGTGAACAGACCATGAGCGCGGCAGCCGAGGCCCTCGAGACCTCGGAGGCGTACGAGGCGTTTCAGCTGGAGCAGCGCGGCATCGACCTGATCCCGGAGTCCGACCGGAAGATGCGCCCGATGGGCCTCTTCTGGCTCTGGTCGGGAGCCGTCTGGAACGTCGAGTTCCTCTTCTACGGCGTCCTGATCTGCACCTTCGGGCTCTCCTTCCCGCAGGCCATCCTGGCGATCCTGATCGGGAACCTCGCCTACGCGTTCCTGGGCATGGCCAGCCTGCCCGGTCCGCTGGCCGGGACCACCGCGTTCATGGTCAGCCGCGCCCCCTTCGGCCGCAACGGCAACCGGCTCCCCTCCGTCTTCAACTGGATCACCCAGGTCGGCTTCGAGATCCTCGGCCTGGTCCTGGTGGTCTATGTCGTCGACGCGATCCTCAACAAGATGGGCGTCGCCAGCGTGAGCAACGCCGCGCAGGTCGTGATCATCATCTGCGCAGTCCTAGTGCAGTTCGTGATGCCGTTCCTGGGCCACGCCACCATCAAGACGGTGCTCCGCTACCTCTCCTTCGTCTTCATCGTCCTCTTCGTGGTGATGGCAATCCTGGTCCTCCCCCACGTGCACTGGGCCAGCCTCCAGAAGGGCACGACGTGGTGGCTCTGGACCACCGCGGTGGTGCTGATCGTCTCCACCGGCGGGCTCGGCTGGACCGAGAACGCGGCCGACTACTCCCGGTACCTGCCCAAGGACACGGGCAAGGCCAAGGTCTTCTGGTCGGCCAGCCTGGGCGCGGCCATCCCGTCGGTCCTGCTCGAGCTCCTCGGCGTGTGCGCCTACATGGTGACCACCCATGTCTACACGGGAGGTGAGGTGGTGGGCATCCCGTCGGCGTTCACCGCCTACGCCGACTGGTTCTTCTGGCCCTTCATGATCGTCGCCCTCCTGCAGCTCTTCTCCATCAACACCATCGACATGTACTCCTCGGGGGTGACCCTGCAGGCGATCGGCATCCCGCTGAAGCGGTGGGGCTGCATCCTCGTCGACACCGTCGTGAGCGGTGTGGTCACGGGTCTCGTCATCTTCAAGGGCAACCTCTACACCGACCTCTCCGGCTTCCTCGACTACATCCTGGTCTGGCTGGGCGCGTGGTTCGCCATCCTCATGGTCGACTACTTCCTCCGCAGGGGGAGGTACGACGGCGCGGGCCTGGCCCAGAAGATCGGCGGACTCTACTGGCGCAGCGGCGGCGTCAACTGGAGGGCGATCGTCGCCCTGGTGGTGGGCATGTTCGCCGCCCTGATGTGGACCGACGCCCTCTACTACACGCCCTCCTACCAGGGTCCGATCTCCAACGCCACCGGCGGCGGGGACCTCAGCTGGCTGCTCGGCATGGTGGTCGCCGGAGCCATCTACTACGTCCTCTCCTTCCGCAGCGTGCCCCGCGAGGTTGCCGAAGGCGCTCCCGCGCCCGCGGCCCCGGTGGTCGCGGCGGCCCGGCCCGAGGTCGCGAGCTAGATCCAGAGCCGCATGCCAGCCGGCACCCCGGCGCGGTGACGCGAAAGGGACGGAGGTCCCCGACGACTGAGGACCTCCGCCCCCTCCCGGGGGTCGGCGTCCGTGGCATGCTGGTGGAGCATTCCCCCCCGCGCAAGCGGGGGAGGGATGCCAGTCCCGCCGGACCATGGTCCGCGCCCGGGACAGCGGCTCCGAGAGGTCGTCTTCAGCTCCCTCTGGCGAGTGCTGACGCCGGCAGTCTGGAGGATCTCACAGGAAAACGCCCGGATTCGCAAGAGAGCGACGGATTTGCCGGCACCCGACGTCGCGCACCCTGTCAGATTGCACAAATGGCCAGAGGGTCGCCCCCGGAAGTGCAGTCCCCACTTGTCAAATCCCACGAACTGTGTCATGCTGATCACCGCATTCCCCCCCCGCGCAAGCGGGGGGAGGAGTGCCAGCTCTTCAGACGATGGCCCGCGCCCGCGGACGGTCGATGAGGCTCGGCGCCGGGGAGCGCAGACCCCGATGGCAGTCACCGCTCACGCGTTGCACCCGTCGCCGACGCATGGAGCCCATCGCCTGCGCGTTGCACCCACGGTCAACGCGTTTGGACCCATCGCTCGCCCGGCTCAGCGGCTCCGGTGGTCGCCGCCCGGCCCCACCCACTCGAGGTCGACGCTCCGTTCCAGGAACCCACCCATGCGGGCGGCGGCTCGGCTCACCGCCGCCACCTCGGAGGGGCTCAGCGCGTCGAGCAGGCGCACCTGGACGCGAACCCCCCGCGCGCTCAGGACCCGGTGCCAGGCGCCACGCACGCGGCCCCCGATGACCAGGATGTTGCTGAGCACGCTACCGAAGGCGAAGAGGCTGGGATCGAACCGGCCCTCCGGGTGATCGATGGCCGCGCGGTCGCGGTACCCGACGGTGAGCTCGTCGAAGTTCGGCAGCAGGTGGGCGGCCGTCCGGGCGGAGCGCGGACGGCCGGTGGGGTCGAACCAATACCGCTTTCCATCGATGAGCTCGGACGCCAGCCGTGCCGGTGCTGCGATCTCGGCGGCAGCGGCCGCGCCCCGGGCCGCCTCGGCGAGGGTCAGACCCGACCACCAGGCCAGGTCCTGCAGCTGCGCCGGGCCCCGGCTCCGGAAGTACCGGTGGGCGAGACGGCCGAGCGCCTGGTCGCGGTCCAGGGCGGGCGCGCTCGGCACCCGATCGTCGAGCAGCGCGTAGGTGAACTGCCGGCCGCGGCGTGGACCGCTGACGATCAGGGAGTCCAGCTCCGCGGCCATGATCAGATGGGGCAGCCGCTGCCCGTCGGGGGCGATCCCGGCGGCGCGCAGCACCTCACCGAGCTCGGCCCGGGTCAGCTGACGGTTCCCGGCCAGTGCGGTCGTGATCGCGGCCTCGGCCCGCGTGACCGTCGCCGGCTCGAGCTCGAGGACCCGCCAGCGGCTTGCGATGCCGGAGCGGATCCGCGGGCCGCTCAGCGCCAGCAGCCAGCGGATGTCGCCGGGGAGGACGAAGTGCCAGGTGGGGCGCAGCACGTGGGTGCGCAGGATGGCACCGTCGTCGAACCACCGGTCCACCGTGGACGCGATGGCGTCGCGGGTGCGCTGGCCGATCGCCCAGGTCGCCGCGAGGTAGTCCTGGGACTGCACGGCGCCCAGCCAGCCCACCACCTCCGCGGGCCCGGCGAGAGGTTCCCCGGCGAGACGCTGGCTGTGGAGCCGTCGGGTCGCGATGTCCACCGGCGAAACCACCCCCGAATGCCACCCATCTCATGCCGCCGCGCCGGCGGGCTGGGGCCGCCCGCCCGGGATCGGCGGGCCCGCCACGGCGACCTGTGAGCCGGCCCCGACGATACCAGCCGCCGGTGATGGGGGCGGCCGATCGCCGCCGTCGTGGCGAGCGGCGCCGTGGAGGCGGCATGCTTGACACGTGCTCGAGCAGAGCGACCCACTGCACCCGGCCGCCGAGGACGAGGCCGACCGACGACTCCGGCGCAACGTCCGCCTGGTCGGGACCCTGCTCGGAGAAACCCTGGCCGAGCAGGAGGGCGAGGAGCTCCTCGAGCTGGAGGAGGGCGTCCGGTCCAAGACCAAGCAGCTCCGCGAGCGTCACGACGACGAGGTCAGCCGGGCCCTCGACCGGCAGCTCGGCGAGATCGACGTCGAGACGGCCACCCGGCTGATTCGCGCCTTCTCGCTCTACTTCCAGCTCGTCAACGTCGCCGAGCTGGAGCACCGGGTGCAGGTGATCCGGGGAATCCAGGCCATCCCCGCCGGGGGCTCGGCGTGGCCGGGGACGTTCCACTCGCTCTTCCGCCGCGCCGCCCAGATCGAGGGCGGGAGGGAGCGCCTGCTCACCGCTCTCGCCGAGCTCGACGTGGTTCCGGTGTTCACCGCCCACCCCACCGAGGCGGTCAGGCGCTCGGTCCTCAACCACGTCACCGGGGTCGCCATGGCCCTCGACGCCATCGACGGCCCCCAGACCGGGTCACCGCGGCATGCCGCCCTGATCGCGGCGATGCGCCGGCACATCGAGCTGCTCTGGCAGACCGAGGAGCTGCGCACGGTGCGCCCGAGCGTCCTCGACGAGGCACGCGACATTCGCTTCCACGTGGATCTGCTGATGGACTCGGTCCCCGCCATCCACGCCGAGCTCGATCGGCGCTGGGTGGAGGTGTTCGGTGGACCGCCGCCCGCGGTGCGCCCCTTCCTCCGCCTCGGCTCCTGGGTCGGCGGTGACCAGGACGGCAACCCTCACGCCCGGGCCAAGACCCTCCGCGATGCGCTCCGGGCCCAGAAGGAGGTGGTGCTCAGCCGCTACCGCGACTCGGTTCTGGCCCTCTCTGTCCAATACAGTCAGTCCATCCGGTGGACCGGTGCCGACCCCGCCCTGGCGGCGTCGATCGCCGACGACGAGGCGCGGATGCCGGAGGCCACCCACGACCTGGGGGAGCGCAACCGGGAGGAGCCCTACCGGCGCAAGCTGAGCCTGGTCCACCACCGCCTGGAGGCGAGCCTGGCCCAGCTCCAGGGGGGCCGGGCGGAGCGGCCCTACGCCACCGCCCAGGAATTGCTCGACGACCTCGACATGGTCGATGCCGCGCTGCGCCGCCAGCGGGGGCGCGTCTTCGCCGACGGGGGGCTGCTCGAGCTCCGCCGCCAGGTCCGCACCTTCGACTTCTGCGGCTACTCGCTCGACGTCCGCTTCCACAGCTCCCGGCTGCGCGAGGTGGCCTCGGCGATCCTGCGCCAGTCGGGACAGGTGGAGGGCAGCCTGGACGCCCTCGACGAGGAGGCCGCGGTGGGCCTGCTGGCACGCGCGATGCAGCAGCGCGGGCCCCACGTCGGCGCGCTCACGCTCAACCACGACGATCGTGACCTGGTGGAGACGCTGGTGGAGATGGGACGGGCCCAGCGGGCGATATCGCCCCGGGCCACCGAGAGCGTCGTGATCTCGATGACCCACTCACCGGTCGAGATGATGGCCGCGATGTGGCTGGCGTCCCTGGTCGGTCTGGTCTCGTGGTCGTTCGGTGGGGTGCACAGCAGCCGCCTCGACCTGGTGCCGCTGCTGGAGACGATCGCCGGCCTGCGCGCCGGTCCGGCGCTGCTGCGCCGCCTCCTCGAGCAGCCCGAGTACGCCCAGCAGGTGCGCGCCCGCGGCAACCTCCAGGAGGTGATGCTCGGCTACAGCGACAGCAGCAAGGACGGGGGCTACCTGGCAGCTCAGTGGTCGCTCTACGTGGCCCACCGCGAGCTGGCCCGGGTCTGCGACGACGCCGGGGTGCGTCTCCGCCTCTTCCACGGCAGGGGTGGCACGGTGTCCCGCGGTGGTGGCCCCACCCATGAGGCCCTGCTCGCCCAGCCCCCCGGGGCGGTGCGCGGCCGGGTCCGGCTCACCGAGCAGGGGGAGATCGTCCACTACCGCTACTCGCGCGCCGAGGTGGCCCAGAACCACCTCGAGCTGGTGGCGGCGGCGGTGTGGGAGGCCAGCTCCCTGCAGGGACCGCTGCCCCCCGAGCGCGAGGCGGTCTGGGAGACGGCGATGGCCCGGGTCGCCGCCGACAGCTACCGGCGGTACCGGTCGTTCGTCTACACGGATGAATTCGAGCGCTTCTTCACCGAGGTGACCCCGATCGGGGAGCTGGGCCAGCTCAACATCGGCTCTCGCCCGGTGAGCCGCGGGCGGTCGACGCGGATCGCCGAGCTGCGCGCCATCCCCTGGGTGTTCGCCTGGAACCAGACCCGCCTGATGCTGCCCACCTGGTACGGGGTGGGCGGCTCGCTGGTCGCCTTCGCCGAGGGCCAGCATGTCGCGGCCGTCGACGACTGCAATGCGCCGCCGCCCAGCGAGACCGAGGCCCCGCTGCCCGAGCCGGGCGCGGCCCGCTGGCAGATGCTCCACGAGATGTACCTGCGCTGGCCGTTCTTCCGGGCGCTGATCGGCAACCTGGAGATGACCCTGGCCAAGACCGACCTCGGGGTTGCCGGGCGCTACCTCGAGCTGGTCTCCGACCCGGATCTGAGGGCGCGGATGTGGGCGGAGGTGACCGCCGAGCACGCCCGGACCCTTCAGGCCATGGTCCACGTCACCGGCAAGCAGACCCTGCTCGCCGACCAGCCGCTGCTCCAGGAGACGCTGCGGCTCCGTGACCCGTACATCGATCCGCTGTCGGTCCTCCAGGCTCAGATGCTGGCCCGCTACCGAGCCCTGGACCCCGCGGATCCGCAGCGGCCGGCGCTCCTCGAGGCGATTCTGCGCAGCGTCAACGGGATCGCGGCCGGACTCCAGAACACGGGCTGACTGAGTACCCTTCTCGTCCATGGAGAGGCGGGAAGAGCGCATCCGGGCTCACGACGGGCACTCGATGGGTGGCTGGCTCGCGGTCCCCGACCGCGGCTGGGGCCCGGGGCTGGTGGTGTACCAGGAGATCTTCGGCCTGACCGGCTACATCAAGGGGGTCTGCGACCGCCTCGCCGGCCTCGGCTACGTGGCCCTGGCCCCGGAGCTCTACTCGCGCCTGGAGCCCGACCTGGTGCTGGACGAGCGCCTGCCGGAGAGCCTGCCCAAGGCCTTCCAGGCGATGCAGCGGTTGGATCTACCGCAGGCGGCCGATGACGGAGCCGCCGCGCTGGAGCACCTGCGCACCCTCCCCGAGGTCGCGGGGCGGAGCGTCGGGGTGATCGGATTCTGCCTCGGGGGCGGCATCGCCTACATGGTGGCGGCGGCGTCCGATCCGGCGATCGCGGTCTGCTACTACGGGTCGGCGATCCCCGGCGCCATCGACCGAGCCGCGGAGGTGACCTGCCCGATCCTCTTCCACTTCGGCGAGGACGACGCCTACATCGGCACCGATCAGCGGCGGGCGGTGGCCCACGCCTTCGCCGGCCGCCGCGGGGTGGAGCTCCATGTCCACCCGGCCTCGGGCCACGCCTTCGACAACCACGACGCCGCCATGTTCTCGCGGCCCCAGGCGGCGGCCGAGGCGTGGGAGCAGACCCGAGCCTTCCTCGAGTACCACCTGCCCGCCGCCGGCTGAGGAGAGGCCACCCGGAGCGGGCGGGCGGCGCGCTGCCCGGGGAGCATGGCTGAGAGCACGCGCTGGCTCCCGGCATTGAAGGAGTAACGGTCCGCCGGAGCCTCGTTGAGGACACGCTGCCCCGCGCATCGTTGAGCACAAGCTGCCCCGCGCATTGCTGTGGAAACGCTGCGCAAGGTTTGCGGAGGACGCGCCCGCACCGGGCCGCGTGGCTTTGTCCGCGCCCCGTCCCCGCCGTGCCGGTACCGTCCGGCCAGGGTCACGAGGCGGCAGCTCGTCTCCCTATACTGCCGATCGCATCATCTGCGTCTGGGAAGGGACCATCGTGAATGCCGGCGCGCGCGGCCCGCATGAGCGCGTGCCCGCACGGGCTCGCGACCCCGGGGAGGGGCGGTCGCGGCGCGGGGGTCAGGCGACCGTCGAGTTCTCCCTCGTCCTCGGCCTCTTCCTGGTGTCGCTGCTGGCGATCATCGACGCCTGGATCTGGACCATCGAGACCGACGCCGTCGACGCGTCGGTGGAGCAGGGCATCGGCGTCGCGATGTCGGCGATGGGGTCGGCAGTCAGCCCCACCCCCGCGCTCAGAGCCGTCTACTCCAGCGTCGTCCCCCTGCTCCGGGCGCCACTCCTGGGCACCAGCGTGGAGGACTGGTACGCGGCCGACCTCCAGGGTCTGCGCGCCGCGGTCGGCCCGAATCGCTGCCCCAGCCCCGACCAGGTGGCCGATTACTTCCAGAGCCGGGGCTCCGGATTCGATGGTGTGGGCCACGTGGTCGTCTGCGCGGTCGAGGACGGTGCCGGCCACGTCACCGTCGCGGTCACCGGGTACGCGGTGTCGTTCGTTCCCCCCGGCCTCGGGCGCTTCAACTGGCGGGGCTGGGGCCTGCCCATCTCCGAGTCGGCGTCCGTGAACGTCGGGACGTACTCGCCGTGAGCGTGACGAGGCGGTCCGGGCGTCGCCGTGCCCGCACCCAGGGAGCCCAGGCCGCCATCGAGATGGCCCTGGTGCTGCCGATCATGATCGTGATCGTCGTCGGCTTCGTCGGGATGATGCTCGAGCTGCGGGCCGAGAACGAGTTCCAGACCGCGGTCGACCTCGCCGCCCAGGCCTCGCTGGTGCCGCCGCGGGGGGATCCGGTCGACAGCCGGGCGGACTACCTCTACGCCTTCTCCCACACCCTCGACCCGAGCGGGGGCGAGAGCGGCTACCTGGTGGTGACCACCCCGATCGACTGCGAGGGCGCGTACCTGCAGGGCTACGTGCCCACCGCGGGGCCGGACGCGGTCACCTGCACCGCCCGGGCGGACCTCGACTTCACCCACACGCCGGTGAGCCTGCTCTGGTTCTGGACCGTCCACCTCAGCGTCACCGCCGCGGCCTATCCGCCGGAGTACCGCCAGTGCCTCCCCTCCCCGGCCGGGGTGGCGCCGGCATCCCTCCCCGGGGCCACCGCCACACCGGGAGCCATCCCGTGCTGACCCGGCGCGACCGGCGCGCCCGGGATCGGGGTCAGATCCTGGTGATGTTCGCCTTCTCCATGCTCTTTCTCATCGTCGGGATGATCGTCGTGGCGGTCGACCTCTCCGAGCTGTATGAGGCCCGGGTCCGGCTCCAGGACGCCGCCGAGCAGGCGGCGATGGCGGGCGCCGGTCAGGTCGACTACGTCTCCGCCGAGAGCGGGACGCCGGCCCTGCTCGCCTCCTTCGCCTCCACCTGCAGCAGCGCGGGCGACGCCTTCAGCCGGGTGGCGGGGTCCACGACCTGCGCCAACCCCGAGGGGACCGACGAGGTGGTCGCCACCGTCACGGTCCAGGCGGCGGTGGCCATCCCCATCCCCTTCGCCGGCGGGACGTTCACGGTCACGGCCAGCTTCACCGCCGCGCCCGTGCTCGGAGGGCGGACCCCGGTCGGGTGACGACGAGGGTGAGGGGTGCGAGTGAAGCCGCGGGCCCGGGCTCGCGGGCGGGGTCGGGCTCAGCCGGCCAGGCGCATCAGGCGCCGGTGGATCTCCCCGACGTGGTCCTCGTGCTCGGGTTTCATGAGCACGCTGCGCAGCACCCGCACCGTCCCCTCCGCGGCGGCGATGTCGGGGTGGCGGCGGTGGAGGCTCTCTGCGGTGACCCGGGCCAGGCTGAGGTAGACGGGGTCGGGGGCGGCCATCGCCCGCTCGAAGAGGCTCTGGCTGGCGGCGTCCAGGGCGGGGGCGGTCATCCCGTCGCGCCAGGGGAGGTACGCCACGATGTCCAGCTCCGGCTCCTGGTACAGGCGCAGAGCGCTCGAATCCCGGAGCAGCCGGGCGAGCTCCACCGCCGCCCGCCGGCACGCCCGCAGGACCGCGCCCAGCCCGGAGCCGGTGAGTGGGAGCAGCTGGAGCGTGGTCCAGAGCGCCGCCGCCGCGGCCCCCGCACGCGAGCACTCCAGGCTGATCTCGCCGAGGTGCAGCTCGGAGGAGGTGAAGTAGGTGTACGGGGAGTCGTGGACGTAGAAGCGGCCGACCGCCGGGTCGCGGAAGAGCACGCAGCCGCAGCCGTACGGCTGGAGCCCGTGCTTGTGGGGGTCGACCACCACCGAGTCGCACTCGGCGATGGCGCGGTACGGGCCGGCGGGGATGCCGGCGGACCCCGCCCAGGCGAGGATGGCGTGGAAGCCGCCGTACGCCGCGTCGACATGCAGCCGCACCCCGTACCGCTCGCGGAGCGCGAGCGCCTCGTCGATGGGGTCGACGGCCCCGAGCGCGGTGGTCCCGGCGGTCAGCACCACGGTGCCGACGGTCTCGGCGCGGAGCACCTTCTCCAGGGCGTCGAGGTCCATCCGCCCCCGGTCGTCGGCGGGCACCCGGATCCCCCGAACCCCCAGCAGCCGGCACATCCGCTCGTGGGTGTAGTGGCTCTCCTCGCTGAAGGCGACGGCCGCCCCGGGGCGCAGCTCCCGAGCCACGAACAGCGCCTCCAGGTTGGCGATCGTCCCGCTGGAGGTGAGGTGGCCGAGGAACGTCTCGGGGTAGTGGAACATGGCGGCGATGGCCGCCACCGCCTCCCGCTCCAGCGCCGCCGTGGCCGGACCGCCGTCGAGCGCGTGGTTGTTGGGATTAATGAGCATCGCCATCAGGTAGGCGGCCGCCGCCGCGGGATGGGGCGGCTTCAGCATCTGGCCCGCGTAGCTGGGATGGAAGAAGGGGTAGTTGTCGCCGAGGCGCCGGCCGAGCTCGTCGAGGACCCGGGCCGCCCGCTCCGCGCTCACGTCCATGGAGGGGTGGGCGGCGACCGGCGACCAGCCCGCCTCCCAGCGCCGCACCGTCTCGACGGCCTGCAGGCTGGCCGAGTCGAGGTCCATCGACGGAAGTCTAGCGGGCGCGCGCCCGCCGTTTGACGGCGTTCGGCGGCATGCTATAGTGCAATCTGCAATATGTCGATGCGCATAACCAGGCCGCCGCAGGGGATGATCGCGCTGACCGCGCTCGCCCTCCTCACCGAGCGGCCCCTCCACCCCTACGAGATGCAGCGGCTGATGCACGACCGGCGCAAGGAGTACGCCGAGGGCAGGACGCGCGCCCTCTACCGGGCCATCGAGGAGCTGGAGACGGCGGGCTGGATCGAGCCGGTCGAGACCACCCGGGAGGGGCGGCGCCCCGAGCGCACGGTCTACCGGATCACCCCCGAGGGACGCGAGGCGCTCGAGGACTGGCTCCAGGACGTTTTGGAACGGCCGGCCCGCGAGCACCTGGCCTTCACCGCCGCCGTCGGCATGCTCGCCTACCTGCCCCAGGATCGGGCCGCAGACGCGCTCCAGCACCGGGCGGTGGAGCTCCGCGCCGAGCTGGCGGCGCGCGACGAGGCGTCATCGGCGCTGGACCAGGAGATGCACCTCCCCCGGATCGTCCTGCTCGAGGACGAGCACGAGCGGGCCCTCCGCGAAGCCGAGCTCCGCTGGGTGCTCGCGCTTCTGGATGACATGCGCTCGGGCCGCCTGGTCTGGGACGAGGAGATCCTCCGCGCCCACTTCGCAGCCATGCACGATCACGAGATCGCCCGGCGGGGACGCCACCACGGGCCGGTCTCCGAGACGGTCTGACCGAGACGACGAGAGGAGAGCCCCGCCGATGATCCACACCAAACAGCTCCGCCGCACCTTCAAGGGCCGGCGGTCGACGGTGGAGGCCGTGGCCGGCGTCGACCTCGATGTGGCCGGCGGCCAGACCTTCGGCTTCCTCGGCCCCAACGGGGCGGGCAAGACGACCACGCTCCGGATGCTCTCGACGCTCCTGCCGGTGACCAGCGGCGAGGCGACCGTGGCCGGCTGCGACCTGCGCCGGGAGCCGGCCAAGGTGCGCCAGCGGATCGGCTACGTGAGCCAGGAGGGGAGCAGCTACTCCGAGGTCAACGGGCGCCGCGAGCTGGTCATCCAGGGACGCCTCTACGGGATGAGCGGGCCGGCCGCCGACAAGCGGGCGGCGGAGCTGCTCGAGACCCTCGAGCTCACCGACTGCGGGGACCGCAAGACCAAGACGTACTCCGGCGGTCAGAAGCGCCGCCTCGACGTCGGGATCGGGCTGATGCACCTCCCCCAGCTCCTCTTCCTCGACGAGCCCACCACCGGGCTGGATCCCCAGAGCCGTGCTCGGATGTGGGACGAGGTCCGCCGCCTGCGCGAATCCGGCACCACCGTCTTCCTCACCACCCACTACCTGGAGGAGGCCGACGCGCTCTGCGACCGGATCGCGATCATCGACCACGGCCGGATCGTCGCCGAGGGAACGCCCGAGGAGCTGAAGCGCGAGGTCGCCGGTGACGTGGTCCTGGTGGGACCGGAGGGGCCCCCCGAGCGGGCCCGCGACATCCTGAAGGGCCAGGACTTCATCCGCGAGCTGACCGAGGAGGACGGGTCGCTCCGCCTCTACGTCGACCGGGGCGAGACCGCGATGCCCCAGATCATCCGGCTGCTCGACGGCGCGGGGGTGACCCTGGCGACGCTCTCGCTGCACCGGCCGAGCCTGGACGACGTCTTCTTCCGCCAGACCGGGCGCTCGCTCCGCGAGTCGGCGCCATGAGCGCGGCGATTCACCTTCAGATGGAGAACCGATCGTGAAGCTGCTCCGCGACACCTGGCTGATGTTCGTCCGCTACTTCCTGATCTTCATCGGCAACCCGGCCTGGGTGATCATCGGCGTGATCCAGCCGGTCCTCTACCTGCTCCTCTTCGCCCCCCTGCTCAAGTCCCTGGTGCACATCCCCGGGTTCCCTCCGGGCGGCGCCTACAACGTCTTCGTCCCCGGACTGCTGATCCAGCTCGGCCTCTTCGGAGCCAGCGGGGTGGGCTTCGGGCTCATCGACGAGCTGCGCTCGGGGGTGATCGAGAGGTTCCGGGTCACCCCGGTCAGCCGGCTCGCCCTGCTGCTGGGCCGCGCCGGCCGCGACCTCCTCACCCTGATCATCCAGTCGATCATCCTGCTGGCCCTGGCGATCCCCTTCGGGCTCAAGCCGACCTGGCTGGGGGTGGTGGTGATGCTCGGCCTGGTGGCCCTGATCGGGCTCGGGATGTCATCGCTCGCCTATGCGGCCGCGCTCGCCCTCAAGGACGAGAACTCCTACGCGCCGCTCGTCTTCACGCTCTCGCTCCCGCTCCTGCTGCTGAGCGGCGTCCTGCTGCCCCTGCAACTCGCCCCCGACTGGCTCCAGCACATCGCCCAGGTCAACCCGCTCTCCTACGCGGTGACGGCGGCCCGTGACGTCTTCAACGGCAACGGCGGGTCCATCGATGTCATCAAGGGGCTGGCCATCATGGCCGCGCTGGCGGTGGTCGGGGTCGCGATCGGGGCCAGGAGGTTCTCGCGGGCGATCGCGTAGAGAGCGATGCTCAGCCACGCCACGGGGCACCGGGGCGGGTAGACCATCACCTTGCCAAGATGGGGGTCGCGAGTTCGAGCCTCGTCAGAGTGGCGCGATCCCAATTCGAATCACGCCAAAGCGCCACGGCGATGCAATGCCTCTCAGGCCTCTGGGATCTCGCGCCCGAACGCCGCCAAGGTGATCGCGTCGGGCTCGGGACCGCCGCGACGGTCAGTGTCCAGACCGTCGATCGCGCTCATCTCGTCGGCCGGCAGCTCGAACTCGAAGACGTCGATGTTCTCCGCGATCCGACTGGGTTTGGTGGACTTCGGAATGACCGAGCGACCCTGCTGCAGACCCCAACGCAGCATCACTTGGGCCGGAGTCTTGCCGTGAGCCCGGGCAACGTCTCCGATGACTGGGTCATCGAGCGTGCTGCCGTGGCTGCCGTCGCGGTAGAAGGTGATGCCGCCGATCGGTGACCAAGCTTGCGTGACGATGCCGTGCTGGGCGCCGAAGGTCTGCAACTCTCGCTGAGCGAAGTAAGGGTGAACCTCGATCTGGTTGACCGCCGGCACCACCGTCGCGTGTTCGAGGAGCGCCCTGAGGTGCTCGACCATGAAGTTGCTGACCCCGATCGCGCGGACCATGCCACCAGCCAGCAGCGTCTCCAGGGCACGGTAGGCCTCCAGGGTCCGGTCGAAGGCAGAAGGTAGCGCCTGGTGCAGGATCAGCAGGTCGATCTGGTCGACGCCGAGCTTGCGGGGCTCTTCTCGAAGGCGTGGAGCGTCTCGTCGTATCCGTAGTCGGTGATCCAGACCTTGGTCTCCAGGAACACCTCGGACCGATCCACGGCGGAACCCTTGACCGCCTCACCAACCTGGCGCTCGTTACCGTACGCCGCCGCGGTGTCGATGTGCCGGTACCCGGCATCGAGTGCGCTGCGGACAGCGTCCCGCGTCTCGGCGGGGGGTGTCTGGAAGACCCCCAAACCGAGGGCGGGAATCTCGACGTCATTGTTGAGTTTGATGCTTTCCATCTCCTGCCTCTCTTCTCCGGTGCCCCGCCTCACGGCTCATTGGCGTAGTGGTAGCGAGCTTGGAGAACGACGATATCCTCGCCCTCGACCAGGTACACAAGCCGGTGCTCGTCATCAATCCGGCGGGACCAGCATCCCTGAAGGACGTGGCGCAGTTGCTCTGGCTTTCCGATACCGGTGAACGGATCGCGGATGACGTCCTGGAGCAACCGGTTGATTCGCTTCACCGTCGTCCGATCCGTCGACTGCCAGTACAGGTAGTCCTCCCGGCCGTGCGGGGTGAAAACCAGCCGCATCACGCCAACTCGTGCGCCTGTCGCTCTCCCGCTCGGGCCTGTTCCAGGCTCTCCAGCAGCCTCTTGGCGTTCGCCGGGACGCGAAGCAGGTATGCCGTCGCTTCGAGTGCGTCGTAGTCGGCGCGGGCCATCAGCACGGCGTCGCCCCTCTTGGAGGTGATCTCCACAGGTTGACGATCATTGTTGACCTGTTCGATCAGAGGAAACAGGTTCCTCCGGGCATCACTGGCAGTTACAACCACATCCATGCTCCTCCTGAGTGGTACAGGATATGGTACCACTCAGCAGGCCGGTGATGAACTCTCGCTGCCCGGAGAGCGACCCCGAACTGCGACCCGCAGCCCGCCTCCGATCCGCTCAAAACCGAGGTCTTGCGCGGGTCAAGATTCGTGAAATGAGGGTGACTTGGAGCGCTCTTCGGCGGTCAGCGGCGGCGGAGGCGGCTGTCGGCGATCTCCGGAGTGACCCAGCCGGCGTCTGCGGCATTGACGTTCGTCCCGGGGGGGACGATCTGGTCGATGCGGTCGAGGGTCTCCGCGTCGAGGGTCACCTCGGCGGCCCCGAGCTGGCTCTCCAAGTGGTCCATGGTACGGGGCCCGATGATCGCGGCGGTCACCGCCGGGTGCCGGAGGACGAAGGCGATGGCCAGGTGGATGAGGCTGATCCCGGCCTCGCCGGCGAGCCGGGCCAGGGCGTCGGCGGCCTCGAGCTTGCGCTGGTTGCCCGGGAGCGATATGTCGAAGCGCTGCGGCAGCCGCTCGGAGCGCATGCTGCCGGGGGCGGGCTGACCGAGGCGGTACCGTCCGGAGAGGAAGCCGCCGCACAGCGGGCCCCAGGGGATCACGCCCATGCCGTACCTCTGGCAGACCGGGAGGACCTCCGCCTCGACCCCACGGACCAGCATCGAGTAGGGGGGCTGCTCGCAGACGAAGCGCTCCCGCCCGCGGCGCTCCGCCACCCACTGGGCCTCGACGATCTGCGAGGCCGGGAATGTGGAGCTGCCGAAGGCGCGGATCTTCCCGGCCCGCACCAGGTCGGTCAGCGTCCCCAGGGTCTCGTCGATGTCGCAGCTCGGGTCGGGGCGGTGGATCTGATAGAGGTCGATCCAGTCGGTGCGCAGCCGGCGCAGGCTGGCCTCGCATTCGCGGATGATCCAGCGCCGCGAGTTGCCCTGAGCGTTGGGGTCCTCGCCCATCTGGCCGTGGACCTTGGTGGCGAGGACGACCCGGTCACGCCTTCCGTCGGCGAGGGCCCGTCCCACGATCTCCTCGGACTCGCCCTGCGAGTAGACGTCGGCGGTGTCGATGAACGTGACCCCGGCGTCGAGGGCGCGGTGGATGATCCGGATCGACTCGTCATGGTCCGGGTTGCCCCAGGCGCCGAACATCATCGCCCCGAGGCAGAGCTCGCTGACGCTGATACCGGTGCGGCCGAGGACGCGCTGCTCCACGGCTCAGACGATACCCGGTCGGTACGCCAGGACGGCCCGGCCGCCCGGACCGCCGGCGGGAAGCCCGACGGAGGGGGTGCACATTCGATCGAAGTGAGGGCCGGCGCTCGGGGCGCCGTCGCGACGGCGCCGCGCCGCACGGCCGATCGACAGAGGACGGCGGGGCGCGTCGTCGGAGTGGGGGCTTGCCCAGGGGGCAGGTGCCATGCCGCCGAGCGCGCGCCCCGGGCGGGGGACGGCGGGGCACGTCGTCGAAGTGGGGGCTTGCGCAGGCGGCAGTTGCAATGCCGCCGAGCCCGAGGCGCGGACAGCGGAGCTGTCCGACGCCGGTCCCCCCGAAGACGATGTGCCCCGCCGGACCCCACGACGAGGTGCCGCCTTCTCCGGCAGATCTACTGGAACGCGTCCTCGCCGGTGATCGCCCTCCCGAGGATGAGGCTGTGGATCTCCTCGGTCCCCTCGTAGGTCAGCACCGCCTCCAGGTTGGCCATGTGGCGGACGACCGGGTACTCCAGGGTGATCCCGTTGGCGCCGAGGATGGCCCGGGCCTCGCGGGCGATGTCGAGGGCGATCCGCGTGTTGGCCCGCTTGGCGAGCGAGATCTGAACCGGCTGCGCCCGGCCGGCGTCCTTGAGGGTGCCGAGCCGGTGGGCGACCAGGCGGCCCTGGACCAGCCGCGTGGCCATCTCGGCGAGCTTGGCCTGGGTGAGCTGGAAGCGGGCGATCGGCCGGCCGAATGCCTGCCGGCTGCGGGCGTACTCCACCGCGGCCTCGAAGCAGGCCCGGCCCGCGCCCAGCACGCCCCAGCTGATGCCGTAGCGGGCCTCGTCGAGGCAGGAGAGGGGAGCGCCCAGGCCGCGTGCGCCCGGGAGCATGGCCGCGTCCGGCAGGGTCACCTCGTCGAGGACCAGCTCGGAGGTGACCGAGGCGCGCAGGGAGAGCTTGTGCTCGACGTCGCGGCTGGAGAAGCCGGGGGTGCCGCGCTCAACCAGGAAGCCGCGGATCCCCTCCTCGGTCCGCGCCCAGATCACCGCCAGGCCGGCGATCGACCCGTTGGTGATCCACATCTTGGTCCCGGTGAGCACCCAGTCCCCGCCGGAACGGCGCGCCCGCGTGCGCATCGCCGCCGGGTCGCTGCCGGCGTCGGGCTCGGTCAGCCCGAAGCACCCGATCACCCTCCCGGCCGCCATCTCCGGGAGCCACCGCCGGCGCTGCTCCTCGCTGCCGTAGCGGTGGATGGGGAACATCGCCAGCGACCCCTGCACCGAGACGAAGGAGCGCAGCCCGCTGTCCCCCGCCTCCAGCTCCTCGCAGGCCACCCCATAGGCGACCGCCGAGGCCCCGGCGCAGCCGTATCCATCCAGGTGCATCCCGAGGAGCCCGAGGGCGGCGATCTCCGAGACCATCTCGCGCGGGAACGTGCCCGCCTCGAAGTGCTCGGCCACCAGCGGGAGGAAGCGGCCGCGGACGAAGTCACGGACGGTCGCCTGGATGAGCCGCTCCTCATCGCCGAGGAGCTGATCGACCGCGTAGAGGTCGGCCGGATCGAGGTGGGGCCGCGCCTTGCGGGGGACGTCGGTGGTCGCCATCCGGGCATTGTCACATCAGCCGGAGGGGGGCGCGCCGGCCGGCCCGGGGGCGATCAGTGGCTGAAGCCGAGCTCGATCGCCTTGACCAGCAGCAGCAGCACGGCCACCCCGATGTAGGCGCCCATCGCGGTCATCCCGATGCGGCGGCCGCGCGAGGGGACCGGGCGGGTGAGCAGGGCGATCGGCGGCATCCGCCAGGTGAACCGATCCTCCTTCGCGCGCTCGGAGACGACCGGCGCCAGGCTGCCACGGGTGAGGATGCCGATCGCGATCAGCCCGGCCACCAGGATGCCACCGAAGATGATGAGCAGCAGGGTGACGCTGACGCCGGAGAAGATCGTGGAGAAGACCAGGATCAGGGAGAGCATCACCAGGATGGCGAGGATGACGGTGGCCAGCACGTTGAGCCAGGCCTTGTTGACCCAGGGGCCGAGCACCGCGGGGTCGTTGCAGAGCAGCAGCAGGAAGAGGCTGGCGCTGGGCAGCAGGGTCCCCGCCAGCGCCTGCACCGCGGTGGTGATGAGGCCGAGGGGGGCGTTGGGGATGAGCACGATACCGGCGGCCACCACGACCACCGCGGTGAAGACGGCATAGAAGGTCTTGGCTTCCCGCCAGGAGCGGTGCAGCGAATGGCGGATACCGAAGACGTCGCCGAAGGCATACGAGGTGGCCAGCGTGACCGCGCTGGCGCCGATCACCGAGGCGTCGATGAGCAGCACCGCGAAGATGGCGCCGAGGGTCGGGCTGATGTGGCTGGTCAGCCCTCGGGCGACGGTCTCGGCATCGTGGAACTGGCCGGCGAGGGGTGTCCCGCCAAAGGCCATCGCGGTGGTGATCATGATCGCCGCGGCGCCGATGACGACCACGAAGGCGCCCACGACGGTGTCGGTGCGCTCGTACGCGATCCACCGCGGGGTGATGCGCTTGTCGACGACGTTCGACTGCTGGAAGAAGAGCTGCCACGGCGCCACCGTGGTGCCGACGATGGCGACGATGAGCAGGGCCCCGTCGGAGCTCAGACCACCCTGGATGCCCGGGACCAGGAAACCGTGGAGGACGGGCCCGAGGGTCGGATGGGCGAGCACGAGCAGGGGGATCACCAGGGCGTTCCCGCCCAGGATGAGGAACATCAGCCGCTCCCAGGTCGAGAACCTGCCGGTCACGGTGATCCCCACCAGGAAGAGGGCGCCCACCGGCACCGCGAGGTAGGGGCTCACCCCGAAGTAGCTGGCGCCCAGCCCGATCCCGATGAACTCGGTGGTGATGGTGAGGAAGTTGAGCAGGAAGAGATCGCCAACCGAGAACCAGCCCCAGAACTTGCCGAAGCGCTCGAAGATGAGCCGCCCGTGGCCGACGCCGGTGACCGCCCCGAGGCGGAC
Organism: uncultured Chloroflexia bacterium; assembly: GCA_963697585.1. Classification (GTDB taxonomy): domain Bacteria; phylum Chloroflexota; class Dormibacteria; order Aeolococcales; family Aeolococcaceae; genus Changshengia. The sequence goes on along the minus strand of CAVOOO010000004.1, from coordinate 799,141 downwards.
CACCATCTCCTGGTTGACGATGAGGACGGGGATGAGCAGCACCAGCACCCAGAGCAGGCTGGTCCCGTAGTCCTGGCCGGCCTGGGCGTAGGTCGCGACCCCGCCGGCGTCGTTGTCGCCGACCATGACGATGAGTCCCGGCCCCATGATCACGGCGAGCGCGAGCAGCCGCCGCCGCCAGGTGCGATGGGTCGCGTGCTCCTGCTCGCGGATGGTCCCGAAGGCGCCGCGGATGTCGCCGAGGTGGGCGTCGTCGAGGACCGCCGCGCTCCGCACGACCTCCGGGTTTCGGAGCCTCTCCTCGGCCAAGAGCCGGACCTCCCCGCTGCCGGATGGGCAGCGCAACTGAGCGGATGCGCCCGCTCAGGAGGTCACGACGCCGTCAGACCCCCTTGCAGGCGTGATCTTTGGCGCCGGCACGCCACGACATCGCGGGTGATGTCGATGGAGCCCCGGGCCGCCTACTATCGCCGCCTTCCATATGCACCTCTGGCTGCTGACTGCCGGCGCAAGTCTACCAGGGGTCCCCGGGGCTCCCGATCCATCTCCGGATGGGGGGTCAGCCGGCCCCGACGGGAGCCTCAGCCGTGGTCCGCCTCGGAGCGGCGTCGCCAGGAATCGGGCAGGATCGCCTCGAGCACGTCGTCCACCGAGATGACCCCGACGATGCGGCGGCCGTCGTCGACGACGGGGGCGACGCTCAGGTTGAAGTCGGTCATCAGCCGGGCCACCTCGGGCAGGTCGTCCCCCAGCTCCAGGGCCGTGTCGCCGCGCTGCACCAGCTTGGCGACCCCGCCGTTGCCCCGGGCCTGGATCAGGCTGACCAGCGGGACGGCACCCACCAGGCGACCCGAGGCGTCGGTGACGAAGACGTCGGCGAGCACCTGCGGCGAGAGGTCGGCGGCACGGACGGCGGCGAGCGCCTCGGTCACCGTCGCCGCCTCGGCCACCGCCACGAAGTCGGGGCTCATCAGCCCTCCCGCGCTCTCCGGGCTGTAGCTGAGCAGGGCGCGGACCTTGGCCTGCTTGGCGGCCGGGAGCTGGGCCAGGATGGGCGCGCGCCGCTCCTGGTCGAGCTCGGTGATGAGGTCGGCGGCGTCGTCGGCACCCATGCCGGCGAGCACGGCGGCGGCCTCGGCGTCGGAGCGCGAGCGAAGGAACTCCACCTGGTGCTCGGTGTTGAGCTCCTCGAAGACGTCCGCCTCCAGCTCGGGGTCGGCGTGGACCGCGGTGATGATCTCCTCCCCCTCCTCGTGCGACGCGCTCTCCACGATGTCGGCGATCTCGGCAGGGTGGAGGCGGCGCAGCCGGCGCAGCGGCATGAGCAGCCGTGACGTCGGCACGTGGCCGACGAAGGGCTCGACCTGGGCCCAGTCGACCAGGTACCTGGGGTCGTGGCGAAGCGTCCCGAGGGGCGGGGGGAGCAGCCGGCGCAGGCCTCCGCGGGGGCTCGAGTTCGACTCCCGCGACCCGCCAGCCACTGCGCCCGGCGCTCAGCTGGAGGTCCGTGGCGGTGATCAGCCGGCCCGTCTCCACGCTGATCAGGCGCCGTCCCAGCACGTCGCTGCGGAGCAGCACCTCGCCCTGGCGGCGCTCGAAGCGGAGCAGGCTGAGGGTCTCGCCGGTGAGATGGACACGGCGCGGGCCGATCTCCCCCACCCGGTCGCGGGGGACGAAGAGCTCGCGACCGGCGACCCGCCCGATCAGCCCGGTCACGGGCGGGTAGCCGCCCGCACCAAGACGGACGATGACGTCCTCGACCCGCCCCAGCGTCTCCCCGGCGCGGTCGACGAGCCGGCTGCCGGTGATCTGGGTGAGCCAGAGGCGGGCGACCGCCGACGGCGACGGCTCAGGGTCTGATGTGGTCATCTGACGGCTTACAGTCTGCCACGTCCACGCGGCCCCCAGGCGGGCTCAGCCGAGGGGTTGCGGGTCGGCCTCGGGCTCGCCGTGCAGCCGGACCGCGACCGCCGCCGGCGGTTCGGCAACCCCGCCTGCCGGCGACGGCGCTGCCGGCGCGAGCATCGGCGGGGTGGGCGGAGGCTCGGGCGTCGTGGGCGGGGGTGCGACCGGTCCCGGTGGGGCGGGCAGCGACGGGGCGGAGGGGGGCGGCGGCTCCGACGCGGCTCCCGTCGAGCCGTGAGAGCCACTCAGCGAGCGCGGCCAGAGGACGCCCAGGCTGGCACCGCCCAGCGGGGAGTCGCCGATCGTCCACCGACCGCCGGTCGCGCTGACCACCGAGTTGGCGATGGCGAGCCCCAGGCCGGCACCACCGGGCTGATCCGTTGCACGGCGGAAGCGATCGAAGATGCGCGACCGCTCTGCGGCCGGGATGCCGGGGCCGGAATCGTCGACGGCGAGGCGGACCCGGTTGCCGTCGGCCCAGACGGTGACGTCGACGGTGCCTCCCTCCGGTACGTACTTGCAGGCGTTGTCGAGGAGCACCCCGAGAAGCCGGTCGAGCCACTCGGGGGGGGCGTGCACGATCAGCGGAACCGAAGCGGTCCGCACCGACAGCTGAACCCCCTTGGCCTCCGCGACCGCGGTGAACCGGTCCGCCGCCATCTCGGAGAGGATGGCGAGGTCAACGTGCTCGGCGGGCGCGCGGTCGCGGGTGGTGTCGAACCGCGCCAGCCAGAGCAGATCCTCGACCAGGCGGCGGATGCGGCCGCTCTCGCCCTGGACCCGCTGGAAGGCCGCCCGGTACCAGGCCGGGTCGCGCGGCTCGGCGAGGGCGAGCGAGGTCTGGGCCTCGATCACCGAGAGCGGGGTGCGCAGCTCGTGGGAGGCGTCGGCGGTGAACTCCATCTGCCGGACGCGAGCCTCCTCGATGGGGGCGGCAACCCGCCGGCCGATGGTGAGAGCGCCGAGGAAGACGGCGAGCAGGAGGATGGGGCCGACCAGGGTCTCGGCCAGGATCAGGTTGCCCTCGGCGGAGGTGACGCCGCTCAGCGACTGCCCGATGATCATCCGCACCAGGGTGAGCTGCTCGTCGATGGGCAGACCGGTGGCGGGATCGGTGCCGACCGCGGCGTCGTAGGCGACCGGGGTGATGTCGGCGCCGATCACCCGGAATCCGGCGCCACCGACCGAGACCGTGAGCGGGTTCGCCCCGACGCCCTGAGCGGAGACCGGCAGCCCGCTCGAGGAGGAGCTGGGGATGGTGCAGGTCTGGAGCTGGGTCTGGGGGTCGCAGACCAGCTCGGTGCCGTCGGCGGCGACGAACCAGTACCAGAGCGGGTTGCCCGAGGTCCCGGCGGCCTGCAGCCCGCCCCCGGCCGTGGATCGGGCCAGGGCCTGGCTGAGCTGGGTGTCGACCTCCGAGGTCTCCCGGGCGCTGACGATGGCCAGCACCACGACCGCGATCACCAGGTAGACGGCGGCCACGATCGCGGTGCTGATCAGCGCCACCCGGGTCGAGGCCACCCGCACCCGGTGGAGCGCGTCCGGCGGTCTGGTGTCGCGCGAGCCGCGCCCGGCCCGCCGCGCCGTCATCCCCGCGCCTCCTCGAGCCGGTAGCCCGCGCCGCGGACGGTGACGATGCGGATGCCGGCGCTCGGCAGCTTGGCGCGCAGCCGGCTGAGCTGGACGTCGATGGCGTTGGAGCCGAGGGCATCGGTCTCGTCGCGCCAGCCGTGTTCGGCGATCGCCTTGCGGTCCACCACCGCCGGGGAGCGCCGCATCAGCAGCTCCAGGATGTTGTACTCGGTGGTGGTGAGAGCCACGGGGCGCCCCTGCGCGGTCACCTCGCGGCGCAGCGGGTCGAGCAGGAGGCTGCCGCGGGTGATCACCGGCGCATCCACCCCGCGCGGGCGCCGTTGCAGGGCGCGGATCCGGGCCAGCAGCTCAGCGAAGTCGAACGGCTTCACGAGGTAGTCGTCGGCACCGGCGTCGAGGCCCTCGACCCGGTCCGGCGGCGTGTCGCGGGCGGTCAGCATCAGCATGGCGGTGGGGCGCTGGTTGCGCCGCGCCCATCGGATCACGTCGATGCCCGGCGTTCCCGGCATCCGCCAGTCGATGACGGCGACGTCGTACTCGTAGAACTTCAACTGGTCGATGGCGTCGTCGCCACGGCCGACGGCGTCGACCTGGTAGCCGGCGCCCTCGAGGCCCTGCACCAGCACCGCCTGGAGGCCCGGGTCATCCTCGGCGACAAGGATCCGCATGGCATCAGTCTCCTGCAGCCGGGGCCCGAGCGCATCCCGCCCGGCTCATCTCGGACGGATCACGACGTGGTCGTGGTCCCACCGGGGTAACCACCGCCCCCGAAGCCACCGAAGCCGCCTCCGCCGGTGAAGCATCCCGAGGCCCCGGCCGGCTCGATGAGCAGGGAGCGGGCCTGAACCGTCCCCGAGGTGCCGCGCGGGCCGATGGCGGCCACGCAGGAGCCGGCGACCAGGTCGGAGGTGGAGCCGCCGGCGGTGGTGGAGATCCTGGCGGTGGTGGGGACGGTGAGGGTCTGGCTGGAGCCGGTGGTGGCCCGCACGGTGAGCGTGGCGCCGTCCACCGCGGTGACCACGCCGCGCATGCTGGCGAAGTCGAAGCCGAACCCGCCGGAGGGCCGCGCCCTCGGGCTGGCCCCGAGCCGTCCTCCCGGGAAGCCGCCGGGATTCCCCCCGGTGTACGCAGCGGCCGCGCAGGCGCCGTTGACCGCGGGCGAGACCGTCACCGAGGTGGCGGTGATCACGCCCATGGAGTCCACCCCTCCGGTCGCCGTCACGCAGCTGCCGACCGCGATGTCCGCGAGGCTGCCCGTGCTCGTCTTGCTGATCGAGGTCGAGCTGCTGAACGCGACGTTCACGTTCCCGCCGGCGGTGCTGAGGATGAGCGTGGAGCCGCTGACGCTGACCAGCACCCCGCCGGTGAGGTCGCCGTACCGGAACCCGGTGGAGGCGGTGCCGCCGGACGCGCCCGCGGTTCCGCAGGAGACCATGGCGAGCCCCAGCGCAGCCATGGATGCGCTCAGCAGGAGCTGGGGGTGGCGCCGGTCGCCGCGGCGGCCGGCACCACCCTGGGAGGTGGAGGATCGCGTAGCGGTTCTCATTCCACGCCAACCCACCTTTCGAATCGGTGAAGGCGGTTCAATGGCGCAGTCTCGCATGCGCATAGCCCTGGTCGCACCCCTGATCGCGCCGCTCGCCGAGCCCCAGCTGGGCGGGGTCCAGACCTTCCTGGTCGACCTCGCCCGCGGCCTGGTCCGGCGCGGCCACGACGTCACCGTCTACGCGCCGCGCGGTTCGAGGGTGGACGGGGTGACGGTGGTGGAGGCCGCGGTCGACGCCGACGCGCTGCGGGCGACCCTGGTGCGCCCCGGGCGGAGGCCCACCCAGGATGCCGCCGCCGAGGAGCGCGCCATCCAGGCCTTCGCGGCCACCGCGGCGCTGATCGGATCAGGCGGCTTCGACCTGGTCCACAACCACGCCTTCGATGCGCCGGCGATCCTCCATGCCGCAACCCTGGCGACCCCGGTGGTCCACACCCTCCACATGCCCGCCGACGCGCGGATCGGGTCCGCCCTGGCCGCCGCGGCCACCGGCGCCAACCCCCCACTGGTCGCCGCGGTCTCCGAGGCCCAGGCCGGCGCCTGGCGCCGCCTGGTCCCGGTCGACTGCGTGCTGCGTCCCGGGCTCCCCATCGGCAGCATCCCCTGGCGGGTGACCTCCACCTCGACCCGCCTCCTCTTCGCCGGCCGTTTCTCCCCGGAGAAGGGCGCCCTGGAGGCGGTGGAGATCGCCCGGGCGGCGGGGCGGCCCCTCCTCCTCTGCGGCCCCGAGTACGACCCCGAGTACGCCGCCCGGGTCAGGGGGCTCCTGCGGGACGGCGCTCCGAGCTTCCCGCCCGCGGCCGTGGAGGTCCGGCCCGCGCTGGAGAGGCGCACCCTCTGGCTCGAGATGGGGAGGTCGGCGGCGGTGCTCTGCCCGCCGGCCTGGGACGAGCCCTTCGGGCTGGTGGCCGCCGAGGCCAACGCCTGCGGGACCCCGGTGGTGGGCTTCCGCCGGGGCGGGCTCCCCGAGGTGGTCGAGGACGGCGTGACCGCGATCCTGGTCGCCCCGGGCGACGTCGCCGGGGCGGCTGCGGGGGTGGGGCGCGCGGATCAATTGAGCCGCGGGGCATGCCGCCGCCACGCCGAGGAGACCCTCGACCTGGAGGCCACCCTCGACGCCCACGAGCGGGCCTACCGGCGGGCGCTGAGCTCCCGAGGGTGAGGCCGGCTCAGGCGGCGGCGACCTGGTTGCGCCCGGCCTCCTTGGCGACGTAGAGGGCGTCGTCGGAGCGGTGCACCAGGACCTCCGCGTCCTCGGTCCCGGCGGTGTGGCCGATGCTCACGGTGACCCGGATCCGGGTGCCGTCGTCGAGGACGAAGGGAGTGCTCGCGATCGCCTGGCGCATCCGCTCGGCGAGCACCCCGATCGCCTCGCCGGGGGTGTCGGTGAGCACCGCGATGAACTCCTCGCCACCCCACCGCCCCAGCGCGTCCTCGGTGCGGATCGCGCCCTGCAGGCGGGCGGCCACCTCCTTGAGCACGGCGTCGCCGGCGAGGTGGCCGTGCTGGTCGTTCACGTCCTTGAAGTGGTCGATGTCGACGAGCAGCACGCCCACGGTCCGGCCGTGACGCCGGGCGCCGCTGATGGCTCGGCGGAGGTGCTCGTCGAGGTGGCGCCGGTTGTAGATGTTGGTCAGCATGTCGATGCGCGACACCCGGTCCAGCTCCGCGTTGCGGCGGCGCAGCTCGTCCTGCAGCTCCTTGGTCCTGAGCGCGGCGCTGACCCGCGCCATCAGCTCGTTGGCCTCGAACGGCTTGCGCAGGTAGTCATGGGCTCCCAGCCGGAGCCCGGTGACCACGTCGGCGGTGTCGACGCGCCCGGTCAGGAAGACCACCGGGATGTCCTTGAGGTCGGGGTCGGACTTGAGCCGCTCCAGGGTGCCATGGCCATCCAGCACCGGCATCTCGACGTCGAGCAGCACCACGTCGGGGCTGTATTCGCGGCAGGCGATGATGGCCTCCTCGCCGTCGACCGCCTCGACGACCGTGTGCCCGTCCGCCTCGAGCTGGCGGCGGAGCACGGCGCGGACGACCATCGAGTTCGTCCGCGACCAGGATGGTGCCGTTCACCGCACCACCCTGCAGAGCTCGTCGGTGTCGAGCAGCAGGATCATCCGTCCGCCGTCGGCCCGGATCACCCCCGCCACCACGGGGTCCTCCTGGCCGTTCGGCGGGGCCCCGATCTCGTCCTCCTCGACACGGAGGATGCCGATGGCGGTCTCCGCGAGGAGCCCGTACCGCTCGCCGTCGCCGTCGATCACCAGGACGTGGCCGGCGCCGGCGCCGAGCAGCGAGAGGACCGCGATGACCTCGTCGCCGCGCCGGAGCAGGCCGGCGATGCCCGGCTTGGCCGCGGGCAGGGGGGTGATCCCCACCGCCAGCCGCACCTCCTGGACGCGGTCGATGGGAACCGCCCACTCGCCGGTCTCGGTTGCGAAATGGACCAGGGTCTTCATGGCTCGGTTGTCCTTGTGAGCCGGAGGTCGATGAGCCGGACCAGCTCGGCGATCTGATAACCCTCGAGCGCCGCCTCGGCGGCCGCGGTGCTGCGGCCGAGCGCGGCCCGAGCGGCGCTGAGCGCCCGCCGGGATTGTCCCTGTTCGCCCAGCAGCTCGAAGGCGAGGCCCAGCTGGAAGTGGGCGATGGCGTGGTCGGGATCCAGGTACACCACCTTGCGCAGGGCCGACACGGCGGCCGCCAGGTCGCCCGCCTCCAGACCGGCCTCCCCCTCGGCGAGCAGACCCGCGATGGTGGGGATCGGGTCACCGCCCCGCTCGCGCACGGCCAGGGCCGGCGCCGGTTCGGCGGCCCGAGCGGACCCCAGCTTGGCCGCCGGAGGCACGCCGGGCCGGGAGCCGTCGCCATCCGACGAGGTCGCCGCCCCACGGGCCCGGCCACCGCGCCCCGGGGCCGAGCCGTCCTCCCCCGGCGCGGACCGCTTCGAGGACGCCCCCCGTCCCGCGGTTCTCCGGTCCATCTCGGGGGGAAGCCCGGCGGCCGGATCCGGCAGCGTCGCCTCCGGCTGGCGGTAGGCGAAGGCGCTCCCCACCCGGACCAGGTGGAAGCGCTCGCTGACCTGCCAGAGCGATTCGGAGTAGCCGAGGAAGACCCAGCCGCTCGGGTTCATGGTGGTGGCGATCCGATCGAGCGCCGACAGCACGTCGGCGCGATCGAAGTAGATGAGGACGTTGCGGCAGAAGACGACCTCCGCGCCCGCCGCCTGGCGGGGGTGGGGGTCGCGGATGAGGTTGTGGCGGAAGACGGTGACGTTCTGGCGCAGCTCGGGGACCACCTCCCACTGGGTGCCGGCGCGGCGCAGGTAGCGGCTCCGCTCGGCCTCCCCGAGCCCGGTCAGCTGCCGCTCGTCGTAGCGACCCGACTGGGCCTGCCGGAGCGCCCGCGAGGAGATGTCGGAGGCCACCACCCGCCAGCTGGCGATGCCACTCTCGGCCAGCACCATGGCGATGCTGTAGGGCTCGTGCCCCCCGGCGCAACCGGCGCTCCAGACGGTGAGCGGGGAGCGCAGGGTGGGCACCACGTCCCGGCGGAAGGCGGCGAACTGAGCCGGGTCGCGGAAGAAGGAGGTCTCCTGCACGGTGAGCTCGTCGAGGACGGCCTGCAGCGCCGGTCCCTCGGCGGCGATCTCGTCCACGAGCTCGGAGTCGGCCACCCCGCGCTGGGCGGCGGTGTGATGCAGCCAGTAGTCGAGCCGGTATCGCTGAGCGGGGTCGAGGCGCAGGCCGACGGTGCGCTCCACGACCTGGCGGGCGGCGTCGAGCAGGATCTCGCTGGTCATACCGACACCGGCGTGGCCGCCGCCCGCAGCACCGCGGCGGCGACCTCCGCGAGGGGGACCACCTGGGCGGCGGCACCGCTGTCGTAGGCGGCCTTGGGCATCCCGTAGACCGCCGAGGTGGCCTCGTCCTGGGCGATCGTCACCCCGCCACTGCGGCGCAGCGCGAGCAGCCCGGAGGTGCCGTCATCCCCCATGCCGGTGAGGATCACCCCGATCCCGGCGGCCCCGCAGTGCTCCGCCATGCTGTGGAAGAGGACGTCGGCGGAGGGCCGGTGCAGGGTGACCGGCTCGTCGCCCAGGGCGATGCGGTGACCACGGCGGACCGAGACATGCAGACCCGGCGGTGCCACCAGCACCAACCCCGGACGGAGCGCGGCGCCGTCGACGGCCAGCTCCACCGGGAGCGCGGATTCGCGCCTCATCCAGCCGAGGAAGCCGTCGACGAAGCCTGACTGCAGGTGCTGGACGACCACCACCGGCCGCTCCAGGCCCCCGAGACCGGCGAGCACCCGGGCCAGCGCCGGGGGACCCCCGGTGGAGGCGGCCAGCCCCACCACCCCCTCGAAGCTGCGCCGGTGTGGACCGGACCCGTTGGGGTGGGGATCCCGGACGATCTGGCGCCGGAGCCGCTCGCGGCGGCGGACCGAGAGGCGGCCGAGGGCCTGAAGCCGGCGGCGCAGGTCGGCGCCGACCGAGACGTCCCATTTGGGTGGGAAGGTCATGACCTCCACGGCGCCCGCGACCACCGCCGCCATCGAGGCGTCCCGGCGCTGGTCGGACGGGACCAGGAGGAGGATCGGGACCGGGGCGAGAACGAGGATCTCCCGAACCAGGCCGGCGGCCCGGCCGTTGCCGTCCAGCCCGGTCATGTCCAGGCTGACCACGTCCGGATGGTCGCGGCTGACGTAGCCGGCGGCGTCGCCCGGCGAGACCTGGCCCACCACGCTGGCGTCGCGATCAGCCTCCACCGACCGGAAGAGCTCGGCCGCCCAGGGCCCGGTCTGCGCGGTCACCACCAGCACCCGCAGGGTGTCCTTCACCGGCACGTCGAAGTCTCCCGCGGCCGCGCCGGATGGGTGATGCGAGGGCCGGCGACGCCTGCGGCGGCGGCGCCCGTCACCGCTCGGCTCCCAGCAGGTGCTCGACCGCCGAGAGCAGCGCCGACTGGTCGAAGCCGCTCTTCACGATGTAGCCGTCGGCTCCGCACTCCAGGCCGCGCCGGCGGTCCTCGTCGCTGCCCCGCGAGGTCAGGATGATCACCGGTACCGAGGCGAGAGCGGGCTGGCCGCGGATCGCCTCGGTGAGCTGGAAGCCGTCCATCCGCGGCATCTGCACGTCGGTGAGGACGAGGTCGGGGCGCTCCTCGGAGATGAGGGTCAGGGCCTCCTCGCCATTGGTGGCGACCGAGACCCGATAGCCGGCGTTCTCGAAGATCGAGCGCTGCAGCTCACGCACGGTCAGAGCATCGTCGACCACCAGGATCGAGGCGGCGCGCCGGGCGACCGGGGCATCGCGCCGGCCTCCCTCGGCGGCTTCGACGGAGCGGTCACCACTGTCCATGCGGCGCGCCCGCTCGATCAGACCGGCAGCCTCCAGGACCAGCAGGATGCTGCCGTCGGGCTGCACCCCGGCGCCGGCGACCGCGGGCAGACGGGGGATGAGCTCGCCGAGACCCTTGACCACGACGTCACGCTGGTCGACCAGATCGTCGACCCTGAAGGCGTGGCTCCGGGTGAGGCCGGCCACCACCACCGACGGTCCCTCGACCCCGTTGCCGGTGCCGAGCACCGAGGCGAGGCTGCTGATCGGCACCGGGCGGCCCTCCACCATGGTCATCGCCCGCCCTCCGACCGTCGCCGACGGCTGGGGCGGCAGGACCGCGCGGACCGAGTGGAGCGGGATCGCGTAGGCCTGGCCCGCGGAGTTGATCACCAGGCAGCGGAGGGTGGCCATGGTGATCGGGACCGCGATCCGGAACTCGGTGCCGAGCCCGGGGTCGGACCGGACCTCGATGCGCCCACGCACCGCGTTGAGGCTGGCCCGGACGGCGTCCAGACCGACGCCGCGACCGGAGACGCCGGTGACCCTGGTGGCGGTGCTGAGCCCGGAGCGGAAGATCAGATAGAGGGCGGCCTCGTCGTCCATCTCCATGGCGGTGTGGTCGGTGCTGCCGGCGGCCTCGCGCACCCTGGCCACGTCGATGCCACGCCCGTCGTCGCTGACCGCGATCACCACCTCGGATCCGAGCTGCATGGCGTGGAGCCGGACCATCCCCTCCATCGGCTTGCCGCGGAGACGCCGCTCGTCCGGTGACTCGATGCCGTGATCCACGGCGTTGCGGACCAGGTGGAGGAGGGGATCGGCGAGGCGATCCAGGACCCCACGATCGATCTCGGCGTCCTCGCCACGGGTCTCGAAGCGGACCTCCTTGCCGGTCTCCCGAGCCAGGTCGCGCACCGCCCGGCGGAGCCGCGGGGCCAGCGACATGACCGGGACCATCCGAGCCCGCAGGGCGAGCTCCTGGAGCTCGTTGAGGGAGCGGACCAGGTCCCTGTACTCCGTCATGCCGGACGGGTCGCGCTCCAGGCGCTCCAGCAGGGCACTGCCCAGACGGAGGGTGGCGGCCGAGGCCTCGCCGATCAGGCGGACCAGCTCGTCGATCCGGTGGACCGGCATCTGGACCATCTCGGCGGCGGCTGGCCGGGCCGGCTCGGCGTGGGCGGAGACCGCGGCCCCCGCCGGCGGAGCCTGGCCGGTCACCGGGTCGAGCGCCTGAGCTGCATCCCCGCGATCGTCGGAGGGCTCCGGGGCGGTGGAGCTCGCGCCCGCGGCGGCCGGTGGCTCGGGCGGCGCCAGGGGCCGCTCGGGCGGTGCCGGGGGCGGCTCGGGCGCCGCCGTGGCCGGCCGGCGGGCCGCGACGCCGCGTGGGGGCCCGGCCTGCTTCACCTCCGGGGGGGCGCTCAGGGGGGCGGGGGAGGCGGCCGCGCCGGTGGGCCCCTCGGCGGTGGGGGGCGGAGCGCCGGGTGCCCCGACGGCCGGCTCGGCAGGGAGGGTGGCGGCCGCGACGGGGAGGGCGGCGGCGACCGCGACATCCGGCCCGGTCGGGACCGGGGCAGCGGCCGCCTCCTCGCCGGCGACGGGCGGCCCGCCCACGGCGATGCGGAGGCGCTGCTCTGCCTCGAAGGCGGCGAGCTCGTGATCCTCCCCCGCCACGGCGAGGGGGATGAGGCTGCGGATGGCGTCGACCCCGGCCAGGACCGAGTTCGATGAGGGGGGTGTCGACACCCCGCCGTTCGCGGCGGACCTCCTCCAGGAGATCCTCCAGGGCGTGGGCCACCCGGGCGACGTGGGGCATCCCGACCACCGCGGCGCCCCCCTTGATGGTGTGGGCCTCTCGGAAGAGCGAAGCCACCCGCTCGGGGTTCGCTCCACCCTTCTCCAGCTCCAGCAGCTCGTCGACAAGGGTGTCGAGCCGGCCCTCCGCCTCGGTCGCGAACAGCCGCTGGAAGTCGCCTTCGGGGAACGGATCGGAGCCGCTCACCGCGAGATCCGTGCTGGGCTCAGCAGGGTCGACACATCCAGAGCGACGGCGAGCCGGGAGTTGCCGACGAGGTAGGTCTCGGTGGTCCCCTCCATATCCGAGTGCCCCACCGATTCGCTCAGCCGGACGGTCATGGGCATCTCGGTGGCGACCAGCCCGGCGATTCCGTGGGCGGTCTCGATCAGCACCGCGTAGGGCTCCTCGATCACGGGGCGCAGCCCGAGCAACAGCGCGGTGTCGAGCAGAGGCACGATGTCGCCGCGAACGTTGAAGACCCCCCGCACCACCGCCGGCGAGGTCGGCAGCTCAGTCACCCTCGGGTCGACGACCACCTCGCGCACGGCCTCGAGCGGGAGCGCATACGTGTCGCTCCCGACCGGGATCAGCAGGGCGAGCTGACCCGCATTCACGCTGGGCGCGGGCGCGGTGGGCACGTCAGACCCCTCTCCCCCCGGGTGACGTGAGCCGCGGATTGGGCAGGATCTTCACTTGGCGGTTTCCCCGGGCGGCGCATCCCAGTCGTCAGGTCCGATGACGCTGGGCGGGGCCATTTGACGGCGGCATCATTTCATGGGGGCTGTGAAAAGACGGACACGTCCTGACGAGAGTCCGTGACGGGGGTCGACGGTCGACGGGCGGGCGTGGCCCGGAAATGCGGTGCGGCTCTGCACCGGCGACCTCGCGGACGCCCACGCGTTTACTGTCGAGGAGAACCCCACCGTTTACTGTCGACGAGGCCTGAGCCCGGCCAGTCCCGGGGCCGGAACGGCGACCGTGGCGGCCCGGGGAGGGCTTGGCGAGGGACTTTGACTGCAGTCAGTGAGGACCACGACAGATTGCAATCGCGGGGGCCGCGCGGGAAGCCGGCCGGGCTGAACGCCGCCGCCGGGAGCGCTCCGCGGGCGTGCCCCGCCGGAGGTGCGCACGGGCGTGCCCCGCCGGAGGTGCACACTTGGGGAGGCCGGATCCGGTGTCGAGTTCAGGGGGAGTGGCAGGATGGCCGAGATCACCGTGTACGGGGCGCCGTGGTGCCCGGACTGCAAGCGGTCCAAGAAGTTCCTCGCCGAGCACCGGGTTCCCTTCCGCTGGGTCGACGTCGACGAGGACGCCGAGGGGCTCCGCTTCGTCGAGGAGCTCCAGAAGGGCGGACGGGCGATCCCCACGATCGTCTTCCCGGAGGGCGACCCCCTTGTGGAGCCGTCCGACGGCGACCTCGCGCGGCGGCTGGGGCTGAAGCTGGAGGCGGATCGGTCCGCCTACCAGCTGGCGATCGTCGGAGGAGGACCGGCGGGGCTCGCCGCCGCGATCTACGCGGCGCGTGAGGGGATCAGCGCCCTGGTGGTCGACCGCAGCGCACTGGGTGGGCAGGCCGGGGTCACCGAGAGGGTGGACAACTACCCGGGATTCCCCGACGGCATCGGCGGTGCCGAGCTGGCCGAGAGGTTCGTCGCCCAGGCGCGCCGCTACGGTGTGGAGATGCTGGCGGCGGTGGGGGTCGACGGCCTGGAGGCGGACGGCAGCGACACGGTGCTCCGCCTCGCCGGCGGTCAGCGGGTCTGTGCCGAGGCGGTGCTGGTTGCCACCGGCTCCTCCTACCGGCGGCTCGGAGTCCCCGGGGAGGACGAGCTGATCGGCGCCGGCGTGCACTTCTGCGCGACCTGCGACGGCCCCTTCTACAGGGGGGCGGAGGAGCTGCTGGTGGTCGGCGGCGGCAACTCGGGGCTGGAGGAGGGGATGTTCCTCAGCCAGTTCGCCGATCGGATCCGGATCGTCGAGTTCGCCCCCGAGATGAAGGCCTCGCGGCTCCTCCAGGACAAGGTGCGCTCCAATCCCAAGTTCGCCGTCCACACCAACACCGAGGTGGTCGAGCTCCGGGGCCGGCCCAAGCTCGAGGAGGTGGTCGCCCGCGACCGGGCGAGCGGCGAGGAGTTCCACTGGCACCCGCGCGGAGCCTTCGTCTTCATCGGGCTCGACCCCAACGCCGCCTTCCTCAGGGGCACCGTGGAGCTGGACCGCTGGGGCTTCGTGGTCACCGACGGATACGCCACGTCGATGCCGGGTGTCTTCTGCGCCGGCGACGTCCGCGCGGGCTCCACCAAGCAGCTCGGCGCCGCGGTCGGCGAGGGGATCGCCGCCCTCCTGGAGATCCGGCGATTCCTGGAGCGGTCTCGCGAGATCGCCCCCCATATGGTCAACTCCTGAGCCTGGATCGGAGCTGCGGAGCGCCCCCCGGCTCGGAGCCTGGCGAGCCCACCCTCGAGGCTTCCGGCGCAGCCCAGACGGTTCGGCACAGCCCAGGTGGTTCGGCGCAGCCGAGCCGCTTCGGCGCACCTCCGGGTCGTTCGGCGCCTGTCATCAGCTCTCCAGCCAGTTGAGGACGTAGCTGTCCCTAACCAGGAGTGCGCCCTCAAGAGGGCGGCGGCTGTCGCGGGGCGCGTGGAGTGGGCCGGGGCGCGAGCCACCCACCGCGGTTCGGGTACCGTTCCGGTCGTGCGCAGCGTCCACCCCCTGGCCCCCCGCTGATGCTCGGGCTCCTCTTCGATCCGCGACCGGTGCGGCTCGCCGTCGCGGGGGCCCTGAGCCGGGTGGATCCGGTGCTGGCGCTGAGCGGCCGCGGGCCCCTTGGCCTCCGCCACCTGCCCGATCCGGACCCCCCGGGCCTCGACTGGGCCACCCTGGAGCCGGTCCTCACCGGCGTGTGCGGCAGCGACGTCACCGAGGCCACACTGCAGGCCGACCTGGACAACCCGCTCTCGGGGTTGGTCTCCTTCCCACATGTGATGGGCCACGAGATCGTGGCCCGGATCAGCGACCCGGCGAGCTCGGGCCTCGCGGCCGGAGAGCTGGTGGTGGTCAACCCCTGGCTCGGGTGCGCGCCGCGCGGCCTGCCCTCCTGCACCGCCTGTGCCGGCGGGCTGCTGCCGCTCTGCGCCCACCAGGGTGAGCCGATCCCGGGAGTGGCGGGCAGCGGCATCCACACCGGCAACATCCGCGGCCTGCCCGGAGGGATGGGGACCCGGATGGTCGCTCACCGCTCCCAGCTGCACCGGCTGCCCGACGGGCTCCAGCCCCGTGCCGGGGTGCTCGCCGACCCGCTGGCGGTGGGGGTCCACGCCACCGATCAGGCCCTGGCCGGCGAGCGGGTGGCCGGCGGCGATCTCGTCGTCGTCCTCGGCGCTGGCACGATCGGATTGGGGGTCGCCGCCTCTCTCCGCCGGCGCCGCGCCGGTCGGGTGATGGTGAGCGCGGCCTGGCCGTATCAGCCCCCCCTGGTGGCGGCGCTGGGCGCGGAGGCCATCTCCCACCATCCCCGCGCCGTGGTCGACCGGGTCGCCGAGGCCACCGGGGGCCGTCTCAGCCGGCCGTGGCGCGGCCTCCCCTGGCTCCTCTCCGGCGGGGCGGCGGCGGTGATCGACGCGGTGGGCAGCACCGCCACCGCCGAGCTGGCGCTGGCCATCGTCCGCCCGGGGGGGACGGTGGTGCGGGTCGGGGTGGGCCGCGCCCGGCGCAGCCAGGCGACCCTCACCTACTTCAAGGAGGTCACCGTGGTGGGGTCCAACGGCTACCGCCGCCAGGATCTCGACACCGCGCTCACCATGCTCGCCGCGGAGGATCTCCCCTGGCCGGGCTGGCTGACACACCGTTTCCCGCTCACCGAGTGGCGCAGCGCGTTCCGCACCGCCGCCCGGCCGCAGCTGCATGCGGCGGTCAAGGTCACCATCGCCATCCATCCCGCCGCCGAGCCGAGGGCGTAGGCTCACCGCGTGTCGAGAGCGCCGGCTCGCGCGCGGGCCCGCTTGGGCGCCACGGCCGGCCGGAGCGTGAACCTGGGAGACCGTCATGCAGGAATGGACAGGGGTCGCCGGCAAGCGGGTGATCATCACCGGGGCGACCCGCGGCATCGGGCTGGCCGCCGCCTGCGAGCTCGCCCGCCGGGGCGCGCGCCTCTCCATCGTCGCCCGCAGCGAGTTGCGGGCCAGGGCCGCGGTGAGCCAGATCACCGCCGCGGGCGGGGCCGGCACCGAGGTCGAGGTTCTCGATGCGGATCTCAGCTCGCAGGCGTCGGTTCGCGCGCTGGCGGCGACGATCCTGGCCGGCCATCCCAGGATCGACGTCCTCATCAACAACGCGGGGGCCATCTACGGTTCCCGGCAGCTCACCGTCGACGGCCTGGAGCTCACCTGGGCGGTCAACCACCTCGCCCCCTTCCTGCTGACCAACCTGCTGATGGAGCGCGTCCGGGCCAGCGCCCCCGCCCGGATCGTCACCACCAGCTCCGGCGCCCACCACGGCGCCCACGTCCCCTTCGACGACCTGAACGCGGAGAGTGGGTACCGGGGGTGGGGATTCGGCCGCTATGGGGAGACCAAGCTGGCCAACATCCTCTTCACCATTGAGCTGGCCCGGAGGCTGGAGGGGACGGGCGTGACCGCGAACTGCTTCCACCCCGGCTTCGTGGCCAGCGGCTTCAACCGCAACAACGGGGGGTTCACGGCCTTCGGCATGAGCCTCGCCCGGCCCTTCGCCCGCAGCCCGGAGAAGGGCGCCGACACGCTGGTCTGGCTCGCCGACTCGCCCGAGGTCTCGTCGGAGAGCGGCGGGTACTTCGCCAATCGCCGCAGGAAGACGCCGAGCGCCGCAGCCCAGGACGCGGCGGCCGCCCGGCGGCTGTGGGAGGTCAGCGAGGAGCAGACGGGAGCGAGGGCGGCAACCGCTCCCTGACAATCCGCCCATGACGATGCGACGGCCGGGCTGGGCACGGTCGCTGGCGGGCGAGACCGCCGCCCTGCGACTCCGCCTGGCGGCACGGCGCCCATCTCCCGCGCCGGCGCCCGATCCGGGCGCGGTGAGGGTCACGGTGCGGGACCCCGCGGCCGTCGACCTCAGCCGCCGCCCACCCCTCTGCAAGCTCTGCGAGCTGGAGGACTGGCGGGACCCGCGGCGGGTCGCGGCGCTCCGGCGCTGCCTCCCCTACCTCAGCGCGGCCTCGGCGGACTTCCCCCGGGGGATGGAGCACCGCAAGCACTGGGAGTTCGCCCAGCTGCTGGCGGGCATCGAGGAGCTCGCCGCGCTCCGCGAGGACGGCCTGGTGATCTCGGTGGGGGCGGGCCACGAGGAGCCCGTCTACGAGCTGACCAACCACGCGCGCTGGGTGTTCGCGACCGACGTCTACGGCGGGGGGCGGTTCCGGTCCCTCGAGGGGGATGGCCGGATGCTGGTCGACCCCGATCGCTTCGCCCGGCTCCCGTACCGGAGGGACCGGCTGGTGGTGCAGTGGATGGACGGCCTCGATCTCCACCACGAGGACGGCACCTTCGACGTCGCCTTCTCACTCAGCTCCATCGAGCACTTCGGGGGCGTCGACGCCGCCCGGGCGGCACTGCGGGAGATGGCGAGGGTGGTGCGTCCCGGTGGCATCGTCGCGGTCGCCACCGAGTGCGTGGTGAACGGTGTCGCCGGCCACAGCGGACGCGGTCTCGCCCTCTTCACCCCCTCCGAGATCACCGGGCTGGCCGCCGCCTGCTCCGACCTCGACCTGGTGGAACCGATCGATTTCGGGATCAGCCCCGCCACCATGGGCAAGGTCAAGCCGCTCTCCGAGGCCCTGATCGAGGCGAGGCGCGGCGTCACCGACTACCCCGGCATCGTCTTCGAACACCGCCGCCGGCAGTTCACCTCGGTCTTCCTCTTCCTGCGGAAACGCGTCGGGGAGGGCTGAGGCAGAGGGTCCGGTCAGGTCCCGCCGAGCTCAGATCGGCTGGGCGAGGGGTTGAGCCCTGCCGGCGTCCTCCGCCAGCGGCTCGAGCCGGCCGTTCCCGACCCGCGACGGGGCATCCGGCACGCCGGTCAGCGCGTCCAGGTGGGGCGACCAGTGGTAGGTGCGATCGACCATCCAGAGCCGGTCGGTCTGGAGCGCCGCCGCCACGGCGGCCGGGCTCAGCGAGGCGATCCGCTCGCAGACGTGGATGGCGGCGTCGATCGCCTGCACCACCGCGGCGCCCCCACTGAGGGCCAGCCAGAGCGGGAGGGCGGCGTCGTTGACCAGGTCGATGGCGGCGTCGGGCAGATCATCGATGACCCCCTCCCGGTCGTAGCGATCCCAGCGGGCGATCACCAGCCGGTCCCAGAAGGCGAGGTGGGCGAAGACCGCGGAGGCGGTCCAGCCGCCGGGGAGCCGCGGGGTGATCTCACCGGCAAGCACCCCCGCCCCCACGGCACGGAGCCGCTCCAGCTCGGTGGCGTTGCGCTCGACGTGGGTGTCATGGGACTCAGGCATCGGACGGATGGTGGCAGATGGACCGGTGCATTTGATAGCTACGGCGGAGCTTTCCGGGGCTCGTGCGGCAGATCTCCCCCCGCAGATGCTTCGTGACGAATATTTCGCCACGAAATGTCCTGCCGGGCGAGAAGGGGCGCAGCACCCCGGTGGCCGGATCCCGCGAGCGCCCTGGGCGGCGGCACTGAGAGAATCGAGACGTCCCACCCACGCTCCGGAGCCCCGCGCTTGAAGAGCCAGCATCCCGCCGCCGGCACGGCCGAATGGGGCCGCCTCCAGGAGGTGCCGCGAGGCCGGGCCCCCTGGCGTCAGTGGGGGCCCTACCTCAGCGAGCGGGGCTGGGGGACGGTCCGGGAGGACTACAGCGCCGACGCCGACGCCTGGAGATTCTTCCCCTTCGACCACGCCCGCTCGCGCGCCTACCGATGGAACGAGGACGGCCTGGGCGGCATCTGCGACGACCGGCAGACGCTCTGCCTCGCCTTCGCCTTCTGGAACGGGGCGGATCCCTTCCTCAAGGAGCGGATCTTCGGCCTCGACGGTCACCAGGGCAACCACGGGGAGGACGCCAAGGAGTACTGGTGGTACCTGGACTCAACCCCCACCCACTCGTGGATGCGCTGGCGGTACATGTACCCGCAGTCCCGGTTCCCCTACGAGGGGCTGGTCGAGGAGAACGCGCGCCGGGGCCGCCTGGATCCCGAGTACGAGCTGGTCGACACCGGGGTATTCACCGCCGGGCGGTGCTTTGAGATCACCGCCGACTACGCCAAGGCGGCCCCCGAGGACATCCTGATCGAGCTCTCGGTGCGCAACCTGGGGCCGGAGACGGCCGACCTCGATCTGCTTCCCACCCTCTGGTTCCGCAACACCTGGTCGTGGGACGACGGCCACCACCGACCTGAGATCAGCGCCGAGGGCGGCAGCCTGCGGGCATCCCACCACGTCCTCGGCCGCCGCCGGCTCGACGGTCTGCCCGGCGCCCAGCCGCTCTTCTGCGACAACGAGACCAACACGCGCCGTCTCTGGGGGGGCGACGGGCCTGCGCACCCCAAGGACGGCATCAACGACCACGTGATCGCGGGTCTGCCCACGGTTCATCCGGGAAAGCGGGGGACCAAGGCGGCGCTCTGGTACCGGCTGACCATCGCCCCCGGCGAGACCGGGTCGCTGCGCCTGCGCCTCCACGGCGGCACCGGTCCCGCGGACCTGGGGGAGGGCTTCACCGCGATCATGGAGCAGCGCCGCCGTGAGGCGGACGAGTTCTACGCGGCGCTGACCCCGGCGGAGCGGAGCACCGACGAGGCGGCGGTGATGCGCCAGGCCTTCGCCGGGATGCTGTGGGGCAAGCAGTACTACCACTACGACGTCGAGCGCTGGCTGGACGGCGACCCGGCATTCCCTCCCCCTCCGGCGTCGCGCCGCGCGGGTCGCAACCACGACTGGCGTCACCTCGACAACCGTGACGTCATCTCCATGCCCGACAAATGGGAGTACCCGTGGTACGCCTCGTGGGACCTGGCCTTCCACTGCGTGTCGCTGGCACACGTCGACCCATCGTTCGCCAAGAGCCAATTGATCCTCATCTGCCGGGAGTGGTACATGCACCCGAACGGCCAGCTACCCGCCTACGAGTGGGACCTATCGGACGTGAATCCCCCGGTCCACGCGTGGGCGGCGCTGCGCGTCTTCGAGATCGCGGGCGACCGCGACTACGACTTCCTGGAGCGGGTCTTCCACAAGCTGATCATCAACTTCACCTGGTGGGTGAACCGCAAGGACGCGGAGGGGCGCAACATCTTCGCGGGCGGGTTCCTGGGGTTGGACAACATCGGCCCCTTCGACCGCTCCGCGCCGCCGCCGGTGGCGGGGAGGCTGGAGCAATCGGACGGCACCGCCTGGATGGCGATGTACTGCCTGGGCCTGCTGGAGATCGCGCTCACCCTGGCCGACCACGACGACACCTACGAGGACGTCGCCACCAAGTTCTTCGAGCACTTCACGCTGATCGCGGTGGCGATGAATCGCCAGGGACTCTGGGATGAGACCGACGGCTTCTACTACGACACCATCCACGGGGACGATGGCACCGACACCCCGATCCGGGTGCGCTCGATGGTCGGCCTGGTCCCGCTGATGGCGGTCACCGTGCTGGAGCCCGCGGTGCTCGCCAAGCTCGACGACTTCCGCGCCCGGATGGCGTGGTACACCCACAACAAGCCGGAGGTGCAGAGCGTGGTCGAGCACACCCACGCCCCCGGCCACCGCGACCGCCAGCTGCTCTCCATCGTCCATCCCGAGAAGCTGCGCCGCCTGCTCACCCGCGTGCTGGACGAGGCTGAGTTCCTCAGCCCTCACGGGCTCCGCTCGGTGTCCCGGTATCACGCCGAGCACCCCTTCGTGCTGAGCTTCCCGGGCGGCCGGGTGGCCCGGGTCGACTACGAGCCGGCGGAGTCGCGCACCGGCCTCTTCGGTGGCAACTCGAACTGGCGGGGACCGGTGTGGTTTCCGCTCAACCACCTGGTGGTCCAGGGATTGCGCCGTTTCCACGCCTACCTCGGGGACCAGTTCACCGTCGAGTGCCCGGTGGGATCAGGGCGGCAGCTCCATCTCGGGGCGGTCGCCGACGAGATCTGCGCGCGGCTGGTCTCGATCTTCCGCGACCAGGACGGGCGGCGGCCGGTCTTCGGCGGCAACGAGCTGTTCCAGGGCGACCCGGCCTGGCACGACCTGCTGCCCTTCCACGAGTACTTCCACGGCGACGACGGCAGCGGCCTCGGGGCGTCCCACCAGACCGGCTGGACCGGGCTGGTGGCGGACATGCTGGCGGCGCCGTAGCGGTGGGCCGGGGAGACGCGCAGCTCCAGCGGATCACGTGCTTCCATCTCCACCACCGGGCCGCCGAGGGCGTGGCCCTCCGGTCCGGTGCCGGACCGGTTGCAGGCGGGCGGAGCCCGGTCTCCCCGGCGCCGCGGAGGATGAGCGGGTGAGCCGCCGGGCCCTGGCCCTGTTCGTCGTCATGTGCGTCATCTGGGGGATCCCCTACCTCTTCATCAAGGTCGCGGTCTCGGGCATGACGCCGGCGAGCCTCGTCTTCCTCCGGACCGGGATCGGGGCCGTCCTGCTGGTCCCGGTGGCGGCCGCGCGCCGCGAGCTGCGGCCGGTCCTCCCCGCCTGGCGCTGGGTGATCGCCTACACGGTGGCCGAGCTGGGCATCCCGTGGTTCCTGCTCTCCAGCGCGGAGACCCGGCTGACCAGCTCGCTGAGCGGGCTGCTGGTCGCGGCCGTCCCGCTGATCGGGGCGGTGCTGGCCTGGGTCACCCGCAGCGAGCACCAGCTCGACCGCCGGCGGCTGGCGGGCCTCGGCCTCGGGCTGATGGGGGTCACCGTCCTGCTCGGCTTCGACATCTCGACCCGCGACCTCGGGGCCGTGGTCGAGGTCGGCCTCTGCGCGGTCGGCTACGCGGTGGGGCCGATGATCATCTCCCGGAAGCTCTCCCACCTTCCCTCCATCGGCGTGGTGGCGGCATCGCTCACCCTGGCGGCGGTGGCCTACGCCCCCCTGGGGATCGCCCAGCTCGCCGGCGGCCACCCCACCCCGCGCGCGCTCGCCTCCGCCGCGGCGCTCGGGGTGGTGTGCACCGCGCTCGCCTTCGTCCTCTTCTTCGCCCTGATCGCCGAGATCGGGCCGGTCCGGTCGACGGTGATCACCTACTTCAACCCCGCGGTGGCGCTGGTGCTGGGCGTGACCATCCTCGGCGAGCCCTTGCGGATCGGCGCCCTGCTGGGTTTCGCCCTGATCCTGGCCGGGTCGATCCTGGCCACCCGGCGGGCGCCCGGGACGGCGTCACCGGCCGCGGAGGGCGCCCGTGCGGTTGCCGCCGGCGGGGTGGGGCTCGGCGACGCCGGCGCCGAGCCCGCGGAGCTGCGCTGACTGCGCGTCCCACCGGGCGGCCGCAGCCACCCGATCGGCCGGTCAGGGCGGCGCCGACCCGGGCGCGAACCGCGTGCTACGCTCCCAGGGTCCCGGGGTGCCCCGATTGGCTGAGATCACACCCGAGAACCTGATCTGGGTAATGCCAGCGTAGGGAGGGCTGCGATGACGGTGGCGCGCTGTCTCACCATCGCCACCTCGGATTCCGGCGGCGGCGCCGGGATCCAGGCCGACCTCAAGGCGTTCGCCGCCGCCGGCTGCCACGGGATGTCGGCCCTGGTCGCGCTCACCGCCCAGAGCACGGTCGGGGTGCGGGCGATCCACGAGCTGCCCGCCTCGTTCATCCTGGCCCAGCTCGACGCCGTGGGGGAGGACATCGGGGTGGATGCGGCCAAGACCGGCATGCTCTTCTCGGCCCCGATCATCGAGGCCGTCGCCGGCTGGCTCGAGCCGACCCGCTTCCCGCTGGTGGTCGACCCGGTGATGGTGGCGTCGTCGGGAGCCCGCCTGCTCCGCGAGGACGCCGTCTCCACCCTGGTGCGGCGCCTCTTCCCGCGCGCCACCGTGATCACCCCCAACCTCCCCGAGGCCGAGGCCCTGACCGGCCGTCGGGGCAGCCGGCGGGAGCTCGCCGAGCGCCTCCACGAGATGGGGGCCCCCGCGGTGCTGGTCACCGGGGGCCACGGCGACCAGGCGGTCGACCACCTCTTCGATGGCCGCGAGCACCACGAGATCCCGGTGGTCCGTCATCGGGTCCCGGCCACCCACGGGGCCGGCTGCACCCACTCCGCCACCCTCTGTGCGCGGCTGGCGCTCGGCGACGACCTGCTCAGCGCGGCCCGGACCGCGGCCCGGGTGGCGGCGGAGGCCGTGGCGCATGGTCTGGTCGAGATCGGCCGCGGCGACGGCCCCGTCAACGTGCTCCACCGGGCCTTCACGGCGCCGGCCTCCCCCGCCGCCGACCACGCGTCCACCCCAGCCCCTCTCTCGGAGTGATCCCCATGCCCGCAGCAGCCCCCGGTTTCTCCCCGGCCGCCTCGCTCACCGCCATCCGCGCCGGCCATCCCCTGGTCCACCAGATCACCAACTACGTGGTCATGAACGAGACGGCCAACATCACGCTGGCCCTGGGCGCCTCTCCGGTGATGGCGCACGCGCTCGACGAGGTGGAGGAGATGGTCGCGATGGCGGGCGCGCTGGTGCTCAACATCGGCACCCTCTCCCCGGAGTGGGTGGAGGCGATGGTGAGGGCCGGCCGCGCCGCCAACCGGGGCGGGACCCCGGTGGTGCTCGACCCGGTGGGTGTCGGAGCCACCCGGATGCGAACCGCCGCGGCGCGCCGCATCCTGGCCGAGGTCGCGGTGGCCATCGTGCGGGGCAATGCGGCCGAGGTCTCGGCCCTCGTCGGTGAGGCGGCGGAGATCCGCGGGGTCGACTCGGTCTCCGCCGGCGATCCCCGGCGTCTGGCGCTGACCGCGGCGGACGCCCTCGGATGCACGGTCGCGGTCACCGGCCCGGTCGATCACATCGCCGGTCAGCGGGGGGGCACGGCGGTGAGCAACGGGGTGGCCCTGCTCGGCCAGGTGACCGGGACTGGGTGCATGGCGACCGCCCTCTGCGGATGCTTCGCCGCGGTCAACCCCGAGGATCCGCTCCGCGCCGCGACCGAGGCCCTGGCGGCCTACGGGGTCGCCGCCGAGCACGCCGCGGTGGGCGCCCGCGGGCCGGGCAGCTTCCACGTCAACCTCTACGACGCGGTGGCGGCGCTCGACCCCGGGGTCCTCGACTCCGAGGCGCGCATCGAGTTCACCCCGGCGGGCGGAGCGGCGTGATCCTCCATGCCATCGTCGCCGACGCCGGCGCCGCGGCGTGGGCGGCGCGCAACGGCGCCTCGGTGGTCCAGCTCCGTCTCAAGGACACACCCACGGCGCGGCGGGTGCAGGTGGGCCGCCAGGCGATCGCCGGGGTGCGGGACCTCGCGATGATCGTGATCAACGACGACCTGGAGGCAGCGCGGGCGCTGGGAGTGGCCGTGCACCTCGGCCAGGACGACCCGGGGGCGGAGAGCGCCCGGGGGGCGGGGATCCCCTTCGGCCGCTCCGCGGGCAGCCTGGAGGAGGCCCGGGCGGCGGAGGCCGAGGGCGCCCTGTACATCGGGGCCGGCCCGGTCTGGGAGACCCCGAGCAAGCTGGACGCCGGACCCGCCATCGGGCTGGAGGGCCTGGGCGCCATCTGCCGCGCGGTGGGCATCCCGGTGGTCGCGATCGGCGGGGTGGACCTCACCAATGCCGCGGCCTGCATCACGGCCGGTGCCGCCGGGGTGGCGGTGATCCGTGCGGTGACCGAGCTGCCCCGGCTCCGGGCGGCGCTCGACGCGGCCGTCGAGGAGGCCGGGGCCGGAGGACGGGAGAGGTGAGCCGCCGCCGAGGAAGGTCACGGTGACGGGGGCGCTCGGGACCCCGCCACGGGTCGCCGCTCCCGCGACCGCGGAGGCCGCCCTCCCGGTGCGCGAGGGCGCCTACGGCGCCCGCGTGGCGGCCGTCGAGCCGGGCGGGATCGAGTACATCCCCGAATCGGAGCGGCACGGCCGTCCGCTCCACCTCTTCTGGATGTGGGCATCGCCCAACCTGGAGTTCGCCACCGTCTACGTCGGCGTGCTCCCGGTCGTGCTCTTCGGGGGCGGCTTCTGGCCGACCGCCGTCGCCCTGCTGCTGGGCACCGCCCTCGGCTCGACGTTCCAGGGGCTGCTCTCGGTGATGGGGCCGCGGCTCGGGGTGGCACAGATGGTGGAGAGCCGGGCCGCATTCGGTTTCGTCGGCAACCTGCTTCCCGCGGGGCTCCAGGTGCTGACCGCGGGCGCCGGCTGGGTGGCCGTCAACAGCGTGAGCGGCGCCTTCGCCCTGCACACCTTCTGCGCCGCCGTGGGGCTGCCGGTGCCGGGGCTGGTGCCGGCGCTCGGGATCGTCGTCGTGGTCGAGATCGTTGTCGCCTTCGCCGGCCACAACTTCATCCATGCCATCGAGCGCTCGGTCTTCCCATTCCTCGCCGTGGTCTTCGCCGCCTGCTGCGTGGTGATCTTCCTGCACGCGCGTCCCGGAACCGGCTTCGACACGGCCGCGGCGGCCGCGGGCGGTGGGCCGGTGGGGGCGTTCATGATCGCGGTCTTCTTCGCCTTCGCCTACGCCGCGAGCTGGAACCCGTATGCCTCCGACTACAGCCGGTATCTGCCCCGTGCCACCAGTCCGATCCGGGTGGCCATGGCGGCGGGGACGGGGCTGATGGTCGCCTGCGGGGTGCTGGAGGTCGCCGGCGCCGCGCTGGCGACGGTGGCGGGGACCCAGTGGGGGATCACCTCGATCCCCACCAGCCAGTTCGTCAGGCCGCTGCCCGAGGTGCTGGTGGTGATCGCCCCGCTCGCCATCTGCGTGGGCGCCATCTCGGCCAACGCCATCAACCTCTACAGCAGCGCGATGTCGTTCCTCAGCATGGGCATCCGGGTGGGCGCGCGGCTGCGCCGGGCGATCGCCGCGGTGGGCTTCGGGGTAATCGGCTTCGTGGTCGGCTGGCTGGTCGTCAACACCGGTCAGGTGGGGCCGGGAGGCACCGGCGGCTCGTACCAGAACTTCCTCTTCTTCAGCACCTACTGGATCGTCGCCTTCCTGGGGGTGGTGCTCACCGACTGGGCGATGCGCCGGGGCCGGCTCCGCACCCGGCTCGTCTTCGACCGGAGCCACCGCAACTGGCCGGGCGTGCTCGCCTTCCTGCTCGGCATCGCCGCCTGCGTCCCCTTCATGAACCAGTCCCTCTACGTGGGGGTGGTGGCCGGCCGCTATCCTCAGACCGGGGATCTCAGCTTCGTCGCCGGCTTCGCCGTCAGCGCCGCCGCCTACTGGCTGCTGAGCCGGGGACGGGCTGCCGGCGAGAGCTTCGATTGACCATTTAGGAACGATCTCGGCCCCATTCCGACCCCTCTCCTCCGGCCCTCACCCCGGCGGGTGATAGCCGACGGGCGATGCGAAGGGGTACATTCCCAACCTTAATACTTGGCATCGGTGGGGATGTCCGCAGACGGCCCGACCACCGCTGCTCCGAGTTCGGGCTTCGCCGTGCAGGCTAGGAGGGTGAGATGACGTTGGGAAGACCATATCCTGGAAGTGAGGCGCGCGGGCGGCGCGGGCGCTGGCAGGCGATGCTGGGGGTCAGCCTGCTGGCCGTCGTCGCCGCCGCCTGTGGGAGCACCAGCGGCACGTCGTCGTCGTCCTCGTCCAGCCTGGCCAGCAGCCAGGTGCTGAAATTCCCCGCCTTCCAGAACCCGGGGACCTGGGACCCGGGTGAGGCGGACGCCGAGGTCGACACCGAGTTCATGCAGAACGTCTTCGACAACCTCTGGCGGTTCGACAACAACCTCAACATCGTCCCCGACATCGCCACGGCGGTCCCGACCTCGAGCAACGGCGGGATCTCCAGCGACGGGCTGACCTACACGGTGCACCTCAACCCGAACGCCACCTTCGACAACGGGGACAAGGTGACGGCCGAGGACGTGCTCTACTCCTGGGACCGGGCGGTCGCCCTCCAGGGCCCGTACTCCTCCAACCTCTCGGCGATCGCCGGCTTCGCAGCCGTGCAGTCGGCCGCCGGGTCGCCTCCGGCGAGCACCACGGGCAGCCCGCTGAACTTCCAGCAGAGCATCGAGGACGGGCTCTGGGGCTGCTTCCGGGGCAAGGGCACGGCGGGTGCCACCTGCAACTCCAGCCTGGAGATGAGCGGCCTCACCGCGCCTGACGGGCTCACCGGCGAGACCGTCCAGATCACCCTCGCCAGTGCCTGCGGCTGGTGCCTGGCGGCCTGGACCCTCGAGGGGACCACCGGGGCCATCGTCGACGAGAACGTCATCCACAACGACCCGGTCAACTGGTGGACCAAGCCCAGCAGCAAGACCGACGGCATGGTGGGAACGGGGGCCTTCTACCTCGCCTCCTTCATCCCCAAGCAGTCGATGGTCTTCAAGGCGGTCAAGGACTGGTGGGGCTCCCCGAAGCCGACGCTCACCGAGGTGGACGTCGACATCAAGGATCCCTCGGCCCTGGCCACCACCGTGGCGGCGTGGAAGCAGGGGAGCTACGGCATCATCGGGTACGGTGGTGACAGCGGCAACCTGGACTACCCGACCATCGAGAGCATCAAGAGCTCGTCCTTCGCCAAGGACCTGCTGACCCAGCCCAAGGGCCGGACCACGTGGCTGAGCTTCAACATCGGGTACCCGAAGACGGGAGGCCCGTTCGTCGGCGAGTTCGGCTTCTGCGATCGGCCTGCGCAAGGCCTTCGACCTGGCGGTCGACAAGACCGGGCTGGCCAGCACCGTCTGCCATGACCTCCTCTGCACCGCGGCGACCGGAGGCCTGATCACCAAGGGGCTGATCGGCAACCTCGGCGACGGCCAGGACCCGCTGGCCGCCTACAACCCCACCGAGGCGAAGCAGCTGCTCAAGCAGTACGACCCCACCGGGGCCCTGACCGCCAACCTCACCTACTCCTACAACACCGGCGGGCTCAACGACCCGGTCGCCGAGTACCTCCAGAACGAGTGGCAGACGAACCTCGGCGTCCACGTCAACCTGAACCCGGTCGGGGACGCCTCTCAGTTCATCTCCAACCGCCTGGGCGGCCAGTACGTGATGTCGCGTGACGGCTGGCAGTTCGACTACAACAACCCCCAGGACTGGTACGCGAACCTCTGGGGCACCTTCGCCACCGCGGCGGGGGCGAACACCAGCGGCTTCGACGACCCGACCTACGACAGCATCCTGAACCAGGCCGACGCGGAGCCGATCTCTCAGGCGCTCCCGCTCTACAACCAGCTGGCCACCATCCTGCAGCAGGACGTGGTCTACATCCCCCTCTACTACTCGGTGGGCAACTTCCTGATCCAGCCATGGGTCAAGGGAGCCGGCTCGAACACCGGGTTCGACTACTACTGGGACCAGATCTCGATCCTCTCCCACTGAGAGGGCAGACCGGAAGCTGAGTTTCGGGACGCCCGGCGCGTGAGCCGGGCGTCCTCCTTCATCGGCGGGGAGGCCGTACCGAAAGGTGACCCGGGGAACGCTCGTCTACATCATCCAGCGGCTGGCGATCATCGCCCTCACCCTGCTGGTGGTCTCCTTCGTCGTCTTCGTGGTGGTGCACGCGCTTCCCGGCAATGCCTTCATCAGCCAGCGGGTCCACGGCAGGACGCTGCAGCTCCTCCTCCATGAGTACGGGCTCGACCAGCCGGTGCTGATCCAGTACTGGAACTTCCTGAAGGGGGCGATCCACGGCAACCTCGGGGTCTCCCTCTACATCCGGGGCGAGGCGGTGACCCCGCTGGTGCTCCGCGAGCTGAGCGTCAGCTGCGAGCTCGGGGGGCGGCCCTGATCGTCACCATCGGCCTGGGGATGACCTTCGGCGTCCTCGCCGCCATCCGGCAGAACACCTGGGTCGACTACCTGCTCACCAGCCTGGCGGTGATCGGCTACACGGTGCCGAGCTTCGTGATCGCCGGGCTCGGGATCATGATCTTCGCCGACTTCCTCGGCAGCGTCACCGGCGGCGCCTTCGCCTACTCACCGGTGTGGACGGGCACCTACGGCACCATCGGAGAGCTCTGGCTGCCGGCGCTGTCGATCGGGCTCTACACCTCCGGCCAGATCACCCGCATCACCCGGGCCAGCATGCTCGAGGTCATCCAGCAGGACTACATCCGAACCGCCCGGGCCAAGGGGCTGCGCGAGCGGGTCATCACCGTCCGGCACGCCCTGCGCAACGCCCTGGTCCCGGTGATCAGCATCCTGGGCACCACCATCGTGGGCATCCTGGTCGGCGTGCTGGTGATCGAGAACATCTTCGGCATCCCCGGCCTGGGCAAGGAGTTCGTGGAGAGCATCCTCCAGCACGACTACAACGTGACGGTCGGCGTCTTCACCATCTTCGCGCTGCTCATCGGCCTGTCCAACCTGGCGGTCGACCTCATCTACACGGTGGTCGACCCGAGGATCAGGTACTGATGGCCACCACCATCACCCCCTGGTCGGAGTACGAGGGTGGCACCCTGGCCCGCCAGCAGGTCGGGCTCTGGCGGGACGGGCTGCGCCGGCTGCGCCGCAACCGGCTGGCGCTCGCCGCCATCATCTACCTCGGCCTGCTCGCCTGCGTCTGCCTGGTCTCGCTCTTCTGGACCCCGTACAACCCCAACCTGATCGGGGTCTGCCCCACCTACGCCCTCCCCGGCACCCCCGGCCATCCGCTCGGCTGCGACGACCTGGGGCGCGACCTGCTCAGCCGGCTGATGGTGGGCTCGCAGGTCTCCTTGGCGGTGGGCCTGATCACCGCGGCCATCGTCCTGGTCCTGGGCGTCAGCATCGGCCTCCTGATCGGCTACCTGCGGGGCGTCGCCGACGCCATCTTCGCCCTGATCATCAACGTCTTCTACGGCGTCCCCCCGCTGATGATCGCCATCGTCCTCTACGTCCTGCTGGGCCCGGGGCTGATCAACATCATCATCGCCATCGCGGCCAGCACGTGGATGGACATGGCCCGACTGGTGAGGGGGCAGACCCTGAGCATCCGTGAGCGCGAGTACATCGAGGCCGCCCGCGCCGGGGGCGCCCGCACCGGCAAGATCCTCTTCGGCCACATCTTCCCCAACGCCCTGGGGCCGATCATCGTGCAGACCACCTACGTCGTCCCCGCCGCCATCCTCACCTCGGCCTTCTTCAGCTTCCTGGGCTTCGGGGTGCCCGCCCCCCAGGCGGACTGGGGAGGGATGGCCAGCGAGGGGTTCTCCCCGCTGTTGGCGGGGTTCGACCCCTACATCCTGCTCTGGCCGGCCATCGCCCTCTCGGTCACCCTGCTGGCCTTCAACTTCTTCGGTGACGGCCTGCGCGACGCCTTCGACCCGAGGCAGCGACGCTGATGACGGGATCCATGAACCAACCGGTGCTCGAGGTGAAGGGGCTCTCCACATCGTTCTTCACCGACGACGGCGAGGTGAAGGCGGTCCGGGACGTCAGCTTCGACCTGGCCGCGGGGGAGACGCTCGGCATCGTCGGTGAGTCGGGGTGCGGCAAGAGCGTCACCGCCCTCTCCATCCTCGGCCTGGTGCCACGGCCGGGACGGGTGGTCGGCGGCGAGATCCTCTTCAAGGGCCGCGACCTGCTGAGCATCGACCGGGAGGAGCTCCGCCAGATCCGGGGCCGCGACATCGCCATGATCTTCCAGGACCCGCTCAGCTCGCTCAACCCGGTGCACCGCATCGGCGCCCAGGTCGAGGAGGCGATGCGGGCCCACGACAAGATCGCGTCCGCTGACGTGAGGCCACGCGGCCTGGACCTGCTGCGGCAGGTGCATGTGCCCGACGCCAGCCGGCGCGTCCGCAACTACCCCCACCAGTTCTCGGGAGGGATGCGCCAGCGCGTGATGATCGCCATGGGCCTCTCCAACCGCCCCGAGATCCTGATCGCGGACGAGCCGACCACCGCCCTCGACGTGACCGTGCAGGCGCAGATCCTCCAGCTCCTGCGCGACCTCAACCGCGACCTCGGCACCTCGATCATCCTCATCACCCACAACCTCGGGGTGGTCGCCGGGCTCTGCAGCCGGGTCGTGGTGATGTACGCGGGCGAGATCGTGGAGCAGGGAACCACCGAGCAGATCTTCGACGCCCCGCAGCACCCGTACACCTGGGCCCTGCTCCGCTCCCTGCCCCGGGTCGACGCCGACCGGCATGAGCGGCTCCGCTCCATCGAGGGCCTGCCGCCCGACCTCATCGCCCCCCCCACGGGCTGCAAGTTCAATCCCCGCTGCCCCTTCCGCCTGGAGCGCTGCTTCAGTGAGGCCCCCGAGCTGAAGCCGGTCGGGGATGGCCAGGTCGCCGCCTGCTGGGTGACCATGAAGCGGGCGTATGCGGAGATGGGAGCGGCCTCGCTGCTCGACACCAGGGCGGGCGCCGCCAGCGGGGTGCGGCCGCCGCTCCTCCCCCTCCCCCTCGCCATCACCCGCGGGCCGCAGCCCGCCGGGCCGGAGCCCCTCGAGCGTGAGTAGCAGCCCGTCGACCGAGCCGTTGACCGGCAGCCGTCCGGAGCCGTCGGGCGAGCCGCTGCTCCGCGTCGTCGACGTGGTGAAGAACTTCAACGTGGGGGTCGGCACCGTCTGCAGAGCGGTCGACGGGGTGAGCTTCGAGATCCGGGCCGGCGAGACGGTGGGCCTGGTGGGCGAGTCCGGATGCGGGAAGTCGACGCTCGCCCGGGTGCTCACGCGGCTCACCCCGGCGACGTCCGGGCAGGTGATCTTCGAGGGTGTCGACCTCACCGGGCTGCACGGAGAGGCGCTGCGCCAGCAGCGCAAGCAGCTCCAGATGATCTTCCAGGATCCCTTCGCCTCGCTGGACCCCCGGATGACGGTCGGCGACATCATCGCCGAGCCCCTCACCAACTTCAAGGTCGTGCGCGGCAAGGAGAAGGACGCCCGGGTCCAGGAGCTGCTCCGGGTGGTGGGCCTGAACCCCTACTTCAACAACCGCTACCCGCACGAGTTCAGCGGCGGCCAGCGGCAGCGCATCGGCATCGCCCGGGCCCTGGCCCTCAACCCCAGGCTGATCATCTGCGACGAGCCCGTCTCCGCCCTCGACGTCTCGATCCAGGCTCAGATCATCAACCTGCTCGAGGACCTCCAGGCCGAGTTCAACCTCACCTACCTCTTCATCGCTCACGACCTCTCGGTGGTGCGCCACATCAGTCAGCGGGTGCTGGTGATGTACCTGGGGAAGATCGTGGAGATCGCGCCCAGCGACGACCTCTACTCGACCCAGTTCCACCCCTACACCAAGGCGCTCCTCTCGGCCGTACCGGTGCCCGACCCTCGCGTCGAGTCGCAGCGACGGCTGGTCGAGCTGACCGGCGAGATCCCCTCGCCCCTGCACCCGCCCTCGGGCTGCCGCTTCCACACCCGGTGCCCGATCGCGCAGGTCCCGGGCATCTGCAGCGACGAGGAGCCGGCGCTCGAGGAGAAGGCGGCCGGGCATCTCGCCGCCTGCCACTTCGCGACCCAGGTGGGGACCGCGCTGGGCTGAAGCCGACCGGCGACGACCGGCGACCGGCCGCGAGCCGTACAGTGCGGGGAGTGCGCCCGCCCGTTCGTCCTCTCCGTTCGCAGCCGGCCGTCTCCGCCGGGGCCGATGCGCGCCCGGGAGCCGCCGTCAGGATGCCCACGCCCGTGCCGGTGGGGCAGTAGGTGGCGGAGCGGATGGACCACGAGGCGGCGCTGGCGTTCATCCGCGACCACCGGCGCGGCGTGCTCGCCACCCACCGGCGCGACGGGGGCCTGCAGATGTCCCCGGTGGTCGCCACCGTCGACGCCGGGCAGCGGGTGGTCATCAGCAGCCGCGAGGGAGCGATGAAGACGCTCAATCTCCGCCGCGACCCCCGCGCCACCCTCTGCTCATTCACCGACCGCTTCTTCGGCGAATGGCACACCGTCGAGGGGACGGTCGAGATCGTCAGCCTCCCCGAGGCGATGGAGCCGCTGGTCGACTACTACCACCGCACCGCGGGCGAGCACCCCGACTGGGAGGATTACCGGCACGCCATGGAGCGTGAGCACCGGGTGCTGCTGCGCCTCAGCGTGGAGCGCAGCGGCCCCTCCCGGAGCGGCTGACCGGGATCCGTCCCCGCGCTCGCGACGGCGCCGCCCGGATAACGCGGCAGGCGTATCGGATGCGGCACCCGAGGCGAATGTCCATCATTTCGGCCGTAGAAAGGCTGATCTATGCCGAATATCGGCCGGATCGGTGCAGATCCGGAGGGGCTTCCCCCGCCGCCGGTGGTTGAGGCGCCGGCCCGCGCAGATCACCGTGACGGGACCTGCGCAGATGGCGCACAGCGGCTCGGACCGCGCGCCGCCAGGGGCCTCTCGGGCGGTGACAAGCCGAGCAGAATTGTGCTCAAGTTGTGCGCTCTGGCGACAATACAGTACAAAAGCGTGACGCCCGGTCCGAGCGGGGACGGCCGACTACGATGTCCGCAATGGACGAGAACCACGCCGCCAACGGTGGACCCAGGACAGAGACTCCGGCTCCCGCGGGGGCCGTCGCGGAGGCCCGCCCGGCGGCGGAGAGGTTCGCCGGCTGGGCCCCCGGAGCCCACGGGGCCATCCCGGTCTTCCCGCGCGGCACCGCCCTCTTCGAGGGGATCCCGGCGCCCGCCATCGTGATCGAGGCGCTCGCGCCGGTGATCGGCGACGGGGCCCTGGTCAGCCGGGTATCCGGGTCCGTTGGGATCATCCTGATCAAGGAGGCGGCCCTCTTCGAGGTCTACGCCTTCGAGGGCGGCAAGCGGTTGGAGGGCCAGCGGGCGCTGCAGCAGATCTCGGAGTGGAGCGACGCCACGGTGAGCGCATACCAGCTGGCTCGCAACGTGGTGGCCGCCGCCCCGTGCCTCTTCCGGGGCGCCCCCTGCCACGAGGATCTCCGCCTCGAGTGGACCGATTGGAAGGGCCTTCTCGCCGACCTCTGCGGCCGCGGCGGTCTCTTCGTGGTGGAGTTCGACACGCCGATGGGCCGCGGGGTCACCATGATCCTGGACGGCCGGCGGGTGGCGACCTACACCGAGTCCCATCTCGAGCTCGGCCCGGAGGGTCTGCTGGATCCCCTCGCCGCCACCCGGCGCGGGACCATCTGGGTTCGCCGCGAGCCGGCGAGCCCGGCGCCGGCGGTGAAGCCGATCAGCCGCTCGTCCGGCATCGCACCGAAGACACCCGATCCGGCCTGGGCAGCCCTGGTGGCGGCGAGGCCGGCAGCAGCTCCCCGCCCGTCCACCCCGCTCAGCGTCGGGGCCGGCTGGTCGACGACCGCGCCGCCCGGGCCCGCGACCACCGGGGCGGCGCGCGTCCCGAGCCCAACTGCCGCTCCGCCGCCCGCACCCAGCCCCCGCCCTCCAGCCCCCCAGCCCGAGCCCTTCGATCCCTTCGCGCTGCTCGAGAACGCGGAGGACCGCTCCCGCCCGGCGCCACCGGTCGCCTCGCTCTCGGTCGCCGAGGTGGCCAGCGCACTGAAGCTGCTGGCGCGGCAGCACCTCCTGCGGGCGTCCCCCCGGGTGGAGGCCATGGTCGACGACGCGGTCGCCCAGCGCGTCTCGCTGGGGATCCTCGTGGACGAGGTCCGCGGCCTGGTGATCCGCGGGGTGACGTCGGTGACCCTCGCCCACCTGGCCGACGAGATGGACGCGGTGGTCCCCGCCCAGCACCGCTGACCCCCGGCGTTCCAGCCGGTCCAGAGGGCGGGGCCATCTCCCCACCTCATGGGGCACGGCTCCGGGTCAGCCGCCGTCCGCGGGTCAGCCGGCCGGCGGGGTCTCCCCGCGACCGTCCAGCTCCTGCCGCGCCATCCGCAGGCGCTCCGCGCTCTTCTCCCTGCCGATGAAGGCCATGGCGTCGAACACCGGGAGCCCGGCGGGGTGGCCGAGGATGGCGATGTAGAGGACCCGGAACCCGTCGCGCGCCTTGACCCCGCGGGCCTCGAGCAGCCCGGTGAGGCGCAGCCGCATCGCCTCGAGATCGTCCAGCCCTCCCGCCTCCACCTCGGCGACGGCGGCGTCGAGAAGTGCCCCGGCGGTCTCGGGGTCCACCTTGCGCGGGGGGAAGACGAGGTCGGGGTCCCAGGGCGCGGGCCCGAGCAGGGGCTCGGCGAGCGCGACCGCATCGCCCAGGGTGATCATCCGCTCGCGCAGGAGCGGCACCAGCCTCTGCCGCGCCTCGATGCTCGTCCCCGGCAGGTGGAACTCGAGCGCCGCCACCAGCGCCCCGGCGTCCATCCGGCGGATGTGGAGACCGTTGAGGGAGTCGAGGCGATGCGCGTCGAAGACGGCGGGCGAGGATTGCACCCGATCCAGTGAGAAGGCGGCGATCAGCTCCTCACGGCTGAAGACCTCCTGCTCGGTGCCGCTGGACCAGCCCAGCAGGGCCATGGCGTTGATCAGCGCCTCGGGCAGGTACCCCATCTCCGCGTACTCCAGGACGGTGCGAGCACCGCGCCGCTTGGAGAGCTTCTGGCGGGACTCGTCGAGGACGTTGGGGGCGTGGCAGAAGCGGGGCGGCTCCCAGCCCAGGGCGGCGTAGATGGCGAGGTGCTTGGGCGTCGAGGGGATCCACTCGTCGGAGCGGATCACGTGGCTGATCTCCATCAGGTGGTCGTCGACGACGACCGCCAGGTGGTAGGTGGGGAAGCCGTCCGATTTGAGCAGCACCTGGTCGTCGATGTCGGCGTTGTCATAGCGGATGAGGCCGTGGACGACGTCGTCCCACTCGGACGTCCCGGCCGGCATGCGCAGCCGGAGCACCGCCGCCATCCCGCTCGC
This sequence comes from uncultured Chloroflexia bacterium, assembly GCA_963697585.1. GTDB lineage: Bacteria > Chloroflexota > Dormibacteria > Aeolococcales > Aeolococcaceae > Changshengia. Next base: position 763,161 of record CAVOOO010000004.1, on the reverse strand, counting down.
GCGCTCCGCCGCGACCTGGTCCTGCCGGCCCAGGCAGCGACGGTCGTAGCGGGGCGGCTGGTGCAGGCGCTGCTGCTCCGCGCGCATCTCGGCGAGACGCTCGGGGGCACAGGTGCACCAGTACGCAGCCCCCGATTCGACCAGCCTGCGGGCGTGCTCGGCGTAGAGATCGAGGCGCAGCGATTGAATGTAAGGGCCGTGCGGGCCGTCCACCTCGGGGCCCTCGTCCCAGTTCAGCTCCAGCCAGTGAAGGGTCTCCAGGATGGCGGCCTCGCTCTCGGGCACGTAGCGTCCCTGGTCGGTGTCCTCGATGCGGAGCACGAAGCTTCCGCCCGATGAGCGGGCGGCGAGCCACGCGAAGAGTGCGGTGCGGACGTTGCCGAGGTGGAGGAATCCGGTGGGCGAGGGGGCGAACCGGGTCCGGATGGGAGCCACCAGGCGGGCTCAGCGCTGCGCGAAGAAGAGGACGAAGAGGGCGGTCCAGATCAGCAGCACGGCCACCAGGATGGCGGCGTCCAACCCTGAGGCCCTGAACCCAACCGGGCGCGGCGCGCCACCACCACGCCGCGAGCCGTCCACCGGGACGCCGCCGTCACCGGGTCGGCGGTCGCCCATCCCCCAGGCGGGGGGAAGCGGCGCGACGGCGCGCGGGGCGACCGGGGAGGCCTCGTCGGGGACGGGCATCTGACCTCCGACTCTGGGCGGTGACAAGATCCGACCGAGTATAGCCGGGCCCGGAGTGCCGGCCCCGAGTACACTCGCGGGCCATGGCGCCGCCGCCGAACCACGCGCCGGCGGCCTCGGCGCCGGCGGGCGGATGGGCCGGCATCCGGCGCCGTGCGGGCGTGCTGCGCATCGTCCTTCCCCCGTTCGCCGCCAGCAAGCTGATCGGCGTCCTGGTGCCGATGCTGACGGTCTGGGTTCGGGGTCCCGGGGCCGGCCTGCCCCCCGCCTCGACCCTGCTGCAGCCCTTCGCGCTCTGGGACGGCGGCGCGTTCACCGAGATCGCCCAGCAGGGGTACCCGAGCGGCCCGCTCGACCTGGCGGCCGGAGCCACCGGGCACCTCTGGGCATACTTCCCCGGCTACCCCCTGCTGGTGCACCTGCTCGGCTACCTGGTCCCGAGCACCATCGCCGCCGGCATCGTGGTGAGCGCCGCCGCCGAGCTGATCGCCCTGGTGTTCCTGGCCGACCTGATCCTGCTCGAGCGCGACGACGAGGCGTCGGCCCGTTTCGCCTGCTGGGCCCTGGCGGTCTTCCCGTATGCGGTCTACCTGACCGCCGTCTATTCGGAGAGCACCTTCCTGGCCGCCGCCACCGCCTCCCTCTACTACATGCGCCGGGGCCGTGACGGCCGCGCCTCGATCGCCGCGGCGATCGCCATGCTGGTGCGGGTCACCGGGGTCGCGCTCATCCCCGCGCTGGTCGTCGACCACCTGGTCCGCCGCCGTGGACGCCCCGGGCGCGGCCTCGTCGCCATCCTCTCCACCCCACTCGCCCCGCTGCTCTTCGTCGCCTATGCGTGGCTCGCGACGGGCGACCCTCTCGCCTACCTCCATGCGGAGCGCTCGGCCTCCTTCAACCGCCTCTTCGCCTGGCCGTGGGACGGGGCCCGGGCCACCTTCGCGTCGTTCACCGGAGGCACCGGCGGCAACAGCTTCGTCTTCGGCATGGAGCTGCTCTTCGGGATCGCCGGGCTGGCGGCGGTGATCTGGCTGGCCTGGCACTGGCGAACCGTGGCCCCCTCGCTCACCGTCTTCGCGGCGGTGGCGTGGCTGATGTCCACCTCGCTCATCTACTGGCTGAGCGTGCCCCGCTACGAGATGACGGTGGTGCCGATCTACCTGGCCCTCGCCGACATCACCCACCGCCATCCGCGCTCGCGTCCGGTCCTGATCGCGGTGTCGGCGGGGTGGATGGGATTCCTCGCCACCCTGATGGCGACCGGTCAATTCGTGGCCTGAGGCGGGCGGGGCCCCGACCCGCGCGTCCACGTACCCGCACGGGGAGTTGAACCCCGGTTGCCACCTTGAAAGGGTGAGGTCCTGACCGCTAGACGATGCGGGCGCTCCCGCGATGGTACCCGCGCCGGAGGGCCTCCCCATCCCCGACACCTCGCGCCGAACACACCGGAGGGGGGCGGCCGGTCAGGGATCGTAGATCCGCGAGTTGCGCGCGAACGGCCCGAGGTATCGCCACCCAGCCGGGGGGCTCCAGTGGGGCGGCAGGGCCTCGATGCCATCGTCCCCGACCACCACTAGGGCCGGGTGAATGCCGGCGACGAAGCTGTCGAGCTGGCCGGCGGTGGTGAAGGCGCGGAGATCCCCGGGAGGGCCCGCCGCTGCGTAGCGGATCGGGACCGAGAAGTAGGGGCCCTCCACGTCGGCGAGGTCGGCGTCGTGGATCACCACCACCAGGCCGTCGGGCCGGCCCACCCGCTGGAGCGCCGCGGTCACCGGACTGGACTCCGGCCGCGGCAGGGCGAGAAGGAGCGCCGCGAGGATCGGGATCGCCACCGCGGGGAGCCAGCGCGGGCGGGGCAGCCGGCGACCCCGCCGCCGCCACCAGGCGCCCACCACCCAGGCCGCGACCACCACGAGGGTGAGACCGGCGGTCAGCAGCGCCGCCCGGGTCGTGACGATGAGGGCGGGATGGAAGGTGGGGAAGATCGCGAGGTCGCCGCCGTAGAGGACGCCGGCAACCGCGAGCAGGGCCAGGGGCCGCGGGGGAAGCACGAGGACGACTTCGAGGAGGAGGAGGTCGACCCACCAGAGCACGAAGCGCGTGGCCGACCCCAGGTTCTGGTCGACGGGGCTCCCGGTGTAGGGGATCAGCGCGCATCCGACCGCGAGGATCAGCCCGAGGCTGAGCAGGCTGACCAGACCGCGCCGGCCGCTGCGAGCCGCCCACACCAGGACCGCGGGCGCGGCGACCACGGCGATGAGGACACCGGGGCCGAGCAGGGTCAGCAGGTAGGCACCCACCTGGCGAACCGTCGCCCAACGGTGCTGGAGGACGGCCGCCACCAGGCTGGGGTCGCCGCGGAGGAGCGGGTCCGGGGCGGAGGTCCAGATCACGTGTCCCGCCACGCTCAGGCCGTAGGGGAACACCGGGCTGCCCAGTGCCGCCCAGTTGCGCAGATACCAGACCCCGGCGAGGAGGAGGACCGGGACGGCCATGGTCAGCGCGGTGCGGAACGGCTGGCGGCGTCCCGGGAAGAGGCTGGCCCAGCCGATGACCAGCGCCCCGACCAGGGGCCCGGATCCCTTGGCGGCGCAGGCCACGCCGAGGCACGCCCCGGCCAGGACCAGCCAGCGGCGCCCGCCGGCGGCTCGGAGGGCGAAGAGGGCCGCCCCCGCCACGCCGGCCACGACCACCATGTCCATCACCAGGCTGTCGGTCTCGCCGAGGTAGCAGAGCGGGACCAGGGCGACCAGGAGCGCCGCCAGACCTCCCCGCCACCCCGGGTATCCCAGCTCCACGGCGATGGCGACCATCGCGACCGCCGTGACCCCGGTGAAGACGGTGGGGAGGACGAAGGCGAGCTCGGTGCTGTGGGTGGGCAGCATCAGCCAGACCGCGAAGAGCTCTCCCAGGCCGGGGGCGGCGGCGTCGCTCGGGAAGCCGGTCGGGAACTGGAGGATGGAGTGCCCGCCCAGCCAGAAGCCGGCGTTGACCAGGTGGTAGCGGAGGGTGTCGAAATCGCTCGCCGGGCTGGTCAGCGATTGCACGATCGCGAGGCAGGCCACCGGGATGGCGAGCGCCGCCACCAGCATCCACGGCTGCCAGGAGCGCGGCCGAGCGCCGCCGGCGGCGGTGGACTCGGCGCGGGGAACCCGCCAGCGGACCGCGGCCGCGGTGGCCACGTGGAGCACCAGCACCAGGGGCCAGTCGAGCAGGCCGGCGGCACCCAGCACCTCGACGACCACGGCGACCTGCAGCACCCCGGTGTAGGTCGCCACGGCGACCCGCAGGGCCGTGGCCCCGCCGCCGCAGAGCGCTCCGGCGATCCGCCAGCTGCTCCAGGCGAGGGCGGTGAGCGCGAGGGCGCACCCCACCGCGTCGAGGATCGCGACCAGGACGCTCACAGCTCGGAGCCCGCCCTCCGATCGGAGATCACCAGGCGATGATGCTGAGAGACCGCGCGCCGTTCCCGGCGTTCACAACCCCGTCATCGCACTGACGCGCTGGGGCGACGGCACTCAGGGCCTCAGCGCCGCCACTCCACGTCACCGAAGAAGCCGGGCGCCCGGGGGTGCCGCCGGTAGGCGTCGCGGCCGGCTCGCGCCTCGGCGATTGAGGTGTTGACGCCGTGCCCGGGCAGCACCACGGTGCTCGGGGCGAGCGGCAGCAACCGGGCGTCGATGGAGGCGAGGATCGTCTCCAGATCACCGAAGGCGAAGGTCCGCCCCGGACCGCCGTTGAAGAGCGTGTCGCCGGTGATCACCGCCTGGCCCACGCGGAGCGAGATGCTCCCCGGGGTGTGGCCGGGGGTGTGGAGGACCTCGATGCGGATCCCGCCGACGCGCACCTCCGCGCCGTCCTGCAGCCGGCCGTCGATCCGCTCCTCGGGGATGTTGACCTCGGCGTCGCCCACCAGCACGGGTGCGCCGGTCGCGGCGCGGACCGCGTCGTAGGTCGCCCAGTGGTCGAGGTGCCAGTGCGTGGCCACGATGCTCTGGATGCCCCCCTCGGCGGTGATCGCCGCCAGCAGAGGGGCCTCCTCGAGCGGCATGTCGACGAGCAGGCCGGCGTGCGCCGAGGTGTCGCGGACGATGTAGGCGTTGTTGCCGTAGGGACCCATCGGTCCCACCCTGACGATCCGGGCCTCACCATCCTCGAACACCTCGATCGGGGCCCGAGTGGTGGTGGTCACGGCCGGGTCTGCCGTCGCTGCGCGCCGCCTCCGGACGCGGCCGGGCGCCGCCGGGCTCCCCCTCCCGCAGCCGAGCGAGCGCCCGATCGCGCGCCGGCCTCGGCGCGCATGGCGGCTTTCTGGGCCCGCTTGCCGGCCTGGTAGGCGCGGCGCTCGTCGGCGGTGGTGACGTCGGCGAGGGTCGGGAAGTCGGGGGCGATCTCCTCCCACCCCGGCGGCCGGACCCCGAAGTGGCGGGCGAGGACGCCGGTCACGATCCGCCCCTTGAGCGGTCCGAAGCCGGGGAGGGCGGTCAGGCGGCGATGGAGCTCGGCAGCGGTGCCGGCCTCGCGCCAGAGGCGGGAGGCATCGCCGCCATAGCTCTCCGCGACGATCCGGCAGAGGCCCTGGACGCGCCCGGCCATGCTGGCCGGGAAGCGATGCACCGCGGGCGGGGTCCGGAAGGCCGCGACCAGGGCGTCCGGGTCCGTGGCCGCCAGGCGCCCGGCATCGAGGGTCCCCAGCCGCTCACGGATGCGCAGCGGTCCGAGGAAGGCCTGCTCGATGGGGAACTGCTGGTCGAGGCAGAAGCCGATGAGCAGTGCCAGTGGGTCCTCGGCGACCAGGCGGTTGGCCTCGTCGTCCTCGGTCCAGCCGAGGCGGGGGGCCGGTGCGGGCGCGGGCATGCAGCTAGCCTACCCCAGGGGGGCCGACCGACCTGTGGGGCAGTCCGAAAAGCGGCCCGCGCAGGCGGCGGGGGCGCGGCGCATCGCCCCGGACGGCGTCGTTGTGGCCCCGTTGCTCTCGCCGGCCGCCTGGTCGGAGCGGCTCCGGCACCGGTGCGAGTCGATGGGGATGGCAGAATTGCGGACGTGCGCGAATACCCGGTCGAGGCCGGCCAGCTGCGGCTGTCGGTGCGCGACCATCCGGGTGGCAGCCCGCCGATCCTGGCCCTCCACGGGCTGGCCAGCAACGCGCGCTGGTGGGACCTGGTCGCCGGCCGTCTCAGTCCGCGCTGGCGGGTGATCGCCCCCGACCTGCGCGGTCACGGCCTTTCCGACCGGCCCGAGACCGGCTACTCGTTCGCCGAGGTCGTCGACGATCTGCGCGGCCTGGTCGAGACGGCGGGCCTGGACCGGGTCATCGTCGCCGGCCACAGCTGGGGGGCGGCGGTGGCGCTCTGGTTCGCCGCCGCGCTGCCTGAGCGCGCCATCGGCTGCGTCTGCGTCGACGGCGGAGCCGCCTCGATGCGCGAGCACTTCCCGACCTGGGCCGAGGCCGAGGAGCGACTTCGCCCACCTCGGATCCCGGGGCTCACCGAGGAGACGGTGCGCACCTGGGCGGCGAGCGGCCCGCTCGCGGAGGGTGGAGATGCCGCGACCGCGGGGGAGATCCTGCTCGGCAACTTCGAGGCCGCAGAGGACGGCAGCCTCCGGCCGCGGCTGAGCATGGAGCACCACATGGAGATCGCCCGGCGGATGTATGAGCTGGACGGCTTCGAGCTGATGGCCCGGGTCTCGTGCCCCGTGCTCTTCGTGCCGGCGCGGAGCGGCCCATGGCCGCTGGAGGCGAAGGCCGCCGGGCTGCAGCGCGCTCGCGACGTGCTCGGGTCACGCGCCCAGATCGAGTGGGTGGACGGCGGCCACGACCTCCCGGTGCAGCGCCCGGCCGAGCTGGCCAAGGTCATGGCCGGCTTCGCGGAGCGGCTGGGCGGCGGGCCGCGAGGTTAGGGGGCGGCGATGACCCCGCCGGGGGCCGTCACCGCCGGTAGACGCTGATCGGATCCGTGGCGGGGTAGACGGTCTCGATCGGCAGGACCTGCCGGATCGCGCGGTCGTCGGGCTCCGACCAGGGCAGCGAGACGGCGACGGCCACGTCGCACTCGCGCAGAGCGGCCAGAGAGGTGGCCTCGGAGTACTCGTTCGTGTACGCCTCGAAGCTCTCCATGTCACCCAGCCCGCAGACGCGCAGCCCGTCGGCGTGGGCGTGGTCGATGACCGCCGCCACCTGGAGGTTCGCCTCCTCCGGAGCACCGAACCCGGCGTACTGGGTGAGCAGGACCGCGGCCACGCCGGCCATCGCCACCAGCGATGCCGGCCTCCAGGCACGCACCGCCGCCGCGATGCCGATCGCGATCAGGGGCAGGGTCCAGCAGAAGAGGCGGGCATAGAGGTCGAAGGGCCGGATCACCAGCCACAATCCCGCCATCATCGCGAGCATCGCGAGCAGGGCCGCCACCACCCCCCGGTCATGGCGGTGGCGATGGATCGCGAGCACCACCAGCGGGACGAAGGCCAGCGCGGCGAGGCCCGGGAAGTCCAGTTGAAAGACGGTGATCGGGAAGCTCGGAGAGAAGAGGCTGCCCCGGTAGTCGACCGCCATGTCGAGGATGGGAAGCAGCGAGAGGCCCGCACCGAGGCACACCCCCGCGACCATGCGCAGGCACCAGCCCGAGGAGAGCTCCCGCCGAGCCCCCAGGTAGACGGCCTGGCAGACGACCAGGGGCACCATGAAGACGTTGGTCGCCACCCCGGCCGCCACCGCGACCACATACGCCAGGCCCCTCCAGGCTGCGCCGCGCCGCTGCAGGAGCAGAACCGAGGAGCAGATGGCGCAGAGCAGCAGGAGGCTGTAGCCGCGGACACTCTGGGCCCAGGAGGCGAAGGTGGGGTTGCTGGCCAGGTAGGCGCCGGCACTCAGCCCCGCGATCGCCCCGAACCGGCGCGCGCAGGCGACGGTCAGGATCGCGACCGCGGCCAGCGCCGCCACCAGCGGGATCAGACGCATCACCGCCTCGCTGGAGTTTCCCGTCGCGGAGAAGACGAGGTGGTCGAGGAAGGAGAGGAGGGGGTGGTTGTTGTTGACCACCTGCCGGGAGAGCGCGTCCAGAGGTGAGGGCGTCCGGATGAAGTTGGCCACGGTCACGGACTCGTCGTATCCGTAGTTGCGGCCGAACCCCAGCAAATAGACGGGGAGCATGGTCGCGATCACGGCCGCCGCCGACAGCCAGCTCACCGGCCACGAGGCGGCGGCTCCCCGGCAATCGGTGACCGCCGCCGGCACGCCGTCGATCGGGGAGGGGGCCGGCGCAGGTGCCACCGCCGGAGCGGCGGTCGCGCCTGCCAACCCTCTCATCGACAGCCCCCTCCGCCGTTCACCCGGGTGCCTCGCCGCCGGCCCGCCCCGGCCGCCGCTTGCGGCGCATCCAGAGCGGGAGCACCCAGCGCAGCGGCTCCCCGACCGCGCGCCCCGACCAGCGGACCAGCCGGTCCTGCCGGCTCGGCGAACCCTCCAGCTGCCACAGCTCGATCTGGATCCCCAGCTCGTAGGCTGCATACATCGCAGAGAAGAAGAAGCCCGGCAGCCCGTCCTCGTAGCAGCGGCCGACCACGTAGCGCCCGCCGAACTCGCGGGACAGCCGGTACACCAACCTGCCGGCGCTGAACCTGGCCCCCTCGCCCTGACGTCGCGCCGCCTCGTGATGCACGTAGCGGGAGAACTTCTCCAGCACCTGTTGGGGGCTCCGCCACGGAACGTGCACCACCACCCCCGATCCGGACGCGGACGCCGGCCGCGCCACGGTGTGGCAGCGAAGCCCACGCACGTCAGGGTTGGTGTGGATCATGGTGGGCCAGTCGATGCACCCCTTGCGAAAGAGCCGCGGGTGATCGAACTCGGCCGCACCCGGGGCGTGCAGCTCGCGCCCGAAGATCGAGTTGACGAACGGCACGTACACGACATCGACGGCGTCCTGATCGACCAGCCGCCGCAGCTCCGCGACGAGATCACTCCCAAACCACTCGTCGGGTGCGATCGCCAGGATCCAGTCGCTCTTGGCGCTGGCGATCGCCGTGGCCAGGACCTGCTCGGCGTGAGGCACCGGCGCATGGCGCAGCACCGTCGCCCCGTGGCGCGCCGCCACGTCGCGGGTGCCGTCGGTGCTCTCGAGATCCATGATCACGATCTCGTCGACGAGAGGCCGTATCCGCGTCAGGCACTCGTCGAGGATGCCGGCCTCGTCCCTGGCCACGATCACGCCGGCGACGGTCGCGTGATGAGTCTCGACCACGGTCATTGCGGTACCTCTGTCAGGCTTCCGGCTTCGATGGGGCGTGCCCAATCCCCACTCCTCTGCACGCCCGGCAGGATGGCTTCGAACACCAGCCGCACGGTCTTCCACTCCACGACCAGCGCTGCCGCCGCGAACACCATCAGGGTCGCGGCCAGCCCCACCAGGGTGCCGATCGCTGTCATCGGAAGCACCCGGAAGAGCACCCACGCGAGGGCGCCGATGACCACGGCGAGAACGGTTCCCGGGATGAGCTGGCGGGGCAATCGCATCCTCACCACCTGGCGGGCCTGCCAGAGTGCGAAGGGCGTGCTGAGTGCGGAGACGATCAGACCCCGCCAGGCGATGCCGACGAACCCGAAGCGCAGCACCAGGGGCACGCCGATACCCCAGTCGGCGACCGTCCAGGCCACCGTGAAGGCCAGGGCCACGCGGCCCTTGCCCGACGCATAGTAGAGGCTGAAGAAGGACGATGCGAGCACCGGTCCGGTCCACATGGTTATCGCGAAGAGGTAGAGGGCCGGGAGCGCCGGGGACCAGCGGCTGCCGAACAGGGTGTCCACCAAGCGCGCGCCGACCACCAGGGTGATGACCGAGATGGGCAGCACGGTGACCGCCGAGAGGCGGATGATCCGCTCCACCATGGCTTGGAGAAGCTGTGCATCGGCACGCGCTCGGGCGAACAGCGAGAAGGTGACATCGGAGAGGGGATAGGAGACCAGCAGGGGGATCGCGCCGATCATGTACGCCCAGTTCAGGTAGCCGACCGCCGCGGCGCCGACCACCGCGCCGACGAAGACCGGGGTGATGGCGTCCTTCGCGTAGGTGACGATGGTCTGTGCCTGGAAGATGGCACCGAAGCCGAAGAGGCGACGGAGGCAGGCGCGAGCGATGCCCACGCGTATCCACCAGGGCGAGAAGGCGGTCACGGCCAGGGAGCCGACGGCGGCCTGGGCGAGCGCGGCGATGACGAAACCGGTTGTGCTCATCCCCAGGCAGGCCAGGGTGACCGCGGTCCCCTGGAAGACAAGAGCCTGTATCGAGTTCGACGACGGCCAGCGGACCGTAGCGGAGCTGCCGCTCGAGCCGGGCGGCCGGGATGGTCTTGAGAGCGGTGATCGGAACCGACAGTCCCAGACCGATTCCCACGATCATCGCGGAGCTGCCGAGGTGGGCGAGTGACGCGAGCAGGACCCCGGTCAGAGCCGAGCCCAGGCAGAGGGTGATCGCGATCGCCAGCTGCACGGTGAAGACGGTGCTCATCTCCTCAGCCGTCGGAGGGTGATCCTGCTGGATCAGAGCCGCAGCCAGGCCGCCGTCGCCGATGCTGCCGAGAAAGCCGACCGCGAACGAGACGATCACGAACAGGCCGAGCTGCTCCGGTCCCACCAGGCGGGCCATGAGCACCAGGCCGATGAAGGCGATGCCTCGCACGGCCGCGCTGCGCGCCAGGGTGATGGCCCCTCCCTGGGCGGCGCGCACCCGGATCTCGGCGCGTGTGACCGCGGTGACACCGGGCGCCACGCTGGACCCCGCCGGCTCGCCCCCGCCCCGGCCCCCGGTGCCGGCGAGCGCGAGGACGGAGATGACGCCATCCGGCTTCAGCAGAGCGGCGATCACGGGGCGCCAGCACTCAATGGTGTAGTGCTCGCGGACGTGGCGGTTGGCCGCTGCCGCCTGGGTGTGCCGGAGCTCGCCACCGTCGAGCAGGCCGAGCACGCTTGCGACGAACTCGGCGTCATCGTCGGCGACGATGGCCGGGAAGCCCGGGGCGAGGCCGCGGAGCGCCGGCGGCGACACCACCTGCGGGATGCCCGCCGCCGCCGCTTCGAGCACCTTGATCTGAATCCCCGCGGCGTGGTCGAGGGGAACCACCGCCACGCGGGCGCGCGAGCAGACCTCGGCGACGTCCGCGAAGTCCTCCAGCAGGTCCCACCCGTGCGCGCTCGCGATGTCGCGGACGTCCTGGGTCGGCGTGGCTCCCGCCAGCAGGAGCGAGAGGCCCGGCTTGCGCGCTTCCAGTGCCGGCCACAGCCGGGCGAGCCGGCGGACCGCGGCGACGTTGGGGGGATAGGCGAGGGTCCCGAAGAAGAGCAGGTCGTGGTCGGACGTGCCGGCCCTCGGCTCGAGACCGCGGCGGATCGGGATCGGCACCCAGGTGGCGCCGAGCGCCGCGGCATCCCCGTACCCGGCCGCGACCCGCCGAGCCGGGCCGCGACGCGACTGCCCCTCGAATCCTCGGTGGCTCCAGCTCAGCAGCCTGAATCCCACCCGGCGCGGCCACCCTCTGACCAGCCGGCCCCTGTCCGCATACGCAGCGCTCAGCCGGTCGACGAAGTCGAGCACCTCGGTGGCGGCGATCCCCTCGAGACGCGGGTGGAAGGCGCGGGCGGTCACGAAGACCACCACGTCGGGCGCGGTGGCGCGGAGGTGTTGTGCCGAGCCTCGGGCGTCCCATGCGATGGTCTCCAAGACACTCCGGCGGCGCGCCAGCCGGAGCAGGTCGTGCGGGCTGAGCGGCCGGAACCGGCGCCGGTGCTCCACCATGAGGGCGATCTCGGCGACGGTCGCCCCGGCGTCGACGAGGGACGCGCGCCAGCCTTCCACGCGGCGACGCTCCCCGAGGCCGCCGCTGCGCCCGAGATGGACGATCGTGACCCGGAGGGGGCGGGTGCCGGAGACCGCCGTCATCGCGCCGCTCCCGCTCTCCCCGCCAACCACCACGAGCGGGGCCCCAGAGCCGCGCTCGCGGCCCGCCACCGGATGCCGGTCTGCAGCGAGCAGTAGCGCCGGACCGATCGGATGCGGTCCAGCTCGACGGACCTCGCCGGCCGCGCCCCCGCGGAGCCGCCCACGATATGGACGGCCGGCTCGCCCCCGGGCAGCCGCACCCGCATCGACGGGAATCGCGCCGCCAGGCGGCGGGAGAGATCGACATCCTCCATGTAGAGGAAGTAGCCGGCGTCGAAGCCTCCGACCTCCCTGAGGCGCGCAGCGTCGATCGAGAGCAGGGCAGCAGACACCCAGTGGGTGCGGAGCGGCCACGATCCCGAGGTGGTGCCGAGGAGGGAGGCGTACCGAGCCCTTCCTCCCGTCAGCAGCCGGGAACCGAGATCCCGCAACCTGCTTCGCCTTCCCAGCGCCCTCCCGATGCGGTGACCCATGACCACCGCCGCGAGAGCCCCCGGATACGGGAGCACCGTCCATGTCGGCTCTCCGCGCTCATCGTCGAGAGCCAACGCCACCACCTCGTCAGGCTCGGTGCAGGCCAGGAGACGACGGTGTTCGCGGGTCAGGCGGACGTCGGGGTTGCAGAGCACCACTCGAGGGGTGCGCACCAGCTCCAGAGCCGAGTTGACCGCCGCGCCGAAGCCGACGTTCCCGGCCGAGACCACATCGGTGACTCCGCGACGATCGAGGGTGCCGGTGGGCAGCAGATCGTCGTTGTGCACGACGATGACCGGATCATCCGGATCGAGCCAGGAGACGTCGACCCCGGTGACACCGAAGGCGACGTAGACCACGGTGACCGGCTCGAGGAGCGGGGGCCGATGACCGGCGCCTGCGGTGACAGCACGCGGACCCGCATTCATGCCGTGGCGACTGCCAGGATCTCCTGACCCGCGCCGGCATCATGGCGGAGACGGATTGCCAGTGCGGCCTGGAGGGACTCGGCGACGGCCCGCTCCCGCGCTCTCCCCAACGGTCCATCGGGCGGACCGCCGCGCCGCAACGACCGGCTACCGGCCACCGCGTAGGCTGCGCCACGGACCGTGGTCACCAGCAGCCCGGTGGTCAGACCGGCGTTCTGCAGGGTGGTGGCCATCCCCGCGACGCTGTAGATCCTCAGATGCCGGGGCGGCTCCAGGCCGCGCCAGTGTTCCCGGTAGCGGAGATGCAGGGCGCTCCCGGCGTTGGGGGTGGTGATCAGCACCCGTCCACCGGCGGTGAGGATCCTCCTGCACTCCCGGAGCAGTCGAAGAGGCTCGTGGACGTGCTCGATGACGTGGTTCATCACGATCAGGTCGAACGTGCCGGCTGGATAGCCCTGGTCCTCCAGCGTCCCGACGTCGGCGCGGACCCCGCGCCGCCGAGCGGCCGCCACGGCGGCGGGGTCGGGATCGATCCCTGACGCATCCCATCCAAGCGACCTGGCGAAGGCGACGAAGCCACCGTCCCCACAGCCGACATCGAGCATGGTCACCGAGCGTCCGGCCGGGGTGAGGGCAACCGCGACGTCGGCTTCCGCGCGCTGTCCCGGCCACCGACGCACCGGCAGGGAGAGCACCTTCCGGGCCGGCGCGGGAACGTGGGTCGTGGCGTACCCGTATCTCTCGTCGACGTAGGCGGACCGGAGCAGCGCGAGCAGACGGCGCGCGCCGCGCGGGGCCGAGGCGCCGGTGCTCCCACCATGGGTGTGGTACCGCCGATAGGCGAGATGGATGTCCTCGGCGACCGGTTGCGGGTCCAGCCAGAGGGTCGCGCAGCGGGCACAGCGGCGAAGCTCCCAGCGTCCCGCGCTGGCGTACAGACCATCGACGAGACCCGAGTACGCGACCGGGCCGGAGCCCGCGCAGGCCGGGCAGCCGGGGACGGGCTCGACGCGCATGAGCCCAGCGCCACCGGAGTGCTCGCCGCCCCCGGCCACGGGGGACCACGTCGTGCCGGGACCGGCGACAGCCGGTGTGCTGCGAAGTGGCGCGTCCGTGGTCATCGCCCATTCAGGGAGAGGACGGCCATGATCGTCCGGGCCAGGATGATCAGGTCGAGGCTCAGCGATTGGTGCTTCACGTAGTAGAGGTCGTAGCTCAGCTTGACCCGCGCGTCGTCGACGCTGCTTCCGTACCCGGAGTTGACCTGTGCCCACCCGGTCAGGCCCGGGCGGACCGTGAGCCGGGTGTTGTAGAAGTCGATCTCGGAGCGCAGCTGCTCGACGTACTGGGGCTGCTCGGGGCGCGGCCCGATCAGCGACATCCTGCCGCGCAGGACGGACCACGCCTGGGGCAGCTCGTCGACGTGGAGGGGGCGCATGATGCGGCCGGCGACGGTCACCCGCGGATCGCCCGCCTCGGTCCAGGTGGTCACCTCTCCGGGGCGGTGGCGCATCGAACGCAGCTTGGCCACGGTGAAGGGCCGGCCGTTCTTGCCGAGCCGGACCTGGCGGTGGAGGATCGGACCGCCGTCCAGCTTGATGACCGCCGACAGCGGCACGATGATCACGCCGAGGAGGAGGAGTGCGGGAAGGGAGACCAGCACGTCGAGGCTGCGCTTGACCGCGGCGTAGATGTGCGAGGTCTGGTCGCGCATCGGCAGCCCGAGCAGCCAGGTGTGGCCGAGCTGATCCAGGAGCAGGCGCCCGGTCAGCTCCTCGTAGAGGTCGGCGAGCGACCTCACCCTGATGCCGGCGTCGTGGCAGGCGAGCAGGCCTCGGAAGAGCTCGCGATCGATGTCGTCGCGCAGGCCGAGGACGACCTCGGCCACGTCTCGCTCCTGGACCACATCGCAGAGCCTCCGGGTGCAGTCGTCCCGGTGCGGGGTGATCACCGCGGCGACCTGGTAGAGCCCGGGGATGTGGGCCTTGACCTCCGGCCAGACCCGGCTCAGCGCATCTCCGTCGGCGACCAGCGCGATCCGGGTCGCGTGCGAGGATGTCGCCACGAGCCGCGCGTAGAGGAGGCGCTCACCCATCACCAGCAGCCCGGCCAGCGGAACCCAGAGGATGATCGTCGGTCGGGTGATCTGGTAGGGAACCACCAGGAACACCACCAGCAGCCCGACCAGCGAGAGGCCGAGCGCCGTGAACACGCGCGGGAGCGTGATGCGCAGGGAGCGGGCCGCGCGGACGTTCCATCCGTCCACCACGGTGATGGACACCGCCCATAGCACCAGCACGACGAGGGTGCCAAAGCGCGGCACGTAGAAGCCGGCCCCACGGACCTCGGAGGTTCGCAGGTTGAAGGCCAGAATGAATGCGAGCGCCACCGCGAGGCCGTCAAATCCCACCAGCAGCAGTTGCCGCTCATGGATCGACAGCCCGTGCCGCCGTACCGCGGCCACTGTGAGCGCGACAGGGGGCTCGGTCACCGCTCGACGGTACCAGCGGTCCGGGCTACGCCGGTGATCTAGCGACGACGCCGAGTTGACAGGATTGTGACATTCCCCCCAGCGGTCCGTCACACTGCGGCAGTCCTCGCAACTGGCCCATCCGAGCACCAATCACCGCCCCCGCCGATCGGGCGGAGCCACCTTTCGGCGCTGCAATCCAGTCGACCACCACTGTCGGGTCGCCTGTCACGCTCCGGCAACGTCCCCTGAGTGGCGGACCACGGCTCCGTAGAGTCGATCCCAAGGTGAGCGCTGCGCGACGCGGGACGATGCTGGCTACCGTCGCCGGCCTGGCGGTTGTATTGGTCTATCTCGTCCTCTGGTCCGAGGTCAGCCCCCGTCTCATCGGTCGCAGCGACTTCACCAACACCTACGTGGGCGCCACCCTGGTCCGCGAGGGAGACGGCGCGTCGATGTACGCGCCGGCCCTCCAGGCCCCGCTGCACGCGCGACTCATCGCCCCTGACCGCGAGGGCAACCTGCCCTATGACGCGGCCCCGCTGGCCGCGGTGGTGGCCGCGCCACTCACCCTTCTCGGCCTCGACACCGCCTACCGGATCTGGTCGCTGCTGCAGTTCCTGCTGATCGGGATCGCGGCCGCCATCGCCGTCCGGGCGGCGCCCACCGAGGTCCACCTCCGGCGCGACCAGGGGTTGGCCGTCGGGCTGGTCGCGCTGGCCTGCCTGGGCACGGGGTCGACGCTGCTCCTCGGTCAGTGGGATGGGGTCTCGGCGCTGGGCCTCGCGCTCTTCTACGCGTGCCTTCGCGGTGGCCGCATGGGCACCGCCGGCGCGATCCTGGCGGTGACCTCCCTGCTCGCCAAGCCGCACCTGGCCCTGGGTCTCGCCGCATTCGTGCTGGGGTGGCGGGAGCGGCGCCTGCTGGTAGGGATGCTGGCCGGTGGCGTCGCCACCGTGGGCGCCTCCCTGCTGGCGGTCGGGCCCGCGGGCGTGGCGGGCTTCCTGGGATCACTCGGCAGCCAGGTCAACGCCTGGCCCCTGGCCCGCATGGTCAGCCTGATCGGGATCGCCGGGGCGCTCTTCGGCCAGACGCTCGCGGCTCATCTGCTGGCCGCGGCCGGATCCGTGGTGGCGATCCTCGTCGCCGGGCTTCTCGGCATGGCGGTGCGGAAGCGTCCCTACCGGTTGGAGGCGGCGCTGGCCGGGGCGACCGTCCTCTCCCTGCTGGCGTCCCCGCACACCGGGTGGGACGACCTGGCCCTGCTGGTCCCCGCCGCCGCGTGGTCACTCACCACGCTGGTCGCCCGCGGGGCGGGGGCGGGCTCCCTGACCGCCGCCGTGGCCGGCATCTGGCTGGCGATCAGCCTGGCCGGCTACCTCGACCTCGCCACCGGCGCCGCGGCCCCGCTGGGCCTGCTCACCCCCTGGATGCTGATCGCCGCGGCGGTGCTGGCGATCGGGGTGTGCCGGCGACAGCAGGCCGGTACGGAGCGCCCCGCATCTCCCCTGCTCCTCCGCGATGTCCGGGCATTGTCCGGAGGCGCCGGGTAGCCTGATCCTGGCCGCTCCGAGAGGGTGGGGCGGCGCGGGGGAGGAGGACCGAGGGAGGAGGACCGAGTGTGGCCGAGATCGACTTCGCCGACGGTTTCGATGTCCCCGAGCCGCTGGCATGGGGGCTCACTCCGGCCCAGCTCGGGGTCGCCGTGACCGGCGCGGTGCTCGCCTACCTCGACCTGCGCTCCCCGCTTCCGCGGGTCGCCGCGGTCCTGCTGGCGGTGGCGGCCGTGACGGCCGGGCTGGCCGCGGCACTGGCCCGCTACGAGGGTCGCACGCTGATCTCCTGGGCAGCGGAGGCGGCGCGCTTCTGGACCAGGCCGCGCAGCGGCCTGCTGACGATCGTCGACGGATCGGGCGGGCCCGGTCGGGGCGGCGCGTGGACCGGCTCGCCGGCCGCGACCGGAGCGCGCGCGCGGGGAGGTCGGCTCGCCCTCGTGCTCCTGCCCGAACCCGTGCTGGGAGCCCGGGAAGGTTGCGAACCGTCGGAGTTGTGGCCGGGGGGGCGTCGGGGCGGCGAGACGATGGGCGGCGCGGATCCCCCGTCCGCCGTGGCCCGGGACTCGATGGCTCCACCCGCCCTCCAGCTCGCCGACTCGGGCGTGATCGAGGCTCCGACCTGGCCGGCGGCCACGCCCGCGGGCCCCGGCGGCCCTCCCGGGTGGGGCGCTCCGCGGGATCCCATGCCGTCCCCCGGGGTCCCGCTCCGCGCCGCCCGCCGGATCACGTTCTTCTCCCTCGGCGGCGGCACCGGCAAGACCGCGCTGGCGGTCGAGGTGGCCGGCCTGCTGGCGGACCAGGGGCCGCGCCGGAGCGGAAGGGCGGCAGCGCCTCGGGTGGCCCTCGTCGACCTCGATCTGACCAGCCCGCGCGCCGGGCTGCGACTCGGGGTGCCGGCCCCCACCGACTGGGACCCCACCGCGGCCGACCTCGCGGCGCCGTCCCTGGGGCGGCTGCTCGCGGTCCACGAGAGCGGCCTCCAGGTCCTGCCGGGGCCGGCGCGCCTCCTCCCGGCCGGTTCGGCCGATCGGCCCGAGGTGGTCCGGCGTCTGGCCGCCGCCGTCGCCGAGCTGGAGGCGCGCGGCTGCGACACCATCGTTCTGGACGTCGCGGGAGACCTGAGCGCCCTGACCCGATGGGCGCTGGAGGGCGCCCAGGAGATCTTCGTGGTGCTCACGCCGACCGCCGGTGGCATCCAGGACGCCTACCGGACGACCCAGGCGCTCCGGGGACTCGGCCTCCGCCACCGGCTGCGCTACGTGGTCAACCGCTGCCGCCCGGAGCCGCTGATCGCCGAGGCCATGGGCGACCTGGGTGGGCACGTGATCGCCGAGGTCCCCGACGACCCCGCCCTGGAGCTGGCCGAGATGGAGCACCGGCTGGTCGGCGTGGAGGGCAGCGGGCCGGCGGCGGCCGCGCTCCGCGCCCTCGCCGCGACCGTCGACGCGCGGGTGCCCGCCCACGCGGCGAGCCGGCGGTCACCGCTGCTGGCCAGGGTCCTCCGGCGCCGCGCCGGGTAGCGTCGGGTGCCGCGGCGCGGGGCCGGAGGTGGCCAGGGGCTGTCCGTCACGGTCGACGGCGACCGGCTGGTCGGCTCCGACGGCCTGCTGGCCGGCGTGCTCCTCTGCGATGAGGTGGACCTGCTCGGCTGGGAGGCGTGGCGGCGCGAGGCCGCCGTCGATGCCATCGAGGTCCTGCTCCGGGGCCTCGCCACCGAGCTGGTGCTCACCGTGCGAGTGCGCCGCCATCGCCTCCTGGCGGAGGCGGCGCGGGGGAGCGCGGCAGAGCTCGACCGCGCCGTGGACCTCCACTGGCGCCGGCGGCTGGAGGAGGCTCCCGCCTACCGCCGTTGGGTGGTCGCCGCCGTCCGGCATCCCGAGGCGGCCGAGCTGGAGCGCGAGCTGGGAACGGTTGCCGCGGGCCTGGCCGCCGCCGGCATCCCCAGCCGGCGACTCTCCGGTGCCGAGCTGGGCCGGCATCTCCAGACCGGTGGCCTCGACCCGGGCCGCGTCGCCTGGGTCGACCAGGCGCGCCAGGCCTGGGTGGGTGAGCGGGTGGTCCGCGCGGCGATCCTCGACCACCTCCCCGGCGCCAGCGTCGACGCCGGCTGGCTGGCCGCGCTGGTCCGCGCCCCGGTCGAGTGCGACGTCGCCCTCCGTCTCGTGCCCACCTCGAGCCGCCTGGCGACCGACCTGCTCAGCCGGCGCATGCGCCACCTCGGAGCCCACCAGCTGCTCGAGCGCGAACGCGGACTGGTCCCCGACGCCCAGGTGGAGACGGGCCTCGAGGCCGCGCGGCGGCTTCGCGACCGGCTGGCGCGCCACGCCGGACGTCCCCTCCGTCTCTGGCTGACGGCGGTCGCGCTGGGCGACGACCTGGAATCGCTCGACCTGGCCTGGAGCCGCCTGAGCGGGGCCTTCGGCGCCACCCTGGCCACCTGCCGGCCCGGCCACTTCGAGCACGTCAACGGCTGGCTCGCCGGCTGGGGCCTCGGACCGGCGCCGGGGCCCGGCAAGCTGGTGGACTCGTGCGCGGCGGCGAGCTGCGCACCCTGGCTGCAGGCCGGCATCGACGATCTCGACGGCTACCGGATCGGGCGGATGACCGAGAGCGGCCTGCCGGTGAGCATCGCGCCCTTCGACGAGGCGCAGCACGTCAACGCCAACATCGGGATCTTCGCCGCCTCGGGGCAGGGCAAGAGCTTCCTGATCGGCGGCCTGCTCATCGAGGCCCACCGCCACGGGGTCGGCGCCATCGTGGTCGACCCCGAGGGCGAATACCGCCGGCTCGTGGAAGCGCTGGGTGGGGAGTGGCTTGACCTGGTGACCGAGGCGCCGATCAACCCGTTTGACCTGGGCGAGGACGATGACGCCGCGGCCGCCGTCGTCGTCGACGTCTGCGCCCTCCTCTGCGGAGGGCTGAGCGAGATCGAACGGGCCGCCGTCGAGGCGGCCGCGCGCGCGGCGCAGCTGACGGCCCGCGATGCGGGAGAGCGCGCCCGGCTCCGGCAGTGCCTCGGTGAGCTGGACCAGAGCGCTCCCCGGGTGGGGCAGGTGCTCCGGCGTTTCCTGGATGGCGGGCTGGCGGGCTTCCTCGATCGGCCGACGTCGCCGGCCTGGACGCGCCCTCTCCTGGGCGTCGGCCATCGCGAGGTCCGGGAGGAGCTGGTGCCGGTGACCACCCTGCTGGTCGGACGCCTCCTCTGGGAGCTGGTCCGGCGGGCACCTCGGCGCCGCCACATCATCCTCGACGAGGTGGGGATGCTCATCTCCCACCCCTCCCTGCGCCAGCTCCTCGGCCAGCTCGCCCGGCGCTGCCGCAAGCACGGCAGCTCCCTGGTGGTGGCGACCCAGAACGTCCAGGACCTGCTCCAGAGCGACGAGGGCACGGTGGTCGCGAGCAACTGCGCGGTGGTGCTGTGCGGCGGGCACCGGGCGGTCGAGGTGGCCTCGATGGAGCGGGCCTTCGGGCTCACCGAGGACCAGCGGCGGCAGCTCGAGCGGGCTCCGCGGGGGCAGTTCCTGCTGCTGGCGGGCCGGCGCCGGGGGCTCATCGAGGTCGACCTCCCCGATGCCTATCGCGCGATGATCTCCGGATGCGCCCGGCAGGTCGACGGCTGATCGAGATCGCACCGAGCGATCAACAACCCCTTGACTCCACGGACGCCCAGTACCAAGATGTGGGGGCTCCAGCCCGGGCGGACCCCAACATGTGGGATACTGTGGGGGACAGAGTACTCGGTGTGGCCGGGCCCGCCCGCCTGGAGCTGTCCTCTCGGAACGAGGGCCCCAGCGCCGCGCCAGACATCTCAGCAGAAGGGAATCAGTAGTGAGTGCTTCCGCTTCGCCACCGCCGTCGGACCCGTCGGCAGCCCCGGCTCCGGCAGGTGGTGAAAGCCGCCGCGGTTCGCACCGCAACGGCAACGGGAAGCTCGAGATGAGCGCGAGCGGCCTGCACGTCGAGCGCCGCTTCACCACGCCCGGCGTCCACCCCTACGACCAGGTGCGCTGGGAGCAGCGCACCGCCAGCATCGCCAATGAGAAGGGCGAGCTGGTCTTCGAGCAGAAGGACTGCGAGGTCCCCGCCTTCTGGTCTCAGATGGCCACCAACGTGGTGGTCTCCAAGTACTTCCGCGGCCCTCTGGGGACGCCGCGGCGGGAGGTCAGCGTCCGCCAGTTGATCTCCCGGGTGGTCGACACCATCACCGGCTGGGGACGCGCCGGCGGCTACTTCGCGTCCGACGCCGACGCCGAGGCCTTCTCCGACGAGCTGTGCCACCTGATCCTCCACCAGAAGATGAGCTTCAACAGCCCGGTGTGGTTCAACCTCGGGGTTCCCGGGCGCAACCCGCAGGCGTCGGCGTGCTTCATCCAGAGCGTCGACGATTCAATGGAATCCATCCTCAACCTCGCCAAGAGCGAGGGGATGCTGTTCAAGGGGGGCAGCGGGACCGGAACCAACCTCTCCGCCATCCGCTCCTCCCAGGAGCAGCTGGCCGGCGGCGGGACCGCGAGCGGTCCCGTCTCCTTCATGAAGGGCTTCGACGCCTTCGCGGGGGTGATCAAGTCGGGAGGCACCACCCGCCGCGCCGCCAAGATGGTGATCCTCAACGCCGATCACCCCGACGTCGAGAGCTTCATCACCTGCAAGGTGACCGAGGAGCGGAAGGCGTGGGCCCTGATCGACGCCGGCTACGACGGTGCGTTCACCGGCGAGGCCTACGCATCGGTCTTCTTCCAGAACTCGAACAACTCGGTCCGGGTCACCGACGAGTTCATGCGGGCGGTCGAGGATGACCGCGACTGGCAGCTCCGCGCGGTCACCGATCCCTCCCGGATCCTCCACACCGTCAAGGCTCGCTACCTGCTGCGCCTGATGGCCGAGTCGGCGTGGCAGTGCGGCGACCCGGGAATCCAGTACGACACCACCATCAACGACTGGCACACGTCCTCCAACAGCGGGCGCATCAACGCGAGCAACCCGTGCTTCCCGGGGGAGACCAGGATTCACACCACGGTCGGCCTGCTCCCGATCGCGGACCTCTACCGCCGCATGGCGGACGGCGAGGACATCCGCGTCTACACCCACCGCGCGACGGCCGCGAAGCCGGGGGCGGGGGTGGTGGCAAGTCGGCCGGTCGCCGTGATGCAAACCGGCATCAAGGCTCTCGTCCGCCTCCTCTTCTCCAACGGCCAGGAGCTTCGCTGCACTCCCAACCACCGCTTCTGGACCACCAGCCGAGGCTGGGTGGCGGCGGAAGACCTCGTCGGCCAAGACCAGGTTCTGCTCAACGACGCCCCCACCCCGGCGATCGACGCCTCGTGGGCACTGCCCATCAAGGTCGAGGCACTGGCGACCTCGTGGAACCGAGGTGGGACCAAGGTTCACCAGGCGGTGCCCGAGCGATGGAGCACGGCTCTCGGGGAGCTCACCGGCCACCTGATCGGGGATGGCTGCCTGACCAAGGACCAGGCCATCTGGGTCTACGGAGGCGACGACGTCAGCGACGGAGTGGCCGATCGGCACGCGGAGTTTCTCCAGGAGCTGTTCGGCGGCCGTTCACGCGCCGAGATGGCCAACGGGACCACTCAGCTCAGGCTCGGAAGTGGCGCTGTGCGCGCCCTCCTCACCGGCCTTGGCGTCTCCGACGCGCCGGCTCATGAGAAGAAGGTTCCCGAGGCGATCTTCACAGCCCCGACGGAGGTCCAGGCGGCCTTCCTCCGCGGCCTCTTCGGCGCCGACGGTTGCGTTTCAGCGGTCGAGGGTGGCAAGGCCAGCCGTTACGTCGGTCTCGGCAGCCGCAGCCGCGAACTCCTCATCGAGGTCCAGCAGCTTCTCGAGGGCTTCGGCATCCGCTCCCGGATCCACGACGTCACCACCTGGCACCCGAAGCCCTTCGAATACCGGCGGAAGAGCGGTGAGCTGGCCACCTACGCAGTCCGCCCGGGCTTCGATCTGCGCATCAGCGGCTCGGACATGGCCCGCTTCGCCCAGCTCGTGGGGTTCTCCACACCGCGCAAGCAGCGCCGGCTCGAGGAGCTCGTCGGCACTGTCACCCGCTACCAGACCAAGCCCACGACCCGCCTGGTGGCCTGCGTCCCCGGGGGATCCGACACCGTCTACAACCTGACCGAGCCGCTGCATCACTCCTACCTCGTGGATGGCCTCGTCGTCGCCAACTGCAGCGAGTACATGTATCTCGACGACTCGGCGTGCAACCTGGCGTCGATCAACCTGCTCCGCTTCCTCCGGGAGGACGGGAGCTTCGCGATCGACGACTACCGCCATGCCGTCCAGCTCACCATCACCGCCCAGGAGATCGTGGTCAGCCCCGCCAGCTATCCCACCGAGAAGATCGGGAAGAACAGCGAGGCCTTCCGTCCGCTCGGGCTCGGCTACGCCAACCTGGGCGCGCTGCTGATGGCGAAGGGCATCCCCTACGACTCGCCGAAGGGCCGCGACCTGGCCGCCTGCCTGACCGCCATCCTCACCGGCGAGGGGTACGCCCAGTCGGCCCGGATCGCCCGCGAGGTGGGCCCCTTCGACGGCTATGCGGTCAACCGCCAGCCGATGCTCCGGGTCATGGCCAAGCATCGCGAGGCCGCCTACGCGATCCCCTCCTCCACCGTCGACGCCGACCTGCTCACCGCGGCCCGGGCGACCTGGGACGAGGCTCACGAGCTGGGCGCGCGCCACGGCTACCGCAACGGCCAGATCAGCGTCATCGCCCCGACCGGGACCATCAGCTTCATGCTCGACTGCGACACCACCGGCGTCGAGCCGGACATCGCGCTGGTCAAGTACAAGAAGCTGGTCGGCGGCGGCATGCTCAAGATCGTCAACAACACGGTGCCGGCGGCTCTCAAGCAGCTCGGCTACGGTGAGGGCGAGGTGGCCGACATCGTGGCCTTCATCGACGCCAACGACACCATCGAGGGCTCCCCCAAGCTGCGTGACGACGACCTCCCGGTCTTCGACTGCGCCTTCACCCCGCGCAACGGCAAGCGGTCGATCGCCTGGCAGGGGCACGTCCGGATGATGGCCGCGGTCCAGCCCTTCGTCTCGGGGGCCATCTCGAAGACGGTCAACATGCCCACCGACTCCACGGTCGAGGACGTCGAGAAGGCCTACATCGACGGCTGGAAGATGGGCCTCAAGGCGCTGGCCATCTACCGCGACGGGAGCAAGCGGTCCCAGCCGCTGGCCACCTCGATGGACAAGACGACCGGTGAGAAGGTCCGGATCGTCGAGCGACCGCTGCGTCGCAAGCTGCCCGCCGAGCGCCAGGCGCTGACCCACCGCTTCGAGATCGGCGGCCACGAGGGCTACATCACCGTCGGCCTCTATGAGGACGGCACCCCCGGCGAGATCTTCGTGAAGATGGCCAAGGAGGGGTCGACGGTCTCCGGGCTCACCAACTCCTTCGCGATCGCGGTCAGCTTCGCCCTCCAGTACGGGGTCCCGCTCGACTTCCTGGTCAACAAGTTCGCCCACATGCGCTTCGAGCCCCAGGGCTTCACCCGCAACCCGGAGATCCCGATCGCCAAGTCGATCGTCGATTACATCTTCCGGTGGCTGGGTTCGCGCTTCCTGAGCGAGGAGAAGCAGGCCGAGATCGGCATCATCCGCCGCGACCCCGACGAGGCCGAGCCCGCCACCCCGGTGCTCGAGGGCCCGGCCAACGCCGCCCAGGTGGTGATGCCGCTCGGGCTGGAGCCGGTCTCACCCACCAGCACCTTCCAGAACCAGGCCGATGCGCCATCCTGCAGTGAGTGCGGCTCCCTGATGGTCCGCTCCGGCTCCTGCTACAAGTGCCACAACTGCGGGGCGACCTCGGGCTGCAGCTGACTGAGTAGTGAGTGGATTGGCGAGCGTCGGGGGCGGGCCCGGCACGCCAGGTGGGGTTCTTGTGCCCACACACCCGCTCGGCTGGTGGCCTCCTCGGCAGACTGGCCGGCGGGGTTGGGCCCGGACCTGGCGCATCAGTTGACAGCCACCTCGTATGCAGAGTCGATCGGCCCGTATTCGCACCGATCGCCTTCCCCCCAACCTACCCACCACGCAAGATAGAGCCTGCTGACATAGTCCGCCAAGGCCGCCCCGGCACACGAGTCTGGGAAGTCGACGTCACTTCCCCAACTCGTGCCGTCGAAGGAGTTGAACTCCGTGCCTGTCGCAACGGAGAGCGATGAGCCGAAGGCAGCCAGCGCGACGCCGGACGGTGAGGGGTTGAAGCCCTCCGGACCGTAGCCCAGGTCGACGCTGGAGATACCTGAGAACGTCGAGGGTCGCATCGTCGGCCCAGTGGACGTCCTCCACCACCACCGGACGGGGGCGCCCGAAACCAAGCAGCTCCAGGCAGGGCGCCAGCAGGGCCTCACCTGCCGCCGCTCGGGTCTCTGCGGCGATCACGGTCCCGAGCAGCCGTCGCCGAGTCGCACGTCAGGACGACCCGGTAGCCTCTGTCTCGGTCATCGCCGAGCGCACGCGGCGGTCCATCGCTCCGACGCCCGTGGTTCCGACGATGGAACCTCCGTCCCCATGACGGTGCGCGGTTGCCGGTGTCATCGGCGGTGGCCGCCGGGCCGCCAGTCCTGGCGGGACCCGGGGTCGCGACCCCCTGCCGGTAAACCGGCGTCACCGGACCGGGGTTGTTACGACGTGGTCCAATCACCGACCGTGGACGGTGCCCCTCCCGACGGACGCGACGCCCAGACCTTCGAGGTGGTGGCCCGGCGCAACGCCCGCCGCCTCTTCGGTGTGGCGTACACGATCCTGCGCGACCCGGCCGAGGCAGAGGACGTCGTCCAGGATGTCCTGGTGCGCGCCTGGCGGGCCTGGCGCCGCACCGATGGGTTCGCTGACCAGGGACCTTGGCTGACCCGGATCTGCATCAATCGCAGCCTGAGCCGCCGGGTCCGCCTTGGCCGGCGACGGACGCATGAGACGACCCTCAGTGCGCAGGTGACGGGTCACGACCCCGAGCCATCCGATCCGGAGCTGGCGCGGGCCTTTGACGGTCTCACGGCGCAGCAGCGGGCGGTGGTCCTGCTCCACTACTTCCTTGGCTACTCGTTGGACGAGTCTGCGGAGATCATGGGTTGCCGACCTGGAACCGCGCGCAGCCATCTCCATCGGGCCCTGGTCGCGCTTCGGGAGGTGTTGAGCCGATGACCGGTGACGGGCTCGATCCCGAGAGCCGCGCGCGGCTCCGACGCTTCCTCGAGGAGTCGACAGCTCACCCGGCTCCCGCCGGACTCCAGGGCTGGATCGCGCCACCGTCCCGGCGGCGCCACCGCCCCGGCGCCCGGGCCATCGGTGCTGTGGTGGTCTTCGCGCTCGTGGCCGCCGTCACCGCCGCGATCCTCGTGGTCGCGACGAATGGCTTCAGCGCGCACCGTCGCACGGTGGCTCAGCCCACTCCCACCCCGTCCGCAACCGAGCCCTCGCCGGTGTTCGGACCGACGGCGGACCAGGTCGGTGCGGGGATCGAACGCCTCACGGGTGGAGGTTGGGCGCTGGTGGAACCGCCCACGGCGCCCCCCGCCAAGACCGGGCCGGGGGCGACCACGGCCTCACTGACGGCCATAGCCTGCCCGGCCGCGGGCGACTGCTGGGCGGTCGGTGGGGTCAATGGGCACGGGCTGATCGATCATCTGGCCGACGGTTCGTGGCAGGTCGCCGCCCAGCCTGCGTCCGGCTTTGACGCCGTCTCGTGCGCGAGCGCCACCGACTGCTGGGCGATCGGTGGCTCGGCCGCGGGCACGGCGACGCTCGGCTTCGCGCACTACAACGGCCGGGCATGGAGCACGGTTGCCGGCCCGCCACAGGGAGCGCTCACCAGCCTGAGCTGCCCGGCGTCCAATGAGTGCTGGGCGGTCGGCGCCAGAAGTCTGAGCGCCACCACACTCGAGCCGCTGCTGGAGCGATACGACGGCAGCGGATGGGCGGTCGTCAACGGACCGGCGGTTCCGACGGGAAACGGGCCCGCCGACAGCGACCTCCGGGCCGTGACCTGTGCCGGCCCCACTGACTGCTGGGCGGTGGGCAGCGACGCCTCGACCTCCTCAGAGCTGCTCTGGCACTACGACGGGACGGCTTGGGCCGTGACCCCCGGCCCCGCCGGGATGAACGCTCTCGGGTTGGAGAGCCTGGCCTGTGCGGGACCGGACGATTGCTGGGCGGTCGGCTATGGAGTGGCCCACTACGACGGGTCCGGGTGGGCGGTGCTCAGCAGCCCGTCCTGGCCTGGCCTCGGACCCCCTGCCCTCCTTGCGGTGAGCTGCGCCGCGGCCAACGACTGCTGGGCAGTTGGGGAGCAATTCAACTCGGACGCCGCCGCCGAGGAGACGCTGGTCGAGCACTGGCAGGGCAGCGAGTGGACCGCGGTGGTGTCAACCCCCCCGACCGGCATCGAGCTCAACGGGGTCGCCTGCTCCGCGCCCGACGACTGCTGGGCAGTCGGCGAGGCCACCAATGTGTCGGCCTCCGGCAGCCCGCTCAGCTCCACGTCGCCGCCCTCACCGAGCTGACCACCGCCGACGCGGCAAGTGCGGCGGCTCGCACCTCTGCGAGGCGGGCCGGACCACGCCCGATCTGGCGGCGCCTCGGCCCCGCCCGGGAGGATCGATTAGCCCTCCCTCGGGCGTCGCAGTCCAACGCGGGCGTGGGATGGCTCGGCGAACCGAGTTTGGGCTTCTCGGCCCACCCTGCCTGGCACCGGGTTCCCCTGTCCTCCCGCGAGCCGGGCATGGGACCATCCCGGCGTGAGCCCTCCGTCCAAACGGGAGATGGGCGATGCCCGCTCCAGACCTGCGTCCTGATCACACGCCCGCGGAGGAGGCACTCCGGGCTGCCCCTCCTGAGCCGAGCGCCGAGGGCGGCAAGGCGGCCGATGCCGCTTCGGACGGCGACGTCGAGCAGCGGCCCCCCAGCGGGCCCGGGGCCTCCGCGGCCCTGGTCGCGATGGATGGGACGGGGAGCGCGCTCCTCGCCGCGCCCGAGGTCAGAGAGTTCGCCGCTGAGCTCGCCACCCAGCTCTTTCAGCGCTGGCAGGCCGCCCTCCAGGCGCAGCTCCGCGCCGAGCTGGAGCGGCGCCTCGCCGCCGAGCTGAAGCATCGGGAGCAGTCGGGACGGGATCTGGCGGAGGAGCTGAGCGCGCGGCGACAGTGGCACGACCCCACCCAGACGCCGATACGCCGTCACTGGGGCATGTACAGCTACTCGTCGTGGGAGATGGGCCAGATCATCAAGCGGCAGAGCGCGGAGCTGGCGGAGAGCCGGCGGCAGATGGAGGAGATCCGGGGTCGCCTCCGGGAGCTCGGCCGGGGGCCCGAGGACGGCGGCATGATCGTCCAGCAGCCCGCGGAGGCGAGCCCGCCGGGCGCCCCGATGGCGACCGGCGATGATGGAGAGCCGTCGTGACCGCGGACGAGACCCAAGCTCCCCCTCCTGACCCCGAGCCGGCACACCCCGCCCGGGGAATCCCGCAGCCGGCGCCCCCCCAGGGTGACGCCGTCGGGACGGAGGCCCCTCCGCCCGGCGAGGTTCCGCCGTCGTCGGCGCTGGTGGCAACGCCCGGCTCCGCAGCCGGCGCCGGGCTCATCACCGCAGAGGTGCGGCAGCTGGCGGTGCAACTGGCCGAGGAGCTCTTCCGCCCCTGGGAGCTCGCCCTCCGCGAGCAGTTCGACGCCGAGATCGCGCAGCGCCTCGAGTTCGAGCTCGAGCACCAGGAGCGCCAGGCCGAGAGCCTGGCCGCGGAGCTCGCCGATCGGCGGGTGATGTTCGAGGGGACCTGGACCAGCGCGCATCCGCGCGGCTCGACCACGGACACCGTCAAGTGGGAGATGGAGCAGACCATCCGGCGCCAGGCCGCCGAGCTCGAGGAGAACGAGCGGACCCTCCGAGAGATCCGCGAGCGGCTGCGCGATCTGGGGCAGACGCCCGAGGGCACGGTGACCGTCTACGACCACGAGGCGGCCCCGGCCCCCCGAACCCCCCGCTGAGGTCGACGGTCCCACGGGGGGCTCAGCAGGGTCCGTCCATGAGGGCGGACCGGTCTGACGTCAGGCCCGGGGCGGCTGCCGCTGCGCGCCGAGGTGCAGCGGCTCGACGTTGGAGGCATCCCCCGCCTATCGGGGGCTGTCGAGCCAGTCGGGGCGCTGTGCGCCGGAATCCACCATGGCGGCGATCTGCTCCGGTGTCTCCTGGACCCAGAGGTCGTCGGCAAGGTCCTGGAGCACCAGCACGGTCACGCGCCGAGTCACCCGGTTGTCCTCGACGTCGTCCGGATACATGTAGACGATCCGATGCCAATTCAGCCAGAGCAGGTTGCCGTTGCCGTCGGAGGTGAGCTGGATGAAGGTGGACATCGGGTGGTGAGCTTACAGCTCTGATGCCGGTCCTGCGAGCTCCGCGCTGTGGTCGGGCACGTAGGTGTAGGTATCCCGGCTCGGGCGGATGTAGCCATCGTCCGACTGGCGCGGGGGCAGCTTGATCGGGGTTTGCAGGACGTCCTTGTAGGGCACCTGGGAGAGCAGGTGGGAGAGGCAGTTCACGCGGGCCCGCTGCTTGTCGTCGGCCTCCACCACGAACCACGGCGACTCGCGCGTGTCGGTGTGGGCGAACATGATGTCCTTGGCGCGCGAGTACTCCACCCACCGCGATCGCGACTCCAGGTCCATCTGGCTCAGCTTCCACTGCTTGAGGGGGTCGCTGAGACGGAGCTGGAAGCGTCGCTCCTGCTCCTGATCGCTCACCGAGAACCAGTACTTGATGAGGATGATCCCCGAAGAGATCAGCAGCCTCTCGAAGATCGGACACTGCTGCAGGAACAGACGGTGCTCTGCGGGGGTGCAGAAGCCCATCACGTACTCGACGCCGGCCCGGTTGTACCAGGAACGGTCGAAGAGGACCATCTCGCCGGCGGAGGGCAGTTGGCCGACGTAGCGCTGGAAGTACCACTGCGAGCGCTCGCGGTCGGACGGCGCCGGCAGTGCCGCCACCCTGACCACCCTCGGGTTCAGGTACTGGGTGATGCGGCTGATGGTGCCGCCCTTGCCCGCGCCGTCGCGACCCTCGAAGATCACGGCCACGCGCGCGCCGCTCGCCCGCACCCACTCCTGGAGCTTGACCAGCTCCACCTGCAGCCGGCGAAGCTCCTTCTCGTACACCTTGGTGGAGAGGCCGGCGGCAGCCCCGTCCCCGGACGCTGCCTTCCTGGCCACGGACGCTGCGCTCTTGGCTGTGGACGCGTCCTTCTTGGCCACGGACGCGGCGCTCTGCCCGACTCGGCCACGGACGCTGCGCTCTTGGCCGCGGACGCTTCCTTCTTGGCCACGGACGCCATTCTGACCCCCCTCCATCGGCGTGTCGACAACCGGGTCGGTGCCGACCGGCGCGGCCCGGGAGTCGGCGGGCAACCCACACGCGACCCCGGGCCGTCGGCCCGCGACCGGCTGCTCAGGCGGTGGGCAATCCGCCCCGGCAGTGAAGGTCGACCAGCTCAGCGGCGGTGACCCTGGCGGCCTGGGCCGCCGACGGTTCGGCGGCGAGCACACCCTCGGCGAGCGCACCGTCGAGGAGCAGGGTGAGGGCTCTTGCCAGCGCGTCGGGATCACCGGCGCCGGCTCGCGCGGCGGTGTCGCGGACCCATGCCCGCACGGTCGCCTTGTGCTCGACGGTGCGGGCATGGACGGCGCTGCCGATCACCGATTCGGCCGCGGTGTTGATGAAGGCGCAGCCGTGATAGTCGCGCTCATGGCAGACCTCGACCAGGGCGTCGAACATGCCCACCAGCTGGGCGCGCGGATCGGCGCCGGCGGCTCCCGCCGCGGCCTCCAGCTGTCCTCGCCAGAGCGCGTCGACGCGGCTCAGGTAGGCAACCGCGAGGTCGTCCTTGCTGGGGAAATGCCGGTAGAAGGTGGCCTTCGCCACCCCGGACTCCGCGATGATGGTGTCGACCCCGACACCCCGCACGCCGTGGGCGTAGAAGAGGCGGAACGCGGTGCGAAGGATGCGCTCCCTCGCCCCGGCGGGAGAGGGGACGGGCACGCCGCCGGAGGGGGTCGCGGGCAACCGGCGGGTGGTGACCGGAGCCATACCGGCAGCTCCAGACCCGCTCAGGCTCGGGCGATCGCGAAGTTGAAGTCCGCGTTGCCCAGCTTCTGCATGATGGAGAGCCACAGCGGGAGGATCATCTCCGTGCCGCGGGCCGCCGCCAACCCGCCCAGATCGAAGATGGCGTCCTGGGCCCAGCCCAGCTGGCGCAGCAGCCCTTCGACGGTCGCCTTGGCCGCGGCGTCGTCGCCGCAGACGAACACCAGGTGGTCACCGGGGACGCCGGCCGGATTCACCATCACCGCGCAGTTCATGGTGTTCAACGACTTGACGACCCTCGCCGCGGGATGGGCCCGCTGGATCTGCTCGGCCAGACTGTCGGTGTTGGCGACCGAGAGCGACGGCGGGAAGCCCCGTGAGAAGTCCAGCGTGTTGGCCAGGTCGAGGATGACCTTGCCCTCGAGATTCTCGGCGCCGGCCGCCGTCAGAGCGCCGAGCGACGCTCCTCCGGCGGTCGCGTTGATGATGAGGTCGGCGGGCCCGGCGGCCTCCGCGAAGGTCGCGAGCCGCACCCCCGGATGCTGCGCGTGCCACTCGCTGAAAGCCGGCGTGCCCGACTGACCGGGGGTGGCGCGAGCGCGGGTCGCCTCCGGGTCACGGGTGCCGAGGGTCACCTCGTGGCCGAGTCCGTTCAGCCGGCCGGCCAGGGTCTGGCCGACGATGCCTGTGCCCAGGATGGCGATCCTCATGGTGCGCGTCTCCTCGAGAGGGTGGGTCAGGCGATCGTACACAGACAGGTCTGTCTATGTCAACCCCGCGGCCCGAGGAGGGCAGCGCGGCCGGCGTACCCTTGAACGGTGGGCAGCCCGATCCGCGAGCTGAGCGACCGATACATCGAGCGCCTCATGGCCCTCGACCCGGAGATGGCCACGCAGCGCGGCGTGCTCGGCCACGACGCCGAGCTGACCGACCACTCGCCCGACGGCGTGACGTCCCGCACCGACCTGGACCGATCGACGCTCCGCGAGCTGCGGACGCTGCGGGTCGAGGGCGACCGCGACGGGGTGACCGCGGGGGTGCTCGGCGAGTGGCTGGGGTCCAGGCTGGCGCTCGACGACTCGGGCGAGACCCAGCGAACCCTCTGTGTCTTGGGCAGCCCGTGGCAGTCGATCCGGCAGGTCTTCGATCTCATGCCCCGGATCACAGAGGGTGACTGGGAGACCATCGCCACGCGTCTGGAGCGCCTGCCCGGGAGCCTCCTGGGACTGCGCGCATCGCTCGACGTGTCGACGCAACGCGGTCTGCCGCCGGCCCGGCGGCAGGTGCTCGCGTGCGCCGAGCAGGGGTTCATCTGGGCCGGCCGGCGGGGCCGTCCATCCTTCTTCGCCGAGCTGGTGGCGAAGTACCCGGGGGCTGACGGCGCCCTGCGACGGCGCCTGGATGCGGCGGCGGAGCTCGCCGGCCAGGCCTACGCCACCGCCAGCGACTGGCTCCGCGACCAGCTCGCGGTGGTGGCCGCGGAGCGCGACCCCGTCGGTCCGGATCGCTACGCCGTCTCCGCCCGCCAGCATCTCGGCGCGAGCCTCGACCTTCCGGAGACCTATGCCTGGGGCTGGGAGGAGCTGCGCCGCATCGAGCGGGCGATGGCCGAGGAGGCCACCCGCATCGTGCCCGGCGCGTCCCTGGCGGAGGTGGTCGACCTGCTCGAGTCGGACCCGGCCCGGGCCGTGCACGGGGAGGATGCGCTGCGCGAGTTCCTCCAGGAGCTCATGGACCGGACCATCGCCGCGCTCGACGGGCTCCACTTCGACATCCCGGCACCGGTGCGGCGAGTCGAGGCGATGATCGCCCCGCCCGGGGGTGCCGCGGCGCCCTACTACACCGGTCCGTCGGAGGACTTCAGCCAGCCTGGCCACACCTGGTATCCGACCCAGGGCAGGACCGACTTCGCGCTCTGGGGTGAGATCTCCACCTGTTACCACGAGGGGGTCCCCGGCCACCATCTTCAGATCGGCCAGGTCCGCTACCTGAAGGACGAGCTGACGCGGTTCCAGCGCACGGTCTGGATGAGCGGCCACGGCGAGGGGTGGGCCCTGTACGCGGAGCGGCTGATGGACGAGCTCGGCTACCTCGCCACGCCCGAGCACCGGCTCGGCTTCCTCCGCGGGCAGCTGCTGCGGGCCGTCCGCGTGGTCGTCGACATCGGCATGCACCTCGAGCTCCCCATCCCCGCCGGCGAAGCCTTCCATGGCGGTGAGGCGTGGACCCCGGAGCTCGGCGAGGAGTTCCTCTACAGCCGGGCCTGCTACCCACGCAGCTTCCTGGCCAGCGAGCTCGACCGCTACCTCGGCCGTCCGGGTCAGGCCATCAGCTACAAGGTCGGGGAGCGCGCCTGGCTCGCGGCTCGCGACGACGCGCGGCGGCTGCTCGGACCAGGCTTCACGCTGAAGGCCTTCCACTCCGCCGCGCTCGACCTCGGGCCCGTCGGCCTGGACCAGCTCGCCGGCGAGTGCGCGGCCTGGGCGCGGAGGTCGGCGGGAGACGGGCCCGGCTGATCCGGCGGCGATCGACCGTTGCGTCGCAACGGCGGCTGGATATGAGCCCGTGACATCCGCCCGGACGGGGGCCTCCCCGCGTTGAAGGCCGGCCGGCCACCTCCGGGCCCATCCGAAACCGGGGGGTAAGCTTCGAACGTGCCCCACGCCCGCTCAGCGGCTCGATCCAATGTCGGGCGCCTGGCCTGGGTCCTCTGCCTGTCGCTCGTGATCCTCGGGATCGAGATCGCCGGCGGGGTGGTCTCCCACAGCCTTGCCCTGCTCGCCGACGCCGCCCACGTCCTCACCGACGCCGGCGGCCTCGGCCTCGCGCTGTTCACCATCTGGATCGGCTCGCGACCGGCGAGCACCGAGCGCACCTTCGGCTACCTCCGTCTCGAGATCCTGGCAGCCGCGGTCAACGCGGTGGCGTGGTTCGGCGTCGCGGTCTTCATCCTCATCGAGGCCTGGGTGCGGATCTGGGCGCCGCCGCAGGTCACCTCAGAGGTGATGCTCGCGGTGGCCGCCGCCGGCATGGTGATCAACTCCCTCTCGCTGTGGCTGCTGAGCGACGCGCAGTCGCGCAGCCTCAACCTGCGGGCGGCGTACCTCGAGGTCATGGGCGACCTCGCCGGATCGGCGGCGGTGATCGTTGCCGCCGCGGTGATCGTGCTCACCGGTTGGGAGAGGGCCGATGCCGTGGCCTCGATGGTCATCGCCCTGCTCATCCTGCCGCGAACCTGGCGCCTCCTTCGCGACGCCACCGACGTCCTTCTGGAGGCGACCCCGAAGGGTGTGGACCTCGACGACGTTCGCGCCCACATTCTGGAGGCCGCAGGGGTGGCGAGCGTCCACGACCTCCACGCCTGGACCATCACCTCCGGCGTGAACGTGGTGTCGGCGCATGTCGTCCTCCGCTCGGAGACGGATCAGGCCGCGGTGCTGGAGTCCCTCTCCCACTGCCTCGCCGGTCACTTCGACATCGAGCACTCGACGTTCCAGCTCGAGTTCCCGGACCGGCTGGGCTTGGAGGATGCGTCCCACCGCTGAGGAGAACCCAACGCACCCGCCTCCGGCGGGATCGGGGACGGGGCTCGCCACCGGCCCGCCACCGCGAGGAGGTGCGCGGCGGCCCGCGGCGGCTGCGGCCGCCCGGCCAGCGGCGACGCGGATAGACTCGCGGCGCGATGAGCCAGCCCGCAACCCCCGTCTTCCCGGCCCCGGCCGGTGGAGGCGCCCAGCCGGTGCCGCGCGTCGAGGCCGTCGAGCTGATCCGCATCTCCATGCCGCTGGTGGCGCCATTCCGCACCTCCTTCGGGGTGCAGACGGAGCGCGACGTGCTCCTGGTCCATCTCCTCGGTGACGCCGGCGAGGGGTGGGGCGAGTGCGTTGCCATGCAGGAGCCCGGCTACTCGTCCGAGTACACCGAGGGCGCCCAGCAGGTGGTGGAGCACCACCTCCTTCCCCGCATCCTGGCCCGCGAGCGGATCGGCGCCGCCGATCTGGAGGGCGCGCTGGCCCCGGTCCGCGGGCACCGGATGGCCAAGGCCGCGCTGGAGATGGCATGGCTGGACCTCGAGCTCCGGGCGGCGGGCCGATCCCTCGCCGAGCACCTCGGGGCCGTGCGCGGCGAGGTGGACTGCGGCGTCTCGGTGGGCATCGCCCCCACCACCGATGAGCTGCTGGAGACCGTCGCCGGCTACCTGAACCAGGGGTACCGCCGGATCAAGCTCAAGATCGAGCCAGGCCTCGACGTCGAGCGGGTGCGAGCGGTGCGCGAGCGGTGCGGACCGGAGGTCCTCCTCCAGGTCGACGCCAACGCGGCCTACACCCTCGATGACGCGGAGCACCTCGCCCGGCTCGACGAATTCCATCTGGTGCTCATCGAGCAGCCCCTCCCGGAGGAGGAGCTGCTGGGTCACGCCAAGCTGGCCCGGCGGCTGACCACCCCCATCTGCCTCGACGAGTTCGATCACCTCTGCCGCGGTGGCGGCGGAGGCGATCGAGCTGGGGGCGTGCAGCATCGTCAACATCAAGCCGGGCCGGGTGGGGGGGTATCTGGCGGCCCGGCAGGTCCACGACGTCTGCGCCGCCCGGGGAGTGCCCGTCTGGTGCGGAGGCATGCTGGAGACGGGAATCGGGCGCGCGGCCAACCTCGCGCTCGCCGCCCTCCCCGACTTCACCCTCCCCGGCGACACCTCCGCCTCGGACCGCTACTTCCACCAGGACATCACCCCGCCCTTCGTCCTCGAGAACGGCCGGCTGCGGGTCCCCACCGGGCCGGGACTGGGGGTGGAGGTGAGGCGGGACGTGGTCGACAGCCTGACCACGCGGCGGACCGTGGTCCGGCGGGGAGCGTCGTGACCGACGGCCCCGGCTCCCTCCCGGACGCCGCGGGGCGCCTGGCGGGTGCCGCCGCTCAGACCGCCGGGGTGGTGGTCGGGGAGGTCCACGAGATCGACCAGCTCCACGAGCTGACCCGGGTGATCGACGCCATCTGGCACCGGCCGGGGGGTGCGATCACCGTCGACCTGCTGCGCGCGCTCGACCACAGCGGCAGCTGCATCCTGGCGGCGTGGGCAGACGGGCGGATGGTGGGTGCGAGCGTCGCCTTTCGAGGCCTGAACGACGGGCGGCCCAGCCTCCACTCGCACATCACCGGGATCCTCCCCGACCTCCAGCTGCGGGGCGCGGGCCACGCCCTCAAGCTCCACCAGCGGGCGTGGGCTCTGGCCGCCGGCATCGATGAGATCACCTGGACCTTCGATCCGCTGGTCGCGCGCAACGCCCATTTCAACCTCACCAAGCTGGGAGCGGACGCCGACGAGTACCTGGTGGACTTCTACGGACCGCTCCGCGACGAGGTCAACCGCGACGACGCGACGGACCGGCTGTTCGCGGTCTGGAGGCTCGCCGGGCTCCGCGCCGCCCGGTCCCTCTCCGGGCGGCTGCGCCCTCCCGTCATCGACGCCCTCCGCGAGAGCGGCGACCCGGTGATCCTCGACATCGACGCCGGCGGACGGCCCGCGCCGGCGGCCCCCGGCGCGGCGGCGGAGGTCGCGGGGGCGGGCTCGGAGCGCGCGCTGCTGCGCATCCCGGCTGACATCGGCGCCCTGCGCAGCCGGGACGCGGAGCTCGCCGGCGCCTGGCGTCGCGCCCTGCGCGAGGCGATGACCTCGCTCTTCGCCCGGGGTCTGCGGCCGCTCGCCGCGGTGGCTCCGGGGTGGTACGTCTTCGGCCCGGCTGGGTCAGACTGGCCGGCGTGACCGAGAGCTCGCCCGGCATCCCCCTCCAGGCGCTCCTCGACGGCCTGCGTGGCCGCCAGGCGGAGATGCTCGACTGCCTGGAGGCGCTGGTGAACCGGGAATCGCCGAGCGGCGAGCCCACCCATCTGAGGGCGGCGCTCGACGCCGTCGATGCGATGCTCGAGCGTCTGGCGGGGCGCCGGGGGCGGCTGGTCGAGGCCGGCGGCAGTGCCCACCTCCTCTGGGACTCGGGACGGCCGCGGCTGCTCCTCCTCTGCCATCTCGACACCGTCTGGCCGCACGGCACGCTGGAGCGCTGGCCCTTCCGGATCGAGGGCGGCCGAGCCACCGGGCCGGGGGTCGTGGACATGAAGGCGGGGCTGGTTCAGGCACTCTTCGCCCTCTCCACGATGGGGTCCCCCGGGGAGGTCAGGTTGCTCGTCACCACCGACGAGGAGGTGGGCTCGCCCAGCTCCCGACACCTCATCGAGGAGTCCGCGACCGGGCTGGAGGCGGCCCTGGTCCTGGAGGGCGCCTATGAGGGTGCGCTCAAGGTCGCCCGCAAGGGCACGGCCCAGTACACCGTGCGGATCGCCGGCCGTGCCGCCCACGCGTCGGAGCCCGCCCGCGGCGCCAACGCGACCCTGGAGATGGCGAGCCAGATCCAGGATGTCGCCGGTCTCGCCGATCCCGCGGCCGGGACCACCGTCACCCCCACCCTGGCCCTCGCCGGGACCACCGCCAACACCGTGCCGGCCCAGGCCGAGCTCCGGGTCGATTCGCGGGCGGCGACGCTCGCCGAGCTGGAGAGGGTCCGGGACGCGATGCTCGCGCTGCGGCCGCACCTGGAGGGGACGGTGGTGACGGTGAGCGGCGGGATCGAGCGGCTGCCGATGACCCGCGAGATCTCGACCGCCCTCTTCGAGAGGGCGCAGGCGGCGGCGGCGACCCTGGGGCTGCCCCCGCTCCGGGGGGCGCTCGCCCCCGGGGGATCGGACGGCCAGCTCACCGCCGCGCTCGGCATCCCGACCCTCGACGGGCTCGGCGCGGTGGGCGGCAACGCCCACGCCGAGGGGGAGTGGGTCGAGGTCGAGAGGATGCCGGAGCGCGCCGCGCTGCTCGCCGCGCTGATGCGCGACCTGCTCAGCCGCCCGCTGGCCGGCTAGGCCTCCGCCTCAGAGCGATCGGTGGTGGGCACGCGGCCCCGGGTCAGAAGGCGGGCTCGCCCACGCGCCGGGACGTGTCCCGCCAGGTGATCGGGCCGCCCATGGTGGCGAGGATCGCGGAGACCGAGGTGAGATCCGCCTCGGCCTCCTGGAGGGCCGCGATCCTCTCCGAGAGGCGCTGCCGGGCGACCGGGTCCGGCTCATGGCGGCGGCGCGCCTCCAGCGACATGCGGACCCGCCACATGCGGGTCGCGAGGGTCTCCGCGGTCGAGGTTGCGATCGCGTGGCACTCCGAGTCCGCCCACTCGAGAAGATCGGCTCCCTGGGTCGCTTCGGCGGTGACACTGCTCACGGCGCCAGTCTATCGGCGCTCCGAGCGGGTCATTCGCGTCGTCGCCAGGAATGCGTCGAGGCGTGATCGGGTCGTGACGGGTGTGACCTGACGCCGACGTCCCCTCCCGTCGCCCGCGTTGGCCCGGGCATTCCCGGCCCGGCGATGCCGGCCCACGCGGGGAGTCAGGAGAGGGTGGAGGAGAGCCCGGCCAGCTCCGCGAGGTGGCGGTCCCGCGCCGCCGGGGCGAGGAAGGAGGCCCGGAAGGAGTTCTCAGCCAGCCTCACCAGCTGCCGGTCATCGATGCCGAGCCGGTCCCGGACGAGCCGGTAGTTGTCGTCGATGTAGCCGCCGAAGTAGGCGGGGTCGTCGGAGTTGAGGGTGACCATCAGCCCGGCCTCGATCATCCCGGGCAGGGGGTGGTGCTCGATCCGGTCGACGGCGGCCAGCCGGACGTTGGAGAGCGGGCAGACGGTGAGCGGCACCTGCTGGTCGCGCAGCCGGGCGACCAGTGCCGGGTCGTCCAGGCAGCGGATCCCGTGGTCGATGCGGGCGGCCCTGAGCACGTCGAGGGCCTCCCAGATGTAGCCGGCCGGTCCCTCCTCACCGGCGTGGGCGACGCACCGGAAGCCCTCGGCGCGGGCCCGATCGAAGACGTCGACGAACTTCGAGGGGGGGTGGCCGACCTCGGCGGAGTCCAGCCCCACCGCGACGATCCGGTCCCCGAAGGGCAGCGCCGCGACCAGCGCCTCCATCGCCGCCTCGGCGCTCCGATCCCTCAGGAAGCAGGCGATCAGCGCGGTCGAGATGCCATAGCGCTGCTGGCTGCCGCCGAGCACCGACCAGAGACCCTCCACCACGGTCGCCATCCCGACGCCCCGCTCGGAGTGCGCCTGGGGGTCGAAGAAGATCTCCGCGTGGCGGACGCCCTGGGAGCGGGCGCGCACCAGGTAGGCGGTGGCCAGGTCCGCGAAGTCCTGCTCGGTGCGCAGCACCGACATGGTCGCGTAGTAGACGTCGAGGAAGGACTGGAGGTTGTGGAACCGGTAGCGGCGCCGCAGCTCGGCGGCGTCCGCGCAGGGGAGGGAGACCCGGTTGCGCGCCGCGATCTCGAAGGCGAGCTCCGGCTCGAGCGTGCCCTCGATGTGGAGGTGCAGCTCGGCCTTGGGGATCGGAGCCCGGAGCTCAGCGGCTGCCATGGCCCATCCGGCAACGGTGCGCATCGCCGTCACCCCCGTTCCGCCGCTACTTCCCGATCGGCGCGTGCCTCATCCCCCGGGCCACGTGCCGCTGAGCCTTCGACTCCTCGTCCACGTGGACGAACTTGGCACCCCGGAAGGCGGAGGCGATGGCGGCCACCAGGCTCATGAAGACGGCGAATCCGAGGATGATCCCGAGGCTGGCCACGAAGGCCGGGCCGATCAGCTGGGGGAAGAACGCCCGGCTGGTGAGGTGCGCCGCCTGGGCGGCGGAGAGGTGGGCGAGCACGCTCGGCCCGAGCAGGGTCTTGAGCGGGTTGTAGCCGAGGAACGCGGCGAAGACGTAGCCGAGGGGCGGCACGTGGGAGAGCGCCGTCGCGGTCGGCCCCGGGATCCCGTTGGCGGTCAGCCCGTGGAGCATCGCGGCGGGAACCTTGGCGTTGAGCCCGCCCACCAGGAGGGTGAAGAAGAGCCCCATGGAGAGCGGCATCCCGGTGGTCTGGAAGGTGACCCTCATCCCCGACGCCGCTCCGCGATGCCGGGCCGGGACCGAGTTCATGATCGACGACGTGTTGGGGGCTGCGAAGAGGCCGCCCGCGATCCCGGAGACGAGCATCACCGCGCCGAACGGCCAGTAGTTGAAGTTGGCGGGGAAGGTCATCATCAGCGCGTAGGTGGCCGCCGCCAGCAGCATCCCGCCGGTCGCGAAGGGGCGCGCCCCGTAGCGATCCGAGAGCTTGCCGGAGATGGGTCCGGCGATGACGAACCCGAGCGTGAAGGGGATCATGTAGATGCCCGCCCAGAGCGGGGTGTCGCCGAAGCTGTACCCGTGCTGGGGGAGCCAGATCCCTTGGAACCAGATCATCAGCATGAACATGAGGCCGCCGCGGCCGATCGATCCCAGGAAGCCGGCGAGGTTGCCGAAGGCGAACGCCCGGATGCGGAAGAGCGAGAGCCGGAACATCGGGTCCTTGACGTGCATCTCGATGACGACGAAGCCGGCGAGCAGGGCCACACCTCCCGCCATCATCGCAAGAACGAAGGGGTTGCCCCAGCCCGACTGAGAGGTGCCGTAGGGCTCGATGCCGTAGGTCACGCCGATCAGGAGCATGGCCAGGCCACCGGCGAAGGCGAGGTTGCCGGCCCAGTCGATCCGCGCCTTGATGCGAACGCCGATGTCCTTGAGCTTCATGTAGGCCCACACGGTCCCGAAGACCCCGATCGGGACGTTGGCCAGGAACACCCAGCGCCACCCGAGCTGGGAGAGCAGACCGCCGACGACGATCCCGAGGAAGGAGCCGACGATGGCCGCCACCATGTTGATCCCGAGCGCGAAGCCGAGCTGATCCGAGGGGAAGGCGTCGGTGATGATGGCCGCGGAGTTGGCCATCAGCAGAGCGCCGCCGACGGCCTGCACCATGCGCAGGATCACCAGCTCCAGGGCTCCATTGGCACCGGTGCTCCACACCAGGGAGAGCAGCACCGCGCTGATCGTGAACCAGGCGAAGCCGAGGTTGTACATCCTCACCCGACCGAAGATGTCGCCGATCCGGCCGACGGTCACCACGACCGAGGCCGAGACCAGCATGTAACCCATCATGATCCAGAGCAGGTACGACGAATTCGCCGGGACCAGCGGGTTCAGCTGGATACCGCGGAAGATGACGGGCAGCGCGATGATCAGGCTGGTGCCGGTCATCGACGACAGCAGCACACCGACCGTGGTGTTGGAGAGAACCACCCACTTGTAGTGGGGCCCGACCCTCGGAGTGCCGGTGGGAGCTGCGTCGATCATGCCTTCAATTCCTCCGTTGGGTGCGGTCGCCCTCCCGCGGTGGGAGCTTCGCCGGGGTGATCGGATGCGAGGGAGCGGAGCACGACCACCGCGCGGTCGAGCACCCTGCGGTCGGGCTCGCTGAGCAGCACGAGGCGGTCGGCCAGCCAGGCGTTGCCGGCCTGGGCGTAGCGGGCGAGCAGCGCGAGGCCCGCCTCGGTGGCGGCCACCTGGACGCCCCGCCGGTCCCCGGGCGTCGCCCGGCGGACCACCAGCCCGGCCGCCTCGAGCTTGTCGGTGAGGCGGGTGGCGGCCGAGGAGGGCAGGCTCTCCAGCTCGGCGAGGCGTCCCACTCCGAGCGGGCCGTGGTGCACCACGCTGGCGAGTCCCGAAACCTGGGCGATGCTCAGCTCGGCGGGGTCATGGCGGCGGACCTGGCGGCTCAGATGGATCATCGCCAGCCGGAGGGCCTCGGCCAGGGAGCGGACCTCGGAGGCGCCGCCGGAGGGAGCCGCGCCCGGCCCGTCTGCGCCGCTGCTCAGCACGCTCTTCGGCCTCCTGGTTCGAGAGAGAGCCACCCGGCTCGAAATAATCTGACCAAGATAGTATATGCGTCAAGCAATCGATCGGCTCACCATCCGGGCCCCGGGCACCGGCCCCCGGAGCCGAGGCCGGGCGACCGGACGCGGCCGGTGCGAGCCCGATCCCATGGCCCGGCATCTCGGCCGACTCCCGGTCGCGGAAGGCGGGGGCGACGACTGCGCACGGGGAGGTTCCTCGGCCCCCATCGTCGCGTCCCCCTGCCCGCCTGAACAGAGCCCAAGGTAGCCACCACCGCCGGGGCCTTGGACCGGGTGCAGGCTCGCCGGCATCCCGCGCGCACCCCGCGCCGGCCGGCGGCGGCTGCGCCGGGGGGCCCCATCCCCGCCGCTGCCGTCCCCGCGGCAGCCGCTGATTGTCAAACCGCTAACGGCTGGCGAAGACCTGGATAGCGTTGCCCTGCAACGCTTCTCCGAGCTTGCGGAGCCGAAACGCCGCCCCCCATGATCCCGAGGGAATGACCAAGCGTCGGCAAAGGGGAAGGAGACAGATGAACAGGACGGCAGCAAGATGGACACGGGTCGCGCTCGGCGTGGCCGCCCTGGCGGTGGTCGCCGGGTGCGGATCCACGTCCTCGGGCGGCGCCTCGTGGTCGACCGCGACCTCCGCATCCGCGAACGGTGGGATGAGCGCGCTGGTGAGCGCGGCCAAGGCGGAGGGCCAGCTCAACGTCATCGCGCTACCCCTCAACTGGGCCAACTACGGCACCATCATCAAGGACTTCGAGGCCAAGTACGGCATCAAGGTCAACCAGGCCAATCCGCAGGGCAGCAGCCAGGATGAGGTCAACGCCGTCAAGTCCGAGGCCGGCACCAGCAACGCGCCCGACGTGCTCGACATCGGGATGGCGGTGGCCTGGGCGAACACCGATCTCTTCGCTCCCTACAAGGTCGCGGAGTGGTCGAGCATCCCGACCGATCAGAAGGACGCCGGCGGCCTCTGGTACCAGGACTACGGCGGCTACATGTCGATCGGCTACGACTTCAGCAAGTACTCGGTGACGTCGGTCTCCGATCTGCTCACCCCCGCCTTCAGGAGCGCAGTGGCACTCGACGGCGACCCGACCGAGGCCAACGCGGCGCTCAACGGAGTGATGCTCGCGTCGC
This sequence comes from uncultured Chloroflexia bacterium, assembly GCA_963697585.1. Classification (GTDB taxonomy): domain Bacteria; phylum Chloroflexota; class Dormibacteria; order Aeolococcales; family Aeolococcaceae; genus Changshengia. The sequence goes on along the minus strand of CAVOOO010000004.1, from coordinate 720,605 downwards.
TCGCCAACGGCGGGTCGATCAGCAACATCGCACCCGGCGTCAGCTTCTTCAAGCAGCTGAACGCCGACGGCAACTTCGTCCCGGTCACGGCCACCGCGGCGACCATCGACAACGGAACCACCCCGGTCGTCTTCGACTGGGACTACCTCAACTCGGCGAGCGTTGTGAACCTCCCCAGCTGGAAGGTGTTCGTGCCCTCCAACGCCGTGCTGGGTGGCTACTACGCCCAGGCCATCACCAAGACCGCACCCCACCCGGCGGCCGCCCGGCTGTGGGAGGAGTACCTCTACTCGGCGACCGGGCAGAACCTCTGGCTCCAGGGCGGCGCCCGCCCCGTCGAGATGAGCGCGATGCAGGCCAGCGGCACCCTCAACCAGGCCTACGCCGCCGCGCTGCCCGCGGTCAGCGGGAGCCCGGTGACCCTGGATGAGAGCCAGGCGGCGGCCGCCGCCAGCTACCTGGCCAGCAACTGGTCCGCGGCCGTCGGCAGTTGACGTCCGTCGCCAGCACCGAAGCAGGATTGGTGAGGCGCCCCCTGGGGGGGCGCCTCCGCCTCTCCTCGACATGGCTCGGCGCCGCGCCGTTCCTCGTCTACACCGGGGCCTTCCTGCTCCTGCCCACCGTGCTGGTGGCGGTGGGGGCCTTCAGCGGCGCCCACGGACCGACCCTCTCCAACCTGACCCAGCTGGACCAGCCGTACATCGTCAGCGCCTTCGTCAACAGCCTGGTGCTGTCGGCGGTGAGCGCCAGCGTCGGGGCCGTGGTCGGCGCCGTGCTCGCCTACGCGGTGGTCACCGGGTCCCCCGACGGGGTGATGCGCCGGCTGGTCACCGCGCTCTGCGGGGTGCTCTCCCAGTTCGGTGGGGTCACCCTCGCCTTCGCCTTCATCGCCACCATCGGCACCGAGGGATTCATCGTCATCTGGCTGCGCCAGCACGGCATCGACTTCTATCCCAACGGGGTGTGGCTCTTCTCGCTCACCGGCCTGACCCTGATCTACACGTACTTCCAGATCCCGCTCATGGTGATCGTCTTCATGCCGGCCCTCGACGGCATCCGCCCGCAGTGGCGGGAGGCGACCGAGACCCTCGGCGGCGCCACCTGGCACTACTGGCGGCACGTGGCTGGACCACTTCTCCTTCCCGCGTTCCTCGGCGCCTGGCTGCTGCTCTTCGCCAATGCCTTCTCCGCGTACGCGACCGCGGCCGCCCTGCTGGACATCGGCGGGGTGATCGTGCCGCTGCAGATCAGCCGGGCCCTGAGCAGCGAGGTCGGCCTGGACCAGTCGAGCCTGGCCGCCGCGCTGGCCCTCGGCATGGTGGTGGTGGTGGCCGTGATCACGGTGGGTTACTCGTGGCTGCAGCGACGCTCGGCGCGGTGGCTCCCGCGATGACGGTGGTGCGGGTTCGCCGGCCGTGAACCGCCGCCGCCGCCGGCGTCTGACGGTCTTCAAGACCGGGGTCTACGTCGTGCTCGGCCTCTTCTTCCTCCTGCCGCTCGCCGCCATGGTGGAGTTCGCCACCCGGGGGGTGGGCATCAGCAGCCCGCGCACGCTGAGCGCCTTCACCAGCATCGGCTCCGATCCGGAGCTGGTCGACGCCATCACGGCGTCGCTGGAGCTGGCGGTGATCACCTCGGTGGCGATGCTGGCGCTGCTCCTCCCCACCATGATCTGGGTCCGCCTGCGCCTCCCCCGGATGGTGCGCCCCGTCGAGCTGGTCTGCCTGACCCCGCTCACCATCCCGGCGATCGTCCTGGTGGTCGGCTTCGCGCCCATCTACCGGTGGATCGAGATCAACGTCAGCGACTCCATCCTCACCCTGGCGTTCGCCTACCTGATCCTGGTCCTCCCCTACTCGTACCGCGCCCTCGACGCCGGTCTCTCGGCGGTCGACATCCGAACCCTGTCGGAGGCGGCGCGCAGCCTGGGGGCGGGCTGGGGCACGGTGATGTGGCGGGTGATCGTGCCCAACATGTCGAGCGCGGTCACCAACGCCTGCCTGCTCTGCGTGGCCGTCGTGCTCGGCGAGTTCACCGTCGCCAACCTGCTCAACTTCGAGAACCTGCAGGTGGCGATCTCCATCCTGGGGACCGGGAACGCCAGCGTCTCGATCGCCCTGGCCGTGCTCTCGCTGGTCTTCGTCTTCGTCTTCCTGCTCGTCCTCTCCTTCCTGGCGCGGTCCCTCTCACGCCGCCGGCGCACGGCGCGGGCCTGAGATGAGCGGCCTCGACAACCGGCCGATCGGCGCCGCCCGGGGCGGGACGCGCACCGCCGCCGAGGTGCGTCTCGAGGAGCTGAGCCGGCAGTACGGCTCCACGGTCGCGCTGGACGGGCTCAGCCTCACCATCCAGGCCGGCGAGCTGGTGGCCCTGCTGGGCCCCTCGGGATGCGGCAAGACCACGGCGCTCCGCCTGGTCGCGGGGCTGGAGGACGCCGACGGGGGGCGGGTGGTGGTCGACGGCCGGGATGTGACCCACCTGCCGCCGAACCGGCGCGACACCGGGATGGTGTTCCAGGCGTACTCGCTCTTCCCGCACATGACCGCGCGCGAGAACGTCGCCTTCGGGCTGCGGATGCGCAAGGTCGGCGCCGAGGAGCGCCGGCGGCGGGCCGGCGAGATGCTGGAGCTGGTCGGACTGGCCACCCAGGCCGACCGGTACGCCCACCAGCTCTCGGGCGGCCAGCAGCAGCGTGTGGCCCTGGCGCGCGCCCTCGCCATCCAACCCTCGGTGCTGCTCCTCGACGAACCCCTCTCCGCGCTCGACGCCCGGGTCCGCAGCCAGCTCCGCGACGAGATCCGCCGGGTCCAGCGCGAGGTCGGGATCACCACCCTCTTCGTGACCCACGACCAGGAGGAGGCACTGGCCATCGCCGACCGCGTGGGGGTCATGCGCGCCGGGCGGCTCGAGCAGATGGGCCCGCCCACCAGCATCTACTCGCAGCCGGCCACGCCCTTCGTCGCCGAGTTCGTCGGGCTGACCAACCGGCTCCCCGGGATGGTGACCGGCGGGGCCGTCGACGTCCGCGGCATCCGCCTGCCCCTCATAGCACCGGACACGCCGGACGGTCCGGCGGTCGCCCTGGTGCGGCCGGAGGCGGTCTCCCTCGCCCCCACCGCCGAGAGCTCCAACGGGCCGCTGTCGGGGACCGTGATCGCCGTCTCCTTCCTCGGCGCGGTGAGCCGGCTGACCGTCGACCTCGGCGACACCCAGGTGCTGGTGCAGATCCCGACCGCCGAGGCGGCCGCCCACCCGGGAGGTTCGCGGGTGCGGATCGCGCTGCGTCAGGATCCGGTGCTGATCACCCGCGACGGCGGTCCGGAGCGCCGGTGAGGGTCCGCCGATGCCGCTGACCGACCGTGAGACCCTCGCCGCCGGTGAGGTCGTGAAGGCCGGACGACGGTCCGCCTACCGGGCGCTGGCGAAGGGCGCCGGGGAGGATCACGTGGTCCGCGCCGACCTGCTCGGTGCGGACCGGGCCGCAATGCCGTCCGGGGGCCGGCGGCCCATCGCCTGCATCGCGCACATGACCGACCTGCACGTCGGCGACGTCCAGTCGCCGGCGCGCTTCGAGTTCCTCAACCGGGAGTACGGCGATCCGCGCTTCGCCGAGCTGGTGCCCGTCCAGCGGCCCCAGGAGGCACTCACGCCGCACGCCTTGAGCGCGCTCACCAGCACCCTGAACGGGAGGCTGGCGGGCCCGGTCGCCGGCGCCGCCCTGGAGCTGGTCCTCACCGGGGGCGACGCGATCGACAACGGGCAGCACAACGAGGTCCGCAACCTCGTCCGGCTGCTGGACGGCGGGCTGGTGATGCCCAACTCGGGGGCCCCGCGCTACGAGGGGGTGCAGTCGCCGGCCTGGCCGGACGACATCTTCTGGGTGCCCGACGGCCGCGGCGACCGGGCCGACCTCTTCCAGCGCGACCACGGTTTCCCCCTCCTCCCGGGGCTGCTGGAGCGCGCCCTCCGGCCCTTCGAGGCCCCGGGCCTGCGGCTCCCGTGGCTCGGCTGCCACGGCAACCACGACTCGCTCTGCCAGGGCGTCGGGGTGATGACGCCGGAGCTGCTGGCCGCGCTGGTCGCCGGGCGCAAGCCGGTCGCGCTGCCCGCGAGCTTCGAGCGCAGCGCCGCCCACGAGACGTTCGTCACCCACGCGGAGGCGTTCTTCGAGGGTCCGTGCGTCGATGTCACCCCCGACCTCGAGCGGCGCCACTGCAGCCTCGGAGAGTTCGTCGCCGCCCACGACGGGGTGGGCGGAGGGGCTCGGCACGGCTTCGACGAGCGGAACCGGCGGGAGCGGACCGCCTTCTACGTCCACGACACCCCGGCCGTTCGCCTGATCGTGTTGGACACCGCCTGCCCGGCGGGCTCGGCCGACCTCTGCATGGACGACGCCCAGTTCCTCTGGCTCGAGGAGCGGCTGATGGAGGCCCACTCGTCGTTCCGCGCTCACGATGGGCGGGCGGTGCGCACCCAGGCCGAGGACCGGGTGGTGGTGGTGGTCTCCCATCACGGGTCTCAGGCGCCCACCAGCAGCCGCCGGCACCGGCACGGTTCGACACCGGAGGCAGACGGCCGGCTGCTCTCCACCCTTCTCCGCTTCGACAATGTCGTCCTCTGGCTCAACGGGCACACGCACCGCCACGCCATCCGCCCCCGCCCCGACCCGCGCGGCCAGGGCGAGGGGCTGTGGGAGGTGACCACCGGATCGCTGGTGGACTGGCCCTGCCAGGCTCGGATGATCGAGCTGTTCGACGCCGGCGGCGGGGTGGTGGGGATCGCCAGCACCATGATCGACCACGACAGCCCGATGGACCCTGGCCGCGCCGAGAGCAGCGCGGAGATGGCGGCCCTCCACCGCCAGCTGGCCGCCAACGTGAGCTGGGCGGGATTCGGGGCCGGGGCCGCGGGGGACGCTGGTGACCGCAATGCGATCATGCTGAGGCGGTTGGGGTTTGCACCCGCCTAGTTCACCGACCCGGAGGTAGGCCCGGGGTTCGCCGGCTCAGGGCGCGCGGCGCGCCCGGCGGAGATGGCCGGATGAACCGCGAGGATGCGTCCGGGCCGCTGCGCGGGGGCGCGGGGTGCTCCCGGAGAGACCGGCACGGAGGGATCGTGATGAGGGCCGTGATGTACGAGCGGCAGGGCGCGGCCGGAGAGGTGCTGCGGGTGGTCGACCTCCCCCGCCCCGAGCCGGGACCGGGCGAGGTCCGGGTGCGGGTCAGCTTCTCGGGGATCAACCCGACCGATTGGAAATCGCGAAGTGGCGCCACGCCGCGTCCCCTGGAGCGCTTCCAGGTCCCCCATCACGACGGGGCCGGTGTCATCGACGCCGTCGGTCCCGGTGTCGACGAGGGCAGGCTGGGAGAGCGGGTCTGGGTCTGGATGGCCGCCGCCGGAAGCCAGTGGGGCACGGCGGCCGAATGGACCGTGGTCTCGGAGCAGCAGGCGGTGGCGCTGCCGGAGGGCGCGTCGCTGGAGCTGGGGGCGAGTCTCGGGGTGCCGGCGATCACCGCTCACCGCTGCCTGTTCGCGGACGGTGACCTGGAGGGTCGCACCGTGCTGGTGGCGGGCGGAGCCGGCGCGGTCGGCCACTTCGCCATCGAGCTGGCCCGTCACCGCGGGGCCCGGGTGATCACCACGGTGAGCGGCCCCGAGAAGGCGGAGCTCGCCCGCGCGGCGGGGGCCGAGCTGGTGGTGAACTACCACGAACCCGACGTCCTGGAGCGGATCCGCGCCCACAGCGAGCGGGTCGACCGGGTGGTCGAGGTGAACCTGACCGCCAACCTCAGCCTGGACCTGGGCCTGGCGGGCCCGGGCACCGTGGTGTCGGTCTACGCGGCCGACTCCGCCGACCCGGAGCTGCCGGTCCGGGCCTGCATGAACGCCAACGTGGTGCTCCGCTTCGTGCTCCTCTACGGGGTGCCGGTGGCCGAGCTCCTCCGCGGCGCGCGGGACGTCAGCGCGGCGCTCGCGGCGGGCGCCCTCAGCGAGCTGCCCGTCCACCGCTTTCCGCTCGAGGAGTGCGCGGCCGCCCAGGACGCGGTGCAGGGCGGGGCCACGGGCAAGGTGCTGCTCGACGTGGGGTGACCGCGAGGGCATCGCTGAACCCGACGCGTCAGGGTTTCGTAAGGAGGCATGCGTGAACCTTCCGGCAGATGTCCCCGCAGTCCTCCGGCACCATCACGACCGGGACCCCTGAGCTGGCCCTGCCCCGCGCCACCGCCCGGCGGGCGCAGCGCGTGCCGCGGCGATGGGGCCTGCTGCCTCGCGACGCCGCCCTGATCGTGCTCGGCAACGCCATCCTGATCGTGGCCATGTGGGTCCGCCACGGCCAGTTCCCCAACCTCACCCACCCCGCGGCGGTGCTCACCGGGGCCGGCCAGATCACCGCCCTGCTGGGCACCTACAGCGCCCTGGTCCAGGTGGTGCTGATGTCGCGCAGCCCCTGGCTGGACGATCTCTTCGGGATCGACCGGCTCGCCGGCTGGCACCGATGGCTGGGCTTCGCGACCCTCTACCTGCTCTCCGCCCACGTCGTCCTGACCACCGCCGGGTACGCGATGACCGACGGGCGCTCCTTCTTCGCCCAGACCTGGGTCTTCCTCACCACCTACTCCTACATGCTGATGACCTACGCCGGCTTCGGCCTCTTCATCCTGGTCGCGGTCACGTCGGTGAGGGCGGCGCGACGGAATGTCTCGCACCAGGCGTGGCACTTCATCCACCTCCTCGTCTACCTCGCCATCGCGCTCACCTTCGCCCACCAGCTGGCGGTGGGCACCGACTTCGTCAACGACCCGGTGGCGGTCGGCTACTGGGTGGCGCTGTACGCGGCCGCGGCCGCCCTGGTGGTCGCCTTCCGCCTGGTGATCCCGGCGCGGATGGCGCTCCGCCATCGACTTCGCGTGCAGCGGGTGGTGGCCGAGGCGCCCGACACGCTCTCCATCTACATCACCGGACGCGATCTCGGCGAGCTGCCGATGCGCGCGGGTCAGTTCTTCAAGTTCCGCTTCCTGACCCGCGAGCTCGGCTGGCAGGTCCACCCCTTCTCGCTGTCGGCGGCACCCAACGGTGAGTACCTGCGCATCACCGTCAAGCAGGTGGGGGACTACACGCGGGCGCTGAGCGGGCTGCGTCCGGGCACCAGGGTGATCCTGGACGGGCCGCACGGCATCTTCACGTCGGCTCGCCGGCGCAGGCCCAGGGCGCTGCTCATCGCCGGGGGCATCGGCATCACCCCGCTGCGGGCCCTGATCGAGGAGATGCCGCAGCGCAAGAACTCGATCACCCTCATCTACCGCGCCCATTCCTGGGGCGACGTGCTCTTCAAGGATGAGCTCGACCGGTTGGTCGCGGCGCGGGGGGGGATCGTCCATTACATCGTCGGCGGGCGCGGGCGCGAGGTGCATCCGCAGCCGCTGGCGGCCGGCTTCCTGGTCCGCTCGGTCCCCGACCTGAAGGAGCGCGACGTCTTCGTCTGCGGCCCACGGGAGATGGTGGGCGAGGTGCTGGCCAGCCTGCGCGCCCTGCGCGTTCCCCCGTCCCAGGTCCACTGCGAGCGTTTCGCCTTCCTCGCCTGATGCCCTCCGCAATGCCCATCCGCCCCGCCGCCACCCTGGCCGCCACCGCCATCGGGGTCGTCCTCCTGCTCGCCTTCCGGACGCCGCCGGCGGCGCCCCCGGCGACCGCGGTGACCCTGCCGTCAGCGTCAGCGGCCGCGACCCCCACCGCCACGCCGTCCGGGGCGCCACCCTCGGCGGGGTCGTCTCCCACCCCCACGGCGACCCCCACGGCGGCGGCCGGCGGCCTGAAGTCGGGCACCTTCAACGGTCAGACCTACTCCGACCAGTACGGCAACCTGCAGGTCCAGCTGGTGATCTCCGGCGGGCGGATCACCGACGTCAAGCTGCTGCAGTACCCGCAGAACGAGCCGCAGTCGGCGTTCATCAGCTCTCATGCCCTCCCGCTGCTCCGCGAGGAGGTGCTCCAGGCGCAGAGCGCGAAGATCGACGCCATCAGCGGCGCCACCTTCACCAGTGAGAATTACGCCGCGTCGGTGCAGTCGGCGCTGGACCTGGCGCGTGCCTGATCGCGGTCCGGCGGCGGGCGGCATGGTGCGCGCCGAGCCGGTGATGGGGACGGTGGTCACCCTCGACATCCGCGACCAGGGGGTTCCCGGCGCGGCCGTCGACGCGGCGGTCGCCTGGTTCCACGAGGTCGACGCGACCTTCAGCACCTACCGGCCCGAGAGCGAGATCAGCCGCATCTCCCGGGGGGAGCTGAGCCGCAGCGACGGCTCGGCGGAGGTTCAGGAGGTGCTCGGCCTCTGCGCCGAGGTCACGCGGCGGAGCGGGGGATGCTTCGACGTCCAGCTCGGCGGCCGCCTGGATCCGTCCGGTCTGGTCAAGGGGTGGTCGGTGCAGCGCGCGGCCGAGATGCTCCAGGCGTCCGGCGCCCGCAACTTCTTCATCGGGGCCGGAGGCGACATCGTGACCCGGGGCAGGCCGGCCGGCGGGCAGCGCTGGCGAGTCGGCATCCGCCATCCGGAGATCGGTGACCGGGTGGCGGCGGTGCTGGAGGCGGGCGACCTCGCGGTCGCGACCAGCGGCGCGTACGAGCGCGGCGAGCACATCGTCGACCCGCGCACCGGTCGCGCCCCCGCGGGCCTGCTCAGCATGACCGTCGCCGGGCCCAGCCTCACCTATGCCGACGCCTTCGCCACCGCCGCCTTCGTCATGGGCGAGCCGGGGGTGGCGTGGGTGGCGGGGATCGACGGCTACGCCGCCCTGGCCATCACCTCGGATCGCCGGGTGGTGTGGACCCCGGGGATGGCCGGGCTGCTGGCCGGCTCCGCCCCGGCGCCGCGGTGACATCGGAGCTCGACTTCCCTACACGGGCGCGACAGGACGCCTGGCTCATCGCATGCATTTCGCCGCGACTGGCGCGTTGAGGATCCCCCCCGTATACTCGATGGACGGAACCAGGGGCTCCCGCGCTCGGGGACGGTGACCGCGGTCCTCGCCCTCATCCTTGTCGCCCCTGCCGGCGTTGCGGAAGATGCGAGGGGAAGTGCGAGCGCGAAGGGCGATGCCCATCACCACGGCGCGGGCGGCGCGGGTCCGATGACGCTTCGCCGCCAGGTTCTCCTGCTCAGCGCCTGGGCGGCCTTCCTGGCCCTGGTGGTGCTGGTCTTCGTGCACGTCAGGGACCAGCCGCCGGCGCCGCCCCAGGCCAGCCTCGGAACCCTGACCCAGGCCGTGCTCAACACCGAGGACGGCGGCGGCACGCTCCAGGACCAGATCTCGCTCAACGCCGCCCGGGCCGCCCAGGTCGGCACCGGCCAGGTGACCTGGTGGGACGCCGCCGGCGGCGAGCACGTGACCCCGCTGCCGCAGGACGGGCAGGGGCTGGTGCTCAGCGTCTTCACCACCGATCACTTCTCCAACTTCACCACCGACAACGGGATCCCGATCAGCACCCTGCTGCTGGTGCTGGTGCCGACGCTGATCATCGTGATGGTCATCGTCATCCTCTACTGGCGACCCGGCGGGGGCCCGGTGCGGCTGCTGCGCACGCGAAGCAGGGTGGTGGGCGGCGATCAGCCGCTCAGCCGCTTCGCCGACGTCGCCGGCTGCGACGACGCCAAGCTGGAGATGGGCGAGCTGGTCGCCTTCCTCCGCGACCCCGGCCGCTATCGAGAGCTGGGGGCCCGGGTGCCCAAGGGGGTGCTCCTGGTCGGGCCGCCCGGGACCGGCAAGACCCTGCTGGCCCGAGCGGTCGCCGGTGAGGCCGATTGCGCCTTCCTCTCGGTCTCCGGCTCGGAATTCGTCGAGATGTTCGTCGGGGTGGGGGCGGCGAGGGTCCGCGACCTCTTCCGGAAGGCCCGGAAGGCGGCGCCCTGCATCGTCTTCGTGGATGAGATCGACGCCGTCGGCCGGCGCCGGGCCGGGGTGGGGGTGCATCTCGGCCACGAGGAGCGCGAGCAGACCCTCAACCAGCTCCTGGTGGAGCTGGACGGCTTCGACCAGGGTGCCCGGATCGTGGTCATCGGGGCCACCAACCGGGCCGACGTGCTCGACGAGGCGCTGCTGCGACCGGGGAGATTCGACCGCCAGGTGAGCGTCGACCCGCCCGACGTCGGCGGCCGCGAGGCGATCCTCGCCGTCCATGCCCGCGGCAAGCCCCTGGCCCCGGACGCCGACCTCGGCCTGCTGGCCCGCCGCACCGCCGGCTTCACCGGCGCCGACCTCGCCAACCTGATCAACGAGGCCGCGCTGCTGGCGGCGCGCGAGCGCGTGCCCGAGATCGGCATGGGCCAGCTCGAGGCGGCGGTGGATCGGGTGCTCGCCGGCCCCGAGCGCCGAGGGCGGCTGCTCAGCCTCGAGGAGCGGCGCACCATCGCATACCACGAGATGGGCCACGCCCTGGTGCTCACCGCCCTGCCGGGCACCGACCCGGTGCGCCGGGTCAGCATCGTCGGCCGGGGGCGATCCCTGGGGTGGACCCTCACCGTCCCCGATAGCGACCGCGCCCTGGGCTCGAAGTCGCAGCTCCGCAACCGGCTCGCCGGCCTGCTCGGGGGCCGGGTCGCCGAGGAGCTGGTGCTGGGCCAGGACGACATCACCACCGGGGGCGCCGACGACCTCCTCAAGGCGACCCAGCTCGCCCGTCAGATGGTCACCGAGCTCGGCATGTCGGGGCTCGGCGTGCGCGTGGTGCAGGGCGGAGACGCCGGCGTGGCCCCGCTGCACTCGGACGACCTGGGCCGCCGGGTCGACGCCGAGGTCGACCGGCTCCTCGACGAGGCGCTGGGCCGGGCCCGGACCATCCTGGGCGCCCGCCGCGATCTGCTCGACGAGCTGGCGGCGCGGCTGCTGGAGGTGGAGACGATGACCGGGGCGGAGCTGGCCGAGGTGATCACCGCCCACGCCCCCATCGAGCTGCGCGGGGTCGCCGCGGTCCGGAGTCCGGCGCCCCCGGCCGTGCCCGCGGTGGTCGCGATCTCCCGGGTGACCGGCGTGCCCCCACCGGGGTCGGCCGCGGTTCCGGCCCGAACGGGCGCGCGTCCCGCGGTCCCCCCTCCCTGGTTGCGCACCCTGCTGCGGGCCGCCGCCTCCGCCCTGGGGGGACGCCCCGGGCAGGGCGGGCTCTCGGGGTAGGCCGGACGCTTCCCCGGGCCCTTCGAAACCCATCCAGACCGGCCTTTCGCGGCGCTTGACACACCCACCCAGAAGTTATCAAGATGTTGTGCCAGCAGCCGGACCCACCCACTACATCTTGAATCCGGCTGGGCGCCTTCTCCTTCGCCGGAGGCCCGACCCGTCAGGGCCGGGCCTCTCCGGTCTCTGGCCGGATGGGGAGCTCCCGCGGGAGCTCGGCGACGCGATGGTCGGGGTCAGCCGGTCCAGACTGGGGCCGAGCCGTCGAGGTCCAGCTCGCTGGTGATCTGCTTCGGCTGCGACGGGGTGAGGGAAGCGGCCCCCTTGAGGTACCAGAGCTCCAGGTACCCGTTGCCCGCCTCAGGGGCCGAATAGACGAGGTCGGTGCCGTCCGGCGACCACGCCGGCGAGGCCGCCATGGTCCCCACGACCAGCCGGTCCAGGGGGCCCAGGGTGCCGGTGGCGGCATCGAAGCTGGCCACCACCAGGTCGGACTCGGTGCTGCTCGGCGCCCCGTTGACGACCGGGGTGCAGATCATCGCGATCTCGGTCTGGGCGGGGTTCAGGGTCGGCTGGGCACAGTCGTCCCCCGGCTGGGTCAGGGCGGTGCCGTCGGAGCCCTCGGTGTTGTAGAGGGGTTTCGGGTCCATCCGGATCTGGCTGACCTCGGTGCCCGGGACGGCGCCGGGCAGCGGTGTGCTGAGCTGGTCGGTGTCGCCGTAGGCGGACTCATAGTCCACGTAGAGCAGACCGCCGCCGTCGAGGGGCACCGGGCTGACGTCCCCGCCGGTGTAGTAGTTGGCCCAGCTCTCCTGGGTGACGCCGGCCTTCCTTTCCACGTCGCTGCGGTTGATCTGGGTGCCGAGGGCCGTCTCCCAGATCGAGAAGTCGACCTGATAGCAGCATTGGGAGGGGTCGTCGACGTTCCCCTTCGGGTAGTCATAGCTGAAGTAGAGGGTGTTGCCGGGCCCCACCGCCGGGTAGTACAGCCAGTCGTCCGCTCCCAGGCTGGTGGCGGTCACCTTGCCCGAGTCACTGCTGAGCTGCTGCTCGACGGCGCCGGTCAGGCTGAGCTCGTAGAGGTCCGAGTAGTAGCCGGGGGTGACCTTGACCGCAAGCAGCGTGGAGCCGTCGGGGAGGAGCACCGGCTGGGTCCACCCCTTCCCCTCCGGCTGGAGCTGGGTGACCCTGGTGCCGGTGAGCGAGAAGAGCCCGCCGCCGTCGGCGAAGTAGATGGTCCCGGGGAGGGTGAGCTGGGGGGCCACGTGGACCTGGGTCGGGTCCTTGGCGCGGGCGAAGGCGCTGCCGTCACGGCTGGCCAGGAACCGGTTGACCCCGGCGCCGAAGCCGGCCATCAGGGCCAGCAGGACGACCGCGGTCAGCAGCTTGCGCGGGCGGCTCACGTCGCGGGGAAGTACTGGTGGACCACCTGGAGGATGGCGCTCATGTCGGGTACCTCGACGTCCCCCACCACGGGCACCGTGGCCGAGCTGAACTGGGTGAGGAAGACGTGCTGGATGTTGCCCTGGTCGATGTCCTTGGCCAGGCCGAGAAGGGTCGGGAATTGGGTGAGCGGGACGTCGGTGAGCACCTGGCCGCTCAGCGCCGAGGCGATGTCATTGATGTCCCCGACGCTCAGCTGGGAGAGCTTCTGGCGCAGCGCGACCAGCACCTGCTGCTGGCGCACCGTGCGCCCGAGGTCCTCGGAGATGTCGTCGTGCCGCGAGCGCACGTACTCCATCGCCTCCACGCCGTCCATGTGCTGGGCGCCGGGGAGCACCGCGACCCGGTCGGCGGCGAAGGGGTTGGTGCTGCCGCTCACGTCATAGGGGTAGTTGTCGTCCATCACCGGATGGCTGGCCACGATGTCGATGCCCCCCACCTCGTCGATGAGGTTGATCAGCCCCTGCAGGCCGATCCAGACGTAGTGGTCGACCTGAACCTGGAAGTCCCGCTCCACGGTGGCGATCTCGGCGTCGATCCCCTTGGTGCCACCCCCGGCGAACCCGAACGCGGTCGAGACCTTGCCCTCGCCGCCGGTCGAGAGCGGCACGTAGAGGTCGCGGGGTATGGAGAGCATGGTCACGCTCCCCGCCGTGGGGTCGACCCGGATCAGGATCATCGACTGGGTGCAGCAGAAGCCCGACGTGCCACCCGCGGTGGTGAACTTGCCGTCGTTGTCGGAGCCCATCAGCAGCACGGTGAACGCGGCGCCCGAGGCGGGCACGGCGGTGGGAGTGGCGGTGGGACTCCCCGGAAGCGGGGTGGGCGTGCTCACCTGGATGGTGTGACCGGTGGCGCCGACCGCCGCGGTGATGGTCGGCCAGAAGAAGCTGAGCGCCCCGCCCACGCCGGAGAGGAGGAAGCCGGCGACCACCAGGGCGACCCAGCGCAGCCGCGGCGGCCTGACCGTGTAGCGGGAGACGCGCCGCCGGGAGGGGCGCGAGGGCCGCCGGGCGGCGGTGCCGCGGGCGGGCCCCGGCCCAACGGGCGGCCTCTGGTCAGGGCGGGGCGGGCCTCCGGGGGAGCGACCCTGGCTCATGCTGGACGACCTCCGTCTCGGGTACCGGCTCATCCGGCACGCAGACGCCGGTTGCGACCCGGGGGCAGACGCGACGGCCCCCGCGCTGAGACCTGACACCGCTCCCCCCGGGCGGGTCCCAACCCGCCGGATGATACCTGTAACCAACGGGAGGTCGCCGCCGCCAACTCGTCAAGGCAGACCTCGGAGGTGGGGGTGGTTGCGTGTACGGTCACCCGGGATGCGGCGCGAGCGGATCGAGACCGACCAGGCGTACTTCGCCGAGCGCAACGCGCGTCGGCGGTCCGGGATGCGGCGCAGCCTGGCACGCGCCCGGGCGCTGGCCCCCCACCTGGGCGTCGACCTCGACGACTGGCGGGCGCACCCGGAGCGGGTCGTCACCGTGGTCGGGTCCAAGGGCAAGGGGACCGCGGCCACCTTCGCCTCGGCGGGCCTCGCCGCCGGCGGCCTGCGGGTGGGGACGCTGACCAGCCCGGGGCTGCGCAGCAACCGCGAGCGCATCCGGGTCGACGGCGCCGCCATCGCCCGCCCCGATTACGAGGCCCTGGTGGGCCGGGTGGCGTCGACGCTCCGGCGGGTGTCGGGTTCCCTCCCCGACGACGGCTACCTCTCCCCGAGCGGGCTGTTCACCCTCAGCGCGCTGCGCCACTTCGCCGACCGGGGGTGCGACGCAGTGGTCCTGGAGGCTGGGATGGGCGGCGGCTCCGACGAGGTCGCGCTGGTCGCAGCCGCCGTGGTGGTGGTCACCGAGGTCCTCGCCGAGCACCTGGGCGTCCTCGGCGACAGCGTCGGCGCGATCGCCGCCGAGAAGGCGGGGGTGGTCACCGACGCGACGCGCGAGGTGGTCGCCGCCCCCCAGGGCGACCCCGCGGCCGCTGCCGCCATCGGCGAGGCGGCGCGAGCCCACGGGTGCGGCTATCACCCCGGGGGCGGCGCCCCCGGGCCCGCGGTCGCTGCGGATCAGGCGGCCGGGGCGCCCGGCCTCGGCGCCCTCAACGCCCGACTCGGCCTCTCCGCCGCCGACCGCCTGCTGGCGGTGAGAGGGGAGGCGGCACCCCCCCCGGCGGTGCTGGCGGAGGTCCTCGCCGGCCTCCGGCTGCCGGGCCGCCTGAGCCATCACCGGCGCGGCGAGCAGATCTGGGTCGTCGACTGCGCCACCAACCCGGCCGCGATCGCCGCGGCGCTGGACCACGTCGAGGCCACCATCGGTCCGCCCACCTCGGTGCTCACCTTCATCCCGCGCCATCGGGACGCGACCCCGCTGCTCGATGCCCTGCGCGGCCGGCCCCTGGTCGCGGTCCCGGGGGGGCCGCCCGCCGGGGTGCCGGGGGCAGGGGCGGTGATGCGCCTGGAGGAGATCGCCCTCGACGCCCTCGGCCCCCGGGTCCTCGCCCTGGGGCCCGTCTACTTCGCCGGCGAGCTGCTGGCGACCCTGGGGGTCGACTGTGAGCGCAGCTTCAGCGTGCCGGCGGGCCGGCGGTGAGGTGGGAGGTGTCGTTCCAGAGCGCGATCACGCTGCTCTCGCGCTCGTACCCCAGCACCGACACCGACGCCGGCGAGAGGGCGAGCCGCTCGCCGGTCACGGCGGGGAGCCGGCACCAGCGGGCGGCCAGGATGCGCAGGAGATGCCCGTGGGCGAAGAGGGCCACGTCGCCCTCCACCGCGAGAACCCGCTCGATCACCGCGTCGGCCCGCCGGCCGACGTCGGCGACGGTCTCCCCGCCCACCACCCCGTCTCGCCAGATGGCCCAGCCCGGCCGGCCGGCGCGGATCTCGTCGGCGGTGCGTCCCTCGTAGTCACCGTAGTCCCACTCCTGGAGGTCGGGGTCGGGACGGGCGCCGGCCGCCAGGCCGGCGAGCTCGCAGGTGCGACGGGCTCGCTGGAGCGGGCTGTAGAGCACCTCGGCGAACCTCCACTCGCGGAGCCGGGGACCGAGCCGGCGGGCCTGGGCCTCGCCCTCGGGGTCGAGCGGCACATCGCTCCGCCCGGTGTGGCGGGTGATGCGGCTCCACTCCGTCTCTCCGTGACGCACCAGCACCACGTGCCGGGCGTGAGCGCCGGTGGACGAGGCCCGCGAGGAGGGCGCGGGGAGGCTGGCCGTCACCGGCGGATCAGGCTCGGCCGCCGATCCGCCGGCGTCCCCGTCGCGGGGTGAGAAGGCGGACCACGCAAAGCAGGAGCACCGCCCCGAGGAAGGAGACCACCACGTCCTCGACCAGCCCGAGCAGACCGCCGGCGCCGATCAGCGAGGGATCGAGCGCGTGGATGATCAGGCCGCCGATGATCGCGCCGGCCAGGCCGACGGCGATGTCCAGCAGGCAGCCGAGGCCGCGGCCACGAACCAGCCGCCCGGCGAGTGCCCCCGCGATCAGCCCGATGATCAGCCAGGTGAGCAGGTGGTGAACAGCCACCGCCCCCGCCCACACGGCCAGGGCGAGGACCACGAGGACGGCGAGCACCACCAGGCCCGGCATGCCCATACCGTACCGTGCGGATCGGCCCTGACGCCTGACCGTGGGATGCGGTGACCGAGTTGCGCCGCCCCGGCTGCGGGTGCTGGGGTGGCGCTCCTCCTGGGCCGCGCCACCCCCCACTCCGGGCCTGGTCCGGCGACCGGGCCCCCCCCTGGGGCGTCATCCGGCGGGGTCGCCCTCAAGAGCGCGACCTCGCAGCTCAGATGCTAGCTCCGCTCGAGGCGGTCAGAACGCGCGTTTGAACACCGTGAAGCGTCGTCACGTCCGGGCCTTCGGTTGTGGTGCAGGCTGCAGAGGCGTCGCCCGGACGTGGCCGGCGCGTGACAGCCCGGCGGCTCAGCCCGGCTCGGGAGCCTCCGCCTCGGCCGCGGGGGCCTCGGCCTCGGCCGCAGCCGGGGCAGCCTCCTCCACGGCGACGGCCCGCAGCGCGGCGATCTTGACGACCACCTCGTCGGGGTCCACGTGGGCGGCGAGGCTCACGCCCTCGGGCAGGACCACGTCGCGCACGCGCAGGGCGGCGTCCACCTCGGCGAGCTCGCTCACATCGACGGTCAGATGGTCGGGGAGGTTGCCCGGAAGCGCCTCGATGCGGAGGGTGACCAGCACCTGCTGCAGCGAACCGATCTTGAGCTGGCTGACGGCCGGGGGATCGCCCACGGTCCGGACCGGCACGTCGACCTCCAGCCGCTCGCGCAGGTTGACCGCGAAGAAGTCCGCGTGCAACGGCCGCGCCGTGCGGGGGTCGATCTGGAGGTCGTGGAAGAGCACCTTGCGGGGCCCGCCGCCGTCGACGCTGAGGTCGATGAGGTGGGTGCGACCGGCACGCTGCCAGACCCGGACCAGGGCGGCGGTGTCGGCGCAGATCGCCTGGGACGGGAGATCGCGCCCGTACAGCACGGCCGGGACCTGGCCCTGGCGACGCATCGCCTGGACATGCCGTCCCCGCTCGGAGCGGGTGTGCGCGGTGAGGGTGAGATCTGCCACGAGGCCTGGACTCTACCGGGTCAGGTGGGGGCGGCGCCCCGGACCGGTCCGGGAGCCTGCGTCGCCGCGCTGATCACCCCGGCGCGGGGGAGGCGGCGGCGAGATCCACCGCCCGGGCGGCGACGGCAGCGGCCAGGGTCACCGCCCGGTGGGCGTGCGGAACGGCGGCGCGCCAGCCGGGTTCGAGGCCAGCGCCCCCGAGGTGGGCACCCGCGAGCGCGCCGGCCAGGCTGACCGCCGCCCTCCGGCCGGGGGCGACGGCGGCGTCGATGGCGGCGGCGATCCCCTCGGCATCGAGCACGGCGGCCATGGCGATCTGGAGGGCGGCGCCGGGGTCGTCGTCCGCCTCGGCGGGCGTTGCCGCCTGACCCGGCCGGAAGCGCTCCAGGAGGGCGAAGGGCGCGTCCTCGAGCAGGGACTGGTACACGCGCACGGCCGCGGTGGCGAGGTCGAACCGGGTGAGGTCCGCGATCAGGAGGGCCGCGGCGATGGCGGCGACCGCGGTGCCCTCGTCCGCGCCCGCGAGGGCGGCGACCCGGTAGGCGTCGCGGCGGATCCGGGGACGGTCGAGCGGCGCCAGCAGGGCAAAGGGGATGGCCCGCAGCAGGAGCCCGGCGGGGCCCGCCTGGGAGGAGCCGGCCAGGCCCCGGCGGCGGAGGTCGTCAGCGTCGAAGCCGCCGACGGTGGCGATCGAGTTCGGCCACCTCCAGAAGGTCGCCGGCGGCTGCCGGAGCCTGCGCGGCGCCCTCACCGGCCAGGGCGCCGAGAAAGGCGGCCTCGACGCGGGCGCCGTGCACGCTGCTCGGGTCGCCGGGGAGCTCGGGAGGCCCCGGGATCTCCCCGACCCCCTCGTCGCCGCTCATGCCCGAACGGTATCCTGTCCGAGCATGGCAACGCTGGACCAGCTCCGCGCCGTCGGGTCACCGCTGGTCAGGGCCGTCGTCAAGGGCTCGGGCCTGGCCGGCCCGGAGCGCCACCCGCTGGCCCCGGCGGCGGTGAGGGTGGAGAGGACCAGGGCGCGGCGGGGGGCGGAGACCGCGGACCAGACGGCGATCACGGTCTGGCTGGGTGAGGGCCCCTCCCTCCCCACCCCGGCGCTCTCGCGCTCCCCCTGGAGAGCCGCGGCGGGCCTGGGCATCACGCTGATGGGGGCGGCCGCGGTGGCCGCCGCCTCGACCCTGGCGGCCCAGCGCGAGCAGGAGCGCAGGCTGGCCGCGGCCCGGCCGGTCGAGGCCCTGGCGGCTCCCCGGCCCACCGGATCGGCGCCCGGCAGCTAGCCAGAGCACCCACCGGCCTCAGCTGCGGAGCCAGCCCAGCAGCTCGAATCCATGCCGGCGGGTCACGCGTCCCTGCTCGGCCAGGGACGCGCCGTCGGTGACCAGGATGCCGGGGGAGACCGGGTTCGGCGCCTCCCGCCAGGCGCGGAGCACCCGCATCCGGAAGCGCTCCGCGGCGGGCAGGCCGGCGGGCAGGGCCAGCACCTCGGCCCGGTCCGGGACCGCCAGCAGGACGTCGCCCCCCGACCGCTCCGCGAAGGCGGCGAGGACGTCCTCCACCAGCAGCACGCTGCCCTGGAAGAGGATGTCGCTGCCCAGCCGCCAGCCGTCGGCGGGGATGCGCTCCGCGGCCCGGATTCGCTCCGGGAGGGAGGAGAAGCGGGCGGTGGTGTTGGCCTCGGCGCGGGCCCGGGCGGCGCTCTCATCGAGGCCCGCTCCGGCGAGGTCGGCGGCCGGGACCCCGCGCATCAGAGAGCCGGGCAGCGCCTCCGCGACGAAGGCGGTCATGGCGGCGCCGAGAGGACGGGTGACCAGCTCGCGGGCCCGGTTGAGGCCCTCGAGGTACCGGGTGCCGCGGACGCACCAGACCAGCCGGCTGGGGTGGACCTCGGTACCGGTCCGCGGGCTGAGCTGGCGCTCGGCGAGCCGCACGTAGTCGGCGATCAGGCTGCCGCTGCGCTCGGGCTCGCGGCGGCAGGCCTGGTGGAGCGGCGCGAGCGGCAGGCCCACATCGACGCCGTCGCCGTGCAGCCGCAGCGCGAAGGCCGGGGCGTCGATGACGACCTCCACGCCCCGGTAGCGGGCCTGGAGCTGCAGCCGCATCCTCTCGGCGAACTCCTGCCGTTCGATGGCCTCGGACATGCGTCGAGTCTGCCCCAGCGGGGGTGCGGCGGAGCGGGGACCGGACGAGCGCACGGCAGCCGAGCGACCGCCCCGGCGACCCGGCCCCAGGAGTCCCGGTCCGACCTACTCGCTGGTGACCGCGCGCAGGACGTCGACCCGCGAGGCGCGGATCGCCGGGAAGATGGACGCGATGATCCCGAAGAGGCCGGCCGCGACGGCGTAGAGGATCAGGTTGTTGCCGGGCACGGCGGTCTGGCTGATCCCGTCGCTGTGCAGCGAGCTGACCAGGGCGATCCCCAACCCGGCGCCGACGGCCAGGCCCAGGACCGCCCCCAGCAGGGCGATGATGACCGACTCCCAGGCCACCATCTCGCGGGTCTGGCCTCGGGTCATCCCCACCGCACGCAGCAGCCCCAGCTCCCGGGTGCGCTCCAGGACGCTCAGCGCGAGGGTGTTGATGATGCCGACCACGGCGATGATGATGGCCAGCCCGAGCAGCACGTAGATCAGGTTGAGGAAGGTGTTGAGGCCGGCGCTGATCAGGTTCTTGTACTGGGCCTTGGTGAGCCCGCTGAGCTGCGGGTAGGCCCTCAGGTCGTTGAGCATCGCGGCGTCGGCGGCGGAGACCGAGACCCCCGGCGCCGGGTTGAGCGCGACGTCCGAGTCGCGCACGGTGGTGAGGTGGGGGTCCAGGGTGCCCAGCGAGACGAGGTAGCCGCTGATCAGGGCGTCCGGGGTGTAGATGCCGCCGACGGTCATCGGCACCTTGTCCCCGTTGGGGAAGGTCATGGCGATCACGCTGCCCAGGTGGATGTCCTCGGTCGCCGCCTCGGTCGAGTTGACGATCGTCGTGTCGCTGGACGCGATGCTCGCGGACGAGCCTGTGGTCATGCTGAAGTTGTAGATGCTGCTGAGGTTGGAGGTGTCGAGGCCGACGACGCTCGTCTCGATGTCGCCGACCAGCGCGTCGCTGCCCCGGATCTGGGAGATGTCGGCCAGCTTCGGGTCCGCCTCCAGGGTGGAGGCGACCTCCGGGCTGAACGCCCCGCTCCCCTCGGCGATCACGACCAGCTGGGCCTTGATGGTGCCGTCCAGGGCCTGGTTGATGCTGGCCTCGACCGAGTCGGTGATCACGGCGACGGCGGTGACCAGGGCCAGCCCGATCATCAGCGCCGCCGAGGTCAGCGCGGTGCGGCGCGGATTGCGCCGGGCGTTCTCCCCGGCCAGGCGCCCCGGGGCACCGCGAAAGCGCGCCGGCCACCCGAGGACCGTGGCCACCGGGCGGACCAGGATCGGGGCCAGCAGCGCCGTCCCCAGGAAGATGCCGAGCACCGACAGCCCGAGCACCGAGAGGTTGGGGCCGGAGGTCGCGGTGGCGGTGAAGAGGCTGTCCAGCAGGCCGGCCGTGCCCCCGAGGAAGAGCAGGAGACCGAAGGCGATCCGGACCCGCGGCAGCCCCTGGAACTCGGGCTGGGCCTCGCGCAGCGCGGCCACCGGCGCGATCCGGGTGGCCCGCCGGGCCGGAAGCGCGGCCGCGACGACGGTGATGATGGTGCCGACCAGCACCGAGGTGATGAGGGCGTCCAGCTGCACGCTCAGCTTGGCGGACGATCCCACCAGGTGGATGAGCCCGTCGGCGACCAGGATGCCGAGCAGGAAGCCGACCAGCGAGGCGAGCACGCCGGTCAGGGCCGCCTCGGTGATGACCTCGGTGAAGACCTGGCCCCGCGTCGCCCCCAGCGCGCGCAGCAGGGCCAATTCCTGGGTCCGCTGGGCCACCAGGATGCTGAAGGTGTTGGCGATCAGGAAGCTGCCCACGAAGACCGCCACGAAGGCGAAGACCAGGAGCGGCGTCCCGATGAACTCGTTGATGTCGGTGACCGCGTTCTGCTCGGTCTCCGAGGCGGCCTGGGCGCCGGTCTGAACCTGGACCCCGGTGCCGCTCAGGGCCGAGGCGACCCGGTCGCGGAGCTGGAGGTCGGTCACCCCGGACTGGGCGCTGGCGTCGATGACGTCGAAGGTGTGGTTGGCCTCGAGGAGGCTCTCGGCGGTGGGCAGGGTGAAGAGGGCGAAGCCCTCGGTCGCGATGCTCGCCTGCCCCCCGAAGGTGGCGATCCCGCTGATCACGAAGGTCTGCGCCGCGGAGGCCTCGAAGCTGACCTGGATCTGCTGGCCGACCGCCAGATGCCCGTTGGTGGCGGCGCGGGCGTTGATGACCACCTCGCCGGCGGAGCGCGGGGCGGTTCCGGCGGTGAGCTCGAAGCTGGAGAGCTGGCGGTCGGGGATCCAGTTGAGCCCGAGCATGGGCGCGTGACCGGTGGCCCCCACCACCTGCCCGTTCCGGAGCAGCGATACCCCGGAGCGCTCGACCACCCCGACCGCGTCGGCCACCCCGGAGACCTTCTGGACCCGGGCGAGCACGGACTCGGCGAGCGGCAGGTTCTGGTTGAGCAGGCGCCCGGACGGGGTGGCGGGGGTGGCGCCCTTCACCTGCACGGCCACGCCCCTGTCGACGTTGCTGAGGACGCCCTCGAAGGTGTTGCGAATGGTGTCGGTGAGCACCAGCGTCCCGGCGACGAAGGTCACCCCGAGGATGATCGCGATCGCCGTCAGGGCGAGCCGGAGCTTGTGGCTCAGCAGGCTGCGCAGGCTGACCTTGAGCATCAGACCCTCACCGGCTCCCGCCGCGACGAGCTCGGCCCCGCTCCGATCACCGGATCAGTCGCCGAGGTGACGGACCACCGCGAGGATGGAGTCCGCGGTGGGCGAGCGCATGTCCTGGACGACCCGGCCGTCGGCGAGAAAGATCACGCGGTCCGCGTGCGAGGCGGCGAAGGGGTCATGGGTGACCATGACGATGGTCTGGCCGAGGGTGTCAACCGCCTTGCGCAGGAACTCCAGCAGCTCGCCGCCCGCCTTGGAGTCGAGGTTCCCGGTGGGCTCGTCTGCGAAGATGATCTCGGGCCGGCTCACCAGCGCCCGGGCTGCGGCCACCCGCTGCTGCTGGCCGCCGGAGAGCTCCCCGGGCCGGTGCTTGAGCCGGTCGGCGAGGCCGGTCATCTGCACCACCCCCTCGACCACGCCCGGCTCCGGCTTGCGGCCCGCGATGGTGAGCGGCAGGACGATGTTGTCGAGCGCGTTGAGGGTGGGCACCAGGTTGAGGGACTGGAAGATGAAGCCGACCTTCTCGCGGCGGAGCAGGGTGAGCTGGCGATCGGTGAGCCGGCCCAGCTCGTATCCGGCGATGAAGGTCTGCCCGCTGGTGAGCCGGTCGAGCCCGGCCAGGCAGTGGAGAAGGGTGGACTTCCCCGAGCCCGAGGCCCCCATGATGGCCGTGAACTGGCGCGAGACGAAGTCGGCGCTGATCCCGTCCAGGGCCCGGACCGCGGTCTCGCCGCGGCCGTAGACCTTGACGGCCTCGACCGTCCGTGCGGCGATGGGGACGAGCTCGGGAGCGGGCGGGGCGGGCGGGGGCGGAGGCCCCGGCGCGGTCTGGCTGACACTCATGGCTTGTCAAGGTACCTTACCATGACGCCGCCCGTCAACCCGGCCGGGCGCGGCCGCCTCAGGCGGCCCGAGGCCGCGAGCGGACGTAGTCGACGAGCACGTAGTCACCCAGGCGATCGGGGCTGATGAAGAAGGCGCGGCCTCGATTGAGCCGGGTCATCTGGTTGACGAACCGCACCAGCTGGTGGTTCGACTCGAGCATGAAGGTGTTGATGACGATGTTCTCGAGGGTGCAGCGGCGCACCTCGGTGAGGGTCTTGGCGAAGGTCTCGGGAAGGGGCGGATAGGAGAAGACGGGGCGCCCGTTCTCGATGTGGGCGGTGGGCTCGCCGTCGCTGACGATGATCACCTGCTTGTTCTCGGCGTGAGTCCGGCCCAGGATGCGACGCGCCAGCATCAGGGCGTGCTGGAGGTTGGTCCCGTACACGTACTCGTTGACCGAGAGCTGGGAGATCGCCCGCGAGGGGATCTCCCGCGCCAGGTCGCTGAAGCCGACCACGGTGAGCGAGTCGCGCGGGTACTGGCTGCGGATCAGCGAATCGAGGGCCAGCGCCACCTTCTTGGCGGCGTAGAAGTAGCCGCGCAGTGGCATCGACCGGCTCATGTCGAGCATCAGCACGGTCGCGCAGCGGGTCAGCGACTCGGTGCGGTGCACCGAGAAGTCCCGGGGGTCGAGTCGCGGCGCCCGCGCTCCCCCGGGGTCGGAGGTGGGGTCGGGGCGGGCCGTCCGGCGGGGCCCGGGCGCGGTCTGCCGGTGCCCGGGACCGTCCTCGTCCCGGCCACCGCCCTCGGCCTCCCGGCTCAGCGCGTTCATCACCGTCGCCTGCACGTCGAGGTCGAAGGGGTCTCCGAACTCATAGCGCTTGCTGTCGTCGCCGCGCTCCCCCCCGTGCCCGACGCGGATCAGGTCGTGCTCGCCGAAGCGGTCCCGGCGCAGCCGTCCGAAGAGATCGCCGAGCGCCTTCTGCCCGATCTTGCGCATCCCCCTCGCGGTGAGCTGCATCCCCTCGCCGCTGCGCTCGATGAGGCCTCGTCCCTCCAGCTCCTCCACCAGCCGGCGCATCCCGTCGAGACTTCTCGCGGCGTTCTCCCCGAGCATCTGGCGCAGCTGCTCGAGGGCCTGCTCGCCGATCGGTTCGCCCCGGAGGGCGCCGCGCAGCTCGCCCTCCAGCTCCTCCATCGACTGGAGCCTGTCCATCAGCCCCATCGCCTCCTCGAGGGAGACCTCCTGGTCGCCGAAGAAGCCGTAGCGGCTGCCCAGCCGGGCCCGCGGGGAGAGCGATTCGAGGGTTCCCGCCAGCTCCGCGAGGGTCTGCTGCAGGGCGGGGTCGTCGAAGACGGACTTGATCACCGACTCCAGCTCACGGCGCATCTCCGGCGAGAGCGACTGGAGCAGCGAGTCCATCCGGGCCATCTGGCGCATCAGCTGCTCGACGAACTCCTCGAAACGCTCCGGAGCGTTGGGGAACACCCCTCCCCAGCGTTCCCGGAACCTCTCGTAGCCGCGCTGCAGCTCGGCCTCGGACGCGCCGTCGAGCTTCTGGCGGAGCAGCCGGTTGAGGTCGCCCGCCATCTCGCGCAGCTCGGCCATCTCGGCCCCGGACATGGCCTGCATCGACCGGGTCATCTCCCGGAACTGGGCGTCGACGACGTTGCGCCGGATCTCGTCCAGCAGCTGCTGGAACTCCGCCTCCGCGCGGCTGTCCATGAACTCGTAGTCGCGCAGCCCGCGGATCGCGCCACCCGGATCGGGGGGCAGCTCGTCG
Source organism: uncultured Chloroflexia bacterium (assembly GCA_963697585.1). Classification (GTDB taxonomy): domain Bacteria; phylum Chloroflexota; class Dormibacteria; order Aeolococcales; family Aeolococcaceae; genus Changshengia. The sequence continues at coordinate 696,049 of CAVOOO010000004.1, read as the reverse complement.
AGCTGGCGGCCTCGCTCGGCGGCGACCCGTTCGAGCAGCCGGCGGCCCTCGGCGGGCGCGTTCTCGAGGCGGTCATGGATGCCGCGCCGCTCCTGGGAGATCACCTGGTCGAGCTTCTCCCGCATGTCCGTGAAGACCGAGTCCAGGTTGAATCTCTCCAGCTGCGCCTGACGGCGGCGCTTCAGCTGCTCCAGCATCTCGTCCATGCCGGTCAGCCGCTTGCCGCGACCGTCCCGCCATCCCTTCTCCATCAGCCGCCGGAGCGCGGACTCGAAGTCCCAGCCGTGGAAGACGTCCTCGCTGAGCCGGCCGAAGAGCTCCTCGACGTCGGGTCCGAGCGGCTCCTGGGTGCCGTCCCAGGCGGAGAAGCGATGCGCGGGCAGGGCCATCCCGCGCTCCTCAGGCGCCATACACCGCGGTGCCCTCGAGCGCGGTCTTGTTCAACCGCTTGCCGAGGTGGAGCCCTTCGAGGAGGAACTCCAGCACCGCGACCGCCGAGGCCGGCGTGTCCGGTTCGTCGAGCTTCTGGCGCGCGCGATCCAGCCCGGGCAGCTCGTCGAGCGCCTGGCGGTAGCCGGCGATGGTCATCAGCGGCCCGACCTCGACGGTGAAGCCTCCCTGATCGAAGCGCTGGACCAGGTCGGCGAGCTCCTGGGCGCTGAAATGCCGGCGGAACACGTTGCTGCAGGCGCTGCGGACGACCTTGTCCAGAACCTGGTCATCCTCGGTGCCATCCCAGGTGTCGAGCTCGACCTTGCCGGCCGTCGACGGGGTCACCGCGGCCAGGTCGCTGACCCGGACCACCGCCTCCTTCTCGCCGGTGACCAGCGCCCGGCGCAGCGCGCTGCTGGTCAGGCTCTCGTAATTCGCGGTGGTCACCCGCACCGAGACCCCGCTGCGCTGGTTGATCTGCGGGTGCCGCCGAGCCAGATGGGTGATCTCGACCACGATCTCCTTCATATGCTGGGGAACGTGGACGGGGACCGGCATGTCGTCGAACACCACCCGCTCCTGCTCGGCGATGGCGATCTCGTCGTCGACGGTGCGCGGGTAGTGGGTGCGCACCTGAGCCCCGAAGCGGTCCTTGAGCGGGGTGATGATCCGGCCCCGGTTGGTGTAGTCCTCGGGGTTGGCGGTGGCGACCACGAAGACGTCGAGCGGGAGACGGATCCGGAAACCGCGGATCTGGACGTCGCGCTCCTCGATGATGTTGAGGAGGCCGACCTGGATCCGCTCGGCGAGGTCGGGGAGCTCGTTGATGGCGAAGATGCCGCGGTTGGTGCGCGGGACCAGGCCGTAGTGGATCACCAGCTCGTCGGAGAGGTAGCGGCCCTCCGCGACCCGGATGGGGTCGACCTCGCCGATCAGGTCGGCGATCGAGGTGTCGGGGGTGGCCAGCTTCTCTCCGTAGCGGTCCTCCGCCCCCAGCCAGGTGATCGGGGTCTCGTCACCGCGCTCCGCCACCAGGTCGCGGCAGCGACGGCAGGTGGGGGCGTAGGGGTTGTCGTTGATCTCGCAGCCGGCGATCGCGGGCACGGCCTCGTCGAGCAGCGAGGTGAGCGAGCGCAGCAGGCGGGACTTGGCCTGGCCGCGCTCGCCCAGGAGGACGATGTCCTGGCCGGCCAGGAGCGCGTTCTCCAACTGCGGGATCACCGAGTCCTCGTAGCCGACGATGCCCGGGAACAGCTTCTCCCCGGCCTGGAGCTTCCGGATCAGATTGCGGCGAAGCTCCGCCTTGATCGGCTGGACGCGGTACTCGGCACGGCGAAGCTCGCCGATGGTGTGGGCTGCCATCACAGGGCTTCCAGCGTACACCCCGGAGTGGCGGCGCTCGGCCCGCCGGTTCGGCGCCTACTCTTGCCTGGATGAGGACCGAGCTCCGCCGGCCGCTCGCCTCGGTCGGGCTCACCGCCCTGCTCCTGCTCACGGCTGCGACCGTGCCCGCCGTCGCCGGGGTCGCCCCCAGCCCCGCGGCCTCCCCGGGCGCGGTCACCGGGCCGTCGGCCCATCCGCCGGGGCTGGAGGCGGTGGCCTGCGCCGAGGGCGCGCCCGCCGGCGCCCGCTGCGACACGCTGTGGGTGCCCCTGGACTATGCCGACCCGTCACGGGGCACGATCGCCACCTCGGTCATCGTGATCCCGGCCCGGGACCCGGCGGCACGGATCGGCTCCCTGCTGATCAACCCGGGCGGGCCGGGCGAATCCGGGGTCGGGTTCGTGGAGGCGGCCTACCCGCTCTTCGCGACCCTCAACCAGCGATTCGACATCGTCGGCTTCGATCCGCGGGGGACCACCGGGCCTTATGCGGTGGCCTGCGAGGGCACCGACGCGCTGGATCACGAGGTCGGGCTCGATCCCCGGGTGGCGGGCTCCCCCGCCGGGGAGGCCGACCTGGTGACCACCACCCTCGCCTTCGACGAATCCTGCCGGCTCCACAGCGGCTGGCTGCTCCCCTACGTCGGCACCGCCAACGCCGCCCGCGATATGGACGCGCTCCGCGCGGCCCTGGGGGATGCACGGCTCACCTATCTCGGCTTCTCCTACGGGACCGCCCTCGGCGCCACCTACGCAGCCCTCTTCCCCACCCACATCCGAGCCATGGTCCTGGACGGCGACCTCGACCCGTCGCTCAGCTTCCTGGCGCAGTCGATTCAGCAGGGGGCGAGCTTCGAGGCCAGCTATGCCGAGTTCGTGAGCCAGTGCCAGGCGATGACCGCCTGCCCGCTGGGGTCCGACCCCGGGGCGACCATCACCGCCCTGCTGGAGCGTCTCACCACCCGCCCGATCGTGGAGGCGGACGGCAGGACGGTGGGGGCCGGCATCGTGATCGGCGGCCTGGTCGCCGCCATGTACGACCCCAGCTCGTGGACCGCGTTCTACGCGGATCTGGCCTCGGCCGTGGACGGCTTCGGGCAACCCCTCCAGGAGGCGGTTGACACCTACGCCGGCCGAGGTCCGCAGGGGTACAGCCCGAGCATCGATGCCAACGTGGCGATCAACTGCGCCGACCACGCGGTGCCGCTGGAGCTGGCCGACTATGACACGCAGGCGTTGGCGGTTCAGGCCAGCGAGCCGCACTTCGGTCAGGACGAGGTCTACTCCGCGCTGGCCTGTGCCTACTGGCCGGTGCGCGGCCCGGCACCCGCGCCACTCGACGTCACCGCCGCTCCGCCGATCCTGCTGGTCGGGGCCACCCACGACCCCGCCACCCCCTACGCGTGGTCGGTCTCGCTGCAGAAGCAGATCGCCGGCTCGGTGCTGCTGACCCGGGACGGGTACGGCCACACCTCGTACGGCTTCAGCACCTGCATCCGCGACGCCGTCAACGCGTACCTGGTGAACCTCACCCTTCCGGCCACGGGCACGACCTGCGCCGGCTGAGCCAGCCTCCACCCCTCATCTGGGGTGATTGCGCCGAGGCAACGCCCATGATACGATTGGCGCGTCTAACGATGCGGATGGCGTGAGGAACGCGCCGTGCGCCCTAACCATCGAGAGGTGCGGGGGAGAGCGGCTCTCGTTCCGGAACGAATTCGCCGCAGGAGAGACCTGAATGCCACGCTGGCACACCACCACCCGAGCCAGTCAGGACCTGCTCGCCACGGCGCTGCCGCAGATGGCCCTCGAGCAGCCGCTCACCGCGCTCAACGCGATGCAGCTCAGCAGCCGCCTGCTCGGGGCGCCCCAGACGGCCCGCGAGGTCGAGGATGACGACTCCGGCGAGACCCGGTACCAGGTGCTGCGCCAGCAGGTCCACTCGCGGCTCGTCGAGGACACCGCCTACCTCGCCGAGACCGACGACACCGCGGTGCGCGAGCGTCTGGCCGAGCTGGTCAACCAGACCGCCTGCGAGCTGGGATGGCCGCTGAACCTCGACGAGGGGTACGAGACGGTCACCCGGATCCACAACGAGCTGCTCGGCTTCGGCCCCCTGGAGCGGCTCCTCGCCGACCCCAGCATCACCGAGATCATGGTCAACGGTCCGCAGGAGATCTGGATCGAGCGCGGCGGACGGCTCTCACTGACGCCCTATCGATTCGAGACCGTCGACCAGCTCATGCAGGTGATCGACCGGATGGTCAGCCGGGTGGGCCGGCGCATCGACGAGAGCTCTCCGATGGTCGACGCCCGCCTGGAGGACGGCTCGCGCATCCATGTGGTCATCCCGCCCGTCTCCCTCAAGGGCCCGACCCTCACCGTCCGGCGGTTCACCCAGACCGGCCTCGAGGTCGACGACCTGGTCAACCACGGCACCGCGACCGCGGAGATGATGGACTTCCTGCGCGCCTGCGTGAGGGCGCGGCTGAACGTGCTGGTGAGCGGCGGGACAGGGGCCGGAAAGACCACCACCCTCAACGTGATCTCCGGCTTCATCCCCGACGACGAGCGGATCATCACCATCGAGGACGCCGCCGAGCTGAAGCTGAGGCAGCGACACGTGCTGAGCCTCGAGACCCGACCCGCCAACGTCGAGGGGCGCGGCCAGATCGTGGTCCGCGACCTGGTGATCAGCTCGCTCCGGATGCGCCCCGACCGCCTGGTCGTCGGCGAGTGCCGCGGTGGCGAGGCCCTCGACATGCTCCAGGCGATGTCGACCGGTCACGACGGCTCCCTCACCACGCTGCACGCCAGCTCCACCCACGAGGCGATCTCGCGGCTCGAGACCATGGTGCTGATGGCGGGCACCGAGCTGCCGACCGCCGCCATCCGCGGTCAGATCGGTTCCGCCATCGACCTGATCGTTCAGCAGGGCCGGCTGCGCGACGGCAGCCGGCGGATCCTCAGCATCTCCGAGGTCATCGGGGTGGAGAACGGCGAGGTCCAGATCCAGGAGCTGTTCCGCTTCGAGCAGAGCGGGGTGGACGCGGAGGGCAGGGTGCTCGGCGAGCACGTCCCCTGCGGCCGCGTGCCCCGGCGCACCGCCGACATCCTCGCCAGCGGTGAGGATCTCGACATGCACATCTTCGTGGCCCCCGACCGCCCGTCCGGGCCCGACCATCCCCGCCGCCGGCTCGCCGACTGGGTCCCGGAGACCGGTGCGGCTCCGCTGCCGCTGGCGGCCGCGGACCGGCGCCGGCGCTCCGACTGGCTTCCCGAGGGCGCGCCCCGGATGGCCATGGCGCGCAAGCGCAAGGCGAGCTGAGGAGCGGTCAGCCCGGAGGCTGGAGCAGCCCGAAGGTGGCTCCCTGCGGATCTCGCAGCACCGCCCAGGTGCCGACACCCGGGGTCGTGGTGGGCCCCATGAGCAGGTCCGCCCCGGCCTCCCGGGCGCGGGCGGCCGTCTGCTCCACATCGGCGCTCTGGAACGAGACGGTCCAGACCGGCGGCATCGAGGCGTCGGGCAGGGCGAACATCCCGGCGACGTCCCTCCCGGCGCTGACCAGCAGGTGGTACTCGAACTCCCCGTCCCACCGCCTCTCGGTGACCCCGGGGAGGATCGCCGGGTAGAAGCCCCGGGCCCCGGCCAGGTCGGTGGTGGCGAGCTCCGCCCAGGCGAACGCCCCGGGCACGTGGGTCACCCCGAAGCCGCGCATCTGGCGCTCCTGGCTCAGCCCGAAGTGGGCCCCCGCAGGATCTGCGAACACCCCCATCCGGACGGCGTCCAGCACGTCCATCGGGCCGAACCGGACGGCCCCTCCGTGGGCGGCGACGCGGGCCGCCGCCTCGTCCACGTCGTCGACGGCGAAGTGGAGGGTCCACGCCGGAGGCGCGCCCGCCTGCATCACCGGCCCCACGCCGCAGACGGTGGCACCCGCGAGCCGGGGCATGCGATATCCGCCGACCTCGGGCGGACCCTCGGGCCCGGGATCCCATCCGAAGAGGTCGCAGTAGAAGGCCAGCCCCGCGGTGACGTCATGGACCTGCAGGTCCGCCCAATCGGGGGTCCCCTGCGGGTGGCCGCCCCCGGCACCGGCCGCCGTGATGCTGTCGCGCGCCTCGGTCATGGCCGTCCCTCCACTCGGTGACACCGTCCCATCTCCTGCTGCCGGGCCTCCCCTCAGGCGGGGACGCCGAGCGCCTCGGTCACGCTCTCCGGCCGGTCGACCCGCGCGGGCCTCAGATCACGCAACCGCGCTCTGACCCTGACCTGGCCCTGCCAGCTGTCCAGCTCGAGGGCGAAGCAGACGTCGATGCGCCGCCCGCGCGGCAGATGCCCGGCCAGCCCCGGCTTGCCGAAGGCGATCGCCTGGACCAGCCCGCGTCCCCCGTCGCGCAGTGACACCCTGAGGTGCTGGCCCTCACTCCCGAAGGAGTGGGTGCTGACCACCTCGCAGTCGCGGATCGCGAGCAGCGGCTTGGGATTGCCGATCCCGCAGGGCTCGACCATCTCCAGCTGGCCGCAGAGCTCCGGGGTGGCGTCCAGGCAGGCGATCTCGCTGTCGACGTGGAAGACCCGCTCGCGGCGGCGGTCGCCGGACTGCTCGGCGCAGGCCGCGGAGACCAGGTCGCGGAACCCCTCCAGGTCCTCGGCTCGGAGACTGAACCCGGCAGCCGCCGCGTGCCCGCCATAGCGAATGAGGGTGGGCGCGGCGCGGTCGAGGGCTCGGACGATGTGGACGCCGGACACCGAGCGTCCCGAACCCTTCGCCTCGGCGGGATCGAGGCAGACCACGAAGGCCGGGACGGAGTAGCGCTCCATCAGCTTGCCGGCGACCAGACCCACGATGCCCATCGGCCATCCGGGGTCGCCGACGACGATCGCAGGGGCGTCATCGGGGATCTCGGCGACCCGCTCCTCCGCCTGCTCGAGAGCGGCGGCGACCGCGGCCTGGCGGCTCCGGTTCTGCTCGTCGAGATGCCGAGCCATCTCGGCGCACTCCTCCGGGGAATCGCTGAGACAGAGGTCGAGCGCGAGCTTGGCGTCCTCCATCCGGCCGGCCGCGTTGATCCGTGGGGCGATGCCGAAGGCGATGTCGGCGGCGGCGAGGGGGGCGGAGACGTCGGCGGCCCGGGCCAGGGCTCGCAGCCCAGCCAGCTCCAGCACCCGCCCCAGCCCCCGGCGGACGATCGTCCGGTTCTCGCCCTGGAGCGGCATCATGTCGGCGATCGTGCCCAGGGCCGCGAGGCCGATCATGGCCTCGGCCTGACCTGCGGGGACGATCCCCTCGGCCTCGAGGGCGCAGAGAAGCTTCCAGGCCACCCCGGCGCCGGCCAGGCCGTCGAACCCATAGGTGTCGCCGGGCTGCTTGGGGTTGATCAGGGCGTCGGCCGGCGCCAGGCGGGGGAGGCTCCCATCGGGGGCGAGGGGGAGGTGGTGGTCGGTCACCACCAGAGCCATGCCGGCAGGCCGGTTGGCCGCCACCTCGACCGAGCTGGTCCCGCAGTCGACGGTCACCACACACTGGACCCCGCGGGCGGCCAGCTCCTCGAGTGCGGCGCTGTGGAGCCCGTATCCCTCGGTCATCCGGTTGGGGATGTAGGGGAGCACGTCGGCGCCGCCGGCCCGAAGGGCCCGGGTGAGCATCGCGCAGGCGGTGACCCCGTCGGCGTCGTAATCCCCGTAGACGGCGATGCGGCGCCCCTCGGTCACCGCCACCCCGAGGGTGATCACGGCCTCCGCCATCCCCTCGAGGCCGAAGGGGTCGAGCAGCTCGGCGCCCCCGCCGATGAACGCGTCGCAACCGCCGGCGTCGACGCCTCGACCGGCCAGGATGCGTCCCAGGATCGGGGGCTGCCCGGCGAGGGGCAGGGCGTCGCTGATCTCCCAGCGGCGGGGTGCGGGCTTCATGGGCTGGATGATTCTCGCACGGATGTTCGCAACCAGTCTAGCGCCAGAGGGCCGCCGGGGCAAGCCGCCGGCCGGCTGTCGGGGGCTCGGAGGCCCATCCGGGGTGGGCCTATACTCGGCTGAGGCCGCGAGCCCGCCGGGGAATGCGGCGTTCAGGGAGGTCGCGCACACCGATGGCCCCGGAGACGCCCCCCACCGCGCCCGCGCTGGCGCCATTCACGAGCATCAGCGCCAAGGCCTATGAGCACCCCGCCGACCGTGCGGCGACCGCGGTGCTGCATCGCCTCCCCTTCTTCGACCCCCTGGTCAAGAAGCTGCTGGAGCTCACCATCGAGCGCCGGATGATGCAGCTGCTGCTGGGCAACAGCGTCCGTCTCGGCGAGACCCAGCTGCCGAGGATCTGGAGCGCGCATCGCGCCGCCTACACCACCCTCGACATCGCCAGCGTGCCGACCCTCCACATCATCCAGACCCCGGTCGCCAACGCGGTGACCATCGGCGCCAAGCGACCCACCGTGCTGCTCCAGTCCGGCATCGTCCCGATGCTCGACGAGACCGAGCTGAGGGCGGTGCTGGCCCACGAGGCCGGCCACGTGCTCTCCGAGCACGTGCGCTACCGGACCACCCTGGAGCTGCTGCTCCGGTTCACCCTGCCCCGCCTGCCGCTGATGGGGCGCGTCCCCCTCCAGGCCCTGATCGCCGCGCTGCTCGCCTGGTATCGCGCCGCCGAGCTGAGCTGCGACCGCGCCGCCGCGATCGCCCTTCGCGACCCGCTCCCGACCTGCCGGGCGCTGATGAAGCTGGCGGGCGGCGGGGCCGCGGGGCTCAGCCTGGACGCCTTCATCCAGCAGGCCGACGAGTACATCGAGTGGGACGACCTCTTCGACCGTCACCAGCGGCTGGGCCCCGAGCTGGGCTCGACCCACCCCTTCCCGGTGCGCCGCGTCTACGAGCTGACCCGCTGGGTCAAGAGCGGTGAGTACGACCGGATCATGGCCGGCGACTACGTGCGGCGCGGCGAGGAGCCGCCGCCGTCCGCGGAGTTCCGGCAGGCGGTGGATCACTACACCGAGCGCTTCCGGGAGTTCCTGGAGCGCACCGCCGGCGGCCTGGACAAGATGTCGAGGCAGTTCACCCGCTGGCTGGAGTCGTTCACCAACCAGCCAGGCGGGGATGACGAGGGCTGATCGTCAGCCGGTGGCCGGTGGCTCCGCCATCAGCTGGCGCAGCACCATCTGCAGGATGCCGCCGTTGCGGTAGTAGTCCAGATCGGTCTCGGAGTCGAGCCGCGCGGTGACCTCGAACCGCAGCTCCTCGCCACCCTCGCGCCGGGCCAGGACGGTCAGCGTCCCTCCCGGCCGAACCGCGGCGATGCCGGTGACGCTGAAGCTCTCGCGGCCGTCGAGGCCCAGGCTCTCCGCGTCCTCCCCCTCCCGGAACTGAAGGGGCAGGATGCCCATCCCCACCAGGTTGCTGCGGTGGATCCGCTCGAAGGACTGGGCGATCACCGCCCGCACCCCCTGGAGCGCCGGGCCCTTGGCGGCCCAGTCGCGGGAGGAGCCGGAACCGTACTCCCTGCCGGCGACCACGATGAGCGGCGTGCCCTCGGCCGCGTAGCGCACCGCAGCCTCGTAGATGCTCATCACCTCGCCGGAGCCCAGGTGGGTGGTGAAGCCGCCCTCGCGCCCCCCGGCGAGCAGGTTGCGGAGCCGGATGTTGGCGAAGGTGCCCCGGACCATGACCTCGTGATTGCCCCTCCGGGCGCCGTAGGTGTTGAAATCGCGGAGGTCGACCCCGTGCTCGCGGAGGTACGCCGCCGCCGGGGAGGCGGGGGCGATGCTCCCCGCCGGGGAGATGTGGTCGGTGGTGATCGAATCGCCGAGCAGGGCGAGGACCCGGGCATCCCGGATGTCCCTGGGCGGCTGCGGCCGCTCCTCCATGGCGGAGAAGAAGTCCGGCTCGCGGACGTAGGTCGAATCCGGATCCCAGGCGAACATCGCCCCCTCCGGCGACGGCAGCTCTCGCCAGTGCTCGTCACCCTCGAAGATGCGCGAGTACTCGCGCCCGAAGAGGTCGCTCCCCACCCCGCGGGCGACCGCGGCGGCAACCTCCGCAGGGCTCGGCCAGATCTCCCGCAGGAAGACGGGGTTCCCGTCCGACCCGGTGCCCAGCGGCTCCGCGGTGAGGTCGACCTCGACCGTGCCGGCCAGGGCGAAGGCGACCACCAGGGGCGGCGAGGCGAGGTAGGACGCTCTCACCTGGGGATGGATGCGTCCCTCGAAGTTCCGGTTGCCGCTCAGCACCGCGCAGACCGCGAGGTCGCGGCTCTCCACCTCCGCGGCCACCTCGGGGGGCAGCGGCCCGCTGTTGCCGATGCAGGTCGTGCAGCCGTAGCCGACGAGGTTGAAGCCGAGCCGATCCAGGGACTGCAGAAGGCCGGCCCGCTCCAGGTAGTCGGTGACCACCCGGGATCCGGGGGCCAGGCTGGTCTTGACATAGGCGGGAGGCCGCAGGCCCCGCTCCACCGCCCTCTGGGCGAGCAGCCCGGCGGCCAACATGACCGAGGGGTTCGAGGTGTTGGTGCAGGACGTGATCGCGGCGATGACCACCGACCCGCTGTCCAGCCGGCGCGGCGCGGATTCGGGGCGCGGCGCCGCCTCGGCCGCGTGGCCGCCCGCGTCGGGGTTGCCCGCCGCCCGGGCGGGGTTGCCACCCTCCCCCACCAGGCGCGCGAGGTCGGCGGTCCCGGCCACGGTTGCGTCCGCGCCGCCGTGGACGGCCTCGAAGGATCGGCGAATCTGAGCCAGCGGAACCCGGTCCTGGGGCCGCCGCGGACCCGCGACCGACGGCTCGACGGAGGCCAGGTCGAGCTCGAGCAGCTCGGTGAACACGGGGGTGGAGGAATCGTCGGTGCGGAAGAGGCCCTGCTCCCGGCAGTAGCGCTCCACCAGATCCACGTGCGCCGGGTCGCGGCCGGTGTCGCGCAGGTAGCGCAGGGTCTGGTCGTCGACGGGGAAGAGGGAGGCGGTGGCTCCGAACTCCGGAGACATGTTGGAGAGGGTCGCCCGATCGGGGACCGACATCGAGGAGAGCCCGCTCCCGCAGAACTCCACGAACTTGTTGACGACGCCGTGGCGGCGCAGCTTCTCGGTGAGTGTCAGCACCAGGTCGGTCGCGGTGGTGCCGGCCGGCAGGGCATTGTGAAACCGCACCCCGACCACCACCGGGGTGAGCAGGAAGATCGGCTGGCCGAGCATGCAGGCCTCGGCCTCGATGCCCCCGACCCCCCAGCCGAGGACACCGGCACCGTTGACCATGGTGGTGTGGGAGTCGGTGCCGACGAGGGTGTCGGGAAGGGCGGTGCGAACGCCGTCGACCTGGCGCACGGTCACGGTCTCGGCGAGGTATTCCAGGTTGACCTGGTGGACGATGCCCATCCCCGGCGGCACCACGCGGAAACCGTGGAACGCCTGCTGGGCCCAGCGGAGCAGGGTGTAGCGCTCGTGGTTGCGCTCGTACTCGCGCTCGATGTTGCGTCCGTAGGCTTCGGGACTGCCGAAGGCGTCGACCTGCACCGAGTGGTCGACGACCAGGTCGACCGGGACCAGCGGGTCGATGCGGCCGGGGTCGCCGCCGCGGCGCTGCACGGCGCTCCGCATCGCGGCCAGGTCGACCACGGCGGGAACACCGGTGAAGTCCTGGAGCAGCACCCGTGACGGCACGAAGGCCCGCTCCCGATCCCGCTCGACGGGCCGGCCATCCCAGCCCGCGAGGGCGGCCACGTCGTCGTCGGTCACGAAACGATCGCCGGCGTGGCGCAGCAGGTTCTCCAGCAGGATCTTCACCGTCATCGGCAGCCGCGACACGTCCCCGACCCCGCGCTGCGCGAGCGCGTCCAGCCGGTAGTAGGCCACTCCGCCGGGGAGCTCCGAGCGGGTCCCGAAGCGATCCTCCGTCATGGTCATCTCACCTCCACTCTGGCCGCTGCCGGCGAGCATCGTCCCACGCGCCGCGGTCGGCTCGGCAGTCACTCGGGCCACCGGGCTCCCACCCCAGGTAATTATATAGACTAACTATCGAGTTGGGGAGAGCCGCCCGGCGACGGCGCTGGGGCTGAGATGGTGCCAGGACCGTCACCCCGAGGTGGCTCCGGGCGGCCCGGAGGGAGGCCGATCAGCCGACCAGGGGGATCCCGGCGGCGATGATCACCCACTGCCCGGCCCAGACACCGCCATGGTTGGTGTTGGCGGTGTACCAGTCGGTGAAGTCGCCCCAGCCGAGGACCTCGGTGCCGTCGGTGCCCGCCGGAGGGCTGGCTCCGACCCCGTAGGCGAGCGGATCGTCGACGGTCATCGCGAGCGGCGGGGCCGCGGCCCCGGCGGGACCCAGCTCGGCGCCGGTCACCAGCACGTAGTGAGTGCCGGCGCCGACCATGACGATCACCGGCTGATGGAGCACGTCGAGGCTGTAGGAGATCACCAGTCCGGCGGCGTCGGCGGTCGGCTGGGGCTGGTCGCCGATATCGCTCCAGCCGCCGTAGTGGTCGAGGGTGGACGCGACCGCGTACGGCGAGGCGTTCCACTGCGCGATGGTGTAACCGTCGTTGTTGTCGGTCTCGTAGGTCCAGAACTGCTGCTGGATGGCATGTTCGTCACCGACCGGGAAGGGAGACCCCGTCCGCCTGCAGCCACATCTCGATATCCGCGGGGTCACACCAGTCGGGGTCCTGCTGAGAGTGGTAGATGATCGGGATCTGGACCTCGCTCGGCGGTGACCAGGGGTGCGCCCGCGAGCTCCGGGGTGGGAGCGGGCAGCGCCGATGGCTCGACCCATGAGGAGGACGGCACCGCCGTGACCGGCGCCGCGGACGGGGCCGGGTTGGTCGCCGCAGCGGCGATCGAGCCGGCGTGCGACCCGCTGCGAGGGGCGACGGGAGCGCTCGCCCCGGCGTCCCACGGGGCCAGCGCGGCGGCGGCGGCGGCGCCCAGCGCGACCACCGAGACCAGCGCGACGCGGGTGGCCAGAGGCGGGTTCACCTCATCGACGATAGCGTTGAGGTCCGTTCCACCAGATGAGGGAACTGTGAGAATTGGATGAGAGTTCGTTGAGAGGCCTGGGCGGAGCCGCCTCCCGCGACCATCCGGGACCTGCGCGATCGAGGGCCGGGCCTACGCGGCCGCGCCGGCGCAGAAGGCGTCGTAGGCGGCCTTCAGTGCCGGGTAGCGCAGGAAGATGATGTGCGCGTACTCCTGGGTCAGGGGGTGGGGCGCGCGCAGCAGGTGCATCCCGACCTCGGCGGGGAGCCGGTCCGCCTTCCGCCAGTTGCACTTCTTGCAGGCGAGCACCACGTTGTCCCAGCGGTCGGGGGCGCCGCCTCGCGAGACGGGGATCACGTGATCGACGGTCAGCTCGGCGGGCACGGCGACGATGCCGCAGTACTGGCAGGTGTTGTCGTCGCGTAGGAGCAGATTGCGCCGGTTGGGTCGGAGGACGCGTCGCGGGACGTGGATGTTGCGCAGCAGCCGGACGATGACGACATCCTCCGGGATCCTGCGGTCCTGGAGGGCGGCCGCCGCCCGCAGCTCCGCGTCGGTGTCGAGGAAGGCCACCCGCTCCTTGCTCAGCAGCACGACCAGCCTCCGATGGCTGATCACGTTCAGCGGCTGTAGTGACGCATTCAGGAGCAGCACAGCCATGGCGGAAATTCTATGGCCTGCGCGAGCGTGAACGGTGGCGCCGCGGGCGGGCGTTCAGCCGGCCCCGGCGGCACCCCGGGCGCCCGGCAACCCCTGATCTCCGATCAGGGCTCCGGCGAAGAGATCCCCGACCTCGGCGAGGCGGCCCCAGATGGTCGTCATGTTCCAGCCGTCGGGGCGGAGCCCGGGCGCGTCGAGCTCCTCCCACGCAAGCGGGGTCGAGACCGTCGCCCCCGGGAGCGGACGCAGCGAGTAGGGGGCGGCCAGCGTCTTGTTGATGATGTTCTGGGTGTAGTCGATCCGGATCCGTCCGGCTCGCCGGCTCACCGCCCACTCCCAGGTGATCCGATCGGGCTCCACGCGTCCGATGGCGCGGGCCACCTCCTCCACCCAGCCTCGCACCTCGCCGTAGTCGGGGCCGCGCCGGAGCGGGACGTAGATCTGAAGCCCGGTCTGGCCACTGGTCTTGAGCAGCCCTCGCAGCCCCAGGTGGTCGAGGGCGGCTCGGACCAGCCGCGCGATGTCGCGGACGTCGTCGAAGCTGGCCGGTTCGAAGGGGTCGAGGTCGAAGACCGCCCAGTCGGGCCGGTCGGGAGCGTCCACGCGAGAGTGCCAGGGGTGCAGGTCCACCACGCCGGCGTTGGCGAGCCAGGCCAGCGTGGCCGCCTCTCGGGCGATGATCCACCGCTTGCTCCCGGTCTCTCCCTCGAAGAGCCAGGAGTCGATCCACTCCGGCGCGTGGCCGGGCTTGTCCTTGCGCCAGAAGGAATGGCCGGTGACGCCGTCCGGGAACACCTGGGTCGAGAGGGGCCGGTCGCGCAGGTAGGGGAGCAGGTAGGGCGACATCCGGACGTAGTAGTCGATCATCTGGCGCTTGGTGATCACCGGCTCGGGCCAGAGCGGCTTGTCGAGATGGGTCAGCCGGAGCCGCCGGGGCCCGATCTGCCACCAGTCGTCCGCGCGGAGCCGGGGGAGGATCTCGAGGGCCTCGGCGACCTCGGCGGGAAGCTGCGGCCGCTCCCCCGCCCGCGGCCGCTCCGCGGCCACCGACGGCCCCTCCCGCGCCGCCCCAGGCTGCTTCCCCGCCGCCCGAGGCCGCCCCGCCGGGGCGGTGACGGCGGCCGCGCCCTTCCCTCTGCCCGCCATCCCGAGGTGCGGCTCGCGGCTGGGCGCGCCCGGCTCCGGCGCCCCCCCGGTTCCGTCCTGGACCACCTCGCCCTCCGCCCGGGCCAGGACCTCGGTGACCGAGGACGCCACCTCGCGAACGCAGTCCTCAGGGGCCATCTCCTCGCGCAGCGAGAGGAAGGCCGGGTGGCGAAGGACGCCGGCCCTGGTCCAACCCGCGTGGCGGACCTCGCAGACCAGGCGCGGCTCCACCCAGGTCACCGGCTCGGCGAGCCGGGGCGGCTCGTCCAGCGGGGACGTGGGCCGCCGGAGCGGCTCCAGGCGGCGGAGCAGATCAGCGATCTCGGCCTCCCCGAATCCGGTTCCGACCTGGCCGGAGTGAACCCACCCCGGGGAGTCGCGCACCGCGAGAACCAGTGAGCCGAGGCGGCCGCGCCGGCCGTGACCGGCGGTCCAGCCCACCACCGCGCAGCTCTGGGTGAGCCAGGACTTCACCTTGATCCAGTCGGGGCTCCGGCGCCCCGCCTGATAGGTCGAGTCGGCGCGTTTGGCGATCATCCCCTCCAGTCCACGCGCCGAGAGGGCGGCGAAGAACCCCTCGCCGTCCTGCTCGACATGGTCGGCGAAGAGGAGCGGCCCGGCCGGTCCGATGAGATCGCGGAGCGTCTTCTTGCGGATCCGGAGGTCGGTCGCGGTGAGGTCGCGACCGTCGACCGAGATCAGGTCGAAGGCGACGAACGTCACCGGGCACCGCTCGGCCGCCCGCCTCGCCTCGCCGGGGTCGCCGATGTTGACCCGCGACTGCAGCCGTTCGAAGTCGGGATGCCCGGCGGCGTCGAGAACCACGATCTCCCCGTCGAGAACGGCGCTCTCGGCGCGGAGCTGGCCGGGGATGGCCGCCGCCTCGGGGAAACGGGCGGTCTCGTCGCGTCCCCTCCGGCCCACGACCCGGACCGCCGCGCCGTCGACGGCCACCAGCGCGCGGATGCCGTCGTACTTCAGCTCGTAGAACCAGCCCGGGCGGGAGAAGGGGCGATCCGCGGACTCCGCGAGCATCGGCGCGGGGGGTGGGGCCAGCCTCTCCTGCGGCGACGGCGGCGGGGCGGCGGGCGCGGGGCGGGCCCCCGGGCGCCCGGCCCGGCGGGGGTCGCCGCCCCCGGCGGCGGCGATCTCATCGAGGGAGCGGCCGCTCTTGACCGAGCGGTCCTGGGTTGCGGCGTCGTGTCCGGGGACGGCCGCATCGTCCCGCTTCTTGATGAGCAGGAAGTTGCGCTCGGGCTCCGAGCCGGCCTCCGGGCGGCGGCCCCGCTCACCGATCCTCACCAGGGCAAACTCGCCGGCCAGCTTCTGGCCCCGGAGGCGGAACTTGATGTCCCCCTTGCGCAGCTGGGCGTCCGGATCCACCAGGGACTCGCGGGCCCATTCGAAGCTGCCGGCGTCCCAGAGCTCCACCGTGCCCATCCCGTACCCGGAGGGGATCACCCCCTCGAAGTCGCCGTAATCGATGGGGTGGTCCTCGGTCTGGACCGCCAGGCGGCGGCTGCTGGGGTTCAGGGACGGCCCGCGGGGGATCGCCCAGGAGAGCAGGACGCCGCCGTGCTCCAGCCGGAAGTCGTAGTGCAGACGGGTCGCCCGGTGCATCTGGACGCAGAAGCGACTGCCCTCCGGCAGCCGATCCCAGAGCCCTCCGCCCGGAGCCGGAGCGCCGGCCTCGCGGCCACTCGGCTCGGGGGTCCGCGTGAAGTCACGCTTGCGGCGGTACTCGTCGAGGGCCACACCCCAAGAGTAGGCCGGAGCAACCGCCGCAACGGGCTGATCTCACTCCGGCAGCCACCTGTCCACTGGTAGAATTGAATTCGCAAGACACGTCAGCAGGCCGCCGTCCGTGCCCAGCGACACCGCCACCCCGGGGTCGCTGGCCTCGCTCCGCGATCGGCGTGGCGTGGCCGCAAGCCACCGTGCTGAGGAACCGCAGCTGACCCAGACCACGCCCTCGATAGCCCGCGAATTCCCCGACGGCGACCGGCCCGCAGCCCGCGCAGGCAACGGCGGGGACACCTACTCCGCGGCCCAGCTCGAGGCCCTCAAGGGGCTGGAGCCGGTGCGCCGGCGGCCCGGGATGTACATCGGCTCGACCGACCTCCGCGGCCTGCACCACCTGATCAACGAGATCGTCGACAACTCGATCGACGAGGCCATGGCCGGCTTCTGCGACACCATCCTGGTCACCCTCCACGAGGACGGCTCGGTGTCGGTCATCGACAACGGGCGGGGTATTCCGGTGGACATGCACCCCACCGAGAAGAAGGTCGGGCTGGAGATGGTGCTGACCGAGCTCCACGCCGGCGGCAAGTTCGGCGGCGGCGGTTACAAGATCGCCGGCGGGCTCCACGGGGTGGGCGCCTCGGTGGTGAACGCCCTGAGCGAGCGGCTGGTCGCCGAGGTCCACAAGGACGGCAAGCTGTACCGCCAGAGTTACCGGCGGGGCTACCCCGAGGGCCCGATGGAGACGGTGGGGCGGACCTCCCGGCGGGGCACGACGATCCGCTGGTGGCCTGATCCCAAGGTGTTCCCCGACCGGACCCACGATTGGGAGACGGTGGCCGATCGGTTGCGCGAGCTCGCCTTCCTGACCAAGGGGGTCAGCCTCACCCTCCATGAGGAGGCCCGCGGCTATCGCTACACCTTCTACTTCGAGGGCGGGATCCGGGCCTTCGTGAGCTATCTCAACGCCAACCGCAACGTCGTCAACGCCCGGCCGATGTACGTGGAGCGCGAGATCGAAGGCAACATGGTGGAGATCGCGGTCCAGTACCAGAACAGCGCCTTCACCGAGCACGTCCTGGCCTACGCCAACAACATCAACACCGAGGAGGGTGGCGCGCACCTCACCGGCTTCCGTTCGGCGCTGACCACGACCCTCAACCGATACGCCCGCAAGGCCGGGATCCTGAAGGAGAACGATCCCAACCTCAGCGGTGACGACGTGCGCGACGGTCTCACGGCCGTGATCAGCGTCAAGCTCCAGGAGCCGCAGTTCGAAGGTCAGACCAAGACCAAGCTCGGCAACAGCGAGGTCACCGGCCAGGTGTCCACGGTGCTGAGCGACGCGCTGATGCAGTACCTCGAGGAGAACCCCACCGAGGCCAAGCGGATCGTGGAGCAGTCGCTGACCGCGGCGCGAGCGCGCCAGGCCGCCGCCCGGGCCCGCGAGCTGGTCCAGCGCAAGTCCCTGCTCGAGTCCGCGACCCTGCCGGGCAAGCTCGCCGACTGCAGCGAGCGCGACCCCGAGCACTGTGAGCTCTTCATCGTCGAGGGCGACAGCGCCGGTGGCTCGGCCAAGCAGGGGCGGGAACGGCGCAACCAGGCCATACTGCCGCTTCGCGGCAAGATCCTCAACGTCGAGAAGGCGCGCGCCGACAAGATCCTCGCCAACGAGGAGATCAAGAACCTGATCACCGCGCTGGGAGCCGGCTTCGGCGACACCATGAACATCTCCAAGCTGCGCTACCACCGGATCGTGCTGATGGCGGACGCCGACGTGGACGGCTCGCACATCCGCACCCTGCTGCTCACCTTCTTCTGGCGCCACCTCCAGCCCGTGATCCAGGGCGGCTTCCTCTACCTGGCCCAGCCGCCCCTCTACAAGCTCAAGAAGGGCTCGGGCAAGCAGGAGCGCATCGAGTACGCGTACAGCGATCCCGAACGGGACACCCGGTTCAAGGAGATGGGTGGCGGCAAGATCGACGTCCAGCGCTACAAGGGGTTGGGGGAGATGAACCCCGAGGAGCTCTGGGAGACCACCATGGACCCGGCCAAGCGGGTGCTGCTCAAGGTGGAGGTGGAGGACGCGCTCAAGGCGGACGACATCTTCGACCGGCTGATGGGCTCCGACGTCGAACCGCGCCGGCGCTTCATCCAGACCCACGCCCGGTCGGTCCGCAACCTGGACGTCTGATGGATCAGAGCGGCGCCCCGGGAGGGGCGCGCGAGACAGCCGCCCCCATCACCGTCGCGGTCGACGCCATGAGCGGCGACAACGACCCTCGGGCCGCGGTGAGAGGGGCCATGGAGGTCGCCCTCGAGGGCGCGGTCCACGTCCTGCTGGTGGGCGACCCGACCCGGCTCCAGTCCGAGTTCGACGCGTGGCGCGGCGTGATCGCCGATCGCAGCGAGCGCGCGGCCGAGCTGCTGCGCACCCACGTCGAGATCGTCCCGGCCGGCTCCGTGATCGGCATGGATGAGCACCCCGCCCAGGCGGTGCGCTCCAAGCGGGATGCGAGCGTGGTGGTGGCCACCCGGCTGGTCGCCGACGGCCGCGCCCAGGCGGCGGTCTCCGCCGGCAACAGCGGGGCCACCCTGGCCGCCGCCCTGCTCACCGTGGGGCGGATCCGCGGGGTCGCCAGGCCCGCGATCGGAGCCACCTTCCCCTCCGCGGCCAGCTCCACGTTCCTGCTCGATGTGGGCGCCAACGTCGACTGCAAGCCACCCTGGCTGCTCCAGTTCGGGGTCATGGGCGACGTTTACGCCCGCCTCATCATGGACGTCGCCGAGCCGCGAGTCGGACTGCTCAGCATCGGCGAGGAGGCCGAGAAGGGCTCGGAGCTGGTGCAGGAGGCCCACCGGCTGCTCGCGACCAGCAACCTGCGCTTCGTCGGCAACGTCGAGGGTCGCGACATCTTCGGCGGGTCGTGCGACGTGGTGGTGACCGATGGCTTCACCGGAAACGTCGTGCTCAAGACCGCCGAGGGGGTGGCCGAGCTCCTCTTCAGCTCCATCTCCAGCGCCGCCCGCGCCTCGCTCACCGGCAAGCTCGGCGGCGCCCTCCTCAAGCCCCGCCTTCGCCCCCTGCGCGACCGGGTCGACTACCGCAAGGCGGGGGGCGCCCTCCTGCTCGGCGTCGCCGGCGAGGTGGTCATCGCCCACGGCCGCAGTGACGTCGAGGCGATGGGGAACGCGGTGCGAGCCGCGGCCGTCGCCGCCCGCCAGAAGGTGAGCGGGAGGATCGCCGGAGCCCTGGCGGCACGGTCGTCGGAATCGGCGGAGGCGGGCGCACCGTCCCAGCCCCTGGTGCAGGACCGGTTATGAGCGTCTTCCATCCCGGCGACATCCGGCCCATCGACCTCGAGCAGGAGATGCGGCAGAGCTACCTGGACTACGCGATGAGCGTGATCGTCAGCCGGGCCCTGCCCGATGTGCGCGACGGCCTGAAGCCGGTGCAGCGCCGGATCCTCTACGCGATGCTCCAGGAGGGCATCACCTCCGGCTCCAAGACCAAGAAGTCGGCCGCGATCGTCGGGGAGGTGATGAAGAACTACCACCCCCATGGCGATCAGTCGATCTACGACACCCTGGCGCGCCTTGTCCAGCCCTGGGTGATGCGCTACCCGCTGGTCACCGGTCAGGGCAACTTCGGCTCGGTGGACGGCGACCCCCCGGCGGCACAGCGCTACACCGAGGCCAGGATGTCCGCGGTCGCCATGAGCATGGTCGAGGACATCGACAAGGACACGGTCGACATGGTCGAGACCTACCTTGCCGACCCGGCCATCGTCGAGCCCGGCGTGCTCCCCGCGCTGCTCCCCAACCTGCTGGTCAACGGGGCCAGCGGGATCGCGGTCGGCATGGCCACCAACATCCCGCCCCACAACCTCGGTGAGGTGTGCGAGGCGCTGACCCGGCTCATCGACGATCCGGAGATCAGCACCGAGGACCTGGTCCGGATCATCCCGGGGCCCGACTTCCCGACCGGGGGCATGATCTACGCCCGCGACATCGCCCAGGTGTACGCCACCGGGCACGGCCGCATCGTGATGCGCGCCCAGGTCGAGTTCGAGGAGTTGCGCCACGGCCGCGAGCAGATCATCGTCCGCGAGCTCCCCTACCAGGTCAACAAGGCGCGCCTGCTGGCGAACATCGCCGAGCTGGTCAACGAGAAGAAGATCGAGGGGATCGCCGACCTCCGCGACGAGTTCCGGACGGAGCGAGAGCACCCGGATCGTCGTCGAGCTGAAGCCGAGCGCCCGCCCCCACACCGTCCTCAACAACCTCTACAAGCACACCCAGCTCCAGTACACCTTCGGTGCCCTGATGCTGGCCCTGGTCGACGGACGCCCCCAGGTCCTCGGCCTCAAGGCGATCCTCCAGCCCTTCGTCGACTTCCGGCGGCAGGTCGTGGTCCGGCGCACCCGCTTCCTGCTGGGGCGGGCACGGGAGCGCGCCCACATCCTGGAGGGGCTGCTCAAGTGCCTCGACCACATCGACGAGGTGATCGCCCTGATCCGGGCCGCGCAGGACGAGAGGGCGGCCCAGACGGCACTGGAGCAGCGCTTCGAGCTCAGTGAGCGCCAGTCGAAGGCGATCGTCGACCTCCGCCTCGGGCGGCTGACCCGCCTCGAGGCCGGCAAGATCCAGGAGGAGTACGAGAACCTCATCAAGGAGATCGCCCGCTTCGAGGACATCCTGGCCAACCCCCGCCTGGTGGACCAGCTCATCAAGGACGAGCTCGCCGATCTGCGCAAGCGCTTCGCCGACCCACGGCGCACCGAGATCCGCTACGGCGACATCGAGCTCAACGAGGAGGACCTGATCCCCAGAGAGCAGGTCTTCGTGACCCTCACCCACCGGGGCTACGTCAAGCGGATCCCGCTGGACAGCTACCGCGCCCAGCACCGAGGCGGCCGTGGGGTGGTGGGGGCGAAGCGCTCGACCGAGCAGGACTACGTCGAGCACTCCACCACCGCCTCGACCCACAGCGACATGCTCTTCTTCACCAACCGGGGCCGGGTCTTCCGGCTGCGCACCCACGAGATCCCCGACGTCAAGCGCCAGGCCAAGGGGATCCCGGTCATCAACCTGATCGAGATCGACCAGGGGGAGCGGATCACGGCCCTGATCTCGGTGGAGGGCTTCTCCGACGAGCAGTACCTGGTGATGGTGACCCGCCTCGGCCAGATCAAGAAGACCCCGTCGGCCGCCTACTCCGCGGTCCGCCGCAACGGCCTCATCGCCATCAACCTCCAGGAGGGCGACGAGCTGGACTGGGTGAGGATCTCGACCGGCGGCGATGAGCTGCTGGTCGTCTCCCGGCAGGGCAAGGGGGTCCGCTTCTCGGAGAAGGAGGTCCGGCCGATGGGCCGGGACACCATGGGGGTGGGGGCGATCCGGCTCCGGGCAGGGGACGAGGTGGCGGGCTTCGACATCGTGAACCCGCGCGGCCACGTGCTGGTGGTGACCCAGCTCGGCTTCGGCAAGCTGACCCCGATGTCGGACTACCCGGTCAAGAGCCGCAACATCCAGGGAGTGTACACGGTCGACCAGAACGCGATCCCCAAGATCGGCGAGATCGTGGGGATGCGCGTCGTCGAGGACCTCTCCGAGGAGCTGATGGTGGTCTCGACGATGGGCCAGGTGATCCGGATCCCGCTGGAGCAGGTGCGGGTCTACGCCCGGCAGACCAAGGGCGTGATCATCATGCGGCTGGCCGAAGGGGACCAGGTCGGCTCGATGGCCGGGGTGGGACGGGCCGAGGCTCTCGAGGCGGACTGAGGGCGCGTCCGCCCCGACCGTCAGACCGGCGCGGGGCTCTCGCCCCCTCCGTCAGGCGGTGGCCTTGCCGATCTTGAAGATCTTGGTGCCGCAGGTCGGGCAGGTGCCGGTGGTGGCGGGCTTGCCGTTCTTCATGGTGATGGCCTGGGCGTCCTTGATCTCTTTCTGGTCCTTGCACTTGAGGCAGTAGCCGGTGACGGCCATGGCTTTCTCTCTCCTGGATCGCAGCGGATCGGGCCGGGCCTGCCCGGCGACTTGACCCGGGATTGTAAGCAGATGCCGGCTCGTCGGGTCGAATTCAGCCGAATTCAGCGTCAGGACACGCCAGAAGCTGCGATGGCGTCTGACGCGTCGAGACACCGCACCCGGGGCGCCCCGCGGCCGCGCCGGGGTGCGGGCCCCCCCGAATTGGGGGCGCCCCGGCCGTAACCCCGGGGGCGCGCTCGGCGTATTAGTTGCATGACAAGCCACACCCGCACCCCCACCCTCACCGTCGAGCCACGGGTCAGCGCCGGCTACGGGATGGCCAGCCGCCGGGCCATCGTGCTGGCGGTCACCGCCATCGCCGGCGTGGGCGTCCTGGTCGTCTGGGGGCTGACCGCGCTGGTCGGCTGACTCCGCACCCCGGCGCACAGCCGGCGCCCGGGCGCGCCGCCGGAAGCCGGCGGCAGCGACCTCTGGCCGCCCGCCCGCGCCGGCCTCGCCCGGCGAGAGAGCGGCCGCGCCACCCGAACCGGACGGCGCGGCCGCTCGCGGGCGAACCCCGCCTAGGCCTCGCCGCTCACCATGGCGATGGTGCCGTTGAAGGTGGCCCCGTCCTCGACATGGAGCTTGCCCACCCGGATGTTCCCCTGGAGGGACCCCGAGCCGGCCAGACGGAGACGCTGCTGAGCGGTGACCTCACCCTCGACGCGGCCCCGGATGCTGAGGTTGCGGCACTCGAGCCGGGCCTTGACCACCGCGGTCGCCTCGACGCTGACGTCCCCGGTCGTGATCACCTCTCCCTCGATGCTGCCGAGAACGACGAGGTCGCTGCGGATGATCAGCTTTCCCTCGAGGCGGTCGTCGACGCCCAGGGTGACCGTGCCGCCGCTAGAGTTCTCGCCAACACGCTGGCGGTCGGGCTTCGGTGTCGCCACCGACTCTTTCGCCTCCGGGCTTGCGTTCATCTTCTCTGCGGTCTGCTCCATGTCTGAATCCTTCCCCTACGCCGGCGGACAGGCTCGTCAGTCTAACGCGACGGCGCCCCCTGACCCCCTGGCCGGGGAGTGGCCGTCGGCGACTCGTTACGCGAGCCACCTCGAGAGCTACTACGACGCCGTCAACGACGCCTACGACGACTGGTCGTCGGGCGTCCACCGGAGGCTGGCGGCCCGGCTCATCGCGATCGCCTCCCCGCTTCCGGGTGAGCGGGTGCTCGACGTCGGCTGCGGCACCGGACTGGTGACTCAGATGGCCTCCGATCGAGTTCGGCTCCTCGGGCGAGGTGTTCGGCGTCGACATCGCCCGGCGGCTGCTGGAGGTCGCCCAGCGCCGCGCCTCGCCCCGGGTGCGGTTCTTCCACATGCCCGCCGAGGGCCTGGTGTTCAGCGACTGCACCTTCGACGTGGTCACGATCGGCGACGCCCTCCCCTACCTCGCCGATCCGCGCCGGGCACTCGACGAGGCATGGCGGGTGATGCGGCGGGGGTCGCGCATCGCCGTCTCGGTGCTCGATCGCGCCCTCTCCACGCCCGCGCAGAGGGTCTTCCACGAGCAGCTCCTGGACCTCGAGCGGCGCCACCCGATCGTGGTGCCACGGCCGCCCGGCGACCGGACCCGCCTGGGGGAGCCCGCCGTGCTCGCCCATCTGCTCGCCTCCGCGGGCTTCAACAGCGTGGTGACCACCACCATGATCACCGGGGGGCGGGCCGCCACGGCGCGTGAGTGGACCGACCTCATGATGGGCGCCGGGCCCTCCTCGCACGCGCTGCTCTCGGTGCTCGGTCCCTCGGTCCGGGCCGGCTTCGAGGCGGACCTCACCGAGCAGATGGGGCGGCTCGGCCAGGACGAGGCCTTCCGGTATCACCACCCCTTCACCTTCGCCGCGGCCATCCGTCCGTAGTCGGGGCGCCGTGGCGGCACGGTCACAGGAGCGCGACGGGGGAGGGAGCCCCCCCGCCGGCCGACCTACGATCCCCCTGACGTGATGTGGCTGTCTGCCGCCCGGGGATGGACGCCGGCGACCCTCCTCGGCCCGGAGGGCGGGCCGCGGTCCGAGAGACTGGCACGCGCCGCCCTGCTGGCGGTGACCGCCGGCACCGCGCTCCTGGTGCTGATCGATTTCGTCCTGGCCCCCATCACCGGGCACTTCTCGGGGGTGTTCGACGACTTCGGCCCCATCCTCGCCGCGGGCCATGCGGCCAACCTCGGGGCCGACCCCTACGCGCTGTTCCTCGCCAACTGGCCGACCAACATGGCGTCCAACCTCGGCTTCGACTACCTGCCGATCGTGGCCACCCTCGCCCGTCCGCTCGCGGCGCTCCCCCACCAGGTCGCGCAGATGCTCTGGCTCTGGTGGATCCTGGGCTGCACCGTCGCCGCCTCGGTCCTCACCGCGCGATCCGTGCTTCCGGCCTCCTGGCCGCGCACCGCGATCGGGGTGGCGGCCGGCGTGCTCTTCGCCCCGGCCCTCTACAACCTCTGGCACGGTCAGATGAACGCCGTCGTCCTGCTCAGCCTGGCGGTGGCCTTCCGCGCCTGGATCCGCGGTGACGAGGTCACCTGCGGGCTCGCCCTCGGGCTGGGCGGTGTCGCCAAGCTCGCCCCGCTGGCCCTGCTCCTGCTCCTGCTGGCCCGCCGGTGGTGGCGGGGGGCGGCCGCCGGGGGCGGGGTGGCGGTGCTCGCCCTGGTGGGCGGCATCCTCACCCTCGGCATGCAGCGCACCGTCGAATGGGTCACCCAGGTGCTCCCGGCACTCGAGCGCGCCGACGGCTGGTACTTCAACCAGAGCCTGGGCGGCGTGATCAGCCGGCTCGTGGATCACAGCGTCTGGCGTGTGCAGCCCACGCTGCCCCTGCTCCAGGCGGCGGTGACGCTGGCGTCCGCCGCATGCCTGCTGGCGGCGGCGGCGATGGTGCGGGCTCGGGATGACGACCCGGATCGACGGGCGCTCGAGTTCTCCACGGCCGTGGTGGCCATGGTGCTGGCCGGGTCGGTCGCCTGGTGGGACGACTACTCCAGCCTTCTGATCCCGCTGCTGGTCGTCGTCGGGCTCGCCGCCCGCGGCCGCGCGGGCCGGCCGGTCATGGTCACGACGGGAGCGCTCTTCCTGGCCGCGGGGGTCGCCTACCCGGCTCTCCTGGGCCTGGGCGGCTCCGGCTGGCTCCCCTCCACCTACGGCTCAGCCTGGTGGTGGCCGGCCCTGCAGCTCGACTCCCTGCCGGCATTCGCCGCCGCCGCCCTGCTGGGGGCGCTTTTGGTGGCCCTCGGCCGTCGCCGCGGCACCACCTCACCGACCGGTCAAGCGGCGGCCCCCACGGCGTGAGAGAGCGGGTCGCGACCGCGCCGCTCCCCCGGCCGTTGCGGCGGGTCATCCCGCTGCTGCCGGTCCTCGCCGCCGCGGCGGTGATCTTCGCCCTCGTCTCGTTCGTGGTCGACCCGCTGACCGGCCATTTCGGGGGATCCTTCGAGGACTTCTCCGCCTACCTCGGAGCGGCGCGCTCGATGGCCGCCGGCGGCTCGCCCTACGCCCAGTTCAACCCGTCGACCGTGGTCATGTCCGGGTTCATCTACCCGCCCTTCGCGGCCCTGGTGGTCCGGCCTCTCGCGCTCCTGAGCCACCAGGCGGCGATGGACGTCTGGCTCTTCGGCAACCTCGGCTGCGCCGCCGCCGGCGCCATCGTGCTGGCCCGCACCGCGCTGCCGAGGACCTGGCCGGCGACCGAGCTCGGGCTGCTGGCGGTGGTGGCCTTCGCCCCCGCCACCTACAACTACTGGCACGGTCAGATCAACCCGCTGATCTTCCTCATCCTCGCGGTGGCCTTCTGGGCCTACGTCCGGGACCGGCCGGTCACCGCCGGCCTCCTGCTCGGACTGGCCGCCGCCATCAAGATCGCCCCCGTCATCTTCCTGGTCCTGCTGCTCCGCCGCCGCTGGTGGCGCGCCGCCGGCACGATGGTCGGCACCGGGCTGGCCACCATCCTGATCTCCGGGATCAGCCCCGGCTTCGGGGCCGGCGTCACCTTCCTCACCCGGGTGCTGCCCGAACTCAACCGCGCCACGGGCTGGATCTACGACCAGTCCCTCGGGGGCGCCGTCAGCCGGCTGGCCGATCAATCGGTGCTGCGGGTCCAACCGACCTCCGCCGCCGTCCAGGTCGCCAACATCGCGGCCGCGCTGTTCGTCATCGGGCTCGCCGCCTGGGCGACCCACCCCGGGTCGCGCAGCGGCGAGGAGCGCGGTGCCGAGTTCGGGTTGGGGATCACGGCGATGCTGCTCGCGGGTGGGATCGCCTGGTACCCGCACTTCATGCATCTGCTGATCCCGCTCTTCGCGGTGCTCGGCCTGGTGGCCGCCCGGGGATGGCGGGCGGAGCGACCGGTGGCGCTGGCGGCGACGGCCGTCGTGGTGGTGTTCGGGGTGATCGCGCCGGTGGCCATCGCCGACCTGACCATGAACGGGATCGTCGCGGTCAGCCGGACGGCGGCGTGGTGGCCCTTCCTCCAGCTCTGCTCCCTGCCCTGCCTGAGCGTGGCCTGGCTGGCGGTGGCGCTGGCCCTGAGGCTGCGTCGAGTCCCCGCACCGGCCGGCGCCCCCGAGCGCGTCGAGGCGTTCGCCGGGCCGGCGCCGGCGTAGACGTCGGAGCATCGCCGGGCGAGCGCCGGGAGAAGCCTCGGACGAGTGCCGGGCGAGCGCCCCGCAGGGCTCAGGCGGTGGCCGCCGAGTGCTCCTTCTGGTGGGCGTCGATGAGCTGCTGGGCGACGTTCCCCGGGACCTCCTCGTAGTGGGAGAGCTCGGTCGAGTAGCGGCCCCGCCCCTGGGTGAGGGCGCGCAGATCGATGGGGAACGTGAACATCTCGGCCTGGGGCACCTGGGCGGTCACCTCCGAGCGGCCGTCGCCGAGCGGATTCATCCCGGCGACCCGCCCGCGACGGGCGTTGAAGAGGCCGATGATATCGCCGGTGAAGCGCTCGGGGACCACCACCCGCACGATCACGATCGGCTCCAGAAGCACCGGCGACGCCTTCTGAACCGCCTCGCGCATCGCCATCGAACCCGCGATCTGGAAGGCGATGTCCTTGCCGTCCACGGGGTGGGTGGAGCCGTCGACCAGGCGGACCCGGACGTCGACGACCGGGTTGCCGCTGATCGCCCCCTGCTCGATGGTCTGCCGGACGCCCTTCTCCACCGAGGGTCGGAACTGCTGGGGGATCGACCCGCCGAAGATCTTGTCCTGCCACTCGAAGCCGCCGCCGCGGGGCAGGGGCTCGATCTCGATGGTGCAGTCGCCATAGAGGCCCGCGCCGCCTGACTGCTTCTTGTAGCGGTGCTGCACCCGCGCGGTGCCGTTGATCGTCTCCCGATAGGGGATGCGCGGGGCGTGGATCATCGCGTCCACGCCGTACTTGCGCCTCATCTTCTCGAGGACCACGTCCAGGTGGACGTCGCCCAGGCCGTGGGCGATGACCTCCTGGGTCACCGGGTCGCGATCGATGGAGAAGGTCGGGTCCTCCTCGGCGAGCCGCGCCATCGACTGCATGATCTTGTCGTCGTCACCCTTGGTCCTGGCGGTGATCGCCCCCGAGTAGGCGGCCGCGGGGAGCGCGATCGGGGGCAGGACCACCGGGGTCGCGCGGTCGCAGAGGGTGTCGCCGGTTGCGGTCGCCTGGAGCTTGGTCAGCACCGCCACGTCGCCGGCTCCGGCCTCACCGGCGGTGACCACCTGCTTGCCCATCGGACGGCCCAGCTGGGCGAAGCGCTCCTCGCTCTTGCGGCTGGCGTTGTAGGGGTGGGTCTCACCGCGCAGGGTCCCGCGCAGGACCCGGACGTAGGAGACCTTTCCGAAGTTGTCGACGGAGGTTCGGAAGACCTGAGCGACCAGGGGGCCGGCCGGGTCGCAGCGGATCTCGACCTCCTTGCCGGAAGCGTCAGTGCCCGTGCGGACCCGCTCCGCCGGTGATGGCAGGTAGCTGGTGATGCTGTCCAGCACCAGCGCCGCACCGCGGGAGTCGGCGGCGGCGGCGCAGACGACCGGCACCAGGGTGCCGGCGGCGGCGCCCCGGTGGAGGGCGCCCCGGATCTCGTCGGTGGAGAGCTCGGTGCCCTCCAGGTACTTCTCGATCAGCGAGTCGTCGGTCTCGGCAGCGGCATCGGCCAGGGCGGTGCGGGCCCGCTCGACCTCGGCACCCATCGCGGCCGGCACCTCGGTCGGGGTGGCGCCCCCGTCGGTCCCGAAGAGGTGGGCGCTGCCGTCCACCAGATCCACGTAGCCGCGCAGCCCCTCCGCGGCCCCGATCGGGGCCACCACGGCGATCGGCTTGCGGCCAAAGGCCTCGCGGAGCGCGTCGACGGTGGGCTCGTAGGCGGCGTTCTCGCGGTCCATCCGGTTGACGACGACGAGGCACGGCAGCCCGGCGGCGCTGATCATCTCCCAGGCCAGCTCGGCCCCCACCGGCACGGTGCCGTTGGCGCTGACGACCAGGACGGCGGCGTCGGCCCCGGCCAGCGCGCAGGCTACCTCCCCGGCGAAGTCCTGGAAGCCGGGAGCGTCGATGAGGTTGACCTGGGTGCCCTTCCAGTCGCAGTGGGCCACCGCGGCGCTGATGGAGATGGAGCGGCGCTGCTCCTCCGGCTCCGAGTCCAGGATCGACGTCCCCTGGTCGGTCGAACCCAGGCGCGGGGTCGCCCCGGCCGTGTGCAGAAGCGCCTCGCACAGGGTGGTCTTGCCGTCGTGGCTGTGGCCGACGACGGCCACGGTGCGAATCCGATCCGGTGCGGGCGTGGGCATGGTGTGACGACCTCCTCGGAGACGTCGACCCTCTGGGGCGGCGGAGCAGCCAATGGTATTGCGGGGCGCCGCCACTCCGCCCTCGCCCGCGCGGGCGGCCGGGGGTGCCGGGTGGCGGAGCCGCCCGGGTCGAGGGCAGACTTGCCGATGGATGCTCAGCCCTCGCCTCGCCGCGCTCGCCCTGCTGCTCACCGCCTGCGGCGGCACGGCGGCGACAGCGACGCCAACACCCCCCTGCCGCTCGCCCATCCAGTTCCCCGCTCCGAGCGCGTCGGCGGGGCCCGTCTCGGCCGTCGCGGACCAGGCCCAGGTGGATCCCGGAGCCACGGTGACCTTCACCGAGACCCTCGCCGGGCCCGCCACGGTCCAGGTCGATTGCTCCCAGCCGCTCCAGGTCCTGGTGACCGACAGCACGGCGCTGAGCGTCTACAGCGCCTACTCCGTGGGGGCCGCGGCGGACGCCTGCGGGACGCTGACCCTCGCCGGCGGCGCCAGTGACACCTACCAGGTCACCTGGCCGGTCGATCCCAGCCTCCCGGGCGGGACCTACACGGCGACCCTGGTCCTCGGCGACGCCCCTCAGCTCACCCTCACCCTGGCGGTCGGGACGCTGCCCGGCGCCTGCTGACCCGGGCTGCGGGGTCGACCTCGGCGACCACCACCACGCTGTCGCAGAGGGGGCTACCGGGGTGCCGGGTCCAGCCGTCAAACGTCTCGACGATGCGCATCCCGGCCCGGGCGAAGAGGCCGGGCAGCTCGTCGAAATCGAAGAGGCGGCTGGTGGTCTGCTGGACCGCCATGGTGCCGTCGGCGAAGATCGCCACCTCGCGCAGGATGAAGACGTGGCGAGCCCGGTCATAGACGCTGTCGCCGAGCAGGAGCTGGTGGCGCCTCCCCAGCAGCGAGGACTCCGACACATCCCAGGCGGAGAGCCGGCCCGGGAGCTGGTCCGGCCGCAGCCGGAACTCCGCGATCAGCCGCCCGCCGGGGAGCAGGCAGGCGCCCAGGCGGCGGAGCGCGGCCGCCTGCCTTCTGGCGGTCCGGTTCTCAAGCACGTAGTAGATGAGGATGACCGCCTCGTAGCGGGGTGAGACCGGCAGCGAGCCGATGTCCCCGACCTCGAAGTGGGCCAGCCGCGACACCCCCGCGGCGCGCGCCGCCCGGCGGGCGTGGCGGATCACGGCGGGACCGACGTCGATCCCCTCGATCCGGTAACCGAGCCGGGCCAGCCGGATCGCGTACAGCCCGGGACCGCAGCCGGCGTCGAGAACGCGCGCGGGGGGGCCGGGGAGAAGCTGCCCGAGCCGCCGGACGTGCTGTTCGACGAGGGGAAGGCGGCGGCTGGCTCCGTCATGGGCCTGGTCGAGGTGCTCCGCCAGCAGGCGGCGGCTGAAGGCGGGATCCGACCAGTCGAGTTCGGCGTCCGGGTCGAAGGGACGTGGCCAGGCGGGGAATCGGGAGAGGCGTTGGACGCGCGGCACGGGTGCACGCATTCTGGCGCCCTGAGCCGGTGCCGGCTCGGCTAGTCTCCTGGCCGTGACCCCCACCCCGCTCACCGCCTCGGTCGCCTTCGTGGTCGCGTACGCGGTAGGGGCGCTGCCGGTGGCCTGGTTGCTGGTCCGCCGCCGGAGGGGCCTCGACCTGCGCGATTTCGGTGGTACCGGAGCGATCGACGCCCTCCGGGTGGCCGGGCCGGGAACCGCCGTCCTCGCCGGCGTGGTCGAGCTGCTCAAGGGCGGCGCGGTCGGCCTGACCGCGCTGCTGGTCAGCGGCCACAGCGGCTGGTTCACCGCCGCGGCGGTCGCCGGCTGCGTCGTCGGCGACGCCTTCCCGGTGGGGTTCCGTCGCGGCGGGCGCGGCCTGGTGGCGCTGATCTCGGGACTCGCCTTCTCGCTTCCCACCGCGGGGCTCCTCTGCGCGATCATCGCCGTCCCGGTTGCGGTCCTCACCCGGATGCGAGGAGGTGTCTACGACCTGGCGGTGGCGATCGCCGTCCCCCTCGGCCTCGGGCTCGGGACCCTCGACTGGCGGAGCCTGCCGCCGTCAGCGGTCATCGTCGCCGCGCTGGTGCTGCGATCCCGGCTGCGCCGCGCGGCACGGGCCCGGGTGACCCTGACCGAGCGTCCAGGTGCGACCATCGTCGATCAGCCCCCCAGCCCCCGACAGGAGTCCTGAATGCACGCTCTGGCCAGCCTCGACAGCCTCCTCCAGGGGTGGGTGGGGACCTATGGACTGATCGCGATCCTCCTGCTGATGACCGTCCAGTGCATCGGTGTGCCATTCCCCAGTGAGGTGATCATGCCGGTGGCCGGATATCTCGCCTCGACCGGGTCGCTCAACCTGGTGGGGGTGATCGCGGTGGGCGTCGCCGGCAACGTGGTCGGCTCGCTGATCGCCTACGGGCTGGCCGCATGGCTGGGGGAGCCGGTGCTGCTCGGACCGGGCCGGTACATCGGCATCCGCCGCGACCACGTCGAGATCGCCGACCGGTGGTTCCAGCGCCACGGCACCGGGGCGGTCTTCTGGGGCCGGTTCCTCCCGGTGATCCGGACCTACATCTCCTTCCCGGCGGGCCTCGCCCGCATCCGGCTCGACAAGTTCACCCTGATGACCTTCCTCGGCACCGTCCCCTGGACGGCGGCCCTCGCCGTGGCCGGCTTCGAAGGCGGCAAGAACTGGAATCGCATCTCCGGCCCGATCGGTACCGCCGGGCTGGTGCTGGCGGTGGTCCTCGTCGTGGTGGTGATCGGCTGGTTCGTCCGGGGGCGTCGGCGCCCGGCGGTCGCCGCCTCGGAGGCGACCCCGGCCGGTCCGTCGCGCGACGGGAGCCGATGAACTCGTGATCGGACCAGCGTGATCGGGCTCGTCGACATCGGCGGGACCAAGTGCCTGGCCAGCGTCACCGGCGCGGGCGGGCTGCCCGGACCTCCGCTGGTGCGCCCGACCCCCACCGGGGGGGATCCCGGAGACTTCCTCGCCGGGATGCTCGACGAGGTGCGCGGCGGCACCCTGCTGGAGGCGGTGGCCGTCTCCACGCCGGGGCCCTTCGACCGCGGGCGGAGGATGCTGCTCAACCCGCCCGGCCTTTCGGAGGCGTGGCACGGTCTCGAGCTCCCGGCCACCCTGGGTGAGCGCTTCGGCTGCCCGGTCTTCGCCGAGAACGACGCCAACTGCGCCGCGCTCGCCGAGGCCCGGTTCGGGGCCGGCCGGGGCTTCCGCACCGTCGTCTACTACACCGTCAGCACCGGGATCGGCGCCGGCGTGGTCCGGGAGGGGAACCTGGTCATCGCCCGCCATGACACCGAGGCGGGCCATCAGGTCCTCTGGCCGGCCCACCTCGGCGGGCCGTCCTGCCACTGCGGGGGGCACGGCTGCCTGGAGGCGCTCGCCAGCGGCAATGCCATCCGCCGGCGGTTCGGGAGGCCGGCCGAGGAGCTGGACGACCCGGCGGCGTGGGCGGAGGTCGGTCGCTGGCTGGGCCTGGCGGTGGTCAACACCGTCGCCCTCCTGGACTGCGATGTCGTGGTCTTCGGTGGCGGGGTGATCAACGCCTGGGGGCGATTCGAGCAGGAGCTGCGCCGAACGGTCCGGGAGAGCCTCTTCCTGCAGCCCACTCCGGAGATCCGGGAGGCCGAGCTGGGGGTCGACCGGAACGTCTGGGGGGCCATGACGCTGGTCACCGGCGCCTGAACGGGTCCGACCCGAGGTTTGGCCGCGCGGGCCGCGCTGGTACAGTGGCAGCGTGTCCAAGCGAATCAGCACGGTCAGCATCGATGACGTC
This sequence comes from uncultured Chloroflexia bacterium, assembly GCA_963697585.1. Lineage (GTDB taxonomy): Bacteria > Chloroflexota > Dormibacteria > Aeolococcales > Aeolococcaceae > Changshengia. The sequence continues at coordinate 663,183 of CAVOOO010000004.1, read as the reverse complement.
ATCTCCGCCATCGAGACGGCGCGCGACAAGGTGATGGCGGACGAGGTCAAGTCGCTGGTCAAGCTCGGCCTCCCCAAGAGCGTCGCCTACAAGATGGTCGCCGAGCGGTACCGCCAGCGGAGCGAGACCGAGGAGGGCGAGGAGGCAGCCGGGGGGGCCCCGTGGCCCGACATGTCGTGAGGACGGCCTGACCGCGACCTCCCGCTGATCGGGACCCGGATCGGGCGCCGCTCGCCGCCGCAGGACAGGGGCTTGCCTGGCTCGGCATACTGTGAGCGACCATGGCCTACCTCCCCAACGGAGCCGCCGAGCGCCAGCAGATGCTGGAGGCGATCGGAGCGACCAGCGTGGAGGACCTCTTCGCGTCGGTTCCGGCGCGGCTGCGCCACCCCCGGCTGAACCTCCCGCCCCCGCTGGCCGAGCAGGATCTGGTCGCGGAGCTGGAGCACCTGGCCGGGCGCAACCACCCCCTCGGTGAGCTGGACTCCTTCCTCGGCGCCGGCGTCTACCGGCGCTACGTCCCCGCCATCGTGCGGGCGGCGGTGGCCCGGCCGGAGTTCTACACCGCCTACACCCCGTACCAGGCGGAGGCCTCGCAGGGCACCCTGCAGACGATCTTCGAGTTCCAGTCGATGATCTGCGGCCTGACCGGGCTGGAGGTGGCCAACGCCTCCCTGTACGACGGCGCCTCGGCAGCCGCGGAGGCGGTGATGATGGCGGTCGCCCACACCGGACGCCACCGGGTGGTGGCAGCGGCCGACCTGAACCCGGAGACGCTCACGGTCATCCGAACCTACGCGCGGGGACGCGAGGTCGCGGTGGTGACCGCCGACCGCCCCGGCGATGCGCTGGGGCCCGAGGACGCCTGCGTGGTGGTGGCCCAGCCAGGGTTCCTCGGGACCGTGGATGACCTGCTCCCGGTTGCGGAGGCCGCCCGCGCCGCCGGGGCGGTCTCGATCTGCTGCGCCGACCCGATCGCCTGCACGCTGCTCGTCCCGCCCGGTGAGCTCGGATTCGACATCGCCGTGGGGGACGGTCAGCCGCTGGGCATCCCACCCTCCTTCGGCGGCCCGCACCTGGGCTTCATGGCGGTGCGCCAGGAGCTGATGCGGCGGATGCCGGGGCGGCTGGTCGGGCAGACCCACGACCACCACGGCCGGCGGGCCTTTGCCCTCACCCTCCAGGCCCGCGAGCAGCACATCCGGCGCGAGAAGGCGACCTCCAACATCTGCACCAACCATGCCCTCACCGCACTCGCCGCCACCGTTTACATGGCCAGGATGGGAGCGGGGGGGATGCGCCGGGTGGCCGAGGTCAGCGTCCAGCGTGCCCATCACCTCGCCGCTCGCCTCAGCGGGCTGGAGGGCATCGGGCTGGCCGAGCCCGATCGGCCCTACCTCTGGGAGTTCGCGCTCCGGGTGCCAGGTGATGCGGAGGCCTTCGCGGCCGCGCTCCGACGGGAGGGCATCGTGGCCGGGCTGCCACTCGGGCGCGTCGACCCGGCGCGGGGAGACCAGCTTCTGGTCTGCTGCACGGAGACCAGCTCGCCCGCCTCCATCGAGCGCTACGTCGCCGCCGCGGCGCGGATCGCCGTCCCGGCGGGGGTGGGCGCATGAGCGGGCTGCCGGTCCCGGGCGCCGGGCCGGGAGGGCCCGTGGCGGAATGGGCGGGTGACGAGCCGCTCGTCTTCGAGCTGAGCGGCGACGTGCGGGGAGGGCCGCGCGAGGTCGAGCCCGGCGTCCCGGAGGAGCCGCTGGAGCGGCTGCTCCCCGGGGTCGGCCTGCGCGCCACTCCGGCCCCGATACCGGCGGTGCCCGAACCCGTGCTGGCCCGGCACCTCGGCCGGCTGGCGCGCCGCAACCACAACCTCCACCAGGGGATCTACCCCCTGGGGAGCTGCACCATGAAGTACAACCCGGCGGTCGACGAGCAGCTCGCCGGGCTGAGCGGCTTCGCCGACCTCCACCCCGATCAGGACATCGATGACGTCCAGGGAGCGCTCCAGCTGATGTGGGAGCTGGAGCAGCTCCTCTGCGAGATCACCGGGATGGCGCGGATCTCGCTCCAGCCGGCGGCGGGAGCGCACGGCGAGTGGACCGGGCTGCGGATGATCCAGGCGTATCACGCCGCCCGCGGCGACACCGCCCGCACCCGGGTGCTCATCCCCGACTCCGCCCACGGGACCAATCCGGCCTCGGCGGCGCTCGCCGGTCTCGAGGTGGTGACGGTCCGGAGCAACAGCGATGGCACGGTGGACGTCGCCGACGTCGCTGGCCGGCTGGACAGCTCGGTGGCCGCCATCATGATGACCAACCCCAACACCCTCGGGGTTTTCGAGAAGGACATCGTGGAGATCGCTCGCATCGCGCACGACGCGGGCTCGCTCCTCTACTACGACGGTGCCAACCTCAACGCCCTGGTCGGGCTGGCGCGCCCCGGCGACATGGGTTTCGACGTCGTGCACCTCAACCTGCACAAGACCTTCTCGACACCGCATGGGGGCGGTGGCCCCGGCAGCGGCCCGGTCGGGGTCGCCCCGGCGCTCACCGACTTCCTCCCGGTGCCCACCGTGGAGCGCAGGGGCGATCGGTTCCTGCTGGACCACGACCGGCCGCGGTCGATCGGCAAGGTGCGTGCCCACTTCGGCAACTTCGGCATGCTGGTCCGCGCCTACGCCTACATCCGAACCTACGGCTCCACCATCTCCCAGGTGGCCGAGGACGCGGTCCTCAACGCCCGCTACCTGCAGGCGCGGCTTGCCCCGCTCTTCCCGATGGCGGTGCACTCCGACTCGATGCACGAGTTCGTCGCGACCACCCGGGGCTGCCGGGTGGCGGAGCTGCGCGCGATCGACGTCGCCAAGCGGCTTCTCGACTACGGGGTGTACGCGCCCACCGCGTACTTCCCCACCACGGTCCCCGAAGCGCTCATGTTCGAGCCGACCGAGACCGAGTCGAAGCGCAGCCTCGACCTTCTCGCCGACATCTGCGCCGCCATCGTCGCCGAGGCGGAGCGCGACCTGGAGCACGTCAGGTCGGCGCCTCACCTGACCCCGGTCAGCCGCGTCGACGAGGTTGAGGCGGCCCGCCGACCGGTGCTGCGCTGGAGACCGGTGGAGTGATCGCGCCGCGCGACGAGCTCCACGAGCTGCTGGCGACCAGGGCCTTCCGATGGGGGGACTTCGTGCTCGCGAGCGGGAGACGGAGCGACTACTTCTTCGACGGCAAGCAGGTGACCCTGGACGGCCGGGGGCTCTTCCTCGCGGCGTCACTGATGCTGGCTCGCTGCCGCGACCTCAAGGTGACCGCGGTGGCGGGTGACGACGGCGTCGGCCCGCTGCTCGGAGCCATCGTCGCGCTCAGCGGCTCGGGCGCCGAGTCGCCGATGCGGGCCTTCATGATCCGCAAGGCCGAGAAGCAGCACGGCACCGCCGCCAAGATCGCGGGACCGGCACCGGCGGCGGGGGAACGGGTCGTGCTCGTCGACGATGTCGTGACCACCGGCGGATCCGTCTTCCGAGCGCTCGAGGTCCTGGCGCCGACCGGGGTCGAGGTCGCCGAGGTCCTGGTCCTGGTCGATCGGGAGGAGGGCGCGGCGGGGGCGCTGGCGGAGCGGGCCCTCCCGCTGCACGCCCTCTTCCGGCGGAGCCAGTTCAGCATTCGAAGCTGAGCCAGGCGCCGCCGAGCCCGATGCCCGGGCCGGTGTGACCTCCCCACCGCGCTGCCCGGCCGCCTGCCGAGGCTGAGGCGCCGCTGAGAAAGCGCAGCCCCCACCGCTTCGGGGCGATCGGCTCAGCGGCCTCTCAGGAGTTCGCACCGCCGCGCTGCCAGCATGGGGCCAGATCAGACGAACCCCAGGAGGACCACCTCGATGCGACGTCTCGGCAGGCTCAGCTCCGCGGCCCTGGCCGGCGGCGCCGTGCTGCTCGTGGCCGGATGCGGGCACGCGGCCCTGACCTCCGTGCCGGCGACGGCCCAGAGCACCGGTCAGAGCTCCTCGCCGGCGGGCAGTGCGGTGAATGCCTCCGGCGGGCCCGACAGCGCCCAGCTCAGCCAGATCGACAACCAGCTCAACCAGATCGACAACCAGATCGGCCAGGCCAACCAGGGCCTGGCCACCAGTGAAGGAGATCCGACCCAATGAGACTGAGCCATCACCTCCGCATCGGTCTCGCCACCCTGGCGGTGAGCGCAGCGTTCGGAGCTGCGAGCGCGCTGCCCGCGATGGCCGACACCAGCGCCTCGCCCAGCCCGTCGCCCTCGGCGAGCTCGACGCCGGCCTCGACCTCCAGCCCGTCGCCGGCCGCACGGGTCGGGGGGTGCACGGGCAGCCCCTCCGCGATCCTCGCCTGCATCAAGCAGCGGGCGAACACGGCCGTCTCCAATCGCGAGAGCTGGCTCGGGACGCTGACCACCGGCATCGACAAGAGTGCCGACATCACGTCCGCTGACAAGGCGACGCTGCTCGGCCAGATCCAGTCCGACGAGACCGGCCTCGACAGCCTGAACGCCACCATCCAGGCCGACACCACGGCCCTCAAGGCCTGGCAGGACGCGCAGACGATCGTCACCGGCTACCGGGTGTACCTGCTCGAGACCCCCAAGGTCCACCTGGTGATCGCCGCCGACACCGAATCAACCGTCGAGTCGGAGATCGGATCGGTGATGCCCGCCCTCCAGACCGCGATCAACGACAGCACCGCCTCCGCGGCCCAGAAGCAGAAGGCGCAGACCGCGTTCAACGACTGCACCAGCCAGCTCGCCGCAGCCCAGTCGGCGTCCGCGGGGGTGGTCAGCGAGGTGATCAACCTCCTCCCCTCCGGCTACCCGGGCAACCAGCCGACCCTGGTCTCCGCCCGGACGTCGGTGACGACCGCGCGGCACGACCTGGCCAGCTGCCGCACCGACATCAACACGATCCGCAGCGCGCTCGGGATCTGACCCGGTCCCGACCGGCGGACGGCGGGCGGAGGAGCACCGGCTCCTCCGCCCTTCCCGTCTGACCGTGGCCGAAGTGCCTACCATCGGGTGAGTGTTGACCTGGCACGGACCCCGCGCCCTCGCCGCCACCGCGCTCCTTCTGACGGCGGCCGGCTGCGGGGGGACGACGTCGCAGGGCGCGACCGCGACCCCCGCGCGCTCCCCGTCGGCCTCGGCGACGGCGGCCGCGACGGCTTCGCCGACCCCCGCGCCGGACAACCAGCAGGTGGCCATCGTCAACTCCGGGTTCGGGGCCTTCGACCTTCAGGTCTATCCGATCGCGGTGCTGCACAACCTGGCCTCAACCCACACCGCCAGAGAGGTGATCGTCAGCTTCACCGTCAAGCTCTCGAGCGGGAGCTATCAGATCGCCGCCGAGCCGGTGTCGCTGGCGCCCGGCGAGACCCTGGGGGTGACGGTGCTCTGCACCGATTCGTGCGAAGGGGCCACCGGGATCGTGGCCACCACCAAGGTGGGGAGCTGGGTCGCCGGAGGGCTCGGCGTCATCACGGGCGGGGCGGGCTCGTGGACCTGCGGCTCCCCGTGCGCGGGCTCCCGCGGATACCAGGGGGACGTCACCGGCACCCTGAGCGGCGATCTGGCGGGCATGCTGGTCGGCCTCACCGCCGTCTGCGTGAGCAGCGGGGGGGCCATCGTCGGCGGCGGGCTGGTCTCCACGGTCTGGCCGGACGCGGCGTCGGCGCCGGCGTCGGTGCCCGCCCTGGTCACGGCCCAGCCGGCGTCGTGCCAGCTCTACGGGACCGAGGTCAGCTGAGAGCGGCTGCGGGGCCGGGGCCTCCCGCGGTTGCGGTGGCGGTCGAGTCGCGCCCGGGAGACGCGCCGCGCTACCGGTGCGAGCAGACCGGCCAGGCCGACGAGTTCCCCGAGGCGAACATGCTGGCCGCGATCTGCGACTGCTGGACCGGATCCCAGATGTCGGTGCCGCCATGCGCCTTGAAGGTCGACATCAGGAACTGGAAGATCCCGTAGTAGGGGCCGGAGGGGTTGTACGCGTTCGGCCGCAGCGTCGACTCGCACTCCGCCGTGCTGATCATCCAGCTCGGGCTGACCCCGTCGGCGTCCGCGGCGCTGGTGATGATGGCCTCGACCTCCGCCGCGGTGTAGGTGTCGGCCGGGATCGTGGTCCCGTCGACCTGCTCCAGGGGCGACAGAACGGGCACGGCGGGAAGCGCGGTCAGCGAGGGCGGGGTGAGGCTCGGTGATCCGGCGCTCACCGGATCGCTGACCGGAGGGAGGTGGATCCGGAGCAGCGCGCTCGCCGAGCTGAGCGGCGGCCCCTGGACCGCGACCGCGGCGGGTGCGGAGAAGGCCGCCACGGCCATGGTGACGACCGCCCCGAGGGGCAGGATGGCAGCGGCCGCGAGCAGCTCGCCGAGCCGCCGGGGGATCCAGATCCGGCCGCCCGACCGGGGCAGCCGGCGCAGCCCCTCCACCAGCCCGCGCCGGGCCGGATGGAGCGCGGAGACGCGACGGCGCGGGGTCCGCCCCGGCCTGCCGGCCATCTCCGGAAGGCGGCTCACTGGTCGCACAGAGGTGATCTCTCCTGACCGCCCCGACCGTTCCCGCGTCGATTCGCTGCTGCGCGACGGCAAACCACGGGGCAGATGGGTCTTCGGTTCCACCGAGACTGGGGGGTGGGCCGCGGACCGGCGGGTGATGCCCGCCGAGGGGGGACGTGATCGGGGCGATCCGTGACCCGCGCACCCTACCACAGCCGGCCGCGAAATCGGGCCCTGGCCGGTGCCTCGTGACCGCTCTCACCGCCGTCCCGAGGGACGCCTCTGGACGGGTGCTCTGTCAGACTGCGGAGCGATGGCCGACGAGCAGCTGCGGGAGCATCCGGTGGAGCGCCGGACCGTGTTCCAGGGACGCCTGCTCACCGTCCACGACGACACCGTCGAGACGGTCGACGGCAACCTCGCCGGCCGCGAGATCGTGGAGCATCCCGGAGCGGTCGCGATGGTGGCCATCGACGGCGACGGCCGGGTCGTCCTCGTCCGCCAGTGGCGGCACGCGGTCGGGAGGGCGCTCTGGGAGATCCCCGCGGGCACCCTGGGCCCGGGTGAGGAGCCGGAGGCGGCGGCGCGGCGGGAGCTGGCCGAGGAGACGGGCTACCGAGCCGCCGTCTGGGAGCGTCTCGCCACCGGTCCGGTGGCGCCGGGCTACAGCGGGGAGGTGCTGCACCTCTTCCTCGCCCGCGAGCTCACCGCCGGCGAGACCCACACCGATCCTGACGAGCACGTGATCGCCCGGCTCTTCACCGCGGCGGAGGCTGATCGGCTGATCGCCGAGGACGCCGTCGACCTCAAGACCGTGGCGGGGCTGGCCCTGGCCGGTTTCCAGGTGGGGAGCATCGGTCGCGATCGGGGCGCGGTGCCGGCGTGACCTCCCACGGCAACGGGGCGGGTGGCTCCGACGATGTGGTGGCCCGGGCGATCAAGGAGCTGATCGATTCGGTCCCGGGCGAGGAGGAGGCACCGGCGCCCGATGCCGAGACCACCACGTCCCAGCCGTGGGCGGAGACGGCGTCGCCGTCGGCGAGCAACAAACGGCCCCTGGAGATGCTGCTGGCGGAGTACGCGGCGCGCGTGGAGGCCGCGCCCGGAGCCACCGCCCGGCTCCCCGCCGATCCCCACCCCGCGAAGACGTTCTACGACCGATTCGCACGCCCGGCGGAGCGGGCGGGCGCGGGCCGGAGGAGGCGGCGGCGGGTCTCGGGACGCAAGCGCCGGGGCGGCCCGGGCCGCGGACGCCAGCCCGGCTGATGGGGCCGGTCGGGGCCCGGCTCGGCAGGCGCCCGATCGACGCCCTGCTCCTCGACTACGGCCTGACCCTGGTCTCCTTCACCCGCCCCACCGAGGCCCTGCTCCAGGCCCACGAGGAGATCGCGCTCCGGCTCCGGATGGCCGGGGTGGGCCCCGTCCCGTCCGCGGCCACGCTGCTCACCGAGGTCCACGACCGGGTCGAGGAGTCGGTGGCCCGCCACGAGGCGAGCGGCGCCCTGGCCGAGATCGACGCCGTGGCCGAGGAGCGCCGCGCCTACGCGGCGCTCGGACTGCTGCTCCCCGAGGAGCTCCTCGACGAGGTGGCCGCACTCGCTCAGCGGGCCTGGTGGAAGGGGGTCGCGCTTCCGCCCGCCACCGCGGCCACGCTGCGCGAGCTCCGCCGGCGCGGCCTCCGGCTCGGTCTCTGCTCGAACGCCCCCTACCGCCCGCTCAGCCTGCACGGCCAGCTCGCGCATCTGGGTCTCACCGGCCTGCTCGACAGCGTCACCCTCTCCAGCGAGGTCGGCCGCCGCAAGCCGGCACCCGAGATCTTCTCGACCGCACTGGCCGCCCTGGGGGTGGAGCCGAGCCGGAGCGCGATGGTGGGGGACCGCCGGCGTGAGGATGTGGCCGGGGGACGCGCGGCGGGTCTGGCGACCATCCGCCTCCGCGGGCATCGGGACGATTCGGGACCGGATGACGCGGATGCAGTCATCGACACCCTTCCTGAGCTGGTCGAACTGCTGTTCCCGTCACACGACGGGCGCAACCGTGGTAGCGTCGATGGCGACGACACATCCGGTTGATTCCCGATTGACCTGGCAGGAACACTGATGATGGATGCCGCCTTTCGCGAGTACCTGAAGCAGCGATGCCGCGACCGCGCCATCTCGCTGCACCGGCTCGCCCTGCTCTGCGACCTCAACCAGATCTACTTCTACCAGGCGGTCAACAAGAACAAGGACAACCCGCCGCCCTGGGTTCTGCGTCGTGCCGCCCCCCATCTCGGGGTCACCTATGTCGAGCTGCTGATAGCGGCCGGCTACCTCGGCGAGGACGACCTCAGGGAGTACCAGGGCAGGGCGGAGGCCCGCGCAGCCGGCGTCTCGGGGTAGGCCGGCGCGCTCCACCCGCCGGCCGGGGCGGAGCCCCAGAATCGGCCCATGGGCTGGGTGCGGGCGATCATCCATCTCGACCTCGACGCCTTCTACGCGTCGGTGGAGCAGTTGCGGCGTCCCGAGCTGCGCGGACGCCCGGTGATCGTCGGAGGCGCCGGGGACGGGCGGACCGCCCGGTCCGTGGTCTCGGCCGCCTCCTATGAGGCGCGCCACTACGGGGTCCACTCCGCCATGCCATTGGGCCGGGCGATCCGGCTCTGCCCGAGCGCCGTGGTGCTGCCGGTGGACTTCCCCGCCTACCGGCAGGCATCGGCGCAGATCTTCGCGCTCGCCCGCGCCCTGACCCCGCTGGTCGAGCCGCTCTCCCTGGACGAGGCCTACCTCGATGTCACGGCCACCCCGGGTGAGCCCCCGGAGATGGCCGCCCGGCTCCGCGATCGGATCCACGAGGCGACCGGGCTCCACGCCAGCTTCGGCGTCGCCACCTCCAAGACGGTCGCCAAGATCGCCTCCGAGCTGCGCAAGCCGCGCGGCTTCGTGGTGGTCGCGCCGGGGGAGGAGGTGGAGTTCCTCCGTCCGCTCCCCCTGCGCACCCTTCCCGGGCTCGGGCCGGCGACCGCGACCACCCTCGCCGGCCTCGGTCTGCGGACCCTGGGCGACCTGGCCAGCCATCCATCCGCATTGCTCGAGCGCCGCCTGGGAAGGGCCGCAGCGCTCTCGCTGACCCGCCGCGCCCAGGGGATCGACGCCTCGCCGGTGACGCCACCCACGGCACCCAAGTCCATCTCGCGCGAGGAGACCTACGATCGCGACGTCGTCGACGCCGCCCAGCTCCGCGAGCGGGTGCGTCATCTCTCGGCCGACGTGGGTCGGAGGCTGCGTGGCGCCGGGCTGAGTGCCCGAACCGTGAGCCTCAAGCTGCGTGACGCGGATTTCACCACGCTGACCCGGCAGCGCTCCCTGGACGGAGGAAGCGACAGCGACGCGGCCATCACCGAGGCGGCGATCTCCCTGCTCGCCGCCACCCGTCAGCCCGCCCAGCCGGTCCGTCTGCTCGGGGTCGGGGTCCACAACCTGGAGGATGCGGCCCAGCTCGATCTCTTCACCGCGCCGGCCACCGACCGGGAGCGCCGCCTCGACGCGACCCTGGATTCGCTGCGCCGAAGGTTCGGCCCCGACGCGGTGCGCCGGGGCGCGTCGGGGGCCGAGCTTCGCGACCTCGACTGGCGCCACGAGGACCTGCGCGAGACCTGAGCCGGCGCCTACCCCTCGCCGTCCCCGTCGGCGGGGTCGTCCTCGTCATCCAGGAACTCGACGATCTCGGCGTCGAAGGCCTCGCGGGCCGCGGTGACCATGCCGGTGATCAGCTCGACCCGCTCGCGGGGCCAGTGGAGCACCGCGGCGAGCTCGGTCGCGCTGGGCTCGTGGCCGATCTGCTCCCGCAGCCCGATCTGAGCGATCTCCAGCAGGCGCGTGTCCTCGAGCAGTGCGGCGGCCTCGGCGGCGGCGGCCTCGGCCTCCTCGACCAGTCCGTCGAGGTGGGCGGCCACGACCCGGCGGACGTAGCCGGCCATTCCGGCCCCCGGCCCGCCGCGCCGGACGTACTCCTCGATCGCCACCACCATGGCCAGCGAACCCTCCTGGTAGAGGTCGGTCACCTCGACGCCGCGCCGGCGATGGGCCACGGCCTCGGCCAGCACCGCGCCCAGCGAGTGCTCCACCAGCGACTCGCGGGCCAGCCGGTCACCGCCACGGGCGGCGCCGATCAGCTGGTCGGTGGCGGCGGCGGCGAGCGGTGGGTGGGAGCGCGCCTGGGCGGCCAGGAAGTCGAGCTCGGTGTCGTCGTGGCGGGTGGTCATCGCCCGCCCTGCATGGCCCGCGCTGCGGGAACCACGGGCGGCGGGCTCATCTTCCGGCTCGGGCACGGGAGGGCGTCGGGACGGCGAACGTGGCGGCGAACCGCTCCATGGCCCGGGCCACCTCGCGGCGCGCGGTCCCGGCGCTGGCCCGCTCCAGGGCGCGGCCGGCGAGCCCGCCGCCGACGGAGTAGCGGACGGCGAGCGTCACGCTGGTGCCGCGGCCGGCCGGGCGGGCGGTCGCCGTGATGGTGAGGTCGAGACCGTCCTCGATGGTCATCACGGTGCGCTCGGGCGCGAGGTCCTCGGTGCAGGCGAGGACGCCGCTGAAGCTCCGGCCCGCCAGCGCGGCCTCCACCTGGTAGCGCGCCCCGACCCCGCGCGCCGGACCGCCGATGTGCTGGAGACGGGTGACACCGGGGAGCCAGCCGGCGTGCTCGAGGTCGGAGAGAGTGGCGTACGCCTCCGGTGGCCGGACCGGGACGGTGACGTCGGAGCTTGCCTCGATCACCGCCGGAGTCGCTGAGAAGCCTGCAGTGCCATGGATGAATTCACCCTACCACCGGGTGACGCAGGCTCGGCGATGACTGCCGCCGAGATGACGGGGGCGGCCCGGCCCGCCGAACCGACTCTCTGTCGCTCCGTCACGGCTCCGTCGTGGACAGCGAACGAGGGACGGGTAGTGTCGGCGCAGAAGCATGGATGCCGCCCTCGCCTCGCTCGCCGCGCTGCTGCTGCTCGCCCTTCTCGCTCTCGTGCTCGGGCTCCTCCAGCTCCGCCGTGACCGCACCCGCCTGGCCGCGCGAGCCGCCGGGCTCCACAACGCCGCGACCCGGCTTCAGGCGGTGGCCGATGCGGTGACCGAGGCCATCGTCATCGTCGACGGTCAGGGAGAGATCACGCTCGCGAACCGCGCCGCCGACCGGCTCTTCGGGGCCGCCGCCGGGGCTCTGGCGGGCTGCCACGTCGAGCAGCTCCTGCCCGCCTTCCGGCCGGGCGCCGCCGATCCACCGCTGGGGGCGAGTGGGCCCGCCGAGGCCGAGACCTCGGCCTTCCGGCGTGACGGGACCGGCTTCGCCGTCCAGGTCGAGAGCCGGCTGATCGCGGGCGGCGACGGCCGGATCGTGGTGATCCGGGAGATGTCGGAGGTGCGTGCGCTCTCCGCCGCCACCGCCCACCAGGCTCTCCACGACAGCCTCACCGGGCTCCCCAACGAGCGCCAGCTCCAGGAGCAGCTGCTCGCCCGCATCGAGGTCGCCGCGGCGCGGCGGACCCCGTTCAGCGTCTTCCTCCTCGACATCGACCGCTTCGCGGAGGTCAACGAGCAGCTGGGCCATGCCGGCGGGGACCGGCTGCTCGGCGCGGTCGCCGAGCGGCTCCGCGGGACCCTGCGGGCCACCGACCTCGTGGCCCGCCTGGGAGGCGACGACTTCGCCATCCTCCCGGGCGGGAGCGCCACCCCGGCGGCGAGCGCCCGCATCGCCCGCCAGGTGTTGGCCGCCTTCAAGGAACCGGTCCACATCGACGGCCATCGGATCGAGGTCGAGCTCAGCATCGGGATCGCCAACTTCCCCGACCACGGGGACGACGCCACCACCCTCATGGGCAATGCCGACGTCGCCCGTCAGGCCGCCAAGGAGGCTCGGCGGGGATGGAGGGTCTACACGTCGGCGGACGCCACCAGCGAGGTCGAGGACCGCGCGGTGCGCCTCACCGAGCTGCGCAGGGCCCTCGACAATCAGGAGCTGGAGCTCTTCTACCAGCCGGTGGTGCGGGTGGCCGACTCCGCCCTGGTCGCGCTGGACGCCACGGTGCGCTGGCGCCATCCGCGCCACGGTCTGCTGACCCCCGACCAGTTCCTCCCCGTCGCCGAGCAGACCGACATCATCCGGCCTCTGACCCGGTGCGTCCTGGGCCTGGCCGTCGAGCAGCAGGCGCGCTGGCGGGAGCAGGGTCACAGCATCCGGGTGAACGTCAGGATCGCCGGCCGCAACGTTCAGGATCGCCAGCTCGCACGGGCCGTCAGCCGCCTGCTCGACCGGTGGTCGGTGCCGGCCGCGGCCCTCTCGATCGCGGTGGACGAGAACACCACGCTCTCCGGGAATGTCCCGGTGCTGCGCGCACTGGCGGAGGCTGGGGTCGGGATCGGCCTGGACGGCTACGGCTCGGACTCCGCCTCGCTGGTCCGGCTCCGCGGCCTGCCCTTCACCGAGCTGCACCTGGACGGGGCGCTGATCGCAGGGGCCCTCGGCGAGGGGGTGGAGGCCGCGGCGGTGCGGGGCGTCGTCGACCTCGCCCACACCCTCGAGCTCATCGTCATCGCCACCGGGGTCGACGACGAGGCGGCGCGAGCCGCGGTGCAGCGCCTCGGCTGCGACGCGGCCGAGGGCGGGCTCTGGGGGGAGCCGGTCCCCGCCGGTGCGGTGATCCCGCTGCTCCGCCTCCTCGCCCGCCAGTCGCGCTTCCCCGGGCTCGGGCGGTACCGCCCCGGATCCTCCTCCCCGCCGCAGGCCGAGCCCGCCGAGACCGGCTGAGCTCGGGCACCATCGCCCGGTCGACTAAACTCGGCCGCCAATGGCCACGGAATTGGGGATCGCGCTGCTCGGCGTGGGCACGGTCGGCGCGGCGGTAGCCCGCGAGCTCGACGTGCACGCCGACCGTCTGGCGCACCGGAGCGGAGGGCCGCTCGTGCTCCGCCGGCTCGCCGAGCGCGACCCGGCTCGGGTCCGGGCGCTGCGCCTCGACGGGGTGACCGTCGGGGATGATGCGGAGGCGGCGGTGACGGACCCGGACGTGGACATCGTCGTCGAGCTTCTGGGTGGGCTCGACCCCGCCGCCGGCCTGCTCGAGACCGCGCTCGGCCGCGGGCTCGCGGCGGTGACCGCCAACAAGGCCGTCATCGCAACCACGGGCCGCCGTCTCGCGGCGGCGGTCCGGCCCGGCAGCGGTGGGCTCGCCTTCGAGGCCGCCGTCGGCGCCGCCATGCCGGTGCTGGCGATGCTCCGCGATTCGCTGCAGGGCGACGAGGTCCACAGCGTCACCGCGGTGATCAACGGCACCACCAATCACATCCTCCGGCGGCTGGAGGCCGGCGACAGCTTTGACCGCGCCGTCGCCGAGGCCCAGGAGAAGGGCTACGCGGAGGCCGATCCCTCCGCCGACCTCGACGGTCATGACGCGGCCCAGAAGCTCTGCATCCTGGCCTGGTTCGCCATGGGAGCGGACGTCACCCCCGACCAGGTCCAGCGGCGCGGCATCCGCGGCATCGAACCGGAAGACCTCCGGGCGGCCGGTGGCCTCGGCGCGGTGGTCCGGCTGGTGGCCCGCGCGGAGCGCTCGACGACCGGACTGGAGCTGACCGTCCAGCCCACCCTGGTGCCCCACCCCGGTCATCCCTTCGGTGACCTCGAGGGGGCGGACAACGCGGTCCTGGTCGAGAGCGATCTGGCCGGGCGGCTCCTCCTGCGCGGTCGTGGGGCGGGTGCCGCCGCCGCCGCGAGCGCGGTGCTCAGCGACCTCGTGGTGGTCGCGCGAGCGCGCCGTGAGGGACGGATCGTGCCCCTGCCGGCCGCCGTCCCGGTGCGGGTCCGCGATGCCGCCACCTCGACGAGCGAGGCCTGGTTGCGGCTTCGGCTCGCGGAGGGCGTGGTCGGGACCGCCGGCGACGCCCGGAGGGTGCTGGAGCAGGCCGGGGTGACCGTCGAGCGGATCGCGGAGGGCGTCGCGGAGGGGGAGATCATGGTCCTGACCGGCCCCACGTCACGCTCCACCCTGGCCCGGGCCCTGGGAGCCCTCGGAGCGGCTGGGGCTCCGGCCCCCGCGGTCCAGGCCATGGACCGGCTGGAGCCGCTGGCGTGACCGCGAGCGCCAGCCTTCGCGGCGCGGGGGTGATCCAGCGCTATGCCGACTACCTGCCGCTGACCGATCGGACCCCCCGGATCACCCTGGGCGAGGGGGCGACCCCGCTCATCGAGTCCCGTCACCTCGTCTCCGACCTGGGGCTGGGCTCGCTGCACTTCAAGTTCGAGGGCCTCAACCCGACCGGGTCGTTCAAGGACCGGGGGATGGTGTTCGCGGTGGCGCGGGCGCTGGAGAGCGGCAGCCGGGCGATCATCTGCGCCTCCACGGGCAACACCAGCGCCTCGGCGGCGGCGTATGGGGCGCGATTCGGGCTGCGCACGGTGGTGGTCGTCCCCGCCGGGAAGATCGCCCTCGGCAAGCTGGTCCAGGCGCAGGTCTTCGGCGCGACGGTGCTGATCATCGAGGGCAACTTCGACGAGGCCCTGCGCTCGGTCCGCCAGCTCGCCGAGACCCACCCGGTGACCCTCGTCAACAGCGTCAACCCCAACCGGATCGAGGGCCAGAAGACCGCCGCCTTCGAGGTCGTCGACGAGCTGGGTGACGCGCCCGACGTCCTGGCCATCCCGGTCGGCAACGCCGGCAACATCACCGCCTACTGGCGGGGCTTCCGGGAGTACCGGGAGGCGGGCCGGACGACCCAGCTCCCGCGGATGATCGGGGGGCAGGCGGAGGGGGCGGCCCCCCTGGTGCTCGGCCGGCCGGTCACCGACCCGCAGACCTTCGCCACCGCCATCCGCATCGGCAACCCGGCGTCCTGGGCCAGCGCGATCGCCGCCCGCGACGAGTCGGAGGGGCTGATCAACTCGGTGACCGACGCCGAGATCGCCGCCGCCCAGCGCGACCTGGCGGCCAGAGAGGGGGTCTTCTGCGAGCCGGCGTCGGCCGCCTCCCTGGCGGTGCTCCGCAAGGCGGTCGCCAGCGGAGCCGTCGCCCGCGGCACCCGGGCCGTCTGCGTGCTCACCGGCAACGGGCTCAAGGACCTTCCCGCCGTGAGCGACGGCCTGGCTCCGCCGCGGTCGGTCACCGGCACGCCGGCCAGCATCGCCGACGCGATCGGGCTCTGACCAGCGCGCACGGGGATGGGTCGGCTCTGATGCGCGTCACCGTTCGGGTCCCCGCCACCGTCGCCAATCTGGGCCCGGGCTTTGACATCCTGGCACTGGCGGTGCAGCTGCAGAACGAGGTCGAGGCGTGGACCGTTCCCGAGGGCGGGATCGCCATCGACCCCGGCCCCGGCGCCCCCGAGGAACTGCGCGACCCCGCCGGCAACCTGATCACCCGGGCGCTGGTCGCGGCCTGCGCGGCGGCCGGCGCGGAGGTGCCGGGGGTGGGCATCCGCTGCCGCAGCGCCATCCCCTTCGCGCGCGGGCTCGGTTCCAGCGCCGCCGCGGTGCTGAGCGGTGTGCTGGTCGCCAACGCGCTCGCCAACCTCGGATGGGACGAGCAGCAGGTCATCGCCGAGGCGGCCCGGATCGAGGGGCATCCGGACAACGTCGCCGCCGCCATGCTCGGCGGCCTGGTGGTGTGTGTCAGCGATGCCCCAGTGGTCCAGATGGCGGTCCCGGACGAGCTGCGCGCCGTGCTCTTCGTCCCCGAGGGGCAGATGAGCACCGGGGCCGCCCGGGCGGTGGTGCCCGCCTCCTTCAGTCGCGAGGACGCGATCCACAACGCCGGCAGGTGCGCCCTGCTGGTCACCGCGATGCTCACCGGACGCCTTGACCTGCTCGGGGAGGGGATGCGAGATCGATGGCACCAGCCGGCCCGCGGTGCCCTGATGCCCCACGTCCAGCCGCTGATCGACGCCGCCCTCGCCGCCGGCGCCCACGGCGCCTGCCTGGCCGGGGCCGGCCCCTCGGTGCTCGCCCTCTGCACCGGGGAGACGGCGGCGGTGGCGGCGGCGATGGCGGCGGCCGCCCGGGCCATCGCGGTCGACGGTCATCCGGCCGTCCACCCGGTGCGCAATTTCGGGGCGCGCGTGGACCTCGCGCCATGAGCGTGGACAGCGACCCCGCCAGCGCTCCGTCGCCGGCTCCGCCGGTCTCCCGGTGCGTGGTCCAGAAGTTCGGAGGCAGCAGCGTCGCCAGCGCCGAGCTGATCCAGCGGGTGGCCCGGCGCATCGCCGCCACCCGCGCCGAGCACGAGCGGGTGGTGGTGGTGGTCAGCGCGATGGGGGACAGCACCGACGAGCTGCTGAGCCTCGCCCACAAGGTCAACTCGGCGCCGCCGCCGCGGGAGCTGGACCAGCTCCTCTCCACCGGGGAGACCATCACCGCGCCGCTGATGGCCATGGCCCTGGAACGGCTGGGCGTCCCCGCCATCTCCCTGACCGGCCCGCAGGCGGGGATCCGGACCAGCAGCGTTCACCGCAGCGCGCGGATCGTCGACATCGTTCCCGAACGCATCGTCGACGAGCTCGACCACGGACGCGTGGTGGTGGTCGCCGGCTTCCAGGGCGTCAGCGACGCTCTCGACGTGACCACCCTCGGGCGGGGCGGCTCGGACACCACCGCCGTCGCCCTGGCCGTGGAGCTGGGCGCCGCCCGCTGCGAGATCTACACCGACGTGGCCGGGGTGTACACGGCGGATCCGCGGGTCGAGCCGCGGGCGCGTCCCATCCCCGAGATCACCTACGGCGAGATGCTCGAGTTCGCCGCGGTCGGGGCCAAGGTCCTGCATCCCCGCGCCGTCGAGATCGGGGAGACCTACTCCATCCCCATCGTGGTGCGCTCGACCTTCGAGGACCACCCCGGCACCCTGATCTGTCAGCATCCCGCCATGGAAGATCGGCTGAAGATCCGCGGCATCGCCCACCACAGCGGCGTCGCCAAGGTCATCCTGACCCGGGTCCCCGATCGGCCGGGCGTCGCCGCCCAGGTGTTCGGCCCCATCGGCAAGGCCGGCATCAATGTGGACATCATCGTCCAGAACGTGAGCCATGACGGCTTCACCGACATCTCCTTCATCATCGCCGAGGAGGACCTCCCGCGCTCCCGACCGGTGCTCGAGGAGGTGGCCCGCGACGTCCGGGCGGAGCAGGTGGTGGCGGCCACCGACATCGCCACGGTGTCGGTGGTGGGCACGGCCCTGCTGGGGACGCCGGGGATGGCCGCCCGGATCTTCCAGGCGCTCTCCGCCAAGAACATCAATGTGGAGCAGATCACCACCAGCCAGATCCACGTCACCGTGGTCATCGCGCGCGACCGGGTCGCCGAGGCGGTGCGAGCGCTGCACGACGAGTTCGAGCTGGAGAGCGACTAGCCGGCGATGGCTGCGAGCACCGCTGACGGGCTCCTCACCACCGGGCCCGGCAGGCGGGCGGGAGCGACATCATGGCGCTGAGCGTCGGCATCGTGGGGCTGCCCAACGCCGGCAAGTCCACCCTCTTCAACGCGCTGACCCAGGCCGGAGCGCAGGTGGGCAACTACCCTTTCACCACCATCGAGCCGAACACCGGTGTGGTGGCGGTGCCGGATGAGCGCCTGGGGCGGCTGGCCGCGGTCTTCTCACCGCCCCGGGTGATTCCCGCCTCGGTCACCTTCACCGACATCGCCGGCCTGGTCCGCGGCGCCAGCCGCGGCGAGGGCCTGGGCAACCAGTTCCTCGGACACATCCGCGAGTGCGATGCCACGGTGGTGGTGGCGCGCGGTTTCGAGGACCCCGACGTCAGCCACGTCGAGGGTGGAGTGGACCCCGCCCGCGACCTTGAGGTGGTCGAGCTGGAGCTGGAGCTCGCCGACCTGGAGACGGTGACCCGGCGTCTGGACCGGCGCGAGAAGACGGCGCGGCTCCAGAAGGAGAAGGCGGCGGAGGCCATTGAGGTGATGCGCCGGGTCCACGCGCACCTCGACGCCGGCCGGCCGGTGCGGACCATGGCGCTGACCGGGGAGGAGCGCGAGCATCTCCACGACCTCTACCTGCTCACCGCGCAGCCGCTGATCGTGGTGGCCAACGTCGGCGAGGCCGACGCCGCGGCGCCGCCGCCGGATCGTCTCGTCGAGCTGGCCCGGAGCCACGGCGGGGACTGCCTCACCATCTCGGCCCGCATCGAGGCCGAGATCGTCGAGCTCCCGGCCGAGGACCGGCGCGACTTCCTGGCCTCGCTGGGGCTGCACGAGCCCGGCCTGGACCGGCTGGCCCGGGAGGCATACGCGCTGCTCGACCTGATCACCTTCTTCACCGCCGGGGAGAAGGAGGTGCGCGCCTGGACGCTGGAGCATGGCGGCACCGCGGTGGAGGCGGCCGGCGTCATCCACACCGATTTCGCCCGCGGCTTCATCCGGGCCGAGGTGGTCGACGCCGAGGATCTGATCGAGGCCGGTTCCTACGCCGCCGTCCGGGAGTCGGGCCGGCAGCGGCTGGAGGGGCGGGACTATGTCGTCCGTGACGGCGACGTGGTCCACTTCCGTTTCAATGTCTGACCACACCCTCGGGATCGTCGGGGTCGGCCTGATCGGCGGCTCGATCGGCATGGCGGCGCGGCGCGCCGGCTGGGAGGTGGTGGGGGTCGACACCGCCGCCACCCTGGAGCGCGCCCTGGCGCTGGGGGCGATCGACCGCCCGGCCGCGCTGGACGCCGTCCGCGATGCCGAGATGGTCGTCCTGGCCGCGCCGGTGTCCCGGATCCCCGGTCTGCTCGCCGAGCTGGCCCCCACCGACGCGCTGGTCACCGACGTCGGCAGCGCCAAGGCGGCCATCGTGCGCGGCGCCGCGGCCGCGGGGATCCTCCGCTTCGTCGGCGGGCATCCGATGGCGGGCAGCCAGCTGGGCGGGGTCGCCAATGCCAGCGCCGACCTCTTCCAGGGGGCCCGCTACCTGATCACCCCGACCGGGGACACGCTGCCGGAGGCCTACGCCCGGGTCACCCAGTTCGTCCGCGACGACCTCGGCGCGATCCCGACCGCGGTCGACCCGGAGCGCCACGACCGGCTGGTCGCCGCGCTCTCGCATCTCCCCCACCTGCTGGCCGTCGCGCTCCTGGAGGTGACCTCAGGGATCTCCCCCGACGCCCTCTCCTTCGCCGGCCCCTCCTTCCGGGACCTGACCCGGGTCGGCGCGGCGAACCCCAGCCTCTGGGCCGACATCCTCGCCGAGAACGCGGATGCCATCCAGGAGGTGCTCGCCTCCTTCGGCGAGGCCATGCGCCGGCTGGGTGGCGACATCGACGACCGCCCCGCCACCGAGCGCCACTTCAGCGAGGCCGGCGCCGCCTACCAGACCCTCGGCGGATTCCTCATCGAGCAGACCGGGCACAACGTCGACATCGCCGTGCCGATCGAGAACCGGCCTCGGGTGCTCGCCCGGGTGACCACCCTGATGGGGTCCAACGACATCAACATCCTCGACCTCTACATGCAGCACTCCGACACCCGCCACGCGGCGCTGGTGCTCACCATCGACGCGGCCTCGGTCGATCGAGCCCTCGGGCTGCTCCACGCGGCCGGCTTCCACGCCGAGGCGGTGTCGGCGGGCTGAGGGGGGACGCCGGTCGGGTCAGCGGCCCGGCGGGCGTCCCCAGCTACCCCGAGGACGGCTCCGACGCGAGATGGAGCTCGCGGGAGGCATGGGTCGTCACCCCCTCCCGGCGCTTGAAGACGTTGAGCGCGGTCACGGCGGCGACCAGCAGCACGGCTCCCACCACCTCGAGTGGCTGGAGGGGCACGGCATAGCCGACCGGGGCCGGCAGCGAGAGGATGAGGAAGAACGCGGCCGGATATCCGAGCTCGGCGATGCTGGAGATCGAGGCGGGGGTGCTGGAGAGGGCCCGGTAGTACAGGACCATGGCCAAGAGCCCGGGGATCAGGGCGATGCCGAGGAAGCTGGGCAGCTGGGCCCACGCGTAGTGGTGGTGGGCGGCGGCGGGGTCGGTGAGCATCAGGGCGAGCAGGAAGGGGAGGGCGAGGGTGAAGCGCATCGCCGTGGTGGTCGTGAAGGAGACGCCCCCGAGCGCGTAGCGCCCCAGGACGGTCCCCGCCGCCCAGAGGACCACGGCTCCGACGACGAATCCGGCGGCGACCAGCTGAGCGCGCGGCGCGACGGCGTTGGTGGAGAAGACGATGAGCGCCGCTCCTCCGAGAGCGACCGCGGCCAGCGGCCAGAACAGCCTCTTGCGCCGCTCGCGCAGGAAGATCCAGGCCATCGCGGTCCCGAAGACGGGCTGGAGCAGATAGAGGAGGTAGACCTCCGAGAGCACGCCCGGGCTGCTTCCCGCGTGGGTGAGCGAGGCGGTGAAGAGGACGGTGGCGAACGCCTGGGGTCCGGCCGCGATGACGACCAGCGCGAGCCAGGCCCGCCAGGCCGTGTGGCGCAGCTCCCGCAGCGCCCGCGGGGCCAGGGGGAGAAGGCAGAGGCTGACGATCAGGCTCTCCACCAGGACGATCTGGCTGGCCGAGAGCTCCTTGGCCAGGGCGGGGCGGAAGTAGGCGTCGGTCGCCCAGAGCGCGGCGGCAAACGCGATGACCAGGGCCGAATAGCGATCGAGCAAGCCGCTCCGGTGGGCGGGCGCTGCCTCAGGGGACATCTCGACCGAGCGTACCAGGCGGGCAGGCCGCCAGGGTTCGGCACCTCGCTCCTTCGCCCCTGGTACGCTTCGCGGCTGGACCATGGCCAAGAAGACCCGTAAGCAGAAGCAGCGCACCACCACCCGCCGGCCGGCCGGCGCCGCTCCGGCACGCCCGGCGGCGAGCACCGCCGCCCGGCCACTCGGCGCGTCCGCGGCGCCGGAGGAGGAGGAGGAGGCCGCCCCGAGCGCTGCAACCGTGCTGGCCGGGACCGCCCCGACCCCGGGGCCGGACACCGCGCGCCGCCGGGTCGGGCGGATCGGGCCCGCCGCCCCTCCGATGGCGCCAGGCGGCCGTCTGCAGCGACAGCCGGTCAGGAGCGCTCGCTTCGGCTCGGCCGCGGCGCTCGTGGAGCCCCTGGATTCGGACGACCCGGCCATCCCCTTCGACCGCGTTCCCTACGTCCCCTCGGATCTCCGCCGGGTCGCCACGATCGCCGCCCTGATGGTGGTGCTCATCCTGATCGCCTGGGCCATCGTCAGCAAAGTCGTCGACTGAGCCGGGGGGCGGCACGGATGCGGGTCATCCTGTACACCGGCAAGGGCGGGGTGGGCAAGACCACCGTGGCCGCCGCGACCGCGGTGCGCTGCGCGGAGCTCGGGCAGCGCACCCTGGTGATCAGCACCGACGCGGCCCACAGCCTCGGTGACTCGCTGGACCGGCCCCTCAGTGAGGAGCCGCGCGAGGTCGCCCCCAACCTCTGGGGCCAGGAGGTCAACGCCCTCCACCAGCTCGAGAGCCACTGGGATCGGATCCGCCTCTACCTCAGCTCGCTGTTCTCGTCGCAGGGCGTCGACGACATCGTCGCGGAGGAGCTCGCCTCACCCCCGGGGATGGAGGAGGTCGCCTCCCTGATGCAGATCCGGCATCACCGGAGCGAGGGCAAGTTCGACACCCTGGTGGTCGACTGCGCGCCGACCGGTGAGACCCTCCAGCTGCTGGCGTTTCCCGACGTCGCCCGGTGGTACCTGCAGCGGCTCTTCCCCGCATCCCGAGCGGTGATGAAGGTGGCCCGCCCGGTGGTGCAGCCGTTCGTCTCCATCCCGCTCCCCCCGGACGACGTCTTCGTCCACATCAGGAATCTGCTGCTCGACCTGGAGAGCATGAAGAGCATCCTCGGCGACCCCAAGACCTGCACGGTGCGGCTGGTGCTCAACCTCGAGAAGATGGTCCTCAAGGAGGCGCAGCGCGCCTTCACCTATCTGAGCCTCTACGACTACCTGACCGACCTGGTGGTGGTCAACCGGGTCCTCCCCCCCGAGGTCACCGACGCCTATTTCAAATCCTGGAGAGAGATCCAGAGCCGCTACGACGAGTCGGTGGAGTTGCTCTTCGACCCCATCCCGATCCGGCGGTCGAAGCTCTTCGAGCACGAGATCGTCGGGCTGGACCGGCTGGCCGAGCTGGCGGCCGCGCTCTTCGGCGACGAGGACCCGGCGCGCATCTACTACCACGCGGTGCCCCAGCGCCTGCGCAAGGTGGACGGGCGCTACGAGCTCCAGCTGCAGCTCCCCTTCGTCTCCAAGGACGAGGTCGACGTCCGCCACAGCGAGGGCGAGCTCTTCGTCACCGTGGGTGCATACAAGCGGGAGATCTCCCTGCCCCGCATCCTCAATGGGAAGAGGGTCAGCAAGGCCAGACTCGACGAGGGCCTGCTGCGCGTCACGTTCGCCGACGGCCAGGCGTGATCAACGGCAATCGGAGGTATGGCGACCATGGGTGACAGCATCGGAGGCATCCCCGTCCGGCTCTTCGAGGAGGCTGCCCGGCGGCTCGGCCAGGTGGTGCCGCCGGAGGCGACATCGCACTTCATCGCGGCGCAGCGGGAGGTGGTGCTCGGCATCACCGCCCTGATCGAGCACGGCAGCCGGCCGGCGAGCACGCCCTCGCGGGGACGCCGCTCCACCGCCACCCCGCGCCCACGGAGACCCCGCCGCGTCCCCGTCGATTGAGTCTCGCCGGTCGTCCCGGCCGGCGGGGCGGAGCCGCCGTCCCCTCGGGAGGCGCGTTCCAGGCGGCTCGCCGGGCCGGGAGCTGATGGTTCGATGAGCGGCAACGGGGGCTGCAGCAGCCGGTTCGCCCGGGTCCTCTTCCACGATCGACCCCCCCGGCAGCCGGTGCTCTCGGTGACCGTCGATGGCGAGGCGTGGCCGGTGGGGGGCGCCCAGCTGGCGGCCCTGGATCGGGGGCGCGCGCTGCTCCAGCTCCGCCCGTGGCCACCGGGCTGGGAACTCCCCGGGGGGCACTGCGAGCCCGGCGAGGAGCCCGCCGCCGCCGCCGCGCGCGAGGCCGAGGAGGAGACCGGCCACACCTTCCGGGTGCTCGGGCTGGTCGGTGTCTACAGCTGGGAGGGGTTGCGCACCGCCGGTGACGCGGTCTTCCTCGGCGAGATCACCGGCGGGCGGGCCCGCCGGAGCATCGAGGCGTGGTCGGTGCGGCTCTTCGAGCCCGAGGAGCTGCCGCGGACCGTCTTTCCCTGGTGCCGCCAGCGGATCCTCGACGCGGTGGCGTGCAGCCGGGGTGCCCCACCGGTGCATCGCGTCCAGCCCGTGACCATGCGCCAGGTGATGAGCTTCGGGACCAGCTGGATGCAGGCTCCCGTGGACGCGCTGTCGCGGCGCCGGCGGGCACGGGAGAACCACCGCTGAATGGCCGGCTCGGATTCCGGGGATAGCGTTCCCGACCCATGACCGCGCTCCTCTTCGTGGGCGCTCTGCTGCTGATCGCCCTCGCCTCCGAGCTCTTCACCAACGCCGTCGAATGGGCCGGGCACCTGCTCCATCTCGGATCGGGCGCGACCGGCAGCCTGCTCGCCGCCCTCGGGACGGCCCTCCCCGAGACCATGGTGGTCATCGTCGCGCTGGTCAGCGGAGCCACCGGCTCGAACCAGATCGCCACCGGAGCGGTGCTCGGCTCCTCCTTCCTGCTGCTCACCCTGGGCGGGGCACTGACCGGCGTCGCCCTCCTGACCCGGCGGGGGAACCGGCGGCTCGAGGTCGAGCCGGCCCAGGTGCGCCGCGACCTCGGTGTCTTCCTGAGCGCCTTCGGCTGCGCGGTGGCCTCCACCCTGCTGAGCCGGTCGGAGCGGGTGGTGGTGGGGATCCTGCTGCTCCTGCTCTACGCCGGCTACGCTCGCGCCGCCCTCGGCGAGAGCGGCGGCTCCGAGGAGGCACCCGAGCCGCTGCACTTCGTCCGCTGGCGATCGGGGCCGCCCCCGGTGGCCGTGGTGGTGGCCCAGCTCCTGACCGGGGCCATCCTGCTGACGGTCGGGTCGGTCCTCTTCGTCGACGCCATCCACTCCGCCGCGACCAGCCTGGGGCTCGCCCCCCTGGTGCTGGCGGTGATCGCGGTGCCCTTCGCCACCGAGCTGCCCGAGACCCTCAACAGCGTGCTCTGGATCCGGAGTGGCGACGACGGGCTGGCCCTGGGCAACATCGCCGGGGCGGCGGCCTTCCAGGCGTGCATCCTCGGTTTCCTGGGGATCACCTTCACCACCTGGAACCTGGGTGCCGCCGGGCTGATCAGCGCCGGCTGCGCCTTTGCCACCGGCCTCTACCTGCTCGGTCTGCTGAGGGACGGCCGCGCCCACGGGGGCTGGCTGCTGCTGGCCGCGCTGCCCTGGCTCGGCTTCGCGGTGGCCGAGCTCGTCCTGGGCGGGCGGCTCGGCTGAGCCGCCGAACGGAGCCGGCTCCGGCGCGTCCGGAGAGGGGTGGCCAGCGCCCGGACCGGCGGGCGGCGCGGGTCCGGTCTGAGATCATCGAGCACCGATGAGCGACTCGACCGGCGCCGACACCTACACCCACGGCCACCACGAGGCGGTGCTGCGGGCTCACCGTTGGAGGACGGCGGAGAACTCGGCCGCCTACCTCCTGCCCCACCTGCGCCCGGGCATGAGCCTGCTCGACGTCGGCTGCGGTCCGGGCACCCTGACCGCCGACCTGGCGGCGCGGGTGGCGCCCGGGGCGGTGCTCGGCATCGACCTCTCCACCGCGGTGGTCGTCGAGGCCGAGGCCCATGCCCGGGACGCCGGCGTCCCCAACCTCCGGTTCCGCTCCGGCGACTTCCGCTCCGCCGGGCTCGCCGAGAGGGGATTCGACGTGGTCCACGCCCACCAGGTCCTCCAGCACCTGCGCGACCCGGTCGGCGCCCTCAGGGCGATGGGACGGCTGGCGCGCCGGGACGGGATCGTCGCCGCCCGGGACGGCGACTACTCGGCGATGGTGTGGTGGCCCGCCGACCCGCGGCTGGACCGCTGGCGGGAGATCTACCTCGAGGTGACCCGGCGCAACGGGGCCGAGGCGGATGCCGGACGCCGGCTGGCCGGCTGGGCGGCCGAGGCGGGCCTGGCGGACGTCGCCTACTCGACCTCCACCTGGACCTTCGCCACCACCGCGGATCGCGGCTGGTGGAGCGAGCTGTGGGCGGAAAGGACCACGTCCTCGAGCCTCGGCCGCCAGGCGGTGGAGTACGGGATCGCCACCCCCTCCGAGCTGGCCGGGGTGGCGGCAGGCTGGCGGGCCTTCGGCGCCGCCGCCGGCGGCGTCTTCATCGTCGTCTCGGGCGAGATCATCGCGCGCCCCTGATCAGCCGGCCTCCGACCGGACGCCGCCCCGCGGCGCCGGGGTGAGCGCGGCCCGATGTCCGCACCATGTCCGCCCCTGGTGGGCAGGCTCCGCGATGCGCCGATGAGCACCATCGCCTATCACCGCCGGCCCCGGGCCCCGATCCCTCCACCCCCCAGCGAAGCGGTGGTCATCCGCACCCCGCCGCCCGCCGCGGCCTCCGGGGGGCGGTCCCTGCGCACCCTCCAGCTCATCGCACCGATCGCCGGCGCCGGCACCGGCCTGGCGGTCGCCCTGGCCTACCGGCAGACGGGTGCACTGCTCGCGGTCACGGGCGCCGCGGTCGGGATCGGTGTCCTGGTGTCCACGGGCACCGCTCTGAGCCAGACCCTCGCCGGCCGCGCCGAGCGCCGCGGTCGCGGGCGGCGGTACCTCGACTATCTCGCCGCGCAGGAGGGGGCGATCAGCGCGCTGATCGCGACCCAGCAGGAGCGGGAGGCGCTCCTCCTCCCGGACGAGGCCGGCCTCGCCGCGTTGGTCCGGCAGCGGGAGCGCATCTACGAGCGCCGCCCCGGAGACCCCGACTGGCTGGAGGTCCGGGCCGGCGCCGGCTCGCTGCCCCCCACCGTCCGGGTGACCCTCGAGGAGATCGACCCGCTCGGGCCCGCCCCGGACCCCGAGCTGCTCGCCGCCGCCCAGGCGCTGGTCGGAAGGTTTCAGAGCCGGGTGGGCACGCCCCTGCCGCTCTCGCTGCTCGATGCGGGGACCCTGGTGCTCCGAGGTCCGCCCCTGCTCACCCGCGGGGTCGCGCGGTCCCTCGCCGTCCAGGCTGCCGTCTTCCATCCGCCCGCCGACCTCGGCATCGCGATCCTGACCGCGGACGCGACCGCGGCCGAGGCCTGGGAGTGGGTCAAGTGGCTCCCCCACGCCCGCACCCCCGATGACCTCGGGGCGCCACCCTCGGATCGGCCGGCCTCGGTCGGGGCCGGCCCGGCTCAGGCCGGCGACATCCTTCGCCACCTGATCCGGGAACCCGGGGAGCGCCCGCGCCATCTGCTGGTGGTGGTCGACGGCTGGTCGGCGCAGGGAGGCCTGGCCGAGCTGGCCTCGTTGCGCGCCCTGATGCGGGACGGCCCGGGCGCCGGGGTGACCGTCGTCTGCACCGTGGGGTCGGCCGGCGACGAGCCGGGGGAGCTGCGCTCCCGGATGGCTCTCGAACCCGACGGCACCGCGACCGTTGAGATCACCCGGGACGCGGTGACCGGATCGGTGGTGGTCGCCGCCGAGCCCATGGGCGCGGCGGCGGCGCTGAGCATGACCCGGCGGCTCGCGCCGCTCCGCCTCGTCCCCGAGGGTGAGACGGCACCGAGCGGAGCCGGGCGGGCGGCGGCCGGCCTCCTGGACGCCCTGAGCCTCGGGCCGGCGGCGCGGATCGACGTGGGGCGGGCCTGGCACGGCGGCTCCGGGTCCCTGCTCCGCTGCCCGATCGGCACGGGCCCGCAGGGGGAGACGGTCGAGCTCGACCTCAGGGAGCTCTCTCAGGGTGGGATGGGACCGCACGGCATGCTGGTCGGGGCGACCGGCTCGGGCAAGAGCGAGCTGCTGCGAACCCTGGTCGCGGGACTGGCCGCCACCCATCCTCCGGACCTGCTCGCCTTTGTGCTGGTCGACTTCAAGGGCGGCACCGCCTTCCAACCGATGGCCCGGCTGCCCCACGTCGCCGGTCTGATCACCAACCTCGAGGACGACCCCACCATGGTCGAGCGCTTCCGGCTCGCCATCGAGGGCGAGCTGGTCCGCCGCCAGTCCCTCTTCAAGGCCGCCGGGGGCATCCCCGACCTGCGCGCCTACCACCGGCGGCGGACGGCCGTGCCGGCGCTCGAACCCCTCCCCCACCTCTGGCTGGTCGTCGACGAGCTGGCCGAGCTGCTCGCCGCCCACCCCGACCTCGACCAGTTCTTCGAGGGGGTGGCCCGTCTGGGACGCGCCCTCGGAATCCACATCCTGCTGGCAACCCAGGGGGTCTCGGGCGGGCTGGCGCGGCTGGATCGCCACCTCTCCTACCGGCTCTGCCTGCGAACCAACAGCCTCCAGGAGAGCCTGCTGGTGCTCGGCTCGCCGCTGGCCGCCCAGCTTCCCCCGACTCCGGGGATGGGCTACCTGAGGGTCGGCCAGGGTCCGCCGCGACGCTTCCGCGCCTTCCTGGTGGGCGAGCCGCCCCACCATCGGGATCCCGCCCCCGGTGAGGGCGATCGCGCCCCGGGGGTGCGAAGGTTCGCGGTGATCCAGCCCCCGAAGGCCACCCCCCCACGCGAGGTCACGGCCGAGGACCCCGCGGATGGCGACCGGCGGCCGTCGGCTCCGGACGGCGGGGGCGAGCCCACCGAGCTGGACCTGCTCGTGGAGCGCCTGGCGGGGTGGGGAGCCGCGCCCGCCCACCCGGTCTGGATGACGCCCCTCCCCCGGACGCTGTCTCTCGACGCCGTGGTGGAATCGGGCGCCCGGCCGCTCGCGGTCAGCCTGGGTCTCGCCGATCACCCCCTTCGCCAGCGGCAGCAGCGGTGGGGGATCGACTTCGGCGGCGAGCTCGGCCATCTGGCGATCGTCGGCGCACCGCGGACCGGCCGCAGCACGGCCCTGCGCACCGTCGCCGCCTCCCTCATGCTCACCCACGACCCGGGCGCCGTCCAGCTCTACGTCCTGGACATGGGCGGCTCGCTCCAGGGGCTGGTGGGAGCGCCTCACGTGGGCAGCGTGGCCGGCAGGGCGGACCCCGAGGTGGCGCGGCGGATCATCCGACTCCTCAACCGCCTGGTGGACCAGCGCGACGACGAGCTCCGCAGCCTCGGGCTCGGAGGCATCGACGAGCTGCGCCGGAGCTGGCGGGAGAGGGGCTCGAGCGACGGGTTCGGCGACGTCTTCCTTCTGATCGACGGCTGGGGAACGGCGACCAGGGCCTTCGACTGGATCGAGGAGGAGGTGATCGCGCTCGCCGGTGTGGGCCTCTCCCACGGCATTCACCTGGTGCTGAGCGCGGATCGGTGGGGTGACCTCCGCCCCGCCCTGCGCGACCGGATCCCGGCCCGGCTCCAGCTGCGCCCCATCGATCCGGCGGACTCCGCCTACGACCTCCGAGCCACCCGGGGACTGGCCGGCACCCCCGGCAGGGCGCTGGGCCCGGGGTCGTGCCAGGTCCAGCTGGCGCTGCCACGCGTCGACGGCGGCGATCCCGCGATCGACCCGGACACCGCCTTCCGCGACCTGGTCAAGCACCGCGCCCGCCCCGGTCCGGCGGCGCCCCCGGTCCCGCTCCTCCCCCTCACCGTGCCGCTCGCCGGCATGGACTGGGGGGATTGGCACCGGCGGCGCGAGGTCCCCCTCGGCCTGGCGGACGCCGACCTGCGGCCGGTGGCGTTCAACCTGCTCGGAGAGGAGACCCAGCACCTGGTGGTCTGCGGCGATGCTCGCTGCGGCAAGACCAGCTTCCTGCGCGCCCTCCTGCTGGCGACGACCCGCGTGCTCTCACCGGAGGAGGTCCGGTTCCACCTCGTCGACACCCGGCGTGGACTCCTCGACGCGCTGCCCGAGGCCTACGTGGCCGGCCACGCGATGACCGCCTCGGCCGTCGAGGGCCTGGTCGCGAGCCTGAGGGAGGAGCTTGCCCGGCGCGTCCCTCCGGCAGGAGCCAGCCGCCGCGAGCTGGCGGAGCGGCTGCACGTCCGCGGCCCCGAGGTCGTGCTGGTGGTCGATGACGACGACATTGTCGATTCCGCGGCCCTCTCGCCGCTGGCGGGGGCCGTGCCGCTCGCGTGGGAGATGAGGTTCCACGTCATCCTGGCCCGGCGTCCGGCGTCCCCGGGCTACGCCAGCCTCGGCAGCGCTCTGATCGGCCAGGGGGCGGTGGCCGTGGAGATGAGCGAGGCGGAGCGCTCCCTCTTCGTCACCCGTCCGGTCAGCCTCCCCCCGGGGCGGGCGCAGCTGGTGGTGCGCGGCCGGGCGTCGCTGCTGCAGCTCATCCACGCCGAGGAGGGCTGAGACCGGTCGCACCCGGCCTCCCGCGACCCTCCGGCGATCCTCTACAGTCGCCGCGACGTGGAAACGGCGCCCGCTCCGAGACCAGCGACGGGAGGTGCGGCGGCCGCCGTCGCGACGGGGGCGCCGCGGGTGGTGGCCGACGGCCTGACCAAGGACTTCGGAAGGATCAGGGCGGTCGACAACCTCAGCTTCAGCGTCGAGCAGGGCTCGGTGACCGGTTTCCTCGGTCCCAACGGCGCGGGCAAGACCACCACCCTGCGCATGCTGCTGGGCCTGGCCTCACCGACATCCGGGACCGGGACGATCGGGGGAAGGCGGTACGCCGAGCTGAGCGATCCCGCCCGCACCGTGGGAGCCGTCCTCGAGGCGACCAGCTTCCTCCCCGGCCGCACCGCACGCAATCACCTGCGGGTGTGCTGCGCCGCTGCCGGAGTAGCCGACCGCCGCGCCGACGAGCTGCTCGACCTGGTCGGTCTGACCGCCGTCGCCAGGGTCCCGGTGCACGCCTTCTCGCTGGGGATGCGCCAGCGTCTCAGCCTGGCGACCGCGCTGATCGGGGAGCCCAGGGTGCTGATCCTGGACGAGCCGGCCAACGGCCTCGACCCCCAGGGTATGGCGTGGCTGCGCCAGCTGATGCGCCGGATGGCGGATGCCGAAGGGCGCGCCGTCCTGGTCTCGAGCCACGTGCTCTCCGAGGTCGAGCAGGTCGTGGACCGCGTGGTCATCGTCGCTCGGGGGCGCCTCC
The DNA here is from genome assembly GCA_963697585.1 of uncultured Chloroflexia bacterium. GTDB lineage: Bacteria > Chloroflexota > Dormibacteria > Aeolococcales > Aeolococcaceae > Changshengia. The sequence continues at coordinate 632,684 of CAVOOO010000004.1, read as the reverse complement.
TCTACGACGGCACTCTGCGGGATCTGCCCGGGGGGCAGGATGGGGTGGTTCTGCGCACTCCGGCGGCCGGGAGGGCGGTGCCGGCCCTGGCGGCGCTGGGAGCCGAGGTCACGATCTCGCCCGATGCCTCGCTGTGGATCACCGGCGCCGCCCCGAGCGCGGTCGGGCACGCCTGCTGGCAGGCCGGCGTCGAGGTGCACGAGCTGCGGGCGGTCGGCTGGACCCTCGAGCAGCGCTTCCTCGCACTGACCGCCGACCCGGTTCCACCCGGACCCGGCCGATGAGGAACGCGCTGCGCTCCGAGTGGCGGAAGGTGACCACGACCAAGCTGTGGTGGGCGCTGCTGCTGGCCGCCCTGGCGGTCGCGGGGGTGAGCGCCGCCGGCTTGATCAGCAGCTATCAGACCGGGGCCCCCCCGGGCATGGCGGCACCTCCCGACCCCCTGGTCCAGGTCTCGACCCAGCGGATGCTCGCCACCCTGGGTGCCGCCGGTGAGATCTTCGCCCTGGTCTACGGGGTGATCCTGATCACCACCGAGTTCCGCCACCTCACGGCCCGGCCCACCTTCCTGATCGAGCCGCGCCGCGGCCGGGTGATCCTCGCCAAGCTCATCGTCGGCGCCGGCGTCGGCGCCGCCTACGGGATCGCGAGCGCCGCGGTCGTGGCCGGTGTGATGACCGCGTGGCTCGCGGCCAAGGGCGTCTCCATCGGGTGGCTGAGCGGCGGGGTGCTGGCGACCCTGGGACGCGCCGCCATCGCCGTCACCCTCTATGCGCTGCTCGGGGTCGGGATCGGCGTGCTGGTGCGCAATCAGATCGCCGCGGTGATCGGGTCGCTCGCCTTCCTGCTGGTCATCGAGGACGTCTTCGCGGTCATCCCGGCCGTCAGCAGGGGATACGCCTTCCTCCCCGGCCCCGCCGCCGGCGCCCTCGTCGGTTCCAGCGCACCGCCCGTCGGCGGCATCGCGCTGACGTCGCTCGAAGGCGGGCTGGTCTTCCTGGGATGGGGGGCCCTGCTCGCCGTCAGCGGCTGGCTGTTCACGATGCGGCGCGACATCCCGTAGGGAGGCGGGAGGTCGGTGCGCGATCAGCGCGCGGTCAGCGCCTGGAGGAGCTCCCCCACCTGCTCCGGCCGGTCGAGCAGGATGGTGCCGTCCGAGCTTCCCGGCAGCGGAGCCAGGGGCAGGCCCCAGACCGCCCTCCAGGTCGCGACACCGGCCCGGTGCCCGGCCTCAACGTCCAGCTCGGTGTCACCGATGAAGACGGCTCGCGACGGCTCCACAGCGAGCCGCCCGAGGGCGAGGAGCAGACCTTCCGGGCTGGGTTTCGGCTCCGCCACGTCGTCGAGGCCGACCACGACGCTGAAGTGGCGGCGAAGACCGGCGGCCCGGAGGCCCTGATCGAGCGCCAGCAGCCGGCGCGACGAGACCACCCCGAGACTCAACCCCTGGCGACCCAGCCTGCCCAGCAGCGCGCCGATCCCCGGGAACCGGCGCGGCACCCCGGGCCGCTCGAAGAGGGGCAGGATCTGGTCGGTCCTCCCCGGCCAGGCCAGCTCGATGCGGGCCAGCAGGGGCTCGCCGTCGTGGGCCCAGAAGACGGCGGCGCCGGCGGCCGCGCCGGGATCCGAGCCGATCAGCTCCGCGACCGCCGCCTCGTCGGCGAAACGGCTGGCCACCAGGGTGCCGTCGAAGTCGAACACCACCGCGTCGACGGGTCGCGGCGAGGCGGGCCTGGCGAACCCCGTCAGTGGAAGAGCAGCATCGCGGCGCCCACGCCGACGATGAGCGGGGCACCGAGGCAGGCGGCGATCATCTGCACCGACTCGGTCTCGCGCGGCCACCACTCGTGGGGCACCGCCTGGTTGATCGGCACCCGGGCCCGGCGGCGGCGGGGCGGCTGCCCGAACACCAGGGTCGCGGCGAGACAGACCAGGGAGACGAAGAGGGCGTAGTCAGCGGTGGTGGCGGCCGCGTGGGTCGCACCGGCCCGCCACATCAGGGCGACCACCACGAAGGTCGCGAGTCCCAGGCCCGCTCCGAGGAGGGCCCCCAGGACGGGGGCGGCAAGGCTGAGGCGTGGCTCGCGCGGAACCGGCATGACGGGGCCCAGCGTACCACCCGATGGCGATCGGGCAAGGGATGCGATGGCACGGCCGGCGCCACCGGTGCGGGCAGCCCCACCGTCACACTGAGGCCGTCCAGATGACGATCTGCAACGAACCGGGAACGCAGGTTGACCACCCTGTCGCAGGCGCATACTCTCAGCGCGCACCGCATCGAGCGGGCAGGTCCCCCCACAGGTTCCACTCAACGTCCCAGCAGGTAACCCAGATGCCCCCACGCTCCCGGTTCGCCCTCGCGGCGCTCGGTGCCACAGCCGTCGCCGCGGCACCCGCAGCGGTGATGGCCTCCACCTATGTGGTCCGGCCTGGCGACACCCTCTCCGCGATCGCGCTGCGCCATGGCTCCTCGGTCCAGGCGATCGTCGAGGCGAACCGTCTCGGCAACCCCGGCCCGCTCCGCGTGGGTCAGCTCCTCGAGATCCCGGACCCCACCCGAAGCCTGCCCTCCTACGTCGCCGGCAGTCAGGATCTGGACACCTACACGGTGGTGGCGGGCGACACTCTCTGGCTCGTCTCCCGGCGCTACGGGGTCGACCCGACCGCGCTCGCCCGCGCCAACGGGCTGAACGTCAACGCCATCCTCCCGGCCGGTGCCCAGATCCAGGTGCCCGGCCGCCTGGTCCGTGTCAACGCCCTGCTCACCCACGTCGCCCAGCAGGTGGAGGTGCAGCCGGGCCTGGTCAAGGCGGTGGCGTGGATGGAATCGGGATGGCGTCAGGACCTGGCCTCGCCCACCGGGGCCGTCGGCCTGATGCAGGTCGAGCCGTACACCGGTGAGTGGGTCTCCCAGTTCCTCGCCCACCGTGCCCTGAACCTGCGCAACGCGGAGGACAACGTCACGGCCGGTGCGCTGCTGCTCGGCCACCTCCTCTGGATGCACGAGGGCGACACCGGCCGGGCCCTCGCCGCCTACTACCAGGGCGACGCCAGCATCGGCGAGCACGGCCTCTTTCTGGACACCCAGCAGTACCAGGGCGCCGTCCTCGACCTGATGGCGACGGAGTAGCCGGCCGCCTCAGCCTCGCAGCGGCGTGAGCCGGCGGCCGGAGCCTTTTGCACAGGCTTGTGCACAAGACACACAAGCCGATGCGGAGCGGCTCAGAGCGTCGCCGCCGCCACGACCGACCGCGGGCCGACCCCGTCCACCGGCAGCGAGAGGCAGCGCACCCCGCCCCCGGCCTTGATGAACTCGCTCATCGGAAGGCCCAGCACCCGGTAGCCGGCCGCCCGGAGCGGCTCCCGCAGCTCCTCCACGGCGGTCGACGAGACGACCACGTCTCCGATCGCCATCGCATTGCAGGCGAAGCCCGCCGCGGCGGCGTCGGACACCTCGACCACCCGGCGCGCCAGCCGGTGCACCCGCTCTCGTGACTCGGCGGAGAAGGCGGACGGCGCCAGGAGGATGGTGTCCGCGTCGAGCGGGCAGAGGCAGGTGTCGAGATGGTAGAAGCGGGGATCCACCAGCTCGAGGGCGACCGTGTCGACCCCCAGCTGAGCGGCGACCATCGGGATGGCCTCGGGATCGGTGCGGAAGCCGTAGCCGCAGACCAGCGTGTCTCCGACGAAGAGCGCGTCGCCGGCGCCCTCGAAGGCGACCTCCCCGGTGTCGCAGACCGGAGCCCCCCAACCCTCGAAGAGCGCCCGCCAGCGGCTCTCCTCCCGCTGGCGCTCGGGATGCCGGAAGCGGCTGAGCACCACCCGGTCGCCCCGGGTCAGGCCGGCGTTGGCGGTGAACACCATGTCGGGAAGGCCGGGCACGGGGTCGGCGAGCACCACCTCGACCCCCAGCTCACGGTAGGTGTGGTGAAGCGCCTCCCACTGCCGCCGGGCGAGCCGGCGATCCACCTGGCTGGTGACATGCATCCAGGGATTGATCTCGTACTCGATCCCGTAGTGGGTCGGGGGGCACATGAGGATGGGCATCGGCGATGCCTCGTCGGGACGGGCCGATCGCGCCTGGGCGGGGAACTCCCGTCAACCGTGAGCTCGATGATCGCACAGGTCGCGCGCCTCCCGGCGCTGCTACGACCCGGCGACCCCCGTCCACTCCTCCCGGGATCGGGGTCCCGGGCTGCAGTGGGGGCAGATCCAGCCGGTCTCCCGGCCCACCCCGGCGCCGGCCGAGGGGAGGAGGGCGAGGCGTCCACAGTAGCCGCAGATGAGCCGGATCCACCCGCCGCCGGACCGGTCCGGCATCTGACCCGAGCGGGGGCCGGGCCGGCCGCCCACGGCGGGTCGATCGCCGGCCCGCGGACCGCCAGCGGGCCGTGGGCGGGGAAGGACGGCGTCAGCGGTCTCCATGGCTCGAACATAGCGGGCGCGGAAGACCCAGCCGGGATGAAGCTGTCACGGGATGTCGATGTCAGGTCACAGGAGGCTGACCGGATCGCACACCCCGGCCGGTCGCGACCGGATGCTCACTCGGGGGCGGCGGGTACGTCCATGGGCAGCGCCGACAGCACGGTGGGACGGAACCCGCGTCCGGGCACGGGGCGGCTGGGCGGTGGCGGCACGGGGTCCCGGTGGATGCACCACCCGGGCTCGATGTCGTCGCGCAGAGTCACCAGCTCGACCTGCCGCAACCTGCCATCGGCGCTGCGCCCGCGGTGCTCGACGGTGGCGATCAGTGGCGAGCGCATCCTCCCTCCCGGGGCGGCCCAGCGCCAGAGGGTGGAGGTCTCGGCGATCTCGGCCGCTCCCGCGTCCACCAGCCGGGAGCTCCGGTACTCCGCCAAGCGGAGGCGGCGGGTGCGGGTCGACCCCAGCGCCCGCTCCGAGTCCACGACGAGACAGTTGGCGCGCCGGCGCAGCGGGATGCGGAGACGGTCCGGGGACGCGACCCCGGGGTGGTAGGGGGAGCTCGCCCGGCGGGCCAGCAGGGTGGGTAGCCGGCGCGGACCGGCCGCCTGCGCCAGGGCCTCTCCCTGACCGGCGACCCAATCGGGCACCTGGATTCCCGGGTCGACCAGGGCCAGCCCGCGGAGGAGATCGAGGCGCCGGTCCAGGGTAAGGCCCATGGTCGCGCGCCCTCCGAGGTGGAGCAGGTCGATGGCCAGGTAGACGGTGGGAAGCCGGTGCTGCGAGGTGGGTCCGAGCGCCACGCGCTCGCCCAGGGCCGGCAGGTCGGGACAGCCGGAGGGATCGAGAACGGCGACGACCCCGTCGAGCACCACCGAGCGCGCCATCAGCGAGTCCGCGGCGGCGACGATCTCCGGGTACCGGGGGCTGACGTCGGCGAGCGTCTCGCTCTGAAGCCGGACACCGGACGGCGAGGCGAAGAGGAGGGTCCGCGCCCCATCCCACTCGATGGAGAAGAGGAAGTCCGGGTCGTCGAATGGCCCGACGCAGGGGACCGGGAACTCCGGGAGCACCCGTCCCGGCAGCGCCGGGGGGATCGGCAACCTGAGCGGCAGCGCCTGGTCGTCCGATTGCGGATGGGGTCCCCGAGCCGCGGAGGGTCGCACCGTCTCAGGAGGCCCGGCGGCGACGGCCCGCGATCGCGACCTGCGGCGCCGAATCCTCCTCGGCCTGGTCCGCCTGGGGGCGGCGGGACGCCTCGACCGACGCCTTCAGAGCCGCCATCAGGTCGGTGATCTGGGCGATCGCCGGCGCCGGAGCGCGCTCGGGAGGCTGGTTGGCCAGCTTCGCCTCGACCAGGCTGACCACCGCCTCCCGGTACTGGTCGCGATGGCGGGCCGGGTCGAAACGAGCGGCCAGGTTCTCGATGAGCATGACGGCCATCGCCAGCTCCTTGGCGTGGACCTCCTCCTCGGCCTCGGGGAGGGCCAGCTCGCCGGCGTCGCGGATCTCGTCCGGCCAGTGGAGGGTGTTGAGCAGGATGGCGCGCTCGTGGAGGGCCAGCCGGCAGAGCTGCTCCCGCTCGCGCATCGCCACCTTGCCGACCGCGACCTTCCCGGTCTTCGCCAGCGCCTTCCGGAGGAGCTGGTACGGCTTCACCCCGACCGGTTCGGGCTCCAGGTAGTAGGCCCCCTTGACGTAGACGCCCGCGTCGATCTCCGCGTCGTCGCAGAACTCGAGGATGTCGATGGTGCGGGTGGTGCTGAGGGGAAGGTTGTCCAGCTCCTCGTCATCGACCTGCACGTACTCGTCCTTGGCGACCTCGAAGCCACGGACGGCGTCGTTCCACCCGACCTCGCGGTCCTCCACCGGGCACCAGCGCTTGTTGCGGAGCGGCGCGCCGTCGCGGGGGCAGAGCAGCCGGAAGGAGACCCCCTTGGACTTCGTCGCCAGGTACATCCGCACCGGGATGGCGACCATGCCAAAGCTGATGGCCCCCCGCCACATCGACCTCGCCATCGCCCGAGTATATGCGGGCGTCCTCGAATGGTGGCCGTATCAGCGGCGGAAAGGCCTCACCACCGCCGGTTCGTGGCCGGCCTCACCACTGCCGGTTGGTGGCCGGCGAGCTCCCCCGAAGGTCGAAGCCGGGGTCCTCGACGGGGACGAAGGCCGACTCCACCGCGACCCGTCCGGGGCCGATGCACCGCAACCAGAGGTACCGGTTGCCCCACGACCGCCAGGAGCGCCAGGTCCCGCCCGGGTGCTCGAAGTGGAGCTGCATCCTGACGCTGAGGTCCTTGTAGAGCAGCGCGGTGGGCTTGATGAGCATCGACTCCCCGGGGCCCAGCCGCCGGACGAACGCGTTCCCCTTGGCATGGAGCAGCACCAGCCCGGGGGCACGGGGAGCGGTGAAGCGATCCAGGAACTGGCCCATCGGGAAGTGCGTCTCGCTGTCGTTGCCCTTCTGGGTCATGAAGAAGATCCCGCTCATGACGAAGTCGTAGGCGGTCGCCCCGCTGGCGATCAGCATGGTGTGCTCGCGCACCTCGACGCCGCTGCCGACCTGGATCGGCAGGGCGACGATCTCCCCTGCCGCGTCATGGCTGAACGCGATGTGCCCCTTGCCGCTCGCCTGGAGCATCACCAGGGGCATGCCCGCCAGGGTCCGGCTCCAACCGCCCCGCATCCGCATGGTCTCGACCTTGACGGCGTCGTCGCGGAACAGAAGGGTGTGGTGCATGAAGTAGACGGACTCGCCGCCGTCGAGGGAGACGTCCGCCACCGGCACCACGGTGCCCTCGATCTGGCAGGTGGACTGGCCGAACTGGATCCGGGCCATGTCCTTGACGGCGGGGAGCTGGGTCCAGCCGGAGGTGTCCTGGATGGCCCGCACATCGACCGGGGCGCCGCAGGAGGGGCAGCTGGTGCCGGGGTTCTGGCTGGACATCGAGCACCAGGGGCAGAGGTAGGAGCCAGGCGCTGCGGGGGCCTGAGCCGGTGGCTGGCCCATGGCGGGCGGTGGTTGAGCCGGCGCGAAAGGCGTTCCGGGCGGTGGCGCCTGGGGCTGATAGGGCGCACCGGGGAAGGGCCCGCCGGGCATGGGAATCCGCGAGATGTCCGGGATCGGGATGCCGAAGGGTCCACGCCGCATCGGGAAGGGCATGCCCGGCTGCGGGCTCCACCCCGGGGCTCCTGCCGGCGGTCCGGAGGGGTAGCCGGGCGGTGGTCCGGCGGGGGGCTGGCCGGCGGGAGTGGCGCCGGGAGGCGGGCCGGCCGGCGGCTGACCCGCGGGAGCCCCGCCGGGAGGCGGGCCGGCCGGCGGCTGACCCGCGGGAGCCCCGCCGGGAGGCGCCGGATTGGCCGGGGCGCCCCAGTTCGGAGAGCCCTGCCCGGGCGACGACGGATTGGCCGGGGTGCCCCAGTTGGGGGAGCCCTGGCCGGGAGGCGGCGGCGGGGGGTCGGTGGCCATCTCGCGCTACTCGGTCGCGTGGTGGACGTACATCGACTGAATGCCGATGCGCCCGGGCCCGGTCATCCGCACCATGTGCAGCCCGGCCCCGCCGAAGAGCCCGGTCGAGAGCTTCTGGCTCTCCACCGTCATCTGCACCGACGAGTCCTTGTAGAGATAGGCACCGGGCTCGAGGAGGATCGACTGGCCGGCGGCGAGCTGCCGCTCGAAGACGTTGCCATAGCCGTGGAGGATGAGCAGTCCCGGCTGGCCGGCCGCGACGAAGCGGTCCATGAACATCCCCTGGCCCCCGAAGAGGGCGGTTCGCATCCCCTGGATCCGTGTGTACGAGTACTGGACCGTGTGGGAGCCGAGCAGAAACGCGTGCTCGCGAGCGTCGAGCTCCATGGACGGATGCAGGGGGAGCACCACCAGCTCGCCGGTGGCATCCCGGGAGAAGGCGATCCGGCCGGGGCCGTGCGCGGTGGTCACGATGTGCGGCATCCCGGCGAACGAGCGCTTCACCATCCCGGGGAGGGGCATCACCGCGACCGGGACGGTCTCGTCCTTCCAGAGCATCACGTGGTGCTCGAAGAAGACTCCGTCCTCGGGCGCAAGGGTGATCTCGGCAACCGGGACCAGCTCTCCCTCCACCTGGCAGGCCGAGGATCCGAAGTGGAACTCGGTCATGTCGCGCAGCCGGGGGGCCTCCCGCCATCCCGAGTCGGACACCAGGTTGCGGACATCCAGGGGCGCCCCGCAGGTGACGCAACTCTGGGAGCCGACCGGGCTCTGACCGTGGCACCACTGGCACTCGACGCGCTGGCCGACAGCTTCCATTGCGCTCCTCCTCTCTGCTGGCGCTCACATCGTACGCGGGCCGCGGCGGCCCCGTCTCGCCGGCCCGCGGAGGCCGGAGATGCTGCTGCCCGGGCGGTCTCAGCCGGCCGACAGCGGCGGCGGAGCGGGAGGCGCCGCAGGGGCGACCGGGGTGGCCGGGGCGGCACCCACGGCCTGACCGCAGCCGGCGCAGAAACGCGCGCCCGGAGCCAGCTCGGCGCCGCACCCGGTGCAGTGAGCCGCCCCCAGCGGACCACCGCAGCTGGGGCAGAACCGGCCCCCCGCGGGGCTGACCGCCTGGCACTTGGGGCACTGGACCGTCGCCGCGGCGGGCGCCGGGGCGGGCGGAGCGTAGCCACCGCCGGCACCGCCGGGGAAGCCGGTCCCCGCCGGGGGCGCCGGGGCGGCCTGGACCGGCTGGGCCATCTGCCCGCCCAGCCCGAAGCCGGCGGCCATGAAGGCGGGCGAGACCGCCCCGCCCCCCTGGGCCATCCCCTGACCTGCGCCCAGCGCCATCTCGCCGGCGGCATAGCCCTGGAAGGAGCCGGCCAGCCGCGAGTAGGCGGTGTCCTTGCTGAACTGCTCCAGCCGCTTCTGGGACTCGTCGTCGAGGCTGATCGTGAAGTTCCCCATCCGGGCCACGGTCAGGCCGTAGGTGGCGAGCTGCTGGTTGGCCAGCTCGATGATCGCCTTCTCGATGTCCTCGGTGTAGGCGGCGAGCCCCAGGATCGGCCAGCCGTTGCGCACGATCTGCTTGGTGACGTCGGTGCGCAGCACCTTGAGCAACTGCTCCGCCACCCAGTTGGTGACCGCGGTGTTGTCGGTGACGTCGACGGTGCCGACCAGGTTGACCAGCAGGGAGGCGGGCTCGATCACCTTGAGGCTGTAGTCGCCGAAGACCCGGAGCGACACGATCAGGGTGCTGACCGGGTCCTGGACCGAGTCGATCTTGCCGCCGAAGCGGTTCTGGGTGAACTCCCGGTTGCCGACGAAGTACAGCTCGGAGCGATAGAGGTTGCCCCCGCTGAGGGCGTCGGCGAAGATGCCGAGGAAGGGCAGCTCGGTGGCGTCGATGGAGTGCCGGCCGGGTGGGAGCGTGCCCTTGACCTGGCCCTGGTACATGAAGACGGCGAGCTCGTCCGGGGCGACGATGGCATGGGTGAAGCGACGGATCTCGTGGTCCGGCCACTTGAAGACGATCTGTCCCTTGCGGTCGTCGGGGACCGCTATGTTCTCTCGCGCTCCGGGGAAGAAACCAGGCATTGGGGGTCGCCCTCCTCTCAGTGAGCCGTCCAGGATTGATTATGGATGCTGCTGGGGCAGCCCGAGGGCCCGGCGCACCGAGCCGATCTGGAGCACCGCCCAGACGCCACCGGCGGCGACCGAGAGGCCGAATCCGCCCATCGCGATCAGTGCGCAGATCACCAGTCCGGCCAGGGTTCCGTGAGCCGCCTGGGCCGCGACCGCGATCATCAGGAGGATCCAGGCGGTGATCGCCGCCACCACGGCCGCGGCGGCCACCACGGCGAGCCCGACCCCGGCCAGGGCGGCGAAGAGCCGGTCCGCACCGGAGCGCGGGGCGAGGTTGGGTGTGGGGTTGAACCAGGGCCGCATCCGGTGCCAGCGTAGTCGGTCCTCGGGCGCTCCGTCAAAGGGCCTCGGAAGCACCGCTGTCGCTGATGACCCTGCTTTCGGGGAGCGCCGAGTAGGATGCTGAGTCGCGCCGCCGCCATCACGACGGCCGCGCCGATGACGCTGACCGGCTCCATGGACGCGCCACCGGCGAGCCTCATCTCACCTCCCTCGGAGACGTGCCCGTTGGCCACCTCTCGGATCGCCGCCCGCTCCCGCCGCCCGCGGGCGGCGGCAGCCGCCCACATCCCGGGGGCCACCCCGACCCGGCGGGTGGTGATCGAGCGCCCGCGTCCGACCGTGGAGTGCGGGACCCTGCCCGCCAAGGCCACCGTCGGGCTCCCCCTCAGGGTCAGCGCCTCGGTGTTCGCCGACGGGCACGACCTGGTCATGGGATGGGTCCGGCACGGACGCTCCGGCGCCGAGGATTCCGGCGGGTGGCGCGAGGTGGCGATGCGCGGGGTGGGCGACGACCGTTTCGAGGCGGTCCTCATCCCGCCCCGGGTGGGGCCGTGGAGCTTCGAGATCCTCGCGATGCCGGATCGGTACGGCACCTGGCTCGGCGACCTCCAGGTCCGCATCGACGCCGGCCAGGACGTCGGCCTGGAGCTGGAGGAGGGGGCGCGGATGGCGGAGGGGGCGGCCGGGCTCCCGAGCACCGAGGAGGCGGACCGGCAGGCGCTGGGCACCCTCGCGGCCCGGCTGCGGGACGCCGACGCGAGCCAGCGGCACCGGCTCCTCGACGCGGCGCGTCCCGCCGCGGTGGGGCTGATGCGGCGGACCGCCGATCGTGAGACCGCCACCCGCAGCGGACCGTGGCCGCTCACGGTGGAGCGCGAGCTGGCCGGCTTCTCGGCCTGGTACGAGATGTTCCCCCGCTCGGAGGGCGCGGAGCCGCCTCGCGGCGGCACCTTCCGGAGCGCGGCCGCCCGCCTCCCGGCCATCGCTGCGATGGGCTTCGACATCGTCTATCTCCCCCCCATCCACCCGATCGGGCGGAGCTTCCGCAAGGGCCGCAACAACAGCACCGAACCGGAACCGGGGGATGTCGGCTCGCCCTGGGCCGTCGGGGCGGTGGAGGGAGGCCACACGGCGATCCACCCCGATCTCGGGACCCTCGCCGACCTCGCCCTCTTCGTCGCGGAGGCCGAGCGGCAGGGGCTCGAGGTCGCCCTCGACTACGCGCTCCAGTGCAGCCCCGACCACCCCTGGGTGACCGAGCACCCGCAATGGTTCAGCCACCGAGCCGACGGCAGCATCCGCTATGCGGAGAACCCACCCAAGCGCTACCAGGACATCTACCCGCTCGACTTCGGCAGCGCGGATCGCGCCGGCCTCTGGCGCGCGCTGCGCGACGTGCTGCTCTTCTGGATCGGGCACGGCATCCGGGTGTTTCGGGTCGACAATCCGCACACCAAACTGTTCGCCTTCTGGGAGTGGCTGATCAGCGACGTCCATCGTGAGCACCCCGACGTCGTGTTCCTGGCCGAGGCCTTCACCCGCCCGGCGGTGATGCAGCGGCTGGCCAAGCTCGGCTTCAGCCAGTCCTACACGTACTTCACCTGGCGCAACACCAAGACCGAGCTGAGCGAGTACCTCACCGAGCTCTCCCAGACCGAGCGGGTCGACTGGTTCCGGCCCAACTTCTGGGTCAACACCCCCGACATCCTGCACGAGTACCTGCAGCGGGGCGGCCCGGCGGCCTTCCGGGTGCGCGCCACCCTGGCGGCGCTGACCGCCCCCTCCTGGGGGATGTACAGCGGCTACGAGCTCTACGAGCGACTCGCGGTCGCGGAGGGCAGCGAGGAGTACGCCGACTCCGAGAAGTACCAGCTCCGCCCGCGCGACTGGGAACGTCCCGACAGCCTGGCACCGTACGTCGCGCGCCTCAACGAGATCCGGCGCCGGCATCGGGAGGCGGTCTCGCTGATGGGAACGCTGCGCCTCCAGGAGATCAAGAACGATCGCATGCTCTGCGTGAGCAGGATCAACCATTCACGCGACGACGTCCTCCTGGTGGTCGTCAACCTCGACCCCCACCACCCCCAGGAGGGCACGGTCTGGCTCGACCTGGCGAGCCTCGGCATCCCCGCGGAGCCGCCCTTCGAGGCTCACGACGAGCTCACCGGGACGAGCTACGTCTGGCGTGGACCGGAGAACTACGTCCGGCTGGACCCGGCCATCCAGGTGGCTCACGTCCTCCACCTCCGGCCGCGATGAGCGAGGCGATCCCCCCGGCGAGCGCACCCATCGGGCACCGCAGCCCCGGACCCGGACCCGGCCCCGGCCCCACCGCCGACGCCGCCACCAACGGCCCGGCTCCCGCCCCGCGGGTGCGGCCGGTCGCTCCAGCCGCAGCTCCCGAGCAGGATCCCCTCTGGTTCAAGCGGGCGGTCTTCTACGAGGTCCTGGTGCGCGGCTTCGCCGACAGCAACGACGACGGCGTCGGTGACTTTCAAGGCCTGATCCAGCGTCTCGAGTACCTGCGCTGGCTGGGTGTCGACTGCCTCTGGCTGCTGCCCTTCAACGATTCCCCACTGCGCGACGGCGGCTACGACATCAGGGACTACTACAGCGTCCTCCCCGCCTACGGCACGGTCGACGACGTGCGCGAGCTGGTGGCACGGGCTCACGCCATGGGGATGCGGGTGGTCATGGACCTGGTCCTCAACCACACCTCCGACCAGCACCCCTGGTTCCAGTCGGCACGATCCTCGCCGGCATCCCCGCACCGCGACTACTACGTCTGGTCGGAGACCAAGAATCGCTACACCGACGCGAGGATCATCTTCGTCGACACCGAGACCTCGAACTGGACCTGGGACGACAGCGCCCAGGCCTACTACTGGCATCGCTTCTTCAGCCATCAGCCCGACCTCAACTACGACAACCCCAGGGTCCGCGAGGAGATGGTGGACATCTGCCGCTTCTGGCTCGACCTGGGCATGGACGGCTTCCGGCTGGACGCCCTCCCCTACCTGTTCGCGAGGGAGGGGACCAACTGCGAGAACCTCCCGGAGACCCACGCATTCATCGCCGAGCTGCGGGCCACCGTCGACCGCGAGTACGGGGGCGACCGGGTGCTGCTGGCCGAGGCCAACCAGTGGCCGGAGGACGTCGTCGACTACTTCGGCAGCGAGCAGCACCCCGAGTGCCACATGTGCTTCCACTTCCCGCTGATGCCGCGGATGTTCATGGGGCTGCGGCGGGAGCAGCGCTATCCCATCACGGAGATCCTGGAGCGAACCCCGGCACTGCCGACGCCGAGCTCGCAGTGGGGCATCTTCCTGCGCAACCACGATGAGCTGACCCTGGAGATGGTCACCGACGAGGAGCGCGACTACATGTGGCAGGAGTACGCCCGCGACCCTCGCATGAAGCTCAACCTGGGGATCCGGCGGCGGCTCGCCCCCCTGGTGGGCAATGGCCGCCGGCAGATGGAGCTCTTCTACGGGATGCTGCTCTCGCTGCCCGGCAGCCCGATCCTCTACTACGGCGACGAGATCGGCATGGGCGACAACATCTACCTCGGCGACCGCGACGGGGTCCGCACCCCGATGCAGTGGAGCGCCGACCGCAACGGCGGCTTCAGCCGCGCCGATTTCGCCCAGCTCTACCTGCCGCCGCTGATGGATCCCGTGTACGGGTTCCAATCGGTGAACGTCGAGGCTCAGCAGCGCGGTGAGACCTCGCTGCTGCAATGGCTCCGCCGTTTCGTCGGGGTGCGCCGGCGCTGGCCCGTCTTCGGCCTGGGAAGCTTTGAATCGCTCAACGCGACCAACCCCTCGGTGTTTGCGTACCTGCGTACCCACGAGGATCATGTGGTCCTATGCGTGAACAACCTGTCGCGATTCGCCCAGCCGGTGGAGCTCGACCTTCGCCGCTTCGACGGGATGATCCCGGTGGAGATGCTGGGCCGGGTCCACTTCCCGAGGATCGGTGAGCTGCCCTACCTGCTGACCCTCGCTCCGCACGGTTTCTACTGGTTCAGCATCGAGAGCGTCGCATGAGGTTCCCCCACCCGTGGCACTGACCATTGACCCGGGCGCCGGCGCGCTGGAGCGTTTTGGCATCGGCCAGGCCGCCCCCGCGATCCGCTCCTGGCTGCTCCGCGCGCGCTGGTTCGGGGGCAGGCGGCGGCATGTGGAGAAGGTCGAGCTCGACGACCTGGCGGTGCTGCGCGCCGGCGCGCCTCTCGTCCTCTACACCCTCTGGCGGGTGGAGTATGCGAGCGGCGGCCCCGAGATCTACAGCCTCCCCCTCGGGGTCAGGCAGGCCCCGCACCCGGTGGCGCGGCTCGGCCCCGAGCACCTGATCGGCACCGTGGACTCGGCCGAGGGGGACCTGCTGGTCTACGACGCGCTGGCCGATCCGGAGGCCGCCGTCGAGCTGTGGAGGATGCTGGCCGAGGGACGCGAGGTGCAGACCGCCGCCGGGCGCCTGGTCAGCCGGGGGCTGGTCCCCATCGACCCCGAGATCCCGGACCGGCCCCGGCTCCTGGACGTCGAGCAGAGCAACTCGGCGCTGGTCCGGGGCCAGCTCGACTTCCTCAAGTGGAGCCGGAGGATCGAGCGCGGCCCCAGCGTGGAGCTGGAGATGGCGGAGGTCCTCGGCAGGCGCGGGTTCCCTCACGTCCCGCCGCTTCACGGTCAGATCAGCCACCGGCGGGGCGGGGAGGAGGCCTCCCTCCAGGCCCTGCTCAACGCCTACCTGCAGAACGGCACCCAGGGCTGGACCCTGGCCCTCACCTCGCTCCGAGACCTCTACGCGTCCGCGGAGGAGGTGGGGAGCGGTTCGGCGCGAGAGCGGTGGGAGCTGGTCGACGACCAGGGCGGCTCCTTCCAGGGCGAGGCCGCCCGGCTCGGAACGGTCACCGCCGAGCTGCACCTGGCCCTGGCCGATCCTGGCCCGGGGACCGTGCCGGCTCCGGCCCCGGCGGGGCCTCCGCAGCTCGCCGCCTGGGCCGACGCCATGACCGGCCAGCTCGACCGCCTGCTGGCCGCCGAGGAGCCGGCGCTCGCCCCGCTGTACGAGCGACGCGAGCTGATCGTGGCCCGCTTCGACGCCCTCCGCCGGCTCGCCGACGGCGGGCTGGCGATGCGGGTGCATGGTGACTACCACCTCGGCCAGGTTCTGCGCACCGACGATGGCTGGAAGATCATCGACTTCGAGGGCGAGCCGGCCGCGGACGTCCAGGAGCGGCGGCGCCTATCCTCTCCGCTCCGTGACGTGGCCGGGATGCTCCGCTCCTTCGACTACGCGGCCGCAGCGGCGCTGAGGCAGCGGATGCGGTCCAGGGACCCGCTCTGGCCGCACCTCTCCGCCGCCGGCGAGGCCTGGGCCGGCGCCAACCGCGACGCCTTCTGGGCGGCCTATCTGGCGCGCCTGGAGGGGAGCGGGCTCCTTCCCGGGGACGGCGGTTCGCTGGTCGTGCGCCGCGCGTTCGAGGTGAGCAAGGCGGTGTACGAGGTCGGCTACGAGCTCGGCCACCGCCCGGACTGGGTGGAGGTTCCCCTGAGCTTCCTCCTGGCGGGAACCCCGTGACCATCGCCCAGCGCGCCCCTCTCGTCGCCGCCTGCGCCCGGCTGGCCGCCGGGACCCACCACGATCCCCACCAGATCCTGGGACCCCACCCCGCCGGCGACTCGACCGTGGTGCGCTTCTACCACCCCGATGTGGTGGAGGCCGCAGTCGCCTACGACGGCGGCGTGGTGCCGATGGCGCGGATAGACCAGCGCGGCCTGTTCGAGGCGACCCTCCCGGTCGCCGAGCTGGCCGGCTATCGACTCCGGTGCCGGGGTCCTCTGGGCAGCTGGGAGATGGACGACCCCTACCGCTTCTGGCCGACACTCGGCGACCTCGACCTGCACCTGATCGGCGAGGGTCAGCATCGTGAGCTCTGGCGCCGGCTGGGGGCCCGGGTCATCGAGCACCAGGGGGTGGCCGGGGTGGCCTTCGCCGTGTGGGCTCCGAACGCTCGCGGGGTGAGCCTGGTCAGCGACGCCAACGGGTGGGACGGCCGGGTCCAGCCGATGCGTTCGCTCGGGGCCAGTGGAGTGTGGGAGCTCTTCGTCCCCGGCATCGGAGCCGGGACCAAGTACAAGTTCCGGGTCGTCCGGTCCACCGGGCGCCGCATCGACAAGGCGGATCCGCTGGCGCGCTGGACCGAGGTCCCACCCAGGACTGCCAGCATCGTCGAGCAGAGCCGGCACGCCTGGGCGGACGAGGCCTGGCTGGAGCGCCGGGCGACCGGGCCGGTGCTCGACCGTCCGCTCTCCATCTACGAGGTGCACCTGGGCTCCTGGCGTCGCACCCTGGACGGCCACGTCCTCAGCTACCGCGACCTCGCCGAGCAGCTCGCCGCCTACTGCATCGCGGCCGGTTTCACCCATGTCGAGCTGCTGCCGGTGAGCGAGCACCCCTTCGACGGCTCCTGGGGGTATCAGGTCTCCAGCTACTACGCCCCGACCGCGAGGTTCGGCGACCCCGATGACTTCCGTGGCTTCGTCGACCATCTCCACCAGCATGGCGTCGGGGTCATCCTCGACTGGGTTCCCGCCCATTTCCCGCGCGACGACTGGGCCCTGGCGCGCTTCGACGGGACCGCCCTCTACGAGCACAACGATCCTCGCCGCGGCGAGCAGCCGGACTGGGGAACCCTGGTCTTCAACTTCGGACGGAACGAGGTGCGCAACTTCCTGGTTGCCAACGCCCGCTACTGGGTCGAGGAGTTCCACGTCGACGGGTTGCGGGTCGACGCGGTCGCCTCGATGCTCTATCTCGACTACTCGCGGCGGGAGGGGGAGTGGGTCCCCAACCAGTACGGCGGCCGCGAGAACCTGGAGGCCATCGCCTTTCTGCGCGAGTTCAACGAGGCGCTCCACGCGGATCACCCGGGGGTGATCACGGTCGCCGAGGAGTCGACCGCGTGGCCGGGGGTCTCCCGACCGACGCCGACCGGGGGGCTCGGCTTCAACTTCAAGTGGAACATGGGCTGGATGCACGACACCCTGGACTACATCGGCAAGGACTCGGTGTTTCGCCGCTACCACCACCACCAGATGACCTTCGGCCTCTGGTACGCCTGGTCGGAGAACTTCGTGCTCCCCCTCTCCCACGACGAGGTGGTCCATCAGAAGCGGTCGCTGCTCAGCAAGATGCCGGGCGACCGGTGGCAGCAGTTCGCCAACCTGCGGGCCCTGTTCGGGTGGATGTGGGCGCATCCCGGCAAGAAGCTCCTCTTCATGGGCGGCGAGCTCGCTCAGGGGGCCGAGTGGTCCCACCGCCAGTCGCTCGACTGGCACCTCCTGGCATACCCCGAGCACCGGGGGGTGCAGCGGCTGGTCCAGGACATCGGCGCCCGCTACCTCGAGAGCCCGTCCCTCTGGGAGCGCGACAACAGCCCCGAGGGCTTTCGCTGGATCGACGCCGGCAACGCCGACCAGAACATCCTGAGCTTCGTCCGCTACGACGGTGCCGGCCGCCCCGGGATCGTCTGCGTGGCCAACTTCTCGCCGTCCACCCACCACGGTTTCCGGGTGGGGATGCCGCAGGCGGGGCGGTGGCGGGAGCTGCTGAACACCGACTCCGACGCCTACGGGGGCAGCAACCAGGGCAACCTGGGTGGGGTGGTGGCCGAGCCGGTGGGATGGCACGGACTGCCGTTCTCGGCGCAGGTCACGGTCCCCCCGCTGGCCGTGGTCTGGTTCGCGCCGGAGGCGTCGGAGGCACGCCCCGATCCCGCCGGATCGGCCTGACCCTGCGCAACCGCCGGCACAGCGGGTAGGGTTAGCCTGAACGCGGAGGCCCGGACCTCACGGTCCGTGACGCCATCTGATCGTCAGCGGGTGGATCCACCATGGACATGCCGGCGGTGCGCCAGCGACTCGAGACCGAGAAGGCCCGTCTCCAGGGTGTCCTCGACGCGGCCGGGCGCGGCCAGGGGCCCGCGGAGGGCGGCAAGCCCGACCAGCTCCCCGCCGAGCAGGCGGCCGAGACCCTGAACCGCGAGCTGGACTCGTCGGTCGAGCTGCGGGTGCGGACCGAGCTGGCGGAGGTGGAGGCCGCCCTGCACCGGCTGGACATCGGCCGCTACGGGCTCTGCGAGGTCTGCGGGGGAGAGATCGCCGAGGCGCGCCTGGAGGCGATGCCGGCGACGCGCTACTGCGTGGCCGACCAGGCACGGGCCGAACGGGACGCGCGGCTGCGCGCCGGGCGCTGAGGGCGGAGCGACCGGGTCGCGCCGGGCGGCCGGGTTCCGAGCTGGAAGCCGGCGCCACCGAGCGGCCGGATCGGCTCAGCTGGCCAGCCGGGCCCTGGCCCCCGCCGGGGCCGCGGGGAGATGGACCGTGAAGGTGGAGCCCTCGCCCTCGACCGAGGTGGCCGTGACGTCCCCACCCAGCCGCCTGACCAGCTCGCGGCAGAGGTAGAGGCCCAGTCCGGTGCCGCCGATCCCCTCGGTGGCCGTGGTCACGATCCGGCCGAACCGCGTGAAGAGCCGGTCCATGTCCGAGGGGGCGATGCCCAGGCCCTGGTCGGTCACGTCGACCGCGACCCGGCGTCCGGCCCGGCGCATCCGCACCCCGATCTCTCCACCCGACGGCGAGTACTTCAGTGCGTTGTCGATGATGTTGGCGAACACCCGGAGCAGCTGCCCCCGATCCCCGAGCACCGGGGCCGGGCCGGCGCCGAGATCGAGGTGGAGTCGATGACGGTCGGAGGTCTCGACCCGAACCGCCGCCTCGGCCACCACGCCGGTGAGGTCGACCGGCTCACGGGTCGGGTCCAGCCGGGTCTCGTCGAGGCGGGCCATCTCGACCAGCTCGGTGACCAGCTGCATCATCAGCTCGACGCTCTGGATCGAGGAGGCGACGGCCTCGCGCAGCTCGGCGGAGAGGTCCCCGAGCATGCCCGACTCCATCATCGAGAGATATCCGTAGACGATGGCGAGCGGCGATCGCAGCTCGTGGGTGGTCAGGTTCATGAAGTCGGACTTGAGCTTGTCGAGCGCGGTCATCCGCTCGAGCCGCCGGCGCAGCGAGCTCAGCTCGTCCACGCCGTCCGAACCGGAGCCGTCGTCGTCATCGCTGACCACGCCGCGCTCGCTGGTCTCAGCCGCCGCCCGCACCACCTGGACGGCACGGTCGATCCGGCCCTCCTGGTCTCGGACCGGATGGAGCGTGACGTCCCACGCCGCCGCCGGAGCGGGCTCGCCCTCCGGCGAGACGGCTCGGCTCCGTCCCACGGAGCGCTGCATCAGCCGGCCTCCACGCCGAGCACGGCGCCGGCCATCAGCGTCGGCACGCCTTCGAACCCCCAGGCTCTCTGCATCATCCGCCCCGTTGTGACAGCCGGAATCCCCCGTACAGGGGGAGTTCGATCATAGGTCCGTGATCGCGCGAGTTCCCCGCGTTGCCGGATCGCGACTCGGGCGTCAGACCGTCCGTGACAAGGTGGGGCCGGATCGAACGAAGCTCCGATCCATCGCGTGATCGAGCCGACCCTCAATGCGGACGAAAGGTGTCCTCTATTGTGGGGTGAGCAGTTCCCCGCAGTTTTCACGGCTGGTGTTCCACCGGGCGCCGAACATCTCTCGTACGGTGGCGCCTGGCTCCGGCGGTGCCCGCCGCGAGGACCCGACCGGGTTCCCTGACGGTCGAAGCCGGTCCCACCGCCCCGCGGATGCCGCGCCGGCGCTGGCGGTGGCCAGGCTCATCGTCCCCAGCCGGGCTGGCGTGAAGCCACACACGGGGCTGGTGGCAACGCGGCCGAAGGGCTCTGGTCTCACCGGCCCCGCCCCGCTACCATCCTGGTCACCGAGCGGGCCCGACCGCTCGACCGCTTCCGCCCGCCCCAAGGGATCAGGAGTTCCTGGGCAACCGACCCAGGCAGACCTATGGCTCCTGAGGAACAAGAGATGGAGCGAGCCGAACACGTGCCTGCCCCGGCCCTGAAAGGAGAGGCCCCCCAGCCCGGCACCCACTCGGCGGCCGGCGACGATGGCGAGGGCGTCGATCTCGAGGGCGTCTCCGTCACGCCCGGCGCCTTTCCTGCCCCGTGGTGCCGGGGCTGCCCTGTCCTCCCACCCTGGCGGCACCTGGGTGGGTTGGGCGGCGAAATGGAGCGCCTGGTCGGCCTCCTCGCGAATGAGATCGAGGCCGCGATGCTGCGCAACACAGTGACGGTGTCGCGGGCTGCTGGGCGGAGACCCGCGGCCGCCCCGATCACCGTGCTAGAGCCCCCCGGAGTAGTGGAGCGGCTCACGCCGCGCCAGCAGGAGGTCCTTAGCCTCCTTCTCCGGAGGGCCACCGACCGTGAAATCGCGGAGACCCTTGGTATCGCCCTGGACACTGTCAGGAGCCACACCGCGGCGGTACGCGCCAAGCACGGGGTCCAGTCCCGGCGGGCGCTCTCCCCGTCGCTCCTCACTAACTGATGACAACAAGGCTGTCGTCATCAATCCCTGAGGATGCGGCCCAGATTGCCAGTTGTTACGGTCCGATTCGCGGTCCCGCGGGGCGGGCCGTCGACCCCACCCAACGCCGGGGAGGGAGGACGGTCGTAGGGGTCCGGCGTGGGAGGTACACAATGAGGTTGTCGCACAGGATTCTGGAGGCCATCGCCACCGTTGCAGTTCTCGGATCGGTCGGCGCGACGTCTGCTCTTGCTGCACCGTCACCCTATCCGTCCCCGAACTCAGTCGCGCAACCAGCCGCAGGAGGTGCCATCGCTGCGTCCAGTGGCTCGAACTGCGTCGCCACCGTTCCCGCAGCGCCAACGGTGGACGCACTTCCGACTACTGGTCAGGAATGGATCTCGTCGAAGACATCCATGAGCTGCGGCAGCGGAGCCACAGATGTCTGGGCCTACCTTTACATCTGGGTCACCTTCAACGGCAACGGCAAACTGGTAGAGCTGGGTCCGACAATGTGGTACTGCAGCGAAAACTGTGGTTCTCATCCTCTGACAATAAGTATCGATTGGCCCGCTAACGGGTACGGATTCAATGGCGATGTCTACATCACGTACGCTACGCATGCAGTCCTCAATATGACGTGGACTGGCCAAGAAGAACCTTACATCGAAGCGAGCGATGTCGTCGATGGGACGCTCTGGTTCCCATAGTCTGATATGCTCCGTAACTGAATGGTCCCGGGGTAGGCGGACAGGAAGATGGCGCGTAGCGCGGAGACCTGCAGCTTCTGCGGAAGCGGCGATGGGCGACTGATCGGCCATGGGTGGGGGATCCGTGAGCTGTGGCGCCACAGCGGGCGCGACGCTGAAGCACCGGTGCAGATCGGGCCGGCGCTCATCTGTCCGACCTGCCGCGCGGAGGCCGCCATCTGCCTCGGGGAGACGGCCATCGGAACGATTCGGCGGGAGGCGTCACGAGCCTTCCGCCGAGCTGTCCCCGGGACGCAGACGTGCGCGTTCTGCGGGGTCACGGATGGACCGGGGGGCGATCCCTGGCGCTCAGGACTGGCCGTCCATGCTGGGCTGGCGATCTGCGACGTGTGCGTCGATCTGGTCTCTGAGGTGGCCGCCTTGCCAGCAGAGGAGGCTCTGGCCTCTCCTCGAAGCGCTCGACGCGGCCCACCACGGCGGGGTGCTGACGTGCCGAATAGCTGCACCTTCTGCGGAAGGCGCGATGGGTTGATCGGCCGCGGGCAAGGGATCCGTAGGGAGTACCGCTCGGGCATCCTCAGCCACTCAACTGCGACTGAAACGGAGCCGGTGTTCATCTGTGCGACCTGCCGCGCGGAGGCCGTCATCTGCCTCAGGGGAACCACGATAGGCGAGGCTCCGCGGGAGGGGTCACCAGCCTTCCGCCGAGCTGCCCCCGGGACATTCACGTGCGCCTTCTGCGGGGCCGGCGACGGCCCGGAGGAGCATCCCTCTGTCTCCGGATTGGCAGTTCTGGCCGACGTGGCAATCTGCGAGGGGTGTCTTGATCTGGCTGGTCAGGCGGACGCCACCAACAGGGAGTGGCAAGCCTCTCATCCAGACGCACAACGCCAACCCGTCGGCATGCCAACGCCAGAGACGAGAAGGGCTCTCATCCTTGCGCAGCAAGCGGCGGCCCAGGCCGGGCATCCGGGTGCTGTTCGAACCGAAGATCTGCTGCTGGGTCTACTGGGTGTCGCTGAGGGAAGCGCGGCCAAGGTGCTGACAACGCTCGGAGTGGGCACGAACGCCGTGGCGACCGTGTTGCTGGCGTCGGGTGATAGACGCGAGCAAGAGGTTGCCAGGCGGGAGGGTGCCTCAACTTCGCCAGCGGTGACGGACGTGATCAAGGTCGCCTCAGAGGAGGCAGCTCGGAGCGGAGCTACTCAATTGGGAACGGAGCATCTCCTGCTTGGACTCTTGATCGAGGGCAAGGGCCGTGCGGCAGGCACCTTGGCGGATCTTGGTGTGAGCCTTGAGCGGGTCCGTCGGGAACTCACTGTCCTCAGCCGGTAGGAACTCCCCCCGGACGGGCTGTGGATGGTCGCCGCCTGGCGAATGCGGGCAGCTGCGGGTGGGATCGGTTCGAGCCGTTCGCTCCGGGATCTTGGCCCATCCTCGGATGAGCCGCCCTGGCGGAGGTCTGATGCGGGGTCGGTGACGATGCACCGTCGGCGGACCATCTGGCTCCGCGACCGTTCGGCCCGAGATGTTCCTCTCCCTGCCGGCAATGCCTTCGGTGCACCGGTCTCCCTGCCAATGGGACGGCATCGCTCCGAGACCTCGCCAGCAAGGTTTCGGCGGCACGATCGACCTCTCCCCGGCACAGCTGCGCGTCGAACCGGGACGGCGAGGTCGTCACGCGGTTGTCGGCCGCTGGACCGCCGAGATGTTCCTCATCTTCCAGCCAGGCGCGCCGGGCTGTCTGCCTCGCCGGTGACTTCGGAGTCCGCTGCGGCTGGTCGCAACCCTTGCAAGTCCCTCACCCAGTTCGTACCGGCTGGAGAGGCTCGGTGCTCCCCTCCGGCCCTGCCGGTGGGTGGTCGCCTGGTACTGCTGGTGCGCTGTGGAACTCTCTGGGCGTGGCACCGAGGGTGATTTGACTCGATGACCTGACGGCGCACCGGCGCAGCCGAGGCTTGCCCTCGGCATGGCCGGCATCCACCGGCGGGCCCACGTGCCGCTCACGAAACCAGTTCAGTGGCGGAAGTGGCGCTCACCGGCGTAGACGACCGCCATCCCGAGCGCGTCCGCGGCGGCGGTCACCTCACCGTCGTTCTTGGAGCCTCCGGGGTGGATCACCGCCCGCACGCCGGCCCTGCCCAGCGTCTCCAGGCCGTCGGGAACGGGGAAGAAGGCGTCGCTGGCGGCCACCGTCCCGACCGCCCGGGCGCCCGCCCGCGCCACCGCCAGCTCGGAGGCCTCGACCCGCGACATCTGACCGGCACCGACCCCCACCGCCATCCGGTCGCTGACAATGACGATGGCGTTCGACTTCACGTGGCGGCAGACCCTCCAGGCCACCAGCAGGTCGAGCCACTCGGCCTCGGTCGGCTCACGCCGGGAGGCGACCCTCATGGAGGCGCGATCCACCGAGACCCGGTCACGCGTCTGCACCAGCAGGCCACCGCTCAGGCTGCGGACGTCAAAGGCGGCGGCGCAGTCGGGCCGGTCGAGGACCAGGACCCGCAGGCGCTCGCGCCGGGCCAGGCGGGCGGCGGCGTCCTCGTCGATGGAGGGGCAGATGACGATCTCCAGGAAGGTCTTGGCCAGCTCCTGGGCGGTCCCCAGGTCGAGGCTGCGGTTGAGCGCCACGATCCCGCCGTAGGCGGACCGGGGGTCGCACGCGAAGGCGCGGCGATAGGCGTCGAGAGCCGCCTCGCCGGTCGCGAAGCCACACGGGTTGGTGTGCTTGATCACCGCCGCCGCCGGCTCGGCGAACTCGGCGACCAGGTTGGCGGCGGCGTCGGCATCCAGCCAGTTGGTGAAGGAGAGGGCGGGGCCCTGAAGCTGGCGGGCGTGGGCGACCCCACCGGGGGCGCCGGGCACCCCGTAGAGCGCCCCCCGCTGGTGGGGGTTCTCCCCGTAGCGGAGCTCGGCGAGCAACGGGCCGCCGGTGGTGAACTCCCGGCGCATCGACGCGCCGGCGGTCTCTCCGGCCAGCCAGTCCGCCACCGCCGTGTCGTAGGCCGCGACGTGGGCGAAGGCCTCGGCGGCCAGCCGGCGGCGGGTCGCCGCGCTCACCGCGCCGGCATCGCGGATCTCCGCCAGGACCTCCTCGTACTGGGAGGGGGAGACCACCACCGCGACCGAGTCGCTGTTCTTGGCCGCCGCCCGGATCATGGTGGGGCCGCCGATGTCGATGTTCTCCACCACCGTGTCGCGGTCGGCCCCGGAGGCGACGGTGGCGGCGAACGGGTAGAGGTTGACGACCACCAGGTCGATCGGGGCGTAGCCGTGCTCGGCGAGCGCGAGCATGTGCTCGGGCAGGTCGCGACGGGCCAGGATGCCGGCGTGGATCGCCGGGTGGAGGGTCTTGACCCGGCCGTCCAGCATCTCCGGCGCGCCGGTCACCTCGCTGACCTGGCGCACCGGGATCCCGGCGTCGGAGATGGCCCGGGCGGTCCCCCCGGTCGCGATCAGCTCCACCCCCGCGTCGTGGAGCGCCCGGGCGAGGTCCACCAGACCCGTCTTGTCACTGACGCCGAGGAGGGCTCTCACGGGGAAGACTTTGCCTGAGGGGGGCGCCCTCCCGCCACGGCCGCGGGCGGGTCGATCCGGAGCACCCGCCCCTCCCGTCTGATCCTGCCCTCGCACCAGAGGCGGACCGCCTCCGGGAGGGCGATCCACTCCTCCGCGTGGATCCGTTCGCGCAGGCTGCCGGCGTCGTCCCCGTCGAGGACCGGGACGGCGCGCTGGAGGACGATCGCGCCCCCATCGGGAAGGCCCGGCTCCAGCAGCTGGACGGTGCACCCGGTCAGCTTGACCCCGTGCGCGAGGGCGTCCTCGACGGCGTGCATCCCCCCACCGAAGGCGGGGAGAAGCGACGGGTGGACGTTGAGGATGGCGTCCGGGAAGGCGGCCAGGAACTCGTCGCTGAGGATCCGGTTGTAACCGGCGCAGACGACCAGGCGCACCCCGGCGCCGAGCAGCCGATCACGCATCGCCCGGTCGCGGGCGGCATCGTCGTTCCCGTGCTCGCTGACCGGCATCACCACGCTGCTGACGCCCCAACGGCCGGCGATCTCGAGGGCTCCGGCGCCCCGGCGGTTGCTCACCACCAGCGTGATCCGGGCGGGATAGCCATGAGCGGCAGCTGCCGCGCAGAGCGCGTCCAGGTTGCTGCCGCGTCCCGAGACGAGCACGCCGACCTGGACCGGTTCGCTCACCCCAGGATCACTTGGTGGCCGTCACGCGCCTCGACGATCTCGCCGAGGCGGAGGAGGGGAAGCCCGGCGGCGGAGGCGCCCGCCGCGCCGGCCAGGGCGGCGGGGACGACCACCACCATGCCGATGCCCATGTTGAAGGTCCGCCACATCTCCTCGGGCTGGACGCCGCCCACCGCCTCCAGCGCGGAGAAGAGAGCGGGCACCTCCCAGGCCGCGCGATCGATCCGGGCCGCGGTCCCGGCCGGCAGGATCCGCGGGACGTTGCCGAGCAGACCGCCCCCGGTGATGTGGGCCAGCCCTCGAACCTCCACGCGCGCGCGCAGCTCGCGGATCGCGGCCAGGTAGGAGCGGTGGGGCTCGAGCAGGAGGTCCACCACCGGAGCCGCGGTGCCCGGGAGGACCGCATCCCACCCGATCTCACGCTCGGCCAGGATGTGGCGCACCAGGGAGTAACCGTTGGTGTGGAGACCGCTGCTGGGAAGGCCGAGGACGGCATCACCGACCTCGATCAGGTGACCGTCGATGATCTCGTCGCGCTCGACGCAGCCGACGATGAAACCGGCGATGTCGTAATCCCCGAGCGCATACAGCCCGGGCAGCTCGGCGGTCTCCCCTCCGACCAGCGCGCAGCCGGCGTCACGGCAGGCGGAGGCGGCGCCCTCGACCACCTCGGCGAGATGCTCGGGGGAGAGCCGGCCGGTGGCGTAGTAGTCGAGGAAGAGGAGCGGCTCGGCGCCGCTGCAGAGGATGTCGTTGACGCAGTGGTTGACCAGGTCGATCCCGATGCCCCGATGGCGGCCGGTGGCGATGGCGACCTTGACCTTGGTGCCCACCGAGTCGGTGCTGGCGGCCAGCACCGGCCGCCTCCAGCGGGCGGTGTCGAACGCGAACAGCCCGCTGAACGCTCCGATCCCACCCAGCACCTCGCGACCGTGGGTGGCGGTGACCGCCTGCTTGATCAATCTGACCGCGCGGTCGCCCTCATCGATGTCGACGCCGGCGTCCGCATAGCGCAGGTCTCCCATCCGCCGGCAGTCTACGGAACCGGGGGAGCGGGGCGCGCTGCCCGCGCTCGCGCGGCGAGGCCTAGGTGCTGCTTCCCGGCTGGGGGGTGGGGGTGGGGGCGGGGGTCGCGGTTTCACCGCTGCCGTACCCGGCCGGGGGCGACGTGGTGCTGAGCGAGACCCAGGCGACCGCGCTCGAGGGCAGGGTCAGCATCGGCGCCGTCCCCCAGTTGCTGAAGACCGTCGTGCTGGTCTCGCTGGACGAACCGTACGAGACCACGAAGGTGGCGGGAAGGTCGGTGCCGGGGGAGACATCGAGGTGGGCCGTACCCGCCGGTGCCGCGTCCGTGGCCGGCACCGTGCCCTCGACCCTGGTCACCGTGGACCCGGCGACGGTGACCTGCTGGCTCGAGCTGGGCACCAGCGAGTCCTCCGAGAGCTGGGAGCCGACGGTGATACCCACCTCCAGCTCCTTGTACGGCCCGTCGCCGATCTTCACCGAGATCCAGCTGCCGGCGAGGGCGGGGGCGGCGCTGGCGGAGACGCCCAGCTGGTCCTCCAGGGCGGGGACGTTGCCCTCGAAGTAGACGGTCTGGTCGGCGGCGAGCAGGAGGTCGAACTGCTCGTGGCCGAAGCTCGTCGTCATCGAGAGGACCTGGCTGCCGTCCGACTGGCCGGCGTCGCCGGTGATCGTCGAGGTCGCGCTCCCGGTGCCGGTGGTGGCGACGTAGTGGAACCCCGCGGAACCCTCGGCGCGTGAGATCACCTTGTTGTAGAGGGCCGAGGCGGCCGCCGCGGCCGCGCTCTGCGACGGGGTGGGGGTGGCCGTGCTGCCCGCGGCGGGGGTCGTGGTCCCGCCGGTGCGGCTCACCAGGATGGCGGTGGGGATGCCGACCGCGGCCGCGAGCACCACCGCGCCGGCTACCAGGGCCACCAGCCGGAGGCCCCGATGGGGTGCGGCGACCCCCGGGCCCGTGGACGCGCCGGTCGATCCGGCTCCACCGCTCCAACCGGGGGGGACCGGTCCACCCCACGGCGGCGGCGGGCCCCAGCCGGGGGCCTGGGCTCCGGGGGCGCCCGGCGATCCCCACCCGGGGGACTGAGCCCCCGACGGTCCGGCGGGTCCCCACCCGGGAGGCTGAGCTCCGGGGGCGCCCGGCGATCCCCACCCCGGGGGCTGAGCTCCCGAGGGGCCGGTGGACCCCCACCCGGGAGGAGCCCACGCCGGCGGCGGCCAGCCGGGAGCCGGGCCCTGCCAGCCGGGCGGCGGCGCCGGCTGAGGAATGGGCTCGCCCTGCCCCGGAAGGTCAGCCGGCCGATCGTCGCCCATGTTCCGCTCTCTCCAGATCACGCCTGAGGCCGGCTCATCCTGCCCCCGTCCGCCCGCGGGCGGACGGGATGGCGTCCACTCGCGCCGATGTTAGCGCCGCGCGCTCGCGGACCCCTCAGGTGAGTTGGGGGACAGGCGTCGCGGGAGCGGGAGGCGGCTCGACGTGCTCCATCGCCTGCTTGTCCATCTCGAGCTGCAGCGGGACCGGGACCGGGTAGTCACCGGTGAAGCAGGCGAAACAGAAGCCTCCTCCCTCCGGTTCACCCATCGAGCGGCGCAGCCCGCCGATGCTGAGATAGCGCAGGGTGTCGGCGCCCACCAGGCGCCCGACCTCCTCCTCACTGCGGCTGGCCGCGATCAGCTCGTTGCGGGAGGCGATGTCGATGCCCATGAAGCAGGGCCACATGATCGGGGGCGAGGCGATGCGCATATGCACCTCGGCAGCCCCCGCACGGCGCAGCTCGTCGACGATCCGCCGGCTGGTCGTGCCCCGGACGATCGAATCGTCCACCAGGGCGACCCGCTGCCCCTGCAGGACATGACGCATCGGATTGAACTTGAGCCGGATGCCCGAATCGCGGAGCCGCTGCGAAGGCTGGATGAAGGTGCGCGTGATGTACCGCGACTTGATCATCCCCTCCTCGAAGTGGATGCCGGTCTCCTCGGCGAAGCCGATCGCCGCGGGTGTCCCGGAGTCGGGCAGGGTGATCACCACGTCGGCGTCCACCGGCGCCTCCCGGGCGAGCTCACGGCCCATCTGGCGCCGCGCCTCGTAGAGCGACCGGCCCTGCATCACCGAGTCCGGCCGGGCGAAGTAGATGAACTCGAACGAGCACATGGCGCGCTTCGGCGCCTCCGAGGGGATCCGGCTGCTGCGCATCCCGGAGGCATCGATGGTCACGATCTCACCCGGGTCGATCTCGCAGATGAAGTTGGCTCCGACCACGTCCAGGGCGCAGGTCTCGCTGGCGATGATGTATCCGGAGCCCCCGGGCGCCTCGGGATCTCCGTAGCGGCCGAGGCAGAGGGGCCGGATGCCCAGCGGGTCACGAGCCGCCACCAGCGAGTCGCGGGTGAGCAGCAGCAGGCAGTAGGCGCCGTGGACTCGGGGCAGGGCCCGGCGGAGGGCGGCGTCCAGGCTGCGACCGGCGGTGCGGACCAGGAGACGGCCGAGCACCTCGGTGTCACTGGTGGAGACGAAGTCCACCCCCTCGCCGGCCAGCTCGGCCCGGATCTCCCCGGCGTTGATGAGGTTGCCGTTGTGAGCGAGCACGACGGGCCCGATCTGGGCGTGCTCGAAGCGCATCGGTTGGGCGTTGGGAAGCCGCGGGCTACCGGTGGTGCTGTAGCGCGTGTGCCCGATGGCGATGTCGCCGATGAGGTCGCCGATGACCTCGTTGTCGAACACCTGGGCGACCAGGCCCATCTCCTTGTGCATGAGGATGTCGAGCCGGTTGCTCACCGCGATCCCGGCCGACTCCTGACCGCGATGCTGGAGCGCGTAGAGACCGAAGTAGGTGAGGTTGGCGACGTCCTCACCGGGAGCGAAGACCCCGAAGAGGCCGCACTCCTCGTGCATCCGCTCGGCGTCCATGGCGCGATCGCGCACCAGGGCGGCGGTCGGGTGCCGGCGATCAGGCACGCGGCCGACCGCTCACCGTCACCGCGATGCCGTCCCGCGGCACCGCGCTCTCACCAACGCCCATGGCTCTCCGCACGTCCGGCCTCCCCTGACACCGCCACTGTGGGGGACGGGCCCACGGCCAGTATACCGGCGCCCGGGCCGCTGTCAGGGCAGCACCGCCCGCGGCGGTCGGGTGGCCCCTGAATCCGGCCCAGGGCGGGGACGCGACCGTGGCGGCGTGCTCCGCCGGGATCCTCGCCTTCCTGCTCGTGGTCTGCGCGGTCATCGTGTGGCTGGGCAACCTCCGCTCCCCCCGAGAGGTCGCGGACGGAGCGGTGTAGGAACGCGGTCCGGTGGGGCGCGGTCGCGGCCCGAGGCTGCGGGACCGCGGTGCGTGCCCTGAGCAGCAGCCGGGGATCACCCCCAGCCCTGGCCGGGCATCAGCGCCTGGGCATGGGCTCGGAGCACCTCGGCAAGCTCCAGGTCGAGAACCCCGGCGATCGCGACGCGGTCACCGCCGGTCGTCCCCAGCTCGCGAACCTCGACCTGATGGGACTGGGCGATGGCGCGCACCGCGGCGACGTCCTGAGCGGCGGCGCTGGTCAGGAAGCGGGACTGCGACTCTCCGAAGAGGAGGCCCGCACGGACGGTGGGCGCACCCAGCGCGAAGAGGCCGGTGGCGAGCTCCGCACCGCGCCCACCCAGGATGCAGCTCTCGGCGAGGGCCACCCCCAACCCGCCCTCGGCGAGATCGTGGCAGGAGGCGAGCAGACCGGCGTCGATCATCGCGCGCACCGCCGCCTGCACCCGCGCCTCCAGGTCGAGGTCGAGGGTCGGCCGGGGGCCGGCGTTCACCCCGTGGGCCAGACGCTGGTACTCGCTGCCACCCAGGTCCATGCCCACCGGGCCCACCAGCAGCACGGCGTCGCCGTCGCGGGCGAAGCCGGCGCCGCAACGGCGCTCCAGCGCCTCGAGGTGGCCCACCATCCCGATCACGGTGGTGGGGGCGATGCTCACCCCCTCGGTGTCGTTGTAGAGGGAGACGTTGCCACTCACCACCGGGACGCCGAGGGCCAGACAGGCCTCGCGCATCCCCTCGACGGCCTCCGAGAGCTCCCAGAAGACCTCGGCCTTCTCGGGGTTGCCGAAGTTGAGGCAGTTGGTGACCCCGACCGGGGTGGCCCCCACCGCGACCACGTTGCGGGCGGCCTCGCAGACCGCGATGGCGGCGCCGCGGCGCGGGTCCAGCGCCGCGTAGCGACCGTTCCCGTCGGTGGTGAGCGCGATCGCCCCACCGGTCCCCCGGACCCGCAGCAGAGCGGCGTCCCCGCCCGGGCGCACCACCGTGTCGTCGCCCACCTGGTGGTCGTAGCGCCGGAAGATGGGGCGGCGGCTGCCGATGTTGGGACTGTTCAGGAGCCGCAGGAGGGTCTCGCCCATCGACCATGGCGGGGCGAGGGCGAGCGGGTCGACCGCCAGCTGCTCGTCGAGTCCGTCCGGCCGCCGGGCCACGGGGTGGCGGAGCGGGACGTCATCGATCAGCAGGTCGAGGGGGAGGTCGCAGACGACCTCTCCGGCGTCGGCGACCACCAGTCTCCCGGTGCCGGTGACGGTCCCGATGACGTCGGAATGGAGGTCCCAGCGGTCGAACTCCGCCTGCACCGAGGACGCGTCCTCCGGCCTCACCACCAGGAGCATCCGCTCCTGGAACTCGCTGAGCATCACCTCGTACGGCGTCATCCCGCGCTCGCGACGGGAGACCCGCGCGATGTCCATCTCGATGCCGCAGCCGCCCCGATGGGCCAGCTCGGCGGACGAGCTGGTGAGGCCGGCGGCGCCCAGGTCCTGCATGGCGACGATCCGCGGGTCGCCGGCGAGGGTCACGCAGACCTCCATCAGGCACTTCTCGAGGAAGGGGTTGCCGACCTGGACCGCGGGACGCCGCTCGCTGGACGCGTCGTTGAGCTCCACCGAGGCGAAGGTGGCGCCGTGGATCCCGTCCCGCCCGGTGTCGGCGCCGACCAGGAGCACCAGATTACCCGGGCCCGCGGCGGCCGCCAGGGTGAGCTTGGACTGCTCGATGATCCCCACACACATGGCGTTGACCAGGCAGTTGTGACGGTAGGAGTCGTCGAAGTAGAGCTCACCGCCCACCGTCGGCACGCCGATGCAGTTGCCATAGCCGCCGATCCCGGCGACGACACCGTCGAGGAGGTGGCGCTGGGCGGGGTCCTCGAAGGGCCCGAAACGCAGCGAGTCGAGCAGGGCGACGGGGCGCGCCCCCATCGTGAAGACGTCACGGAGGATGCCCCCGACACCGGTCGCGGCGCCCTGGTACGGCTCGATCGCCGACGGATGGTTGTGGGACTCGATCTTGAAGACGCAGGCCAGCCCGCCCCCGATGTCGACGGCGCCGGCGTTCTCACCGGGCCCCTGGAGCACCCGGGCCCCGCTGGTCGGAAGCCGGGCGAGCAGGGGCTTGCTGGTCTTGTAGCCGCAGTGCTCACTCCACATGGCGCCGATGACGCCCAGCTCGACCTCCGCCGGCGCTCGGCCCAGGAGCCGCGAGGCCAGCTCGTACTCGGCACGGGTGAGCGCCACCTCGGCGAGCTGGGCATCGGAGACCTGGGCGAACGCGCTCACCGGGGTACCGCGAAGACGCTCTCCGCCGCCACCGCGTTCACGACGCTTTGGAAGATGCGCATGCCATCGGTGCTCCCGAGCAACGGCTCGGCGGCGCGCTCGGGGTGGGGCATCATCCCGAGCACGTTGCGTGCCTCGTTCACGATGCCGGCGATGTCCCGCATGGATCCGTTGGGGGACGCGTCCCCGACCGGCGACCCGTCCGGGGAGACGTAGCGGAAGGCGACCCGGCCGTCCGCCTCCAGCCGGCCCAGGGTGGAGGGCTCGGCGACGTAGCGCCCCTCGCCGTGGCTGACCGGCACGGCCAGCACCTGACCGGGCTCGCAGGCGCTGGTGAAGGGCGTCGCCGCCGTCTCCACGCGCAGCCAGGCCGTCTCGCAGCGGAACTCGAGCGACACGTTGCGGGTCAGCGCGCCGGGGAGCAGGTGGGCCTCGCAGAGGATCTGGAAGCCGTTGCAGATCCCGAGCACCAGCCCACCACCGGCGGCGAACTCCTGGACCGACTCCATCAGGGGCGCGAAGCGGGCGACCGCCCCGGTGCGCAGGTGGTCGCCATACGAGAAGCCGCCCGGGAGGATCACGCAGTCGGAGCCGCCCAGGTCCCGATCCCGGTGCCAGAGGTAGACGGACTCGTGGCCCGCGACCTCCACCGCGCGGGCGCAGTCGCGGTCGCTCCACGTCCCCGGGAAGACCGCGATGCCGAACCTCATGCGGGCGTGGCCGGCGACGCGGGCACCGCCCCGGCGGAGGGCCGGACCTCGATGCGGTAGTCCTCGATCACCGGGTTGCGGAGCAGCCTCTCGCACATCTCGGCGACCCGCCGGCGGGCCTCGACCTCGGAGTCCCCCTCGACCTCCAGGGCGATGTGCTTGCCGACCCGCACCTCGGCCACCTCGGCGAAGCCCAGCTGGTGGAGCCCGGCCCTGACGGTGAGGCCCTGCGGGTCGTTGACCACCGGCTTGAGTGAGATCACCACCTCGGCGAGGAATCTCACAGCTCGAGCCCGCAGATCCGCCGGGCCGCCTCGAGGTAGCGGGCCGTGGTGGCCGCGATCACCGCGGGAGGGAGCTGCGGCCCCGGCGGGCGCTTGTCCCAGTCGAGGGTCTCCAGGTAGTCGCGAACCGGCTGCTTGTCGAAGGAGACCGCGGTCTCGCCGTCGCGCCACTCCGCCGCCTCCCAGAAGCGCGACGAGTTGGGGGTGAAGATCTCGTCGATCAGGCAGAGCCGGCCGCCGATCATGCCGAACTCGAACTTGGTGTCGGCGAGGATGATGCCGCGGCCGCGGCAGTGCTCGGCGGCGTGGCGGAAGAGCTCGAGCGAGGTCTGCTCGAGCTGGCCGGCGAGCTCGGCGCCGACGGTCGCGGCCAGCTCGGCACGGCTGATGTTGACGTCGTGGCCGGTGTCGTTCTTGGTCGCCGGCGTGAAGCGGAGCTCGGGGAGCGACGACGAGTCGCGCAGGCCCGCGGGCAGCGGCTCGCCGGCCAGCGTCCCCTGTTCGCGATACTCCTTCCAGCCGGAGCCCGAGAGGTGGGAGCGGACCACGCACTCGATGTCGATGCGCTCGGCGCGGGAGCAGCGCATCGAGCGCTCCCGCCACTCGGCCCAGACCTCGGGCGGCACCGCGTCGTCCCGATCGGGGAGCAGGTGGTTGGCCACGATGTGAGAGGTCCGCGCGAACCACCAGCGCGAGATCTGGGTGAGCGTCCGGCCCTTCTCGGGGATGGGGTCGGGCAGCACGACGTCGAAGGCGGAGAGGCGGTCGGTCGCCACCATCAGCAGGCTTCCGTCGTCGAGGACGAAGGTGTCGCGCACCTTCCCCCGGCGGAACACCTCCAGGCCGACATCCTGCGCCGTCATCAGCACCGGGGTCATCACTGGCCTCCTCCGATCCCCGCCTCGACGGCGAGCTGCGGACGTTCCTCGGTCGCGATCCCCGTCTCCGGCTCGCGGATCTCGAGCCCGAGCCGGCGGTAGGTGAGATCGATGCCGGCGAGGTAGGTGGCGAGATCGAAGCAGCCGTCCAGCACCTCCGGCGTCAGCTCTCCGGTCAGCCGGGACCGGACCAGCGCCTCGAACCCGGCCTCACCGGCGCGCGCCCGTTCGGCGAGAGCCTGAACCTCGCGATAGGCGCGCTCCCGGGTCCAGCCCGCGCCGATCAGGGCGTCGAGCACCCGGGGAGAGCAGGTTATCCGGCCCAGGATCTCGACATCCTGCAGCATCTTGCCAGGGTTGACACGAACCTGGAGGACCACCCGGGTGCAGAGCCGCAGCATGTAGTCGAGCAGGGCGCAGGAGTTGGGGAGGACGATCCGCTCCGCGGAGGAGTGGGAGATGTCGCGCTCGTGCCAGAGGGCGACGTCCTCCAGGGCGGTGACGGCGTGGCCGCGGAGCACCCGGGCCATGCCGCAGATGCGCTCGGAGAGCACCGGGTTGTGCTTGTGGGGCATCGCCGACGAGCCCTTCTGCCGCTCCGCGAACGGCTCCTCGAGCTCGGCGACCTCGGTCTGCTGGAGCAGCCGGATGGTGGTGGCGAGCCGTTCCAGGCTGGCCCCCAGGATGGCCATGGCGGTGACCAGGGCGGCATGGCGGTCACGGGCGAGCACCTGGGTGGCGACGCCGGCCACGCCCAGGCCGAGCCCCGCGCAGACGTGCTCCTCGACCTCGGCCGGGACCGAGGTGTGGGTCCCCACCGGACCGCTGACCTGGCCGACCGCGACCTCGGCGGCCGCCGCGCCCAGCCGGAGCCGGCCGCGCCGGACCTCGTCGTAGTGGGCGGCGAGCTTGACGCCGAGGCTGAGCGGCTCGGCGTGCACCCCGTGGGTCCGGCCCGGCATCAGGGTGAGCCGGTGGCGGACCGCCTGGGCGGCCAGCGCCGCCTCCAGGGCCGCGGCGTCCTCGTCGATCTGGCGGGCGGCGTCACGAAGCTGGGTGGCCAGGGCGGTGTCGACGACGTCGGAGGAGGTGAGCCCGAGGTGGAAGTAGCGCCCCTCGTCTCCGACGGTCTCCTGGACCGCCTGGACGAAGGCGGCGACGTCGTGGCCCTGCTCGGCCTCGAGCTCGGCGATCCGGGCGGGCTCGACCCGAGCCCCCGCCCTCAGCCTCCGGGCCGCCTCCGCGGGAACCCGCCCGGTGGCCACCCAGCCCTCGGCGGCCAGCAGCTCCACCTCCAGCCACCGCCCGAGCCGGGATTCGTCGCTGAAGACGGCGGCGATCGCGGCCGGGGTGTAACGGGGGATCACGTGGGCCAATTCTATTCGGTGTCGGACGCCGGGCCGGGACCGGTCGGATCAGCCCAGATGGCCGAGGAAAGCGCGGATCGTGAAGGACAGCTCAGATCGTGAAGGAGACGACAACTCCGGTGAGCCTCCGGCGCATTCCTCCCTATACTGACCGGCGCCCGCCGTTGCCCGGAGGGGCACGTCCTGGTGCCATCGTCGTTCGCGCGTGTCCGCAGGCCGCCGTGACATGAGCCTCTGCGTAACCCATACCACCGTCGACCCGTTCACCAGGCGCACACGCCCGGGGATGAGGGTCGTTCGATGACGCTTCCCCGGGCCTATGAGGATCAGCTCGTCGAGCGTGCCAAGACGGACGCCGACGCCTTTGGGGAGTTGTACGACCACTACTTCGGGCAGATCTACCGATTCGCCTACAGCCGGACCCGGGACCAGGACGCGGCCGAGGAGGTGACCCAGGAGGTGTTCATGAAGGCACTCCGGGCCATGCCGCGGTATCGCCCCTCCGGGCACCCGTTCAGCTCCTGGCTGTACCAGATCAGCGCCAACGCCATCGCCGACCACTTCCGCCAGCGGCGCCCCCAGACGAGCCTCGACGCGGCCATCGAGATCGTCGACCCGGCCCGCCCGGTGGCGGAGCGGGTGGTCCAATCCGCCGAGGCGGCGCGGGTCTGGGCCGCGATCGACAGCCTGCCGGAGCAGCAGCGCACCGCCATGACCCTGAAACTCGGTGAGGACCTGAAGCTGGCCCAGATCGGTGAGATCATGGGTAAGAGCGAGGGCGCCGTGAAGCTGCTCGTCCACCGCGGGATGATCAGCGTCCGGCAGCGGCTGGGCGTCTCGGCGGTCGCCGGAGAGCCCCTGTGAGCGAGCGCCGCGACCGCTACGACCCCGAGCTCGCCGAGCTCTTCGGTGACGATCCCGGGCTGCTCGAGCTCGCCCAGAGGGTCCGGGAGAGCCGGCCCGAGCCGGACCTCGACCCGAGGTTCCCGGCCATCCTCCGGGCTCGGTTGATGGAGGAGGCCAGGTCGGCGCTCACCGCCGGCCCGGCCGCCCGCCCCGCGGTCGACCTCAGACCGGCGGCGGCGCCTCCACGCCGTGCCCAGACCCGCTTCCGCCTGCGCGGGCTGGCGGCCTGGGGGACGCTCGCCCTGGGCGCGGCGGTCGCCGCCGCGGCGGTGGTCGCGGTCCTCAGCCTGCGCGCCCCGGCCCCGGGCGGCCTGGCTGTGGTCGCCACCGTGAACCACCAGCAGTCCGTCGGCCCCCGCCAGGCCATCACGCTCAGCTTCAACCAGCCGATGGATGAGCAGAACCAGCAGTCGGTGCTGGCCGCCGTCAAGATCCAGCCCGCCACCCAGGTGACGATCGCCTGGAAGACGCCCGAGACCCTGGTCATCACCCCGGTCCACCCCCTGGCGGCGGACACCGCCTACCAGGTGACGATCCCCAAGACCTCGATCCAGAGCCAGGACGGCCAGACCCTGAACGCCGACGTCACGATCGACTTCGGGACCCAGCCGGCATCGACGGTCAGCCCCTCCGCCTCCCCGGCGCCGGTGCTGGAACCGGCCGCGGTGGGACCGGCGGCCGGCGACGGTCAGGCGTTCTGGGGCCCGGCGGGCGCCCCCGGGGTCACCGATGGCAGCGCAGGTTCGTCGGCGCCGGCGGCGGCCACCTCGACGACCGCCTCGGCCACTCCGGGCGGCTCCCCGACCCCGACGCCGGCAGCGGCGACCTCGACGCCCGCCGGCTCGCCGGCCGGCAGCCCGGCTCCGCCTCCCTCGGAGGGGGCGGTGGTCTTTCCGAGTGGCCAGGCCCCGGTGGCGTTGAGCTCCGCCCCGGCGGCGGCGGTGGCGGTCTCACCGGACGGCTTCAATGTCGCGCTCGCGCTCACGGCGCCCGACGGCGGTGGC
This sequence comes from uncultured Chloroflexia bacterium, assembly GCA_963697585.1. Lineage (GTDB taxonomy): Bacteria > Chloroflexota > Dormibacteria > Aeolococcales > Aeolococcaceae > Changshengia. Next base: position 595,257 of record CAVOOO010000004.1, on the reverse strand, counting down.
CAGATCGTCGTCGAGGGGGACGACGGGAGCCAGGCCAACCAGGTGTGGCCACGCGGGTCGACCTCCGGCGCCCCGGTGACGGCGCTCGCCTGGGACGGCAACGACCGGATCGTCTTCGTGACCTCCCAGGGCATTGACGCGGTCTCCCTGGACGAGCAGTCGAAGCAGCTCTATTCCTTCCCGCCCGGCGGGACGGACGCCGGGGTGGTGCTGGCACCTGACGGTCAGTACGCGTTCCTTCCGGCGTCCGACGTGACCGGGCAGCCGGCGTCCACCACCACGCCGTCGGAGGTCGCGAGCTCGACGTCGACCCCCGCGGCCTCGGCCGCCGGCTCGGCTTCCCCGAGCGCCACGCCGTCCGCCACCTACCTCCCGACCAGCGCCGACGGCTGGCTGGTGGCGCTCGCCGCCGGCGGCGGTCAGGTCCCGCCTCCGACCCAGCTGGCCGGAAGCAGCAGCGCGGTGGTGGCCTTCAGCGGGGCCGGCGACGAGGTCGGCTGGGTGGACGCCGGCGGCGAGGCGGAGGTCGCAACCGTGCTGGAGGCACCGGTCAGCAACCCGAACGACATCGCCCAGGTCCCGGGAGCCCCGACCGAGTCCATCGAGGGGCTGGCGCTCGACACCCACGGCGCGACCCTCGCCTACGGTCTCGATCCCGGCGGCATCGAGATCGAGACGGCGGCCGGAGTGGTGCTGGGAAGCACCGCCGACGTCGCCCATTCGCTCGCCTTCTCCCCCGACGGCACCCAGCTGGCCTTCGTGGCGGCGGGCAGCCTCGATGTGGCCGAGGTCCAGCCGGGCTCCACCAGCTCGCCGACCACGTCGGTCTGCGAGGGCGCCGACCAGGTGCTGAGCCAGTTCGTGGGCGACCAGGTGTCCCACGACCAGGCCGGGCTCGCCGCCCTCACCGCTTCGGGCACGGCCTCTGCCGTCCAGCCCACCCCCGAGGCCATCGACCGGGGTTATGTGATCAGCTCGGAGTGCACGGGAGCGAGCGCGGCCGGCGGTCCCACCCTCACCGCCTCGGCCCGTCTCATCGTCGACCCGACCGGGACGTCCGCCGGTCAGCTCACTGACGAGACCGTGGTCCTCGGTCAGAGCGGCGGCCAGTGGCTGGTGACCGGCCTCTCGGTGCCGCCGCTGCGGGCCCAGGGCGGCGGGCCGCACGTCCTGAGCGTGAGCGTGACGCCGCCGGCCAAGGGGGCCCTCAACCCGGAGAGCGTGGTCACGATCACCTTCGACGCCGACCTCGATCCGTCGAGCGTGACCGCCGGTTCCCTCTGGCTGGTGAGCGCGGGGGGCGAGACCATCCCCCTGCTCGACCCGCTGGCCTACGACGCCGACACCCGTGAGGTGACCCTCACCGTGTCGGGCGCGGTCCCGGCCGGCACCGAGGTCGTGGTCGGTACGGCGATCTCGGACATCGACGGCGGGCATCCGACCGAACAGGCCTTCTACCCCGTCGGCAGCTAACCGGCGCCCGGCTCGGAGACCGCCACCGCGGCGGCGATCGCCGCGACCCGCCCGGGGTCGCGGAGCAGGCGATCGAATCGGCGCCGCCGTCCCTCCCACTCCATCGCCGCGTCCACCAGCTCCGGGTGGTCCTCGATGAAGTGGGTGGTGTACTCGCCGCGCTGGAAGTCGGGATCGTCGAGGATGGCGAGGTGGTATGGGATGTTCGTCCGGATGCCGGTGACGGCGTACTCGGTGAGGGCGCGGCGCATCCTGCCGATGGCGAGCCGGCGGGTGGGGCCCCAGACGATCAGCTTGGCGATCATCGAGTTGTAGCTCGGTGAGACCAGCCCCGGGCCGGTCAGCGCGGCATCGACACGGACCCCGGGACCGGAGGGCTCGTGATACCCGGTCACCCGTCCCGGTGAGGGGAGGAAGCCCCGCGTGTAATCCTCGGCATTGATCCGGCACTCGATGGCGTGACCCCGAGGGACGACCTGCTCCTGGCGGATCCGGAGATGCTCGCCCGCGGCGATCCGGAGCTGCTCGGCGACCAGGTCCACCGAGTACACCAGCTCGGTGATCGGATGCTCGACCTGCAGGCGCGTGTTCATCTCCAGGAAGAAGAACTCACCCCGGGAGTAGATCAGCTCCACCGTCCCGGCGTTGACGTAGCCGACGGCGCGGGCGGCGGCGACCGCCACCTCTCCCATCCGCGCCCTGGCCTCCGGGTCGATCACCACCGAGGGCGCCTCCTCGAGGATCTTCTGGTGGCGCCGCTGGACCGAGCACTCGCGCTCACCCAGATGAATCACCTCGCCGTGCGAGTCGGCGAGCACCTGGATCTCGATGTGGCGCGGCTCGTCGACGTAGCGCTCCAGGAAGACGGTGGGATTGCCGAAGGCGCGCTCGGCGGTCGAGCGGGCGGCCTCGAGGCCGCTCATCAGCTCGGCGGCATCCCGGGCCACCCGCATCCCGATGCCGCCGCCACCGGCGGAGGCCTTGATGAGCACCGGATAGCCGATCTCGGCCGCCACCCGCCGGGCCTCCTCCGGATCGCTGATCGCGCCGCTGCCGGGAACCACGGGGACCCCGGAGGCGCGCATCCGCTCCCGTGCCGGCACCTTCTCCCCCATCGCCGCCATCGCCTCGGGAGGGGGCCCGATGAAGACCAGACCGGCGCCGGCGCAGGCCCTGGCGAACGCCTGGTTCTCGCTGAGGAAACCGTACCCGGGATGCACGGCCTCCGCCCCGGTGGCCCGGGCCACGGCGACGATCCGCTCGATGTCGAGGTACGCGGCGATCGTTCCCAGCTCCACCGCCTCGTCGGCGAGCAGGGTGAAGGGTGCGTTGCGGTCGGCCTCGCTGTGCACCGCCACCGACCGGATCCCCAGGTCCCGGCAGGCGCGGATCACCCGAAGGGCGATCTCGCCACGGTTGGCGACCAGGACCTTGGCAAACACGGAGGCCAATGGTGCCATCCGCGGGCGCGGGGCCGGGCCGGGTGATCCGCCCCTCGGTGGCCGGGGATCGCCCGCCGGTCGCGGCGGAACGGCAGGCGCATCATTGACGGAGGGGCGAGTTCACCCAGGAGGCTGCCAGATGCCGCGAGAGATCGACGAGGCGTGGCGGGAGGTGGGCCGGCACGTCGAGGAGCTCGGCTCCCGGATCCAGGAGCACTTCCGCGAGCAGGCGCGGGAGCGCGGTCAGCCGGCCGCGCCCGCCGGTCAGCCGGTCGCCGATGTCTTCGAAGCCCTGAGCCGCCAGCTCGGGAGCGCCGTCGGCGCCATGGGAGAGGCATTCCACGATCAGGTGGTGCGCGAGCGGGCGATCCAGGCGTCGCGCGCCTTCGCCGACGCGGTGGAGGCGTCGATGAACGACGTGAGCCGGCGGGTGAAGAAGGCACGCAAGGGCGGCGCGCGGCGACGCGACCGGTAGGCGGCCGGGCTCGCCGGCCGGACCCGCCAGGTAGGATCGGGCTGCCATGGAATACCGGCGCCCCTCGCCCCGGATGTGGATCGCGCGCCAGGCGGTTCTCGGGACCTCGAGCCTGATCCTGCTGGCCGTCCTCGGCCTCGGCGGCGCCCTCCTCGCCGGCGGGACGGGCGCCGTCATCGGGATCGGCGTGGTGGTGGCCTTCGCGATCAGCTCATGGTTCGTCGAGCGCGGCCGTTACCGGTCGTGGGGCTACCTCGAGCGCGATGAGGACCTGGTGGTCCGGCGCGGTCTCCTCTTCCACCGGCTGACCGTGGTCCCGTTCGGACGGATGCAGTTCGTGGACGTCACCGCCGGCCCTGTGGATCGCATCTTCGACCTGGCCACCGTGCAGCTCCACACCGCTGCAGCCGCCACCGACGCGCGCATCCCCGGCCTGCGCAGTGCCGATGCGGCCGGGCTGCGCGACCGGCTGGCGCAGCTGGGCGAGGCCCGGGCGTCGGGGCTCTGATGGCGGCCGGCAGCTCCCAGGCTCCGGCCCTGGCCGGCACCTGGTGCCGGCTGCATCCGCTCTCCCCGGTGGCGAGGATCGGGATCACCCTCGGGGCGGTGCTGGTGGGGGGCGTCTCCTGGGTTGCCGGGGACCAGAGCTCGTCCGGCCGGACCGCGCAGACGGTGGTGATCGCCGCCGCGGCGGTGCTCGGCGTGGCCGCCGCCGTGGTCTCGTGGCTGGTGACGCGCTGGCGGGTGGTGGGGGACGAGCTGCAGATCGACACCGGGCTGGTGTATCGCCAGTCACTGCGTTTCCCGCTGCGGCGGGTGCAGGCGGTCGACGTCGTCGCGCCGCTCACCGCTCGCGTCCTCGGTCTCGCCGAGGTGCGCATCGTCTCGGCGGGAACCGGCCATCACCAGCACGGGCGGCTCGCCTACCTCAGCAACCAGGACGCGGCGCTGGTGCGGGCGCAGCTCCTCGCCCTGGCCCATGGGCTCTCCCCCGAGACCCCGGAACCGCCCGCACTGCCCCTCTTCCGCGTCGACAACGGGCGGCTGATCACGGCGAGCCTGCTGCGCGGGCTCTGGCTGATCCCCCTCCTCCTGCTGGCGGTCGCCGTGGCCGTGGCGGCGATCAACCCGGGCGCACCGGCGGGCGGCGCCCACCCGGACACCACCGACACGGTGGCCTCGCTGATCAGCGCGGCGGTGACCGCGGTGCTGGCCATCGGCCTGGAAGCCGCCCGGGCGGTCAACGGCGACTTCGATTTCACGGTCGGGGAGGCGCCCGACGGGCTTCGCCTCCACCGGGGGCTGCTCCAGAAGCGGCACGAGACGGTGCCCTACGGGCGGATCCAGGCGGTGCGGCTGCTCCAGCCGCTGCTCTGGCGACCCTTCGGGTGGGCCCGGGTCGAGCTGGACGTCGCCCGCCAGCCCGAGGCGCGCCGCCAGGGGGAGGCCCGCCAGCTCGCCCACCTGCTCGCCCCGGTCGCCACCCTGGAGCAGGCACGGTGGTTGATCGGGAGGCTGGCTCCGGGCGTGCCGGCACCGCTGACCCGCTCGGGGGCGCCGCCGCGGCGGGCGATCCTGCGTGCGCCCCTCGCCTACCACTACCTCTCGATCTGGCATGACGGCCGCTGGCTGGTCACCCAGACCGGCCGGCTGCGCCCGGCACTCGTGATCGTTCCCCTGGAGAAGGCTCAGAGCATCCGCCTGGAGAGCGGGCCGCTGCTGCGCGCCCTGCGACTCGCCAACGTGCGCATCGACACGGCGGGACGGCGCTGGGTGGCCGAGGCGCTCTGCCGGGACGAGGGCGAGGCCACCCTGCTGGTCGAGCAGCTGGGAGGCCTGGCCCGGCAGGCTCGACGGCTCAGTTGGTGACGATCACCGGGGTGCCCAGGGGCGTCCAGCTGTAGAGCCAGGGCATGACCGCGTTGGGGATGTGGATGCAGCCGTGGCTGGCCCAGTCCTGGGCGACGTCATTCTCGCTGCCCGGGCCGAAGGCGTTCTGGTTCTCCCAGTAGGCGTCGTGGAGGAAGTAGCCGTCGGCGAACTCCAGCACCCTCTGGACGACGGTGGTCGGGTACCAATCGGGTGAACCCGGAGGCCAGGGGGAGACCATGGTGAACGGCGAGGTCTTGTAGAAGACGCTGAAGTCCCCGGTCGGGGTGCGCAGGCCGGGGCGGCCGGTGGTGACCGGGGTGGCCTGGACCACGCACCCGTTGTCGTAGAAGACGCCCTCCTGGAGGGTGAGGTTGATGGTGATCACCTTCCCCGACCCCACGTCATGCCCGCATTGGTTGGCGGCGAGCTCGTCGGTGACCCGTGTCTGCAGGCTGGTCACCGCGGCCTGCACCGCGGTCAGCTCGTCGGTGGTCGTGCCGCTCAGGTAGTCCTGGTCCACGGTCTGGTATTGCGCGAGCATCAGCTGCGACGTGGGGGTCGCCTCCGCACCCGCCTGGTCGACCAGCAGCAGCAGCGGCCTCATCTCGCCGTGGAGCTGGTTGTTGAGGGCGATGAGCTGGTTGAGCTGCTGCAGAGCGACGTAGAGCAGCTCGGCCGTCTGGCCGGGATCGGCGCCGCTCGACTCCTCGGTCTGGATCTGGGTGACGAGAGCCGGCACGTCGCCGGGGTCGAGGTCGTCGGTGCTGGCCTTGCTGACCGCGGGGCCCGCCTCGGAGAGCAGACCGGCGGGGCCGCCCGCCGCGGCGACGTCGGCCTCGAGGGTCGCCTGCTGCTGGGCGGCCGCGATCGTGGTGCGGTCGGTGTCGAGCTGGGTCTGCCAGCTCTTCACCAGAGCGGCGATCTCATCGGGTGTGGTCGCCGCGCTCAGCTGAGCCGGCCAGCCCCGCCCCGCCGCCAGCTCGCCGGCGGTCATGAAGCTCTGATCCTCACCCGCCTCGCCCTGCCAGTCGGTGAGGACCAGCTGGGCCTTGGCCAGCTGGGTGGCCATCGCGGCCGTGTAGGCGGAGTTGGTGGCCCGGGTCAGCGCCGCCATCAGGCCCTGGCCGTCGCCGGTCCACCAGACCGGCGCCCACCAGTCGTCCTGGGGCCGCTGCTTGCGGAGGCGGGACTGCAGCGGCGTGATGCTGGGTGCCGGAACCCCCACCGCGAGGTCGTGGGCCCAGGTCCGCTCCAGGCTCGCGACGCTGGAGTCGAAGGCGGACCTGCGCTGCGAGCCGACCAGGACCATGCCCGTCGCGCCCGCGATCAGGCAGGCGATCAGGGCCAGGGCGGCGATGCGGGCGGCGCGTCTGCGGGTCATCGGCTCGTGGACAGGAACGCCGGAGGCGCCCCCGGCGTTACGAATCGGGGCGGCGACCCGACGGGGGGACGGGGACGGCGGCCCGAGGCAGAGCGGGGCGCTGCGAGGGGCGCCGGCGTCACTCGATGTCGACGATCGGAGCCCTCGGGCCGACGATGTCCCCCTCGCTCACGTGGACCTCGGTCACGGTTCCGCTCCGGTTGGCGATGATCTCGTTCTGCATTTTCATCGCCTCGAGCACCGCGACGACGTCCCCGATCTGGACCCGATCGCCGGCCTTGACGAGGAGCTTGAGGATCAGCCCCTGCATCGGAGCGGTGAGGGTGCCCTCCCCGGTCCGGGGGCCGGACGCCGGGGCCGGCGCGGAGATGGGGCGCCCCTCGACGGGTCCGGCGCCGAAGACCCGCACGTCGTAGGTCTGCCCGTCGACCTCCACCCGGAGCTCGCGCACGTCAACGGCCGGCTCTCCACCCCCAGGCGTCGCCGGGTCGGCCGGTTGCGCCGGCGCGGCGCCGGAGGCGGAGGCGAAGGCGGTGCCGCCGGCCGGAGGTCCTGCCTCCTCGTCCGCGAGCCGCTCCACCGGCGCCTCGCCCCGCGCGAAGGCGACGAAGTCCACCCCGAAGAGCGCGAGGGTCACCAGCGCCTCCGGGTCGGCGCGGACCCCCTCGCGGGCGAGCTCCTCCCGCGCCGCCGGCAGTCCGGGCTCCAGGAGGTCGGCGGGGCGGCAGGTGATCGGCTCCTCCCGGCCGTTGACCAGCTCGCGCACATCGGGGTCGATCGGCTCCGGCGGAGTGCCGAAGTAGCCGAGGCAGTAGTCCCTGATCTCCTGGCTGATGGTCGCGTAGCGATCGCCCTCGAAGACGTTGTAGACGGCCTGGGTGGTGATCACCTCGGGAAGCGGGGAGACGGGTGGTGGGTCGCCGAGCTCGCGACGCACTCGGGAGATCTCCGCCTCGACGTCGGGGAGGCGATCCAGGGCGCCGCGCTCGCGGAGCTCGGCGATCCCGTGACCCATGGCGGAGACCGGGAGCATGCCGCGGAGGGCGGCACCGTCGAAGCGGAAGAGGGTGGGGTCGAGCGAGTCCGCGTAGAGGGGGGCGACCTCCTCGAGGAAGTGGGCCACCCGGATCACCGGCTCGATCTCCAGTGCGGTCGAGTTCGCGGTGCCCGCAAAACCCGCGATCACGGCCTCCGCGGCGGGCAGGGCGGCCCCGCCGCCCAGGGGCGAGACGCAGACGTCGGCACGCGTGGCGCCGGCGTCATGGGCGGCCCGGTAGGCGAGCTCGGCCTGGCCGGCCTGGGCGCAGAAGCTCACCGACACCGGGACTCCGGCGGCCTTGACCGCGGCGGAGACCAGTGCGGCGGCACGCGCGGAGCCGGCCGCTCCCAGGGGGTCGTGAAGGCAGACGGTGTCGCAGCCGAGCCCGGCCAGCGCGCCGGCGAGCGCCGCCAGGGCGGGCACCCCGGCGTCCGAGCAGACCACGACCCCCTCGACGGAGGCCCCCGCGGCCCTGGCGGCCCGGATCGCGGTGGCCAGGTTGGCGACGTCGTTGAGCGGGTCGAGAAACCGGAAGATGCCGATGCCCGCCTCCGCCGCGAGCTGGATGAAGGCCTCGACAACGTCGTCGGGAAGGTGGCGATGGCCGACCAGCATCTGACCGCTCAGGGTGGCCATCAGGGGGGTCCGGGGGGCGGCGGTCGCCAGGGCGCGCAGCCGTGCGAAGGGGTCCTCGCCGAGGAAGCGGAGCTGAGCCTCGAAGGTGGCCCCGCCGAAGACCTCCAGCGCGGAGAAGCCACAGGCGTCGAGGAGCTCCGCCGCGCGGACGGCGTGCCGCTGGCGCAGCCGGCTGAGCATGAGAGCCTGCTGCCCGTAGCGAAGCGAGGCCTCGACCAGCTCCAGACGCGGCATCACCGAGCGATTGTATGGGGGATGAGGCCGGGCAGAGATCGGCACCAACGGCCGGCAGGGGGGAGGCGGTGAGTTTCACGGAGATCGCCGAGGTTGCCAGCCCCGACGGGATGGTGGTGTACGAGCACGGCTGGCAGTCATGGAGCCCGTCCGGGACCTATGCCGCCACCGCGACCTCCCCGCGGCCGGCCGGCCGGGATCGCCAGGTCCTGGGCTTCCGACCCGAGAAGGCTCTGCCCCGCTCCGGGTTTCAGGGTGAGGGCCTGCTGGCCCTGTCGCCTCGAGAGGGCGGGACGGCGAGGATCTGGGCCGCGACCGATCCGGCCGTCGAGGTGGCCTCGATCCGCGCCCGCCTGGTGGACGGCCGCCTGGTGGTCTCCGCCGATGGTCCGGTCACGGAGACGGCGCTGACCGCACCCGACCTGGAGGCGGCCCTGGCCGGGTGGGCGGGCGGCTACGGACGCCTCCACGCCGGGGACCCGGCGGGTCCGATCCCTCCGGTCTGGTGCAGCTGGTACCACTACTTCGCCGGCGTGACCGCCCTCGACATCATCGAGAACCTGGGGTCGGCCCGCCGCCTCGGGCTTCCGATCGGGGTGATCCAGCTCGACGACGGCTACTCGGGGGACCTGGGGGAGTGGCTGCGCACCACCGATGGCTTCGGCCTCCCGCTCGCCGGCGTGGCCGGCGAGATCCGGGACGCCGGGCTGCGCGCCGGCATCTGGACCGCGCCGCTGCTGGTCGGGTCACGCAGCCGTATCGCGGCCGAGCATCCGGGATGGCTGGTGAGGGGAGCCGATGCGGGCTGGAACTGGGGCCAGCGGCTGCGCGTCCTCGATGTCACCCACCCCGACGCCGCCGCGCACCTCCAGGACGTCTTCCGCCGTCTCATGGCGTGGGGATTCGACTACTTCAAGCTGGACTTCCTCTACGCCGGCGCGCTGCCGGGGAGACGCCACCAGGATGCCTCGCCGATCGCCGCCTATCGCGAGGCGCTCCGGCTCATCCGGGACGCGGCCGGCGGCCAGGCGACGCTGCTCGGCTGCGGCGCGCCGCTCCTCCCCAGCCTCGGCCTGGTCGACGCCATGCGGGTCGGCCCCGACGTCGCGACCCACTACGAGCCGGGCCCGGGTGGCGACCTCAGCGCGCCATCGGGGCGGGGCGCGGCCCTGACCGTCCGGGCTCGAGCCTTCCAGCACGGCCGCTTCTGGATCAATGACCCCGACTGCCTGATCGCTCGCCCGGAGATGGAGCATCGCGAGGAGTGGGCCGAGACCGTCGAGCGCTGGGGTGGGCTGCGCGCATCCGGGGACCGGCTGGCGGCCCTGGACGGCTGGGGGCTGGAGACCACCCGCCGCCTTCTGGTGCCGTCGACGCCACGCCCGCTGGTCGCCGCGTGACCACCGGGGCCATCGGGTCACCGGCCGGCTCCGCCGTCGCCCGGGGCGAGACCCGATGGCCCAGTGGGCGGCGACGTCACCCCGGGGCGACGCTCGCGGTCCCAGGCCAACCAGGTGGAGACGGTGGCGACGCTTCCCGGCGGGCTCCGGAGGAGGCCCGGGGTCAGCTCTCCGTCATCCCCCGCCCCCGAGGTCGAATCCCTCCGGCAGGCGCACCCGAGTGCCCATCTGGTGACGCCGGGCGGTGAGCGCGGCGGCGACCTCCGGGTCGAGGAGGGCGAGGATGCGGGCGGCGAGATGACCGGCGTTGCGCGCGCCCATCTCGCCGACGGCGACGGTCGCGACCGGCACCCCGGGGGGCATCTGCACGATGCTGAGCAGGGCGTCCATGCCCGACAGCGGGGTGCCCGCCAGAGGCACGCCGATCACCGGGAGCGGGGTCATCGAGGCCAGAACCCCGGGGAGGTGGGCGGCCGCCCCGGCCCCGGCCACCAGCACCTGCAGGCCCCGGCGCTCCGCCTGGCGGGCGTAGGCGCGGACGACGTCGGGCGCGCGGTGCGCCGACATCACCCCGATCTCCCAGGCGATGCCGTACTCGTCGAGCGTCTCCCCGCACTTCCGCATCATCGGGAGGTCGGACTCACTGCCCATCACGATGCCCACTCGGGCTGCGCTCATCGTCGGACTCCAGCGGGGAGGATGGCGATATCGGAACGCGACCACATCCCCGCGAAGTGGACGCGCTCCAGGTTCTCGTAGGCGCGGCGCCGCGCGGTTGCCACATCCTCGCCCTGGCCCACGATGCCGAGGACCCGTCCTCCCGCCGTGACCAGCCGTCCGCGCTGATCGCGTGAGGTGCCCGCGTGGAAGCAGAGCACGTCGTCGTCGATCTCGCTCAGCCCGACGATGTGATCGTCGATCCGAGGGGCCGCCGGATAGCCCTGCGCGGCGGCCACCACCACCACCGCCGCGCCGGCCGTCGGGGGCGGTGCCGGCCCGGTCAGATCCGAGCGGGCCGCGGCGAGCAGAAGGTCGAGGAAGCCCGGGCCGGCCAGCGGTACCACCGCCTGGGTCTCGGGATCGCCGAAGCGGGCGTTGAACTCCAGGACCCGGATCCCGTCGGCGGTGAGCATCAGCCCCACGTAGAGGCAGCCGACAAATGGCGTGCCGGCATCGGCGAGGGCCGCCAGGGTGGGTTCGACCACCTGCTCCGCGATCTCCGCAAGGGGCGGGCAGCCGTCGTCGGCGGGCGCGTACGCGCCCATGCCGCCGGTGTTGGGGCCGTGATCCGAGTCGTGGGCCCGCTTGTAATCGCGCGCCGGCGCCAGCAGCCGGTAGCGGCTCCCGTCGCAGACGGCGAAGATGGAGACCTCCGGGCCGCGCAGCCGCTCCTCCACCACCACGACATCCCCCGCGCCGGCGAAGCGCCGCTCGTTGAGGCAGGCCGCCAGTGCCGCGAACGCGTCCTCGCGCGAGTCGCAGACGGCCACCCCCTTCCCGGCGGCGAGCCCGTCCGCCTTGACCACGCAGCGTCCGTCGAGCTCGAGGACGAAGTCGAAGAGGTCGCTGCGGCTCTCACGGTTGCCGGAGCGCCAGCGCGCGGTCGGGACACCGGCCCGATCCATGATCTGCTTGGCGTGCGTCTTGCTCCACTCGATCTTGGCGGCGGCCGCCGATGGGCCGAAGACGGTCAGGCCGGCCGCCTGGCAGGCGTCGGCGACGCCGGCGGCGAGCGCGGCGTCCGGGCCGATGATCACCAGGTCGACCTCTCGCTCGCGGCCGAGCCGGGCCAGCGCAGGCCCGTCGGTCACCGCGACCGGGACGTTGGCACCGAGCTCGGCAGTGCCGGCGTTGCCGGGCGCGCAGACGATCTCGGGTGCCGACTCATGGCGGGCGCACGCCCAGGCGAGTGCGTGCTCCCGCCCTCCCGAGCCGACCACGAGGATGCGCATCGGCAGCGATTGTCGCGGATCGAGGCCGCCCGCGGCCGCGGCCGGGCCCCACCAGTGCAGTTGACCCAGGCAATTGAGGTGCAGGTGAGTATGGTGCGTTCGGGCGCCTCGCCCTAGGCTGGCGTTGGTGATCAATCCGCCCCGCGAAGGAGTGTCAGCCTTGAGGTTCCGACAGAGTCGCTGGCTCGCCCCGTTGGGGGCCGTCCCGTCCGTCCTCTTCACCCTCGCCGCCCTGGGATCCCTCCCCGTCCAGGCCGCGGGCAGCGTCACCGCGACGTCGAGCTCGGGGGCGGCACCCTCGCAGCGGATCGAGCTGGGCCTCGCGCTGGTCGTGCTCGGCTTCCTGATCTTCGCGGTGACCGTGGTCCGGGTCAGGATCCAGGCCCGGCAGCGTCAGGCCCCGAAGCAGGCGGGCTCCCGCTGGGCGAAGGTCACCGACACCTGGGAGCCGTACTCCCGGCAGCCCCGGCCGGCGGTTCGAAGGGCCAACGCCCGCTCGACCTGGTGAGCGGCCCCGCTACTCCCACTCGATGGTCGAGGGCGGCTTGCTGCTGATGTCGTAGACGACCCGGTTGACCCCGGGGACCTCGTTGACGATCCGCCGGCTGATCAGCCCCAGCACGTCATAGGGGACCCGAGCCCAGTCGGCGGTCATGGCGTCGTCGGACTCGACGATCCGGATCGCCACCACGTTGGCGTAGGTGCGACCGTCGCCCATCACGCCCACCGAGGAGATCGGGGTGAGGATGGCGAACGACTGCCACACCTTGCGGTAGAGGCCGCTGCGCTTCACCTCGTCGATCACGATCCAATCCGCCGCCCGCAACACCTCCAGCCGCTCCCTGGTCACCTCGCCGATCACGCGGATCGCCAGGCCGGGTCCGGGGAAGGGCTGGCGCCAGACCATGTCCTCGGGGAGGCCGAGCTCGGTTCCGACCCGGCGCACCTCGTCCTTGAAGAGGTAGCGGAGCGGCTCCACGAGCTGGAATCGGAGGTCGGGCGGCAGGCCGCCGACGTTGTGGTGGGTCTTGATGGTGCGGGCGCTGGGGGTGTCGTGCGAGGTCGAACTCGATCACGTCCGGGTAGAGGGTGCCCTGGGCGAGGAAGTCGATGTCGCCCAGCCGGCGGGCCTCGACCTCGAAGACCTCGATGAAGGTGCGCCCGATCCGCCGCCGCTTCTCCTCGGGGTCGGTGATCCCGGCCAGCGCGGTGAGGAAGCGGTCGGTGGCGTCGACGTGCACCAGCTTGATCTGGCGCTGGTGGGACATCACCTCGATCACCCGCCGGCCCTCGTCGCGGCGGAGCAGCCCGTTGTCGACGAAGACGCAGGTGAGCTGATCGCCGACGGCTCGGTGCACCAGGGTCGCGGCCACCGCCGAGTTGACCCCGCCCGAGAGGGCGCAGAGGACGCGGCCCTCCCCGACCCGGGCCCGGATGTCGGCGATCGCCCGCTGCACGAAGGCGCCCGGCTCCCAGGTGGGGGCGCAGTGGCAGACCCGGGTCAGGAAGTTGGCCAGGAGCTGCTTGCCCGCCGGGGTGTGGACCACCTCGGGGTGGAACTGGATGCCGTAGCGACCCAGCGGGCCGGCGAAGGCCGCGTAGGGCGAGTTGAGCGAGTGGGCGATGGGGCGGAACCCCTCGGGGAGCCCGGTGATGATGTCGCCGTGGGACATCCAGACCGCGGTCTCGGAGGGGATGCCCTCGAAGATCCCGGCCGCATCGTCGACGTCGAGCTGAGCGGCGCCGTACTCGCGCCGGCTGGCCGGCTCCACCATCCCGCCCAGGTCGTGGGCGAGCAGCTGCATCCCGTAGCAGATCCCCAGGATGGGGAGGCCGAGATCGTAGATGGCGGGGTCGGGATGGGGCGCCCCCGGCTCGTACACCGAGGCCGGTCCGCCGCTGAAGATCAGGCCGCGTGGCGCGCGGCGCCGGATCTCGTCGACGCTCACCGTCCCCGGCACGAGCTCGGAGTAGACGTGCGCCTCGCGCACCCGGCGAGCGATCAGCTGGGCGTACTGGCTCCCGAAGTCGAGGACGAGGACGCCATCCGGGGTGGAGGGGACGGGCGGCTCCGGACCCGCCGGCGAGCCCAGAGCCGGGTCGGAAGCCGGGCTCTGGGCCACCCCTGCACCCACCCTCAGATGCCCATGCCCACGCGCTGCTCGCGCTGCTGCACCTTGCCCTCGGTCTTGATGGCCGGAGCGATGACCATCTCCGTCTCCTGGAAGTCGGTGATGGTGCGGGCCCCGCAGACACCCATGGCGCTCTTCAGCGCGCCCACCAGGTTCATGGACCCGTCGTCGACGTGGGCCGGACCGAAGAGGATCTCCTCGAGCGATCCCTTGACCCCGGTGCGGATCCGCGTGCCGCGGGGAAGGTTGGGATCCGGGGTGGCCATCCCCCAGTGGTTGCCGCGGCCGGCGGCCTCACTCGCCGAGGCGAACACCGACCCGATCATCACGGCATCGGCGCCGGAGGCGAACGCCTTGGCGACGTCGCCCCCCAGACGCATCCCGCCGTCGGTGATCACCGCGACCCGCTCGCCACTGCGCCGGAGGTGGTCGTCGCGAGCGGCCGCGCAGTCGCTGGTGGCGGTCACCTGAGGAACCCCGACCCCGAGCACCGCGCGCGTGGTGCAGGCGGCTCCGGGACCGACACCGACCAGGAGCCCCTTGATGCCGGTGTCCATGAGCTCCAGGGCGGTGGCGTAGTCGACACAGTTGCCGACCACCACGGGGATGCGGAGCTGGGCGGTGAGGTCTCGGAAGGAGAGCTGCCGGTGGGAGCTGCTGACGTGGCGGGCGGTGAGCACCGTCCCCTGGACCACCAGGCAGTCGGCCCCGGCCTCCTGAACGATGCCGGCCCGGCGCTCGGCCAGGGCGGGGACGGTGGAGACGGCACAGGCGCCGCCACCCTTCTTGATGTCCTCGATGCGCTGGCCGATCAGCCCGTCCTGGATCGGGGCCCGGTAGATCCTCTGGAGAAGGACGTTGACCTCGCCGACGGGCGCCGCCGCGATCTCCGCGAGCACCTCCGCGGGATCCTCGTAGCGGCACTGGACGCCGTCCAGGTTGAGGACGGCCAGACCGCCGAGGCGGCCCATCTCGACGGCGAAGCCGACGTCCACGACGCCGTCCATGGCGGCGGCCAGGAAGGGGATGTCGAGGCTCATGCCGTCGATGCTGAGACCGATCGCGATCTCGTCGGGATCGATGGTCACCCGTCCGGGGACGAGGGCCACCTCATCGAAACCGTAGGCCCGGCGGGCGCGCTTGGAGCGCCCCAGCTCAACCTCCATGGCCCCTCTCGCCGGCCCCCCGGTCGGTCAGCCGCGCGCGGTGATCTTCCATTCGCGAATGGTAGCAGAGCCCCGGCGGCCCCCGGCCTCCATCTGGTGGCCTTCGGAACGGCGCCACACTACATCTGGTGTCTCGGCGTGCGGGTGCCCGGAGAGCGCGGGCCTGCCGCCCGGGTGCTGCTGCGCACCGGCGGGGCTGCAGCCGCCGCCGGCGCGGCTCAGGTGAGCAGGGCCCGGAGCACCGCGCTCGCGTCGGCGGTGCTGCGCGCCTTCTGTCGCAGCGATGCCGCGAGCACCCGCAACCAGGCCTCGAAGCTGATCTCGTCGGTGAGGCCGTTGAGCACCTGGATCTCGCGGCAGACCAGCCCATCCCGGGTCATCTCCGCCTCCAGGAGGTCGTCGCCGGCACGGACGGTGAGCCTCCGGACCGGACGTCTCCGGGCGAAGACCGATCCCTCTCGCTCCACCTCCACGGCATCGGGGAGCGCCGCGGTCAGCTTGGACGCGAACACCTGGAAGAAGACCCGGATGTCGCGCGATTCCGCGCGAAGCGTGCCCATCAGGGTGTCGATCTCATCGTTCAGCGGGCCGAGGTCGGTCACGGCCATTCGAGTATAGGAGGGCGCGACACCGGCTCCCCGGAGGGCGCCGGGCTCAGCCGAGTCGATCTCAGCCGGCTCCGGGCGCCGGGGCCGGGGCCGGGCGCCGGTGGTCGCGACCGGCTCAGGCCGCCGCGCCCGTCTCCGCGGTGCCGGGTTCCAGGGCCGCGGCGAGGACGTCGTCGACGCGGCTCACCAGGTGGAACTTCATCGCCTTGAGGACGCTCTCGGGGAGGTCGTCGAGGTCCTTCTCGTTGCGCCGCGGGAGGATCACCTCGGTGAGTCCCATCCGGTGGGCGGCCAGCACCTTCTGCTTGACCCCGCCGATGGGGAGCACCAGGCCCTGGAGGGTGACCTCGCCGGTCATCCCCACCGCGCTGCGCACCGGGCGGCCGGTGAGAAGGCTGACCATGGCGGTGGTCATGGTGACGCCGGCCGACGGGCCGTCCTTGGGGACGGCACCCTCGGGGACGTGGATGTGGAAGCCCTTGGCGGTCGCCTCGGGGTTGATCCCCAGCCGCTCGGCGTGCGAGCGGACGTAGGAGAGGGCGATCTGCGCCGACTCCTTCATGACGTCGCCGAGCTGCCCGGTCAGGGTCAGGCTGCCGTCGGAACCCCCGGTGGCCGCCTCCACGAAGAGGACGTCGCCGCCCGCCCCGGTGACCGCGAGCCCGGTGGCCACCCCCGGCACCGCGGTGCGCTCCTCGACCTCGTTGTCGAACTTGGGCTTGCCGAGGTACTCCCTGATCTGGTCAGATCCGACCACAACTGGCGTCTCCAGGGCGCCGGTGGCGATCCGGGTGGCGACCTTGCGGGAGATCCGGCCCAGCTCGCGCTCCAGGTTGCGCACCCCGGCCTCGCGGGTCTGATCGGTCACCACCTTGAGGATGGCGTCGTCCGAGATCTGGAGCTCGTCCGGGGTCAGCCCCGCCTGGGACACCTGGCGGGGGAGGAGGTGGTCGCGGGCGATGGCGAGCTTCTCCTGCTCGGTGTAGCCGTCCAGCCGGATCAGCTCCATCCGGTCGAGCAGCGGAGCGGGAATGGTCTCGGAGACGTTGGCGGTGGGGATGAACAGGACCTCGGAGAGGTCGAGGTCCACCTCGAGGTAGTGATCCCGGAACGTCGAGTTCTGAGCCGGGTCGAGGACCTCGAGAAGCGCCGACGAGGGGTCGCCGCGCCAGTCGGCACCGATCTTGTCGATCTCGTCCAGCATGATCACCGGGTTCTTGGTGCCGGCCTCCTTGAGGGCGCGCACGATCCTTCCGGGCTGGGCCCCGACGTAGGTGCGCCGGAAGCCGCGGATGTCGGCCTCGTCGCGGATGCCGCCCAGCGACATCCGGGCGAACTTCCGTCCCAGGGCACGCGCCACCGACTCGCCGAGCGAGGTCTTGCCCACCCCGGGCGGACCGACCAGCGTGATGATCGCGCCCGAGCCGCGACCGCCCACCACCTCCAGGCCGCGCTCCTGGCGAAGCTTGCGGACGGCGAGGAACTCGATGATCCTCTCCTTGACGTCCTCCAGCCCGGTGTGGTCGTGGTCCAGAACCTCGCGCGCCGAGCCGAGGTCGAAGTTGTCGTCGGAGCGCCGGTCCCACGGCATGTCGAACATCCAGTCGAGGTAGGTGCGGATCCAGCCGTGCTCGGGGCTCTGCTCGCTGGTCCGCTCCAGCCGGTCGATCTCCCGCTCCACCTCGGCGGCCACCTTCTCCGGCATCCCGGCGTCGGCCAGGCGCTTGCGGTAGGTGGAGGCGACGTCGTCGCCGCCGTCGCCCAGCTCCTTCTTGATGGCCTCGAGCTGCTGGCGGAGGATGAACTCCCGCTGGGTCTTCTGCATCCCCTCGGCGACCTCGGTGCGGATGCGGTCCTTCAGGTCCGCCTCGCCGAGCGTCTCCCGGGTCCAGGCGATCACCTTCCTGAGCCGCTCCTCGACATCGACGGTCTCGAGCACCTCCAGCTTCTGGGCGAGGCTGAAGTCGGGCGAGTAGCCGGCGAGATCGGCGAGGTGCCCCGGGTTGCGCGCCTCGCGGAGGAACTGGATGGCGCCGGCGGCGCCGCGGATCTCGAGCAGGCTCTCGACCAGGGCGCGGTACTCGCGGGCCAGCTCGACGGCCGCCTCGGAGGGGTTGTCGCCGTCCGGGACCGGGTCCACCTGCACCCAGAGGGCGCCGCCCACGTCGGCCTGTCCCGCTCCCAGGCGAGCCCGGTGCTGACCGGTGAAGATCGAGACCTCGGCCCCGGTGGGCAGCTTCCCCGACTCCTGGAGCCGGGCGACGGTGCCGATGCTGCCGAACTTGCCGTCGATGCGGGGGACCAGCAGGACCAGGTGGTTGCCCTGATTGGCCGCCTCGATGGCGGCGCGCTGCCCCTCGCCCTGGACGGCGACGGTGACGGTCATATGGGGCAGGACGACGACGTCGTCGAGAGGAAGGACGGGGAGAAGCTCGGCGCTGTGCTCGGTCATGGGGACTTTGTACCCGCTCGGCGGGATCTCACACCTGCCCGGGCCGAGCCGGGATCGGCGCCGTGAGCGGCCCGGGGGCAGGCGGGCCGTCCGGGACGAGGACGGCGGTCCCGTGCACCCGACCCGAGCGCAGCAGCTCGAGGGCCCGCCCCGCCTCGGCGAGGGGGAGGACCTCGGTCTCGACCGTGATCCGCACCTCGTCGGCCACGCGCATGAACTCGGCGCCGTCGTCCCGGGTCAGGTTGGCCACCGAGCGGATCGAGCGTTCCTCCCAGAGCAGCGAGTAGGGGAAGCTCGGGATGTCGCTCATGTGGATGCCGGCGCAGACCACGGTCCCCCCCGGCCGGAGGGCGGCCAGGGCCAGGGGCACCAGCTCGCCGGCCGGGGCGAAGATGATCGCGGCGTCGAGCGGTTCCGGGGCCGGGCCGGTGCTCTCGCCCGCCCAGCTCGCCCCCATGCTGAGGGCGAACTCCTGGGCCGCGCGATCGCCGGCGCGGGTGAAGGCGAACACCTGCGAGCCGCGATGGCGAGCCACCTGGACGATCATGTGGGCGGCGCTGCCGAAGCCGTACAGGCCGAGCCGGGGGGCGTCGCCGGCCATCCGCAGCGCGCGGTACCCGATCAGGCCGCCGCAGAGCAGCGGGGCCGCTTCGACGTCGGCGTAGCCCTCGGGCAGGTGGAGGCAGTAGCGGGAGTCGGCGAGGGTGAGCTCCGCGAAGCCACCGTCGACGTCGCACCCGGTGAAGCGGGCGTCGACGCAGAGGTTCTCGCGACCGGCACGGCACATCGCGCAGCGCCCGCAGGTCCAGGCCAGCCACGGGACGCCAACTCGCGCACCGACCCGGAGCACGGCGTCCGGCCCGGCCGCGACCACCGTGCCCACCACCTGGTGCCCGAGCACCACCGGGAGGACACCGCGATCGAGCTCACCGTCGACGACGTGGAGATCGGTGCGGCAGACCGCGCAGGCGGCCACCCGCAGCAGCACCTGGTGGGCGCGGGGCACGGGGATCGGGCGCTGCTCGCTCACCAGCGGGGTGGCGCGCTCGCGGAGGACCATCGCCCGGTGGGTGAGTGGTCGGGCAGCCTGCATCGAACTCGATGATGCGCCCACCGACCCGGCATGTAACCTTCTGCCGTGACCGCGATGCCCGAGCCCACTCCCAGGGGCCGGTCCGAGGTGGTCATTCGCCGCCTCGACTCGGTCTCCGCACGGCGCCACCTCGACGACCTGGCCGACCTCCTGGTCAACTCCGTGGAGGGAGGCGCGTCGGTCAGCTTCCTTGCGCCACTCGCCCATTACGAGGCACGCGACTGGTTCGCCGGTGTGCTCCACGAGATGGATCTGGGACGCCGCGTGGTCCTGGCTGCGTTCCTCGGCAACCGGGTGGTCGGTTGCGCGCAGCTGGTGCTCGCCTGGCAGGCGAACGCCACCCACCGCGCCGAGGTGCAGAAGATGCTGGTCCATCGGTCGGCCCGGCGGATGGGTGTCGGAGCCCGGCTGATGCGTCAGGTCGAGGTCGAGGCCCGCGCGCTGGGGCGCACGCTGCTCATCCTCGACACCGAGACCGGCAGCGACGCGGAGCACCTCTACTCCCATCTGGGTTGGATAAAGGTCGGCGTGATCCCGGACTACGCGATGCGTCCCGACGGCTCCGGGCTCCGTCCCACATCGCTCTGGTACCGACGACTGGGCTGACTGCAAGTCTTGGTGTGGACCGCACCGGACGCACACCGGCGAGCCGGTCCGACCACCATGACAGGGCCTGCGACTCGATCGATCGGAGCGTGCACGTGCCCCCGCGCATCGCTTTCGCCGCGCCAATGGCGGTGGCGACGCACGACCGGTGACCGGGCTTCTGCGACTGCGACAGGGCTCGCGCCGGAGCGACGATCGTCCTGACACGTTGACAACCATGTATGTACGCTGCATGCTATGTGGCAATCCTGACGGGAGCGATTAACCACTCCCTGTCCAAAACGCAGGACCGACAGCCCGCAGACCGCAGGCGGTCACACCCAACGGAGGCTTTCAGCTTATGGCCAGGACCAGACGAAGCAAGAGCGGCGGCGCGAAGCGAGCCGTCAAAGCCACGGTTCGGCGGCCCCGCGCCGCTGCACCGCGCACCAGCGCCGGCGGAGATCTCCTCAAGGCGGTCCAGGGGCTGGTGAAGGCACTGCCCGTCGGCGAGCTCGAGAAGCGACTCGCCGGCCTCGAGAAGTCGGTGGAGAGACTGGACGGCGAGCTCCGCAAGGCGCTGTCGCAGGTCGCCGCCAAGGTGCGCGGTGGAACCGCGAAGCGTGCCGTCAAGAGGCGTCCCGCCAAGCGTGCGGCGGTGGCCAAGCGGGCACCGGCCGCCAAGCGGGCCCCGGCGGCGAAGCGCGTCGCCAAGCGCGTCGCCAAGCGGACCGCGGTGGCCAAGCGGGCACCGGCGGCCAAGCGGACAGCGGTGGCCAAGCGGGCACCGGCGGTCAAGCGGACCGGTGTCAAGCGGACCGCCGTGAAGCGGACAGCGGTGGCCAAGCGGGCACCGGCGGCCAAGCGGGCACCGGCAGCCAAGCGGGCGCCGGCGGCCAAGCGGGCACCGGCGGTCAAGCGGGCTCCGGCCGTCAAGCGGACCGGTGTCAAGCGGACCGCCGTCAAGCGCAGCGCGCCGCGGCGCACCGTCAAGCGCACCACCCCGCCGCCCGCAGCCCCCGCGGCTCCCGCGGCGCCCCCGGCGCCCTGACGGAACTGATCCCAGCATCTGAGACCCCCGGGGGCCGAGCCCCCGGGGGTCTTTGCAATCCGCCCGGTTCGGTCCTGATACGCTGCCCCGGTGCCCCTCGTGCTGATCAGCTTCCTGGACGGTGAGATCCTCCACGCAGAGATCTCCGATCTCAGCTTCGACCGACCTCTGGTCGAGGCCGAGGTGCGCGGCGCCGATCCGAACAACGAGCGAGCCCTCTTCCCCCTGAGCGCGATCCGGCAGCTGGTGGTCGGCCAACCCGAGCCCGTCCCCGAGGATCTGCCCGAGTGGGACCGCGCCGCCTTCCACTTCATCGACGGTCAGGTGCTGCGCGCCTCGGTGGCACCGGATTCGCTGCTGGGTCGGTTCGGGGGCCTCTGGAAGGCGGTGGAGCCGGGGGTCCCGGAGATGCGGACGCTGGGCATCCCCTACTCCTCTCTCAAGGGGGTGTACAAGCTGCGCCAGTGGGACAGCCGCCCGGTCGGCGCGCGATCCGGGGCGAACATGAAGGCGGACCAGGTGGCACGCATCCTGGCCGAGCGGGACGGCGGCGGGGGTGGAGCCGCTGCACCCGCCCCCCCGCAGCGTCCGCTGATCAGCCGCGTCCGGCAGTGATCCGTGCCCGGGGCGATCCTGCCGCGGCGGCGTAACCGCGTCGTCAGGGTCGGCGTGCTAGGGTGCGAGCCACCGTGAGCGGAGCCACGCCTGCGGTCGACGACCCGGGGGCCGAGCAGGCCCCGGCCGTCATCGGCCGCTTCCTGACCAAACGAACGCTTCTATCGATCCTGGCCGCGGTGATCATCGTGGCCGTGGTCGTCTGGCGAGCGGACATCCCCTGGGGAGAGGCCTGGGCCAAGATCCGGGCGGCGAATCTCCTCTTCTACCTCCTCGCCATCGTTGTCTACTACCTCTCCTTCGTGGCCCGTGGGATCCGCTGGCAGGTGCTCCTGGCCAACGCCGGGGAGGTTCGCAAGGCCCGCCGGCTCGCCCCCCTGGTGGTGGCGTCGTTCTTCGTCAACTGCGTCGTCCCCGCCAAGATGGGTGACGTCTATCGCGCCTACCTGGGGCGCGTCCGTGAGCGCATCCCCGGCAGCAAGGCGCTGGGAACGGTGGTCAGCGAGCGGCTCCTCGACCTCTGCGTCCTCATGCTGCTGCTGCTCGCCTCGGGGGCGTACATCTTCCACAAGCGCAACTCGGGGGCCCTCGTCCCCTACGTCATCTTCGGGGCGCTGCTCATGGCGGTCGGCATCGGGCTCATCGTGATGATGCGGGCGGGGCGGGGGATGCGGCTGCTCCGGCTGCTCCCGGACCCGATCTTCCGTCGCTACGAGTCATTCCGCAGCGGCGCGGTCTCGTCGCTCGGGCGCTGGCCGACCCTGCTGGCGCTGACGGTGGCGGTGTGGGTCTGCGAGTCCGGCCGGCTCGGACTGGTGATCGCGGCCCTCCATTTCAGCAACCAGGTCGGGCCGTCGCAATTCGTCTTGGTCGCGCTGGTGGCGGCCCTCTTGACCACCGTCCCCTTCACCCCCGGTGGGGTGGGGCTGGTCCAGTTCGGTGTGACCACGGCGCTGATCATCGTCGCCGGGATCAGCAAGGCGGCGGCGGTCTCGATCGCCCTGCTCGACGGCAGCATCAGCTACGGCAGCCTGCTCATCATCGGCTTCGTGGTCTTCGCCCTGGTCAACTTCCGGATGTCGCGCGAATCGGCGGCAAGCGGTGGCGGACATCCGTCCGGCCACGCGCTGCGGGACGAGGGGCAGCCGGCCACCGGCTCACTGGTGTGAGGGCACTGGTCACCGGTGGTGCGGGCTTCATCGGCTCCCACCTCGCCGAGGCCCTGCTGGCGGAAGGCCATGAGGTCACCGTGGTCGACGACCTCTCCCGCGGACGGCGCTCCCAGGTCCCACCCGGAGCGCGCTTCGTCCAGACCGACATCACCGGCGAGCTGGGCGAGATCCTCGACGCCGCCCGGCCCGAGATCGTCTACCACGAGGCGGCCCAGATCGACGTGCGGCGCTCGCTGGCCGAGCCGGCGCTCGACACCAGGGTCAACGTGCTCGGCACCGTCAACCTGCTCCAGGCCTGTGCGACGGCAGAGGTGCAGCGGTTCGTCTTCGCGAGCAGCGGCGGCGCCATCTACGGGGACACGGAGACGATCCCCACCCCGGAGAGCCACCCTCAGCGGCCGGCCTCGAACTACGGGGCGGCCAAGGCCGCCGCGGAGCTCTACGGCAACGTCTACAGCCAGGTGTACGGCATCGAGTTCGTGGCCCTGCGCTACAGCAACGTCTACGGGCCCCGACAGGACCCCCACGGCGAGGCGGGTGTGGTGGCCATCTTCACCGAGCGGATGCTGCACGGTGAGATCCCGACCATCAACGGCGACGGCGGCCAGACGCGGGATTACGTCTACGTCGCCGACGTGATCGCGGCGAACCTGGCCGCGCTGGCCGGGCCACCCGGGGCCTACAACGTGGCGACGGGGACCGAGTGCGACGTCAACGGGCTGCACCGGAGCCTGGCCAGGATCATCGGGGTCACCGGCGCTCCGACCCACGGACCGGCGAAGCCGGGGGAGCAGCGTCGCTCCTGCCTCGATGCGTCCCTGGCCGCCGACCGTCTGGGGTGGCGCCCGCGCTTCTCGCTGGACGCCGGGCTGGAGGCGACGGTGGCCTGGTTCCGCGACCGGGGACCCGGTTACTTGTAGCGGAAGGTGATCCGGCCGCGGGTGAGGTCGTAGGGGCTCAGCTCCACCCTCACCTGATCGCCGATGAGGATGCGGATGTAGAACTTGCGCATCTTGCCCGAGGTGTAGGCGAGAACGTCCTGTCCGGTCTTGAGCCGCACCTTGAACATCGCGTTGGGCAGAGGCTCGACGACGGTGGCGTCCATCTCAATCGTCTCCTCCTTGACCTCGGCGGGAGCCACGCCATCGGTGGGCTCGCGCCGCCGCGCCGGACTGCGCCGGCGGGTCACGCCTGGTCGAGGTGGACGTCGCGCCAAAGTGTCTCCTCGTGGGGTTGCGAACGGATCGGCGGAAGCGCCGAGCCTGGCGAGCGTAGCACGGAGCAGCGCGCCGAGCAGGCCCGGGAGGTGGCTGCGAGGGTGATGGCGACCCGCATCGCGCCACCGGTCGCGCCCTGACGGGAGGCCGGACCGCGGGGCGTCTGTCATCCTTAGGGAGGCTCGATGCCCCTCGGCGGACCGGCCGGGCCCGCGGAATCCACCCCGCCGGTCTCAGGCCGGCCGTCCCGGCAGGGGCGCTCAGGCCAAGTTGAAGGACCCCCCATGAACGAATCGGCGTACCTGGAGGCGCTGAGCCGGCGCGTCCTGGTGTTCGACGGCGCCATGGGGACCAGCCTGCAGGCGCTCGAGCCCACCGCGGAGCAGTACGGGGGCGCGGCCCTCGAGGGGTGGGTGGACGGGCTGGTCCTGCACAGCCCAGAGCTCATCGAGCGGGTCCACCGCTCCTACCTCGAGGTCGGGGCGGACGTCATCGAGACCTGCACGTTCCAGGCGAGCCCGCTGCGGCTGGCCGAATGGGGCGCCCGGGAGCGGACGCGGGAGCTCAACGAGAAGGCGGCCGCGCTGGCCCGGCGGCTCGCCGACGAGCATGCCACCGTCACCCGACCGCGTTTCGTCGCCGGCAGCATGGGGCCGACCGGCTTCCTCCCCGCCAGCAGCGACCCGAGCCTGGGCCGGATCGGCTTCGGCGAGCTGCTGGCGGCCTTCCGCGAGCAGGCCGAGGGGCTCCTGGCGGGTGGCGTCGACCTCCTGCTCCTCGAGACCAGCCAGGACATCCTGGAGGTGAAGGCGGCGATCTTCGGAGCGCGCGAGGCATTCGAGCACACCGGTCGCCGGGTCCCGATCCAGGCCCAGGCCTCGCTCGACGTCTCCGGCCGGATGCTGCTCGGCACCGACATCGCCGCCGTGCTCGCCATTCTCGAAGGGCTGAGGGTGGACGTCGTCGGCCTCAACTGCTCGACCGGCCCCGACCAGATGCGGGAGCCGATCCGCCATCTCAGCCAGCACACCCGCCTGCCCATCTCCTGCATCCCCAATGCGGGGCTGCCGATCAACGTCGGCGGGCGCGCCCACTACCCGATGCAGCCGGCGCCGATGGCCGACCAGCTCGAGGAGTTCGTCCGCGTCCTGGGCATCAACGTGGTCGGTGGCTGCTGCGGGACCACCCCGGCTCACATCGCGACCCTGGTCGACCGCGTCGGCGGAGCCACGCCCCTGGTCCGCGAGGCGGACGAGCAGCCACGGCTGGCCTCCAGCATCCGGGCAACCGAGCTGCACCAGGAGCCGCGCCCGCTGCTGATCGGCGAACGGGTCAACGCCCAGGGGTCGCGGCGGATCAAGGAGCTGCTGCTCGCCGACGATTACGACGGGATCGTCCGGGTGGCCCAGGGCCAGGTCGAGGGCGGAGCCCATGCCCTCGACGTCTGCGTCGCCGTCACCGAGCGCAACGATGAGGCCGATCAGATGGCGGCCGCGGTCAAGGCGCTCCAGCAGGCGGTCGAGGCCCCGCTCGTCTTCAACTCCACCGACGCGCTGGTGCTCCGGCGCGCCCTCGAGTCCTACCCGGGCCGCGGCATCGTCAACTCGGTCAATCTGGAGAACGGACGGGCGCGCTGCGACGCGGTGCTGCCACTGGTCCGCGACCACGGCCAGTGCGTGATCGCCCTCACCATCGACGAGCAGGGGATGGCCAGGACCCGTGACCGCAAGCTGGAGGTGGCCCGCCGGATCCGGGACATCGCCTGCGACGAGTACGGGCTGGCGCCCCATCAGCTCCTCTTCGACGACCTCACCTTCACGCTGGCGACGGGCGACGCCGAGTGGGTGGATTCGGCGGTGGAGACGATCGAGGGGATCCGCCTCATCAAGCGGGAGCTCCCCGGGGTGCTCACCTCGCTGGGGGTGAGCAACGTCTCGTTCGGTCTGACCCCTCCGGCCCGGGCGGTGCTCAACAGCGTCTTCCTCTACCACGCGGTCGAGGCCGGCCTGGACGCGGCGATCGTCAACCCCGCCCACACCGTGCCGTACGCGGAGGTCAGCGCCGAGCGGCGCGAGCTGGTCGAGGACCTCATCTTCAACCGGCGGGGTGACGCGCTCGCCCGCTACATCGACCACTTCGCCGGGGTCACCGAGCGGGTGGGTGCTGAGAAGGTCGACCCCTTCGCCGGGCTGGCGGCGCCCGAGCGCATCCACGCCCAGATCCTGCACCGCCGCAAGGAGGGCATCGAGGCCCTGATCGACGAGGCCCTCCGCGATCGCGACCCGGTCACGCTGCTCAACGAGACCCTGCTCCCGGCCATGAAGGACGTGGGCGACCGCTTCGGGGCCGGCGAGCTCATCCTCCCCTTCGTCCTCCAGAGCGCCGAGGTGATGAAGCGGGCGGTGGCCCACCTGGAGCAGTACCTCGACCGCACCGAGGGGTACACCAAGGGCCAGGTGGTGCTGGCCACGGTGTTCGGCGACGTCCACGACATCGGCAAGAACCTGGTCAAGACGATCCTCAGCAACAACGGCTACACCGTCCACGACCTGGGCAAGCAGGTCCCGCTGACCACCATCGTCGAGAAGGCCGTGGAGGTGGACGCCGACGTGATCGGCCTCAGCGCCCTCCTGGTCAGCACCAGCAAGCAGATGCCGATGATGGTCGACGAGCTCGATCGCCGCGGGCTCGGCTACCCGCTGATCATCGGCGGCGCCGCCATCAACCGCGGCTTCGGCCGGCGCATCCTCTACCTCGACCAGGAGCGGGTCTACGAGCCCGGCGTCTTCTACTGCAAGGACGCCTTCGAGGGGCTGTCGATCTGCGACCAGCTCCTCGACGCGGAGCGCCGGGTGCCGCTGGTGGAGCGGACCCGCGCCGAGGCGGCCACCTTCCGCGAGCAGGAGCGGGCGAAGGCGGCGGCCAGGGCGGAGCTGCCCCGGGTCGTGACCCGGACGCGCAGCGACACCCGCACCGATGCGGCCATTCCCACGCCGCCCTTCTGGGGGCCGCAGGTGGTGACCGGCATCAACGTCCAGTCGGTGTATCCCCACATCGACCGCAATTCCCTCTTCAAGATGAGCTGGCAGTTCCGCGGAATCCATGACCCGGAGCGGTGGGACGAGCTGGTGCGGACCGAGCTCGAGCCCCGCCTGGAGAGGTCGCTGCGGGAGGCGCAGCGCGACGGCTGGCTCGACCTGCAGGCCGTCTACGGGTACTGGCCGGCGCTGGCGGAGGGTGACTCCGTCGTGGTCTTCGATCCCCAGGACCACGAGCGGGAGATCGAGCGCTTCACCTTCCCCCGGCAGGCGGAGCAGAACCGGCTCTGCCTCGCCGACTACGTCCGCCCCCGAGCACTCGCAGCGGGGGCCGAGCGCGACGTCATCGCGCTCCAGGTGGTGACCACCGGGCCCCGGGCGAGCGAGATCTCCAACCGGCTCCAGGCCGAGGGCGACTACGACGACATGCTGCGCATCCACGGCTTCGCCACCCAGATGGCAGAGGCCACCGCCGAGTACATCCACGCCCACATCCGCCGCGAGCTGGGGCTGGGAGCCGACCAGGGCCGCCGCTACTCGTGGGGCTACCCCGCCTGCCCGGACCTCGCCGACCACGAGGTCCTCTTCCGGATCGTCCCCGCGGAGCGGATCGGGGTCACCCTCACCGAGGGCTTCCAGCTGGTGCCGGAGCAGTCCACGGCAGCGATCGTCCTCCACCACCCCGAGGCGCGATACTTCGCCGTCTACGGGAGCCGCTTCGAGGACGGCGACGGCCGGGGGGCGCCGGAGACGGCGCCGGACGAGCCCACGCCCGTGGAGGCCGGCTGAGCCTGCGAGAAGGCCGGGGCGTCGGGACTCAGAGACAATCCCGAGGCTGTCGCCGGCGGGCACCAGGCGGCGTGAGACAGCTCTGCGGCCGCTCCCTCTCCACTAGCTGAAAGAGGCTGCATCGCAATGGTGCCGGCGTGTCGTGATGCCATCATCGAGCCCGATGGAGAGGCGCCATCGGCACGACCCGGCCGCCGGCGGGGCGAGTGTTGGCGAGCCGAACCCGGCGGGACCGACCCACCACATCTCGGCGGCGCGCGCCGGGGTCACCCTCCCCCAGCACCGCCTCCCCGCCCGGGTCATCGACGAGCTCGCCGCACCCCCCACGGGCTGGCGCCGCCTCCTCGTCGAACCGGCCCGGCCGCGCCGCATCGCCAGCCGCGCGGACGCCCACTGGCTGGCGGTGGCGACGGTGTGCATCGGCGCCTTCATGGGCCAGCTCGACGCCAGCATCGTCACGGTCGCCTACCCCACCCTCCGCACCGCCTTCCACGCCGGATTGGGATCGGTGACCTGGGTCGGGCTGACCTACCTGGTGGTGCTGGTCGCCCTGGTCACCGCGGTGGGCCGCTTCGCCGACATGGTCGGGCACAAGCTCCTCTACACCTACGGCTTCCTGGTCTTCATCGCCGGCTCCGCCCTCTGCGGCCTGGCTCCGAGCCTCGGTGCCCTCGACGGCTTCCGGGTGCTCCAGGCGGTGGGGGCAGCGATGCTCCAGGCCAACAGCGTCGCGATCATCGCCCTCGCCATGCCTCCGGAGGAGCTGGGGCGCGGGATCGGCATCCAGGGGACGGCGCAGGCGCTGGGGCTCGCGCTGGGGCCGGCCGCCGGCGGTTTCCTGATCGCCGCCGGGGGCTGGCGCCTCATCTTCCTGGTCAACGTCCCGGTCGGGGTGCTCGCCTTCGCCCTGGCCTGGTTCCTGATCCCCCGGAGCCGCCACCTGCAGCGGCAGACCAGCTTCGACTGGGCCGGCCTCGCTCTCTTCGTCCCCGCGGTCGCCGCCCTCCTCTACGCGATCACCTCGCTCGCCGACGGCCGGGGCAGCGTCTCCGGAGAATTCGCCGGCCTGCTGGCGGGCTGCGCCGCCCTGGGAGCCGCCTTCCTGGTCCGCGAGGCGACCACGCCCCACCCGATGCTGGACCTCTCCCTCTTCCGCAGGATCCCCTTCTCGGCGGGGGCTGCGAGCGGTCTCCTCTCCTACCTCGTGATGTTCGGGGCGCTGTACGCCGCCGCCTTCTACCTGGAGAGCGGCCCCGAACACCTCGGAGCGGGCGTCGCGGGCCTCGAGCTCAGCATCATGCCGGTGGCCTTCGGGGTGGTGGCGCCGTTCGCCGGCCGGGCGGCGGACCGGTGGGGGGCACGGCTGCCGACGGTGGCCGGAATGCTGCTCGCCTCGGCCAGCCTGGGGACCCTCGGCCTGGTCCGCCCCTCCGGGGCCGCCCTGCTCGCCGGGCTGGCGGGCCTCGGGTTGGGGCTGGGGCTGTTCACCCCCGCCAACAACGCGGCGATCATGGGGTCGGCGCCCCGCCAGCAGGCGGGGGTGGCGAGCGGCGTCCTCAACATGACCAGGGGCATGGGGACGGCGACCGGACAGGCCCTTGCCGCGCTGATCCTCAGCGTGGCGGCCGCGGGGCTCACCCACCCGGCGAGCGTGCTCAGTGGATTCTTCAGCTGCGCGGCATTCCTGGCGGTGGCGTCCGTGGTCGCCGCCGGGCTCGCCGCGCTGCGCGGCGGAGAGACCTCCGGGGCCGGCCTCTCCCGGACGGGTTGAGCGGACCAACCCCTCGCCTCCCGGGCCACCGGGTGACATCCGGTGGCGGAAGCCTCACGGGCAGGGCACGGATCCCGCCGCTGGTGGAGAGGGCCTCGCGGCCCTCTCCACCCTCCCGGCACCGCTCACGCGGGCCGTGCGTCGGGTCGGTCGACTAGTAGAGAGCCTCCTCCGTCTCGGGGGTGACCACACCCTCGGGCGGGTAGAGGTGGGAGGCGTACTCGTCCACCTTGGCCTCCGGAAGACGGAGCGCCATCGCCACGTAGTAGATGATCAGGCTGAAGACGGCGACGACGCCGAGGTCCCACCAGAAGGGGATGCCGACGTCGCCGGGGATGAAGCCGGTGCCACCGACCATGAAATGCGAGACCCCCGCTGCGTTCTTGGCGATGAGCCCGCCGATGGCACCTCCGGTGCCGAACTGCCCGAAGAAGGAGATGATCCCCATCCCGATCAGGTAGGGGAAGATCCAGATCCCGGCGATCCAGTCGATCTTGGGCGCCTTGGGGTTGAGCTTGAACGCCGCGGATATGAGCATCAGAATGTAGCCGATGGCGACCGCCACCATGAGGGTGCTGTAGGTCTCCCAACCCGCCCAGTAGACGATGAGGCTGGCGCAGACGAAGGCCAGCGGGCAGAGGACGGCTGCCAGCGGGAGCAGGTAGGGACGGTGGAGCTGCGGCTTCGAGTAGCGCAGGGCCCCGAGCGAGAGTGGTGCACCCGCATACATGAGCACCGATGCGCTGGTGACGAGACCGATCAGCGCACTCCAGGCCGGGAAGGGGAGCAGGAAGACTGCACCCACGATGGTCGCGATGATGATCCCGAAGACCGGCACCTTGGTCTTCTTGCTGGTGGCCTCGAACACCTGGGGGACGAACCCGTTCTTGCTGAGGCCGAAGGAGAGACGTGAGGTGCTGGTGTTGTAGATGAGCCCGGTCCCTCCTGGGGAGATCACCGCGTCGATGCGCAGGACCACCGCGAGCCAGCCCAGTCCGGCGATCGTGGCCAGGGTGGCGTACGGGGACTCCGCGAGGGACGGGTTGTTGGTGCCGAGTGTCGTCCACGTGGAGGAGTGGGCGAGCGTCACCGGGGCCAGCGCCCCGATGAAGGCGAACTGGACCAGGATGTAGATGAGCGCGCCGATGAGGGTCGCGCCGATGACCGCGCGGGGGATGTCCCGCTTGGGATTGCTGCTCTCACCGCCGAGCTGCACCGCCTGCTCGAAGCCGAGCAGGGAGAAGACGATGCCGCCGCCCGGGATCGCCTCCAGGATGAGCTTGAAGGGGGTGGTCCCCTTGGTGTGGAGGAAGAAACCACCCAGTGCCGTGAAGTTGCTCATGTGGAAGTGGGTGGTGACCAGCACCACGATGGCGAGGACCGGGACGAAGACCTTCAGGCTGGTGACCCAGGTGTTGCTCCGCGACAGCCACTTGATGCCCACCAGGTTGATGGCGCCGAAGACCACCAGAAGGGCGAGGGCCACCCAGATCCCGGGACCCTGCAGGACACCGGCACCCGTTGCGGGGTCGATCTTGAACCAGCCGGATGCCCACGAGACCGTCGAGAAGTACTGGACGGTGGCGAGCACCTCGACGGGAGCGACGGTTGCCGCCTGGAGGTAGGAGAACCAGCCGAAGGAGGCTCCGGCCAGGCTCCCGAAGGCGTAGTGGGGGAAGCGGCTGGTCCCACCACTGACATGGAAGATGCCGCCCAGCTCGGCGTGGATGAGGGCGAGGAGGATGACGATCGCCGAGGCAATGATCCAGGAGAAGACCACGGCGGGGCCGGCGAGGACGGTGGCGGTGAGCGCCCCGAACAACCACCCGGACCCGATGATCGATCCCTCCGAGGCCCACATCAGGCCCAGGAAGCCGACGTCGCGCTTCAGTCCCTCGTCAACGGACCCGCCCGGGGGACCTCCGGCTTGTGCGGCCACTGTCATGGCCGGCCCTCCCGGGCCGCACCGGTGTCGAGCACCGGCGTGGACAATCCGACGTCAACAGCTGTACCCATGACTGCCTACCTCGCATTTCCCGGGAGCTCCCATCCCCATGGCGGCCATCCCGGTTTGGCGCGGTATGTTGCACGATTGGAAGGGTCTTGGCAAGACCCCTCTCTGCCCTACTGCGCGAGCATCGCCTGGATGCGGGCGCTGAGCTCCTTGATCTTGAAGGGCTTGGCGAGGGTCTGGACGTTGCCGAAGGCCTCGAGCTGCGGGGCGGTGGTGGAGTTGACCAGGGCGCTGACCACCAGCACCTTGGGTTCCTGACCACGCTCGGCCCGGATCCGCTCCAGCACCTGGGTCCCGGTCAGCTCGCCGGGGAGCATCAGGTCGAGGAGGATGAGGTCGGGTTTGAAGTCGGCCACGGCGGCCAGGCCCTCGTCGCCCGTCTTGGCGACCCGCACCTCGTGGCCCTCCATGGTGCAGAGCAGCGACTCGATATCGGCGAGGGCGTAGTAGTCCTCGATGATGAGCACCTTCCGGATCGGCGCGGACGGGGTTTCTCGCGAGGCCACGGCCGATCGAGCATAGCGCCTGCGAGCGCCCCGCGACGGGTCACGCCGCCCTCCAGACCCGGACCGCCACGACCTCCCGCACCGGGGCTCCGGGGCCGGAGGTCTCGGGTTCGGACTCCGTGAAGAGGAGGGTGGCCCCGGTGGGAGGGGCCTCGGCGGAGACCAGCACGAGGAGGTCGCCGGGATGGGCCGGAGCCCGAGCGGCGGAGCCGGTGATGTCGCGGAAGCCGGCCTCGGCCAGCTCGAGGCCGACGCTCCGCTGGCCGATCTCGTGGCCGGGAGGGGCGGGGAGCGCGGCCAGGCACGCGTAGATGTAGGGCTGCTTGAGCTGGGAGGAGAGCCAGACGGTCTGACCTCCGGCGAGCGCGTGGGCCCGGCTGATGGCCGCCATCTCGGGACCGCCGAACCAGATCGCCGAGCGGGTCGTGTAGCCGCCGAAGAGGTCGACGGTGAAGAGGGCGGTCTCGGCCGCCACCGCCACCGCGACGGCGAGCGCGAGCGCGGTGGCCCATGCCCTCCGGCTGCGCAGCAGCGGTCGCAGGCCGTCCAGCCCGTAGGCGGTGGTGGCGATCCAGAAGGGGAGCGCGGTCGCGTCCCGGAGGGCGTGGGGCGTCCCCTCGTTGGTCAGGGCCGCGGCGATCGGCGCGAGGACCAGGCCGAGGAGCACGAAGCGGGGCAGCGGCTCCCCCCAGCGGCGGATGCAGACCACGATCCCGATGACCAGCAGGGGCAGGGTGGCGACCAGCAGCTCCCCCCCGTACCCGGTGCTCTGGCGCAGATTGGGGTCACCGCTCACGAAGAGGAAGGCGGGCCCGAAGTAGGCCGCCATGTTGCCGGCGAACCGCCCCACCACGGTGCCCGGCGAGGGATGGCCGGCGGCGATGCTGATCGAGTTGAAGTAGAGGGTGAGCTGACCGGGATGGCGCATCGCCCAGAGGGCGAGGAGGAGGTAGGCGGCCAGGATCGCGACGATGAAGAGGTCCAGCCGCCGGAGACGGCGCCACCCGCCGAAGCAGACCACCACCGCGACGGCGAGCAGTCCCCCCTCGAGCCGTCCGACGGTGTAGGCGAAGACGGCGACGCCGAGGGCCAGCCCGGCCAGCCCGAACCAGAGGCGTCGATCGGGCGTCTCGGCGGCGCGCCCGAGGCACCAGAGCATCACCGCCAGGCACGCGACCATGGAGGGCACCTCGAACGCCACCCGGCTGTCGAGGGCGAGCCAGGGCGTGGCCCCCGCGATGGCGAGCGTCCCCAGGGCCACCGCCCGGGAGCCCGTCGCCCGGCGGGCGAACCCGGCCAGGGCGACCGCGCTGACGATCCCGAGGAGCGCCGCCGGGAGGCGGACGACCGCCGTGGTCAGACCGAAGAGCCAGACGAAGGGGACCAGCAGGTAGACGTAGACCGGGTTCTTCCACTCGCCGAAGGCCTGGAAGAAGAGCGGGAGGGTCGCCCCGTGCTCGTCCACCCCGAAGTGGGCGATGGTCCAGGCGTTGTAGCCGATCGACGCCTCGTCGGCGTAGAGCCCGGCCGGGGTGGTGCTGAGGCCGATCAGGTTGCGCACCGCGATCGCGCAGATCACGGCCGCGACGGCGAGGCCCCAGCGGTGACGGGCCGGCCAGCTCCTCATCCGGGTGAGCCCCCGGACCGGCCGCGCCGGCACCGCGGAGATCGACGGCGGGGATGCGGCCACGTTTCGCGAGGCTAGCAGCGCCGCCGCCGCCGTGGGGCATCGCCCCGGTAACAGAGGGAGGGGAGGTGCCGGACGGCGCGGCCGGTGTGCTCCGGCGGCGCCGGGGAACGGGTGGGCCCTCCGGGCGGGGAGGGCGGGTGGCGAGGAGAGCTGTTCGAGACCCTCCGTACGGGCTGCGCGACCACCGCATCTTGGGGATTGGCCAGGTTTTCTATCGAAGCTATGGTTTTGAAGTCAGCTCGGCCGAAGCGCCGCGCCCAAGAGGGGAGAACCATGAGAGCCTTTCGATTCAGTCGTGCCACATCGGGACCCGCCGCGACCGCGGCACGCCGCGCCGCCGGCCCGCTGGCGGTGCTGGCCGTCACCGTGATCGCCGCCGGATGCGGGTCCACCAGCGCGACCACCACCACGAAGCCGTCGGCGTCGTCCACCCCGGCCTCGGCGAACCTGCTGGGGGCCGCCTACGACACGACCACCTCGGCGGCTGTGACCCTGAATGGCGCGGGCGCGAACTCGATCGAGCCGTTCTTCGAGACGGTCTTCTACCAGTACAACCAGAAGAACCCGAACACGACCGTCAACTACTCGCCGGCGGGGTCCAGCGTGGGCGTCACCGACATCCAGCAGGGGACCGTGGCCTTCGGGGACTCGGAGATCCCGATGACCGCGTCGCAGCTCGCCGCCGCGACCGGTGGCACGATCCTCCAGATCCCGGTGGACCTCGGCGGGGTCGCGATCAGCTACAACGTCCCCGGCCTCACCAAGTCGATCGACCTCGACGGGCCGACCCTGGCGGGGATCTTCGACGGAAGCATCACCAACTGGGACGACCCGGCCATCGCCGGGCTCAACCCCGGCATCACCCTGCCCAACCTGGCGATCAAGGCCGTTCACCGGGCGGACTCCTCGGGCCCCGGGTATGACCTCGACCAGTACCTGATCGACACCGCGCCCGCCTGGGTGACCGCGATCGGCACCTCCACCCCCTCCCGGACCTGGCCGCAGGCCAGCGTCGGGATCGGCGAGCAGCTCAACACCGGCGTCGCCACCTACATCAGCCAGACCAGCGGCTCGATCGGCTTCGTCGAGTACGGGTACGCACTGCAGAACGGCTTCGTCAACGCCGCCATCAAGAACTCGGCGGGCTCGTACGTCGCCCCCACCGAGAAGTCGATCGCCGCGGCGGGAGCGCAGGCGACCAGCCTCAGCGCGACGGACTTCAACGTCGTCAACGAGGCGGGTGCCGGCACCTACCCGATCGCCAACTTCAGCTGGACCCTGGTGTACCAGAAGCAGTCGGACAGCTCGACCGGGATCGCGCTCGGCAAGCTCTTCGACTGGGTGGTCACCTCCGGACAGCAGGACGCCGCCTCGCTCGGTTACGCGCCCCTGCCGAGCAACGTCGTGAGCCTGGCGCAGAGCACGATCCGCGAGCTCGAGGGCTCGGCGGGCACGCCTCTCTTCGCCAGCTGAGCGGTGAGCTTCCCGATGAGGGGTAGGAGTTGATCTACGAGCCCGGTCCGATGGGCCCCGACGCCGTGTCGGGGCTCGTCGGGCCCGGGCGTGTCAGCGGGGTGCGGGGTGCGCTGCGTCGCCGGCGTTCGCGCCTCGGCGACCATGCCTACTCCGCGCTCCGCTGGGCCGGCGCCGGGCTCTTCGGGGCGGTGGCGCTCGGCCTGCTGGTGGGTGTCGGCAGCGACTCCTCGGCGGCCCTCCAGCACAGCGGCATCGGCTTCATCTGGTCGGGCACCTGGAACCCTGCCGCCGGCCAGTACGGGGCCGGCATCCTGGTGGTCGACACCCTGCTGACCACGGCGGTCGCGATGGTGCTGATGGTGCCGATCGGGCTGGGCACCGCGATCTTCCTCTCCGAGCTGGCGCCGCGCTGGCTGTCGGGGCCGCTATCGACCCTGATCGGTCTGCTCGCCGCGGTCCCCAGCATCGTGGTGGGGCTCTGGGGGCTGCTGGTCCTGACCCCGATCTTCGCCAACCAGGTGGAGCCGTTCCTCGCCTCGGTCCCCGCCCTGGGGTGGCTGTTCCGGGGCGAGGCGTATGGCCCAAGCATCCTGCTCGCCTCGGTGGTGCTCGCGGTGATGACGCTGCCGACCATGGTCTCGCTGAGCCGGACCGCCTTCGGCGGGGTGCCCGTCGCCGACCGTGAGGCGGCGCTCGCGCTGGGTGCCACCCGCTGGCAGGTGGTGCGCCGGGCGGTCTTCCCCGCGGCCAGGGCCGGCGTCAGCGCGGCGGTCACGCTGGCGGTCGGCCGCGCCCTCGGCGAGAGCATCGCCGTGGCCATGGTGATCGGCAACCGGCCCGCCATCCCGGAGTCGCTCACCACGCCGGGAGCGACCCTCGGCTCGGCGATCGTCAACCAGTTCGCCGAGGCCTCCCCGGAACTCGGCACCAGCTCGGTGATCGCGCTCGGTGCGGTGCTGCTCCTGCTCACCGTCGCCGTCAACGCCGGCGGGCAGGCCCTGCTCCGCAGCGGCTCGGGAGCCCCCGCGCACACCGCGGGGGCACTGCGATGAGCGTGCTGATCGCCCCCAGCCGTCGCGAGCTGGTCCGCACCGCCGCCCGCCGCTCGCTGCGCCGGCGGCAGATCGTCGGCAGGATCGTCCTGGGACTCTGCGTGCTCGCCGTGGTGGCGGCGGTGGCGCCGCTGGTCGCGCTCGTGTACTTCACGATCAGCCGCGGGGTGGGCACCCTCTCCTGGGCCTTCCTCACCCACGCGCCCACCCCTCCCTTCATACCGGGAGGCGGGATCTCGACGGCCATCACCGGCACCGCGGAGATCGTGGGCCTCGCCATCGTCCTCGCCATCCCCACCTCGCTGCTCGCCGCCCTCTTCCTCTTCGAGCGGAGCGGGAAGCTCGCCGCCGCGCTGCGTTTCAGCGCCGACGTGCTGACCGGCGTACCCTCGATCATCATCGGGATCTTCGCCTACGCGGTGCTGGTCCTCCCCCTGCATCAGTTCTCCACGCTGGCGGCGGCCTTCGCGCTCGCGGTGCTGATGCTGCCGATCATGATCCGGGCCGACGAGGAGGCCATGCGCACCATCGCGCTCGACCTCTGGGAGGCGGGGATCGCGCTCGGCGCGCGGCGCGGGCGGGTGGCCCGGTCGGTGATCCTGCGCGGAGCCCTTCCCGACCTGGTGACCGGTAACCTGCTCGCCATCGCCAGGGCCGCGGGCGAGACCGCTCCCCTGCTGTTCACCCTGGCCACGCCGCTCGCGGCGA
Organism: uncultured Chloroflexia bacterium; assembly: GCA_963697585.1. Lineage (GTDB taxonomy): Bacteria > Chloroflexota > Dormibacteria > Aeolococcales > Aeolococcaceae > Changshengia. The sequence continues at coordinate 558,218 of CAVOOO010000004.1, read as the reverse complement.
TGACCCTGCTCATCTACACCGACGGGACGCAGGCGTTCCCGAGCGCTCAGAGGACGGCATGGGCAACCGCGCTGGTGCTGCTCAGCTTCGTCCTGCTGCTGAGCGTCGCGGCACGCCTGGTGGCCTGGAGCATCTCGAGGAGGGCACACTGACATGACCGCAGAGCAGCCGATCCTGCCGGCGGCGCTGGCCGCCGTGGCGGCGGGGCCCGTCCATGGTGGCGACACCGTGGTGGCGCTCCGTGCCGGCGGCGCTCAGCCCCAGGTCGGGGCGCCGGCGCGCGAGGACGCCGCCCTCGAGGGGGTGCCGAGCCTGGCGCTGGAGGGCGTGAGCGTCTCCTTCGGTGAGCACGTGGCGGTGCGCAATGTGACCCTCGCCATCCCCAGCCGCGAGGTGACCGCCCTGATCGGCCCCTCCGGGTGCGGCAAGACCACCCTGCTTCGCGCCCTCAACCGGCTCCACGACCACACCGGCGGCCGGGTCGAGGGTTCGATCAAGCTCGGCGACCTCGACCTCTACGCGCCGGGGACCCGGCCCGAGCTGGTGCGCACCCGGATCGGCATGGTCTTCCAGCGGCCCAACCCGTTCCCCGCGATGAGCGTCTTCGAGAACGTCGTCTCCGGGCTGCGCTTCAACGGGGTCCACGGCAAGACGCTGCTGCGTGAGGCCGCCGAGTCGGCGCTCCGGCACGCGGCGCTCTGGGACGTCGTCAAGGACCGCCTCCACCAGCCGGCGATGCGGCTCTCGGGCGGCCAGCAGCAACGGCTCTGCATCGCCCGAGCGCTGGCGGTGGAACCGGAGATCCTGCTCATGGACGAGCCGTGCTCGGCGCTCGACCCGATCGCCACCGCCAAGATCGAGGAGCTGATCACCCGGCTGGCGCCGGAGGTCACCATCGTGCTGGTCACCCACAACATGTTCCAGGCCCACCGGGTGGCCGGACGGACCGCCGTCTTCCTGCTCGGCGAGGATCGGGTCGGGGAGCTGGTCGAGGTGGGGCCGACCGCCGAGATCTTCGCCAGCCCGCGGGACGATCGGACCCGCGCCTACGTGACCGGCGAGGTCGGCTGACCTCCTCGACCGCACCGGGTGGCCCTCGCCGCGCCACAATCGGCGCATGCACATCCCGGCCAAGGTCGACTACGGCATGCGCGCCCTGCTCACCCTGGCAACCTGTGACGAGCCGACCACCGGTCAGGCGCTGGCCGAGGCCCAGGGACTCCCCACCAAGTTCCTGGGGGCCATCCTGACCGAGCTGCACCGCGGCGGCCTGGTGCGCAGCCACCGGGGCACCCAGGGCGGCTACTACCTCGCCCGACCGGCCGCGGAGATCACGGTGGCGGACGTGATCCGGGTCCTCGAGGGCCCGCTCGCCGAGGTCCGCGGTCTCCGCCCTGAGATGACCGTCTACAAGGGCGCCGCCGAACACCTCCAGTCGGTCTGGGTGGCGGTGCGGGGGAGCCTGCGACAGGTGCTCGAGCAGGTGACCCTGGAGGACGTGGTCCAGGGGCGGCTTCCCGACTCGGTCAGCGCGCTGACCCAGACCCCGGACGCCTGGAACCCCCGCCTCCGCTGACCCGGCCGCGCCGGCGGGTGCGGGCACGCCCGGAGGCCGCGCCGGCCTCGCGGGGCGCTCCGGAGATCAGGAGGTGAAGGCGAAGCGGCCCAGGCCGAGGGCGGGCACGAGCATGGCGCGCTCGCCCTCGTCCAATTCGATCGATCGCTCCCGGCCGACACCGCGGACGTCGGCCAGGGCATCGACGATGCTCTGGGTGAAGCGCAGGTCGCGGACCGGGCGTCCGAGCCGCCCGTTCTCGATCAGGAATGTGCCGTCGCGGGTCATCCCCGTGATCACGGTCCGGAGCGGGTGGACGTCGCGCACGTACCAGAGCCGGGTCACGTAGAGACCGCCGTCGCAGCTCGCGATCAGCTCTTGGAGGCTGCTCTCCCCGGGTGAGACCACCAGGTGCCGGGCCCAGGGACCGAAGGTGTTGGGCATGGGGAGCGCATGGCCGGTCGACGGCACGTCGTCGCGCAGGGCGGTGGCGCTGTCGTGGACGAAGCTCCGGCAGACCCCCTCCTCGATGCAGGTCACGCCCCGGGTGGAGACCCCCTCGTCGTCGAAGGGGAACGGCATCCCGGCGGGGTGACCGGCGTCGTCGGCGATGCTGATCAGGGAGCTCAGCAGCCTCTCACCGGGGCGCATGAAGCTCCGGTGCTCCTGGTGGGCGAGCGCGCTGAAGCCGAGATCGGAGAGGTGTCCGACCAGGTCGGCGACCGCATAGGGCGAGAGCACCACCGGGTAGACGCCGGGCTCCACCGCGATGGCACCCTGGTTGCGGCCACAGGTCTCGACCGCCTCCGCGGCCATGGCCTCGGCGTCGAGTCGGGTCGCGTCGTGGTGGTGGCGGTCGGCGTACCCCCAGCCGTTCTCACCCCGGGTCACGCAGATCAGGCTGACCGCGGTGCTCTCGGCGTGGCGGCGAACCCCCAGGCTGTTGGCGACGGCGGTGTGGGTGAGCGAGGTCTGCACCGCCCCGAAGGCTTCGAGGCCGGCCACGGCGCTCACCGCGGCGACGGCGGCCACCTGCTCCGCCCTCCATTCCGGCGTGCAGGCGGCGGTCGCCGCGCTGAACGCGACCGGGCCGTCGGGTCCGGCGTCGGGGCGTGGCAGCGGGGCCACGTCCCCCGGCGGGGAGAGCCGCCGGGCCGCCTCGGCGGCGGCGACCAGCCGCCCCGGCAGGTCCTCGACCTCACCCCGGATCTCGGCCACCCCCACCTGCTCGTCACCCATCAGGCGCAGCCGGAGCCGGCGCGAGCGCTCGGCCACGTTCTGATGGATCTGGCTGCGAGCGAATCGGGTCAGCCCCTCCTCGTGCTCGACCACCACGACCTCGGCGCGGTCGCGACCGACCCGCTCGAGGACGCTGTCGGCGAGCGCGAGCAGATCGTCCGGGGTGGCGAGGGTCATCACGAGGCCGCGGTCACGGCCACGCCTCGGAAGCGGCAGGGAGCCGCTCCGTGGCCGACGTGCATGATCTGGCCCGGCTGTCCCTTCCCGCAGTTGACCACGCCCCACACCCGCCACTCGGAGGGGCCCGCGACGGCGTCGCACGACCTCCAGAACTCCGGGGTGCGGCCCGCGTAGAGCGCGTTCTTGACCAGGCGCACCCGTCTCCCGTTCCGGATCTCCCAGCCGTTCTGGGTTCCGAACTGGAAGTTGAGGCGCCGGTCGTCGATGCTCCAGGAGCGGTTGGTCTCGAGGTAGACGCCGTGCTCGGTGGTGGCGATCATCTCCTCGAGGCTGGACTGGCCGGGCTCCAGGTTGACGTTGGTCATCCGGATCAGCGGGATGCGGTTCCAGGACTCGGCCCGCATCGCCCCGCTGCTCAGCCAGCCGTAGTCGGCGGCGGTCTCCCGGGAGGACATGTAGCCGCGGAAGAGGCCGCGGTCGACCAGCACCGTGCGCTGGGCCTCCACCCCCTCGTCGTCCCATCCGAAGGTGCCCAGCCCGCCCGGGGTGGTGGCGTCGGCGGCGATCGTCACCTGCTCGCTGCCGTAGCGAAAACGGCCGACGAGGTCCGGGGTGAGGAAGGACGTGCCCGCGTAGGCGGCCTCGTCGCCGCGCACCCGATCGAGCTCGGTGGGGTGGCCACAGGAACTCGTGGACCTGGAGGGCCGCCTGGGTGCCGTCCAGGATCAGGGTCAGCGAACCGGTGGGACAGCGCGGAGCGCTGAGCAGGGCGACCGCCTCGGCGGCGATCCTCGGCGCGTTCCCGGCGAAGTCCATCGCCTCGATCGCCTCGTAGCCCGCGCAGAGCTGGTGGCGTCCGAAGCTGTTGGGGAAGCTGCGGGTCTGGACGTCGTCGGGGCTGGTGGCGGTGGCGTCCATCCCTCCCCCCGACTGGACCAGCACCTGCTCGATGACCGACCCCTCGCTGCTCGCGAACAACCGGTGCTCGCGCACGAACTCGAGCGACGCCTCGTGGGTGGTGACCCCCTCCACCGAGGCCATCGCCTCGTCGGCCCGGATCAGAAGGTCCATCTTCTCCTCGAGGCTGACCTCGAAGGGGTCGCGCTCGATCGGGGTGGCGTACTCACCCACCGCGACCGGGCAGGGGGCGAGCCGGACCGCCTGGCGGCGCAGCCGTGAGGACGCCCGCGCGATCCGGCAGGCGGTTCGGGCGGCCTCGCCCAGGCTGTCCGAATCGAGGCGGTCGACGCCGGCGAACCCCCAGGCTCCGTCGACGATGACCCGGATGCCCACCCCCTCGTCCTCGAAGGAGGAGACCGCGGCGAAGCTGCCGTCCTTGACGGAGAGCGCCTGGACACCGCGCTGCACGACCCGGCAGTCGGCGTAGCTGGCTCCGCTGGAGACGGCGACGTCGAGGGCCAGCTCGGCGATGTCCTTCATCGCCGGCCGGTCGGGGCGGCGGCAGCGGAGATTCTCACGCAACCGTGACTCTAGTGCAGCGCCCCGCGGTGCCCTCGGATTCGCCGGCCGGGCGGCTGCGGACGAGGAGGGGCGCTCCGAGGGGGTGGCGACGGCTGGTGCGGACGATCCTCAGCGCTGTCCTGATTGGCGCGTTCTCTGGGTCAGAGGGGCGGCCTTATACTCGGGTCTGATTCGGAGCTGAACATCGACTCGGACCGATGAGGTGGGAATGAGGCGTCCTCGGCTGGCGCTGTCCCTGTTCAATCCCCGGCGGCGACTGCGCGATCGGCTCCTCGCCACCATGCTGGTGGTCGCCCTGGTGCCCGCCGCCGCCTTCTTCGTGCTGACCGCGGTGAGCCTGCACGGGATCACTCAGACCACCGTCAACCGGACGAACAGCAGCATCATCCAGCACCAGGAGGGTGCGTTCCAGACCGGGCTCGACGCCACCGCGTCGACGGCGATCGAGGCCCACCTCCAGACGCTGAGCGCCACGGTGGAGGGGCTGGCCGGCCAGCTGAGCGCCCAGTCCGGCTCCACCAGCGCGTCGCCCTCGCCCTCCGCCACCACCTCCCCCTCGGCCTCCGCCACCCCCTCGCCCCCGGCTGCGACGGCACCCAGCGGGGCATCCACGCCGGTGGGCGCGCCGCAGACACAGCCGCTCGGCGACGGCGTCGACGCCATCATGTTCCCCAACTCCTCGGCCACCGCCGAGCTGCTGGTCGGGATGCCGGCGGGGAGCACCGAGCCGGTGCTGACGCGGGCGGCGCGGCTGGCGGCCCTCAGCAAGTTCGCGACGGTCTCGATGGTCAAGGCCGCCGCCAAGGTGACCGGGATCGACGTCGACGCGGTCTGGGTCATGGATCCGCAGGACGAGGCGGTCTGGGTGAGCCCGGGCGGGGTGTCGCTGCCCCAGGAGGGCGGGGCCGGCCTGGCGCAGAACCCGCAGGGCATCCCCCTGAGCCTCCTCGACCGGCTCTATGAGACACCGCCCACGTCGACCCCGACCTGGACGACCCCCTACCAGAACCCACTCCACGGCGGCGACTGGGAGGAGACCGTCTACTCGCTCGACCAGCACGGGCTGGTGGTGGGCGCAGACGTCCCGCTCGCGCAGTTCGCCGGCGTGATCTCCCAGGCGCCGGCCCAGGCCGGCTCCTACCCGCTGCTCCTGGACAACGACACCAATCAGGTGATCGCCGCCCCCCCCGCGACCGCCGCCAAGGACTTCACCGGTCCGCTGGTCGCGGGCAAGGCACTCCCCGCGCCGGAGGGCAAGCAGGGCCGGTCGGTGCTCGCCGACCTGGAGTACGCCGAGGGGGGTGCGACCTTCGGCGCCCCCATCGAGGGGGTGGTCCGGGGGGTTGAGCGGCTCTACTTCGTCGCCGGCGTCGGCGACCCCCGATGGACCCTCGTGGACTCGGTGCCCGCGGCGAACTTCCAGCCCAGCAGCTCGGCGCTCAAGGAGGGGATCAACTCGGCGCTGACCAGCGTCTTCCAGGGTGCCCTCTGGATCGTCGCCATCCTGCTGCTGGTGTCATTCCTGCTCGCCACCCTGCTCTCCCGCTTCGTGGTCGCTCCGGTCAGAGCGCTGACGGTCTCGGCGGAGCGGCTGGCCGAGGGCCGGACCGACGAGGAGGTCCCCCCGCAGGGGAGGGACGAGGTGGGCGACCTCGCGGCCTCCCTGGAGCGGATGCGCAAGGAGATCAACGCCTCGCGCGAGGTGATCCTCGCCGCCAGCCGGGAGCTGGAGCAGAAGGTGGCCACCCGAACCGCCGAGCTGAGCGTCCGCAACGAGGAGCTGCTGGCCCTCAACGAGCTGGCCGGATCGCTGACCCGATCGCTCGACCCCGAGGCCATCCTCGCCGGCGCCCTGGAGGCGGTGCGATCCGTCCTCCCGACCACGGGGGGCCACGGTTACCGGCTCAACCGGGAGGGCATCCTGGTGCCCAGCCGGGCGGAGCCCGCCGAGCGCAGCCCCGCCCTCGAGGAGGTCGCCTCCGCCGCCATCACCGCCAACCAGCTGGTGACCCGCCCGGACGGTGACAGCGTCCTGATCGGGCTGCCGATGGGCACCGGCGCCGGTCCCCTGGGCGGGCTCGGGCTCCGCGCCGCGGTCGCGCCGGGGGCGGAGATGACCGCGCTGCTGATGGCCATCGGCAACCAGGTCGGGCTGGCCCTCAGCACCGCCCGGCTGTCGGACGAGGGCCGCGAGATGGCCGTCCTCGAGGAGCGGACGCGCCTCGCCCGCGAGATCCACGACACCCTGGCCCAGCAGCTGACCGGCATCGTCATCCAGCTCGAGGCCGCCCAGGCGCTGGTGAGCCGGGACCCCGAGCGATCGATCCCGGCGCTCGCCTCCGCCCAGGAGCTGGCACGCTCGGCCCTGGCGGAGGCCCGGCGTTCGGTCTGGGACCTCCGCCCGGCGCCGCTCGCCTCGACCGGCCTGATCTCCGCCGCCGAGAAGGAGGTGGAGCGGTTCCGCCACCGCACCGGGATCGGGGCCAGGCTCCGAGCCGAGCACATGGCCCCGCCACCGGCGCTCCGGCCGCAGTCCGAGGTCACCCTGCTCCGGATCACCCAGCAGGCGCTCGCCAACATCGCCGCGCACAGCGGGGCGTCGCGGGTGACCGTGCGGCTGCGCAACCTGGGCGACCACGTCGAGCTCACCGTGAAGGACAACGGTCATGGCTTCGACACCTCCGCGCTGCCACCCGGGTCCTTCGGCATCGTCGGGATGTCCGAGCGGGCCCGGATAGCCGGAGGGACCTTCCAGGTGGAGAGCGCTCCCGGCCGGGGCACCACCATCACCGTCGACCTCCCCGTCTCCACAGATGCCGGGGTGGCGGCCGCCCCGCCCAGAGCGGCGGTGCCGGTGTGATCCGGGTCCTGGTCGCCGACGACCACCCCGTGGTCCTCCACGGTCTCTGCACGATGCTGGAGGTGGAGGACGACATCCGGGTGGTGGCGCGGGCCACCGACGGGTTGGAGGCCGTCGAGCGCGCCCGGGAGACGCATCCCGACATCATCCTGATGGACGTGCAGATGCCCAACGTCGACGGCATCGAGGCGATCCGGCGGATCCGTGCCGACGACCCCGAGGCCAAGGTGATCGTGCTCACCACCTACCGCAACGAGGACTACATCTTCCCGTCCCTGCAGGCGGGCGCCCGCGGCTACCTGCTCAAGGACGCGAGCCTCGAGGAGCTGGCCAGCGCCATCCGCGCCGTCGCCGCCGGCGAGTCACTGCTCGATCCCGCCCTCATGTCGAATCACCGCCCTGAGTACAGCCTCACCAGCCGCGAGCTGGACGTGCTGAGGCTCATGGCCGAGCACTGCAACAACGCCCAGATCGGCAAGCGACTCTTCGTCAGCGAGAACACGGTGAAGACCCACGTCAGCAACATCTTCGCCAAGCTGGGCTGCAGCGATCGCGCCGCGGCGGTGCTGATCGCCTGGAAGGCTCACCTGATCTGAGCGGACCGGGCCGGGCCGGGACGCGCCCCGGCCACCGGATCAGGCGGCGCAGCCGAGCAGGTGGACCTGCGGACCCATCGCGGCGGCGGACGGCGACGGGGCGCTCCCCGATTCGACCGCCTCGGCGATCAGCACGGCCATCGCCTCCGACCCGATCGGTCCGGGATGGATGCCGTCGCCGGGAGCGGCGCCCCAGGTGAAGTACTGGGGCTGTCCGGCGCTGGCAGCCGCCCAGTTCACCACGACGGTGTTGGGGACCTGAGCGGCGACCTGGTCAAGCTCCTGGTTGATGATCGGGGGCCAGTCGGGATGGGCCGGGTCGTTGCCGGCGTTCACCAGCACCAGCCGCTGGAGCTGCAGCGGGCGCAGCACCGCCGCCACCTGACCGGGACTCCAACCCGGGCCGTTGGTGCCGAGCTCGATGACCAGCCGCGGGGAGAGCTCGCCCGCCGCGCTGAGCTGGGCGATGACGGCGGGCAGCGCCGCCATCTGCCGCGAGACCTGGCCGCTGATGTAGGCGTTGGGGAGCAGCTGGTGGAGGTCCGGGGCGACGTCGATCATGATCGAGTTGCCGATGACGGTCGCCTGCAGCAGGCTCGGCGCCGGAGGCGAGGCCGGTGACCCGGCGGTCGGCGACGGCGAGGCCGGCGGGGGAGCGCAGGGCGGAGCCGTCGGGACCGGGGGCCGGGGATTCACCGCCCGGATGGAGCTCGGCACCACCACCAGGCTGGCGGGCGTCGCGACCACGCTCGACGCGGGCGCCGCCGAGATCACGCCGGAGAGGCCCACCCCCGAGAGGCCGAGCACCAGCCCGGCCCCGGCCAGGCCGGCCCAGAGCCCGGTGGGGATCCCCCGGAACGACCACCGGGGGGCGACCAGCGCGGCGAAGACCCGGCGGAATCCGCGCCTCCGGATGGGCTCCTCCACGAAATGCCAGGAGAGGCCGGCGACCGCGACCGTCGCCCCCACCTGGAGGAGCGCCAGCAGTGGCCCCGGGGTGCTGTCGACGGGGGTGGTGAGCACGATGATCGGGTAATGCCAGAGGTAGATCCCGTACGAGCGCACCCCGATCCAGCGCAGTGGTGGGGCGCCGAGGATCCGGCCGAGCAGGGCCGCCGGGTGAGCCAGGGCAGCGATCACCGCCACCGTCGCCAGTGAGAGGATCACCATCCCGCCGCGGTAGAGGAATGCCTGGTACTCGTTGGTGTCCATCACCATGACGACGATCACGGCCAGTCCGAGCCCACCGAGGGCGTCGAGGCCCCGGCGCCGCAGCACCGACAGGGGTCCCGTGAGGTTGCGGCTCGGCCAGACGATGGCGAGCGAGGCGCCGATGAGCAGCTGGAAGGCGCGGGTGTCGGTGCCCTCGTAGACACGGGTGGGGTCGCTACCCGGCTGGAAGAGCGCGGCCATGGCCCATGCGGAGGCGAGCGCACCGGCGATCACCAATCCCATCAGCAGCCACCGCCGGTGCACGAAGCGCAGGGCGAGAATCAGCAGCAGCGGCCACACCAGGTAGAACTGCTCCTCGACCGCCAGCGACCAGAGGTGCCCGAGTGGTGAGGGTGCCCCGAAGCTGGCGAAGTACGAGACGTGCTGGAACGCGTACCACCAGTTGCTGAAGTAGAGGAGGGCGGCGAGCAGCGCGCCGCGGATGCCGCCGAGCTGCGAGGGGTCCAGGAAGACGATCCAGAGGGTGACCACCACCAGCATCACCCAGAGCGCGGGCAGCAGACGGCGGGCGCGCCGCAGCCAGAACCGTCCCAGCGCGATGGCACCGTCGCGCTCCCGCTCGGCGAGCAGCAGGTCGGTGATCAGATACCCCGACAGGACGAAGAAGACGCCGACCCCGAGCAACCCACCCGACGTCCAGCCGACGTTCAGGTGATAGAGCACGACGGCGAGCACCGCGACGGCCCGGAGGCCGTCGAGGCCCGCCATGTACCGCCCCTCTCCCCTTGCGGGTGGTGGCATGGGAAACCGTCCCTGAGTTCCGGCTCATCCCCGCGGCCGGACACCGGGCGCTCCGCTGCGATCGGGGCGTCCCCATCCTACCTCCGGGGTACCCGCCTCTCGGTTGTGCCTGCGCAACATTCGAGGGCACGCGATGAGCACGTGGGAGCAGCGAGACGCGGGCTCGACGTGGGGCACTGACGACCCGCCAGCGGCTCGGAGCCGCGGTCAGTACGAGGTACTGGGGCGCTCCTCCTCACCCCGTCGCTCTCAGTAGATGAAGGTCGCGAACTCCCCCACCTGGCGAAAGCCAAGGCGGCGGTAGAGCGCCAGCGCCGGCTCGTTGTAGGCGTTCACATAGAGCGAGCAGATCGGGACCTGCGCGAGCAGCTCGGCGCAGACGGCGGCCATCGCCGCGGTGGCGATCCCGCGACGGCGGTAGCGGGGATCGGTCCACACCCCCTGGATCTGCAGCGCCTCGGGGGTCCAGGCGGAGAGCTCCAGCTTGAACGCGATCCGCCCCTCCTCCACGAGGAGATAGGACCACCCCCGGTCGATGAGGGCGGCCATGCGCAGCCGCCACCCGACGGCGTCGACCGCCATCGGGTCGACGCCCATCTCCTCCCGGTGCATGGCGGCGGCGGCCACGGTGAGGGCGTCGAGGTCGTCCCGCCGGCCCCGCCGGATCGGAGCTCCGGGCAGGCTGGGGGGCGGTCCGTCGAGGACCATGATCGGCTGCGGGTCGCGCACCTCGACGGGGCGGCGGTGGGGCCCGAGCAGACCGGCCAGGGCGCGGACGGCGGGGGCGGGGCCGATGATCAGGCGGGGTGGCGACTGGTGGTCCAGCGCGGCGCCGATCGCCGGGGCATCCTCGAGGTCGGGAATCCAGGGGACGACGACCGGACCGGCCATCAGCGCGGCTCGCAGCCCCTCCCCGTCACCCAGCCCCCACCAGCCCTCCAGACGGGCTCCGAGCCGCATCTCGCTGCGGAGGAAGACATTGGCGACCGGGTCCTGGTCGAGGAGGGCCGTCAGCGGGGCCCGGAACTGGGGCCCGAGGCGGACGAGATCGGCCCGCCGGCGTCCGGCCAGCTGGCGCATGCCCCGAATTGTGAGCTTCATAGGCGAGAATCCCCGCATGCTCATTCTCATGAGCCACCAGGCCACGCGCGACGAGGTGGAGAACGTCATCCGCCACGTGCGGGAGCGAGGGTACCGCCCCATCGAGCTCCCTGGCACGGATCGGCTGGCCATCGGGGTCCTGGGCAGCAACCCGGGTCAGATCCGGGACGCGGTGGTCGCGCTCCCCGGGGTGATCGCGGCGGTGCCGGTCAGCAAGCCGTACAAGCAGGTCGGCAGGGAGTGGCATCCCACGCCGACCGTGGTCACCGTGGGCGGCGTCCGGATCGGAGAGGGCGCGCCGTTCGCGGTGGCCGGGGGGCCCTGCGCCGTCGAGTTGCGGTCTCAGCTGATGGAGACGGCCCGCGCGGTCCGGGCGGCGGGCGCCGACCTGCTCCGCGGTGGTGCCTACAAGCCGCGGACCTCGCCGTACTCATTCAGCGGCCTCGGGGCCGAGGGCCTCGAGTACCTCGCCGAGGCGAGGGCCGAGACCGGCCTCCCGGTGGTCACCGAGGTGCTGAGCCCCGGGGACGTCGAGCAGGTGGCGGCCGTCGCCGACATGCTCCAGGTGGGGACGCGCAACGCCCAGAACTTCGCTCTTCTGGAGGCCGTGGGCGGCTCCGGCAAACCGGTCCTGTTGAAGCGGGGGCTCTCCAACACCATCGAGGAGTGGCTGCTCAGCGCCGAGCACGTGGTGAGCCACGGGAACCCCAACGTGGTGCTCTGCGAGCGTGGAATCCGCACCTTCGAGACCGCCACCCGCAACACCCTCGACCTCAGCGCGGTCCCGCTGATCAGGTCACTCTCCCATCTCCCCATCCTGGTCGACCCCTCGCACGCCACCGGCCAGCGGGACCTTGTCCCCCCCATGGCCCTCGCCGCCGTGGCCGCGGGAGCGCACGGCCTGCTGGTGGAGGTCCACCCCAACCCGGACGAGGCCCTGTCGGACGGTCCGCAGTCATTGACCCTCGCCCAGTTCGCCTCCCTGATGGAGGACGTGCGCCATCTCAGCACCGCCCTCAGCAGGGTGGCGGAGCCGGCGTAGCATGTGCCCCATGCGATCGCGGCGCGGGAGTCGGTGATGCCGCTCTTTCGTCGCGGCGACCGCCACAACGATCAGCCGGAGCCGGCGCCACCCCCGGGCACGCCGCCCCCCGCACCTCCGCCGGGCGCCCCGCCGGCCCCGGGGGGTGGATTCACCCCGTCCGCCCCGGACTACGGTCCGGGGCCCGCGGCGAACGCGGCCTTCCCCGACGCGTCCCTGACCGCGGCCACCGTCGCCCGGTTCCCGGTCACCGAGGGCGATCTGCCCTGTCGCGCCCGGAGCTGTGGCAATCACAACGGCGTGCTCTGCCACTACATCGACCGGCGTGGACGGCGCTGCGACACCGCCTGGTGTCCCAATCACTGGGCCACGGTGGGGGGGATCGTCTACTGCCGGCGGCACGCCGGCACGATCGCGGCCATCGGCTACTTCGACCATCCCGCGGGAATGCCCGACGTCGACAACCGGGCCCCGTCGCTCGTCAACTGGGTGGCCCGCGACCTCGACGCCTTCGTGGCCGCGACGCTGGTGCAGTGCGCGACCCAGGGGGAGACCTTCGTGCGCGAGCCGGTGGTGTCCACCCACGCCGACCGGGCCGGTGGCAAGCGCTACGAGCGAGGCTGGAAGCTGGTGGATCACACCGGCCTCCGGCTGGTGGTGGCGGTCTTCGTCCACGAGAACGAGGACACCACCATCCGGGTGCGGGTCGGCTCGGCGGTGGTCGCCGAGGGCGTGCCGCCATGGGTGGAACGTCACCGCCGGGGGATCGAGGTCTCCGACGAGACCGACCGCAGCCAGCGGGCGCTCTTCTACTCCTTCCTGCAGAAGCACATCGTCACCGCGGTCCGGACCAATCGCGCCCTCGACCTGGACATTCGCCAGCGCTGAACCGGACGGCCCGCTCAGGGGCCGGCAGCCCCGGGCGAGGGTTCCGGCTCAGGAGATCGAGGACGCCGCCCCGAGCAGGTCGAGGAGCTCGGAGAGCAGGGCCGACCCCTCGACCTGACCCCGGGATGACCCGTTCCCAGTGAGCCGGAGGGCGAGGCGATCGGCCACCCCGAGCGCCCCCGGGGCGTCCAGGTCGTCATCGATGCGTTCGACGAAGCTCGCCCGCCACCCCTCGGCCTCGTCGCGGTCGAGGGTGACCCCCGCCCGGGCGGCGCGGGCGTATCGCAGCCTCCGGACCTCCGCCGCCTCCAGCTCCCGGGGCGTGTACTCCCAGGCGGCGCGATGGTGGTGGCCGGCGAGCAGCAGCCGCACGGTCGCCGCCGGCACCTGCTCCAGGAGGTCGCGCACGAAGACCAGGTTCCCGATCGACTTGCTCATCTTCTCGCCCCGATACCCGACCATCCCCACGTGCACCCAGAGGCGGACGTAGGGGGTGATCCCGGCGCCGGCCGCCTGGGCGACCTCCGATTCGTGGTGGGGGAAGACGAGATCCGTGCCGCCCCCGTGAACGTCGATGGGGGTGCCGAGCTCCTGGGTGGCGAGCACCGAGCACTCGATGTGCCAGCCGGGGCGCCCGTCCCCCCAGGGCGACGCCCAGCTCGGCTCGCCGGCGAGAGACGGCTGCCAGAGGACGAAGTCGAGCGGAGCCCGCTTGCGCGGGTCGGCGGGATCGGCGCCGCGCTCCCGGGAGAGCCGCACCATCGCCTCGCGGGTCAGCCCCGACAGCTCTCCATAGGCGGGGAACCGGGCCACCTCGAAGTAGACCCAGCCGTCCCTCTCGTAGGCGAAGCCCGCCTCCACCATCCGCGAGATCCAGTCAATCATGGCTGGAACGTGCCGGCTGGCGCGGGGCGCCGCGTCCACCGGAAGGATGTCGATCGCCGCCATGTCCCGGTCGAAGTCGCCGACCACCTGCTCGGCGAGCTCCTGCCAGGGGATCCCGCGCGCCGCGGACACCCGCATCATGTCGTCGTCGACGTCGGTCACGTTGCGGACGCTGCGGACCGGGTGACCAAGGCTCCGCAGCCGGCGGGTCAGCAGGTCGAAGGTGTGGTAGGTGAAGGCGTGGCCGAGGTGACCGCCATCGTAGGGGGTGATCCCGCAGACGTAGAGGCCGACGGGGGCGCCCCCCTCGACGTCGAGAGGCCGGAGCGACCGGTCGGCGGTATCGAAGAGACGGAGCACCGTTGCAGCATAGCCACCGGCCTCACCCCCCTTGCCGGTACCCGGGCGATCGGGTGGAGGCGGCGGCGGGTTAAACTCCGTGAGCCTGCGGCCCCGTGGTGTAGCCTGGCCTAACACGCCACCCTGTCAAGGTGGAGATCGTCGGTTCGAATCCGATCGGGGTCGCCAGGCGGGCCACCGGCGCGATCAGAGCTCGCGAGGCCGGAGCAGGCGGGTGACCGCCCCGCCGCGGCGGAGGTCTCCCCAGGTCGCCGCCTCGAACCGGAGCGAGACCAGGGTCCCGGTCGGGAACCCCTCGCGGAGCGACACCGGCGTGCCCGGCCCGGCGAGGGAGAGGGCCAGCTCGTGGATTCCGGGGTTGTGGCCGATCAGCATCGCCTCCCGGATGCCGGCCGGGAGCTGCCGGACCCGGGTCAGCAGCGCCGGCGCTCCCGCCCCGTAGAGCCCGTCCTCGAAGACGACCTCCGGGTCGCCGAGCACCGGCAGGATCAGCTCCAGCGTCTGGCGGGCTCGCCGGGCGGTGGAGCAGAGGACGAGGCCGGGCGCAACCCGATCGCGAGCCAGCTGGCGGGCCAGCCTCGCAGCCGCGCGCTCTCCCCGGCCGGTCAGCGGTCGATCGGCGTCGGGCAGCTCCGGGTCGTCCCAGCTCGACTTGGCGTGGCGGAGCAGGTGCAGGACGCGGGACGCCGTCGTCGCTGGCCTGGTCATCGCTGAGGCGCGACCCTCTCCCCGAGCCACACGACCAGATCATCGAGCACCCGCTCGCGCTCGGGCTCGTTGAAGATCTCGTGGTAGAGCCCGGGGTAGACGCGCATCGTCCGGTCCGGGCTGCCCACCCGGGAGTGGACGTAGCCGGCCGCCGAGGGGTCGACGAGGGCGTCGAGGGTCCCCTGCATCACCAGCACCGGCAGGGTGAGCTGGGGGAGGCCGGCGGCGACCTCGTCCATGGCGGCGAGCATCTCCGCCCCGAGCCTGGCCCTCACCCGCCGGGGGTGGACGAGGGGGTCGGCGAGATAGGCGGCCACCACGGCCGGGTCCCGCGAGATCTTGCCAAGGGGGAGCTTCATGACCCCCAGCTCCGGGGTCATCCGGGCCAGCAGGCGACCCACCGCGACCGCCGGGGCCGAGATGCCGGTGCTCACCACGGCGGGGGCCGACAGCACCAGCCCGTTCAGCTCCGGTTGATGACGGAGGGCGTACACGGCGGCGATCAGGCCGCCCATGCTGTGGCCGAGGAGGACCGTGGGAGCGGCCCCCTCCCGGGCCGCGACGTCGAGCGCGACCCGATGGAGGTCCTCCACGTAGTCACCGAACCTGGCCACGCTGACGACCCTGCCGCCGGAGCGCCCGTGACCGCGGTGGTCGGGAACGGCCACGCTGAACCCGGCCGCGGTGAGCCGCTCCGCCACATGGTGATAGCGCCCCCCGTGCTCGGCGTAGCCGTGCGAGAGGAGGACGCGGCCCGTGGCCCGGCCGTCGTCGGGTTCCCAGACCCGCCAGAAGAGATGCAGGCCGCCCCGACCCGTCGAGCCGCCCTGAACCTCGCGCACCGGCGAACTCTAGCCCTCTGTGGGCGCCGAGGCCTGGATCAGGTGGCCAGCGCCCGGAGCATCTGCTCCCGCAGTGACGCCAGCGAGATCGGCTTGGTGAGCAGCGCCCGGGCACCGACCGCCGCCGCGCGGAGGGGATCCTCCGGGGAGTCCCGGCCGGTCACCATCAGCACGCGCATCCCCGGGGCGGTGGCGATCAGCCGGTGGCAGACCTCGAGGCCGTCCATCCCCGGCATGTTGATATCGAGCAGCACGAGATCGAAGCGGACCTGCTGGGCGGCGAGCAGGGCCTCCTCCGCGCTGTGGGCGGGATGGGCCCGGAACCCCTGCATCTCCATGTAGGCGGCCACCGTCCGGGCTAGCCGCACGTTGTCGTCGACGATGAGCACGGCCGGTGGCTGCGGCCGGGCCGAGGCCGAGGGGCTTGTGGAGGCCTCCGGTCGCGCCGCGGGCGGCCCGGCAGGGGCGAGCGGCGCCCCGGGAGCGGCCCGCGAGGGCAGGGGAGGGGAGGCGATGGCAGCCGCCGGCGGCGGGACGGCTGCCGGGGCCGGCGCTGGAACGGCGGCGGGAGCCGGGGGCACGAGCACTTCGCGGATGCGATCCGGCGTCTCCGCCACGACGTGCGGGGGCGCGGCGGGCCGGGACGGCCCCCCGGGACCGGCCAGCCCGATGCCGGCCACTTGGGTGAGATCAAGGATGGTCATGTACCGCAGATTGGAGCGTTTCTGGCGCTTGATCTCACCCTACAGGTTGGATGCGGGGAGAGGCGGCACCGTGAGCGGGAATTCAGCGGACCGTTCCGTAGATGTTTCCAAATGTCGCAACCGCTTGAAGAGGATCCCGCCCCCGCCGGCCCTCGGCCGGGCCGCACCGGCGCTCGGCCGGCGCTCCAGCCGGGCCTCGCCGCGCGCCCGACGCCCGTCCCCGTACCATCGAGCGATGCCGGAGATCGCTCCCGACACCGAGGGCATCGAGCGAGTGCTGGTCGTGGTCGCCCACCCCGACGACTGCGACTTCGGCTGCGCCGCCACCACCGCTCGCTGGACCAACGCCGGGATCCACGTCTCGTACTGCATCGTCACCGACGGCCAGGCCGGTGGCTTCGACCGGGCCGTGCCGCGGGAGCGGATGGCCGAGATCCGAAGGGGGGAGCAGACCGCCGCCGCGGCGGTGGTCGGGGTCAGCGACATCGCCTTCCTCGGTTATCCGGATGGCGAGCTGACCGTCACCCATGAGCTGCGCCGTGACATCACCCGAGTGATCCGCCAGAGGCGTCCGGACCGGGTGGTGACCCAGTCCCCGGAGCGCAGCTGGACCCGCCTGTTCGCCTCCCACCCCGACCACCTGGCCGCCGCCGAGGCCGCCATCTGCGCGGTCTACCCCAACTCGCGCAACCCCTTTGCGCATCGGGAGCTGCTGGAGCGCGAGGGGCTGGAGCCGCACACGGTGCGGGAGCTGTGGATGATGGGCAACGCCGAGCGGGTCAACGTCTGGAGCGACGTCACCGCCACCGCCGACCGCAAGCTGGAGGCGCTGCGCTGCCACCGCTCCCAGTACCCGGAGTGGGAGCCCCTGGAGGAGCGGGTGCGGTCCTGGCTGCGGACCTCGGCCGAGAATGCCGGCCTGGGCACGGGATCATCGGCCGAGGGCTTCTACAGGATCGCCACCGCCTGAGGCCTCACGGCCGCCACCTGGGGGACGCCGGCGCCTCAGCCGATGGCCAGGAGGTCGGCGGCGCGAACGCCACGCCACGCCGGGTGGCGCAGGCTCCCCGTCAGGTCGACCGCATAGCGGTTGTTGCGGCCGACCCGCTCCCGGCGGAGCATCCCGGCACGCTCAAGGTCCCCGACGATCCGGTAGCAGGCGCGCTCGGTGATCCCCACGGTCGCCGCGATGTCCCGCACCCGCATGTGCGGGTCGCGCGCCAGACAGACCAGGACATGGCCGTGGTTGGACAGCAGCGTCCAGGGGCGCCTCCCTTCCGCTGCGCCGTCGGGCAACGAAGGGTCGTGATCGGGAGGCAGATCAGTGGTTGGGCTCATGGGCTCGTCATGCCACGAGGCTGATGACCCGCACCCCCCGGCACGGAAGCCTCGTGGCTACTCCAGAGCATAACAACGAGACCGCGGACGCGCGAGATGCAATTCGGGTGTCGGAGGCCAGTTTCGCCCGGATCCCGTCAACCGCGGTAGATGGCGAGGTGCCAGAGACAGGCGGGCGGGGCGGCCACGCTCAGCCGGTAGCTCCCGGGCGCGAGTGCCGCCCCTCCGGGGCCGCCGTCGACCGCGCTGGCGCTGTCGCCCCGGTGCGAGGCGATCGCCGCGGGGACGGCCGCGGACGCCGTCGCCTGCAGGTCGCTCACCGTGACCGTGGGACCGGAGGCCGCCGCCGCCGTCCCGCCCGGACAGGTGTAGGCGACCGCGAGCAGCCAGGTCCCCGCAACCGTGAAGGCGCCCATCGCCGGGAGCGTCTGAGCACCGCAGCCCACCCAGTCGAGGGCCGCGTCCGCCGCGAAGCCGGATGGGGCGGGATGGAGCGGGCCCAGGGGTTGCTGGCCGCTGGCCAGTGCGGGGCAGGCGAGCAGTGACGCGGAGGGGGTCGAGCTCGGCGACGGAGCCGCCGAGATCGGGGCCGCCGTCCCCGACGACCGCGGGCTGCGACCCGCCGATGCGGGGCCCGGAGACGTGGGGGCCAGCACCGGGGCGCGGATGAGCACCTCCGACACCCAGTGAGCGGTGGGCAGGCCGATGCCCGCCCCCAGCACCAGGCCGGCGCCGAGCGAGAGGTACGCGACCAGCCGGGAGGCGCTACCGCGCAGCAGATTCATCGACTATCCGAAGACCGACCAGACCACGACGCCGACGGCGAAGCTGATCGCCGCCCCCATCACGATCCCGAAGGCGAGCATGAGCAGCGGGGGCATGCCGGTGAAGAGGTTGGAGGCGGGGCGCAGCGCCTCGGGGATCAGATCCGCCCCCCCATCCCCGAGCGCGCGGAGCCGGTCGTCCTCGGCCGACGGCGGCTCCGTGCTTCCGATCACACTCTCTCCTCACTCCGGTGCCGCTGCCGTGGGCGGACGGTGACGGCCGTCGCCCGGCGCTGCGCGCCGGCCCGATCCACCGGCCCGGGGGGCCGCGCGGCTAAGTGTGCCTCATCTCGATGTGCGCGGCAAATAGTTAGTCTATATAATTATCCCGATGACCGTCCTGCTCACCCCCCCACCGGCGCGAGCGCCCAGCGCCGAGGACCTCGCGCTGGCCAACCGGCTCCGCCCCCTCCTCCTCCACCTCGCCCGGCACCTCCGCCGGGTCGTCAAGGGCAGCGCCCTCACCGGAGGGCAGGTGGAGATCCTCTCCCTGATCAGCCGCAGGCCCGGGGTCGGGATCAACGAGCTGGCGAGCCGGGAGGGGATCTCGGCCCCCTCGATGTCGAACGCCGTCGACAAGCTGGAGGCCGCCGGCCTGGTGACCCGCGCCCGCGGGATCGCGGGTGATCGGCGCCGGGTCGACATCGCGGTGACCCCGGAGGGGACCCGGACCCTGCGCTCCGCGCGGAGCAACCGGACCGCCTGGCTCGCCGATCAGCTCAGGCGGCTGACCCCCGAACAGATGGCGGCTCTCGAAGCCGCCGTCGAGCCGCTCACGGCCCTCGTCGAGGGCGATGCCCCTCGATGAGTGTGACCAGCGCCTCGGCACGGACCTTTCGGAGCCTCCAGCGCCACCGCAACTTCCGCCTCTACTTCGCCGGCCAGTCGATCTCGATCTCCGGAACGTGGGTCCAGAACGTCGCCCAGGCGTGGCTCATCGTCGAGCTGACCCACTCCCCCGTCGGTTCTCCGCTCGCCCTCGGCGCGCTCGCCGCCTTCCAGTTCCTGCCCTACACCGTTCTCGGACTGCTCGGCGGCCCGCTGGTGGACCGCTTCGACAAGCGGATGACGATCGTTGTCACCCAGAGCACGCTGATGGTGAGCGCCGCGGTGCTCGCCGTCCTCTCGCTGACCGGCCGGGCGACGGTGTGGGAGGTGTTCGTCCTGGCCGCGGTCGGGGGGGCGGTGCAGGTCGTCGACATGCCCGCCCGGCAGTCCTTCGTCTTCGAGATGGTGGGGCGGAAGGAGCTGCCCAACGCGGTCTCCCTCAACGCGTCGCTCTTCAACCTCGCCCGCGCCGCCGGGCCCGCCGTGGCGGGGGTGTTGATCGCCACCGTGGGCGTGACCCTCTGCTTCGCCATCAATGCGGCGAGCTTCCTCGCCGTCATCGCCAGCCTGCTGCTGATGCGCACCACCGAGCTCTTCACCACCGAGCGGGACGAGGAGCCGCAGGGGGTGCTGCGCAGCCTCGGTGAGGGGGTGAGCTGGGTGCTCCACACGCCCGCCGTCTGGATGACCTGCGGGCTGATGCTGGTCGTCTCCACCTTCGCCATCAACTTCAATGTCCTGCTGCCGGTGATGGCGACGGTCACCCTCCATTCCGGGCCCGTGGTCTTCGGCATCCTCACCGCCTGCTTCGGCGTCGGCGCTCTGATCGGAGCCCTGGTCACCGCCGCGGTGGGGCGGCCGAGCTGGACCCTGCTGCTGGGGGGCGCCGCCGCCTTCTCGGCGCTGCTGATGGTCCTCGCGCCGCTCCATTGGGTGGCCGCCTGCGGGGCGATGCTGGTGGTCACCGGGATCGCCTTCACCACCTACACCTCGATGAGCAACGCGACGATCCAGCTCGCCGCCCCCGACCGGCTCCGCGGCCGGGCGATGGCCTTCTACGGGTACATCTTCACCGGGGTGCCCGCGCCGATCGGCGGTCTCCTGGCCGGGTGGCTGAGCTCGGTGGGAGGCACCCAGCTCGCGTTCCTGGTCGGCGGCGGGGTGAGCCTCGTGGCGGTCGGCGTGACCGTCGGGGTCCGTCGCGACGCCTTCCGATCTCCGGGACGCCGGCGGGCGTCGCGCGCCGGCGCCGTCACCACCGCCGTTCGGGCCGGCTCCGCCTCGGGTGGGGCGACCTCGGCGGCGGCCATGACCGCGAGCCGCATCACCTCGGACGCGAAGTAGCCGAGCGGGAACGCCCCGGCCGCGATCCCGGTCCGAGACCCTGGCACGCTCCGGGCGGACCCGGCTGGGATAGTTGGGGGGTGAGCGCCGGGCAGGGAGGGGGACGGCCCCGGGTCGTGGTGGTGGGCGCCGGCTTCGGCGGGCTCGCGGTGGTGCGGGGGCTGCGCCACGCCGAGGTCGACGTCACCCTGGTCGACCGCCACAACTACCACCTCTTCCAGCCCCTCCTGTACCAGGTGGCATCTGCGCTCCTCGACCCGTCGGACATCGCCCATCCGGTGCGGTCGATCCTCCGCCACTCCCGCAACTCCGACTTCCGGCTCGCCGAGGTGACCGGCGTCGACCTGGAGCGCCGGAGGGTTCGGACCACCACCGGCGACCTGGGTTACGACCACCTCGTGCTGGCCACCGGCAGCGCCAACAGCTACTTCGGCAACGCCGAGCTGGCCGCCCGCGCCTACGGCCTCAAGGACCTCGGCGAGGCCCTGGCACTCCGCGCCCGGGTGCTCGACGCCTTCGAGCAGGCGTCTCGCTCCGAGGTGCCGTCGGAGCGGCAGGCGCTGCTCACCTTCGTGATCGTCGGTGCCGGGCCCACCGGCGTGGAGTACGCGGGGGCGCTGTCGGAGCTGGTCCACCACGTGCTGCGCCACGACTTCCCGAACATCGACGTCGACCGCGTCGCCATCGTCCTGGTGGAGGCGACGCAGGCGGTGCTCGGCGAGTTCCCGGCTGGTCTGGGGCGGCGGGCGCGAGCAGCCCTCAAGCGCAAGGGCGTGAGCATCCGCCTCGACCACGCGGTCGCCGGCATCGCCGCCGGGGAGGTGGTGTTCTTGTCAGGCGAGCGGCTGGCGGCGGCGACCATGATCTGGACCGCCGGCGTCAGCGCCGAGGCGCCGGCCGGACTGGACGGGGTGGAGCTGGCGCGGCAGGGGCGGGTGCCGGTGAGCGCGTCGACCCTGGAGGTGGTGGGCCACACCGGTGTCCACGCCATCGGCGACCTCGCCGCCTGTCCGGGCCCCGACGGGCGGCCCCTGCCGATGCTGGCGCCGGTTGCCATCCAGCAGGGCGAGCACGTGGCCAGGGTGATCGCAGCACGGACCCGGGGCGAGCCGGACCCCGGCCCCTTCCGCTACCGCGACCACGGCACCATGGCGACGGTGGGCCGCAACGTCGCCGTCGCCCAGATCGGTCCGGTGCGCCTCTCCGGGCTGATCGGATGGCTGGCCTGGCTGTTCGTCCACCTGATGTCGCTGGTGAGCTTCCGCAACCGCCTGCTGGTTCTGATCGGATGGGCGTGGAACTACGTCTTCTACGACCGCCCGGTGCGCCTCATCGTCTCCCCGACACCGCCGCCGGGATCCAGCGGCGGGCCGTCCGCCCTGCCATAGTGGGGGCCATGGACGACCTCTACGGCGGACAGCCGTCAGACCCCTACAGCGGACAGCCGGCGGGCGCGACCGGGGGGACGCAGCCCGACCTCTCCTCCGCCCCCCTTCCCGACGACCTCTACGGCGAGCAGCAGGTCTCCTGGCTCGATGTGCACGCCCACGCCCCGGTCCTCGCCAGCGACGGCACCGAGGTGGGCCGGGTGCTGGAGGTGGCCGCCCTCGCCAACGAGGACATCTTCCACGGCATCGTCTTCCAGCACAGCCGGCACGGGCACCCCTGCCTGGCTCCGGCCTCCGACGTGGCGCGGATCACCGATCGGGCGGTCCACCTCTCGGTGGACAGCGCCACCGCCGACGGCTACGGGGAGTTCCAGCAGCTGCACGTCTCCCGCCTCGGGCTGCGCGGTGTCTCCCGATGGAAGCACCTGGGCTGGAAGGACGCCTCGGAGTAGGAGCCGCCTCCCGGGGGCGGTCACCCGGCCACTCCCGGCGACCGGTCAGAGAGATCCGCCCAGCGAGGAGCTCAGCCAGCCCGGCATGCCGCCGGACGGCAGCGTCGAGGTCGCCTCGGGCCGGGTGACCGTGATCGTCCCGCCGTAGTCGGAGACGTCGGCGCGGAGGCTGAGGCTGACCCCCAGGCTGCCGCCCGGAAGTGAGCCGGACGATCCCGAGGCGGGCGCGAGCAACCCCGAGAGCGCGGACGCGGCGGCACCGACGTTCACGGTCAGGGAACCGCTCAGCTCGGCGCGCACCAGGCTGCCACTCCGCTGGCTCAACCAGACCTCCACCGAGCCCTGACCGGTGGCGTACGGGGCCAGCAGGGTGAGCCCCTGCTCCATCGACCCACCCGCGCTGCCGGTCGTCAGGTCCTGGGCGAGCTTCTCCAAGGTCGCCACGGTGATGGTGGCGGAGTAGCGCTCCGTCCCGACGCCGTCCACGGTGGCGGGACCCTGATCCTGGAAGCCCAGCGCGGCCACGGCGGTGGCGATCTCCGGCGGACCGGCCTCGGGGCTGGAGCCGGTGGTCTGCGGGAGCTGCGCGTAGCCGCCGCCGTCCTGGCTGACGTAGGTGCGGCCGTCGTACTGGACGAGGGCCAGGCTGTGCCCGGCGGCGGTGATCGTGAGCTGGCGGCGCGCACCGCTCTCCTGCGCGAGGCTGCCGGTGGCCGAGCCCCCGCTGCCGACCTGGCCGAGGACCGACTGGATCGAGGCCGGAAGGTTGGTGAGGCTGGCGGTGTCCAGGTGGAGGTCACCGGTGAGGCTCATCCGCAGCGAGGTCGTCTGGGCCGCCTGGAGCGCCGCCGAGACCGCCTGGTCCGGGCTCTCCGCGGTCAGGATGGCTCCCGGGCCGCAGCCGGCGACGACCGCCACCGCCGCGGCGGCGACCAGCGCGGGAAGGAGGCGGTGGGGGGGTGCTGCGCGCATCAACTCCGACCCAGCATACGCCCGCCCTCCCGGAATGGCCCCGACCGGAACCGCTACGCTGGGCGCCGCGTGCTCACCCTCGACGGCTCCCCGCTTCGACTCGACGACCTGGTCGATGTCGCCCGCGATCGGGCGGCGGTCGGCATCGGCGAGGCGGCGAGGCGGCGGATGGCTCCGGCCCGGGATCTCGTCCAGCGGCTGGACGCCGAGGGCGGGCCCGTCTACGGCGTCAACACCGGATTCGGCGCCCTGGCCGAGAAGGTCATCGCGACCGAGCAGCGCAGTGAGCTCCAGCGCGCGATCCTGCGCAGCCATTCGGCGGGGATGGGCCCCCCTCTGCCAGCCGAGGTGGTGCGCGGGATGCTTCTGCTCCGGGCGCGAAGCCTCACCGCCGGCCACTCGGGCGCCGGCGACGCGCTGCCGGCGGCGATCTGCGCGCTCCTCAACGCCGGGATCACCCCCTGGGTCCCCGAGCACGGCTCCGTGGGGGCGTCGGGCGACCTGGCCCCCCTCGCTCACGCCGCCTCGGTGCTGGTCGGAGAGGGCTGGGTCGACGACGGGGCCGGCGGCCGCCGGGCGGCGGCTGACGCCCTCAGCGAGGCGGGGATCCAGCCCATCGACCTCGGGCCCAAGGAGGGGCTGGCGCTGATCAACGGCACCGAGGGGATGAGCGCCATCCTCGGGCTGGCGGTGCGCGACGCGGAGGCGCTGCTGGTCGCCCTCGATTGCGCCTGCGCCATGACCGTGGAGGCCCTGCTCGGCACCCCTCGCGCCTTCGACGCGGAGGTCATCGCGCTCCGCCCCGCGCCGGGCCAGGGGGCGAGCGCCGCCAACCTGCGCAGCCTGCTCCAGGGGTCGCCGATCGTCGCCTCCCATCGCAGCTCGCACCACGCGGTCCAGGACGCCTACTCGCTGCGCTGCGCGCCCCAGGTCCACGGGGCCGCCCGCGACGTGCTCGGCTTCTGCCGCGAGACGGTGGTGAGGGAGATGGGCAGCGTGGTCGACAACCCGGTGGTCCTGGCGGAGCGCGGCGAGCTCTTCTCGGCCGGCAACTTCCACGGCCAGGCGCTCGCCTACGCCGCCGACATGCTGGCGGCCCTGGCCGCCGACACCGCCGCGATCAGCGAGCGGCGGATCAACCGGCTGCTCGACCCGGCCAGGTCGCGCGGCCTCCCCGCCTTCCTCAGCCCGGCCCCCGGTCTCAACAGCGGCCTGATGATGGCCCAGTACACGGCGGCGAGCTGCGTGACCCAGCTCCGCCAGGCCGCCACCCCGTATGCGGTGCAGAGCCTGGATACCAGCGCGGGCCAGGAGGACCACGTCTCGATGGGCTTCGCCGCCGCGCTGCGCAGCCGGCGGAGCCTCGAGCTGCTCGGTCAGGTGATCGCCGTCGAGGTGGTCTGCGCCGCCCAGGCACTCGAGCTCCGGGCGCCCCTCCACCCCGGACCGGCGACCGGCGCCCTGCTGCGCTCGCTGCGCACCTCGGTCGCCCACCTCGAGGCCGACCGCCCCCTCGCTCCCGACCTGGAGGCGGCTGCGGAGTGGGTGCGCGGCGGGGAGTGGCGCGCGGCGGTCGACGCCGGGGGCACCCGGCTGGTCTGACCGGCGCCGAGGGCTCCTCGAGGGGCCACGACGAGTGCTAGGTTGGGGCCATGGGCCACGCGCTGAACCCGACCGCCACCCTGGTGGTGGTGAACATCGGTCAGCTGGTCACCGCTGATCCACGACTCCCGGCTCCGGGGGTCATCGAGGAGGCGGTGCTGGCGGCGGACGGTGAGCACCTCGTCTACGCCGGGCCGGCGGCCGGCTTCGAGGTTGCCACCGGGCCGGACACCGTCGAGGTCGACGCCGGGGGCGCGGCGGTGATCCCGGGCTTCGTCGACGCCCACACCCACCTGGTCTGGCTGGGCGACCGGTCGGAGGAGTACGCGGCGCGCGCCGAGGGTGCCTCCTACGAGGAGGTGGCGGCGCGGGGCGGCGGGATCCGGAGCACGGTCACCGCCACCGCGGCCGGCAGCCTGGGCGAGCTGGTGGACGCCGCGCGCGAGCGGGCCCGGCGGATGCTCCTGCTGGGCACCACCACCGTGGAGGTGAAGAGCGGATACGGCCAGACCCTGGGGGCGGAGCTGCGCCAGCTCGAGGCCGCCCGGCTCCTGGCCGGGGAGCCCGGCCTGCCCGATGTGATCCCGACCTATCTCCCCCTCCACGGAGCGGTGGACGGGGATCGCGCCGAGTACCTCGAGGCGGTGCTGCGTGACGGGCTTCCCGCCGCCGCCGGACGGGCGCGCTTCGTCGACTGCTTCTGCGAGATCGGGGCCTGGAGCGTCGAGGAGTGCGAGCGGCTGCTCGGCGCCGGCCGGGCGGTCGGGATGGGAGCCAAGGTCCATGCCGAGCAGCGCAGCCACTCCGGGGGGTCGGCGCTGGCCGCGCGGGTGGGGGCCGCCTCCGCCGACCACCTGGACCACGCCACCGACGGCGACCTGCGTGGCCTCGCGGCGGCGCGGGTCGCCGGGGTCCTCCTTCCCGGGGCGTCGCTCGTCCTGGGTGGCCCACCGCCACCGGGCCGCCGGCTCATCGAGGCGGGGGTGACCCCGGCCCTCGCCACCGATTGCAACCCGGGCACCTGCTGGTGCGAGTTGATGCCCCTGATGGTGTCGCTCGGGGTCTCGACCGCCGGTCTGACCCCGGCCGAGGCGCTGCTGGCCGCCACCTCCGGAGGCGCCCACGCCCTGGGGCTGGTCGACCGCGGACGGCTGCTGCCGGGGCTGCGCTGCGACGCGCTGGTCCTCGAGACGCGGAACTGGCTCGACGTCGGCTACCACCTGGGGTCCAATCCCGTTGCCCGGGTGATCCGCGGAGGTCGCGTGGTCGCTTCGGCATGACCCGCGTCCCCCGGCGCCCGTCCGGCGAGCGCGCTCCGGCGGGGGGGAATCGCGAGTGCTACGGTGGGACGGTGGCAGCCTCCGCGGTCCGCTCCGGCATCGACGTCGGTCTTCGCGCCTGGGAGCTCGACGACGCGGAGGAACTGGCCGCGATGTACGCGGCGGCGGCGGCCGAGCTGAGCACCGATGCCCCGTGGCGCACCCCCGAGTGGTTCACCGCCGGCGGCCAGCGGGAGCGCATCCGGGCCTGCCTGGACGTCGATTCGGTGGAGGGGTTCGTCATCACCGCCGCGGGTGCGATCGTCGGCAACCTCTCGCTCGACGAGATCCGGCGGGACATCCTCCAGAGTGCTGACCTCGGTTACTGGGTGGCTCCGGACGCCCGCCGGAGAGGGGTCGCCACCGGCGCCATCGGTCTCGCGGTCGGGCACGCGTTCGGCTGTCTCGGACTGCACCGCATCCACGCCACCGTCGACATCGACAACCGCGCCTCCTCGCGCGCACTCGAGAACAACGGCTTTCAGCGGGTGGGAATCCTGCGCGGCTTCGCGATGGTCGGTGGGCGATGGCGGGACCACCACCTGTACCAGCTCACCGCCGAGGACTGGTTGGACTCCCGGCGCGGTTAGCGACGGCCTCCGGGAGGCCACCTCGCGTCCCACCGAGGTTAAGGACGGAAGAGTCCTAAACTCGGTTGGGGCCATACCCTCCCCCGGGAGAGGCCCGGACGCGGCCTGGGAGGTTCGCCGCCCGGATCGGACCGGCTCGCCGTGGATGGGGGTCAGGTCGGGCGATCCGCCGCCGCGAGCTGGGCGGCCAGCTCCTCCGGATCCGTGACCGGCGCCCGGCAGACGAACCCCTCGCAGACGTAGGCGGTGGGGAGGCCGGCGATCAGCGGCCGGCCCTCCAGCAGGGGCACCGACGCCGCCGGTCCCCAGGCCAGCGCCCGGTGGGGGTCGCGGCGGCGCCAGACCTCGCGGAGCAGCGCCTGCGTGGCCGGCGCGCCGGGGGCACCGACCACCGCCACCTCCCGGGAGGGCGAGACCAGCTGGTCGAGGACACAGGCCAGGCTGCCCAGCGCCAGCGGGGCACGGCCGATCGCGGGGGCCAGCGGCCGCACGATCTCCAGCGCCCGATCGCGCCAGCGCTGCTCGCCGGTCAGTCCCGCCAGCCGGACGAAGAGCTGGGCGGCCATCGAGCGCCCGGCCGGGAGCGGGTTGTCCTCCAGGCCGCTGGGACGGACCAGCAGCGGCTCCGCGTCAGCGGCGGTGTCGAAGTAGCCGCCGCCCGGGTCGCGGAATCGAGCCACGACCTCCTCCGCGAAGCCGAGGGCGGAGTTGAAGTAACCGGGCTCTCCGGTCGCCTCGTACACCGCCAGCAGACCGTCGCCGGCGCAGGCGAAGTCCTCCAGGAAGGCCCCGGCCCCGACGGCGCCGTCCTTCCAGGTGCGGCGCAGCCGGCCCTCGACCACCAGCTCGGCGAGCAGGAAGTCGGCGCAGGCACGGGCGATCCCGACGTAATCGGGGCGGTCGAGGGCCGCTCCGGCCTCGGCAAAGGCACGCACGGCCAGCCCGTTCCACGAGGTGACCACCTTGTCGTCGCGGCCGGGGGCGGCGCGCCGCCGGCGGAAGGCGAGCAGCCGGCGCCGCAGGCCCTCCACGCGCGCGGCCGCCTCGACCGGGCGCACGCCGAGCTCTGCGGCGAGCTCATCCGCCGAGACGGCGAGCGAGAGCACGCTGCGGCCGTCCTCGAAGTTCCCCTCCGGCGACACCCCGAAGACGCGGCAGGCCAGCGCCGCCTCCGCCTCGCCGCCCACCACCGGTTGGCCGTGAACAGCGTCTTGCTCGCCGCCAGCCCCCTCCTCGCCCGCAGCCACCGCCGCGCCTGCGCCCCCGACGAGGGCCTGGCCGACCTCGGCGGCGGTCCAGACGAAGTACCTCCCCTCGACGCCCTCGGTGTCGGCGTCCTGCGACGACGCGAAGCCACCCCCGGGGAGGAGCATCTCGCGGGCCAGGTAGTCGAGGGTGGCCTCGACCGCGCGCCGGTGGGCGACGTCGCCGCCGAGCTGATGGGCGTGGAGGTAGACGGCGGCGAGCTGGGCGTTGTCATAGAGCATCTTCTCGAAGTGGGGCACGGCCCAGCCGGCGTCGACGCTGTAGCGATGGAAGCCGCCCCCCAGCTGGTCGAAGATGCCCCCGCGCAGCATCCGATCCAGGGTGGTGAGGGCCGCCGCCGCCGCGGCGTCCGCCCCGGGAAAGCCGTGGCGCAGGAGCAGCTCGACCGCCGCCGGATGGGGGAACTTGGGAGCGCCGCGGAAGCCGCCGCTCAGGGGATCGCTCTGCTCCACGAGGCGTGAGACCGCCCTGCCCAGCACGCGGGGGTCGGGGTCGGCCCCTTCGGGCAGGGGCACCGCCCTCAGCGTGCCGGTGATCTCGGCGGCGGAGCGCTCGACCTCGGCGCGGTTGCGCCGGAAGGCGTCGTGGGCGGCCCGGAGGACGGCGGGAAAGCCGGGCATGCCCCGGCGCGGTGCGGGCGGGAAGTAGGTCCCACCGAAGAAGGGCGCCCCGTCGGGGGTCAGGAACACGGTCATCGGCCATCCCCCCTGGCCGGTCATCGCCTGGACCGCCTGCATGTAGACCGCGTCGATGTCGGGGCGCTCCTCCCGATCCACCTTGACGTTGACGAAGAGCTCGTTCATCAGGGTGGCGATCCCGGCGTCCTCGAAGCACTCGTGGGCCATCACGTGGCACCAGTGGCAGGCGCTGTACCCGACGGAGAGGAGGATCGGCCGGTCCGTCTCACGCGCGACCCGCAGCGCCTCCTCCCCCCACGGATACCAGTCGACCGGGTTGCCGGCGTGCTGCCGGAGGTAGGGGCTGGACTCGGTCGAGAGGCGGTTGGTCACGGCGCGGGCTCAGACGTGGCGGCGCTGGGCCGCGCCGACCACTCCGACCGCTGACGCGCCGGCCGCCAGCAGCAGTCCGGCGACGATGCCCGCGCCCGCCGGCCACCACCCACCTCCCGCCCACCAGCCGGTGGCAGAGACGGCGACGACGGCGATGGCCCCGGCGGCGGTCGCGAACGACAGCCCGAGTGTCGCCGGCGTCACCCAGGTGGCCCGCAGACTCCCGGTGGCGGGCCGGGAGAACGTGGCCCACATGAAGAGATCGGCGAGCGGGATGAGCGGAGCAACCCAGCGCGCGGGAGGCGATGGTGCGCCCCCGGGGACCCGGGTCCATCGATTGGGCACGCCCGCCAGGCTAGCGCAGCCGCGGCGCTCGCGGCGGCGACAGGGCGCCGCTCGGACGCCGCGTTGACAGCGAACATGCGCGCCCCTCACCATGCGGAGGACGATCCGGGCCCAACTCGCATTACGACCGACCCACGGGCCCGGGGCGCACGACGGGGATGCATGCCGCCTGGCGGGGACACGGAAGCCGGCGCTCTCGGAGCCGATGCGGCGCAGGGAGAGGATGGCGCTGTTGTCACCCTTCGCCAGCTGCCCCAGGAGTTCCTCGGCGACCCCGAGTTCCTGCGACGGTTCCGCACCGAGGTCCCCATCGTGGCCCACCTCGACGGCACCTACGTGGTCCGCACCCGCGCCTGGGTGGAGGACGCCTTCGGGATGGCGCTGGTCACCGACTACGTGGACGGGGGCTCGCTCCGGCAGCTCATGGCCGGCGGATGGCTGCGCGACCCCGAGTCCACGCTGGTGGTGCTGCGGGACACGCTGCTCGGCCTGGAGGCCGCCCACCGCGAGGGGATCCTCCACCGCGACCTCCGGCCGGAGAAGATCATGGTCGACCGGCAGGGGGTCGCCCGGGTCGCCGAGCTGGGGCTGGTCGCGCGCACCCGGGGAGGCCGCTGGATCCCGGGAACGCCCGAGTACATGGCGCCCGAGCTCTGGAGCGGTGACGAGCCGACCATCGGCTCCGACCTCTACGCCGCCACCGTGGTGCTCGTCGAGTGCCTGACCGGTGCCCCCCCCTACCTGGGCGGCGCCGTCATGGTCCGCGACCAGCACCTGCGCGCCCCCCTTCCCGGCGCCGATCTGCCCCCCGAGATCATCCCGCTGGTCAGGTTCGGGATGGCCAAGGCGCCGCACCAGCGCTACCTCCGGGCTTGGGACTACGCCGAGGCGGTGGAGGGTGCCGGGCGAACCCTGGGCGGTCCGGAGTGGGAGCGCCGTGGCCGCCGCCGGCTCACCACCGCGGTCGCCACCGTGCTGGCCCCGGCGCCGGGGCGCGATTCCACTGAGTCCCCCCGCGGTCTGATCGGGCGGGCGCGCTTCCGCCGCCGGGTGCGCAGCTAACCCGCGGGCGCCGCCGCGGGGGCGGCGAGCACCTCGCGATAGACCTCCAGGGTGCGCTCGGCCACCCGTTCCCAGGTGAAGTCGTCGAGGACCCGCTGCCGCCCGGCGGCCCCGAGGCGGGCGGCGAGAGCGGGGTCGCCGACCAGCCGGTTGATCCGCTCCGCGAGAGCCGCCTCGAAGCGCGCCGCGGCCTCCGGCTCGGCGGCCACCGCCTCCGGGTCGCAGGGGACCAGGAAGCCGGTCTCCCCCTCGACCACGATCTCGGGGATGCCGCCCACGGCGCTCGCGACCACCGCCGCCTCGCAGGCCATGGCCTCCAGGTTCACGAGGCCGAAGGGCTCGTACACGGACGGGCAGACGAAGACGGTGGCGTGGCTCAGCACCTGGATCAGCTCACGCCGCTCGACCATCTCCTCGATCCACACGATCGAGGCGCCGCCGGCGCGCGCCGCGTCGCGGAGCTCCCTGACCTCGACGGCGATCTCCGGGGTGTCCGGGCTGCTCGCGATGCAGACCAGCTGGGCGGCCGGATCGATGTCGACGGCGGCGCGCAGAAGGTGGGGGAGCCCCTTCTGCCGGGTGATCCGCCCCACGAAGACGACCAGCGGCCGGGCGGGGTCGATGCCGTGGCGGATCAGGGCGGCATCGCCGCGGTCGGGGCGGTACTGGGTGGCGTCGATGCCGTTGTGGATGATGTGGACACGGTGGGGATCGATGCCCGCGTAGCAGCTGAGCACATCCCGGCGCATCGCCTCGGAGACCGCGATGACCGCATCCGCGGAGAGCAGGCCGGTGCGCTCGCAGAAGAGGGAGAGGGCGTAGCCGCCACCGAGCTGCTCGGCCTTCCAGGGTCGGAGCGGCTCCAGGCTGTGGGTGGTGCAGATGTGCGGCACCCCCCAGACCAGCTTGGCCAGGTGTCCCGCCAGGTTCGCGTACCAGGTGTGCGAATGGACGAGGTCGACCCCGTCGAGACCGTGCGCCATGGCCAGGTCCACCGACATCACCGCCAGCGCCGTGTCCTCCGGGCGCCCTCCCTCGAGGGCCTCCCAGGGCCGGTAGGCGGCGGCGACCAGCGGCGAGCTGCGCGGCCTGCCGAAGCAGTGCACCGCCACCGTCACGTGACGGGCCAGCTCCTCGGTCAGGTGCTCGACATGGACGCCGGCACCGCCGTACACCTCCGGGGGGTACTCGCGGGTGAGGATGCCGACCCGCATCAGTCGAGCGGACCGACGACCTGGCGCTTGGCGATCACGACGATCCCGTTGTCGGAGACGGTGAAGCGCCTCGCCTCGAGCTGGGGGTCCTGGCCGATCACGGCACCCGGCGGCACCGTGACCTCCTTGTCGATGATCGCCCGCCGGACCACGGCGCCCTCGCCGACCTCGACCCCGTCGAGCAGGACGCTGCCCTCCACGGTGGCCCCGCGCCCCACCCGCACCCCGGGGGAGAGCACGGACCGGCGCACGGTCCCGCCGGAGACGATCACCCCCGGAGCGACGATCGAGTCCACCGCGACCCCGCGGCGGCCCTCCTCGTCGAAGACGAACTTGGCCGGCGGCAGCGGTCCGTAGAAGGAGTAGATCGGCCACTCCAGGTTGTAGAGGCTGAACATCGGGACCACCGAGATGAGGTCCATCTGGGCGTCGTAGTAGGCGTCCAGGGTCCCGACGTCGCGCCAGTAGCCGTGGTCCTGGTCGGTGCTCCCCGGCACCACGTTGTTGTCGAAGTCGTAGACCGCCGCCTCTCCGCGCTGGACCAGACGGGGAATGATGTCGCCGCCGAGGTCGTGGCGGCTGGTCTGGCGCTCGGCGTCCTCGACCAGAGCGTCGATGAGCAGTGATGCGGTGAAGACGTAGTTGCCCATCGAGGCCAGGCAGTGTTCGGGGTCGCCGGGGAGACCCCTGGCCCGGGCCGGTTTCTCGTCGAAGCTGGTGATCCGGTCGCCGTCCGAATCGATGATCCCGAAGGAGCTGGATTCCGCCACCGGGACCTTGACCGCCGCCACCGTGACCCCGGCGCCGCTCGCGATGTGGTGGGCGAGCATCTGGCGGGGGTCCATCCGGTAGAGGTGATCCGCCCCGAAGACGAGGACGTAGTCCGGCTTCTCGTCGCCCAGCAGGTTGAAGTTCTGGTAGATGGCGTCAGCCGACCCGGAGAACCAGCGCGGCCCGCGGCGCATCTGGGCCGGCACCGGGGTCACGTAGTTGCCGAGGAGCGGCGACAGCCGCCATGCCTGGCTGATGTGACGGTCGAGGCTGTGGCTCTTGTACTGGGTGAGGACCGCGATCCTGGTGTAGTCGGCGTTGACCAGGTTGCTCAGCACGAAGTCGATGAGCCGGTACACCCCGCCGATCGGGACCGCGGGCTTGGCCCGATCCTTGGTGAGCGGCCACAGCCGCTTGCCCTCGCCCCCGGCGAGGACGATGGAGAAGACGCGCGGAGGACGGCGCAGGGCACCCGCGCGGTCCGCCAGCCCGGCTCCTCTGTCTGCCATCTCCGCAGGCGATCATCGCAGACCGCCGACCGCGGCGGGTCGGTTCTCAGCTCGGGCGAGACGCCTCGCCGACCATCCCCAGGGTGCGAGCGGCGCCGGCCAGAGCGGGGATCATCAGCGCGGCGGCCAACGCCGCGGCGAAGGCGGCGCCCGCGCCCGCCACCAGGGCGATGCCGAGCCCGGCACCGATCAGCGGCCCGGCGACCGCCGAGCCGATCGGGCTGCCCATCCAGTTGAGCGACATGCTGATCGCGAAGGCGCGCCCGAACCAGGCGGGATCGGTGCGGCGCTGGCGCATCGAGAACATCCCGATGTCGATCAGCCCGCCCGCCGCCCCGTACGCGAGCATGGCGACGGCGACCCCGGCGAGGTCGGGGAGCGCCGCCAGCGCGGCCAGCGCGACCCCGACCGCGATCAGACCGATCAGCACCAGGCGCCGCTCGCGTCCCTGGCTCCCCCGCTGCCCGGTCACCACGGCGGCCACCCCCCCGCTGACCGCGCTGAGCGCCCAGAGCAGGCCCACCACGGCGGCGTTCTGGTGGAGGTGGTCGAGGACCAGGACCGGAAGGGCGACGATGAGCACCCCGGAGCCCAGGTTGGACACCGAGAGGCTGACCGCCAGGCCGCGAAGACTGGGGTTGTGGGCAACGTAGGCCAGGCCCTCCCACGCTTCGCGGAGGACATGCCGTCCGCTCTGCGGGCGCTGGGGGAGCGGCAGCGGCGACATCCGCACCAGCGAGAGCGCGGCCGCCGCGTACGCCACGGCGGTGGCGACCAGGGCGGCGGGCCGCCCCACCACCCCGGCGATCACCGCGGCGAGCGGGGCGCCGACCACCGCGGCCACGACGTATCCGGAGCTGTCGATGGCGTTGGCGCGGTCCCAGAGGTGGCGAGGCACCAGCACCGGGAAGAGGGTCCGGGTGCCGGCGCTGCTCAGAGGGTTGGTGAAGGAGCTGAGCACGGCGACCCCGATCAGCAGGCCCGCACTCAGCACGCCGGTGGCACCCAGGACCACGATGAGGGCCATCGCTGCAGCGGCGATGGAGTAGTCGAGCATGATCAGCTTGATCCGTCCGCTGCGGTCGAGGATCGCCCCGGCGAGGGGGCTCATGGCCACCCCGGGGAAGGCGCTGGCGAACACCGTGACCCCGGCGATCGCCGGGGAGTGGAACCGCTCCAGGGCGAAGAGGACGAGCGCCACCGACGCCATCTGGCCGGCGATGCGTCCGAGCAGGGCCGCGCCGACCAGACGCGGCAGCCCGCGGACCTCCAGAAGGCTGCGGTAGGTGGGCTGGGAGGTCGTGCCGATAGACATGCTCAAGGGAGGAGAACGGGGATGGTGGCGGTGGGGGCCGCCCACCCGGGGGTGCCGAGGGGCGGGGGCAGACCGCTGGTCCGATGGTAGTCCCGCGGATCCGATGCCGGCGTTGCGGCCCCGATCGCGGGGGCGGTCCCACCGCGCCGTGCCCGAACCGAGCCCCGGCGGGGACGCGATCGCTCCCGTCAGATCACCCGTCCCGACCCAGGGGCGCGGGGTGGGCTCCTCAGGGGCGCCGGGTGGGATCCTCAGGGGCGCTGGGACGGCTCCCAGGTGGTCGTCTCGTCAGTCGGAGGTGGCCCGGCCGCTCGCTCCAGCAACCGCACCAGGGTGGCGCACTCCTCGTCGGTGAGGGCCTCGAGCAGCCGGCCGACCCCCTCCCGCCAGGCGGCCTCCCTCCGGTGGAGGAGATCCCGGCCCCGCTGGCTCATGACCACGCGGACCAGGCGCCGGTCCGCCGGATCGCTCAGGCGCTCCACCAGCCCGAGCTTCACGAGGCGATCGGACATCTGAGTGGCGCTGCTGAGCGAGGCGGCGTCGAGGCAGCCGGCGAGCTCCCCCATGGTGACCCCGCCGCGACGGGCGATGGCGTGGAGGGTGTGCATCTGCTGGACTGTGATCGCGCCCATCTGAGCGTGGAGGTCGTCGGGGGTGGCCCGGGTGAACCAGCGCCGCATCCGCGGCTGGAGCTCCAGGAAGCGCTCGATCAGCTCGGCGCGGGAGGGCGCCGGTGGGGTGGCGCCGCTGCCGGATGGGTGGGGGCCGCGGCTCGGAGCGGTGGAGCCGGTGCTCGCAGCGGTGGAGCCGGTGCTCGCAGCGGTGGAGCCGGTGCTCGGAACGGTGGTGCCGGTGCTCGGAGCTGCCGCGCCGGTGCTCGGAGCCGTGGAGCCGGCGCTGAGCGGGGTGTGACCGGCGGCCATCTCAGCTCGCCTCCTCGACGAGGGCGTTGGCGAACTGGCTCGCGTAGAGGTCGTGGTAGAAGCCGCGGCGCTCCATCAGCTCGGCGTGGCTGCCCTGCTCCACGATCCGGCCCGCGTTCATCACCACGATCTCGTCGGCGTTGCGGATCGTGGAGAGGCGGTGGGCGATCACGAAGCTGGTGCGTCCGTGGCGCAGCCGCGCCATCGCCTCCTGGATGAGCACCTCGGTCCGGGTGTCGACGTTGCTGGTGGCCTCGTCCAGGATCAGGATGGCCGGATCGGCGAGGAACGCCCGCGCGATGGTGAGCAGCTGGCGCTCCCCCGCGGAGATGTTGGAGGCGTCCTCGTCCAGCACCGTGTCGTAGCCCTCGGGAAGGGTTCGGATGAAGTGGTCGGCGTGCGCCGCCCGAGCTGCGGCGACCACCTCGTCGAAGGTCGCACCGCTCTTGCCGTAGGCGATGTTGTCGCGGACGCTTCCCGCGAACAGCCAGGTGTCCTGCAGCACCATCCCGAACATGCTCCGGATGGTCTCGCGGGAGAGATCGCGGGCATCGACCCCGTCCATGTAGATGTGGCCCGAGTCGATCTCGTAGAACCGCATCAGCAGGTTCACGATGGTCGTCTTCCCGGCTCCGGTGGGGCCCACGATGGCGACCGTCTCGCCGGGCCGGACATCCAGGTCGAACTCCTGGATGAGGGGTTTGTCGGGGTGGTACCGGAAGGAGACGTTCTCCAGCACGACATGGCCTTCCGGAGAGGGCAGGGCGGCCAGGCGAGGCCGCTCCGGCACCTGCTCGTCGGCGGCCAGGAACTCGAAGACACGCTCGGCGGAGGCCAGGCCCGACTGCAGGAGGTTCATCTGGCTGGCGATCTGCATGATCGGGTTGGTGAACTGGCGCGAGTACTGGATGAAGGCCTGGATGTCGCCGAGCGAGATGTTGCCCGACACCACCAGGTAGCCGCCGATGACACGCGATGGCGACGTAGTTCAGGTTGGAGAGGAACATCATCGCCGGCTGGATGATGCCGGAGAGGAACTGGGCGCGGAAGCTCGGCTCGTAGAGACGCCGGTTCTCACGCTCGAACTCGTCCAGGGTCTTCCTCGACCGCCCGAAGACCTGGACCAGGGTGTGGCCGGTGTGGGTCTGCTCGACCAGGCTGTTGACGGCACCGGTCCGCTCCCACTGGACCGCGAAATGCTTCTGCGACCGGCGGGCGACCAGGAAGGTCACCCCGATCGACATCGGCACCATCACCAGTGAGATCAGCGCCAGCAGCCGGCTGATCGTCAGCATCATGACCAGCACGCCGATGATGGTGAGGAAGGAGGTGAGCAGCTGGCTCAGGCCCTGCTGGAGGGTGGTGGTCACGTTGTCGATGTCGTTGGTGACCCGGCTCAGCACGTCGCCGTGCGGATGGCTGTCGAAGTACTGGAGGGGCAGGCGGGCGAGCTTGGCCTCCACGTCGCGGCGCATCCCCGAGACGGTCCGCTGCGCGACCCCGGCCATGATGTAGCCCTGACCCCAGCTCAGGAATGCCCCGAGCAGGTAGAGGAGGGCCACGACCCCGAGGTCGATGCCGAGCTGGTTGAACTGGATGCCCTGGCCCGGGGTCACGGTGGTGCCACTCAGCATGGTGGCGAGCTGGCTCTGGCCGTGCAGCCTCAGGTACGCCTCCGCCTGGGCCTGCGTGGTCCCGGGGGGAAGCGTCTTGCCGATGGTCTTGCCGATCAGACCGTCAAAGAGCACGTTGGTCGCGTTGCCGATGATCCGCGGCGCGGCGACCGTGAACCCGACGCCCACCGAACCGATGGCGGCGGCACCGGCGATCCACCAGCGGTCGGGGCGGAGCCGCCCGAGGAGCTGGCGCAGAGCCTTGCCGAGATCCTTGGCCTTCTGGGGCGGCCCACCTCCCATCATCCCGTGCGGGCCGCCGAAGCCCCCGCCTCTGCGCTGCCCGCCTCCCGGGCCGCGGGCCATCATGCCGCGTTCTCCCCGAGCTGCGAGATGACGATCTCGCGGTACTCCGGGCAGGAGACCATGAGCTCCTCGTGGGTACCCGAGCCGACCACCGCACCGTCGTCGAGGACGATGATCCGGTCGGCGTTCAGGATGGTGCTCACCCGCTGGGCCACGATCACCACGGTCACGTCCCGGGTCTCGGCGCTCAGCTCGGCCCGCAGCCGCGCGTCGGTCGCCGCGTCCAGCGCCGAGAAGCAGTCGTCGAAGAGGTAGATCAGAGGTCGCTTCACCAGCGCCCGGGCGATGGCGAGGCGCTGCCGCTGGCCGCCGGAGACGTTGGTGCCACCCTGGTCGATGGGCGCCTCGAGCTGGCCGCCCATGGTGGCCACGAACTCACGGGCCTGGGCCACCTGGAGCGCGTGCCAGAGATCCGCGTCGCTGGCGTTGTCGTCGGCGAAGCGCAGGTTGTCGGCGACCGTCCCGCTGAAGAGGAACGCCTGCTGGGGCACCAGGCCGATGCACGCCCAGAGCTCGTCGAGGGTGCGCTCCCTCACGTCCACGCCGTCGATGAGCACCGTCCCGGAGGTTGCGTCGAAGAACCGGGGAATGAGGTTCAGGAGCGTCGTCTTGCCGGCGCCGGTGCCACCGATGATGGCGGTGGTCTCGCCGGGGCGGAGCCGGAACGAGACGTCGCGGAGCACCGGCTGCTCTCCACCCGGGTAGCCGAAGGTGACGTCGCGGAACTCGACCACCCCCCTCGCGGTGGCGGGGCTCACGGGATGCTCGGGGCTCCGGATCGCCGGCTGCACCCGCGCCACCGCGGCGATGCGCTCGGCGCTGGCCTGAGCGCGCGGGACCAGGATGAACATGACCACGGCGATGAGCACCGACATGAGGATCTGGAGGATGTAGGCGAGGAACGCGGTGAGGTTGCCGATCGGCATCTGCCCGCTGGCGATCAGGTGCCCGCCGAACCAGAGGACCGCGACGCTCGAGAGGTTCATGATCGCCATCATCAGGGGCATGGCGAGCACGAAGAGCCGGTTGACCCGCAGGCCGGTCGCGGTGAGGCTGGCGTTGGCGGCCGCGAAGCGGCGCTCCTCGTCGTCGGAGCGGACGAAGGCGCGGATCACCCGGACGCCGGTGATCTGCTCGCGCAGCACCTGATTGATCCTGTCGATCTTCACCTGCATCGACTTGAACTGCGGCACCGCGAGGAAGAGCATGCCGACGACGATCAGGGCCATCAGCGGGACGGCCACGACCAGCAGCACGGAGAGGGTGCACATCCTCGTGGAGCGCCATGATCACGCCCCCGACCATCATGATCGGCGCCGCCACCATCAGGGTCAGGGCCATCTGCAGGAAGATCTGAATCTGCTGCACGTCGTTGGTGTTGCGAGTGATCAGCGAGGCGGTGCCGAAGCTGTTCATCTCGCGCGCCGAGAAACCCATCACCCGCCCGAACACGATGGCGCGGAGGTCGCGCCCGACCCCCATCGAGGTGCGGGCCGCGAAGTAGGTGGCCACGACGGCGGCCACGCCCGAGAGCAGCGTGAGCACCAGCATCCACGCGCCGGTGTGCCAGATGTAGCCGACGTCGCCGACGGTGATGCCCTTGTTGATGATGTCGGCGGTGAGGTTGGGCAGGTAGAGGCCGAGGATCGTCTGGACGACGATCAGCGCCAGGACGATCGAGACGTACACCCGGTAGGCGCGAAGGCGCACCAGCATCATGCGGACCAGGGTCATGAGCCGGACCTCCGAGCGCGGCCGTCCGCTGCCGTCATCCTCTGATCTCCTGCTGGGTTGGGGGCCGGGGGCCGTCGTCGCCCCGCCGAGTTGCCATGGTTCACGGCGCTCCGGCGGGTTGTCTCAACGTAGTATAGCGATATATCGCGATAAGTCAGAACCGAATCACCAGTGGCGGGACTTTCCGGGAACATTCTACATGGACTGTACCATTCTTGCCAAGCAAGATTGAGGTCATGTAGGAGATTTGTCACCCCGGGCAACGGGCCAGCGGCGGGACCAGGCGATCAGGAGGATCCCGGCCAGCAGGATCACCCCGAGGCCGAGGGCGATGGTGGCGATCCACTTCCCGGTGAGGCTGCCCCCCGAGTAGTTGGGGATGGAGGGGATCGCCTGGAGCCGGTGGACGTAGAGCCCCTGACGGGTGGCCGCCCAGATCGCCGGCGTGGAGCCGCTGGGGTCGGCGGCGAGAGCGAGGACGCCGTCCGGCAGGCCCGGGTCCGCCCTCACCCAGTCGTCCCCGCTGTCGGAGGTGAGCAGGGTCCCGTAGCCGTCGGTGCCCAGGTAGACCACGCCGCTGACCGCGATCGTGTTGAAGGCGGCGAGGCCGGTGACCGCCGGCGTTCCGGTGACCAGGGTGTTCGGCAGCAGCGCCAGCGAGACCGACCAGCCGCCGCCGGATGACCGGCGCCAGACCGTCCCCGAGGTGCTGACGGCGATCACGACCCCCGGGGTCGCGAGCGGGGCGGCGATGAGGTGGGCGCCCGCCCCGAGGTCGGGACTGCCGGGGTCGCGGCTCGGCGAGCGGCCGTCGTCGCCGACCAGCACCTCGCCGGCGGCGCTGATCGACCAGGTGCGCCCCTTGACGGTGACCTGAGCGGCCGGCGGCGGAGGGGGAGCGGCGGCCGGGACGAAGCCATCCTTCGCCTGCACGACGGCCCTCCCCGCCACCAGGGCGGTGACCCGCCCCTGGACCACGGCGACCCGCGAAACCGTCTGGCCGGCGAATCCCGCCAGCTGCCACCAGGGGGCGTCGGCCTCGGCGGGGACGGCCGCCGTCGACACCGCGGCCAGGGCGCCGAGGGCCAGGGCGATCGCCGCCGCGGCCCCGCGCACCCGCCGGCGCCGGGCCGGCGTCCCGCCCGTCCTCACCTCACCGGACGCCTCAGCGGAACCTCGAGGTGCGGGCGAGCATGCTCAGCCCGCCGAAGAACCAGAGGGCTCCGATCACGATCAGGAACCAGGGGACGTAGAGGAACCCCGCCCCCCCGGAGATGGCGTTCAGGTTGACGACCGTGACCACGATGCCGATGGCCAGCATGAAGGCGCCGATCAGTGTGTGGGTGATCGCCCGGCGTCGGAGGTAGGGTCCGGCCTGCCGCCCGGCCATCGGCCCGTACATGCCGCGCCGCCACCCCCGATACCCCATGCCATAGCCGAATGGGCCGGGCGCGTATGGGCCCTGGCCCTGCCCCTGGCCGAACGGTCCCTGCCCGTAAGGGGGCTGACCGTACGGGGGCTGCCCGTACGGAGGCTCACCGGATGCGGGCTGGCCAAAGGGGGGCTGGCCGAATGGCGCCTGCCCGGGGCTCGCGGGGTCCCCCGCAGCGGCGGGGGGCTGACCTCCCGGCGCGGACGCCGGCGGGGCGCCGAGGCCGGGGTCGGGCGTCCATGGCGCATACCAGCCGGCCTGGTCTCCCGAGGGAACGGGGGACGGAGTGAGGGGGTCGGAGCCTCCGGGGGACGCGGGGTCCGGCGAGGAGGGGTAGCCTGGCTGGCTCATCGGGCCATCTCCGCAAACGGGTCGGGGAGTCGAGCATACGCGCTGTCGCCTGATCGGCCCGCGAGCGCGATTGCAGGGTCCCCGGCCGCCCGCGAGGGCGGCGCGGGCCCAACCGGTGGCGGACCAGGCCGCGTCAGGGGACTCTCGACGACCTCATGAGCAGGCCGACCCCGCGGAAGATCCAGAGCGCCCCGACGAGGACGAGGCCCCACGGGACGAAATAGACCCCGCCGTTCGGGCTGCTGGAGGCAGCGCCGTAGGTCGCCGCGGTGATGACGATGCCGACGATGAGGAGGAGTGCGCCCGTCCCGATGATGCGCATGGCCCGCCGGCGCAAGAACAGCCGCATCGGCACCTGGCCGGCTCGGGCATAGCCTGGTTGCTGCCCGGAGGCTGCCGGCCCAAAGGGTGGGGGGCCGTAGGCGGCCGGGGGCGGGGGCCCATACGCGACCGGTCCGTAACCGGCCGGCTGATACGGTTCCGGCGTGCCGGCGGCGGAGGCCGCGGGGCCAGCCGCGGCGGGGGGCATGCCGTACGGCGCCGGGGTTGGAGGGGTCCCCGGGGGCGCGGGGACCGGTGACGCCGCGGCTGCGTCGGGCGTCCACGCCGTGTACCAATCGGCCGGAGCCCCCAGGGGGGACGTCGACGCGTAGGGATCCGCGCCCTCTGGGGAGGCGGGATCCGGGGTGGGGGGGAAGCCTGACTGGGTCATGGAATGCCTCCGGAGTGGGGCGTGCGGCGGCAGCATAGCGGTTTGCGTGCCGAACGATTGACGCACTCGGTCCACCTCGGGGCCCTGGCCGCAGAGGTGCCCGGCTCTCCTCGCGGCTATACGGGGGCCGACGTGCCACACTCTCGATCCGTGGAGCGGATCGGGGTCGCGGTGGTCGGGTACGGGCTGGCCGGTCAGGTCTTCCACGCGCCGCTGGTGGCGGCCACGCCGAGCCTCGAGGTGAGGGCGATCGTCACCGCCAACCCGGAGCGACGCCAGCGGGCGGAGCGCGACTTCCCCGACGCCCGCCTGCTCGCCACGGCGGACCAGCTCTGGAACGACACCGGGGGCATCGGGCTCGTGGTGGTGGCCACGCCCAATCACCTCCACGCCACGCAGGCGATCACCGCCCTCGAGCTCGGTCTCGCCGCGGTCGTCGACAAGCCGATCGCGCTGAGCACCAGGGAGTCCGGGACGATGCTGGCGGCGGCCGAGCGCACCGGGCGGCCGCTGGCCGCCTTCCAGAACCGGAGGTGGGACAGCGATTTCCTGCTCCTGCGGGAGCTGCTCGCCGGCGACCAGCTCGGCGGGCTGTTCCGGGTCGAGAGCCGCTTCGAGCGGTTCCGACCGGAGGTCAACACCGCCTCGTGGCGTGAGGAGACCCCGCCCGAGGGGGGCGGCGGCCTCCTGCTCGATCTCGGGAGCCACCTGATCGATCAGGCGCACGTGCTGCTCGGCAGCCCTCGACGCGTGTACGCGGAGATCTCGATGGCGCGCCCGGGCGCGGTGTCCGATGACGACTGCTTCCTTGCCCTGGAGTTCACCGGCGGCGCGCGCGCCCACCTCTGGATGAGCACCGCCGCTCCCTCGATCGGGCCGCGCTGGCGCGTGTGGGGCAGGCGCCGGGCGTTCGAGGTGTGGGGCCTCGACCCTCAGGAGAGCTACATCAGGGCCGGCGGCCATCCCAGCGACCCCGGTTACGGTGGCCCGGACGGGAGCCAGCGGGCCGTGCTCACCGAGGGCGGGGAGGGCGGCGCCACCCGCGAGCTGCCGCTCCCCGCTGGACGGTACGGTGACTTCTACCGGGAGATGGCCGCGGCGGTCCGCGGTGAGGGACCGG
Source organism: uncultured Chloroflexia bacterium (assembly GCA_963697585.1). Taxonomy (GTDB): domain Bacteria; phylum Chloroflexota; class Dormibacteria; order Aeolococcales; family Aeolococcaceae; genus Changshengia. The sequence goes on along the minus strand of CAVOOO010000004.1, from coordinate 515,402 downwards.
TGCCGGTGCCCGCCCGGGCCGGGCACGATGTGCTCGCCGTGATCGAGGCGGCGCGGGCGAGCGTCGCCTCCGGCAAGGTGGTGGCTCCGGATCTCGACGGCTCGGCGGCCGGGTAGCCGCCGGCCGCGGGCCGGCGCTCGCGGGACCTCTAGAAGCCGTACAGGCCGGGGAGGACGGCGAGGGTGACCACGATGTCGGCGACCATGTGGACGACGATCGCCGGCCAGATCGAGCCCGTCCGCTGGGTCACCCAGCCGAGCACGAAGCCCAGCAGCATGGTGAGGGGCACGAAGGGAGCCACCGGTCCCTGGTAGACGATGGCGAGATGAGCCAGCCCGAAGACCACCGCCTGGCAGGCGTTGGCCACCAGCGGTGAGCTGAACCGCTCCAGGCTGCCGAGCAGGAGTCCGCGGAACTGGAGCTCCTGGGCCGCGCCCTGGAGCATGTTGGCCGGGACCAGCCAGGGGGCGTCGCGCAGCAGCGCCGGGATGGCCAGCCCCTCGCGGCCGAGCAGGCCCGCGGGGATGAGCAGGAAGACGAGGAAGAAGAGGGCGGTGCCACCCACCGCCCAGCCGGCGGCGGGCCAGCCGAGGTGGAGCAACCGGAGGCGGGGGTGATCGCGGCGCAGCACCAGCCAGACCAGGACGAGGATGAGCGCGGTGACCCCGAACCAGGCCACCGACGCGTTGAGGTTGGCCTGGTCGCCGGTCTGCTGGACTCCGGCGTCGGCGAGCAGGGTGGGGGCGCCGAGGAAGGCGGACCAGGAGAGGGTGATCGCCACCAGGCTGACCAGCACCAGCCGGGCGCGGGCGAGGCCGGGCACCACCAGGGCGATGGCGAGCAGCCCGAGGGCAACCGCGCTGGCGCGCAGCGTGTAGGGGTCGAGACCGTTCGGATCGCTGTAGAGGTTGGGGACCAGCACCACCGCCGCCAGGGCCGCCAGGGCCACCAGCAAGGGGACGAAGGGCGCCCAGCGGGCGGCTCGGACGTCGGGCCGGGGATCGATCCCCGCCGGTGCCGGCAGGGCGGCCGCGGTGTCCGGCTCAGCCGGCGGCGGTGCGGACATCTCGCCAGCGATCGATGACCGCGGGGACGCCGAGTCCGGGGAGGCGGGCCGCCTCGGCCAGCGAGGTGTTGGCCGCGGGCACGACCTCGACGCCGATCAGCCGGTGGCAGGCGACCAGCAGGTCCATATCCTCCTCGGCGATGGGGGCGACCGCCATCATCCCGCGCATCACCACCCACTCGCGGGTGACCCGGTAGCCGAGCCCGATCAGCTTGCGACCGCCGGCGGCGACGTCGCTGAAGCCTGGGCACCATCCGCCGTCCACGCGCCCGCTGACGGCGTCCACGCCGAACCCGGCGAGCGCGGAGCGGAACCAAGAGCTGAGCGAATCATTCATCCAGTCGAGGGGCATCCCCCGCTCGGGAGGAGGCACCCCGACCGCGCAGAGGCCCATCCATCCCGGGCCGCCGATGACGAAGGTTCCGCCGGCGGGGCTGGTGGCCAGGCCGGGAAGGCCGGGGAGGGCACGCACCGCGGCCAGGAGATCGGGCTTGCGGGCGAGCCCGGCACCGACCGCCACCCGGCGCACCGTGGTCCGGAGCTGGAGGGCCACCGTTCCCGGCTCGCCGGCGAGGTGGAGCGGCAGCTCGGGGGGATCGTCCACCCCGGTCTCCGCCGTGACCTCGGCGACCCGCACCGCGCCCGCACCCGCGCGGGGTGCCGGGGGGAGGGGTCGGGTGTCGACGCCGGCGACGTGGTCGGTGCTCACGACAGCGACGGTAGCGCAGCCCGGCGCGGCAGCCGGCGCCGGAAATGACAGGATTGCGAGCCGTGCTCGACCCCGCGCGGCTCCCCGACCGGCACGTCCACAGCGAATGGTCGTGGGACGCCGCCTTCGGTGCCATGACCGCCACCTGCGCCCGAGCGGTCGAGCTCGGTCTCCCCGCGCTCGCCTTCACCGAGCACGCGGACTTCAACGCTTGGGTCGCGGCCCCGCCGGCCGGGGCGGCACCGCCGGAGGCGGGGTCGCGAAAGGACTCCACCCCGCCCGCGACGGCCGCGCCACCCAATCGCTGGGCGTGGTCGCCGGGGCACCTACCCGGGCATCGCTGGCCGGTTCGGACGCCGGTCACCCCCACGCGCGGCGGGTACCTCGACATCGCCGGGTACTGGGACGCGATCGACCGCTGCCGCGCCGCGTTCCCCGGCCTGCGGATCGAGTCGGGGGTCGAGCTGGGCGAGCCCAACCTCTTCCCCGCCCAGTGCGCCTCGGTGCTCGCGCACCGTCCCCTGGATCGGATCCTCGGATCGATGCACTGCATCGAGGTGGAGGGCGAGCTCGTCGACATGAGCGTCCCGGAGCTGCTCTCACCCGGGCAGGCGGACCCACGTTTCCGCCGTTATCTGACCGCCACCCGGGAGCTGGCGGAGAGCACCGCGCCGTTTGCGATCCTGACCCACCTCGACTACCCGAAGCGGTACTGGCCGCATTCGACCGTGAGATTCGACGAACGCGACTTCGAGGACGAGTACCGCGGGGTGCTGGTCGCCCTGGCCCGGAGCGGCCGGACCCTGGAGGTCAACAGCAGCCGGGCCATGGGCCCGCCCCGGGGTCCCTGCCCCGGGCTGCTGCCACTGCGCTGGTGGCGCGAGGCCGGCGGCGAGGCGATCAGCTTCGGCAGCGACGCCCATCGCCCCGAGCACCTGGCGGCCGGACTGGCCGACGCGGCCGCGGTCGCCGAGGCCGCCGGCTTCAGGCCCGGAGACGACCCCCTCGCGCTGTGGGGACGCGCCTGACCCCGGCCGACACGCCTGCGAAGCGACCCGCCTGACCCGGAGCGACCCGCCCGACCCTTGGGCGACCCGCCTGACCGCTCCACGTTTCGCCGGTCCGAACGCCGGAATGGGTCCGATGGCGTCCGCCTCTGGCGGGTGGGGGTCAGAGGAAGATCATGGGGGCCATCGGACAGACTTCAGGAGGGCTCGGCATGGCAACGGTCACTTCCGACATCGAGATGGGGATCCCCGCCGACGAGCGCTCGGCGGTCGCCGGGGGTCTCTCCCGGCTGCTCGCCGACACGTACACCCTCTATCTCAAGACCCACAACTACCACTGGAACGTGACCGGGCCGATGTTCTCGTCCCTTCACCTGATGTTCGAGACCGAGTACATGGAGCTGGCCCTGGCCGTCGACGAGATCGCTGAGAGGATTCGCGCGCTGGGCGTGCGCGCCCCCGCCTCGTACCGCGAGTTCTCGGCTCTCGCCACCATCACCGAGGACACCGACACCCCCGCCGCCACCGAGATGGTGCGGCGTCTCGAGAAGGACCAGGAGGCGGTGGTGCGGGTGGCCCGCGAGATCTTCCCGGTGGCCGAGGCGGCCCGGGACCAGTCCACCGTCGACCTCCTGACCCGGCGGATGCAGATCCACGAGAAGACCGCCTGGATGCTGCGCAGCGTCCTGGAGTGAGCCCCGCGGTCCAGACCTGGTCCCCCGGAGGGGACCGAGGCCTGGACTCTCGCGAGAAGGGAGACGGATCGGGCCTAGAGCGAGGTGCTCACGTGGCGCTGTCCGTCCGCGCCGGGAACGGTCCGAGACTGGCTCACGCGAACCACCCGGAGACGTCCACGACCGCGTTGATGGTGCCCAGATCGTTGAAGAGGTCGATCTCCCCGGCGCCGGTGCCGGTGGTCGGCACCTGCACGATCACCAGGTTCGGGATGTTCTGGGAGGCGTCGATGTTGAGATCACTGGCGAGCGGCAGAGAGATGCCGGCCGGGTAGATGGTGAACAGCGTCCCGGAGGTCCCGTTGACCGCGGTCACGTTGGCGATCACCGCCACCGGCGGAGAGGTGACGGCCTCCGAGGGGATGCCGTCGACGCTCGCCACAGGGATGGTCAGGGTGTCCCCTTGGGTCAGGATCTGATTGGTGCACTCGGTGGAATAACCCACCTCGCTCACCGGGCGCGTGTCGCAGATGCGGGTGGGCGAGATGGCGTAGAAGAGCGCGCCCGGAGTGCTCTCACTCCCATCCCCGAACCAGCCGTTGATGTCCAGGATGTAGTTGATCGTCCCCAGCGAGTTGTAGACGCAGACGTCCTGCTCCGGGCCCAGCGGCACGATCACCCGGTTGGGCAGGTTGTGCGCCGGCCCCACGTTGAGGTTGGAGAAGCTCGGCGTCGTGGTCGGGCAGGCGTCACTGCCGTTCGGCGGCACCACGCTGAGGTAGGTCCCGGAGGAGCCGTCCACGGCGGTCAGGTTGAGCGCCACCGCCTCGGCGGTGCCGTCGCTGGGCACCGACGCGGAGCAGCCGGGGTCGCCCTCGGGGCACCCCGAGACCACCACCTTCTGCCAGGCCCCCGCGGTCAGCGGGGTGCCGGAGCAGGCGGTGTCCATGCCGGAGCGCGTGTCGCAGAGCCGCAGCGGGGCGATGGGGTGGAACGTCCCCGACGCGCCCGCCGGCGCCGCGAAGTACCCCTCGACGTCGACCGCGACGTTGATCGACCCCTGAGCGTTGTAGAGGGAGAGCTGGCCCCCCGTGCCCAGCGCCACCACCACCAGGTTGGCCTCGTTGTTCCCCGGCCCGACGTTCAGGTTGGAGGCGGTGGGAACCGCCGACCCGGCCGGGAACATGGTGAGGAAGGTGGAGGCGCTCCCGTCGATCGCCGTCAGGTTGACGACCACCGCCTGGGCTCCGTCGGGCACCAACTCGCTGTTCACCACCTGGCCGGTCACCGCGAAGGTCATGGTCGAGCCGGCGGCGAGGGCACCGTGCGCGGTGCACTCGGTGGTGTAGCCGACCGAGGCGGCGCTCCGGGTGTCACAGAGCCGGAAGGGCTTCAGCGGCGTGTACGCGCCGGCCGCCTGGTAGCCGTACGAGGTGGAGGCGCTGAAGGCATGGGTGGGGTGGCTCTGGGCGGTGACGTCGTCGATTCCCACCGTGGTCGTCGCCGACGACGCGGTGTAGACGAGGCTCACCTGGCCGCTCATGTTGGTGATGCAGCGGACCGCCGACACCGACGGGGATTGCGAGGTGAGGGTGGCGGGGGCACCCATGGTGCAGAAGGTGCCGCTCGGGGGTGCGCCCCCGACCGCGGTCACCGTCCCGCCCGGCGACGCGGCGCTCGACAGCCAGAGCAGGACTGACGCGTCCGCCACCGGGCCCCCACCGTCGTTCGCCTGCACGGTGAAGTCGACCTGCTGGCCCGTGGACAGGGAGGCGTTCGCGGCGATCGTCGAGCCGGTGCTGAAGCTGTAACTGGTCACCGGCGAGAACTCGTACTGCGCGATGGCCGTGGGGATGGTGGGGGTGGGGTTGTCCTGGCCGGCGATCCAGTCGCGCCCGCCCCACACGGGGTACGGTGCGCCGGCGTTGGTGGAGCCGGCGATATCGGGGGAGGTGTAGGTGACGTCGATGGCATCGGGAAGGATCGCCCCCGTTCCCGACGTGCAGGACGAGGTGGGAGTCGTGAAGGCGGTGGGGGTGGCCGACAGAGGGGTGACGCCGACGGCCGCGGAGCCGCCGGTGGTGCCGTCCGGTCCGGAGGTGTCCCCGGGTGGAACGTCGGTGCCGTAGGCGGGGCTCGCGACGGAGGGGTCGTCGAAGCTCAGGTAGACCGTGGCTCCCGAAACGGCGGTGCCAGCCTCCTCCGCCTGCACGCAGTACGTCCACGTGGTGCCGTTCGCGAGAGAACCGTTCACGGGCCGGCTGGAGATCACGATGGAGTTGAACGACGGCCCCGTGGCCGCTGCCGGGAGAGCCGTGCCCAGGTACGCGCCGATGACGACGGTGAGCGCGCCGGCAAACCCGAGAATCCTGCCTCGACCCATGGTCTCAAAACCCTCCACTCGGCGCCAGGGCGTCAGTCATCCGCTGGCTCGCCCAACACGCTGGACATCAGCCCGCTCGCGGGCGCACCCGGGTCCCCCGAGACCGGCCGCTGACATCGGATTGGGCCTCTTGACGATAGCCTTTCCGAACCGGCGACTCCCATCCCCAAAACAGGTCGAACCGCCCCCCAACTACCGGGTGGTTCAAACGACTGAGACGGGTCACCCGCGTTCTCGGTGAGGCCGGCCGCCGGCGCGCCGACCCCGGTGCGAGGCTCGACCGGATAACCTGCGCGTGCGCGATCCGCGGGTCTGGAGGGTCCGGTCATCAGCGTCACCATCCTCATCGGCGGCCAGTGGGGTGACGAGGGCAAGGGCAAGGTCATCGACCTGCTCGCCGGCTCCGTCGACATGGTGGTGCGCTCCCAGGGGGGCGACAACGCCGGCCACACCGTGGTGGTGGACGGCGAGACCTTCAAGTTCCGGCTGATCCCAAGCGGCATCCTCTCGCCGACCACCACCTGCGTCATCGGCCACGGGATGGTGGTCAACCCGAAGTCGTTCCTCGCCGAGCTCGACGAGCTGCACAGCCACGGGGTGAGCACCGGGAACCTGGTGATCAGCGACCGGGCCCACATGGTGATGCCCTACCACCCCGTGTTCGACCGGCTCGGGGAGCATCAGCGAGGCGACGACCGTCTCGGCACCACCCACCGCGGCATCGGGCCCGCCTACGAGGACAAGGTGCGCCGGGTCGGCTTCCGGGTCGGCGACCTCAGCAAGCCGGCCTTCCTGGAGAAGAAGCTGAGATTCGTCCTGCGCCTGAAGAACGAGTCGCTGACGCGGCTGTACGACCACGAGCCGTTCGACGAGCGGACCATCCTCGATGAGTACCTCGGCTACGCGGAGCGGCTGGAGCCCTACATCAGGGACATCTACCCGATCATCCAGGGCGCTCTCCGGGATGACCGGCGGATCCTCTGCGAGGGGGCCCAGGGGGCCATGCTCGACCTCGACCTGGGCACCTATCCCTACGTGACCTCCTCGGCGCCGACCGCCGGCGGGGCGCTCACCGGCAGCGGGATCCCGCCGTCCAAGGTGACCCGGACCATCGGCGTGTTCAAGGCCTACACGACCAGGGTCGGCTACGGCCCCTTCCCCACCGAGCTGGAGGGCGACCTCGGGCGAGCTGATCCGGGAGGTGGGCTCCGAGTTCGGCACGGTCACCGGCCGGGCCCGCCGCGTCGGCTGGTTCGACGCCGCCGTGGCGCGCTACGCGGTCAACACCAACGGCATCGACTCGATGGCGATCACCAAGGTGGACGTCCTCGATCAGATCGAGACCCTCAGGATCGCGACCGGCTACCGGAGCAAGGGCGAGGAGTGGGACCACCCGATGTCCAACATCTCCCACCTCAAGCACGCCGAGCCCGTCTACGAGGAGCTGCCGGGCTGGATGCGGTCCACCCGCGACTGCCGGCGCTTCGAGGACCTGCCGGCCGCCTGCCAGCGGTACGTCGAGCGCCTGGGCGAGCTGGGCGAGGCCCCCGTGGACGTGGTCTCGGTGGGGCCCGACCGCGAGCACACCCTGGTCCGGCGCCCGATGGTCTGAGTTATCCTGGCCCGGCTCGCCGGCCGCCGCGACCGGTCGGGGCGGGGACCCCACCCTGCGCCACCCTCATTCGCCCGCCCTTGGACACCATTCGGATCGCCACCGTCACCAGGAACATGACCCCCACACGTCACCGGCTGTGGCCGCGGCGGCTCGCGGCCCCCGTGGTGGCGGGCGTGGCCGCCGTCCTCGCTCTCTGCGGCGCCCTCTCGACCTCGGTCGGGGCCGCGGCGTGGGCACCTGCGGGGAGCCTCGCGGGGCTGGGCGGCGGCGAGATCTGGCAGGTGGCCTTCGCACCGGACAACCCCCAGGCCGCCGCGGCCGCCACCGACAACGGGGTGTACCTGAGCTCGGACGGCGGCAACACCTGGTCGGCCGCCGGGCTCCATGGGACGCGGGTCTGGGCGGTCGCCTTCCAGCCCTCGATCGGCAGCGGGGACGTCCTGTACGCCGGTCTCGCCGGCGGCGGCATCCGGACCTCCGCCGACCAGGGCACCACCTGGACGGACGACTCCTCGGGGCTTCCCAACCTGGATGTCAGGGACATCGCGGTGACCCCGGGCGGGCTGGCGGCGGCCACCGACGATGGGGTTGCCCTCTCCGCCAATGGCACGACCTGGTACCCGGGCGGGCTGACCGGTGACGGCGTCAGCGCGATTGCAGGGGTGGTGGGGGCATCCGGGCCGGTCATCTACGCCGGGGTCGACTACCCGAACACCGGGGGCGCCTTCCTCTACCGGCGCAATCCGACCGACGGAGAGTGGCAGCCGATCAGCCAGGGGCTCTCCTCGGGCGATCTGGTGAGCTCGATCAGCATCGGACCGACGTCGCAGGCGGTCGCCGACAACCCGGTCCTGGTGACCACCGCCAAGGGGACGTACCGATCCGGGGACGGGGGCACGACCTGGACGGCCTCCACCGGGCTACCCCAGGGGACCTCCCTGACGGACGCGACCTTCAGCCCCCTCGACCCCAACCTCGTCTACGCCGGCGCCGACGCCGGCGGGAGCAGTGGGGGCGGTCTCTTCCGGTCGACCGACGGCGGTCAGAGCTTCAGCGCCGCCAACCAGGGTCTGCCGACCGACCACGCCGCGGGAGAGCCGGCGCGACAGGAGGTGGAGAGCGTCGCGGTGGCGACCGGCGAGCCCTACGCCACCGTGATCGCGGCGCTCGATCCCGACCAGGGCAGTGCCGCGATCTACCGCGAGGTGGACACCACCGCACCCTCGCCCCCGGTCCTGACCACAGCGTCCGGAGCTCTCACCACGCTGCCGGCGTCGGGCGGCACCCTGCCGCCCGCGACCGGCCAGGGCATCGTGCCCAAGCCCAAGGCCACCCCGAGCGCCCCGGCCCCCCTGATCGCCCAGGTCGCGGGGGCGGTCTTCCACTTCCCGACACCCCTGGTCTTCGAGCTGGCATTCGTCCTGCTGGTGGCGGGCCTGTTCGTCAGGTGGCGCCGCCACTACTACGTGGACGGCCCCCCGTAGCGGGCCGCGGGCGGAACCGGGATGCCGCGCGACCTCTCCGACGACCATCCACCGCTCCGCACCGCGGACCTCGGTGACGACCCGTTCGCCGCGCTGCTGGCATGGCTGGCGCTGTCACGCGAGGCCGGGGACGAGGCGGCCGGCGCAATTGCCCTGGCAACCGTGTCGCCGGCGGGTGCGCCCTCCGTGCGCATCGTCCTGCTGCGCGGCGCGGACCACGACGGGCTCGTCTTCCACACGCACCGGCTGAGCCGCAAGGGCGTGGAGATGGAGGCCACGCCGGAGGTCGCTCTGGTGCTGCATTGGACCCGGCCGATCCACCGCCAGGTGCGCGTCGAGGGACGCGCGGAACTGCTCCCGGACGAGCTCTCCGACCGCCATTTCCGGGGCCGCCCGGCGGGCGGACGGCTCTCTGCGTGGGCGTCCCCGCAGAGCCAGGTGGTCGCGGGGCGGGACGAGCTGGAGCGTCGCTGGGCGGAGGCCAGGCGCCGCTTCCCCGACGACGACACCATCCCCCGGCCCCCGGAGTGGGTCGGCTATCGGGTGGTGCCGGAGACCTTCGAGTTCTGGCAGGGGCGCGAGGACCGGCTCCATGACCGCATTCGGTTTCGCCAGGCCGGTGCCGCCTGGGTGAGGGAGCGGCTCGCCCCGTAACGGCAGGGAGCCGCGGTTGCTCCGAGGGAGGCCCCGCGCGCCTCGCCTCGGCCGGTCGGGGAGCGCGAGCATGGCTCCAGAGGATTGTCCGGGGGGTGTCCGGTCGCAGCCCCTAGCTTCGGCCCATGTCATCGGGGGGCGTCCAGTCCACCTTCCTGCTGACCGGTGCGGGCGACGTCCTCGGCGACGTCGGCGGCTTTCTCAGCGGTCCTGCCGGCGACCCGGGGCGCATCCGCCAGATCGCCGGGATGGTCGACACGCTCGCGGCGGAGTACCGGGGCGCAACCCTCGCCCTCGACGACGCCGTCATCGCCCTCACCCAGTCCTGGACGGGGACGGCCGCCACCGCCTTCCGCGGCGCGTGGACGGCCCGCACCCGGAGCTCTCCCTCGACGGTGCTCGGTGTGTTGGCCGCCAACCTCGCCGCCTTCTCCCGGGAGCTGCGCGACTACGCCGACAAGCTGGAGCACGCCCAGAACGAGCACTGGATCCAGCTCGGCCTGATGGCCGCACTCAGCGTTCTGAACGCCGCCCAGGGAGGCGCCGACCCGGTGACCGACGCGGCCGAGGTGGCAGCCGGCGCGGGGCTGGAGGTCGCCACCGGCATCTCGCTCGCCGGCCTCGGGGAGCTGGCTCTGGGGGGTGCCCTGAGCGGCTTCGGCTCCGACGCCCTCAGCCAGTTCGGCGCCGACCTTCTGGATCGCTGTGACCCGGCATTCGACCGGACGGGCGACGACGTCGTGCCCGTCTTCGACGTCGGGGAGGCGGCGAGCAGCGCGCTCAATGGGGCGCTCTCGGAGGTTGACGGTGGCCTGTGGCACGGTGGCGGAGGGGAGCTCGACCCGGGCTCGGGGTTGGGCGACCAGGCAGTCGATGCCAACCCCCTGTCGCCGACTTGGGCCGACGACATCGCGGTGGACGGTCCCGCGCGCCCATTCTCACCAGAGGAACTCCAAGTCAGCCGGCTCCTCCAGGGTGAGGGACACACCGTAGCCTCGGTGGCGGAATCTGCGGTTCCCGGCCAACGTATGTACGATGCGCTCGTCGACGGGCAACCGACGGAGTTCAAGACGCTGACCGGACCGCCGCGCGGGTCGGCCACCAACGTCACGGTGCGAAGTGCGCTCAAGAGCGCCAACGGGCAGTTCGGATCGCTCAAGCCTGGAGAGACCGCCAATTCGATACTGGATGGGCGGGAGTCCAACTTGACGGAGGTGGAAGCGCAGCGCGGCCTTCGCAGGTGGCTGGGCGCAGGCAGGAATCGCCTGACAACCATAAGAATCATCGGCGCCGGTTGGGAGATCTCATGGCCATAGACGACGATCGCCACATCGAATGGCAGCTCTTCATCGACGGGCCGTTTTCGCTCGAAGCCCTGGTCGCGGCTGCTCAAGAGGCGGCACCGTCCGCTGTAGACAGTCGACCAATCACGACTGACTGGGGCACCCAGGGGGTCAGAATCTGGAACGCTGCCATGCTGGCGGACCTCGTCGATGGCCACGACTACGAGTTGGACGGTAGCCTCGACTTCGCCAACTTCCGTTTCATGGTCGACCTCGAGGACTACCGTCGACCGGGCGACGGGCGCTCGGCCCGCCTCTTCGCCCTATCCCTCTTCGATGACCTTCGCTCCAAGGGCGCCCGGAGGCTTCTTCTCGTGGACGACCTCCAGGGCTTCGTGCGCGACTTCGATGCGAGTAGCGACGTGCCAGCGAAGCCCGGCTGAATCGAGCACAGAGACAGGGGCGGCGCAGGCGCCGTCCCGCCGCGGCATCGGCGTCCCGCGGCACCGGGGTCCTGGCCCGGCAGACCAACCCCAGAGAGACCCTCGAATGTCCGCGTCGTGTCCGAGGGGGCTCCATACGGTGGTGGGCATGGATGCCCCGGGATTAGCGGCGATCGGCCGGAACACCGGCAATCATGGGGAAAGTTGAACGTGCGCTTGAGAGGGGCGTTAAGGGCCTTCGGCAAGGGGGCTGCCCTTGTCTGTATGCTCCGCCGCCGCAACCTGCGGTGTCTGGGGAAGGAGGGACCATGGGCAGCCATCCTGCATGTCTACCTGCGAGCCACTCGCGACCCAGCAGATTCGCCCGCGCCGCCAGGGTCGTTGCACTAGCCACCGCGACCGGGCTGCTCTCGGGCTGTGGCGTGTCCGCATCCGCTCCAGCCGGCTCAGCTCGAGCCCATTCCCACACCCAATCGGCCATTTCGACACCCACCCCTGCCAGCGCTCTCGCCTCGTATTGCGATGCACGGGATACGCCGATTCCCGGGGCAACGTCCGCGCTCGCCAACGGCGACCTCAGTCTTCCGAATCTGACCGCCATCGAGCAGGCCTGGTTTCAGATGTACGCCACGATGGTCCCTGCCTGCTCCGAGATCACGCCACACCCCCTTCCAGTGGAGACGAAGAACCTGACCAATGGGCAGCTTAGCGACGCTGAACTGGCAACTTGGGTGCAACTTGACAGCGCGGGGTGGGCTCTCTGGGAGTGGGCCGGCCAACACGACCAGTTTGAGTTCATGCGTTTCCTGCTGCCCAGCGGAAACGACGTCACGGCCTTCATAGAGTCGGGAGGCAGCGTCGTGGATGAGAGTCCGGCGTGCGAGTACCCGTCGAAGGTCTACGCAGTGAGTATCACTGGAGACGAAATGTCCCAGCTCACGGGCGCCCACATCACCACCGCAGGCATTGGATATGCACTGGCATGGCTCGGTCCTTGCACGACGGCATGGACGTCCGCAAGTGGACAGGTCCAGGAATACCCAATCGGCTCGGGGAGCGAGTATCGAGAGCTGGAGGTGACTGAAACAAAGACCAGTCCGGCGCTCGGTGACTATCTTGAAACCGAGGCCTCAGTCAATCCAAGCGCAGGGTCGACTGCAGAAGACATCCTGCAGGAGAGCGGCGTGTGAGGATCCGTTCCACACTCGTCGCGTCCGCTTTCGCCCTGAGTATGTGGTTGATACCAGGGGGAACCCCTCAAGCTGCCGGTAGGGGCGGCGGTGGAGCGAGCGGCTACCAGTGTCAGACCAGCGCGGGGCTGACCATCCTGCGGCCGAGCTCCGCCAGCCTCACGGCGACCGGCGACCTCACCCTCTACTGCCCGGGCACCGGCACGGACGGCCGCAACGGAAGCACCGGCAAGGGCACTCCGGCCAGCGTCCTGAGTGGCGCCTGCACCGTCGCCACCGGCTGGGAGGAGGCGCAGCTCATCGGTCAGTCGATCGAGATCACTCCCGGAGGCGGGGCGGGCCGGCTGGAGGCCTTCCCGATCGCGTTCTGGAGCGGCACCACCGGCGGGGAGTTCGCCGTGGACACCAACGCCTTCTACTCCGGCAGTGACTCGACGCCGGTCCCCGGGGGCAACTGGACCGGGTCGCTGTCGCCCTACCCTCCGGCCCCGCCGGCGTACCTGCTGGGCAGGGGCCTCGCCAACGGGCTGTTCGTCTTCTCCGGCATCGATGACGACGTCGTGGATGTGAAGGTGACCTCCGATCCGACCACTCCGGGCACCTGGGTGAATGGCCTCTGCCACGACCCCGGGGTGGTCACCGTGACCGCGACCACCGTGCCGGCGCAGGATCCCGGCCCCGGCACCCCGCCCGCCGCGCCCTTCACCGTGCCGGCGACCGCGGCCCAGGCCCTCGCGCAGCTCACCGTCGCCGCCGGCGAGGTCGAGACCGACGCTCCGGACAACTACCTGGTGTTCGCCCCCACGTGCTTCTGGGTGGCTCCGCAGCCCCAGGGCGCTGACGTGGCCCCGGTCATCGACGACCTGATGGGTGCGCCCGACGCCCAGGGTGTCTCGATCGTCTACTCCTACTACCTCCTGGTGGCGCCCTCGGACTCGCTGCACTGGAACTTCGGCGACGGGACCACCGAGGACGTGCCGGCGCTCAGCTCGGGGAGTTGCGTGACCCACTACTACACCCAGATCAGCGGCGAGGGCAGCATCCCGGCGGCCGGGGCCACGGTCACAGCCGAACAGGATGTGAGCGTGACGGCCTTCGTCGGCTGGGTCGGGGGCGACGGCTCGGCCGGCTACGAGTGCGTGCTGCCCGGCGGTGGTCTGGGAGGCACGCTCCTCGCCACCCAGGCGGAGGCGGAGAGCAGCTGCAGCGAGACCTTCGCGGACGCGCTGGTCGACACCCCGCTGCCGCCCAAGCCCGTCTTTCAGATCCGGGCCATCCCGGTCGCCTAGGCTCAGCGCCCCGGGCCGGCTGCCGCCAGCGGCAGCCAGAAGGTCACCGTGGTCCCCGCCCCCTCGGCGCTGGCGATGGCGACGTCGCCGCCCTGCGCGCGCACCAGGCCCAGCACGATGGAGAGCCCGAGCCCGCTCCCCCCCTCCTCGCGGCTCCGCGTCTTCTCCCCGCGGTAGAAGCGCTCGAAGACGTGGGGCAGGTCGCTCGCCGGGATCCCCGGCCCGTCGTCGTGCGCGTCGACCCGCGCCCGCCGGCCGTCGACCCTCACCGACCAGACCTGGCGAGCGCCCGGTGCGTACTTGCAAGCGTTGGTCAGCAGGTTGCGGACGACGGTGGCGATGGCGCCGCGGTCGCCGTGGACCATCACCGGCGTCCCGGGCAGGTCGCGGTCCACGCGCGCCGGCATCCCGGGCACGCCCTCGTCGAGGAGCCTCCCCACCGCCGCCACCAGGTCGAAGTCCTCCGGCTGCTGCGGGTGCGAGTCCAGCCGGGCGAGGGTGAGCAGATCGAGGACGAGCACCCGCAGCCGGTCCGCCTCGCGCGACATCATGCCCAGGGCGGCGTCCAGCGCCTCCGGGCTCTGCGCGGCACCACGGCGGAGCACCTCGATGTACCCGGAGAGGGCGGTGACCGGCGTCCGCAGCTCGTGGGACGCGTCGGCGATGAAGCGCCGGGCCCGGTTCTCGGAGTCCTGCTGCACCGCGAACGCCACCTCGATCCGATCCGCCATATGGTCGAAGGCGCCCGCCAGCTGGCCCACCTCGTCGTCGCGCGGGAAGAGCCGGCTGCGCGCCCGCAGGTCGCCACTGGCCAGCTCGCCGGCGGTGACGGTGAGCCGCCGCAGCGGGCGGAGCGCGCTGCTGGTGAGGAGGAGCCCGATCAGCAGGACGAGGAGCAGCAGCACCCCCCCTCCCACGGCCAGCCCGGTGAGGTCACCGGAGAGGATGCTGTCGATCGGGGCCATCGGCTCCGAGACCTCGACGACCGCGGTGGTGCGGGCCAGCGCGGGGTCGTCGACCCCCACGGGGAATCCCGCCACCAGGTCGGAGCCGACGATCTGGTGGCTCGGGGTGCCGTCGGCGAGGATGGACTCGAACACCAGCGGCCCGAGCTCCGGGGGGGTGGTGCCGGCGGGGATCACGACCCGGAGGACTCCACGCGGGCCGAGCAGGGCGACGGTCACGGACTGCCCCGAGGCGGAGCGGATCAGGGTGCCGAGGGTGCGCACCCTGTCGGCCGTGGTGGCCGACGAGAGGTCACCGCTCGCATAGAGCTTCCGGGCAGCCAGCAGGTCGCCGCTCAGCGCCGCGACCCGGGCGTTGATGAGGCTGCCCCGGAGGCTGACGTACTGGAAGGCGCCGAGCCCCGCCAGCAGGATCGCGATCAGGACCAGGTAGGTGAGGGTGAGCCGCCAGCGGAGACTGCGGAGGGCCCGGCCGAAGCCGCTCACGAGGTCACCTCACGCCGGCGCCACCCCGCTCACCGCGTGCAGCCGGTAGCCGACTCCCCGGACCGTCTGGATGCGCTGGTGGTCGGTGTCGCCCAGCTTCTGCCGGAGGTACCGGATGTAGACCTCGACGTTGTTCTCGTCACCGAAGAAGTTGTAGCCCCAGACCTCGTCGAGGATGCGCTGGCGGTGCAGCACCTCGTCGGCGTGGACCGCGAGGAAGTGGAGGAGGTCGTATTCGCGGACGGAGAGCTCGAGGGGCCGGTCGCCGACCCGGACCTCCCGGGTCGCGGTGTCGATGCTGAGATCGCCGACCACCACCACGCGGTTGAGGTCCGGGGTCCGCCGGCGCAGCACCGCCTTGAACTCTTGCCAGCAGCTCGCCGAACTCGAACGGCTTGACCAGGTAGTCGTCGGCGCCCAGCTCCAGGCCGTGGATGCGATCGGACGTCTCGTCCCGGGCGCTCAGGATGATGATCCCCCGCCGCGGCTCCCCGGCGATGGCCCGGCAGAGCTCGAATCCATCCAGCCTCGGCATCATGATGTCGAGGATCACCAGGTCGGGCTTGAACTCGTCGACCGCCCTCAGCCCCAGGCGGCCGTCGGCGGCCGTGGCCACCTCGTACCCCTCGTGGCGAAGCCCCAGCTTGATGAAGTCGGTGATCGACGGCTCGTCGTCGACCACCAGGATGCGGCCCCGTTCGGTCATCTCGGCTTCGAGTATATGGGCCAATTGATCCGCTCACGGACCCGGGCATCGCTTCTCATGGTCCTCTCAGCCCGGGGGTTGAGCCGGCGCAGGTCGGCGGTGCCGCCTCGATCGGCGGGGGAAGCTGGATGCCGACCCTCCTCGGCAAGCCCGTTAAGAACCCGTGAAGCCCCCGGCGGCTAGACTGCCCGGGATGTCCTCGGAGAGCGGCCCCACGCAGCCGGCGAGCCTCCTCGCCCGCGTCAGCCGCCGGCCCGGTTGGGCCCGCCGCTCCGGTCCGATGGTCGTCATCGGGCTCGCCTATGTCGTCGTCGTCGCCGGGATCATGATCTGGCGGGGGATCTCGGTCTCACCCGACTACCTGCTGCTGATCTTCATCCCGGTCGCCCTCCTGAGCGGCAGGTTCTTCCGGTTCATCGGCGACTGGGTGCCCTTCATCGCCATCTTCCTGGGTTGGGAGGCGATGCGCGGGATCGTCCACAACGACGGCATCACCCCTCAGGTGGCGAGCCTGGCGAACCTGGAGAAGTGGCTCTTCTTCGGCCACGATCCCACCGAGGTCCTCCAGCATGCGGTGAGCGGGACCACCCTCCACGTGCTGGCGGTGGCGGCGACCGCCGTCTACTTCTGCCATTTCGTGGTCCCGCTCCTGGTGGGACTGGTGCTCTGGCTCAAGGACCGCGCCCAGTACTTGCGCTTCGTGACCGCGCTGCTCGGGATGTGCATGGTGGGATTCATCTTCTTCATGCTGGTGCCGACCGCGCCGCCCTGGTACGCG
The DNA here is from genome assembly GCA_963697585.1 of uncultured Chloroflexia bacterium. Taxonomy (GTDB): domain Bacteria; phylum Chloroflexota; class Dormibacteria; order Aeolococcales; family Aeolococcaceae; genus Changshengia. The sequence continues at coordinate 498,670 of CAVOOO010000004.1, read as the reverse complement.
GCCCAGCACCACGTGCTGAGCGGGGTCACCGACCTGATCGGCTCGCAGCACACGCTGCCGAGCGCCATCAGCCCCTACTACCAGCTCATCAACCCCAACCCGACCGCCGCCTTCCCCTCGCTGCACGCCGCCTTCCCCACCCTGGCCTGGCTCGCCCTCCGGCGTCCGTACCCGCGCGGCTCGTGGATCCTCTTCGCCTGGTCGCTGCTGGTCTTCGTGAGCGTGGTCTTCCTCGGTGAGCACTACGTGGTGGACGTGATCGGTGGCGTGATCCTCGCCGCCGGCTCGTGGTGGGTGATGATGCGGCTGGTGGTACCCCACGTCGCCGTCCTCCGCACCGCCCGGCCCATCCTGGAGGCGACGCCGGCCGCGGTCGGGACCGTGGGTGCCTGAGCGCATCGAGCTGGGTCAGGGGCTGAGCGCGGCCGAGGCCCACAGTCACACCCTGGCGAGCGACGGCATGGTCACCGCCGTGGAGCTGGTGCGGGCCGCCGCCGCGATCGGGCTCTCGGTGATCTGCATCACCGACCACGACACCCTCTCGCCGCTGGAGGAGGCCACCGAGGTCGGCGCCGAGCTGGGGGTCGAGGTGGTGGCCGGCGAGGAGGTGACCTGCACCTTCCCGCCGGGGATCCACGTGGTGGCTCTCTTCATCCACCGGGCGATCCGGATGCACATGCCCATCGAGGACACGATCGACGCGATCCACGATGCCGGCGGCCTGGCCGTGGTGGCCCACCCCTTCATGCCGACCTGGTTCGCCTCGATCACCGAGGGGCGCCTCCGCCGGCTCCTGGAGACCCACGCACTGGACGGGATCGAGGTCCGGCACACCGCCCCGGTGGCCCCGGGGAGCTGGAAGCGCCTGGACGACTTCTGCGCCGCCCATCGGGAGCGGGTGGGGGCGATGATGGCCGCCGGGGACAGCCACTTCGGGATCCACGACCTGGGCCGGCTGGTGACCGTCTACCCGGGGAGCGGAGCCGCCGACCTGCGCCGGGCGATTGAGGCCCGGACCACCTCGCCGCTCCGGGCCCTCGATCCCGCCGGCCCGCCGATCTCGATGCGACTGGGCCAGCAGCGCCGCTCGCTGATCGAGTTGAACCTCAAGCGGTGGCGGGGTGTGGTCGGGGGCCGCCCCGGCTCCCCGAGCGCCGGCGCCGTGCGGCGGTAGAATCGTTCGGCGAGGGGCGGCCGGCGGCGAGGATCGCCGGCCCCGCACGGGCCCGCTTAGCTCAGTTGGTAGAGCAGGGGACTCTTAATCCCTTGGTCACAGGTTCGAGTCCTGTAGCGGGTACCACTTTCTTGTGTGTTAGCCCGAGCAGGCCTGCTCAGCGAACCTGGCGTGCCTGAATCGCGTGGCAAACTGAACGCTGGCCCTTTGCGATGAACCGACCCCTGCTGATCTTCGACGGCGACTGTGGCTTCTGCACCACGTGCGCCATGTGGGCCCGGCGCAGGCTCCGGGACGCGGACGTCGAGCCGGGGCAGCGCGTGGAACTTGCCCGGTACGGACTGACCGGGCGGGACGTGTCCGCCGCCGCCTGGTGGGTCGACGGCGCGGGTCACCTGGATCGCGGCCATCGCGCGATCGGGAAGGTGCTCCAGGCGTGCGGCGGGTGGTGGCGGGTGGCCGCCTGGCTGTGCCTGACCCCACCCTTCTCCTGGGTCGCCAGGGCCGGGTACGCCGTGGTTGCCCGCATCCGGCATCGGCTTCCCGGTGGCACCCCCGCATGTCGGATCGGCCCCGACGGGTGACCACGCCGCGCCGGGCCAGCGGTGGCCGGCGGTCGGAGCGGCCAATCGCGGCCACCGCACCGCCATGCATCGAGCCCCGCTCGCGGATGCCGGCGCTCGCCGGAGAGTCATCATCGGGCCGATGGAGTTGGCCGGTGGGATGAGCGGTCGAGAGCCCCGGAGCTGAGGAGATGGCGATGCGTGCCCTGATCGTGGTTGACGCTCAGAACGAGTTCTCGCCGCAGGGCCTGATGCCGGTCCCCGGCCACGCCGAGGCGATCGCGGCCATCGGGCGGCGCGTGGAGGAGGCCCGCGCCGAGGGCCGGCCGATCGCCTGGATCCGCCACCACAACCGGCCCGGCGAGGGATCCCGTTTCCTGCCCGGGACGTGGGGTACCGAGTTCACCCCCGGCTTCGGTCCCCGCCCCGGCGCCGACAGCGAGGCGGAGTTCGTGAAGGAGGTCTACGGAGCCTTCACCGGCACCGGGGTCGGCGCCTGGCTGTCGGCGCGGGAGGTCTCCGAGGTGCTGATCACCGGCTTCCTCACCCACATGTGCGTCTCCACCACGGCGCGCGAGGCGCTGATGCTCGACCTCGACGTCGCCATCGACCCCGACGCGACGGCATCGGAGCCGCTGGAGGGGCCCGGGCTGGGAGCGCTGAGCGGTGAGGAGGCGCGGCGGGCCGCCCTCCTGCACCTGGCCGACATGGGAGTCGAGCTGACCAGGCTCCCCTCGGCCCATCCCGACGGCGTGCCGGCGGCCTGAGCCGGAGACGGCCCCGGGCAAGCCGGCCCGCGACGCGCGTGCGCCCGGGGCGACGCGCCGAGCGCACGCTCGGCCCCTCGTGAAGTGGGCTCGCGCGCCGGTGACCACCCGACGCCGCGCTCAGACCGGCCCGCGCCTCTCCACCCGGAAGGCCGGGTACCCGGGGGCGATCCGGGCGAGGTCGGCGTCCGGCGCGTCGGGCCCCACCCCCTGGAAGAAGGCGCCGATCTCCACCTTCCAGCGCCGGAGGTACCCGCGCAGCACCGGGATCTTCTGGTCGCCCTCGAGCTCGACCAGGGCGACCGGCTCGCGGCGGCGCCCGATGTGCAGCTCGACGTCTCCCCCGGCGCGGACGTTGCGCACCCACTGGGTGACGCCCCGCGGCGAAACCAGGTAGCGGGCCCCCTCATGGGTGAGCAGGTTCACCGGGGTGGTCCGCCACTGGCCGCTCTTGCGGCCGCGCACGGCCAGGATCCGTGATCCCAGGACGCTGATCCCGATGCGGGTGAGCCCCGCCACCAATCGGTTGAAGACGTTGGTGGTGAACCAGCCGGGGCGCAGGTAGCGGGTGGCCATGTCACCCCATTCTCCCTGGGCCGGCCCCGGCGCCGCCTCCACAGCCTGCTAACCTCGCGCCGTGCCTGGCCGCTGGCTCACCTTCGACTGCTTCGGGACCCTGGTGGACTGGCGGCACGGCTTCACTCTCACCGGGGAGCTGCTCTTCCCGGGGCGCGGCGACCAGGTGCGCGATGCGTATCTCGCCCACGAGCTGGAGATCGAGCGACGGACCCCGGCACCCCGCTATCGCGAGGTCCTGACTGAGGGGTTGCGCCGGGCGGCGGCCGACCTCTCGCTGCCCCTTCACGGGGACGACGCCGGCGCCCTGGCCGTCACCCTCCCGCACTGGCCGGTCTTCCCCGATGTCCGGAACGCGCTGACGGCGTGCCGCGACGACGGCTGGCGGCTGGCCCTGCTCACCAACTGCGACCGGGATCTGATCGCGCTCACCCGCCGGCGCCTGCCCGTCCCCTTCGACGCGGTGGTCACCGCCGAGGACGTCGGCGCATACAAGCCGGACCCGGCCCACTTCCACCACTTCCGGGACGTGCTCGCCCCGGCGCGGTGGATCCATGTGGCCCAGAGCCACCACCACGACATCCGACCCTGTGCCGCGCTGGGGATCCCGACCATCTGGATCAATCGGCTGGGCGAGCCTGACGACCCCACGCTCGCCGCCGCGGTCCTCGCGGACCTCTCCGGGCTGCCCGGCGCGGTGCGAGCTCTGGCGGGCACCGCTCCGTAGGCGTCAGCGGCAGCCCCTGACCGCCGGAGCGGTGATGACGCGTGCGGCGGGCGGTCTCCGCGGCGACCCTCGGTGAGGAGTCGCGGCCGGCTCCCGCGAGGCTAGGCGGGCAGGCCCCACTCGGTGGGATCACCGAGCACGGTGGCCGCCGCCACGCTCTGGAGGTCGTGGGCCTGGGCGGCGGGAAGGCCGTCGTCATCGCCGAGCCCGACCGGGCTCTGCCGGAAGATCGTGGCGTAGAAGACGCAGGCGGCGAGGTAGGTTCCGCTCACCGTCGGGTGGCTGCCGTCCGACTGCCACATGGCCGGATGCGAGGCCTGACTGACCACCGCCTCCCACGCGACCCCGACCGGCGCCACGGGGACGTCCAGCTGGCCGGCGATCCCCAGGTAGCCGGTGTCGATGGCCGTCTGCATCGTCGGGTAGTCGGCGAGCCCCTCCTCGGGCCAACCGTCCTGGTGGGCGAAGGTGAGGTAGAGGATGGGCTGGGCGGAGTGAGCGCGGACCTCCGCCACCAGCTTGGTCGCGGCCGGGTACATCATCTGGGTGCGGTCGATGGCCAGCGACGGGATCTGACTTCTGCTCCTGGAGGACGACCGCGTTCCAGTGCTCGGCGGCGAGGGTCGTCTCCGTCTCGGGGGCGGCGAGGTGCTCCTGGAGCGTCCATCCACCCTCGTCGAGCGCCTCGGTCTGGACTTCGATGGCCGCCGGCCCAGGCCAGGTCGGCGAAGGTGTCGGGGAGGTCGTTGACCGAGGTGTAGCTGTTGCCGATGAAGAGGACACGGGTGCAGGTGGCGCCGGGGAGGCTGCAGCCCGGGTTGCCCCAGAAGCCGAGCTGGGGCATGGGGAAGACGCCCATCGAGAAGCTCAGGACGATCGTGAAGATCAGCAGCCAGAGGAGCCGGTGGCTGCGGCGCGCCGGGACCTGAGCCGGCGGCGGGCCGGGCACCGGCGGGCCCGGCGCGGACGCGAGGGCCGGCGGTGGCGCCGCGGCGTTGGAGGCGGTGAGGGGAGCGCCACACGCGGGGCAGGTGCTGAACGTGCCCGGAAACCATCTCCAGCACCTGGTGCAGACGTTGTCGGCCACGGCGGGCTGAGGATGGCACCGGGGATCGCCGGCGCTCGCCGGCACCACGAGTTGGTGACAGCTTCGAGTCCCGCATCGGCTGCCGGGCGGGACGGGTGGGCGAGCGCGTGGCGACGGCTCACGCGGCGATGCCTCAGGTGGCGGCCCACGCCGGGATCCACCGGGTCGACGCCACGATCGCGGCCATCAGGATGACCGCCACCGCCAGGGCGGCGGGCACCTGGCCGCGGAGGATCAGCACGGCGCCGATCACGGCGCCGGCGAGCATGGCGGCGACCGAGATCAGGCGGCGGCCGGCTCTGGCCCCGCTGCCGCCGGCGGCCCGGGCGTCGGCCGCCATGCCGGTGATGGTGAGGGTGAGCACGGTGGTCGTGAGGTCGGGGACGGCCAGCCCGCGCGCGGTCGCGTTCTGGATGCCGAGGGCCGCGGCGAGGATGGCCACCAGCCCGTCGCGGAGCACGCCGTGCACCGAGCCGGCCACCACCGCGGAGAGCAGCAGCGCCACTCCCAGCAGGAGCAGCTGGATCCCGGTGGCCGCCGCGAGCTGCCGCTGGACCCGTGTGCCCAGGTGCGCGCGGACCACTCCACCGCCGGCCGCGCCCACCATGAAGGCGCCCACCGCGACCAGCGAGGTGACCACGGAGAACCCGCCGACCCCGGCCAGGGCGAAGCCGAGGAAGACGACGTTGCCGGTCATGTTGGCCACGAAGACGTGGCCCAGCACCAGGTAGCTGAAGGCGTCGACCACGCCGGTGATGACGGTCATCCCGACCAGCAGCGGCGGCAGCAGGCCGTGCGTGGCTCCCCGGCGTGGGAACAGGGTCTGCCGGAGATCGTCGAGCAGGGATCGCGCCAGCGTGCTCATGGACCTTCCTCCCGCTGCGTGGTGGTCGCTCACCCGCGGGGTGGGCGCCGCGTCACCGCGTCATCAGAGGATGGCAGGCGGGCCGGAACCGACCGTGCCGGGCGTCGAGAGGTGACGCGGCCCCTGGGACCCCGGGACGGGTCAGCCGGGCCCCTCGGCGCGCCGGAGCCGGAGGCTCAGCTGCTCGAGCATCCGGTAGCTGACCTCGGGATGGTCGATCAGGAGGGGCTTGAACTCCCAGGCCGGGAGCCAGTAGATGGTCACCTCGGTCCGGGCGCGCACGGTGGCGCTGCGACGTCCCTTGTCGAGCAGTGCCATCTCGCCGAAGGCGTCCCCGGGGCCCAGCTCCCGAGTCCGTCCATCGGCCAGCACCACGTCGAGCTGCCCCTCACCGACGACCATGAACCCGGCCCCGGCGCCACCCCCCGGAGTGACCTCCCACCCCGCCGGATGGCGCACCTCCTCGAACTTCTCGACGATCTCCTTGATCTCGCGTTCAGGCAATCCGGCGAAGAGCTGGGAGGTGCCCAGAGTTGCCATGCGGAGGATGGTATCAAGCAGGCGGTGAGCGGAACGCGTGAGGGCGGAACCCGTGAGAGGATGAAGCGGGTGCCCGCCGCCGCTGAGACCTGCGGCGGGAGGAGGAGGCGACCATGGACGACACCGAGGTCCTGCAGCACATCGAGCGGCTGGTCGGCGAGGAGGACGCGCTGTACGCCCGCGCGGCCGGGGGCGTGGGGATGGACCAGGAGATGCGGGCCCGGCTCCGCGACGTGCAGGTCCACCTGGACCAGTGCTGGGACCTGCTGCGGCAGCGCCAGGCGCGGCGGGAGTTCGGCCTGAACCCCGACGATGCGTCGGTGCGCCCGCCGGAGACGGTCGAGGGGTACACCGGCTGAGCCCGCATCCGGGGGTCGGGGGGTGGTGCCGGCCCGCGCCCGGACGCCGTCGCCACCGAGAGCGTGACGCGGGCCGCCGTCGCCGCTCACCCCATGGCGGGATGCGCGCGGCTCACTCGGTGGGGCCGCCCAGCCAGCCCCGGCGGCGGAAGAGGTAGAGGAGCGCGACCGCCGCGACCAGCTCGAGGCCGACACCGAGCACCCAGAACGACCAGGTCTGCGTCAGCACGTGGCCGGTCAGAAGCGCGAAGTTCTGCCCGAAGAACCCGGTCAGGAAGCTGAGCGGCAGGAAGACCGTGGCGATGATGGTGAGCTGCTTCATCACCACGTTGAGCCGGTTGGAGACGGTCGAGAGGTGGGTGTCCATCGCGCCCGTCAGCAGGTCCCGGTACAAGTCCACCAGGTCGCTGATGCGGATGAGGTGGTCGTAGAGGTCGCGAAAGTAGCGCTCGTCCTCGGGCGTCGCCCCCTCCACGATGCTCATCCCCGAGAGCAGGCGGGCAAACATGTCGCGCTGCGGGGTGACCACCTTGCGCAGCGCCACCAGCGTCCGCTTGGTGTCGAAGAGCTCGCCGAGCTGGGCCTCGGTGGGCTGCTTGAGGATGGCGTCCTCGAGGGCGTCGATGCGGTCGTCGAGCTGGGAGAGGACCGGGAAGTAGCTGTCCACGAGCTCGTCGACCACCAGGTAGAGGACGGCGACTCCCGGCGTCGAGCCGGCGGGCCGCCGCCCCAGGCGCTCGCGCACCGCCGCGAAGATCTCGGTAGCACCCCGGCTCACGGTGACCACGTGCCTGGCCGAGTGGAAGACGTGCACCTCGGTGGTCACCGTCTCCCCGGCATCGGCCCGGGCCCCGTGCACGACCAGGTAGGTGAAGCCCTCGTAGTCGTCGACCTTGGGCCGCTGTCCGAAGTGCTCCGCGTCCTCCACCGCCAGCGGGTGGAACCCGAAGCCGTCGCGGAGAAGGGTGGCGCCGTCCTCATCCAGGCCCTCGAGGTCGAGCCAGAAGAACGCCTTCCCGCTCAGCCGCCGCCGCACCAGGTCGACGGTGGCGTCGACGGTCTGGCCATCCGCGTCGGTCAGCTTCCCCACCATCCCCCGAATTCTCCACACCGGGCCATGCGTCCGCGCGAGCCGGCGATGCCGCCGCTCCACGCCGGAGCGGCGGCACCCAGTCGAGTCGTCGGCGTCCGGTTTGGGTCACCGAGGTTCGGTGGCCGCCGGCCTGCGGAGTCGCCGGTCAGTCGTGGCTGGGCAGCGCCTCCCCGGTCTCCAGGAAGGTCTTGAGGTTGCTGACCACCCAGCTCCAGCCGGAGGCCACCTCACGGAAGGTCTCGTCCTCGGTCTCGAACTCGTGGATGACGGTCAGCTTGCTGACCTGGCCGTCCTCGGAGGCGATCTCCCAGGTGACCTGGCTCGGGGCGTCACCCGCGAACTTCGGGTCGTAGCGGACGTTCCAGGTGTGAACCAGCCGGCGGGGCGGGTCGGCCTCGATGATCTCGCCCTCGATCATCACCGCCGAGCGGTCCCCGGTGTAGTGGGTGAGCTTGGCCTTCGGCTGGAACGTGGACTCGACGTAGCTGCCGTAGAAGTAGCGGGTGGTGAACTCCGGCTTGGTGATCGCCTCCCAGACCTTCTCGGGGCTCGCCTTGATGAAGACCTGGTAGAGCTGCCGGGGCTTGGTCGCGGTCGCGGACATGGTGGCTCCTCCTTCCTCGAGCACCGCCTTGAGGTCGGCGAGCGCCGCCGCCCTCTCGCGGGTGTACTTGCCGACCCAGCGGTCGGCGATCAGTTGGACCGGGACGGCATTGAGGAAGTGGAGCTTCTCGCGACCGGCGCGCCGGGTCACGACCATCCCCGCTCCCTCCAGGACCCTCAGGTGCTTCATGACCCCGAACCGGCTCATCTCCACCCCCTCGAGGAGCTCGGTGAGCGTGCGGCCGTCGCGCTCGAAGAGCCGGTCGAGGAGGTGACGCCGGGTGGGGTCGGCCAGCGCCCGGAAGACCCTGTCGTCGTCCATGACCGTGACTTTATGTTACTAATCAGTCACGTGTCAATATGGTCACATGGAGGCGGGGCCGGAGCCCGACTGTGGCCCCGTACCCCGCCCCCGCCGATCGCTCAGGCGCCCGTTCAGGCCGCCGCTCCGGCCTCCTCCCGCTCTCCGCTCGGGACCGGCTCCACCGCCCGGTGGTGGCGGAGCGCGCGGCCCGGGACCATCAGAGCGGCCAGTGCGCCCACCGCCAGCACGCCACTGCCGACCAGCACCGCGGGCTGGAGGCCGGCGACGAACTGGGCCGGGCTCGAGTAGCCGCCGAGGTGGGAGAACACCGCGGCCAGCACGGCGATCCCGAAGACTCCGCCGACCTCGCGGATGGCGTTGTTGGCACCGGAGGCCTGGCCGGCCTCATGGGGGCGAACCGCTGAGAGCACGGCGTTGGCCGCCGGCGCGAAGACCAGCGCCATCCCGGTCCCGGCGAGGATGAAGGGGATGATCACCGACGAATAGGCCATCCCCGGCGAGAGGACCCGGTCGATCCAGAGCAGCGCGATCGCCTGCAGGGCCAGTCCGGTCGCCATCAGCGGACGGCTGCCCAGGCGGTCGGAGAGGATCCCCGCCACCGGCGCGACCAGGATCGGCATCCCCGTCCAGGGGAGCGTCCGCAGCCCCGCCTGCAGGGCGGTGAAGTGCTGGGCGGTCTGGAAAAACTGGGCGAGCAGGAAGACCGACCCGAACATCCCGAAGTACATCGTGTACGAGACCGCGTTGGTGGCCGAGAACGCCCGGCTGCGGAAGAAGCGCATCGGCAGCATCGGCGCCGGGGAGCGCAGCTCCCAGAGGGTGAAGGCGGCCAGCAGGGCCGCGCCCCCCAGCATCGAGCCGAGCACGGTGCCGCTCCCCCAGCCGATCGCGTTGGCGCGCACCAGCCCGTAGACGATCCCGAAGAGGCCGCCGGTCGCCAGCACCAGCCCGGGGACGTCGAACCGGCGGTTGGGGCCGCGGCTCTCGCTGAGCCGGAGCACCGCGAGCGGGCCCACCACCAGGCCGACCGGGACGTTGATCCAGAAGATCCAGTGCCAGGAGATGCCGCTGATCACGGCCCCGCCGATGACCGGACCGAGGGCGACCCCGAGGCCACTGATCCCCGACCAGATCCCGAGCGCCACCCCCCGGCGGCCGGCGGGGAACGCCTCGGAGAGCAGCGTGAGGGTGAGGGGCATGACCACCGCGGCCCCGGCGCCCTGGAAGGCCCGCGCGGCGATCAGCGCCCCGGCGTTGGGCGCCAGCGCGGCGGCCGCCGACCCCAGGGTGAAGATGCCCAACCCGACCAGGAACATCCGCCGCCTGCCGAACCGGTCGCCGAGGGCGGCCCCGGAGAGCAGCAGCACGGCGAAGCTCAGGGTGTAGGCGTTGACCGTCCACTCCAGCGAGGCGATGTCGGCGTGGAACTGGAGGCGGATGCTGGGCAGGGCGAAGGTCACCACCAGGTTGTCGAGGGTGACCATGAAGAGGGCGAGCGAGACCAGGGCGAGGGTCCAGCCGGTACGGGCGGGGGCTGGGGCCGCGACCGTCGAGGGTGTCGATGCTCGAGTGGTGGGCTGGGACATCGGGGCTCTCCTTATTGATGCATCCATCAATCCGTCGGTCAAAAAAAAAGAGAACGCGGGCGGCGGCTCAGCCGCGGGTTTCGGGTCCTGCGAATGCGGGCTTCTCCGCACCGGCGGTGGTGCCGGGCCTCTCCTCGCCGTCGAGAGCGCCGTGCTTCTCCTCCCAGAGCGGGGCGCACAGCTCCGGGATTCCGAGCACCGTGGTCACGTTCGCGAGCATCCCGGCGGCGAAGAACTCCGCGATCTGGCGGGGCGTCGCACCGCTCAGCTCGCGGACGTCATCGGCCAGGGCTCGGAAGCCGCGTGCGCAGTGCGCGTGGATCTCGGGATCGGCCGACGCCGCGTAGGACTGCAGCTGCATCAGCAGCTCGTAGCGGTCCGCGATCAGCTCCGGGTAGGTCATGCCCATCCGTGCGAAGGCGTCCTCCGGGCTGCGGGCACCGCGGGCCGCCTCCCGGAAGGTCGCCCGGATCCGTCCCTGCACCCGGTCGTGGGCGGCCAGGAAGAGGTCGCGCTTGTTGGGGAAGAGCGCGTAGATGTACGGCTGGCTGATGCCGGCCCGCTCCGCGATGGCGGCGGTGCTCGCCGCCTCATAGCCGCGCTCGGCGAACTCGCGGATGGCCGCCTCGACCACCTGCTCGCGGCGTTCATCGGAGGTCTGGCGCATCCGGCCGGCGGCTTCACGCGGGGTCATGCCGAGATTATTGATCGGCCGATCACAAGTGTCAAGGCGCCGCACCCGTCGAGGAACCGGGTGCGCCGAGCCCTCAGCCCATCCCGGCGAGCGCCGCCACCAACCGGTCGCAGGCGCCCCGGATCCCGTGGCGCGCCACCAGCGCCGCCACCACCTCGGGATCGACCGGATACCGATCCCGACGCCCCGGGGGCAGGGTGATCGGCAGGTCCAGGACCGGCTGGACCACCCGCATCGCCCGCTCCAGGTAGTCGCGGTCGGCGTCGCCCAGCGAGGCGTAGCGCAGCATCGCGGCCACCCCGCCGTACCGGTGGATCAGGGCCGCCGCCCTGCCGCTGCCCACCCCCCGGAGCCCGGGGAGGCCGTCGGAGGGATCTCCGCGGAGGACCGCGAAGTCCGCGTAGAGGCGGCCGGGGACGCCGTAGCGGCGGGTCACCTCCGCCTCGTCGACGACCGCCATCCCGCCCTTCTCCGGGTAGAGCACCCGCACCCGGGGGTCCTCGACCAGGGCGAAGAGGTCACGGTCGCCGCTCACCACCTCGACGGTGCCGGAGGTGAGCGCGCTCCAGGTGGAGATCACGTCCTCCGCCTCGTGGTCCGCCACCCCCACCTGGTCGACGCCGATGGCGTGGAGGACCTCCGCGATCACCGGCATCTGCGGCTCGAGCAGCGGCGGGACCGGCTCCGCCACCCGGTGCGCCTTGTAGGCGGGGATGAGCTCCACCCGCCAGGCCGGCCGCCATTCCTGGTCGCTCGCCACCGCGATCTGCCGCGGCCGCCGTTCGAGGATCAGCCGGGTCAGGGCGTCGAGGAAGCCGCGGACCGCGTTGATCGGCTGGCCATCGGGGCCGCTCACGCTCGAGGGGACACCGTAGAAGGCACGGAAGATGAGGCTCGAGCCGTCGATCAGGAGCCAGTCGCAGGCCATGGCAACCGATTGTCCGCCTGAGCGGGGGCTGCCGAGTATCGTGGCTCTGCGGCAGCAAGGAGGGCGAGAAGATGCAGCAGCGCAGGTTGGGCTCCCAGGGTCTGGAGGTCTCCACCGAGGGCCTCGGGTGCATGGGGATGAGCCAGTCCTACGGCCCCGCCGACGAGGTCGAGTCCATCGCGACCATCCATCGTGCCCTCGATCTCGGGGTCACCTTCATCGACACCGCCGACATGTACGGGCCCTTCACCAACGAGCGGCTGGTGGGACGGGCGATCGCCGGGAGGCGGGACGAGGTCGTGCTCGCCACCAAGTTCGGCAACGAGCGCCGCGAGGACGGCTCCTGGATCGGCGTCAACGGCCGCCCGGAGTACGTGCGCCGCTGCTGCGACGCCTCGCTCGAGCGGCTCGGCGTCGACCACATCGATCTCTACTACCAGCACCGGGTCGACACCAGCGTTCCCGTCGAGGAGACCTGGGGCGCGATGGCCGAGCTGGTCGCCGCCGGGAAGGTGCGCTGCCTGGGCATCTCGGAGGCGGCGCCGGCCACCATCCGGCGGGCCCACGCCACCCACCCCGTCACCGCCGTCCAGACCGAGTACTCGCTCTTCACCCGCGACCCGGAGGAGGCGGTGCTGCCGGTCTGCCGGGAGCTCGGGATCGGTTTCGTCGCCTACAGCCCGCTCGGGCGCGGCGTCCTCACCGGGGCGGTCACCAGCGCGGTGGAGTTCGCTGCCGACGACTTCCGGGGCCGGACCCCGCGCTTCCAGGGTGAGAACCTCGCCCACAACCTCGGGCTGGTGGCCCAGCTCACCGAGGTGGCGGCCGGGAAGGGGTGCACCCCCGCGCAGCTCGCCCTGGCCTGGGTCCTCGCCCGGGGGGAGGACCTCGTCCCCATCCCCGGCACCAAGCGGCGGCGCTACCTCGAGGAGAACGTGGCCGCACTCTCGATCGAGCTGACGTCCGAGGAGGTCGCGGCGATCGAGGCCATCGCCCCCCCGGGCGCGGCGGCCGGCGACCGCTACACGGCCGACCAGATGGCCCGGGTGAACGTCTGAGCGGCACGCCGCGATCGGCGCGACGGCCGCCGTGCTCACCGACGCTATCCTCAGGGAGTGAGCCCCGCGCCTCCCCCTGCCTCGCCCGCCTCGGCTGACCCGCCGCGTCCGGTGCGGCGCAACCTGGGGCTGGCCGTGGTGATGACCGGCGTGCTGATCACCGCGGTCGACACGACCATCGTGGTCCTCGCCCTGCCCGAGATCGAGCGGGGACTGCACGTCGATCTCTCCTCGGTGATCTGGGTGATCATCGGCTACCTCCTCGTCATCACCCTGCTCGCCACCCAGGTCGGTCGGCTGGGTGACATGTTCGGCCGGGTGCGGATGTACGAGGCCGGGTTCATCGTCTTCATCATCGGCTCAGCGCTCTGCGCGCTCTCCTGGGACGGCTCGTCGATGATCGGCTTCCGGGTGCTGCAGGGGATCGGCGGTGCCCTGGTGACGGCCAACAGCGGCGCCGTGATCGCGGACCTCTTCCCTCCCCACGAGCGCGGCAAGGCGTACGGGTTCAACGGCATCGGCTGGAGCGCGGGCGCGGTCCTCGGCATCGTCCTGGGCGGGGTGATCGTCACCTACTTCTCGTGGCGCTGGATCTTCTGGATCAATGTCCCGATCGGGATCGCCGCGGTGCTGCTCGCGGTCCGCGTCCTGCACGACGTGGGCGAGAGGCGGCGGCATCGCCTCGACGTGGCGGGGATGGTCACGCTCGGGCTCGGGCTCTTCGGGGTGCTCTGGGCGATGACCTCGCTGGCGTCGTCCTCGTTCGACCCGACGATCCTCGGCTACCTCGTCGGCGGCATCGTCCTGATCGGGATCTTCGCCCTGGTCGAGTGGCGGCAGGCGGAGCCGATGCTCAAGCTCTCCCTGCTCAGGATCCCCACCATGACGCCGTCATTGCTGGCCTCGTTCTTCCAGGGGCTCGCCAACTTCTGCGTCCTCTTCCTGGTGATCATGTACCTGCAGGGGACCCGCGGCCTCTCGGCCCTCGACGCCTCGCTGCTGCTGGTCCCCGGCTACCTGGTGGGAGGGGCGGTCGGCCCCTTCGCCGGGCGTCTCGCCGACCGCGTCGGCCCGGTGATCCCGGCCACCGCCGGGCTCGCGGCCCAGGTGGTGGCGCTCTTCGTCTACGCCCAGCTCTCGACCGGCACCTCACTCTGGGTGGTGGTGCTGGCGAGCCTGGTCAACGGCGTCGGGGCCAGCTCGTTCTTCCCGGCCAACACCTCGGCGGTGATGAAGGCGTCGCCGCCACAGCTCTTCGGGATCTCCTCCGGGATGCTGCGCACCTTCGCCAATGTGGGCATGGTCTTCTCCTTCTCGATGGCCATCGTGCTGGCGTCGCGGAGCATCCCGCGCCAGCTCGCCTTCGCGATCTTCGTCGGCTCCACCTCGCTGCACGGGCAGCTGGCCACGGCGTTCGCCAGCGGGCTCCATTCGGCCTTCTACGGTTCGATGGGGCTGATGGTGGTGGCGGCCGCCTTCTCCGCCACCCGCGGCGCCCGCGGTCTCCGCTACCAGCCGCATGCCGCCGGCTACGCGACTGCGTCCGCCGGCCGTCCCACTGCCGCCGCCCCACCCGCGGCGCCGCGCTCCGCCGGGCCGGGGGCGGGACCGCAGCCCGCCGGGCCCGGGCGGGACTGAGCCTCCACGGGGCGGGCGGCCGGCTCAGGGAGCGGTGCCCCCCTCTTCTCTCAGGGCTTTAGGACGAATCTGTCCATAACCCCGGGAAGGCGGATGGGCGCCGGCGGCTCCCCGGCGCCGGCGGCCGGGCCGGCCGCGGCCCTGCCCCAGGGCCCGGTGCCGCGGGGTCAGTTGGGGAGGGTCCTGGTCACCATCGTGGCCGGTGGGGGAACCGGGACGGTCAGCCTTCCGCCGCCAACCCCGGGAACCGAGCCGCGCGCCCCCACCGTCTCCGGCAGGCGACGCACCCGCTTCAGCATCCGTGAGAGGCTCTCGGCGTCGATCGGGCGCGCGAAGTAGAAGCCCTGGCAGAGGTTGACGTCGAGGGTGTTCAGCACGTCGGCCTGCTCCAGGGTCTCCACCCCCTCGGCGACGGTGGCGATGGAGAGCGCCCGGCTGAGCTGGGCCACGGTCCGCATCAGCTCCTGGCTCTTCACCGACTCGGTGATGTTGTCGGTGAAGCTCTTGTCCAGCTTGAGGAAGTCGACCGGCAGCTCCCGGAGGTGACCGAGCGAGGAGTAACCGGTGCCGAAGTCGTCGATGGCGATCCGGACCCCGATCTCCTTGAGCGCCGCGAACTGGCGGAGCGCCGCGGCGACGTCGGTCATCACCTGGGATTCGACGATCTCGAGGACCAGGTGATGCGGGTCCAGCCCCAACTCGTTGAGGGCGGTCACCACGTCGTTCTGGAGCTGGGTGCCGAAGAGCTGCCGCGCCGAGACGTTGACGCTGAGCAGGAAGTCCTTGAAGAGGCTGGGGTGGCTGGTGCGCCACCTCTGGGTCTGGATGCAGGACTCGCGCAGGACCCAGGCACCCAGGGGGACGATCAGCCCGGTCGCCTCGGCGAGCGGGATGAAGTCGAGCGGAGGCACCAGGCCGCGCTCGGGATGCTGCCACCGCACCAGGGCCTCCACACCGAGGATCCTGCGGTTCTTCGAGTCCACGATCGGCTGGTAGTGGAGGACGAATTGGTCCTGCTCCAGGGCGGTGCGCAGGTCGCGCTCGAAGGCGATGCGCTCGACCTCGCTGGAGTGGATCGCGGCGCGGTAGAGGACGTAGCGACTCTTGCCCTGCCGCTTGGCGGCGATCAGGGCCACGTCGGCGTTGCGGAGCAGGTCGCCGGGACCGCTCTCGCCATTCATCATCACCACCCCGGCGCTGGCGCTGACCGTGCAGCTGAGCAGCTCGGCGGGGTACGGGCGCTGGACCGCCTCCACGATGCGGCGGGCGATCACCTCGACGTTGCTCCGGTCCCCCACCCGGGGCAGCAGGACCGCGAACTCGTCGCCACTGAGACGAGAGACGATGTCGGTGGCGCGCAGGCAGCTCTGGATGCGGCGGGCGGTCCCGCGCAGGACCTCGTCGCCGACCCCGTGACCAACCGAATCGTTGACCGACTTGAGGTTGTCGAGGTCGATGAGCAGCAGGGCAAGATTGGCGCCGGGGTGCACGTGGCGCTCCAGCTCCAGCTCGAAGGCGCGCCGGTTGGCCACCCCGGTCAGGGAGTCCACGCTAGCCATCCCCTCGATCTCGGCATGGCGCCTGGCCAGCTCGGCACGGGCTCGATAGAGGTGGACGGTCACCACCACCAGGGCCGCGGCCAGGACCGCGGTGCCGGCGACGACCAGGCCCGCGGTTGCCGCCCCTCCGGCGATGGTCCCGTCGGAGAGGATGGCGACCACCCCGAGAGCCACCGCCGCGATGGTCGCCGCGAGGGCCATCGCGACCGCCAACCGCAGCGCCGCAGCCCCCACCGACGGGAACGCGGGGGTGTCCGAGGCGGGGGGCTGCTTGGACATCGAATAGAGCATATGCACTACTCGCAGCACCTCCAATGACGGGATCCCGTCTCCCGTGTGACAGAACGCCATCGCAATCTGTCGCGTGCGGATCGCGACTGCGGAGATCGCACATCCAGGTCAAGAAGCGGTCGAAGCCGCCCCGGACGGCCGCGTCGACCGGCCTGGGATCAGGCTTCGCGGAGTGCGGCCCGAGCCCCCGGCGCGTCTCCCGGACCGCTGTGCACCACCGCCGCGGCGGTCCCGAAGCCCAGCGCGATGAGCGCCCAGGGGACCAGGCGGAACCCGGTTCCGCCGTTCTGCTCGCCGGCCAGATCGAGGAGCGCCAGCGCCGAGACGGCGATCCATGCGCCGATCAGGGCCGCGCTGGCCGGGTCGGGCCAGCTCCGGGCCCGCACCGCGAGCCAGCCGAGCAGGGCGACCAGCGGCGGGGCCAGCAGGGTGAGGTCGTGACCCAGCAGGTGAGGTGAGGCGAGCAGCGAGAGGGCGGTGGCGGCGAAGAGCGCCGGCTCGAGCAGCCACGGCGTTCGCCGCGCCCGGGCGCCGACCCAGAGGGCCGCCGCCAGCGCCAGGGCGCCCCCGGCGATGGTCAGCAGGTCCGCCGGACGGCCGGGGCCGAGCCAGGAGCCGAACAGGCCGCTGAAGCCGAGCATCTCGCGGACCGGGCTGTTCGACGGCTGGAGGAGGGCTCCCACATAGCTCTGGACTCCCCCGACCCCCACCACCGCGACGCTGGCCAGGAGGATGGCCGCCACACCGGTGATCGCCCCGGCCACGGCGCGCCAGTCGCGCCGGCCGACCATGAAGGCGGCCAGGCCGAGGGCGAGGTGGGGTTTGGCGACACCGATGCCGAGGGCCATCACCAGGCCGGCGGCGAACGAGCGGTCCCGGCGCCAGAGCGCGTAGGCGGCGGCCAGGCCCAGGACCGCGAAGCCGTCCCACTGGGCTTCGAGGAAGAGCAGCCCCGTGCCGGTGCCCGCCAGCGCCGCCAGGCAGATCGCGATCCGGAGGGGCCCGGCTCGGGCCGGCCAGGGGGCGACCCGCGCGGCCAGCACGATCGCCGCCAGCACCAGGAGGAGCTGGAGCCAGGACCAGAAGGCCCACGCGACGCCGCCGTCGACCAGCGTGGTGGGCAGCGCCAGGAGCAGCGCCGACGGGGGGTTCTCGAACGGTATGTCGGAGTGATCGGCCGGGGCGCCGGTGGCGCGCAGCTCGGCGGTCTCGACACTGAGGTTGTAGATGTCGGCCCCGCGCCCGTCGCGCCAGAGGGTCGCGGCGACGTAGCTGCCGGCGAAATCGCTGGTGCGGTTGAGCGAGGTCTGCGGTGCGATCAGCAGCCAGCCCCGGACGTAGACGCCGAGCACCAGCACGGCGAGCCCGCCCAGCAAGGCGCAGACGAGCCGGGGGCGCCCGGTCATGACCGCCCAGGAGTGCTCACAGCTCCGGTCAGGATATGGGGGCGGCGCACCCGCCCCCGGCGACGACATCTGCCGGTGACCGAGTCGTGACCCGGGCGATCCGGCGCTCGGGTGCCCCGGCGGTCGGCGCTCCCACGGACGAACGCTCCGGCGCTCAGCGATCCGGCGCTCGGGTGCCCCGGAGGTCGGGGGCTACTCGCCCTCCACGCGGGCGAAGGCGAGGCAGGCGTTGTGGCCGCCGAATCCGTAGCTGGTGCTGATCGCCAGGTCGACCGGCGCGCTCCGCCCGACGTTGGGGACGTAGTCGAGGTCGCACTCGGGGTCGGGCTCGTCCAGGTTGATCGTCGGGGGCACGTAGCGGTCCCGGATGGCGAGGATGCTGAAGATCGCCTCCACCCCGCCCGCGGCGCCCAGCAGGTGGCCGGTCATCGACTTGGTGGAGCTGATCGGGACGGTCGCCGCCCGTGCGCCGAGCGCCGCCTTGACGGCCCGGGTCTCGGCCGCGTCGTTGAGCTGGGTCGAGGTGCCGTGAGCATTGACGTAGTCGACCCGTTCGGGCCCCACCCCGGCGCGGCGGAGGGCGCGTTGCACGCTCCGGCAGGCGCCGGTGCCGGTTGGGTCGGGCTGAACGATGTCGCACGCGTCGTCGGTCGCGCCGTAGCCGACCACCTCGGCGTAGATCCGGGCCCCGCGCCGGCGGGCGTGCTCGAGCTCCTCGAGGATCAGCATCCCCGAGCCCTCGCCCATCACGAAGCCATCGCGGTCCTTGTCGAAGGGGCGGGAGGCCTTCTCGGGCTCGTCGTTGCGCGTCGACATCGCCTGCATGGCGGTGAAGGTCGCGATGCCGATGCGGCAGATCGCCGCCTCGGTGCCGCCGGCGATGACCGCCACGGCGTCGCCGCGGCGGATCCACTCCGCCGCCTCGCCGATGGCGTTGCCCGAGGAGGCGCAGGCGGAGACCGCCGCGAAGTTCGGGCCGCGGGCGCCGAACTCGATGGCGACACGCCCGGCGGTCATGTCCGGGATCATCGCCGGGATGGTGAAGGGGGAGACCCGCCGCGGTCCCCCCTGGCTGAGGCGGATCACCGCATTCTCCAGCCACTCGAGACCGCCGATCCCGGAGGCGACCAGGACGCCCACGTCGTCGCCGATCGAGCTCACGTCCAGGCCGGAGTCGTCGACCGCCTCACGGGCGGCGGCCAGGCCGAGGGCGACGCAGCGCGAGGTGCGGCGCGCCTCCTTGGGTCCCAGGTGGTCGGCGGGGTCGAACCCCTTGACCTCGCCGGCGATGCGGGTGGGGAGGTCGGACGCCTCGCAGAGCGAGATCGGGACGATCCCCGACCGGCCGCGGCGGCAGGCATCCCAGCTCGACTCCACGTCGAGGCCCAGCGGGGTCACCGCCCCGATGCCGGTGACGACGACCCGGACCCGGCCGTTCGGCTCCGCGGTCATTCGCCCAGGGCCTCCAGCACGTGGGCGGCCGCCGGGGCACCCTGGCTGTGGTAGCCGCCGTCGACGTGCAGCATCTCCCCGGTCACCGCCCGTGACAGCTCGCTGAGCAGGAAGACGGCGGCATCCGCCACCGGGCCGGCATCGCCGCTGTCCCAGCCCAGGGGCGCAGCCCGCTGCCAGGCGTCCTTGAGGTCGGAGAACGACGAGATCGCCTTGGCGGCCACGGTCTCGAGCGGGCCGGCCGAGAGCGTGTTGACCCGGATGCCGCGGGGGCCGAGGTCGCGGGCGAGATAGCGGACGATCGATTCGAGCGCCGCCTTGGTCGGGCCCATCCAGTCGTACAGCGGCCAGGCGACGGTGGCGTCGAAGGTGAGCGTCACCAGGGAACCGCCGTGCCCCTCCATCAGGGGAGCCAGCTCCTGGGCCATCGTCTTGAGGCTGAAGGCGGAGATCTGCATGGCCGTGGCCACCGACTCCCACGGGGTGGTCATGAAGCGGCCACCCAGGGCATCCTCGGGCGCGTAGCCGATGGCATGAACGGCGCCGTCGAGCCCGCCCCAGGTCTCCCGCAGCGCCGCGGCGACCGCCGCGACCTGGTCCGGCCGCGAGGCGTCCATCTCCAGCACTGGGCCGGCGAGGCCGAGGCGCCGGGCGCTGCGCTCGGTCAGGCTCATGGCCCGGCCGAAGGACGTGAGGATCACCTCCGCCCCGCGCTCGAGGCAGGCATCGGCGATGGCGTACGCGATGCTCTTGGGGGTGAGCACGCCGGTCACCAGCACCCGCCGGCCGGCCAGCAGGCCTCCGGGCGCGGCGGTGGGGCGGGCGAGCCCGCTCACCGGGGGTTGGGCGGTCACGGAGGCGGAGTCTCCCTCATGGCACGTGAAGGTGGAATCGGAGGAGGCGGCTCCGGTTACGGTCTCTCACCTCACCTCACCCCCACCCGGCGGACGAGCTCCAGCATGCGCTGATGCCAGCCCGGGCCGCCCGCGAGGATGTCGCCGCTCTGGAAGACCGCGTCCGGGTCGCCGCTCCAGTCGGTCACCACCCCACCCGCCTCGCGCACCAGCAGGGCGCCGGCGGCGATGTCCCAGAGCCCGAGGCCCAGCTCGAAGTAGCCGCTCCAGACGCCGGAGGCGCAGTACGCCAGGTCGAGCGACGCCGCGCCGGCCCGGCGCAGGTCCTCGAACTCGTTGAGCGCCGCGCTCATCACCGGCAGGTAGCGCGGCTGCCACTCCGGGTGGCGGAAGGGGAAGCCGGTGGCGGTGACCCCGCCGGCCGGGGCGGCGCGCAGATCCAGGCGGTGGCCGGCGCGGTCGAATGCGCCCTCGCCGCGCACCGCGGACCATCGCGCCCCGAGCTCGGGAGCGCCGACCACGCCGACCACAGGCTGGCCGCCCTCGACGAGGGCGACGCTCACCCCCACCATCGGGAACCCGAGCACGAAGTTGGTGGTCCCGTCGAGCGGGTCGACCACCCAGAAGCGCTCGGAACGGATGCCTCCGGCCTCCTCGGCAAGGATCGGTATCTCCGGCGTGGCCATCCGCAGGATCGAGGTCGCGGCCGCCTCCGCCTCACGGTCGACGCTGGTGACCCAATCCCCCCGGCCCTTGGATTCGGCGACGGTGGCGCGGCCGCTGGCGCGGGCCGCGTTGATCACCCGTCCCCCCGCCTCGGCGGCGGCGGTGGCGAGATTGAGGAGGTCGGCGGGCCGCCGCACCACGCCGGGACTGGTCATGACCATGCTGCGCATGATCACCGATGGATGCCGCCCGTCGTCGTGGTGGCCAGTCCGCCCGCCTCGATTTGGGACGCGACGGCCAGAATAGAGGGCAGCTTTGACGGAGGGCCGGCGCGCGCCTGCGCGCATCAGGGCTGACCGGGCTGCCCGGTGGGGAGAGCAGATGGAGGCACGGCGGGGGCCGGCCCCGATCCTGGTCGGGACCTGCAACTGGCTCGACCACGCGGAGTTCTACCCCGACGAGCTCCGCGGCCGGCGGCAGCCCGAGCGGCTCAGCTTCTATGCCCGCTACTTCCCCCTCGTCGAGATCGACACCAGCTTCTACGGGATCCCGACCCCCGATCGGGTCGCCGGTTGGGTGTCCCGCACCCCGGACGGCTTCCTCTTCAATATCAAGGCCTACCGGAGCCTGACCGGCCACGAGCGTGAGCAGGGCCGGCCCCGGGCCCCGACCGGGGAGGAGGAGCGCTCCTTCCTCGAGGCGCTGGTCCCGCTCCGCGCCGCCGGGAAGCTGGGCGCGGTCCACTACCAGTTCCCGCCCTGGCTGGTGGCCGGCACCGCCGGTCGCGAGGCGGTTCTGCGTGCCCGTGAACGGCACCCGGACGACATCCTCGCCGTCGAGTTCCGGCACCGCTCCTGGTTCGAGCCGGGCCGGCTCGCGGAGACCGAGGACCTGCTCCGGGAGCTGGACTGCACCCTGGTGGGGGTGGACGCCCCCCAGCTCGGGAGCGGGACCGCTCCACCCCATCTGGCGGTCACCTCACCGCGGCTGGTGGTGGTGCGCTTTCACGGACGCAACTACCAGACCTGGTACCGGAAGACGGCGACGACCGGCGAGCGCTTCGACTACCTCTACCGGCCGTCCGAGCTGGCCCAGTGGGTGCCGGCCATCCAGGCGGCGGCCGAGCGGGGCGTTCCCGTCCACGTGCTCATGAACAACAATCGGAGCAACTACGCGGTGGTCAACGGTTTCGACATGGCCCACCTGCTCGGGGTGGATCTGCCCCGTCCTCCGGCACCGATCCTGCAGCGGATGGAGGAGCGCGACGGGGAGGCTCCCGAGTGGGCGCGCCGGGCCGCCGAGCCTCCCCCGCGCTCCGTCACCGCGGGGTCCCCGAGATCGCCGGACGAACCGGTTGTGGCACAATCAGGGCAGCTCTCACTCGACGTCTGATTCCGCAGATTTCCGCGGCCGCCACCCGGGCCCGCTCGTGGTGCCGCCGCTGCCCGGGCTTCTCTCCGGGACCCGGATGCGCGAGAATAGACGTCTGCGGGATGTCCGGTGCCCAGCGGCTCAGGCCGCTCGGTGTCGCTCCCCCCGATTCTCAAGCACCGAGGTCTCGCTGCCGGGTCCGGGTCCCCGATCGTCCGTGGAGGTATGTGCGATGGCTATGGCGTCCCCCCACCGCAATGAAAGACTGCAGCGCCGGCCGGCTCCCACCGGTCTGGTGGTGCGCAACGACGCCGAGACGTACGAGGTCGAGGTCTCCAAGGCCCTCAACCAGTGGGCGGTGACGGTGACCAGCGTGGCCGATGGTCGGATGATCTGCCAGGACTTCTTCAGCCGCCGCTGGGAGGCCGTGGCCCGGGCCGAGGACTTCGTCCGCCTGCTGAACCGGTCGGAGCCGCCTCCCGGCTGGTAGCCGGGGCGCTCATCTCCGTCCAGCTCGGCGCCGGCTCCGCTGCTCCGTCGGCCCGGCCAACCGGGTTAGTGCGCCCCCTTCGCCGTGCTCCGCATCAGGCTGCCCCGAACGGCCGGGGAACAGCGCTCCACGCGCTCCGGTGAGCTAGGCGGGGTCAACCGTCCCCGGCGAGGCCGGCGGATCGTCGTCGACACCCGGGAAGAGGACCGCCAGGTCCTGGGGCGAGCCGTCCCGCCAGACCGTGATCGCCATGCTGTCGCCCGGATGCCGGGCCGCCACCGCGGTGCGGAACTGGGCCTCCCCGCCGGTGAGCGTGTAGGCGCCGATGGCGGTGATCAGGTCGCCGGAACGGACCCCGGCGGCCGAGGCCGGTGAGCCGTCGCGCACCGGTCCCACCTCGACCCCGTAGGCGGCGGGCAGCCCGTGGGCGGCGGCGATCGCGGGGGTCACGGTGCGGACGCCGGCCCCGAAGCTCACGCTCGGTCCCGCCTCCCCCTCGGGTCGGGGCAGGAAGCGGCTGAGCTGGACCGGGTCGAAACCGACGATCATCCGCTCCCCGATCTGGAAGGCGGGGACGGCGACCCGGCCGATGCGGCCCAGCAGGATGGCGCTCGCCGAGGGGTCGGTGAGGATGTCGCGCACCCGGTGCTCCACCCCCCGCTGGGCGAGGTACTGAAGCGCGGCCGCGCACGCCGGGTCGCCGGCGCGGACGTAGACGGTGACCTGATCGCTCATGGCGGCGAGAAGGCTAGCAGCCCGTCCTCGTAAGGCGTGAGCGCTGGGGACCGGTCAGCTGAAGATGCAGCAGTGGGGGCCAGCCGGGGGAGCCGTTGGCGCATGGTGGTCGGCCCTGCCGGGCGCCGGGCAGCGCCCCATGAGGGCTGCCCATCACGCCCACGCCCCGTGCAGCTTGCTGAGGTTGTGCCCGGTGCAGTGGAGCAGCCACTCGTGCGCAGCCTTCTCCTCGCCGCGCAGCCAGATCCGGATCAGCCCCTTGTTCTTGATCTGCCCGAACACCGGCTCCACCACCTGCTGCCTCAGGCGGTAGCGCTCTCGCCCCCGCTTGGTCATCAGCCTGCGCTTCATCCGCTCCCGACGCGTCAGGCCGGCTGGAATCCGGCCCCGCGGCGACGGCGGGCACCGGTAGCTCCGCGGCATCCGCCCGGTGGCTACGTAGGCGGTGACGCCGAGCCCATCCAGCGCCTCGAGATTGGCCTCCGAGCAGTAGCCGGCGTCCGCCGAGACCTCCCTCGGAAGCTCCCCCAGGTTGGCCTCGATCTCGGCCACCACCTCCAGCAGCTGCGGGCAGTCGGCGGCGCTGTTGGTCAGCCGTGCCGCCACGATCACCTGCGAGGAGGCGTCCACCGCCGCCTGCCCGTTGTAGCCCTGGATGAAGGCCCCCTCGCCGCCCTTCATGATCCGCGACTCCGGGTCGGTGAAGTTCTGCTGCGCCTTGGCCTCCGGCTCCGTCTTCCCCTCGGCCTGGGCCCGCTCCTTCAGGTCCTTGATCGCCGCGCGGATCGCCTCTCGCCGCTTCGCCGCCGTGCGCAGGTTCTCCGGCAGCTCGTAGCCGTCGTTGTCCGCGCCGTACTTGGCGTCCTCCTCGGCGTCGGTCTGGTCGCACTCCCGAAACCACGTGTCCAGCTCGGCGGTGATCCGGTCCACCTCCGGCTGCATCCGGTCGTAGCTCATGGCCGCATGCTTGCTGGCGTTCGCCTTCAGCTTGGTGCCGTCCACCGCCACGTGATCCAGCTTCACCAAGCCCTCCTCACGGCAGAGCAGCAGCACCTGCTGGAACAACCCTCCCAGCGCCGCCAGGTGGCGGAGCCGGAAGCTGTTGAGGGTTCGGAAGTCCGGCCGGTTGCCCGCCGCCAGCATCATGCAGCCAACGTCTCGCGTGGCCAGCCTCGCCAGCTTCCGGCAGCTGCGCGTGCCCACCGCGTAGGCGTACAGCCACAGCTTGGTCATCATCCGAGGGTGGTACGGCGGATAGCCGCGCAACTCCTCCTCGTACACCGCCTCGATCTCGGACAGGTCAAGCGCGTCGACGATGTCGCTGATGAAGTGGGCCATGTCCCCCTCGGGGACCCACTCCTGCACCGACGAAGGCAGCAGCAGCATCTGGTCGGGAGCGTAGGGGCGGAACGTCTTCGGCATCCCCAGATTCGACTCATATCAGCCGCTCCCCCCGCCAGCGGTTACCGGGACGGGCTGCTAGCAGGGGCACCCGGCGGGTGGCCCGGCCCCCCGGGGAATCGCAGCGGCGCCACCGGGGCGACCGCTGACGGACGGCGGCCGACCGCGCGCGGGCCCGCCCCTCGACGAGGGCTCCGATTACTCGGAGGGAGCCACGCTGGGCGGGGGGCCGGCCTCGCCGGCGGCGCTCTCGCCACCGGTCGGACCCGTCCCCGACGTCTCCGAGCCGCCCTCGATCCCGGCTGCACCGAGGGGTCGGGGGCCGTGACGCCGGCGCCGGCGCCGCCGCGACCGCGAGCTGGGCTGACCCTCCGAGGGCGCGGCGCCGGTCTCCCCGTCGGGGCGCGCCGACTTCGCCCTCGGCCGTCCCCGGGACGGTCGCCCCCATCTCCGGGTGCGCTCCCCCGCGGCGGCGGCGACGGCGGCGGCGCCGGGCCGCCTGGCCCACCTGGCCGTCCGCGCCCGCGGCGGGGGCGAGCGGCTCACCGTCGGGACCGAGAGCCGGGGTCGCCGGGGCACCGGTGACCGGCCGGCGGCGGCGGCGATGACGGCGCGACCCAGCGCCCGCACCCGCACCCGCGCCCTCGCCCGGGCCCGTCTCGCCGTCGGTCCCGAAGATGCGGTCGCCACGGCGGCGCGGCGACACCACCTCGGCGGCGGAGATGTAGCCGCCCGACTCCCGCGCGGCCTCGACCAGCACCCCGTACATCGACTCCTCGCCGGAGCGGAGGGTGGCGGCGTCGCCGATGCAGGCCACCAGGCGCCGGGCCCGCGAGACGGCCACATTCAACCGGTTGGGCACTCGCAGGAAGCCGATCCGACCCCGCTCGTTGGAGCGGACCAGGGAGATGACCACCAGGTCCTCCTCCCGCCCCTCGAAGGAGTTGACGGTGTCGATCTTCACCGAGCGCTTGAACTTGCGCCGGCCCAGGGCCTGGCGGAGCCGCTCCACCTGCTCCGCGTACATCGCGATGACCGCCATGCTCAGGTCGCGGGAGCAGCGCTCGTCGAGGAGGCGGACCACGTGGGCCGCCACCCGGACCTCGGTCTCGTTGCGCAGGGCGCCGCCGGGGCCGCGGCGCTCGCGGCTGCCGCGCATCCCGTCGGTGTCGACGAAGTGAAGGGCGACGGGGAGCGGCTTGCGGGTCACGAACTCGTACGCCTGCACCTCGGGCGCGTCCTCGAGCTGGCCGTCATAGGAGGCGCGCGAGACGTAGGCGGAGATCTGCGGATGCATCCGGTGCTGGATGGTCAGCAGGCAGCGCGCCTCGGCCGGAAGTCCCCCATCCCAGGCCATCTCGAAGAGAGAGGTGTTGACCAGCTCCTCGAGGAAGGGATCGGTCTCGACGATCCCGTAGAGGGAGTTGTCCTCGACCGGCGGCAGCTGCTTGTGGTCTCCGACCAGCGCCAGCGCGCTGCCCAGCCGCAGCGCCGGCAGCGCCTCGTCGGCCCGGGCCTTGTTGGCCTCGTCGAGGATCACCACGTCGAAGTTCATGTCGGTGATGGCCGAGGTGGCCGCGGTCGCGCAGGTGGCGAAGTAGCAGTTGGCCTCCATCAGGCGCGGGTCGTCCTCGTCGTCGCAGCGGAAGCGATCGACCGCGGGGTGGACCCGCTCGGCGCGGGCCACCCGCACCGCCCTCATCCCCGGGGTCCCGGCCAGCCGCTCCAGGGCGTTGTCGACCGCCAGGTTGGAGTGGGAGGTGACCAGGATCCGCTCCTCGGGGTCGGCGGCCAGCCTCCGCTTGACGGCCTCGACGATCACGGTGGTCTTGCCGGTCCCGGGCGGTCCCTGGATGAAGACCGCCTGGCCGGCCTGGAGCCCGGCGAGAAGGGACACCGCCCGGTCCTGGGGCGGGTTGGCCTGCATACCCTCGGTGAGCCAGCTGTTGGAGACCAAGGCGGGATCGTAGGCGGGCGAGCGCACGTTGTCGGCGGCGACCAGGAGCTGGGCCAGCAGCCCGACCCCGAAGTCCCGGGTCGCGATCGCGGCCAGCACCGAGCGCTTGGCCTGGTAGAGGGCTCGGTTGAAGGAGGGGGTGATGTAGCCCTCGCTCCCGGCGTGCTCGAAGGTGCGGGTGGTGACCTCGACGGTGTGCCGGTGGTGATCGATCCGGGAGACCCGGCCGACGAAGTTGGGCTCATCCTCCGGCTCCACCAGCACCGCGGCGTCCGGGGCGAGGTTGATGGACTCGCCCTCGGGGACGGCGAACTCGACCTTGGCGATCTCGGGCTGCCTCCGGTCGGACTCGCCGAACTCGCGGCCGCAGGACGGGCAGCGGACGTGCTCCGCGGGCCGCCAGAGCGCCCGGCAGGTCTTGCAGCGCCAGAACTCGCGGGCCGAGACGTAGCGGGTGCGCTGGGTCTGGGCCCGTCCCTTCTCGGCCCCCTCGAGGCGCTCCACCAGCTTGAGGGTGGCGTAGAGGCGCTCGCTCTTGGCGGCCTTGGCCCCGGCCCGACGCCACTCCAGGATCCGGAAGGTGTCGCTGGCCACCCCGTTGGCGGCGGTGACCACCGGGTGACGGGCGGTGATCGTCAGGATCTTGGCGCCGTCGGGATGGTCGCTGACCGGCTTGAGCGAGATCACCCGGAGGGCGAGATGCGCGGGATCGCCACCGGGGTCGGGCTGGGGGATGCACTGCAGGGTCAGGTCGGGCAGCGCCAGCCGCACCTGGGGGGGATCGTCGTCGCTGAAGGAGGCGGTGAGGTGGCCGAGCTCGGAGAGGCGCTCGGCAAAGAGGGCGCGTGGATCCGCTCCGGCGGCACCGCCGTTTGCAAGGGTGGTGAGCACGACCATGGCGTCGCTCTCATCGGGCACGATGAGATGAAGCCGGTCGAGCGCGAGGTCCGGTGCGATCAGCGGACTGTCAACCTCGATGCGCCGCAGGATATGGCCGTGCGGCGGCAGCACACGTATTCCGGGAAGCTTCGGAGGCACGCGCTCGCGGCAATGACGCGGCAACTGGCCGACGGACGGCCGGGGCAGCGGCTCGCGAAAGCTCCCGCCTGCCCCGACTATACCCGAATGGGTGCCAGTTGCAACAGACGCGTGGAATCGTCTCCCGAGCCTCGCGGCCCCGGGTGGCCGGGCGGGACCGCGGCAGGCCGGTTGCGACACACTTCGCCCTTGACGCCATGACCGACCTCCAAGCCGTCCCCAGCATCGACGCCGCCCCGGTGGCGGGCGCGCCCGGACGTCCCAACCCGCTTCCGCCCGGGGCCCTGGTGATCGGCATCGGGCTCGCCTTCCAGGGCCTGACCACCTACGCCTTCGTGGTGATCGCCAACCACGCCCTGGCGCCCAAGCCGTACTCGGCCTTCAGCGCCCTCTGGGCGCTCACCTTCGTGGCCGCGCCCGGCCTCTTCCTCCCGCTGGAGCAGGAGGTGGGGCGGGCGGCGTCGGCGCGCCGGGTCGCCGGGCTCGGCGCGGGGCCGGTGGTCAGGCGGGCGCTGCTGCTCGGCTGCGGCCTCGCCCTCGGGGTGATGGTCCTCGCCGGTGCCGGCGAGGGCCCGCTGATCAGCACCTTCTTCAATGGGCAGGGGCTGCTCCTGGCCGGCTTCCTGGTGGCGATGGCCTGCTACACCTTCTACTACCTCTCCCGGGGGACCCTGGCCGGCTCGGCCCGCTTCGGCGGCTACGCGACCGTCCTCATCGTCGAGGGGGCGGTCCGGATCGCGGCGGCACTCGTCCTCCTCAAGGCCGGGGTCAGGAGCGACGGGGCATACGGGCTGGCCATCGGCCTCCCTTGCCTCATCGGCCTGGCCGCCGTCATGCCCCGCCAGCGCGGGATCGCCACCCCCGGACCCCCGGCCCGCTGGAGCGAGCTCTCCAGCGCCCTCGGCTGGCTGCTCGCGGGGTCGCTGCTCGCCCAGGCACTCATCAACGTCGCCCCCCTCGCGGTCAAGGCCTTCTTCAGCGGCGGTGATCCCAGCGCCGCCGGCCGGGTCCTCAACGGCCTGATCGTCGCCCGCATCCCGCTCTTCTTCTTCCAGGCCATCCAGGCGTCGCTGATGCCCAAGCTCTCGGCCGACGCCGCCGCCGGCCGGCTGGACGACTTCCGTCAGATGCTGGGCCGGATCCTCCTCCTGGTGGCGGCGGTCATCGTCATCTCGGTCGCCGGGATGGCCCTGCTCGGCCCGCCCGTGCTGCAGATCCTCTTCCACAGCAGCCGGCCGCTCGCCCGCGGGGACCTGGCCCTGCTCGCGCTGGGCAGCGAGGGGATGATGGCCGCCTTCGCGCTCGCCTACGCGTGCATCGCGCTGCGCGGGTACCGGGCGGCGACCGCGGGCTGGGTCGCCGGCGCGGTGGCTCTGGTGGTCGCCCTCCTGGTGCTCCCCGGGGCCCTGCTGCGGGTCGAGATCGCCTTCTGCATCGCGGTCGCCGTCGCCTGCGCGGTGATGGCGGTCGCGCTCAGGATGCGGCTGCGCTCGCGGCAGTCGAGCTGACCGCGCGGAGGTCCGACTCCACCATCATCGCGACCAGCTCGGCGAAGGTCACGGTCGGCTCCCACCCGAGCACGCTGCGCGCCTTGGTGGCGTCCCCCACCAGGACGGCGACGTCGGCGGGGCGGAGGAATCGCTCGTCGACGACCACGTGGTCCTGCCAGCGCAGCCCGACGTGGCCGAAGGCGAGCTCGAGGAAGTCGCGCACCGAGTGGGTCTCCCCGGTGGCGATGACGTAGTCGTCGGGCTGGTCCTGCTGCAGCATGAGGTGCATCGCGCGCACGTAGTCGCCGGCGAACCCCCAGTCGCGCTGGGCGTCGAGGTTGCCGAGGCGCAGCTCCGACTCGAGCCCCAGCTTGATCCGGGCCACCGCGTCGCTGATCTTGCGGGTCACGAACTCCAGCCCGCGGCGCGGCGATTCGTGGTTGAAGAGGATGCCGCTCACCGCGAACATCCCGTAGCTCTCCCGGTAGTTGACGGCGATGTGGTGCCCGTACACCTTGGCCACCCCGTAGGGGGAGCGGGGGTGGAACGCGGTCAGCTCGTTCTGCGGCGTCTCCCGCACCTTCCCGAACATCTCGCTGCTGGACGCCTGGTAGAAACGGATCGCCGGGTTGACCAGGCGGACCGCGTCCAGCATCCGGGTGACCCCCAGCCCGGTGATCTCCCCGGTGTTGATGGCCTGCTTGAAGGAGAGGGCGACGAAGCTGATCGCCGCCAGGTTGTAGACCTCGTCGGGGTGGGTCGCCTCGAGGGCCGCGATCAGCGACGACTGGTCGTGGAGGTCGCCGTCGATGAGGCGCAGCTCGGGGACCAGCCGCCGGACGACGGCGGCGCGGGGGTTGTTCTGCCCGCGGATCAGGCCGTGGACCTCGTAACCCTGGGCGATCAGGTGCTGGGCGAGGTAGCCGCCATCCTGACCGGTGACCCCGGTGATCAGCGCCGATCTGCTCATCGCGCGGATCGTCTCACCCCGGCGGTGCCGCCGGTGGGGCCGCGGCACCCGCCAGGTCGGAGGCGGCCGCATCGACGGCGGCGAGGTCCGCGAGAACCATCTCGCGGATGATCTCCGCGAACTCGCGGGTCGGAGCCCAGCCGAGCCGGGCGCGCGCCCGCGAGGCGTCGCCGCAGAGGCGGGCCGGCTCGACCGGACGCATCAGGGCCGGATCGGCCACCACGTGGGGCTGCCAGTCCAGCCCGACCGCCGAGAAGGCGACCTCGAGGAGCTCGCGGAGGCTGTGGGTTCGACCGGTCGCGACCACGTAGTCGTCCGCGAGGTCCTGCTGGAGCATCAGGTGCATCGCCCGGACGTAGTCGGGCGCGTAACCCCAGTCCCGCTCGGCATCCAGGTTCCCGAGCCGCAGCTCGGACTGGAGACCGCGGGCTATCCGGGCGGCGCCCATGGTCACCTTGCGGGTCACGAAGCCGGTCCCGCGGCGAGGCGACTCATGGTTGTAGAGGATGGCGTTGACGGCGAAGATCCCCCGGGCGCGCCGGTAGAGCTGGACCGTCTGGTGGGCGAACGCCTTGGCCACCCCGTAGGGGGACACCGGGCAGAGCGGGGTCCCCTCGTCCTGGGGCGAGGCCGGCGCCCCGCCGAAGATCTCCGCGCTCGAGGCCTGCAGCAGGCGGATCCCGGGGTCGGCGCCCCGGACGGCCTCGAGCAACCGGAGCACCCCGAGCCCGGTCACGTCGGCGACCGCGACCGGGTTGTGGAAGGAGTCGGCCACCGAGGTGGCCGCGGCCAGGTTGTAGACCTCCGACGGCCGGGCCTCGGCGAGCGCCGCCAGCAGCGACCCGCTGTCGGTGAGGCTCCCCTCGAGGAGGCGGACGTCCGCCGGCACCGCGTCGGGGACCCCTTCGCCGGGGAGCACCAGGCCGGTCACCTCGTAGCCGGCGGCGAGCAGGATCGCGCTGAGGTAGGGGCCGTCCTGCCCGGTGACCCCGGTGACGAGCGCGCGGCGGCCGGTGGTGGGCATCGACCGACTGTAGCCGCCTCCGCCGATGCCCGGGGGCGGTGGGCCGGGGCGCGGGGGCGGTGGCGGGTCCCCGGGGGCCGAGGCGCGTAGGATCGACGCATGGGCGAACCTCAACCCGGCGTCGACCTCTCCGGCCTGCATCGTGAGCTGGACACCCTCAAATCGCGCCTCTGCCGCTGCGGGCACGAGGGCACCTGCATCAGCTGCCGCGGTTTCGAGGTGGTCCGTCAGCAGGCGCAGGCGGTCGCCGCCGCCGCCTCCCAGCCGGTGCTCATGCAGGTCGCCCAGGAGGCCGCCATGCGCGACCTCTTCTCCCAGCTGGGCGGGCTGCAGGAGAAGCTGACCGCGGATCCCCAGCTCTCCGACCTGCTCTCCCGGTTCGCCGAGCGGGTCCAGGAGGATCTCGGTGGCCCCGAGGAGCTGGAGAGCCTGCTGCGCACCCTCGGCTTCCCGGGACAGAAGGATCAGCCGGGTGGCGGCTCGGGGGGTGCCTCGTTCGACGACCGGCCCCGGCCGCCGGATGATCGCTCCGGCCCGCCCGACGATCGGACGATCCCCCCGGACGACCGGCCCTCCCCGCCCGACGAGGGGATGTGGCCCCGCCCCAGCGGAGGGGAGAAGGGCTGACCCCCGGCGGGCCCCCGGTGGCGGGTGCGTCCCCGGGCGGATGGACGGCCGGGCGCTCCGCCAGCCGGTGCCCCGGCTAAGCTTCGCGGCGATGGGGCTCGCGGTTCACGACGTCCCCGACGCCACGCCGCTCTGGCGTGTCGAGCAATCGGACTGCCTCGCCTTCCTGGGCGGTCTCGAGGACGGCTCGATCGATTGCATCATCACCGACCCCGCCTACTCGGGCATGAATCAGCACATGCGATTCGGCCACGGGCGGATCGTGGGCCGGTACGGCGAACCCGGGAACTCCCGGTGGTTCCAGGAGTTTCACGACGATCCCGCGACCTTCTCGCGCTTCCTCGAGGAGTGCCACCGGGTGCTGCGCCCCGACCGCCACATCTACGTGATGTTCGACTCGTTCTCGCTGCTCAGCCTGGGGGCGCTGATGCGCGAGCGTTTCAACGTCAAGGGAGTCATCGTCTGGGACAAGGTGAACATCGGGATGGGGCACTACTTCCGGCGCAGCCACGAGCTGGTGGTGTTCGCCTGCAAGGGCCGCCGCCGGCTGAACCGCCGTGACCTCGCGGACGTCTGGCGGATCAAGCGGATCCACCGGGGCGCCTACCCGACCCAGAAGCCGGTGGAGCTGTTCGCCCGCATGCTGGTGGGCAGCGTGGAACCGGGGATGGCGGTGTGCGATCCGTTCGCGGGAAGCGGCAGCTCGGCGATCGCGGCGCTGGCCGCCGGCTGCTCCTTCGCGGGTGCCGACATCAGCGCTGACGCGGTCGCGCTGGCGCGGTCGCGCTGCTCCACCTACACCGCGACCGGCCGCGACCCGCTCGAGCCCGCGCCGGTCGAGCCCTGACCGATCCAGGGCTGACGGCCCGCCCCCTCCGGCGGTCGAGGGTTCCGCCGCGCGCGGGAGGTTAAACAGGGACGGGCCCGGTGACACGCCGGGCCCGTCCAGAGGGGGGCCCGCGCGGGAGGGCACGACTCCCACGCGGACCCAAGGAGCAGAGGTCAGGTCGCCGGGGCCATCGCCGGCGCCGGCAGGTGAGGCGCTCCGGGGTAGGGCTCCAGGTCCACGGACACCTCGCCGTGGATGACCTGGTCGCCGACTTCCAGGTGAGCGTCCGGAGCGCGCAGCGGCACCACCAAGCCGATCAGCTTGACGATCACGAATGTGGCCACCGCGTCGTAGCCGATGATGAAGAGCAGCGCCAGGAACTGGACCAGGAGCTGGTGCGGGTTGCCGTACCAGAGCCCGGTGACCGCCGAGTTGGCGGTGCCCTTGACCCCCAGGTACTCGACCATGTTGGGGTCGGCCATCACCCCGGTGAAGAGGCCCCCGAGGGCCCCCGCGACGCCGTGGGTGTGGATGACGCCGAGGGTGTCGTCGACCCGGCGGAAGAGCGAGAACCGGGGCGCGAGGTTGATGGTGATCCAGGGCAGGGTGCCGGCCAGGACGCCCAGCGCGAGCGCCGCGTAGCCGTCGATGAAGCCGGCCGCGGGGGTGATCGCCACCAGCCCGGCCACCATGCCGTTGATCGCGCCGGCCACGCTGACCTTCTTGAACCGCAGGGCGTCCCACATCACCCAGGTGCAGAGCGCGGTGGCGGTGCAGAGGTGGGTGTTGAGGATGGCGCCCGCCGCGTCGGCGTTGGCGAAGTAGGGGTCACCGCCGTTGAAGCCGCTCCAGCCCAGCCAGAGGAGCCCGCCGCCGGCCACCGCCATGATCAGGTTGCTGGGACTGGTGTGCTGGCGGTCGCGGAGCAGCCGAGGGCCGATGACCGCGGCCGCGGTGAATCCAGAGACCGCCGCGGCCACGTGGATCACGTAACCGCCGGAGAAGTCCACCGCGCCCATCTGGGAGAGCCACCCGCCGCCCCAGATGCTGAAGGCCCCGACCGAGTAGACCAGGGTGATCCAGGCCGGGACCAGGATCGCCCAGGCCTTGAAGCTGATCCGGCCCAGCACCGAGCCGCCCAGGATGATCACGGTGATCGCCGCGAAGACGAATTGGAAGTAGACCATGGAGCTGAGCGGGAACCGGATCGGCGGCATCAGCCCGTTGAGGAGCGGGATCTGAGCCTGCTGCTCCAGGCTGTTCGCGCTCAGCACGGTCGCCGGCTTGCCCACCAGCGTCCCGATGCCGGGGTGCCCGAAGCTCATGTTGTACGCGAACAGCGTCCAGACGATGAGCGTCATGGCGAACGCGTACAGCACCATCATCGCCGAGTTGACGGCCCACTTGCGCTTCATGATCCCCGCGTAGAGGATCGCGAGCCCCGGGACACTCATGATCCCGACCAGCGTCGCGGCAGTTATCTGCCAGGCGTTGTCCCCCGAGTTCAACCAGCTCGGATCTGGGACCAGTTGTGCCAGTAGCATCGCGCTCAAGGACCTCCCGTGCCGTCCAGTCCGGACGCCCAACTCTTGCGATTTGAGGCTAGGGCTCCGAGGGCGCTCGAGACATGTACTCGGCGCACAAACGAGGCCGCCGCCGGGTTGGGCGGGTCCGGGCGCCGGGCCCACGATCGGCGCTCGGCCCGACCGCAGACCCCGCCTCCATGGGCGCGGCGCCAAGCGCCCGGGGATACACTCCGGCCATGTGGCACCCGAACGGCCGGGCCGGCCCGGCGCGCCGGCAGAGGGGTCGAGGGCATCGCCGGGGACGTGGCCGGGATGGCCGGTGAGCCGCTGACCCGTCTCCTCGAGCGGATCGACCGGCTCGAGGAGCGCGAGCGCTTCGCGGAGGCGCTCGCCGTCTGCCGGAGCGCCTGCGCCCTGGCGCCGGACGAGCCGGAGGTCTGGGAGACGCGGGGGGAGATGGCGCTCCGTGCCGGCGCGGCGGCGGAGGCGGCGGAGGCGCTGGACCACCTGACCCGCCTGGAGCCGGGCTCGGCGGACGCATGGTTCGCCCTCGGCGAGGCGCTCCAGTGGAGCGGAGGAGAGGAGGCCGAGGCCTGCTTCCGCCGCGCCGCCCACCTCGATCCGGCCAGGTACGTGGTCCCCTTCCGGATCGGCGCCGGGGAGTTCGAGGCGATCGCGGGGGCGGTGCTGCCGGCGCTGCCCTCCGCCGTGGTCGACTTCCTCGAGGACACCGGCACCGGGATCGCGGTGGCGCCACTCCCCGGCCTCGAGATGGTGAGGGACCGGCACCTCGACCCCCACGCGCTCGGCTACTGGCTGGGCAACGTCTACGGGGTCGCCGGCGGCTGGGGGCAGCTCAACCCCGCGGCCATCGAGATCTACCAGCTGAACATCGAGAATTGGTGTCGTGATCGGGCCGCCCTCTCCGAGGAGATCCGCCGCACCGTGCTGCACGAGGTGGGACACGCGGTGGGCATGGACCATCCGACGCTGCACGCCGACGGCTACTGACCCGCCCACCGGGGGACGGGCCCGCCGATGGTGAGCAGCGCCCTCGCCGCCGCCGAGGCCGCGCTCCGGCACAACATCCGGCAGCTCACCCCCGCTGGGTCCGGATCCCTCGAGCGGGCCCTGGAGGCGGTGGCCGGACCGGCGGGTGCGCCGCTCCAGGTTCCGGACGCCGCCGCCGCGGCGTTCGCCATCGAGGGGTTGGACCCGGCGCAGGCCCGGGCGCTGGAGCGGGCGACCCAGGCCGAGGGCGGGCGGGCGATCATGGGCCCGGACGGCCGGCGGGCGGTGCTGGTGGGGCCGCCAACCTCACTGCTGGCGGTGGCGTCGCGACTGGCCGGAGGTGGCCCGCCCACCGCTGACCTGGGGGCGGCGCTCGCGGCCGCACTCCCCACCCGGGCCCGACGCCCCCGGCTGCGCTGCGGGGACCGCCGGCTCGAGCTGGGCGGGCGGACGCTGGTCATGGGGATCGTCAACGCCACCCCCAACTCGTTCTCGGGCGATGGCCTCGCCGGGGACGTGGACGCCGCGGTGGCTCTGGCCGAGCGGATGGTCGAGGACGGAGCCGATCTCGTCGACGTGGGCGGCGAGTTCACGCGCCCGGGCTCCGCCCCGGTGGACGCGGCCACCGAGCTGCTCCGGGTGATCCCGGTGGTGGAGGCGCTGGCCGGCCGGCTGGCGGTCCCGATCTCCGTCGACACCCGCAAGCCGGAGGTTGCCCGGGCCGCGATCGCGGCCGGGGCCACCATGGTCAACGACATCTGGGGCCTGCGCGGCGACCCGCTGATGGCCCCGGTGATCGCCGAGCACCCCGAGGTGGCACTGGTGGCGATGCACAACCGCCGCGGCCCCCAGTACTCCGACCTGGTCGAGGAGGTCGCCCGTGACCTCCGGGAGTCGCTGGTCATCGCCGCACGCCACGGCATCGGAGCCGAGCGGGTGGTGGTGGACCCGGGCTTCGGTTTCGGCAAGACGCCCGCCCAGAATCTCGAGCTGGTGCAGCGCCTGGCCGAGCTCCGAGCCCTC
The DNA here is from genome assembly GCA_963697585.1 of uncultured Chloroflexia bacterium. Lineage (GTDB taxonomy): Bacteria > Chloroflexota > Dormibacteria > Aeolococcales > Aeolococcaceae > Changshengia. The sequence goes on along the minus strand of CAVOOO010000004.1, from coordinate 462,367 downwards.
GGACGCCCTCTGCTCCTCGGCGCCTCGCGGAAGTCGACGATCGGACTGCTCCTCGACGGCGCCCCGCCGGAGCTGCGCATCGAGGGCAGCCTGGCGCTCTGCGTGGTGGCCGTCGCCGCCGGGGCGGAGATGGTGCGGGTCCACGACGTGGCCGCGATCCACCGCGGCCTCAGGGTCGCCGACGCGGTCCTCCGGGAGATCCCCGAGGCGGTGCGCGAGGCCCCCTCCCCCGGGCCGACCGGATGAGCGACCCCACCTCTCCGACCCCTCGTCCGACCACCGCACCAGCACCAGCACCGGCACCAGCTCCAGCTCCGGCGTGGTCGCCGGCGCCGCCTCCGGCCGCATCGTGGGCCTGGATCGCCCTGGGCTGCAACGTCGGCCACCGGGGTCGCGCCCTCGCCTGCCTCCGCGACGCCCTGAGGTCGTCGGGGCTGGCGGTGGAGGCGGCGTCGACCGAGATCCTGACCCTCCCGCTCGGGGTGGTCGCCCAGGGCGACTTCCACAACCAGGTGGTCCTGGCCGGCAGCCCCGAGCCGTGGAGCGCCCACCGCTGGCTGGCGGCGTGCGCCGCGGCGGAGGAGCGCTGCGGCCGGCGGCCCACCTACCGCTGGGGCCCGCGGCGCGCCGACGCCGACCTGGTCCTGCTCGGCCGGCGGGGGGAGATCACGAGCCGGACCGACCCCAGGGTGCCCCACCCCGAGCTTTCACGCCGTCCCTTCTGGCGGCGGCTGATCGCCGAGATCGATCCGGAGGTGGCGGCGGGCCTGGGCGGGGGCTGAGCCCCGGCGGGATCAGATCGGCAGGCGGTCGGCGAGCTGCGGCACCAGCTTGAGCGCGGTGAGGACCTGGCGGGCGATCCCCTCGACATCCGGGGGCTGCTCGAAGTCGAGGAGCCACGAGTGCTCGGCGGTGAACTTCTCGACCAGCGTGGTCGAACCCAGGGAGGCGATCCCGACGTGGACCGAGGGGCGATCCTCGTCCTTGAACACCTTGGCGAGCAGCTCCTGGACCGTCTCCACCCACGAGGAGATCTCGGCCACGTCGTGGAGCTCGTACCCGCCGTCGCCGAGCACGAACTCCGCCTCCAGCTCGACGAAGGGCTGGGGGGTGAGCTGGTGATGGGGACAGTCCTCGGCCTCGTCGTCGTCGTGGTAGAGGTCGCAGTCGGCGCCCGCGCCGTAGGCCGCGATGTAGGTGAGGAGGGCGTCCCAGACGAAGCTCAGGTGGACGTGGTAGCGCGAGGGCGGCTCGTTCGAGGAGAGCCGGATGGTGCACTCGAAACGGCGCTCCCCGACCGAGGGCTCCAGGTGGTGCCGAACGTCCTCGATGTAGAGGCCCGCCTGATCGAGCGCCTCGATCAGGTCAGCTGACAGCTCCTCGTAGGACGGGAAGGCGGAACGAACCTGGCCGGATTGTTCCGTCGACCCCGATGCGGGAGGCTCAGACAACCCGCGCCTGCCGCCCCCCGGCCCGTGCCGGGCACACCGCGCCGGCGGGGGCGGGGCTGGTCATGGGGACGAGGCCGAAGCCGTGTCGGCGTACCGGTATGGCAGGAGTGCCCACGTCCCCAGTCTAGACGGTTTCCGGGAGGGGCCCGGTCGGGCTCGGCTCACCCGCCCCCTTGCTCTCCTTGGAAAGACCGCCGCGCATCGGGCGCGGGGTTGTTACTATACGGCCGAACTCAGATTTTCATTCCGCCCTTGCGGCAGATCTATCCTCACACGGAGAAGGCCTGTGCAGACTCAGGGCTTGCTGCAGGAATCTGGCCTGGCAACCCTGCTCCAGACCATGCAGACGGAACGCGCGACGGGTGCGCTCGCGCTGGAGAGCGAGAACGACACCGCGTCGCTCTTCTTTCTGTTCGGCCACCTCTTCCACGCCGCCGGACCGTCGGGGCAGGGGGAGGACGTCGTCCTCAACGCGCTGACCTGGCACGACGGGACCTTTCGCTTCGACCCGCGCGCCAAGCTCCCGCCCGAGGAGACGATCAAGTCGTCCCCCGCGGAGCTGATCGCCGAGGCCGAGCGGCGCACGCCCGAGGCTCCCCCCGCCGCCACCGAGGAGCAGGTGGGCTGGACCGGCGCGGCCTACGAGGCGGCCGAGGATTACGGGGTCGCCACCTACACCGAGCCCGGCGGCGGATACCCGGAGCCCGCCTGGACGTCGGCGGTGCCCGACTTCGGGGCCGAGCAGCAGGCGGCGGGCTACTCGCCGTGGAACGCCCCGGCCCCCGCGCCCACCCCGGAGCCCGTCGCGGCGCCGGTCGTCGCCCCGACGCCGAGCCCGATCATCCCGTCCCCCGCGCCCGCCCGTTACCAGCCCGCCGAGGCGCGGCCCGCCCCGGCACCCGTGCCCACTCCCGCCCCGGCGGCGTACCGGCCTGAGCCGGTGGTGCCGACCCCGGTCCCCGCCCCGGTCAGGAGCGCACCCCGCCCCGAGCCTCCCCCGGCGCCGGCTCCGGCTCCGGCGCACGAGCCGGTGGAGGCCATGGGTGCCCCCTCGGTCGAGCCGCTCACGATCATGTATCCCCTGCCCGCGGGCCGGGCCCAGTACGAGGGGCTGAAGAGCGCCTTCGTCGACTTCCCCAAGCTGCTGCGCACCCTCCGCGGGGACCAGCACACGGGCTATGTGCGACTCACCGCACCGGACTTCTCGGCGCTGCTCCTCTTTCATCAGGGCCACCTCCTGGACGCGCGGTCCAGCGCCCCCGGGGCGCGGGAGGGGGACGCCGCCTTCCAGGCGATCCGCCGCAGCATGGACGCGGGGACCGGGACCCTGGACGTCATCGACCTGGCCAGCGAGATCGTGGAGGGGATCGGCATCCTGCTGACCGCCCCCCTGCTCTACACCGGTCTGCTGGGGCGGTTCGTGAACTTCGACGCCCTGCTGGCCTTCCTCACCGAGGAGACGGTGGACGGAGCCGTCCTGGTGGTGGGGGGCTCGGACATCGGGATCATCCTGCTCAGCCAGGGCCACGTCCTCGGCTCCTACACGCAGACCAACCCTGCGCTCAGCACGGCGACCACCGGGGTGGGCAAGATCGCGACCGACAAGGCGGCCCGGATCGAGGTGAAGAGCGGCACCGGTGCCATCGCGGCGATCGACGTGGAGACCGCCCTCTCCCGCGCCTATTGAGCCCTCGCCGCCTCGCCTCCCGGCTCCGGGTCATCCCCCTCGGCATCGCCTTCCTGGCACCCTCGGTGCTGCTCACCGGCTGCTTCAGCGCCCCGCCCCAGATCGTGCAGCTGAACCCGCTCGCCGGGACCACGCAGCTCGATGCGAACGCCACCGTCGAGGTCGTCTTCGATCAGCCGGTCACCCACCAGAGCGTCGCCACCCGGCTCAGCGTGGTGGAGACGAAGAACTCCCGGGTGGGGCTCACCGGCTGCACCCTGGCAACGGCCTTCACCGCCCGGCCCGGGGCGCCCTGCTGGATCACCTGGCTCTCCGGCGAGTTCGGGCTTCGTGCTGCATCACCCGGGCGCCCTCTTCGCCCCGAACACCGAGTACACCTTCAGGATCGCCGCCGGGGTCACCTCGGTCAACGGCAACGTCAACTCCCTCGACCACATCTGGAACCTCACCAGCGCGGCGGCTCCGGTGCTCAACTCGGCGACCCCGGGTGACGGTGCCAGCGTGGCCCGCGACACCCCGCTGCTGCTCTCCTTCTCCCGGGCGATGTCGGCGTCCGCGCTGGCCGCCGCCGTCTCGCTCAGCCCGGGGGTGACCGGCCTCGAGGTGGTCCGCAATCCGCTCGACCTCGGCCAGTTCGAGGTCATCCCGGATCGCCCGCTGGCCCCCACCACCGCGTACACCCTCACCGTCAGCCGCCGGGCCACCGACGCCTTCGGGCAGGCGATCACCGCCCCGATCACCCTCCACTTCCGGACCACCGGGCTGCTGGCGGCCGGACACCTCCTCGTCCTGGCCGGACCCGGCCGGGGCGACGCCACCACGGTCATGCTCGCGCAGCTCACCGCCCCGGCCATCGGCCTCCCCATCCCCGCTCAGATCCTCGACGCCGTGCCGGTCTGCTCCGACCCGGACGCCTGCGGCGAGGTGGGCCCGGGCCAGCCGGCCGCCGTCATCGACAGCGCCAGCCTGGCCCCCGGGGGGCGATGGCTGGCCGTCGTCCAAACCGACGTCACCCGCCTCAACCAGCCGCCGGTGCTGCGGATCATCGACACCGAGGACGGGCTCGACCAGCTCGATCTGACCGGCGCGACCTCACCGGCCTGGTCGCCGGACGGTTCGACGCTCGCCTTCGTCGCCGCCAACTCGACGGTGCAGCTCTACGACCCCGCCGCCGGCACCCTCTCCGAGCTCCCCGCGGGCTCGCCGCCGAGCGGACCACCGGTCTGGACCGCGGACGGCGAGGCGATCGCCATCCCGGTGGCGGCCACCGCCGGCAGCCCCGCCCACGTCGACCTCGCCAACCCGTCGATCGGCGCCCGGTACCCGCTCCCGGGGGTGGTGGGAGCCGCCGACCATCTGGTGGCGGCGCCGGACGGCGAGGCGCTGGCGATGCAGGTGACCTCGCCGTCCAGCGCGATCCCCGCCACCTGGGTGGTCGACCCCTCCGGCAGCCAGCCCGCAACGCGGGTGGGGACCGAGCTCACGCCGGTCGGGTTCACCGACGGCGCCACCCTGCTGGTCGCGCTCAACGCCCCACCCGGCTCAGCGCAGCTGGGCGCGCTCGACATCGGGACCAGGATGCTCTCCCCGATCGGCGCCGGTCTCGGCGACCCGGATCCGGACAGCGCCAGCGTGGCCCCGAGCGGTCGCCAGATCGCCTACATCACCACCATGCCGTCGGGTGCCGAGGAGGCGGTGATCGCCAACGCCGACGGTTCGGGGCCCCTCCTCCTCACCGGGCTGCCGCCTGGAATCGAGGCTCTCACCGTCTCCTTCGGCGGCTGATCCCCGCCCGCGGCGACTTTCCGACCACCGGCTTCGCTAGGCTCAGGGGCCGTGTCCCGCTCACTCCTCTTCCTGATCGCCGATACCGGCGGCGGGCACCGGGCGGCGGCGACCGCGGTCAGCCACCACCTCGGGGTCGCCCATCCCGGTGAGTTCACAGTGGAGATCGTCGACCCCTTCGCCACGGCCTCGCCCCGCATCCTGGGGCGGACGGCCTCGCTGTACGGCCCGCTCATCCAGCGCGCCCCCTGGGTGTGGGGCGGCCTCTTCCACGCCACCAACTCCCGAGCCATGGTGCGGGCCTCGGAGCTGCTGCTGCACACGGTCGACCCCGCCATCGCACGGCTGATGACCTCCCTGCGGCCGGCGGTGGTCGTCTCCTTCCACCCCCTTCTGAACCGGGCCGCGGTGCGCGCCCGGCGGCGCCTCGGCCTGCGGGTCCCGATCGTCACCGCGGTCACCGACCTGGTGGACGTCCACACCTTCTGGGCCTCCCCGGACGTCGACCTGGTGATCGTCCCCTCCCCGGGCGGGCTCGATCGCTGCCGCCGCAACCGGGTGCCCGCCGACCGTCTGGTCCAGGTGGGCCTCCCCGTGGACGCCGGCTTCACCGGCTACGGTTCGGACCCGGAAACGCGCCGCGCCCGGAGGCTCCAGCTCGGCCTCGACCCCGATCGGTTCACGGTTCTGGTCTGCAGCGGCGCCGACGGCTCCGGCGACATCGAGCGGCGGGCGCGGGTGCTGGCGGGCAGCGGGCTGGACATCTCACTGGTGGTGATCTGCGGCCACAACCGCCGCGCCGAGGAGGCCCTTGCCGGCCTCCGTGACCGGCAGGACCGCCCGGTCGCCGTGCACGGGTTCGTCACCAACATGGCCGAGTGGATGACGGCGGCGGACATCGTGGTCACCAAGGCGGGTCCGGGGACGATCGCGGAGGCGCTCTGCGCCGGTCTCCCCCTGCTGATCACCTGGTTCCTGCCCGGTCAGGAGCGGGGCAACATGGAATGGCTCATCGACACCGGCGCCGGCCGCTATGTGCCGGGGGACACCGAGCTGGTCGACGAGGTCGCCGAGCTGGCCATGCCGGGATCCCCCGCCCTCCTCTCGATGCGGGCCGCGGTGGCCCAGCTGGCCCGCCCCGAGGCGGCCGCCCAGGTTGCCGAGCTCATCCGCTCGGTGGCCCTGAAGCCCACGTGAGCCCCTCGGAGGGAACCCCACCGGCGCCGGAGGGCGGCCTGGCCAGTCTCCGGCTCTTCAACTTCCGGAACTACGCCGAGCTGAGCCTCCGGTTGGGGCCGGGCCTCAACGTCTTCGTCGGCGACAACGCGCAGGGGAAGACCAACCTGCTGGAGGCCGTGGCCACCCTCCTGCTGACCCGCTCGCCCCGGACGACCACGGTGGGCGACCTCCTCCGCTGGGGAGCCGACGAGGCCGCCGTCGACGCGGTGCTGGTCCGCGGGACGCGGTCGGAGAGCCTGGCCCTGCGTCTTCGCCGGGTCCTGGAGCCCGGCGGCGATCGCGCCGAGCTGCCGGCCCGGATCGCGCGGACCACCTCCAGCGACGGCCATCCGATCGCCCCCCGCGACCTCCTCGGCCGCTGGCCGGTGGTGCTCTTCTGGCCCGACGACCTGCAGCTGGTGAAGGCCGGACCGGAGGCACGGCGCCGCCTCCTCGACGTCCTGCTCGCCCAGCTCGACCGGGAGGCGGCCGACGAGCTGGTCCGCTACCGGCGGGTCCTCGAGCAGCGCAACGCGCTGCTGCGCCGGCTCCACCTCGAGGGCGGCGATGCGCCCGACCATCTCCGCCCCTTCGACGAGGCCCTGGTCCTGCACGGGGCCGGGGTCCGGGTGGCGCGCACCGCTCTGGTCAGGACCCTGGGCCCCCTGGCGACGGCCGCGATGGCGGAGATCAGCGACGACGCCGACGCGCTCGAGCTGCGCTATCTGCCGCACGGCGCCGCCGCCACCGTCGACCGCGAGGAGGCCATCGCCGCGCTCCGTCGCACGCTCGCCCGCGCCCACGCCGAGGAGCTGGCGCGCGGCACCACCGCGGTCGGTCCCCACCGCGACGACATGGAGTACGTCCTCAACGATCGCGCCGCCCGGTCGACCGCGTCCCAGGGTCAGCAGCGGACCGCCGTCCTGGCCACCAAGATCGCCGAGGTCCGGCTGGTCGGGAGGGTCTCCGGCCGGATGCCCCTGCTGCTCCTCGACGACGTGCTGAGTGAGCTCGACCCGGCCCGGCGGGAGCGGCTGCTGGGCGCGCTCGCTTCCGGGGCCGGCGCCCCCCAGACCATGGTCACCTGCAGCGAGGAGGGGCTCTTCGGCGAGCGGCGCTCGGAGCGCTTCCTGGTCCGCCAGGGCACGGTGCTGGCGCGATGAACCTGGGCGGCGATCAGCCCCCGCGCCCGGACCGCGAGCCCGGACCGCTCCACATCGCCGACGTGCTCGGCACCGCCCTGCGCCGCCTCGGGGTCCAGCGAGAGGTTCGCGAGGTCCAGCTCAAAGAGGCGTTCGCCGAGGTGGTGGGGCCGGTTCTCGCCCCGCTCTGCGAGGCCCGCTCGCTCCAGCGCGGCACCCTGCTGGTGGCCACCCGCAACGGCGCCCTCGCCCAGCAGCTCCAACTCGAGATGCCCACCATCGTCCGGGCCCTCAACGGCCGGCTCGGTGCCGACGCGGTCAAGCGCCTCCGCTTCACCGCGATGAGCTGACCCAGAGTGCCGTTGCCGGGGGGAACGGGCGGATCATCAGGGCGGCCGGAAGGAGGTGCCGGGAATCGGGTCCTAGGGCACCCTCACCGGCATGATCACGCAGAGGTAGTCCTCCTTCCCCTGGGCCCGCACCACCGCCGGCTGGAGCGGCCCGTTGAGGGCCAGCTCGACGTCGTCGCCGTCGATCGCCTGGAGGGCGTCGAGCAGGTAGCGGGCGTTGAAGGCGACCTGGACCTCCTCCCCGTCGACCCGCGCGGGCAGCGGCGCGTCGTGATCACCGACCTCGGCAGCCTGCGCGATCAGCTCCAGCTCGCCCTTGCCGGCTCGCAGCCTCACCGGGTTAGAGGCATCTCTGGCAAGAACTGCCGCGGTCTTGGCACTCTTGAGGAGCAGCGCGGTGGGCAGCACCACCGTGGTGGTGGAGTGAGCCGGGATCACCTGGGCGTAATTTGGATAGTTCCCCTCGATGAGGCGCGAGCTGATCTCCATGTCGCGGAGGGTGAAGAAGACCTGATTGCGGGCGTCGCTGAAGGCGACTCCGACGGTGGGCCGGGATGGATTGATGGCCCGGGCGAGCTCGGCGAGGTGGCGGGCGGGCACGATCACGGTGCCGTTCACGGCACCCTCGGTGGTGACCTGGGCCTCGAGGGTCTTGACCGCGAGCCGGTGGCGGTCGGTGGCGACCAGGGTGAGACGCGACCCCTCGACATGCAGCAGGACGCCGGTCAGCACCGGGGTCTGCTCGTCGCCGGATGCCGCCACCGAGGTCTGGTTGATCGCCTGCTGGAGGGCGGCCGCATCCACCTCGAATGCCGGGGCCGTCTCCCGAGCGGGCAGGGGCGGGAACTCGACGGCGTCGATGCCATGCAGGTTGGTCCGCTGCACGCCCGAGCTGATCTTCAGCATCTGGGTGCGCTCCTCGACCTCCATGGTGCAGGCGGTCTCGTCCAGCGACGCCACGTACTCGGCGAGGAGCCGGGCCGGCACGGTCACCCTCCCCTCCTCGTGCACCGTGGCGCCGACCAGCGCGCTGATGGTGAGGTCGAGGTTGGTGGCGGTGACCCGGAGCCCCTCAGCCTCGGTCTCGAGGAGGACGTTGCTGAGCACGGGCAGGGTGGAACGCGGGGAGACGGCTCGTGAGACCAGGCTCAGCGAGGCGCTGAGTGCCGAGGGGGAGACCGTGCACCTCATGGCGGATCGTGTGCCGATACCAGTGGGCCAGTTGTTCACCGGAGGGGACTCCTTGGGTGGTGACAGTGTAGAGATAAGAGGTGATTAATAGGGGTGGGCAAGCGGGGGATAACCCTGGTTTTCGAATACGAGGGGCTGGGGAAAACCGGTGCCGGGCTGGGGACGGGGCCGCCTTGGTCTCAGGGGTTTCGCCCAGGTGGGGCCGGGGCCGGGGGTTTGCCACAGCCCCGGATGGGGATCTGCACAGGCGTTGTCCCAGGTGGGCGCGGCCACCCGGGTGGCCATGCTCGGCGGTGCTTGGGGACGGCCTTCGGGGCGGCCGCGGAGGGACGCCGAGCGGGTGTCAGCCATGGGCGTGGAGCCGCTGGCGGAGCAGGCGGATGTCGCTCTGGAGGCGGGTGTCCTCACGGAGCAGCTCGGTGATCTTGTCGATGGCGTGCAGGGCGGTGGTGTGATCCCGGCCGCTGAAGGCGTCGCCGATCACCGGCAGCGAGGAGTCGGTCTCCTCCCGGATCAGGTACATGGAGACCTGGCGGGGGAAGACGATGTGCTTGTCCCGCCGCTTTCCCTTCATCTCCTCGACGCCGATGCCGTAGTACTCGGCGACCGTCTCCTGGATGAAGGGGATGCTGAGCGGCTGCGCGTCGGCCACCGGGATGATGTCGCTGAGGATGCGCTGGGCCATCTCCAGGGTGATGGCGTGCCCGTTGATGGAGGCGTGGGCGAGGACGCGGATGAGCGCCCCCTCCAGCTCCCGGATGTTCCTCTGGATGCGATGGGCGATGAAGCTGCAGACCTCGTCGGGAACCAGGCGGCTGTGGGGCCCGAGCTTGGTCTTGAGGATGGCCATCCGCGTCTCCACGTCGGGGGGCTGGATGTCGGCCATCAGCCCGCCCTCGAAGCGGCTGCGCAGACGGTCCTCGAGCGTGGGGATGTCCTTGGGCGGGCGGTCGCTGCTCACCACGATCTGCTTCTGGATCTCGTGGAGGGCGTTGAAGGTATGGAAGAACTCCTCCTGGGTCCGGTCCTTGCCGGCGAGGAACTGGATGTCGTCGATGAGGAGGACGTCGACGGTGCGGTAGCGGTGGCGGAAGTCGTTGGTCTTGTTCTCCTGGATCGCCGCGATCATCTCGTTCGTGAACTTCTCGGAGGTGATGTAGGCGACCTTCGGAGAACGGCGGTGGCCCTCGCGCACGGCGTGGCCGATGGCGTGCATGAGATGGGTCTTGCCCAGACCGACACCGCCGTACAGGAACAGCGGGTTGTAGGCCTTTCCGGGGGCGTCGGCCACCGCCCGGCAGGCGGCGTGGGCGAAGCGCGAGGAGTTGCCGACCACGAAGCTGGAGAAGGTGAAGTTCGGATTGAGCCGGGACTCCCCGGCGGGGGCGAGGTCGGTCTCGGGAGCGAGGTCGGAGTCGCTGAGCGGCGCCGGCTCGTCGCGCGGGGGGCTGGCCATCGGGTCGACGGTGATCTCCACCTGGCACTCATGGCCGAGCAGCCCGGAGAGGACCTCCTGGATCACCGAGACGAAGCGCTCGGAGACCCAGTCGCGGGCCAGCCGGGTGGGGACCCCGATCAGGAACCGCTGGCCGTCGCTGTCGACCAGAGTGGCGGTGGCCAGCCAGGTCTCATAGCTGGGCCGGGCCAGCTGGAAGCGGAGCTCCTCCTGCGCGGAGCTCCACACCTGCTGGGCGGAGGCGCGGTCAGTCGCGGTGGGCACGAGGCCGTCGTCGGCCCCGACGGTCAAGACCGCACCCCGCATCGCCCATGCGCCGAAGCCACAACCCAACCTCCGCCTTCCCGTCGCCACTTGTCCACAGGATGTGAACAGGAGTGGATAAACTTCGACGCCACATCCGGACGGGCTTTGTCAACGTTGGCTGGGGCGACTGCGGGAGCTCGTCCCGCCGGAGCATCCGTCAGTCTAGCAATGGCGGGGGCGGTCGACAACCGGCGGAGGGGCCGGTTCGGAGGCGGGCTCGGTGGCCCGGGCGGCAGGGCCGCAGGGGGTGGGGGAGGCGGCCGGCGGGGAGCCGGAGCCACCACCGGCGCGCTGGCGGCCCGGGTGGTCGGACCGGGATGGGCGAGTGGAACGAATATACTGGCGTGACCACGCCGTCCGGGCGCGGCGCTCCGTGGCGTCCCCGGGCGCGATTTGCGAACTTCTCACGGCAGGAGAGCTCCGATAAAGCGAACCTTTCAACCCAAGAAGGCGTACCGCCGCAAGACCCACGGGTTCCGGGTCCGGATGTCGACCCCGGGCGGCAGGAACGTGATCAAGGCGCGCCGCCTCAAGGGGCGGAAGCGCCTCACGCCGACCGGCCCGCGCTGACGGGAGGCGGTAGCCTTGCTGGGCGTGGGCGCTTCGCCTCGGTGCGCTCCTGGCGATGCTCCGGTCGAGCCGGCCAGGTGCGCGTCCAGGCCGCGCCCAACGGTCGTGAGGACGCTCGCGTGGGCCTCTCCGTCCCGGGCCTTCCCGGCGCCGTCGAGCGCAACCGGGTCCGGCGCCGGCTTCGCGAGGCGGCTCGAGGCCTGGGCGCCCACCACGGGTTCGACCTGGTCGTGAGCACCGACTCCAGCGCCCTGACCGTCCCGTTCGCGCTGCTCCGCGGGCAGGTCGAGACCGCGGCGGCCGCCGCGGTCGGGCTCGCCGCGGCGGCATCGGGCCCGGCCCGGCCGGCGGCGGGTGCGAGGCCTGAGCGGCCGTGAGGCGCCTCAGCGTCTGGTTCATCCGGGCCTACCAGGTGACCCTCGGCCCCGTCTTCGGGATGATGAGCAGCTGCCGCTATCAGCCCACGTGCTCGCGGTACACGGTGGAGGCCATCGAGCGCTTCGGCGCCCGTCGCGGCTGGTGGCTCGGGATCAGGCGGATCGCTCGCTGCCACCCGTACTACCCGGGGGGTCTGGATCCCGTCCCGGAGCGGTACGTGACCTGGCGCGAGGCCCGGCGGCGGCGGCGTGACGCCCGTCTGGCGACCCGGAGCTCGGCGTGATCGCGGCTCACCTGGTGAGTGCGGCGCCGGCGATGCTGGCCGGGGTGGACCTGAATCCGCTCGACTTCATCAGCGTCCTCCGCTATCCCATCGGCTGGTTGATCGAGGAGCTGAGCAACGGCTTCAACGCCGTCGGCGTCCTCCGGGCGATCGGGCCCTTCGGCCTGGCGGTGGTGGTCACCACCCTGATCATCCGGGCCGCCCTCTTCCCGATCATGGGCTGGAACCTGCGCACCCAGCGGCGGATCCAGCGCGAGCAGCGCCAGGTGGCCCCCCAGCTCAACGACATCCGCAAGCGGTACAAGGGCCAGACCCGGAGGATCTCGGAGGAGTCCCAGAAGGTCTACGCCGAGCACGGGATCAGCCCGTTCAGCTCGATGTCCGGCTGCGTCCCGCTGCTGGTCCAGCTCCCGGTCCTCTACGGACTCTACTGGGGCATCCGGGACGTGATCGGCTTCGGCACCACCGTGCATTTCGACGCCCTTCCCAAGGACTTCCACCGGAACTTCCTCTGGATCCAGGATGTCGCCCAGACCATCGGCCAGGCCGTGGGGACCGCCACCAGCGGCGTCCACGGATGCTCGGTGGCCGCCACCACCTGCGCCACCGACTGGGCCCGCCTCTTCTCCGAGCCCCAGAACCTGGCGCTGCTGATCTTCCCGATCCTCACCGGGCTGGCCTACTTCATCCAGTCGAAGATGACCATGCAGCCGCTGCGGCCGGACATGAGCGACATGGAGCGTCAGATGGCCTCGTCGATGAAGATGGTCGTCTACTTCATGCCCCTGATGAGCCTCTTCTTCGGCTTCATCTGGCCTCAGGGTCTCACCCTCTACTGGATGACCGCGGCCCTGGTGATGGTGGGACAGCAGTACCAGCTGATGGGATGGGGAGGGCTGAGGGTGCCGGCCTGGGTTCCCGGAGCCAGCCGCACCACCCCGCTCTCGTATACGAGAAGCGACTTCGGGACCCCGGCCCCGAGGAGCCCGGTCGGAGACGGCCTGGCCCCGATCTCGTCGAACGGGTCGAACGGGTCCAAGCGCGCGGGGCGCGGAGCGCCGGAGGTGCATCAGGCGCCGGCCGGCCCGGGCCGCGGCCGAGCTCCGTCGCGGGCGCAGAGGAAGGCCCGGCGCCGCCGCTGAGGCGGTTCCTGCAGGAGGTGGAAGGGTGAGCGAGGCCGACGCCGTGGCCGTCGAGGCGGAGTGGGCGAGTGTCGAGACCAGCGGCGTGACGGTGGAGGAAGCCATCGCAGCCGCCCTGGCCGAGCTGGGAGCGGGCGCCGACGACGTCGCCGTCGAGGTGCTGTCGCGGCCGGCCCGGGTGCTCCCCGGCGAGCGGGTGTCGGCCGGGGCCGAGGCCCGGGTGCGGGTCGCCAAGCTCGACGAGAACACGGCGCGGGCCCGGACCACCCTGGCCGAGCTGCTGGAGCGGATGGGCATCGCCGCGCGCATTGCCACCCGCCGCGCCGCGGCCCCGCCCGGCGGGCCCCCCGCACCCCCGCTCCTCGACATCTCGGGAGACGATCTGGGGCTGCTCATCGGGTGGCGGGGGGAGACCCTCCGGGCCCTTCAGACCGTCGTCAACCTGATGATGGGGGATGCCGAGCAGGCGTCCGGCCGCCGGGTCATCCTCGACGTCGAGCGATATCGCGCCCGCCGCGAGGAGCAGGTCCGCGAGCTGGCCCTGCGGCTCGCCAACCGGGTGAAGCGCACCGGTCAGCGCTACACCCTCGACCCCATGCACGCCTACGAGCGCCGCACCATCCACCTCACCCTGGCGGACGACGAGGGGGTTCGCACCGAGAGCACCGGCAAGGAGCCGGCGCGGCGGGTGGTGATCCACGCGACCGGACCGGCGCAGCCGGACCTGCCGGAGCTGCCCGACCGGCTCGGCCGGCCGCCCCAGCGAGGCCGGGCGTACGGCGACGCCGCCCCGCCGCGGGAGCGGCGGCCGTCGCGCTGGGATCGCGGGTAGCGACCCGGCGCGGGGCCGGCGTGCCGCTCGGGTGGCCCCCGCTGGGGTGGGACCGGCGCGAGCGCCTACACTCGCGGGAACTCATGAGCGACGACCCGACCTACGCGCTGCACCGCCTGCCCTCGGGGGCGCGGCTGATCGCCGCCCCGATGCGGGAGCGCCGCTCGGCGGCGGTCGCGTTCATGTTCGGGGTCGGATCCCGGCATGAGGACGTCCCGAGCGCCGGGCTCAGCCACTTCATCGAGCACGTGGTCTTCAAGGGGGGCGGCAGGTTTCCCACCGCCCGGGCGATCTCCGAGGCGATCGAGAGCGTGGGCGGTTCCATCAACGCCGCCACCGACAAGGAGGCGACCGTCTTCTACACCAAGGTGCCCGCCGAGCACCTGGAGCTGGCCTGCGAGGTGCTGGGGGGGATGGTCTTCGACCCGGTCCTGGACGAGGCCGAGGTGGCCAAGGAGCGCCAGGTGGTGATCGAGGAGCTGCGGATGTGCGTGGACAACCCGCAGGAGCACGTCGGGACCCTCTTCGACGAGGTGATGTACCCCGACCAGCCGCTGGGCTGGGACGTCGCGGGCACCGAGGAGACGGTCCGGAGCTTCGACGGGGACGCCTGCCGCCACCACCTGGACCGCCACTACCGGCCGGCCCGTCTGGTGGTCAGCATGGCCGGTGCCGTCGATCCCGCCCAGGCGCTCGAGCTGGTGGAGCGCTCGGTGGGCCGGGTCGGGAAGGGCACCGATGCGCCGCCCTCGGCGGCCGCCGAGAGCCACGTCAGCGCCCTCCGGCTGATCAACAAGCGCACCGAGCAGGCCAACATCATCCTGGGGGGGTACGCCTGCTCCTACCTCGACCCCCGCCGCTCGGTCCTGGACCTGCTCAACGTCGTGCTCGGGGAGGGGATGTCCAGCCGGCTCTTCCAGGAGCTGCGCGAGGAGCGCGCCCTGGCCTACGACGTCCATTCGTTCGTGGCCAAGCTGCGGGACAGCGGCTGCCTGGGCATCTACCTGGGCTGCGAACCCCGGCGCGCCGCCGAGGCGATGCGGGTCGCGGTGGAGGAGCTCGCCCGGCTGGCGACCACCGCGGTGGAGGCGGACGAGCTCGAGCGGGCGAAGGAGTACGCCCGGGGGCGCCTCCTCCTCCACCTGGAGGGGACCGGCGCGATGAGCCAGTTCCTGGGCCAGCAGGAGCTGCTGGCCGGCGAGGTGCTGGTCGCCGCCGACGTGATCGCCGCCCTCCAGGCGGTGACCGCCGAGGAGGTGCGCGCGATGGCCGAGGTGATCTGCAGCGGCGGCCTCCGCGCCGCCGTGATCGGGCCCTTCGCCAAGCCGGAGCGCTTCGAGCGCGCCCTGGCCAGCGCGTCATGAGCCGGCTGATAGCGCCGGGCCGCGCCCGAGGGAACCGTCGTCGGAAGGGGTTCGAGGAGTGGAACGAGGATCAATGACCGTGGAACGCACGCTCGTCCTGGTGAAACCCGATGGGGTTCAGCGCGGCCTCGTCGGCGAGGTGGTCGCCCGGCTGGAGCGCCGGGGCCTGCATCTCGTCGGGCTCAAGCTGATGCTGATCGACGAGGCGCTGGCGGCGCGCCACTACGCCGAGCACGTGGGCAAGCCCTTCTATCCGGGGCTGGTCCGGTTCATCACCTCGGCGCCGGTGGTGGCCATGGTCTGGGAGGGTCCGGAGGCGGTGGCCCTGGTCCGCTCCACCATGGGCGCGACCAACCCGGCGGCGTCGGCGCCCGGCACCATCAGGGGCGACCTCGCGGTGTCGATCGGCACCAATGTCGTGCACGGCAGCGATTCCGCGGCGCGGGCGGAGGTCGAGATCGGCCTCTTCTTCCGCGAGGAGGAGCTGGTGAGCTGGGGAAGCGCCGTCCGGGAGTGGACCTTCGGCGCCTGAGCGACGCCGGCCCTCCGCGCCGGGCTCAGCCGGGCGGGGGGTCCTGCCGGCTCAGCCGGGCCAGCTCGCCGGCGACGCGCCGGCGGCGGAGCGGTGCCACCACCAGCAGCCCGCCGAACGCGGTCAGCGGTACCGGTCCGGGACTCGCGGTGGTGACCAGGGTGGGACCCGGGCCCAGGCCTCCGAAGCTGCTGAGCGGCCAGATCCGCAGGATCGCCTTGGCCACGATCCGGCTGCGCGAGACCAGCCCGAAGTAGCGGGAGTCGCAGGACTCGTTGCGGTTGTCGCCCATCACGAAGTAGTCGCCGGCGGGGATATGGAGGATGGTGTCGACGGCGTTGACCGTGCCCGGGGCGGAGAAGTCGGGACCCTGCTCCCAGTCGTCGGGGAGGTACGGCTCCTCGACCCGGTCCCAGGTCCCGCTCCCACCCGGCTGCAGCAGCAGCTCGGTGGGGTTGGTCTTGGCGTCGATCTCGATGTTGTCGCCGGGCAGCCCGATCACCCGCTTGACGTAGTCGGCCGAGGTGGCGTCGCAGAGGTGGGGCGGCTGCAGGATGACGATGTCGCCGCGGGACGGGTTCCCCACCACGTAGGAGATCTTGCTGGCGATCAGGAAGTCGCCGTTCTGGAGCGTGTTCTGCATGCTGTCGCCGTCCACGCGGACGGTCTCGATGCAGGTCCAGATGAGCGCGTAGAGCACCACGGCGACCAGCAGGATCTCGAGGAGGTCGCGGACCCAGGTGCTCCGGGCCCGGGTGGGCGGGGTCTGGGGGACCCCGTCGACGGGGTCGGGGATGTCGGGGGGCTGCTCCAGGCTGCTGCTGTTGACGGGACCGGCCCTCCGCGAGGCCGCCACCGCGAGGCGGGGCGGCGAGTTCATGTGGACGGATGGGGCGACCGCTCGCCGCGGGTGGGCACGCGAGCGGGTGAGGGGGCGCGCCTCGCGCCGCCTGGCGCCCGATTATACGGAGGGCGACGCACCCCCACCCCACCGGAGCGCGGCCCGCCGCCGCCGGGCCCGGGCGGGGCAGGCCGGCGCCACGCCCTCCATGGCCGGCTTCGGGCGACCGCCCCACACTGCGACAATGGAGCCCTCAGCGGCCGGCCCGACCGGCCCCGGCGGACACCCCAGGCGGAGGAAGCAGATGGCTCTCCTGACCCTTTCCCCCTACAAGGCCAAGGAGTTCCCGCTCAGCGGACTGCACGGGATCTCCGACCACACCCTGGAGATCCATTTCGGACTTTATGCCGGATATGTCAAGAACACCAACCTGCTGACCGAGCAGCTGGTGGAGCTGGCCGGCAAGGGTCAGGTGGCCACTCCCACCTACCATGAGCTGACCCGGCGTCTGCCGTTCGAGTACAACGGGATGGTCCTCCACGAGTGGTACTTCGGGAACCTGGCTCGTGACGCGGGCGGAGAGATCTCCAGCTCCTCGCCGCTGGGCCGGGCCATCGGCGAGTCCTTCGGCGACATCGAGACCTGGAAGCGGGACTTCACCGCGATCGGGGGGATGCGCGGGGTCGGCTGGGCCGTGACCTACCTCGACACCGCCACCGGCCGGCTGTCCAACCAGTGGATCACCCTCCACCAGGACGGGAACATCGCCGGCTTCAAGCCGGTGGTGGTGATGGACGTCTGGGAGCACGCGTTCCTGCTCGACTACAAGCCGGCGGAGCGGCCGAAGTACATCGAGGCGTTCATGAGCAACCTCGACGTCTCCACCTGTGAGGCCCGGCTCACCGGCACCGAGGACCGACCGGTCGGCTGAGCGACCCGGCGGCGGAACGCCGAGCGGTGCCCGGTCCCCTCGCGGGGTCCGGGCGCCGGG
The DNA here is from genome assembly GCA_963697585.1 of uncultured Chloroflexia bacterium. Classification (GTDB taxonomy): domain Bacteria; phylum Chloroflexota; class Dormibacteria; order Aeolococcales; family Aeolococcaceae; genus Changshengia. Next base: position 444,848 of record CAVOOO010000004.1, on the reverse strand, counting down.
TCAGAGGGGCGGGCCCCCCACCCGCCGGTAGAGGGCGTCCAGGTCCTGGTCCTCGTCGAAGGCGATGAGCAGCCGTCCTCCCCGGCGGCGGCGCTCGAGGACCACCGGGAGGCCCAGCGCCTGCTCGAAGCCGCGGCGCAGCTGCTCGTCGTCCGGGGAGAGGCGGCCGGCGGCCGGGCGGCCCCGGGCTGCGCCGGTGCCCGAGGGGGCTTCGGCCGGCGCGGTGCGCTCCTGGACGAGCCGCTCGGTGGCGCGCACGGTGAGCTCCTCCTCGGCGACGCGCCGGCCGAGCCGGAGCATCTCCGTCTCGTCGCGGAGCGAGAGCAGGGCGCGGGCGTGGCCGGGGCTCAGGGTGCGGCCGGCGACCGCCTCCTGGAGCGGCACGGGGAGTTGGAGGAGGCGGATGGCGTTGGTGACCGCGGGGCGGCTGCGGCCCAGTCGCAGCGCGATCGCCTCGTGGGAGAGACCGAAGGCATCGGCGAGCCGCGCGTAGGCCGCGGCCTCCTCCAGGGGGTTGAGATCCTCGCGCAGCAGGTTCTCGCTGAGGGCCATCTCCAGGGCGTGACGGCCGGACTCGGAGGCGGGCCGCAGGATCGCCGGGATGAGGCTGACGCCGGACTGACGCGCTGCCCGCAGCCGGCGCTCCCCCGCCACCAGGCGGTAGCCGTCGACGTCGGGCTCGACGACGATGGGGTGGAGCAGCCCGTGGACCCGGATAGAGGCGGCCAGCGCGGCCAGCGAGTCGGGATCGAAGTCACGTCGCGGCTGCTCCGGGTTGGGGCGGACCCGGAGCGGGTCGAGCTCGACGAGGACCGGTCCGCCCCCCATGTCCCGGGCGGGATCACTGCTCGCGAGCAGGGCGTCGAGACCGCGGCCGAGGCCGTGACGGCGCGGGGATGCGCTGCCGCGAACCGGGCCGGGCGCCTCCTCCCCGGTCATGCCAGCGAGGGGGCGCTGGCCAGCCCGACCTCGGCCTGGAGGCGGGCGTCGAGGTGGACGGCGAGCTCACGGTAGGCGTCGGCGCCGCGCGAGTTGGGCGCGTAGGCGGTGATCGGGAGGCCGTAGCTGGGAGCCTCGCTGAGCCGGACGTTGCGCGGGATCACCGGGTCGAGGACCAGGTCGCCGAAGCGCTTGCGGACCTCGTCGACGACCTGGCCGGCGAGGGTCAGACGCCCGTCGTGCAGGGTCAGGACGATCCCGGCGATGCGGAGGTGGGGGTTGAGCTCGCGCCGGAGGAGGCTGATGGTGTGGGTGAGCAGGCCGAGTCCCTCGAGGGCGTAGAACTCGCACTGGATGGGAACCAGCAGGGCCTGGGCGGCGACCACGGCGTTGACCGTGAGCAGGCCCAGGCTGGGGGGGCAGTCGAGGATGACGTAGTCGAGGGGATCGTCGGCGAGCGCCTCGAGAGCGTAGGTGAGCCGCTTCTCGCGGCGGGCGACGCCCACCAGCTCGATCTCGGCGCCGGCCAGCGCGATGTCCGACGGCACCAGGTCCAGGCCGGGGATCGAGGTGCTCATCCGGGCCTCGGCGAGCGGCCTGCCGAGCACGAGCACGTCGTAGGTGCTGGCCGGGATGTCGCGGCGGGCGATCCCCAACCCCGAGGTCGCGTTGGCCTGGGGGTCGCAGTCGATGATCAGCACCCGCCGGCCCAGCTCGGCGAGGTGGGCCCCGACGTTGATCACGGTGGTGGTCTTGCCGACGCCCCCCTTCTGGTTGGCGACGGCGAGCACGAGGGGCGGCATGGCTGACGATTATGCGGTGCGGGCCCCGCGCCGGATGGCGGCCGGGAGGGGTGCGGAGAGACGGGTTGTTGTTTCACCGTCGAGATCCACGTGAAACGCCGGCGCACCCCGGACCCTCCGGTGGCGACTGCCAGGGTCTCCCCTCCCCGCTGTTTCACCGTCATGATCCCCGTGGAACAGGCTAGGCTCACGGCATGCAGGAGCAGGATCCCCCGGCCCTCATCGCGGACCTCTCGATCGGCTTCCTGCTCGGCCTGCTGGTCGGGGAGGGGCACTTCGGCGGGGACGGCCGCCAGCCCCAGATCACCCTGCGCATGCACGTCCGGCACGAGCGGCTCTTCCGCTGGCTGGCCATCACCATCCCGGGGAGCCGGCTCTACGGCCCCTACCACCACGGTGGCCGGGATTACTACCAGTGGATGGCTCGCGGCGACTGCCTCCGTCGCGAGCTGGTCCCCCTGATCGCCGCGCACCGTGAGCTGCTGGACGATCACGTCGCCGGCCGGTTCGACGCCATGTGCGAGCGCTACGGCATCACCGGGCGCGCCGGCGGGGAGGGGGAGGGGGGCACGCCGGCGGCGCGCTGACGCGAGGGCGTATAGGCCCGGGCCTCAGGCGGCGATCCGGCGGCTCCGCCCCCCCGCCACCGCCGCGTAGTCGTCGAGCAGCGTGTCGAACGTGGCCGCCCAGCTGCGTCCGGCCACCGCCCGGCGCGCCGCCCGGCCCATGGCGTCGAGGTCCGCCCGGCTCAGCATCCGGTCCAGGACGGCGCCCAGGCCGTCCCCCGGCGGCTCCGCCAGCATGCCGGTCCGGCCCTCCTCCACCAGCCAGCCGGCGCCTCCGGCGCGGACGCCGACGACCGGCAGTCCCGAGGCCATCGCCTCCTGGATCACCTGGCCGAAGGTCTCGGTGGAGGCCGGGTGGAGGAAGACCTCGCCGGCCGCGAAGACGTCCGCCAGGGCCTCGCCCTCGAGCAGGCCGGTCAGCCGGAGGTTGGCCGGCGCCCGCCGCCGCAGCTCCTCCGCCAGCGGACCGGCGCCGACCACCAGGAACCTGAGCTCCGGACGCCCGCGCGCGATCCGGAGCACCCGGTCCAGCCCCTTCTCGCGGGCCAGCCGGGAGACCGAGAGGATGCGCCGGCCCTCGCCCTCCGGCCAGCGATCCCGGGCCCACACCGCTCCGGGACGCCCGGGGCGGAAGAGCTGGGTGTCCACCCCCCGGCCGCTGACCCGGACCCGCTCGAATCCGCGCCGGCGGAGCTCCTCCGCCATCGGGGGGGTGGGCGCGTAGGTGAGGGCGCAGCGGTTGTAGAAGCGGCGCTCGACGGCCCCTGCGGCCAGCGCCAGGGGGACCCCGCCGTAGGCGCGGGCGTAGGCCATCAGATCGGTCTGGTAGTGGGCGACGACCGGCAGGCCGGCTCGCCGCGCCGCCCGGGCCCCGCACGCCCCCAGCGCCGCCGGGGAGGCGAGATGAACGATGTCGGGGGCGAACTCGCGGAGCCGGCGGCGCATCCCCGGGGCGACCGGCGCGATGGTCAGGTCGGGATAGAGCACCCCGGTGACACCACGGACGCGCACCACCTCGAAGCCGTCGTGCTCCTCGACCCCCTGGCCCGGGGCGAAGAGGAGAGCCTGGTGGCCACCCCTGCGCAGGTGGGCGGTGAGAGCGGTCACGGTGCGGGTGACGCCGTTCACCCACGGCAGAAAGCTCTCGGTGACGATCGCCACGCGCATCCTCGATGATCGTCGCCCCGGCCCGGCGAAGATCGGGCGAACCGACGTTTGCCATCCGGTGAAGGAATGGGCCGGCCGGCGGCCCTCCGGGGGCCGGCCACGCGCCCTCCAACCGCCGTCCAGGCCGGCCACGACGCCCCTCCCGGTGCGGCCTCGTAGAATCGGCCGATGGCCCTGGTGAGGCGCGCCGAGAGCATGGTGGCCCGAGCCCAGCGCATGCGTGCCCGGATGGAGGCGGCGCGGGAGGCCCACCGGCTTCCCCTGCTGGCCAAGGAGGCGCAGCACTGGACCTTCCTGGCCGCGGTGCCACCGCGCGAGGTGTTCGCGGTGATGGAGCAGATGCTCGGCTCCTTCCCCTTCCGCTACGAGCTCACCGGGGAGAGCTCCGCCCGGATCGTCGAGTTCCGGCGCAAGGGCCTGGTGGGCCAGTGGTCGAAGCGGGTCGCCATCCACACGCGCTGGGTGACCTGCGAGGCCCGGCCCACCGCATCGGGCACGGTGGTCACCGTGGTCGCGAGCCGCGGCCGCGGACCGGTCCCACGAGCGCTCCAGCTGGTCTCGCTGCTGAGCCGGGGCAGCTCGGACCCGCGCACCGTCTACCGGCGCCGGGCGATCCCCTCCGGTCCGGTCAGCCTGGTCGCCTCCTGGGCCGGCATGCCATACCGCCTCTACACCGAGCCGCGCTGGGAGGCGCCGCGCGGCGAGCGGGTGCTCACGGCCAGCGGGGTCGAGGCGATCCCGGGTGGCGAGGGTGCCTTCACCAGGGTCCGCCTCGCCGACGGCACCGAGGGCTTCATCGAGACGGACCAGATCGTGGCCGCTCCCGAGGCCTCCACCCGCGAGGCCCAGCTCGAGGCGGCCCGCTTCGTCTGAACCATCGTCGGAGACCAGAACGGGGTGTCCACCCATCGGCGGACACCCCGTCTAGCGCTCAGAGACGTCACGACCGCCGTCAGCGATCGCGTCTCACAAGGTCAAGCTCCCGGCGATCAGCAGACGCCTCGGGCGCTGGTCGGCTGGGACACCGTATGTGGGCAATCATTCATCGGCATGACCCTCCTTTTCTCGGAGTGCCGCATCGCCCCTTGCCGGCAAAGCGTCGTGGTGATGAGCGCGGGGAGGCGAAGGGCCGGAGACGCTTGAGGGGCAGTGTACCGTCCGGCGGGCCGCCGGCACCGCCCTCGCAGTGCGAAGCCCCGAGGCGGCGCCTCTACAGGGGCCGGCGCCCGGCGACGCCCGCGTCCCGCGGGTGCCACCAGCCGACCTCGTCCTCACCCAGCCGCCAGCAGAGGTAGATCGGCCGGCCCTCCCGCGCCGCCGGGAAGTCGCAGAGACCGGTGCCCAGGTCGCGGAGGATGGCCCCCGTTCCGGCGATCTCGTCGAGGATCTCCTGGACCCGGGCGGCCGCGCGGAAGACCGACGCGGCGGCGTCGGGGGAACCGTTGGACCGGCCGGCGTGGGCGAGCCGCTCCCGCCCCTCGAGCGCCTGCCCGGAGCCCGCCGCCTCCTGAAGGCTGCGGATCAGCACCCTCAGCTCGGGCAGCAGGGCGTCGGCGCCGGCCTTGTCGAAGAGCTTCTCGGAGGGTTCGTCCACAGCGGGCATCCTACGGGACGTCTCGGATGCGCGGAGTCCCGGGGCGGGCTCCCGCGGGCGCCTCAGTAGAGGCCCAGCTCCAGCTTGACCTCGTCGGAAGCCATGGTCCGGGGGTCCCAGGGCGGGTCCCAGACCAGGTCGACCCTGACGTTCTCGATCCCCGGGAGCGGCAGGCAGACGGCGTGCACCTGGCTCTCGAGGATGCTGGCGAGGGGGCAGAAGGGAGAGGTGAGCGTCATCTCCACCGTGAGCAGCCCGCTCTCGTCGACCGAGACGCCGTAGACAAGGCCCAGCGACACCACGTCGATCCCGATCTCCGGGTCGTAGACCTCGGAGAGGGCATCCCGGATCATCTCCTCCGAAGCGCGCAGCGCCATGCCCCGCTCCGCCTGGACCGGGGTCGCGTCCACGGGGGGCCCGGCGGTCCCGACCTCATCGTTGCTCATGCCGCGTCTCCTTCCTCGGCGGTGTCGAGCGCCCGCAGGATCGCGCTGCAGGCGAGGGTCGCGCACTTGACCCGCATCGGATAGGCGCGCACGCCCTGGAGAACCTCCAGGTCGCCCAGCTGGTCGGTGCCGCCGTCGGCCACCAGCATCTGCCGGTAGCGGCGGGCGAGGTCGAGGGCCTGCTCGCGCGGCAACCCCGCCACCTGGTCGCAGAGCATGCTGGCCGCCGCCTGGCTGATCGAGCATCCGGTCCCGGTGAACGCGATCTCCGCCAGGCGATCGCCGTCCAGCCGCCAGCTCAGCAGGATCTGGTCCCCGCAGAGGGGATTCTCGGCCTCCACGCTGCCGTCGGCCGGGTCGACCGCCCCCCGGCGGCGGGGGTTGCGGTAGTGGTCGAGGATGATCTCGCGGTAGAGATCGTCGTCGACCGGCGTATATCCGACTTGCACAGTCAACATTGTACCCGGCCCCGGGAGGCCCAAGCCTCGCGGACGAGCCGGCCGCGGCGAGCCCTGACCTCCGAGAGCTGCGACGGAGCCCCTCGCGGCGGCGTAACCTCGCGGCGGCGATGCGAGTTCCCCAGCCAGTGAGAAAGCGCGCGCGAAGGCTGGTGCCCCTCGGCGCGACGGGCATCCTGCTGCTGGCCGGGTGCAGCTCCTCCCCGGCCGCTCGGACGACGCCACCCTCGCCGGCCTCGAGCGCATCGGGCGGCTCGGCGGCAAAGACGTGCATCCAGAGGTGGCAGCTGACCGCCGCGCCGGTGCCGAGCGGCGACGCGGCGGCGAGCACCGACCTCTCCGGGGTCGCGGCCATCTCGCCGGCCGATGTCTGGGCCGTCGGCTCGACGAGCCCAGCCGGGAAGGATCAGCAGACCCTCGCCGAGCGCTGGGACGGCAGCTCGTGGGCGATCGTCCCGGCCCCGGATCCCGCCAGTGCGGCGAGCCTGGGTGGGGACCAGCTCATCGCCGTCGCCGGCGTCTCACCCGACGACGTCTGGGCGGTGGGCTACATCGGGGCGATGGCGCCGCCCGTGCTCGGAGCGTCCTTCACGCCTGCGGCGCAGACCCTGACCGAACACTGGAACGGCACGTCCTGGTCGATCGTCGACGCCCCCGACGTGGCCGCCAGGGACGGCATCGAACCCTGGGACGTGCTCACCTCGGTGGCGGCGATCAGCTCGGACGACGTCTGGGCGACCGGCGTCAGCGAGTGGCCGCTGACCTTCGACGACGAAGGCCAGGTCGCGGCGCAGCCGCTCGTCGAGCACTGGAACGGGAAGTACTGGGCCATCGTCAGCGTCCCCGATCCGGAGCCGGCCCCGCCCGACTGGGCGCTGGCCTCGGGAGGCGTCCCCCCCTCGGCCACCGCCACGGTCGCCAGCGTCGCGCTGCTGGGAGTCACCGGGAGCTCGCCCGCCGACGTCTGGCTGGTCGGCGGCTACGAACCCGACATGGGGGTGCAGAACTACCAACCGGGTCCGTGGGAGACCCTGACCGAGCACTGGAACGGCACGGCGTGGTCGGTGGTCCAGGCGCCCGACGCCACCCTCCCCGAGCCGCTCTCCGACGGGAGCAAGGCAGCCGACGATCTTCTGACCGCGGCCGCCGAGACGCCCGCGGGAAACCTCTGGGCGGTCGGGGGCGCGCTGCCGGGCTCGGCTCTCACGCTCCAGATGGGCGATGGGGCCTGGAGCCTCATCCCCAGCCTCGCCGTCTCCGCGGAGAACGACGGGGAGGCAAGACCGGTGGCGCAGTGGCCGGGCTACACCACCGCTGGAGCGAACGCACCCACGTTCTTCTCCGGGACCAGCCCGCTGCTGAGCGTCATCACCCTCAGCGCGGTCAATGCCTGGGCCGTCGGGGCGGTCATCCTGCATTGGGACGGGACCTCCTGGCAGCCTCTCTACACGGTGAACGGCCAGAGCTTCGGGTACCTGACCGGCGTGGCGGCCGGTGGATCCGGCGGCCTCTGGGCTGTCGGAGGGACGTCGATCGTGCACGCGACATGCGTCTGACCCGCCTCATCGTCGCCGGTTCTCGCCATCGTGGTTCGGGCGACCTGGACCGTGGCTCGGAGTGCGCAGAGAGCCGGAGCCGCACGCGCTCGACCGGTGGTCGACGCCTGCCACCACCACGGATCTCGCTGATGGTTGTGGCCGCGACGGCAGTCATCACCGCGGGAGGGGCCGCCGCTGCTCCGCTGACCAGCGCCGCCAGCTCGGCCGGCTCCTCCACTCCCACCGCAGCCACGAGCGCGGACGATTGGTCGGAGCTGTACCCCGCCATCGCTCCACTGCCGCGTGACTCCGCGGAGGTCGCCTACGACGCAGCCACCAAGACCGTGGTCGTGAGCGGTGGCGAGGCCAGTTGCGGGCCGATCGGGCGCGAGGTCTATCAGGACACCTGGAGCTGGGACGGATTGGCGTGGACAGAGGTGGCGACCAACGCGCCGCCCGTCTTCGGGAAGCCGGCCGCCTACGACGGCGCCACCCAGACCTTCGACGTCGTCTGGTACCCCGGTTGCGGGGACGGGCCCGCGACCTCCCAGTGGAACGGCCAGAGCTGGGGCGCGGGCGAGGGCGGGGGCAGCGCGGAGGACGCCGAGACGGTGTGGCCGGATGACAACGGCGCGATGGCCTACGATCCCGCGACCCAGACGCTCGTGCTCTGGTCTCCGACTTCGCCGATCAACGCCGACATGAGCCCATCCACCTCCCCGAACGAGTCGACGACCTGGAGCTGGGCCGGCTCAGCCTGGAACCTGCTCTCCCCCGCGGTGTCGCCGCCACCGGTGGTCGGGGACTCCGACGACGTGCAGATGGTCTACGACGCGGCGACCAGCCAGGTCCTCCTCTACGGTGAGCACTCTCAGGCGATGTGGGCGTGGAATGGCAGCGACTGGGCGCAGCTCTCGACCACCGGTGGCCCCTCTCCGCGGGTGGGCGCCAGCATGGTCTACGACTCGGCGCTGGGGGAGGTGCTCCTCTTCGGCGGGAACGCGGCGACCGGGTTTCAGCCGAGGTCGGCGAGCCAGGATCGAGTCCTTCACCCTGGGCAGCCCTCTCAACGACCTCTGGGCCTGGGGCGGCAGCTCCTGGAAGCAGCTCCACCCCGCCACGTCGCCACCGGCGCGCTTCTACGCGCAGATGGCATACGACGACGCCACCGGTCAGGTGGTGCTCTTCGGCGGCTCCGTCAACACCGTCGCCGACATCGCCGACACCTGGGTGTACAGGCCGCCCGCCTGAGACGGGCAACGTTCTGCGCCGGCCACGGCGAGCGCCGGCCTCGAGGACGCGCTGCGGTCTCCGTACCGCGACGGCGCCTCAGGCGATGACCAGAAGGTCCAGACCCGCGAACTGCCGGAACGCGGCATCCGTGGTCACCATCCGGCAGCCGGCGCTGAGCGCGTAGGCAGCGAGGTAGGGAGCGCCGACCCCGCCGGTGCCGGCCGCGCGGCTGGTAGATTGGCTCTGAGATGGCGATCGCGCTCGAGGTGCTCCACGGCGACCAGACCGGCGAGGAGCTGCTCGTCGAGGCGCTGCGGGTGCTCGATCCATCGGTGATCGGCGCCGACCTCGAGTTGCGTCACCACGATCTCGGCCTGGAGAACCGGCGCGCCACCCGCAACCAGGTGGTCTTTGAAGCCAGCCGGGCGATGCTGGAGACGGGCTACGGGCTCAAGGCGGCCACCGTCACCCCCGAGGGGCAGGGTGACGTGGGCAGCCCCAATGCGATCCTTCGCGCCGAGGTGGGCGGGACGGTGATCCTGCGCACCGGCCGCCGGATCCCGGGGGTGGTCCCGATCGCCGGGGTCAGCGCCCCGATCAGCGTGGTGCGGATGGCCGTGGGCGACGCCTATGGGGCCAAGGAGTGGCGGGAGGGGTCGGGCGACGACGAGGTGGCCTTCCGCACCGAGCGGATCTCGAGGTCGATCTGCCGGGAGGTCGCGGAGTTCGCCTTCGTCCACGCCGGGCGCAGCCGCGCCCGAGTCTTCGGCGGGCCCAAGTACACGGTCTCGCCGGTGTACGAGGGGATGCTCAAGGAGGAGATGGACGCCGCCGCGGCCCGCCATCCCGAGGTGGAGTACGAGCCGCAGCTCATCGACGCGACCTACGCCCTGCTGCTCAACCAGGGGGGAGACGCCGTTGTGGTCCCGACCCTGAACCGCGACGGTGACTGCATGAGCGACCTGGTGCTGGGTCTGTTCGGGTCGATCGCGGGCGCCGAGTCGGTGCTGCTCGGCTTCAGCGGCGGCTCGCTGACCCCCAGCGTGGTGATGGCGGAGGCCCCTCACGGCACCGCCCCCGCGCTCCAGGGCAAGAACCTGGCCAATCCGATGGCGATGATCCTCGCCTGCGCCTCCATCCTCGGCTTCATGCCCGCGGACGAGGTCCGCCTGGCCTCGCGGGCCATCTACGAGGCGGTCTTCGAGACGGTCCGGCACGGCACCCGCACCGCCGACCTGGGCGGCAACGCCCTCACCGACCAGTTCACCGGGGCCGTCATCGAGGCGGTCGGCGCCAAGCTGGAGGTCTGGCGCTCGCTCGGCGTCGGGCCGTTCACCTCGCCCTGATCGGCCCCAGGGCGCCCTGATCGGCCCTCAGGCTCCCCGATCCGGCCTCCGGGCCGAGGTCATCGATCCCGCCTCCGGACCATGGGATCCGCGTGTACCGGCCCCCGGGTGAGCGCTGAGGACAGAATCTGTCCTAAATTCCCGCCACGATCGGTGGGAGCGTGGAGGTGAGCCGCTCCAGCTCCTGGCGGGCGCGGGCCGCCGCCACGGCATTGCCCTTGGCCTCGAAGAGGGCCACCGCGTCGCGCAGCGCGCCGGCGGCCTCGGAGCGCTTGCCCGCGGCCTCCAGGACCTCGGCCAGGCCGGTCAGCGCCTGCCCCTGGACGTCGGGCTGGTCGGTGGTCGAGATCAGGCGCACGCTCTCGCGGGCGAGGGGCTCCGCCTCGGCCGTCCGCCCCGCGGCGGCCAGCAGCCGGGCCTGGATGCTGCGCCACTGGTACTGGGCCCCCACATCCTGAGGCGACGCCTTCTCGCGGCAGACCTCGGCGAGCTCCGCGGCCTCCCGGTCACGGCCCTGGTCGTGCAGGACCTCGGCGAGGAGCGCCGCCACGGTCGGGGTGTAGCCGGTGTCGCCCATGGCCTGGAGGGTGTCGTAGTCGGACCGGAGCTCGGCCTCGGCCTGCTCGAGGTCGCCGGCCAGGATCTCGGCCGGGCCCGAGTGCAGCGAGGTGATCGCCGCGCTGAGGGTGAAACCGAGATCGGTCAGCATGGCTCGGCTCCGCCGGTAGTGCTCGCGGGCGGCCTCGGCATCCCCCCGCATCGCCTCCAGGTGGCTCATCGCCGAGAGGGTCATCGCCTCGGTGCGTCGATCCCCGGCCCCTCGCTCCAGGAGGTCGCGGCACCGTTCCAGGGCCTCGGCCGCGGAGGTGGCGCTGTAGACGAGGCAGGAGGCGAGGGCGGAGAGCAGCCGGACCTCGAAGACCCGGTCGTGGGCCAGCTCGGCGTGGTGCAGCGCGGAGGTCACGCACTCCTCGGCGGGGCTGAAGCGGCCCTCGTAGAAGTGGACGTACATCATCAGCTTCCAGGCGCGGGCCAGCCCCTCGTGCGCCTCCAGGCGCTCCAGCTCGGTGATCGCCGCCCGCCCGGTCTCCGCCACCTGACCCGCCGGGGCGGCCTCGGGGTTGGCGAGGAAACGCCACATCTGGGCGACCACCGCGGCGGCGGCGGCCAGGGGACCGTCCCCCTCCGCGCCGGCCCGCTCGGCGGCGGCCGCGAGCACCGCATCCGCGAGCGCGAACACCCCCATCTCGCCGAGCGCCTCGCCCGCGTGCAGGAGCCACCGCGCCGATTCCGGGGAGTCGGGATGCAGGGCGGCGGCGCGGCGGAGCAGGCTGGCCGCCGCCGGCATGTCGCCGCTGGCCCGCGCCCGCTCCCCGGCCGCGCCCAGGTAGCCCGCGGCGCGCCCCGCCAGCGCGGTGGCGTGGGCGTCGAGCGGGCCGAGCTGAGCCAGGGAGAGGACGCTCTGCTCCAGGTGGTAGCCGCGCAGCTCCTCGTGGTCGCCGGGGTGGTCGCCGGCGCGCGCCTCCAACCACCCCGCGAAGCTCTCGTGGAGCTCGGCGCGGGTCCGCTTGAGCAGGCCCTGATAGGCCGCATCCCGGATCAGGATGTGCTGGAACCTGAAGGCATCCTGCCCGGCCAGGGTCGAATCGGTCGGACTCACGAGCTCGCGCCGGGCCAGGCTGTCGAGGTGACCCTGGACGTCGGCGCGCAGTCCCTCCGGGCAGAGGGCCTCCACCGCTCCCAGGTAGAAGACCTGGCCGATCACCGCGGCGCGCTCCAGCACCGACCGCTCGGCGGGGGCGAGCCGGTCCAGCCGGGCCGCCAGCAGGGCGCTGATGCTGGGGGGCACCGTGAGGGCGCCGAGGTCGACGCTCGCCACCCAGCCGCCCCCGGCGCGGCGGATCAGGCCGTCGTCGATCATCATCGAGACCATCTGCTCGACGAAGAGCGGGTTGCCCTGGGCCGCCTCGATGATCCGGCGCCGGGGCCCGGCCGCCAGCGCGATCTCGCCGAGCAGGCCGCTCACCACCTCGGCGCTCTCCGCCTCGCTCAGGGGGCGGAGCGCGATGGTGGTCGCCCGGGGGTGCTCCTCTCGCCAGCCGGGCCGGAGCTCGAGCAGCTCGGGCCGGGAGGTGCAGAGGACGACCAGCGCCGCGTCCTCCCCGTTCCCGGCGACATGGGCGATCAGGTCGAGGAAGGTGGGCTCGGCCCAGTGGATGTCCTCGATCACGGTCACCACCGGCCCGCCCCGGGCCACGATCTCCAGCAGCCGCCGGGCGGCCCAGAAGGTCTCGTGGACCGGGTGGGTGGCCTCGGAGAGCCCCATCACCGACGCCAGCCGGTCGGCGACGTCGGCCGCCTCCTCGCCGAGCAGGCCGGTGAGCCGGGCGCGGGCCTGGTCGGCCGGCTCGTTCTCGGCGATGCCGGCCGCATCGCGGGCGATCTCGGCCAGCGGCCAGAAGGTGATCCCCTCCCCATAGGAGAGGCAGCGCCCGCGCAGCACCCGCGCCCCGGCCGCCGCCCCCCCGACGAACTCCTGGAGCAGCCGCGACTTCCCGGTGCCCGCCGGCGCCAGCAGCGTCACCAGCTCCGGCCTCCGGCTCCCGGCCGACCGCTCCAGCGCGGCGGCGAGGACGGCCAGCTCCTCGGTGCGACCGACCAGCGGCGTGTCGGCCCGGCGGGCGACGCCCTCCCCCCGGCTGACCCCGATCAGGCGGTAGGCCGGGATCCGCTCGGACTTCCCCTTGAGCTCCAGGGGCGGCAGCGCCTCCACCTCGACCGCGCCGCGGACCATCCGGTAGGTGGGCTCTCCGATCAGGACCTCGAGCGGCGGCGCCGCCTGCTCCAGCCGGGCGGCCACGTTGACGGTGTCCCCGGTGACCAGCCGCTGCCCGCCGGAGGGGTCGCCGGCGACCACCTCACCGGTGTTCACGCCGGTGCGGTTCTCCAGCTGAACGCCCCAGCGGCTCTCGAGGCGGCGGTTGACCTCGGTCAGGGCGGCCCGCATCTCGTGGGCGGCGCGGACCGCGCGCAGGGCGTCGTCCTCGTGGAGGCGGGGGAGGCCGAAGACGGCCATGATGGCGTCACCGACGTACTTCTCCACCACCCCCCCGTGGCGCTCGAGGACGCGGCGCATCTCGCCGAAGTACGCGTCCAGGACCTCGCGCACCGCCTCGCTGTCGAGCCGCTCTCCGAGCGCCGTGGAGCCCTTGAGATCGGAGAAGACCACGGTGACGGTCTTCCGGACCTCCTGGGGCGGCGCCGCAGCGGCGAGCTGGGCGCCGCAGAAGCCGCAGAGGCGGAACCTCTCGGGGTTCTCCTCCCCGCAGCTGGGGCAGATGCGCATCACGACCTCAGACGTGAACGCCCTCCGTCGCGCACCCGAGGCAGGTGGGGACGGAGGGCAGCGGCTCTCTCCGGACGGAGCCGCAGAGCGGCGCGGTGAACCGGCTCGTGCTAGGCGGACCCCCAGAAGTCGCCGGGCGCGCCCAGGAAGGTCACGACCGCATTGCCGTCGCCCGAGGAGCTGGAGATCACGCAGGGGGCGTCAGCTGCCGTGGGGTCGGCGGGGCAGTAGGGCAGCAGCCCGACGTAGGTGCTGCCGGTGTAGCCGGGGATCGACTGGGCGGCGCCGACCAGGGTGCCGCCCGAGAACGGCTCGGTGCTCGCGTAGCAGACCTGGTAGTAGGGGGAGAAGGGGGGTGGGGGCGCGCTGCCCGGGATGGTGAGCGACACCTGCACCGAGCGCGGGGTCGGGTCGAGGGAGCCATTGGCCTGCCAGAGGTCGACCCCCAGCGGGGTCGTCACCGTCGGGTAGTACCCGGTGGGGGAGAGCCAGTCGGGGCACTGGTAGGTGAAGCCGCCGAGGGCGACGCTCAGGGTGTCGCCGCCGCCCGGGTTGCTCACCGTCACCGCCGCCGACACCGTGGGGTTGCTCGCCGCGCCGGAGCAGCTGCCGGTGCAGGGCGTGGCCACGTCGGTGATCTGGAAGATGCCCGAGGTGGCGCTCGCGAAGGCGGTCGCGCTCGCGTCGAGGGAGTAGTAGCCGGTCGTGCCGATGCTGAGCGGGGAGAAGGCGGCCACCCCGTAGACCCCCGCGTCGGGGCCGCCGGTGGTGCTGGAGGTGGTGCCGCTCAGGGTCCCCGATCCGACCTCCGCGCTCAGGGTCACGTCGACGCCCGCGACCGGGTCGCCGTTGGCGGCACGGGCCTCGACCTCGACCGGTGGCCCGCTGGGGTCGAAGCCCTGATCGGTGATGTCCTGGGCGGTGACGGCGTTGGTCGGATCAGCCGTGAACGCCAGGCTGCAGGCTCCGCTCACGCCCACCCGGAGCGCGCTGCTCGGATCGACGGTGAAGCCCTTCTGCTGGGCGGTCGGGGCGGGCTGGACCGCGAGCGCCCAGGATCCGGAGCCGGCTGAGCAGGAGGCGCTGACCGCGAGCACCGCCGAGATCGAGGCCCCGGGCGCGAGGTCGAGATCGTCCAGGTCCACCGTGTAGGTGGGGGGCGTGGTTGCCGTGTTGATGCTGACGTGGGCGGTCGGCGGGTCGTGCTTGCGGGGGGCGACCAGCGTGGCCGACTGCACCGCGAACCCGGAGGGCGCGGTCAGCTCGGCTGATTCCACCAGCAGCGGACCCTTTCCGGCGACGCCTTCGGAGCCGCTCCCGGCTGCGCCGTCGGCGCCGCCGCCGGTCGTGTCGTTGGTCACCGTGAATGTCAGCGAAGCGGCCGTGCCCGCCCCCACGGTGGGGTTGAGGACGGGCGGGGGACCGGTCAGCTCCAGGACCCCGAGGACGCAGTCCCCGGTGCACCCCCCGCCGGCCGAGGCCACTCCTCCCCAGATGCCGGTGGCGGCGGCGACCAGCAGGATCACCGACCCGCTCAGCACGCCGAACCTACGTCGACGCATCCCTCGACCTCCCGTCGGCTCTCGTCTCCGGGCACACCCGTCTGACCCGGCGCGATCACCGACACCGTACAACAGGCAGCCAGCCGCGTCCACCCCACCATTCGTGGGGGTGTCGGAGCGGGCGCGCCGGCCACCGTCCCGCGTTCACCCCGGTCGCCTGCCCGTGGGCGGCCGGCCGGGGAGCCGGCGGGCCGGGCGGTATACGCTTGTCGGGCCCGTCGCCCGCCGGCGGGCGGACCAGGGGTGGGGCCCGTCGGCCCTGAGGGGGAGAGCCGTGACCGTGCCCGCCGCCGCCGACCGCCGCTCACGACGGCGCCGGATGATCGCCCGGCTGGCGAGACGCGAGCGGAGTCCGCGGGCCTCCCGGGTCGGTTATCGGGTGCTCCTGCGCAACCGCGACTACCGCCTCCTCTGCAGTGGCCTGGCGATCTCCATGACCGGCTCGTGGGCCTACAACGTGGCCCTGGTCGTCTTCGTCTTCGACGCGACCCACTCGGCGGGATGGGTCGCCGCCGCGTCGCTCAGCCGCTTCCTCACCTCGCTGGTCGCCAGCCCCTTCGGTGGGCTGCTGGCCGACCGGGTGGAGAGGGTGCGGCTGATGGTCGGCCTCGACCTGCTCTGCCTCGGCCTCCAGGCCCTGCTCGCGGTGGTGGCGGCTGTCGACGGGCCGGTGGCGGTCGCCCTCGTGCTGGTGGCTTTCAGCTCGGTGGCGAGCCGCGTCTACGACCCGGCGGCACGGGCGGCCACCCCCGCGGTGGTCGGGGAGGAGCACCTCGCCGCCGCCAACAGCCTGCAATCCGTGGTGGAGAACCTCTCCCTGGTCCTCGGGCCGGCCATCGGCGCGGTCCTGCTCCTGCTCGGGCCTCCGGCGGTGGTCTTCGCCCTCAACGCGGCGAGCTTCGGGGTGTCGGCCGTCCTGGTCGGCCGCATCGCCGCGCGCAGCCGTCCCGGGGACATCACCGAGGGCGGCGCCGCCGGACCGCTGCGGCAGATGGCCACCGGCATCAGGGCGTTCGCCGGGTCACCGACGGTGATGCTGCTGGCCGGCTTCAGCATCCTGGCCAGCTTCGTCTACGGGACCGACACCGTGCTCTTCGTGGTGGTGAGCAGGGATCTGCTCGGAACCGGGAGCACCGGCTATGGCTACCTGATCGGAGCGCTCGGCGTCGGCGGGATCGTCATGGCCGCCTTCATGAACCGGGTCGCGGCGGCCCGGGACCTGGGCACCATCATCGTGATCGGCATCGCCGTGTACTGCCTGCCGACGGCGCTGCTCCCCCTGGTGCACGCCCCCGCGGTCGCCGCCGTGCTCGAGGCGGTGCGCGGCGCCGGCACCATCGTGGTCGACGTGCTGGCCATCACCGCGCTGCAGCGGATGGTCAGCCCCGAAACCGTGGCCCGCGTCTTCGGCGTCTTCTTCGCCCTGGTGCTCGGCGCCATCTCGCTGGGCGCTCTGCTCATGCCCATCCTGCTCGGAGCGCTCGGGCTCGACGCCACGCTCCTGGTCATGGGCCTCGCCATCCCCGCCCTGGCGGTCATCGCCTATCCGCGGATCCGGGCCCTCGACCTCCAGGCGCACGCGCGCCTGGACGAGCTCGAGCCGCGGCTCGCGATCCTCCAGGGCTTCGAGGTGTTCGCCGGGGCCACTCGCGGCGCCCTGGAGAGCCTTGCCCGTGCGGCGGTCGAGGAGAATGTGGAGGCGGGGTCCACCATCGTCGCCGAGGACGCCGAGGCCGACGACTTCTTCGTGCTGACCGATGGCGAGGCCGAGGTCATGGCCCGCGGTAAGTCGGAGACGGTCCGGCACCTCGCCACCCTGAGGGCCCCGGACTACTTCGGGGAGATCGGCCTCCTGGTGCGCCGACCGCGCACCGCCACGGTCCGCGCCGCCACGCCCTGCACCCTGCTGCGCATCACCGGGACGGAGTTCCTCACCGCGTTGACGTCGGCGACGCCCACCCCCGGCGCGCTCGGTCTCGCCCAGGCACAACTCGCGCGCACCCATCCGTCGGCGCGACTGACCTTCGCCGCCGGCGCGGATCGGGAGGGCTGACCCCGGTCGACCGCGTCCGGCCGCGGGCCGGGAGCCGTGCCGGCGGGCGTGTGAGAGAATCCATCTCCTGGCGCTGCGCTGTGTGAGGGAGTGGAGGCGATGGCAGAGAAGTCCACCGTGTGGGGGCTGTTCCAGAACGCGACCGACACCAGAAAGGTGAGCGCGGGCACCGCGATATTCGCGGAGGGCGACCCGGGCGCCGAGATGTACGGCATCGTCGAGGGCGAGGTGGAGCTGCGGGCTGCGGGCGGGCTGCTGCGGCGACTCGGGCCTCGCGAGGTCTTCGGTGAGATGGCGCTGGTGGACGACTCGCCGCGGAGCGCCACCGCCACCGCGCTGACGGAGGCGACCCTGGCGGTGGTCGACCGTCACCGCTTCCTCTTCCTGGTCCAGGAGACGCCGATGTTCGCGCTCGAGGTGATGTCGGTGATGGCCGCGAGGATCCGCCAGCGCACCTGAGCACGCGCCGGTGAGATCAGAGGTTATCGACCGGTAAAGGAATGTCGGGAGCGCCCCGACCTCCGGTCAGACCCGGAAGACCCGGCGCACCTCGGCGATGCCCTCGCCCAGCCGGTCGATCTCCTCATGGGTGGTGTAGAGGTACATCGACGCCCTCGCGGTGGCGGCAACTCCCAGCCGGCGCATCAGCGGCTGGCAGCAGTGGTGGCCCGCCCTCACCGCGATGCCGAGGCGGTCGAGCACGGTGCCGGTGTCGTGGGGGTGGACGTCGGCGACGTTGAAGCTCACCGCGCCCCCGTGGATGGAGACGTCGCGGGGCCCGTACACGGTCGCCCCGAACTCGTCGAGGACGTCGAGGAGGTGGCGGACCAATCCCTGCTCGTGGGCGCGGATCAGCTCCCGCCCCACCGAGTCGAGATAGTCGCAGGCGGCGGCGAGCCCGACCGCCGAGGCGACGTCCGGAGTCCCGGCCTCGAACTTGTGGGGGATCTCGTTCCACGTGGAGCTCTCCAGCTCCACCTTGGCGATCATCTCGCCGCCACCCAGGAAGGGCGGCATCCGCTCCAGCAGCTCGGGCCGGGCCCAGAGCACGCCGATGCCCATCGGACCGCACATCTTGTGCCCGGAGAAGGCGTAGAAGTCGACGTCCAGCTCGCGCACCGAGACCCGCATGCCCGGCACCGCCTGGGCCGCGTCGACGCAGACCAGGACACCGCGCCGGTGGGCCTCGGCGGCGAGCGCCGCCACGTCGTTGATGGTGCCCAGGACGTTGGACTGCTGGGTGACGCTCAGCAGCCGGGTGGGCGGGCTGAGCAGCTCGTCCAGGTCGGAGAGGTCGAGCCGGCCCTCATCGGTCACGCCGATGAAGGCGAGCCGCAGCCCGGCCCGCTGGGCGGCCAGCTGCCAGGGGACCAGGTTGCTGTGATGCTCCATCACGGTCAGCACCACCCGGTCACCCGGTTGGAGCAGCTCGCGCGCGTGGGAGGCGGCGACCAGGTTCAGCGCCTCGGTGGTGTTGCGCAGGAAGACCACGCCCCGGGGGTCCGCGTCGATGAAGGCGGCGACCCGGGTGCGCGCCTGCTCGAAGAGCTCAGTCGCCTCGGCCGCCAGCCGGTGCACGCTGCGGTGGGCGTTCGCGTTGCTGGTCTGATAGTAATGGTCGATCGCGTCCAGAACCTGGATGGGCTTCTGGGAGGTGGCCGCCGAGTCCAGGTAGACGAGCCGGTGGCCGTTGACCTCGCGGGCCAGGATCGGGAAGTCGGCGCGGAGGCGGTCCAGGTCGAGGGGCGGAGCGGTGGCGGGGTCGAGGGTGGCAGCCATCCGATTCAGCCGCTCAGGGCAACCCGGATCATGCCGTCGCTGACCTCGACGCGGTGGACGCGCACCGGCTCCACCGCGGGCAGGGTCACCGCCTCACCGGTGCGCAGGTCGAAGGCCGAGCCGTGCAGAGGGCACTCGATGGCGCAGCGCTCGACGTCGAGATCGCCCTCCGAGAGTGAGGCCTCCTGGTGGGAGCAGGTGTCGTCGATGCAGTGCAGCTCGCCCTCGACGTTGAAGATGGCGATCGGCAGCTCCTCGATCTCCACGCGGGCCGCGTGACCCGGGGGGATGTCGGTCACCCGGGCGACGGTGACCCATTCGCCCACCATGGTCATCCCGCCTCGCCGAAGCGGCTCGGTCCCCCGTCGCCGATCTCGGAGTCGAGCAGCGAGACCAGCCAGTCCCGCACCGACTCGATGGGGAGACGGTCGAGGACGTCGGCGAAGTAGCCGCGGACCACCAGCCGCTCGGCCTCGTCCGCGGGGATGCCGCGCGCCATCAGGTAGAAGCGCTCCTCGTCGTCCACGTGGCCGACCGTGGTCCCGTGCCCGCAGCGGACGTCGTTGGCCTTGATCTCCAGCCGGGGAACCCCGCTGGCGCTGGCCCCCTGGCTGAGCAGCAGGTTGCGGTTGACCACGTAGCCGTCGGCGTGGATCGCCCCCGGCTCGACGTCGATCAGGCCGCCGTAGACGCTCTGGGCGCGATCCCGGGCGGCGACCTTGAGGAGCAGGTTGCTCCGGGTGTCCGGACCCCGGTGGAGCTGGAGCGACTGGTGGTCCAGGTGCTGGTCGGCGTCCGCAAAGCAGACGGCGAGGATGTCCGCCTCGGAGCCGCGGCCGTCCAGGATCACGTCCCAGTACGACTTCTGGAGTCGCGCCCCCAGGGTCGCCCCGAGCAGGCGGTAGTGGGCGGACGGGCCGCAGCTCGCGCGGCGCAGCTGGAAGTGCCAGGTGGCCGGGGGGAGCTGCTGGATCGGGATGTCGTCGAGGCGGGCGTCGTCGCCGAGCTGAAGGGCGGTCACCGCCACCGAGACGCGCGCGGCCGGGTCCGCCCCGGGGCCGATCAGGTCCTCGACCAGGGTGAGCGAGGAGTGCTCGTCGAGCACCACCACCGTGGCGGGGAAGGCGGCGGCGTCGCCGCCGGCGGCCAGGTGGCTGACCCACACCGGGGTCATGGCCTGCACCCCGGCGGGGACGTAGACGAAGGCGCCCCCTCGCCAGAGCGCGTTCCAGAGGGCGGCGAAGTACGAGTTGTCGATCCCGATCCCCGAGAGGCCGCGCTGGACCAGCTCCGGGTGGCGCTCGGCCGCCTCCTCCAGGGAGGAGATGATCACCCCCTGGGCGAGCAGCGCCTCGGCGTGGTCGATGGTGACGGTGCCGTCCGGGTCGGTGACGATCAGGGCCGCCCCGGGGAGGGCGGTGGCGTGGCGGCCCCGTGCCAGCTCCAGCAGCCCGGGGGCGGCGGGGCCGGCCGGGGCGAAGCGGTCGAGGTGGAGCCGGCCGATGTCGGTGCGGCGCCAGTCCTCGTCACGCGCGGACGACGGGACCGGCATCGCGGTGAAGGCGTCCCAGGCGGCGTTGCGCCGATCCGCCAGCCACCCCGGGCTGGTGGCCAGGCACGCCTCCAGGCTCTCCCGGCTCACCGCGCCGGCGGCAGTCGCTGCCTCGGTCACCCGATCGACCCCTCCATCGAGAGCGCCAGCAGGCGGTTGAGCTCGACCGCGTACTCCATCGGCAGCTCCTTGACGAAGGGCTCGAAGAAGCCGTTGACGATGAGGGCGGTCGCCTGCTGCTCGTCGATGCCCCGGGACTGGAGGTAGAAGATCTGGTCCTCGCCGACCTTGGAGACGGTCGCCTCATGGCCGAAGGTGACGTCCGGGTTCTCGATGTCCATGTACGGGTAGGTGTCGCTGCGCGACTCCTCGTCGAGCAGCAGCGCGTCGCAGCGGACGTTGGCCTTGACGTTGGTCGCCTTGGGCAGGACCTTGATGTGGCCGCGGTAGGAGGTCCGCCCGCTCCCCTTGGAGATCGAGCGGCTCACCACGTTGCTGGTGGTGTTGGGGGCGACGTGGATGCACTTGCTGCCCGCGTCCTGGTGCTGGCCGGTGCCCGCGAAGGCGGCCGAGAGGACCTCCCCATGGGCCCCCTCGCCCATCAGGTAGATCGAGGGGTACTTCATGGTCACCTTCGACCCCAGGTTGCCGTCGATCCACTCGATGGTGGCGTCCTGCTTGGCGATGGCCCGCTTGGTGACCAGGTTGTAGACGTTGTCCGACCAGTTCTGGATGGTGGTGTAGCGGACGTGGGCACCCCGCTCGGCGATGATCTCGACCACCGCGGCGTGCAGCGAGTCGTTGGAGTAGGTGGGGGCGGTGCAGCCCTCGATGTAGTGGACGTAGGAACCCTCGTCGGCGATGATCAGGGTCCGCTCGAACTGGCCCATGTTGTCGCTGTTGATCCGGAAGTAGGCCTGGAGCGGGACCTCGACGCGCACCCCCTTGGGGACGTAGACGAAGGAGCCGCCCGACCACACCGCGCTGTTGAGGGCCGCGAACTTGTTGTCGTTGGGCGGGATCACGGTGCCGAAGTAGCGCTTGAAGATCTCCGGGTGGTCCCGGAGCCCGGTGTCGCAGTCGCTGAAGAGCACACCCAGCTTCTCGAGGTCGGCCCGGATGCTGTGGTAGACGACCTCCGAGTTGTACTGGGCCGAGACCCCGGCCAGGAAGTTCCGCTCCGCCTCGGGGATCCCCAGGCGATCGAAGGTGTTGCGGATCGAGTCGGGGACGTCGTCCCAGCTCCGGCCCATCTCGTCGACCGGCTTGATGTAGTAGTAGATGTTGTCGAAGTCGATCCCGGAGAGGTCGGCGCCCCAGTTGGGCATCGGCCGCTTGAAGAAGTGGTCGAGCGCCTTGAGCCGGAATTTGAGCATCCACTCCGGCTCCTGCTTGTGGTCGGAGATGGCCGCGACCACCTCCGGCGAGATCCCCTTCTCGGTCCGGAAGACCGAGACGTCGACGTCGTGGAAGCCGTACTTGTAGTCCTTGGTCAGCTCGTGCGCCTGGACCGTCATCGGCGTGAGACCTCCGGCCCCGCGGGGCTGATCGCGGTGATGTAGGGGTCGTAGCCTTCGCGCTCGATCACGTGGGCCAGCTCCGGACCGCCGCTGTCCACGATCTTCCCCTGGTGCATGATGTGGACCCGATCCGGGGTGAGGTTCTCGAGGATCCGGTAGTAGTGGGTGATGAGCAGCACGCCCATCCGCCCCTCGCTCCTCTCCATGACCCGGAGCACGCCCTCGGCGACGATCCGCAGGGCGTCGACGTCGAGCCCGGAGTCGGGCTCGTCGAGGATCGCCAGCCGGGGCTCGAGCATGGCGAGCTGGAGGATCTCGGCCCGCTTCTTCTCCCCGCCCGAGAAGCCGTCGTTGATGTAGCGGCCGCGGAAGCTCGCGTCCATCCGGAGCGAGCTCATCTCGTCGCCCAGGCGGGCGATGAACTCCCGGGCCGGAAGCTCCCTGCCCTGGGCGCGCAGCGCGGCCCGGAGGAAGTTGACGGTGGTCACCCCGGGGATGGCGATCGGGTTCTGGAAGGAGAGGAAGAGCCCGAGCTGGGCCCGCCGGTCGGGGGTGAGGGCGAGCAGATCCTGGCCGTCGAAGCTGGCCGACCCGCCGGTCACCTGGTACTTGGGATGGCCCATCAGGCTGTAGGCGAGGGTGGACTTGCCCGACCCGTTGGGCCCCATCAGGACGTGCACCTCTCCGACCGGGACGCGCAGGTCCACGCCGTCCAGGATGGGCTTGCCCTCCACCGCGACCCGGAGGCCGTCGACGTGGAGCTCGGTGGTCGGGGCGGCAACGGCACCGTTGCCGGTGGCCACGACCTGGGCCCCCCCGGCGGTCTCAGACATGGGCCACCTCCTGAACCGCCCCCCGGCGTCCCCGGTCGGGGAGCACGGGCAGCGGGGCGAAGCTGCTGACGAGGGCGTGGTCGGCGACCAGCTCGGCGAGGGTCGTCTGGCTGAGCACCGCGTCGATCGACGCCTTGAGCCGGCGCCAGAGGGGCTGCGATGCACAGTCCCCCTCCCGGATGCAGCTGCCGGGGACGTAATCGTGGGCGACGCACTCCACCGGGGAGACCTCCCCCTCGACCACCTCGACCACGTCGAGCACCGAGATCAGGGCCGGGTGCCGGGTCAGCCGGTAGCCGCCGTGCACCCCCCGGGTGGATTCGACGAGCCCGCCCCGGCGGAGCTGGGCGGCGAGCTGCTCGAGGTAGGAGAGGGGCAGGTGCTCGACCCGGGAGACCTCCGCGAGGCTCATCGGACCGGCCCCGTAGACCCTGGCGAACTCGGTCATCATCCGCAGTCCGTAGTGGGCCTTGGAGCTCACCCGCATGCTGAACGACGCCGCCGCCGAAATCCCGACTGTCATACCGGGAATTGTACCCGGTCCGGGCGGGTCGCTGCGGTCCGGTCCGCCCGGCTCACCCGGTCGTGGCCGCGGCCGTCCAGCCGGCCACCGGGCCGGCCGAGCGGATCCGGCCGGCCGCCTCCGCCACCCGCGTGGCGGCGTCGTCGACATCGTCCAGGGTGGTGGAGCGGCCCAGGGCCAGCCGCAGGGCGCAGCCGGCGAGCTCGCCGAAACCCATGGCGGCCAGCACGTGGGAGGGCACCGGCGCTCCGCTCGAGCAGGCGCTCCCCGCCGAGGCGGAGACGCCCAGCTCGTCGAGGAGGGCGAGCAGCAGATCGCTGCGGCAGCCGGCCACCACGAAGCTGCAGTGCCCGGGAAGCCGCCGGGCCGGATCACCGGTGGGCTCGACCCCGGGGATGGCGGACATTAGGTTGGTCAACCGACCAGCCAGCCGGGTCAGCACCGAGACGTCCGCCTCCCGCCGCCGTTCCGCAAGCTCGGCGGCGAGGCCGAAGCCGGCGATCCCGGCGACGTTCTCGGTGCCGCTCCGGCGGCCCCGCTCCTGGCCGCCACCGGTGAGCTGGGCGGCCGGGAAGGTGCCGTGGCGGGCCACCAGGGCGCCGACCCCCTGTGGGCCGTACGCCTTGTGGGCGCTGAGGCTGATCAGGTCCACCCCGAGGCTGTCGAGGCCGAGGGCGAGCCGGCCCAGGGCCTGGACCGCATCGGTGTGAACGAGGGCCCGCGGGTTGCGCTCGCGGACGGCCGCGGCGATCGAGGCGACATCCTCGACGGTGCCGACCTCGTTGTTGGCCAGCATCACGGAGACCAGGACCGTGTCCGGCCGGACCGCGGCCGCGATCTCGGCGGGGTCGATCCGCCCGCTGCGATCGCAGCCGACCACGGAGAGCTCGGCGCGGCCCGCCCCGGCGAGTGCCTCCGCGGTGGCCAGCACCGCCTCGTGCTCGATCGCGCTGACCACCAGGTGACGGCCCCGCTCCGAGCCCCAGCGCTCCAGCACCCCGCGCAGCGCCAGGTTGTCGGCCTCGGTGCCCCCCGAGGTGAAGGTGACCTCCCGCGCGGCGCAGCCGGCGGCGGCGGCGACGCGATCGCGGGCCTCGTCCACCGCGGCCCGGGCCCGCCGGCCGTGCTGGTGGACCGACGACGGGTTGCCGAAGCCGTCTCCGAGCCAGCTCAGCATCAGCGCCCGCACCTCGGGGTCGAGCGGGGTGGTGGCGGAGTGGTCCAGGTAGATGCCCTTCACCCCGACCAGTGTACGGAGCCGGCGCGACGGGCTCCGAGGGGCCGGGCTGGACGTCCCACGGAGCCGGCGCGGGAGCCGCCGTGGGGGACCGCCGGGGGAATGGGCCGGCCGGACCGGGAGGGGGGCCGGGACCGGATGCCCCGCGCGCCGGCGGAGCCCGGGCTCAGGGCGCGGAGAGCCGGTCCAGGAGATTCCCCGGCCACACCATGATCGTGGTGCCGTCCACCGTCGCCGTCTCGCTAGGGCTGCCCAGAGCCGCCGCGATCGCCGCCCGATCCACGGCGTCGCCGCCCGCCAGCAGGACGAACGTGGCGCGCTGGGTCGAGGGGTCGTACCAGCTGGTGGTGGAGTGCCAGAGGAACGGCGTCACCCCGTCCGTGGAGGTCTCGATCGACCGCACCGCGATCGCCCCGCGGGTGGCGACCGTCACCACGTTGGCGTCCCAGTACGTCCCCAGCCCATAGGTCGCCCCGTGCCCCGCCAGCCACGCATCGACCCCGGCGAACGCGGCCGGAGCGGGTTGGACGGTGGCCACCCCGGCGGCGAAGACCCCGGCGTAGGCCGCCACCAGGGCCAGCAGCCCGAAACCGAGGCGCGGCCGGCGGGCGAGCAGGCGGGGGACCCCCTCACGGCCGGCCAGCACCGCCCCGAAGCCGAGCAGGGGGACCAGGTAGCGCGCCGAGGTCAGGTCGGTGGCCTGCTGGCCGGCGAGGTAGGCGCCGGCGTCGAGCAGCATCCCGACGCTCAGCACTCGGGACACCGGGTCGAGGCCGAGCCACCGCCGGGGCCGGAGCAGCCAGCCCAGCACCGCCAGCACCAGGCCCAGCCCGCAGAGGTGGAGGAGCGCGGCCGCCCAGCCGAGCCCGGCCGGCCGGTCGATCACGTCGGCGCCGAAGACGGTGAGCAGGGCCCGGCCCCCCACCGAGAGGTTGTGGCCGAGCGAGGCGACCGGCACCGGCAGGCCGTACCCGCCCCCGAGCAGGGGGGCGGCGGTGAAGCCGCCCAGCCCGCGGATCGACCACCACGCGATCGGCACCGCGACCGCCGAGGTGACCCCGATGACGAGCAGCGAGGTCGTGGGGGAGGCTGCAGGAGCGGCGCCCTCGGTCGCCCGATCCTCGAGTCGGGCGGCGCCTCGCCGCCGGGTGGCCAGGCCGACCGCGCCCACCACCGCGAGCCCCCCTCCGCCGACCACCGCCGCCAGCGGGTCGCCGATCGAGGCCGCCGCCAGCGCCACCCAGGCCACCGCCGGCCAGACCCAGGATCGCCCGCTGCCCTGGAGCGCCAGGCAGGCGGTCAGGAGGAGCAGCAGGGTGGCGGCGTGGTCGGTCCCGGCCGGCAGCATCACCCCGGCGGGGAACGAGCCACCACCGGTCCCCGGGAGGAGCAGCGTCTGCGAGGCGAGCAGGGCGCCGGTGACCAGCATCGCGACCGCCCGGGTGGCGCCGCGGAGACGGCCGCCGGCCAGCCAGGCACCGGCGACCACGACTCCCGCCCCGAGCAGGCCCGCCACCTCGTAGACGACCTCGGGGGTGAGCCCCTGGAACCTCTCGAGGAGCGCCAGGAGGGGCAGCTTGGTGGTCACGAAACCGTCGGCGGGCAGCGTCCAGCCCCTCAGCAGGAGGTTGCCATGACCCATGGCCCATCCCTCGAGCACCGAGCTCGCCTGGTCGGAGCTGAGCGGCACCCGCTGGCTCAGCCGGCCGATCGCGAGGGCCAGGAGGAGGCCGAGGGCGACCCAGCCGGCGACGGCGACCGCGGGCCGGCGCACCCCTCTCAGGATCGGAGCGCCGGCGGATCGAGCCGGTCGGGGAACCCGCACAGGCGGCCATTCTGACCGCTCGAGGGGATCTCCACCCCCCGGCGAGGGACCGGGCCGGAGGTGCGAATCACGCCGAACTCGGCTATCATGCGTCGTCCGGGGCGCTGCCGCGGCGGCGCTCGGAGGGGAGAAGCGAGATGACCTTCATCCACGTGGAACCGGCTCGGAATCCGGGCTGGAGCAAGGATGCCGCGGTCCGGGCCTCGCAGACCACCCGGCTCTCGGAGCTGCTCAGCCGTCTCCTCGGCGACCTGGCCCGGCTCGACGCCGTCCAGCAGCCCCGCCTCGACTACCTGGACGGGGATGCCCTCGACGCCGTCCGCCGAGATCCCGAGACCTACCACCTGATCGGCCGTGCCGCGTCCTCCCTGGAGGACGCGGGGGAGCGCTGCGTCACCGCCGCCTACTGGCGGGATGAGACCCCCGACGAGGTGACCGTCGAGCTGGACGTCGCCGACGACGGGGTGGTCTGGGGGCCCTCCCTGGCGCCGGTGCCGGCGGGGCCACTCAGCCATCACCTGAGCGCGACCGTCGACTGCCGCGAGGGCCGCATCGAGCGGCTCGAACTGGGGTAGCCGCGACCAGGGGCTCTTTGGTCGGTCCTATAGTGGGCGCGGATGAAGGAGCTAGCGCGGCGGGGCGGGGAGGTCGCCACGGCGGCACCCGACGTCTCGATCGTGATCCCGGTGCTGCGCCGCATCGACCTGCTGATCCCCTGCCTGGCGTCGATCGCCGAGCTCGCCGACCCGCCCACCTTCGAGGTGATCGTGGTCGCCAACGGCAGCCCGGCCGGGGTGATCGCCGAGCTCTCCGAGCGAGAGGACATCGTGCTCGCCGTCTCGACGGTGAACCTCGGCTTCGGTGGGGGCTGCAACTGGGGGGCCCGCTTTGCCCGTGGCCGCCACCTGGTGCTGCTCAACGACGACACCGAGGTCGAGCCCGGATGGCTCCGAGCGCTGGTCGAGGTCGCGGAACTCCGGCCCCGATGTCGGCGCCGTCGGCAGCCGGATCCTCAGCTTCGACGGCACCCTGCAGGAGGCCGGCTCCATCCTCTGGCGTGACGGCGGCACCCACCAGGTGGGCCGCGGGCTGCCCGCCGGGAGTCCTCTCTTCACGGCGGTGCGGCCGGTCGACTACTGCTCCGCCTGCGGGCTGCTGATCCCGATGAGCGCGTGGCTCGAGGTGGACGGCTTCGACGACGCCTACTACCCCGCCTACCACGAGGACGTGGACCTCTGCCTCACCCTGCGTGCGGCCGGGTATCGAGTGATCTACGCGCCCGAGGCGCGGCTCCGGCACCGCCAGGGGGCCAGCGCCGCCGACGTGCCCCTGCGGAGCTTCGCGGCCGCCCGCAACGGCGCGCACTTCTGCGCCAAATGGTCGGACACGCTCGCCGGGTACGATGCTGCGCCGAAGCAGCGGGATCGTGCGGAGGCGGTCGACATGGCGGTGCGACACGGTGCGGAGAGGGCGGTCCCCGCTCGCCCCGTGCCGGCGCAGCCGGTGGCCGCCGGCCCGCCCCCGACCGAGATCGAGGCGCTGCAGAGGCAGATCCTGGCGCTCCAGAGTGAGATCCGGCTCAAGGATGCCTTCGTGGCCCAGCTCGAGCGGGATCTCAGCCGGCTCCGCCAGCCGCGCGCGACCCTCGAGCACCTCCGCCCCCTGGCGCGCCGCCTGCGGCACGCCGTCCGCCCCGGTCACCCCAAGGCGGCCCGGCCGCCCGAGCGCGGCCGGAGCGGATCGCCCGGCGGCCCCAGCTGACGATGACCACCCCCGACGAGCAGACCCCACCCACCGCGACCGAGACCTCCCTGGCGGAGCGCTTCGACGCCTCCTACTACGCCCACCACTGCTCCGAAGGGGACCAGGTTCCCTATGAGCGCAGCGCCCACTGGGTGAACTTCTTCGCCTCCGTGGCCAGTCGGATCCGCGATGACGTGGCGCCGCGCACCGCCCTCGACGTCGGATGCGCACACGGTTTCCTCGTCGAATCGCTCCGTGACAAGGGAATCGATGCCAGCGGTTTCGACGTGTCGGAGTTCGCCATCTCGCAGGTGCGCGAGGACATCCGAGACCACTGCCGGGTGGCCAGCGTCCTGGATCCGATCGAGGGCCGGTATGACCTGGTCACCTGCATCGAGGTCCTCGAGCATCTTCCCCAGGAGGACGCCGATCGGGCCGTGGCCAACATCTGCGCGGTGACCGACGACGTCATCTTCAGCTCCACGCCGGCCGACTACCGCGAGGACACCCACGTCAACGTGCGCCCGCCCGAGTACTGGACGGAGCTCTTCGCTCGACACGGCTTCGGCCGTGACCTCGCCTTCGATGCCACCTTCCTCACCTCCTGGGCCACTCGGTACCGCCGCGTTCGGGATCCGTGGCCACGGCTTGCGGCGGAGTACGAGCGGGAGAGCTGGCGGCTGCGCCACGAGGCGCAGGAGCGCAACAGCGTCGTCCTCAGCCAGATGGAGCGGATCGGGGAGCTGGAGCGTCGTCTCGACGAGCTCTCCACCGAGGCTCAGCGCCGGGAGATCGGACGGCTCTCCCGGCAGCTCTCGGACAGCCACACCGCACTGGTGGAGACGGCCCAGGAGCTGCAGGAGTACCACGCGCTCCGGGGAAGCCCGGGGGTGCGTCTGGTCGTCAGGGCGGAGGCGGGGATCCGGCGCCTGGCCCCCACGGGCACCCGGCGCCGGGCCCTCGCCAGGACGGCCGTCCACGCGGTGGCCAGGCTCGCCGAGGATCCGCGCGCCGCGATGCGCGGCGCCGGGCGGAGGCTTGCTCACCGCCCCGCCCCGCCGGACCCGCTGAGCCTGGACGCCCAGTATCAGCGGTGGCTGGCCGCGAAGGCGCCCGGTCCCGAGCGGCTTCAGGAGATGCGGGTGGCGTCGCGCGACTGGGGCGTCCGCCCGCTGATCAGCGTCGTGCTCCCCGTTTACAACCCCGACGCCACGTGGCTGAGCGCGGCGATCGACAGCGTCCGGGACCAGGCCTATGCGAACTGGGAGCTCTGCATCGCCGACGACGCGTCGACCCAGCCCCACGTCCGGGAGATCCTCGAGTCGGTGGCGGCGGCCGACTCCAAGATCAAGCTGACCTTCCGGCCCGAGAACGGGGGGATCGCCGAGGCCTCCAACTCGGCACTCGGTCTGGCCAGGGGGGACTTCGTGGCCTTCCTGGACCACGACGACGTGCTCCGGCCCCACGCGCTCTTCGAGGTGGTGGCGCGGATCCACCAGAAGCCCGACGCCGACGTCATCTACTCGGACGAGGATCTCCTGCTCCCCGACGGCCGGCACGGATCCGTCTTCTTCAAGCCCAACTGGTCACCGGCCTGGCTGCTGGGGCAGAACTACATCACCCATCTCATGGTCGTCCGCCGCCAGCTGCTCAGGGAGATCGGGGGCTTCCGGACCGGGTACGACGGAAGCCAGGACCACGACCTGCTGCTCCGCGTGACCGAGCGGACCGACCACGTCGAGCACATCGCCGACGTGCTCTACTCGTGGCGGCAGGTGCCCGGCTCCACCGCTCTCAGCGGCGATGAGAAGCCGCTGGCCCGGCTGGCCGGCCGCCAGTGCGTGGAGGACGCGCTCGGCCGTCGCGGTACCCCGGGCCGGGTGGAGCTGGGGCCGACGGCGGGCATCTACGACTACCGCTACGACCTGGTGGCGCAGCCCTCGGTGAGCGTGCTCATCCCGACCCGCGATCGCGTCGACCTCCTGGAGCGCTGCCTCGAGAGCGTCGCCGCCCAGACCACCTACCCCAACGCCGAGATCGTCATCCTCGACAACGACAGCCGGAAGCCCGAGACCCACGAGTACCTCGCCCGCTGCGGGCACCGGGTGGTCGCCACCCCCGGCCCCTTCAACTACTCCCGGATCGTCAACCTCGGGGTGCGCGCCACCTCGACGCCGTACGCGCTGCTCCTCAACAACGACACCATCGTGCTCACCGACGAGTGGATCGAGCGGCTGCTGGAGCTCTGCCAGCTTCCCGATGTCGGAGTGGTGGGATGCCAGCTCCGGCACCGCGACGGCCGCCTCCAGCACACCGGGATCGGCATCGGATTTGGCCATATCGCCTACAACCTGGGCCTGGAGTACGGCTCGGTCCGCGATGCCAGCGCCGTCACCGGCGCCTGCATGATGGTCAAGCGCGAGGCCTTCGACCTCGTGGACGGCTTCGACGAGGCGATGGGGATCGCCTACGGGGACGTCGACTTCTGCCTTCGAGTCCGCGAGCGTGGCCTGCGGGTCCTGTACACCCCCTTCGCGCGGCTCGATCACGAGGAGAGCTCCAGCCGGGGACGCCTCGACCCTCCCGCCGACCACGACGCCTTCCGGGCCCGGTGGGGCGGCGAGGAGACGCTCCAGGATCCGTTCCTGAACCCCAACGTCCGCTGGCCCGACTCGGGCCGGCTTTGCATCCCCGGCGCCTAAACCCGGGACGCGCGCCCGCTTCGAGCTGAGCGCGCGCAGGGTGCGGCAGCCAGCCGACCTCGTCAGGGGGCGGGCGTCCCCGGATCGGGGCGATCTGCCCGCCCGGCTCGGCCCACCCGGGCCCGCAGAGTGCGTGGCCCCCAGCCGAAGACGAGCGCCATGGCGCCTACCAGGCCGATGGCGGCAAGAAGCGCCGCGGCGCCGGACAGTCCGGCTGGGTTCAGTCCCCCGGACTGCCGGGGCGGCGTGGCATAGACGATCAGGCCCACGACCGACTGCGCCGCGACCAGAAGAGCGGTGAGGCGGGGGAGCAGTCGCCAGAGACTGATCACGCCCGCGGTGAGGGCGAGCAACTCGGTCGCGTAGGTGCCCTGATGGATGACGGTGCTGTAGGGGCCGAAGAGCAGCAGGGCCCACGTGATCAGATTCACCAGCAGCCACGCCCAGAGACGGCCCGCGGTCTTGAGGTCCGGGCCCCGAGCCCGCCGCAGGAGGAGAAGGAGGAGGTAGGCGACCGGCGCCACGGCGATGCCCCCGAGCAGCGGCAGCAGGTAGTAGAAGCTGGCCACGCGGAGGGCGAAGATCGCGACGTCCCGCCGGTGCGCGCCCTCGCCGCCCGTGGCCACCAGATTGGAGGCGAGCTGCCCCAGGCTGCTCAGCTCCGGCCCCTCATCGAGGACCGGTTCCTCAAGGTTGCTGAGCTTGTTGGCGGCGATCTGGCCAGGGGTGAGGCTCCCGTAGGCCGACACCACGGCGCTGATCACACTCTGGCGCGGGTCCACCGTCCTCTGGCCGGCCAGCTGCAGCTTTGTCAGCGTGGTCCCGGGGGGGTCATAGAAGCTCTGATAGAGGACCCAGGGGATCATCAGTCCCACTCCGACGGCGGCGGCCAGGCCGATGACCGAGGCTCGCGGCCAGAGCCGGCGGCGCGCGGCGGCGACCAGAACCAGCGGCACCAGCGCCAGCGAGCTCCCCTCATGCCCGAGCAGCGCCAGCGCCGCGGCCAGCCCGCAGGCCACCCCGGCAGCGGGGCTGGCCCGCAGCGAGGCCAGCTCATCGGTGAGCAGGACCGCCGCGAGCAGGACGATGAACGCTGCCGGGAAGAGTTTCGGCCAGACGTAGAAGGCGTTGACGATGGTGAAGCCGGAGAGGAGTGTCACCGTGAGCACGAGGCCGGTGGCCGCCCGCCCGGCCCTGGCCGCCCTGAGCAGGCACCAGAGCGCCGGCAGCCAGAGGCACTGCAGCAACGTCGCGGTCACCTGATACTGGAGATCGCTGCTGTCGGCGCCCGGGAGCACCGCGCGGATCACCAGGTAGACGCAGGTCTGGAGTGGAGGACGGTCACTGGTGGACCAGCCGCCCGGAAGCATGGGGAGCGGTCGCTGGGGGGCGAGGAGGTAGCTGCCGAACAACTGCGGCAGCACGTTGTCACCAGGCAGCTGGGCCAGGTAGCGGGTGGCGGCGGTCGTGAGCGGGCTGCCCGTCCCACCGTAGAGGAAGCCCAGACCCAGTGTGAACGCGGCGGCGGCCAGCACCATGGCGCCGGGGGCCGCCCACCAGCGGAGCGCTGGCAGCACCAGGGGGCGGCGGGCGACCACGAGCCATCCGAGGGCGGCGACCGAGCCCGCGTAGATGGCGATCGTGAACGGGCGTCCCGCACCGGGGGCGAGGAGGTAGACGGCGCCCGAGGCGTACCCGAGGAGGCACGGGCCGGCGAACGCGTAGATTGCCTGGAGGGGACGGGAGGCGATACCCAGGCACGCGACCACCGCAAGGGCCAGCGCCGCGGGCAGGGCCAGCAGCAGTGCGTCCACCGCCAGGTCACGTACCACGGTCAGGGTGCTGGACATCAGCCCTTCTCGGCGGGGTGGAGCGATGGGTGGGGTGATCCTGCCACCACCGGAGACGGCAGTCTAGGGGGTCGGGCGGGTGACCGGCCCTCCCCGTCATGGGTGGCCTGGGACCCTCCACTGATCCGGGACGGCGGGGCGCCGGGGTGCTCAACGCCGTCTGCTAGCATGCCGTCGGCCACGCCCCCGGCAAACTCCCATCGAGGCGACCGGCCCGAGAATCGCGTCGGGAGGCGCAGATGAGCAAAGTACTGGTGACCGGAGCATCCGGATTCATCGGCGGCTATGTGGTGGAGCGTCTGCTGGCCGGCGGTCACGAGGTCGTCGGTCTCGACAACCTCTCCAAATACGGGCCGGTTGCCAAGTCGTACGACCGTGCCGCTGGCTACCGTCTGGTAGAGGGGGATGCCCGCGACGTCGACCTGCTCAAGGGGCTGCTCGCCGACTGCGACCACCTGATCGCCGGCGCCGCCATGATCGGCGGCATCTCGTACTTCCACACCTACGCCTACGATCTGCTCGCCACCAACGAGCGGATCATCGCCGCCACGTGCGATGCGGCGATCGAGGCCCACCGCGAACATCGCCTGCAGAAGGTGACCTACCTCAGCTCGTCGATGGTGTTCGAGTCGACACCGACCTGGCCTTCGGTCGAGGGGCAGGAGCGGCACGTGCCCCCACCCCTCTCCTCGTACGGTTTCCAGAAGCTGGCCGTCGAGTACTTCGCCCACGCGGCGTGGGACCAGTACCACCTCCCCTTCACCATCGCGCGCCCCTTCAACTGCGTTGGGATCGGGGAGGCGAGAGCCCTCGGCGACGTCGAGGTGCTGAGTGGCAACGTCAAGCTGGCGATGAGCCATGTGGTCCCCGACCTGGTGCAGAAGGTCCTGCGCGGGCAGGATCCCCTGCACCTCCTGGGCGACGGCAGCCAGGTGCGTCACTACACCTACGGTGGCGACCTCGCGCGCGGGATCGTCCTGGCCATGGAGCACCCGGCCGCCCTCAACGAGGACTTCAACCTCTCCACGGCGACGTCGACGACCGTGCTCGAGCTGGCGGAGAAGATCTGGCGGAAGATCCGGGGCCCGGAGGCGCCCTTCCGGTTCGTCACCGACCCGCCTTTCGAGCATGACGTGCAGCGCCGCGTGCCGTCGGTGGAGAAGGCTAAGCGCGTCCTCGGCTTCAGCGCCGACACCAGCCTCGACGAGATGCTCGACGAGGTGATTCCCTGGATCGAGCAGGCGATCAGCGCCGGAGCGCTCTGAGCGGGTCGACCCCGTTGACCAGAGAAGTCCATGGCGTCCGACGAGGCGGCGAGCGGAGGCGCCCGCACGGGGTCGGCGCCCGCCGCCGGGACGCCGCGCACCTCCGCCGGCAGGAAGGGTGGTTCCTGGCAGGACCGCCTCATGGAGCTCGCGACTCCGTTCCACTACGCCTCGCTCCCCGTGGCATTCGTGCTGCTCCTCTTCCTCACCCGGCACCTCTGGTTCATCGGCGACATCTACGACTTCTTCGCTCGGATGCAGTCGGGTACCTGCTGGACCCCGGTGGCAGGGCGACCACCGGTCTGTGGCGGTCTCAACGCCCTCAGCCTGCTGATTCCCCACAACGAGCACTGGTCAACGGTCCCGCTCCTGATCACGGCGGCGATCTACAGGTTCTTCGGGCTGCACAGCTACCTCCCCTACATCGGGTTGGAGATCCTCGGCCAGGTGGTGGTGACCCACCTGCTCTGGCGGTGGATGAGGCGGCTCGGGGTGGACCCGTGGGTGGCGACCGCGCTCGCCACCGTCTTCCTCCTCCTCGGCGCGGGCGCCGAGGACATCGAGTGGTCGTTCCAGTTCGCCTGGGTCCTGCCGGTCGCGCTCGGTCTGGCCGGCCTCTACCTGCTGGACGTCGACGGGCCGGACCGCTGGGGCCGGGACTTCGCCTACTGGGTGCTCGCGGTGCTGGCGCTGATGTGTTCGGGCATCGGCATCTGCATGCTGCTGCTCGGCGCTGGGTTCGCCCTGCTCCGCCGGGGCTGGCGTGCCGCCCTGCGCGCCGCGCTCGTGCCTGCCGCCGTCTACCTCGTCTGGCTGGCCTGGGTCGCCATCTCTGCTCCGGCCCTGCTCTCGACCACGCCGGCGGCCAAGTCGCTCCTTTTCCAGGTGCCCGAGTACGTCTGGACCGGTCTGACCGACGCTCTGCAGGGGGCGACCGGGCTGGCCGGTCTGGGCG
The DNA here is from genome assembly GCA_963697585.1 of uncultured Chloroflexia bacterium. GTDB lineage: Bacteria > Chloroflexota > Dormibacteria > Aeolococcales > Aeolococcaceae > Changshengia. The sequence continues at coordinate 410,013 of CAVOOO010000004.1, read as the reverse complement.
GCGTCCTCGCCCTGGGCCTCGGCTACTGGCTGGTCCGCAATCATCGGCTCGCCCGCGGCCCGGCAGCCATCGCCTTCGTCGCGCCGGTGGTCGCCCTGGTCTTCTTCGCCCTGGTTGGCATCGGCAGGGTTTCGCTGGGCGTCGCGGAAGCCGGCTCAGGGCGCTACAGCTACGTCTGGATCGTCCTGCTCCTGCCGGCGAGCGCCCTCGCCGTCTCGCAACTCGTCCGGCGGTGGGCACCGGCGCGCTGGCTCACGGTGGCGCTGGCCGCGGTGATGGCCGTCAACGGCATCGCAGGCCTGGCGGGCTATGCCGACGTCAACGCCCCCATCCAGCAGCAGGAGAGGGGGGAGATCCTCGGCGCGGCCCACCTGCTCCAGAGCGGCGCGCCGCTCGCCGTCAGCGAGGACGCGGGGGTGGAGCCGGTGTTCTCGCCCAACCTGACCGTCGCCGATCTGCGCTCGATGATCGCGGCGGGGAAGATGCCGATGAGCGCCCCGATCACCGCAGCGGACACCCTCCAGGCGTCGGTCTACCTCCAGGTGGGTGTCAGCCCTACGCACCCGGGGGCCGCCCCTGAGGTAGCCCCCACGATCGGCAACGACGTGCTGCCGCCACCCACGCCGGCGGGCAACGACTGTCTCGCGGTCGCCAACGGCGCCTCGACCTCGCAGCTTCAGCTCGTGTTCTCGGGGCCGGGCTGGATCGCGATCACGCCCACGGTCTCCGGCACCATCTCCGTCCGGCTGGCGCCCGAGGACGCTCCGCTCGACCTGACCGCGGCCGCCGCGACCTTCGACGTGACCGCGGGCCAGACCGTCTACCTGACCGTCACCGCGTCCGGGACCGCCCCCCTGATCTCCCTCCCGCCCGGCACCACCACGGTCTGCGGGGCGGGCGGGTGAGCCGGGGTCCGAGCCTCGCGGTAGCGCCGATTCCGCGTCGGTGCATCGCCTGATCGCCCCCGGGGCCGCCATGGAGCAGAGCCGCGGCGCCCCGGGTGATAGCCTGCCGCCCCCAATCACTCCGAGCACCCGGCCGGGACGCCGGGGCCGGCTCGCTCTCGCCCTTCTGGTGCCGAGCATGCTCTTCCTCGGGGTCGCGCTCAGCATGGGCCTGCTCACGCCGGCGTTCACCAACAACGACGAGGCGGCGCACGTTCAGTACGCCGTCTACATCGAGTCCCATGCCGCCCTGCCCACGATCGGCATCCAGAACGGCGACGAGTCCCACCAGCCCCCCCTCTACTACGCCTCCGTCGCGCTCTGGATGAGGGTCACCGGGATTCATCCGGCTCCCCTCGCGGGATCCGACTCCACCGTCACCTCGGCCGACGTCAAGGTGCTGCGCCTGCCCGGGATCGCCTACGGCCTGGTCACCGTGCTGGCCGCGTTCGGTTGCGCCTGGGTGTTGACGCGACGGCTCGCCCTCTCCTCCGCGGTGGCCTCGACCGCCGGACTCTGGCCCAAGTTCGATGTCGTCTCCGGAGCGGTCACCAACGAGACGCTCAACTACACTCTCTGTGCCCTGGCCCTGCTCGCCCTCCTGCTCTGGCTGCGCGCGGACCGACGCCAGGCGCTGTGGGCGGGGGCTACCGGAGTGCTCCTCGGATTGGCGGCGCTGACCGAGTTCACCTCCCTGCCGATTGCCGGCCTCTTTCTGCTGCTGATCGCCGGGGTGGCGGTCGTGCGGCGTCGGTGGCGTGACCCGGTGCTGGCGGTGATCCTCTTCGCCGCCGTGAGCGGCTGGTGGTTCGTGCGCAACCTCGCGCTCTACGGGGATCCGCTGGCGAGCGCGGCCACCCGAGCGTATCTCTCCCGCGCCATTCCGGGCCTGGTGTGCCCCTGTCCCGGGTGGGGCCTCAGCGCGGTTGTCCATCGCCTGGTGAACGGCCTCTGGTATGACGGCGGCTTCAACCAGCTGGCCCTGCCCTGGCGCGTCAGCGCCGCCATCGCAGCACTCGCGGTGCTGTGCCTGGGGCGCGGCATCTGGGTGGTGTGGCGGCGGTACTCGGCCGCGGGAGCCGGTCGACTCCAGCTCCCGAGCCTGCTGCTCGCGGCCGCGGGAGCGGTCATCGCCCTCTGGGAGATCAGCACCCAGACGACCCAGGCGGAGGGGCGCTACCTGCTCGTCGCCGTCTCCGCCTGGAGCATCCTGCTGGTCGCCGGAACCGATCGCATCCACCGGCTGGGCGAGAGGCTTGGCCAGGCGCTCGTCTGGTGCTGGCCGGCCGGTTTCGCGATCCTCGACGTCTATGTCCTCGTCCGCTTCGCAATCCCGGGCGCCTGACCGGCCGGCGGACCGAGGGTGGGTCGAAGCCGGCTCGGTTGACCCTGCGGCCCGCCTCGGAGGCGCGGCCCCGGCGGCGCGGCCGTCGTAGAATCGGGCTCCCTCCCCCATGCCACCCCGCTTCCCGCATTCCCGATTCCTTCCCCGGCCAGCCGGCCTGCCCGTCTGCCGGCGGCGGCCGCGCCGGTGAGGATCACCGACCGGCGCAGGCGCGCGGCGCGTTGGCTCCGGGGCTCCGGGATCGAGATCGGAGCGCTTCACAACCCGCTCGAGATCCCCGCCGGGGTGTCCGTCAAGTACGTGGATCGCCTCACCGTGGACGAGCTGCGTCACCACTACCCCGAGCTCGCCGCCGAGCCTCTGGTCGAGGTCGACCTGATCGGAGACGCGGAGCACCTCGAGGCCCTTCCCGACGGCTCGCAGGACTTCGTGATCGCCAACCACCTGCTCGAGCACCTCGAGGACCCGCTTCGCGGGCTTGCGGAGATGACCCGGGTGCTGAGGCCCGGGGGGATCCTCTACATCGCACTCCCGGATCCGCGCTTCACGTTCGACCGGACCCGTGAGCTGACCACGGTCGACCATGTCGTCTCCGAATACCTCCACGGACCCGGGGCGACTTGCGAGGCGCACTACGCCGACTGGGTTGACCACGCGGAGCCCCTGGTGGCGTGGTTGGGCGCGGCCGACCCGGACGCACGCCCGGCTCGCGTGCGCGAGCTCATGGCCACCTCCTACAGCATCCACTTCCACGTCTGGCGCTCCGAGACCTTCCTGGAGGTCGTGGATGCTGCCCGGCGCGAGGCCGGTGTCGCCCTTGAGCTGGTGGAGTTCAGCACCACCCGTCCGGGCGAGGACGACGAGTTCATCTTCGTCTTCGCCAAGGACGCCGGGGAAACGCCCCCCCTCCCGCCGCGGGATCCCGAGCTGGTCCGGCTGGAGACGCGGCTGAGGGAGCGGAGCATGGCTCTCGAGGCGTGCCGCGCCCAGCTCCAGTCCTCGACCTTCCGGGTCGCCGCCAGATGTCAGGCGGCGGTCCGCCGAGCCGCCCCGCCGGGCACGGCGCGACGGCGCGCCACCATCGCGCTGGCGCGCTGGCTCTCGCCTTCCGGGCGGAATCGTCCGGGCGCCGCTCGTTAGGGCGGCGGGGTTCGAACCAGTCGGGGCTGCAGCCTAGTCCGCCGGCCTCGCCTATTCGAACCAGCCGGCGATGTCGACCACGGCGTTGATGGTGCCCAGATCGTTGTAGAGGTCGAAGGCGCCGGAGCTGGAGAGCTGGACGATGCCAAGGTTCGCGACGTTCTGGGAGGCGTTGATGTTGAGGTCACTGGCGAGCGGCCGGGAGACGCCGGCCGGGTAGAGGGTGAAGATCGTCCCGGAGGTCCCGTTGACCGCGGTCACGTTGGCGATCACCGCCACCGGCGGAGAGCTTCCGGTCGCCGGGGGCAGCCCGTCCACCCCGGCGACCGGGACGGTCAGAGTGTCCCCCGGGGTCAGGATCTGATTGGTGCACTCGGTGGAATATCCGACCTCGCCCACCGGGCGCGTGTCGCAGATGCGCAGGGGGCTGACCGCGTAGAAGAGCGCTCCCGGGGTGCGCTCGCTCCCATCCCCGAACCAGCCATTGATGTCGAGGATGAAGTTGATCGTCCCCAGCGAGTTGTACACGCAGACGTCCTGCTCCGGGCCCAGCGGCACGATCACCCGGTTGGGCAGGTTGTGCGCCGGCCCCACGTTGAGGTTGGAGAAGCTCGGCGTCGTGGTCGGGCAGGCATCACTGCCGTTCGGCGGCACCACGCTGAGGTAGGTCCCGGAGGAGCCGTCCACCGCCGTGAGGTTGAGCGCCACCGCCTCGGCGGTGCCGTCGCTGGGCACCGACCCGGTGCAGCCGGGGTCGCCCTCGGGGCACCCCGAGACCACCACCTTCTGCCAGGCACCCGCGGTCAGCGGGGTGCCGGAGCAGGCGGTGCCCATGCCGGAGCGCGAGTCACAGACCCGCAGCGGGGCGATGGGGTGGAACGTCCCCGACGCGCCCGTCGGCGCCGCGAAGTACCCCTCGACGTCGACCGCGACGTTGATCGACCCCTGGGCGTTGTACAAGGAAACCTGGCCGCCGGCACCGAGGGCGACGACCACCAGGTTGGCCTGGTTGGTCGCCTCATCGACGTTGATGCTGGAGGCGTTGGGCAGCGCGTAGCCGGTGGGGAAGACCGTGAGGTAGGTGGTCGCCGACCCGGCGATGGCGGTCACGTTGAGGACCACGGACTGGGCGCCGGACGGTACCGACTGACCCGAGGGGCCGGTGACCCCGGTGACCTGCACGTTGAGCGTGCCCCCCGGGGTCAGCCCATGACCGCTGCACCCGGTGCCGGTTCCCGCGCGCGTGTCGCAGACCCGGAACGAGGCCAGTGGCGTGTACGCCCCGGGGCCCTTGGGCGCGTTCCAGAGCAGGCTCTCGGCCGAGGCCGCGAACTCGTCGACGTCGACGTTGGGGGAGTTCGGCGGCCAATTTCCGGGGTTGACCCCCTGCTCGAGGTACTGCCAGGCCACCGTGTTGTTGGTGCAGCTCGGCACCTCCGGGTTCCATGCCGGGGCCGCGCTCGCCTGGGGGGTGTACGACTGGAGCTCGGGCTCCGAGGACCAGAGCGGCACCGACCCGATGACGGCCATGCTCTGGACGGCGGCGCAGTACTGCGCATCGAAGGGGTCACCGCCACCGGGATTCTCGTAGAAAGCGGGGACGTAGCCGCTGGTCGAGGACTCGAAGGCCTGGTACCACTCCTCGATGTACTGGGTGGTGATCGGGGAGTCCGCCTCAACGTCGCGGAAGATCGCCGTGCCGGGCGGCGCGCCCAGGCTCTGGGCCAGGCCGATCGCGGACTGCGCCTCGGTGGTGCCGGTGCCGGACGCGAAGGTCTGATCGGGGCTGTAGATCAGCATGATGTAGATGTCCTCCGAGGAGAGGTAGGAGACCTCGGCGGCGGACATGGAGCACGGATTCGCGGTTCCCAGATAGCGGGCCATGAACTGGGGCGTCCCCAGCACGGTCTGGGTTCCCGGCACCACCGACTGCGCGGTGCTGCAGCTGTCGATCCCCCAGAGGGTCGCCGCCTGCGCCGAGACCGCGATCTGGTCCCGCGCGCAGAGGGCCGCCGCTAGGAGCACGGCCACCAGGAGGGTCAGCGCCCTCCGGGGGAGACGGGCATGGCTGTGGCGAGGCTTCATCTCATGACTCGTGTGTCTGGCGCGGGAGCGGCGCGGCGCCGCTCACTCGATCCGGGGCTGCGGAGCGTTGGTCGGCGGCATCGTACTGATTCCGGGTGGGATGTCCCAGGGGGACGCCGACGCTCCCGCCGTCGGTGACGGGGTCGGCGGGAGCGGATGCGATCCGCTGCCCGACCCCGGGACCACCGGGCCGGTGGGCAGGAACTGGGTACCCCAGGTGCAGTCGCAGGGTGGGAGGGGAACCGCGGGGTCGGGGCCCGAGCTCGAGATCCCCGGGCCGACGGTGCCGATCGTCGGGTCGCCCGACGGCAGCGCGGTGGGCACCGGCGACCCCATGGCGGTCGGGGTAGGCGGGTTGACCTGGGTCGGAGGCTCGGCCCCGGACGGCGCCGGGCTGGCGGAGGGGAGCGCGCCCCCCGAGCCGGCGACACCCTGGCGGAGGACGGTGGACTCCAGCCAGCCGAGTATCGGCAGCCCCCAGCGGGGTGGCATGTAGGTCGGATCCCAGACCCCGCTCACGTCACCCCCGATCGGGAGTGAGGCGTAGCCGGTGGGGTCGGGGTCCCCCAGTTCTGCTCGACGATGTTGACGTAGCCGTCGCCGACGCTGGTCACCACGGCGACGTGGCCGCTCGGGTCGAACGAGGTCTGGTCGAAGACCAGCAGGTCGCCGAACTGCGGGAGATAGGCGCCGCCGTTGGGCTGCTGCAGGAAGGGGGGGTTCTGGTACGGGCCGGTGGCGTACATCTGATAGGCGTAGGCAGCGTCCCATCCGAACGGGGAGTCCCCATAGGCGATGTCCGCCCAGCGCGCGGCCAGCTCGAAGCACTCGTACTCCCAGCCGTACGTCCCCCAGACGTCCTCGTCACCGTCCCCGTTGCTGTAGACGTTGAGGTCGCCGAGCGAGGCGTACGAGCCGGCCCACGCCGACCCCGGGACCAGGACGGTCCCCCAGGGGACGGTGGCGGCTCGGGCGGGCTGCGCCGTGGTGACGATCGCCGCCGCCAATGCCACGGGGAGCAGCATCGCGAGCAGGCGCCGGAGGGGTCGGAGATGCCATCCCACAGCGCCTCCCACCATATGGGGGCGCCCCGGATGTCCCGGCCAAGTCAACCGACGGAGACGCCATCGTTACCGGTCCATCACCGGGATGTGGCTTCCCGTGACCGCCGCTCGGGCGGCGCCTCGGCGACCGCCTACTGGAACCAGCCCACGGCGTCGATGATGAAGTTGATGCTGCCGAGCGAGTTGTAGACGTCAACCTTCCCGTCAGCAGCGACCGCGACGATCACGAGGTTGGCGATGTTGAGGCCCGCCGGTGGGTTGAGGTCCGACGTCACCGGGGGGGAGGCGACGTCCGGGTACACCGTGAGGAATGTGCCGGCGCTGCCGTTCACCGCGGTGACGTTGGCGACCAGGGCGACCATCCCCGCAGCGGGCAGCGGCCCGACGCCCGCCACCTGCACCAACTCGCTGCTGGCGGGCCCCACGGGTCTTCCGGCGCACTCGGTCTCCGAGCCGAATCGGGTGTCGCAGATTCGAGATGGCCCGAGCGGATAGAAGAGGGCTCCTCCGCTGTCCGAGCCGTTGCCGAACCAGCCGTTGACATCGAGGATGAAGTTGATCGTCCCGAGGTCGTTGTAGACGCAGAGGTAGCCGGTCCCCTCGAACTGGACCACCGGCGAGATGACCCGGTTGGGCTGATTGGTGACCGCCGCCACGTTGAGGTTGGAGGCGGTCGGCGGCGTCCCGCAGGTGGGGGCATTGGCGCCGTTGGCCGTCGGCGGGTAGACGGTGAGCAAGGTTCCCGCCGTCCCGCTGACGGCGGTGAGGTTGGCCACCACTGCGGCCGCGTCGCCCGAGGTCGAGACCCCCGTGGTGCCGTCGGTGACCGCCACCAGCCGGGTCTCGCCCGGGGCCAGGGGGTCGGGATTCCCGCCGGCCGCAGCGCAGGGCGTCCCGGGGGTGCCCTGATCCCCGCGAGAGTCGCAGACCCGGACGGGTGGCGAGAGGGCGTGGAACTCGCCCGAGGACCCGGAGCCGCCGCTGAAGTAGTAACCCTCCACGTCGGCCACCACGTCGATCGTCCCCAGCGAGTTGTAGATGCTCACGTAGCCGGGCTCAGCCCCCGAGCTGCCCAGGGCCACCGTGGTCAGGTTCGCGATGTTGTCGCCCGCGGGCGGGTTGATGTTGGAGGCGTTCGGGACCACCCCTCCAGCGGGGTAGACGGTGAGGAATGTGCCGGAGCTGCCGTTCACCGCGGTCAGGTTGAGCACCACCGCGGTCGCGGTGGCGGGCACGATGGTCCCCGTGAATCCCGGCGGGGTGTAGCCGCCCACCTGGATGGTCCGGGTCTGGCCCGGCCCGAGCGATCCCCCGGTGCACTGCACGCAGGTGGCGGATCGGGTGTCGAGCACGCGGTAGGGCGCGAGCGGCTGGTATCGGGACGGCCCCACGTAGAGATAGGAGGTGGCCGGCGAGCTGGTGCCGAAGGAGTCGGTCGCGGCCCCAGTGACCGTGCCGGCGGCGTGGGCGGGCGGGATGAAGATGAACAACTCGGGGGTGAGGTTGGAGATGGTGGTCGCCGCGCCGTTGAAGCTGAAGGTGGTGCCGGGCGCGAAGTCGGAGCCGCTCACCGTGACGGTGACGCCACCGGTGGTCGGGCCGACCGCCGGGTCGAAGGCGGTGATCGAGGGCCCGGAGTACGTCAGCTCCCCGATCTCGGTCCCCCAGTCGGACGAGCTGGCGGCATCGAGCTGTACCTCGTTGACGAACCAGAAGTCCTCCGGATACTCGGGGTCCATGGCGCCCGCGCCGTAGTCGCCGTAGCGGCAGGCGACGGTGTCGGTGATCGGGTCGTTGTTGACGCTGCAGACGCCGTCGGTGGTGCTCGGGTCGGCGTAGGGCCCGCTCCCGGCCACCACCGTCTCCGCGGTGGAGAGGAGGGTCTGTCCCGCCGCGAGGCCGATCGCCATCACCGTCGGGTAGGACGTGCTGCTCGAGCTGGTGAAGCTGCTCATGAGGTCGCCGTCCGGGTCGATCCCGAACGAGGGGTAGTAGACGTAGGTGCCGGAGGCCCCGTAGTTGTCGTCCTCCAGCACGCTGAAGGTAGTCGTGTTGATCTCGATGTAGGTGATGCACGACTGGGCGGAGGAGGTGCACGCGTCGTCGACGCCGGTCCAGAGGATCCCGTTGCTCCAGACCCCACCGTCGATGCGGTCGTCGTCGGTGTCGATGGTGTCCGTACTGCCCTTCTGGAGGGCCGCGGGCGGAGCCGAGGTTTCGGTGATCAAGGGGTAGTTGGTGGTCTGGGCGATCGTGCCCGGGCTGTTCCCGGTCACCGCCAGCACGTAGACCGACGGGCCCGGCCCGGACTTCGGGAGATCCTCGGAGCCGTTGTTGCTGATGAAGTAGAGGGTCGCCCCGCTCGAGAGGTCCGGCACCGGGAAGAGGCTGAAGTAGGACATGGTGGGCGCGGCGAGCTTCCCCGACGCCGGGTCGATCACCGGGTTGGACCCCGTGGCGTTGGCCAGGAAGGTCGCCTTGGAGAGGACGAAGTACTCGTCGCCCACCCATTCCGTGTTCGCGACATTGAACTCGTCCCACGAGACGCCGATCTTGTCGGCGGAGAAGCCGACCATCGGCTGATCGGTGATCGTGTCCGCGTAGTACGAGTCGAAGAAGTAGCCCTCCCACTGTCCGGTGGGATCGCCGCCCTCGGTGTGGAAGACGTAGACGCGGCTGCAGACCGCCCCCTCGGGGTAGCCGGGGAGGCAATAGGTGCCGACGTTCGGTCTGGTGGTCACGAAGAAGGAGAGGTAGAACTGCCCCGCCCCGGGGTCGTAGACGATCCGGGGGTCGCTGAGCTGCCAGCCGTTCGATTCGACGAAGTTGTTGAGATCGATCTGGTCGCAGCCCGCCAGGCTGTACCGGGCGTAGCCCGGCGCGCCGGGGGCGGGGGGCGGGCAGGTGGCGCCCGGCTGATCGGGGTAGGCGGAGCCGCCGCGCTGGCGGACGTAGAGGGATTGGTTGGTGGTCTCCACCACCCACTGCCCGCTGACGGCGACATCCGGGTCGGGCGGGGCGACTCCCGCCTGATCTGTGCCGAAGGCGGCAGTCTCCCCGCTCAGGCTGGTCCCCGCCCACGCCTGGAGCAGGAGGGGCGCGGTCGCCACCTCCCCGTTGGAGACCGGGGGCGGCGATCCGGCACCGTCCGAGACCGAGCGCAGCGGGCTCTCTCGGGTGAGCGGCGAACCGGCCGTCGAGGTGGTCGCGCGTGGAAGCGCTGCCGGGCTCCGCGGGCTCGCGACACCGACGCGCTGAGACCCGGCCGTCTGCGCTGCCGTCGCCGACCCGGCGAGGCCGGACGTGGAGGGCCCGGCGGCGAGGGCTGCGGCGGCGAGGAGGGCGGCCAGGCCGACACGGGCCGTGCCCGTGATGAGGCGGTGCCCTGGCGGGTGGGACGTGAGCATGGACGGGGATCCTTCATCGCTGGAGGATGCGCAAGGCTCAGCGAGCCTACCACGGGTGGCCGGCGCGCGACGCCCGGTCGCCCCCCGCGGGGGCGAACGGTTGTGCCGGCACCATTGGGACGTCTGGCCCTTGTGAGCCCCGGGGGCGGAGGCCCATACTCCCGCCGGATTTCGGTCCCCCTGCGCGCTTCCCCTGCGACAGGGCGCCAGGGTTCGTCAGAGGTCGCGCCGGCGTCGCGTCGGGCACGCGGCGCCTCGAAGCCGAGGCTCAGGAGGACACCGCGGTGGCGATCACGAAGAATCACAGGTGGGGGATGGCGGCCCGAGGACTGCTGGTGGCCGCCCTGGTCGTCGGGGCCTCCGCCGGCCTGGGCGGGGCGCGTCCGCAGACTGCGAAGGCGATCGCCCCGATCGTGGGCCCCGTCCTCTGGAATACGGTGGTGAGCCCGGAGCTCCCCAGCTCCGACCTGCTCGGGGTCAATTGCGTGAGCGCCAGCGACTGCTGGGCCGTCGGGTCCACCAGCGCCGATGGCGTCACCAACGAAGGTCTGATCGAGAACTACAACGGCACCACGTGGAGCGTGGTCGCCAGTCCCAGTCTCGGTGCCACGTCCGTCACCCTCATCGGGGTCACCTGCTTCGGCGCCAGCGACTGCTGGGCGGTCGGCTCCTCGGGCACTCCGGAGACTCCGACCAACCTCATCGAGCACTACAACGGGACCGCCTGGTCGCTCGGTACCGCCCCGAGCTTCTCCGCCGGCATCTACTCCCTCCTCCAGGGCGTGACCTGCGTCAGCGCCACCGTCTGCTGGGCGGTGGGCTACGAGCGCTCGGGCACCTTGTCGGCTCTGATCGAGGAGTACAGCGCGGGAGCGTGGTCGGTGGCAACCGGTGCCGCCATCAGCGGCGCCGTCGACTCCGAGTTCGCCGGGGTGACCTGCGTCAGCGCCTCCGAGTGCTGGGCCGTCGGCAACTACGCGACGGTCGGTGACCTGACCTATCCCCTGGCCGAGGAATACACCGGGTCCTCCTGGACTCTCGGCTCTCCGGTGACACCGCTGGGCAGCAGCGACACCGAGTTCTGGAGCGTGAGCTGTGTCTCCGCCACCGACTGCTGGTCGGTCGGCACCTCGGAAGTCAGCGATTTTGGCCTGTACGAGACCCTGATCGAGCAGTACACCGCCTCGGGCTGGAGCGTCGTCTCGAGTTACAACCCTCCCACGAGCTACGAGGCCATCCATTGGGGCGTGACCTGCGTCTCGGCAACTGACTGCTGGGCGGTCGGCGAGTACGTGGACGCGGATTTCAATGCCTTCCCGCTCATCGAGCAGTACAACGGGACGAGCTGGAGCGGCGCGTACAGCCCGAGCCCCAGCGACGACGCCGAGCTCGTGGGGGTGTCGTGCGTCTCCAGCGCCGACTGCGTGTCGGTCGGGGTGGACTTCAACGCCGGTCAGGCGCTGATCGAGCAGACGTACCAGCCGGTGGCGACGGCGTACACGCCGCTCAACCCGTTCCGGCTCTGCGACACGCGCAACTCCTCGGTGACTGGGTACTCGACCGAGTGCTCCGGGGACGGCGGGATCGGCCAGGGGGACACCCTCACCTTCCCAGTGACCGGCGTGGAGGTGAACGGCGAGTCGGTGCCCACCGGCGCCCAGTCGGTGGTGGTGAACGTCACCGCCATCGACGGGACCGCGGGCACGTTTCTCACCGTCTTCCCGGCGGGCTCGAGCGTGCCCACCGCCTCCAACCTGAACGTGGATTACGCGACCAACCAGGCCAACCTGGTGGTGGTGGCGCTGGGGGCGGGGGGCGAGCTCTCCATCTACAACTCGCAGGGCTCGCTCAACGTCGCGGTCGACGTCGAGGGGTACTTCTCGGCGGCCTCGGGAGGGGCGGGACTCTTCCACTCCATGGCTCCGCTGCGGCTCTGCGACACGCGGTCGGGGATGGACACCGCCTGCTCGGGCACCCCGCTGACCGCGGGGGCCTGGCAGAAGGTGGTGGTCTCGGGATGCCCCGAGGGCGACCCCGGCTGTGCCGAGTCGGTGCCCAGCGACGGCACCGCCGAGGCGGTGGCGCTCAACCTCACAGCGGTGGACGGCTCCTCCGGGACCTACCTGAGCGTGGTGCCGCCGAATGGCAGCGACGCCTGCCCGACCACGACGCCGAGCTTCTCCAACCTCAACGTGGGGCCGGCGCACAACCTGCCCAACCGGGTGATCGTGCCGCTGGGCCCGGAGCAGGACGTCTGCGTCTACAACTCGCTGGGGACGATCAACTTCATCCTCGACATCAATGGCTGGTTCGGGGATGGGAGTGAGAGCACCCAGGGTGCCCTCTACTTCGCGATCCCGCCCACCCGGATCTGCGACACCCGCGACGAGTCCGTGGTCGACTACTCCACCGAGTGCACCGACGAGACCCTGACCCCGAATGACACCCTGCCGGTGGCCGTGGCCGGGGTGGACGGGGTGCCGGTCGGCGGCGCGACCCCGCCGGTGGCGGTGATCGCCAACGTGACCGCGGTGGCGGGGACGTCCGGGACGCTCTTCATCCTCTACCCGGCGGGGATCTCCCAGCCGCTCGCCAGTGATCTCAACATCAACGCCAGTCAGAACATCCCCAACCTCTGCATCTTCCAGCTGTCCGCCTCCGGAGAGGCCGATCTCTACAACGACCTGGGCACCATCGACGCCATCGTGGACGTCGCCGGCTGGTTCCAGGATCCGCCCACCGTCTGATCCACACTGCCTCGCGCATGCCGGGGCGGCCCGCCTGGGCCGCCCCGGTGCCCGGCAGCGTCTCGCTCCCCACATGAGCCCTCTGGCACTTGTGGTCGTTGACGCCCGCGACACATAATCCCGCCCGGCCGGTTTGTATTCCTGGCACCCCCGCGACAGGGGCCAGGTGTTACCAGGGGTCGCACGGGAGGCGCGTCGGGCACGCAACGCCTCGATTGCCGGGGTTCAGGAGGACACCACGGTGGGGATCACGAAGAGTCGCAGGTGGGGGACGGCGGCTCGGGGGCTGCTGGTCGTGGCCCTGGTCGCCGGGGCGTCCGCCGGCCTGGGCGGGGCGCGTCCGCAGGTAGCGAAGGCGACCGGTGAGATCCTGGGTCCCGTCCTCTGGAACACGGTGGTCGGCAGCCCGGAGGTCGCGAGCTCCAGCCTGAACGGGGTCGACTGCGTGAGCGCCACCGACTGCTGGGCCGTCGGGTACACCGGCGTCCTCGGCGGCACCACCGCCGGCCTGATCGAGAACTACAACGGCACCATCTGGAGCCTGGTCGCCAGTCCCACCGTCACCGGCAGCACCACCTATCTCTCCGGGGTGACCTGCTTCGGCGCCGATGACTGCTGGGCGGTCGGCTCCTCCAGCGATGCGGAGGCTTCCACCGACCTGATCGAGCACTACGACGGGACCGCCTGGGCGCTCGCCGCCAGCCCCACCTTCGGCGCTGGCAGCGCCTTCCTGATCGGCGTGACCTGCGCCAGCGCCACCGACTGCTGGGCGGTGGGCGACGAGACCAACGCGAGCTCGGAGGCCGCGCTGGTGGAGGAGTACAGCGGAGGCACCTGGTCGACCGTCACCACCCCCACCATCGGCGGCGCCAGCGAGTCCGAGCTCACCGGGGTCGCCTGCGCGAGCGCGTCCGAGTGCTGGGCCGTAGGCTTCTACTTCACGGCCTCTGCCGAGTACCCCCTGGCTGAGGAGTACGCGGGCTCCGGCTGGAGTCTCGGCTCCCCGGTGTCGCCGCCCGGTGGCAGTGACACCACGCTCTCAAGCGTGAGCTGCGTCTCCACCACCGACTGCTGGGCGACCGGCAGCTACTGGAACGGTGCGGGGGCGACCGACACCCTGGTCGAGCAGTACACCGCCTCGGGCTGGAGCGTCGTCTCGAGCTACACCCCCCCGGCCAGCGTCTACGCCGCCGATGTGAACGTGACCTGCGTATCGGCGAGCGACTGCTGGGCGGTTGGCAAGTACGTCGACAACGACTTCCACACCTTCCCCCTCATCGAGCAGTACGGCGGGTCGAGCTGGAGCGACGCGTACAGCCCGAGCCCCAGCGACGACGCCGAGCTGGCGGGGGTCTCGTGCGTCTCCAGCTCCGACTGCGTGGCGGTGGGACCGCGCGGGAGTGTCGGCCAGGCGCTGATCGAGCAGACCTACCAGCCGGTCGCGAGCGCGTACACGCCGCTCAACCCCTTCCGGATCTGCGACACCCGCAGCGCCGCGGTCACCGGGTACTCGACCGAGTGCTCCGGTCTCGGCGCGCTCGGGAGCGGCGAGATGACCTTCCCGGTTGCCGGCGTGGACGTGAACGGCGAGACGGTGCCCGCCGACGCCCAGTCGGTGGTGGTCAACGTCACCGCCATCGACGGCAACGCGGGGACGTTCCTCACGGTCTTCCCGGCCGGGTCGAACCTGCCCAGCGCCTCCAACCTGAACGTGGATTACGCGACCAACCAGGCCAACCTGGTGGTGGTGGCGCTGGGGGCGGGGGGTGAGCTCACGGTCTACAACGCCCAGGGCTCCATCAACGTCGCGGTCGACGTCGAGGGGTACTTCTCGGCGGCCTCGGGAGGGACGGGACAGGCGGGACTCTTCCATTCCATGGCGCCGCTGCGGCTCTGTGACACGCGGTCGGGGATGGACACCGCCTGCTCGGGCACCCCGCTGACCGCGGGCGCCTGGCAGAAGGTGGTGGTCTCGGGATGCCCCGAGGGCGACCCCGGCTGCTCCGGGCCGGTGCCCAGCGACGGCACCGCGGAGGCGGTGGCGCTCAACCTCACGGCGGTGGACGGCTCCTCCGGGACCTACCTGAGCGTGGTGCCGCCGAACGGCAGCGACGCCTGCCCGACCACGACGCCGAGCTTCTCCAACCTCAATGTGGGGCCGGCGCACAATCTGCCCAACCGGGTGATTGTGCCGCTGGGCCCGGACCAGGACGTCTGCGTCTACAACTCGCTGGGGACGATCAACTACATCCTGGATATCAACGGCTGGTTCGGGGACGGGAGTGAGAGCACCCAGGGTGCCCTCTACTACGCGATCCCGCCCACCCGCATCTGCGACACCCGCGACGAGTTCGTGGTCGACTACTCCACCGAGTGCACCGACGAGACCCTGACCCCGGACGACACGCTGACCGTGGCCGTGGCGGGGGTGGACGGGGTGCCGATCGGCGGCGCCACCCCGCCGGTGGCGGTGATCGCCAACGTGACCGCGGTGGCGGGGACGTCCGGCACGCTCTTCATCCTCTACCCGGCGGGGATCTCCCAGCCGCTCGCCAGTGATCTCAACATCAACGCCTCCCAGAACGTCGCGAACCTCGGCATCGTCCAGCTGTCCGCCTCCGGAGAGCTAGACCTCTACAACGACCTGGGCACCATCGACGCAATCGTGGACGTCGCCGGCTGGTTCCAGGATCCGCCCACCGTCTGATCCACTCCGCCTTGCGCGCTCGGGGCGGCCCGCCTGGGCCGCCCCGGTGCGCCGGCAGCCGGGCATCCTGGACCGGCTTGACGCGGTTGGCACGTCCTCGATGTCTCGGTGGACGCTGCTATCATCGCGTCCGCGCGCCCGGGGACCCGGCCGGCGGCCGGCTGGGCGGCTCTGTCGGGATCGCACCGGGCTGGAGGCGCCGCTCGCCGGGGTGACACGGAGGTGACCAGGTGAAGGCGCTGATCCTGAGCGGGGGCACCGGCACCCGCCTCCGGCCGATCACTCACACCAGCGCCAAGCAGCTGGTGCCGATCGCCAACAAGCCGATCCTCTTCTACGGGATCGAGTCGGTGGTCGCCGCCGGCATCACGGAGATCGGGATCATCACCGGAGAGACCGGCCCGGAGGTGAGGGCGGCGGTCGGCGACGGCTCGCGGTTCGGGGCTCGGGTGACCTTCATCCCCCAGGAGGGGCCGCTGGGCCTCGCCCACGCGGTGCTGACCGCCCGGGACTTCCTGGGCGAGGATCGGTTCGTCATGTACCTGGGCGACAACCTGATCCGGGACGGGATCACCGAGTTCGTCGACGAGTTCCGCCGGCTGGCCCCGGACGCCGAGATCCTGCTGTCCCGCGTGCCCGAGCCCCAGCGCTTCGGGGTGGCCGAGCTGGAGGACGGGAGGGTGGTGAGGCTGGTCGAGAAGCCTGCGGTACCGCGCAGCGACCTCGCGCTGGTCGGCGTCTACCTCTTCTCCCCGGCGGTCTTCGGCGCCATCGAGCGGATCAAGCCCAGCGCCCGCGGCGAGCTGGAGATCACCGACGCGATCCAGCGGATGATCGACGACGGAGCCCGGGTGATACCCCATGTCATCACCGGGTGGTGGAAGGACACCGGGCGCCTCGAGGATATGCTGGAGGCCAACCGGATCATCCTCGACACCCTCGAGCCGCTGGTCGAGGGCAGCCTCGGCGAGGACGTGCGGCTGGAGGGGAAGGTCGTCATCCAGCCAGGGGCTCAGCTCCGCAACTGCCTGGTCCGCGGACCGGCCATCATCGGTTCCGGCACTGTCATCGAGCAGGCCTACGTCGGACCCTTCACCTCCATCTACCACGATTGCACCATCCGGGGTTCCGAGATCGAGCACTCGATCGTGCTCGCGGGCAGCGTCATCGATGGGGTCGACGGGAAGATCGAGTCCTCGCTGATCGGCAAGGGGTGCACCGTCTGCTCCTCCTCGGAGCGGCCGCGCGCCTACCGGCTGATGCTCGGCGACCAATCGCGAGTGGAGTTGCGCTGATGGCCTGGATGCCGATCCCCGAATCCATGGAGCGGGTGCTCGCCGCGATCGGCGCCGTGCCGGCCTCGCAGCGCCTGGGGCGCATCGACGACGTGATGGTGAAGACGTTCCGCAAGCACGCCGACCAGCGCGGCTACTTCATCGAGCAGCTCAAGCGGGGCGACCTCGACGACGACGGCCGGCCCTTCATCCCCGCCCAGCCCTTTGCCCAGATGTCGCGCAGCCTCGCCTATGCGCGGGGCGGTAACCCCCCGGAGCTGATCAAGGCGTTTCACTGGCACAAGCGCCAGTGGGACTACTGGGACATCGTGGCCGGCAACGCCCGGGTGGTCCTGGTCGACCTCCGGGAGGGCTCCCCGACCGCGGGGCGCATCCAGCCGATCATCCTCGGGGAGAATGCCCCCCGGATGGTGGCGATCCCCCCATACGTGGCCCACGGCTACCAGGCGCTCGACCTCCGCGACGTCATCCTCAACTACTACGTGACCGAGCCCTACGACCCGGCGGATCCCGACGAGGGGCGGATCGCCTTCGACGATCCACGCATCGGCTTCGACTGGAGCATCGAGAACATCTGAGATGCGGCTGCTCGTAACCGGCGGGGCGGGGTTCATCGGCAGCGAGTTCGTCCGGATGACGCTGCGCGAGCATCCCGAGGACTCGGTCACCGTCCTCGACAAGCTCACCTACGCCGGCAACCAGCGCAACCTCGACCCGGTCCGCGACGATCCCCGCTACCGCTTCGTGAAGGGTGACATCGCCGACCCGGGGGTGGTGGGAGAGCTCGCCCCCGACTGCGACGTGATCGTCAACTTCGCCGCGGAGTCGCACGTCGACCGCTCCCTCGAGGCACCCGGCCAGTTCATCATGACCGACGTCTACGGCACCTACGTGCTGCTCGAGGCGGCGCGGTCGGCGGGGCATGCGCGCTTCCTCCAGGTGAGCACCGACGAGGTCTACGGGGACGTCGGCGCGGGGCGCTCGCGGGAGGGCGACCCCCTCCGACCACGGAGTCCGTACAGCGCGAGCAAGGCGGGCGGCGAGATGCTGGTCCAGGCCTACCGCGCCTCCCACGGATTGCCGGCGATCGTCACCCGGGGCTCGAACACCTACGGCTGGAACCAGTACCCGGAGAAGATCATCCCGCTCTTCATCACCAACGCCCTGGAGGACCGGCCGCTGCCGATCTACGGCGATGGGAGGGCGGTGCGCGACTACATCTTCGTCGAGGATCACTGCCGCGGCATCGACCTGGCCCTGCGGCGGGGCATTCCCGGGGAGGACTACAACATCGGGGCGGGTCGGGAGATCAGCGGGACCACCGTCGCCGACGCGGTGCTCCGGCTGCTGGGGAAGCCGCCCGAGCTCAAGCAGTTCGTGAGCGACCGGCCGGGCCACGACCGGCGCTACGCCATCGACGCCTCGAAGCTCCGAGCCCTGGGCTGGGAGCCGCGGATCGACTTCGACCGGGGGATGAAGCTGACCGTCCGCTGGTACGCGGAGCACGAGGAGTGGTGGCGGCCGCTCAAGAGTGGCGAGTTCTGGGAGTTCTACCGGCGGAATTACCGGCCGGTCGGTCCGGGCGCCCCGGGGTAGCGGTCTGATGAGGATCGAGGTCATCGGCTCGCGCGGACAGCTCGGCCGCGAGCTGATGCGCACCCTGGCCGGGTCGCCTCACCGGGCCTCCGGCCATGACGTCGAGAGCGTCGACATCCGCGATCCCGATTCGGTGGCGGCACTGCTGGACCGGGAGCAACCCGACGCGGTCATCAACTGCGCGGCATGGACCCGCGTGGACGCGGCCGAGACCGAGGAGGTGGCGGCGAGCGGCATCAACGCGGACGGCCCGCGGGTCCTCGCCGAAGCCTGCCGGGACCGCGGCCTCCTGCTCTGCCACCTGAGCACCGACTACGTCTTCGACGGCACCGCCACCCAGCCCATCGACGAGACCGCGACTCCCAACCCGCAGAGCGCCTACGGGCGCGGGAAGCTGGCCGGCGAGGAGGCGGTGCGGGCCGTCCTTCCGTCCCACCAGATCGTCCGCACAGCGTGGCTGTACGGCCAGGAGGGCCCCAACTTCGTGCTCACCATGCTGCGGCTCGCCGGCGAGCGCGGGGTGCTCCGGGTGGTCGCCGACCAGTGGGGCTCCCCGACCTGGACGGGGCACCTCGCTCCGGCGCTGGTCCGGCTGGTCGAGCGGGGCGATTCCGGCACCTACCACCTCACCAACGCGGGGAGCACCACCTGGCACGGGTTCGCCGAGGCGATCGTCGAGGAGGCGGGATTGAAGGTGCCGGTGACCGCGATCAGCACGGCGGAGTTCCCCACCCCCGCCCCCCGGCCCGAATACTCGGTGCTCGCCAATCGCGCCTGGGCGGAGCTGGGGGAGGCATCCCTGCCGCCCTGGCGGGACGGGCTCAGGGCCTACCTGGCGGAGCGCGCCGCGGGGTCGCCCCCGCCGGCGTGAGCGTCCGGGGCCCCGCCTGAGTTCCAGGGGCGACTGCTCCTCCGTCCGCCCGGGAAGGTGGCCGCTCGCCCGGGCGTCACAGTTCGGCGACGTGAGCCGGGCGCCTGTCACTCTCCCGGGTTCTCACCCATAATCGCCGGGCAATGTCCACCCCCTCGCCTCAAACCCGCCGCGCGCCTGCTCGACAGAGGGCGGGCGTCGACCCGGCGACGCCCTCGCTGCGGGACGTCGCCCCTGTCACCCACCTCTTCCGGTTCGTGCCGGGGCCGGTGCGGCTGCGGGGAACCGCCCGGCGCCTGGCCCTGGTCGCGGCGCTCGCGAGCCTGGTCACGGGTGGACTGGCGACGGCCGCCGCCCCGGCTCTTGCGGCCGCTGCAGCACCGCCCACCGTCCGCCACCAACCGATGATCCGAGTCGTGCCTCAGGCACCCACGCGGACGCTGAACGGCGAAGTGCTGACGTACAACTGGTCGGGCTACGCCCTCGACGAGGGAACCTACACCGGTGTGTCTGCCTGCTGGGACGTCCCCGCCGTGCCCGTGACCCCTCTGGACACCTACTCCTCGGCATGGGTGGGGATAGGCGGCTTCAGTGGAGGCGACACCACTCTCATCCAGACCGGCACCACGGAGGAGTCCTACCAGGGACAGGTGTACTACTTTGCCTGGACCGAACTTCTGCCGGCCGAACCCGCACTCCTCTTCGCTGTCACCCCCGGTGACACCGTCTGCGCCAGCATCGCCGAGCAGAGCGCCAACGTCTGGGGGATCGCGATCCAGGACAAGACCGGCGGCGGCTCCTACAGCAGCACGACCATCGACTACACCTCGTCCGAAAGCTCTGCTGAGTGGATCATGGAGCGGCCAGAGCTATGCACCGGGCCCCTCCCGGCCGATTGCACGCTCTCCACTCTGGCGGACTACGGCGAGCTGACCTTCACCGCTGCGACCGTGAACGGGGGCAACCCGGAGCTGACCAGCGCCGACGGCATCTTCATGTACAGCGATGCCGATCAGCTCATCTCCACGCCCTCCACTCCGAACTCGTCCGGGAATGGTTTCAACGTCGCCTACGGCCCGGTCGCGCCGCTCGCCCCGCTGGGCCAGGCGGGGACGGCGGGCGCGTACACGCCGCTGAAGCCCTTCCGGCTCTGTGACACCCGGAGCGCCGCCTCGGTCGGCTACACCACCGAGTGCACCGCGCACGGTGCCCTCGCCGCCGGCTCGACCATGACCTTCGCGGTGACCGGCCAGGTGGTGAACAGCGAGTCGGTGCCCGACGGAGCCCAGGCGGTGGTCGTCAACCTGACCGCGATCGACGGGAGCGCGTCCACCTTCCTCACCATGTTCCCGGCCGGATCGGCCGTCCCCACCGCCTCCAACCTGAACGTGGGACCGGGGAACAATGAGGCCAACCTGGTGGTGGTGGCGCTGGGCACGGGAGGCGAGCTCTCCCTCTACAACTCGCAGGGCTCTATCGACGTGGCGGTCGACGTCGAGGGGTACTTCGCGGCGCCGACGGGCGCGTCGGGGACGTTCCACCCCATCGCCCCGCTGCGGCTCTGTGACACGCGCTCCGGCATGGACACCGCCTGCTCCGGCACCCCGCTGACCGCGGGCGCCTGGCAGAAGGTGGTGGTCTCGGGATGTCCCGAGGGCGACCCGGGCTGCTCCGAGTTGGTGCCCAGCGACGGCACCGCCGAGGCGGTGGCGCTCAACCTGACCGCCGTGGACGGCTCCTCCGGGACCTACCTCAGCGTGGTGCCGCCGAACGGCAGTGACGCCTGCCCGACCACGACGCCGAGCTTCTCCAACCTCAACGTGGGGGCTGCGCACAACCTGCCCAACCGGGTGATCGTGCCGCTGGGCCCGGACCAGGACGTCTGCGTCTACAACTCGCTGGGGACGATCAACTACATCCTGGACATCAACGGCTGGTTCGGGGATGGGAGTGAGAGCACTCCGGGCGCGCTCTTCTACGCGGTCAGCCCGCTGCGGCTCTGTGATTCGCGGGGGGCCGCCGACGTCGATTACGCCACCGAGTGCTCCGGGGAGACGCTGACCCAGGGGGACACCCTGACCATCCCGGTGGCGGGGGTCGACGGCCTGCCCACCGCGGCAGGGGCCAACCCGCCGGTGGCGGTGATCGCCAACGTGACCGCGGTCAACGGGACGGCCGGGACGCTCTTCACCCTCTACCCGGCCGGCATCGCCCTGCCGCTCGCCAGTGACCTCAACATCAACGCCTCCCAGAACATCCCGAACCTGGTGATCGTCCAGCTCTCGAGCTCCGGAGCCGTCGACCTCTTCAACGATCTCGGCACCATCAACGCCGTCGTGGATGTGGCCGGCTGGTTCCAGGACCCCGCTTGACAGCTCGCCCGGAACAGCCGCCTGTAACGTAATCGGGGTCCGGCGCGCTCTTAATGGGTGTGGTAGGTGGTGTCGTCCTCACCGCAGAATACGGCCCGATGGTGGACGCCGCGGCGCTGGAGCAGGACGAGTTCGAGCGGCTGCTCGCGGCCGAGGGCCGGCGGCTCTTCGCCATCGCCCTCGCCGTCCTCCGCGACCCCGAGGATGCCGAGGACGCGGTTCAGGAGACGGCGGTGGCCGCCTGGCGGGGCTGGTCCAACCTGGCCGACCCCGGCCACAGCCGGGCCTGGCTCACCACCATCTGCCTGCGCCAGGCGCTGCGCCGGCGCGCCTGGCTGCGCCGCCGTCCGTCGAGAACTGACAGCGATGAGCGCCTCGCCGCGGTCGATCGGCATCTCGAAGCCGACGGCCGGTACCTCGACCTCCACCGCGCCCACGCCCGCCTCTCCCGCCAGCAGCGAGCCGTGGTCGCGCTCCATTACGAGCACGGCTACACCCTCTCCGAGTGCGCCGTGCTGATGGGGTGCAGCCCCGGTGCGGTGGCCAGCCATCTCTCCCGGGCCCTGGCCCGGTTGCGCAAGGAACTGCGCGATGACTGATCGATCCGACAGCGACCTCATCCGCCGGCTCACCGAGTACCTCCACGGGTACTCCACCTACCCGTCCTCGGGCGAGCCGAGTCCCCAGCGTCCACCTGCCCGGGGGCATCGCGCGGTGGCGTTCGCGGCCACCGGGCTGGTGGCGGTGCTGGCCGCGGCGGTGATCGTCATCGGGTTCGCCGCCGGGCACGGGAACGGCGGCTCCCGGCATCCACTGGCAGCGATCCCGAGTGCAACGGGCACCGCGAGCCCCGCGATCACGGCGGCCCCGAGCGGCGGGCTCACCACCCCGTCCACGGGGCCCACCGCAACCCCGACCGTCGCGCCCACACCGGCATCGACCCCCACCCCGGGCCAGGTGGGCAGCGCGGTCGAGACCTACCGGCTGCCGTCCCCCGGTGAGGGCCAGCAGGTCAACGCCATCATCGCCGGTCCGAACGGTGAGACCTGGTTCGGCTGGGGGACCCCCTCGGGGACGGTCGGGGGCATCGGGTCGGTCACGACCGGCGGGGCCATCTCGCTGTTCCCCGCTTCGGAGGCCGTCGAGGACCTGACCTCAGGCGGCGGGTATCTCTGGACCCTCGAGGCGCAGGGCGACCAGTCGTACATCGGGCGGTGGACCACCGCGGGGACCCTCCAGCAGCAGTTCCCGATCCCCGGAGTGGGGTCCTTCCGGCTGGTGTGGGGCCCCGACGGCGCGCTCTGGTTCACCGCGGTCACCACCTCAGCCCAGATCAACCCGGGCGGATTCATCGGACGGATGACGACCGCGGGCGCGGTCACCACCTACCAGCTTCCCGCGTCCCTGTCGGCAGAGGCCGCGCAGACCATCGTGGTGGGTCCGGACGGGGCGCTCTGGTTCGACGTCCCCATGGCGGCCAGCATCGGTCGGATCACCATGGCGGGGACGGTCAGCGTCTACCCCATCCCGAATGCGATGAATGAGGGCGTTGCGTGGAACGATCACGGCCTGACCGTCGGTCCGGACGGCGCGCTCTGGGAGACCTGGGCGGCCAACAACGAACTGGTTCGGATCGCGGTCGACGGGTCGATGGAGGAGTTCCCGCTCACAGGGTGCGCGACCGCGGGCGCCGGAGACATAACCGCCGGGCCCGACGGGAACCTCTGGGTCACCGTCCAGGCGATCAACGCCCCGGCAGTCTGCAGCGTGTCGACCGCCGGGACCGTCGGCGCGGTCTACCCGCTGACCGGCATCATCCCGGCCAACACCTATCCCACGGTCGGCGCCAGCGGCCCCGACGGCGACCTCTGGTTCGGGGTCGTGCTGGGTGACATCGCCAGCCTCGACCCCTCGATCCCCTCGTCCTGACCGGAGGCGGGCAGCGAGGGGCCCGTGTCTGAATTGTCCGGCGCGTTTGATCCGCCCGGCCCGGCTTGCTCGGCGGGGCCGGTATACTCGCGCCTCGTACCGTCGCGGCCAGGGGAATCGGGAGGCAGCCCGTGTTCGATCGAGACATCGCCATCCTCGGTGGCTGCGGGCACGTGGGGCTGCCGCTCGGGATCGCCTTTGCCGACCGAGGGCAGTCGGTCGTCCTGCAGGACACCAACGCCGGCTCGGTGGCGACCGTCAACAGCGGCCACATGCCCTTCCGGGAGGAGGGGGCGGCCGACCTGCTCCCCAAGGTCCTCGCCAGCGGGAAGCTGATCGCCACCACCGACGGCGCGGCGCTGAGCACCGCAGAGACCCTGGTGGTGGTCATCGGGACCCCGGTGGACCGGTACCTCAATCCCGACATCGGCGCGGTGCTCCGCGCCCTCGAGGAGATCGTCCCCCGCCTGGTGGACGGCCAGCTGCTGGTGCTGCGCAGCACGGTGTACCCGGGCGTCACCGCGATGGTGGAGAAGCGGATGGCGGAGCTGGGCAGGGACGTCGACGTCGTCTTCTGCCCGGAGCGGATCGCCGAGGGTCACGCCCTCGAGGAGCTGAGCTCGCTGCCCCAGATCGTCTCGGGCCGGCAGCCGCGGGCCATCGAGCGCGCCGCCACCCTCTTCCGGGTCCTGACCCCGGAGATCGTCGAGCTGGTCCCCGAGGAGGCGGAGCTGGCCAAGCTCTTCACCAACACCTGGCGCTACATCAAGTTCGCGACCGCCAACCAGCTCTTCATGATCGCCAACGATTTCGGCCTCGACTTCGAGCGCATCCGCAACGCCGTCACCTACCACTACCCGCGCGCGGCGGACATGCCCGGTCCGGGCTTCGCCGCCGGTCCCTGCCTCTTCAAGGACACCATGCAGATCGCGGCCTTCAACGAGAACCGCTTCACCCTCGGGCACGCCAGCGTGATGATCAACGAGGGTCTGCCGCTCTACCTGGTGGGCCAGCTGGAGCGCCGGTTCGACCTCTCCGGGATGACCGTCGGGATCCTGGGGATGGCCTTCAAGGGCGGCTCCGACGACACCCGCTCGAGCCTCAGCTACAAGCTGAAGAGGGTGCTGGCGCTCAAGGCCCGCGAGGTGCTCTGCACCGATCCGCTGGTCACCACCGACCCCGACCTGGTGCCGCTGGAGACGGTGCTGGCCAGGGCCGAGCTGCTGATCGTGGCCACCCCGCACCCGGAGTACCGGGCCCTGAAGCCGTCCGTCCCGGTCGTCGACGTCTTCAACGTCCTCGGCGACGGCGTCCGGGTCTGACCGGCCGATGCCCCGCGTCTCCGTGGTCGTGCCGGTCTACAACGAGGGGCCGGCGATCGTCGACTTCCTCGACCGGGTCTTCGAGGCGGTGACCCTTCCCTGCGAGGCGCTGGCGGTCTACGACGACGCCGCCGACACCACCGTCCCCCACCTGGAGGAGTACCGGCGCCGGGAGCCCCGCCTGCGCCCGCTCCACAACACCTACGGCCGCGGCCCCGCCGCCGCCCTTCGCTTCGGCGTCGACCACGCCGAGAGCGACGTGGTGGTGGTGACCATGGCTGACGGCAGCGACGATCCCCATCAGATCGACCAGCTCACCCGCCTGGTGGAGCGCGGGGTCGTGGTCGCCTGCGCGTCCCGGTACATGCGCGGCGGCCAGCAGGTGGGCGGCCCCTGGACCAAGGGGGCGATCTCGCGGCTGGCGGGGGTCTCGCTGCACCTGGTCGGCCGGGTGGGGACCCATGACCCGACCAATTCGTTCAAGGCCTACTCGCGGGACTTCCTGCGCGAGGCCGGCATCGAGTCGGACGCCGGCTTCACCCTGGGCATCGAGATGGTGGCCAAGGCCAAGCGCCGGGGCCTCCCGGTGGCCGAGATCCCCACGATCTGGCTGGACCGCGCCGACGGAACCTCCAATTTCAACGTCTCCAAGTGGCTTGCCCGCTACCTCCACTGGTGGCTCTTCGCCCTCAAGCCCAGCGGCCGCCGGCCCCGGCCGCGACCGCGTGGCGCCGGCGCCGAGGACGCCCCCGCCCGGGACGACGGGGGGGGCTGACCCGGGGCGACCTCGGGCCGGTGCGCCGGCCTGGTGGCGTGACCGCGCTATCCCGGCGCCCAGCAGGGCGGGGGTTCGCTCTGCGCGTACAGATCGCCGCCCCCGCATGAGGTGTCGTCGGCGACCCATCCCACGCCGCCCGCCCCGGGCACCATCGACACCACCATGGTCACCGTGCCGCCCGTGAAGGTGAAGTTCACGTCGACCGTGTCGGGTGTGGACGCCGCCACGATCGCGACGCTCTCCCAGTCGCGACTGCAGCGGCACATCGGACGGTATGGGCGGCTGGCGACGGCGTCCAGGGCGGCGAGCCGCTCCTCCATGCGGGAGCTGACCGGGCACGCTGTGTAGTCGCCGCTCGAGTCCCCGCAGGCTGTCCCCGAGGCCGGGAAGAGGAGAGCGGCGATGGCCTCCAGGGTCGCGGTCGGGGCTCCCGAGGCGGTGGGGCTCGACGATGCTCCGGGGCTCGCCGTCGCCGCCCCGCTCCCCGGGGAGGCCAGCGCCTGAGGTGTTGGGGTGGGCGTCGTCGAGACCAGACCGCCGGTCCCGCCGGCTGGGTTCTGGACCATCACCAGCAGCATCGCCCCGCCGAGGACGGCGGCGAAGAGGAGCAGGAGAAGGGTGAGAAGGCCGGCTCCGATGCGGCCC
The DNA here is from genome assembly GCA_963697585.1 of uncultured Chloroflexia bacterium. Taxonomy (GTDB): domain Bacteria; phylum Chloroflexota; class Dormibacteria; order Aeolococcales; family Aeolococcaceae; genus Changshengia. The sequence continues at coordinate 383,766 of CAVOOO010000004.1, read as the reverse complement.
GCCTGCGGCCCTCGCCGGTGGTGCGGCGGCCGGCCGGCGGCCGGGCCGTCCGCGGGTTTCGTGGCGGTGCTCATGCGCGCCTAACCTACCCCAGCGGCCCCGTGAATGCGCACTCTCCGACCCGGTGATGAGGAGTCACGGTCGGACCCGCCGTTGGCGGAGGGTCGCGACCGGGCCGCGGACGCGTTTGGGGTTCCGTCCGCATCTGGTATCGTCGGCGGCCTGATGGGACCCGGGGGTCATTTCACCGTCGTCACCCTCCCCGCTTACAAGGCGGAGGACACCCTGGAGCAGACGATCGGCGCCCTTCCCGAGGGTTCCGCCGACCACCTGCTGCTGGTCGACGACGCCTCCCCGGACGGCACCGTCGACGTCGCCCGGCGGCTCGGCATCGACGTCCGGGTCCACGACCGGAACCGGGGCTATGGCGGCAACCAGAAGACCTGCTACCGGGAGGCGCTCGACCTCGGCGCCACCGTCATCGTCCTGCTCCACCCCGACTACCAGTACGACCCCACGGCCGTCCCGGCCCTGGTGGCCCCCATCGTGGCCGGGGTCGCCGACTTCACCTTCGGCTCCCGGTTCGCCTGCACCGGGAACCCGAGGGCGGGGGGCATGCCCCTCTACCGGTACTGGGGCAACCGGTTCAGCACCGTGGTCGAGAACATGCTGCTGGGCACCCACTTCACCGAGATGCACTCGGGGATGAAGGCGTACAGCCGCCGCTTCCTGGAGTCGATCCCCTTCGAGACCTACTCGGACGACTTCGTCTTCGACACCGAGATCCTGGTGGCCGCCGTCGTGGGCGGCTTCCGGATCCAGGAGGTCGCCATCCCCACCCGGTACACGCGGGAGTCATCCTCGATCAACGTGGGCCGTTCCCTGGAGTACATCCAGCGCAGCATCGAGGTCTGCTGGCGGGCCTCGGGAACCCGGCGCCGGCAGCGCCGCCGCCAGACCGCGGACCGCCGGGACTGACCCGGAGGCCCGGCGCGGAAGCTCCCGGGCGCCGCGCCGGCGTCCCGTCCTCAGGCCATCGGCGCGCCGGCCACCCCGCGCGCAGCATGGTAATTTCGGCTCATGACCCCGGCCACGCGGCTGCGCAAGGTCCCCGAGATCACCGCCTACTTCTGGATCGTCAAGGTGCTGACCACGGCCCAGGGGGAGGCGACCTCGGACTACCTCGTCCACCAGATCGACCCCTTCGTCGCGGTCGCCCTGGGCGCGGCCGGCTTCGCGGTGGCCATGGCACTTCAGCTCCGGGTCCGCCGTTACGTGGCCTGGGTGTACTGGCTGGCCGTGCTGATGGTGGCCGTCTTCGGGACCATGGTCGCCGACGCCACCCACATCGAGCTGAGGGTCCCGTACGTTGCCTCGTCGCTGGTCTTCGCGGTGATCCTGGTGGCGGTGTTCGTGGCCTGGTACCGCACCGAGGGCACGCTCTCGATCCACAGCATCGTCACGCTCCGGCGCGAGCTCTTCTACTGGGCGACGGTGTGCGTCACCTTCGCCCTGGGGACGGCCGTCGGCGACATGACCGCGTCGACCTTCCACCTCGGCTATCTCACCTCTGGGGTCCTCTTCGCGGTGGTGATCGCGATCCCCGCCCTGGCCCACCGGTTCAGCGGTCTCAACGCGGTGGTGGCGTTCTGGTTCGCGTACATCGTCACGCGTCCCCTGGGGGCGTCCTTCGCCGACTGGATGGGCGTCCCCCACGCCCTCGGGGGGCTCAACTGGGGCCGGGGCACGGTCAGCGTCAGCCTCTTCATCGTGATCGCCGGCTTCGTCGCGTACCTGGCGTTCAGCCGCGTCGACGTGAGGGAGCGGACCGCTCCCGAACCGCTCGCCGAGCCGGCCTGAGGCCAGCCCCGCCTACAGGAAGCTGACCAGCTCCTCGACCAGGGCCACCAGCCGCGCCTGCTCCACCGGCTTGCTCACCACCGCGGCCGCCCCGAGCTGGTGGGCGCGGTCGCGGGAGGCGGTGTCGCCGGGATCGGCGAGCACCACCACCCCTCCCGGCGGGCAGTCCGCGGTGAAGCGGATCGCCTGGAGGAACTCCAGGCCGTCGGTGTCGAGGGTGACGTCGAGCACCAGCAGCTGGGGACTGAACGCGGGCAGCTCGGTGCGCAGCTCGCGGACCGCGCGGACCCAGCGCACCTCGTGGCCGCGGTCCCGGAGGGCCACGATCAGCGGCCGCGCCACGATTCCCTCGTCCTCGGCCAGCAGGATGCGGGTGCCCGCCATGCGGAGGATCGTAGCGAGCCGCCCCAGGGGCCTGCCGCGCTCCACCCGCAGCGGTTATGCTGGCGGCGGAATGGGCTGGGCGCGGCCGATCCTCCCCGCCGTGAGACGCCGACGTGGCGGCACTGGGCGCCCCATCCCCTCGGCGGCCTCGCAGCCGGGCCTGCTGATCGCGACCCGCCCGGCCAGCCGCGTCCTGGTCGACGCCAACACCCGCACCTTCTGGTCGCGCGGCGCCGAGGGCCCGGTCACCCTGGTCGAGTCCGACGCGCCGGCGACGGCCCGGCCGCTCCGCGACCGGGTCCGCGCCCTGGTGGCGGCGCACGATCGCGGTTCGCGGCGCGGCGGCTCCCGCCCGTCCGGCAATCCCGCCTTCAGCGAGGCCCTCTTCGTGGAGCTGATCCGGGGCGGTCAGCACGCTCGAGCCTTCGCCCTGCTCGCCCCCGAGTGCCAGCTCCGCTGGGGCAGCGCCGAGCGCTTCGCCGCCGCTCACGGCGAGGGCTCGCTGCAATCCCTGGAGAGCGTCAACGTCACCGCCGTCCGCCACCTGGACGAGTGGGTCGACCCCCACCGCGGCGACTGCCACCGTCAGGTCGCCGAGCTCGACGTCGAGTACAGCTTCGACGCGGGACACCGGCGGGTGAAGCTCGCGCGGACCGTGCACCTGGTCGCGGTGGAGGGCCGCTGGCGCTCCCTCTCCTACCCGGTGGAGGCGGCCGCCGCCTCCTGACCTGAGTGCCGGGGCCTCAGGCTCGCCGGCACCGGATCGGCGCGGATTCCGGGCGGCGGGCGATCGTCACTCGGGCCGCACGGCCCGGGAGCGCCCGCGTCTCTAGAATGCTCAGATGATCTCCGCCGCCGTGCTGCGCAGCCGGCCGGGACCGCTCGCCGCCACTCGGGCCGAGCTGGTCGACATCGAGCGCCGGGCGCGCTTCCGCCGGGAGCGGCTCGCGGTGGCACGGTTGCGCCTGCGCGAGTCCGACGCCCTCCTCGACCTGGTGGAGGAGTGCCGGGTGCGCGGCATCCGTCCGCTTCCCCCGGTGCTCTGGGGAGCGGTGGCCCGGCTGATCGGGGCGGTGGAGCCGGCGCTGCGCGACGAGCTGGGGATCGACCGGAGCGCGGATCGCGTCAGCGATCTCCTCTTCGCCGCCCAGGAGATCCTGCAGGCGGAGGCGCGGCAGCGGCTGGAGCCGCAGCTCGCCCGGATCATCCCGCTCTTCCCCGCCGGCTGAACGGCGCCGCCGGCCCGACCCCATGTCCTGGGAGATCACCGCGGCGGGGACCGTTCATCTCGACGACATCGTCACCCCGCGGGGCCGGCGGACCCGGCAGATCGGCGGCTCGAGCCTCTACTTCGCCCTGGCGGCCGCACCCCATGCGCGGGTGCACGTCAGCACCATCGTCGGCGAGGACGCCGCGGCGGAGCTGCGCCGGAGCCTCGCCGGACTGCCGGTCGACATGAGCGGGGTGGAGGTGAGCCCGGAGCCCACCTTCCGCTGGCACGCCGTCCACGACTTCGAGCGCTGGGTGGCGGTGACCGTGGCGGAGGAGCCCGGCTGCGAACCGGAGTGGCGCCCCCATCTCACCCCCGGAGCCGCCCGCGCGCCGGTGCTCTTCCTGGGCAGCATGCGCCCGACCCTGCAGCGCGACATCCTCGCCCAGTCCTCGGCCCGGCTGATCGGGGTCGACAGCATGGCCTGCTTCACCGGGCCCGAGCGTGACGCGGTCCTGGAGGTCGTGGACGGCTGCGACATCCTCTTCCTCAACCGGCTCGAGCTGGCCGGCCTGGTTCCCTTGGCGCCCGGTTGGGAGGTCGCGGCGCGCAGCCTGCTGGGCCACGGGCGCCTCCGCGCCGTGGTGGTCAAGGCCGGCCCGCTGGGGGCGGCCCTGGTGACCTCGTCCGGCATCCTCGAGCTGCCGGCCGCGCCGGTGGACGAGGTGATCGATCCCACCGGCGCCGGGGATGCGGTCGCCGGCGGCTTCCTCGGGCTCTGCGCGGCGGCGGAGCGCGACGACGAGGGGCTCTTCGCCGCAGCCCTCGCGGAGGGGCTGGCCCGGGCCGCCGCCACGGTCGCCAGCTTCGGCACCGGTGGGCTGCGCCGCATCGCCGTGGGAGCGACCTGAGCGCGTCGCTCTCGTCATCGGAACGAAAGACCCGCCGGGTTACAGTGCCCCCATGTTCATTCGCTATGGCCATGGAGCCGGGTTCGGCTTCCCCCTCTGGTTCGACATCGTCGGTCTGATCCTCTTCGCCCTGATGATCGCGTCGATCATCTGGCTGGTCGTGGCCCTCTCCCGCCCCGGCCGCCCGGCGCGGATGGGCTGGTACGGCGGCGTCGGTTACGGGCCCCGCTTCCGCCACCCGGCCCTCGACGAGCTCGACCTCGCCTATGCCCGCGGTCAGCTGACCCGCGACGATTACTTCCGGCGCCGCGCCGATCTCACCGGCTGGAGCCCTCCGGGTGGCCCCGCTCCCGGCTTCGCCGGCCCGGGCGCCGGCCCGGTGGCGCCCGCCCCCGGGGACTCGGACGCCGGCGCGGACCCGGAGTCGCCGGCCTCCAGCTGATCGCCGACTATCCGCTGATCGCGCCCACCCCGTACCAGACGGTGACGCCGCCGGTGCGGATTCCCGGCCGGCCCATCAGCTCGGTGACCAGCCGGACCTCCTGGGCAGCGCCCCGCGAGGGGCCGACGATGATGGTGGTCACGCCGTGCGCCCGCAGGTCGGCCAGGTAGGTCGCGCGGACCGTGGGCGCCAGGGTCGCGGGCGCCACTCTCCCGAGCTCGCAGAGGGCGTTCAGCTCGGTCCCCAGCGGATCCATCTCCGGGCCGATGAGATGCCCACCGCCCGCGGTCGGGGTGTAGACGCTGCCCAGCTGGGTCCTGAAGGCCAGCCCGGACATCGCCGCCCAGAGCTCGGGGGTGTCGTCGGTGCTCGGGTGGTTGCCGTACGGGGTCATCAGCACCGAACCGGTCGCCGGCAGCCGCGCGGCCGCGCCGTCGGTGAAGAAGGCGGGCACCGGCAGCTGTGTCGACTGGATCGGGAGGGTGGGGATGAGCGGGACCAGCGCCACCGCCGCGGCCACCAGCCCGGCCACGCGCCACCGCGGCGCCGCCTCCAGCACCCGGTCCAGGAAGACCGCCACGATGATCGCCAGGGCGAGGTAGCCGGCCAGCATCAGGCGGACCGGCAGCAGGCTCTTGATCACCGGGAGGTGATCGGCGATCAGCCAGGGCAGCGGGAACCCGGTGTACGACCCGTCCGTGATAAGCCGCCCGCCGAGGGCCAGCACCATGGCGCAGACCACGGTCACCGCCGCCGCCACCACCACCGGGTTGCGGCGCATCCGGACGGTGACCGCGACGGCGAGGACCAGCAGCGGGAGGCCGATGTAGACCGACGAGTCGAGGACCACCGACGGCCCGCCGAGCAGCTGGAGGTGGGTCGGGATGATGTAGGACTCCGGGCGCGCCACCCAGACGAACCCCTCCAGGGCACCGCCGGGCCGCTGCGGTCCCAGGAAGAGCAGGTAGAGCGGATACCCCGCCACCACCACGAAGACCACCAGCGCACTCCCGGCGGCGCGGAGCGCGTGGTCGAGCCGCCCGCGGACCAGGGCACGGAAGAGGATCGCGAGGGTGATCAGCGCCGGGATCGCCATCAGCACCGAGATGGTCAGCATCTCGGTCCCGGTGAGCAGCTGGGCGGCCGTGGCGAGCCCCAGCAGCCCCCCGATCAGCCAGGGCCGCTGGCGCTGCCGCACCAGGATCTCGTCCGCGAAGATGATCAGCAGGGGCGGGAAGACGGCCACGAACATCTGGGGGTGGCCGAGGATCTGGCTGGCCATGTAAGGGCTGAACGCGTAGAGCAGCCCGGCGGCGGCCGCCGCCGGCCACCGGCGCGAGTAGCGGCGGGCGGCGAGGTAGGCCACCCAGCCCGAGAGCCAGACGCTGAGGACGGTCAGCAGGTTGTAGGAGACGATCGGGCCGAGCAGGACGGTGACCGGGGTCAGCACCAGGGCCGGGAAGACGATCCCGCTGTTCCACATCAGGTTGATGCCGCTCGGGTAGATGAGGTAGTCGGTCACCAGCGGGTTGAGGTGGTGACCGAGGGCGAACGGCACCCACTGCAGCTGCCAGATGAAGAAGGAGGGATCGCCCGGGGCCCCGACGATGGAGTCGTGACCGCTGAAGAGCCCCGGCCACATCGCCCCCACCGCCGCGGCCAGGTAGAGGGTGGGAGCCGCCGCCGCCACCAGCAGGCGCCGCGACCGGGGGGCGCGACCCGGGGAGGCGGAGGTGGCCGGCCGGACCGGGACGGTCGCCGCAGCGCTCACCCGGTCACCCGGTGCCTTCCTGCACGCCGTACCAGACCGTCACGCCCCCGCTGCTGGTGCCCGGCCCGCCCAGCAGCTCGGTCATGAGCTGAGCCACCTGGGCTGATCCCGGGGCGGGGCCGACGATCACCGTGGTCACGTCGTGGGCGCGCATGTCGCCGAGGTAGGTCGCTCGATCCGCGGCCGAGAGCTGGGCGGGGGCGGCCGCGCCCTTCCCCAGGGCGGTCAGCTCCGTGCCCAGCGGGTCCATCTCCGCGTTCCAGACATGGCCCCCCGGCCCCGGGGTGAAGACCAGCCCGAGCTGGGTCTTGAAGCTGATCCCCGCCACCGCCTGCCACACCTCGGGACCGTAGCCGCCATAGGGGGTGATCAGCACCGAGCCGGCCGAGGGCAGACGCGCGGCGGAGCCGTCGGTGAAGAAGGCCGGGATCACGAACTGGCCGGAGTAGATCGGCAGGGTGGGGATGAGGGGGACGAGCGCCACCACGATCACCGCCAGGCCGGCTGCCCGGAGACGGAGCGGGGCCTCCAGCACCCGGTCGAGGAAGACGGCCAGGATCACCGCCAGGGCCAGGTAGCCGGCGACCATCAGGCGGACCGGGAGGACGTTCTCGAGCACCGGGAGGTGCTGGGCGATGATCCACGGCAGCGGGATCCGGGTGGGCGGCCCGTGGATGGTGAGGTGGCCGCCCAGCGCCAGACCCACGGCGCAGACGACGGTCACCGCCGCCGCCAGCACCGCCGGATGACGGCGCATCCGGACGGCGACCGCCACCCCCAGGATGACCAGCGGGACCCCGATGTAGACACTGGAGTCGAACACCGTGGAGGGCCCGCCGAAGAGCTCGAAGCGGGAGGGGATGAGGAACGAGGTCGGCCGGGCCACGAACCCGAACCCCTGCAGAGACCCGGAGACCCGCTGGGGGCCGAGCAGCAGGATGTAGAGCGGGTAGGCGGCCAGCACCGCGAACACCCCCAGCGCCGCGGCCGCGGCGCGCAGCGCGTGGGGAAGCCGGTCGTGGAGCCGGTCCCGGAAGACGATGGCGAGGGTCACCAGCGCCGGGATCGACATCAGGGCGGAGATGGCGAGCAGCTCGGTGCCGGTGAGCAGCTGGCAGGCGGCGGCGAGGCCCAGCAGCCCCCCCATCAACCAGGCGCGGTGGCGTTGCCGCACCAGGATCTCGTGCGCGAAGAGGACGAGCAGGGGCGGGAATACGGCCACGAAGAGGTGGGCGTGGCCGGTGATCTGCACGACCATGAAGGGGCTGAACTCGTAGAAAACTCCCGCCAGCCCCGCCGCCAGCCAGTGCCGGGTGAGCCGGCCCACCGCCAGGAAGGCGCACCAGCCGGAGAGCCACATCCCCAGGAGGGCCAGCAGGTTGTAGGAGACGATGGGGCCGAAGAGGTTGGTGACCGGCGTCAGCACCAGGGCGGGGAAGAGGATCGAGGTGTTCCACATCAGGTTGGCGCCGCTCGGGTAGTGGATGTAGTCGGTCACCAGCGGGTTGAGGTGGTGGCTGAGGGCGAAGGGCGCCCACGCCAGCGACCAGATGAAGAGCGAGGGGTCCCCGGTGTTGCCCACGATGGTGTCGTGCCCGGTGAAGAGCCCCGGCCAGAGCGCCGCCAGCGCCAGGGCGAGGAGGATGGCCGGCGCCAGCACCGCGAGGGCCAGGCGTCGAAGCCGGGCATCGCCGCCGCCTGCCGCCGCGTCGGAGGAGGGGGTCGGAGCGGCGGGGCCGCCCGGTCCCGATGCGACCCGCGCGCTCATCGGGCGGTCAGGCCCGGTTCGCCGGCCGCCAGCCCCGGTACCGCATCAGGGCGCGGACGGCGCGCACCCCGTCCATGGCGGTCAGCTTCTTGCCCTCGGCGCGGGAACGCGCCGCGTAGCTCACCGGGACCTCGTAGATCCGGTGTCCCGACCGCAGCACCTTGGCGGTGATCTCCGGCTCCAGCTCGAAGCCGCGGGCGCGCAGGTCGAGCGAGAGGGCGAGCTCCCGCGGCATCACCTTGTAGCCCGTCTCCATATCCGAGAGGTAGCAGTTGTAGATGAGGTTGGTCGCGAGGGTCACCAGCCGGTTTCCCATGACGTACCAATAGGAGTACGCGGTGTGGCTGGTGAACGCCCGGGAGCCGTAGACCACCGACGCCCGCCCCGACCGGATCGGCTCCAGCAGGTTCGAGTAGTCGGCGGGATCGTATTCGAGGTCGGCGTCCTGGATCAGCACCACCGCGCCGCGTGCGTGGTGGAGCGCGGTGCGGATCGCCGCCCCCTTGCCGCCGTTGACCTGGTGCCGGAAGGCGCGCACCCGCGGGTCGGACTCGGCGCGGGCGCTCATCAGCTCCCAGGTCCGGTCGGTCGAGCCGTCGTCGACCAGGATGACCTCCAGGTCGACCGGGGATTCGAGAACCGCGTCCAGCACGGTGGAGAGGGTCCGCTCCTCGTTGAGGGCGGGCATCAGGACCGAGAGGAACGGTGCGGCCATGGGCTGGCGCATCCTACCCCAACGCGCCGCCGTTCCCGGCGGACGGGCCGGGGGCGTCCTCGCCGCCGCCGGTGGCCCGCCACCACGCGATGGTCCGGTTGAGGCCCTGCTCCAGGGGCACCCGCGGCTCCCAACCGAGCAGCTCGCGGGCGACGCCGATGTCCGGGCGCCGCCGCCTCGGGTCGTCGACCGGCAGGGGTTCGAAGACGATCTCGCTGCGAGCTCCCGCAGAGGTCGCGGACCATCCGGGCCAGCTCGAGCATGGTGATCTCGCTGGGGTTGCCGATGTTGACGGGCAGGGAGCGGTCGCTGGCGAGCAGCCGCTCGATGCCGTCGACGAGGTCGTCGACGTAGCAGAGGCTGCGGGTCTGCGAGCCGTCGCCGAAGACGGTGATCGGGTCGCCGGCGAGCGCCTGGGTGACGAAGGCGGGCACGGCGCGTCCGTCGTTGCGGCGCATCCGCGGGCCGAAGGTGTTGAAGATCCGCACGATCCGCGTGTCCAGGCCGTGGTGGTGGTGATAGGCCATGGTGAACGCCTCGGCGGCCCGCTTCGCCTCGTCGTAGATGCTCCGCGGCCCGACCGGGTTGACGTTCCCCCAGTAGGTCTCCGGCTGCGGATGCACCGCTGGATCGCCGTAGACCTCGCTGGTGCTGGCGAGCAGGAATCGCGCCCCCTTGGCCTTGGCGAGCCCGAGCGCCTTGTGGGTGCCCAGCGTCCCCACCTTGATGGTCTCGATGGGCATGAGCGCGTAGTCGATCGGGCTTGCCGGCGAGGCGAAGTGGAGCACCGCGTCGACCTCGCCCTCGACGTCCAGCTGCTCGGTCACATCCTGGTGCCGGAAGCTGAAGGCGGGGTGGCCGAGCAGGTGGGCGATGTTGTCCATGCTGCCGGTGAGGAGGTTGTCCAGCACCACCACCTCGGTGCCGCGCCCGAGGGCGCGCTCGGAGAGGTGCGAGCCGAGGAATCCCGCCCCACCGGTGATCACCACGCGGCGCATCGGCCGGGCCTCCGTGGGCATGGCCGTAGATCCTAAGGGAACCGGCGGCGCCCCGGTCGGCCCCGCCACCGGCAGCGGCGGCCGGCGGGGCGGCGCGACCGTTAAAGTCCGCTGCGATGACAGGCCAGGCCGACGACGGGGTTGTCTGCGTCATCGGCGCCGGGTACGTTGGCCTGGTGACGGCGGCCGGGCTCGCCGAGCGGGGTCGCGAGGTCCGCGTGGTCGAGGTCGATCCGGAGCGCCGGGCGGCGGTGTCCGCGGGACGTGCCCCCATCCACGAGCCGGGCCTCGACCAGGTCCTGAGCGCGGTGGTCGGGGCGGGCCGGCTCCGGGCGGTGGAGAGCATGGGTGAGGGGGTCGCCGGGGCGGGGATCGTGATCGTGGCGGTGGGCACGCCGCCGACCGCGGACGGCGAGGCGGACCTCGCCCAGGTGCACGCAGCCGTCGACGCCGCGGTGGAGCACGCGACCCCCGGGGCGGTCGTGGCCATCAAGAGCACCGTGCCGCCGGGGACCACCCGGTCCCTCGCCCATCGCTGCCGCCGCGAGGACCTGGCCTTCGTGATGTTCCCCGAGTTCCTCCGCGAGGGCTCGGCCCTCGAGGACATCCGCAACCCCAGCCGGGTGGTGGTCGGCGGCGACGACCCGGCGGCGGTGGGGCGGGTGGCCGCGCTGCTCGGCGACCCGGACACCCCCCGGCTGCTCTGCGACAGCGTCAGCGCGGAGCTGATCAAGTACGGCTCCAACGCCTTCCTGGCCACCAAGATCAGCTTCATCAACGAGATGGCGCACCTCTGCGAGCTGACCGGGGCCGACATCGAGAAGGTGGCGGACGGGATGGGTCTCGACCCCCGCATCGGGCGCAGCTTCCTGAGCGCCGGCATCGGCTGGGGCGGCTCCTGCTTCCCCAAGGACGTCCGCGCCCTGGAGACCTCGGCCGGTTACCACGGCCAGAGCTTCTGGCTGCTGAAGGCCGCCATCGAGGTCAACAGCCAGCAGCGGCGGCGCTTCGCCGGCAAGCTGGTCCAGGGGCTGGGCGGCAGCCTGGACGGGCGCCGGGTGGCGATCCTCGGCCTCGCCTTCAAGCCCTTCACCGACGACATGCGCCAGGCACCGGCGGTCGACGTCATCCGCCAGCTGGAGGAGCTTGGGGCCTCGGTGGTCGCGACCGACCCCGTGGCCGTGGACCGGGCCCGGCCCCTGCTGCCCCGGACGGCCCTGGTGGACGACCCCTACGCGGCGGCGACCGGGGCCGACGCGGTCGGGGTGGTCACCGAGTGGCCGGAGTATCGCGGCCTCGACTGGGAGCGGGTGCTCCGGCTGATGCGGGGACGGCTCGTCGTCGACGGCCGCAACTGCCTCGACGGGGAGCTGATCGCGAGGGCCGGGGGGGTCTACGTGAGCATGGGCCGCCGCCCCCGGGACCTCGCACCGGCCGCGCCGCCGGAGGTTGGCGAGCTGATCGCCCCCGAGGCGATCCCGCCCCTGACCCTCGGATAGGGCAGCCTCGACCCGGCGCCCTCCACGCGGCCCGCTCCGCCGGGTGGGACAATCCCTCCGAAGGATGATGGCGCGGCTCCGACCCAGCAAGAATCTCACCCGGCTGCTCACCCCCGGCCTGCACGTGAAGCGCTGGCTGCTGCTGCTGATGGTCGGGATCGTCATGGTGGCCCTGGCCATCGGCTACGTCCTGCGCGACATCTACTCCTCCAGCTTCAGGTTCCCCGACTTCGTGTCGGACCTGACCCTCCAATTCCTCCCCCGCTCCATCCGTGGGCTCCTCTTCCTGGCCGTCGGGGTGGCCATCATCGGGATCAGCTTCTACTTCCTGGGCAAGTCGGTGCTCGGCCCGTTCCTCCCCGGGGGCGCGGGCGAGCGCGGCTTCGTCCAGCAGCTCTACGACTACCGGCTGCTCTCCCGGGGGCCGCGGGTGGTGGCGCTGGGCGGGGGCACCGGGCTCTCGTCGCTGCTCCGGGGGATCAAGAAGTACACCGGGAACATCGTCGCCATCGTCACCGTCGCCGACGACGGCGGCTCCAGCGGACGCCTCCGCGACGAGTTCCGAGTGCTCCCGCCGGGCGACTTCCGGCAGTGCCTGACCGCCCTCGCCGAGACCGAGCCGCTGATGACCGACCTCTTCCAGCACCGCTTCTCGGGGGACGGCGAGCTGGGCGGCCACTCCTTCGGCAACCTCTTCATCATGGCGATGGCCGAGATCACCGGCGACTTCGAGCACGCCATCCGGGAGTCCGGGCGGGTCCTCGCCGTCCGCGGCACCATCGTCCCCAGCACGCTCACCGACGTCGTGCTCTGCGCCAACGTGGGGGAGGAGCTCCGGGTCGGGGAGTCCAAGGTTGGGGGCGACGGCCGCATCGATCGCGTCTTCCTGGAGCCCGCCGCGCCGCCCATCAACCCAGAGGCGGAGAGCGCGGTCCTCAACGCCGAGATGGTGATCATCGGCCCCGGGTCGCTCTACACCTCGATCCTCCCCAACCTGCTGGTCGACGGCATGATCGAGGCGCTGCGGGCGAGCCCGGCGGTCAAGGTCTACATCTGCAACGTCGCCGGCCAGCCCGGCGAGACCTTCGGCTACACGGTCAGCGAACACCTCGACGCGATCGAGGCCCACGTCGGCGGCAACCTCTTCGACTACGTGGTGGTCAACAGCAACCTCACCCCGCCGCTGCCGGCGTCGGCGCGCCGGGCCGGGGTCAACCGGGTGACCTTCGACCGCCAGCGGGCGCAGCAGCACCCGGTCCGGTACATCCTCGCGGACGTGGTCAGCACCACCGTCAGCTCCCACCACGACCCCGAGAAGCTGGCCCGGGTGGTGATGAAGCGGATCTGGCACCAGCGCTGATCCGGGGATCCCGGGTCCCCCGAAGGGCGGGCCCGGCTCCGCGCTCAGTAGAGGAGGTCCCGCCGGCGCCGCCAGCGCAACCGGCGGGCGAGCGGCTCCCCCGCCCGCCTCCAGAGCCGGTACCGGGGCTCGTCGAGGACCAGGTCCCAGGTCCCCACGAACTCCCGCAGGTCGGAGGTGAAGCCGGCCTTGAACTGCATCAGCCCGCCCAGGGCATGGTCGCCCGCGGCCACCTGCGCCTGGGTCGGCACCGCGAAGAGGTCATAGCTGCGCACCCCACGCCCGCGCAGCCAGCGCATCGCCTCCCACTGGACCAGGTGGGGGGCCATCACCTCGTGCCGGTGGGTCACCGAACCGCCGTCCTTGTACCAGGCCCGATCCCCGAGCTGGATCACGTAGGCGCCGGCGAGCACCTCGTCCCCGAGCCGGGCGAGGAAGAGCTGACCCTGGCCGTTGGCCTCGAAGAGCCGCCAGTAGCCGGCGTAGTAGGCGAGCGGGCGCAGCGGGTAGCCGGCGCGCTCGAAGGCCGCCCCCATCAGCGCGTACATGGTGGTCACCCCGGCCTCGTCGCAGGGGACGGCCTCGACCCGCACCCCGTGGCGGCCCGCCAGCCGGATGTTGTAGCGCGTCTTCGGCCGGAAGGAGGCGAGCAGGGCCTGCTCGTCGAGGGAGAGGTCGACCACCGCGGTGGCCCGCGAGATCTGTACGTCCTCGACCTTGCGGAGCCCGAGGGCGGTCAGCGCCAGCCGGTGAGCCGGGGTGTCGGCCAGCTCCGGCTCCACCTGGACGCAGAAGGCGCCGTCGAAGGCGCGCCGGGAGGAGAGGGTTCGGGCCAATTCCTCCGCGCTGCGGACCCCCGGGCCCTTGGGCGCGTACCAGAGACCGCCCAGTCCCGGGACCCGCAGGCGGAGGAAGAGGACCGCCGCTCGCAGGTCCGGGTCGTCGGCGACCAGGTAGGCGGGCCGCCAGCCCCAGCTGCGCTTGAACTCACCCCAGGCCCGGCTCTGGAGCATGTTGCCGCCGTCGGGATTGCCCAGCACCAGGTCGTCCCAGCGATCGATCTCGGCGCGGGTGGCCGGCCTCATGCCCGCTCGGCCGGGGGTCGCCCACGGCGAGCAGCCCGCATCTCTCGGGCGGCGCGGTAGGCGCGATAGCGCCAGGGGCGGAGCGGCAGGTCGTAGGTGCCCGGCCGGGTCACCAGCCGCCCCCCGAACGTCTTCTTGAACCGGCTGAAGCCGGCCCAGGGGTGGTCCACCGAGTTGTCCGGGATGACCCCCCAGAAGTCGAATGCCGTCCTCCCCTCCGCCCGGCAGTCGAGGACGATCTGCCACGCCAGCGGCGCCGCCGCGACGATCTGGCGCGAGCGCTCGGGGTCGTCCGCGGCGTGGGCGTAGTAGCCGGTGGTCGGGGACTCGAACGCGATGACCCCGGCCACGCTCTGGCCCTCGACCTCGGCGAGGTAGAGGGAGGCCGCCCGCAGGCCGAAGAGGGTGGTGCACACGGTGCGGTAATACTCGTCCGGGTGGGGGTCGAACCGGTTGCGCTCCCCGGTCATCCGGATCAGCCGGAGGAACTCCTCGACCTCCGCCGGCTCGCGGGTGCGGCGGATCGACACCCCCTTCCTGGCCGCCGCGTTGATGCTGCGCCGCCGCCCGGAGAGCAGCTCGGCGCGCAGCTCCTCCTCGGTCCGGCGCAGGTCGAGGACCAGGGTGTGGCGGGGCTGGACGCTGCGCACCCGGGCGGCCCCTCGCGCGGCGAGCACCGCCTCGGCGTCCGCGGCCTCGCTGCCGGAGCCGACCTCGAGGTCGGGCTCGATGCGCACGAAGTCCGCTCCCAGGTCCGCGCCGGCCGCGCGGATCGCGTCGACAGCGTCGCCCAGCCGGCCGGGGTGGTCGAGCGCCGGCCCGTAGGGGAGGTAGACGTAGGCGAGCCCGCTGCCGCGATGGTGGACGCCGGCCCAGCGCCAGCCCTCACCCCGCTGATGCACGATCTGGTCGCCCAGCGCCCGCTGCACCTCCATCCACGAGCGGCTCTGCATGACATGGCCCCCGGTCGCAAACAGCTCGCGATCCCATTCGCCGTCGGGCAGGCCCGCCACCACTCCGTGCACCCGCGCACCGTAGCACGGGGGGAGAGTTGAGAAACCCGTTGCGCGACCTTACAATTCGGGCCATCACAGTGCCCGACCGGAATTGGAGAGAGAGCATGGCCGAAGTGATTACTCGCGACTCCCTGGCCGAGATGTGGAAGGCGAAGGTCGAGGACGAGGAGGGCGGGACATACGCCATGACACGCGCGCGCGACGACGTGCGCTGGTTCTTCGACGCGATCACCGGCGCCCTGCAGAAGGGCGGCGAGGTGCACATCCACGGCTTCGGCAACTTCAAGATCCAGCAGCGCGCGGCGCGGATGGGGCGCAACCCCCGGACCGGTGAGGCGGTCAAGGTCCCGGCGCGCAAGGTGGTTCGCTTCTCGCCCTCCGCGACCCTGTCCGCGTCCCTCAAGGGCAACGGCCGCCGCGCCAAGCGCTGAGCCCGGCGGCGCCCCATGCCGTCCAGCTCCGCGTCAGGTCAGCCGGCGGGCCGGTCCGCCGGCAGACGTCCGCGTCGCCGCGGGCGGCTGCTGGCGGTCGGGTTCGCGGTCATGGCCGGAATCGTGGTCGGGGCCGGGGCCGTCGCGGCGGTCAGGCTGGTGGGCACCCCCCCACCGCCGGACCTCCGTCTCCGGCTCGCCGCCAGCTTCGCGGTCGCTCCGGGCCCGGCACCGGCG
Source organism: uncultured Chloroflexia bacterium (assembly GCA_963697585.1). GTDB lineage: Bacteria > Chloroflexota > Dormibacteria > Aeolococcales > Aeolococcaceae > Changshengia. Next base: position 368,079 of record CAVOOO010000004.1, on the reverse strand, counting down.
ATCCCGCTGCCGACGACCGGCAGCTTCGACCTGGTCTCCTCCGACGGCGGTCAGGTCGCCAACCTCGCGGCCACGACGGTCGTCCCGATCGGATCCATCGCCAAGGTGATGACCGCCCTGGTGGTGCTCAAGGCCAGGCCGCTCGCGCTGCAGCAGAACGGGCCCGAGTACACGATCACCAGCCAGGACGTCGACTTCTACGACCAGGTGGTGGCGGGCGACGGCTCGAACCTCCCGGTCACCGCGGGTGAGCAGTTCAGCGAGCGGCAGCTGCTCCTCGCCCTGCTCCTCCCCTCGGCCAACAACATCGCCGAGACCCTCGCCGTCTGGGTGGCGGGGTCGCAGCCGGCATTCATCGCCGAGCTGAACAGTGAGGCGAAGGCGCTGGGGATGACCCAGACCACCTTCGCGGACGCCAGCGGCTACAGTCCTCAGACCGTCTCGACCGCGAGCGACCTGGTCAAGCTGGGTCAGGCGGCCCTGGCGAACCCGGCTCTCGCCTACCTGGTGGGCACCCCGACCGCGACCATGCCCGACGGCAGCACCATCCACAACCTCGACACCGACCTGGGCACGGTGCCCGGCTGGTTGGGGATCAAGACCGGGTCGACGCCCCAGGCCGGCGGCTGCCTGCTCTTCGCGGCCGAGCACGCCGGCCCGCTGGGCTCCAGCTCGGACGTGCAGATGGTCGGCGCCGTCCTCGGTCAGACCACCTCCAGTGGCGCCCTGGGTGACGAGCTCGGCCTCGCCGAAACGGTCGCCGCCACCGCCGTCAAGGCCGCCTTCGAGGACTTCCCCACCATCGATCCGGGAGCCCTCAAGCCCCCCGCGGTGTCGGGAACGCTCCGCTCCGCGTGGGGGACCAGCGCCGGCCTGCAGGCGAGCTTCGCCAAGGGCCTCTCCTCCGTGGAGGTCCGGATCGGCGCCACCCTCCGGCTCTCGGCGAGCGCGGTCCCCCATGTCGATCCCACCGCGGTCGCCGCCGGCACCGTCGTCGGCCACGTGACCGGGAGCATCGCCGGCATCACCGTGGCGACCTGGGATCTCTCAGCGACCGGCGGTCTCGGTCAGCCCAGCTGGCAGTGGCTGATCACCCACTGAGGGAGGCGCGGGAACCTCGGGATCACCAGGAGGCGTCGGTGCGCTCGGCCGCCTGGCGCAGCGCCTCGAGCACCGCGGGGGCCTGACCGGCGAGGTCGGCGGCGACCCGGATCGTCTCCAGGTGGTCCTTGGCGACCACCAGCTCCGCCTCGTGGAGGCCGAGGTGGGGTCGCTGCTGGGGCTGGGACCCGTACGCCTGGAGCTGGGCGAGCCACTTCTGGCGGAGTGCCCGGGGGGAGATCTCCCCCGCCTTGACCCGGAGCCCGGCACCGCCCGGCCCGGGCGCGAGGCGGAAGCGGAGCGCCATCCGGCCCGCCTTGACGCAGGCCTCGCAGCGGCCGCTGCGCTCGTCGGAGATCTCAGGACGCTTCTGGCACACCCGGCACATCGGGTCTGATGGTCGCAGATCGGGGCCGCGGCCGTCCGTCGCCGAGGGCGGCTCTCGCATGCGTTGACGAAACCACTGTCAGGTACTATGTTGTTCAACCATGAACGTTGAGGTACGCGCCACCGGGCTCCGCGCCATGCGGGACAGGCACAAGCTGACCCAGCGGGAGCTGGCACGCCGCCTGGGGGTGACCCAGAACTACATCCCGGCCCTCGAGGCGGGAACTCGCAACCCCGGCCCGAAGCTTCGCCAGCAGCTGATGCAGCTCTTCCAGTGCGACTTCGAGGACCTCTTCCAGGTGGTGATGATCAACCCCGTCGATCATCACGAAACCCTGCTGAAGCCGGTGGAGGAGACCCGCAGCGCGTAGCCGCCGCACCCCGCACGCGCCGTTGGTCCTGAGCCGGCGCCCGTGCGCGGCCGCGGTACCCAGCACGCGCCGTTGGTGCTGAGCTGCGCCCGTGCGTGGTCGCGGCGCCCGGCACGATCGGTCGGTCCCGAGCCCGCTCCCGCGCGCGGACGTCTCCGGCGGACCTCCGGTGACCGAAACGTAGAATCGCCCAGGTGAGTGCCAGCTCGCGCGCCGCGGACCTCGCCGGATCCCCATCCGCCTCCGGCGACCCCGTGAGCGGCCGGGACCTGCTGCGCCTGGAGGGGATGAGCTTCTTCGGCCACCACGGCTGCCTGGCCGACGAGCGCGGCGCCGGTGTCCATCTGGATGTCGACGTCGAGGTGCGCACCGACACCAGCGGCGCCGCGCGAACCGACCGGGTGGAGGACACCATCGACTACGCGCGCCTGGTGGAGAAGTGCCGCCGGGTCGTCGAGGACGGCAGCTACCACCTGGTCGAGACGGTCGCGGAGCGGATTGCCGAGACGCTCCTCGAGGAGCCGCGAGCCCAGTCGGTGCGGGTTCGCGTGGCCAAGCGGCCGCCGCTGCCGGCGGCGGTCGAGCGCTTCAGCGTCACCGTGGAGCGGACCCGCTCGTGACCGCCACCATCATCGACGGGAGCGCGATCGCCAAGACCATCCGGGCCGAGATCGCCACCGAGGTCGCGACCATGGTCGAGGCCGGTCACGCGGCGCCGCACCTCGCGGTGGTGCTCTGCGGGGACGACCCCGCCAGCGCCACCTACGTCCGCAACAAGGGGCGCGCCGCCGAGCGAGCCGGCATCCGCTTCACCCTGCACACCCCGGGTGGTGGCAGCAGCACCGCGGAGATCCTCGACCTCTGCGCGCGGATCCGCGAGGACCCCGGCGTCGACGGGATGCTGGTCCAGCTCCCGCTGCCCCGCCAGATCGACTCCGCGGCCGTGCTGGAGGCGGTCCCCGCCGCCAAGGATGCCGACGGGTTCCACCCGCTCAACCTCGGCCGGCTCGCCGCCGGCGCTGCGGCCCGGGTCGTGCCGGGGACGCCGCTCGGCTGCATGGAGCTGCTCCGCCGGTCCGGGGTGCCGATCGCCGGGAGCCGTGCGGTGGTGGTCGGACGGAGCGTGATCGTCGGACGTCCGGTCGCGCTCCTGCTGGTCAACGCCGACGCCACCGTCACCGTCTGCCACTCCAAGACGCGCGACCTGGCCGGGGTGTGCCGGGAGGCGGACATCCTCATCGCGGCGATCGGCCGCCCGGGGATGATCACCGCCGAGTTCGTCAAGCCGGGTGCGGCGGTGATCGACGTGGGCACCTCACCGGTGGAGGGCCGGCTCCTCGGCGATGTCGACCGCGCGTCCGTCGAGCCGGTCGCCGGCTGGCTCACGCCGGTCCCCGGCGGGGTGGGTCCGATGACCATCGCGATGCTGCTCCGCAACACCCTGGCGCTGGCCCGGGACCGCCGCGCCGCACCGGCCCCCTGATGCCGGCCATCACCGTCCGCTGGTCGGAGCAGGAGGCCCGCAAGCCCTACGCCCGTCCCTTCATGGTCAGCTTCGCGGGCGACGACGGAGAGGTGATCGGCTCGGTGGCCGTGAGCGGGGCGGACCTCCTCTATCACCGGCAGTTCCAGGTCGCCGTCCTCGCCCTCGCCGGGGAGCTCTTCGTCGACGGCTCGCTGGCCGAGGAGCCGGATGCTCAGGCGGCCTGGCTGGAGCGCCTCTCGGCCCTGCTGCCGGCGGTGGACGACCTGGAGCTGCGGCCGGTCTCGACCTTCGACCATGACCGGGGGCGGGTGTTCCACGTCGAGGCGCGCGTGCCGGGCTGCCCGGCCCCGGCGCGCGTCGAGGCGCCGGCGGTTCTCGAATACCAGGAGCTGCAGGCCACCCTCGCCCATCAGACCGGACGCCTATACCGCAACCGCGCCCTCGAGGGGATCGTCGAGCCCGAGGAGCGGCAGCGGGCCTGGCTGGACCTCCTCGGTGAGCTGCTCCAGAGGCCCGGCGAGGACGAGGCGATGGCCGGGACCTGGCCGTGGAGGCCCCGGCCCGCGCCGTGACCTCGGGAGAGATCCGGCCCGGAGGTGGGGAGGAGCAGCTCTCCGCGACCATGGCCCGCCTGGAGGCGGCGGGCAGGTTCGGCATCGTGCCGGGGCTGGAGCGCACCCGGTGGCTACTCGCCCGGCTCGGCGATCCCCACCGCGAGCTTCGCGGGGTGCTGGTGGCGGGCACCAATGGCAAGGGTGCCGTCTGCGCGCTGCTGGACGCGATGGCCCGGGCGGCGGGGCGCCGGACCGCCCTGCTCGCCAAGCCTCACCTGGTTCGCTGGGGGGAGCGGATCGTCCTCGACGGCGTGCCCCTGGACGATCGGCGCTTCGCCGCCCTGGCCGGGGAGGTGCTCGCCGTGGCCGACGCGGCACCCCCGGGGGAGCACCCCACCCAGTTCGAGATGCTCACCGCCATGGGCTTCCTCGCCGCCGCCTCCCACGGCGCGGACACCGTGGTCTGCGAGGTGGGGATGGGCGGCCGGCTCGACAGCACCAACGTCGCCGATCTGGGCGGCTGCGTGATCACCAACATCGCCCTCGATCACCGCGAATGGCTCGGCGACACGGTGGAGGCGATCGCCGCCGAGAAGGCCGGGATCATGAAGGCGGGCGACTGGGTGGTGAGCGCCGCCACCGATCCGGCGCGCTCGATCATCGCCGAGCGGGCGCGGACGGTCGGAGCCGAGCTCAGGGTTCTCGAGGCCGGCCGGGATTGGCGGGGGGCCCGCCGCGGCCGCGAGGGGGTCGAGGCCGAGGTTCGGGTTGAGGCGGGTCCCGCGGTGGGCGCTGGGGGATCTGCGGCTCCGGGCGCCGGGGGATCCGCGGCTCCGAGCCTCCGATGCGAGGCGCCCCTGATCGGCGGGGTGCAGATCGAGAACCTGGCCGTCGCCGTGGCAGCCGCCGCCAGGCTCGGCATCCCGGAACCCGCGATCGTCGCCGGGGCCGCAGCGGTGCGGTGGCCGGGGCGGCTCCAGTGGGTGGAGGGCACCCCGCCCCTGCTCCTCGACGGAGCCCACAACCCGGCGGCGCTGACCGCTCTCGGACCGGAGGTCGTGGGGCTGGCCGGGGGTCGCCGGGTGGTGGCGCTCTTCGGCGCGATGGCCGACAAGCAGCTGGACGCCATGCTCCCGCTGGTCGCGGAGATGGCCCACGAGGTGGTGCTGACCAGCGTCGGGGGCGAGCGCGCGGCCTCCGCCGCGGCCCTGACCGCGATGCTGGGCGGCGGGACCGCGCTCGAGCCCCCGGCCGCCGCGCTGGCCGAGGCGAGGCGGCGCGCCGGTCCGGCGGGCCTGGTCCTGGTTTGCGGGTCGCTCGCCCTGGTGGGAGCGGTGCTGGCCGGGCTCGACGCCCCCTGACCGGCCGCGGCGCCGATCGCGTGACCGGCCGCGACGCCGGTCGCGCAGGGGCCCGGCCCCCGCGTGGGCTCCGCGGCACCGGGTGGGAGGACGGCCCCGGCAGCCCGCCCGGGCTCAGACGACCCCGATGAGGTGCAGGACGTTCTCCAGAGGTGCGACCAGGCTGACCGTGGCGAACAGCGAGATCACCACCAGGCGGAGGCGCCAGCGCAGCCGCAGGGTGAGCAGGACGGTCACCACCACCGCTGCGAGCACCACCTTGACCGCCACCGCGACCGCGGGGTGGCTGTCGAGCAGGCCGCCCAGCAGGGGGTTCTCCTCCTGGAAATGGTGGGACGCCAGGGCGATGTAGGTGGTGATCCCGTCGAGGAGCTGGGCCGCACAGAAGAGGGCCACCACCAGGCGCACGTCCCGCCAGGCGAGGACGTCACGCATCTGAGCCGCGGTCCCACGCGCGCGCGCCACCATCGCGGCAGCCCTCCCTGCCCCGGCCTGCTCCCACTCCCGCCCCTCTCATCAGTGTGGCCTCGGGTTCCCGGGCTTGGCAAGCGACGCGCAGGTCGGGTGTCGTGCCCGGGAACCCACCGCCGCCCGGCGGGCACCGGGACCGCTGGAGCTCCCCCGCCGGCGCCAGCCGGCCGGCATGAGCCCTCTCGCCAGCGTCAGCAGGCTGGATGCCGGCCGTTCCGCGGAGGGTCAGCTGGTCGCGGTGCGCCCTCGCGCCAGCATCAGCAGGCTGGATGCCGGCCGTTCCGCGGAGGGTCGGCCCGGGCCCTCGGGCGGCCGGACCGACGTCAGGCTGCGCCCTTGGCGGTGCTCAGGACGGCCTCGAGCCGCGCCTTGAGGGCCGGCTTCGGCTGAAAGCCGACGATCCGGTCGGTGGCCTTGCCGCCCTGGAAGACCATCAGGGTGGGGATGCTCATGATCCCGAACATCCCGGGGGTGGCGGGGTTGGCGTCGACGTCCACCTTGCCGACCTTGACCCGGCCCTCGTACTCGGTGCTGAACTCCTCGACGATGGGCGCGACGAGCTTGCAGGGGGTGCACCAGGACGCCCAGAAGTCGACCAGCACCGGGATCTCGCTGTCGAGGACCTCTGACTGGAAGTTGGAATCGGTGATGGTGACGGGATGCGCCATCGTGGCCTCCTGGTGATGACGGACACCTGTCCGTACGTGATCCATGCTAGCAACGCCGCCCGGAGCGGCGACCTCAGGATGTGGTCGAGCCCCCGGACGAGGCTTCGCCGCCCGCGACCGGCTTGGTCGCGGCAGCCCCCTTCTCCCCCGCGGACGCCTTCTCGTTCCCGCCCCCGGACGTCTTCTCGCCGGCCGCGGCGCCGGTCCCGCCGGCGGCCTTGCTCGGCGTCGACGACCCGCCGTTGACCGAGGCGCTGGACGCGCGCCGGGAATCGGTCTTGTAGAAGCCGCTCCCCTTGAAGACGATCCCCGCCGGGAAGAAGAGCCGCCGGCCGGGCGTCCCGCAGCGCGGGCAGTCGGCGCCCGAATCGTCGGTCATCCGCTGGGAGACTTCGAACTCGGTCTCGCAGTGGGGGCAGTGGTATCCGTAAGTGGGCACGGGACTTCTCGACTGGAACTGTTCAGCTCATACCCGGGGCGGACGGGAGCCAAACCTCGGGCGCGTCAATTCTCCCAGGGAGGGGGCAGGGTGCGCAGCCTGGGGCCGTCCAGGCGCTGGGAGGGCAGCTCCCCCGCCGCGATCCGGCGCGCCATCTCGGTCGCCGGGACGTCCACCCTGACCCGCCGCCGCTCCTCGCGGAGCAGCCGGCGCAGGGCGATCGCCACGATCTCGCTCCGGGAGAGGGGGGAGACCTGGGTGTGCTGGTTGAGCGCCTCGATCAGGTCGTCATCCAGATAGAAGTTGATCCGCCGGCCCATGGCCGCATGGTACCGCCTCGTCACCCTCCGGTCGGCTGGCGCGATCCCCCCCGGCGCATCCCCCTGATCGGACGTCGAGATCAAGCGCCGAGCGTGCGCAGCGCCCTCTCGTCCAGCTCCCGCAGCGAGCCCAGCACCAGGTCGGCCTGCCCGAAGCGCGGATCCCCGGCCAGGTGGCGGTCGGGCACGGCCACGCAGCGCATCCCGGCCGCTCGCGCGGAGAGCACCCCGTTGGGCGAGTCCTCGATGGCCAGGCATGCGGCGGGGGGCAGCCCGAGCCGGGCGGCGGCGGTGAGATAGACATCGCCGGCCGGCTTGCCCCGCCGCTCGTCGTCGGCGGAGCACCGGACCTCGATCCACTCCAACCCGAGCCGGAGGCAGACCGCGTCGATGAGCCGGTGGGCCGATGAGGAGGCGATGGCGGCTCGGAGGCCGAGACACCGGATCAGGTCGACCGCCTCGGCAACTCCCGGCATCGGCTCGCCCCGGCTGATCACGTGGTCCACGACCCCGTCGACGACCCGGCCGGCAATCGTCGCATCGCTCGGGTCCCCGCTCTCGGCTCCCGGCCAGGGATGCTGACGGCGCCAGTGCGCGACCATCTCGACGGCGCGGAGGCCCATGGTGGCGAGCATGTCCACCTCACTGATCTGGATCCCCAGCTCGCCGAAGACCTCGGTCTCGCTGGCCCGCCAGACCGGCTCGGTGTCGATGAGGAGCCCGTCCATGTCGAGGATGACCGCGTGGAGGCGGCCGCCGGCGCCAGCTGAGGTCATGGCCCGGGACTTTGCCACCTCGCCGGGCGTGCGCGGATGCCGATCCCTCTGCCGGCGGCGGCATGGGTGGGCCGGCAGCGATGCTGAGGAAGCCGGGGCACGGCGGTCCGCCGCGCCGGGACCTGCGACGGCTAGGGCTGCAGCTCGAGCGCGGCCAGCCCGGAACCGTCCATCAGGAATGGAACCGAGTTGTGCTCGTGCACGATGAGCCAGTCGCCGGCGAACCTCCGCAGCGCGACGGTGGCCCGGAACCAGAGGTCGACGGCCGCCCCGTCGGTCTTGGTCCCTCGCATCCGGTTGAGGCTGTGGCAGAAGGCCAGCGCGCCCTCGATGTCGACCTCCAACCTGGTGATCTCCAGTCCGATGGGCCCCTCCCAGGTGCGGAACCACCGCTCCCAACCGGCCGTCTCCCTCACCGCGGGCCCCGCTGTGGCCAGCGGTGGGGCGAGGTCGAAGGTCACGATCCCGGCGGCATACAGCGCCACCAGCGCGTGAGCGTCCTTCTCCCACAGGCAGTGAGCGCGGCGCTCCAGCACCTGACGCACGCGCTCCGCCTCTCCGCCGCCCTGCTCGCCATTCGGCATCCGCGTAGCTACCCACTTCCGGGGGTGGGCTGTCAAGCCCGGCGCGCCCGGTGCTCACCGCCGGGGCGGGCGCTCCCGGCTATCCTTCGCCGATGGACCCCAGCCGGATGCTGGCCTTCGCCGGCGTCGCGCTGCTCGTGATCCTCTTCCCGGGGCCGAGCGTGCTCTTCATCGTCAGCCGTTCGCTCTCGCTGGGACGGCGGCGCCTGGCGCTCCTGACCGTCGCCGGCAACGAGCTCGGTGAGCTGGTCCAGGTCTGCGCGGTGGCACTCGGAATCGGAGCTCTGGTGGCCGTCTCGGCGGTCGCCTTCACGGTCGTGAAGCTGGCCGGGGCCGCCTATCTGGTGTACCTGGGGGTGCGGACCATCCGGGGCCGCCGCCTGGCCGGGGAATCGGGCTCCCCGCCGCCCGGAGCCACCGCCGGCGTCTCCCCGAGGAGGGTCACCTGGCAGGCCTTCGTGGTCGGCCTCACCAACCCCAAGACGACCGTCTTCTTCGCCGCCGTGCTGCCCCAGTTCGCCGACCCCGGACTCGGGCACGTCCCCCTCCAGCTGCTGGTGCTCGGGCTGATCTGGACCGTGATCGCGCTGGTCTCCGACGGCTGCTGGGCACTGGCGGCGAGCGCGGCCCGCTCCTGGTTCACCGGTTCCGCGCGCCGCCTGCGCCGCCTCCAGTGGGGCAGCGGGGTGGTGATGATCGGGCTCGGGGTGGGGCTGGCCGTCTCGGGGCGTCCGACCTCGAGCTGAGCGACCCGGGGCCACCCGAGACAGCCGCGCCGCAGCCCCGCTCGCCGCCTCCCCCCCGGGCCGTCCGGCCTCCGCGCTGGCGACCGCCGCAGCCCGATCGTCAGTCGGCGGTGCGGCGCCGGAAGAGGTAGACGGCGAGGGGAACGCAGACGGCGAGCAGGGCCGCGGACCAGAGCAGGGTGGCGACCACCGCGTGCTGCATCGGCCAGTCCTGGACCAGCGCCGACGGGTTGGGGTTGCCGAAGAGCTGACGGCACGCCGAGGTCACCGCGCTCACCGGGTTCCAGTCTGCGATGACGCGCAGCCAGGCGGGCATCCCCTGGGTCGGCACCATCGCGTTGGAGACGAAGGCCATCGGGAAGAGGACGATGAAGCCGATCGACATCGCCGCCTCGACGTTGCGGGCGACCAGGCCGACGCAGCCGAACGTCCAGCAGATCGAGTAGGTGAAGAGCAACGCCAACCCGAGGCCGGCGGCCACCGAGAGCACCCCGGTGGTGGGGCGCCAGCCCACCACCAGGCCCGCGGCCACCACGATGGTGGTGCAGACCGCCGCCGAGAGCAGGTCGGTGATCGATCTCGCGATGAGGATCGAGGGTCGCCACATGGGCAGCGCCCGCAGGCGGTCGATGAGACCGGTGTTGAGGTCCGTGCTCAGGCCCACCGCCGTCCCGTTGGACGAGGTGATCAGGTTCATCGCCAGCAGCCCGGCCAGGGCGAACTCGGTGTAGCTGCCTCCCGGGATCGGGATCCCCGACCCGAAGACGTAGATGAAGAGGAACGTGAAGAGGATCGGCTGCAGGGTCACGTCCGAGAGCTGCATCGGCTCGCGGAGGATGTGGATGAGATTCCGGCGGACCAGCACCAGGATCTCCCGCAGCTTCTGGGTGAACCAGTTGGGCTCGGCGGTCTGGATGGCGGCGGTGCGGACGCTCATGCGGTTGCCTCCTCCGGTTCGGCGGCGGTCTCGTCGTCGGCGGCCTCGCGCCCGGTGAGGGCGAGGAAGACGTCGTCGAGGGAGGGCTGGTGCACCTGGACGTCGTCGACCAGGATGCCGGCGCGGTCGAGGGCTCGCACAGCCGCCGTGGCCAGGCCGTCCTGGTTGCGGACCGCGGCGCGCAGCCGCCGCCCGTCGTGGCTGACATGGGCCTCCCCCTCGAGCAGCGGCTGCAGGGCGAGCACCGCCTCCGGCCGGGGTGCGCTGAGGGTCACCTCCAGGCGCGCCGAGCCGGTCTCCGACTTGAGCTGCTGGGGCGTCCCGCTGGCGATCACCCGCCCGTGGTCGAAGACGGCGATGCTGTCGGCGAGGTGGTCGGCCTCGTCGAGGTACTGGGTGGTGAGCAGTACGGTGCAGCCATCGCCCACCATCCCCCGGATCACCTCCCACACCCCGAGCCGGCTGACCGGGTCGAGCCCCGTGGTGGGCTCGTCGAGGAAGAGGACGGGGGGCGCCATGATCATGCTGGCGGCGAGGTCGAGCCGCCGCCGCATCCCCCCCGAGTAGCCCTTGGTGAGGCGGTCCGCGGCGTCGCTCAGCTCCAGGCGCTCGAGCAGGTCGCTCGCGCGCCGCTGGGCCTCGGCGCGCCGGAGCCCGCTCAGCTGCCCGATCATCACCAGGTTCTGCCGGCCGGTGAGCAGCTCGTCGAGGGTGGTGTCCTGGGCCGCGACCCCGATCCGGCGCCGCACGTCGGCGGGATGGGAGGCGACGTCGAAGCCGGCCACCCATGCCCGCCCCTCGTCGGCGTGGCTCAGGGTGGTGAGGATGCGGATCGCCGTGGTCTTGCCGGCGCCGTTGGGTCCCAGGAGGCCGAGGATGGCCCCCGGCGGGACGGAGAGGTCGACGCCGGCCAGGGCGACGGTGGTCCCGTAGCGCTTGACCAGCCCCTCCGCCTCGATCATGGCGGTGCCGGGCATCTCAGGCCTCCTTCGATGGGCGCGACCCGGCCGGCCGGGCTGCGATCGTGATCTGGTGCATGGGGCGAACCTCTGTGGGAATGTCTACGTATTATAACGATATATCGTGATAGCGCGCAGAGCTCACCTCCCGCTCCTCTGCGCGGGGGTCCGGTGGTCGAGGGCCGCTCGGGCGCCTGCCGGACGTATACTTACTGACCGTATGGTAAGTGATGAGCTTACCGGCCGTCAAGTAAAGAACTCATGATGGCCGGCGAACCGATCGGGGGCGATCCCACCGAGGTGTGGTCTCGGCCCCCCACCGCGTACCCGCCGCCGCCCACCTCCGTCAACCGGCCGCCCGCCCCTTCGGCACCGCCCTCCCCGGCCGCCGTACCCCCCGCGGCACCCCCACCCGCGCCGGCACCGCCTCCCGCGCCGCCGCCCCCGGGCCCGGCCGCCTCCGTGGACGCCCTGCCGGAGCCGGCGCCGGACGGCCGGGCGACCCGGGCCAGGGGGGGTCCGCTGGGACGGCGGGGTCGCCGCGTGATCATCGGTCCTCGGGGGGCCGCGCCGGTGTCCGGCGACACCCGCCAGCGGATCCTCGACGTCGCCCTGGACCTCTTCGTGGAGCAGGGCTACGAGAAGACCTCGCTCCGGGAGATCGCCGAGCGGGTGGGGGTCACCAAGGCCGCCCTCTACTACCACTTCCAGTCCAAGGAGGACATCGTCACCACCCTGCACATGCCGGTCCACGACCTGCTCCACGCGGCCATGGCCCGGCTGGGCGACACCGCCGGAACCGCCTCATGGCTCGCGTTCCTCGACTGGCTCATCGACCAGCTGGCGGCGCACAGCCGGCTCTTCCTCATGTACCAGCGCAACGCCCAGGCCATGGGCGAGATGCATCGCAAGGACCACGGGGGGCCCGAGGTGGAGCCCGAGCAGCTCTTCCTCGCGCGGCTCGGCGACCCCGCGCTCAGCGTCGACGAGCGGGTCCGGATGGCCGGGTCGCTGGCGGTGGTCGTCTCGGGCGCGGCCCTGGCGATGCAGCCGGGCAGCCCGGTCGCGGATCCTGCCGAGCTCGCCGCCAGCCTCCGCGCGGCGGTGCGCGACCTGCTGCGGGTGGACCAGCCCTCGGCGTAGGGTGCGGAGGCGGTATGACCGATACCGCCGACATCGACCCCATCCGGATCCACTGCGAGGTTCGCGGCCGGGGCCGCCCGCTCCTGCTGATCCTCGGCCTGGGCGCCGATGTCTCCGAGTACACGTCGCTCATCGATCAGCTGGCCACCGGCTGCCAGGTCATCGCCTTCGACAACCGTGGCGCGGGGCGCTCCGACAAGCCGGACCGGCTGTATTCGATCGAGATCATGGCCGCCGACGCGCTGGGAGTCCTCGACCGCCTGGGAGTGACCCGAGCCTCCGTCCTGGGGATCTCTCTCGGCGGCCGCATCGCCATGGAGCTGGCGCTGGGGCACCCCGAGCGGGTCGAGAGGCTGATCCTCGTCTCCACCTCGCCCCGGGTGATCCGGAGCTGGCGCCGGCGGCGCCTCTACCCGATCCTCTCCGGGCTGCCGCTCTTCCGGAGCCGGCATCCCCAGCCTCGGTACGCCTTCGTCCGCCAGCTCGAGGCGTCGGATGGATACGACGCCGGACCCCGGCTCCGCCAGCTGGCGATGCCCACGGCCGTCCTGCACGGCCGCGGCGACCGCGCCGCCCCGCTCGCGATGGCGGAGGAGATGCACCGCGAGATCCAGGGCTCCCAGCTGGTCACCTTCCGAGGCGGCCACCTCTTCTTCCTGATCCGGGAGCGGCAGCGCTTCGTCGACACCGTGGCCGGCTTCGTCGGGCAGGGCTCGTGAACGCGCCCCACAGCATCGACCTCGGCGGCGGGCTGATCCTGCGCCGGTGGCACGCCGGCGACGCCGAGGCGCAGTGGCAGGCGATCGCCGAGAGCCAGGAGCACCTGCTGCCATGGATGCCCTGGGCGGGCCGGGGCACGGTCGCGGAGCGCCGGGCCACCCTGGCGCGATGGGACCGGGAGTGGGACACGGGAGGGGACCTGGTGTACGGCCTCTTCCTCGGTCCGCTGGTCGCCGGTGGCTTCGGCCTTCACCGCCGGATCGGACCCACCGGGCTGGAGATCGGATACTGGCTGCACGCCGCCTACACCCGACGGGGTTACGCGACCCGGGCGGCCGCGGCGCTCACCACGGCCGCCTTCTCCCTTCCGGGGATCACGATCGTCGAGATCCATCACGACCGGGCCAACCTCGCCAGCGAGGGCGTGCCGCGCCGGCTCGGATTCACCCTGGTCGAGGAATACGCGAGGACGGCGGTCGCGCCCGCCGAGTCCGGCACCTTCCGGCTCTGGAGGATGAGCCGGGACCGCTGGCGGCCACCGGCGGCGCCGACGGCGCGGGCGGCAGCGCCCACCTGAGCCACCTCGCGCGAGCCGGCCCGGGTCAGAGTGGGGACTCAGAGCGGAGAGATGACCAGCCCGGTGGGGACCTTGGGATAGAAGTAGGTCGACTTCTGGGGCATGGTCTCGCCGGCGCCGGCGACCGCCATCACCTCCTGGCTGGTGCAGGGGGAGACCAGGAAGGTCAGCGCCGCCGCGCCGGCGCGCACCGCCTCCACCGCCTCGGCGGGGTCGCGGGTGTAACCGAGAGCGCCCTCGCGCAGGTCGGCCTCGCCGATCCCGCAGGCTCCGAGCACCTCAGATTGCAATACGGCGACGTCCAGGGCGTCGCGGCGCGAGCCGGCCTCACCGCGCCGGCGCCGGAGGATGGCGGCGCCGTCGGGGGCCACCAGGACGTAGGCGTGATCAGCGCCCCGGCGCTCCCCGAGACGGATGTGGGCGGCCAGGGCGTCGTCGACCGGCTCCAGCTCCCAGCCGTCGCCGAGGCGGGCCATCAGCTCGGCGCGGCCGCCGGGCAGCCCGGGACGCGGGCGGACCATCCGGTGGATCGGGAGCACCACCAGGGCCGGATCGTCCGCGGCGCTGGCGTACACCAGGGCGAGCTGGCTCTCCGCGCCGGCGGCGTCTCCGGCGTCCCGCCGCTCCGCCGCGTAGGCGGCCATGGTCTCGAAGCGGTGGTGGCCGTCGGCGATGTAGAGGGTCGCGGGGGCGAGCAGGGAGCCGATCTCGGCGAGCACGGCGGCGCCGGCCAGCTGCCAGACCAGCACCTTCTCCGGTCCCAACTCCCCCTCGAAGCGCCCACCCAGGAGCGCCCGCCCCTCGGCGAGCTCTTCGAGCCGGGTTCCGAGCCCGGCGGCGCCGTCCCAGAGCACCCACGCCGGGGAGGTCTGGGCCCCCGTCGCCCGCATCAGCGCCAGCCGGTCCTCCTTGGGCCCGCGCAGGGTCAGCTCATGGGGGAGCACCTCGGATCGATCCCAGGGCAGGGCTGGGACCCGGCCCAGCAGCCCGAGGCGGCGGCGCGCGGTGCCGTCGGGTGCCCCGAACTCATGGGCCACCAGGTAGAGGCCCGGGCGCTCGTCCCGGACCAGGATGCCGAGGTCGAGCCAGCTCCGGAGGTGCGCCGCCGCCCGGGTGTAGACGTCGTTCTCGCCGCCGGTGTCGTCCGGGTACCCCCGGCCGAAGTCGATGCGCACCACGTTGCGCAGGTCCCGCGCGTACAGCTCGTCGAGCCGGGCCGGGTCGATCACGTCGTAGGGAGGCGCCAGAACACCTCCGAGCCGGACGTGCTCGGGGTTGAACCGGACCCCCCGGAGGGGATGCAGTCCTGCCAATCAGCGGTGCCTAGAGGGTGACGACGCGGAGCGACTCCAGGTCGGCGATCTCCCGAAGGGCCACCTGGAGCTCGGATCCGACCGGGTCGTCGACCTGCATCAGCATCACCGCCTGGCCTCGCGGATGGTCGCGCCCCAGCTCGATGCCGGCGATGTTGATGTCATTGCTGGCCAGAAGTCCCGAGACCTTGGCGATGACCCCGGGTCGATCGTTGTGCTGGACCACCAGGAAGACGCCCCTGGGCTCCATGTCCACCCGGAAGTCGTTGATCCGGGTGATCCGCGGCTGGCCCTCGAACTGGGTTCCGACCAGGATCAGGCGCTCCCTGCCGATCACCTCGACCAGCAGCGCGTCGGCGTGGTCCAGGTCGCGGGTTGTGGTCCGCTCCTCGACCGACACGCCGTGGTCCTTGGCCACCAGCTTGGCGTTGATGGCGTTGACCCGGGTGTCGGTGAAGTGGCCGAAGAGCCCGCGCAGCACCTCGGCGGTGAGCAGGCTCGGATCGACCTGACTCAGCTCCCCCGCGTAGCTGCAGACCACCCGGCTCACCTTCTCACCGGCGAGCTGGGCCGCCAGCGACCCCATCTTCTCGGCGAGCGTCAGGTAGGGCCGGAGCCGGGCCATCTCCTCGGGCTGGACGGTGGGAAGGTTGACCGCGTAGCGCGGACCGCCGCCGCCCAGGTACTGGACGATCTGATCGGCGACGTCGGTCGCCACGTTGACCTGGGCCTCGGTGGTGCTGGCCCCCAGGTGGGGGGTGAGCAGCAGCTCCGGGACCGCGAGCAGCGGGTTCTCGGGAAGCGCCGGCTCCTTGGTGAAGACGTCGATGGCGGCGCCTCCGATGTGCCCCTCACGGACCGCATCGGCGAGCGCCTGCTCGTCGATGATGCCCCCGCGGGCGACGTTGACCAGCCGGGCACCCTTCTTCATCCGAGCCAGCTCGGCGGCTCCGATCACGCCTCGGGTCTTGTCGTTGAGGGGGACGTGGACGCTCAGGAAGTCCGACTGGGCCAGCAGGGTGTCGAGGTCCACCAGCTCGGCTCCCGCCTGCTCCGCGCGCTCGGCGGTCACCAGGGGGTCGTCGGCGATGACCCGCATCTTGAGGCCCTGGGAGGCGATCCTGGCCACCTCGAACCCGATCTTGCCGAGCCCGAGCAGACCCAGGGTCTTCTCCCGGAGCTCGCTCCCCATGAACGCCTTCCGGTCCCACCGGCCCTGGTGCATCGAGGCGTCGGCACGGGAGATGTTGCGGGCCAGCGCCAGCATCATCCCCACGGTGTGCTCGGCGGCGGCGATGGTGTTGCCGGTCGGCGCGTTGAGCACCAGCACCCCGTGCCGGGTCGCCGCGTCCAGGTCGATGTTGTCGACACCCACCCCGGCCCGCCCGACCACCCGCAGGCGCCGGGCCGCGTCGAGCACCTCGGCGGTGACCTTGGTCTCGCTGCGCACCACCAGCGCGTCGACGTCGGCGATCCGCCGCTTCAGCTCCTCGGGGGAGAGGCCGGTCGCGACCTCGACCTCGCCGGCGGCGCGGAGCCGCTCCACCCCATCGGCCGCGATCGGGTCGGAGACCAGGATGCGCACGGTCGGAGCGATGGCGGTCCGGTCACCGGCCGCGCCGGGTGTGGCCGCCACCGACATCAGCGCACCCCCGCGGGCTCGGCGCTGGCCGACGTCTCGCGGGCCACCGCCTGAGCCGCGGGCACCATCAGGCCCACCCTGCTGAGCAGGCCGAGCTCACTGAGCGCCAGCTCCAGGGAGGCGAGGATCGTGTAGACGTCGCCGACCTCGATGGCGCCGAGGTGGCCGATCCGGAAGATCCTGCCCTTGAGGTCGCCCTGGCCGCCGGCGAGCACGAGCCCGTGCTTGGTGCGCAGCAGGGAGAGAAGCTTGGAGAGCTCCTCGGGGGTCGCGGCGGGGTTGTGGATCGGGGTGACGGCGTTGCTCCGGTACGGCTCGGCCGCGAAGAGGCGGAGCCCGGCGGCCTCGACCCCGGCCCGGATCATCGCCCCCACCTGGGCGTGGCGGGCCCAGACATTCTCGACCCCCTCCTCGAGGATGATCCGCAGGCCCTCCTGCATCGCGTACATGACGCTGACCGGTGGGGTCGTGTAGGTCTGGTTGCGCTCCTGGAACTTCCGCTCGCGGGCGAAGTCGAAATACCAGCGCGGCAGCTTGGCCTTCTCAGCGGCGGCGTAGGCGTCCTTCGAGACCGCGATCATGGCCAGGCCGGGAGGCGACATCCATCCCTTCTGCGAGCCGCAGACCACCACGTCCAGGCCGAGGGCGTCCGTCTCCAGCGGCAGGCAGCTGGCGCCGCTCACCGAGTTCCACCGCGATCAGCTTGCCGCGGCCCTTGACCACGGCCGCGATCGCCGGGATGTCGTTGGTCACCCCCGTGGAGGTCTCGTTGTGGGTGACGAACACCTTCTCGACGGCCGGGTTCTCGGCCAGCAGCCGCTCCACGTCCTCGGGGTCGATGGCCTCGCCCTCGGGCATCTTGAGCCGGAGCGCGTCGACGCCATAGGCGACCGCGATGTCGGTCCAGCGGTCACCGAACGAGCCGACCGAGCAGAACAGCGCCTTCTCGCCGGGGCTCAGCAGGTTGGCGACGGCGGCCTCGAGCCCCCCGGTCCCGCTCGACGGGTAGAGGAGCACGTCGTTGCGGGTGCGCAGCACCTCCTGGATGCCGGAGCAGACCTCGGACATCAGTGCTGCGAACTCGGGCCCCCGATGGTTGATCATCGGCCGCGACTGGGAGCGCACCACGCGCTCTGGGAGAGGGGTCGGACCGGGTACGCGAAGCTGCTGCTCGAGGGCCATGACACTCCTCGCACGGAAGGGCGGGCGTTGCGCGGAAGTGTAACAACCGGGGTTTGGTCCCCTGAAGAGCCGTATGCCACAGCCGCCGCCGGGCAACTGGAGGTGCCGGAGGCTCGCTGACGGGCTGGGGTCGAGCCCCGATCAGAGGGGCAGATCGTCCAGGGGCGCACCGCGGGCGGGTTGGGCCGCGCTCCGCTCGGCGCGCACGGGACGCCCGCGCACCTCGACGTCGGACGTCAGCGGGACGTGCCGGCGCCCCCTCCCCGCGGCCGGGTCCGGCCACCCCCAGGGCCCCAGCGCGTCGGGGAAGAGGTCGTACGCCGGGGGTGCCGGCCCGCCGTCACCGGGGTGAGCGCCGCTCGCCCGCCGCCTGGTCAGGCGGCGCCGGCGGCGAAGCATCCAATGGTGGATCCCGGAACCCCGGAAGGAGACGCCGGCACGGGTCAGGCCGGTACCGGCCAGGTCGAGCAGCCTGCGCCGATGACGGATCCCCAACAGCACGGCCGCGATCAGCAGCAGCCAGCCGAGGACCTGGAGTGCCGCCGGTGGGCCCCCCCCGGTGGCCGCCGGCGCCGCGCTCCGGGCCGGTCCGCGCGTCCCGGCGGAGGCGCGACTCGAGGGGGGACGGCCAGCGGGCCGCTTGCCGGGAGCAGCTTGGCCGGGGTCACGGCCGGTGCCGAATGGAGCCGCTGCTGGATCCCCGGGAGGTAGGCCTCGATCCCGTTCTTCAGGGCCCCGGCCAGCCCCTGCCGGAAGCTGCTCTCGGTGAGCAGCGCGGCGTCGTGGGGGTTGGTGATGAAGAGGCTCTCGACCGTGGCCACCGGCATGGTGGGCGTGAGCCACCAGTCGGGACGGAGCACGATGCCCCCGTCGTTGTCGCCATACGGCTTGATGTACCGGGTGACCGCCAGGCTGATCGCGTCGGCGAACG
Source organism: uncultured Chloroflexia bacterium (assembly GCA_963697585.1). Classification (GTDB taxonomy): domain Bacteria; phylum Chloroflexota; class Dormibacteria; order Aeolococcales; family Aeolococcaceae; genus Changshengia. The sequence goes on along the minus strand of CAVOOO010000004.1, from coordinate 349,411 downwards.
GGATGTCGCGCGCGTACGGGTAGAGGACCACCGAGCCGTCGGGGGTGGGGGTGGTCCAGGCGTTGAAGTAGATGGGCAGGAAGACGTCGGCGTGGGCGGCGTTGCAGGTCTCGGCGCGCGCGGCGATGCTGACGGTGGCGTCGGTGGTCCGGGTCAGCACCACGGTCACCCCGTCGGCGCGCAGCAGCGCGGCCAGCCGGTCGGAGATGTCGAGGGTGAGGTTCTTCTCGACCAGGCCGTCCAGGCCGATCGCCCCCGGGTCCGCCCCGCCGTGGCCGGGGTCGATGCAGACGATGTAGGGCGGGGGGAGCGTCGCCGCTTCGACGGCAGCCGGCGACAGCGCTGGAGCGACCGTCACCAGGACGGCGGCCGGGGCGCTGGCAAGGACGTGGAGAAGACGTGCCCGGCGCATCGGTGCGAGACCTTGGCCGGAGTATAGGGCACCTCCGCCGCAGCGGACGACGGAGCCCTCCCCCGGTTCGGGTCAGCGCAGCTCGGCGCGCAGGTCAGCGCAGGTCGGCGCTGTAGGGCAGCAGGGCGATGTGGCGGGCCCGCTTGAGGGCGACGGTCAGCCTCCGCTGGTGGCGGGAGCAGACCCCGGTCATCCGGCGCGGAAGGATCTTGCCGCGATCGGAGAGGTAGCGGCGCAGCCGGGCCACCTCCTTGTAATCGATGACGTCCTGGTGCTCCAGGCAGAAGCTGCACACCTTGCGGCGGCGGCGGTCGAAATCAGGCATGGATCGCTCGAACCTCAGAAGGGGATGTCGTCGGGGTCGATGTCACCGCCCGCCTCGGGGGCGGCGGCGCCGGTGGCCGCGCGGGTCGGCGCGCCCTCAGCCGGGGCGCCCCCGTCCTGGCGGCTGTCGAGGAACTGGACGTCGTTGGCGTTGACCTCGGTGCGGTAGCGCTTCTGGCCGGACTGCGCGTCGTCCCAGGACCGGGTCTGCATCCGCCCCTCCACGTAGACCAGGCGGCCCTTCTGGAGGTACTGGCTGCAGAGCTCGGCGAGCTTGCGGTTGCCCTGGTTCCAGACCACCACGTCGTGGTAGTCGGTGAACTCGCGGCGCTCGCCGCTCGGGTCGGTCCCATAGCGGTTGGTGGCGAGGGCGAGGTTGCAGACCGCGGTGCCGCTCGGCGTGTAGCGCAGCTCCGGGTCGCGGGTGAGCCGTCCGATCAGCATGACCCTGTTGAGGGAACCGGCCATGACTACTCCTCCTCCTCGGCGATCTCGGCCTCGGGTATGTCCTCGTCCTCTTCGGAAGCCTCGTCGTCGCCGGCCGGGACGGTCTCGACCGCGCTCGCCGGCTCGGCCTCGCCCGCCACCTCGCCGTCCTCGACGAGCGGGAGCGTCTCGTCGCGGCGGACCAGGAGATGACGGAAGACGGTGTCGTGGATCTGCAGAGCCCGCTCCAGGTCGGCGACGCGGGCGCCGTCGAGCTGGATCAGGGTGATCACGTAGTGGCCGTCACGGAGCCGGTCGACCTCGTAGGCGAGGCGACGCTTGCCCCACATGGTGGTCTTGCCGACCGTGCCCCCCAGGCCGCGGATCAGGGTGTCCACCGAGTCGGTGGCGGTCCGGAGCGCCTCGTCGTCGAGGTCGGGCCGGACGATGTACATGAGCTCGTAGTCGCGCACCACGCGCGCACCTCCTTTCCTATGGGCTGAACGGCGCCCGGCGATGATTCGGTTCGCCGCCGAGGTGGCCAAGGCGGTGACGCCGGACGCAGGAAAGCTGCGGAGGAGTGAGTGTAGCAGCCGGGCTCGGAGCGGGCGGTCAGGGCGCCGCGGAGGGGTCGACGATCGCCAGGCCTTCGAAGTAACGCCGGTAGTAGCCGCGATCCCGGGTCAGCAGGCGGTCGGCTCGAGCGCGAGCGTGAGCTCCGATCAGGAAGTCGGCGACCACCCTCCCCCGAGCGCCTCCCGCGCGGCGGTAGTCTCCGAAGGCGGCACCCGCCTCGCCGGCCGACCCGGCGTCGAGCGGGCTGAAGTCGATGTGCGCGAGAGCCAGCGCCGCCTCGGCCGCGGCGGATGACGGAAAGCCGGCGGTGACCTCGGCCCAGACGACCTCGCAGGCGATCACGGCCCCCTCCGCCAGGCAGGCGCGGAGAGCCTCGCGCGATCCTCGACCGAAGGACGGATCGGCCCCGAAGACGTCCAGAAGGACGCTGGTGTCGACCGCGGTGATCACACGGCGTCCGGCTCGCCGCGCAGGGCCCGGATGGCCGCGGCGGTGTCCAGCCCGTTGCCGAGGATCCCGTAGACGGCGTCCACCTCGTCGCGAGGGGTCACCTTGGTCGCCACCAGCCGGCCGCCCTCCTCCTCGAAGTCGAGGCTCTGGCCGGGCCGGATGCCCAGCCGATCCCGCAGCCGCTTGGGGATCGTGACCTGGCCCTTCTCCGACACCCTGGACTTCATACTTCCATTGTAGGAATTCCCACGGCAATCGTGGGATGTCGATGGCCGTCGAGCAGCCTGCGCCGGCGCACCACGGGACCGGACCCGGCGATCAGCCGAGGGGCCGGCGGAGCTGGGTGTCCTGGTCGCGCAGCCCCGCCATCCATCGCTCGATGGCGTCGGGATCGCGGGGCAGTCCGTCGCTGAGCACCCGGCAGCCGTCCTCGGTCACCAGGACGTCGTCCTCGATCCGGATCCCGATCCCCCGCAGGGGCTCGGGGACGGTGAGGTCGTCGGGCTGGAAGTAGAGGCCGGGCTCGACGGTGAGCACGTGGCCGGGGCGGAGCGTGCCCCCCCGGTACTCCTCCTCGCGCGCGTGGGCGCAGTCGTGGACGTCGAGGCCGAGCATGTGAGAGGTGCCGTGCAGGGTGTAGCGGCGGTGGAACTGGTGGTCCTCGGCGAGCGCCGTCTCGGCACCGCCGCTCAGGATGCCCATCTCCTCCAACCCCTCCGCGAGCACCCGCATCGCGGCCCGGTGGGCGTCGAGGAAGGCCGCTCCCGGCCGGACCGCGGCGATCCCCGCCCGCTGGGCTCGCAGCACGAGCTCGTAGAGCCGGCGCTGATCGGCGCTGAAGCGCCCTGACACCGGGAGGGTCCGGGTGACGTCGGCGGTGTACAGCTCCTCGCTCTCCACCCCGGCGTCGAGGAGCAGGAGGTCCCCGCTCCGGACCGCGCCGTCGTTCCTGCTCCAATGGAGGAAGGTCGCGTGGGCCCCGCTGGCGGCGATCGTGTCGTAGCCGACGTCGTTGCCCTCGACCCGGGCTCGGAGGTTGAAGACGCCCTCCACCACCCGCTCCCCCTGCTCCATGGCCTCGGGAAGGGCTCGCACCACGTCCTCGAAGCCGCGGACCGTCGCCGCCACCGCCCGCTCCAGCATCCGGATCTCGTGGTCGTCCTTCACCAGGCGGAGCTCGCTGAGCTCGCGGGCCAGCCTCGTCTCCTCGGCGGGCGCCTCCGCAGCGACGACCAGGGCGTCCACCGCCGGATCGAGCCCGCGCAGCACCAGCACCGGGCCGTCCAGGCCGCGCACCGCCTCGCCAAGACCGTCGAGCGGTGCGCAGGCGACGCCGAGCAGATGGGCCGTCTCCTCCACCCCGCGCCGGGGGCCGACCCACAGCTCACCGGTGCTCGCGTTGGTGAAGAAGGCGGGCGAGGAACGGTCGGAGCGCGGCTCGAGGTAGAGCGTCGGGTCGTGGCCCTCGGCGCCGGCCCGGAGCAGGAGCACGCCCCCGGGCTCGGTGTGGCCGGTCAGCCAGTAGTGGTCGCTGCCGGGTCGGAATCGATAGTCGCTGTCGTTGGACCTCACCTTGGGCACGCCACTCGGGATCAGCAGGTGGACCCCCGGGAAGAGCGCGGCCAGGGCCGAGCGCCGCTCCCGGTAGCGGGGCGCCGCCGGGTGGGGGCGCTCGGCGAAGCTGCTGGTCGGAGCCCAATCGCGGGACATCAGCTCGACCAGCGCCGCGGGGGTGCGGGGGTCGTGGGTGCGGGAGCCCGCGGTGCTCGTCGAGGGAGCGTCGGAGCCGTCCCCGGTCGCGGTCGGCGTCGGGAGCTCAGGTCCCTGGGGTGCGGCGGCGGCCTCGCCGCCTGGCTCGTCGTGCTGGGCGTGGTCCATGGGTGAAGCGTACCCCGGAGGCCCGGGGGGGACGGGCGGCGCTGGCAGGTAACGGAAGCAGTGCAATTGGGCCACAAGCGGCTGATGTCGCTATCCCATCAGAGGCGCCAGGTTCAGACTTCACGGCGCCAATGAGCCCACACCACCACGCCTCCGACTGCCGTCTCTGCCATCGCGGACCGGCCACCACGGCCACCCTCCACCAGCACCGCGGGCGCGGGCTGAAGCCGAGTCACATGGTCCTGCGCGGGCCTCTCTGCCGCGAGTGCGGGCTGGTGGCCTGGCGGCGGATGACCCTCGAGACCGCCCTGCTCGGCTGGTGGGGGCTGCCCTCGGTGGCGGTCACGCCGGTCGCCCTCGGCCTCAACTCGATCGCCCTGGTCAGGCTGCTGCGCACCCCCGCCGCCGCCCCGGTCGCGGTCTTCCCGGTGACCTGGGCCCAGCCGGTCTCCGACACCGTCTGACCTCCGAGCGGGGGGTGCCGGCCGGCGCTATGCTTCGGCAGCGATGTACCGCGCTCCCTCTCCATCCCCGCTCAGGTTCGCGGTGGCGGTCGTCGCCTGGCTGATCGCGATGGCGATGCTGCTGACCGGCGGGATCGTCGGGGGGACCGGCCGGATCCTGCTGGACGTCCTCGCCATCGTCCTGCTGGTGCTCGCGGTGGCCTATGTCGGCCTCCAGGTCTGGTACCTGACCCGCGCCCAGAGGGACTCGGGGCCGGGTGGGGCCCACCCCGGCCGGGAGCGCCGGCCCCGCTGACCCGGTCGACCCCGCCCCGCGGGGCCGGACTGCCGCATGATTGCCGGCGCCATGGTCCAGTGGGCGCGCCGCCAGCTGCGGCAGGGGGTCTTCGGAGAGAGGTGGGGCGTGGCCCTGGCCACCATCCTCCTGCTCGCGGCCTGGTACGGGATGAGCCTCCTCTACGCCCCCCTCAACCACGGTCCGAACCGGATCTTCCTGCGCACCCCTCTGGACCAGGCGATCCCGGTGGTTCCCGTCTTCGTGATCCCCTACGTCTCGCTCACCCCCTACATCGCCGCCACCATGGCCCTGCTCCTGCTGCTGCGGGTCCGGCTCCTCCGCTCCGCGGCGCTCGCGATGATCATCGCCTGGCTGGTCAGCTACGCCTGCTACCACTTCCTCCAGTCGTACGTCGCCCGCCCGGAGCTCAGCGGCACCGACCCGCTCACCTCCCTGATCCGCACCGTGTACGCCGGCGACCAGCCGTACAACGACTTCCCCAGCCTGCACACCTCGCTCTCCACCATCGTGGCGGTGCACTGGTGGCGGGTGGATCGCCGCGCCGGTCTGGCGGCCGGGGCGTGGACCCTGCTCATCGTCGCCTCGACCGTGCTCATCCATCAGCACTACCTGGCCGACCTGGCCGGCGGCCTGATCCTGGCGGCGGTCGCCTGCCTGGTGGGCCTTCGCGTCTTCGCGCCGCACCAGGGCTGAAACCGCCCCTCAGCCCCGCCCGCAGATGGCGAGCCTCCCCGCCTCCCTCAGCACCGCGTCCCTCAGCTCGGGCGGGCTGAGCACGGTGAAGGGGACGCCGAGCGCGGCGATCCGGTGGACGATCCACCCCAGATCGTCAGCCCCGATCCGCAGCAGCACCTCGCCGTCGAGCGCCTCGACGCTGCCGAGGCTCGGGTTGACCAGGCGCCGGGCCTCCTCGAGGGATACCTCGAGCCGCACCTCGGCCATCCACGGGTAGGGGATGCTCGCCATGCTGTGGTGGATCTGCTCCCAGAGGTCGAATCCCTCCGGCCGCGCGAAGCTCTCCCGGGTCGGCTCGATGCCGAGAAGACGGTCCAGCCGGAAGGTGCGCAGATCCTCGCGCAGGTGGTCCCAGGCCGCGAGATACCAGCGCCCGCCGTGGAAGGCGATCCCGTAGGGGTCGACCAACCGGTCGGTCTCCTCGCCCCGGGCGGAGCGGTAGCGGATCCGGACCCGGATCGCGTCCCGGGCGGCGGTGCTGAGGGTGAGCACGGTCTCGCCGTCCGCGTGCCCGTGGTCGCCGTCACTGTGGCGCAGGCCGAGCTGGAGGGTCTCCTGGGCGGCGGCCAGCCGGTCACGGAGCGCGTCGGGGAGGACCCGGTCGAGCTTGGCCAGCGCGCCCCCCACCGCCAGTCCCGAACCCATCAGGCCGACGCGCTCAACGGCCAGCAGGCCCAGCACCAGGACCAGGGCCTCCTCATTCGTGAACATGAGGGGCGGCAGCTTGAACCCGGGGCGCATCCGGTAGCCGCCGGTCCGGCCGCGCTCGGCCTCCACCGGGATGCCCATCTCCTGGAGGCCGAGGATGTAGCGGCGCACCGTGCGGGGGGTCACCTCGAGCCGCTCGGCGATCTCGTCGCCGCTCATCCGCCGGCGGGCCTGGAGCAGCTCGAGCAGGGTGAGGAGGCGCTCCTTGGAGAGGTCCATTGAGTCGTTATTATATAGGACTGATACTGTCCGGATTGGGGTGTAGGCTCGTGGACATGATGAGCCCATACGCCTCCCTGCTGATCGCCCGTGAACGTCACCACGACCTCGTCCGCGCTGCCGAGCTCTCCCGGCTGAGGCGCGACGCGGCCCGACCGCGCGCCTCGACGTCCGTCGCCCACCTCCCGTCTCCGGCTCCGGATCGGGACCCCCGTCTCCCCGACGGTGCCCAGGTCCTCGAGCTGCCCGGGCGGCCCGCGAGCGGGATGGCGAGCGCTCGGCCGGCGGCGCGGATCGCCGCGCCGGCCGCCCGCTGTCGCGACGAGGGCCCCTCGGCGGCGTGAGCACCGGGGCGCCGGCACGGCGCCCCGGTCCAGGGACGGAGGGATTCGGGATGAGCCCCTCCTGCACCTGCGCGCTGTTCCAGGCCCCGCGATCCCTGACCGCGGCGGAGCGGCGGGAGGTCGAGGCGCGGCTGGGCCGGCTCGCCGCCGCGATCTCCGGCCGGCGTCCCGGACCTCAGCCGAGGTGGCGGGCCAGGAACATCTCGGAGGCGGAGATGGCCTCGTTGGTGGTCAGCGGGGGACTTGAACCCTCGACCTCGCGGATGTGAACCGCGCGCTCTAACCAACTGAGCTAGCTGACCCGGAGGATTCCGAAGTCTATCGCTACTCCCCGGCCTGGGCGAGGTAGGCGGCCTCGTCGAGCAGGTCGACACCACCCTCGACCACGTCGCCGAGTCGGAGCAGCCAGCCGTTCTCGTACGGCGACGTGTTGACACTCTCAGGGGTCTCGGCGAGGCTCTCGTTGACCGCGGTGACCGTTCCGGTCACCGGCGCGTAGAGGTCGCTGGCCGCCTTCACCGACTCGATGGCCCCGAAGCGCGCGCCCGCGGTCAGCTTCGCGCCGACCGAGGGCAGGTCCAGGAAGATCACGTCGCCGAGCTGCGCCTGGGCGTGGTCGGAGATCCCGACGGTGGCCGTGTCGCCATCACGGCGCACCCACTCATGGGTGGGGGTGAAGCGGTAGCCGGAGAGGTCGGGCATGGTCGGGCTCCTTCAAGCAGGTCACTGGCGGTGGTGGTGCCCACCGTGGAAGGGGAGCGGAACGCGGCGCGCCGGCACCGCCTCGCCGCGGATGTCGATGCTCAGCTCCGCCCCGGCGAGCGCGGGAGCCACGTAGGCGGTGGCGATCCCGTGGCCCAGGCTGAAGCTGAAGCCTCCGCTGGTCACCTCCCCGGCCGGGGTCTCACCGGCGAGGACCGCCATCCCGTGCCGGGGGATCTGGCGCGGACCGAGGGCCAGGCCCACGAACCGCCGGGGCGGATTCTCCGGATCGAGGCCCCGGAGCCGCGAGGCCCCGATGAAGTCGCCCTTGCCCAGCTTCACCGTCCAGGCCAGGCCGCAGCTGAAGGGGTCGACGGTCTCGTCCATGTCCTGGCCGTAGAGCCGGAGACCGGCCTCGAGTCGCAGGGTGTCGCGGGCTCCCAACCCGGCGGGGATCAGGCCCCGGCCGGCTCCCGCCTCGAGGAGCGCGTCCCAGAGGGCCGGGGCGGGCCCGGGCGCGGAGTAGAGCTCCAGCCCGTCCTCCCCGGTGTACCCGGTGCGGGAGATCCGGCAGGGCGCCCCGGCCACCTCCCCGACCACCGAGCCGAACGAATGCAGCCCGGAGACGTCGCGGTCCGCGAGCGTCTGCACGATCGCCACCGCCTCCGGGCCCTGCACGGCGAGCAGCGCGGTCTCGTCGCTCTCATCGCGGAGCTCGGTGCCCGCGAGCAGGTGGGCGGTCATCCACTCCAGGTCGACCTGGCGGCGGGAGGCGTTGACGACGATCAGGAACCCGTCCTCCACCCGATACACGAGCACGTCGTCGACGATGCCCGCGTCGTCGTTGCAGACCACCGAGTAGAGGGCCCGACCCGGGGCGAGGTTCGAGATGTCGTTGGCCACCAGCCGTTGGACCGTGGCCTCGGCGGAGCTGCCGGTGAGCCGCACCTCTCCCATGTGCGAGAGATCGAAGAGCCCGGCCCGGCTTCGCACCGCGATGTGCTCGTCGCGCATCGAGCTGTAGCGGAGGGGCATCTCGTAGCCCGCGAACTCGACCATGACCGCATGGGCGGCCAGATGTCGGGCGTGAAGCGGGGTCCTCGCGGCCATTGACCAGAGCGATGGTACGCGCTCGCGCGGAGGGGGATCGGGGGTCGCAGGCGGTGAGGCGGCGCCCGCGGCAGGTGCGGGGCGCGGTATCCTCCCGAACTCGGGGCCACCCGGATCCCGACTCGCCCGCCGGACCGCCGGTGGGCGCCGGGAGTACCGACCGCCGCCCCCAACGGGAGCGCAGAGCGGTGCGACTCGACGCTCGCAGACCAGAGAGGCGCAGCCTCGTGACGGCGGGCAGGCTCGGCCTCCGCCGTGCCCTCGGACTCGCGCTCTGCCTGGTCGCCGCCTGGCTGCTGGCCGCGGGGCTGCTCGGCTCCACGCTGCCGGTGGCGGTGACGACGGTGTCGGCCGCACCCGGCGACCCCACCCCCACGCCTACCTGCGTCTTCTTCCGTTGCATCACGCCGCCGCCGACCCCCACCCCCACCCCCACCGCGACTCCCATCCCGACCGCCACCCCGTCCCCGACCCCGACCGCGGCTCCCACCGCGGTACCGACCCCCTACGCGGAGTTGATCGATCCCGACCAGCTCACCCCGAGCATCCCGGCGACCTCGGCCAATACCACCGTCGCGCCGCATCCGAACGGCAGCGCCTCACCGCTGGTGGAGCTGGCCCTGCTGGGGATCGTCGTGTTCGCCGTGATCGCCGGAACGAGCTTCTTCCTCTTCTTCCGGATCAGGTGAGCCGGGGCCTCACGGCCCGCCGCGCCGGAGAGCGCGGACTCCTCCGGGGCTGCTGCGCCGGGTTGGTGGCACTGCTCGTGCTCGCCGCCGCCCTCGCCGTCCTGCTGGTCCGGCTGACCTCCGGGCCCGACCTCGGCGGCGCGCCGGCCGGGCCCGGAGATGGCCAGAGCCCGCTGGAGATCGCCGCCACTCTCGCCGCCTCCGCCGCCCTCCAGCTGTCACGGCCGGGCGCGACCGGTGCGGTGGTGGTGGTGAGCGAGCAGGACCTCTCCGTCCTCGCCGCCGCGGTCAACCCCGATCCCGGCAGCTTCAGGGACGTCCAGGTCCGGGCCCGGGACGGCCAGCTCTGGGTGACCGCCGCCAGCCACCTGGGGCCGCTGGCGGTGCTGGCGACCGCCAGGCTCACCCTCAGCTTCGAGCCCGGCAGGCCGATCACCACCGATGTCGAGGAGATCGACGTCGGGGATCAGGCGATCCCGGGGTTCCTCCGCTCCGCCGTGGACCCCCGCGGCAGCGCCGCCTTCTCGCTCGCCCCCCTGCTCAGTGGTTCGCAGCTCAGCCAGTACGGCCTGGAGTGCGTCGTGGTGGTTTCCCACCGAGGGCTCGAGCTCGGGTTTCACGAGCCGTCGGCGAACTCCAGCCCCGGCTACTGCGCGGCCCATCCCCCGCCGTCGGCGGCGGGCGCCGCATCCACCCCGGCGGGCCCGGTGCGGGAAGGGCTGGCGTCCGCCGGCTGAGCGCCGGCGGACAGGAGCCTGATCGCTATTCCAGCTCGTCCGGGTAGGCGGCGCGATCGACGCGCCGGCCCAGCAGCTCGGCCTGCAGGTCGAAGAGCTGGTCCATGAGGCGGACGATGGTCACCCCGGCGTGCAGCTCGGGGGTGCAGCAGGGCAGGTTGGCGGCGAGCCGCTGGAGCCGCCCCTCCATCTGGAGCGGGACGCGCTTGCGGCCCACCAGGAGCAGCTCCTCGCACTCGGAGATGATCTGATCGACCTCCTCGATCGGTCGTTCCATCCGCCGCCGCTCGGAGTCGCGGCGGATCCGATGGCGGAGCTGCTCGGTGATCTCATCGTTGGTGACGCGAAGTGGGGAGATCATGTCTGTCTATACGTCCGTGGACCGTGTCCGGTTGCGCTCAGAGCGCGGGTGGGGGATTGCTCCCCAAGAATTACCAGCCCCTTCCTGTCGGGTCGATGACAACCCGGGCAGGTATCCGCCACCTCCGCGCGGCCGGGGCGGAGGGGAAACCGGGCCGTCCCGGGGTCAGGCGGGGAGGGGCACCGTCCGCGCGATCGCCGCTATCTGGGACGCCCAGAAGGGGTCGGAGGCGTAGTCGACGTTCATCCCGCGGAGCGTCGGCCCGTGGTAATAGGCGCCGGTGGGGGTCAGGTAGTTCTGCTTCACCTCCTGGGCCACGAAGAGGATGCAGGCGGTGAAGCTCGGGAAGCTCATGGCGTCGCCGAAGGGATTGGTGTCGTCGGCGCCGTAGCCGAAGAGATTGTGCTTCTGCTGGGCGATGGCACTGGTCCCCCAGCCCGACTCCTCGATCGAGTGGGCGACCAGGTACCGGGCGCTGACCCCGTAGCTCTGCTCCGCCTGCATGTAGGCGCTGCCGAGGCCGGCCAGGTCGGTGCCCGCCAGGAAGCCGTCGATGGTCTGGGCGTTCTCACCGGAGGGGATGGTGAGGTCGGTGTCCTCGGTGAAGACGGGCCCGGGGACCGGCGCGAAGATGGTGTCGTCCGCCCGGGCCAGGGCGAGGGCGGCGGCGGCGTCGGCATACTCGGTGTCGTACTCGGAGATCAGGTCGTACTCGGTCTGCGCCGAGCTGACGGCCTGCTCCGCCCGGCCGGCCGCCACCTGGTCGTCGGCCAGCAGCACCGCGTCGCTGGCCTCGTCGTTGGCGATCACCACCTCCTGGGTCGCCGCCTGCTGCTCGGCCGCCTGCTCTTGGTCGCGGGCCTCGAGCGCGGCGCTCAGGAGATGCTGCTCCCGGGTCTGGGCCGCGTGGATCTGGTTCACCAGCTGGTTGCCGGCGGTGGCCACGTGATCGATCTCATTGATCCTGGCCACGAGGTCGCTGATGCTCCGGGCGTCGATCAGGTAGCCGACCGTGGTCTGGCTGCCCTGGCTCTCGTAGCTGGCGCGCACGAAGGCGGCCAGCCGCTGCCGGTCCTGGGCGATCTGGCCCCGCAGCGAGGTGACCTGAGCCTGGTCGGAGCTGACCTCGGCGTCGAGGGAGTCGATCCGGGTCTGCATCGCGGCCAGCTGGGCCTGGGCCTGGGTGAGCTCGGCGCTGGCGGCGGCGAGCTGAGCGCTGGCACCGGCAACCCGGTTCTTCGCCTGGAGGGCCTGGAGCTCGGCCTGCGCGAGCGCCTGCTGAGCGGCGGTCAGGTCACCCCCCGGACCGTCGCCGGCGAGCACATGGACGCTGCCCAGGCACATTGCAGCGGTCAGCGCGGCCACCATGGCGGCGCCAAGCCGGGTCGGGCGCCTGCCACGCCCGGGTCGCTTTGGGCCCATCGCTCGGCCAGTATGTGAAGGCGCTGCCGGCCGGCCGCGCCGATGTCACGGCTCTGTCATCGAGCGGTCGCGGCTCTGTGCGATCGTGTCGACGCGCGGTCACAGAGGCGGCGCAACCGGACGTGCGCGAGGGGGGCACGCCACCGCGACCGACCCTGCCGAGACGCCGGGGTCAGGACGCCTTGCGCTTGAGGAGCTGGTCGCGGACGTCGCCGCTGACGGGGAACAGCTCGACCGCCTGACGGGGCCCGCAGTCGGTGCACTCGAGCCGTCCACCGATCAGGTTACCGTCAGCGTCGTAGTAGATGATGGCGAGACGCGGAGAGCTGCATCGGGGGCACGGGTCGGGCGTTGCCATCGGCTCCTCCGAAGTCGTCCTGCCTGGTGAGGAGATGATGGCACGGCCGGCTCCGCCGGGGCCGTCTGGCAACGGGACGACGGGGACCCGCGCTGTGAGGGGGGGCCCGCGCCGGGCTGGGACGGGCGAGCCATGACCGGTCCCGAGGCCGCGACCGACGCCGACGCGTGGCTGGCTCGCTACCTGGACGAGCTGTATCTCTGGAACCGGCGGGTCAACCTGACCGCCGTGCCCCGGGCGCAGGCGGAGAGCCGCCACACCGGCGAGGCGCGGCGTCTGCTCGCCGCGGCGGAGCCCGCGCATGACGCCCGGGTGGTCGACATCGGAGCCGGCGGTGGGGTGCCGGGCATCGTGATGGCGATCCTCCGCCCGGACCTCCACCTGACCCTGGTGGAGGCCGACCGCAGGCGGGCCGGGTTCCTGATTCACGTCGCCGCGGTCTGCGCCTGCTCCCGGGTCACCGTGGTCTCCCGCCGCGCCGAGGAGGTGGGCCACGATCCCGCTCACCGCGGGCGGTATGACGTCGCGGTGTCGCGGGCCACCGCTGCCGCCCCGGCACTCTGCGAGCTGGCGCTCCCCCTCCTGCGCGTCGGCGGCCGGCTGCTGGCGCTGGTATCCGACGCCGAGGCCGACGCGCGGACCGCCGCCGTGGCCGCGTCCCTCTGCGGGGGCGGCCCGCCGCTGGCCTTCGCCGCCGGCATTCTCGCCGTCGCCAAGGTTGCGCCCACCCCCGACGAGTTCCCCCGGCGTGCCGGGGTGCCCACCCGCCGCCCCCTTCGCGGCGGCTGAGCGGTCAGCGCTCAGGCGGGGTCCATCTCAGAGCCCAGCCGCCGGCGCACCGCCGCCTCCGCGCTCGCACGCTCGTCCCAGGGCACCGGTCCGCCGGCCGTCTCGATGGTGCGCTCATGCCCCTTCCCCGCCAGCAGGACCGTGTCGCCCGGCCGGGCACCGCCGATGGCGAAACCGATCGCCGCGGTCCGATCGGGGATGAGGTGCAGACGGTCTCCCCGGGACGCCCCCCCGGCCTCCGCCGCCCGGCCGATCTCCTCGAGGATGGCGACCCGGTCCTCGCCGCGCGGGTCCTCGTCGGTGACCACCACCACGTCGGCGAGCCGGGCCGCGATCGCACCCATGGCGCCGCGCTTCTCGCGGTCGCGCTCCCCCGCCGAGCCGAACACCACCCACAGCCGGCCGCGGGTGGTGGGGCGCAGCTCGCCGAGCACGGTCTCGAGCGCGGCGGCGGTGTGCGCGTAATCGACCATCACGCCGAAGTCCTGGCCGAGCTCGACCCGCTCCATCCGCCCGGTCACCCGCTCCAGGGCGGCGATCCCCCGGATCGCCGTCTCCAGGGCGACGCCGCCCCCGCAGGCGGCGGCCAGCGCCGCCAGCGCGTTGGCGGCGTTGAAGGAGCCGGCCAGGCGCAGGTCCACGGGGAGCCGGCCCCACGGCGTGGCCGCCGTGAAATGGACACCTCTGTCATCAACATGGAGGTCCTCGGCGATCAGGTCGGCGCCGGCCCGGCCGGTGGCGCTGTAGGTGAGCCGCCTCGCCACCGGGGTGGCGATGAGGCTGGGGAAGCCGAAGTCATCGTCGTGGTCGAGGACGGCCAGCCCCCGCGGCCGATCGCCCACCAGCTCCAGCAGGTGTCGCTTGGTCCGCAGGTACTCCTCCCTGGTGCCGTGGATGTCGAGGTGCTCGGAGGTGATCCGCGTGTAGACCGCCAGGTCGTAGTCGACGTCGTCGACGCGATGGAGGTGGAGCCCGTGCGAGGAGGTCTCCAGGGCGACCCGGGTGCAGCCGGCGGCGGCGGCGCCGGCCAGCAGGCGGTGCAGCTCGGGCGCCTCGAGGGTGGTGATCCGGCCGGAGCTCGGCCGGACCGTGTCGCCGATCCGGACGTCGACGGTGGTGACGCTGGCGGCCCTCTCACCGGCGGCGGTCCAGGCCGCCCAGAGCATCGTGGTGGTGGTGGTCTTCCCGTCGGTGCCGGTGATCCCGGCCACCGTCATCCGCCGTGACGGGTGCCCGGCCAGGGTGGCGGCGAGCGCGCTCAGGGCCCGCCGGCTGCTGGCGACGATCGCCAGCGGCACACCCGGGATCGGCTGGTCCGGGGGATCCTCGGCGACCACGGCGACCGCGCCGGCCCGGACCGCCTGGGCTGCGAAGTCGCGCCCCTGGACGTGGAATCCGGGGACGGCGACGAAGAGCGCACCCGGACCGCAGCGCCGAGAGTCGTCGTCGACCGAGGTGACCTCGGGGTCGCCCTCGCCTTTGGCGGCGTCGAGACCGGATCGGCGGAGCAGCTCGGAGAGCAGCATGGTCGGCTCGCCCGGCCCCTACGCCGGGGCCCCACCCGCGGCCGGCGAGCAGGCCTCCAGGGCGTCGATGAGGGTTCGGAACTTGACCTCGGTCTCGGCGACCTCGAGCTCGGCCTGCGATTCGGCGACGATGCCGGCTCCCGCATGGATGCGCACCGCCGCCCGGGTCACCAGGGCGCAGCGCAGGCTGACCGCCCACTCCCCGTCCCCCCGGCTGTCCACCCAGCCGACCAGGCCGGCGTAGAGCCCTCGCGAACCGGGTTCGAGCTCAGCGATCAGCTTCGCGGCCGCGGGGGTGGGGGTCCCGCAGACCGCGGGGGTGGGGTGGAGCTCCGCCGCCAGCCCGAGCGCGCTCGGTGCCGACGGCCGGAGCCGCCCCCGCACCGCTGTGGCCAGGTGCCAGACGGTGGCGGTGGCGGCGAGGTGAGGCTCGGGATCGACCCGCAGCTCCACGCAGTGGGGCTGGAGCGCGCCGGCCACCGCCTCCACCACCGCGGCGTGCTCGTGCCGGTTCTTCGCCGAGCGGAGCAGCGACTCGGCGACCTGGCGGTCGCGCCCGGGGTCGGGTGAGCGGGCCGCGGTGCCGGCGAGGGGAAGCGACAGCACCCGGTCGCCCTCGCGCCGGATCAGCGTCTCGGGGGTGGCGCCGACGAAGTCTCCGCCGCCCTCGAAGGCGCCGCCGCCCGCGAAGCCGAGGACCGGGGCGGCGAAGAGATGGCATTCGGGATCCCGCCGGCGCAGCTCGGCGAGCAGACCGCGGACCTCGAGGCCGGGGTTGGCGGCCACCAGGCTCCGGGCCAGCACCACCTTCTCGAGCTCGCCGGCGCGGATCCTCGAGATCGCCTCGGTGACCGCCTCGGCGTAGGCGGCGGCCGGTGGGTGGGCTCGCCAGCGCATCCGGCCGATCCGCGCCGGCGTGGGGACGGGGGCCCGTCGGGGACCACCGCGGTCCGCCGTCGCGCCGGCGGCCGGCCGCGCCGGGGCGGAGCCCGCCTCCCGGCGGCTGCCGGGCGCCACCTGGTGCAGCTCCCGGGGGGCGATGGAGGTGACCCGCACCCACTCCGGCACCAGCAGGTGGGCGGGCACGGCCTCGGCGAACGGGAGTGCGGCCGCGATCACCGCCCCGTCGACGTGAAGGTCCGCGAGCGCCGCGTCCGCCAGGCTCGCCGCCCGTGCCGCCTGATCGCGCCCTGCGGGCACCTCGATCGTCCGCAGCTCTCCGAGCGTGACGATCCCGGCGCCCTCGCGCTCCATGAGGAAGCCTCCGGGGCTCCAGGCCGCGAGCAGGTCGATCTCCGGGCCGGGATCACCGGCGCGGCGGGGGAGGATCGCCCCCGGCGAGGCCGCGCTCACCGCCGGGTCCCCACCAGGAGCTGCACGGTGCCGAGGCCGAGCAGCATCCGGCGGGTGTCCTCGAAACCGGCCTCTCGGAAGATCCCCACCAGGGTGGGACCGTCGGGCAGGTAGGCGGTCGAGGCGGGGAGGTAGCGGTAGGCCTCCCCGTCCGAGAGGAGGGCGCCGAGGCGCGGGACCACGCGGTCGACCCAGGTGGCCCGGATCCAGCGGGTCGCGGGTCGCGGCTCGGCCAGGTCGAGCACCGCGACCCGGCCTCCCGGGCGCACCACCCGGGCCATCTCGGCGGCGCAGCGCCCGATGTCGACCACGTTGCGCAGGGCGAACCCGGAGGTGACCCCGTCGACGCTCGCCGGCTCGAAGGGGAGGTCGAGGATGTCGGCGCGGACCAGCCGGTCGGCGCCGCGGGCGCGGGCGAGCATCCCCGCCGAGCTGTCGACGCCGATGGTGCGGTAGCCCTGCCGGTGGAGCTCACGGCAGAACTCGCCGGGTCCGCAGGCGAGGTCGGCCACCGTGGCGCCGCGGGGGAGGCGGAGCTCGGCGACCGCCCGGCGCCGCCAGAGCAGGTCGAGCCCGCCGGTCATCAGGTGGTTCATGAGGTCATACCGGGGGGCGATCCGGTCGAACATCTCCTCGACGACCCGGGCCTTCTCGCTGGTCTGAGGCAGAGGGGCGGGGAGGGGCATGGTCATCCCATCATCGCGGAGCGGCGGCCGGGGCTGCCCTCGCTCAGGTCGGCGGGCCGGGTGTGGAGGTGGCGTCGGGGGTCGCGGTGGCATCAGGGGTGACGGAGGAGGAGGGACAGCTGACGATGAGACCCACTCCCGACTCCACGACCGAGCATCCCGACGGAAGTATCGACACCTCCCCGGAGCCGACCTGTCCGGAGACCCCCGACTCCGGTATCAGCACTGGGAGAAGCACGTTCGCGGTGGGGGTCGGGTTGGAGACAGGAGCGGGGGGGTTCTGCTCGCCGCCAGGCTGGCCAGCCATCCCGACGTGGAAAGCCACGAGGCACGCCACCGCAGCGGCCATGCCAAGGGTGATCGCGCCCATGGCGCGCTGCACCCGGGCTGGCGCCACGATTGGGTCACCCTCGGGCGCCCTCTCGCCGTCAGCGCGCGACCACCGATACACCATCACGCCGAGCGCGGCGGCGACCCCGGCGACCAGGGCGCCCGCCATCCCTCCCACCGCGCTGATCGCGTTCCCGGCGACGGCCGCCGCTAGCCCGCCGGCCACGGTCGCCGGGGGGTCGACGATGGCGGCGACGTTCCCCACCAGCTCCGCGACCAGGAGCGCGCCTCCGGTCCCGGCGGCGATGCAGGCCAGCGCCCGCACCCAGCTGGCGCGCCGCGCTCCGGCGCCGGCCCGCCTTCCGATCACCAGGAGCAGCACACCGCCGAGGAGGACCAGGGGGTAGTAACCGGCGGGCAGCGGGACCGGCGCGGACGGGGTCGCACTCCAGCCCTGCAGGGCTCCGGCGACCAGCGCGGCCAGGGTCTGGAAGGCGGCGACCGCCACCACCGCCGCCCCCGACCAGAGGATCCACTCGTCCGGATCATTGGAGAGCCGCCACCCATGGCCGGCGGTCACCAGGAACCCGTCCTCGTCGACCTCCACGACCTGGTCCTCGGGGTCGAGGCCAGGTTCGAGGACTCCCTGCAAGCCGGGTTCCCGCGGCGCCTGTGCCACGGGCGGAATCATCCGCCTTCCGGTGAGGGCCTGCCCGCCCGCTATGCCGTGGCGCGGTGCGCCGCCATCGACCTCAGGTCGAGGCTGGGGACGCCGGCTCGGCACCTCCGCCCGTCCAGGCATTCAGGTTCGTCGACTCCAGCATGGCCATCGCCGAGACGGCGGCAACCACCACGGTGCCGAAGCCTGCCCACCGAACCCCTTGCGTCAAGGTCGGTCATTGCCAGCGGCTGAGGTCCCTCATGAGAAACCCGTGTTCGTCCAGCTCGACGGGCGCATCCTCAGGGTCGAGGGCGGGGTCGACCGTCCACCGGGATCCCGGGTGTTCGGGCGGCTCCGTCACCGCGGATCATCCGCCTGCACCGGGGGGGCGTGCAGATGTGGGGGGCCCGCCAGCCCTCCGCGGCGAAGCTTGCCCAGCGCGGTGCGCGGCAGGGCTCCGACGATGACCAGCTCGCGGGGGGCGCGGTGTCGGCCGAGAACGGCCCCGACGTGGTCGCGCAGCGCCTCCAGGCTCGGCGGCGAGGAGGCGTCACGGGGCACCACGGCCGCCACCACGCGCCGCCCCCAGGTGCGGTCGGCCCGGCCGAAGACGGCGCAGTCGGCGACCGCCGGGTGCGATCTCAGCACCGTCTCGACCTCTCCGGGCCAGACGTTCTCACCGCCGGTGACGATGAGGTCGTCGAGCCGTCCGTGGAGATGGAGCCGCCCTCCGTCGTCGAGCCACCCGGCGTCCCCGGTGGGGAGCCAGCCGTCCGCAGTGAGACCGGCACCGGCACCGTCGCGGTAGCCGCTGAGCAGCGTCGGCCCGCCCAGCTGGACCTCGCCGCCCTCGGTGACCCGCACCTCCACGCCGGGGAGCGGGAGCCCGTCGTAGACGACCCCACCGCAGCTCTGGGTGAGGCCGTAGGTGATCACGAGATGGGCGCCCGCCTCGCTCGCGCGCTCCGTCAGCCCGGGCTCCATCCCGCCGCCGCCCACCACCATGGCCCGGTAGCCGCCCAGGTCGACGCCAGCGTCGAGGGCGCGGGCCAGCTGGGTGGGGACGATCGAGATGTAGGGGTACCCGCCCGGCGGATCCAGCTCCCCGGTGGTGCGGAAGAGCAGCGGGGCGCCTCCCAGGAGCGCGCGCAGCACCACCAGCAGCCCGCCGATGTGGGCGAGCGGAAGGCAGCTCACCCAGCCTTCCTCGCCGCCGGCGGCGAGGGCGCGGAGGGAGGAGCCGACCGCCACCTCCAACGCGTTCCGGCTCAGCTCCACCAGGCGCGGCCGGCCGGAGGAGCCCGAGGTGGGGATCACCAGCGCCACGGCCGGGTCGGCGGGGCGGCCCGCGGGCAGGCGCCGGAGGCCCTCCTCGGAGAGGATCGCGGTGGGCTCCCCGCGCGCCAGCAGATCGCGCACCGCCGGCTCGGGCAGGCGGTGATCGATGGGCAGCAGCGCCGCCTCCGAGGCCCAGGCCGCGGCGACGATCTCCACCCACGCCTCCCCGGGCGGCAGCGCGACCGCGACCACATCCCCCCGCCGGAGCCGCACCCCGCTCACCGCCCGCTTCACGTTGAGTACGCTAACCGACAGCGCGATGAGCCCAGATGAAGCCGTTTCCCCGCCCCCCGAGTGGACCTCCCACGGCGAGTTCAGCGACATCCGTTACGAGACCGCCGAGGGCATCGCCAAGCTGACCATCAACCGGCCGGAGGTGCGCAACGCATTCCGCCCGACCACCCTCTTCGAGCTCTCCCGGGCCTTCGAGATGGCCCGCGACGACCCCGAGGTGGGGGTGGTGGTGCTCACCGGCGCCGGCGACAGGGCTTTCTGCTCGGGCGGGGACCAGCGGGTCCGCGGCGAGGACGGTTATCGCGACGCCCACGGGGTCGGCCGCCTCAACGTCCTCGACCTCCAGGTCCAGATCCGGCGCCTCCCCAAGCCGGTCATCGCCATGGTCGCCGGCTACGCGATCGGGGGCGGCCACGTCCTCCACCTCGTCTGCGACCTGACCGTGGCCGCCGACAACGCGGTCTTCGGCCAGACCGGGCCGAGGGTGGGCTCCTTCGACGCCGGCTATGGCGCGGGTCTGCTGGCCCGGACCGTCGGCCTCAAGCGGGCCAAGCAGGTGTGGTTCCTCTGCGAGCAGTACGACGCCGCCACCGCCGAGCGGTGGGGGCTGGTCAACTGGGTGGTGCCGCTGGCCGACCTGGAGGCGCGCACCGTGGCGGTCTGCCGCCGGATCCTGGAGATGAGCCCGCTCTCGCTGCGCCTGCTCAAGGCCGGGTTCAACGCCGACCAGGACGGCCTGGCCGGGATCCAGGAGCTCGCCGGCGACGCCACCCTCCTCTACTACATGGGCGAGGAGGCCCAGGAGGGACGGGACGCCTTCCTCGAGAAGCGGAGCCCCGACTTCTCGCGCTTCCCGCGCCGCCCGTGACCCCGGTGGCTGTCGTGGCCGCCGGCCCGAGCGCCGGCGTCACCCGACCCGGGCCCGCGCGCCGCCCCCGGTGACGGCCACCCCCCTCGCCGGCCGGCGAGGTCCCGGTGAGGCCGCCCGCCTCTGGTGGGCGGGGGCGCGGCCGCGCACGCTCGGGGTGGGGGCGATCCCGGTGCTGATCGGCGCCGCCGCCAGCGGGCACCCCCGGGCGTGGCCCACGGCCGGCGCGCTGGTGGTGGCGGTGGGTCTCCAGGTGGGCGCCAACCTCGCCAACGACTACTTCGACGGCCGCCGCGGGGTGGACACCGCGGCCCGGGTGGGGCCCCGACGGCTCACCGCGAGCGGGCTGGTGCAACCCGGTGCCGTCCTGGCCGCCGCGCTCACCTCCATGACGGTCGCGGCGGGCATCGGACTCTGGCTGGCGCTGGCGAGCGGCCTCGGATGGCTGGTCCTGGCCGGTGCCCTGGCCCTGGTCGCGGCCCTCCTCTACACCGGCGGTCCCCACCCCTACGCCGCCACCGGGGTGCTGGCCGACCTTGCGGTGTTCGTCTTCTTCGGCCTGATGGCAACCGCCGGGACCGCCGCGGTCCAGGGCGCGGGCGTCCCCGCGCGCGCCTGGTGGGCGGCGGTGGCGATCGGGCTGGTCGCGGTCGCGGTGCTGGTCGCCAACAACCTCCGCGACCTCGCCACCGACCGGGACGCCGGCCGCCACACCCTGGTGGTGCGCCTGGGGGACGGTCCGGCCCGCCGCTTCTACGAGGCGCTGATCGTGGCCGGCGTGCTCGTGCCCACCGTGGGGGTGCTCTCCGGCCAGCTACCCCTGGTGGCCCTGGCCTCCCTGCTGGCCGTCCCCGCCCTGGTGCGCCCGCTCCGGGTCGCCGGGAACGGCGATCTCCAGGGGCGCGGCCTGGTGCCCCTCCTGCCCCTCACCGCCCGCCTCCACCTGGCTCTCGGCGTGCTCCTCGCCGCCGCCCTGCTGGCGGCCGCGCTCCTCCCCCACGCGATCGGGATGGCCCACCTCTGGTAGGCGGGGCGCCCCGAGCGTGATATAGGACCAGCCATGGCCACCCGCCAGATCCCGTTCACGGTGGCGCTCCGCGAGCCGGTGCTCGGGGTGACCTCGCGCGCCGGCTGGCTGATCGAAGGCGACGCCGGATGGGCGGAGTGGTCCCCCCTCCCCAGCTGGAGCCGCGAGGAGAACGCCGCCGCTTACCGGGGGGCGATCGAGGCCGCCGACCAGCCCTTCCCCGAGCCGGTGATCGGCGCCGTGGAGGTCAACACCATGATCCCGCGGGTCGCCCCGCGGCTCGCCGCCCGGATGGCGGTGCTCTCGGGCTGCGCCACCGCGAAGGTCAAGGTGGGCGACCCCGACGGCGAGGCCCGGGTCCGGGCGGTGCGGGAGGCGGTCGGCCCTCGGGCCCGGATCCGGGTCGACGCCAACGGCTCCTGGAGCCTCGACGAGGCGGTCTCCGCGCTGGCCCGGCTCGCCCAATGGGAGATCGAGCTGGTCGAGGACCCGGTGGCCGGACTCCGCGACCTGGCCGCGTTCCGCCGCCGCAGCCCGGTTCCGGTCGCCGCCGAGATGGCGATCCGCTGCCTGGAGGACGTGGTCGAGATGCGCCGGCTGGACGCCGCCGACGTGCTGGTGGTCAAGCCCCAGCGGATCGGAGGTATCACCGCCACCCTGCACGCCGCCGAGCTGGCGGCCGGCCTCCCGGTGGTCGTCTCCAGCGCGCTGGAGACCTCGGTCGGGCTGGCCACCTGCCTGGCGGCGGCGGCCGCCCTCCCCACCTCGCGGTACGCGCACGGCATCGGCACCGCCTCCCTGCTCGCCGAGGACGTCACCGCCAACCCGCTCCGCCCTCTCCGGGGGAGGCTCGTCCCCCGCCGAGTCGAGCCCGACCTGCTGCTCGTCCGCCGCCCGTGACCGCCCCCGACACCCCGACGGACGGCGACATCGCCCTCGCCTGCATGGCCCAATTCGCCGGTGAGCTCCACCGCCAGGGCCTCCGCGACGCCTGCATCTCACCGGGTTCGCGCTCCACGCCGCTGGCCCTCGCCCTCTCGCGGCACGGCGGCTTCCGGCTCCACGTCCATCTCGACGAGCGCTCCGCGGCCTTCTTCGCCCTGGGCCTGGCCCGGGCCACGAGCCGCCCGGTGGCCCTGGTCTGCACCTCGGGGACGGCGGTCGCCAACTGGCTTCCGGCGGTGGTCGAAGCGTCGATGGCGGCGGTCCCCCTGCTGCTCCTCTCCGCCGACCGGCCTCCCGGGCTGCGCGGCACCGGCGCCAACCAGACCATCGACCAGGTGGGCCTCTTCGGAGGCTTCGTCCGCTGGTCGGTGGACGCCCCCCTGCCCGCCCCGGGGCCCGGTGCGGCCGGCGCCTGGCGCTCCCTGGCGGCCGAGGCGATGGATCGCGCGATGGCTGGACGGCCGGGGCCGGTCCACCTGAACCTTCCGTTCGGCGAGCCCCTGGTGCCCTCGGGAGCGGGGGTGGAGCTGGAGCCCGCGGGCGATGCCGATCTCCTGGCGGACACCGCCACGTCTCCGGCCGGTGCCCGCCCGGCGGGCGCCACGCCCTCGATCGCCCCCGGGCGGCCCGTCGCCATGCCCCCGACCGCCCCCGGGCGGTCCGGCGCCATCTCCCCGACCGCCCCCGACCCGGCCGTGGTCGAGGAGCTGGCGACGCTGATCCGGGCCACCGAGCGCGGCCTGGTGATGGCCGGCGGTCTCCCCGCGAGGCCCGGTGCGGGGGGGGCGGGCGCCATCGCCCGGCTGGCGTCCCGGGCGGCCTGGCCGCTGATCGCCGAGCCGACCTCCTGCCTGCGCACCGGCCCCCCCGCCCTGGCGGCGGGCGTGCTCCTGCTCGGCTCGGCGCCGTTCGCCGCGACCCACGTCCCCGACCTCACCATCCAGGTCGGCTCCACCCCGACCAGCCGGTCGGCTCTGGCGACCTCGGACGGTTCCCGACGACTGGTCGTGGTCACCCCGCCGGGAGTGGAGGCGGACCCGGCGCGGGCCGCGTGGATGACCGTGCGCTGCGACCCCGGCCTGCTCGCAGCCGCCCTCATCGACCGGCTGCCACCGCGGGGACCCACCACCTGGGAGCGGTCATGGGCGGAGGCCGATCGCTGCGCCGCCGCCGCCGTCGCCGCCTGGATGGACGGGCTCGGCGACGAGCCGTTCGAGGGCAGGGTGGCCCGCGACGTCGCCGCCGGCCTCCCCGACGGCGCCCTCCTCTTCGTCGGATCGAGCATGCCGATCCGCGACCTCGACGCCTTCATGCGGCCGCGGAGCGGGCTCCGGGTGGTGGGCAACCGGGGGGCGAGCGGCATCGACGGGTCGGTCTCCACCGCGCTGGGGCTGGCCGCGGGCTCCGCTTGCGACCCCGCCGCCGGCAGCCGCAGCCGCGCCGGCGGGGGTGGCCCCCGCACCTTCGCCCTGATCGGCGACCTGGCCCTCCTCCACGACGCGGGCGCGCTCATCTGGGGCGCCCGGCGCGGCCATGATCTGGTCATCGTTGTCATCAACAATGACGGCGGCGGGATCTTCGAGATGCTGGACCAGGCCCGGCTGCCCGAGCGGGAGGAGCTCTTCGCCACCCCGCACGGCGTCGAGCCGGCCGCGCTCGCGGCTGCCGCCGGCGCCGGGCACCACCTGGTGCGGCGAGCTGGGGAGCTGGTGACAGCGATCGACCGGGCGCGGGCGGCCGGTGGCGTCCAGCTGGTCGAGGTCCGCACCGAGCGCGGCCGCAACGCCGAGCTCCATCGCGCGCTCGCGGCCGTTGTCGCGGAGGCGGTGGCCGGCCTCGGGGGTGAGTCCCCGGGGTGAGCGGCTACCCGGCGGGCCGGTTCTCGGGCAGCCTCTCCAGGCGCCGGGCGTTCTCCACCAGTCCCTGGATGGCCCGGAGGCTGGCCGGCGAGAGTCCCGAGGAGGCGAGCGCGATCTCCCCGACCGCGGGGTCGCGGACCGCGGCGAGGAGTGCGAGCTGCACGGCGATCTCGACCCCCGGGGTCTCGTCGAAGAAGTAGCTGGGGTTCACGCCGAAGAACCGGGCGAGAGCCTCCAGGTGCGCCTTGGTCGGGTTGGCTCGGAGTCCCCGGCGGAGCTGCCAGAGGTAGGTGGCGGAGACCGTCGGCCCCCCCTCGCGGTGGAGCGCCGCCGCCACCTCGGCATTGCTGTGCGTCGGCCGCCCGGCGGCGTGGACCGTCTGGAAAAGGCGCTCGAGCTTCTCGGCGAGGCTCGGGTTGGGCTCACCCGTCATCGACCCCTCCCGTCAACTCACGGTAGTCATAGCACAGCGCCGGAATCCAGTCGAGTTGACGGCGGCGAGCGCTTCCGCTTCGCTCGCAGCTCCCTGGACGGCGCTCCCGCCGTCGCGTAATCCCGACCCCCAAAGTCGAGATTCACGCCTCACCCGGTAGACTTCGCGCATGCCGCAGACCTCCCGAGACCTCCTTGCCGCCGCTCGCCGGACCGTCCGTGAAATCGCCCCCCACGAGGTGCGGGAGATGGGGGGACGCACCCTCATCGACGTCCGTGAGCAGGACGAATGGGACCAGGGCCACATCCCCGGAGCCCTCCACCTGAGCAAGGGCTACATCGAGATACGGATCGAGGAGGCGGTGCCGGAGCGATCCACCCCGATCACCCTCTACTGCGCGGCGGGCGTCCGCTCCCTGCTCGCCGCCCAGGCCCTGGACGCCATGGGCTACCAGGACGTCGCCTCGATGTCGGGTGGCTACGGGGCGTGGAAGCAGGCCGGCTTCGAGTTCGTGATCCCCCGCACCCTGACCGCCGAGCAGAAGCTCCGCTACAGCCGCCACCTGCTCATGCCCGAGATCGGCGAGGAGGGCCAGGCGAAGCTCCTCGACGCCCGGGTGCTGCTGATCGGCACCGGCGGCCTGGGCTCACCGGCGGCTCTCTACCTGGCTGCGGCCGGGGTCGGGACCATCGGGCTGGTCGACTTCGACACCGTGGACGTCAGCAACCTCCAGCGCCAGATCCTCCACACCCAGGATCGGATCGGGATGCCCAAGACCCAGTCCGCCAGGATCGCCCTCAACGCGCTCAACCCGGACGTCCGCGTGGTCGAGCACGCCGAGGTCCTCAACAGCGAGAGCGCACCTCGCCTCTTCCGCCAGTACGACGTCATCGTCAACGGCTGCGACAACTTCCCAACTCGCTACCTGGCCAACGACGTCGCCATCTTCGAGCGCAAGCCGCTGGTCGACGGCGGGATCTTCCGCTTCGACGGCCAGGTCTCCACCATCGTCCCGTTTGCCTCGCCCTGCTACCGCTGCCGCTACCCCGCACCGCCGCCACCCGAGGAGGCCCCCTCCTGCGCCGAGGCCGGGGTGCTCGGGGTGCTGCCCGGCATCGTGGGCGTGCTCCAGGCGACCGAGGTGGTGAAGCTGATCCTCGGCGTCGGGCAGCCGCTCACCGGCCGCCTCCTCACCATCGACGCGCTCGACATGCGCTTCCGCGAGTTCCGCGTCCCGCGTGACCCGGAGTGCCCGGTCTGCGGCGAGAACCCGACCATCACCGAGCCGATCGACTACGAGGGCTTCTGCGCGGTCCCGCTCGACCGGCCCGCGGCGGCCCCCCCGATGCTCGCCACCGCCGGCTGACCCACTCCTCGCTCCGGGGGCCGAGACCCCCGCAACCGCCCAGCCTCAGCCGATCCGGTCGAGGAACCCCCGGAGCGCCGCCGTGAACGCGGGCGGGTCCTCGAGGTTGGTGAGGTGGCCCGCCCCCGGGATCACCATCAGTTCCCCCCGGGGGAGCGCGGCGGCCATGGCGCGGGCCTCGTCGAGGCTGACGATCCCGTCCTGCTCGCCCTGGATCACCAATGCCGGGATGGCCACCGAGCCGAGCAGGGAGGTGCTGTCCGGGCGCGCGGCCATCGCCGACTGGCAGGCGGCGATCCCCGACGGCCGGCAGCGCCGGATTCGCCCCACCACCGGGTCGGCGATGTGGGGCTCGCTGCGGGCCCGGGGGCCGAGCAGCCGCTTCACCATCGGCACGGCGGTCTCGACCCCGTCCCGGAGCGCCAGCCCGGCCATGGTGCGCCGGTTCTCGGCCTGCTCCGGGGTGTCGGGGGCGGCGCGGGAGGAGGCGAGCACCACCGCGCGCACCCGCTCGGGGGCGAGGCGCAGCAGGGCCAGAGCGGTGTAGCCGCCCATGGAGAGGCCGATCACCACCACCTCGCCCACGCCCCTGGCGTCGAGGGCGTCCAGCACCGCTGCGGCGTAGCCGTCGAGGGTGGCGCCCCGCGGGTCGGCAAGCTCCGGCGAGTCCCCGCATCCCCACATCTCGGGGCGGAGGCAGCGGAACTCCCCGGAGAGGGCGGCGACCTGGTGGTCCCACTGCGAGGCGTCGAGCGGGAAGGCGTGGAGGAAGAGCAGGACCGGCCCGGAGCCGGTGTCGTGGAGCGCCGGCGCGGGCGTCTGCTGGGAGCCTGCGCTCGGGCCGCGCCGGGGTGCCTGCACCGGCTCGGCGGGCGGGTCGGTCTCCGACCCCGGGGACGAGCGGCTGCCGCCCTCCCTCATCGGCTCAGGCGCTGTTGGAGATGGGCTGGAGCGGGAAGTCCACGTCCAGCGTCGCCTCCTCGATGTGCGTGCGGGCGTGCCGCTCGACGTCGCGGAGCTTGAGGATCTCGGCGGGGGTGATCAGGGTGATCGCCACCCCCTGGCGGCCCGCGCGGCCGGTGCGACCGACGCGGTGGAGGTAGTCGTCCGGCGTGCCCGGCACGTCGTAGTTGATGACGTGGCTGATGTCGTCGATGTCGAGGCCTCGCGCCGCCACGTTGGTCGCGATCAGCGAGCGCACGTGGGTGGCGACGAACCGGCGCATCGCCTCGTCGCGCTCCTTCTGGGTGAGGTCGCCGTGCAGCACGCCCACCGTGTAGCCGCGCCGCTCGATCTGCACCTGGAGCAGGTCCGCGGTGCGCTTGGTCTCCACGAAGATCAGCGCCATGGTCACGTCGGGCTGGTCGAGGATGCGCGCGAGGGTGTCCACCTTGTCGGCCCAATTGGTCCGCACGAAGAGCTGCCGGACCTCCCCGGGGATCTCGGGCCGTGTGCTCACCTCGATGGTGACCGGGTCGTGCATGTGGCGGCCGGCGATGCGTCGCACCCAGTCCGGCATGGTGGCGCTGAAGAGGAGTGTCTGGCGCTGCTTGGGGCACTCGCGGAGGATCGCCTCGACGTCGGGGGCGAAGCCCATGTCCAGCATCCGATCGGCCTCGTCGAGCACCGCGATGCGGATGCCGCTCAGTGAGATCGATCGCCGCTGCAGGTGGTCGCGGAGCCGGCCCGGGGTCGCCACCACGATGTGCGGGTGATGGCGCATGCCGTCGAGCTGGCGCGACATCGAGTCGCCGCCGTAGATGGCGAGGGCGCGCAGCCGGCCAGTGGACAGCCGGGCCAGGTCGTCATGGACCTGCACCGCCAGCTCGCGGGTCGGGCAGAGGACCAGTGCCTGCAGCGTGTCGGAGTTGGGATCGAGACGCTCCACCATCGGGATCCCGAAGGCGGCGGTCTTGCCGCTCCCGGTGTGCGCCTGGCCGATCACGTCGCTGCCGAGCAGCGCGGGCGGGATCGCCCCGGTCTGGATCGGCGTGGTCTGCTCGAAGCCGAGCCCGGCCACGGTGCGCAGCATCGCAGGGCTCAGGCCGAGACTTTCGAAGCTCTGTGGAGAGTAGACATCTCGATCCTCATCCGCTGCGACGGGAGTGGGTCGGGGCCTGAGGACCGGCGGTCGACGCGACCGCATCATGGTGGAGGAACGCAAACTTGATCATTAGTCTAACCGAGACCCGGCTTTCTGCGACTCCCCGGGTGGGATCGGAACAGTTCGATCTCGCCGCGGTCCCCGCGGCCGATCTCGGAACCGCCCCGCGGTGATGCGCCCGTGACGCCGTCCGGTCGATCTCGCCACCCTCCCGTGGAGCGATCCGGGCATCGCCGCCGGCGTGCCTCGCGGTGGTTCCGCGCCGCTGCGGCAGCCCCGGGGCGACCTTTACGATGGCCGGGATGACGGTTGCCCTCCGCCCCCCCGCGCTCCGGGCTGAACTCGACGAGCGGATCCCCGCGGGCGTCGCGCTCCGGGGCCCGGACCCCCTCCGCGGCCATGAGCACCTCCGCGCGATGCGTGGCCAGAACGCGCCGGCCGGCCGGGCGCGAGGGGTCGGGGTGGGCCGACCAGTCCATCGGCACGAGCGGGGCCGTCGCTCGCGAGATCTGGCCCATTGTGTCCACATCTTCAACTCAGCCACCCGTCCCGAGCTCGCCGAGGTGCCCCGATGACCGCCGACTCCGTCGCCCCGCCGCCCCTGGCCCGGGCGGTCCTCCCCGAGCGGGTCGAGATGGTGGTTCTGGACCTGGACGGGACCTGCCTGGACTTCCACCAGCAGCTCCACCCCCGGATCGAGGCGGCGGTCCGCCAGGCCGGGGAGAGGGTGCCGGTGGCCATCGCCAGCGGGCGGATGTACCGGTCGGTGCTCCCCTGGGCGCGCCGGCTCGGGATCCGGGCCCCCCTCATCTGCTACCAGGGGGCGCTGGTCCAGGCCATGCCCGATCCCGATCCCGGCGAGGGTGTGGTGTACGGCCGGCTGGTCTCCACCGAGGTCCTCGACGCCGCCACCGCCCAGCTCGCCATCGCCACCGCGCGTGAGCACGGCTGGCACCGCCAGGCCTACATCGACGACAACCTGGTCTGCGAGGAGGATCGCCCCGAGGGCCGCGCCTACGCGAAGGTGGCCGCGGTGGCCGTCCGGTTCGTGGACGACCTCAGCGTCGCCATCGCCGGAGGGACCGTCAAGGTGGTCTGCGTCGTCCTCGACGCCGAGGAGGCGGGGCGCTGCCGCGAGCTGATGACCGCGACCCTCGGCCCGCGGGCCCGGGTCACCCCCTCCTATCCGCAGTTCATCGAGATCGCCAGCCCGCGCGCCGGCAAGGGCCCCGCGGTGAGGCGGCTGGCCGCCGCCCTCGGGGTCGAGCTCTCCCGGGCGGTCGCCATCGGCGACGCCCCCAACGACGTGGACATGCTGGAGACGGTGGGCTTCGGCGTGGCGGTCGAGGGCGCGCTCGAGGAGGTCCTGCGGAGCGCCGCCTGCACCTGCGCGCCGCCCGCGGAGGGCGGGGTCGCGGACGTCCTCGGCGCCCTCGGACTGGCCACCTCCTGAGCGCGTCGGAGGATCGTGGGGGTGGGGAACCCTGATCCCGACTCTCAGCCGGGCGCGGTCCGATCGGGGAACCCGATCGCCATGCCGCCCGCCCCGTCATCCGCCGGGCAGACCCCCCTCCCGCCGGCGGGCCCGCTCTGGGCCGAGCCCGAGAGGCGCTTCCCCGGGCCGCTCGCCGCAGCGCGCGGCCTGCTCCGCCTCGAGGCCTACCTGGCTCCGATCGGCCTCGGGCTCCTGGCCGGCAGCCTGGTGCCCGGGTTCCGGAGCGCCCCGTTCGAGGACTGGCACATCTCGGGGGAGCCGCTGCTGCTCTGGGCCCTCCTGGTCGGCGCCGGGGTCGCCCTCTGGGTGGTGGTGAGCGTGAGGGTCGGACGCGGGGCGTGGGCGTACTGGGTGGCCCTGGCGCTCCAGGCCGTGCTGATCCTGGCGGCGGCCGGGGTGACCTACGCGGCCGTCTGGGGACCGGAGGGAGCGCTGGACTCGGCGGTCCGGAGCGCGGCCGCCCCGCCCGGGTGGCTCAGCGCGCTGCTCCCCCTCCTCCTCCTCTTCGTGGTGCCGGTCGCCACCCTGGTGCTGCTGCTGCTCCCGGGCTCCCGCCGGGCCGCGCGCCGCCGCCCCCCGGTCAGCCGGGGAGCCGCCCCCAGAGCAGGATCCGCTTGAAGGCGTAGAGGTAAGGGCGGCCGGCGGGAAGGGCCCGGACCAGCCGGCGGCGGTACTCGTCGACCAGGGAGTCGTAGGCCGCGGGGTCCAGCGCACGCCGGAAGCGGGTCATCGAGGTCCCCTTCATCCACTCCACCACCTCCGCCGCCGAGCCGAGCCGGTGGGGATAGACCTGGAGCCGGACGTGCTGGCGGGTGAAGCCGAGCCGGTCGAGCAGCGCCGCGTAGGCCTCGGGGGCGAGCACGTTGGTGGCGACCGGGTCGGGGGGGGCGTCCGGGCCCATCCGCTCGGCGGCCAGCTCGCGCAGCACGGAGTGGGAGGGGTGGTCGGCGTTGGCCGGGACCTGCACGGCGAGCTGGCCGGCCCCGGCCAGCGAGTCGCGCCACCGTTCCAGGACTCCCGCATGGTCGGGCACCCACTGGAGGGCGGCGTTGCTGAAGACGATGTCCAGCCCCGACCCGCGCCAGGCGGCCAGATCACCGGGGACGAAGGTCACCGCCTCGCCGGCATGCCGCTCGGCCTCCGCCAGCATCGCCGGGGAGAGGTCCACCCCCACGGTGCCGGCCGCCCCGAGGTCACGGTGCAGGGCCTCGGTGAGCCGGCCGTCGCCGCAGCCCAGGTCGGCGACCCGGGGCGACGCCACCGGCTCGAGCAGCGCCCGGAGGTCCCAGAAGGGCTGCTCCCGCTCGCCGGCGAACCGGTTGTACTGGTCGGGGTCCCACTGCGGGGCGGGGGTCGGGGGGCCGCTGCTCATCGCCGGGGCTGAGGTTATCAGCGTCGCCGCCCGCCCCCGGCCGGGGCCGGCGACGCTTTGCTCAGCGGCCCGGCTCGGACATGCCGGCCGTCGCTGATCCGGGGGTCACCGGACGGTGGCCATCTCCCGCTCCTCGTCCGCGGCCTCGTTGGGAGCCTCCACGGCCGCCCGGCCGCTCCCCCGCAGCGTGAGCTCCCGCATCACCAGGGTGGCCAGGAAGCCGAGAATCGCCCCTGCCACCGCCACCCAGAAGACCCCGCCCAGGGCCACGGACATGGCGTCGTGCAGGGCGCTCACGATCTGGGGGAGGAAGGGGCGGATCTCGGCGCGTGCCGCCGCCGGCGCGGCCTGCAGGATGGTCTGGCCGAGGTTGCCCACCGAGGCGATGTTGTTCTCGGAGAAGGCGCTGCCTGAGATGTGGCCGGTCAGCTGGGCCGGGAGGTGGGCGGCGCTCAGCTGCTTGGGCAGCTGGGTGGACAGCCCCTGGGTGAAGACGGTCCCGGCGACCGCCAGCCCGACCATGCCGCCGACCTGCCGGAGGAAGGTGAGGGTGCTGGTCGCGGTGCCCAGCCGCTCGCGGGGTGCCGCGTTCTGGATCACCACCGTGAACACGGACATCGAGGGACCGATGCCCAGCCCGGTCAGCCCCAGCCAGAGCCAGAGGGTGGGGGTCGCCGTGGTCGGGCTGAGATGGGTCAGCAGGAAGCTGCCGGCGATCAGGATGCCGAGCCCGATCAGGAGCAGCAGCTTGTACCGGCCGGTCCGGGTCAGGTAGAAGCCGGCGCCCACGCTCGTCACGATCAGCCCCAGCAGGAGCGGCCACATCGAGTACCCCGAGGCGGTGGCGCTCACCCCCTTGACCACCTGGTAGTAGAGCGGGATGAAGATGACCGCCGCGAACATGCACGACGAGACCATGAACACGGCGACGTTGGTGGCGGCCAGGGTCCGCGTGGAGAAGAGGTCGAGCGGGATGATCGGGTGCTGGACGCGTGACTCGTTGACGACGAACGCGGCCATGATCACGAGCCCCACGAGCATCAGTCCGCCGACCTGCCAGGCCGTCCACCCGTAGAGGTTGCCCGACGCATCGGTCAGCCCCTTGAAGGTGAGGCCGATGAGGATGGGCACCACCCCGACCGTGAAGATGGCGATGCCGGAGAAGTCGAGGTCGCGCAGGCGCGCCGCGGTGGTCTTCAGGTTGGGAAGCCGCGTGGAGATGGCGTAGAGGGCCACGATCCCGACCGGCAGGTTGACGTAGAAGATCCAGTGCCAGCTGATGTCGTCGGTGATGACCCCACCGAGGAAAGGTCCGACGATGAAGCTGAGGCCGAAGACGGCGCCGAACAGCCCCTGGTACCGGCCGCGCTCGCGAGGCGTGAAGAGGTCACCGATCACGGCGAGGGCGATGGGGAAGAGCGCCCCGGCCCCGCATCCCTGAATGGCCCGGAAGACGATCAGCTCGCCCATGCTCTGGGAGAGGCCGGAGAGGGCCGACCCGGCCAGGAAGATGCCGATGCCCACGATCAGCATCCGCTGCCTCCCGAAGACGTCGCCCAGCTTGCCGTAGATCGGAACCGTGATCGTGCTGGTGAGGAGGTAGGCCGTCACCACCCAGGTGTAGAGGTCGCTGCCCTTGAGTTCGCTCACGATGCGGGGGAGGGCGACGCCGACGATGGTCTGGTCCAGGGCGCCGAGGAAGAGACCGAGCAGGACTGCCCCCATGACGACGAGCTTCTCCCGGGTGGGCAGCTCGAGAGAGGCGTGCTCGGTGGTGGTGGGGAGGCTGGCGCCGGCGCGCTCGGCCACGTCGGATCTCCTGGGTGTGGGCTCAATCCATAGTTTGCCGGGTCGCGGCCCCGCCGCGACTCCCCCGGCTCGGCGTCACCGATGCCGCCACTCGTCGGCCCGCCTGGTGCCGCCACCGGGGTCGGGACGTGGGCACCGCATCCGATCGCCCCGCGGGCGCACAGAGCGGGGTGGGCGCCGGCCGCGAGGAGGGGCCCGGGGGCCGGATGTCGTGGGGGCGGCACCGGCCGGCCCCACCGGTTGGGCTTCGATCCGGCGGGTACACTGACGCCGATGAGTCCGCCTGCAGCCAGGCCGTCGCGGATCGGCGAGGCGGCGACGCGGGAGACCATCCGCGCCGCCGGCCTCCGCGCCACCCCTCAGCGCATCGCCGTCCTGGCGGTCGTCGCCCGCGCCGGTGGAGCCCACCTCAGCGCCGAGGACGTCTGGCAGCGCCTCCAGCGCAACGGGGAGATGGATCGTTCCACGGTCTACCGGGTGCTCGCCGATCTCACCGAGGCCGGACTCCTGGAGCAGGTGAGGCTCGGTGACGGGGTGGCCCGCTTCGAGATCCAGGAGATCGCGCACCACCACGCCGTCTGCACCCGCTGCGGCGCCACCGAGGATGTCAGCGTCGAGGCCGTCCACGCCCTCGCCTCGCGACTCCGCCGGGACACCGGGTTCTCGCTCGCCCATCACCCCCTGCTCCTGCCCGGGATCTGCGCTGCCTGCAGCTCGTCCGGAGACTGAGCCGGCACGTTGCAGGGGCGAGGTTGTTCTGTGACATCGTGACGTCGATCCCGGAACGGCCGGCGCCGTATGTTGAGGCTCGTCGCCGTGCATCCAGCGCCAGGCTGGAGAGATTCCCGGGAGTGTCAGGGTGCAGATCGGTCAGGGGGCGTCGCCCTTCGGCGTTGCCAAGCTCTGGCGTCGCGGCCAGAGCGATGATCCGTCGCCCCTCCGGGCGGCGGCATCGGGGCCCGTCCGGCCGCACGGCGAGGCCGCGGCGATGTCCGCTCCGCCGAGGATCAACCTGACCGTGATGAGCGGTGAGGAACTGGAACGCCACCTCACCGGCCTCTTCGGCCGTCGCGGCTACACCGTCTGGCCGGTGCCGAGCCGCGGCGAGATCGGCTCGGCGCTGCTCATCTGCCGCGGCGACCAGGGGGTCGCCGTGCAGGTCAAGCGGTGGAATGCCCCCCTCGGTCCGGAGGTCGTCCGGGCCGTGCTGGCCGCGGTCCAGCATCACTCGGGGACCCTGGCCCGGCTGGGCTGCTCCCAGATGGGGGGCATGGTGGTCGGCACCGCTCCCTTCCGCGATGACGCCCGCCAGCTCGCCGCCGAGAGCGGGGTCCTGCTCTGGGACCGCGAGGAGCTCGAGGCGCAGCTGGCAGCCGACCTGGCGCGGCCGGGCGGGCGCGCCTGAGACCGTCGAGGCGGCGGACCGGTCGACGGGACGGTTCCCGCGGCGGTCCGGCTGACTACCCTCCCCCTGCCCCGATGCGTCCCGGGGAGGGCTCGGTCATCGCCACCGGGTCGAGCAGCACGTCCAGCTCGGCGTCGGTGAGCTCGGTCCGCTCGCGGGCCACCTCGCGCACCGTGCGCCCCGTGGCGAAGGCCTCCTTGGCGATCTGAGCGGCGCGGTCGTAGCCGATCCGCGGAGCCAGCCCGGTGCAGGTCATCAGGCCCTGCTCCACCAGCCGTGGGCCGTTGCCGGTCGCCGTGATCCCGTCCACGGCCTGCCTGGCGAAGTTGGTGGCGGCGGCGGCGAGGATGCCGATCGACTCGAGAAGGGCGTGGGCGGCGACCGGCATCATCACGTTGAGCTCGAGCAGCGAGCCGGTGGCGCCCGCGAAGGCGACGGTGGCGTCGTTGCCGACCACCTGGGCGGCCACCATGGTCAGCGACTCGGCGATGACCGGGTTGATCTTCCCGGGCATGATCGAGGACCCCGGCTGGACCTCCGGCAGCGCGATCTCGCCGATCCCCGCCCGCGGGCCGCACGCCAGCAACCGGATGTTGGCGGCGACCTCGTAGAGGGAGACGGCGGTGGCGCGCAGGGCGCCGTGGGCGGCCACCACGCCGTCCAGGGTCGCCTGGGCCTGGAAGTGGTTGCCGGTCTCGACCAGGGGGAGATCGCAGGTGACGGCCAGCCCGGCGATCACCCGCTCGGCGAAGGCGGGATGGGTGTTCACCCCGGTGCCCACGGCGGTCCCGCCCAGGGCCAGCTCGCAGAGCTCGCCGAGCGCCTGCCGGCAACGTCGCTGGGCCCGCTCGACCTGGCCGGCCCAGCCCAGGAACTCCTGACCGAGGCGGATCGGGGTGGCGTCCTGAAGGTGGGTGCGCCCGGTCTTGACCACCGGCCAGAGCTCCTCGGCCTTGGCCCGCAGGGACGCCTCGAGGACGGCGAGCGCCGGGAGGAGGTCCCTCGAGAGGGCGACCGCGCCGGCGACGTGGATGGCGGTGGGGATCACGTCGTTCGACGACTGGCAGAGGTTGACGTGGTCGTTGGGGTGGACG
The DNA here is from genome assembly GCA_963697585.1 of uncultured Chloroflexia bacterium. Classification (GTDB taxonomy): domain Bacteria; phylum Chloroflexota; class Dormibacteria; order Aeolococcales; family Aeolococcaceae; genus Changshengia. The sequence continues at coordinate 314,504 of CAVOOO010000004.1, read as the reverse complement.
GGCGTCCGCGAGCCCAGCACGCCGCCGAGCAGCTCGATGGCCCGGTTGCCGATCACCTCGTTGGCGTTCATGTTGGTGGAGGTCCCGCTCCCGGTCTGGAAGACGTCGACCACGAACTGGCCGTCGAGCCGTCCATCGGCGACCTCCTGGGCAGCCTGTGCGATCGCCTCGCCGAGCCGGCGGTCGAGCAGCCCGAGCTCCACGTTGACGACCGCGGCCTGGCGCTTGATCAGGCCCAGCGCCCTGACGAAGTCGCGGGGGAGGCGCAGCGGGCTGATCGGGAAGTTGAGCCTGGCCCGCATCGTGCTGGCGCCGTAGTAGGCGCCGGCGGGAACCTCGAGCTCGCCCATGGAGTTGCGCTCGCGGCGGGTGGGCGGGGGATCGGTGCCGGCCATCAGCGTCGCTCGCTCGAGGGCACGATGATCTCGAACTCGGCGCCCTCTCCCGGCTCCGAGCGCGCGCTCGCGCTCCCGCCGTGGCGCTCCGCCACGGTCTTGACGATGTAGAGGCCGAGCCCGCTGCCGGGCACCTTGCGGTGGCGTTCGGCGACCGAGCGGTAGTACTTCTCGAAGAGCTTCTCCGCGTCCTCGGGGGGGAAGCCGGGGCCCTGGTCGCGGACCGTGATGTGCACCCGCTGGTCCTGCTCCCACCCCCGCACCTCGATCGTGGAGCCGTCCGGGGAGTGCTTGACGGCATTGCCCAGGATGTTGGTCAGAGCGAGGGTGAGGCGGCGGCGGTCGCCGCGGAATGTGATCTCCGAGGAGACGTCCTGGGTCACCGTGCAGTCGCGGAGCTTCGCCTCCATGGCCACCGTCTCGACGCCGCCGCTGATCAGCTCGGCGAGCCCGATGGTCTCGAATGTCAGCTTGTCGTCGGGGTCCTCGAGCCGCGAGAGCTCGGCGAGGGCGTTGACCATCCGGACCATCATCTCGGTGCTCGCGGTGATCCCGTCGATGGCCACCGTGGCGCTGTCCGGCATCTGACCGAGCATGCCGGTCGACAGCAGCTGGCCGTAGCTGTTGAGGATGGTGAGCGGCCGGCGCAGCTCGTGCATGGTGATGGAGAGCGAGGTCCCCCGGGCGCTGCTGGTCGTGTTCATCGCCGAGATCTGCTGAGCCAGGCGCCGGGCCACCGTCACGCTCAGACGGGTGGCGATGGTGGTGAGGTCCTCGGCGGCGTCGAGGGCGAGCGAGAGCCGGGACTCGGTGTCCAGCCCCGCCTCATCCGCCGCCTTGGCGCTGGCGGGACGCAGCGCGGCGAGGTGGAGCAGCGCCCTCTCCACCCGCTGGTCGAGCTCGAAGGCCTTGTCGACGTCGATCTCGTGGAACGCCAGCAGTGGACCGAGGTCGTCGGCGGAGAGTGCCACCAGGGTTGCGCTGAGGAACTGGCGTGGGCCCCGCGTGGCCGCGCCCGGTCGGGTCTCGGGCGCGCTGCCCTGGAGCTGAGCCCAGATCTCCGCGACACGTTCGGCATGGGCCGCGAGGAAGTCGGCGAACTGCCCTGTCATGCCCCGCCGAGTGTACTCGCGCCCGGCGCGAACGGCGCCGATGGTGGGGATGGGCTCTCAGGCGCGCTGTGGCTCAGCGCCGCACCCCGCTGATGGCGGGGCCGGGCGACGGGGTGGGCGTGGGTGCCGCGGTTGGAGTGGGCGTCCCGGTCGGGGTGGGGGACGACCCCGGCGTGGGCGTGGGCGAGGCGCTGGCGGTCGGCGTGGCGGACGGTGTCGCCGTCGCCGACGGGGTGGTCGGGGGCGAGGGCGCGCCCGACGGGGGTGGGGCGGTCGCGGGATTCGGCGTCTGCGCCCCGGCGATGGCGCCCAGCTGCGGCAGGTTGGGGGTCACGTTGCGCGGTGGGGCGGAGGAGGGCGCCGCCCCGAGGGCGGCCACCAGCAGGGCGATGGCGACTGCGGCGACCCCTCCGGCCCCCATCGCGGTGAGCACCGGCGCCGCCGATGGCCGGTTCCCGGTGTTCTGGGCGGAGCGCAGGAACAGACGGCGCACCGGGGTCATGGCGATCCTCTCGGCGGCCGCGCTGGCCCAGGGCGCGCTCACGTAGATGAACGCCTCGAACAGCAGCAGCAGCCCCAGCAGCGCGGTGGAGAGGCTGGGGGCGCGCAGCAGCATGGCGGTGACGGCCAGCGCCGTGGTGGCCGCGATGACGCTCTCCGCGAGGCTGTAGCGAAGCGCCCGGCCCAGCGTGCCATCTCCCTCCTTCGCCTTCGGGGTGCGCAGGAACGCGGCCCCTCGGCGCACCAGTCCCCGGACGCAGGCCAGCGACACCACCCACGACAGCGCGAACCAGATGCGCAGAGCCCGCACCGCGTCCCCCCAGCCGCAGCCGGTGGTCCGTCGCAGCGCCCAGAGCCCGCGCAGCAGACCCGTGATCAGGAAGATCACGGGGATCACCAGCACGGCGCCGGTCATCTGCCGCAGGGGCAGCTGACGCTGCGCCGCGGTCGCGACCGCGGTCACCACCAGTATCAGCGTGAAGAGCGCGGTGAGCAGGTCGCCGAACCACTGCACCGAGCCGAGCAGATAGTGGATGCGCTGCGCCGCGGTGAGGCGGAGGCGGTGCTTCGCCAGCGGCACCATCTCGCGCCAGTGGGTGCGCAGGATCTGGACGCCGCCCAGCGCCCAGCGGAAACGCTGCTTCTTGAGCCCGTCGAAGCTGAGCGGCATCATGCCCGCCCCCCACGGGCGGGGATCGTACAGGCCGACCACGCCCCCGCCGTGTCCGAGCATGCGCAGACTGCACTCGGCGTCCTCGGTGATGCAGTCCGGATCCCAGCCCCCCACCGCCTCCAGGAGGCGGCGCCGGACCAGGCCCATGGTGCCGCAGAAGATGATGGCGTTGCGGTGAGCCCGCGCCGGCATGCTGACGTCGAAGAAGTAGCGGTAGCTGTAGAAGAGCCCGCGCAGGTAGGGTTCGTCCTCCCAGTCCCGGTAGTGCTGCGCCGCCTGGACGAAGCCCACCTCCGGGTCCGCGAAATGGGGCGCGGTGGCCTTCAGCCAGCCCGGGTGCGCGATGTAGTCCGCGTCGACGACGCCGATGACCTCGACCTCGGGGGGCAGGCGGCGGGTCGCCTCGTTGAGCGCCCCCGCCTTGAATCCCGGCCAGTCCTCGAGGTGGATGAACTGGAATCGCGGGCCCAGCTCCTCGCAGACCCGCTGCAGCCCCATCCAGACGGCGGGGTCGGGCGTGTTGTTGTCGACCACCTGCACCATGAGGCTCGGGTAGTCCAGTCGGGCCAGGGCCTCGAGGGTCCTGCGGACGATGTCCACCGGTTCGTCGTACGCGGGGACCTGGAGCGCGACCACGGGGAGGGGCCCGGCCCGCGCCGGGGGCGCCGGTGGTCCCCGGCGGCCGAGGACGTCGAGGATCTCGAACGCGTAGGAGAGGCTGAGCCCGAGGGCGATCACCTCGAGTGCCAGGAGCAGGCTGGAGGCCAGCAGAAAGACGGCGCCGGTGCTCTCCACCACGGTGAGCGCCACCGCGTAGGCGACGTAGCTGAGCGCCGCCAGGGTGAGCATCCCCAGCGTCAGGGCGGCGAGCCCGTGCCAGCGCCGGAGAAGCGCCCAGGTGGACGCCCAGACCACGACTCCGGTCACCCCCAGCACCTTCCCGGCATAGGGATCGCCGCTGGTGAGCGCTGTGATCAGGCCGCTCGCCGCGAGCACGCCCATCGCGGTCGCTGCCGCGATTGGCCACGGTGAGCTCGGGGCGCCGTCGACCAGGCACAGCAGGGTCGCCAGCACCGAGGCGCACGCGAAGAAGGTGAGGATCTCGATGAGCATGCCAGCCGCGGCTCCGTTCACACCGGGCGGGCCACGCCCCGCCGCCGGTGCTTAAGACCCTAACCCGCCGGTACCGTTCCAGGTTCTGCGCCGAGGCCCGCCGATCGGCGGGCGCCGCCAGCGCCGGCCGCGGATCCGCTACTCCCGAGCCGGCTCGTAGAACACCATCTGATTGGCCTGGAAGTGGAGGTCGATCTTGGTGGTCGGGCCGTTGCGGTTCTTCTCCACCAGCAGCTCGGTCACCGACCGATCGATGTCGTCCTTGTGCATGCCCGGACGGTAGAGGAAGAGCACGACGTCGGCGTCCTGCTCAATGGAGTTATGGACCACTATGTCATTTACTATTAGGTTGTGGAGGCTGTCGACCGTGATGTCGAACACATCCTCGGTGCCGTCCGCCTCGATCGCCGCGATCGGATCCCAGTAGACGTCACTCTCGGCGAGCCGGAACAGCTCCTCGCTGCGCACCGCGGCTGCAACCTGGGTCGCGCGGGCGCGGGTCATGCCGTGGGCGTAGAGGGCCACTCCGTTGTATGCGGTGCCCAATGCTGCTTGGAGAGAGCGGCCGCCGATCCCCGCGGAGCGCATCGCCGGTTGCACCACCGCCCTCCAGGCGGCGGTTGGGAGGACATCCCGGTTCGGGTTCCTCTCCGTACGGTCGAGCCGGTCCGCGATCGCAGCGATGTGATCGTCCGAGCCAGGTCGGAGGCCGCCCACGAGGGCGATGAAGCGAAGCAGATCAGCCCCGCCCGAGATGCCGACGTGGTACTGGTCCCGGCCCTTCCCGCCCTGGCTCACCCTTCGAATGTGGGACGCGATGTTGAGCTGGAGGAGCAGTGACCGGACCCCGTAGCCGAGCGCGCGGCTGCTGGACGCGTAGTAGACGCCAGGGGTCCGGTCGGGCGAGGTCGGCATCTGGATGCAGCCATCGGTCGCCCAGAGGTGGCGCAGGAAGACCCCGATGCCACTCATGGTCTGCCCGAAGACCGCATCCGGAACCCGCTTCTCGTAGGAGCGCAGGCCGAAGACGCCGAGCCCCTCCAGCCAGGCGGCGACCGGGTTGCGGCGGCCGCGGGTCAGCGGGGCGGCGGAGACCAGGTAGACCTGGTACCAGGTGGGCTCGGGGTTGACGCGGGGGCGCACGGCGTCTCCGAACACCCGGGTGGCGAGGCCGGCCACCAGATCGGCCAGAACGCGGTCCTTGGTCGTGTACTGGATGGTGTGGCGGGGAAGGGTGCAGCCGTCCCCGATGAGATGCCCGAGCAGGGCGAGCTCGTCATCGGTCATGGTGGCGTGGTCCCCGCTCGGCAGCCACCGGGGGGTCGCGAGGTGGTCGCCCGGGGCCAGCTCGTCGAGCCGCCGCCATCCCTCCACGGTGAGGAACCGATGGTTGGCCGAGGCCCGGATGCTGCGGCCGGAGCGCAGCTCGAGGCGGAACACCGGCTTGATCCCGGAATGGAAGGCACGGACCGCCCGCTTCGGCTCCAGCTGCCAGGTCTCCGGGTTCAGCGCCAGGACCTCGAAACCGCCGCGGCCCACCAGCTCGCGGATCGGCACGGGCCGGCTCTCGCCGGCCAGCCAGACCAGGCTCTCCCCGGTCAGGCAACCGGAGTCGCGAAGGTCGCTGAGCTGGGGCTTGCGATTCTCGCGGCGCTCCGACTCACGGGAGAGCTGGGAGAGGGCGAGCACCGGGACCGAGAGCTCCTTGGCGATCGTCTTGAGCCCGCTGGAGATCTCCGAGACCTCCTGGACCCGGGAGTCCTGGCGGCCGCCCCGCATCAGCTGCAGGTAGTCCACCACCACCAGGTCGACGCCCTGCTGCGCCTTCATCCGGCGGGCCCGGGCGCGCAGCTCGCCGATCGGGAGCGCCGGCGTGTCGTCGATCCAGATGTTCGCCTGCGACAGCCGGTCCATGGCTCCCGCGATGCGCTCGAACGCGTGGGCGTCGGCCTGGCCGGTGCTGATCAGGTAGGCGTCCACCTTGGCCTCGCTGCAGATGAGCCGCTGCACCAGCGCCTGCTTGCTCATCTCCAGGGAGAAGATGACCACCCGGCGCTCCGCCAGCACCGCGGCGTTGCGGGCGATGTTGAGGGCAAAGGAGGTCTTCCCCACCGCCGGCCGGGCCGCCAGGATGATCAGCTCGCCGGGCTGCAGCCCCTGGGTCACCGCGTCCAGCCGGCTGTAGTTGGTCGGGACCCCGTGGACGATCTGGCGGCTCTGGGCGCGCCGCTCCATCAGCTCCCAGGTCTCCGTCAGCATCTGGGCGATGTGGCTGATCTCGAGGCTCCGCTGCGAGTCCGCGATCGAGAAGATCCGCCGCTCCGCGGTGTCGAGGATGTCGTCGGTGCGCTGCCCGGCGTCGAAGCCGAGCTGGGCCATGTCCCCGGCGGCGGCGATGAGGCGGCGCCGCAGGGAGTTGTCGACGACGATCTGGGCGTAGTGCCGCACCGAGGCGGCGGTCGGCATCTTCTGGCTCAGCTCGGCGAGGTACTCGATGCCCCCGCTCCGTCCGAGGGTGCCGTCTCGCTCCAGCTGCACCTTGAGGGTGAGGATGTCGACGGGCTCTCCCCGATCGGAGAGCGCGAGCGCGGCCCGGAAGATGTGCCCGTTGCGCTCGGCGTAGAAGTCGCCGGGCCCCAGGATGTCACGCACCGCGAGGATGGAGTCGGCGTCAATCAGCAGGCAGCCGAGCACCGCCTGCTCGGCGTCGAGGTCGTGGGGCAGGACGCGTCCCGAAGGCACCGCCGGCCCGCCTGCTGCCGGCCCCCGCAACTCCTGCGGAGGCGTGCTCACTTCGCGGCGACGACGACGCGAAGAGTCTCGGTGACCTCGGGGTGGAGCTCGATCTCGACCTCGTGGGGGCCGAGAGACTTGATCGGCGGCTCCACGGAGATCTTCCGCTTGTCGATCTCGAGGCCGGCCTCGCGCTTGAGCTGCTGAGCGATGTCGGCGTTGGTCACCGAGCCGAACAGCCGCCCGGCCTCGCCGGTCTTGGCGTAGATGGTCACGGTGAGCTTGCGCAGCCGGGCGCTGACCTCGCGGGCGTCACGGAGCGCCTTCTCGGCCCGGCGGCGGACCGCCTCCTCGCGCTGCCGGATCTGCTCGACCATCCGGTCGTCGGCGGCGACCGCCAGGTGATGGGGGAGCAGGTGGTTGCGGGCGTACCCGGGGGCGACCTCCTTGACCTCTCCGGCACGCGCCGTCCCGGGAACCTCCTTGAGAAACATGACCTTCATGCCACAGCGCCCCTCTGCTGATGCGCCAGCTTGGCGCCATTCTGCTCCGCCCCGGTTTCGAGGTCGATCCAACCCTCTGCTGCATCCGCGTCGTGCGCGGGCCGCATCCGGTGCCAGATGAAGAGCGCCAGCCGTTCGCCGGCGCGGACATCGTCGTCGAAGCGGCTGCGGCGCTCGGCGATGAGGCGCTCCTGCTCGGTCACGACCTCGGGAGGACAGACCGCGATGAAGACGCGGAGCGCGACCATGGTCACGGCCAGCAGATCGATCTCCCCGATGAAGGGGATCCCCTCGGGCAGGTCCACCACCGGGGTGGCGGCGAGTCCGAGCACGGCCAGCACCGCCGCCTTGGGGCCGATCGGCACGCGCGGGTCGCGAACCAGGCAGTAGGCGAGCCGGAGCTGCCGGGGAAGGTCATGGAAGAGGTTCTTGAACCAGCGCAGCCTGTCGAACATGGCCGACCGATTCTACGCGCCGCCCCTTCGCGGCCGGGTCGGGTCCGCGCCCCGCCCTCCGGGACCCGTCGCCGCGCCTCCACGTCGGGTCCGCGGCCCGTCACGCGGCCCCGCCTGCGCCCCTCTCCGCGCCGGCCGCACGGCGCGCCTCCCCCCGGGGGGCGAGCTCGGTTGGGCGATGATTGATCGCCGTGGACATCGAGATTCGCCGCACCGAGCCGGGCGACGCGGGGGAGTTCGTGGAGCTGCTCGCGGCCGCCTTCGGGCACCGCCCCTCCCCCGACCACGTCGCCGAGGACGTCGCCGACGTGGCCGCCATCCGCGGCTGGCTGGCGCTGGCGGAGGGCCGGCCGGTCGGGGTGGGCGGTCTCATCGACGTCCGCCTCACCCTGCCCGGCGGCTCCCGGCTTCCGATCGCGGGGGTCACCGAGGTCGGGGTGCTCCCCACCCATCGCCGCCGGGGAGTGCTTCGAGGGCTGATGGCCACGCTCCTCGACGACGCCCGCGCGACCGGTGCCCCGTGCGCCGGGCTCATGGCCAGCGAGGCCCCGATCTACGGTCGCTTCGGCTTCGGAGCCGCGGAGCGGGTGGCCCGGGTGGAGGTGGAGAGCCGACAGGCCGCTCTCGCCGAGCCGCTCGCCGATCCCGGCCGGGTGGAGGTCGCCGACCTGGCCACGGCCCGGGCGGAGTTCCCCCCTCTTCACGAGAGGCTCTGCGCGGCGCGCAACGGGATGGTGACCATCCCCGGCTTCCGGCTCCGCCGCCGGTACCGGGACGCCGACCGTGAGAACGGCGGCTTCGGCGCGATGCGATTCGCCCTGCACCGCGACCCGGGGGGCGCGGTGGACGGGCTGCTCGCCTACCGGTCCAGGCTGGACTGGATGTGGAGCAACCCGCCGCGCGGGGATCTCCGCGTGGAGGAGCTGTGGGCGGTGTCGGAGGAGGGCGAGAGCGCGCTCTGGCGGTTCTGCCTGGAGCACGACCTCATGACCCGGGTCACCGCGCAGTGGCGCCCCGCTGACGAGGCGTACCCGCTCCGGCTGGCCAACCCGCGCGCCTGGGTGCAGAGCCTGGACGACGGGTTGTGGCTGCGCCCGATCGATCCCCCGGCGCTGCTGGCGGCCCGCCGCTACGGCCGCGAGGACGCCCTGGTGCTCGAGGTGCACGAGCCCGAGGGCTCGGCGCCGCGGCGCTTCCGGCTCGAGGGTGGCCTCCGGGGGGCGACCTGCGTGCCCTCGACCGCCTCGCCCGACCTCAGTCTCGGCACGGCGGCCCTGGGCTCCCTCCTGCTGGGCGACGCCACGGTGGAGCGGCTTCACCGCGCCGGTCAGGTCGAGGAGGGCACCGCCGGTGCCGTCTCCCGGGCAACTGCCATGTTCAGCTGGTCACCGCTTCCCTGGTCCGGCGCCTTCTTCTGAGAACCCCGCCCCCGAGGGGGTGACCCGGCCGCCAACCCACACGCCGGCCCACGTGCCGGCGGCGATCTCCGGGATCCCGCTCAACCCCCGCCCACGAGCTCCGGGTGCCGGTCCAGCCAGCCTCGAGCCGCCTCCCGGTCGTCGGCGGGGAGCTCGCCGTCGAGGATGGCGTCGAGCAGCGCCTTCTGCACCCTGCCCACCCACGGCCCGGGTCCCCTCCCCGCACGCTCCATCAGCTCATTGCCGTCGAGGGGCGGGCGCAGCCGGGAGACCTGGCTGCCCGCGTCCAGCTCGGCCGCCCGCCGCTCCAGCTCGTCGATCGCCTCCACGCCCTGGAAGGCGGAGGCGCGGGTGTCGGCCCGGGCCACCTCGAGGATCCGCGGCCGCAGATCTCCGAGGGTGCGGATGAATCGGCGCACCGCGCTGTCGCCCACCTCGCCGGGCCGGTACTGGATCGGCCACATGTGATGCAGCACCAGGGCGCTCACCTGCTCGATCTCCTCGTTGCTGAAGCGGAGGCGGCTCATCACCGCGGCGGAGATCCGAGCCCCCGCCCTCGGATGGTCATGGAAGGTGTGGCGGCCGTCGGCGGCGATGACGTGGGTCTGCGGCTTGCCGGAGTCGTGGAAGAGGCAGCCGAGCCGGGTCACCAGGTCGACGGGGGCCAGCTCCACCGCCCGCAGGCTGTGCTCCCAGACGTCGTAGATGTGCCAGCCGCCCTGCTCGACCCCCACCATCGGGAGCAGCTCGGGGATCCAGACCTCCAGGAGGCCGGCGCGGCGCAGCACCTCCATCCCCTCCCGAACATGCCCCGACAGCAGCAGCCGGCTCAGCTCCTCGCGCACGCGCTCGGCCGAGAGGATGGAGGACCGGTGGGCCATCGCACCCATCGCCTCCTCGACCCCCTCGGCGAGGTGGAAACCGAGCTGGGCGACGAACCGGGCCGCCCGGAACATCCGGAGCGGGTCCTCGGAGAAGGTGTCGGCGGGGTCGAGCGGGGTGCGCAGGATGCCCGCCCAGAGGTCGTCGAGCCCGCGCCCGGTGAGGTCGAGGATCCGGCCGTCGAGGCGCTGGGCCAGGGCGTTGACCGTGAAGTCGCGGCGGACGATGTCCTCCTCCAGGGTCCCGGGGTGGACGTCGGGCTTGCGCGATGCCGGGTCGTACCTCTCGGCGCGGGCCTGGACCACCTCGACGATGAAATCCCCGCCCCTCACCTGCGCCGTCGCGAACCGCTCGAAGACCGCCGGCCGGGCCCAGCCGAGCCGCCCCGCCACCTGCTCCAGCAGCGAGACGCCGCTGCTGCCCACCACCACCAGGTCGATGTCCTTGCTCTCCCGGCCGAGCAGCCGGTCACGGACGAATCCACCCACCAGGAAGGCGTCGACGTGCAGCTCCGCGGCGGAGAGGCTCAGCGCCTCCAGGACCCCGGCGAGGTCGAGCCGAGGACGGATCGCGTGAACCCGGACCGGCATGAGCCGGAGTGTAGCGAGGCGGCGGCTCCGGTTCGGCGACGCGGCCGGCTGCCGCCGCCCGCCAGACCGCGCGCACGGCCGGCCTCTCAGCGAACCCTGATCGACTCGCTGGCCGTGGCGGTCGCGCCCCCGGTGTCGATGATGACCAGGGTGACGAGCTCGGTGCCCGCGCGCTTGTAGCGGTGGCTGGCGGTGACCGCGAAGCCCGTGCCCGATGCCGTGGCGCTCACCGGCGTCGAGCTCCCGTCGCCCCAGCTGATCTGGACGGCGTAGTCAGCCGCCACCCCGAGCGGGTCGGCGTCGACGAAGCGGGCCGAGAGCCTCACCGTCGGAGACGCCCTGGCCGGGACCACCGAGAGTGAGTCGATGGTGAGCGGTGCCGCGGTCACCGTGACCGGGACCGAGGCGGCGATGTCAGACCCGTCGTCGGGGGTGTAGACCGTCGCGCCGGCGGCGACCGTGACCGCCACCGTGGCCAGGCCCGTCCCCGGCTCCTCCGGGAACGTGTAGCCGCCGCTGTACACCACCACGTCGCACCATCGCGCGTCGCCGCAGGTCGCCGAGGTCCCGGGAGGTCCGGCGCCGACCGAGACCAGACCCGGCTGCGACGCGCCGGTCGGCCAGGTGATCGCCGCGCTCACGCTGTCGAACGGCACCGAGCCGACATCGCCGTACCCGGCGACGGTGTCCACCGCGGCCAGCTCGTCGAGGGTGACCTCGGCGACCGGATCCCCCGCCGTCGACGTTCCCTGGACCGCGGTGACCGGGTCGGCGGTGATGGTGGGGACGTCCTCGAACCACTGGGCGACCTCAGCCAGGGTCTGCCACGTCCCGGGGGTGCCCGATGTGGGGTAGGTACCGTCGACCGGCAGCTCCACCGACGTGGCGTGATTCTCCTTGGCCCACTCCAGGGTTCCCCAGAAGTCGCCGACGTTGCCGTCGACCGCGGTCTGGAAGGCGATCGGCGCCCCCAGGGTGACGTTCACGTCCAGGTTGCTCACCGTCAGGTAGATCGGCCCGGAGGCGCCGGTCATCGCGCTGTACATCTGCGCGTAGGTCGAGGGGAGGCCGCTGATGGGGTCGCGGATGGAGTCGTTCTCCAGCACGCAGCGCGGGCCGAGCGTGTAGCGGCAGTACGCCATCATCTGCTCGGTGTAGGCCTCGTCCACGCTGGGGGGACCGGTGGCCGGCAGCACCTGATAGGGGTTGAACGACACCCCGATGCGGGTGTAGGTCCAATCCTGGCCCGCGGTGTCGATCTCCTCCTGCTCGCACGCCTTGTCAGCGGTGGTCGAGTACCCGGCCGCCAGCAGAGCGGTGCGGTTGGACGGAACCGAGGTGCCGAGCAGGAACGGCTCGGGATAGAAGAGGGCGCAGCGGGAGACCACGAACTCGGCGATGTCGGGATCCCCGTCGTACTTCGCGGCCAGCGCGCTCTCGAGGCTGTCGTAGAGCTCCCCGTACTCATCGCTCCAGAAGGGCCCGGCGATCCCGGGGGTGCCGTCGTAGGGGTTGGTCACGGCGATGCTTCCGGTCAACGCCAGCACCCAGGCCGGCGTGTTGACCCCGGCCAGCACGCGGATCCGGAGCGGGGTGCAGGGGCTGGCTGCGATGGCCTGATCGATGGGGTTGTCGGTGGCCAGGCCCGCGGAGGTGGGCTCGAGAGCGCTCCAGGGCACGTTCACCGAGGCGGCGTCGAGGTCCGCCGCGGGAGGGGACGCGCCCCGGTCGACCAGGCCGCGGATCAGCGGCTTGACGCCGGACGACGTGGCGCAGTTGCCCGACTGAGCCGCCCCGGCCGGGGTGGCCGCGCCGTTGGCGAGGGTGAGCCCGAGGGCCATCACCACCACCAGCAACCCGACCGGCGGGCGCCGGCTCGCCACTCGAACTCCGCCGGCCACGCGGCATGCCGCCCCCCCTGCGCTGAGCCCGATCCCGTGTTAGCCGAGGCTATCACACCCCCTCGGCGCGCGCCGAGTCGCACCCCGGCACCGACCGGGCTCCGGCTAGAGCGAACGACCGAGGAAGGCGGCCAGGCGGTCGAGGGCGGGCGCGTCCGCCGCGGCCGGCTGCTCCGCGCCGAACCCCCGGGGGTCCCTGGGACGGCCGGCGAGGGTCAGGCGCACGGTGGCCAGGGTCTGTTCGGCGATCGCCTCCGGGAACGCCGCCGTCTGACCGGTGGCGCGGGCCAGGTCCCAGCCGTGGATCAGCCCCTCATTGGTCCGCATCTGGATCAGGAACTCACCGGGCTGCTCGCCCGCGTGGGTCGGATAGGTGCCCTCCGGGAAGTCCGGGTCACCGAAGGCTTCGCGCAGGTCCTGCGCCGACTCCAGGAACGTGGCGACGGGATCGTCCCCTGGTGCCGGGGCCACCCGCGCGCGGAGCTGCTGGAAGCCCTCCGCGCCCTCCGGCCGCTCCCCGTCCGCGATGGCCGTGAACATCCGGTTGCCGGCGATCAGATGGTCCACCACCCGCCTGACATCCCACTCGGCGCAGGGTGTGGGCAGCTCCCACTGTTCGGGGCGCACCCCCTGCACCAGCAGGCCACAGGCGTCCATGACCTGATCGAAGTCGGCGAGGGCGATCGCGGTGGCGGGCATGCCCGCATGGTACGGGGCGGGACGACGCGGCTGCGATTCCGCGGGGAGGCCCACCACCGTCCGCCGGCCTCGCCGGCCGGCTACGCGCCCAGGGCGGCCGCCATCGCCCCCGGGTCCCGCCCACCCCGGCGTCGCAGCATGGCGACCCCGATCGCCCCGGCCGCCCCGGTGCAGACCGCCGCGGCCAGGAAGATGGTGCGCAGCTCGTCGAGCAGGGCCTGCTCGGCCAGCGCGTTGTAGGCGGCGCAGCTGAGCGGATGGCCCGGGCAGAGGATCGCCGGCGAGCGGATGGTGGCCGCCTCCTGGTAGTAGCGGTGCAGCCCGATGGCGGTGAGCAGGGAGATCCCGACCAGCATCCCCACCATCCGTGCGACCACCACCAGCGCGGCGGCCAGCCCATGCCTGGCCGCGGTGACGGCACCCAGGATCGCCGCGTTGACGGGAGCGATGGCCAGCCCGAAGCCGAGACCGCAGCCGGCGAGCACCGGGTCGCTGAGCCGGAGTCCCGCGCCCAAGGAGCTCGCGGTCCATCCCCCCATGAGCACGAACATCGCCGTGGTGAGGCCCATCCCGAGCAGGGTGGTCACCCGGTAACCGAGCCGCTCGCAGAGGAAGCCTCCGAGCACGGCGCCCACCGGGACCGCCGCCAGCAGGCGGAGCAGCACCAGCGCGGCGCCCAGCTGCGAGCCGTACGCGGTTGCCCGGGCGAAGATGGGGACGTCCACCAGCGCCGCCATCAGGCCGGCCCCGATGGCGAGGTTGGCGAGCAGGGCTCCGACCGCCGCGGGATCCCGGAGCTCGCCGAGGGGCAGCAGCGGGGCCGGAGCGCGGAGCTCGCGGACCGCGAAGGCGGCGGCCACCACCAGCGCCGCCGGGAGCAGCACCACGGCGGCGGGGGCCACCAATCCCCGGCTCGGATCGGCGGCCGCGAAGCTGATCACCACGAAGCCCAGCGCCACCGCGAGCAGGGCCCCGCCCAGCCCGTCGACGCGGCCCCAGAGCTCGGGCAGCCGCCGCAGCCGGAGCAGGCGCGGCGCGCCGGCGTCCCCGGTGAGGCCGCGGACGATGAAGAGCGCCGCTCCCACCAGCGCGGCCAGGGCGAGTGGCGTGGTCCACGCCAAGTCCCCCGCGACCGGTCCCCAGAGCACCCCCCAGAACGCGCTCCCGGCGAGCGGGCCGGGGGCGGCCACCGCCAGGCCCGCCAGCCCGAGTGTCCCCGCCAGCAGGAGGCTTCCCGGGAGGTCGACCGCCCTGGCTCGCTCCCCCCGCCGCCGCGGGCGGCTCCGCCCACCCGGTTCGACCTCGCGGGCGGCAGGCTCAGCGGCCCCCTCCCCCGCCGCGCCGCCGGCCGGTCTCCCCGGCTCGCCGGCCCGCTCGCCCCCGGCCGGCCGCGAGAGCAGGAATCCGGCGCCGAGCAGCGCGGCCAGGGGCAGGTTCAGCCAGAAGATCAACCGCCAGGTCGAGAAGCTGAGGATGGCGGCCCCGTAGAGGGGGCCGAGGACCGCGCCCAGCTCCTGAACGCCTCCGACCACGCCCAGCGGGATCCCGCGCCGGCCCGCCGGCCAGAGGTCGGCGACGATCGCGAGGGTGACCGGGACCAGCCCCCCGCCGCCGGCCCCCTGGAGGGCCCGTCCCACCACCGCCCCGGTCAGGTCCTGCGCCGAGGAGGTGATCAGCGACCCGAAGGCGAAGACCAGGAGGCAACCGGTGAACACCCGGCCGCGGCCGACGATGTCGGAGAGCCGGCCGAGCAGCGGCAGCAGGGCGACGTAGCCGAGCAGGAAGCCGCTGATGATCGGGGTCGCCGCCTCCAGGTGGTCAAGGCTCAACCCGATGTCGCTCATGATCGCGGGCAGGGCGAGCACCACCACGTAGGTGTCGGCCGCGGCCAGCATCACCCCCGCCGCCGCGAAGCCCAGGCGCCAGCCCGAACCCCGCACCGCGCCTGCCTCCGCGCGTCCGGCGCGGGCGGTCACGGTGGCCCCGCCGCTGATCGCGCCGCCGGGATCGGGACCGTCCACCTGGTCAGGAGGTGGGCGGCGGGCTGACGCTCACGCTCTCGCCGTAATCGTCGAGAACGAGGTGGAAGGTGCTCTGGGTGCCGGCCGCGAAGATGGGACCGGTCAGGTCGACCTCCCTGACCTGGTAGGTCCCGGTGTCGATCGAGAACACCGCCGAGACCGGCTGGCTGGGATCGGCGTCCACCAGCAGCGCGGCCAGCAGGCTGCCCGGCAGGGTGGCGTTCACCTGCTGGAGGGATTCGCCGTTGAGCCGCACCGAGGACCCGAGGGTGGGGTCGTGGGCGGAGGTGAGCAGGGTGGAGATCCCGCTGTTGGGATCCAGCAGCTTGCCGGGATCGCCGAAGCCGTACTGCGAGGGGTTCGCCTTCTGGAAGTCGTCGGTGAAGGGGAGCTGGACGTAGAACTGGCCGCCGGCGGAGACCACCTTGATCTGCAGGGGGAAGCCGGCCTCCTCGATCGAGAGCGTCCCCGAGAAGCCGTCGGGGCGCACCGCGTCCCCCTGGGCGGCGGTGAGCAGGGTCCCGCTCCCGCTCACGTTCTGGCTGGTCAGCTGGATGTGGAAGGCGGAGGTCTGGTCGAATGTGGCCTTGGCCCGCTGGAGCAGGGTGGCGGCCGACGGTCCGGAGTAGCCGCAGGCCGCGACGGCCGCGGCCACCCCTGCCACGGCGGCGAGATGTCGGCGGTTGATGATCGAGCCCTCCTGTCGATCAGGTCCCCATCGGCCGCCGAGTATGAACGACGGTGGAGCTATCGTGGCAGGCCATGCCCGCCTCCGACCGCGGTCGCCATCCGGTCCTCCGGCTGGTGACCCTGTTTCTGCTCGTGGCCGCCGCCGGCTGTTTCGCGGTCAGCATGGTGAGGATCTCCTTCTCGCCCGCCTTCATCGCCGAGCTCCAGCAGCTGCCCGGCCTGGGGGCGCTCCCCGCCGCCTGTGTCAATGGCGGGATCGCCGCCTACAGCGGTCTGACCCTCGCGGCCGGCGGGAACCCCACCGTCAACGCGGCATGCCTGAGCAACATCCAGGATGCCGGACAGGCCAACCTCGGCGTCCAACCCCTGGCCCTGCTCGCCGGTCTGGCCATCCTCGCGGCGGTGGCGCTGATCGCCTGGGGCCGGCGCGGGCACCGGCTCCTGAGCGGCGTGCTCGCTCTCGTCGCCGGCGTCCTGCTGGTCCTGAACGCCCTCCACCTGGGCCAGGTCTTCGCCGGCCATTTCGGGCGGGGGGCGGCGGCGATCACCAGCGGGCCCGATCCCGGCCTCTGGGCGGTGCTGGGGCTGCTGGTGCTGGTCCCGCTGGCCCAGCTCGGCGCCGCCGGAGCCGGCTGGGCGCGGCTGGCACTGGCCCCCATCGAGGAGGGGCCTCCGCCCCGCCGCTGACGTCCGGCCGGCTGGGTCAGCGCGGCCGGCGCCCGGCCAGCTCGCGGAGCAGGGCCACCTGCTGGCGGTCCGGGCCCTTCCGGTCGTGACCGGGGACCTCGAGCACCCAGGGGACGCGGCGCAGCCGCGGATCGCCGAGCAGAAGCCCGAAGGCGGCGGTCCCGATCTCCCCCTCCCCGAGGTTGGCGTGGCGGTCCGCGTTGCTGCCGAGCGCCCGGGCCGAGTCGTTGACGTGGACCAGGCCCAGCCGCCCGAACCCGATCAGCCGGTCGAACTCAGCCAGGGTGCGGGCCGCCCCCTCCGGATCGCGCAGCTCGTACCCGCTGGCGAAGGCGTGCTGGGTGTCCAGGCAGACGCCGACCCGGTCGGAGCCGCCGGCCTCGACCACCCGGGCGACCTCCTCGAAGCTCCGACCGACGCAGCCACCCGAGCCGGCGCTGTTCTCGACCAGCAGCCGGGTTCGGCTCGGCGGGCTGCGGTCGATGACCTCACGGATGGCCCCGCCCACCTGGGCGACCACCGACTCGAACCCGGCCCCCAGGTGGGAGCCGGGGTGGAAGACGACCCCCTCGGCGTCGAGCGCGGCCGCCACCTCCATGTAGTGGACCAGCGAGCCCACCGACGATCGGAGCAGCTCCGGCTTGGGGGAGGCGAGGTTGATGAGGTAGACGGCGTGCAGGTAGTGGCCGCGGAGCCCGGCGGCCGCGTACTTCTGGAGGTAGAGCTGGCGATCGGTCTCCTCGAGCCGCAGCGGCCTCCACATCTGCGCCGAGGTGGGGTGGGTCTGGATGACCTCCGCGCCGATCGCGAGGGCGCTGTCGACGGCGTTGTGGAGGCCGCCGCGGGCGGCCACGTGAGCCCCGATCAGCATGAGGACGATTCTGTCAATGGGGAGCCGGGCTCAGGGGGCGACCAGCAGCTTGATCGCCAGCCCGATCCCGACGCCGGCCACCCCGTAGCGGAGCGCGAGCGGCGGGATCCGGCGGCCGGCCGCCGCTCCGACCGCGCCGCCCACCACCGTGCCGGCGGCGAGCACCAGGGCGTCCAGCCAGTGCACCGGTCCGAAGATCGCGAAGCCCACCGCCGCGATCGCGTTGACGGTGGTGGTGCAGACGACCTTGGCCGCGTTGAGCCGCTGCAGCGTGTCCTGGACGAAGAGGCCGAGGAGGGCGAGGAGCATCACCCCCAGCGCGGCGCCGAAGTAGGCGCCGTACATCCCCCCGAGCACCAGCCCGCCGCGGAACACGGGGGAGGACTCCCCCGCGTGGGCCCCAACCAGGCGGGCGAGCACGGGCTGGAAGAGGAGGGCGAGGCAGCCGACGATGATCAGCCAGGGGATCACCCGGGTGAAGACCCCGGGGGAGGTCCGGAGCAGCAGGACCGTGCCGGCCAGGCCCCCGATCGACATCGGCACCAGCAGCCGCGCCACCCTCCGGCCCTGCCCGACCAGCTCGGCGCGGTAGCCGTGGCTCCCCGTGAGCAGGCCGGGGACCAGCCCGACCGTGTTGGTCACGTTGGCGGCGAGGGGGTTGAGGCCGGCCCCGAGGAGCGCCGGGTAGCTCAGCAGCGAGCCACCCCCACCGATGGTGTTGGCGATCCCAGCGAGCACGCCGGCCCCGGCGACGAACCCCGCCTCGAGCCCGGTCACCCTGGTCTGCGATCCTGCCCGCCGGTCACGGGTCGAATCTTCGCAACTGCGGGGACGCCGCGCGCCGGAACCACCGGCGCAGCGCCCGCGGCCCGCACTTGACCTACGCGGCGGACTCCGCGGGAATCTTCACCGCTTCCTCCGCGGCGATCCGCTCGGCAGCCTCCGCCGCCAGCCGCCCGGCCGTCTCCTCCGAACCCTCCGCGGGACGGACGATGGCGGCATCGAGGCTGTGGCCGCTCTTCTCGGGGAGCACCTGGGTCAGCAGCGCGCCGGCGACGCCCAGGCCCGAGCAGAAGATCAGCACCCCTCCGAGACCCAGCGCCGAGCTGAGCAGGGGGAAGAGGAAGACACCGAGGAAGGCCCCCAGCTTGCCCACCCCGGCGGCGATGCCGTGCCCGGTGGTCCGCTCCCCGACTCCGAACACCTCGGTGGGGATCAGGAAGGTGGTGACGTTGGGCCCGAACTCGGTGAAGAAGTAGCTGATCCCGTAGATGAGGAGGAAGGGGACGATGACGTGGGTGAGCCCCGGGATGAAGCCGATCAGCCCGAAGCAGATCGCCATCGCCACGAAACCGATCCACTGGAGCCGGCGATGGCCGATCCGATCCACGTTGAGGAAGGCGAAGACATAGCCCGGCACCGCGAAGAGGGCAAAGATGATCAGCGTCCACGCGGTCGACTGGAGCAGGTTGGCCCCGGGCGCCACCCCGCGCAGGATCACCGGCGCGGAGATGGTGTTCCCGTAATAGACGTAGTCGAGCAGGAACCACGAGCCCGCCGTGCCCAGGATGAGCATCAGCGACCTGCGGTCGGTCAGGAAGGCGCGGAGGCTGCTGCGCCCCGTCCCGCCGCCCTGCACCGCCGCGCGCACCACACCCTGGGTGTACTTCTCCATCGCGGCGCGCGCCTCGGTCTCGCGACCCTGGACCTGGGCGGCGTAGCGCGGCGACTCCGGGGTCTTGATCCTCAGGTAGAGGACGCTGAGTGCCGGGAGGGCCCCGAGCCCGAGCATCAGTCGCCAGGCCAGCTCGTGGTTGACCCCGGAGGCGAGCAGCGCGAGCGCCACCACCGGACCGATGATCAGGCCGGCCGCCTGGGACGAGAAGACGAGCGAGACGAGCAGCCCGCGATGCTCGCGGTTGGCGTACTCGCTGGCCATGACGGCGCTGACCGGATAATCGCCGCCGATGCCGATGCCCAGGATGAATCGGCAGGCCACCAGCCAGAGATAGCCCGGCGCCAGCGCGGTGGCCAGGGCGCCGAAGGCCATGATCCCCGCCACCAGTCCGTACACCCGGGTCCGCCCGAGGATGTCCGCGACCCGGCCGAAGAACAGGGCTCCCACCAGGGTGGCGAGCAGGGTGGCGCTGCCCAGGAAGCTGGTCTGGACCGCGGAGAGGTGCCACTCGCCCTTGATCAGGACCAGGGCGACTCCGATGATGAAGAGGTCGTACGCGTCGGTGAAGAACCCCATCGCGGCGGTGAAGGCCGCCTTGAGGTGATAGAGGCTGAGCGGAGCCTCGTCGAGCGCCTCACCCAGGGTGCGATGTGAGGGGGCGGTCGTCGAGCTGGCGGTGCTGCCGTCCACGTGGTGCTCCATACTCTCGGGGTCAGGGCTCCGGGTTAAAGGATGGAGAAGTCGGGATTAGACATGCTCTAACGACCGAGGGCACCGCGCCCGAGACCGACCAGGTCCTGATCGACGTCTGGCGGCTCGCCGAGATCGTCGAGGCCCAGGTCGCCGAGGCGCTCCGGGTCCTGGCCGACGCTGACCTGGAGGGCGCCGACGCGATCGTCCAGGCCGACCTCGAGGTCAACCGGCTCCGCTACGCGATCGAGGAGCGGGTGACCGCCGAGCTGGCCCCCGGGGTGGGCGAGGGCCGGCTGCGCCTGCTCATCGCGGTGCTCTACGTGATCAGCGACCTGGAGCGGATCGGTGACCATGCTGAGGGCATCGCCAGGGTCGCCCTGATGCTCGGGCGCCCGCCGATGCGCGCCCTGCCCGCCAGCATCCCGCACCTGGGTTCACAGGTGGAGGGGATGCTCGCCTCCGGGGTGAGCGTCCTGCGCGACCGCGACGTCGAGGCGGCCCGCCGGCTGGTCGAGGAGGACGACGCCGTCGATCGCCTCTACGACGACATCTACGGGGAGCTGATCGCCACCATGACCGCGCAGCCGGAGACCGTCGTCCCCTGCACCTACCAGCTGTGGGCCACCCACAACCTGGAGCGGATCGCCGACCGGGTCACCAACCTCTGCGAGCGCACCGTCTACCTCGGTACCGGCCGGATCGAAGACCTCAACATCTCGTCCTACTGAGGGGGCCGCGGTGCCCACCGTTCTTCTGATCGACGTCCCCGAGTCCCGCGCGCTCGCTCTCGAGGAGCGCCTCGCCGTCGACGGATGCCTGGTGCGCCGGGCCACCGGCTGGCCCACCGACCGTCCCGAGGCCGGGGAGGTGGACGTGGTCCTCGCGCACACCGCCGACCCCGCCGCCCTGGCCCTGGCGGTGCGCCGGTTGAGCCGGGCTCCGCTGGTCCTGGTGAGCGGTGCGGAGGCACCGGCCCGGGTGGCGGCGCTGACCTGCGGCGCCGACGTCTGCCTCGCCGACACCGAGCCCGAACCCGTGATCGAGGCCCATCTGACCGCGCTGCTGCGGCGATGGCAGCCGCGGGTTCGCCACCAGCTCGAGACCGTCCAGGTCGGCGAGCTCGCCCTCGACCCCCCGGCCCGGCGCGCCCAGGTGGACGGCGCCGATCTGGAGCTGCGACCCCGCGAGTTCGACCTGCTGGTGGCGCTGGCGCGCTCCTCGGGTCGCGCCTTCCGGCGCCACGAGCTCCTCGACCTGGTCTGGGGCCCCCGCTTCGTCGGCGGGGTCAACACCGTGGACGTCCACATCTCCTGGCTCCGCCAGAAGCTGCCCCCCGCGGCCCGGGTCCGGATCACCACCCTGCGAGGGGTCGGATACCGGCTGGACGAGCTGAGCCGGCCGGTCGCGCCGGTGCCGGGCCCGGCCCCGGGCCCCGCCGTCGAGGGCGAGGGGCCGCCGGAGCCGGCCGTCCCGCACGAGACCGAGGCGGCCCGCTTCGAGGCGCCGATCCCCAACGGCGCCGCCGCTCAGGTCGAGACCACCATCCCAGTCTCCCCGGGCCAGCCGTAGGGTCACCAGCGCCGGGCGGCGGTTCTCGCCGTCCTTGGGGGTTGTTCGACGGAGCACGCCGGCGGGCTGATCGGCGACCATCCCTGCCCCGTGGCCTACGTGCTCGTCCTCACCGCTGTCACCGCGGTCTGGGGCTGGACCTTCGTGGTGATCAAGGAATCCATCGCCCACTACCCGGTGGCCCCCTTCCTGGGGCTCCGCTTCGGGCTCGCGGTGCTCGTCCTGCTGCTGATCACCCGCCGCCTCCCGGAGCGCCGCTCGCTCCTGATCGGGGGTCTGATCGGCGCCACCGTGGCCGCCGGGTACGCGCTCCAGACTTACGGCCTGCAGAGCACCGCGCCCGGGACGGCCGGGCTGATCACCGGCCTCTTCGTCGTCTTCACCCCGGTCATCGACCGCGCCTTCGGGGTGCGCATCCCTGCCCGGACCGCGATCGCGGTCGGCGTCGCCCTGCTCGGCACCGGCCTCCTCGCCGGCGGGGACCCGACCGCCCAGGTGGGGATCGGGGACCTTCTCGTCTTCGGCTCGGCGATCGCCTTCGCCTTCCAGGTGGTGCTGCTGGCCCGCCACAGCGCCGGCCTCCGCGCCACCGACCTCGCCCTGCTGCAGATGGCGGTGAGCTTCGTCGTCTTCTCGGCGGCCGGCTCGACCTCCTTCTCCGCGCCCAGCGGGGGGGTCTGGTTCGGCATCGTCATCACCGGGGTCTTCGCGAGCGCCCTCGCCTTCTGGATCCAGGCGTGGGTCCAGGCAAAGATGAGCGCCACCCGCGCGGCCCTGATCATGGCCATGGAGCCCGCCTGGGCGCTCTTCTTCGCGGTGCTCCTCGCCGGGCAGCACCTCAACCTGGTGCAGGCGCTGGGCGCGCTCCTGGTGCTGGGCGCGGTGGTGGGCCACGAGGCGGCCCCGCAGCTCGCCGCCCTGCGCCGAAGTCCGGCGTAGTCCGCCGGGTCCCACGGCCCCTCCTCGGCTCCTCCTCGGCTTCCGCGGCACCGAGGGCGAGCCGGTGGGCCGGCGCCGGCCCGGCGCGTCCCCCCGGGTACGGCCCGGGCGTGCGCGGCAGGGGAGGTGGAAGGCCGCAACGCGCCACGGGCCGCGGGGATGGCGAGCGGCGCAGCCCTAGCCGCCGCTCGGCCGGGAGGCCAGATGCGGGCTGGCCGCCTGAGCGCCGTCGACGGCCTGGAAACCGGCGAGCAGCCGCTGCAGGGTCTGGACGATCCCGGTGCAGCCACCGTCACCGACCGCCCGGAGGGAGCCGGCCAGGGAGGCCGCCTGCCGTCCCAGGATTCCGCACCGCTCGCCCCCGACGCTCGGGTCGGAGAGCGCGGAGCAGCCGGCGCGCAGCTCACCCGCCAGGGAGGCGATCCTCCCACCCTGGCCGGTGAAGGTCAGCGAGCACTCCTCGAAGGCCCGGGTGACGACCTGGAGGGTCGGGGATCCGCTCACCGTCCCGCCGCCATGCCCCGACCGCGAGCCGCCTCTCTCATCGCGAGGGTCTCACTGGGCTCGCAGCGCGCCGGCGACGGCCTGGTCGTGTTCGTCATACGACTGGCCCGACCTCTCCAGCCGGGTCGCGACCGCCATCAGCGCGTCGTGGCACGTCTGGGCGGCCCGATGCCAGTCGGCGAAGAGGTCGCCGAAGGCGGTGGCCCCCATGCCGAGCCAGGAGTCGAGGAGCGCCTGGATGCGCTGCTCGGTCTGGGAGATGGTCTGGTCCATCTGCCCCGCCAGGCCCCTCACCTGGACCGCGTGGGCCTGGAGCTCGCCATTGCCGACCTTGAGAAGATCGCTGCTCGCCATCGCCGCGGTGCCTCCGGGAAGTGGTGCGGATGGTCCGGCCCGGACCGCCGGTCCGGAGCGCCACCGGCTCCAAGTCTTCGCCGTGGCCTCGGACATCCCGCGGACAACCACATGCGGATGAGGCCAGTCCGCATGGCCTCACCCGAGCGGCGCGGCGTCCTGCGCGATCAGGCGGCGCAGACCCCCCACGGCGACGTCGATGGCGGCGTCGACCGGCAGGCCCCGCGCGTCCGGCAGCCCGCCAACTCCCTCGGCGGCGCTGTCGATGACCGCCAGGACGGCTCCGGCGCGGACCCGGCGCACCGCCGCGACGGTGAGCACCGTCGCGGCCTCCATCTCCGCCGCGATGCAGCCGGCGCGTGCCCAGGCGTCCCAACGTGCCCGGATCACCCCCGCCTCCGGGAAGCTCTCCGGGTCCATCTCCGCGTAGAAGGCGTCGTTGCTGAGCACGACGCCCACCCGGTGGCGGTGGCCGGTGGCGCGCGCCGCGTCGCGCAGCGCCAGCACGACGTCGAGATCGGCGACCGCGGGGAAGCCGGCGGGCGCGTAGCGGTCGGGGGTGCCGTCGCCGCGGGCCGCAGCCTGCACCACCACCACGTCCCCGAAACCGAGGCCGGGATCGAGGGTGCCGCAGCTGCCCACCCGGACCAGCGTGCGCGCTCCCGCCCTCACCAGCTCCTCGACCGCGATCGCCGCCGAGGGCCCGCCGATGCCGGTGGAGGTGACGCTGACCGGCACCCCGTCCAGGCTGCCGGTGTAGGTGGTGAACTCGCGGTGCGAGGCGATCCGCCGGGCGCCCTCGAGCCGTGCCGCGATGACCTCGCAGCGGCCGGGATCGCCGGGGAGCAGCACATAGGCCCCGATCTCGCCGGCCTCCACCTGGAGGTGGTACTGCCGCTCTCCCACGATCGGCGAAATGTATCAGGGCTGGCCCCGTCTCTCCGCGTACCATCCCTGCCATGTCGACATCCAGCCGGGTTGCCGTCGGCAGCGACATGCGCCATCAGGTCGCCGATACCGTCGCCGCCAACCTCGAGGAGGCGGGCTTCGCGGTGATCCGCTGCGGCGCGGTGGAGGCCACCGCCACCCCCTGGCCCGAGGTGGCCGAGCAGGTGGCCCGGCTGGTGGCCCAGGGTGCGGCCGAGGCCGGGATCGTCTTCTGCTGGACCGGGACCGGGGTCAGCATCGCCGCCAACAAGGTGCCCGGCATCCGCGCGGCGCTCTGCAAGGACGCCGAGACGGCCCGTGCCGCCCGCCGGTGGAATGGCGCCAACGTGCTCGCCATGGGTCTCGACGGCGCGACCCCTGACTCCGCCCAGGCCATCGTCGACGCCTTCCTCGGGTCCGCGGGGGTCGAGCCCGAGGAGGCGGCCAACGTCGAGCGCGTCGCGGTGATGGAGCGCCGCTACTCCGGGCACGGGGGGGAGCGGCACAGCGCCGAGGTCTGACCCTCGCCCGCGGAACCGGCCCGCCGCACCCGCCGGCACCGCCCACCCGACGCCTGCCCGCGACGCCCCGTCCGCGTTGCGTAGGATGAACCCGGTGACGGACGTTCGCATCCTCTGCGTCATGGGCTCGGGAGAGACCGCTCCGACCATGGCGCCGGTGCATCGCGAGCTCATCGAGCGGGTCGGCGGCGACGCTGCCCGGGTGGTGCTCGTGGACACCCCGTTCGGCTTCCAGGAGAACGCCGACGAGCTGGTCGCCAAGGCCCAGGAGCACTTTCAGCGGAGCATCGGGCACCCCCTCGAGCTGGCCAGCCTGCGCCGGGTCGAGGCCTCCTCGGAGGTGGAGCGGGAGGCCGCCTACAGCCGTGTCCACGACGCCGACTATCTCTTCTCCGGACCGGGCAGCCCCAGCTACACGCTCCGCCAGTGGCGGCAGACCGAGATCCCCGGCCTGCTCCGCGAGAAGCTGGAGCGGGGCGGCTGCGTCACCCTCGCATCGGCCGCCGCGATCACCCTCGGGGTGGTCTCGCTGCCGGTCTACGAGATCTACAAGGTGGGCGAGCCGGTTCACTGGCTGGAGGGGCTCGACCTGCTGAGCACGGCCGGCATCAGCGCCGCGCTGATCACCCACTGGGACAACGCGGAGGGCGGAACCCACGACACGCGGTTCTGCTACATGGGCGAGGGCCGCCTCACCCAGCTCGAGGCCCTCCTCCCCGAGGGGGCCGCGGTGCTCGGTGTCGACGAGCACACCGCGCTCATCATCGACCTGGGGGCCGGGCGGGTCGCGGTCCGCGGCCGGGGCCGGGCGGTGGTGAGGCGCCACGGCGCCGAGACCAGCCTGCCCACCGGCACCGAGGTCTCCCTCGCCGAGCTGCAGGCGATGCTCGCCGGCAGGTCCGCCACCGGCTCCACCGCTCCCCTCCCCGCCGCCCAGCCGGTGGCGCAGCCCCCGGAGCCCAGCGAACGCGAGGAGCCGTTCCTGAAGCTCCTCGGTGAGCGTGAGACTGAATTCGACCGCGCCCGCGACCGCAGGGACGTGGAGGGGATGGTCGCCGCCATCCTGGCCGTCGAGAGCACCCTGGCCGAATGGTCGACCGAGACCTTCTCGGGCGATGAGCGCGAGCGGGGCCGCGCGCTGCTGCGGCGGATGGTGACCCGGCTCGGGGAGCTCGCCACCGAGGGGGCGGCCGACCCCCGGGAGCGGGTGGCCCCCCTGGTGGAGGCGATCCTGGCGCTGCGCCGCCAGTTCCGGGACGAGCGTCGCTTCGAGGACGCCGACCGCCTGCGCGACCTGCTCACCGGATGCGGGGTGGAGGTGCGCGACGGCCGCCAGGGCGAGGCCAGCGGCTGGGAGCTCTCCGGCGTCGCCGCGTCCGGCTGAGGGCTCGGCCGCCTTCGCGGCGCTACCATCGCTGCCGCCGCCTATCGCCAAGGGCGCACCCGAGGGGTTGCCATGACCACCTATTACGAGACACCGCCCCGGCGCCTTGGGCTCTCCAGCATCAGGCTGAGCCCGCTCGGCCTCGGCTGCTGGGCGATCGGAGGTCCGTCGGTGGGCGACGACGGGCGGGTCACCGGCTGGGGCGACGTCGACGATGCCGAGTCGATCCGGGCCATCCAGCGCGGCTTCGAGCTCGGGGTGACCTTCTTCGACACCGCCGACACCTACGGGGCGGGCCACAGCGAGCGCCTGCTGGCCCGCGCGCTCGGCCTCCACAACGAGGAGGTGGTGATCGCCACCAAGTTCGGCTGGACCTTCGACGACGACGGCAGCCGGAGGGGCCACGGCATGGACGTGAGTCCCGCCTACATCCGGTCGGCCTGCCACGCCTCCCTGCGCCGGCTCCAGCGTGACGACATCGACCTCTACCAGCTCCACATCGGCAGCCTCCCCGACGCCCAGGCGGACGAGGTGGTGGAGACGCTCGAGAGCCTCCAGGCCGAGGGACTGATCCGCCACTTCGGCTGGAGCTGCGACGTGGTCGAGCAGGCCCGGCGCTGGGCCGACCGGGTGACCTGCTCGTCGCTCCAGTTCATCTGCAACGTGCTCCAGGAGACCCCGGGGATGATCGAGCTCTGCGAGCAGAGCCGGATGACCGCGATCATCCGCAGCCCGCTCGCCTCCGGCTTCCTGAGCGGCAAGTACGGAGCCGACGCCCGGCTCCCCGGCGACGACTGGCGGGCCCAGGCGGTGGAGCGCGGGTGGGGCGATCTCTTCAACCCCGACGGGAGCGGCAACTCGCGCTGGCTGGCCAAGCTGGACTCGCTCCGCGAGGTGCTCACCGACGGGGGCCGCACCCTGGTGCAGGGGGCCCTCGGCTGGCTCTGGGCGCGCAGCGGGGTCACCGTCCCGATCACCGGGTTCCGCACCGTGGCCCAGGTCGAGGAGAACGTCGCTGCGATGAACTTCGGACCCCTCTCGGCGGCCCAGATGGCGCGGATCGACCAGCTCCTCGGCCGCTGATCCGCCCGGCCCCGGCCCGGCGCGGCCCACGCCTCGAGCTCGGCCCCGGCCCGGCCGGCCCCACACCTCGAGCTCGGCCCCAGCCCGACTCCCTCCGCTGGGCCGGTCGGGCATGATGTGCGTCAGCCGCACCCCGGCGCCGGACGCTTCGACGAGGATGCGCACCCTTGGCGGTCAGCCCCACCTACCCCACGCGGACCGTCGGGCGGCGACCGGGGTTCCGGCCCCTGGACCTGGTGTTCGGGGCGGCGGTGCTGCTCCTGGTCTACGCCGTCCTCAGGCTGGGCAGGAGCGCGTCGGTCTCGTACACCCCCAGCTCGCTCTCCACCCTCAACACGTCGCCGGCGCTGCTCCCCTACTACGCCGCGCGCAGCCTGCTGCGGATGTTCATCGCGCTCTTCTTCTCCTACGCCTTCAGCTTCGCCTACGCGTACGCGGCGGCCCACAGCCGGCGGGCCCGCCGGGTTCTCATCCCCGCGCTCGACATCCTCCAATCGGTACCGGTGCTGGGCTTTCTCAGCGTCACGATCATCTTCTTCATCAGCCTCTTCCCCGGTTCGGAGCTGGGTCTGGAGGCGGCCTCCATCTTCGCGGTGTTCACCGCCCAGGCGTGGAACATCACCTTCTCCTTCTACCACTCGCTGATCACCGAGCCATCCGAGTTCGACGAGGCGAGCCGGCTGCTCGGTCTCTCGCGCTGGAAACGCTTCTGGACCCTCGACGTGCCCAACGGTGCGATGGGCCTGGTCTGGAACGGGATGATGAGCTTCGGCGGCAGCTGGTTCTTCCTCACCGCCTCGGAGCAGATCAGCGTTCTCAAGAAGAACTACACGCTGCCGGGGATCGGCTCGTACGTGGGCGTGGCGTCCTTCCACGGGCAGCTGGTGGACGTGCTGCTCGCCATGCTCACCATGGTGGTGATGGTGCTGCTGGTCAACTTCGTCTTCTGGCGGCCGCTCACGGCGTACGTGGAGCGCTTCCGGGTCGAGCAGTCGGAGGCGACCGACAAGCAGCAGTCACTGGTGCTGAATGCGCTGCGCCACTCGCACTGGCCGGCGCTGCTCGGCCGGGCCCGCCATTCGGTGGCGCGGCCGGTGAATCGCGCCATGGGGGTGCTGACCGGGACCGACGACCGCTCGCTCACCGTCCATGAGGGGCGCCGCCGCGCCGCGGACGTCGGCTTCACCATCGCGGTGGTCGGGGCGGTCGGATTCGGCCTCTTCAGCATGCTGACCTACATCGCCTCGGGGCCCGCCGGCCTCGGCGTCCTCCCCGAGACCGTGTGGTTCGGCTTCCTCACGTTTGCGCGAGTCGCCATCCTGGTGGTCGTCGCCTCCCTCATCTGGGTGCCCGTCGGGGTCTGGATCGGGTTCAACCCCAAGGTCGCCCGCTTCATGCAGCCGGTCATCCAGCTGCTGGCCAGCTTCCCGGCCAACTTCCTCTTCCCCTTCGTGATCCTGGTGTTCATCGACCTCGGCATCAGCCTCGACTTCGGCGGCATCCTCCTGATGGCGCTCGGCACCCAGTGGTACATCCTCTTCAACGTGATCGCCGGCGCGAGCTCTGTGCCCTCGGACCTGCGCGAGGCCATGGACAACCTGGGGGTGCGGGGCTGGACCCGATGGAAGCGCCTCATCCTGCCCGGGATCTTCCCCGCCTACGTGACCGGGGCCATCACCGCGTCAGGGGGCGCCTGGAACGCGTCGATCGTCGCTGAGACAGTCGTGTACCACGGCACCGTCATCAACGCCCACGGGCTGGGCGCGTTCATCGCGGGGGCCACTCGGCTCGGTGACTTCCACGAGATCTTCGCCGGCATCCTGGTCATGTGCCTCTACGTTGTCGGGGTCAACACCCTGCTCTGGCGCCGGCTCTACCGGCTGGCCGAGACCCGGTACTCGCTGGGTTAGGAAGACCTCCCCGTGAGCTCGTCCATCACCACCCCACCCACCGCCGGCGAGGCTGCGCCCTCGCCCGCGGTCGAGGCGCCCCCGATCGTCCGCGTCTCAGACCTGACCAAGGCGTACGCGCTCCCCGACGGGAAGCTGCTCAAGGTGCTGGAGGGCATCGACCTGGAGGTGAGGAGCGGGGAGTTCGTGGCCCTGCTGGGCCGGAGCGGGAGCGGGAAGTCCACCCTGCTCCGCTGCATCGCCGGGTTGATCGCCCCCTCCGACGGCGAGGTCCTCTTCGATGGTGTGCGCGTCACCGGGTGCAACCGCGGGACCGCGATGGTGTTCCAGACCTTCGCCCTGCTGCCCTGGCTCACCGTGCAGCAGAACGTGGAGCTCGGTTTGGAGGCCCGCGGCATCCCCCCGGCCGCCCGCACCGCAAGAGCCCTGCGGGCGATCGACACCGTCGGCCTGGACGGCTACGAGTTCGGCCTTCCCCAAGGAGCTCTCCGGCGGCATGCGCCAGCGCGTCGGCTTCGCCCGAGCCCTGGTGGTGGAGCCCGAGGTGCTGCTGATGGACGAGCCCTTCAGCGCGCTGGACGTGCTCACCGCCGAGAACCTGCGCGGTGAGCTGCTCGAGCTCTGGGAGGGCAAGCGCTTCCCCACCAAGTCCATCGTCATGGTGACCCACAACATCGAGGAGGCGGTGCTGCTCGCCGATCGGATCCTGGTGCTGGGCAGCAACCCCGGGCGCATCCATGCGGAGATCGTCAACCCGCTGGAGCGGCCACGGAAGCGCCGCACGCCGCGCTTCGACGAGCTGGTGGATCGGCTCTACGGCATCATGACCGACCGCCCGGAGCCGGCCGACGGGGGCGCGCCCACCCGCGCGCTGCGGGGGACACCGGGCGACACCCCGCTCCCGCACGCCACCGTGGACGGTCTCTCCGGGCTGACCGAGATCCTGCACAACCGTGGGGACGGTGCCGCCGACCTCGCCGACCTCGCGGAGACCCTCTCGCTCGAGGTCGACGACCTCCTGCCCCTGGTCGACGCCCTGGTGCTCCTCGGGTTCGCCGCTCTCGACGAGGACAACCTGCGCCTGACCACCGCCGGCGACGTCTTCGCGGGTGCCGACATCCAGGAGAGCAAGCGGATCTTCGCGCGCGCCGTCCTGGAGCGGGCGCCCCTGGTGCGCACCATCGCGAGCGCGCTGCGCGGCTGCTCCGACGGCAATCTCCCCTCCGGTTTCTTCGAGGACATCCTGCAGCGGAGCTTCGGCGAGGAGGCGGCGACCGCGCAGCTGCACGTCGCCATCAACTGGGGCCGGTACGCCGAGCTGTATGCCTTCGATGCCTCCCGCAACGTGATCCTCCGCGAGGATCAGACGATCCCGCTGCTCGAGGAGGAGGAGGAGCGCGAGGTCGGGCGAGGCAGCCTGCGCGTCTATCTCGGAGCCGCACCCGGAGCCGGCAAGACCTTCGCCATGCTCCGCGAGGGTCAGGCCCGGCGGGCCCAGGGGGAGGACGTGGTCATCGCCGCCGTCGACGCCCGCGGACGGCCGCACACCGTGGCCGCCATCGACGGTCTCGAGCGGGTGCCACCGCTCATGGTCGAGGTGGACGGCGGCGCCCGCGAGGAGATCGACGTGCCGGCCGTGCTGGCGCGACGTCCCCAGACCGCGCTGGTCGACGACCTGGAGCACGGCTGGGTGTCGGGGGACACGAGCCATCCCCGCTACCAGGACGTCGAGACCATCCGGGCCGCCGGGATCAACGTCATCACGACCCTCGACGTACAGAGCGCCGGCAGCGTCCGCGACCTGATCGCCGAGGTCGTCGAGGCGCCTGCGGAGACCGCGGTCCCGGAGAGCGTGCTGGCCGGCGCCGACGAGATCCAGCTCGTGGACATCTCGCCGGTCGCCCTCCGCAAGCGCCTGCGCCACGGCAACATCTATCCCGCCGGCCAGGTCGAGCCGGCGCTGCGTGGCACCTTCGACATGGCTCGAACTCGCGGCCCTGCGCGAGATCGCGCTGCAGTTCGTCAGCGCGCGGGTTCACCCGGAGCCAGCCGCCGGCGGGCCCGCCCACGACGTCCTGGTGGCGGTCTCCGCTCTCCCCAGCGGAGAGCACCTGATCGGACGGGGCAGCCGGCTCGCCCGCCGCGCCGGGGGGAGCTGCACGGTATTGGCGGTCACGCCGCCCGGCACCGATGCCGACACCGATCCGCGGCTGCGACGCCTGGGCGACCTCGCCGCGCTCACCGGGGCGAGGTTCCTCGCCCGCGCCGGCGACGACCCGAGCCGGGTCATCGAGGAGGTCGCCCGCGAGCTGGTGGTCGGCCATCTGGTGCTGGGGATGCCCGCCGCCCCCGGCTGGGCCGGGCGGTTCCGCAGGACGACCCTCGTCGACCGCCTGCTCCGGGCCCTCCCTGACGTCGACCTCCACATCCTGGCCCGCTCCACCCCGGCCATCCCCGCCTCCGCCGGGGCCCTCGATGGTGGCGGGGGTGGCGACGGGGCCGCCGCCGGGGCGGGGGGTGCCGGCGCTGCGGCCGGCGGGGCAGCGAGTCAGCCCGGCGCCGCGACGGCGACGGCTCCACCGGCGACCGCCCCCCGGGGGTCGCTCCGCGTCTACCTCGGCTACGCCCGCGGCTGTGGGGCGACCACGTCGATGCTCGACGAGGCCCACCGGCGGGCATCGCGCGGCGCGGATGTGGTGGTCGCGGCGGTGGAGACCCACGGCCGGCCCGCCGTCGAGGGCGATCTCGAGGGCCTGGAGATCCTGGCGACCGGCCCGGGTTCCGCGGCGGGGAGGGTCCTCGATGCCGATGCGGCGCTCGCCCGGCGACCCCAGGTCGTCTGCGTCGACGACCTGACCGGGCCCACCGCCTCGGGGGAGTCACGCCTGGCGGCGGTTCGCCGGCTGGTGGCCGCCGGGCTGGCGGTGATCGGCACCGTGCACGTGGCCGAACCCCCCGCATCGCCCGGTGAAGAGTCGGCCGGTGGAGCGGCGACCGGTGGAGAGACGGCCGGTGGAGAGACGGCCGGCGGCGACGCGACCGGCGGCGCAACCACCGCCGGGAGGATCCGCGCCGGCCAGCCGGCCCCGGACGAGGAGGTGCTCGCGGCCGCGGACGAGATCGAGCTCGTGGACATCCCCCCCACGGCGCTGATCGAGCGGGTGCGGGGCGGCCTGATCGCCCCCGCCGGCGATGCCGGCGCCCTTCTCGACACCGAGTTCGCCGCGGATCGCCTGACCGGCCTGCGCGAGCGCGCTCTCCGCCTGGTCAGCCAGTACGCGGACCGCCAGCTCGGCGCCTACCTGCACGAGCAGCGAGCCGATCGTCCCCTGGAGATCCGGCCCCGGGTCCTGGTCTGCGTTCCGCCCCACCCCGGGATGGACGCCATCCTCCACGCCGCCGCCCATCACGCGTCGATGATCGACGGCGAGTTCTCGATGGCCACCGTCTGCGCCCGGGAGGCGACCGGTCGTGAGGCCGCCGCGCTGGACCACTACGCCGAGGTCGGGCATGAGCTGGGCGCGGAGCTGGTGAGGCTCACCGGCTCGTCGGTGGCGGGCCAGATCGCGGACCATGCGCGGCGCAACCTGGTCACCGAGATCATCCTGGGGGGCCCCCGCAGGGCCGGGGGCGGGCATCGCACCGTCGTCCGCGAGCTGCTCCGCCGGGCGCCCAACACCGACCTCCACGTGATCCCGCTCGCGGGCGGCTGACGTCCGCCCGCCCGGAGCTCCCGCCTCCGGTTCCTGGGCGGCGCGGGCCGCGCGCTACGCTGGTGGCATGT
This sequence comes from uncultured Chloroflexia bacterium, assembly GCA_963697585.1. Lineage (GTDB taxonomy): Bacteria > Chloroflexota > Dormibacteria > Aeolococcales > Aeolococcaceae > Changshengia. The sequence goes on along the minus strand of CAVOOO010000004.1, from coordinate 281,914 downwards.
GTCGCAGCATCAAGACCCTGCGCGGCGCCGTTCCGGAGCCCACCTCCGAGGACGTCCAGGCGGCGGCGCTCCAGTACGTGCGCAAGATCAGCGGCTACCGTCAGCCCGCGCAGCGCAACCGGGAGGCGTTCGAGACCGCCGTGGATGAGATCTCGGCGGCCACCGACCGTCTGCTGGCGCGTCTGGAGCTGGCGGCGCAGCGCTGAGCCGCCGCGCCGGCGCCTGGCTCAGACGGTGTCCGGCTCGCCCGCGTCCAGCACGATCGTGGCCTGATCACGCGCGATCCGGGTCAGCTCGTCGTCCCGGCCCTGCCACATCATCGCGATCATGCGGAGGTCGCCGCGCAGGCTCCAGAGTGGGTGCGTGAAGCTGGTCGGGCGGTTCCTCTCGACCGCGCGATGGCTGCCCCATGCCACCCAGCAGCCGATCAACGGGAGGGCGAGGATCCCGGCGGGCCGCCGCCTGACCAGGGCCGCCACGGCCACCACGGCTCCCAGGTGGGCGCCCGCGAAGTGGAGCCAGCGGGTGGCCGGCCGGCTGTGCTGGCTCACGTGGTGGGGGAAGTACTCCTCGAAGTTGCCGAAGAGCTTCTCCCCGGAACCTCCGCGCTGCGATCCCACCGTTGCAGGGTACGCCGCGGGCGCCGGAGCCGGTAACGAAGCGGTTGCCCGGTGGCGGCGGCCGCATGGGCGGGTGGGATGCTGGGTGAGCCCCGACCTTCCCTGTCCTCCACAGCCCTCCTCGGCCTCGACCACCCGGAAGGGACGGGCATCGGCGCTCCCCGCGCCCGAGCGGCGCGGGGAGCCCTCGCGCCTCCGATGTCATCGCCGCGCCGGGCGGCCCTCCCCCGATCAGCGATCGGGTGCGCGACGGGCCTCGGCCAGGAAGATCGGGATCCCGGGCGCGAACAGCGGCCGCAGGCGCCAGGCGCTGAAGCCGGCGCCCCGCAGCAGCGCGGTCAGCTCGGCGCGGTCTCGGTAGCCGGCTCCGTGGCGGCGCCCCCGCGGTCGGAGCAGCCGTCCGATGGCGCCGATGCCGAGCACGTCGGCGATCAGCAGACGGCCGCCGGGGGCGAGCACGCGGGCCACCTCCCGGAGCGAGGCGTCCTGCGCCTCCCAATGGTGAAAGGACATGGTGGTGGTGGCCACGTCGACGCTGGCGTCAGGGAGCGGGAGCCCTGCCGCGGTGGCCACCTCGAGCCGGACGCCCGGCTCGCCGGCCAGGCGCCGGCGGGCCACCTCCAGCATCCCCTCCGAGGGATCGACGCCGACCAGCTCCGCCTCCGGCAGGCGGCGGCGCAGGTCCTCCAGCAGCCGGCCGGTCCCGCAGCCGAGGTCGAGGATGCGGCGCGGTGCACTGCCGCCCGCCACCACCGCGTCGACGACGTGGCGGTGGATCCTCCGGAAGAAGGACTGCCCGGGGGTGCGGTCATAGGTGGCCGCCCACCGGTCGAAGCGCTCGACGTCGCCGTGGTGGTGGTGCGCTCTCCTCATCAGCCGCCTGCATCAGACCACAAAGCGGCGGGTCTCGCGTGCCCTCGGCCGCCCGCGCAACCCAGCCTGAGGAACGGCGCGGGGGCCGTCGTGGAGGTCGGCAGCCCGCGGCCGGCCTGCCGGTTCCCGCGTCGACGCCAGAGCATACTTCCGTGGTCGCGCATGCCCGCTCATGACGTCGTCATCCCGTCCCGCCGGCTCGCCCTCCGCGGTCACCTGGCCCTGCCGGAGGGCCCCGGACCCCATCCGGGGGTGGTGGTGATCCACGAGGTCTACGGTCTCAACGAGAACATCCGCGACATCACCGGCCGGCTCGCCGCCGAGGGCTACGCATCCCTGGCGGTGGACCTCTTCACCGGTCGTCACCGGGCGATCTGCATGGCCCGCATCATGGGCGCGGCGCTGGCGGGCCGGGACGGCTTCGCCATCACCGACCTGAGGGCGAGCGCGAAGTTCCTGAGCGCCCAGGCCGAGGTCGACGGCAGCCGCATCGGGGTGATCGGCTTCTGCATGGGCGGCGGCCTCGCCGTCGCCTGGGGATCCCGGGACCGGCGGCTCCGGGCGATCGCGCCCTTCTACGGCTTCAACCCGCGACCGGCCAGCGCGGCGCGCCGGCTCTGCCCGGTGGTGGGCAGCTACCCGGGTCGCGATTTCACCGCTCGTTTCGGACGCACGCTCGAGGCCCGTCTCGACGAGAACGGGATCGCCCACGACATCAAGGTCTACCCGGAGGCCCGGCATTCGTTCTTCAACGACCAGGGTCGCGCCTACGACCCCGCCGCCTCGGCCGACGCCTGGAGGCGGGTGCTGGACTTCTTCGACGAGCACGTCCGCGCCCGGACGGCATCGCCGCCGGCGTAGACCGCGGTCTGGCGGTCCCCGCGGTCACGCGGCCGCGCCGCCGTGGCGCAGTGAGGTCCGCACTGAGAGCACCGGCGGGTTGCCGTCCGAGCTCTCCTCGCTTAAGACGGCGGGCCGCGTGACGCGAGGGCCTTCGATCGGGGGCAACTCATGGCAAACTCGGCCGGTGCTCCTCCCGATCACGCCCGAGGTCCTGGTGGAGGAGGCGGAGCGGCTCGGCGCGGACGGTCACCGCTACACCTCCCGCCAGCTCTACTACGCGGTCTGCCGCGCGGTGGAGCGGCCGGCGGCGTCGATCACCGGGGGCCTGATCGGGCTCGGGTCGATCCTGGTCCTGCTCGCCGGGGCACTCCTCTTCATCCACTCGGTCCCCATCTCCCCGGTGCTCGCCGCGCTCGGCGTCGCGACCCTCCTCGCGGCGCCGCTCAACGCCCGGCTCGAGCATGGCCGGGAGCGCCGGAGGGCGCTGGCGAGCCGGCCGCTCGCCGCCGGGTACGACGAGTTCGTGACCGGCGCGCTGGCCACCGCGCTGCGCAGCCAGCCGGACGCGTTCGCCGCCCTGGTCACCACCCGCGGCCGGCCCGCGGCCGGGCCGGCGCCCCCGCGCGCGGCGGAAGCCCCCTCCGAGGAGCCCGCCCGCTCACGCCCGGCGCCCATCCGCAGTGCCACCCCCGAGCCGGGCGGTGCCGCCGCCCCCGGACCGGTGGTGGTCTGCGACCGCGAGGAGACCGCGGATCTCCTCTCCGCCAATGCCGGACGGCTGCCGGCGGGGGCGGAGGTGACCGAGCTGGGCGCACTGCTCGGCGAGAGCGGCGAGCTGACCTCCGGGATGCGCGACCGGCTCCTGGTCGCCGTCCATGACGCCGGCCCGGCGGGATGTGCGGTGACGCCGGCGCTGCGCCGGGCGGGCGCGGCCAGCATCGTCGACGCCGGGCTCCGGCCTCCGGAGTCCGACACCGGTCTCCAGGTCATCGAGGGTGCCCCGGCGCGGCTGCCCGCCGGGCTCGATGACGAGCTCAGCGCGGCGGAGCGGGGATGGCTGAGCAGCGGCCGCCGCCTCGAGTTCGCCACCCTGACTCCCGCCGAGGCGGTGGCGCTGGTGCTGGCCGCGTGCGCCACCCCGGGGGTCACGACACCGTCCGGCATCTGAACCCGACCGGCCGAGCACCTCGGCTCAGCGGCGGGCGGCCATCCCGTGCCGGATCTGGCGGATCAGGAACCCGTAGAACTGGGCGCGGTCGGAGGCGTCGAGGCGCGGGCTCACCTCCTGCTTGGCCCGCCGCCGGGTGATCCAGGGGGGCACGGCGACCGCCACCACGCTGGTCCCGACCTCGACCGAGATCAGGGCGTCGTCTCCCTCGTCGACGCAGATCTGCACCCGGCCGGTCAGGCCGGTGCGATCCCCGATGCGCCAGCCCTGCTCCCAGCGCCGGGAACCGTTGGCCAGACGGACGACGTTGACGGTGCGATCGTCGAAGATGACCTCTCCGCGCCGCAGCCCGGCGGCCACCGCCCCGCGGAGGGCTTCGTGCCCCTCGGTGCAGACCCAGTTCACCAGCGATGCGCCGCGATAGTCGACGAAGGGGAGGGCCCTGGGGTCGTGCGCTTTGCCGCCGAGGGCGGCCACGGTGCTGGCGTGGCGCCGGCAGTAGCTCTTCGGCCCGACCTTGTGCGCGTGGTGGGAGCACCAGCGGGTACCGCAGGAGCGCCCGCGGCCGTCGACGTAGGCGCACTCGATGAACCCGGGGACCTCGCAGCCGCGCTCCCGGCAGAAGGCCGTCACCACCGCGCCCGTCCGCGCGGGAGCCTGCTCCTCGACGGTCGACTCCGTCGTCGGGTTCAGCACCACCATCCACTCATCCTCGCGCGCCCCGCCGTCCGGGGCTCCTCTCTCATCGAGAGCTTAGGCTCGTTTGCCACGAACGCTCCGGCGCTTAATCGTTTTGTGACCGTCCCGACGTTCCCGGCGTGCGCTCTCGTATCCTCGCGGCAATGCCCGCACTCTCCGAGCCCCTGGAGGCGGCCGCCACCCGGCTCATCGATCAGGGGGAGGCCATCGATCGCGACCTCGCCGAGCGGCTGGTCCAGGTCGGCGACGACGACCTGCCCGAGCTGATCGGGCTGGCCCACCGGGTGCGCCTCCACTGGATGGGGCCGGCGGTGGAGGTCGAATCGATCATCTCGGCCAAGACCGGCGGCTGCCCCGAGGACTGCACCTTCTGCTCCCAATCGGCCCGCTACCAGACCGACGTCACCCGTCAGGCGCTGCTCAGCACCGAGCGTTTGGTGGACCTCGCCCGCCACACCCGCGAGATCGGGGGCACCGAGTTCTGCATCGTGGTCGCGGTGCGCGGCCCCAACCGCCACCTGCTGGACCAGGTGTGCGCGGCCGCCCGCGCCATCCACGCCGCCGTCGACATCGAGGTCGACGCCTCCCTCGGGCTGCTCTCCGACGGTCAGGCGGAGCTGCTCGCCGCCGCCGGCATCCACCGCTACAACCACAACCTGGAGGCCGGTCCCCGCTTCTTCCCGACCATCTGCTCCACCCACACCTTCGAGGATCGCCAGGCCACCTGCCGCCGGGTGATCGCCGCCGGCATGGAGCTGTGCAGCGGTGGCATCTTCGGGATGGGGGAGAGCTGGGGCGACCGCCTCGACCTCGCCTTCGCCCTCCAGGAGCTCGGCGCTCGCGAGATCCCCTGCAACTTCCTGGACCCCCGGCCGGGGACCCCGCTCGGGGGGGAGGCGCCCCTCCGTCCCCTCGACGCCCTGCGCTGCACCGCGCTGATGCGGCTGATCAATCCCCGGGCGGTGATCCGCTACGCCGGCGGGCGGGAGCTGGTGCTCCGCGACCTCCAGGCCTACGGCATGCTGGCCGGGGCCAACGGGCTGATCGTCGGCAACTACCTCACCACCCTGGGCCGGAGCGCCGAGCTCGACCTGGCCATGCTCGCCGATCTCGGGATGCCGGTGGCCGCCGGGCCGCTGACCGGGAGCCGGGGGCGGCGGACGCCGGCCGCGCCGGAGCCGGCTCCAGCCACCCGGCGGCCGGCTGCACCGGCGCCTTCGCCTCCCCGCTGACCGGCCACGGGCCGCGCCGCGCCGGCCCGCTGAGCGGCCGCCCCGGGGCGCCGCCGCCCTCGACGGAGCCATCTCCGTCGCCGCATCCAGCAAGGTTTGCGACCGGCTCCCATGCCGTTCGTTACGGCGCCGCCGTAGCCTGGGGATGCCAATGGATTTGACGGTTGAGCGGGGGGCTGGTGCAGCCACGCCCTCGTCGGGGCAGGCCCCCGCCCGTGCCGCCGGGTCCGTCGTCCCACCGCCGCCCGCGGACGCGGTCTCCAAGACGGCCCGATGGGTGGTGCCGGCGGTCGCCTTCGGCGTCAGCCTGGTGGCCGTCCCGCTGGTGGCGGCCGCCGTGACCGCGCTCCACGCCACCACCTGGGTCGACCTGGTCGGCCTGGGATTGGGCGCCTCGCTGCTCACCGTGCTCCTGGTGGTGGTCCCGGTGCAGCTCCGGATCGCCAGGCTGGCGCGGAGCGAGACCGGCCACTGGTGGCAGGAGGCCGAGCGCTCCGCGGTGCGGGAGGCCGAGCTCTCCGACGAGCGCGAGCAGCTCCTCCACGAGGCGCTGATCGCCGCGGACCGCGAACGGCGGCAGCTCGCCGCCGACCTCCACGACGGGGTCATCCAGCTGGTCAGCGCGGTCACCCTGCGCACCGCCACCCTCTCCCGGGGCCTGCGGCGGGATGGGGGTCAGACCCCCGAGCGGGTCGGCGCGGCGATCGAGGGCCTGGAGCGGATCACCCTCGATCTCCAGGCGGTGACCTCCGACCTGCGCGGTCTGATGGGAACCCTGGCCGGGGACGAGATCGAGAGCGGCGGGCTCACCGGGGCGCTCAGCACCCTGCTGGTGCCGCTCGCCGAGGGCGGGGTGCAGGTGAACATCTCGGTGGGGGAGCTGGACTGCGATGGGCGGGTGCGGAGCCTCATCTACCGGGTCGCCCAGGAGCTGGTGCGCAATGTCGCCAAGCATGCGTGCGCTCACCAGGTGGAGCTCAGCCTGACCCAGGATCGCGCCGAGATCCGCCTGCGCCTGATGGACGACGGCCAGGGGTTCGACACCGCCGCCGTCCAGGAACGCCAGCACAGCGGTCACATGGGGCTGCTCCTCGTCGAGCAGCGGGTCGAGGATGCCGGTGGGGTGCTCGAGGTCAGCTCCGCCCCCGGGCGCGGCACCAGGGTGGTGATGAGGCTGCCACTGAGGCGTTAGGCCGCTGTCCGGCTCCGGCGCGCCGGCGCGCGGGGTGGGGAGCCGGTCCCCGCGATCACCCCGGTGGGCCGGGGGAAGCGCTCAGTACGCGGTACTGACACGCTCCTCCGCTCGGAGAGAAAGCCAAAGGCTCTCTCTCCTCACTCCGTACGGTCAGTATTCGCTTCGCGTACCAGCCGGTCCTCCGCTCGAAGAGAAAGCCAAAGGCTCTCTCTCCTCACTCCGTACGGCTAGTAGTCGTTGCCCGGCGCGGTGATGACCCCCTCGCGGATGGCGATCGAGACCGCCTCCAGCTTGGAGTGGGCGCCGAGCTTGCTGATGATGCTCTGGATGTGGTTGCGGAGGGTGTGGATGCTGATGAAGAGGCGCTTGGCGATCTCATCGTTGCTCATGCCGTCGGCCAGGAAGAGGAGCACCGCGGTCTCGCGCGGGGTGAGTGGCTCGGTCAGATTGACGCTGTTGCTGTCACCCCTCATGATCCGGTTCAGCATCGCCGGCGACACCGGGGTGGCCCCGGAGTCCGCCGCGCGGACGGCGGCCGCGAGCGCGTCGATGCTGTCTCCCTTGGTGACGAAGCCGGCGCAACCGGCCGCCAGGGCCTCGTTGAGGACGCTCGGCTCCATCGCGGCGGTGACCAGCACCACCTTGGCGCCCGGGCAGAGGGCGCGCAGCTCGGCGGCGGCGTGGGTGCCCTGACCGTCGGGGAGGCGCTGGTCGAGCAGGATCACGTCGACCTCGAGGTGCCCGAGGCGCTCGCGCGCCGAGGCGAGGTTCTCGACGGTGTCCACCACCTCCATGTCGGGCTCCTCGGTGAGGGCCGCCGCCACCGCCTGGGTGAACATGCGGTGGTCATCGATGATGAACACCCGAATGGTTCGAGACGTCGCTCCCGGCACGGGGTCTCCCTCAAGGTTCGAATGCCGCCTCTCGCCGGTATTGTTTGGGCGATGCCCGATCTGGGGGGCGGTTTTATTCGGACTGTCACGGCGGCGTGTCGGAGTAGGGCCGCCGTTGCAGGGTCGTGACCGGCGGCGCACACACCCCCCGCACCCCTCCTCGCCCCGGTGACCCGGCCGGCCCGCCCGACCCCGGCGTAGTGCAGTCGCACCACCAGAAGTCCGGCAGTCCGTGTCTGGGCAGCGCAATCGGTCGAGGCGACGATGGTCACGGCGGATCAACTCCACACTCGAGGACCGGACGTGATCAGCACAGTCAGCCTCCATTCCCAGAGACCCGGCTTCCTGAGCCGCCTGCTGATCAGCTGCGCTGCCGACCTGGCCGGCTACCGGGATGGCCTGATCCGCGACCTCCGGGCGCTCGCCGCCGATTCGCTGGCCGCCTGGCTGGCGGTCGCCGTCGCGGTGTCGCAGCTCGCCGACGCGTCCACGACCGTGGTCGCGCTGGCCAACAGCCAGCCCGAGCAGAACCCGGTCAGCGCCGCGGTGATCGCCCGCTGGGGCGTGGGCGGGCTGCTCGCGGAGAAGCTCGTGATCGCCACCGTCGTCGTCTTCAACATGGCCAGGCTGCGCGGCCGCGGAGCCCGGATCCTCGGGCTGCTCGCCGTCCTGGTCGGGTTCGCGGCGGTGGTCTGGAACCTGCATGTCATCGCCTGACGTGCTCGCGGGATCGGCGGGCGGCCAGGCCGGCGGCACCGCCCGGACTGTCGGGTTGGCGCCCGAGCCCCGCGATCCGGTCGCGGCCGAGGCCGCAGTGCTCGCGCTCGTCGGGGAGGGCGGGGATGGCCTCGAGCGCCGGATCCTCACCATCCTCGCGGAGCGGGTCGGAGCCGGCGCCGCCGGCCTCTTCGGGATCGGAGCCTCGGACCCCTGGATATCGGTGCTCGCCCACGTCGGGCTGCGCAACGCGCCCGACGCCCTGATCGCCACCCCGGCCGACCGCAAGCTGCGCACCGCCGAGCCGGCAAACCTGCGCCCCAGCGCTGCCCCCGAGGCGGGCGCGATCGCCGCTCTCCTCCACGGCGACGGCCAGCGCGCCGCCATCGCCGCCGGCCTGGAGCCCCACGGGGTGGACCAGGTCCTGGTGGTGGCCCGGCCGCGGGGCGCCTTCGACGCCGCGGCCCGGGCGGCGGTGGTCGGGGTTGCGGCGGTCCTCGCGGCGGTGGAGCGCCGCCGGCGGGTGAACGAGCTCGCGGCCCGGCGCCTCCGCCAGCAGGCCGCGGTCGCCGCCCTCGGACAGGGCGCGCTCGGCGGCGGAGAGGACCTGGCGGAGCTCGCTCGCGCGACCTGCGACGCGGCCGCCGCCAACCTCGACGCGGATATCGCCGCCATCCTCGAACGCGGCCGCGACGGCCTGGTCGCCATCGCGCGGACCGGCTCCCCGGCCGAGATACCCGCCGGCGAGCTGATCCGCTGGGAGCCGCTCTGCGCCCGGGTCATGCGCCAGGGCGAGCCGCTGGTGGTCAGGTACCCGGAGGAGGACCGCGGGCCTGCACGCGGTGAGGGTGCTCACGCCGAGCCGGCTCAGCCCGGCAGCGTGCTGATCGTCCCGATCCGCACCGGCCTCCGCGTCGCGGGCGTGCTGCTGGTGATGTCGCGGCGGCCGGTGGCGCATTCGGACGACGACGTGGCCTTCGTCCGCGGCCTCGCCAACGTGGTCGCGCTGGCCACCGAACGCTCCCGGGTCCAGGCCCAGCTCCGCCTCTCGGTCGAGGAGCTGCGCAAGAGCGCCGAGGACCGGAGCCGGCTGCTGACCCACGTCGTCCAGGCCCAGGAGGAGGAGCGCCAGCGGATCGCCGACGACATCCACGACGATTCGGTCCAGGTGATGACCGCGGTCGCCCTGCGCCTCGCCACCCTCCGCCGCCGTCTCGGGGGCGGCGCCCTCGATCCGCTCCTCGTCAACCTCGAGCACGACGTCCGGCAGTCGATCACCCGCCTCCGCCATCTCATGTTCGTGCTGCGGCCACCGGCGCTCGAGGCGCACGGCATCGGCGCGGCTCTCCACTCCTTCCTGGCCCAGGTCGCCGAGGACGCCGGCCTCGCCTACTCGCTGGACGACCGGCTGGCGGTGGAGCCCGAGCCGGAGACCCGGACCGTCGTCTACCGCATCGCCCAGGAGGCGGTGGCCAACATCTGCAAGCACGCCCGGGCCGGCCGGGTCGACATCGCGCTCACCGCCGGTGACGGGGGGGTCGTGGTGGAGATCAGGGACGACGGCGTCGGCTTCGACACGGGCGCGCCGCAGCAGGCGCCGGGGCACCTCGGCCTGCTGGTGATGCGGGAGCGGGCGGAGCAGAGTGGGGGATGGTTCAAGGTCGAGAGCGAGCCCGGGGTCGGGACCACCCTCCGGTACTGCGTGGGCAGCCACGTGCTGCGCGACGCCGCGATCTCCTCTCCCGGAGCCGGCGACGGCTGCGGCGCGGCGAGGGCGGGGTCGGTGGCGTGATGACCGTCCGGGTGCTGATCGCCGACGACGACGCCTCCATGCGCAGCGCCCTCGGCGACCTGCTGGGCGGCGAGCCCGGCTACGAGGTCGTGGGCCTGGCGGCCGACCCCGAGAGCGCCATCGACCTGGCCGGCATCCACCGCCCCGACGTCGCCATCCTCGACGTCAAGATGCCCGGGGGCGGCGGCATCCGCGCCGCCGAGGGCATCCGCGCCGCCTCCCCCGAGACCCGCATCGTGGCCCTCTCGGCCTGGGACGACGGCGAGACCATGCGCCTGATGCGCCGGGCCGGTGCCTCGGGCTACGTGGTGAAGGGAGCGGCCCCCGACGACATCATCGGAGCCATCGAGCGCCTCCGCCGGTGAACCGGCCGCGGCGCCCGCGCCGGCGGCTCAGCCAGCCGCGGCGACGATCGCCGGGTCCAGCCCCTCCCACTTCAGCAGGTAGGCGCGCCGGTCCTGCCGGAGCTGCTCCACCAGGCGCCGGTACTCGTCGAGACGTCCCTGGCGCTCGTAGAGGCGGCGCGGCTGAAGGATCTCCAGGTCGTCGAGACCGGCCACCGCGGTGGCCACCTCGTAGCCGAAGTCGGGGTCCCGGTCCCAGGTGATGGTCCCCTCCGCGATCGCCTTGACGATGGCGCTGGAGTGGGGGATGGTCACCTTCTTGCTGCGATCGTCGCCGTCGGGCCCGCCCACCCAGCCGGTGTTCATCAGGAAGACCTCGAAGTCGCAGCTCGCCTGCAGCTCCAGGAAGCGGTTGCCCTGCTGCTCGTGGCGGAGCGGGAAGAACGGGTTGGTCCCCGGCACGCGCAGGAACTTGCCCTCCTCGTCCTTGCCGCCGGCGCTGGTCCCCTTGGTCTCGCCCAGCATGAAGTAGGCGGCCGCCTGGGCCTGGTTGAGGCGGGCGACCCCGGGGATGATGTTCTCGTTGCGGTTGAGGATCAGCAGCTGGTCGACGCTCTTGAGCTCGCGGGCGTCGCGGTGCCAGCCCAGCGCCGCCATCCGGAAGACCGATCGGCCGTTCTGGGTGTAGGCGCTGTCGAAGAAGTCCAGCTCCCCGGCGTCATTCTGCGAGACGTTCTCCAGATAGGCCTCCCGCTGGCAGACCGCGCCGTGGATGGACGGCTCGAACTTCGGGTCCAGGCTGAAGGTCTTGGCGAAGCAGCCGTTCTCGGTGGCCGCCACCCGGCCCCCGGGGTAGAGGGCGACGAAGTCGTCCTGCACCGGCTTGGAGTTGTTCTGCCTGGTGAAGGTGGTGGTGGTCTTCCCGGTCCCGGAGAGCCCGACGATGAGCATGGTCTGCTCGCCGCGCGGGGTGGGGATCACCTTGCAGCCGGCGTGGAGCGCCAGCCCGCCGCGGTCGTACACCAGGGTGTTCCACATCCGCAGGCCACCCTTCTTGGACTCGCCGAAGTAGTCGGAGTTCAGCACCCGGGTGACGCCGGCGTCGAGGTCGACGGCGATGATCCGGTCCGACGGGTAGCCGGGAGCGGCGAGGTTGGGGGTGTCGATGACGGTGAGCCGCGGCTCGAACTCCGGGCCCGCCTCATCGGCGTCGAAGTAGAGCCAGCGCTGCATGCCGGCGACGTTGGCGTTGGCGGCCTCGATGTAGAGCCGGGTCGGCACCCGGTCGGAGGGGTCGTTGCCGATGTAGCCGTCGACGACCAGCATCTCCTGGTCACGGATGTAGTCGTCCTGGAGCCGGGCCAGGCGGGCGCCCTCCGCCCGGGTGATGGTCTGATCGCTGTGCCGCTCCGGGGTGTCGGTGACCACGTAGGTGCTCGCCTTGCTGCGCGAGGTCACCCTGGTCTGCACGTTGTAGTTGTCGAAGACGGTCCGGCGGGCGTTGGGCATCCGGGAGGTCAGCTCCCGCAGCTCCGCCGGGCTCGGATTCCAGCGGATGCCACGTGCCTCTGCGAGCCTTCCGGCTGGGGTGTCGAGGGTCATGACCGGTCTCCTGTTCACTCCGAACCGATCAGGACCACCGCGACCCGGCGGGCTGTTCCGGTCGGGGCGGCCAGGGCTGGTGGCCGGCTACTTTATCAAGCCGTCCCGGCCTGCTGCGGGGTGCCCCCGAGCAGCTCGTCGAAGCCCTCGGCGGGAACCGGCCGGCTGAACAGGAAGCCCTGAAGCAGATCGCAGCCGTTGCGGCGGAGGAAGCCGCGCTGGACCTCCGTCTCCACCCCCTCGGCGGTCACCTCCAGGCCGAGACGGTGAGCCATGCCGATCATGGCGGCGACCAGCGGCTCGTCGTCGGACTCCCGCTTGATCATGGTGAGGAAGGAGCGGTCGATCTTGAGCCGGTCGACCGGGAAGGTCGACAGCTTGCTGAGGCTCGAGTAGCCGGTCCCGAAGTCGTCGATGGCGACGGTGATCCCCGCCCGGCGGAGCTGGCGCAGCTCCTCGAGGGCCTCGGCGGACTGCACCGCCGCGGTGCTCTCGGTGATCTCGATCTCCAGGTACGCGGGGGAGAGCCCGCTCTCGAAGACGGCGGCCTCGACCCGGTCCACCAGGTCGGAGCGCCCCAGCTCGCGGCCGGAGACGTTGACGGCGACGAAGAGATCGCGGTGGCCGGCCCGGTGCCAGGCCGCGGCCTGGTTGCAGGCGGTGCGGAGCACCCAGGTGTCGATGGCGCTGATCATCCCGGTCTCCTCGGCGAGCGGGATGAAGCTGTCGGGGGCGACCAGGCCACGGAGCGGGTGCTGCCAGCGGACCAGCGCCTCGCAGCCCACGATCTCGCCGCTCTGGGCCACGACCAGGGGCTGGTAGAAGAGGCGCAGCTCGCCGCGATCCACGGCGTGGCGGAGGTCCTGCTCCAGGCTCAGCCGCTCCGCGGCCGTCGCCTGCATCCCCGGCTCGAAGAGGGTCACTCGGCCCCGGCCCCCCGCCTTGGCCGCGTACATGGCCAGCTCGGCGTCGCCGAGCAGCTCCTCGGCGGTGGCCTGGCTGCTCGCCGAGGTCGCCACCCCGATGCTGAGGGTCATGACCAGGCTGCCGTCGGCGAAGTCGAGCGGGTCGGCGAAGGCCTCGGCCAGGCGCTCGGCGGCCTCGACGGCGCCCTCCGGGTGCCCGACCTCCTCGAGCAGGATGGCGAACTCGTCGGCGCTCAGCCGCGCGACCGTGTCGCCGGGGCGCAGGGTGGCCTGGATCCGCGCCGCGGCCGCCTGGAGGAGGGCGTCGCCGGATGCGTGGCCCATGCTGTCGTTGACGTGCTTGAAGTGGTCGATGTCGGCGACCAGCACCGCGATGGTGGCGCTGCGGCGGCGCATCCTGGTCAGCGCATGGGCCACCCGCTCGGTGAAGAGGGTCCGGTTGGCCCCGCCGGTCAGCGTGTCGTGGAAGGCACCGTCGCGGAGCTGCTTGTAGAGGCGGTTCCGCTCGGTCACGTCGTTGATGATCGAGAGCATGGCGGGCCGGCCGTTGAACTCCTGGGGCCCGGCGGTGATCTCCACGTCGATGATCCGGCCGTCACGCAGCCGGTGCTTGGCGCGGATGGTCGCGGTCTCCCGCATCGCCCTGGCGAAGTCGGCGTGGAACCTCTCGGTGTCGGGGCGGAGCGCGTCGGCGCTCTGGGCCGCGAACTCCTCGGCGGAGTACCCGTACCTGGCGATGGCGGCGTCGTTGACGGCGAGGAAGCGCCGTGTCTCCGCGTCCAGCACCCACATCGGCTGGGGGTTCTCGTAGAAGAGCCGGCGGAAGAGCGATTCGCGGTTGACCAGTGCGGTCACGTGCTCCAGGTCGGACCGGCGCATCGCCTCGATGATGTGCAGCCTGACGAGCGACGTGGCCGCTCGGCGGCCCAGGATCTTGAGCTGGGCGATCCGCCGCTCGTCGAAGGCTCCGGCCCGCGACGACGCGACCGCCACCGTGCCCACCCGCAGGTTCCGACGGCGCACCGGGATGCTGACCAGCGACCTGATTCCGAGCCGGCGGCAGACCTCCCGATCGACCCGGGGGTCGGATTCGGTGTCGGCGCAGACCCTGAGCGTCCCGGCCGCGCCCGATCGCCAGACGTGGTCGGGCAGTGCGGCGGTCCCCGAGGTCGCCCGGCGGAGCGAGCCCGTGCTGTCAGCCGCCTCGATCACCACCCCGTCCGCCCCACTCAACCGGCGCGCCCGGCGTGCGACCCGATCCAGCACCCGGTCCTGGTCGGCGCTCAGGTTAATCGCCTCCATCCGGTACGAGTCCAGGTCACGGACGCTCATCCCCGCCGTGCTGAGCGCGAAGCCCCGCTCCGCGGCGCGGAGGGCGATCGCCGCCAGCTCGGCATCCAGCGCGTTCATCTCCCGCTCGGAGGCGTGCAGCTCCTCGACGGACCGGTCGGCGGAGGCGAGGGGGAGGCTCTGCTGCATCGAGGACGCGGGTGCCTGCGGCCGCCCGGACGGAGGCGCGGTGACGGGTGCTCGTTGACGCGGGCGGGACGCCATGGCTTCCATTCAGCGTAGTCGGCTCCGATCTCCCCCGGCCATACGGGGAGTCACAACCTCGTCACCGTGGCGACACCCCATGACCACGGGCTGACCGATCGGGTGGCCCCGTTCGGGGACCCCGCGAAGCCCGCGCGCCGGCGTTCCGCCCTCGGCCATTCATATCTGTCTGAGACAGAATTGATAGAGTGAGCCCCGTGCCCGCAGCTCCGACCGGCACCGACACCCTGGCCGCGGACCTGGCCCGGTCGGTCGGCCGGCTCCGCCGCTCGCTCAACCGCGAGGTCCGCGCCGGGACGGCCCTCCCGCCCCTGCCCGAGGCCCAGCTGGAGATCCTCCGGCTGGTCGACCGGCGGCCCGGGCTTCGGGTCCAGGACGCCGCCGCTGAGCTGCGGCTCGCTCCCAACACCGTGAGCACCCTGGTGCACCGGCTGGTCGACGCCGGGCTGGTGCGGAGGGTGGCCGACCCGGCCGACGGGAGGGTCGCGCACCTCCGGCTCAGCGCGGCCGCGGAGCAGCGGCTGCGGCGCTGGCGGGACCGCCGCCAGGAGATCCTCGCCGCCCGGCTGGCCGAGCTCGACGGCGCCGACCGGTCGGCGGTGGAGCGTGCCGTCCCGGTTCTGGAGCGGGTGGCCGTCTGGCTCGAGGAGGCTCGATCGCCCGAGCGGGGGACGGCCGCCGTCCCCTCCCCGAGCCGGTCGGGATCGCCGCTCGACGGCGCGGCCCCGGCGCGGGTCCGGCGTGGCCGCTGAGATGGCCGTGGCCGGCGGGAGAACCGCTCGGACCGCCGTCCCGGTCGACTGCTCCGAGCTCCAGGTCAGCTTCGGCACGGTGCGGGCGGTCGACGGCATCTCCTTCCACATCGAGCCGGGGGAGGTGTTCGCCCTCCTCGGCCCCAACGGCGCCGGCAAGACCACAACCATCCGGGTGCTCACCACCCTGATCGCCCCCAACTCCGGCCGGGCGACCGTCTTCGGCCATGACGTGCGCCGGGAGGCGATGCTGGTCCGCCACCTGATCGGCTATCTGCCCCAGCAGCTCTCCGCCGACTTTCAGCTGACCGGATACGAGAACGTCTGGCTCTTCGCCCGGCTCTTCGACCTGCCCCGTCGCGAACGCGAGGCGCGGGTGCGCGAGGTGCTCGCGGTGATGGGTCTGGACGACGTGCGCGACCGCCTGGTGCGCACCTACTCGGGAGGCATGATCCGCCGCCTCGAGCTGGCGCAGGCGCTGGTCAACCGGCCCGCCCTGCTGGTGCTCGACGAGCCCACCATCGGTCTCGACCCGCTGGCTCGCGCGGACGTCTGGGAGCGGGTGCGGACGCTGCGCCAGGAGACCGGCATGGCGGTCCTGCTCACCACCCATTACATGGAGGAGGCGGACGTGCTCAGCGACCGGGTCGCCCTCATGCATCACGGGCGCTTTCGCGCCGAGGGGACCCCCGCCGACCTCAAGTCCGCGCTCGGACCGGGGGCCACGCTCGACGACGTCTTCCGTCACCACGTCGGCGCCGCCATCGAGGACGAGGAGCTGTCGGGAGGAGGTCGCGATGTCCGCAGCACGCGTCGCACCGCGCAGCGTCTCGGCTGAGGCCCGGGTCGACGCGGCGGTGCTGCCGGCCTGGTGGCGGCTCTATCCCAGCCGGGTGGTCACCTTCTGGCTGGTGGAGCTGCGCAAGATCCGCCACGACCGCTCCGAGCTCTACCTTCGCGCGGTCCAGCCGGTGCTGTGGCTGCTGATCTTCGGTGAGACCTTCAGCCACCTCCACGCCATCCCCACCCCGAAGGGGATCGGCTACCTCGCCTACCTCTCGCCCGGGATCATGGCCCAGTCGGCCCTCTTCATCGCCATCTTCTTCGGCATCCAGATCATCTGGGAGCGGGACTCCGGGATCCTGACCAAGCTGATGGCCACGCCGACCCCGCGCCTCGCCCTGATCAGCGGCAAGGCCTTCGCCGCCGGGGTGCGCTCCCTGGCTCAGGTGGTGGTCATCCTGGTGCTCTCGGTCCTGCTCCAGGTCCGCTTCGACTGGAACCCGCTCAACCTGCTCGGGGTGGCGCTCTTCGTGGTGCTCGGAGCCGCCTTCTTCTCCTGTCTCTCCATGACCATCGCCGGGATCGTGCTCCACCGCGAGCGACTGATGGGCGTCGGGCAGGCGATCACCATGCCCCTCTTCTTCGCCTCGAACGCGCTCTACCCGGTGCGGGTGATGCCGGGCTGGCTCCAGGCGCTGAGCGCGGGCAATCCGATGAGCTACGAGGTGGACGCCCTCCGCGGCCTGCTCCTCGGCACCCCCTCCGCGATGCTCCTGGACCTCGGGGTTCTGGTGCTCGCGGTGGCGGTGGGGATCGCCGCGTCGGCGAGCCTGCTGCCCCGGCTGGCGCGGTGAGCGCGGGCCCCGGCCGGCCCCGCCGCGCCGGGTGTACGCTGCGCGAATGACCCAGACCGCCACCCCCACCGCCACCGACGAGGCCACCCGACGCGAGGACTCGTGGGTCTACTTCGACGGCGAGTTCCGCCGTTACCGGGACGCCAAGATCGGCCTGCTCACCCAGGGGCTCAACTACGGAACCGGATGCTTCGAGGGCATTCGCGCCTACTGGAGCGAGCAGCGGGAACAGCTCTATGGCCTCTGGTTTCCCGAGCACTACCGGCGGTTGCATCGGAACGCCCGGACCCTGCAGATGCAGGTCCCGCACAGCGTCTCGGAGCTCTGCGACATCACCCACGAGCTGCTCCGGCGCAACGGCTCCCGGGAGACCACCTACATCCGCCCGCTGGTCTTCAAGTCGGCCGAGGCGATCGGGTTCCGGCTCCACGACATGCCGGACAGCTTCGGCATCGTCACCGCGCCGATGGGTGACTACGTGCCCACCGGCGGGATGCGCTGCATGGTCTCGTCGTGGCGGCGCATCGACGACAACATGGCTCCGCCACGGACCAAATGCACCGGCATCTACATCAACAGCGCGCTCGCCAAGTCCGAGGCGCTCCAGGCCGGGTTCGACGAGGCGGTGATGCTCACCGCCGCCGGCAACGTCTGCGAGGGGACCGGCGAGAACATCTTCATCGTCCGGGAGGGGGTGATCTCGACACCGGCCCCCTCCGACAACATCCTGGAGGGGATCACCCGCAAGGGGATCATCCATCTCTTCCGCGAGGAGCTGGGGCTGGACGTGATCGAGCGCTCCATCGGGCGCAGCGAGCTGTACATGGCCGACGAGGTCTTCATGTGCGGGACCGGCGCCCAGGTGGCCCCGGTGACCGAGATCGATCGCCGGACCGTCGGCGACGGCGAGCCGGGACCGCTCACCCTGCGGATCCAGGATCTCTACCAGCACATCGTCACCGGGGCCAACCCGAAGTACGCGGAGTGGCTGCGCCCGATCTGGTGAGCCGGCTCAGCCGCCGCTCACGGTGGTCGCCGGGCCCTGTCGCCCCCGCCATCCGGGAGTGAGCCGGCTCAGCCGCCCCTGACCGCCTCGCGTACGATCCGGGCTCCCGCCCGGCGCAGCAGCCGTCGTGGGACCCTCTCCGGGTCCTCACCGGTCCCGGCGACGTCGGTGAGCGCGATGGCGTGGTGGAATCCCGCGGGCACCGACTCCACGACCCCCGCCACCGCGATGCAGGGGACGCCCCGTCGAGCCGACCGCCGGGCCACCTCGATCGGCGCCTTGCCGGCGGCGGTCTGGCCGTCCAGCCGGCCCTCGCCGGTGACCACCAGGTCGGCCGCGGCGATGGCGGCGTCGAGGCCGACCGCCTCGGCGACCAGCGCGGCCCCGGGGACCAGGCGCGCGCCGGTGACGGCGAGAGCGTAGCCGGTGCCCCCCGCGGCCCCCGCGCCGGGGAGGTCGCGGAGCCCGGGGGCGACCCCGGCGTCGCGCTCCAGCACCTCGGCGAGCCGCCGCAGACCCGCCTCCAGAAGCTCGACCTGCGCCCGGCTCGCCCCCTTCTGCGGCCCGAAGACGGCGGCCGCCCCGCGCTCGCCGAGCAGCGGGCTGTTGACGTCGGTGGCGACCTCGACGCTGCACCCCGGCAGCCGGGGGTCGAGGCCGCCGAGCTCGGCCCGCTCCAGACCCGGCAGCGAGCCGCCGCCGTCCGCGATCCGGCGGCCCCGCGCGTCGAGCAGCCGGGCTCCGAGGGCGCTCAGCAGCCCGGCCCCGCCGTCGCTGCAGGCCGATCCCCCGATCCCCACCAGGATCCGTGAGGCTCCGCCGTCGAGGGCGTGGCGGATCAGGTCGCCGGCTCCCCGGGAGGAGGCGCGGAGAGGCTCGCGCCGGCCCCCCAGGCGCCGGAGGCCGGCCGCCTCGGCCAGCTCGACGATGGCGGTGGTGGCGTCGAGCCAGCCCAGCCGGGCCACCAGGCGGCCACCCAGGGGTCCGTGGACGGGCCATCGATCGCAGCGGGCCGAGCCCGACCCGGCGAGCAGCGTGTCGAGGGTGCCGTCACCCCCGTCAGCCATCGGCACCATGGTCGGCTCCGCGCCGGCGTCGCGGACCCCGGCGGCGAGCGCGGCGGCGGCGGCCGGGGCGCTGAGCGTCCCCTTGAAGGCGTTGGGGGCGCAGAGGACGCGCAGCCGGCGCCCGGCCGGCCCGAGCACGACCTCCGCGGCGTGCCGATCCGCGCTCACCGCGGGCCGATCAGCTCGAAGTACTCGCGCATCTCGTCGTCGGTCCAGATATGCCCGTCGCACTTGTCCACGCTCACCAGGAGCCCGGCGTCCGGTCCGGCCAGCCCCCTCTCCACCCCCGCGAGCGGGACCACGAAGGTGAAGTACATGGGGTGGTCGGCGTGGAAGCGGGGAGGCTCCGATCGCAGCCCGGGCTCGATCTGCCGGGCGGCGGCGGCGGCCAGCCGGGCGGCCTCGGCCAGGGCGATCGCGGCGGTGCGGTACCGCTCCGGCACGATCAGGGCGGTGGTCCCGTGGCGGTCGACCGCGCGGCGCCGAGCCCGCGCCGCCTCCAGGGTGAGGGAGGACCCCTCGAACTCGAAGTCGAGCTGCAGCAGCGAGGCGGTCCGGGTGCGGGCGGCGTCCCACTGCATCGACCGGACGTAGACCAGGTCGTACCCCTCGGCGTCGCGGGAGAGGGCGGCGGAGCGGGCGGCGTCGCGGGGTGCGGGGGTCACGCGGGGAGACTCTCAGGCGGCTGCGGTGGGTGTCAATCCGGCGCCGCCGCGGTCTCAGTCAGCCCGACCGACCCGCGCGATCCACCGCGCCGGTGCGTGCAGCTCCGCCATCGTCGGCATCAGCGCGGGACCCTCCCAGACCCGGTTGAGCAGGGGGTACCCGCCCTCGGCGATGAGAGCCTCGGCGAACCGCTCCCCGAGGTCGTACTGGCGCAGCTTGAGCGAGATGCCGGTGAGCCCGAGGACGAGCCGCTCGATCAGGGTCCGCTGGGCCTGGCGCCTGTGGAAGGCGGCCTCCAGCTCGTCGAACTCCTCGATGTGACCCCTCCCCACCCGGTGCATGACCAGGTTGCTGTACCCCTCCAGGACGCTCATCACCGCCTGGAGCCGGCCCACCCCCCGGAGCTGCCCCGCGACGCTCACGCCCAGGCGGTGGAGCAGCTCCGGGCTCAGCCTCGCGGGCCGGGCCCCCGTTGGGGTTTCGATGAACCCCGCCGCGAGCAGCTCGTTCATCAGGCCGCCGATGTACGGGCCGAGCCAGGGGTGGGCTCCGAACTGCCAGGCGTGGGTCGCCTCGTGGAGGATCAGCCACCTCCGCAGGGCGTCGGCCGGAGCGTCCTGGCCACGCTGGAGGAGCTCGACGTTGGGCTCGACCAGGAAGAGGGCGCTCTCCGGCCGCTCGGCCGCGTCGCCGGGGCCGGGCGTCCCGGGGGTGAGGGTGGGACCGGGGAGCATCAGCACCGGGTCGTACTGCCCCAGGACCCGCTGCGACATGAAGCCGAAGACCTCGCCGACATAGCGGCTGGTCAGCCTCCGGCCGAGGGCGGTGAGCGCGGTCTCCGGGGCCGCGCCGCGCCGTCCCTCGACGGGATCGAGGAGACGCCGCACGATCAGCAGGTTGGCGTCGATGAACCCGTGGCGGTCGAGGACGGTGATCCGGGGCACCTCGGCGGGCGGGGAGCCGCAGACCTCGGCCAGCAGCGGCACCAGCTCGGCGGCGATCACGTCGTAGCCGGCGGCGAGGCGTGCCGCCCTCTCGGGCCGCAGCCGGACCCGCTCCCCGGAGCGGGCGCCGGCGGTGCGACGCACCGCGGCCCAGTCGATCAGCGGGTGGTCGGTCGCGGGTCGCGGGCGGGAGAGCACCCTCACGGAGAGCGCAACCGCCCCGCCGGCGGCGGAGAGCGCGGCGGCGCGGCGGAGCAGCGGGCGTTTGGCCGGCACGCCGCGATCATATTCGCTCCCCCTCGGGGCCAGGCCCGGGACCGGCCGCGCGCCGCCCGGCCCCGCGGGCTGGCACTCGGAGCCCGGGGCCGCTAGCACTCGCCAACCCCGAGTGCTAAGATGACCGCCGACGCTTCATCCCGACCGTTCCAGGAGCCCTGCCCACCGGGCAGGCGGTGGAGGAGGTTCATGGCCAAACAGCTGATCTATGACGTGGACGCTCGTACCGCGCTCAAGCGCGGTGTCGACGCCGTCGCCAACGCGGTGCGGATCACCCTCGGTCCCAAGGGCCGCAACGTCGTCCTCGACAAGAAGTTCGGCTCCCCGACGATCACCAACGATGGCGTGACCATCGCCAAGGAGATCGAGCTCGAGCAGCCGTTCGAGAACATGGGCGCCCAGCTGGTCAAGGAGGTCGCCTCCAAGACCAACGACATCGCCGGCGACGGCACCACCACCGCCACCGTGCTCGCCCAGGCCCTGATCGAGGCCGGCCTCCGCCAGGTCGGTACCGGCGCCAACCCGATCCTCCTCAAGCGGGGCATCGACAAGGGGGTGGCCGCTGTCGTCGAGGCCATCAAGGCGCAGTCGCTGCCCGTCACCGAGCGGGAGAAGATCGCCCAGGTCGCCTCCATCTCCGCCGCCGACCCCGCGGTCGGCGAGACCGTGGCCAACGCCATGGAGAAGGTGGGCAAGGACGGCGTCATCACCGTCGAGGAGTCCAAGGGCTTGGAGACCGAGCTGGAGCTGGTCGAGGGGATGCAGTTCGACAAGGGCTACATCTCGGCCTACATGGTCACCAACGCCCAGCGGATGGAGGCGGTGCTCGAGGAGCCCTACATCCTCATCACCGATCGCAAGATCTCGGCGGTCGCCGACCTCCTGCCCATCCTCGAGAAGGTCGTCCAGATGAGCAAGCCGCTGCTGATCATCGCCGAGGACGTCGAGGGCGAGGCGCTGGCGACGGTCATCGTCAACAAGCTGCGCGGCACCTTCAACGCCGTGGCCGTGAAGGCCCCCGGCTTCGGTGACCGGCGCAAGGCGATGCTTCAGGACATCGCCATCCTCACCGACGGCACCGTGGTCAGCGAGGAGATCGGCCTCAAGCTCGAACTCCGCGCACCCTCAACCAGCTCGGCCGCGCCCGGCGGGTGACCATCACCAAGGACGACACCACGGTCGTCGAGGGTGCGGGCAGCCAGGACGCCATCAAGGGCCGCATCGAGCAGATCAAGGCGGAGATCGAGAAGTCGACCTCCGACTGGGACAAGGAGAAGCTCCAGGAGCGTCTCGCCAAGCTCTCCGGTGGAGTGGCCGTCATCAAGGTCGGCGCCGCCACCGAGACCGAGCTCAAGGAGAAGAAGCACCGGATGGAGGACGCCGTGTCGGCCACCCGCGCCGCGGTCGAGGAGGGGATCGTCCCCGGGGGTGGGGTCGTCCTGCTCAACTCCATCGCCGCGCTCGACAAGGTCAAGGCCGAGGGCGACGAGCTGGCCGGGGTCAACATCCTGCGCCGCGCGCTCGAGGAGCCCCTCCGCCAGATCGCCGTCAACGCCGGGCTCGAGGGCTCGGTGGTGGTCGAGAAGGTCAAGGGCCTGCCCAAGGGCCAGGGCCTGGACGCGGCCACCGGCGAGTACGTCGACCATGGTCGCCGCCGGGATCATCGACCCCACCAAGGTCACCCGGTCGGCGGTGCAGAACGCGGCGTCGATCGCCGGGCTGCTGCTGACCACCGAGGCGCTGATCACCGACATCCCGGAGAAGAACAAGGGGCAGGCCGCGCCGCCGATGCCGGACTACTAGACACCGATCGAGTCCCACCCCGAGAAGGGGTGGCCGGGCCCGCGGCCTGGCCGCCCCTTCCGCATGTCCACGCGTTCCTCGCCGGCGCCACCCCCCTCCCCCTGGCGCTCGCCACCCTCATCGTCTGGCGCTTGGCGCCCCCTCACCCCCGGCGCTCTCGCCACACCCTTCTCCTGGCGCTCCGCCCCCCCCATCCATCGAGGGACGCCCTCATGGGCACCGGCGGCCGCCGGCGCTGGTAACGTTCCTGACCGGTGTCGGGAACCCTGGTCTTCGTGACCGACTACGGCCTGGCGGACGGCTACGCCGCGCAGCTCTGGGCCGCGGCCTGGTCCGCCGCACCCGGCCTGCGCTGCGTGGACGGCACCCACCTGGTGCCGCCCGGGGACGTGATCACCGGCGCCTACCGCTGCAAGGTGCTGGCCGGCGCCTTCGGGCCGGGCAGCGTCATCTGCGCCGTGGTCGACCCCGGGGTCGGAGGGCACCGCGAGGCGGTCGCGGTCGAGTGCGACGGGGTGCGCTGCGTGGCGCCCGACACCGGGCTGGTCTCCTACCTCTGGACCGAGGCTCGCCAGCGGTATGCGGTGCTGCTTCCGACCCCCGCCGGCGTGTCGCCCACCTTCCACGGACGCGACTTCTTCGCGCCCCTGGCCGCCCTGCTGGCCAGCGGCACCCCTCTTTCCGGCTGCGGCCGGCCGGTCGCCGCGCCCCAGCTGCGCGACGAGCTCTCCCCGTCCTCGACGGCGACCGCCTGCACACCCTGGTGGTCTCCGTCGACCATTTCGGCAACTGCATCACCGGGGTGCGGACCGCCGACCTCGGCGGGCGCGAACCGGCCGGGCTGCGCTGGCCCGGCGGCGGCACCGGCCGGTTGGTGACCACCTACGCGGAGATCGAGCCCCCCGGCGACGCGGAGCCTGGGAGGGGTCAGGATGCGTGGCTGGCGATGCTCTGGAACAGCTCCGGGCATCTCGAGCTGGCCGGTCGCGAGAGCTCGGCGGCGGCGCGGACCGGCGTCCGGGTCGGCACCTCGATCGTGGTGGAGCTGCGATGACCGCGGACGCCGAGGCCGGCCGGCGCGACTACGGCGCCCTCACCTCCGAGCAGCAGGCGGCCCTCGACCGGGCCGCGACCACCTGCGGCGTCAGCGTGCTTCAGCTCATGGAGATCGCCGGCTGGCAGGTCGCCCGCTGGCTGTTCGGCATCGCCGCCGGACGCCCCCTCCGCGTCCTCGTTGTTGCCGGTCATGGCAACAACGGTGGGGACGGCCTGGTGGCGGCGCGCCACCTCCTCACCTGGGGGTTCCCGGTGCGGATCGCGCTGGTGGCGGACCCGGACCGGCTGGGCGAGATGGTGACCCTGCACCTGGCCGCGGTCCGCAGCCTGGGTGGTCCGATCGCGGTGCTTCCCGACGGGGCGATCGGCGAGCAGGAGATCGACGCGGCGGAGATCGTGGTCGATGGCCTGCTCGGGACCGGCGTGCGCGGTGACCCGCGACCACCCCAGGCGGCCGCGATCATGCGACTCCCGGCTGGCCGGACCGTGGCCATCGACGTTCCCAGCGGCCTCGACGCCAGCAGCGGGACGCCCGGGACGCCGACGGTCCAGGCGATCCGCACCTGCACCCTGACCGCCATGAAGGCCGGCCTCTGGACGCCCTCGGGCCGGCGCCACGCCGGCGAGATCACCGTCGCCGACATCGGCATGCCCACCGCCGCCTGGAGGGAGGCCGGGCTGATCCCGCCGGCGCGGATCAGGGGCGGTGAGTTGCTGACGATACCGACCGATACGGTGTGACGCGGGTGGGTGCTCCGGCCGCGGCGGTGCCACCGGGTCGCTGACCGCGGCCGCGCAGCGCGCGCTCTTCGCGTCGTTTTCGCCTTGACCCCGGTTACACAGCCGTGTAAGCTGGCGCGGACGCCACCAGCCACCCCCTGGGTGGAACTCATGACCAACGCCGCAGTAAACGTCCCAGCTATCAGTGGCGAGTTCGCTGAGCTTGTCTCCGCGCACCTCGACGAACTCATCACGTATGCCGCCCACCTGGTCGGCGACGCCGAACTCCGCCGTGGAGATGGCGGCGGCGGGCATCTCGCACGCTGCCAAATACCCGCCCGCCCACCTCCGCGTCGACGGCACCACCGCCCTCTACCGGGCGGTGACCCGCGCCTGTCGCAACGGGCAGCGCTATCCGCCCCGGCCCCGCGGCCCCTCGCGGCTCTGGCACCGTTCACGGCCACCCTTCCAGGTGGAGTTCCAGGGCGGCGATGCCGCCGGCCGGATGAACACGGTCAAGCGTTCCCTGATGACCCTCCCCTTCGAGCGCCGCGCCCCCCTCCTGCTCCGCAACCTCGGGCAGCTCAGCTACGCGGAGATCGCTCACGTGATGGAGTGCTCACCGGAGGCCGCCGCCCGCCTCCTGGCCGGGGCGAGGCGTCAGTTCAGCTCCGTCTACCGCGAGATCGCCATATGAAGTGCAGCCTGCTCACCCTGAGCAGCTACCTGGATGGCGAGCTGGACGCGGGGCGACGCGCCGAGGTGGAGGCTCACCTGGTGGGCTGCGAGCGCTGCCGCGCCGGCCTCGAGTACCTCCAGGAGGAGACCGAGCGCTTCGGCGCGCTGGGGCGGGTGCATGTCCCCGACAGCGCCGTTCCCGGATTCCTCCAGCAGCTCGGTCTGATCGGGCCCGACGACATCCTTCCGCCGCGGCCCCCGCGTCCCCCGGACCCGCCCGCCCCCCCGGGCGGCGGCGTGACGCCCTGGCGCGGCGGGGCCTCCCCGGGCCAGGCCCTGCCCTGGGCCCCGAGCCGCCAGCCGGAGGAGCCCCCGGCGGTGGCGCCGCCCGACAGCAACCAGCCATCGCTTCCGTTCACCGACTCCCTCGCGGCGCGGGGGCTGTCGCTGGTCGGGAAGGCCGATCCCGATGCCTCGGGAAGCTCGGAGATCCACCTCGACGGTCGCTCGCTCGTGCCGCCAGTTGCGGCTGCGGCATCGGCGCCGGCACTGGTGGAGGTTACGATCCCCGGCGCGTCCACCGCGCCGGCGACCCCCTCCCAATCGCCGGCATCCGAGACACCAACGTTCGAAACACCGGCGTCCGAAACCCCGGCGTCCGAGGCACCAGCGACCGAGACATCAGCGTCCGAGACACCGGCGTCCGAAACACCAGCGGCTCCGGAGCCGGCATCATCCGCCACGTCGGGGGAGGCCTGGCCGCGCCAGACCGTCAACCTCGACGGGGTCTCGATCTGGCACCTCGGGAGCGCCGTCTCGGCCACGGCGGCGGAGGCCACCACCTCCGCCCGCGGGGGAGCGTCGCCGCTCGGGGGCACCCCTCCGGCGGGCGCGGAGCCGCCGGGGCACCGGACGATCTGGGACAGCATCACCTACGCGCCGCCTCCGGCGGGAGGGCGCGAGCGCCTGGGCGGAGCGCCGTCGCGCACCCCGCTCCCCGACTCCATCCCGCTGACCTCCTCGCCGCCGCCGTGGCTCACCCCCGCCCCCGAGCCGTCGACCCCGTCATGGCAGGCGCCCCCGCCGCAGTCGGCTCAGCCGGCCCAGCCGGCACCGCCGCCGCCACCACCCCCGCCTCCCCCGAGCTCCAGCGCGCCGCCGCCCCCACCCCCTCCCGCCCCCCCGGCCTGGCGCTCGCCGTCCCGGGTCGACCCCCCCGGGTCCACGGCTCGTGATGACGATCCGTGGAGCTGGGCCCCACTCGACGACGCGCCTCCTCCACCACCGCGGGTCCCGACTCCCGCCTCCCCCTCGGGGGGGCCTGACCAGTTCACCCGCTTTGACGGCGCGGTCGGCGGGACCTCGCCGCCCGGTGTGCCCGCGGCCGAGCCCGATCTGGACGAAGCCGACCGCGACAGCGCGCCCGACCCCCTCGTCGACCCGGTGATCGCCCGAGCCGCCCTTCCCCCTCAACCGGCCCCGAGCACGCTGATCTCGCGGCTCCGCGATCAGGTGGCGCTCCGCCTCGCCCTCCGCCGTGGAGCCGGCGCCTCCGGCGATGCCGCCTTCGCGCCCGGTCAGGAGCCGGCCGCGCGCCCGGCGGCGCGCGACTCGATCGGGCCGCTGGTGGCCGCCATGCGCTCGCGCCTCGACCCGCCCACCGAGGCGTCTCGGTACCCCCGTCCGGGACCCGGGACCGCCCCCACCGCGGAGCCTCCCGACGAGGAGCGCTCCGATCCCTCCGCGTGGCCCGCCATGCCGCTGCCCACCGCCACCATCGCCGAGGAGCTGCCCCGAACGACCCCCGCATCGAGGGTGCGCGACCTGGATCGCGGTCCCCGCGCGCTCGGCCGCCACACCCGCCGCCTGGGGGATTCGCGCCACCGCGCCGGCGCCGGCGCCGGCCCGGTCGCCCAGATGGCGGAGCGGTTCGGCGAGCTCCCGCGTCAGGTTCGCCGTCTCGCCGACCACCCGCGCCGGCGCTGGCTGCTGGTCGCTGCCCTGGTGGCGCTGGTGCTGATCGTCAGCCTGGTGGTGATCCACCCGGGGGCGTCGTCACCGGTGGCCAGGCCGCTCACATCCCCGGCGCCGGCGGCGTCGCTGCGGCCCTCCGTCGCGCCCACGGCCCAGCCCGCCACCGTTCTCCAGCCGTCCGCCTCGACCGCTCCCAGCCTCAGCCCGGGGGCGACCGCCACGCCGCTGCCCACCCCGGCGATCCCGGTCCAGACCTACGGGGCCGGCGGCTCCGGGTGGCAGCTCGAGGACCTGCGCTGCTGCCACATCCAGGCCGGGACCGGCTACACCCGGATCGTCTTCGACCTCGGGGGCTCGTCGGGCGCCAATCCGACCGCGACGGTGAGCTTCCCGACCGCAACCACGATGCTGGTGAGCTTCCCGAGCGTGGACGCCCCGGCCGCGATGTCGGTGGCCGGCAGCGGCGGGCTGGTGGTGTCGGTCACGCGCCAGAGCGGTTCCCCACTGGTCTTCCAGATCACCCTCTCGAAGGCCGCCACCGTCCAGGGCTGGGACTACTTCGGCGGCTCGGACGCCGAGAGCTCGGCCCCGCTGCACCTCTACTTCGACCTCGGCTGACCGAGGGCTCGACCCGGGGGATCACCCCGAACCGCGGACCGGCGCCATCCCCAGCGGTCGCTGGCGGGCGTTCACCCGCCGGCGGGGCTCAGGCGGCCTTGCAGTTCTTGGTGTGCTTGACGATCCGCTCGCGCTTGGGCTCACCCGGCTTGCGGGCGTGGCGGAAGGCGATCTCGACCCCGATCTCGTTCTGGCGCATCAATTGATGGCAGACGGGGCACCGGACCCCGGTCATGATCTCCTTCTGGGAGAGGACGCCTTTGGATTCCTTGAGGTTGTTGGCCATGCGGGCAGGCTCCAGCGAGCGGGTGGGAACCTCACGATTCTAACCACCGGACGGCCCGCCACCGCCACGACCCGGTCACAGGGCCGCGCACCGGATAAAGTCGCCGTCGCATGAGCAGCCCCCCCGCGGTGCCCGCCGGCGCCGGAGCGGCTCGGTGAGCGATCTGGTCACCGTCCTGCTGGCGGCGGCGGTCGTCGTGATCCTGGCGCTGATCCTGGTGCGCCCGGTCCGGGCGGTCCGGGAGGATCGCGGTTACGCGGCCGAGGAGCGCGCCTGGCTGAGCGCGGGACGCTTCCCGGCCGAGGTCGAGCGCGTCTACCGGCACCCCCGCCTGCTCCTCACCGACGGCGACCGGCTCCGCGAGCTGGGCTATGACCTGGCCCGGCGGCGGATGGTGCGTGGCACCTGGGGGCGCTTCCCGGAGGTGATCTGGCGGGCCGCGGTCCCGCCCGCGCAGCCCGCCGCGCCCGCGGGCAGCACCGGCGGGGGCGCGCAGGGCGCCGAACCAGGCGACGGAGTGCCGCCGACCACCTGACGCGACGGCGCGGCGGGCCTCATCTCGACCCGTGGTACCCCGTGGCGGATTCGAACCGCCGATCTCCGCCTTGAGAGGGCGGTGTCCTGGGCCTCTAGACGAACGGGGCGCGCCAGACCTGCCGGATTATCGGTCTTCAGACCCGTCGGCGGTCGCCCGAACCCCCCCTACACCCGCTCCGGCGCCGGCATCCCTAGGCACCAGAGCGCGTCGGCGAGGGTGGCCCGGGTGGCCGCCACCAGGCGGCGCCGGAAGGCCCGGCGCACCGGGTCCTGCTCGCGCACGATCGCCTCGGTGTGCTCGTAGAAGTCGGTGAGGGTCGAGGCCAGCTCGAAGGTGTAGGTGCAGAGCGTCGACGGCGAGAGCCCGGCGCCGGCCTCGGCGAGCGCGTGGCGGTAGCCGTCGAGGGCGTGGAGCAGGGTGCGCTCCACCACCTCCAGGGCCGGGAGGGCTCCGTCACCCCCGTCACCCGCGGGCGCCTCCGCCACCTTGCGCATGATCCCGGCGGCGCGGGCGTGGCTGTACATCAGGTAGATGCCGGTGTCCCCGGTCACCCGCAGGGCCTCGTCGAAATCGAAGGCGATGATCTGGCTGAGGGTGAACTTCTCCAGGTAGTAGCGCACCGCTCCGGCGGCCAGCATGGCGGCTGTCTGCGGGTTGGCCGCCTTCTCGCCGACCCGCTCCAGGGCCTTGTCGAGCAGGTCGTCGGCGCGGACCTCGATCCCCCGCCGTCCCGAGAAGGCGTAGGCGTTCTTGCCGTCCTCGACGCTCAGCCCCAGGGCCTCGGCCGCGGCCGGGGAGAGGGCCACCACCTCGTAGGCGAGGTGGATCGACTGCTCCGCCTCGCGGGGGTGGCCGGTGCGCGCCAGCCCCCGCTTGACCACCTCCTGGGGGTAGGCCTGGCGGGCGTCGATGACGTTGATGACCCGCGAGGCGCGGCCGAATCCGGTGGCGGGCAGCTCGGCGTCCCCGGTGGTGGTGGTTGCCGGCGAGGCCGGATCGTCGGGATGCCAGCGCCGGTAGCGGAAGTCGCGGCCGAGCAGCCCGAACTTCCAGAGCTGGTAGGCGATGTCCTTGGCCGTGTAGGTGGCGACGCCGTCCGACTTGACCAGCACCTTGGCGTCGTCCTCGGCGGCGTCGTCCTCGTCGGACGGCATCACCCAGCAGCCGGCGTGGCGACCCTCGCTCACGTGGACGATCGACCCGGTCTCCCGCAGCAGCTCGAATGCCTGGCTCCAGAAGCCGTAGGCGATGATGTCCGACTCCCAGGTGAGCAGGTCGTAGCCGATGTCGAAGCGGCGCATGGTCGCCAGGTGGCGGTCGACGACCCGGGAGGCCAGCTCCTTGACGAACCGTGCGGTCTCACCGTCCCCCGCCTCGATCTCGCGGAGGGTCCGGCGGCGCTGCTCGACCAGGTCGGGATCGGTCTCGTAGCGGCGGCCGACCTCGACGTAGACCCGCGAGCAGTAGCGGTCGAAGGGCTCGTCCGGCTCCGGCTCGATGCCCAGGTGGCGCAGCCCGACCGCGACGTCGGCGACCTGCACCCCGGTGTCGTCGATGTAGTTCTGGACCTCGACCTCGTGGCCGAGGCGGCGCAGGATCCTGGCGACGCCGTCGCCGATGCAGGCGTTGCGCAGGTGGCCGACGTGGGCGGCCTTGTTGGGGTTGGTGGCGGTGTGCTCCACCAGGGTCCGCCCGGCCGCCGCCGGTTCCCCCGGGATCACGAGCGGCGTCCCCAGCTCCAATCCCAGCGCCTGATCGAGGACCGCCCCCGCCCAGACCCGGTCCTCCAGGTGGCAGTTGACATAGCCGGGCGGGCTGACGCTCCAGCCGGTGACGAACTCGAGGTGGAGCGCCTCCAGCCGGCCGCGCAGCTCCTCGGCGATCTCGAGGGGGCGGCGGCGGAGGACCCGGGCGGCCCTGAGCGGCGCCGGGGTCGAGAAGTCTCCGAACTCGGGCCGTGCCGAGCGCTCGACGACCGCCTCGACCTCGTCCCCGACCCCGGACGCGGTGAGCACGGCCCGGACCGCTCGGCTCAGCTCGGTGCGAACGTCGAGCATGGGCTCGGATCGTACTCGGAGCGGGGGGGCGGGCTTCTCCGCCCGGCCCCGACCGGGGGACCGGCACCCGCCCGGGGCGGCTCGGCGAACGCCGCGCTGCGGCCGGTGGCTCCGAATGGAGACAATGCCGGGCCGATGGGCACAATCCGCCACTGCGTGGTCCCGGCCGCCGGGCTGGGCACCCGCTTCCTCCCCGCCACCAAGGTGCTCCCCAAGGAGATGCTGCCGGTGGTCGACCGCCCCGTCATCGAGTGGGCGATCGAGGAGGCGATGGCGGCCGGCGCCACCGAGATGGTCCTGGTCATCGCCAACGGCAAGGAGCTGATCCAGGCCCACTTCGAGCGCCAGCCGGAGCTGGAGAGGGTCCTCGAGGCGCGCGGCAAGAAGGCGGAGCTGGCCGCCGTCCGCCACTCCCAGGACATGGCCAGCATCCGCTACGTGCTCCAGGAGAAACCACTCGGGCTGGGCCACGCGGTACTCTGCGCGGCCGAAGTGGTCGGCGACAATCCCTTCCTCTGCATGCTTCCCGATGACCTCTCGCACGCCTCGCCCCCGATCCTCGCCCAGCTCCGTCACGCCTGGGACGAGGTCCAGTCGACGGTGCTCGCCCTGATGCGGGTGCCCGGCGACGAGATCGCCCGGTACGGCTGCGCCACCGTCGCGGAGAGCCGCGGCCGGCTCCACCGGATCACCGGGGTCGTGGAGAAGCCGAAGCCTGATGAGGCTCAATCAGATCTCGCCATCATGGGTCGCTACGTCCTCTCCCCCGCGATCTTCGACGCGCTGCGGCGGACCCCGCCCGGGTCGGGCGGCGAGATCCAGCTCACCGACGGCATCGCCGGGCTGCTCGAGACCGGTGAGGTCTGGGGGCTCGAGTTCGAGGGTGAGCTGCTCGACGTGGGCACCCTCGACGGCTGGCTCACCACCAACGTCCGCCTGGCGCGCGAGCTGGGCCGGGCGCCGGCGCTGCGGGCGGCGCTCGCATGATGTCGCTCTTCCGCCGCGAGTGGGGTGCGATCACCTTCGTCGCCACCGTCCTCATCGGCGCGGTGGTGGTGGCGATCTCGTTCGCCATCAGCGCGGGCCACGGGTCGGCCAGTCCCTCGCTGCCCCCCTGCCCCTCGTACACCCCCTGGCAGACCCCCTCGGCGGGCGCCACCGCCACGGCGACCCCGTTCGCCTTCGCCAACTGCCCGACCCCGCCCCAGAAGCCGATCCCGACCCCCAGCCCGACGCCCACCCCGAGCCCCACCTCCGCGGCGTCGGCATCCGCCTCCGCCTCGGCGTCGGCCTCCGCATCGGCATCCGCATCGGCATCCGCCTCGGCCTCCGCGTCGGCCAAGGCGTCCGCCTCGGCGTCGGCCTCCGCGTCGGCCAAGGCGTCCGCCTCGGCGTCGGCCTCCGCGTCAGCGTCGGCGAAGGCGTCCGCCTCGGCGAGCCCGACCGCGACCTCGTAGCCGGCCAGGCGTCACTGCGCCCTCACGCGGTCCCGCTCTCGGTGGCGCCGGCCCTCAGGTCCCCGGCCACAGCCGGCCCACCCTTGCGCCGCCGGCCCCATCTCGCCTGACGCCGAGCCCTCGTCCTCCGGCCGCCGGGCCTCACGCCCCGCACTTCCGGCGAGCCGACCCGCGGTCGCCCGCCGGCGTCAGGAGCCGAGCTGCGCCTCGAGCGTCGAGATCGGCGCGCCGTTGCAGACCGAGCCCGGCTGGTCCCCGGTGACCTTGCAGATCCCGGCGGTGATCCAGTTGGCGTTGCCGATGATCGATTGGGCGACCTGGCTCTGGCTGTTGGTCAGGGTGTCGGCGATCTGCTGCCAGTCCAGCCCCTGGAGGATCTGAGGAGCCACCCCGCTCCCGCTCAGGATGTAGCGATTGGCGAGATCCTGGAAGGGGATTCCGCCGGTCGTCGACGAGTACGGCGAGGTGTCGTAGGAGTTGACCAGCGCCTGCTGCGCGGCGGTCGGCGTCTGCAGGGGCTTGCCGTTGCGATCCTCGGTCTCGACCGGCGCGAAGTCCAGGTACTGGCTGGAGTAGCTGGAGCCGAGGAACGTGAAGGTGTGGGTGTTGGGGATGTCGTCCGGGTTCGAGTCGGACATGGTGATGTGCAGGTTGCTGAAGCTGCCGAACCGGCTGAGCGCGATCACCACGCTCCAGCGCTCGGCGGCGCAGTAGGGGCAGTACTCGGCGCCGATGTAGAGGAGCTCGGGGTGGCCGTTGGCCCCCTTGAGGAGGGCGGGAGAGCCCGAGATCGGCTGGAGCGGGTTGGTGACGCCGCCCGCCGCGATGGCGGTCGACACCGTCGGGCTGACGCCGGTGACCGCGCTGAGCACCGAGGCCGGCGCCAGCGGGTTGGCGTTGGGGGAGGTGCTGCCATTGCCGGATGAGGAGTTCCCCACCACCAGGAAGATGACCACCACCGCGACCACCACCACGGTCGCCGCGCCGCCCCACGCCCAGGGCCGCTGCCACCAGGGGCGGGGAATCGCCACCCGCTGGGTGCGGTAACGGGACCCGCCCGAGCCCGGGGAGGTCGTCCCCCTGCGCGGGGGCGGTGGGGTGCCCCGGCGCGGTGGCGGTGGGCTCGTCCTGCCCGCCGTGCCCTGGGCTCCCGGGCGCGTCGCGGACGGAGTCCCCGGGCGCGTCACGGAAGGAGTCCCCGGGCGGGTCGTGGAAGCGGCCGCCGGGCGCGTCGTGGATGGAGTCCCCGGCCGCGCCGTCGAGGGTCCAGCCGGCCGCGTCGAGGGTGCCGGTCCCCTTCGCTCGGGGTTCGACTCCGGTGTCAGATCCTGACGTCGGCGCTTGGAGGGGCGGGCCATTCCAATCCTCGGATCAATTGAATCAGTGTCGCGAATGGTACAGATGCACGGCGAGGGCCTCCTCGCGCGGCCGCCTCACCCCGTGCTCTCGTAGACGGCGGCGCCCCCGGACTGGACGCGCCCGAGCGTCACCAGCAGGCTGAGGAACACCAGCACATGGACGCTGGTGCACCACTCACAGAGCTCGTGAAGCTGGACCAGCTCGTCGTAGACGAAGTAGAGGACGGAGGCGAGGCCCAGCAGGGCCCAGATCAGATGCCCGGGGCGGAGCCATCGCGGCTCCGGGCTGCCCCGCCGTGCGCACCGGATCGCGATCAGGGCCAGCGCCCCGCTCACGATGAACCAGATCATCCCGGGGACGGTCACCGGGATGGAGGTGCCGGGCACCACCGAGTACTGGCTCTTCAGCACCCCCTCGCAGTTGACGAACCCCCCGTTGCTGCAGAGCGGGGCGACCCCCGCGTAATGGAGGGTGGTGAGGTAGACGGAGATGCCCAGCCCGATCACCCCGACGGCGAGCAGGAACCAGGCTCCCCAACCCGCACCCCTCGACGGCTCCTCCGAGGCGTCTCCCTCGAGCTCCGCCACCGAGCTGCGCGAGGGCCGGCCGGCGGATGGGCGATTCATCGCCGTCACCCTACCCCACCGCCGCGCTGGTGGGTCGGATCGGAGATGGGTGCCGTGATGGCCCCGCCGGGGCCTGGCGCCGTGATCTCGGGACGCGTCGTCGCGCCACCGTCCGGGTCCGCGTTCTCGTCCGCACCGCCGGCTGTGACCGCGCCCCGGTCGCGGCTCGCGACCTGGTCCCGCCACCAGAGGTCGACCGCCCGTCGGGTGTCGGTCAGGCTCCCCCGGTTGTCGATGACCCAGGTGGCGCGGTCACGCTTGGCCTCGATGGGAAGCTGCGCCGCCAGCCGCTGCCGGGCCGCCGTCTCGCCGAGTCCGTTGCGCTCGTGGAGCCGCCGGATCTGGGTGGCGGGGTCGGCGTAGACCAGCAGCACGCCGTCCGGGAAGTCGGCCTGGCGACCGACCTCGAAGAGGAGGGGGTGATCGACGACCACCAGCGGGGCGGCCGATCCGGCGAGGGCCGTGACCTCCTCCGCCATGCGGGCGAGGATCAGCGGATGGGTGATCGCCTCCAGCCGGCGCCGGCGCCCCGCGTCGGCGAAGACGATCTCGGCCAGGGCGGCGCGGTCCAGCCCCCCGCCCGGAGTGAGCAACGCGCGGCCGAAGGCCTCGAGCACCGCCTTCAGGCCGGGGGTCCCCGGCTCGACCACCTCCCGGGCGATCCGGTCGGCATCCACCACGGCGGCTCCGTGGCCGGCGAGCATCCCCGCCACCGTCGATTTGCCGGTGGCGATGCCCCCGGTCAGGGCGATGATCCGCACCGGCGGATCATCCCTCGGTCGCGGCGCGTGATGGGCAGCCCGCGTTGCATCGCCGGCGCCGAGGCCGTGCCTCCCGACTGCGCGATCCACATTGCGCGTCGTCGTCGCGCCGGTCGCGCCTCCCGACTGCGCGATCCACACTGCGCGTCGTCATCGCGCCGGTCGCGCCTCATCGCGAGCCCGGCCGGCCCGGCCGGCCACGCCCGCGCACACACGCGCTCTCGCCGGCGCGCCGTGCGCACCGGTCCCCGCCCTCTCGCCTCGCGGCGCGTCGCCCCCGCCCCTCTGCCTCGAGGTCAGGTCAGCGGATGATCGACTCCTGGGCTGCCGGCGCGTACGCCTGTCCCACCAGGTCCACCCGACCCAGGGATCTGGCGAAATCCAGGCAGGCCGACCGGGTGAACCGGAGGTGCTTGCCCGGGGTGTGCCAGGCCTGGAGGTGGCCTTGGGCCACGGCGCGCCGGAGCGTCGACCGCGAGACGCCGCAGAGGCTCGCCGCCTCACCGGTCGTCAGGATCTGGTCCTCGTTCTGAGCCATCGTCGTTCCTCCCTTTCCGTCAGCCGAAGCTGACTCCGACGCGTTGACCGCGTCGGACGTCATCAGTGTACAGGGACTTTGGCGCGCTTGTCACGTTCCCTCAGGCTGCAGCCTCTCGGCCCGATCCCAGGATGTGCGAGGACCTTCGAACGGGTCTCTGAGGGCCGATCGGCCCCCCTGTGAAACCCCCCTCGGCCTCCCTGCGAAACCCTCTGGCCCGCCCCGTGAAACCCCCTGGGCCTCCCTGCAAAACCCCTCTTCGACCTCCTCTGGGCCGTCCTCAGAGCCCCCGTCCGAGCCCCCCTCGGAGGACTCCCCCGGCCCTTCGGGGAAGCTCCCCGGCCCCCGTCATCCGGCCCCGCCGGCACCCCCGGAACCCCTCTCCGATATCACCGCCGAGGGGCGGAAGGGCGCCCCGTATACTGACTGAACCCAACAATTGGCTCTTGTCGGGCCGGGAGGACCGCGGATGTCGGCACGGGTGCATGACCTGGTCACGCGTCTCGTCGAGAGTGTCGGCACCGTGATCGTGGGGAAGGAACCCGAGATCGAGCTCTGTGTGCTCGCCCTCCTCTGTCGCGGCCACGTGCTCATCGAGGACGTCCCCGGGGTCGGCAAGACCATGCTCGCCAAGGCGCTGGCGCGGGCCAGTGGCTGCTCCTTCGAGCGTGTCCAGTTCACCCCCGACCTGCTCCCCGGCGATGTCACCGGCGTGTCGGTCTTCGACCCGCGCACCACCGGGTTCGAGTTCCGGCGGGGACCGGTGTTCGCCCAGGTCCTGCTCGCCGACGAGATCAACCGGGCCTCTCCCAAGACCCAGTCCGCGCTGCTCGAGGCGATGGAGGAGGATCAGGTCACGGTCGACGGCCAGACCCACCGGCTCCCCGACCCCTTCATCGTCCTGGCGACCCAGAACCCGATCGAGCTGGGCGGCACCTTCCCGCTCCCCGAGGCGCAGGTGGACCGGTTCCTCTTCAAGGTCGACCTCGGCTACCTCCCGCTCGACGACGAGGTGGCGATGCTGGACCGCTTCCAGACCTCGTCGCCACTCGACGACCTGATGGCGGTGACCACCCCCGAGGAGCTCGGGGAGTGCCAGAGGGCGTGTGCCGAGGTCTACT
Source organism: uncultured Chloroflexia bacterium (assembly GCA_963697585.1). GTDB lineage: Bacteria > Chloroflexota > Dormibacteria > Aeolococcales > Aeolococcaceae > Changshengia. The sequence goes on along the minus strand of CAVOOO010000004.1, from coordinate 245,516 downwards.
GCGACCCGGTGCTCAAGGAATACTGCGTGCGCCTGGTCCAGCGCACCCGCCAGCATCCCGACGTCGCGCTCGGGGCCTCGCCCCGCGGCAGCCTGGGCCTGCTCCACTCCGCCCAGGCGCGGGCCGCGGCGGCGGGCCGCGACTTCGTCCTCCCCGACGACCTGAAGGGACTGGCCGCCGGGGTGCTCACCCACCGGGTGATCCTCACCCCCAACGCGGAGCTCCGCGGCGTTCTGGCCTCGGGCGTCATCGAGGAGATCCTCGCCGCCGAGACCGTGCCGACAGCCGCGCGCCGGCTGGCATGAGCAGCCGGGCGCCCCTTCTCGCCGTCCTCGTCGTTCTCAGCTTCTTCGCCGGGCTCACCGGCGTTCGCCTCGCCTACACCCTGGCCTACGCGCTGCTGCTGCTGCTGCTGGTGGCCTGGATCTGGTCGATGATCCTGGCCCGGCGCATCGAGGTCCGCCGCCAGACGCCGGAGGGCGCCCACATGGTGGGGGAGGCGTTCACCGAGCGGTTCACCATCCGCAACCGCAGCATCCTCACCCTTCCCTACTGCGAGGTCCACGACCGGACCCGGCTGGCCGGGTACTCGCCGGGAAGGGCCTGCGCCCTCAACCCGGGCGGGTCGGTGGCGTGGACGGCGCGGGGGATATTCACCCAGCGCGGCAAGCTGAGCTTCGGGCCCCTGGAGGTCAGGCTCGGCGACCCATTCGGCCTCTTCCCCAAGACGGTGCGGCTGCGGGAGACCGGCGCGGTGCTCGTCTACCCGGCGATCCACCCCGTGGAGTCCGTGCTCGGTCCGGTCTGGATGGGGGCGTCGTACGGGGACGTCCGGCGCGGGCGCGGCCTCGACGTGCCCCCCGACATCTCCTCGGTCCGCGACCACGCTCCCGACGACGGCCTGAGCCGCATCCACTGGCCGTCCACGGCCCGGGCCGGCCGCCTCATCAGCCGCCTGTACGAGTTGCGGCAGAGCTCCGACGTCATGGTCCTGCTCGACCTCGCCCGGGGCACCCACTTCGGCGAGGCGCCCGAATCCACCCTCGAGTACGCGGTCTCGCTCGCCGCCTCCATCTGCCACGCGGCGCTGGCGCGCGGCCAGGCGGTGGGGCTGCTCACCAATGACCGCCTGGGCACCGCGATCGGCCCGGGTCGAGGCGAGACCCAGCGCCTGCGGATCCTCGAGTTCCTCGCCCTGGCCCAGGATTCCGGGCGCCGCCCCATCGCCGCCGCCATCGCCCAGCACGGGCGGAGCTGGCAGGGCCGGGGCGGCCTGATCGTGGTCACCAGCGATCGCGACCCGGAGTGGGTCGAGGCCCTGGTCGAGGTGGGGGTGCGCGGGCAGCGCCACCTCGCGGTGCTGGTCGAGCCGACCAGCTTCGGGGCCTCGGGCCCGCCGATGCGGGTCAGCGCCGCCTGGCGGCTGGCCCTCGACTGGTGGATCGTGCGGCGTGGCGACGTTCTCGCCATGCCCCGCCGCACCCGCGCCGCCGGTATGTGACGGGCGGCGGTCGCCAGCCCATGCGCAGGGAAGAGAGCCGATGAGCAGCCCCGGATCCGGACCGGTGTCGGGCGGCGGCTGGGCGCGGGCCGTCGCCGAGCCCTCCCGGATGCCCCGCGCGGTCCTGCCCTCGGGGACCGCGGTGCCCCGGCGGGTGGCTCCGCCTCCGGCCTACACGGCCGTGGCCGCGCCGGTGGCGCCATCGGGGATCGGCGCCTACGCCATCGCCCTCGGCCTGATCGTCACCACCACCACCGCGGTGCTCGCGGGCAACTGGATCGGGGGCGCCCAGGCGACCCTCCTGGTGGCGGTGGTGGCGCTGGTCGAGGCCATCCTGCTCGGTCGATCGGGGGTCGGCCGGCTCGTCGCGATCGGCCTGGCGGTCCCCCTCTGTGCCGCGGTGGTGGTGCCCACCACCATCGGTCTCATCCCCTCCTCGGTGAGCAGTGGGGGACTGGAGCACACGATCGGGGAGTACGTCCTCCAGGCATTCACCGGGCTGCTCGCCAGCGGGCCCGGGGACTTCGTCCGCTGGGCCTTCATGGTGGGGCTGGCCACCATCATCTGGGCCTGCGGCTACTGGCTCGGGTGGGTGGCCTTCCGCGAGCAGCGGGGCGTCCTCGCCGTCCTCCCGACGCTGGTGGTGGTCGGCGTCAACGTCCTCAACGCCCCCTCGGTCACGAGCGGCGCCGGGCCCGGCTCGTCGATCGGGCTCTCCGAGACCATGGCCATCTTCGCCGCCCTGCTGGTGATCGGCCTGGCCGAGCTGGGCTCGCTGGCGGCGGGCTGGCGCCGGCGGAGGATCCCGACCCTGGAGGGGGTCCGGGAGCGGTACACGATCGCCCTCTCGCTGGCCTCGATCGGGGTGGTGGCCGCCAGCCTGCTGATCCCGCCGATCAGCGACACCGACATCTCGGGCAACCTCTTCAACGGGGGGGTTGGCCAGGGCGGCGGTCAGGGGACCCGCAACCTCGCCAACATCGGCTTCAACCCGGTGGTGGCCCCCGGTGGCCAGCTGACCAACGTCCCGAGCAAGGTGCTCACCTACTACACCGACCAGGGCCAGTCCACCTACCTGGAGGCGGACGTGGACACCGTCTTCAGCGCCGGCGACTGGATCCCCGACTTCGACACCGCGGTGGGCCAGACCTTCCCGGCCGGCGCGATCCCGCGCGACTCGAGCGCGCTGGGCGCATCGCGCTCGTCGACCACCGCCCACATCGTCTTCGACCAGTCGGCGAGCGCCGCCACCGGGGCGGCCGGAGGCGGCCTCGACCTCTTCCCCGGCGACCCGTCCTCGATGACCGTGCCCGGCACCGTCATCGGCGACGTCGCGCCGCCGGCGACGCCTCCCACGCCCACCCCGGCGACCTTCCCGCCCGGGTACCAGTGCATCGGGAACGCCTGCCCCGCGGGCAGCACCGCGGTCCCCGTCTTCCTGAGCGTCGACGAGGTCGACCTCCCCGCTCAGGCCATTCACAGCCTCGCGACCGGCGGGTCGGTGAGCACGGCGACGGTCACCGAGCTCGAGGGCGCGGGCACCGACTACCCCTCCTGGGTGCAGCAGGACGCCGCGCCCCTGGTGGGCAAGGACGCCTCGAAGACCGCCGCCGCCGAGGCGGCGGCCATCGCCAGCCTCGCCAAGACCTGGACCGCGGGCGACACCAACCCGTATGACGAGGCGACCTCGATCGAGAGCCACCTCCGGGGTGGCGCCTTCGCGTACACGCTGACCCCGCCCAAGACCCCGGCCAATGAGTGGCCGATCGTCTACTTTCTGGACACCAGCCACGAGGGGTACTGCCAGTACTACGCCAGCGCGATGGGGGCGATGCTCCGCTCCCTGGGCATCCCGACCGTGCTGCTGAGCGGGTACGGCCCGGGGACGGCCACCGGCCAGGCCACCGCCGGCCACCAGCCGATCTTCCAGGTGACCACCACCGACGCCCACGCCTGGGTGGAGGCGTATTTCCCGGGGTACGGGTGGGTGCCCTTCGAGCCCACCCCCGCCTCCAACTTCGGCGGCTACCTCCCCTTCCTGCGCGGCGGCTCCACGGCGGCCCCCACCCAGCAGGCCTTCCCCAAGAGCCACGGCTCGACCCCGACGCCCAGCGCCCGCGCCGCCGCGGTCCCGACCTCGGGAGCCGGCAGGGGCACGGGGCTCCCCGGCTGGGGGATGGGGCTCGGCGCCGCCCTGGTGGTGGCGGTGCTGCTGCTGGTCTTCTTCCGGTGGTGGCGAAGACCGAGTAGCCTCGCCGGGGTCTGGCGCCGGCTGGCCCTGGCCGGCCGGCTGGCCGGCCTGGATCGCGACGTCGCGGAGACCCGCGGGGCCTTCGCGGGCAGGCTCGCCCGCGCCCTGGGCGGCGGTGGCCCCCCGCTGCTCGAGGCCGAGCTGGGTACCGTCGCCGCGGTGAGCGGCAAGGCGGAGTTCTCCCCCCACGGCCTGGAGGACCCCGACCACCGGCTCTGGCGCGACACCTGGGCGTCGCTGGCCCCGGCCTTCACCCGGCTCTGGCGGCGCCGCCTCTTCCGGCGCCGGCCGGCGGTCTAGCCCACCGGGCCAGCGCGGAGGGCTGCACGGTCGACCCGACCGCGGCCCGCGGCCGTGACCGGCGCGGAGCCCACGCGCTCGGCGGTCCGCCGCCCCCCTCGCCCCCTACCCGGTCAGCTCGAGGGTCAGCAGGTCGTGGGCCACCAGCGCCCCCGGGATCGAGACCGGGGCGCTGAGGTGATTGAGGACGAATCTCACCCCCGGGTTCTCCTCGACCAGCTCCGCCACCTCGCCCCGCCAGAGATGCCCCCCGCCCACCGGGGCGTCGGGCCCGGAGCACTCGCAGACCAGGGCGTCGACCTCGCCGGCGAGTTGGCGCAGCCCGGCACACAGGATGGTGTCACCGCTGAAGCCCACCCGCAGCCCGCTCCGGGTCACCGAGTAGGCGAGCGACGGGCCGGTGGCGTGGGTCACGGCGTGGCTGCGCACCCGGCTCCCCCCGATCTCCACGTCGCTGCCGTCGTGGAGGACCACGTAGCGGGGCGCCACCCGCTCGTCGATGCGGCGCTGGGTCGGGCCGCCGAAGCCGGCCACGGTGAGCCGCTCGATCAGCTCGCGGGTGCCGGCCGGCCCGGCGATGGTCAACCGGCCCGGCTCCGGCGGCTCGTCACTGTGGGCGAGGGCGCCGAGCAGCAGCGGGAGGGTGCCGCTGTGGTCGAGGTGGAAGTGGGTGAGCAGCACCAGCTCGAGGTCGTGGATGCGCACCCCGAGGCGGGGGAGGAGCAGGTGGGCCGGGGAGCCGGCATCGACCATGACCCGCTCGTCGAGGAGGGCGGAGGCGTTGGCCCCGCAGCCGCTGAAGGCGCTGCCGCTGCCGAGGAAGGAGAGACGAACCGCCACGCCCGAAGCCTACCTGGAGCCGGCCGGTGCGCAGCGAGGGGCAGACCGCCGAGAGACGCGCTCGCCGGCCCCCGGTCAGCGCCCCGGCGTCGCCGCGGGGCTGGGGGTCGGGGTCGGTGGCAGCAGGGGCGGCAGCCCCTCCTGCTCGAAGCCCCAGTCGAGCAGGCGCGCCTCCAGCCTCGCCGGATAGTCGCCGTTGAGCAGGACCGCGAGCAGGCGGTGGCCGTCGCGCACCGCCATCCCGATCAGGCAGGCACCAGCGTTGCCGGTCCATCCCGGCTTGATGCCGACCGCGGCGGGGTAGTCCTGGAGCAGGGCGTCGAGGTTGTCGAGGTGGAAGGCGGGGTGTCCCGGCGTGGCCGGCAGCGCCATGCTCGGGGTGTCCACGATCTGGTCGAAGAGGGGGTAGCGGTCATACGTGAAGGTCGCGATCACCGCCAGGTCGTACGCGGACGAGTAGAGCCCCGGGTCGTCGAGCCCGGAGGTGTTCGAGAAGCTCGAAGTCGGTGAGGCCGAGGGCGGCGACCTGGGCGTTCATCGCCGAGACGAACCGGAACTCGCCCACCGTGTCCACCGCGATCGCCGATGCGGCGTCGTCGCCGCTCGGGAGCAGCATCCCGTCCAGCAGCTCCTGGACGCTCAGGGTCTGCCCGGCCTTGAGCCCCATCACCGTGTCGTCGGCGGCCTGGCCGAGGGCGGCCGGGGTGATGGTCACCTCCTGGTCGGGGCTGAAGTTCTCCAGGGCCACCAGGGCGGTGAGCACCTTGGTCAGGCTGGCCGGCGCGAGCTCCCGGTGGGGCTCCTGCTGCCAGAGGATCTCCCCGGTGTCCATGTCGACCAGGATCCCGGCCGTGGCCTTGATCGGAGGGGTCCCCACCGGCAGGGTCGCCGGCTCCCAGAAGCTCACGCTTCCGCTCGCCACGTTCATGTCGAACCAGGGGCGGGGCGTCGGGGTGGCTGCGGGGGAGGCGACGCCGGCTCCCGGCGTCTGCCCCGCGGCCACGGGCGCCGCCGGAGCGGCGATGAGCGCCGACCCCGCCGTCGCCGTGGCGGCGGCCACCACCATCAGGAGCTGGGCGGTGCGGAGCGGGTGGGGCGCCATCGGTGGGACCGCCCCGCATCGTAGTCCCGGCGGGGACGGGTGTCCCGAATGGCGATGCCGGAGACCGTGATCGGAGTCGACGCACGGCCTGACGACGCGGGCGCCGGCGCGGTAGCGCTTCCGATTCCGATCGCTCGATGCCCGGTCGATGCCCGAGATGACAACGGGCCTCCCGCCTCGTGGCCGCGGTTCGCGCGCGGCACCGCGTGGTATGCAGAGGACATGCGTCTTGATCGATTCACCGAACGCTCCCAGGAGGCTCTGCAGGCCGCCCAGACGGCCGCCACCAGCCTCCAGCACCCGACCGTCGAGCCCGAGCACCTGCTGCTCGCCCTGCTCCACCAGGATGACGGGCTGGTCCCCTCGTTCCTGCGACGGATGGAGGTCCAGCCCGAGCCGCTGGCCGCCCGCCTCCAGTCGATGCTCGAGGCCCGTCCCAAGCAGGTCGGCGGCGGCGAGCCGCCGGCCGGCTCGGCTCTCCGCGAGGTCCTCATGGCCGCCTTCGACGAGATGGCCCGGCTCAAGGACGAGTACGTCTCCACCGAGCACCTCCTGCTCGCCATCACCCGCCAGGAGAAGGGCGAGGCGGCCCGGATGCTGCAGCAGGCGGGGGTCACCCCCGAGAAGGTCTACTCAACCCTGGAGGCGGTCCGCGGCAACCAGCGGGTGACCGACGCCAACCCCGAGGAGAAGTACGACGCCCTGGCCAAGTACGGCCGCGATCTCACCGACGCCGCCCGCCGGGGCAAGCTCGACCCGGTCATCGGCCGTGACGACGAGATCCGCCGGGTGATCCAGGTGCTCTCCCGCCGGACCAAGAACAACCCCGTCCTGATCGGCGAGCCGGGGGTCGGCAAGACCGCCATCGCCGAGGGACTGGCCCAGCGGATGGCGAGCGGCGACGTCCCCGAGGGATTGCGCGATCGGCGGCTGGTGGCCCTCGATCTCGGGTCGATGGTGGCGGGGTCCAAGTACCGCGGCGAGTTCGAGGATCGGCTCAAGGCGGTGCTCAAGGAGGTGACCGCCTCGGACGGCCGGGTCGTGCTCTTTATCGACGAGCTGCACACCATCGTGGGAGCCGGGGCGGCCGAGGGCGCCATGGACGCCGGCAACATGCTCAAGCCGGCGCTCGCCCGCGGCGAGCTGCGCTGCATCGGCGCGACCACTCTGGACGAGTACCGCAAGCACATCGAGAAGGACGCCGCCCTGGAGCGGCGCTTCCAGCCGGTGGTGGTCGACCAGCCGTCGGTCGCCGACACCATCTCCATCCTGCGCGGGCTCAAGGAGCGGTACGAGGTCCACCACGGGGTGCGCATCACCGACTCGGCGATCGTCGCCGCCGCCACCCTCTCGCAGCGCTACATCACCGACCGCTTCCTCCCCGACAAGGCGATCGACCTCATCGACGAGGCCGCCTCGCGGCTGCGCATCGAGATCGACTCGCTGCCCACCGAGCTGGACGTGGTGGAGCGCGAGATCCGCCAGCTCGAGATCGAGCGAGAGGCGCTCCGCAAGGAGTCGGATGCACCCTCCCTGGAGCGGCTCGCCACCCTGGAGAAGGATCTCGCCAACCTGCAGGAGCAGGCCCGCGGCCTGCGCCAGCGCTGGGAGCAGGAGAAGGGGGCGATGAACGCCATCCGCGACATCAAGGAGCGGATCGACCAGGTCAAGCAGGAGGCGGAGCGCGCCGAGCGCTCGGCCGACTTCGCGCGGGCCGCCGAGCTCCGTTACGGGCAGCTCGGCGAGCTCCAGAGTGGGCTCGCCGCCGAGGAGGCGCGCCTCGGTGAGGTGCGCGGCGAGCATCCGCTGCTCAAGGAGGAGGTCGACGCCGAGGACATCGCCGAGGTCGTCGCCAACTGGACGCACGTCCCGGTCGCCAGGATGCTGGAGGGCGAGGTCCAGAAGCTGCTCCACATCGAGGAGCGACTCCACGATCGCGTGGTCGGGCAGGACGACGCCATCGGCGCGGTCGCCAACGCGGTGCGCCGCGGGCGCGCCGGGCTTGCCGATCCCAACCGGCCGATCGGCTCCTTCATCTTCCTGGGACCCACCGGGGTCGGCAAGACCGAGCTGGCGCGGGCGCTGGCCCAGTTCCTCTTCGACGACGAGCAGGCGATGGTCCGCCTCGACATGTCGGAATACATGGAGAAGCACACCGTCTCCCGCCTGGTCGGCGCGCCCCCGGGCTATGTCGGCTACGAGGAGGGCGGGCAGCTCACCGAGGCGGTGCGGCGCCGGCCCTACTGCGTGCTCCTGCTCGACGAGATCGAGAAGGCGCACCCGGACGTCTTCAACATCCTGCTCCAGCTCCTCGAGGACGGCCGGCTCACCGACGGCCAGGGACGCACCGTGGACTTCAAGAACGCGGTCGTGATCATGACCAGCAACCTCGGCTCCGACCTGATCGCCGAGCTGCCCCACGACGCCCCCCCGAGCGCACTGGAGAGGGTGCGCGAGCAGGTGATGACCCTGCTGCGCCAGCAGTTCCGGCCCGAGTTCCTCAACCGGGTGGACGAGGTCATCCTCTTCTCCCGGCTCGACCAGGCCCAGCTCCGCCAGATCGTCCTGATCCAGCTGCGCAGCCTCTACGACCGCCTGGCGGCGCGCAAGCTCGAGCTGAAGGTGGAGCCGGCCGCCGTCGACCTGCTGGCGGCCGAGGGCTACGACCCCACCTACGGCGCCCGGCCGCTGAAGCGGGTGATCCAGCACCGGCTCCAGGATCCCATCGCGATGGGCATCCTCGAGGGCCGGTACTCCGACGGCGACACCGTCGACGCGGACGTCGCCGGCGGGGAGCTGCGGATCACCCGGGTTGCGCCTGCGCCTGTGGAGGCCGTGTCCGCCGGCGGTTGACGCGACCCGCCGGGGTGTCTGGCGTTCTCCGGAGGTGACGACGGTCAGCCCGTCGGGTCCGCGTCCGGAGCGCGCGCTCGTGCCGCTCCGACCGCGGCCGGAGCGCGGCAATCACTCACGGCCGGCTTGGGTGACGCCTCGGAAGCGATCCATTCCCACCGTTGCTCCGCTGGCGGCTCGGGGGGCTCCTCCGACGCCCGTATGGGCGAGGGGAGGAGGTCGAGCGGTACGGGCGGCACGACGACCATCCCGTCACCGGTGCGGATCAACCGCCAGCCGCCCTCGTGGACCTTCCAATGGTGGGCGCGGCAGACGCTGACGAGATTCTCAAGGTCCGTGGAGCCCCCCTGGGCCCAGTGGGTGAGGTGGTGAGCATGACTCCACGACGCCGGCCGGTCGCAGCCGGGCCAGACGCAACCCCCGTCACGGGCCCGGAGAGCTCGGCGCGTCGCGGGCGCGGGCACCCGTCGAGCCCGACCCACGTCGAGCACGGCGGACGCGCTGTCGAAGACCACCCGGGCAACGGTGGCATCGCAGCCCAGCCGGCGGACCGTCTCGCCAGCGATGGGCCCGCCCCACTCGAGCTCGCCCGCGGGCGAGCCGTCCCGACCGGCGAGGGTGTCGAGTGTCGCCGTGACCTGAAGGTGAGGTCGCCGGCCACCGCTGCCGGTGAGCAGCCCCGCATCCATGACCTGCCCGGCGAGCTCCACGAGGGCGTCGGCGAGCCGGCGGTCGTGACGCCGGAGATCCTCGGCCCCGTTCCGGCGCGCAAGTGGTTCCAGGGCTGTGCGCAGGGTGGCGCCGGCCTCGCTGTCCAGGAAACCACGGAGGAACAGGGCGCCCCCGACACCCGGCTTCAACTCCAGGTAGCGGGCCTCCACCTGCTCCACCTGCTCGACGAGGAATCGCCGCTGATCAGCAGCGTGCCGCGTGTGCTCACAGTCGTGGCGGAACTTCCCAACCGAGTGCATCCTCGCCTTGGCGAGGAGTGGACCCTCCTCGAAACCGTCAGCGGTCCCCGACCCGGTGACCGCCTCGGCCGTCCGCGCCAGCAGAGCGAGGTGGTCGAAACCAATCTCACCGCCCAGAAGGGCCTCCGTGCTCGCCGGAAGCTGCTCCTCCAGCTCGCCGACGTGGAGCGCGTCGACCGCCGCGGTGGCGGTCGTCCGGCACTCGTGCTTCACCCACTGGATGGGGCTCAGGTGCCCCTGCCACTCCGGCTCGTCGCAGCGAGCGAGCGTCGCCACATCGCGTGCGAACTCGAGCTCGAGGACGTCGATGACGTGGCGAGTGCGGAGCATCCGATCCCGCAAGGTGTCAGAGGAACGCGCCTGGCGGCGTCGCGCCCGAAAGACTGCGACGGCCCTCTCCACGACGGCGAAGGCATCAGCCCTGGCTGTGATGTCGTCGGCGCCGTCACACATGCTGGTAGTATAGCGAACAGATGTGCGCAAGGCAATGTCCTGCGTGGGCAAACGCAGCAGGTCAGTTCGGCGGCGAGCTGAGGGCCGGTCCGGATCGGTGAACGGCTCGGCCGGGCCTGCCCGGCATGTCCATGTTGATTATTGAATACTCGGAAGTCGGTTATTATTCATCATGATGATGGATGGCAACTACCTATCCCACATGCTCTTCCAGGCGCCAGCCCTGGACCCTGGGGAGATGGACGTTCTTGAGCAGATTGACGCTCTAAGGGAAACCCTTCGCTACCTTCTCCACGAGCCCAGGCGCTGGGAGGGGTCTCTTCGCCGCGTCGCCATGGCACGTGCCATCCAAGGCTCCAACAGCATTGAGGGGTACGAGGCTCCGCTGGACGATGCGGTGGCGGTCGACCTCGGTGAGGAGCCGCTTGATGCAGAACAGGAAACCAAGCTGGCTCTCAAGGGCTATCGAGATGCCATGACGTATGTCCTGCAACTCGCCGGTGAAGAGCGCTTCGCGTACTCGGAGCAGCTCATCAAGGCGCTCCACTTCATCATGACCGGCTACGACCTGAAGCACCGCCCTGGGCTGTGGCGGGTTGGATCGGTCTACGTCCGCGACGAGGAGACGGGTGACGTCGTCTATCGTGGCCCCGAGATTGAGCGGGTGCCGGAGCTCATGGACGAGTACGTCCGCACGCTGAACTCCGCTTCGGACGTTCCCATGCTCGTGCATGCGGGTATGGCGCATCTCAACCTGGTCATGGTTCATCCATTCCGCGACGGCAACGGGCGGATGGCGCGGTGCCTGCAGACATTGGTGATTGCGCGTCAGGGCGTTCTGTACCCGCTCTTCTCGAGCATCGAAGAGTACCTGGGCCGAAACACTCGCGCCTACTACGACGTACTCGGGGCAGTTGGGCAGGGCGCCTGGCACCCGGAGCGAGATGCCCGGCCGTGGGTGCGTTTCATCCTCACGGCGCACCTTCGTCAAGCCCAGACCACGCTCAGGCGTGTCAAGGAGACGGAGCAACTGTGGGATGAGCTCCACACGCTCACGGCGCGACGCGCGTTGCCGGAGCGCACCATCCCCGGCTTGTACATGGCCGTCATGGGTTTCCGGGTCCGGAACGCCACATACCGGGCGAACGCCATCGCGGACGATGGCAACGACATCACCGTGGCCACCGCCGGGAGGGATCTTCAACAACTGGTGACGGTGGGGTTGCTGACGCCCCAGGGGGAACGCCGCGGTCGCTTCTACACTGCCTCGCCCGAGCTTGCTTCGATCCGTCAGGCCGTGCTCGAGGCGAGAGGTCGGCGGGACGACAGGGACCCGTTCGCCGAAGCGTGAGTTGGGCAATCCCTACCGAACGGCTCGCCTGCTGATGCCGTGTCGCTGCGCCGATGCGACCTTCGCAACCCTGCTGCGCCTGCACTTCGAGCCCTCGCGCCCCCCGTCCGGATCCCCGCCCGACTCCAAGCTCACCCAGCACGCGGCTGGCGGCTGCGTGAGACAACGCCCGCGTCGGACCACCTCCCTTCGTTCCCGACGTCGCTCGTGCCGGCGGCATCTGAGGCATCAGCTCAGCCGGACCGCGTCTCCCACCCGGACCAGACCGGCCAGGCGGTCGTCCTCCCGCGCGGCGGGACGGATGCGAAGCAGCAGGTCATCGCCGTCGCTGACCATCTCGGAGCCGAGCTCGGCTGCCAGGTAGGAGGCCACCCGCGGGTCCACTGCTCCCAGCGCGGTCAGCTTGGGGACGGCCATCTGCAGACCGAAGGCTGGTGCGAGGTCGGCCATCCGCCGATTCCAGACACCCGCCGGCACCCGGGGCAGAGGTGCGCCCAACCGCGCTCCGAGGAGCAGCGCGAGGGCGAGAACGCGCGCCTCCTGCTCCGGGGCGATCCCCTCCCAGAGTGCGCGCTCGTGGGTGATGCCGTCGAGGACGTCACGGGCTCGGTCGAGGACATCGTCGGGCGGGATGGCGACCCAGGTGCGCTCGCGGGCGAGCCGTGCCGTCCAGCCGTCGCGAGTGACCACCGCTCCCGGGGCGCCAGCGGCAGCCTCGAGGCATGCCGACAACCTCGTGCCGGGCTCGATCGCCGCGCCGGGCAGACACCCGGTCTCCTCGTCCCACGTGCGAGTCGCCTTCAGCACTCGTTGGCCGCGGATGGCGGCGATCGGCAGGCTCAGATCGTGCAGCCCCAGCTCGAGGGTGGCCGCCACGCTGCCGTCACCACGGCCGGCGGGAGGGTAGACCGCGCCCCCCAGGGTGTCGGCGGCGATGCGGCAGAATCCGAGGCCCCAGCGCTGACGGTCTCGATGACTCCGGGCGGTGGTCACGGCGGTGAGGCTCGCCTCGCCCGGCCAGACGACGTGGAAGGCGGCCTCGTCCTGCACGAGCGTCACCGAGGTGGTCCGCGTGTGGCGCTCGGCGTTGACGGCAAGTTGCACCAGCACGAGCGCGGCCACCTCCGGAGCATCGACCGGAAACGCGGGACGACCGTCGATTCGGACCTCCAGCCCTGTCCTGGCGGTGATCCCGTCCACCGCGAGGTCGATGACGTCGTGCGAGGTTCCAGAGGTGCTCACGCTGCGTCCGGCGACGAGCCGGAGCGAGGTCGCGAGCATCGCGATCCTTCCGCGCCGGATGCCCTCCGACACCTCGGCCGTCTCGTCCATGGCGTCGAGGAGGCGATCCAACAGAGCGGCTGAGGCCGGATCGGATGCCTCCGAGGCAACCGCCAACCTGGTCCCGCGAAGGGCGAAGAGGACTGTCCCCGGACCCGCTCCCGGCCACTCCGGAGTGCCGGCGATCAGCTCGCCGTCTCGATCGAGGAGGGCGGCGGCGAGGGGCAGTTCCCTGATCTCTGCGATGGTGAGATTCATCGCGGCGCGGGGTGGGGCCCGGCGCCCGGCTGGGCGTCCCCGACCGCCAGCCGGTAGCGTCGATTGCCGTGGCTCACCACCTTGGCGGGTGAGCCGTGCCGGGCCAGCCAATCACCGAAGCGGCGGATGGCCCTGGTGGCGGTCTCCGAGTGGAACGTGACGATCTCGGGGTGGCGGAGCACCAGGCGAACCGCCTCGCGGTGGTGGTACTGGTCCCGGCTGGGGATGTGGACGACCATGGTTCCGTCCTGAATCCTGAGATCGGCGACGGGATGGTCCAGCATCCGGTCCAGCCGGTCCATCAGCGAGCCGTCGCCCTCCCGCTTATCGTGGAGCCAGGCCCGCGGGTGAGCTCGCTGGATCTCGCTGCGCACCCGGAAGGAGTCCACGTTCGCCGTGTAGACGATCACCAGGCACTCGGGGAGGTCACGGGCGAGGACGCAGAGGGCGTCACTGCTGCTCGACGCCTGGTCCGGCGCCATGCTCAGATCCCAGTCCACGATCGCCACGACCGGGGCCGGCGCGCCGCCCCTCAGGGCGCCGATCGCGCGGCCGGCACTTCGAAACGCCATCGGGTGGAAACCCTTGGCGGCGAAGTGGCCGCGGAGCTGCTCCAGCGTCTCGGCGTCATCTTCAAGGAGGAGCACCTCGGCGTTGGCCTTCATCGGAGCGAGACCATCCCCGTCGCCGAGTCCCGGCGAGGGCGGAGGGCAACGCCGTGCGCGCGCAGCGCCCGACCTGCGGACCGGAAGCTCTCCAAAGGCAGGTCGAACCCACCCGGATGGGCCGAGATCAGTGCCTCGAGCTGCGGGTTGCGCGACCACCCTGGCATTCCAGGCAGGAGGACCCCGGCGCCGGGAGCGAGCCTCATTCCGCCGACCTCCTGCTCCAGGGCCTGGCCGGTGGCGGCGGCCAGCGCCGAGAAGCGCGCAAAGCTGCCGGTGTGGGCGGGAAGACACGGGGGGGTCGGTCCCAACCAGAGGACCAGTACCGGGTGCCCGTGGATCAGGTCGGCGACCCCATCGGGCAGTTGCGGCACCGCCCCGATCACCATCCACGGCCAGGGCCGGCACGACGTCAGGGCCGTCCGGGCCTCCCCGGGCCGGGCGTCCTTGATCACCACCCTGCCGCGATCCAGGCACTCGCGAAGTCCGACCGCGGGCTCTCCGTCCGGGGAGATGACCACCAGCGCGCGATCCCTCTCCACCGCCAGAACCCCGAGGTCGACGGGCCCGGCCTCCATGACGCACTCCTCCGGCTCGCCGTCCTCCGGCCCCCTCGGCGATGGCGGCGAGATGAGGCGAGGCGAGGCGGGCCGGGATGATAGGCGATGCGACACCCCTGTGGTGTTCGGTACCATCCCTACGCTTCGTGTCTCATTCTCGTTTGTGGATTTGTCATGGGAAGAACAGGGTTGAACCGGCGCCGGATCCTGGCCGCAGCCTTCTTCAGCCTGGTCATCCTGGCGGTGCTCGGGGTCATCGTCGGCGCCGAGATCGCGAGTGGCGGGCAGACCGTCAGCGTGCTTCGGCTCCGCGCCGACGTCGAGCGTGGGGCGGTCTTCTCGGCGTCGGACGTCGACGTCGTGCCGCTTCGGATCTCCCCTGGTGACATCAATTACGAGGCGCCGGGCTCGGTTCCCGCGGGGTCCCGGTACGCGCTGTCGCTGCGGGCGGGCGATCTGCTCAGCCCTGACGACATCGAGCAGGTGGGAGCCCAGATCGAGATCACGCTCACGATCACCAATCCGCCGCCGATCCAGCCGGGAGAGGCGATCGACGTTTTTGCATCGGTGGGTCAGAGCCAGCTCCTGATCGGCCATGCGGTCCCGGTCGTCGGGGTGAGTGGAAGCGAGCTCACCGTGCTGGTTGGCAGCCAGGATGAGATGGCCTGGGTGGAGATCGCCGCCTCCAACACGTCGCTCCACGCTGTGGTGGCGGTGACGACCAGTCCGGCCGGGCTCGCTCCGGACGGCGTGGAGCAAGCGATCTGCCAGCTCGCGCCCGAGGAGTGCCTCTCACCGGGTGGTCTGCCATCCTCGGGATCCCCGGCAGCGGCCGCGGTCACCCCGGCGTCGACTCCGAGCCCCACGCCGACACCATGAGCCTGGTGATCGGCGTCGGCACGACGCGAGCCGGGCAGACGTCGACCTACTGGGCCACCTCACTCGCCTGGACACTGGCGGAGCAGCGCCGCGTCGTCCTCGTGGACTGCGACATGGAGGGGGGGACGACCTCCGACCTCCTCTACCTCGGCATTGCCGACCGGAGCCTCGGCAACTGCTTCGGTGACCGGCCAGCCCGACCCGCGGAGATCGAGGAACAGGCGGTTGCCGTCCCCCAGCGCCCGAATCTGCGGGTGGTCCCCGGGCTTCCGAGCAGCTACGGATACGAGATCTCCGACTGCTTGCGCCGGGTGGGCCCCGCCCTCTCCGGGCTGGACGCGGACGTGGTCATCGCCGACCTGGGGCACCCGCTCGCCCATCCCGGCCTCCGCTCGCCGCGGACCAGCGCGGAGGCGGTGTCCGCGATCTTCGAGCGCGTCTTCGTGGTGATCCGTGACGAGCCAGGGCTGGTTTCTCGGAGCATCAATGTGCTCCGCGCCGCGCGGCCCTCTCACGGGGAGATCGTGATCTGCCGCCAGCGCTCGCGTGCCCACTTTCGCGCCGTCGTCGACACTCTCGAGCGAGAGCTTCCGGAGCTCCCCGTCCGTGACGTCTGGCGATGGGACGAGGGGGCGGCCACGCGGATGGGGGACAGCGGCGTCCCCATCTCTCTGGCCGGAGTCGCACAGGAGCTGGGGCTGTGAGCGCGTACCCCGACCTGCGGTTCCCGCCAGAGGCCCCTCCAGCCGACAGCGTCGTGACCCGCGAGTGGCCGAGCATCCCGGCGGAGGATCGCGAGATCGCGCAGATCATCGCCGCCAAGGTCGCCCAGATGCGGGGGGCCGAGCCCGCCTCCGTTCTCCACGAGGAGCGGCTCCAGGAGGACGTCGAAATCGTGGTCAGGCGCGCGGTCGAGGCACCCCAGGCGAGCGGCCTTCCCCTCCCCGTCGTCGCCGGCCTGGCCGGCGATCCTCAGTACCGGGAGACGACCGTCTGCAACGCGATGATGCTCGCGTCGCATCTCTGGCCTCTCTCTCTCCTCGTCTACGGCGCGGACCTCGAGAACATCGCCTGTCTCGGCCACGATCACTGGATGGTGTCGACGGTCGGCCGCAAGGCGGTGCTCAGAGGCAACTCGCCCTTTCTCTCCGATGACGACGTCATTGAGTACTTCCGTCGCGTTCTCAGGCTTCGAGGGGTGACCGGAGATCAGACCATCACGGACGCCATGCCGATCGCGGAGGCGAACATCGGGTCGGTGGTCCGCGTGGTGGTCGCCAAGCGGCCGGCGGTCTCGGGCCTGGCCAGCGTGAAGGCGTCGGTGCGGATCCCCGCGCGCACCCGAGTCCGCGACCTCTCCGACTATGTGCAGCACCAGGTCATGCCGCAGCCGATGGCGGCGTTCATCGAAGCGCTCGTGCGCGCCCGGGCGAACATCCTGATCGCAGGCGGAACCGGGACCGGGAAGACGACCCTGATGCGCGTCCTCTGCGGGCTGGTCTCGCCCGCCGATCACATCGTCGTCGTCGAGGACGGCGCCGAGTTGCATCTCGACCAGGACCGGGGTGACGGCGAACCCTGGCATGGATTGACCACCGCGGTCTCCACCATCCCCTCGATACGCGCTGACGCCGACGCCCGCCAGATGACCATGTTCGGCCTGGTTCGCCACGCCCTCAGATTCCAGCCGGACCGTCTGATCCTCGGCGAGTCGCGCGGTGACGAGATGGCCGCCGTGTGCAAGGCGCTGATGACCGGGCACGACGGATCGATGACAACCATTCACGCGGAGGACGCCGAGCTGGCCCTCGACCAGGCCGTCCAGTATGTGATGGAGAACGCCCGCTTCGCCGGGAACGAGAGGATGGCGCGCCGCATCGTCGAGCAGGCGATCCACGTCGTGATCCACCTCGCCAACCAGGACGGCCGCCGCCGTGTCACCGGGGTCCTCGCCGTGGAGCGGGGTGGCAATCACAAGTGGGTGTACCGGCAGGCGGGGTTCGGCGGGTGGGAGCGAATGACCGAGCTGGTGGGGAACCTCCCGCGAATGGCTCCGCGCCTTCGCCCTCAATTGTGGGGCGACGAGGTGCCGCCGCTGTGACCGCCCTGGTGCTCGCCGCTCCGCTGCCGATCGTCCTCGTGGTGGGAGTGATCGTGGTGCTGGCCTCCGCCTGCGCCGCCTGCGCGGCGATCCTGGACCTCGATCTCAGGTGGCGGCTCCCTCGCCGGGACCGGCGGGTCGCCCTGCTCGAGAGGGAGAAGGACATCGCCGCCGGATTGGGCTGGCCCTGGCCACGCTGGGTCGCACTGCGCCTTTCTTTCATCGGGCTCGGCCTGGTCGTGGCCTGGCTCACGGGGGTCGCTCTGCTCTGGGTCATCGGGCCGATCGCGGGGGCGGTGGGGTTCCGCTTCGCCCTGGCGGGCCGCGCCGCGGGCCGGAGGCTGCGTATGGAGCGCTCCTTCCTCGGACAGCTTCGCAACCTCCGAGACCGGATGGCGCTCTCCAACCAGTCCCTGGACACGGCCCTCCAGGAGCTCGGCCGCAATGCCGGTCCCGACCTCGGCTACGTGCTGGCCCCGCTGGCCAGGGGTGGGTCCACTCTCGCCAATGTCGTCGAGATGGGGGTCAGGGCGCGCTCTCCGATCGTCGAACAGGCGGCCGCAGTGCTGATCTGGGCCCGCAGCCGCAGTTCCGACTTCCTGATCCAGACGATCGAAACGGTCCTCCTCCCGGTGGGAGAAGCGCAACTCGCCATCCAGGAGGAGAGCATGGTCACGCTCGCGCAGCAGCGGGCCGTGACCTTCGCGATGGCGACACTGATTGGGGCGATGCTCGCCACCGCGCTGAGCATCGACTCCCTGCGTGCGTACTACCAATCGCTGGCCGGTCAGGTCGTGTTGACCGTGGTCGTCCTCCTGTTCGCCGCGCTGGTCGTCCTCCTCGGGATGATCGTCCGCCCCCAGAGCTGGACCCGCTGGAACCTCCGCCGCCTCGCCGAGGAGCAGGAGCGGCTCGGTGGCTGACCTCCTCCAGGTCGTCCCCTTCGCGCTGGTCGCTCTGCTGGCCGTGGCAATCTGGGCCCTGGGCCTCTCCCGCCTCGATGTCTTCACGCCCGACGACGTGCGGGCCTGGCGCCGCCTGGTGGCGCTGCGTGGTTACGCGACGCGCGCCGGCCGCATGGAGCGGGTGGCGGCTCGGGTACCCCTGCTGCGCCGCCTCCAGGAGGAGCTCGACCTCCATCGCCAGCTCGCCATCGCGGGCTGGTCGGAAACACCATCGGGTTTCCTGCTGCGCGCCTTCTTCCTGTCGCTGCTGTCGATGGCGGTCTTCCTGTCGCTGCTGGCGGTCGGGTTGATCGTGAACCGCGACTGGCCGCTTCCTCCTGCCGTCGCCCTTCTGGTGGCCGCACTGACCTTCGCTCTTCAGGTGTCGTGGCTGAGAAGCCGAGCCAGAGCACGCCAGCAGCTGTCGGAGCGCGCCCTCGGCGACATGATGATGCTGGTGGCGATCATGACCGACGGTCGCGGTCTGCAGGTGGAGGACGCGGTCCGAATCCTCTCCAGGTGTGTCGACCACCCGGCGTTGCAGGCGATCGTCGACGCCAGAGGATGGCAGCGGCTGGTGCACCAGCCCCACCACACCACCATCGAGCTGTACCGCCGCA
This sequence comes from uncultured Chloroflexia bacterium, assembly GCA_963697585.1. Taxonomy (GTDB): domain Bacteria; phylum Chloroflexota; class Dormibacteria; order Aeolococcales; family Aeolococcaceae; genus Changshengia. The sequence continues at coordinate 226,586 of CAVOOO010000004.1, read as the reverse complement.
TCGGCGCGGAGTACGGGATTCCCCTGTTCGGAGTGGTCGCGGACGCGGCGGCGAATGCCAACGTCGGCATGAGCGAGCGCGAGACGTACACGCGGGTTGCCCGGGCTGTGTACCAGAACCGGCTGGCGGATTCCCGATTCCAGGCGGCGAGGGCCAAGACGCTGGTCACCGTCCCGGTGGCGATGATGCTGATCCCCCTGCTCCTGCTCATCGGGGCACCCATCTTCGCCACGATCAGCGGCGGGCTGGGCCTTGGCTGAGCGCCGGGGATTGGTTGCGGACTCGCTGATCGCGTTGATCCTGGGCGGGGCGCTGCTGGTCGCCTCCCTGCTCGCCCTCGGACCGCCGGATGTCGGGCTGGCCGGGCAGTTCCTGAGTGGGTCGTATCCATCGATGCCAACTGCGGTTGCATGCCTCTCACTGCTCTGCTATGCCGCCGTCGTCAGCGTCGCAGCGGTGGCGGTGATCGGCGGGGCCCGCACCGCGGGCCGGGGGAGGGGCTCCCGCCGAACCATCCGAGGAGTCGCATTCATCCTCGCCGGCGCCGTCCTCCTCTGCCTGAGCGTCGTCAACCGGATCGAGGGCGGGAGCGCCATCTGCTGCGGCGGAGGTTCCCCGCAAGCGCAGGAGGTCTCGTCCCTTGTGCGCTGACCCGAGTCAGGGCGGCTTCGCTTTCCTGGTCCTCCTGGTCGACGCCGCCGATGCGGTGGCCCTCGCTCGGCTGCTGACCCGGCTCTGCTGCTCCGAGAGCCTTTCACCCGCCGTCGTGCGGGTGCCGCCCGTGCGCGGTCTCGACTTCCTGGCCGACCAGGCGCGGCAGCGAGAGCTCGACGGCTGGTGGTCGGCGGAGGTGCCCGGCTCGGCCCATCCCGTCTACGTGATGATGGACACGGCCGGCCTCGAGGGGTGGCTCGAGGGCGTGGACGGCACGTTCTACATCGGCGTTCAGGATGCCCGGCGAATCGCCGCGTATCCGCCCGAAGGGCCGGCCCGGGTCTTTCTGGCGAGCGGGCCGCTGGATCTCGCGGTGGCGGTGATGCAGGACCACAGCCAGCCCCATGGAGCCGGCGCCGCGGTGTTCGACCAGGCGGACGTGCTGCGCGTGGCCGCGCTCAGCGGGCGCCTCCCCCTTGCAGGCGGAGGCGACCCGGCCGGCGCAGCGCCCGACGCGGTGCCACTCCGCTACCCGGCGACGCTCCGCGAGGCCCCCAGCCCGGTGGGGGAGGTGGCGACCCGCCCCGCGGGGGCGACGCCCGGCGTGAATGCGGCCGGCCGCGCGGCGCCGGTACCGGCCGCACGGGCCGAGCCCGATCACGCCCCAACTCCTCTCGGCCCGCCGCGGCGCCGCGGCAGCGGGCGCCTCGCCGGCGTGCTTCGTGCCCGGGGGCGATTCGGACCCCGGGCGGATGCCGGCCTTGCCCATCAGCTCGCCGGGCGTGGGCCCACGATCGTGGTCATCGGCTCGCGAAAGGGCGGAGTCGGCAAGACCAGCTTCGCGGCGGGCATCGCCATCGTCGCGGGCACCGTGCTCGACCAGATCGGTCACATGGCGTGCCTGGTCGACGCCAACATCGCCAATCCCGACGCCTGGGGACAGATGAACCTCCCGCCCGGGGCGGCGACTGTCCGCGACACCGTGGCGGCGCTGCTCGGCAATCGGGACACCCCCTCACCCGTCCACGCCGCGACCCCGGCGCTGGCCTGCTACCCCGAGGCCCGAGAGACGATCGAATACTCGCGGACGGCCATCCGACGTCTCGCCGGCCACCTGCGGCGTCGCTACACCGTGGTCGTGATCGACATGTCCAACCGTCTGCCGGACCCCACCGCCGGCCCGGAGGCGGCGGTCGCCGCCTTCTGGCTGGAGGTGGCCGACATCCTCGTGCTGCCGACGACATCGGCACGCGCCGACTTCAACGGCGCCCTCGACTACCTGGAAGTGGGCGGTCTGCCCCCGACCGTGGTCGCGTACATCGTCCCCGGCCCTCGCCGGTTGCGCGAGAATCCGACGACCCTCGAGTACGTTCGCGCCCTCCGGCACCGTGCCATCAGCGTGGTCGAGATCCCCGACGACGCCAACGCGGTCCGGCTCGCGGGGATGGAGGGGGTCCCGGTCGAGCAGATCTCTCTGCCGCTGCGCCTCGCCTATCGCGAGCTCACCGAGACGATCGCCGTCATGCCCCGGCGACCACAGGGCTGACCGGGTGTCGCCGCACCGCGGAGGAGCCGGGCTGATCGATCGCCATCCCCAGCTGCTACCCGTCCCCCTCGGGGACCTCCGACCCCGGCGGGTCCGCTCTGCGCAGAGTCGCCTCCGGCTCTGGCGGAGACACAGTTTCGAGATCCTCGCGACCGGCGGGCTCCTCCTCGCGATCGCGGCCGCGGCGGTGACCCTGACGCGGCCGGCGCTCGCCGTCTATCTCGAGGGGGACACGGTGCACATCGACGGCCTCACCCTCTCCCATCCCAGGGACAACGGCGGTCTCGCCGACGGTCGCCTCTACACGGGCCCGGCCACGCTGCTCCTGGTCCCCCGGCCGGGCGGTGCCGTCGTCGCCTCCGCGGTGACGTTCGTGGGGGGCCAGCGGGCGACCGGCGTCTGCTCGTTCGGTCCGCCGGCGGCCACCGAGATCACCGAGAGCTGCGCGCTCCACATCGGCAGCCGGTCGGTCACCTGCGACGATGCGCTGCACTTCGAGACGCCGGGGAGCTGGGAACGGGTCTGCAGCGACGGGCTGCGCGTGGCCGTCTCGGTCCCGGCCGGGACGGCTGCCATTCCCATGCCGTTCCCACTCGGCCGCTGACGACCGGCGGCGGCCAGGGAGGCTACGACGAAACCGGCACCCCGTCGACGCTGGTGAGATCGGCCCGCCACACCAGCCGGTCGTAGTCCTGCCACCAGGGGGTGCAGGTGATCAGGGTCAGCACCTGGCCGCTGGTGGGGACGAGCTGGGTCACGGCGCTGGGCGCGAGGTCCCAGCGCTGGGTGATGGTGTAGACGTAGGTCTGGCAGCTGCGGTTCTCGATGGTGACGGTGTCGCCGACCGCCAGCTGGTCGATGTTCTGGTAGTCGGGCTCCCGGTGAAAGGCGATGATCACGTTCCCCTCGCCCCCCGGGTCCGGGCTGCCGTACCAGTGCACCATCGACCGGTCGTCGAGCTGGGTCCAGTTCCCGTTGACGGCCACCCCGACGTAGCCGTACTGGGGCAGGCCGGTGAACTCGACCAGGGCGTAGGCATCGGAGTCGCTGCCGCCCCCGCCGCAGGTGCCGGCGCCGGTGGTCGGTGAGGCCGTCGCCTCAGCCGAGGCGGTGGAACTGCTCGACGCCGCCCCCGCCAGCCAGCTGTTGACCGCCTTGACGTCGTTCGCCCCCCGGGCGGTCACCGCCTGCTGAACCGACGCCTGCTGGACCAGGCCGTGCACGGTGATGCCGATCCCGGCGAGGACCAGCAGGCAACCGACGATGAAGGCGATCCGTCGCCTCGGCAAGCGCCACCACATCTTGGTGTGGATTATCGGCTTGGGGGCGCGGCGGCCATCGCCGCCATCTCATCCGCCATCTTGTCGATGGTGGACTGCATGACTCCGCGGATCACCACGGCGCGGATGTCGCTGAGCAGCCGGTCCAGGGTCTGGCCCCGAGCCGCCGCGTCGTCGACCATGGACTCGACGCGCGGAGAGGAGCGCTGGAGATGGAGCTGCGCCACCTCCCTGAGCGCCGGAGCCATCTCCGCGACCGGGACGGAGCCGCCCCACGACCCATCGGGCCCTTCCTCCGGGTCGAAGACCGCGAAGGGGTTGAAGGGTTCGGCTGACGGGGCCGGCCCAGTGGGGGCGGAGGACGGCTGAGCCCGCCAGAGCGGGGTCGTCGACCAGTCGATGCCGCTGATTGCGGGGGCCGCCTTGGGGGCCGGGGCCGGCTGCGGCGCGACCGGGGCGGGCTGCTCGACGGGCAGGTCGGCGGGCGCGACCTCCGCCGGCTCGGCGGGCGCCATCGGCTCCGGGGCGCTCTGAGGCTTGACCACCTGGCTCGGGGGCTCCCGGAGAACCGAGACGGTTCCGCGCTTGGTGGCGGCCAGGGGGTCGAGAAGCCCCTCGTCCCCCGGCTCCGGGTGCTTCTCGGTGTAGGTCGCCACCTGGCGGCCGTTCACGATCAGGGTGACCCCGCGGCCGATCGGGGTGTCGAGCTCCACGACGAAGAGGCCCTCGCGGTCGCACAGGTCGGCGAGGAGGCCCTTCCAGTCCATCCACTCCAGCCGCAGATCCTGGTAGCAGGGGATCCCGCGGAAGAGCGAGGGGGCCACCTCCACCACCATCGGGTCGAGCTGGTAGGCGCTGACCGTCGCGTCGGTCCAACCGCTGATCACGCGCAGCGCCTTCTCCCCCTCGTGACGGGCCCCGTTCTCGTAGGCGTAGATCTCGAAGATGGCGCCGCCCTTGACCAGGATCGCCCCCACGGATCCACTCCGACGGCTGACCAGACAGCCGTTGCCGATGACAGGGGCGAGTGCCTCGACGACGATGGCCGGCGCCGGGATGCCCTCGAAGAGGGCCGTTCCGCGGGGGATGACGGGGATCGGATCGTGGTTGCCGGGGGCCCAGCCGGCGAACGGGTCCGCGGAGCCAGGCCGCGACGGGCTCGCCCGGTCAGCCGTGGGTTCGCTGCTGCTGTCGGGGACCTGTGTATCCATCACAGCTATCGTAGTCAGCCGTTTCCTGGTCCTCGACGCGAGGAGTTACGATCGCGCGCGACGTTGTCACGATCCTGTGGCCGGGGTCCCGCCGCAGGTGAGCACGACCTTGCCGAGCTTGCCGCCGGCCTGAAATCGCGCATAGGCGGCCGCAGCGCTCTCGAGGTCGATCGCCGCCGCCACCAGCACGCGCAGCCTGCCCGCCTCGATCAGGGGGAGAAGCTGCTCCTCGACCCTCCGGGCGGCGAGGGCCTTCTCCGCGGTGGAGCGGTTGCGGAGCATCGACCCCATCACGCGGGCACGGCGGCTCATCAGGGCGAGGAGATCCAGCTCGACGCGAGCACCCGCCCCGACCCCGATGACCGCCATCCGGCCGCCACCGGCAAGCGCCCTCACGTTGGCGGGGACGGCGTCGCCGCCCACCAGCTCGATCACCACGTCGTAGGGGCCATGCTCCTCGCTGTCCGTCGGATCGATGGGCTCGGCGCCGAGCTCGGCGACCGCAGGCCGCAGGGCAGGGTCGCGGACGCTCCCCACCACCCGGCCGCCCAGGGCGACTCCGATCTGCACCGCCGCCGTTCCCACCCCGCCCGCGGCACCGGTCACCAGCACGCGCTCGCCGCTTCGGAGACCGCACTGCGACACCAGCGCGTCGTGGGCGGTGATGAAGACCTCCGGGAAGCCGCCGGCCTCCACCCATCCGAGCGAGGGCGGCACCGGCATGGCCACCCGCTCGTCGACGACCGCCATCTCGGCCTGCGCAGCCCCTCCCACCAACGACATCACCCGGTCTCCGAGATGGAATCGGGTCGTCCCCTCGCCCAGACCAACAACCTCACCAGCGAGCTCGAGCCCCGGGATGTCGGGCGGGAAGCCCGGGGGTGGGGGTAGAAGCCGCGGAGCTGCATCATGTCGGCTCCGTTCAGCCCGGCGCCCCGCACCCGGACCAGCACCTCTCCCGGCCCGGGCACGGGGTCGCGACGGTCCTCAACCGCGACCTGGCCGTCAGCCACCACCACCGCGCGCATGGGCGACGGTTTACCTCATCCATGCCGTGCGCCGCTCAGGGCCGGCGCCGATCGACACCAGCGCCGGCCCGTGGGCTTCGACCCGGATGAGCCCAGGCGTCCGATCGCTCCGGTCAGCTCGCGACCGGGAGCTCCACCGAGGCGCTCTCGTCGGACTCCTCGGTCGCCAGGTCCTCGCTGGAGCGACGGGCGCTGAGGAGCTTGACCGACTCGGCGACCACCTCAGTGCTGAAGCGACGGAGACCGTCGCCACCGGTGTAGTCGCGCGTGCGCAGCTTGCCCTCGACGTAGACGCGGCGGCCGCGCGTGCAGTAGAGAGCGCAGACCTCGGCGAGACGGCCGAAGCAGATGACCGCGTGGTACTCCGTCTCCTCCTGCCTGTTGCCCTGGGCGTCACGCCACGTGCTGTTGGTGGCTAGCCGCATCCGCGTCATGGGCTTGCCACTGGATGGCAGGCTCTCCGCGTCCTTGGTCAGGTTGCCGATGAGGATGACCCGGTTGACCATGTCCGTCTCCTTGACTGGGGTTGGATGCACGCTCTCCGCCGGCCGCGGATCGCGGCAGGCGGGGATACCGCTTGCGTAGGGGCGCACGGCCGGGGCGTCGTGGCCGCACGCGCCCCGGCGGCAATGCGACCGGTCCCGCAGACCGCTCATGCCGTGGACCGTCCGGATGACCTGGGCGTCGGGAGCGATCGGATTGGTGGGGTGCCGACCAGCCACACCGGCATCGAAGCTCCGGCGGGGGGGACGATGTAGCCGTCGATGTCGCCGGCGGCGAAGGTCAGCAGCCTGGGCGAGTCGTCTCCCTCGGGCCAGTTCTCGGACGAGATCGTCACCGTCAGCGCCCGTCGGTCGACGGCGGTGACGATCCCAACGTGCCCGTCGCTCGAGGCGGTGCCGTTGACCGTCCGGGTATCGGCCGCGATGACCGCCACGTCGCCGGGTCCGACCCCGCCCAGGCCCGTCCCGCTCAGGGTGGCGAATCCGGCGCGCGCCGCATCGTCCAGCCATTCATCCGCATTGCCCCAATTCGACGGGATCCACGAGAGCTGCGAGGCGACATAGGCGGTGCACTGGCCAGCCGGATACCCGGTCCCGGAGGTCGCGTCCTCGGCAACTCCTCCGAGCACGCTCAGGCCGACGGCAAGAGCCGCGGTCAGGCCGGCGATGGTGCGCAGCATCTCCATGCCGTTCAGCTCCCGCGGACGGGCAGGGGCAGCGGGATCCGGCGTGCCTGCTGGACCAGACCGCTCCCGATGCTGGCGAAGCTACCCGGCGCCTGCGCGGCCGAGGCGAGGAAGCGCGGTACCTTGAGGCTCACCCAGAGGGTGGCGAGAGCGTAGAGGGTGGCTCCCAGCCCGCTGCCCTCGGCCAATCCGGTGACGGTCGCCACCCGGAGCACCGTGACCTGCGCCGCCTGCATGAAGAGGGCCACGACGAGGAGTCGCCCCCACGTGCGCGAGAATCCGCGGGTCTCGGGGAGGATGGTCGCGAGCCCGGCCAGCGGCGCGGTGGCGATGAGGAGCTGAAGCACCGCCATCCGAACGACGTACCCGATGGCGAGCAGCGAAACCGTGACCACGAGCGCCAGCACCACCACGATCTCGAAGAGGTCCTGGGCCAGGCTCGAGCTGGCGAGGGCCGACGACGACAGCGGATCGGTCCAGGGCATCGAACCGCCTCCGGCGCCGGCGGCGAAGGAGGTCAGCGCGTTGTTGAGATCGATGGCCATCTGAATCAGGTAGAGCGATGCGTGCATGACGATCACGCCGACCAGGACCCGCGGCAGCATGGCGCGGAAGTCGTACTGGGAATAGAGGCTTCGATCCAGGATCGCCCGCACCGCCACGACGACGACCACCAGGACGAGCAGGGTGTCTCCGGCCAGACAGAAGGCGTGGTTGACGTTGATGAGGGCCGGGTTGGAGGTGAGCGGTTGCGATCCGCGCTGCGACACGTCGACGGTGCTGAAGAGGTAGCGATCGAGCAGCTGGAGGACGTCGTTGCGTCCGCTCGACGAGAACTCGCTCAGGAGCTGCCCGATCAGGCCACCCACCGTGGAGGAGAGCAGGCCGTACGACGCCATCCCGACACCGCCCTCAGTGCATGCCCGTCGGGATGGTTGCGATCAGCGCGTGGGTGAGAGTCCCGGCGAGCTCCGCGCCCACCGTGCCCACCACGATCCTCCCGATCCAGCGCTTGGCCTCGTAGGCGCTGCGGGGATCGGCGGCGACGATCCGGTAGAGGAAGGCGACCAGCAGCGCCAGAGCGCCGATGCTCGCCACGATCCCCTGCGCGAGCGACACCCAGCTGTTGACGAGCGTGGTGAGCGAGTCCATCTGGGCGGCCTCCAAGGTGCGATGCGTTGCACGGGCCGCCCCTCCGGCCGCCGGCCTGGGGCCGACGTCTGGATACTACACAAGAATGTGTTAGCGCGTCAACCCATTGCCTCCAGACGGCCAGCGGGCCGGACGAGGCCAATGCACGCCCTGAACGGGGCTCACAGCCCCGGCGACGCTCAGGCCTTCTGGAAGCTCGCCGCCGCCGCGCGCTGCTCCGGGGTGAGGGGCACCGGAAGCCGGACGTCGATCTCGGCGATCAGGTCGCCGGTGGCATCGCCCTTGAGGTGTGGCATCCCCAGGCCCCGGAGCCGGAGCTGAGTGCCGTTCTGGGTCTCGGCGGGGACGGTCAGCGAGATCCGCTTGCCCGCGAGCGTGGGCACCTCCACGCTGCCGCCCAGCAGCGCGACCCCGAGCGGGACGGGAACCTTGACGCGGAGGTTGTTACCGTCGCGGATGAACGTGTGGTGCGCCCGCAGGCGCACCTTCACCAGCAGGTCGCCGGCCGCTCCGCCGTCGGCGCCGGGGCTGCCCTGGCCGGAGGCGCGCACCTTGGCGCCATCCCTGATCCCGGCCGGGATCCGGACCTCGACGCGGCGGGTGCCGGAGGTGCCGGTCAGCTCGAGGGTCCGGACCGTGCCCCGGTACGCCTCCTCGAGGCTGATCTCCGCCTCGCCCTCGACGTCGCCGCCGCGCCGGGGCGGGGGCGCGGGGGCGTGCCGCACCCGGCTCGACCCGCCCCCGGTCGCGCCGCGGGCCGCGGCCGAGCCCCGGCCGAAGACATCGTGGAAGAAGTCGGAGAACGGGTTGGTGGTGGTGCCGAAGAGCGACTCGAGCTCCTCCGGGGAGACGGTCCGGTACTGGACCTGCGGCCCGCCCGCCGCTCCCGCCCCGGGGGTCCCGTACCCCGGCGGGAAGCCGGCCCCGAAGGCCTGGGGCTGGGAGCCCAGCTCGTCGTAGGTCTTGCGCTTCTCGGGGTCGCCGAGCACCTCGTAGGCCTCGGTGACCTCCTTGAACTTGGCCTCGGCGCCCTTGTTGTCCTGGTTGACGTCCGGGTGGTACTTGCGCGCCAGCTTCCGGAAGGCGGTCTTGATCTCCTTCTCCGTCGCCGCGCGGGGGACGCCGAGGGTCGCGTAGTAGTCCTTGAAGGTGGTTGGCATTGGGGTGAAGTCTGGGCCGTCGGGGGCCCGGGGGTCACGCTGGTGAGTACCTCGCCGTCTTTGGCGCGAAACTCGAGGTGAGTGTCGGCCCCGACTGCGGCCGCGGGTTCGAGCCGATCCGCCTACCAGACCACGCCGACGAGATAGGCGGACGCCTCGGGCACCGAGGCGATCGTCCTGGCCGCGCCGCCGGGCCGCACCTCCACCACGGTCTCAACCGGCGCTCCGACGTTCGCTTCGGGCTCCACGAACCCGCCGCCTGGCAGCGCGAGCGCCAGGATGCCGCTGCCCTCAGTGGGTGGGGACCAGAGGCCCGTCGGCGATGTGAGAGCGACCGCCGCTGCCCCCGGCGCCGCCAGGACATCTCGGAACCCGTCCGGGCCGCTGGCCTCGATCAGCACACTGTCGTCATCCCCCACCGCTTCGTTGACGGTGAGGGTGAGGGACCCCTGACCCAGGGTGAGGGGAAGGGCGTAGACGCCCCGCAGGCTTCCACCGGTGGGCCCGCTCAGCACATCCAGAGCAAGATTCCCCGAGCTGTCAATGCCGGTGCGGGCCACCGCCTCCTGGGTGCCGTCCGGGCTGCCCACGACCTCCACGTCGAGCCCGTCCTCAACGGGGCGCCGTTGTGCTCCCGGCATGGCGCCCGCCGGAGTTCGGGCTGGGGCGTGCGCGTCCGCCTGTGGCGTCGACCACGTACCCGCACGCCGCGCCGTTGCTCGAGGCGCCTGGGCAGGGGGCGCTGACATGGATGCCGTCTGCCAGCCAGGCTTTCAGCGCGATCTGGCCGGGAAAGACCGGGTCGAGCAACCTGATCGCGCCCGTCGAGAGATTGACCACAGCGACGCCGGCCGCCTGTGGCGACACAGCCAAGGCGAACGCGACCTCGCTCTCGTCCGGGCTGAGCGTGGCATCACGCGCCCCGTCAGGGGCGCCGATCTCCAGCCCGCTGGCACCGTCCACCGCTACCGGGAATTGAGACGAGAGCTTGAGGTGCCGCCAGCTCCCGTTGAGCAGGTCACCGACATACAGGCCGGACACGGGGCCCGACCCGCTGGGGCCGGTCGCCACCACGGCCACCCGGTGGCCCACCACCCCCGCCCCCATGGCGTTTGCGGGGGGCGGCGGCATGGGCCGCGGACTCCCTCCGCTGAGGGACACGGTCTCGAGCCCGCACAGCTCCGAGAGGGCCGGATTCGTCGATGCGGCGTTGCAGCCAGTCGCGTCCACCCTCTGCAGAAGGAGCCGGGCCGCCGGCTGAGCCGCGCTGCCCCCTCTGATCATCAGCACGAGCCAACCAGCGGCGATCCCGGCCGCAATCACCAGGACAGCCACCAGTGCGGTGACCTCGGCCCGGTGTCGGGGGTGCCTTCCGAGGTCGGCTCCTCTCATCCTCAGCTCCCCGCGAGGACGATGGACGGGGCGGTGCAGAGGTGGCCCACGGGGGAGATTCTGCGATTCGGCCTGTGGGGTTGTCGTGACCGTCAGCGGTCGCCGTGCCGTCCGTCCGCCCGGACGGATTTGGTCGCTTGCTGAGTTGGGACTGGCAAAGCGATCGAACCTCGTGACGCGAGATGTGCCGATCGAGCCCGTCCTCCCGCGCGGGGATGCGAGGATATGAGCCTGCGCGGTCGCCCAGGGCACCGCGACCTCCCGATCGTCCGCAGCCCACAAGGTGACCTCAGCCGTGCCCGAGACCGTCCCGCTCACGCTTCCCGCGATGGGGGAGTCCGTGACCGAGGGGACCGTCGTCAACTGGGCCAAGAAGGCCGGCGACCCGGTCATCGAGGGCGAGACCCTGGTCGAGGTCACCACCGACAAGGTCGACGTCGAGGTCCCCTCACCGGCAACCGGCACCCTCGTCGAGATCACCGCCCCCGAGGGCGAGACGGTCCCCGTCGGGGCGACCCTGGGCCTGATCGCCCCGGGCCCGGCGACCGCGACCGGCCCCGCCCCGGAGGGCGCGGGCGCACCCGCCTCCCCGTCGCCCGCGGCCACCGCGCCGGCCGCGCCGAGCGCCGAGGTCGCCGCAGGGCCGGCCGAACCCCCTCCGTCCGGAGCTGAAGCTCCTGCCCCGCTCGCCGCCGCACCCCCCGCGCCCAGGGCCGTCACTACCGCCCCCCGCGCCGCCCAGCCGGCCTCCCCGGCCGTGAATGCGGACCAACCCGCCCCCACCCCCACCCGAGCAGCACCCGCCGACGCCGTCCCCGCCCCGGCGGTATCCCCCACCGCACCACCACCGCCGGCCTCACCCCTGGCCCGCCGCCAGGCGGCGCTGACCGGCGTGGACCTCGCCACCCTCCAGGGCACCGGCCCGGGCGGGATGATCCGGCGCGACGACGTCCGCCGGGATGGCGCCGCGGGCAACGGGACCGCCGCGGCCAGGCCGGCCGCCGCCCAACCGCCCGCCGGGTCCTCCGCCCCCACCCTGGCCCCGGGGGAGACCGGGACCCCGCTGCGCGGCCCCCAGGCGGCCCTGGTCGAGGCGATGGAGCGGAGCCGTGACATCCCCACCGCGACCTCGATCCGGACCATCCCGGCGGCGCTGCTCGACACCCGCCGGCGCCAGCTCAACGAGGCGCTGGCCCGGGCGCGGCCCGACCTCAAGGTCTCCTTCACCCACCTGATCGGCCACGCGGTGGCCCGCGCGGCGGCGGAGATGCCGGGGATGCTCGTCCACTTCGCCCGCGATGCGGAGGGGAGGCCGGTCCGCGTCGACGGCGGCGTCCACCTCGGGCTGGCGGTCGACACCCGGCGCCGGGACGGCACTCGTTTCCTGGTCGTCCCCGTGCTCCGCGACGCCGGCGGCCGCGACTTCGCCGGCTTCCGCACCGAGTACGAGCGGCTGATCGCGGGCGCCCGCACCGGCTCGCTCTCCCCGGACGAGCTCCAGGGCGCCAGCTTCACCCTGACCAACCCCGGCGGGATCGGCACCATGGCCTCGGTGCCCCGGCTGATGCCGGGTCAGGGCTGCATCATCGCCGCCGGCGCCATCGGTTACCCGCCGGAGTACCGGGGCGAGAGCGCGGGGCTGCTGGCGGCGCTCGGGGTGGGCAAGGTGCTGACCCTCACCTCCACCTACGACCACCGGGTGATCCAGGGCGCCGAGTCCGGTGAGTTCCTCGGCCGCGTCGAGGCGCTGCTGGACGGCGCCGACCGCTTCTACGAGGCCGTCTTCCAGAGCATGGGCGTGGACCCGCCGGCCCGGATCGACGCACCGGCGTCCCCGCCCGCGGTGGCGCTCCCCCCCGGGGTCGTCTCCGACCACGACCGGGCCCTGCTGGTCGCGGTCCAGGGGGCCACCTCGCTGGTCCAGGCCCACCGCACCCACGGCCACCTCGGCGCCCACCTCGACCCGCTGGGGACCCCGCCGCCGGGTGACCCGGCGATGCGGCCGGAGTCCCACCACCTCACCCCTGAGCTGATGGCCCAGATCCCCGCCGACGTCCTCGACGTCCACGTGCCCGGCCGGACCCTGGCCGAGGTGCTGCCCAACCTGCGCCGCACCTACTGCGGCACCGTCGCCTTCGAGATCGAGCACATCTCCAGCCACGAGCAGCGCGACTGGCTCCGCCAGCAGATCGAATCCGGCGCCTACCGGCAGCCCCTCTCCAGCGTCGAGGAGCTGCGCCTGCTCTGGCGGCTGACCAAGGTCGACGCCATGGAGCGCTACTTCCGGCGCACCTTCATCGGCCAGCGGACCTTCAGCGGCGAGGGCGTCGACATGCTGGTGCCGATGCTCGAGAAGCTGCTCGGCCTGGTCGCCGAGGACGGCATCACCCAGGTGGTGATGGGGATGCCCCACCGCGGCCGGCTGGCGGTCATCGCCCACGTCATCAACCGCCCCTACGAGCAGCTGCTCCAGTCCTTCGAGAAGGGCGAGCTGCGGGTCGACGACCCCACCGGCGACGTCAAGTACCACCTCGGCGCCACCGGCACCTACATCACCGAGCGCGAGAAGCGGATCGAGGTCCGGCTGGTCTCCAACCCCTCCCACCTGGAGGCGGTCGACGGGGTGGTCGAGGGCTGGACGCGGGCCCTCCAGTCGCTCCGCGACGGGCCGGTCCTGAAGCTGGACCCGGAGGCCGCCCTCCCCCTGCTCATCCACGGTGACGCCGCCTTCAGCGGCGAGGGCGCGGTCCAGGAGGTGCTCAACCTCCAGTCGCTGGCCGGCTACACGACCGGCGGCACCGTCCACGTGATCGTCGACAACCAGCTCGGCTTCACCACCGATCCCTCCGATCTCCGCTCCACCCGCTACGCCAGCGACCTGGCCAAGGGCTTCGACATCCCGATCGTCCACGTCAACGCCGACGACCCGGAGGGCTGCGTGACCGCGGCGCGCTTCGCCCACGACTACCGGCGCACCCACCATCGCGACGTCCTCATCCACCTGGTCGGGTACCGCCGCTTCGGTCACAACGAGACCGACGAGCCCAGCTACACCCAGCCCCTGATGTACCAGCGGATCCGGGAGCATCCGACGGTGCGCGAGCTCTTCGTGGGCCGGCTGATCCAGGAGGGGCTGATCACCGACGACGAGGCGAAGGCGCAGTCGGACCAGGTCTTCGCCCGGCTCTCCGAGGCCCACCGGCGGATCAAGGAGCACCTCACCACCCTCATCGACGAGGACACCTCCAACGGCCGCGTCCAGGGCGGGCTGGACGCTCCCGCGGCGCCGCCCACCGCGGTCGGCGAGGAGATCCTCCGGAGGGTCAACGAGGGGCTGTTCGAGGTCCCCGACGGCTTCACCGTCAACACCAAGCTGGCCCGCCAGCTCGAGCGCCGCCGGGCGTCGCTGGAGCAGGGGGGGATCGACTGGGGTCACGCCGAGGCGCTGGCGCTGGGCTCGCTGCTCCTCGACGGGGTGCCGATCCGGCTCACCGGGCAGGACACCGAGCGCGGCACCTTCAGCCACCGCCAGATGGTCCTCCACGACGAGCAGACCGGCGCCGCCTGGGCCCCGATCCAGCACCTGGACGGGGCGGGGGCCACCTTCGAGGTCCACAACAGCCCGCTCAGCGAGGTGGGGGCGCTCAGCTTCGAGTACGGCTACAGCGCCGCCGAGCCCGGCTGCCTGGTGCTCTGGGAGGCCCAGTTCGGCGACTTCGCCAACAATGCCCAGATGGTCATCGACCAGTTCATCGTCGCCGCCCAGGCCAAGTGGGGCCAGCGCTCGCGGCTGGTGCTGCTCCTCCCGCACGGCTACGAGGGGCAGGGGCCCGAGCACTCGAGCGCCCGCCTGGAACGCTTCCTGGCGCTCTCGGCGGACGGCAACATCCGGGTCGCCTGCTGCAGCAATTCTGCCCAGTATTTCCACCTCCTCCGCGACCAGGCCCTGAGCCCGATCCCGCGCCCCCTGGTGGTGCTGACCCCCAAGTCGTTGCTCCGGGCTGCCGAGACCAGCAGCGCGCTCGCCGACCTCACCGGGGGCGAGTTCCACCCGGTGATCGAGGACGCCCGGATGGCCGGGCATCGGGAGGCGGTCCGGGTGCTGCTGCTCTGCACCGGCAAGGTCGCCTGGGAGCTGGAGGGCCACGAGCTGCGGGCGCAGGCGAGCGACCTGGCGATCGGCCGGGTGGACCTCCTCGACCCGCTCCCGCTCGACCGGATCCTGGAGCTGTTCCGGGTGTACCCCAACCTGGAGAGGGCCTTCTGGGTCCAGGAGGAGCCGGAGAACATGGGCGCCTGGGCCCACGTCCAGCGCCGCATCGGCCGCCACCGCCCCTACGAGGTGAGCTGGGAGTACATCGGCCGGCCGCGCCGGGCGGCCCCCTCCGAGGGGTACCACGGCTCCCACGTCATCGACCAGGAGCGGGTCCTGCAGGCGGCGCTGGAGACCTCGCCCGCGGTCCAGGCCCACCTCGCCGGCTCGGGATCGGCGGCGGGGGTTCCGCCCGGCGCGGCGTCCCCCGCGGCGCCCGCCGCGCCATCCACCGACGCGCCCGCGGAGACGTCCGCGCCGGGCGGCGCGGCGTCCCCAGGGACCCCCGCCCCGCCCGGTAAGTCGTCGCCGGCCGCACCGAGGGCCGGGCGGCGCCGATGAGCACGCGCCTGGTGGTCCTCGGCGGCGGTCCCGCCGGCGACGTGGCCGCGCTCCGCGGCGCCCAGCGGGGCGCCGACGTCGTGCTGGTGGAGCGGGCCGAGCTGGGCGGTACCTGCCTCAACTGGGGCTGCATCCCGACCAAGTCGCTGCTGGCGACCGCCGACCTGCTCCGGCGCATCCGGCGGGCCGGGGAGCTCGGGCTGCGGGTGGGCGAGGTGGAGGTCGACTTCCCCCGGATGATGGAGCGGAAGGAGGAGGTGGTCACCACCATGCGCCGCGGGGTGGAGGCCGCCTGCAAGCGGCGCAAGGTGCGCGTGGTCCGCGGCCAGGGCGTGGTCGAGGAGGGCGCGGTCCGGGTCGGCGACGAGCGCCTCGAGTACGACCAGCTGGTGGTCTGCGTCGGCACCGAGCCCAGCGGGCTGCCCGGCATCGAGATGAGCCACCCCCGGGTGGTGACCTCCAACGGCGTCCTCCGGCTGGAGGAGCTGCCCCGCCGCCTGCTGGTGATCGGGGGCGGGGTGATCGGTTGCGAGTTCGCCTCCTTCTTCGCCCCGCTGGGGGTCGCCGTCACCGTGGTCGAGGTGCTCCCCCAGATCCTCGCCGGGGTCGAGCCGCGGGTGGTGCGCGAGTTCCGCCGGCTGGTGGAGCGGGAGGGGATCACCTTCCACACCGGGCACCGGGTGGAGAGCGTCGACTACCGCGACGACGGGGTCACCGCCAGGCTGGACGACGGCACCGTGATCGAGGCCGACCTGATCCTGGTGTCGGTGGGGAGGGCTGCGCAGACCCGGGGGATCGGCCTCGAGGCGGCCGGGGTCGAGCTGACCCCCCAGGGCCACATCGTCGTCGACGACCTGCTGCACACCGCCAACCCCCGGATCTGGGCGGCGGGCGACTGCATCGGTGGCCTCCAGCTCGCCCACCTGGCCAGCGCCGAGGGCGCCCGGGCGGTGGAGAACGCGCTCGGGGTGGAGGTGCGGCCGATCGACCGGACCGTGGTCCCGTCCTGCATCTACACCCACCCCGAGATCGCCATGGTCGGCCTCGGCGTGGAGGCAGCCCGGGCCGCCGGCCACGAGGTCCAGGCCGGTCAGGCCCGCTTCCTCGGCAATGGCAAGGCGCTCGGCGAGGACGAGCCGGACGGACTGGTCCAGCTCTGCGCCGAGGCGGCCACCGGACGGATCCTCGGGGCGACCGTGATGGGCGTCCACGCCGTCGAGATCGTGCACGAGGTGGGGGTCGCCATCAGCGACGGGCTGACCGTGGGCGAGCTGGGCGACATCATCCATGCGCATCCCACCGTCAGCGAGCTGGTGATGGAGGCGGCCGAGCAGGCCGAGGGCCTCGCCCCCTATCTCAGCTGAGCGAGCCGGCGCGGCTGAGCGGTTCTCCAGCTGCGCAGGGTCGTCTGAGCCGATCGGGGTTGTTCCGGCCGCGCCGGGTTGGCCTGCGCCGAGCCGGGCGTTCTGAGCGGAGGCTGATGGCCCGACCCCAGTGGGGTTGCGGGCCTCCCGCACCGCCTGCCCGCCCTTCACCCGGCGGTTTACGACAATAAAGTCCATAACCACATGGCCAGCGATGGGGGTGTCCCCGTCCCCGGATTCGGGCCCCCAGCAGTAATGTTGCGCAAATGGATATAATGTTGCGCAAATGCCTCGAGGTCGTCCCCCCACTCTCAGCCCGGACCTGAGCGACCGGCTGGTCGAGCTGCACCGCGGATTCGGGCTGGGCGCCCGGGAGATCGCGGAGGCCCTGGAGCGGGCGGGGGTGCCGCCTCCCGCCGGAGGCCGGCGCTGGCATCCGTCGACGGTCAGCCGCTGCCTGGCCCGGCGGGGCGTGGCACTCTCCCCCGGCCGGCCGCGCCGCTGGCTCTCCAGTCCGCGCCCTCAGGAGCCGACACCCCTCCACACGATCACCGCGATCGCCTGGCGGCGGCGGGCCGGCGGGTCGGGAAGCGACCTCTGGGGCCTGCTCGGGGGGGCGGAACGTCATGGGTGACCTCGACGAGCTCGACGCCGGTTTCGGGCCGGTGCCGCGGGCGGTGATCGGGGCCGTGGCCGCGAACCGTTTCATGCCCCCACGACAAACCGGTGACGTCGATTTCGCCATCTGCGATCGCGACGAGGCGGCCGCCGGCACCGCCCTGAAGGCGGCGGGCTGGCGCCCGGTGCGCCCGCTCCTGCTCCGGCCCCCGATGAGCGGTTTCGCGTGGCAGGCCGCGGACGGCACGCCGGTGGATCTGTTGACGGTCCCCGGGGTCTGGGGGCGCGAGCTGGTGGAGACGGCCATGGCCAGCCGGGAGGGCGGCCCGCCCTTCGCGACCCTGCCCCACCTGGTCCTGCTCAAGATGATCGCGGGCCGGACCGTCGACGGCGGTGACATCGCCCGGATGCTCGGCCACCAGGATGCGCTGACCCTGGAGGCGGTCCGGTCGGTGGCCCACCGGGTGCTCGGTCCCGAGGAGCTGGCTGACCTCGATCAGCTGATCGAGCTGGGGCGGCTGGAGTACGGACCGCGTCCCGAGGGGCCGGCCCCGGCTTAGTCCGCGGGCCTCGCCCGCTGGCGCCCGCGCCCGGCAGCCGGCCACCATCGCGAGCGACCGTATATGCAGCGTTGCCATAGCGGCCCGGCGCGCAGCCTGGCACCATATCCGGGTTGACCACCTCGGTCGACCTCCGTGCCCGGCGGAGCCGCGTCAGCCCGTAGGGGAGGACTCATGGCCACACCCGCTGCGCGACCCGTCGCGCTGGTCACCGGAGCCTCCTCGGGCGTCGGCCACGCCTACGCGCGGCAGCTGGCCGAGGGGGGGTGGGACCTGGTCCCGGTCGCCCGCCGCGCCCCCCGGCTCGCGGCCCTGGCGGCGAGCCTCGGGTCCGACGGCATCTCGGTCGAGCCCCTGGTCGCCGACCTGACCGACCCGGCCGGGCTGGCCGCGGTGGAGGAGCGGGTCGGGCGCGGCGTGGACCTCCTCGTCAACTGCGCCGGGTTCGCCGGCTACATGCCCTTCGTCGAGCTGCCACCCGAGGTCGCGAGCTCGCTCATCGACGTCCATGTCCGGGCGGTGACCCGGCTCACCGGGGCGGCGGTGCGGGCCATGCTGCCCCGGCGGCGCGGCGCGGTCATCAACGTCGCCTCGCTGCTCGCCTTCAGCGAGTCGGCGGTGCTGGGCCGCTTCAACCGTGCCACCTACGCCGCCTGCAAGGCGTTCATCGTCACCTTCACCCAGCTGGTCGCCCAGGAGGTCCGCGACCAGGGGCTGCGGGTCCAGGTCTGCTGCCCGGGGGCCGTGGTCAGCGAGTTCCACGACGTCGCCGGGGTGCCCCGGCCTCCGGCGGCGATGAGCCCCGAGGAGGTGGTCTCCGCCTCCCTGCGCGCCCTCGACGCCGGCGAGGTGGTCTGTGTCCCCGGCCTCGAGGACCCGACCGTCGTCGAGCGGTACCACGACGCCCAGCGGGAGATGCTCCGCCAGGGCAACCGCCCCGAGCTCGCCGAGCGCTACCGGGCCGCGGCCGGCTGAGGCGGCGGGCGGCGGAGGCGGCGGGTGCCTCCTGGCATCGCCCGGGTCAGAGCGCCTCGAGGTCGTTCTGCTTGCGCCGCCGGCGCCGCTGCAGGTGGTACGGCACGCTGACCACCACGGTGCCGGGACGGAAGAGCAGGGCCGCCTTGACCCGCAGGGGGAACTGGTTGTGCAGGAGCTGGTGCCACCAGCGGGTCGCCACCAGCTCGGGGAGGACCACCACCAGGGTGCGGTCGGTGAGCTGCTTGTCGATGGCGTCGATGTAGTGGAGCAGCGGGCGCAGGATCGACCGGTACGGGGACTCCACGATCACCAGCGGCACGTGGTTCCCCCACGCCTCCCAGCGGGCCCGGAGCAGGGCCATGTGGTTGGGGTCGAAGCAGACGTGGACGGCGACCACCTGGTCGGAGAGCGAGCGCGCGAGCGCCAGGCTCTGGAAGGCCACGTTGTTGACCTGGTCGATGGGCACGATGCATACCGGGCGCACCTTCCCGGGTTCGGTGGGGATCTCCGTGGTCCGCTGCTCCTTGGCGTCGACGTAGTGGCGGTGGATGGCCAGGAAGAGGCTGACCGCGCTGGGCACGATGATCACGATGATCAGGCTCTCGGGAAACTTGGAGACCGCGGTCACCACGAAGACGACGAAGGTCATGCACATGCCGACCGCGTTGAGCGGGAGCCCGTGCTTCCAGCCCGGCTCCCGGCGCTTCAGCCAGCGCACCACCATCCCCGCCTGGGACATCGTGAAGGCCACGAAGACGCCGATGGCGTAGAGCGGGATGAGGTGCGAGACGTCGGCCTGGAAGATGAAGAGGAGCAGGCACGAGAAGAAGGCCAGCATGATGATCCCGTTGCTGTACGCGAGCCGGTCGCCGAGCCGGCGGAACTGGTGGGGCGCGTACTCGTCGCGCGCCAGGAAGAAGAAGAGGCGCGGGAAGTCCGAGAAGGAGGTGTTGGCGGCCAGCAGCAGCACGGCCGTGGTCACCACGCCCACGAAGATGAACAGCGCCTCTCCGATCCCGGTGGACGACGGGAACACCGGGTGACCGTTGACACACTGCAGCGGAGCGGTGAAGGCGTGGGCCGCCTGCTGCAGGATCACCGACTGGTAGCAGGGGTCGGTGGAGCTGCGCACGCTCACCCCCAGCACCTCGGTGCCGATGGTGATGCCGCAGAACATCACCACGCAGAGGGTCCCCATGATGGTGAGCGTGGTCCGGGCGTTGCGCCACTCCGGGACCTTGAAGGCGAGGATGCCGTCGCTGATCGCCTCGATCCCGGTGAGCGCCGAGCAGCCCGAGGAGAAGGCCTTGAGGAAGAGCAGCACCAGCAGCAGGCCGCCCAGGTCGGTGAAGCTCTCGGTGATCTTGATGTGGATCGAGGTGCCGGTTGGATGGATGCTTCCGGTCATCAGCCGGAAGATGTTCACGACGACGGTCAGGATGATGGCCGCGATGAAGAGGTAGGTCGGCGCCGCGAAGATGTTGCCCGCCTGGCGCAGCCCGCGCAGGTTGGCCACCGCGATCAGCACCACCACCGCGATGCAGGCGGCGACACGGTAGTGGGTGGCGGCCGGGAAGACGCTCTGGATCTGGTCGTACCCGCTCGCCACCGACACCGCCACGGTGAGGATGTAGTCGGTCATCAGCGCCGAGCCGGCGATCAGCCCGGCGACCGGTCCCAGGTTGTCCTTGGCGACGATGTAGGAGCCGCCGCCCTGGGGATAGGCCTTGATGGTCTGCCGGTAGCTGAGGCAGACGATGATGATCAGGAAGGCGATCACCCCCATGATCGGCAGCAGGTCGGTGCTGATCGCGGCGGTCCCGGCGACGGCGAGGATCAGCACGATCTGCTCGGTCGCGTAGGCGACCGAGGAGAGGGCGTCGGAGGAGAGCACCGGCAGGGCGCGGACCTTGTCGAGCCGCTCGTGGAGCACCCGGTTGACGGAGAGCGGCGACCCCAGCAGGGCGGTGCGCACCCGGCGCCGGACCCGTCCGAACTCGGTGTCCGGGGCGATCGCCCGGGGGGTGGCCTCCAGCCAGCCGGGCGCCACCGGCTCGAAGCCCTGGGCCTGGGACCGGACGATCCGGACGTAGTGCTCGCCGGGCCGTCCGCGGGTCTCGGCCACGTCCAGCCCGGGCGCGACCTCGGGCCCGGCCGAGGTGCGGCCGGGGGCCTTCTCCCAGGCGAGACCCGCCTCACGCAGGGCGGCGACCTCGGCGTCCGGGAGCGTCGGCGGTGGTTTCGGGGGCTCGGGGGCCGAGACGTCAGCCATGCGCAGGGGAGTGTAGGCCGGGCCGTTCGAACCGGGAGGCCGCCGGGTGCGGACGGCCCGAGGCGGGCGGCTCAGCCCTCGGATCGGTGGGTGCGGGGACGGAGGACAGGGCTCAGCCGGTCGCCGAGAGGCGGAGCAGGAAGACCCGGCAGGGGGCGTGCTGGAGGATGTGGAGGACCGTCCCGCCCATGTAGAAGTCCCCGAAGCGCTCGCGGTAGGTCAGGCCAACCACCGCCAGGTCGATCTCCCGCGCGGCGATCTCGTCGACGATGGCCGGCGCCGCCTCGCGCGCCTGCAGGATCTCGCCCTTGACCTCGAGATCGTAGTCGTGACCGATCGCCTCGGCACGACCGAGCAGTCTTTCTGCGTTGGCAACCTCGGGCCCCTCCACGGTGCTGAGGGCCAGCCCGCGAGGGACCTCGACGACCGTGACCACCAGAACCGAGGCGTGGGGGCGCAGGGCGAGGCGGCAGGCGAAGCGGACCGCCTCCTCGTCGGTGCTGGTGCCGTTGACGGGCACCAGGATGTGGTGTGGGGTGAATCCCGGCATCAGCCCGGAATCCTAGCCCCCTCGCCGCCCCGGCCGATCGGGTCGGGGGGCCGGTACAATCGCCTCGAATGAAGGTGATCATCGTCGGCTGCGGGCGCGTCGGGGCCCGGCTGGCCAAGCAGCTCGACGCCGAGGGTCATCAGGTGACCGTGGTCGACCAGCTGGTGTCCGCCTTCAACCGGCTGGGGCGGGACTTCGGCGGCAACATGATCGTCGGCAACTGCATCGACGAGGCCGTGCTCCGCCGGGCCGGGGTCGAGAAGGCCGACTGCTTCGTCTCGGTGACCAATGGCGACAACCGCAACCTCATGGCCGCTCAGATCGCGCAGCGCTTCTTCAAGGTCCCGCGCGTGATCACGCGGCTCTACGACCCGATCCGGCAATCGGTGTATCGGGAGATGGGGCTGGAGACCTTCTGCCCGACCTCCCTGGGGGCGGACCTGGTTCGCGACTACTTCCTCACCGGTGTCAACCGCGGCCACGAGACCGCCGACGACCCGTCGACGGTGGGGGCATCGTGAGCCCCGCCGGCGAGCCCCCCTACGTCATCATCGTGGGCGGCGGCAAGGTCGGCTACCACCTGGCCCGGCACCTCATCGAGCGTGACTACGAGGTGACCCTGGTCGAGAAGGACGCGGTCCGCGCGGAGTGGATCGAGCATCAGCTCGGCACCGTCAGCGTCATGGTCGGCGACGGCGACGAGATGGCCTTCCTCGCCACCACCGGGATCGAGCGCGCCAGCGCGGTGATCGGCACCACGGGCGACGACGAGGACAACCTCATCGTCTGCCAGCTGGCGAAGACGAAGTTCAGCGTGCCGCGCACCATCGCCCGGGTCAACAACCCGCACAACGTCGCCGTCTTCAAGGCCCTGGGGGTCGACGCGCCGGTCTCCGCCACCGAGGTGCTGATGGGTCTGATCGAGGCCGAGCTGGCGTCGGAGCTGGTGCGGGGGGTCGCCGTCAAGGCCTCGGGCGCCTGCCTCGTCGACCTCGCCCTGCCGGCCGTCTCCGGCTTCGTGGGCAAGCCCGTCGCCGAGATCTCGCTGCCCAAGGGCGGGATCATCGTCTGCATCGTCCGGGGCGGCCGGCCGGTGGTCCCCACTCCGGAGACCGTGGTTGAGGCGGGCGACGAGCTGGTCGTCTTCTCCCAGCTCACCGACGTCGCTGCCCTCGGGGAGGCCGTCGCCCGGGGCTGAGGCGGCATCCTCCCCGGCACCGGACCAACGGGAGACGCGGGCGTCGGGTTCCGTATCCGCAACCGGCGCTCTCACGCGGGGTGGTCCATCGGGCCGACCGGGTGTGAAGAGGGTTGTCCTGAAAGCCCGTCGATGCCGTCGCCGTGCGCCTGGGTCGCGAGGGGATGGGCGGACAGTGCCGCTTCGCCGTGCACCGGGCGACGAAGGGGTCAGGCGGCGTGAATGTCCCGCCGGCCGAACGCCCAGACGCCGGACAGCGCCGTGGGCTCGGGCCGCGCCATGGGATGGTGGGTCCCGCTCGAGCTGGACGCCATCTCTAGCCTCACAAAGAGACCATGTAGTCTGTTTATTTGGTAGCATCCACCGGATGCCAAGGTTGCGGGACACCACCCGGCTGGAGAGGCGTCGGAGCTTCATCGAGGCGGCCTGGAGGCGAGCAGCCACCCAGGGGTGGCGTGACATGACCGTCGACGACGTCTGCGTCGAGGCGGGCCTCAGCAAGGGGGCCTTCTACTCCCACTTCGGCTCCAAGCGGGCGTTGCTGGACGCCCTGGTCGACGACGATGCCCGCGCCGTGACGGCGGCCATGAATCGCCTGGAAGCGCGGGACCTCGATGGGCCTGAGCGCCTGCGCCAGCTGACGCAGATCATGCTCGCCCGCGCCGCGGACCCCTCGCGAGTTCCAGGTGAGGGCGGACCTCTGGGCCGCCGTGCTGACCGAGCCGGAGATCCGGCAGCGGGTCAACGCCACCGTCGACAGTCAGCGCCGGGTGATTCGGCGCTGGGTGGAGGAGGCGATCGCCCGCGGCGAGATCATCGACCTGCCCGCCAATGCCCTGGCCTCGGTCCTGCTCGGTCTCAATGACGGCCTGATGCTCCACCGCGCCGTGGACGCGGGCGGCTTCCGCTGGGCCAACATCAGCCGGGTGGTGGACGCGCTGCTCGCGGGTGTGACCACGCGGTGAGCCGCGGGATACCGCTCGGCGGGGCGAAGGTCGCAGCCCTCGGCAGGCGGCTGCGGCACCTTCTGGGGGCGCTGGTTGCCCGGCCCGGGTTGGCCTGGCTGCGCAGCTCGCGACCTGGCCTGGCGCTCATGGCGATGGTCGTCGGCGTGGGCGCGGGCTTCGGGGCGGTGGCGTTCCGCTGGCTGATCGTCGCCGTCACCTGGCTGGCCACCGGATACCAGCAGTTCGGTCAGCAGGGGCGGGTGCCCAGCCTCCACCTGCCCTGGCTCGGGGTCTGGTTCCTGCTGCTGATCCCGTCGGCGGGCGGCCTGATCTACGGCCCCCTGATCCAGCGCTTCGCGCGCGAGGCCCGCGGCCACGGGGTCCCGGAGGTGATGCTCGCCGTCGCCGAGAACGGCGGGCGGATTCGACCTCAGGTCACCGTGGTCAAGGCGGCCGCCTCGGCCATCTGCATCGGCGCCGGCGGCTCGGTGGGACGGGAGGGTCCGATCGTGCAGATCGGCTCGGCCCTGGCCTCCGGCCTGGGGCAGATGGCCCGCCTCTCCGAGTCCCGGCTGCGGATCATCGTCGCCTGCGGGGCCGCGGGGGGGATCTCGGCGACGTTCAACGCGCCCATCACCGGCCTCTTCTTCGGGTTCGAGATCGTGCTCCGCGAGTTCTCGCTGGATGCCATTCTGGCCACCATCCTGTCGGCGGTCACCGCGGACCTGGTGAGCCGGGCCTTCTTCGGCTCGGCCCCCTTCTTCGCCGGGATTCCGCACGACCTGGTGGTGGCGGATCCCTCCAGCTACCTGCTGATCGCCGTGCTCGGCGTCGCCGCCGGCCTGATCGGCTTCGGATTCAAGACCGTCCTCTACAGGTCCGAGGATGTCGTGGATCGGCTCTGGAGGGGGCGCCCGGAGTGGGCACGGCCCGCCGTCGGCGGGCTGGCGCTCGGTGCCCTGCTGCTGGCACTCCCCCAGATGTACGGGGTCGGTTACCCGGTGATGAACCAGATCGTCGCCGGCAACGTGGTGCTCTGGCTCCTGGTTGTGCTCATGCTCGGCAAGGTGATCGCGACCAGCCTGACCCTCTCGATCGGCGGGTCCGGAGGCGTCTTCGCTCCGTCGCTCTTCACCGGCGCTGCGGCGGGGATGGCCTTCGGGGTGGTCGCCGAGCATCTCTTCGGGCCGGGCGTGGCCGTCCCCGCCGTGTTCGCGGTGGTCGCCATGGGCGGGGTGTTCAGCGGAGCCGCACAGGCACCCCTCACGGCGACCGCCAGCGTCGTGGAGATGACCGGGAACTTCAGTCTGACCCTGGCCGTGATGCTCACCACCGGCATCGCCGCGGCCGTGTCCAGGACGCTGACCTACGGCAGCATCTACACCACCAAGCTGCTCCGCCGCGGCGTCGACATCGAGCGGCCCAAGCCGACCAGCGTGCTGCAGACCCTCAGGGTCGCAGACGTCATGCATCCCATCTCACCACCGCATGGCGATGGAGGGGTCGCCGCCGGCGGCGCCGTCGAGCCCCGTCCCGTCCCCGTGGACGCGGGGAGGTGGGCCGCCCTCATCGGCTCGGTGACCGACACCCGCCGGCCCCAGGCGCTGCTCGCCGACGAGACCCTGGAACAGGCTCTGCGCCAGCTGACCCTCTATGGACGGGTCGGGCTTCCGGTGCTCTCCGCCGATCGCCACCGTCTGACCGGCTGGATCACGCGACGCCAGGTCCTCCGCGCCATGACCAACAGCTTCAGCACCTCGGCGCGAGAGGCGGAACGCGGAGCCATCGCCGCGGAGTTCGGCGACCCCGACCCGCACGCTCGGGTCCACACCCCGAGCAGCCCCCTCAGCGGATACGCGATCGTCGAGATCTCGGTCGGCGCCACCTCGCCGGCCCTCGGGCGCCGCCTCGATGACGTCATCCTGCCGCCCGGCTGCCTGGTGGTGGCCGTCACCGAGGGCCGGGAGCTGATCGCCCCGCGCCCTGACGTCCGGCTGGCGGCCGGCGAGCGGCTGATCGTCCTGGCACCGGCCACCGACCCAGGGGGTGCATCACCGGCGGCTGAGGTCGCGACCGGCGGGGCTGACGAGGATCCGGAGCCGACCTCGTGAGGCCGGAGCGATCCCTCTCGCCAGGTCAGGTGAGACAGAGGTCCGGAGGGCCCTTGAGCGGGTGCCTCGCATCTTCAACTCAGATCCCGCCGGCTCGAGCAGCGCGCCTCTCGAGGTACTGCTGGTGATGCTCCTCGGCTCGCCAGAACGTGGTCGCCGGGACGATCTCGGTCGCCACGGGCCGGCCCAGGGCTGACGCCACCCGTGCCCTGGCCTCGGCGGCGACGGCTTGCTGGGCCGGGCTGTGACAGAAGATCGCAGAGCGGTACTGATCGCCGATGTCGGGGCCCTGGCGGTGGACCTGGGTCGGGTCGTGGAGGGCAAAGAACCTCTCCACCAGGGTCCGGTAGCTGATCAGCTTCGGGTCGAACTCCACCTCCACCGACTCGGCGTGGCCGGTGCGGTGACCGCAGACCTCCCTGTAGGTGGGCTGGTCCGTGTGCCCGCCGGTGTACCCGACGGAGGTGCTGGAGACACCGGGCAGCCTGCGGAAGGCGTCCTCGACGCCCCAGAAGCAGCCGGCCGCAAAGGTCGCCCTGGCCATCTCTCGCCTCCTCTTGATCAACTCGATGACGCGCCGCTCAGCGGCCGGCCGCAGACGAATCCCCGCGGCGCTCCAGGTCGAGGGAGGCAGAGTTGATGCAGTACCGCGGCATGCCGTTCGGACCGTCGGGGAACAGGTGGCCAAGGTGCCCACCGCACACCCGGCAGACCACCTCGGTGCGGCGCATGAAGAAGCTGCTGTCCTCGTGGAGCGCCACCGCGTCCGCGACCGCGGGGGCGGTGAAGCTCGGCCATCCGGTGCCGGAGTCGAACTTGGTGCCGGACTCGAAGAGCAGAGCACCGCAGCCCGCGCAGTGATAGGAGCCGTCGTCGTGCACGTTCCAGTACTGGCCTGTGAACGCCCGCTCCGTGCCCTTCTCGCGAAGAACGTGGAACTGCTCAGGTGTCAGCTGCTTGCGCCACTCCTCCTCGGAGCGAGGTGGGGCGGGGGTGGGGATCGGGTCCATGCTCATGATTGGTCTCCAAACGCTGCGGTACCGGACGGTTTCGCTTGGTCTCCACACCCGCCGGGGCCGGGGACAGGACTTCACCTTCGACTGAGACGGCGGACGATCTCACCCCGCCGGCGCGGGGGCTCTGTGGGGTTGATCCCGTGGGCGGGGCTCGGCCGCCCCGACGATGGCGCCAGCCAGCGGGATCTCGAACCACACCGTGACCCCGTCATCGCCGGACCCGGCGCCGACGGTGCCCCGGTGGGCGTCCACCAGCTCGCGCACGATGGCCAGTCCGATCCCGGCACCACCGCTGTGGCGGGCGCGACTGGGGTCGACCCGGAAGAAGCGCTCGAAGATGTAGGGGAGCGCTTCCGGTGGGATCACGTCGCCGGCGTCGGTGACGGAGACCGTGGCCAGGTCGCTTGCGGACGAGGAGACGCGCACGTGGATGACGGTGCCGGGAGTGGCGTGCCGGATGGCGTTGTCCAGCATGTTGCCCACCACCTGGGCCAGCCGGATCCGATCGCCCATGACGGTTGGCTTCCCGCCGTCGTGCTCGAGATTCAAGGTCAGCTTCCGCTCGGCCATCGCGCCGGCGAAGGCCCCTGCGGTATCTCGCACCAGGCCGACGAGGTCGAGAGGGCGGAGCTCCATGCGGTCCCGGGCCAGCTGGGCATCGCTGAGCGCCCGGAGGTCCTCCACCAGTGCGATCAGGCGGCGGAGCTCGTGGTGCGCGCGATCGAGTTGCTCGGTGGAGGCGGGGATGACGCCGTCGCGCATCCCCTCGAGCAGCCCGAGCAGGTTGTGGAGCGGGGTGCGCAGCTCGTGGGCCACGTCGTTGGTCACCTGCCGGCGCAGATCCTCGAGACGTTTCAGCGAGCCGGCCAGCTCGTTGACCAACTCGGCGACTTCTCCGATCTCGTCGTGGCTCCGGCTCTCGATGGGGGCGGGCGGGGTCCCTGAGGCCAGGCTCCGAGTCGCGGCGCGCACGGCGCGCAGCGGGCGAAGCGCCAGGGTCACGAAGAGGAAGTTGAGCAGGACCGCCAGTGCCGCCCCGATGGCGATGGTCGGATACACCTCCGACGCCACCGCGGCGTCGTAGGCGCGCTGCCCCGCCGCCGGGTCGACCGGTTGCCCGGCGGCATGCATGATGCTCATGAAGCTGGGCGCGGCGATCACGTCCATCAGCAGGATGATGGTGGCGACCGTCGCCGCGATCACCACGCCGTTGAGGCTCACCAGCTGCCAGCGGAGGCCCATGCGGCCCCAGGCGCGGCCCAGGCGAGCCCCGGCGGCGCCGATGCGTGTCATGGGCGCTCCCAGCCTTCGAGCTTGTAGCCGATCCCACGCACAGTGGTTATCCGCACCGAGGCGGAGGCCGCGCGCAGCTTGTCGCGGAGGCGCGTGACATGCACGTCGACGGTCCGCTCACCCGAGACCGGCTCGTCGGTGTCGTGCACGCGGGTCAGCAGCTGCGCTCGAGTGAAGACCCGGCCCGGCTCCCCGAGCATGGCCGCCAGCAGGGCGAACTCGCGCCGGGGGACGCCGATCGCCGCGCCCGACACGTGCACCTCGTGACCGTCGAGGCGCAGCTCGACGTTGCCCAGGCGCAACACCTCGGGCGGGCGCGGTCCGATCTCCGCGCGCCGGAGCAGCGCGGCCACCCGGGCGACCAGCTCCCGGGGGCTGAACGGCTTGACCAGATAGTCGTCGGCGCCCAGGCCGAGACCCGAGATGCGGTCGACCTCGTCGGCCCTCGCGCTCAGGATCAGGATCGGGACCGTGGACCCGCGGCGCCGGATCTCGGCGCAGATCTCGAAACCGTCTCGTTCCGGGAGCATCACGTCGAGGACCACGCAGCGGGGGGTCACCTGGCGCAGGACGTCCAGGGCCTGCCCGCCGGAGCGGCAGACCGCGGTGGCGTGTCCCTCGTGCTCGAGGTAGGCCCGGACCACGTCCACCGTCGTGGGGTCGTCCTCGACCAGCAGGATCGGGGCGGCGGGCAGGGCCGCGGTGACCTCGACCATGGTCTCCTCAGTATGTCCCGAGCCTGCGTCCGGGCCGCTCGGGAATCTGCGGCGGAAGGCCGGGCGGCACGATGCCGCCCGGCTTCCCGCGCGTCGATGCGGGTTACGGAGTGACCGCGACCAGCCCGGTTGCCGAGGCGGGCAGTCCGGTCACCGGAAGGCCGGCTGCACCCAGGTCCCCGTTGGGGTGGATGGGGGCCGTGGCGATCTCGCCCTGGGGGCTGACCAGGTCGTAGAGGGTGCTGCCCGAGATGGCGAGGTCCACCGGATGCCCGCCGGTGGTGGCGGCCACCGAGGCCCGGAGCGTGAGGTTGCCGAAGGCGCCCACGCCGTAGGTCGAGATGGTCCCCGATCCGGCATTGGCGGTGTAGGCGCGGTTGCCGGCGGCGTTGACGATCAGCCAGCAGGCTGCGTCCTGCCCGTCGGGCACGTCGCTGATCACGGCGAGCATGCCGTCGCTCTGGATCCGGTAGGTGGTCACCGCGGCGGTGCCGGCGGGGCCGCCGGCGGCGTCGGAGACGACCACGTTGCCGGCGGCGTCGAAGCCGAAGCCGTAGGGGGCGGCCCCGGTCGCGGGCGTGGTGACCGCGGTGCCGAGCCGCCCGTTGGCGGCCACGGTGAAGGTGTCGATGGTGCTGCTCCCCTTCTCGGTCACCACCAGACGCGACCCGTCAGGGGTGAACGACACCTGCTCCGGGGAGCTTGCGCCCGCGGAGAGGCTGGCGGTGGCATCGGCCATGGCCACGGGGTGCAGGCCGCCGGCGCCGAGCCAGAGGCCGGAGACGGTGTTGTCCCCGGCGTTGAGGACCTCGACCAGCTGTCCCCAGACGGTCACGCTGATCGGGTCGGCCCCGCCCGACGGCGCGGTGTCGAGCAGCCGGAGATTGCCGTCCAACTCGACCGCGAAGGCGGATACGCTGTCGGAGTCGGCGTTGACGGCGAGCAGCCGGTGTCCCGAGTCGGCGAGCGCCAGTGCGCCCTGCGAGCCGAGAGCCGTTCCGGTGCCGTCCCCCCCGGTGGCGAAGGTGGCGAACGGGATGACATCGTCGCCCTGGGCGTGGAACGCCAGGATCGCGTTGCCGCCCTGGACCGCGGTGGCGTCGCTCTCCGTGTACAGGACGGACGGCTGGTAGTCGGCGGCCCGGGCGGTCACGGCGGCGCCCGCCGCCAGGGTCAGGGCCGCGGCACCGATGAGGCCGGCTGACCGCACCGGCGCCAGGTGAATCGTCTGTCGAAGGGACATCGTGGGCTTCCTCCCGTTCGCAACGCGCCGCCGTGGAGGGGCGGTCCGGGAGCGACGCTGACGCCCCAACATTTCCGCAATGTTTCCGACCACGAGCCGTCTCTCCGGCAGGGCCCGGGCCGGGCAGGGTTCCCTCGGCTCGGCAGGCTCGGGGGTCCCGGGGGTCGCGCGGCGACCCGGGCGCCGGCTTTCTGGAGGGCCCATCGAGGGGCGACGTCCACTTCGCCGTGGTCTCCCTGCGAGAGAATGCGCCCGCATGGCTGAGACGATCCCCACCGCCGGTCCGTCCGGGCGCCTCCTGGTCATCGAGGACGACGCGTCCCTCCGCCGGGTGCTCCGCGCGGCCCTCGAGCGCGCCGGGCACCGGGTCGACGACGCCCCCGACGGACTGGTCGGCGCCGAGAAGCTGGGCCAGGGCGGCTACGAGGTCGTGCTCCTCGATATCGGCCTCCCCTTCATCGACGGCTGGCGGCTGCTCGACACCCTGGAGGGACGGCGCCAGCCCGCGGTGATCGTGATCAGCGCCCGGGGTGACGAGCGGGACAAGGTGCGCGCCCTCGACATGGGCGCGGACGACTACCTGACCAAGCCCTTCGGCTCTGACGAGCTGCTGGCCCGGGTGCGCGCCGTCCTCCGCCGGGTTCGGGGCACCGCCGAGGGAGCCCGCGTCATCCGCTGCGGCGGCGTGGTCATCGACCTCGGAGCCCGGGTCGTGACCCGCGCCGGCGAGGAGGTGCGACTCTCGCCCACCGAGTACGTGCTGCTCGCCGAGCTGGCCAAGCACTCAGGGATGGTGATGGATCATCGGACCCTGCTCACGAGGGTCTGGGGACCCATGTACGCCGGCGATCGCAATTACCTGCGCACCTTCGTCCAGCGGCTGCGCCGCAAGCTGGAGGCGGACCCCTCCGAGCCCGAGCTCATCGTCACCGCGGGCCGGCGCGGGTACCGATTCGGGCCGCCCGCCGAGACGGGGGCGACGCTCGCCGTCTGAGCGGCCGCCGCCTGGGCCGGCGCGTTCCTCGACGGCCCTGCCCTCGTGGCGCGCCCCTCTGAGCCGCCGTCGCTGAGCGCCCCCCTCCGGGCGACCGGCGGGGCCCGGCGCGTCCCCCGGCTCAGGGTCGTTGACCGAACGTTGACGCTGAGGCGCTCAGGATCGACGCCGTGGACACCGAGTGGCGGTTCGCCGGCCTGCGCTTCCTCGACGTGCGCGACCTCAAGGGCGCTTCCGTCGTCGACGCCGGCGGCAGGGGGCTGGGCACCGTCTCCGCTGTGCTGCCCCGGCTCGACGGCGCCATCGACGTGCTGGTGGCCGAGGACTCCCCGAGGGGGCGGGTGCTCCGGGTGGCCCTGGACGAGGTCGAGATCGACGAGCTGGGCCGGCTCTGGCGCCGTCCCGAGTGGCGCGTCCACCGGGTCGCGGTTCCGGCTCCGGCCGAGTCGTTGACCGAACGTTGACCGTTCGATAGCCAGAGTCCTGACATGCACTTCTGCCGATCTGACCTCGAGGCAGCACGCTGATGCTCGACCTGCTGATGATCGCCATCCTCGCCATCCTGGTCGCGATGAGCTTCCTGTATGTGCACGGTCTGGGGAAGATCTGATGTCCCAGACCTTCGGCTACATCGTCGCCTTCGTGATCGCGGTGCTGGTGACCGGCTACCTGGTCGCCGCCATGCTCTTCCCCGAGAGGTTCTGACCGGTGGCCCTGGACATCGTCGCGTTCATCGTCACCTACGGCGCCGTCTTCGTCGGCGCCTGGTTCGTCGGCCTCTTCATGGTCAGGGTCTTCCAGGGCGAGCGCACCTTCCTGCACCCCGTGCTCCGCCCGGTGGAGCGCGGCATCTACTGGATGACCGGGATCGACGAGGAGCAGGAGCAGGGCTGGAAGGGCTACCTGGTGGCCATGCTCGTGGTCTCGGTGGTCGGCCTGGTCCTCACCTACGTGATCCTCCGCTTCCAGAACGACCTGCCCCTCAACCCCGAGCACTTCCCGGGGGTGCCGGCGGCGCTGGCCTTCAACACCGCGGTGAGCTTCACCACCAACACCAACTGGCAGAACTACGCGGGCGAGGCCACCATGAGCTACTTCTCGCAGATGCTCGGCCTCACCTTCCATCAGTTCCTCTCCGCGGCCACCGGCATCGCCCTGGCGATCGCCACCATCAGAGGCGTGGCCCGGCACAGCGCCCGGACCATCGGCAACTTCTACGTCGACATCGTCCGCTGCTTCCTCTACGTGCTGATCCCCATCGCGGTGGTCGCCACCGTCATCCTGGTGGCCAGCGGTGCCATCCAGAACCTGAGCGGCTACACGCCGGTGGCCACGCTGGAGGGGGTCGGCCAGACCATCTCCCAGGGCCCGGTCGCGGCCATGGAGGCCATCAAGGACCTGGGCACCAACGGCGGCGGCTTCTTCAACGCCAATGCCGCCGCGCCCTTCGAGAACCCGACCGGCCTCACCAACTCGCTGGAGATCTTCCTCTGCCTGGTGATCCCCTTCGGCCTCGCGATCAGCTTCGGCAAGTGGGTCGGCAACGTCAAGCAGGGCATCGCCCTCTTCGCCGCCATGGCCATCATCCTGGTCGGGGGGGCCGCCTTCGCCGCCCAGCAGGAGCAGGCCGGCAACCCGGCGCTCAGCTCGACGGCGGTGAGCCAGGTCTCGAGCGGCACCCAGGCGGGCGGCAACATGGAGGGGAAGGAGGCTCGGTTCGGGCCCATTCAGTCCGCCATCTACAACGCGGCGGCCACGGGCACCAGCACGGGATCCGTCGACGGGGCCACCGACAGCTACACGCCCCTCGGCGGCATGGTCCCCATGGTGCTCATCGAGCTGGGTGAGATCACCCCGGGCGGGACCGGCTCCGGCCTCTACGGGATGGTCGCCTTCGCCATCGTCGCCGTCTTCCTGGCCGGGCTGATGGTGGGGCGCACCCCCGAGTACCTGGGCAAGAAGATCGAGGGTCGCGACATCAAATACGCGGCCCTCGCCATCCTCATCCTGCCCTTCTCCATCCTCGGCTTCGCGGCGCTGGCGGTGCTCACCCCGGCGGGCCAGGCCGGCCCCCTCAACCCGGGCCCGCACGGCTTCAGCGAGATCCTCTACGCCTACAGCTCGGTGACGGGCAACAACGGGAGCGCATTCGCCGGCCTCTCCGGCAACACCCTCTTCTACAACACCACCCTGGCCGCGGCGATGTGGCTGGGCCGGATCATCTTCGTGATCCCGGTGCTGGCCCTGGCCGGCTCGCTGGCCCAGAAGAAGATCGTGCCCGCCGGGGCCGGGACCTTCCCCACCGACACGCCGCTGTTCACCGCGCTGCTGATCGGCACCATCCTCATCGTCGGCGCCCTCACCTTCTTCCCGGCGCTCTCGCTCGGACCGATCCTCGAGCAGCTCCAGCTCCACGCTGGCATCCTCTCCCACCCGTAGGAGCCCAGATTCAGATGACCGTGATCGCCAGCACCGGCGGGACGCCCGGGACGCACAAGCGCCGGCGCCAGAGCAGCCTGTACGACCCCGCCATCCTGGTCCCCGCCATCGGGGCGAGCTTCCGGAAGCTGGACCCCCGCTGGATGGCGCGCAACCCGGTGATGTTCGTGGTCGAGGTCGGCGCCGCCATCTCCACCTACGTCTTCATCACCGGCTTCTTCAACAACGGGGCCCAGGGCTTTGTCGGCCAGATCTGCCTCTGGCTCTGGTTCACGGTGCTCTTCGCCAACTTCGCGGAGGCGGTCGCCGAGGGACGGGGCAAGGCCCAGGCGGCGAGCCTGCGCCGCACCCGCTCCGACACCATCGCCCGCCGCCTGGTGGGCGGTCTCCACGGCACGGAGCAGGGGGTGCC
Organism: uncultured Chloroflexia bacterium; assembly: GCA_963697585.1. GTDB lineage: Bacteria > Chloroflexota > Dormibacteria > Aeolococcales > Aeolococcaceae > Changshengia. Next base: position 192,609 of record CAVOOO010000004.1, on the reverse strand, counting down.
CGCTCCCGAGCTGCGCAAGGGGGACATCGTGGTCTGCGAGACCGGCGACATCATCCCGAGCGACGGCACCATCGTCGACGGGATCGCGTCGGTCGACGAGTTGGCGATCACCGGTGAGTCGGCCCCGGTGATCCGCGAGGCCGGCGGCGACCGCAGCGCGGTCACCGGTGGCACCCGGGTGCTCAGCGACCGGATCGTCATCGAGATCACCCAGAACCCGGGCGAGACCTTCATGGACCGGATCATCGGGCTGGTCGAGTCCGCCTCCCGGCAGAAGACCCCCAATGAGATCGCCCTCAACATCCTGCTCGCCAGCCTCACCATCATCTTCATCATCGCGGTGGTCACCCTCCAGCCCTTCGCGGTCTTCGCGGGCGCCTCGGTGTCGGTGGTGGTGCTGATCGCGCTGCTGGTCTGCCTCATCCCGACCACCATCGGCGCCCTGCTCTCGGCGATCGGCATCGCCGGCATCGACCGTCTGCTCCAGAAGAACGTGCTGGCGATGTCCGGCCGCGCGGTGGAGGCCTCCGGGGACGTGGACGTCCTCCTCCTCGACAAGACCGGGACCATCACCCTGGGCAACCGCCAGGCCGCCGAGTTCATCCCCGCACCCGGCATCGAGATGCAGCGGCTGGTGAAGGCCGCCGACCTGGCGAGCGTCGCCGACGAGACCCCCGAGGGACGCTCGATCGTCGCCCTGGCCCGGCGCTTCGGCATCGCCGAGCAGCCGGACATCCACTCCTGGGCCTTCGTCCCCTTCTCGGCCATGACCCGGATGAGCGGCGTGGACCGCGACGGGGTCAGCATCCGCAAGGGTGCCGGCGACGCCATCGCCGCCTGGTGCTCGGAGGACCAGAGCCGGGACCTCCCCCCCAGCGTGCGCGAGCAGGTGGAGAGCATCGCCCGGAGCGGTGGCACCCCGCTCCTGGTCGCGGAGAACCACACCGTGCTCGGCACCATCCACCTCAAGGACATCGTCAAGCCGGGGATCAAGGAGCGCTTCGAGGATCTCCGCCGGATGGGCCTGCGCACGGTGATGATCACCGGCGACAACCCGCTCACCGCCAGGGCGATCGCCGAGGAGGCCGGGGTCGACGACTTCCTCGCCGAGGCGACCCCGGAGAACAAGCTCGAGCTGATCCGCAGCGAGCAGGCCGGCGGCAAGCTGGTGGCCATGACCGGTGACGGCACCAACGACGCTCCCGCGCTCGCCCAGGCCGACGTCGGCGTGGCCATGCAGAGCGGCACCCAGGCCGCCAAGGAGGCGGGCAACCTGGTCGACCTCGACAGCGACCCGACCAAGCTGATCGAGATCGTGGAGACCGGCAAGCAGATGCTGATCACCCGGGGAGCGCTGACCACCTTCAGCGTCGCCAACGACGTCGCCAAGTACTTCGCGATCATCCCGGCGATGTTCGCGGTCGCCCTCCCGCCCCTCAAGGCCCTCAACATCCTGCAGCTGCAGACGCCGCAGAGCGCCATCCTCTCGGCGGTGATCTTCAACGCCCTGATCATCGTCGCCCTCATCCCGCTGGCACTGCGGGGGGTGAGGTACCGGGCGGTCGGCGCCGCGTCCCTGCTCCGCCGCAACCTCCTCGTCTACGGGGTGGGCGGGATCATCCTCCCCTTCATCGGCATCAAGGCCGTCGACATCGTCATCACCAACCTTCACCTGATCTGAGCTGGACGAGAGATGTTTCGCAATTTCCCCAAGGAGCTGTGGGTGGCGGTCCGGGTCACCTTGGTGATCGCCGCCGCCGGCGGCCTGGTCTACCCGCTGGTGATGCTCGGCGTCTCCCAGCTGGCCTTCAACAGCCAGGCCAACGGAAGCCTGATCACGAACTCGAGCGGCACGGTGGTCGGCTCCTCGCAGATCGGCCAGTGCTTCTACGAGGCCAAGGACGTCTCCGGCACCCTCACCTACCAGACCACGAGCTACCAGGGCCACACCTTCTACACCGTGGACCCCCGCTACTTCCAGGTGCGACCCTCCTACTTCGTGGAGGTCCAGCCCAACGGCACCGAGGCGGTGGTCCCGGACAGCCCGCCCTGCAACCCCCTCTACTCGCAGGGCAGCAACCTCGGGCCCAGCAACGCGCTGCTCATCAACCAGGTCGACACCTACGCGGCCTACCTCCACTGCGTGGGCATCGACACCGGCGGCTCCTTCACCGCCGCCCAGCTCCAGGCCGCCGCCACCGACCCGACCCACCACTGCCTGAGCACCGGGACCACGACAACTCCCATCCCCATCGACCTGGCGACCGGTGACTTCACCAGCTTCGATCCGGACATCAGCGTGGCGGCGGCTCTGGCGCAGGTCAACATGGTCGCGGCGGCGCGCGGGCTCGACCCGGCCCGGGTGCACGCGATCGTCGAGGCCAACATCACCGGCCGGGTGCTCTGGATCTTCGGAGAGCCGGACGTCGACGTGCTCCAGCTCAACCTGGCGATCAACAAGGCTTTCGGCGCGCCGCCGGCGCTGGGCTGATCGAAGCGACGTGATCCCTTCCGTGGCCCCGGCGCGACCGCTGCGGGGCCACGGCTGCCGCCGCTCAGCGGGCCGTGGGTGCGGCGCACCCTCGGTGGGTACACTGGGCTGGACAGGTGCCCGCTCCGGGCCTGAGCGGTAGGGCGGGCGAGAGGCCCATGACCGATTCCCGAGCTGACGCAGGCGTGGTCGCCTCCGGTGAGGCGGCTCTCCCCGCGGTGGAGACGACGGCTTCCGCCACCGAGACGGTGGCCGGCCCGCCCTCCCCGCCGCGCGGCCGGCTCAAGGCGTACCTCGGGGCCATGCCCGGTTCCGGCAAGACCTTCGCCATGCTCCGGGAGGGCCGGGACCGCCGCGACGCCGGCGAGGACGTGGTGATCGGCTTCATCGAGACCCACGGGCGGGCGCGCACCCAGGAGGCGATCGGCACCCTGGAGACGCTCCCCCGGATCACCGTCGACTACCGCAGCACCCGGCTCTCCGAGATGGACGTGGACGCGGTGCTGGCGCGCCACCCCCAGGTCGCGCTGATCGACGAGCTGGCCCACACCAACGCCCCCGGGGTGCGCCATCACAAGCGGTGGGAGGACATCGAGGATATCCGCGACGCCGGTATCGACGTGATCACGACCATGAACATCCAGCACCTCGAGTTGGTCAAGGACGTCGTCGAGCGGATCACCGGGATCACCGTCCACGAGACGGTGCCCGATAGCGTCCTCGACCGCGCCGACGAGATCCAGTTCATCGACATCACCCCGGAGGCGCTCCGCAAGCGGATGCGCCACGGCAACGTCTACCCCGCCGATCGGGTGGACATGGCGCTGCGCAACTTCTTCCGCCCGGGCAACCTCGGCGCGCTCCGCGAGCTCGGCCTGAGGTTGGTCGCCGAGCGGGTCGGGGAGGATCGCGGCGGCATCCAGACCCCTCCCGAGGACGTGCTCACCGCCGTCGGCAGCGGGCCTTCGGCGGAGGCCCTGATCCGCCGCGGGGTGCGCCAGGCACGCCGCCGGCGGGGCTTCTGCACGGTGGTGCACGTGCACACCATCGACGACCCGCCCGCCGTCCCCGGCGCCGAGGACCACGGCTGGCGCCGGCTCGCCGAGGAGCTGGGGGCGCCGGTGGTGGAGGTCGAGTCCACCGACATCGCCGCCGCCCTGATGGAGATCGCCCACAACCGCGGCGTCCGCCACGTGGTGATGGGGGAGCCGCGCCCTCACGGGCTCCTCTCCCACCTGCGCCGGTCGGTGGTCGACCGCGTGATCGAGGGGCTCCCCGACGTCGACGTTCACGTCATCGCGCGCTACGCCGCCGTCCCCTTCGCCCCGCTGGGCCGTCCCGATCCGGACTCGCTGCTGCGCAGCATGGCCGAGGGGAGACCCCGCGGCGGCCTGCGCCTGCACATGAGCTACGCCCGCGGCGCCGGGGCCACCACCCGGATGCTCGACGAGGCCCGCCGCCGCTCCGGCCGGGGCACCGACGTGGTGGTCGCCGCGGTGAGCGGAGGAGGCGCCGCCCGGCTGGGCAACCTCCCGCTGCTCGGAGGGCCCTCATCGCCGGCGGCCCGCGGCCTGCTCGACGTCGAGGCGCTGCTGACCCGCAACCCCGACGTGGTCGCCGTCGACGACCTCATCGGGTCGACCACCACCGGCCAGATGGTCGGCAACGTGCTGCCCCGCATCCGGGCCGCCGGCATCACCGTGATCGGCACCGTCCACATCGGGGATCTGCGCAGCACGGTGGCGCTGATGGGGCCGCTGCTCAACCGTCCCAAGGACCGCCCGGTGCTCGACGACTCCGCGCTCGACGCCGCCGACGAGGTCGAGCTGGTCGACGTGCCGCCGGCGGAGCTGGAGGAGCGGCTCCGCCAGGGCGAGGTCATGCCGCCCGCCGAGGCCCTCCAGGCGCTCCAGGGCGAGTTCCGCCCCGAGGTGCTGACGGCGCTGCGGGAGACCGCGCTCCGGCGGGTCGCCGAGCACTGCGATCGCCAGCTGGTCGCCTACATGAGCACCGCCCGGATCCAGGAGCCGTGGGAGGCCCGCCCGCGCGTCCTGGTGCTGGTCCCGCCGCGCCCCGGGCAGGAGCCGGTGATCCGCCGCGCCGCGGCCCACGCGATCCGCAAGGACGACGCGCTGACCGCGGTCTCAGTGCGCCGCCGGCCCCGCAGCGAGGAGGAGAAGCGGCTGATCGGCAGCTACGCCACCCTCACCCATCAGCTCGGCGGGGAGTTCGTCACCATCGACGGCAACGACGTGGCCGCCACCGTCGCCGACTACGCCCGCGGCCACCGGATCACCGAGATCCTGGTGATGCGGAGCACTCGGAACAGCTCCTCGAACACCCTGCGCAAGCTGATCCGGCTGGTGGCCAACGTCGACGTGCACGTGGTCGCGGCCACCGACTGAGGCCCGCGAGTCCCCCCCGGCCGACCCGCCGATCCCGGTCAGTCGTTGACGACGGCGGGGAGGGTGAAGGCGAAACGCGCCCCCTCGCCCCGCTCGGGATCCTCGATCCACACCCGCCCCGCGTGCGCCTCGACCAGGCCGCGGACGATCGCCAGTCCCAGGCCGGTCCCGCTCTGCGCCGGCCGCCCCGCCTCGCCCTCCGGCTGCCCGTCGTCGATCCCGCGCACAAAGCGCTCGAAGATCCGCTCGCGCTGCTCCTCGGGAACCCCGGGGCCGCGATCGATGACCCGGACCACCACCATCGCGCGCTTGCCCGGCGTCGCCTCCACCGTGATCGGCGTCCCCGGGGGCGCGTGCCGGTCCGCGTTCTGGAGCAGGTTGTCGAGGATCTGACCGAGCCGGTCCCAGTCCGCGAGCACCTCCAGCCCGTCGGGGGGCAGGCTGACCTCGACCGGCCGGCCCGGCGAGGCGAGACGCAGCCGCCCCGCCGCGGCACCGACGGCGTCGCCCAGGTCGATCTCCACCGCGTCCAGGGTCACCGCGTGGGCCTCGATCCGGGCCATGTCCAGGAGGTCGGAGACGAGCCGCTCCAGGCGGCGGGCCTCGGAGACCATCGCCTCCACCTCGGCGCGGACCGGGACCGCGAGGTTGGGGCGCTCGAGCAGCTCGGTGCCCCCGGTGAGGATGCTGGCGAGCGGGGTGCGCAGCTCGTGGGAGACGTTGGCGAGCAGGTCGCTGCGCAGCCGGTCGGAGGCCTCCAGCACCCGGACCTGCTGCTGGGTCTGGGCCAGCCGGACCGCCACCGCGGCCGCCTCCGCCTGCTCCCGCTCCAGCCGCTCCAGGTCGGCGTTGCTGCGGCGCAGCTCCGCGGTCAGCCGCTCGGCCTCCATCTGTGCGTGCCGCCGTCCCGATCCGACCCCGCCGGCGGCCACCGCCACGGCGGCGAAGACCACCAGGGCGACCAGGTCGCTGGGGTCGGCGATGGTCAGGGTGTGCAGGGGGGGCACGAAGAAGTAGTCGACCAGCAGGAAGCTGAGCGCCGCGCCGAGGAGCGCGGGCCGGAGGCCGCTCAGGGTGCCGAGCACGGCGACCAGGGCGAGGTAGACGAAGACGTAGTCGCGGGCGGTGGCCGGCTGAACCAGGCTCAGCAGCGCGGTGATGGCGATCGGACCGCCGATCGCCCCGACCCCTCCGGCAATCACGGTGAGGTGCCCTCGAGCGCTGTTCAACACGGGGTCGATTGTGGCCGGGTGCGGCGGCCTTCTGCCGCGACCGCAGCGGCCCGCTGCCCGAGGGCGGCGGCCCCACGCGGCGACGCCGGCGGAGCGTCACCCCCGCCGAGTCGTGATCAGACCGGCCGGGTGCTGTCCAGCTCGCGGGTCACCGCGCTGCCGCGCAGGCGCAGCCGCCGGGCGTGCAGCGTGCGCCGAAGCCGCACGATCTCCGGAACCATGGCGAGGATCAGCAGCACCGCGACCCCCACGAAGGCCCCCCCCAGCCACTGCGGCCCGAGCAGCAGCAGGGTGACCCCGGCGGCGACCAGCGCGGCGGTCGGGCAGGCGAGGATCACCAGGACGAGCAGGAGGGCGACGATGCTCGCGGGCTCGCGCGCCGCGGCCACCCGGGCCCGGAACGCCTGCACGTCGGGCCCCGGCGCGCCGGCCTGCCGTGAGCGGACGAATCTCCGTGCCAGCGTCGCGAGAAGCAACCTGGTCAGCCAGCTCCAGGGCACGGCTCCATGGTACGGGGCGGCGCGCGGCCGGCGGGAGGCGCCGCTCGCGGCGCGGCCGGGTCCGGTCGCGGCACCGTGGTACATTCGGCGCGCAGGCAACCAGGGAGGAAGAAGATGGTCCGCGCCTACGTCCTCATCAGCGCAACCGCCGGAAAGGCGCTGGAGGTGGCCACCAAGCTCCACGGCCAGCAGGGCATCGTCAACGCCGACGCGATCACCGGCGAGTACGACGTCATCGCCCAGGTCGAGTCGGGCGACATCGCCGGTATCGGCAAGCTGATCGTCGAGAAGATCCAGGCCGCCGAGGGCGTGTTCAAGACCATCACCTGCCTGGTGATCAAATAGGGGGCGAGCCCGCGGCCACCCCGGGCCCCTCCGGTCTCGCCGGGCTGCTCCGGGAGTCCGGGGGGCGGCTCCGCGCCAGCCCGCGATTGCGCCGGTCGCTGCTCGGCTGGACCGCCCTCGGACTGGTCCTCGCCGAGGCCTTCAGCCTCTCGGTGGCCCAGGTCCACGGCGGCGGCCAGGTGATCGCCGGTCTGCTGACGCTCGCCGGCTGGCTGCTGGTGTCCCTGGGCATCGCCGGCGGCGCCGCCCTGCTGGTCCACCCCGACGGCAGCCGGGTCGACGTCTACGGCGTGCCCAACGGGCTCTCGGCGATCCGGGCCTGGCTCTGCCCGTCGCTCCTCTTCTGCACCGGCTGGACACTGCCGGGCCGGCTCGGCCTCCTGCTCTGGGTCTGCGTCGGCGGATCGGTGGGGATGCTGGACGCGGTCGACGGGTGGGTGGCGCGCCGCTTCGGACCGGTGACCCAGCTCGGCAAGGCCATCGACCCGGCCACCGACGCCGTCTACTTCAGCGTGGCCGCGATCGCCAGCCTCTGGCTGGGCATCTTCACCTGGTGGCTGATGGCCTTCGTGGTCTTCCGCTACCTGGCGCCGCTGCTGCTCACCCCGATCGTCTTCCTGCTCCGGAGACGGCCCGAGCTGGTGCGCACCCCGTGGGGTCGCTACAACACCATGCTCACCGGGCTGGTGCTCTTCGTCTGCATGCTGGTCAAGGTCTTCGCCGGCCCGGTGGATCTCATCAACGCGGCGGTCGGCCTGCCCCTGCTCGTCCCCACCGCCCTGCTCCACTTCCGCAGCCTGGGGCAGCGGGTGGTGGCGGCGCCGGTGGTGCGGTAGCGGGCGAGGGAGACATCCCCGGCGCCGGGCCGTTTGACGCATTCGGGCTGGAGGCGGCCCGCATCGGCTAGAGTGCCGGTGCGTTCACGTGAGCAACCTCCTCCATCGCCTCCTCGGCAGGATGAGGCATCGTCGCCTGGTCAGCCTGACCGCGGCGGTGATCCTCGTCGCCGTCTGCGGGCTGGTCGCGGCGCTCCTGGTGGTGGGACCGTGGGGCTCCTCGTCCGGCTCCTGCGCGCCCGGCGGGAGCGCGGCCGCGACGTCACCGTCGACATCCGCGGCAGCCGCGACCGAGTCCCTGACCCCCACCTCGCTCATCACCCTGCGCATGCTCGACGCGACCCACGGATGGGCCAATCGGGTCACCTGGGTGTCCCCCGGCACCTCCAACGCCGCCATCGCCACCACCACGGTGGTGATGACCGACGACGGCGGCGCGCAGTGGCGAGCCGTGATGACGCCGGGCGAGCTCATCGGGGCGAGCGACGCCGCACACGCGTGGGCGGAGGGCCAGGACGGTGTGTACCAGACCTCGGACTGCGGGGCCACCTGGACCCGGCTCGCCCTCCCCGTCACCAATGCCAGCGTCACCTTCGTGGATCCCGACCACGGCTTCCTGATGGGCGTGTACGCGCAGGCCCTGGCGCCGCCCGACGACTTCCAGGAATCGTTCGCCCTCTGGGAGACCTCGGACGCCGGAGCGGGGTGGAGCGCAGTCACCCGGGTGCCATCCGTCAAGGGCCCGGGGCCGATCGCCCCGATCGCCCTTCCCGACGGATGCCCGCCCGTGGCCACGGGCTGGAGCACGCTCCGCACCGGATGGATCGTCGGCGTCTGCCTCACCGGTGACCTCCAGCCGGCGGGGATGGGAACCGCCGTCCTTCTGGTCACCCACGACGGCGGGCGCACCTGGCAGCCCCAGCGGCTTCCGATCCCGCCGTCGTCAACGCTCTCCGGCCTCGACCCGCCCGCCTTCACGACGCCCGACGACGGCGAGATGGTCGGGATCACCACCTCGGGTGCTCCCTGCGTCTACGTCACCAAGGACGGCGGGGCGACCTGGAGCCCGGAGTGCGGCGCACTGCCCGCCCCCGAGAGCACCCACCCCGGCGCGGTGATCGCCCCCGACGGGACGGCCGTCACCCTGCTCCAGGACGGTGCCATCGCCGAGAGCACGGACGCCGGCCGATCCTGGCAGACCCCGGGCCCGCCTCATCCCGAGCTGGCGGCCGCGAGTTCCCTCACGGAGCTCGATTTCGTGAATGCGGAGCACGGTCTGATCAGCCTGGCCTCGGGAGCGCTGTACGCGACATCGGATGGGGGCCGGACCTTGCACCTGGTCTACCGGAGCCCGGACGCGCCGCTTCCCGGCGCGGCCTCACCCTCGGCAGGCCCCTCGGCGCCCATCTTCGGGGTGTCGCCCTGCCCCTCATCCCCGACCGAGCCCGCGGCTCCCACCTCCTGCCTCGTCATCATCCCGGCCTCGGCCACTCCGTAGGGCGTCCCCCGAGCGCCGTGGGGGCGGGGCGACCGCGGCCGCGACCAGCCGCTCAGCAGCGGCACCAGGCGGCGAGGTGGTCGGCCGGTCGGCGGTTCCTGGCCGACCCGCCCACCGGGAGGTCGGGGGCTGCCGACGCTCATAATCGGGGCGCCGTGCGTGCTGTCATCAAGGACTCCCCCCGGCCCGGCATCGCCATCACCGACGTCGAGGAGCCGACCGCCGGCCCTGGCGAGGTCCTGCTGAGGGTGGTCGCCGCCTCCATCTGCGGCACCGACATCCACCTCTACGATTGGAACCCCTGGGCCCAGGCGCGGGTCCACCTGCCCCGGGTCATGGGCCACGAGATCTGCGGCGAGGTGGTCGCCCTCGGCGAGGGGGTGGACGGCCGGGTGCGGGTCGGCGACCGGGTCGCGGTCGAATCCCACCTCGTCTGCCACCACTGCCCCGAGTGCCTGCGCGGCGACTTCCACGTCTGCGCCAACACCCGGATCATCGGGGTGGACGCCGACGGCGGATTCGCCACCATGGTGGCGCTCCCGTCCGGCAACGTCTGGCCCGTCGGCCCCGAGGTGGCCCCCGAGGTCGCCGCCGCCATGGAGCCCTTCGGCAACGCGGTCCACGCCTGCTCCTACGGGGAGCTGGCCGGCGCCACCGTCGCCGTCTTCGGCTGCGGTCCGATCGGCTGCGCCGCGGTGGCGGTCGCCAAGGCCAGGGGGGCGGCGCGGGTGATCGCGGTCGAGCCCAACCGCTACCGGCTGGAGCTGGCCGAGCGGATGGGCGCGGACGTCCTGGTCCAGTCCGGGGAGGGGAGCGCCGAGGCCGAGGTCCGCCGGGCCGCCGGCGGCGAGGTGGACTGCGCCCTGGAGATGAGCGGAGCGCCGGTGGCGGTGGTCGCGGCCACCCGATTGGTCCGATCCGGAGGGTGGGTCTCGCTGCTCGGGATCGGGGACGCCCCCGCGACCCTCGACCTCTCCCAGGACGTCGTGATGCACGGGGTCACCCTCTTCGGGGTCACCGGCCGCCGCCTCTACGCCACCTGGGAGGAGACCTCCGCCCACCTCCACTCCGGCGCGATCGACGCGTCGGCACTCATCACCCACCACTTCGCCATGGCCGACATCGCTGAGGCGATCGCGCTCATCAAGTCGGGGCGCTGTGGCAAGGTGTCGCTCAGGCCATGACCGCGATCCCCCAGCGCTCCGACGCCGTTCTGGCCCTCGACAGGTCGCTCGCCGAGGACCTCGACCGGCTCCGCGATGAGGGGCTCCTCCGACCGCTCCGGGTCCTCGAGTTCCCGCAGGGGCACGACGTGGTGATCGGCGGCAGGGAGCTCATCAACCTGAGCAGCAACAATTATCTCGGCCTCAACACCCATCCCCGCCTGGTCGAGGCCGCCATCGAGGGGGCGCGGAAGTGGGGCGCCGGCACCGGCGCGGTGCGCACCATCGCGGGCACCCAGACCGTCCACGAGCTGCTCGAGACGCGGCTCGCCGCCTTCAAGCGGACCGAGGCCTCGCTCTGCTTCCAGAGCGGGTACACGGTCAACGTCGGCGTGCTCAGCGCCCTGCTCGAGGAGGGGGACGTGGTGGTGAGCGACAAGCTCAACCACGCCTCGATCATCGACGGGATCCGGCTCACCAAGGCCGATCGCCTCCTCTACGAGCACTGCGACCTCGACGACGCCGAGCGCGCCCTGGCCGCAGCGCGGGCCAAGGGATACCGCCGCATCCTCCTGGTCACCGACGGCGTCTTCTCCATGGACGGGGACATCGCCCCGCTGCCCGGCCTGGTCGAGCGTGCCGAGCGGTACGGGGCGGCGGTGATGGTCGACGACGCTCACGCCACCGGGGTGCTCGGCGACCACGGCCGGGGCACCACCGACCACTTCGGGCTGCACGGACGGGTGGCGCTCAACATCGGCACCCTCTCCAAGGCGGTCGGCGTCGTGGGCGGTTATGTCGCGGCCAGCCAGACCGTGCGCGACCACCTCATCCACAGGGCCCGGCCCTTCCTCTTCTCCTCCAGCCATCCGCCCGCGGTGGCCCTCTCCTGCATCGCCGCGATCGACGTCCTCGAGTCCGAGCCGGAGCTGATCGAGCGGCTCTGGGCCAACACCCGGCACTTCAAGCAGGGTTTGCGCGAGCTCGGCTTCGACATCGGCACCAGCGAGACTCCGATCACCCCGGTCATGTGCGGCGAGGCCGCGACCGCGATGCGGCTCTCCGACCTGCTGATGGAGCGGGGCGTCTTCGCCCAGGGGATCGGATTCCCCACCGTGCCGCGGGGCAGGGCCAGGGTGCGGACCATCGTCTGCGCCACCCACACCACCGATGAGCTGGACCAGGCGCTCACGGCCTTCGCGGACGCGGGCCGCCGGCTCGAGCTGCTGCGGGGATGAGGGCGGCGGGCCTGCTGGCGCCGGTCCCAACCGGCGCCGATTCCGGTATTGGCGAAGAGGGGAAGGGTGCCCTGCACGGCGTCGGCGCCGGATCGGGGCCGGGGCCGGGGGCCCGTAACGGGTTCCGGCCGATCGGCTTCTGCTGGATGGCACCGCCTCGAGGGAGGCGCTGACATCGCCCGTCGCACCGATGCCGAGCTCGAGGAGGAGCGCCAGCTCATCCTGGCCGCGCAGCGCGATCAGGCGGCGTTCGCGCCGCTGTACGAGCGCTACGTCGACCAGATCTTCGCCTACATCTACACCCTCACCAGGAACCGGGAGCTCGCTGAGGACGTGACCGCCGCCACCTTCGCCAAGGGACTGGAGGAGCTGCCGCGCTTCGAGTGGCGCGGCGTCCCCTACTCGTCATGGCTCTACCGCGTCGCCTCCAACCTGGTCGCGCGCCAGCGGCGCCGTCCCGGGTGGATCGAGCTGAGCCCGTCGATGGCCAGCGACGACCCCTCGCCGCTCGAGGAGGTCGAGAGGCTGGACCGCGCCGAGGAGGTGCGAGCCGCGGTGAGGGCCCTCCCCGACGACCAGCGCCAGGCGGTGGCGCTGCGCTTCGCCGCCGAGATGCACAACCGCGAGATCGCCGAGATCATGGGCCGCAGCGAGGGAGCGGTGAAGCTGCTCACCTTCCGCGCCCTCACCACCCTGCGCAAGCGGTTCGGAGCCCCGCTGCCCGACGGAAGCGCGCGCCACGCCGTCGGAACCGATGGCCCGGCTCAGCGGAACGGCCCCCCCATCCTCCCGCCCGGGCATGCGGAGGGCCGGGCATGATCCGCGTGCCCGATCTGCCGGAGGTGGACGATGTCGAGCGGCTCGATGCCGCACTGAACCGGCAGCGGATCGGAGCCGGGATGGACGACCTCCCGCTCGCGCTGCGCGGCCTGGTCGACCTCGCCACGGAGATCGCTGACGCCTACCGGGCGTGGGCGCTCACCCCCGCCGACCGCGAGCGCATCTACGCCGAGTCGATGCTCCGGCTGGAGGCCGCGTTGGTCGCCCGCCGCCACCTCTGGCAGCGGATCGACGGCCGCGGCTTCGCGGTCATCGGCGGTGCCGCGGCGGTGACCGCGGTGGCGGCCGCCATCGGGGTCCGGGTGCTGATCGGGCATCACGGCCACGGGCTGAGGCCGGCGGCCGTCTGAGCGCCGTCCGCTCGGCCGTCCGAGTGGGCCGCGGGCGCGGGCCGTGGGAGCGGGCCGCTCGAGCGGACCCGCCGGGCGAAGCCGACGCGGAGCCGGGCCCTCGAGTGGGCTACATTCCAGAGATGGCCGGTGAGGACGACCCCGATGCGCTCGACGATCGCGAGCGCGCCCGCAACCGCCGCCGGGACCGCAAGCAGCGACCCCGGATGGTGGTGGACAACGCCGGGGTGAAGCGCGTGCTCCAGGCCCTCGCGTTCCGGCGGCGCCGGCCGAGCCCGGAGTCGCGAGGTCGCCCGTCGGCGCCCTGAGCCGGGGGTCTCGACGTTCACCGCCGGCGCCGGCCCATCCCTGAATGTCGGATTTGCCCCGGTGAGGCGTGCAACAGCCTGGCGGGAGGGCGTCCGAACCCCCCGGAGGGTGACCCACAATGGGCCGGTGCCCGATCCTGGAAACGCGCCACCGCCCGCGTCGGTCCCACCTTCCCCCCCTCCCGGCCCCGGCACGCCCCCGGGCTACGGCCCACCTGCGGGGTACGGTCCGCCACCGGGCTACGGCCCGCCCCCCGGCTACGGCCCGCCCCCCGGCTATGGCCCACCTCCGGGCTACGGCCCGCCCCCCGGCTACGGCGCACCTCCGGGCTACGGTCCGCCCCCCGGCTACGGACCGCCACCGGGCTACGGACAGCCACCGGGCTACGGACAGCCACCGGGCTACGGACCGCCTCCGGGCTACGGCCCGCCACCCGGTTACGGTCCGCCACCACCACCCGGCTACGCCCCACCCGGCTTCCCCACCTGGGCGTGGGCGCCCCCGGTCGCCGGCTCGGGCCGGTTCCGGGCCCAGTCATTCGGTGAGCTGCTCAACTCCACCTTCACGGTCTATCGCCGGAAGTTCCTGCCCATCCTCGCCATCACCGCGCTCTTCCAGCTCCCCTACCTCGTCGTCGAGTACTTCGGGGAGCGCTCACCTTTCGCGACCATCAGCAGCATCTCCGCGCAGCCGCAGCCGCTCACCTCGGCGGGGGCGCTCAACGAGCTGAGCACGCTGACCGCCGCCCTGCTCGCCATCCTGGCGATCACCGTCGGCTACTACATCCTGCTGATGCCGCTCGCCCAGGGCGCGGTCATCCGGGTGGTCAGCGACGAGTACCTCGACCGTCCCACCGGGGTCGGGCCGGGCCTGGGCATGGCCCTGCGCCGGATCGCCAGCCTGATCGGCTACGTCCTGCTCGAGCTGGTGGTCGCCGTCCTCCCCCTGGTGGTGGCCGGCGGCCTGGCCATCCTGCTCGGGGGGGTCGCGGGCGCCGGCCTGCTGGTGCTGGTGCTGGTCGGCTGGGTTGTTTTTGTCTTCTTTGTCCTGATCAAGATGTGCCTCGGCATCCAGACCGTCATCCTGGAACGGCTCTCCCCGATCGCCGCCTTCCGGCGCAGCTGGCGGCTGACCTCCGGGTCGTTCTGGAGGATCTTCCTCTTCTACCTGGTGATCGGCGTGGTCAGCGGCATCCTGAGCGGGATCCTCAACGGGGTCGCCGAGCTGATCGTCGGCACCGCGCCGGCGATCACCCAGTCCTCGATCCAGGTGCTGATCACCGGGGTCATCGACATCTTCACCTCGCCCTTCATCCTGATCCTGCTCACCCTGGTGTACTACGACATCCGGATCCGCCGCGAGGCCTTCGACATCGAGATGCTCGCCCAGTCGATCTGAGCGATGATCGCCGGCCCCCGCCGCTCGCTCCTGCTGCTGCCGCTGATCGCGGCGGCATCCGGCCTGGCGCTTGGCAGCGTCGGGGTCGCGGCCGCGAGCTGCGACGGGGACTACGTCGCCCAGCTCCTCCAGGTGCGCGTCGGGCTGGAGGCCGGCACATCGATCCAGGGGGCGGTGGCGCGGCTCCAGGCGCTGGGCTCCGCCGACCACGCGTCCTCGGCGCTCGCCCCGGCGATCGCCGACCTCGAGGGCGGCGACGTCGAGCGGCGCCGAGCGGCTGCTCGCCACCACCGCGGCGACCCTCCAGGCCGCTTCCGGCTCGGGCTGCGCCGGCCTCACCGCCCACGACCGCCAGTCGCTCGCCCGCGTGTACGGCTCCCCGGCCTTCGCCAACCTCGATCAGCCGCCGTCCCCCAACTGGCTCCAGCAGCTCATCAGCGCGCTCGGCAACGCGCTGGGCGGCGTCCTCGGCACCCTCGGTCCGCTGGGCGCGGGGATCCTCGCGGCCCTGCTGCTCGGCATCGTCGCCGCCATCGCGGTCTGGCGCATCCGCCAGGTCGCGGCCTCGGGCGGCGAGACCCGGGCCGCGCCGGCCGCGTCCCCGCGCGCCGTCGACGCCGAGCAGGAGTGGGGTCGGGCGCTCGCCGCCTCGGCGGGGGGCGACTTCCGCGCCGCGATCCGGCACGCCTTCCGGAGCGCCCTGGTCTCCCTGGTCCAGCGTGGCCGGCTCCCCGTGCAGCCGGCCTGGACCACCCCCGAGCTGCTCGCCCACGCCCGGGGCGACCCGGAGCTGGCCGCACAGCTCGCCCCGGCGGCGGCCGGATTCGATCGCGCCTGGTACTCCGAGGAGCCGGTCGATGCCGGCCGCTGGGAGGAGGTCCGGGGTCGCTGCCAGACGATCCGTGCGCTCGCCGGGCGGGGGCGTCCCGGGTCGTGAGGCGGACCGCCCTGACCCCGGTCGCGATCCTGGTGGCGGTGCTCGCCGTGATGGTGCTGGCGGTCGTCATCGCCGGGCCCGGTGCCAGCGCCGCCGACGACCCCTCCAGCACCGCCAACGGGCGGGCCGGGACCCTCGCCCTCTATGACTGGCTCCCGGCCACCGGCGCCGGCGTCCACCGCATCTACTCGGAATTCGACCTGGGGGGGACCGACGTGCTGATCTCCGCCGACCCCCTGGACGACTACGCGTACACGTCCGGCGACGACGCCACCCTCACCGCCTTCCTGGACGGGGGCGGCGAGGTGATCCTGGCGGTCTCCGACCCGACCTCGGTGGCCGCGGTGCTCGACCCGCTGGGGATCGCGGCTCAGCCCTCCGACCTCACCAGCGCCGCTCCCGCCCAGCCCTTCCCCGGGAGCGCCGGGGTGTCCAGCGTGCCGCTCACCGCGTCCGGGGAGGCGACCTCGGGAAGCGTCTGGACCTTCTCCGGCGGTGACGGCAACCTGGTGCCCCTGCTCGGCGACCCCGCGGCGCCGGCGGCCGCGGCGATCCGGGTGGGCGCCGGCCGCCTCTACCTCCTGGGCAGCGAGTACCCGCTCAGCAACGACGGGCTGCGCCGGGGCAGCTCGGCCGCCTTCGTCCTCGGACTGGTCGGGAGCGGTCGCGGCGGCCGGGTCGGCTTCGACGAGGTCCACCACCTCGGCACCGCCGGAGCCGGGGACCAGGGCCTGGGTGCCGTCTTCCAGGGGCCGCTGCTCGCCGCCGTCCTGCTGGCCGTGCTGGTGGTGCTCGCCTACCTCGTGACCAGCGGCCGCCGGCTCGGCCGGCCGCTGCCCCGGCGGGACCCGGCGCGGGTCCCGAGCGTGCTCGAGCACATCGAGGCGGTGGGCCACCTGCTCTCGCGGAGCCGCGAGCGGGGCGCGGTCGCCGGGCGCTACGCGGAGGAGCTGAAGCTGCGGGTGGGCCGGGCGACCGGGGTCGAACCGCGCCTTCCCGATCCCGACTTCGCGGCCGCGCTGGCCGGATTCGGGAAGGATCGGGCGCGCGCCGCGGCCGTCCTCCTGGAGCAGGCGCGCCGGCTCGCCGGCGAGCGGCCGACCGAGGACGACCTGCTGGGGCTGGCCCGCCGCGTCGACGCCC
The DNA here is from genome assembly GCA_963697585.1 of uncultured Chloroflexia bacterium. Lineage (GTDB taxonomy): Bacteria > Chloroflexota > Dormibacteria > Aeolococcales > Aeolococcaceae > Changshengia. The sequence goes on along the minus strand of CAVOOO010000004.1, from coordinate 175,924 downwards.
TCGAGGCCGAGTGGGGGGTCGCGGCCATCCGCTGAGGCCGGCGGGCGGCCGGGCCGGGCTGGCGCGCCTCGCGTCCCTGCGATCCTGGCCCTGCCACAATGCCCCCCAAATGCCCGCCGCCGTCGAGCTCCGCGCCACCCTCCAGGAGACGGTGGGCCGCGCCGTGGTCGGGCAGCAGGCGGTGGTCGACGGCCTGCTCCTCGCGATCCTCTGCGGCGGGCACGTGCTGCTCGAGGGCGTCCCCGGCACCGCCAAGACGCTGATGGCCCGCTGCCTGGCCGCGGCCATGGACGCGCGCTTCAAACGGGTGCAGTTCACCCCCGACCTGCTGCCCTCCGACATCATCGGGACCAACGTCTACCGTCCGGGGAGCGGCACCTTCGAGTTCCGGCCCGGCCCGATCTTCACGGACACCCTGCTCGCCGACGAGATCAACCGCGCCCCCGCCAAGACCCAGGCCGCCCTCCTCGAGGCGATGGAGGAGCGCCAGGTCACCAGCGACGGGCAGCGGATGCCGCTGGGGCCGCGCTTCCTGGTGGTCGCCACCCAGAACCCGATCGAGTACGAGGGGACCTACCCGCTCCCCGAGGCGCAGCTCGACCGATTCTTCCTGAAGCTCGAGGTGCCGATCCCGGCGGGCGACGCCGAGGCCGAGATGCTGCGACGCTTCGACCGCGGCTTCGACCCCCACGACCTGGAGGCGGCCGGGATCGCCCCGGTGGTCACCCAGGCGTCCCTGGACGCGGCCCGCGCCGAGATCGCCCGGATCACGGTGAGCGATGCCATCGTCGGCTACATCGGCCAGATCGTGGCCGCAACCCGCACCAGCCCCGACCTGGTGCTGGGGGCCAGCCCGCGCGGGTCGATCGCGCTGCTGCAGGGCGGCAAGGCCATGGCGGCGCTGCGCGGCCGTGACTACGTGGCTCCCGAGGACGTGAAGGACATCTGCATCCCCGCCCTGCGCCATCGCCTGATCCGGCGCCCCGAGGCGGAGATCCAGGGTGTCGGCGAGGTGGCCGCGGTGGAACGGGCGGTCAACCGGGTCCCGGTACCCCGATGAGCCGGGCCGGCAGCGGGTTCGGCGGGAACGAGCCGCGGCCATGACCCGGTGGGGTGCGGCCCTCCTCGTGGTCGCCCTCATCCCCCTGGCCGCCAGCTCGGGCGTGCCCGCCCTGCTGGTTCCCGGCATCGTCGCGATCACGCTGGCGGCCGGAGTGGTGCTCGCCGACGCGCTGCGCGCGCCCGGACGGGACCGCCTCCAGGTCACCCGCGAGCACGATGAGATCCTCTCCGTGGGTCGGGCCAATCCGGTCTCCGTCCACGTCGGCCTCCGTCCCCGGCTGGGCCGCGGGCCAGGGCGGCGGAGATGGGTTCCGGGGCTCGCGACCGGTCGCGGCGCGCGCCCGGTCCGGCTCCTCCCGGCGACGGTGCGCGACGAGCACCCGCCCCGGCTGGCCGCCGCCGGGGCGATCGGCAACCTCGGGATTCCCGGCACCCTCCGCTACACGCTGACGCCGGCGGGGAGGGGAGAGGAGAGGTTCGGGGCCACCGTGGTCCGCTGCCCGGGTCCGTGGGGCCTCGGACTGCGCCAATCCTCCATCGGCGGCGGGGAGACGGTCCGGATCGACGCGGACCTGGCCGCCATCCGCGTCTACCAGGCGCTGGCGCGGCGGGGCCAGCTCGCCGAGCTGGGGGTGCGGACCCAGCGCCGGCCCGGCGAGGGCACCGAGTTCGAGCGGATCCGGGAGGCCGTCCCGGACGATCCCCAGCGCTTCATCAACTGGAAGGCGACCGCGCGCACCGGGCGCCTGATGGCGACCGAGCTGATCCCCGAGCGCGCCCAGCCGGTGATCGTCTGCCTCGATCACGGGCGGCTCATGGGGGTCGGCGCCGGTGAGCTCACCAAGCTCGACCACGCCATCAACGCCGCCCTCCTGCTCATCCACGTCGCCCTCGCCACCGGCGACCGGGTGGGCCTCTTCGCCTTCGCCGACCGGGTCACGGTCACCCTCCCGGCCCGCCCCGGACGGCTCCAGATGCGCCGCTTCCTGGACGCGGTCCGCCCGATCCGAGCCGGCGAGGTGGAGGCCGATTACGACGAGGCGCTGGCGGAGCTGAGCCGCTGGCAGCGGCGGCGGGCGCTGGTCGTCATCTTCACCGACGTGCTCGACCCCGACCAGGGCCAGGCCCTGGTCCGCCAGTGCGCCCGGCTGCGCCACCGCCACCTCCCGCTGGTGATCACCGTCCGCGACCCCGCCCTGGAGGACACCGCCCGGGCCCGGCCCGCCGACGCCGCCTCGACGTACGCGCGGGCGGTGGCGAGCGGCCTGGTCGCCGATCGCGAGCAGACCCTCGAGCTGCTCCGCCGGAGCGGGGTCGAGACCCTCGACGCCGACGCCCGCAGCCTCTCCCCGCGGCTGGTCAACCGCTACCTGGAGCTCAAGCGCCACTCCCGGCTGTGAGCCGGCGGACGGCGCGGGGCGGCAAGGGCGGGGCGCCGCGGCGCCCCGCGGCGTGGCCAGCCGGTTCGTCCTCCGCCGTCAGCGGGTGTGAGCCCGCCGAGCGCCTACGTCTCGGGTGCGGGGGGTGGCGGGGGGAAGTCGCTCGGGCCGCCCGCCGCCACCTCGCCGGCGAGGTCGGGATCGGCGGCCGGGGGAGCGTCGGGAGGCTGCGCCCCACCGGAGGCGTCGAAGCTCAGATCGGCGAGGGACTCCGGGGGTGCCTCCACGGGCGGAGCGGGTGCCTCGAAGCTCAGCTCCGCCATCTCCGGCGGCACCTCGGGCGACCCCGCGGCGGAGGCGAAGCTGAGGTCCCCGGGGGGTGGGGGTGGCGGAGGCGGGGGCGGGAAGCTCTGGGTCGCATCCGCCTGCGTGGGGGGAGCGGCCGAGGAGCCTCCCGGCACCGCCGCCTGACCGTACGGCGCCGCCGCCGGCGCCGCGTACATCGCCTGGCCGTACGGCGCCGCGCCGTACCCCGCCGGCGCGGTCATCGGGTACGCGGCGGTGGGCAGCGAGCGGAACGCCGCCCGCGCGCTGCGGGCGAAGCCGAAACACCAGATGATCACCAGGTTCACGAGCAGGATCACGATCCCGGGGATCGGGGTGTCGCGAAGGGTGGTGGTGCCGGTGGTGACCGTCGCGCCCCGGCGCAGGCCGCCGACGACGCTGAAGATCCCGATCACCACTCCCAGGCAGCAGAGCACGATGGCGGTGGCGCGCGGGCCCCCGGTGAGCCGGCCGATGGCCGCTCCCGACCAGATGCCGAGGATGGCGATGATGAGGATCACCACCCCGACCACCACCAGGGTGCCGCCGACCGCGCCGGCCTCCGCGGTGGTGAAGGGCGTGCCCGTGTAACCGATCTGCGCCAGCCGGTTGTTGATGTTCGCCACCGCGGTGAACACCAGCACGCCGAAGCCGCCCACGGCGAGCCCCGCCAGCAGCCAGAGGACGCTCTCGATGATGAGCAGGACTCGGCCCAGCGTGACCGAGCCGGGAACCGGCGGTCGTTGCATCACAGTCGCTCCCACGCAGATGGTCGAAAGGGGGCGGCCCGCGCGGGTCGCTCCATCCCGCGACTATAGATGCGGCGGGGCGGTTTCGCGCGTTCCCGCTCCCGCGGCGGAGACCGCGGGGCCGGGTGATGTGGGCGATGCGAAAGGCGGCGCCATCGGGGGCGCGGGTGTGTCAAGCGGAAGCGCGGGTGGCTCGGCACCCTCGCTCGCCGCGTTTGCGATCTTGTCGGCGAAGAAGTACGCCCTGAGCTCGGGCCAGTAATGGAGGCCGACGACGATGAGCGCGGCCGCGGGGCCGAACAGCCAGCCCCCCAGGGCGGCGGCGACGAACCCGACGAAGCCGATTGCAAACACGGCCTCGACCACGGCCAGGGCCCGGCGGGCGCCGCCATCTCCGGCCGCCCGCTGCTCGACGAGGATCAGGACGACGGCGACGACGAAGAGCGCGAAGGCGGTGACCACCGTCCGGTTCCCGCTGACCGAGGTGGTGGCGAAGGCGCCCTGAAACGAGAGCCCGCTGGTGCTGCCGCCGATCAGCAGGATCTCGAGCAGGTTGACCGCCACCAGGACCAGGACGGCCGCCTGGCAGTACGCGACGATCCGCGCGAGCACGAGGCGGGGGCCGAGATGCTGCTTGCCGAAGCGCATGGCGCGAGATTAGGCCGCGCCCCGGCGCCGTGAGCAACTCGTGAACACTTCGTAGCCGGAACGCGGCGGCCCGCCCACGGGCCGGGTCAGGCGGGTCAGGTGGCCGCGGCCTCCGGGTCGCGGCCGGGCATCGCCTCCAGAGCGGCGACCACCTCGCGGGTGAGATGGGTCGGCGTCGAGGCGCCCGAGGTGACCCCCACCCGCCTGACCCCCTCGAACCACTCCGGGCGGAGCTCGGCGGCGGTGTCCACCAGGTGAGCGGGCTTGTGCCCCAGCTCCTCGACGACCTGGGCCAGCCGCCGGCTGTTGCTGCTGCGCCGGCTGCCCACCACCACCACGCAGTCGACGTCGTCGGCGGCGAGCACCGCCGCCTCCTGCCGCTCCTGGGTGGCGCGGCAGATCTCGTTGTGGACCTCGATCTCGGGGAAGCGCTCCACCAGCCGATCGATGATCGCCTGGGTGTCCCACATCGAGAGGGTGGTCTGGCAGGTGACCCCGAGGCGGGTCCCGGGGGGAACTCGAGAGCGTCGGCCTCCTCGATTGATTCGATCAGCGTGGTGCGGTCCGGCGCCACCCCCATCACCCCGGCCGGCTCGGGGTGGCCGCGCTTGCCGATGTAGATGACGTGGACGCCGCGCCCGGTCAGCTCCCGGACCAGGTCGTGGGTGCGGGTCACGTCGCTGCAGGTCGCGTCGACGATGGTGAGCCCGCGCTGGCGGGCGGCATCCACCACCTGGGGCGAGATCCCGTGGGCGGTGAAGATGACCGTGCCCTCGGTGATCTGGGCCAGTCCCTTCATGCGGTCGGATTCGGCCACCAGGCGGACCCCGGCCTCCTCCAGCTCGCGGGTGGCGTGCTCGTTGTGGACCAGGTAGCCGAGCATGGTCACCGGCTCGCCACGCTTCTCGGCGCCGACCTGCTTGGCCAGCCGGATCGCCTCCACCACCCCGTGGCAGTACCCCCGGGGGCGGATCCGCACGACCTCCATGAGGCCAGTCTACGCGCGGCCCCTTCGAGGTCCCCCGCGGGGCTCCGGGCGCAGACCCGGAGACGGCCGAAGGCTGCGGTCGCTGGCCGTCAAGGGTGCGTTCGGCTGCGGGGTGCGGTCAGCCGAGAGCGGCCAGGTCGGCGCCCGCGGTGGCCGGCCGGGGCGGGGCCGGGTCGAGGGCGAGCGTGGGGACGGCCGGCCGGCCGCGGCCGGCGAGCAGCAGCCAGGCGTAGAAGCAGGCGCCCACCCCCAGGCCGATCGCGATCTTGGCCCCGCCGGGCATCCCGCTCGGGGAGACGAACGCCTCCAGGGTGCCGGCGATCACCAGGAGCAGCATGGTGGCGAGGGCCAGCCCCACCATGTCCCCGCCCGCATGGGCGATCGAATCGACCCGGCTGCGCAGCCCGGGCCGCAGCAGCGCGTCGCCGAGGCGCAGCCCCGCCGCCCCCGCGGTGACGATCACGCTCAGCTCCAGCACCCCGTGGGCGGCGATCAGCGACCAGAAGGCGTAGTCGTACCCGCCGGCGTGGACGGCCGCTCCCAGGGTTCCGAGGCTCCAGCCCTGAAGCAGGATCAGGAAGGCGGTGGGCAGGCCGGCGCAGATGCCGAGGATGAAGACGATCACCGCCACCTCGATGTTGTGCAGGAAGATGCTGGGCGCGGCCAGGAAGGGCTGGGGCACACCGATGCCGGGGCTCCCCTGGGCCATCTCGGCGAAGAGCGAGTTGGGCACCAGCAACCCGTGGAGGTCGGGCCGGAGGTCGTAGGCCAGCCAGCCCGCGAGCGTGCCGGCGAGCAGGAGTGCGAGCGAGGCCAGGAAGTAGCCGGAGTTGGCGCGGAAGGCCCGCGGCGCGCCGGTCGCGAAGTAGCGGAGCGCGTTCCGGAGCCGGGGCGGCGAGCCGCGGTTGAGCAGCACGTGGGCGCGCCCGCAGAGCGAGTTCAGGTACTCGGTGACCGGCTGGTCGGGGAAGTCGCGGCGGGCGATCGCGAGGTCGCTGGCGGTCCGCCGGTAGAGGATCGCGAAGCGCTCGACGTCCGAGGCCCGCAGCCCGCGCAGCCGGCTCCCGGCCAGGGTCGCGGTGCGCGCCTCGAGCTCGGCCCAGCGGGGCCGGCGCCCGGCGGTGAAGGCCTCCAGGTTCACGGTACCCAAGGGGGCCGTCCGGCGATCCCACCGTAGGGGGGAGGGGGGAACGCCCCGGCGAGGTCTCCGGGCCGGAGCCGGGCGGCAAGCTGCAGGTAGAGCCGCTCCAGGAACAGCTCGGGCGGCCACATCCGCTCCGGGGCGCCGGAGGGCAGCTCGAGGCGCTGGAGCAGAGGGCTGGCGAGCCGCCCCGCCAGCTCGGCCCGCTGGGCCGGCGGCATCCCCGGCCGGCTGAGGAAGGTCCGGACCGCGTTGAGCTCGCGCTCCCCCAGGTGCGCCAGCCCGTCGATGACCGGCCCCGGATCGCGGCTGCGCAGGTAGACGGGGGCCGGGGCGGTCGCCGCCTGCAGGGTCACCGGGGTCCGCTCCCGCACCACCACCGTGCCGGCGAGGAGGTCGCCGAGACGGCGGGACTGGGGGTGGAAGAACATCAGGATCGGCCCCAGCGCGAGCAGCAGGTCGGGGATGTAGGCGGCGCTGCGCAGGAAGTAGGCGCCGAGGTTCGCCGACCCGCCGTCGATGCGGATCACCCGCAGCCCCAGGGCGGCCTTCCCGGGCGTCCGTCCCGCGCTCACCGCCTGGGCGATCGTGAAGTAGAGGATCGCGATCAGCAGCAGGCAGGCGGTGAGCAGCAGGCCGGCGAGGCTGAGCACCTCGATGGCGGAGTTGCCCGCCGTGCTGCCGGCCAGCTCGTCGGCGACGGCGCCGATCAGCACGGTGGCGATGAAGAGGAGGATCGCCAGCAGGAGACCGTCGAGGAGGGCGGCGGCGAACCGGGTGGCGAGCCCGGCGACGCGGAAGCTGATGCCGACGTTGTCGGCGGTGGTGACCCGCTGGGTGTCGTAGCCGGCGCTCACGTTGGGGGGCTGGTCTCCGAGGGGTGCGACCGCTCCGGCGAGCCGTGGGGGCTGGCGGCCGCCCCGGCGCTGATCCTGTCACCTCCGGGTGCGCCGCGTCGCTCCGCGACCGCATCGTGGCGGGCGGAGTCGGGGGAGGCGGTGGTCGCGGAGGCCAGCAGCCCCGACGCCGTGAACTTCTCCCCCAGCCTCACGCGGTTCCAGACGGCGCCGATGAGGATGAATTGAGACAGGAAGGCGAGCCAGGTGGCCAGCAGGAAGAAGAGCGCCAGGCTCTGCCCATAGGTGTCGAAGCCATGCGCCAGCTTGGCGTAGAGGGGGAAGAGCAGGGTGATCAGCTCGATCATCCCACCCGCCAGCGCCGCTCCCGGCCAGAGCTCGCGAAGCCGGAAGGTGCGGTTGGGGACGAGACGGTAGATCACCAGGTTCAGCAGCGCCATGGCCAGGAAGCCGGCCAGCGGTCCGAGCCCGGCCATCACCGGCACCAGGTTCATCAGCGTGGTGGCACCGATCGCCACCAGCAGCGTGGCCACCAGCACCAGCATCATCACCGCGCCCATCCCCCGCTGGCGCAGGAAGTCGCGCTGGCCGATGTCGAAGATCCGTCCGAGGCAGAACTCCAGCGAGGCGAAGAAGTTGGTGCATCCCCAGACCAGCCCGAGCACGCCGACGATGCCGAGCAAGCCGGCGTAGTGGTGCAGATCGTTGGTGACGACCGCGCTCAGCTCGGCGCCGCTCCGGCCGGGAAAGGTGCGGAGGATGAGGGACTGGGCCTGGCTGCGGATGCCCGGGTTGCCCACCACCAGGCCGATGATGGAGAGCGCCCCGAGGATCATCGGGAACATCGCCATGAAGGCGTTGAAGGCGAGGCCCGCCGCGTTGTTGCCGCTCTGCGTCGAGCCGTAGGTGCCGATCACCTGGAATGGCGTCGAGGACCTGAGCCGCGCCCACCGCTCCCGCGGTGCGGGAGTCGCCGACCCAGCGGGGGTCGCGGAATCAGGGCTGATGGTGGTCTCCACCCTCCCATTCTGGGCAGGCGGTCCCGGGCGAGGGGCGGCCGGCCTACTCGACGATGGCGACGGTCTGGCCCTCCTGGACCACCTCACCCCGGCGGGCCAGGATCGCGGTCACCGTCCCCCTGATCGGGCTCGTGACCGGGATCTCCATCTTCATGGACTCGAGCACGAGGATGGTCTCGTCCTCCTCGACCCGCTGGCCCACCTCGGCGACGATCCTCCAGAGGCTCCCGATCACCTCCGCCCTGACCTCCATGCCGAGGTCAGCCCCCCGGGCGGCGCCGGGGGCGTCCGCGCGCGAGCACACGGACGCCCTCCCCGACGTGCACGCCCGCCGACCGGGCCCGGGTCACGCTCCGACGATGAGCAGGCGGTCGTCGACCCAACCGGTCCAGCCGTTGGAGCAGAGCACGTGCGCCCAGGCCCCGCGGACCTCGGTGACCTGCACCGGAAGGTGGCCGCCGAGCGTGGCGACCACCGCACCGGCGGGGTCGGGGGCGGCCCACGCCTGCATCCCCTGCGGGGGGACCCGATGGCTGGGGGTCCAGGCCGGCTGGATCGGGGCGGGCGCCGGCACGGGGGTCGCCGCCGCCTCCGGCGTGTACGCCTGGTCGTAGCCCGGTGCGCTGCCGCCGGCGGTGTACCCACCCACCGGGCCGGCCGGGCTCGGGGTGGCGTCGAAGCCGGCCGGCGCCGTCTCGGGCTGGTAGCCCTGGCTCGGTGAGGTGGCGGTCTCGAAGCTGGTCGCGGCGGGCGACGCCCACGGGCTGACCGCTGTCTGTTCCTCGGTGGCGGCGGGGGTGGTCTGCGCCGCCACCTCCTCCGCGGCCGGCTGCGCCGTCGTCCACGGGCTGGAGGTCGCCGGCTCCTGCTCGACACCGGGCAGGGTGGCCTCGGGCTCCGGCTCGGACTCGACCGCGGGCTGCTCCGGCGCCGTCGCCGGCGAGCCCCACGGGCTGTAGACGGGGACCTGCTCCTCCACGCCCGCGGCGGGCGTCTCGGCGACCGGCTCCGCCGCCGGGGTGAACTCCGACGAGCCCCACGAGCTGAAGGTGGGCACCGTCTCTGCGGCGGGCTCGGTGGTGGCGGCGGGCGCTGGCTCCTCGGATGCGGGCGTCGCCGCGCCCCAGGCGCCGAAGGCAGGCTGCTGCTCCTCGGCGGGCTCGGTGGTGGCGGCGGGCTCGGGCTCGTCCGCCGTGGACCTCGCCGCGCCCCAGGCGCTGAAGGCCGACACCGGCTCCTCGGCGGCGGGCAGCTCGGCGGCCGGCTCCTCGACCGGTGTCTCGGGGGCGGGCTCGGTCTCGGAGACCGGGGCCTCCTCCGGCGCGTCGGCCGCTGGTGCCGGGGCGGCATCCTCCGGGACGCCGTAGGCCGGCGCCGGCTCCGTCTCCTCGGTGGCGCCGTAGACGGGCGTGGGGGCGGAGGGCGTCCAGGCCCAGGGCGACGGCTCCGACGTCGCCACCGGCTCGGGGACCGCGGCCATCTCGGGGACGGCCTCGGTGGAGGCGCCCGAGAGAGCGACCTCGGGGACCTCCTGCTCCTCGGGCGCGGCCACCGCACCGGCCGTCTCGGCGGCGGGCAGATCCGCGGGCAGGCCGGCCAGGCGCAGCACCGCCCCTCGGGTCCGGATGACGTCACTGACCGCGGTCAGGAAGCTGTGCTTGGTGAGCCCGTCGCTCACCACCCAGGAGCTCACCGCGACGGCCTCCCCGGTCGGCTCGAGAACCACGGTCACAGGGCCGGGGCGCCGCTCCTCCAGGTCGGTGAGGTCGGCGGCGAGGTCGCCACTCCCGGCGGGCTGGGCGGCCTGGGCCAGGTCGACGACGTTGCGCAGAACGATTCGATCGCTGCCGCTCGGGAGCGTGGCGGTGAGCTCGGTGCCCGTGCTCTCCAGCACCAGGCTGAAGTCGGCACCGGGGTCGGCCCCCTCCTGCACGTACCGGACATCGCTGCCCGCGCCGCACCAGTCGAGGATACGTTGCTTGTCTTCAGTGGCCATGATCGGTGGGTCCTCCAGTGGAGCGGCCGATCCGCCCTCGGAGTAGGGGTGGCGAGGGTGAAGATTCTCGCAGGTAAATCTTCACTCAGGGGACATCTCCGCGCGGGGAATCGGAGCGGTGGTCGAAGTTGAGCCGGAAGCCCTGGGCACTGGCCTCCATGCCGATGGCCCGGTAGAAGGCGTGAGCCTCCTTGCGCTGCACCCGCGAGAGGAGCTGGAGCCGGTGGCAGCCCGCCTCCCGGGCCCGCCGCGCCGCCTCCTCCATGAGCGCCCGGCCCACGCCCAGACGGCGGAACTCGCGTCCGACCACCACGTTCTCGACCGCCGCCCAGGGCCGGCCCCGGTGGGTCAGGCTGGGCCTGACCACGAGCAGGTCGACGGTTCCCGCGACGGCCCCGTCCACGGTCGCGGTGAGCAGCGTGCGGTCGGGCTGCACGGCGATCTGGCGGAAGATCTCCTCCCCCTGGGCGGCGCTCAGCTCCGGACCGTCGCCGAAACCCTCGGCGAGCTGCCGGTAGAGGTCGAGGAGGGCCGGCACGTCGGCGATGGTGGCGGGGCGGACCTCGACGCTCATGGGCGGGATTGTGCCGTGCAGGGACGGCGTCGCGTGAGGTGCGGCGCGTGGTCATCGGATGGGCGGGCCTCGCCCGGGTGCGGGGTCGACCGTGTGGCGGCGCGCCGCCAGAGGCGAGGGTGGGCTGCGCGGCTACGATCGCGGGGTGGACGGATCCTTCGCCGCAATCTCCCACGTGATCGTCGACTGCAGCGACCCGGAGCGCCTCGCCTCCTTCTGGGGAGCGCTGCTCGGGCGGGCTGTGGTTGCCAGGACGGGCCCGTACGTCTGGCTCGCCCGGGAGCAGGGGGTGGGCATGGGCTTCCAGCGGGTCGCCGAGGCCAAGATCGTCAAGAACCGTCTGCACCTCGACCTGGTGACGCGGGACCTCGCGGCAGAGCGGCGACGGGTCGTGGAGCTCGGCGGCCACGAGGCCACGGGGTATGAGGCCGGAGGATTCGTCGTGATGGCCGACCCCGAGGGCAACGAGTTCTGCCTCATCCCCGAGGGAGATGTCGACGTCGACGATCGGGGACACGCCTCGTACGGTGGTTAGCGGGCGCCGACGGGCCGGCCGGCGATGGGTACCCGAGCTCCCGGACTGGTGGATCGATCTTGGAGGGCATGTCCACCCCGGGCAGGAGCCAGGAATGGCAGGGCGTGTGCGCCCACCTCTCACGAGAGGGACGACTGCCGTTGGCAGGTCAGGGGAGGCTGGCCTCGGGCATGGGATGACCTCAGTATTCGTATGGCGACATCGTCCATGGTGAGCCAAGCACGCCCGGGTCACTGAAGCGACTCGCGTAGATGTAGTCCTCGTAATCATCCGCGTAGGCCAGGTGCAGTGGGCTGCCGGCGGTGTAGGTCAGGGAGAGCTGCCCGACTCTGTTCAGCTGGTACTTGCACGCGAACTGGTGGTATTTGGCGAGGCCGACCGGGGCCTTGGCCAGACACGGTGATGCCGCGGTGAGAGTGCCTGTCGGGCCCACGGCCGTGGGACCAACGCCCTCCACGACCCACCAAATCCGGACCCACACGTAGGCGAACGGGTCTGGTGCTCCAGATGTGCTGAACTCAGTCACCGTGAGGGTCACCGCCTGCCCAACATGGAGTGCGCCTTCCGGTGCCACGGGATTCGGCGTGATGCTGACGCTGCCGACGGTGGCGAAGCCTGATGCCGCTGAGACCAGCTGCGGCGCCACCGCGGTCGCTGCCATTGCGGCTGCCGCTGCGGCTACGGCAATGAGCGCTCTGACCCTCATGGGACCCCCCCTTCCACCCTGCCCTGCCTGACTGGGAGCAGGGTTCTGGGTTGTCCTCAGGGTACTGCGTGGTCGCTGAGACGGCGCTGAGAGTTCATTGGCGTGTGTCCGCAGCAGTCCCGTCTCGCCGGGCCACATCAGCGCGCGTCAACCAACCCTCCTCACCCGTGAGGGGCAGCCGATCGGTGGTGTCAGCTGAGGCTGGAAGCTGATGAATATCGAGTACCCCCGGCCGGAATCGAACCAGCGCACAAGGTTTAGGAAACCTCTGCTCTATCCACTGAGCTACGGGGGCCTGGCTTCGAAATATAGGGCTTTCCGGCGGGCCTGACCCGGAACGACCGGGGCCGCTGCGGCGCGCGGTGATCTGAGCCCGCCGCCCCCCGCCGACGGCTAGATCTCGTACTCCAGGGTGTACGAATGCTCTCCGCCGGGGCCGACGATGATCTGCCCCTCGCCCCGGATGCCGGCCAGGTCGCCGGTCCCGCTGGTCTCGACGATCTTCCAGGTCATCCAGGGGACGCCCGCGGTGCCACCGGCGTCGTGCTGGAGGACGAATCCACCCTTCCGGCCGTGCACGGACCCCTCGAAACGCTCGATCCCCGCGTAGGCGGCCGGCACCGCGGTGTGGACCATGATGATGTCGGTCTCGCTGCCGCCCTCCAGGTCGCCGTGGAAGGTCTTGGTGATGTGGGCCCGCGAGAGGGTCACCCCGTCGCGATCGTCGTGCGGCTTCTCGGTGTCGAAGCGGTCGATGTCGAAGGTTCCTGCGGCGCTGGGCATGAGCCCCAGGATACCAGAGAGACGAACAGCAGTTCGCCCGAGGGCTGGGGCCGGAAACGGGGGCGCCGGGCGGTGGGGCGGCCGGCCACCGGCCGGCGCCGGGATCCTCAGGCCGCCGGGCTCCCCTCCATCGAGATGGGGAGGTAGAAGACCCCCGGCGCCAGGCGCCCGTCGGCCCGGCCGATGGTCTGGAGCAACGTCTCCATGGCGGTCCGGGTGGCCTCGCGCACCTTCGAGAAGTCGGCCACCCGGAGCGGGTTGGGGATCCGGGGGCAGATCAGGGTGACCGGCAGGTGCTTGCTGAAGCGGTCGAAGTCGGCGAGAAGGCGGGAGTGGAGTGCGACCGAGGTGACCCGCTCGAACACCTCTGAGAGGCGCCGCAGCGCCGGCAGCGCCGGCTCCGCGGTGAGGTCGACCGCGATGATCTGCGCGGGCTCCATCCGGGCCGCGGTCGCGAGGCTGCAGTTGTCGGTGACCCCGCCGTCCACGTAGGCGCGGTCGCCGAGCCGGACCGGCCGGAAGACGAAGGGGATGGCGCACGAGGCGCGCAGCGGATCCCTGAGCGGGCCACGGGAGATCACCACCGGATCGCCGGTCAGCAGGTCGGTGACGATGATCTCGAGCGGGCAGCGAAGCTGCTCGAAAGCGGTCGTGCCGGTGAGGTTGATGGAGTAGTCGACCAGGTCGCCGATGGCGTCGTCGCTGCGCAGCCAGGGTTGCCGCCGGGCGCGGTTGAAGACCATCCGCAGGGGATGGGAGCGGAAGACGTCCCGGGTCTGACGGCTGGCCCAGATCAGCTCCAGCAGATCCACCGCTTCCGGCAGCGGCCGGCTGGCCACCACCGTGGCGTTGAGAGCGCCGACGCTGGTGCCGACGCAGGCGTCCGGGGCGATCCCCCGCTCGGCCAGGGCGCGCAGGATGCCGAGCTGGGCAGCTCCCCTGCCGCCGCCGCCGCCGAGCACCAGGACGGTCCCGATCCTCGACCCGCCTGTGCCATCCACGACCATAGGGTGACACGCCGAGCGCCACGGCCACGCCGTCGCGCTCGAATGCGTGGCTTCGCCCGGCACCGCTCGGGGCGAATGCCGCACAGGGCGCCGCCCCCGAGGGCGCCCGCCGCACAGAGCACCCGCCCCGCCGGCAACCGCCGCGCGGGGCCAGGCCGCGCGGGCGCCGTGATCAGGTGGTCGCGACGGCCCCCTGTGAGGTGCCGGTGGGAAGTCCCGCCCGCCCGAGGCGATCAGCTCTTGGCGCGGCCCCGGTTCATGAACCAGATCACCGCCGCCACGATGACGATCACGACAACGATGTAGACGATGATCTCTTTGATCCCGAACGGGGTGAAAGCCAGCATTGATGATCTCCCCGGGTTGACGGCTGGGCGTCGCGGCGGGGCCGGACGCTGCGAGGCGCCAGCCTACCCCAGCCGGGAGTGGTGCTGCTGGGCCGCCGGCCACCCGCCGGCGACCCCACGCGGATGCCGCGAGCGGGGGCGTGACGCCGATCGCCCTCGCTCAGAGGGGCCGGAATCTGGGTATTCGCCGTCTGTACGGCAGCGTACACTGGGGCCGCCCACACCCACTCCAGCCCCCGTCTGAGGAGGTGCTGCGATGACCCGCCAGCCGATGACCCTGGTCGAGCACCGTGAGCTGGGGAGTGCCCTGCTCATGATCCGGGGCACCCTCATGCGCGCCGGTGCGGACCTCTCCGACCGGTACGGTGTGGCGAGCAGGGCGGGCCGAGCCTCGGAACGGGCGCTCCGGGCTGTGGACGGGCTGCGAGCCGCCATGGACGAGCAGTTCGTCCGCGATTTCCCTGCCGCCTTCGACGCGACCGTCTACTTCCCGGCCGGGCGCACCGCCGTCCGCGAACTCTGACCCGCCGGCGCGCCCGCATCCTCTGCGCCGCGGCGATGACCGCATATCCCATTGCGCGGCAAGGGGTTTCCGAGGACCGTCGGGAAGGCGAGATTCGAACTCGCGACCTCACGGTCCCGAACCGTGCACTCTAACCTGGCTGAGCTACTTCCCGATCGTTGGCATGATAGCAGTGGGGCTCGGCCACCCCGGACAGCGCCGAACCCGGCGGCGCCACTGCTTGACCCGGGACCGGGGCGCCGGATACGGTGGACCAGGCCGGCCGCCGAGCCCTTCCCCGGGCGGCCCGCCGGTGGAGGGAGAGCTCCGGAGATGGCCAAGGTCCTGATCCTGGCCGGGGACGCCGCCGAGTCCCTGGAGGTCATGTACCCCTACCAGCGGCTGCTCGAGGAGGGCTACACCGTCCACATCGCCGCCCCCAGCCGCAAGAAGCTCCAATTCGTCATCCACGACGTCGTCGACGGCTACGACACCTACACCGAGAAGCCCGGCTACACCTGGCCGGCCGACCTCGCCTTCGCGGAGGTCGACCCCGCCGGCTACGCCGCCCTGGTCATCCCCGGGGGCCGGGCGCCCGAGTACATCCGCAACGACCAGAACGTGCAGCGGATCATCCGCCACTTCTTCGCCGACCCCCGCCCGGTGGGCGAGATCTGCCACGCTCCCCTCGCCCTGGCCGCGGCCGGGGTCCTCCACGGCCGGCGCACCGCCGCCTACCCCGCCCTGGAACCCGACGTCCGGGCCGCCGGGGGAGAGTTCGTGGACGGCGCCGCGGTGGTCGACGGCCTGCTGGTTTCGGCGCGCGCCTGGCCGGACAACCCCTCCTGGATGCGCGCCTTCCTGGAGGTGCTGAGGGCCCACGCCCCCGCCGCACCCCTGGCCGGCGGGGCGCCGGGGACCCCGGCCTAGCCTTCCGCCCCTAGCCGAGCCTGCCGAGCTGGGCGACCTGGTCGTCGGTGAGGCCGACCAGCGCCGCCTCGATGTCCTCCTCGAGGTGATCCACGCTGGCGGTCCCGGGGATCGGCAGCATCACCGGCGAGCGATGCAGGAGCCAGGCCAGGGCGAGCTGCGCCGGGGTCACCCCCAGCCTCTCGCTCATCGCGGTCAGCGGGCCCTCGCGCTTGGCCAGGTCGCCGGTCGCCAGCGGGAACCACGGGATGAACCCGATCCGCTCGCGCTCGCAGTAGGTGAGGACGTCCTCCGAATCCCGGTCCACCAGGTTGTACCGGTTCTGCACGGAGACGATGCCGGCCACCGCCCGCGCCGCCCGGACCTGCTCGACGGTGACCTCGGAGAGGCCGATCAGCCGGATCTTCCCCTCGGCCTGCAGCGAGGCCAGCTCGCCGACCTGCTCCTCCAGGGGCACGGCCGGGTCGATGCGGTGGAGCTGGTAGAGCGGGATCTGCTCCAGGCCCAGGCGCCGGAGGCTCATCTCGCACTCCTGGCGGAGGTACTCGGGCCGGCCGACCATGTGCCACACGCCCGGGCCGGTGCGCACGAAGCCCGCCTTGGTCGCGATCACCAGGCCGTCGGGGTAGGGGCGCAGGGCGGTGCGGATCAGCTCCTCGCTGACGTAGGGACCGTAGGAGTCCGCGGTGTCGATGAGGTCCACGCCCAGCTCGACGGCGCGCCGCAGCACGCGGACGCACTCCTCGCGATCAGCCGGCTCCCCCCAGACCCCCGGGCCGGTGAGCTGCATCGCCCCGAACCCGAGCCGGTGCACCACCAGCTGCCCCCCGAGGGCGAATGTCCCGCTTGCCGTCGCCGGTCGCTCGATGGTCGAATCCACGGTCTCCGTCTCCCCTGTGGTCACCGCGTCAGAGCCCCCGTCTCTCCTCGGCTCAATGCTGACACAGGGGTCCCGGCGCCCACCCCTCCACCCCGCTGGCGACCCCGCTGGGCGGCCTCAACCGCCGGGTTGACCGCGGCACGGCGCGATGGCGGCCCGCGCCGGGGCGCCTAGAATGAGGTCGAATCCGCCAGAACGCACGGAGATCGCAACGCCATGAGCGCGAACGGCACAGGCGACGACCAGGCCCCCGAGGGCGAGCACCGGGGAGGGCTACGGGTCAAGCGCGGCCTGGCCGAGATGCTCAAGGGTGGGGTGATCATGGACGTGGTCACCCCGGAGCAGGCCAAGATCGCCGAGGAGGCGGGGGCGGTGGCGGTGATGGCCCTGGAGCGGGTCCCCGCCGACATCCGCCGCGAGGGCGGGGTGGCCCGGATGAGCGACGTCTCCCTGGTCAAGGGGATCATGGCGGCGGTCACCATCCCGGTCATGGCCAAGGCCCGGATCGGCCACTTCGTGGAGGCCCAGGTGCTGCAGGCCCTCGGCATCGACTACGTCGACGAGTCCGAGGTGCTGACCCCCGCCGACGAGGAGCACCACATCGACAAGTGGGCCTTCACGGTCCCCTTCGTCTGCGGCGCCCGCGACCTGGGGGAGGCTCTCCGCCGCATCGGCGAGGGGGCCGCCATGGTCCGGACCAAGGGCGAGGCCGGCACCGGCAACGTGGTCGAGGCCGTCCGTCACATGCGCGCCGTGCTGGGCGGGATCCGCCAGCTCGAGGCGATGCGCCACGACGAGCTGATGGCCGAGGCCAAGCGGCTGGGCGCCCCCTACGAGCTGGTGGCGGAGGTCGCCGAGACCGGGAGGCTCCCGGTGGTCAACTTCTCGGCGGGCGGCATCGCCACCCCCGCGGACGCCGCCCTGATGATGCAGCTCGGCGCCGACGGCAACTTCGTGGGGAGCGGCATCTTCAAGAGCGAGGACCCGCTCGGCTACGCCAAGGCGATCGTGGCCGCCACCACCTACTTCGACAAGCCGGACGTGATCGCCGAGGTGAGCTCCGGGCTGGGCAAGCCGATGCGCGGCCTGGATGTCGCCTCGATGCCGAAGGAGGAGCTGCTCGCCGTTCGCGGCTGGTGAGCGCCGATCGCGGCTGGTGAGCTCCGTCTGCGATCGGTGAGCTCCGGCCCGGTTCGGCGTCCTGCTCCGCCCGAGGGTGGGCTCGGGTTCCCCTCACCCCGGCGGTCTCGCTCGCCGCGGGCTTGGGTACACTGGCGGGAGTGACCGAGATGCTGCCGGCGCCGTCCCCTCGGGACGGCCCGCGCCTCCGGGAGACCTGAGGCCATCGTCCGCATAGGTGTGCTCGCCCTGCAGGGGGACGTCCGCGAGCACCTCGCGGCCTTTCGCAGCGCCGGCGCGGAGGCCCTCCCGGTGAGGACCGCCGAGGAGCTCCGGAGCGTCGACGCGCTGGCTCTGCCGGGCGGTGAGTCGACCACCATGAGCCGGCTGATCCGCGTCTTCGGCCTGGAGGCGCCCCTCCGGCACCGGCTCGCCGGCGGGATGCCCACGTTCTCGACGTGCGCCGGCACGATCCTGCTGAGCCGCGAGATCCTCGACGGCACCCCCGACCAGCTCGCCCTCGGCGTCCTCGACCTGCGCACCCGGCGCAACGGCTACGGCCGCCAGCTCGAATCCTTCGAGCTTGACCTCGAGCTCCCGATCGCCGAGGCCGGGAGCTTCCGCGCCGTCTTCATCCGGGCCCCCGTCATCGAGGGGTGCGGTCCCGGCGTCGAGGTGCTGGCGACCCACCAGGGTCGCCCGGTCGCGGTCCGCCAGGGCGCCCACCTCAGCTTCACCTTCCATCCCGAGATGACCGGCGACCTCCGCCTCCACCGCCTCTTCCTGGCCACCGCGGCGGGTGAGCGGGTGGGGAGCCGGAGCCTCCCGCCTGCCGAGACGCTCCTGCCCACGGAGGACAGCGCGGCATGAACATCCGTCCGGCGTCCTTCCGCGACCTGGCCCGCATCGAGGCGCTCTACAGCGAGGCCGGTAGCGGCGACGAGCAGGCGTCGCAGCTCTCGCCCGACCACCCGGTCCCGCAGGCCACCCTGCTGCGGCTCTGGTATGCGCTCAGCAAGACGGTCTCATCGCTGGTCCCCTTCAGTGTGGGGACGGCCGGGGACACGCTCTTCGTCGCCGAGACCCGGGAGGGCATCGTCGGCTTCATCCAGGCCCAGGCATCCGGGGACCGCGCCGCCACCCTCCAGATCCTCAACCTCTGCGTCAACGCGACCGCGAGCGGCCACTTCGCGCGCTCCCAGCTGCTCACCCACCTCACCAACCACGGCCTGGAGCACGGCATCCAGCGGTTCGTGGTGCGGCTTCCGCTCGACCACCCCCTGGTCGGCATCTTCCTGGAGCAGGGCTTCGTCCAGCTCGCGACCGAGCAGATCCTCTACAGCGACGACGCCCCGGTGACCCCTCAGACCGCCCGCAGCGTGAACCTCCGCCCCGCCCGCCCCGAGGACGTGGGTGCCATCTACCTCCTCTACCTGCGCACCACCCCCTCCCACGTCGCCAGCCTCGAGGGGTCGTCCCTCAAGGTCTGGCAGTCCAGCTTCGCCGAGGGGGCGATGACCCGGATGAGCCACGACGACATCCACCACTTCGTGGTCGAGGAGCCGGGGGTGGTGGCCTGGGCGGCGATCCGCACCGCGTCGCCGACGCGACCCACCCTGCTCTCCCTGATGTGCGACGGCCACAACCCGCGGCTGCGCGAGGCGGTGATCGACGGCGCCCTCCGGGAGCTGCCGCCGGGCCCGGTCTCGTCGGTGCTTCGCCACTACGACTCGGAGCTGATCCGCGGCCTGCAGAAGCGCGGCTTCGCCGTCTACGGCACCCAGGTGCTGCTGGTCCGAGACCTGGCGACCAAGGTGCGGCTGCGCGCCGCGCCGGCGCGCAAGAAGCCGGTCCTGGTGCACGCCCACCTGGCCCAATCGGTGCCCACCGACACCTCCCCGAGCCTCAGGGTCCTGACCCGGAGGAGCGAGCAATCACCACTCCCCTGAGGCCCCGACGCTGATGGCGGAGGGAAGAGTGCAGTCGCGGGTGCCGTCGCCGCGCCTGGGAGGCATGGCGGCGCACAGTGAGTACGGTCCCGCCTGGAGGGAGGAGCTGGCGCTCCTCTTCGAGGCGCTCCCACCCCGGATCGCCTCCGCCGCCCAGGCGGCCGCCGCCGACCGCGGCGACCTCCTCGAGGTGGTGCTCGACCTCGGTCGCGAGCCGGAGGCGCGCTTCGTCGACGGCGAGGTCATCCTCGACAGCGCCCCGGTCGCCACCGCCGACATCGAGTACGTGGTCGAGCGGGTCGGTGACTTCGGCGACGACAATCGCGCCGGCATCGAGCGCACCCTGCACCGCATCAGCGCCATCCGCAACCGCGCGGGCAGCATCGTCGGGCTGACCTGCCGGGTCGGACGGGCGGTGACCGGGACCATCGACATCATCAAGGACTTCGTGGTCCAGGGCCGCTCCATCCTCCTGCTGGGCGCCCCCGGGATCGGCAAGACCACCATGCTCCGCGAGTGCGCGCGGGTGCTGAGCGACGACGAGGGGAAGCGGGTGGTGATCGTCGACACCTCCAACGAGATCGGCGGTGACGGTGACATCCCCCACCCCGGCATCGGGCGCTCGCGGCGGATGCAGGTGCAGACCCCGACCAAGCAGCACGCGGTGATGATCGAGGCGGTGGAGAACCACATGCCCCAGGTGATCGTCATCGACGAGATCGGCACCGAGCTGGAGGCGGCCGCCGCCCGCACCATCGCCGAGCGCGGCGTCCAGCTGGTGGGCACCGCCCATGGGATGACCCTCGACAACCTGCTGGTCAACCCCACCCTCAACGACCTGCTCGGCGGCATCCAGACGGTCACGCTCTCGGACGAGGAGGCGCGCCGCCGGGGGACCCAGAAGTCGGTGCTCGAACGGAAGGCGCCGCCCACCTTCGACGTGCTGGTCGAGATCCAGCAGCGTGACCGGGTGGCGGTCCACATGCCGGTCGCCGAGACCGTCGACGAGGCGCTCCGCGGCAAGTACAAGCCCCCGCAGATCCGGATGCGCGGAGACGCCGGCCAGATCATCAGCCGCATCGACACCGGGGGCCCGCCCACCCAGTTCGAGCCCCCGCCCTTCGGCGGCGGGGGGCGGCGACCCCGCGAGCGCGAGCCCCACCGCCGGAGCGGCTTCGACGTGGAGCAGTACATCGCCAACCAGCAGCGCGGCCGCCGCGATCCCGGGGAGCGCCCGGGCAACGGCTCGCCCCGGCTCGCCCCACCGCTCTCGGTCTTTCCCTACGGGGTGTCGCGGAGCTACCTGGAGCAGTCGGTGCGCGAGCTCAAGCTGCCGGTGCGCATCCAGCACCACGTCGAGGACTCCGACATCGTGCTGACCCTCAAGAACTACTACCGGCGCAAGGACTCCCCGGTGCGCCTCGCCGAGTCCTCCGGGATCCCCATCGAGGTGCTGCGCAGCAACACGGTCTCCCAGATCAAGGGCGCGCTGGCCCGGGTCTACGGCGTGGAGGCGTCGGATCCCACCGAGACCGCCCTCGAGGAGGCGCTGGAGGGGATCAACCGTGCCCGGCAGCTCGGTGGCGAGGTGGAGCTCTCGCCGCAGAACGCCTACGTGCGGAGGCTGCAGCATCAGCTGGTCGGCGAGCACGAGATGGTCGCCCGCAGCACCGGGGAGGAGCCGAACCGGCGCCTGGTGATCCTCGGCCCCTCCGAAGCCTGAGCCCAGGGCGCCCCGGCCCCCCCGTCTCTACGTCAGCTCCGCCGCTCGGGCGGCGGGCCCAACCGCCGCCCGCCGCGCGGGGCTCATACTCCCCTCCCGTGTCGTCCTGGACCGGGTACTTCATCTCCCTCGAGGGGATCGACGGCGCCGGCAAGAGCACCCAGGGTGCGGCGCTCGCCGGCGAGCTGAGCCGCGCCGGCCACGACGTGGTCGCCCTGCGGCCGAGCGACACCCAGCTCGGCGACCTGGCCAGGGGATACCTGCTCCAGCACCAACGGGTCCGGGTCGACCCGTGGACCGAGGCCCTGCTCTTCACCGCCGGCCGGGTCCAGCTGCTCCGGGAGCGGATCCTGCCCGCGCTCAGCCGCGGTGCGGTGGTGATCGCCGACCGCTACGCCAACTCGACCCTCGCCTACCAGGGCGCGGGGCGCGGACTGCCCCTGCCCGCGCTGCGCTGGCTCCACGCCGAGGCCTGCGGAGACGTCTGGCCCGACCTCACCTTCCTGCTGGAGATTCCCCGGCAGGTGGCCGAGGATCGGCAGCGGTCGCAGCAGCTGCCCCTCGACCGCTTCGAGGCCGCCGCCAACGACTTCCACCTCGACGTCCAGCAGGGATTCGAGGCGCTCGCGGCGGCCGACCCCGAGCGCTTCGTCCGCATCGACGCCGGCCGCGCGCCCGCGGCCGTGCAGGCCGACATCAGCGCGGTGGCGCTGCGGCGGCTGGCCGAACGCCGGGCGGCCGCGGCCCCCGGGGGCGAACCGCGGTGAAGCTGATCATCGCCATCCTCCACGCCAAGGACGCCGACGCCTGCGTCACCGCTCTCAACGATGCCGGCTTCGCCTGCACCCGGCTGGGCAGCTTCGGTGGCTTCCTGGATCGGGACAACGTGACCCTGCTCATCGGCGTCGAGGCGGCCCAGGTGGAGACCGTGGTCGGCATCCTGCGCGGCCGGGCCAAGCGCCGTCACGAGCGCCTGCACACCGCGGTGACGCCGGTGCCGGCGGGCGGGCCGCCGGCGCCGCTCCCGGTCGACGTCGAGGTCGGGGGGGCCACCCTCTTCGTGCTCCAGATCGACCACTTCGAGCGTCTCTGAGCGGTCCGGCCCGGTGACCGGCTGAGCGCCACCGCTCGGCTGCGCAACCACCTCCCCACGTCGCGGGGCGGGTGCGGACAGCGGTCGGCCGGCCCCTGTATGCTGCCCGGAGCCGCCGTCCGCGCCGTCGTGTCGGGCGCGCCGAGGATGCGGCGCCGGGAGGCCATCCATGCGACCGATCCACTCCATCACCGCGGTGCCGGTTGCCTTTGCCGCGCTGCTCCTCGCCGGGGCCGCACCCGCGGGTGCGACGGTCTCGTCCGGGAGCGGCTGGCAGATGTTCTCCGAGACCGGCTCCGCGCAGACGTTCACCGTGCCCGCCGGGGTGGTCGGGGTGACCGTGGCCCTGGCCGGCGCCGGGGGCGGAGAGGGATGGGACGCCGCCGGCGACGGGCAACCCGTCGCAGGCGCCGCCGGTGGCGGAGTGGTCTCCGACCTGGCGACCACCCCCGGCTCCACGCTCGAGGTCGTGGTCGGCGGCGCCGGCGGCGACGGGACAGGTGGGCGTGAAGCCGCCGGCGGTGCCGCCGGCTTCAACGGCGGCGGTGCCGGCTCGGCCAACTCCGACGCCGGGTTCGGCGGCGGCGGGGGCGGTGGCGCCACCGAGGTCGGCGCGGCCTCCTGCGCGGCGGCCCTCTCCTGCACCCTGGTCGCCGGCGGCGGCGGCGGGACCGGCGGCGGCGGCCTCCAGGCGAGCGCGGGCGGCGCGGCGGGCTACCCCGCCGGTGCCAACGGGACCGGCGCGGACGGGACGACCGGCGGCGGCGGAGGCACCCAGAGCGCCCCGGGCGCCGGCGGCGACGGCACGCTCGCCTCCCCCGGCTCCCCGGGAGTCCTCAACGTCGGGGGTGCCGGCACCAGCGGCGGTGGCGGGGGCGGGGGCGGCTACTTCGGCGGCGGCGGCGGCGGCGAGTCCGAGGACGATGACGGGACCGGGGGTGGTGGCGGGAGCAGCTTCGCACCCGCCGGGGCCGCCTTCGAGACCGGCGCCCTCGGCTCCATCGACGGCGGCGCGGTGATCATCTGGGCCACCGCCAGCTCGCTCAGCGTCACCCAGGGCGACCCGGTGACGGTGACCGCCGACGTGCCCTTCGAGGCGGATGGCACCGAGACCTTCACGGTGGGCACGACCACCCTCTGCAGCGACGTCCCGGTCGGCGAGAGCGAGACCGCCTCCTGCCTGACCACGGCCCTGCCGGTCGGCACCGACGACGTCACCGCCACCTACACGCCCCCCGACCCGCCCGACCCCTACGCCGGAACCACCGAGGTGCTCGCGATCACCGTCGCGGGGACCACGGTGCCGGTCCCGACCTCGGGGGCGGGCAGTCCCGCCGGGGTGCCGCCGGTGGCGCCGCTCCTCATCGTGCTCGGCTGCGCCGGCATCCTCGCCGGGACCCGCCTCCACCGGGCTCGCTGACCGGAGCGCGTTCAGCCGGCCTCCACCAGCACCTCGTCCACCCCCACCACCCGCTCGACCCGGGTGCCGCTGAGGTGGACGCGGACGCCGCGCACCCCGGCGGTCCCCGGCGCACCCGGCTCCCATCCGTCGGCGTAGAGGCGGCGCGCCTCGCCCCAGCTCGCGGCGTTGCGGAGCTGGCGGCCGTCGGTGAAGCCGAGGCTCCCCGGCCGGCTCGGGTAGCCGAAGCCCACCTCGCCGCCGCTCGCCAGGAAGGCCCTGACCGCGGCCAGCGGCCGATCGTCGGGGAGCGGCGACGGCTCGGCCAGGAGGGCGGTCGCCAGGCTCGGCAGCTCGCCGCTGCCGGCCATCTCCCGCACCGCCACCCGGGCCGCGTGCCGATCCGCCCGCTCGCGGCGGCGCCGCTCGGTGGCGATCTCCTCCCGCCGCGCCCGGATCTCCCGGAGCTGGCGCTCATACGGGGACATCGAGGTGCGGGTCGCCCGCTCCGCGGCGGCGAGCCGCTCGGCCTCGGCGTCGAGGGAGGCGGGATCCAGCTCCCGCAGCCGCTCCAGCTCGACCCGCGCCGGCAGTGGGGGAGGCGGGAGCGGCGCCGGGTCCTCGGTCATCCCCCCCATGATCGCGCGCCCGGCCCGCCGCACCGGCCTCGACCGCCACCGGCGGGGACCGATTGTGGAACAGCGGTCACGACCGGGCAACGACCCGGGCCATTCGGCCCGTACGCCTCTACCCTCAAGGACCTTGCCCGACGTTTGACGAGATCATCTTCCGAGGGGCAGCTGAGGCCTTGCCATGATCGCAGACGCCGACGACCGGCAGACCGCCGCCCGCCGCTCGCGCGTCCCCCTGGCGCTCGCCGAGGAGGCCCAGGCGCTGGTGCGGGGGATGCCCGACGGCATGCTCCTCGTCGACCAGCGCGGCCGCATCCTCTTCGTGAACGGGCGGCTGCTCACCATGACCGGTCATTCGGAGCCCGACCTCATCGGCGCTCCCGTCGAGGTGCTGGTGCCCGCCGCGCTCCGGGGGGCGCACGTCCGTCACCGCCGCGACGCCGGCCCCGGGCCGACGCACCGTCCCTCGGGGACCCCCGGCCTCGAGTTCAGTGTGCGGAGGGCGGACGGGACCACCTTCCCCGCGGACATCGGGCTCAGCTCGGCGACCTGGGCCGACCGGGATCTGGTCGTGGTCGTGGTCACCGACCTCACCGCCCGCCGGCGGGCGGAGGAGATGCGGTCGATGCAGTTCACCGTCACCCGCGTCCTCAGCGACGCGACGGCGCTCGTCGACGCCGGGCCCCGCCTGCTGGACGTGATCGGCCGGACCCTGGAGATGAGCTCCGGGGACCTCCGGCTGATGGAGCCGGCCGGGGGGTTGACCGTCGCCGCCACCTGGTTCTCGCCGGCGCTCGCCGGAGGGCATCCGGCCGCGGAGACGATCCCCGGTGAGGTCGCCGCGTTCGGGGAACACGGCGCCGCCCCGGCTGCGCATCAGAGCGCGGCGCTCTCCTTCCCGGTGGTCAGCGAGGGGCGGATCAACGCCGTCTTCCGATTCTTCAGCGAGACCGGTCCCGCCCTGACCGCGGACGCCGAGGGGATCATGCGCGACATCGGCGACCAGATCGGGCACTTCGTCCAGCGCCGGCAGGCGGAGGCGGCGCTCGAGGAGAGCATCGCCCGGCTGGCCGAGGTGGCCGCCACCGATCCCCTCACCGGGATCCGCAACCGGCGCGAGTTCGACCGGATGCTCGCCACCGTCCCGCGGCGGCGCTTCGCGGTCCTCGCCGTCGACGTCGACAACCTCAAGCGGCTCAATGACGAGTTCGGCCACGAGGCGGGTGACGTGGCGCTGCGCGCGGTCGCCTCCAGCCTGGTCGCCGCCCTCCGCGGCTGGGACATCGTGGCCCGCACCGGCGGCGATGAGTTCTCCATGCTCATGGCCGACGTCACCGCCCAGGAGGCGGCCCGAGCCGCCGAACGGGTGCGCAACGTGGTCAGGGCCACCTCGGTCGCGTACGGCCAGGTCAGCATCAGCGTCGGCTGGGCCAGCGGCCCCGCCGGCGCCGACCCCCGCGACGTCCTCGACCTCGCCGACGCCAACCTCTACGACGCCAAGCGCGCCGGCCGCGACCGGGTGGTCGGCGGTCCGATGAGCCGTCGCGGCAGCCGCCCCGCGCGCCGCTCCGAGTGGTCGGCGCGCATCGAGGAGATCCTCGCCCACCGCAACCTCAACATCCTCTACCAGCCGATCGTCCGGCTCGGCCAGGGCACCGTGATCGGCCACGAGGCGCTGGCCCGCCCGCCCGGCTTCGGACCCTCCGACAGCGTGGAGGACCTCTTCGCCGAGGCCCACCGCACCGGCAGGATCCGCGACATCGACTGGCTCTGCCGCCGGCTGGCGGTGGCGGCCGTCCCCTGGCCGGTCGGCGACGACTGGACGCTCTTCCTGAACGTCAGCGCGGTGCCGCTGCTCGACCCGGTCCACGACGTCGACCAGATGCTGCTGCTCCTCGAGGCGTCGGGGGCGCACGCCCACCAGGTGGTCCTGGAGATCACCGAGCGGGAGATGATCTCCGACCTGGCCCGGGTGCGCGAGGTGCTGGCCTCGTACCGGGAGCACGGCTTCCGCTTCGCCCTGGACGACGTCGGGGAGGGCCACTCGACCCTGGAGCTGCTGGCGGCGGCGCGTCCGGAGTTCATCAAGATCGCGCGCAGCCTCACCATGACCGCCTCCCACTCCAGCTCCCGGGCTGCCATCCGGGCGGCCGTCGCCTTCGCCCAGGTGAGCGGCGCGGCGGTGATCGGCGAGGGTATCGAGAACGAGTTCGTCGCCGGCCAGATGGCCGCCCTGGGGGTGGGCCTCGGCCAGGGGATGTGGCTGGGCCGTCCGGGCCGGCTCGAGCAGGGGCCGCTGGAGGGGGAGCTGGTCGGGCTCAGCCAGCGCTGGAAGCCGGTCGTCCCAGCGAGCTGAGCGCGCGCCGGCCGTCATCGGCGGCCCCGCTGGCACGGACCCGGTCCGGTGCGGTATGACGACGGCACCGCCCCCGCCAGCAGGAGGACCAACCCATGGCCGCGACCACCGACCCGGTCCGCACCGACCGCCATGGGCCGGTCGCGCTGGTGACCATCACCCACCCCCCGGTGAACGCGATCAGCCGGGCGGTGGCCGCCGGGATCGTGGAGGCGCTGAACGAGGCCGAGGCCGACCCCGCCTGCCGGGCCCTGGTGCTCACCGCCGAGGGCGACCGCTACTTCTCCGCCGGCGCCGACCTCACCGAGCTGGCGGGCGACGGGCCGGCCGACCTGGTGGGCTCGATCGAGGTGACCGGGCGCCTGGAGGGGTCCCGGCTCCCGGTGATCGCCGCCGTCAACGGGATCGCCTATGGCGGGGGCTGTGAGATCGCCCTGGCCTGTGACCTGCGGATCTGCGCGGAGGATGCCCGCTTCGGTCAGCCGGAGATCAAGCTGGGCTTCATCCCCGGCTGGGGGGGCACCCAGCGGCTGCCCCGCCTGGTGGGCCGGGGCCCCGCGCTGGAGATGCTCCTGACCGGCGACCCCATCGATGCGGCGCGGGCGCTGAGCTGCGGCCTGGTCACCCGGGTGGTCCCCGGCGCCCGTCTCGGCGAGGAGGCGCTGGCCCTGGCCGGCCTGCTCGCCCAGCGTCCGCCCCTGGCGGTCGCCGCGGTCAAGCGCGCGGTCCACCAGGGGGCCGACGGGAGCCTGGCCGGCGGGCTCCGCCTCGAGCGTGAGGAGTTCGCGCGGGTGCTCGGGAGCGAGGACGCCCGCGAGGGCTTCTCCGCATTCCTGGAGAAGCGCCCGCCCACCTGGCGCGGCCGGTGACGCACGGCTGCCGGCGGCGCGACCGGTCCGCCCCGGACCGGCGAGAGTAGGTCCCGGCGCCGGTGATCGTCCCCATCATCAGCCCCATCGCCCTGCTGCTGCTGGCGGCTGCGACCCTCGTGCTGACGGCGCGGAGGTGGCGGCGGCTGCTCCAGCTGATGCGCCGGTCGAGGCGGCCCGACCGGCGCGGCGGCGACCTCCGGGGGCGTGCGCGCGCCGCCCTGGTGGATGTCCTGGGCCAGGGCCGGCTGCTCCGCTGGCCCTACACCGGGGTGCTCCACGCGCTGATCTTCTGGGGCTTCCTGGTCCTGCTCACCGCCATCGCCCAGGCGATCGTCGAGGCGCTCTGGGTCGGGGTGCGGCTCGACACCATCCCCGTCGTCGCCCCGGTGCTCGCCCACCTTCAGGACATCTTCTGCGTGCTCGCCCTGACCGGGGTGCTGCTGGCCGTGGTCAACCGGCTGGCGTTCCGACCCGGCCGATTCCGGGGCAGCCATCGCGGCGACGCCCTGCTCATCCTGGGCTGGATCGCGGCCCTGCTGGCCTGCATGGAGCTCAACTACGCGACCCTGATCGCCGAGCGCTCGCCGGAGGCGCTGGGCGCGGACCGCCCGCTGGCGGCGGCGCTCGGCCATCTGTTCACCCCGCTGGGCTCCGGCAGCGCCGCCCTGGTGGCGCTCCACGGGCTGTTCTTCTGGGCCCACCTGGTCCTGGTCTTCGGTTTCCTGGTCTACCTCGGGTACAGCAAGCACCTGCACATCGTCACCGCCCCCGCCAACGTGGTGCTGCGCGAGCAGGGGCCCCGGGGGCGGCTGCGAACCGTCGACATCGACGCGGTGATGTCCGCCCCCGACGAGCGGGACCAGCACTTCGGAGCGGGAGCCCTCGAGGACCTCTCATGGAAGGATGTGCTCGACCTCTACACCTGCACCGAGTGCGGCCGCTGCCAGAGTCACTGCCCGGCCTACCTCACCGGCAAACCGCTCTCTCCCAAGACGCTCATCACCGACCTGCGCGGGGTCGCCGACGAGCGGCTCAGGGGCGGCTACGCCGGCAGCCGCCACAGCGCCCACGTCGACGCGGACCCGGGCCCCGGCTCGGCGGCGCCGGCGCCGGTCCCCGCACCGGTGATGTGGGTGACCGGCGGGGGTCCCGGTTCGGCGGGCGGTCTGCCCGGCAGCTTCCAGCCGTCCTGGCTCAGCCCCGACCAGGTGAGCGCCGCGGTGGCGCGGGCGGGAGGCGGCGAACGGCCCCTCATCGGCGGCGCGATCGCCGAGGAGACGCTCTGGTCCTGCACCATGTGCGGCGCGTGCATGGACCAGTGCCCGGTCTTCATCGAGCACGTGCCCAAGATCGCCGAGATGCGCCGTCACCTGGTCCTCGACGAGTCGCGCCTCCCCCGCGAGGCCGAGACCGCGCTGCGCGCCATCGAGAACGTCGCCAACCCCTACGGCATCTCCCATCAGCGGAGGACGGACTGGGCGGCCGGGCTCGACGTGCCCACGCTCGCGGACCGGCCCGACGCCGAGTACGTCTACTGGGTCGGCTGCGCGGCCGCGTTCGATGAGCGGGCGCGCAGCATCGCCGTCTCGCTGGTCGCCATCCTCCGGACCGCGCAGGTCGACTTCGCGGTGCTCGGCTCCGAGGAGCGGTGCACCGGCGATCCGGCGCGCCGGATCGGCAACGAGTACCTCTTCCAGGAGCGGGCGCGGCAGAACGTCGAGGTCCTCAACGGGCACGGGGTCCGCAGGATCGTCACCAGCTGCCCTCATTGTTTCAACACGCTCGCCAACGAGTATCCGGACCTCGGCGGCCACTACCAGGTGATCCACCACACCGAGCTGATCGACGAGCTGATCAAGGCCGGCAGGATCGTCCTGGAGCGGCCGCTCGATGAGACCGTGACCTATCACGACTCCTGCTACCTGGGACGGTGGAACGGTGTCTACGCCCCACCCCGCGAGATCCTCGAGCGCATTCCGGGAGTGCGGCTGGTGGAGATGGCGCGGAGCCGGCGTGAGGGGATGTGCTGCGGAGCGGGCGGCGGCCGGATGTGGATGGAGGAGGGCGCGCCCCGGGTCAACCATCGCCGGCTCGACCAGGCCCTGGAGACCGCCGCCACCCGGGTGGCCACCGCCTGCCCCTTCTGCCTGGCGATGTTCGACGAGGGGATCGCCGCCCAGGGGGCCGAGGATCGGGTCGCGGTCGATGACATCGCCGTCTACGTCGCCCGTTCGATGCGTCGCAGCGGGGAGGGCGAGACCGGTGGCGCTGCGCCCGGGACCTCGGGTTGACACCCAACTCGCCGGTACCGTAGTGTCCAAGCTGCCGCTCTCGGGCGGCGTCTCGTTCGTCATCTCTCTTCCGCGCGCGCTCACGAGGTTCGGTGGCCGGTCACCCATCGCTGCAGCCACTTCGATGATGCGAGTGATCCTCTGATGCGGGTCCTCGCCGTCGCCGCCAACAAGGGTGGGGTGGGCAAGTCCACGCTCGCCTTTCAGGTCGCCGCCGAGATGGCCCTGCGCGGACTGCGCGTGCTCGCCGTCGACGCCGACAAGCAGGCCGACCTCACCCGCTACGCGCGCGGTCCCCGTCTCGCCGGTCTCGGGCTCGACGCCGTGCTCGCCGACCCGTCCCTCGACCCGCGTCCCTACATCGGGCCGGTCGCCGAGAACCTCGACCTGCTGGGCAGCTCGCCGCGGCTGGCCGACGCCGACGAGATCCTGAGCGGCGCCGAGGGAGGGGCCTTCTTCCTGCTGCGCTGCCTCGGCGTGGTGGCCGACAGCTACGACTGGGCGGTGATCGACACCGGCCATTCGGAGCCGATCATCGCGGCCGCGCTGGTGGCGGCCGACCTGCTGCTGATGCCGACCACCGCCAGCGCCCCCGACGCCCGCCACGCCGGCGAGATGCTGCAGACCGCGACCCGGGTGCGCCGGGAGCTCGGCCTCAGCACCGACGGGTTGCTCCCGCGCTCGCTGATCGCGATCTGGAGGCGCCAGCACAACGGGGTCGCCGACGCCGAGGTGATCGAGCGCCTGCAGGAGGCGTTCGCGGACCTGGTCTGCCCGGTGATCATCCCCCACAGCTCACGGATCTCCGAGGCCAACGACCAGCGTCTCACCGTCCGCCAGCACGCCGAGATGTTCGGGAGCAGCCGCGACCGGGCGCTGCGCGCCGCCGTCGAGGCCTATGCGGCGATCACCGAGCACGTGCTGGTCCGCGCCGGGGTGACCGCGGGTGATCGCTCCGGTGCCGGCCCGCGTGCCGTGGTCGACTTCGACGAGCCCGACCTGACCCGGGTGGCGGCCGCGATCCGCCGCGTCAAGGCGCGGCGGGGCCTCGACGACGATCAGCTCGCCGAGGTGCTGGGCCGCTCGGTCGACTGGGTCCGGCACACCCTCGCCTTCGGTGCCCGCCATCCGGAGGGTGAGGATCGCCTCACCATCCGCCCGGCGTCCCGCTCCACCGCTCGCGAGCTGGTCGGCTCACGGACGCGGTGGCGTACCTGACCGCCGCCGAAGCTCCTCGCTTCACCCGCGACCGGCTCACCTGGCTGGCCTACCTCAGCCTCGCGACCTATGCCTTCTACATCTATGCCCTCGGCCCGGTGGTCGCCTTCCTCCACCAGGAGCTTCACCTCGACTACACGCTGACCAGCCTCCACTCCACCCTCTGGTCGGTCGGCTCGGTGCTCGCCGGGCTCACCCTCCAGCCCCTGGCCCGACGGCTGGGCCGGCAGCGCCTCTTCTGGATGGCCGCCGCCACCACCGGGGTGGGAGCCCTGCTCTTCATCGCCGGCCACGCCGTCCTGGTGACCCTGCTCGCGGCGCTGGTGCTGGGCACCGGGTCCACGCTGGTCGGGGCGGTCAGCTCGGTGGTGCTCGCGGACCGCCACGGGCGGCGCAGCGACCGGGCGCTGGTCGAGGCCAACCTCGGGGCCAGCGCGGTCGGCACCTTCGTCCCGGCGCTGCTCGGCCTGCTCGCCCTCACCGCCGGGGGCTGGCGATCCGCACTGGTGCTGCCGCTGCTCACCCTGGGGGCGCTCTTCCTGGTGATGGGCCGGGTCTCGATGCCCGCGCCCCCGGTCGCCGCCTCCGCGTCCGCGGGCCGGTTGCCCCGGGGCTTCGGGGCGCACGTGCTGCTCGTGGCCCTCGCCGTCGGGATCGAGTTCTGCGTCCTCTTCTTCGCCGTCCCCCTGCTCAGCACCGGCTCCCGGCTCTCCACCGCGGGTGCGGCGGCGGCCCTCAGCCTCTTCGTGGCCGGGGAGCTGGCCGGCAGGGCGGCGGGGTCCTGGCTCACCCGCCATCCGGGGCGCGCCATCTGGCTGATCGGCGTCGCGCTGGGGGTCGCCATGGCCGGCTTCCTGGCGCTCTGGCTGGTCCGAGTGACCGGCGTCGCGGTGGCCGCGCTCTTCGTGACCGGGCTCGGGATCGGCAACCTCTACCCGCTCAGCCTCGCCCTGGCGCTGGGCGCGGGCCGTGGCCGGACCGACCTGGCGATGTCCCGAGTCCAGGTGGGGATCGGGGTGGCGATCGGCACCGCGCCGCTCCTGCTCGGGGTCCTCTCCGACCACGTCGGAGTCATCCGCGCGCTGACCGTCGAGCCTTGCCTGATCGCGGTCGCCGCGCTGGTGCTGCTGCTGCTGGTGCGCGCGGGGCGTCGCGAGCCGGCCGCGGCCGGCGCCCCGGCAACCTAGCCCGGCCCGCTCCAACCGCCCCTCAGGAGGGCTTCGGTCCCGGCGCCGGGCGCGGCCACGACCACGCCGCCAGGCCGGCCGCCGCCGCCATCAGCCCCCACGGGACCACCCGGCCTGGGGGGGCGGCGCCGCCCGCGCCGGTGTCGAGCGCGACCAGGAGGGCGAGCAGCAGCCAGCCCGCCACCACCCGGGTGCCGGCACGTCCCGGCCAGCGCCGGGGCAGGTCGAGCCGGGCGGCCCGTCCGGCGACCCAGACGAAGGCCGGGGCCAGCACCACCAGGTCGTGGGCGAGCAGATGCGGCGCCACCAGCAGGGAGAGCGCGGTCGCGCCGGCGAGGGTGGCCTCGAGCCGGGCGGGGCATCCGCGGCTGCGCCAGCCCAGCACGCCGCAGGCGGCGACGCCGAGCACCCCGCCCGCGATCGCGACGGCGCCCGCCGCCGGACCCGACCCGAGCCAGGAAGCGGCCAGACCGAGCAGACCGAGGGTGCTCGCCGCCGGGGTGTTGCCCAGGGCGAAGGTGGAGGCCCCCAGGAAGCCGAGGGTGGCGGAGGGGCCGACCGCGGCCATCGACACGGCGATGAGCGCTACCGCCCCCGCGGCGATGCCGAGCAGGGCCCGCCGGTCACGCCGGCCGATCGCGAAGGCGAGCAGGCCGATCGCCAGGTGGGGCTTGGCGATCCCGAAGCCGAGGGCGAGCCAGACCCCGGCGGCGAAGGGCCGGTCCCGGCGCCAGGCCGCGTAGGCAAGGGCGAGCCCCAGAGCGCAGAGCCCGTCCCACTGACCCAGGAGGAGGAGGGGCAGGGTGGCGGTCCCGGCGGCGCCCGCGGCTGCGGCCACGACCCACTCCCGTCCACCCGTCCCCGGCCACGGGGCCGCGCGCCCGGCGACCGTCACCGCCGCGACCAGGAGCAGGAGCTGCACCAGGCTGAAGAGCCGGAACGCGCTCCCCGGATCGAGGAAGCTGAACGGCAGGGCCAGCAGCGCCGTGGTCGGTGGCGTGATGAAGGGGAGGTTGACGCGGTACCCGGGCAGGAGGATGGCGGCGTGACGCGCGGCCTCCACCGCCTGGTCGTAGAGCTGGCCCCCGTGGCCCTCGCGCACCAGCAGGGCGGCGACGTAGGAGGCCGAGAAGTCGGTGCCGCGCTCCCGACCCGGGGTGACCTGGAGCCAGAGGACGGCGTAGACGATCAGCGCGGCCAGCGCGACGGCGGCGACGACCAGCCGCACCGACGCGGCCCCGCGCGCCGTCGGGGGCGGCTCGACGCCGCCGGGCGGTGGGGGGATGGGGACGGCGGCTTCCGGCGCCGCGGGTTCTGGGGACACCTGCGGGCGACCCTAGCATCGCCCCGGCGTGCCCGCGCGGATCGTGACCGCCACTTCACCGTGACGCGGCCGGTGAGGCCCGGCCGGGCCGGTGGGCCGGGCGTTTCGGCCCGGGCTCGCTGTCATCAAGGTGTCACGGGGCGTCACCTGGCCTCGCGCCCGCGGCCCGTTACGATCGATGCGAGGGGGAGTAGCAAGGAGTGAGCGGACCGATGCGCTGGAGCTTCCGACGCCTGCCGGCCGCCGACCTGCTGCGGGCGGTGAGCGTTCTCGGCGAGGGGGCGGCGTCGCTGCGCCGCGGACGCATCGTCGAGGTCAACCCCGCCCTGACCGCGATCACCGCGTACAGCCGCGGGGAGCTGCTGGCGCTGCCCTCTCTGCTGGTGCTCGCTCCGCCCGAGGAGCGCGAGCACCTGGCGGCCCGGCTGGCCGGTCGCGACGGCGCCGGATCCGGCGACGAACGCTTCGAGACCGAGCTGCTGACCAGGGATGGCCGGCGGTTGGCGGTCGAGATGGCGATCTGGTCCCCGAGCGGGGACCACCGCCGCCAGCTGCTCCTAGTGCGGGACATCTCCGCACGCCGCCGCGCCGCCACGCGGGCGGTCATCCAGTCGGCCGTCCCCCGGGTGCTGAGCGGAGCGGCGAGCTTCGACGTCGCCGCGACCCGGTTGCTCGAGCTGGTCGGTCGCAGCCTCGGCATGTGCGGGGGTGAGGTCTGGGTGCTGGTCGGCAGCCACGGGCAGACCATGACCCGCCGTGCCACCTGGTGGGAACAGGATTTCGACCCCGGCGAGCTCGCGCCGGCGCGCCGCGAGCTCCGCCATGACAAACCTGGGCTGCCCGACCGCGTCTGGTCGGCCGCGGCGCCGGTGATCGTGGCCGATCTCACCGGCGACCCCGGCGTGCTCGACCCCGGGGTGGCCCGGCCGGCCGGGCTCGCCGGCGCCATCGGCTTCCCCATCCTGAGCGACGACCGGGTGATCGGCGTCATCGACTTTTTCGCCCCCGGCCGGCTCGCCGTCGAGCCCGGCGTGGTGGAGGCGATGGGCGACATCGGGCGCCAGATCGGCCACTTCCTGGAGCGCCGTCGCACCGAGCTGACCCTGGAGGAGACCGTGGTCCACCTCGCCGAGGTGGCCGCATCCGACCCGCTCACCGGGTTGCGCAACCGCCGCGAGTTCGACCGGCTGCTGGCCACCCTCCCGCGCCAGCGCTTCGCCGTCTTCGCCATCGACGTCGACAGCCTGAAGGACGTCAACGACCACTTCGGTCACGAGGCCGGGGACGTCATGCTCCGCGCCGTGGGCCGCTCCCTCGCCGCCTGCGTGCGCGCCTGGGACGTGGTGGCCCGCGTCGGCGGGGACGAGTTCGGCGCCCTGATGGTCGACGTGGATCCCGACCAGGCGGCCCTCGCCGCGGAGCGGATGCGAGCCACCGTGAGCCGCATCGAGCTCTCCCGCGGGACCTCGCGGATCAGCGTGGGCTGGGCGGTGGGGACGGCGGGGGCGGATCCCCTCGAGGTGGCGCGGCTCGCCGACGCCCACCTCTACGAGGCCAAGCGCGGAGGCCGCGACCGCGTCTCGGGCGGAGCCTTCGTCGGCCGGGGGGGAGTCGACGCCAGCCCGGAGTGGGTGGTGCGCTCGGGATGGCCGCCGCAGCCGGGCGATCCCGCCCCGGCGGTCGGATCAGGGGCGCTCGCCGGCCCGGCTGCGCATCCCGGCGTGCCGGAGGCCGCCGACCCGGAGGCCGGCGACCCGCAGGCCGGCGAGATGCCGGTCCGCGGCCGGAGATCCCCGGCTCATCCGACCCGGCCCTGAGCGCCGGGGGCGTCGGGGGCGGTGCGGCCGAAGGCGGCCGCGTAGTCGGGATCGGGCCGCCCCTGGATGTGGTGGACGTAGGGGACCAGCACCCGGCCGACCAGCACCTGGATCGCGGCAGCGACCGGCACGGCGAGCAGCGAGCCGATCAGCCCGGCCAGTGCCCAGCCCACCACCAGGGCCAGCACCACCGCCAGGGCCGGCAGCGCGAGCACCCGGTTCATCACCACCGGGACGATGGTGTTGGCGTCGAGGAGCTGCACCACCGCCAGCACGACCAGCACCAGCACCGGGTATTCGGGTGACACTGTGAAGCCGAGCAGCGCCGCCGGGACGACCCCGAGGATGGCGCCGATCATGGGGATCGCGGCGGCGATGCCCGCGAAGAGCCCGAGCAGGATGGGGCTGGGCAGGCGGAGCAGGGCGCAGGCGATCCCGGTGACGACACCCACCACCACCATGTTGATGGCGACCGCGCGCAGGTAGCCGCCCATCCGGTAGCCGGTGTCCTGGATCACCTCGATCACCAGCGCCTGGGCTCGGGGCGGGAAGAGATCGACCACGAACGACTTCAGCCGGTCGCTGGTGGTGAGCCAGAGGAAGCTCATCACCAGCACCAGGAAGAGGTCGGCGACCGCGCCGGCGATGGTCCCGCCGATGGTCACCAGGTACTGGCCGGCCTGGCCCAGGGCGCCCTCCACCTGGCCGGTGAGCTGGGCGTTGCTGATGCCGAGATGGCGCTCGATCCCCTTGATGAAGCTCACCGCCGAGCGCTGGTAGTCGGGGAAGTGGGTGGCCAGGCTCTCCGCCTCGCTCACCACCGGCTGCACCAGCAGGGCCACGATCCCGGCGAGGACGGCGAGCAGCAGCAGGTAGACGATGGCGATGGCCGCGGCATGGGGGAGGCGCAGCTCCTGGACGCGATGAACCAGGGGACGCACCCCCTCCGCGATCACCACCGCGATCAGGAAGAGCATCACCAGGCTGGCGACCTGGGCGAGCACGTAGATCAGCCCGAGCACGGCGAGCACCAGCAGCGCCGCCGCCACCAGGGTGCGCACCCTGATCACCGGGCGTCCCTCTCGCCGATGCTCCTCGGCGTGGCCGCCGGCCGTGGCCGTTCCCGGGGAGGGCACGGGTTCCGGCGCGCTCTCCGGCGGTGCCGTCTCGGCGGTCTCGGCCACGGCGCCAACCGTACCAGGGATCGGCGGCCGCCGATCCGGGTCAGAGCCCGGTGAGGTGGACCCCCACCGACCGGCGGGAGAGCCGGTTGATGCCGAGCAGGAGCACGGTCAGCTGTTCGAGGTGACGGGCGTTGCCGAGCCGGCCGGCGTCCACGACCCGGAACCCCGGGATGAGGCCGGTGACCTCGGCCACCTGGCGCTTGGCGTCAGCGTCATCGCCGCAGATGATCACGTCCTCGTCCAGGGCGCGGTCGAGGCGGCTCAGATGGGCGCTGCTCACGGTGTGGAAGCCGGCGACGATCGGGCTGCCGGCGAGCAGGGTCGCGACCTGCTCCGCGGCCGAGCCCTCCGCGACCGGGACCGCCACCGGGCCCAGCTCGGTATCGAAGCGGACCGGAACCGTGGTGCTCACCACCACCTTGCCGCGCAGCGCCCCGGCGAGCGGCGGGAGCAGCTCCGCCTGGGCCTCGAAGGGGACGGTGAGGATGGCCAGGTCCCCCGCCGCGGCCGCCTCCTCGTTGGTGGCTCCGCGGATCGCCGCCAGGCCTCCCGAGGCGCCGATCCGATCGGCGACCTCCGCCGCCCGCTGCTCGGCGCGGTCGCGCTGGCGGGAGCCGATGACCACCGGCAGGCCGGCACTGGCCAGGCGGAGCGCGAGCCCCGGGCCCAGGCGGCCGGTGCCGCCGATCAGGGAGACGCTGATGGGCATGGTCCGAGTCTATGGGGACGGACACGGCGGGCGAGCACCTGCGGGCCGTCGCCGGGCCGGTCCGCCGCCGGCATGGACCGCCCCGCCACGGCCTGCCCGCCCCCTCGGTCAGAATGGGCATTCCGAGTGGGCCGCGGGCCCGGGTCGAGGGAGTGAGCCAGATGGAGTTCCGCCGCGTCGGTGAGTCGGGTCTCGAGGTGTCGGTGGTCGGCATCGGTTGCAACCAGTTCGGCCGCCGGGTGGACGCCGCCGGCGTCGCGCGCATCGTGCACGCGGCCCTGGACGCCGGGGTCACCCTCTTCGACACCGCCGACGTCTACGCCGGCGGCGAGTCCGAGCGCCTTCTGGGCGCGGCGCTGCGCGGCCGCCGGGATGGCGCCATCGTGGCCACCAAGGTCGGCCAGCAGATGGGCGAGGGACCGTACAGCACCGGTGCCTCGCGCCGGCACATCCGCGCCGGGGTCGAGGCCAGCCTCCGCCGGTTGGGGAGCGATTGGATCGACCTCTACCAGATCCACGTCCCCGACGCCGACACCCCCATCGAGGAGACCCTCTCGGCGCTCGACGACCTGGTCCGCGAGGGCAAGGTCCGTTACATCGGCTGCTCGAACTTCAGCGGCTGGCAGATCGCCGACGCCGACTGGACCTCCTACGTCCACCATTTCAGCCGCTTCGTCAGCGCGCAGAACGAGTACAGCCTGCTCAATCGGGAGGCGGAGGCCGAGGTGGTCCCCGCCTGCGAGCACTTCGGGCTCGGCCTGATCCCGTACTTCCCCCTGATGCGCGGCCTGCTGACCGGCCGGTACCGGCGGGGCGAGGCCGCCCCCGAGGGGGGGAGGCTCTCCGGGGCGGCGGGCGAGCAGTTCCTCACCGACGAGAACTTCGACATCGTCGAGGGGCTCTCCGCCTACGCCCGGCGCAAGGGCACCGACCTCCTCGGGGTCGCCATCGGGGGCCTGCTGGCCCAGCCGGCGGTGGCCTCGGTCATCGCCGGGGCGAGCCAGGCCGACCAGGTCCTGGCCAACGTCGAGGCCGCCGAGTGGCAACCGACCCCCGAGGACCTCGCCGAGCTGGACGAGATCGCCCCGCCCGGGCACCCCGTCTCGGAGTAGGCGGCGGGCTTCCGTGAAGC
Organism: uncultured Chloroflexia bacterium; assembly: GCA_963697585.1. Taxonomy (GTDB): domain Bacteria; phylum Chloroflexota; class Dormibacteria; order Aeolococcales; family Aeolococcaceae; genus Changshengia. Next base: position 137,492 of record CAVOOO010000004.1, on the reverse strand, counting down.
TCCTCGAATACCAGGCCAAGCGGCAATTCGGCCGGGCCGGCATCGCCGTGCCCGCCGGCCGGCTGGCGCGGACCCCCGAGGAGGCGGCCGCCGCCGCCCGGGAGCTGGGCCGGGTCGCGGTCAAGGCCCAGGTGCCGATCGGTGGCCGGGGCAAGGCCGGGGGGATCGCGGTCGTCGACACCCCCGAGGCGGCGCGCCGCGAGGCGACCCGGATCCTGAAGATGGAGATCCGGGGCTATCCGGTCCGGTCGGTGTGGTGCGAGGTGGGCCTCGAGATCGCCCACGAGCTGTATCTGGGGGTCACCCTCGACCGCGAGCGCCGCGGGCTGGCGCTGATCCTCTCCGCGGCGGGCGGCATGGAGATCGAGGAGGTCGCCGCCTCCGCCCCGGAGCGGATCGCCAAGCTCTGGCCCGACCCCTTCGCCGGGCCGCAGCCCTTCGAGGTCCGCGAGCTCGCCTTCGCGGCCCTGGCCCACGCGCCGGCACTGGCCGAGATGCGCGGCCGCCTCGCGGCCGCGCTCGTCCCCCTCGCCCAGACCCTCCACCGGCTGGCGGTGGAGCTGGACGCCGTCACCTGCGAGATCAATCCGCTGGTGCTCACCCCGGAGGGGAACCTGATCGCGGCCGACGGCAAGCTGGAGGTCGACGAGAACGCCGAGTACCGCCATCGGGAGCTGGCCGCCGAGCTGGCCCTCGACCTGGAGGGCGAGGACGGACGGACCGGGGAGGATCCCTACGAGGCCGAGGCCAAGCGCCGCGGCCTCACCTACGTCCACCTCCCGGGGGGGACCATCGGCTGCATCGGCAACGGGGCGGGGCTGGTCATGAACACCCTGGACCTGGTCCAGCAGGTCGGCGGCCGGCCCAACAACTTCCTCGACATCGGCGGCGGGGCCGGCGCCGAGAAGGTGCGCAACGCGCTGGAGATGGTGCTCAGCGACCCCGACGTGCGCGGCGTCTTCATCAACATCTTCGGTGGCATCACCCGCGGCGACGAGGTGGCGCGGGGGGTCGTCCAGGCCCGTGACGAGCTCGGCATCAGGGTGCCCCTGGTGGTGCGGATGACCGGCACCAACGAGGAGGAGGGGCGTCGCATCCTCGCCGCGGCGGGGATCGTGCCGGGGACCAGCGCTCCCGAGGCGGCGCGCAAGATCGTCGAGCTGGTGGGGGGCGGCGCGTGACCCGGCCCCCGCACTCCCCGCCCCTCGGGGCGGAGCGCTGATGGCGATCCTCGTCGACCGCTCCACGCGCGTGCTGGTCCAGGGCCTGACCGGTCGGGAGGGGAGCTTCCACACCCAGCAGATGCAGGCCTACGGGACCACGGTGGTCGCCGGGGTCGTGCCGGGCCGGGGCGGGGCCGAGGCCCTCGGGGTCCCGATCTTCGACACCGTCGTGGCCGCGGTGGCCGCCACCGGGGCCGACACCGCCTTCACCATCGTCCCGCCCGCCTTCGCCGCCGACGCGGTGATGGAGGCGGCCGCGGCGGGGCTCCGGCTCGGGGTCTGCGTCACCGAGGGCATCCCGGTGCTGGACATGGTCCGGGCGGCCGCCTTCGTCGGGCGCAGCGGTATGCGCCTGATCGGGCCCAACTGTCCCGGGCTGATGACCCCCGGGGAGGCGAAGATCGGCTTCATCCCCAACCACGTCGGCCGCCCCGGAAGGGTCGGGGTGGTGGCCCGCAGCGGCACCCTCACCTACGAGGTGATCCAGGGGCTCTCCGACGCCGGCCACGGCGAGACCACGGCGGTGGGCATCGGTGGCGACCCGGTGCTCGGCTCGACCTTCGTCGACATCCTCCCCCTCTTCGCCGCCGACCCGGCCACCCATGCGGTGGTGCTGGTCGGGGAGATCGGCGGATCGGACGAGGAGCGGGCGGCGCAGTGGATCCGCTCCACCGGCTTCGACAAGCCGGTGGTCGCCTTCATCAGCGGGCGGACCGCCCCTCCCGGCAAGCGGATGGGCCACGCCGGGGCGATCATCAGCGGGACCACCGGCTCGGCCCAGGGCAAGATCGATGCGCTGGCGTCCGCCGGCGCCGCGGTCGCCGTCACCATCGAGGATGTGGTCCGGCTGGTCGGGGAGCGGCTCTCCGGCCCCTAGTCAGGATCTGACCGCGGCGGCCTCGGACTCTCCGGTGTCCGGCTCGGGGCCGGAGCCGGGGGGGCGCCGGTCGCGCAGCTTGGCCAGGTACATCGCCGAGTCGGCGCTGCGCAGGATGTCGTCCGGCCGCTCCTGGCCGGTGACGCTCACCGCGGTCCCGACGGCGGCGCTGATGACCACCTGCTCGCCCTCGATGTCGTAGGGGGCGCTGAGCCGCCGCGAGATGTCGTCGGCGACCGCCTCCACCGCCTCCGTCGCGTGCACGTCCTCGAGCAGGACGGCGAACTCGTCGCCGCCGAGGCGCGCCGCGGTGTCGGACTGGCGCAGGCGCTGACCGATGCGCTCGGCGACATGGACCAGCAGCTCGTCCCCGGCGAGGTGGCCGAGACGGTCGTTGACCTGCTTGAAGCCGTCGAGGTCCAGGAAGAGGAGGGCGATCCGGGTGTGGGGGTTGCGCCGGGTGCGGGCCAGCGCCTGGGCCAACCGGTCGAGGAAGAGGGTCCGGTTGGGCAGCCCGGTCAGGGCGTCGTGGTGAGCGCTGTAGCGGAGCTTCTCCTCCAGCTCGCGCTGGGCGGTCACGTCGGTGAGCGAGCCCACCAGCCGGGTGGCCGGCCCGTCCGCCGCGGCCCGGACGGCGAGCGCCCGGCAGCGCATCCAGTGATAGGTGCCATCGGCGGCGCGGAGCCGGTGCTCGCACTCCAGCATCGGGCGGCGGCCCTCGACGCATTCGCCGACCGCCTGCCGGAGGCGGGCGAGGTCGCCCGGATGAACCCGCCGGAACCACTCGTCCGGGTCGGTCCCGATCTCCTGATCCTGGTGCCCGATCATCTGCTTCCACCGCTCCGAGAAGTAGACGTTCGAGGTGCCCAGCTCCCAGTCCCAGAGGCCGTCGTTGGCGGCCTGCGCCGCCAGCGCGTAGCGCTCCTCGCTGCGCCGGATCCCCTCGACCAGGTCGCGCTCCCGCTTGTAGGCGCGGGCCAGGTCCTCGGTCTGGGAGCGGAGCCACTCGGTCATCACCTCGCGCTCGACCGCGACGCTCACCAGGGCGTTGTTCTCGAAGTGGAGGTCACGGCCGGTGACGTGGGTGATCTCGACGGGGGCGACCATGGCCATCAGGCCGAGGTCCATCCCCTTGGTCTTCACGGGGAGGACGACGCCGATGTCGCCGCTCTCCCACCCGACCAACTCGAGCACCTCGCGGGGCGGGAACTCCTCGACGCGGATCCGGGGCGGCAGCTCGAGGGGATGCCCGTCCCAGGTGTAGGCGCCGGTCAGGGTCAGCAGGTGCTGGCGTTCGCCCCCCTCCTCGCGCTCCGGCGACCAGAGGCCCAGGCAGCCCGCCCGGGAGGTGGTGTGAGCCAGCCACCCCATCCCCCGCGGGTCGCCGGAGCTCCCGCTCATCAGCCCCATGCTGAGCTGATGCTCCCGGCGCATCTGGAGGTGGAGGGTGGTGTTGGCCGTCGACTCGCGCTGGGCCAGCGCCCGGGAGAGCTCGAGCATGACCTCGGCGATGCTCTGCTCGAGCGGGGCCCCGGCCTCGGGAGCGGCGTCGCGCACCTCCTGGCAGTAGCGCCGCAGGCAGTCGACGCAGGCGGTGATGGTGGTCCAGCGCGGGCTCAGCGAGAAGAGCGCGCGGGCGGCCCTCCGGCAGGCGTCGGGCGCCGCATCGCTCTCCCCTGATCCGGGACCCGCGCACCCGGCGAGCAGCTCGACGGCCTCGTCCAGGGTCGCCGACTCCTCGGGCGGGAGCGGCTCTCCGCCGAAGAGGAGGCGCTGGAGCCGGAAGCGCAGCCGGTCTCGCGGGGTCGGGAAGCTGGCCGGGTCCATCTCCCCGATCACCTCGACGGCTGAGCCGGTGGCGCAGCCGCAGGACTCTCTCGGCACGAACCAGGTGGGCACCAGGTGCCGCCCGGGCGCCACCGGATGCCCGTCCACCATCTCCAGGAGCAGGCTGGCGGCGAGCTGGCCGGTGGCCCGGAAGCTCTGGCGGACGCTGGAGAGGGTGGGGCGGACCGACGAGGCCGCCTCGACGTCGTCGAAGCCCACGATCGCCTGGTCGTCGGGGAGGGTGAGGCCCGCGTCGTCGAGCGCCTTCATGACCCCGAGCGCGTTGAAGTCGGTCGCGGCGATCACCGCGGTCGACCGCAGGCCGGCGGCGAGCATCGCCCTCCCGGCCGCCTCGCCGCTGCCCTCCAGGTTGTCGCTGGTCTCGAAGAGCAGGCTCTCATCGGCGGCGATGCCGTGGCCGGTGAGCGCCTCGCGGTACGCGTCCAGCCGCTCGCGGGTGTCGGGCTGGAAGAGGCTCCCGACGAAGGCGATCCGGCGGTGCCCGTGCTGCACCAGATGGTCCACGGCCTGGACGACGCCGCTCCGGTTGTCCGGCCGGACCACCGGGCAGGAGAAGCCGGCGATCTCCTCGCTGAGCAGGACCACGGGCTTCCCGGCCTCCCGGAGCGCTTCCAGATAACTCCGATCGACCGCGTTGACCACCACCACGAAACCGGCGACCCGGTCCCAGGCCGCGTGCAGGTTGTACTGGGGGGTCCGGGTGTCGAGGCCCCCCTGGCTGAGGTCGAGGGTCTGGATGGCGATCACCTGCCCACCGGCGGTCGCCACCGTGCTCTCGAGCGCCGAGAGCACCGCGCTCATGTAGCTCCCGGCGACCAGGGGCGACAGGACTCCGATCCTGAGCTGCCCGTCCCGCCTCTCGGCCACCGACCTCTCCTCAGCTGCGCAGCATCCTCGGACCGCGTCGGTAAGCCGTCCGCACTGCTGGCGGGGAGCCCCGTCGGGGGCGGTCAGCGGAGGCGCAGCCTCGCGGCGATTCTGGCATCCCCCGGAAGTCGCTTCCGAGTGGCCGGGGAGTTGTCATCAAGTCGCCACAATTCGGGCTTCACCTGCGATAGGCGGCCCGGAGCGGGGCCCGGAGGCCCGGGGGTGGCACCGTCGGGATGCCCGCGGGATGCCCGCCGGCGCAGCTCCGGACGCCCACAGATCGGCGGCGCTGGACTACCCTTGCCAACCGTACCCTCGTCGCCGCTGACGTTCCAGGAGAAGGAACCGCTCGGCCGGCCCAGGTCGGGCGGGCGCCGTGCCCTCTCGCGGGCCCGGACCGGAGCAGATCGAGATGGCAAGCAGAACGCGCTCCCGCCGCTCGCGCTACAACGTGCGCCCCCGCTGGATGACGACCCGCCGGATGGTCCTGGCCGCCGCGCTGGCGGTGGTGCTGGTGGTCGGCGGCTTCGGCTACGAGGTCCTCGACGGCCTCGCGCACGCCTTCCACACCAGCGTGCCCTCGGTGATCGGCAGCCTGGTCCGGGGCAAGAGCGGCTCCACCATCGAGACCAACCAGGTGGCCAACGCGCAGCGCATCAACATCGCGCTCTACGGCTACGGCGGCGCCGGCCACGATGGGGAGTACCTCTCCGACTCGATCATGGTCGTCTCGATCCAGCCCCACCCCACCGGCCCGCCCTCGGTGGCCGAGATCTCCATCCCGCGCGACTGGTACGTGCCCATCGTCAACGCCGCCGGCAAGAAGGTCGACGAGGGCAGGATCAATCAGGCCTACAGCGACGGCATGCTGTACGGCGACGGCGGGGTCCCGGCGGGCCAGACCGACGCCGGGGGGGTGATGGCGGACGCGGCCCTCAGCAACCTGCTGGGCATCCCCATCGACTACTTCGTGGGTCTCGACTTCACCGCCTTCCAGCAGGCGGTGAACGCCGTCGGCGGCATCGACATCGACGTTCCGGTGGGTTTCACCGACGATCAGTACCCCGCCTGTGCGGCGGCCACCTGCCCCTACGAGACCATTCACTTCAATGCCGGGGAGCAGCACATGAACGGGGCCGTGGCCCTCGAGTACGCCCGCTCCCGGCACGGGAACAACGGTCAGGGCAGCGACTTCGCGCGCAGCGCGCGCCAGCAGCAGATCGTCGACGCCCTCAAGCAGCAGGTGCTCTCCATCGGCGGTATCGGCGACCTTCCCAGCCTGCTCCAGGCGCTCGGCAACAACGTCGACACCAACATGACGATCGACGATGCGGAGGCGATCTACGACCTGGTCGAGGGCGTGAGCTCCACGTCCATCCTCCACGTGAGCCTCGACGACTCCAACTTCCTCTACGAGTGCGGGTATCCCGCCAACTGCGGCGCCGACTACCTCTTTGCCCACAACCGCGCTTACACGCCCATCGCCCAGTTCATCCAGAGCGTCTTCGTCCCCTCCCCGGTGTTGGGCGAGGACCCCACGGTGGGTATTGAGGACGGCAGCGGCACGGGCGATGGGGCCTCGACCAGATGGGCCGGCATCTTCGCTCAGCTGGGCTGGACGACCCAGGACCTGGGCCGGGTCCCGACCCAACCTGTGACCGAGGTCATCGATGAGAGCGGTGGCAAGGACGCTGCGGCTGCCGAATGGTTCGCGGCATACTTTGGGGTCTCCGTCACCACGGTGCCCCCGCCCAACCCGGGGACGTCCGGCGCCGCCGATGGGGTGCTCGTGCTGCTGGGTCAGGACGAGGAGAGCAACTTCAACCACGACCCGGGGTATGGGAGCTGACCTTGCGCATCGGGATCCTCACCGGGGGCGGCGACGCTCCCGGGCTGAACGCTGCGATCCGGGGGGTGGGGCGGCGTGCCCTCGCCCACGGTGATACGGTCATAGGTGTCAAGAACGGTTGGGCCGGCCTGATCGGCGACGGCGACTTCATGGAGCTGGACCGGCCGCTGTTCTCGGGCATCCTCCAGCTCGGTGGCACGGTGCTGGGCAGCTCCCGGACCAACCCGATGAAGCGTGAGGGCGGCCGCGAGGAGGTGCTCCGCAACCTCGGTCGCGCCGAGCTGGATGCGCTGGTCGCCATTGGCGGCGACGACACCCTCTCGGTGGCGGCCTGGCTCGCCGAGCACGGCGGCCCGGTGGTCGGGGTCCCCAAGACCATGGACAACGACCTCTCGGTCACCGACTACTGCATCGGCTTCGACACCGCGGTGAGCCGGGTCGCCGAGGCGCTCGACCGCCTGCACACCACCGCCGCCTCCCATCACCGGGTGATGGTGGTCGAGGTGATGGGCAGGGACACCGGCTGGGTGGCCCTGATGGGCGGGCTCGCCGGCGGCGCCGACCTGATCCTCATCCCCGAGGTCAAGGTCGAGCTGGACGAGATCATCGACCGGCTGCAGAGGCGTCTCCAGAGCGGCCACGACTTCAGCATCATTGTGGTCGCCGAGGGCGTGCAGGTGGCCGGGGTCACCGACCTGGAGCAGGGCGACGGCAAGGTCGACGCCTTCGGGCATGCCCAGCTCTCCAAGCGCGGGGTCGCCGAGACCCTCGCCGAGGTGATCGAGGCCCGCCTGGGGCACGAGACCCGCACGACCGTGCTCGGTCACACCCAGCGGGGCGGAACCCCCTCCGCCTACGATCGGATCTGGGCCACCCGGGTGGGGGTCGCCGCCTACGACCTGGTGCTCGCCAAGCGCTGGGGGATGATGCCCGTGGTGCGCTGCGGGACCGTCGAGACGGCGGCGATCGCCGACGTCGCCCGGACCCAGCGGCGGGTGCCCGAGGAGCTCTACGAGCTCGCCAAGATCTTCTATTAGCAGCCGCGCGTGAGCGGCATCGGCTGGAGCCGGTGCCGCTCCGCCGCTCATCCCGCGGCCCACCGCCCTGTCCGAAATCCGCGAGCGCCGGACGGCCTCCTGCCCGCACCATGGAGGGGTGGAGAAGGAGTTCGAGAGCCGCTATCGCGCGGTGGAGAGCCGGGATCGGCGCTTCGAGGGGAGGTTCCTGGTCGCGGTGACGACCACCGGCGTCTACTGCCGGATCGGCTGCCCGTCGCGCACGCCGGCACCCGACCACGTCCGTTTCTTCCCCTCCCCGGTCGCGGCGGAGGCGGCGGGCTTCCGCGCCTGCAAGCGCTGTCGCCCTGACGCGGGTGGTGAGCCGGATCGGGCGCTGGTCACCGCGGCGCTGAAGCTGATCACCTCCGGGGCCGCGGATGGCGGTGGCATCGGCGGGCTGGCGCGCCGCCTCGGGGTGAGCCCGCGCACCCTGGACCGCCGCTTCACCCAGGCGGTGGGGGCCTCGCCGCTGCAGCTGGCTCGGAGCCGGAGGGTCCAGACCGCCCGCGCTCTGATCGCTCAGACGTCGATGCCGCTGGTGGACGTCGCCTTCGCCGCCGGCTTCGGCTCCCTTCGCCAGTTCAACGACACCATGCGCCAGGAGCTCGGGGTCGCCCCGGGCACCTTCCGCGACGGCGCCGGAGGGGCGCGGCGGCGAGATGGGAACGGGGACCGCCCTCGGGGGGCGGCATCAGGTTCGGACGGGCTCGGCGAGGCCGCGGGCGGTCCGGGTGGCTGGCTCACCCTCCGTCTGGCCCACCGCGAGCCGTTCGCGGCCGCCCCCCTGCTCTCGTTCCTCGCGGCCCGGGCGATCCCGGGCGTCGAATCGGGGACCGGACTGACCTACGCGCGCGCGCTCCGGACCGCCGCCGGTTCGGCGGTCGTCACCCTCACCCCCGCCGCCGGCCATCTCCTGCTCCGGGTGCGCCTCGACGACCTGGCGGGAGTCGGTGATGTGGTCGGCCGCTGCCGCCGCCTCCTCGACCTGGACTCGGACCCGGACGCGATCGCCCGCGGCCTCGGCGCGGATCCGCTCATCGCCGGGCTGATCGCGGCCCGACCCGGGCTGCGCGTGCCGGGCAGCGCCGAGCCGTTCGAGACCGCGGTCCGGGCGGTGCTCGGCCAGCAGGTCTCGGTGGCGGCCGCCCGCACCCTCGCCGGCCGGCTGGTGGTCCGCCTCGGTGAGCCCCTGAGCCTCCCGGCCGGGGCCATCACCCACCTCTTCCCCACGCCCGAGCGGCTCGCGGAGGCCGGCCTCGACGGGATCGGCCTCACCGGACGGCGGATCGAGTCGATCCGGGCACTCAGCCGGGCGGTGGCGACCGGGGAGCTCGACCTCTCCGGCGGCGATCCCGGCCGGGCCGATGCGGTCCTCGCCGGCCTCCCCGGCTTCGGTCCGTGGACCCGCGCCTACATCGCCATGCGGGCCCTGGGCGACCCCGACGCGATCCCGATCGGCGACCTCGGGCTGCGGCGCGCGATGGAGCGCCTCGGAGAGCCCGCCGACCCGCGCAGCCTCGCCCGGCGCGCCGAGGTGTGGCGCCCCTGGCGTGCCTACGCCGCCCTCCATCTCTGGAGCAGCCTCGCCCCTCCGACCTCCGCCGGCCCGGGGCCGGCGCTTCCCGACAGCCCATCCGACCCCCTGGAGATCACCCCATGAGCTATGACGCCGTGACCGTCCCGACCCCGCTGGGAGCCTTCACCGCGATCGCCGAACGGGAGACCGTGGTGGCCGGCGGTTTCACCGCGGATGTCGACCTGCTGCGGGAGCGGCTCGCCGACCCGGACGCGGAGATCCACGCCCGGAGCGAGCTCGGCCGGATCTCCGCCGCCCTCCGCGCCTACTTCGCGGGGACCGATGTCACCGCCATCGACCGGCTCCCGGTGCGGGCGGAGGGGACCCCCGGCATGCAGCGACTCTGGGGAGCCCTGCGGCAGATCCCCGCCGGTGAGGTGCGCAGCTACGCCGAGCTGGGCGGCGACCGGCGCCACGCTCGGGCGGCGGGCACGGCGTGTGCGCGCAACCCGATCGCGCTGATCGTCCCGTGCCACCGGGTGGTGCGCACCGACGGCTCCCTGGGGGGCTTCGGCTGGGGGATCGACGTGAAGCGCTGGCTGCTCGACCACGAGGCCGCCGCGATGGAGCGGCGCCCGGAGGTCAGCGCCGCCGGCTGAGCCGCCTCACCAGACCCCGGGGATCAACCGCGCCCTTCCGGCCGCCCACTCGCGCCAGGCGGGGAAGGTGTCCCGGAGCAGGTTCTCCTCGTATCTGATCCGGGTCACCTGGAGCACCACGAAGACGGCCACCACGACGAGTGGCACCAGGTGTCCGTCCGACACCAGCATCGCCAGCGCGGCGGCGATCTCGCAGAGGTAGAGGGGGTGGCGGACCAGCCGGTACGGGCCGCCGGTGACCAGTCGCCGCGCCGCCGGGAAGATGCCGAAGGAGAGCCGCAGGGTCAGCAACCCCCAGACCGCGCCGGCGGTGACCACCGCCAGCACCAGGGATGCGACGGATCCCACCCACCCGGGGATCGACACCAGGCGCATCCCGTCGGGAATGCCGGTGCCGAGGATGAGCAGGATGGCCGTCCCGGCGAAGGCGACCAGCCGCGGGAGCACCCGGCCGTCGGCGACCTTCGGCTTCGGCCGCACCACGAAGAGGACGACCGGGATCAGGCAGAAGGCGCCGAAGATGCTCTCCCGGATCGGGCCGCCGATCACCGTCAGCCAGTTGACCGGGGCGAGGTGCCCGGCCAGCCAGGCGGCGTGCTCGACCACCCCGAACCCGAGCAGGGCGTACAGGACGGCGGGGATGACCCGTCCCATCAGCAGGTAGCGAAGTTCGGAGACGCCCCCTCCCGGCCGGGGCAGCGCGGCGGGCCCGGCGCGGGGTGCGGGAGCGGCGTCGAGCGCTCTCACGCAGGCAGTATCTGGCGGCGTCCGGGGTGGCGATCCTCAGCAACCAACCCGTCACCTGGCGCGCCGGCCGGCGTTGCAGGGACGCGCGCCACCGCTATCGCGGATCGCCGGCGGCACGCGCTCCGGAGTGGGCGGCGCACTCCAGGGTGCGCCGGGTGAGCCTGCGGCCGCGCCGGGCGACCACTGCGATCGCCCCGATCAGGAGCGCGTTGAAGATCAGCAGGAAGACGATGATCTGGGGTGCGCTCCCCATGCGGATCCCCGAGACCAGGGAGATCAGGTCGATCGGCGGGACCGCCGAGGTGTCGAACTGGTCGGGGTTGGGGGCCGACCCGGAGACGCCACTGGGGCGGCTGGGCGGGGAGGCGGTCAGCGGCGGGACGATCACCGGCGCGGCCGGCGACGTGGTGGAGACCGTCTTCGGTGAGGGGGTCGGGGAGCCGGTCGGCCGGGGGGTGGCGGTCGGGGTCGGCGTCGGCGGCACCGCGGTGGTCACGGTCTCGACGGCGCTTCCGCTGGAGGCGGAGAAGTTGCCGTCGCCCGCGTAGGCGGCGGTGATCGTCTCCTTGCCGGCGGCCCCCGGCGACACCGTCAGTGACGCCTGGCCGAGGCGGTCGACGGTGACCGCGCACGGCTTGCCCGTGCCCACCGTGAAGGTCACGGTCCCGGTGGGAGTGAGGCTGGAGGAGGGGTGGTTGACGGTCGCCGTGATGATCAGCGCCTTCCCCTTGGGGGAGGGGTTCAGGGAGGTGGCCACGGTGAGGCTGGTGGCGGCGGCGACCTTCTCGACGGTCACCGCGGCGGACGCTGACGAGGTCGCCGACGTGTACCAGGTCGCGGCGCTCGCGTCCGGGTGGTACACCGCCGTGATGGTCGGGTAGGCTCCCGGTTCGAGCACGATCCGGAGGCTGGCGAGGGCGTCGACGGTGGTGCCGGGCACCTGGGCATCGGTGACGGAGCCCAGCACCTTCGAGCCCTCGACGAAGGCCACCGTCCCGCTCGGGAGGGGGCCGCCGGTCTCGCCGAAGACCACCGAGGTGAAGGTCACGCTCTGGCCGTCGTCCACGCTCGCCGGGGTGGCCGCCACCGTGATCAGCGCGGGCGGCTCAGGAGCCGGCGCCGAGCTGCTGGCGAGGAAGGTGGCGGGCGCGACCGGGGCGCCCTGATCCACGCGGGAGGCGGCCCGGATCACCCCGGCCGTGGGGAGGAGCGCAGCGTCGGTCGCGCCGCACCCGCAGCCCGAGCCTCCGCTGATCTGGAGCGTGACCGGGGGCGAGGTCGACGCGGTGAAGTCGCTCTCACCGGCGTAGGCCGCGGTGAGCGTCTGCGTCCCACGGTGAGCGAAACACGTCACGAGCTCGGCGGTGCCGCCGCTCAGGGCGGCGGTGCCCAGCGTCGAGCCGCCGTCGGCGAAGGTCACCGTGCCGCCCGGCACGCCGGCGGGGGACGTCACCGCGGCGGTCAGGGTCACCCTCTGCCCGGCCGAGGCAGAGCCGGGCGACGCCGTGAGGGTGGTCGAGGTCGAGGCGGCGTCGATCTGCTCGACCACGGCGCTGCTGGTCGACGGGGAGAAGTTCCCGTCACCGGCGTAGGCGGCGGTCAGCGAGTGGGGGCCGGCGTCAAGGGTGGTCGTGACCACCGCCGCGGTGCCGCCGGCCAGGGTCGCCGAGCCGACCGGCGAGGTTCCGTCGAGCACGGTCACCGTGCCGGTGGGCACCCCCGTCCCCGCCACCGGGGCGACCGAGACGACGAAGAGGAGGGTCTGCCCGTAGGTGGCGGGATCGACCGTCGGCAGCAGCACCGTGGTCGTGCCCTGGACGGTCACGTCCTGCTCCAGGGCGGCGGAGGCGGAGGCGCCGAAGGCGGCGGATCCCGAGTAGTCGGCGACCAGCGTGTGGGTCCCGACCGCGAGCGCCGTCACCACGAGGGTGGCCTGCCCGGCGGCGCCCACCCCCACCGTCCCCAGGGTGGTGTCCGCGTCCTCGAAGCTCACCGAGCCGTCCGGGACCGCCGTCCCGCTGTTCGGGATCACGGTCGCGGTCAGGATCAGCTGCTCGCCGAAGGCGGTCGGGTTCTCCGATGAGGTGAGGGTGACCGCGGTCGCGACCACGCCGTCAGCACCGCCGGCCACGGGCAGCGCGAACGCGACCCCGGCCGCGAGCAGAGCTGCGCCGAGCAGCCACGACAGGCGGCGTCGCCGCATTCCTCGCATCGCCCCCTGAGCGTAGGACCAACGTACGGTTGCCGAAACGTCAGTGGCCTCGCGTTGTGATGACAGTCCTGTGATGTCGGACCAGAAGGCCACAGCCCCGTCACCCTCTGCAACGGACCAGCAACGGGACGGTGGCGAAACCGGGCCGCCCCCGGCATCCGCACCGATCCGGTCAGCTCCCCCTCAGCCGGTCACAGATCCGGGCTCATGGGTGATCAGCGCCTGCCGGGAGGCGGTCAGGTCGACCTGACGGTCTCCGCCGGCGGGCTCTCCGGGGGGCCGGGACGGCCAGTCGAGGCGTACGCAGGTCCCCTCTCCGGGGGTTGACTCCAGGCTCACGGATGCCCCGTGGGCCTCGGTCAGCACCTTGACCAGGGCCAGGCCCACCCCCATGCCACCGTAGGCGCGGGTGCCACCGCTGTCGGCCTGGAAGAAGCGCTCGAAGACCTTCTCGTGCAGCGCCGGGTCGATGCCGATACCGGTGTCGGCGATCTCGATGATGCACCTCCCGCCCTCCGGGCTCGGTCGCGCCGAGATGGTCACCCTTCCCCCGGGGTCGGTGAACTTCACCGCGTTGTCGAGCAGGCAGCGGATCACCTGACGCAGCCGGTCGGCGTCGGCGTCGACGCCCAGGCCGTCGGGGATCTCCACCCTCAGCTCGACCGGCAGGCCGTGGGGGAATCGCCGCCGGAGATCCCCGACCGCATCGTCGACGGCCCCCGAGAGGGCGACCGGGCGCGGGTTCATGCGCAGGTTGTCGGCGCTGACCAGGGAGAGATCGATCATCGTCTCGAGCATGTCGGAGAGCTGGCCGGTGGCCAGCTCGACGTTGTCGAGGATGGCGAGCTTCTCGCGCTCGTCGGCGTCGGGCCAGATCATCCGGATCAGCTCCAGGTGGCCGACGATGGCGGTGAGCGGGGTGCGCAGCTCGTGCTGCGCGGTGGCCAGGAAGTCCGACTTCATGTCGTCCAGCTCGCGCAGCCGGCGCACCGTCTCACGTTCCCTCTCGAAGAGCCGTGTGTTCTCGACGGCGATCGCGGCGTTGTTGGCGAGCGCCGAGAGGGCTCGCGCATCGGCGTCGGAGACCGGTTCGGGACCGGTCACCGCGATGGCTCCGGTCACCCGCTGCCGGTAGAACATGGGGATGACCAGGACGGCCTCCCCGCTGCTCGCCCCCGCCGGCATGGGGTCCGACCGGCTCCGGGTCAGCCGGGTCGGCCGCCCCTCGAGCACGCCGGCCACGACCGCCGGACTGAGCTCGATCCCGCCCGCCTCGGGCACGGTGTCGGGCGCGTCCGCGGATTCGGGTGGGGTGTCACCGGAGTGGCTGCGGGCGCGCATCGCCAGACCGTCCCCCTCGCGGGCCAGGAGCAGTGCGGTGGCCCGGGGCCCCGCGAGCGACGCGGCCGCCGCGCAGACCGCGCTCTCCAGGTTGGAGAGCCCCGCGGTGGTGGTGGTGAGGGCCCGGGAGACCTCGTCGAGACGCGACACCGCGGCATCGACGTGGTGGATGTTGCTCTCGATCTGGGCGCGCATCTGATTGACCTGCTGAGCCAGCACCCCCAGCTCGTCATGGGATCGCACCGGGATGTCGGAACCGTAGTCGCCCCCGGCGATGCGGGCCACCCCCGCGGAGAGCTGCGCCACCGGACGCCGGACGAAGCGGTTGACGAACAGCAGCACCAGCAGCCAGGTCACCAGCAGCGCGGTGAGGGCGAGCCAGACCACGGTCAGCTCGTCGGTGGTCTGGTCACCGACGAAGAGCGAGACGGGGGTCTCGACGCCCACGTAGAGGACGGGGGGTCCGGGGTTGGGGTTCATCCCCTCCAGGGCGAGGGCGGAGTCGCCGGAACGTGGGACCGTCGAGAAACCCGCGAAGCTGCCCCTGGAACGGCCCAGCTGGTTGCCGATGGACGGCGGGAGGGCCTCGGCGGTGAGGGTCGGGTCGGCGGAGCTCCCGGAGAGGGCGTAGAGGGTGGCGCCCGCCTGGTTGGCGACGATCACCGGCGTGTAGCCCTGGCCCACCGCACCGAGCAGCCGCAGCAGCTGGTCGGTGAGCGGCATGCTGTAGACGACCGCTCCGAGCACCTCGCCCGACCCCCTGGCGATCACCGGCGCGGCGAAGTCGTAGACCGGGGTGCGCCCGTTGAGGAGATCGATGGCCTCGGCCGGGCTCCCGCCCAGCGCGCCCCCCACCTCGGGCTCGGCCGCGGTCAGCTGGGGCACCCCCGACTGCTCGCTGGTCGCCAGCAGGTTGCCGCCGGCATCGAAGACCGCCACCGTCTCGTCGGGAAGGTCGGTGACCACCTTGGTCGGGCCGGTGAGCAGCGGGGCCAGCGCGGCCTGGGGGTCGGTGGCGGCCAGGGCGGTCGCCATCTGGGGCAGTGCGGCGACGTTCTGGGCGGCGAAGCGGGCCTGGGGTGCGGCCACCTGCTGGACCAGCTCACGGTAGGCCTGCGCCCGGCTCTGCGCGTTGGTCTCGGCGCCGGTCCTGGTCTGCTGGTCGCGGCTCACCAGGAGGAAGGCGCTGACCACCGCGATGATCGCGAGCGAGAGCACGAACCCGCCCAGGAGCAGGCGGGCGGCGAACGTGATACGGGGCCGCCGGAAGAATCGCCGCCGCCCCGGCTCAGCAGAGACCATGGCTGGAGGAAGCGTAGGACCGCGGCCCCGCATCCGATCGTGTTCGATGCGAATGTCGCGGGATCGTCGCAGCGCGGTGGGCATCGCCGAGGCCGCCCCGGGGGCACGCCTGTTCGACGCCCGGCCCCGCATGGTAGAGTCGCCCGCAACAGATCCACTTCAAGCAGGTCCCGTGAGGCCGGCAAGGGGATCGGAACCGGCCGCGCCGGTGCCCCTCCGCGCTCGCCCGACGGGCAGCCGATGGAGGCATCGCCGATGACGCTGGCCACCACGAGCCGGAGGCTGGAGCACGTCATCTCCAGCGAGCAGTTCGACCGGGAGTGCCTCGACGACATCTTCGCCCGCGCCGACGCCCTGAACGGACATCGCGACAACCGGCTCGCAGGCCGGATCATGGCCACCCTCTTCTACGAGCCGTCGACCCGCACCCGGCTCAGCTTCGAGTCGGCGATGCTCCGGCTCGGCGGCTCGGTGGTGGGAACCGAGGCGGCCCGCGAATTCTCGAGCGTCATCAAGGGTGAGACCCTCGAGGACACCATTCGCATGGTCTCGGCCTACGCCGACGTCATCGTCCTTCGCCACGATCAGAAGGGCGCCGCGGCGCGGGCGGCCGTGGTCGCCTCGGTGCCGGTGGTCAACGCCGGTGACGGTCCGGGCGAGCATCCGACCCAGGCCCTCCTGGACCTCTACACCATCCGCTGCGAGCGGGGGAGCGCGGACGGGGCCCACATCGCCTTCTGCGGCGATCTCCGCTACGGCCGCACCGTCCACTCGCTGGCTCAGCTGCTCAGCCTTCACCCCGGGGTGCGGATGTCCTTCGTCGCCCCCGAGGTGGTTCAGGTGGGGGCCGAGCTGCAGGCCCGGATGGCGGCGGCGGGCGTCCCGTTCCAGCTCACCGAGCGCCTGGACGATGTGATCGATTCGGTGGACGTCGTCTACCAGACCCGGGTCCAGAAGGAGCGCTTCACCGACCTCGCGGACTTCGAGGCGGCCCGCCGGGCGATCCGCATCGACGCCGAGGTCATGCGCGCCCTGCCTCAGCGGGCCATCGTCATGCACCCGCTGCCCCGGGTCGACGAGATCGCCACCGAGGTCGACGCGGACCCCCGGGCCGCCTACTTCCGGCAGGCGCGCAACGGCGTGGTGATTCGCATGGCCCTCCTGGACCTCCTGCTCGGATGACCCAGTTGCAGCGTGCCCCCCACGCCGGCGAACGGGGCTGGACGCGGACCCGCGTGCTCGACTGGCCCGCGGTGGGCCGGGTGCTGACCCGGCTCGCCCACGAGATCGTCGAGGGGCACCCGGGAGACATGGAGCGGGTGGTGATCGCGGGCGTGCGCGAGGGCGGCGTCGGGGTGGCCCGCGATCTCTGCGCGCACCTCCGGGAGATCGCCGCCTCCGAGGTGCGGCTGGTGGCCGTGGATGTCAGCGGTTTTCGGGACGACCGGCCCCGCCAGCCCGGCGTCGACGGCTTCTGGCAGCCCCTGCCGGTGGCCACCGGCAGCCGGCGACCCGACCTCGCCCCCTCCCCGGAGGGGGCGGTCGTGATCCTGGTCGACGACGTGATCCAGACCGGCCGGACCATGCGCGCCGCCTTCGACGCCGTCGCCTCGCAGGGGAGGCCGGCGGCGATCGAGATGGCGGTGCTGGTCGATCGGGGCGGTCGGGAGGTCCCGGTCCGGCCGACCTACGTCGGCAAGAACCTGCCGGTCTCGGCTGCCGAATGGGTCGAGATCGAGCTGGACGCGGGGCCGGGCCCGGGCCCGGATCCGGGCTCGGATCGCCGGGGCATCTTCCTGGTGCCCCGGTCGTGAACTGCATCCTCCGCGGGGTTCGCGTCATCGACCCGCTGGCCCGCCGCGACGCCGAGGGCCAGGACGTCTGGCTCAGCGAGGGCCGGATCATCGCCATCTACAAGCACATGGGGGAGGGGAACCTGCCGGTGATCGACCTGACGCCACCGGCCGGCGGTACCCCGGTGATCCTCTGCCCCGGGTTCATCGACATCCACACCCACCTCCGCGAGCCCGGCGACGAGGGCGCCGAGACCCTGCACAGCGGCTCCCAGGCGGCGGCGGCAGGGGGTTTCACCCAGGTGCTGGCGATGGCCAACACCGTGCCCCCCATCGACAGCCCGGAGCGGGTCAAGGAGGCGACCTTCCGCGCCGTCGCGGCGTCGGTGCAGGTGCTCACCGGCTGCGCCCTCACCAAGAGCCTGCAGGGCGAGGAGCTGGTGGAGATGGAGGCCTGCGCCGCGGCCGGGGCCGCCGCCTTCAGCGACGACGGCCGCAACGCCTTCTCGCCGCGACTGCTCAGCGAGGCGATCGGGCGCGCCGCCTCCATCGGCCGGCCGGTCCTGATCCACCCCGAGGACGAGGAGACCCTCGCCCAGGTCAACAACGTGCAGGGACCGGTGCAGCGCTGCACGCTGCGCCCGGTCGAGGCGGAGACCCGGGCCGTGGACTTTGCCCTGCGCGCCCTCGCCCACGCCGGCAAGGGCCATGTCCACCTCCAGCACGTCTCCGCGGCCGCGACCGTGGAGATGATCCGCCGGGCCAAGGAGGGAGGCGCCAACGTCACCGCGGAGGCCACCCCTCACCACCTCGGCATGTGGCTCCCCTTTGCCAGCGAGCCCCACCCCCCGGGGTTGCTCAAGGTCAACCCGCCGCTGCGCACCGACCAGGACCGGGAGGCGCTCGTCCAGGCGCTGCGCGACGGGGTGATCGACGCCGTGGCGACCGACCACGCCCCGCACCGGGTCGAGGAGAAGGCCCTGCCCTTCGAGCGGGCCGCTCCCGGGATGATCGGCCTGGAGCTCGCCCTGGCGATCTGCATCACCCTCGGGGGCATGGGTGGCGACTGGATCCCGACGCTCGTCGACCGGCTGACCATCGGCCCCTTCCGCGTCCTCGGACATTCGTCGGGCGTGCGGGAGCCGCGCCTGCGCATCGGCGAGGCGGCGACCTGCGTCCTCTTCGATCCGGCGGCGGAATGGACCGTCGAGCCGGCCCACCTCCGCTCCGCATCCCAGAACACCCCGCTGCTCGGGGCCCGGCTCCGTGGGCGGGTGCTCATGACCCTGGTGGACGGCGCCCTGGTCCACCACGACCGGCAGCGCCTGCCCTGGCCGGCCGCGGCGGGGACGGAGACCGTGCGTGCTTAGGGGGCGGCTCGCCCTCGAATCCGGGGTGGTCCACGAAGGCTGGCTGTTCGGGGCCCCGCTCACCCCCGCCACCTCCGGCGAGGTGGTCTTCAACACCTGCATGACCGGTTACCAGGAGATCTGCACCGACCCCTCCTACGCCGGCCAGATGGTGGTGATGACCTACCCGCTGATCGGCAACTACGGGGTCCGTGACGACCACGCCGAGTCCGGGCGGATGCACTGCCGGGCGCTCATCGTCCGCGAGCTCTCGGAGTGGATCGGTCACGCGGCGGCGGATCGCTCCCTCGACGAGGAGCTGCGCCGCCAGGGTGTCCCCGGCCTCCGAGGCGTCGACACCCGCGCGCTCACCCGCCACCTGCGGGACCGCGGCACCCTGCGCGGGGTGATCGCCCTCGCCTCGGCGCTCACCCCGGAGGCCCAGGTCGAGCTGGCCCGGCGGGCTCCCTGGGTCAGCGATCGCGACCTGGTCGCGGAGGTCTCCCAGACCGAGCCCTGGACAAGCTGGGGGGAGGCGCTCTCCCCCGAGCTGGAGCGGGGGGTGCGCCGGGGCGGCGGGCTGGACCGTTTCCGGGGAACCCGGATCGTCACCGTCGACCTGGGTCTCAAGCGCAACCAGCTCAGGGCGTTGACCAGCCGCGGCGCCGAGGTCGTCACCGTCCGCCACGACGCGGACCTCGACTTGGTGATGCGCCACCGTCCTCAGGGGGTGGTGCTGAGCAACGGCCCCGGCGACCCGTCGCGGCTGCCCGGTCAGGTCCGGCTGGCCCGTCAGCTCCTCGAGCTCGGGGTCCCCATCCTCGGCATCTGCCTCGGCCACCAGGTGCTCGGCCAGGCCGCCGGGGCCACCACCTCACGCCTGGGCTTCGGCCATCACGGCGGCAACCACCCGGTGCGCGACGAGCTGAGCGGCGCGGTCTACGTCACCTCCCAGAACCACGAGTTCCAGGTCGACGCCCAGACCCTCCCCGGCGACTCCGGCTGGTACGTCAGCGAGCGCAACCTCAACGATGGCAGCGTCGAGGGGCTCCGCCACCGCACGTTTCCGGTCATCTCTGTCCAATACCACCCGGAGGGCGCGCCCGGGCCCCAGGATCGGGCCCAGGTCTTCGACGAGTTCCTCCGCCTGGCCGCGGCCCGGGGTGACGGCGTCGCCGAGCTGCGCGGCGATGCTGCGGGAGGGCGGGCGACGGGCGCCTTCGCCGAGCCCCGCACCTCCGCCGACCCGGGGGGCGGGCCGGGGTGGGTCGCCGCGCCGCTCCTCCCCGCTCCGCCGGAGCGACCGCGGTGCGTCCTGGTCATCGGCTCCGGTCCGGTGATCATCGGCCAGGCCGCCGAGTTCGACTATGCCGGCACCCAGGCCTGCAAGGCGCTCCGCGAGGAGGGGATCCGGGTGGTCCTGGTCAACAGCAACCCGGCGACGATCATGACCGACGACCAGTCGGCGGACGCCGTCTACATCGAGCCGCTCACCGTCCCGGTGGTGGAGCGGATCATCGGCGCCGAGCGTCCGGACGGCCTGCTGGCCACCCTCGGAGGCCAGACCGGCCTCAATCTCGCGGTCGCCCTCGACGATGCCGGCGTGCTCGAGAAGTACGGGGTCCGGCCGCTCGGGACCTCGCTCGACGCCGTCCGGACCGCGGAGGATCGCGAGCTCTTCAAGAAGCTGCTCCAGCGGATCGGCGAGCCGGCGCCGGAGTCGCGCACCGTCGACTCGCTGGCCGGCGCCCGGAGGTTCCTCGACGAGATCGGGCTTCCCCTGGTGGTGCGACCCGCCTTCACCCTGGGGGGGACCGGCGGCGGCCTCTGCTCCACCGAGGAGCAGTTCATCGAGGTGGTGAGCAACGGGCTCGCCGTCTCCCCGATCGGCCAGGTGCTGGTGGAACGCTCGCTGGCCGGCTGGCGGGAGATCGAGTACGAGGTGATGCGGGACGCGGCCGGCACCTGCATCACGATCTGCAACATGGAGAACCTCGATCCGATGGGCGTGCACACCGGTGACTCCATCGTGGTGGCGCCGGCGCAGACCCTCACCGATCGCGAGCACCAGCAGCTCCGCAGCGCGGCGCTGCGCATCATCAGCGCGCTCGGGATCGCGGGCGGGTGCAACGTCCAGTTCGCCCTGGCACCCGACGCGTGCGAGTACCACGTCATCGAGGTGAACCCGCGGGTGTCGCGGTCCTCGGCCCTGGCCAGCAAGGCGACCGGCTACCCGATCGCGCGGCTGGCCGCCAAGATCGCGGCCGGCCGGCGCCTCGACGAGGTGCGCAACGCCGTCACCGGCAAGACCTGTGCCGCCTTCGAGCCCGCCCTGGACTACTGCGTGGTCAAGATCCCGCGCTGGCCGTTCGACAAGTTCCCCGAGGCCGATCGGCGGCTGGGGACCCAGATGAAGTCGACCGGCGAGGTGATGGCGATCGAGCGCAGCTTCGAGGCCGCCTTCAGCAAGGCGCTGCGCTCGCTGGAGCAGCGGCCCCCGGCGGATGCCGAGGTCCGCGACCCGGTGCTGCTCGAGAACCCCAACGACCGCCGCATCTTCGCGGTCATGGAGGCGCTGCGCGGAGGGGCGTCGGTGGAGGAGGTCAGCCGGCGGAGCACGATCTCGGTCTGGTTCGTGGACCGCCTTCGGGCCCTGGTCCAGGTCGAGGAGCGGTTGCGCCGCGGCCTCGACGACGAGACCCTGGCCACCGCCAAGCGGATGGCGCTCTCCGACCGGCGGATCGCCGAGCTGGCCGGTGTCTCCCCGGCCGCGGTCGCCGATGCCCGCCGCCGGCTCGCGCTCACGCCCACCTTCAAGTGCGTCGACACCTGCGCGGCCGAGTTCGCCGCGGCCACGCCCTACTACTACTCCACGGTGGAGACCGAGGACGAGCGACCGGCACCCGACGGCGACGCCGTGGTGGTGCTGGGCAGCGGTCCGATCCGGATCGGCCAGGGCATCGAGTTCGACTACTGCAGCGTCCAGGCCGCCGAGGCCCTGCGCCGGCAGGGGGTCGCCGCGATCATGGTCAACAGCAACCCGGAGACGGTGAGCACCGACTTCGATTGCAGCACCCGCCTCTACTTCGAGCCGCTCGACCAGGAGGCGGTGCTCGCGGTCATCGAGGCCGAGCGGGCGACCGGGGTGGTGGTCCAGTTCGGCGGCCAGACCGCCATCAACCTCGCCGAGCCGCTCGACCGGCACGGGGTGCACATCCTCGGCACCACCGTCGACGCCATCGACCTCGCCGAGGACCGGCGCCGCTTCGAGGCGCTGATGCGCCACCTCGAGATCCCCCAGCCCCACGGGGCGGCCACCATCGACCCCGCCGAGGCCGCCGCGATCGCCGACCGGATCGGCTACCCGGTGCTGGTCCGCCCGTCCTTCGTGCTGGGCGGGAGGGCCATGGAGGTGGTCCACAGTCGCGATCAGCTCCAGCGCTTCGTCGCCGCCGCGATGGCCGCGCTCCCCGACGACGGGGATCGGGTGGGAGGGTCCCGCGGCACGGTGCTGGTCGACAAGTACCTCTTCGGCACCGAGGTCGACGTGGACGCGGTGTCGGACGGCGAGACCGTGGTGATCCCCGGGCTGATGGAGCACGTGGAGCGCGCCGGGGTGCACAGCGGGGACTCGATGGCCGCCTACCCCGCCCCCGGCCTCGATGCCGAGGTCACCCGGCAGATCGTGGCCGACACCGTCGCCATCGCCCGCGCGCTCCCGGTGCGCGGCCTCTGCAACATCCAGTTCGTCATCTGGCGCGGCCTCCCCCACGTCCTCGAGGTCAACCCGCGCGCCTCCCGCACCGTGCCGTTCATCAGCAAGGTGACCGGGGTGCCGATGGTCGAGCTGGCCACCCGGGTGATGCGCGGCGAGCGGCTCGCCGACCTCGGCTTCGAGACCGGGCTGCGCCCGCCCCTCCCCCTGGTCGCGGTCAAGGCCCCGGTGTTCTCGACGGTCAAGCTCGCCCTCGTCGACTCGGCGCTCGGGCCGGAGATGAAGTCGACCGGCGAGGTGATGGGCATCGACGTCACCCTCGGGGCCGCGGTCGAGAAGGCGTTCGTGGCCGCGCTCGGCGCGGTGCCCACCAAGGGGGCCGTGCTCTGCAGCATCGCCGACGGCGACAAGGCGGAGGCGCTGCCGATCATGGCCCAGCTCTCCGCGCTCGGGTTCGGGATCTTCGCCACCGCGGGGACCGCGGCGGCCCTGAGCGCCGCCGGGGTCAGCGCCACCGCGGTGGGCAGGATCGGTCAGAGCCGGCCCAACGTGCTGGACGTCATCGAGGAGGGGCGGGTCTCGCTGGTGGTCAACACCGTCTCCAACCTCGAGACCGACGAGCTGAGCATCTCCCCCTCCGGGGAGGGCGGGCTGGCCGCCGCCGGGCGCACCGTCAAGGACGGCTATCGCATCCGGCTCGCCGCCGAGCACCGCCGCATCCCCTGCTGCACCTCGATCGACACCGCCCAGGCCCTGGTCGACGCCATCACCCGGCAGCGCCGGGGCGCCGAGTTCACGGTCGCCCCGGTCCGCGCCTACCGGGCCGGCGGGGTGGCCGCGGTGACCGGATGAGCACCCCCCTCTCCGACCTGGGTCGGGCCCGCGACCAGTCGGGAGAGGTGCTCGGGGTGGAGCGGCTGGGGGGCGGCCTGGTCGAGATCACCGTCCACCTGCCCCACCTGGCGGCCATGGCGCGTCCCGGGGAGTTCGCCCAGCTCCGCGCCTGGGCGGGGGTGGAGCCCTTGCTGCGCCGTCCCTTCAGCGTCGCCTGGACGGAGGGCGAGACCTGCGGATTCGTGCTCGAGGCGGTCGGGCTCGGCACCCGCCTGCTGGTCGCCCTGCGCCCCGGCGACCCGCTGCAGGCCCTCGGCCCGCTCGGCAACGGCTTCCACATCGACCCGGTCCCCCGGCGCGCCCTGATCGTGAGCGGCGGCCTCGGCTGCGCCCCCTTCCCCCACCTGGTGCGCGCGCTGCGCCGGGCCGGCTGCCCCGAGGTGGTGGTGCTGAGCGGCGCCGCCTCCGCCGGCCGGCTCTACCCCGCGGACCGCTTCGCCCGCGGCGAGACCGCGGTGTGGGTGGTGGAGGCGACCGATGACGGCAGCCGGGGCCATCGAGGCTTCGTCACCGAGATGGTCGCCGAGCACTGCGACGAGACCACCGCGGTCTTCGCCTGCGGGCCCAACCCGATGCTGGCCGCCCTGGCCGCATGCCTCCGCGCCCTGCCCCGGCCCCCGCGCCGGGCCGAGGTCTCCCTGGAGGCGCCGATGGGGTGCGGCTTCGGCACCTGCCTCGGCTGCGCGCTCCCCCTGGCCGGTGACCACGGCACGGTCTGGGGGCTCTGCTGCCGGCAGGGCCCGGTCATGGAGGTCGCCGAGGTGGACTGGCCCGGGCTGCTCGCCCTCCCACCGGCGCACGTGGCGTGAGCGCCGCACCGGCCCCCCCGCCGCCCGAGGCTCCCTCCCCTGAGGCTCCCTCCCCCGATCTCCGCGTCGACCTCGGTCGCGGGCTGCTCCTCCCCAACCCGGTGGGCCTCGCCAGCGGCACCGCCGGCTATGGCTTCGAGCTGCGCCAGCTCGTCGACCTCGACCGGCTCGGCGCCCTCTTCACCAAGGGGACGACCCTCCGACCGCGCGACGGCAACCCACCCCCGCGGGTGGCCGAGGTCCGCGGTGGGATGCTCAACGCCATCGGCCTTCAGAACCCCGGGGTCGAGCATGTCGCCGCCGTCTACGCGGCCGAGTTCGCCCGCTGGCCCATCCCGGTCGTGGTCAACGTCGCGGGCGGCGGCGTCGACGACTACCTCGCCTGCCTGGAGCGCCTGGATCGCGCCCAGGGCATCGACGGCTACGAGCTCAACATCTCCTGCCCCAACATCGCCAACGGCCTGGACCTCGGCCGTGATCCGGCCGCGGCCGCCCGGCTGGTGAGCGCCGCCCGGGCCCGGACCGGACGCCACCTCATGGTCAAGCTGAGCCCCAACGTCACCGACATCGCGGCGGTCGCCCGGGCCGTCGAGGAGGCCGGCGCCGAACTCGGTGTCGGCCGTCAACACCTACGTGGGGATGAAGATCCATCGCGGCATCCGGGCGCCCGTGCTCCCGGGCCGGGGGACGGGCGGGCTGAGCGGACCGGTGATCAAGCCGCTGGCCCTGGCCGCGGTGGCCCAGGTGCGCGCCGCCGTCCACATCCCGGTGGTCGGGGTGGGCGGCATCATGGATGCCGGCGACGCCCTGGAGTTCCTGATCGCCGGGGCCGATGCGGTCCAGGTCGGCACCGCGACCTTCGTCAACCCCGCCGCCGCCCTCGAGGTGCTCGACGGCCTCCTGGCCCTCGCCCTCCGGTCGGGGATCGGGCGGCTGCCGGGCCGCCTCGCGGCGGTGCCCCCTGCAGGGATCGAACCCGCATCAACCGGTTAAAAGCCGGCTGCTCTGCCGTTGAGCTAAGGGGGCGGCTGGGACCGCATTATGCCCGCCGCCCGGCTCGGCGCCCGAACCCCCTCGATGTCTCACCATCTTCGCGTGCCCGCCCCCGTTCCCGGCTTCCCGGCCAGGTTCCCGGTCCGCGGCGACGGCCGCCGCCCGCTGCGGTACCGGCTGGCCGCGGGGTCGGTCCGCATCGGCCTGCGGCTGCTCTTCCTCGGCCGGCTCCACCTGGAGGGAGCGGACGGCGTGCCCCTCGAGGGCCCGCTGCTGGTCGCCTCCAACCACATCAGCAACTGGGACCCACTGATCCTGGGCGCGTTCTTCCCCGGAACCCTCTTCGCGATGGCCAAGCGCGAGCTGTTCCGGCCCGCTCCGGTCGCCTGGCTGCTGGCCGGTTGCAACTGCTTCCCGGTCGATCGGGGCAACGCCGACCGGCGAGCCCTGCGGATCAGCCTCGACCTGCTGCAACGCGGCCGGCGGCTGCTGCTCTTCATCGAGGGCCATCGCTCCCGGGGCCGCGGGATGGGGCCGGCCGAGGCCGGGGCGGGCTTCATGGTCCGCCACACCCAGGCGCCGGTGCTGCCGGTGGCGATCTGGGGCACCGAGCGAGCCCTGCACCCGGCCGGAGGCCTGCTGCCCCGCCGGGGCCGGATCCGGGTCCGCTACGGCCGCCCGCTCACGATCTCGGGGCGCTCCGACCAGGAGATCGCCGACGCGATCGCGGCCGAGGTGGCGGCGCTCCTCCCCTCCGGGTACCGGGGAGCGAGGAACCGAGCCTGACCGCCGCGCCGGCCGGGGTGGAGGCGCTCCCCGCCCGCGCCCGCCGCGGTGCCCCGGGGACCGCCGGCCTCTCGGACTAACTCTGCGCCGCCCCGTCAGCGGGCTTCTCGGGCTTCTCGGCGCTCTCCAGGCAGGTGAAGGCGACCACCTCCTTGGTGTCGGGAGCGACGTCGAAGCGAACGATCGCGGTCTGGCTCAGCACGGTCTCGACCCGGCCGGTGGCGCCCACCGGGTAGTTCCCGATCAGCGTCCCGGTCCGCGGGCGGGTGTTGGAGATCAGGACCACCCGCTCGCCGACCGCGAACGGGGGCGGCGGCTCCTCGCGGGCGCTCGGTGGCCGGCCGGGCTGAGGACGAACCGGTGGCGGCAGCACCGGGCCGACCACGACGTCCGGCTCCTCCTCGTCCTCCACGGGGGCGATGGCGTCGTCCACCAGCAGGACGTCGACCACATCGGGAATCTCGACGTCGGGGACGTCGGGCACCTCACCGACGACCAGCTCGAGGTCGTCCTCGTCGCCGGGCTCGGCCTCCACATCGGAGGGTTCTTCGTCGATATCGTCGCCGGCCATGGTCCCTTCTCGGCTGGGATGGAGCTGCTGAGACGCTGAGGATACAGCCTGGCCCGGCCGGCACCGCGAGCGACTGGCGCGATGGCCACCGAGGGTCGCGCCCGGCTCCGCCTAGAATCGGGCCCCATGGCGGTTCGCACCTGGACGGCACTCTCGCCCCGCGCCCAGCAGCGCGCGCTCGAGATCGCCCCGGGCGCGCTGACCTGGACGGTGCTGCTGATCCCCCTCATCGTCGCCTTCGCGATCCGCTTCAACGACCCCGCCGACCTCTGGATCATCGGCCTGGGGGCGGTGCTGCTCGACGCCTACTGGTTCCTGCGCACCGCGGTCACCGTCTACTGGGTGTGGCGGTCGCTGCAGCAGCTCCGTCGCGTGGAGGCGGGCGACTGGTGGGCGGAGTGCGAGCGGATGGAGACGCCGGAGGGCGCACCCGGCCCCAACGACATCACCCACTGCGCTCTGATCCCCACCTACACGGAGCGCTACGAGGTGCTCCGCGCCACCGTCGAGGCGCTCGCCGACCAGCGGTACCCGGACCAGCTCAAGGTCTGCGCGATCATCACCCGGGCCACCGACATCGCCGGCTGCGACAACGTCCGCCGGCTGCAGTCCGAGCTCGGCCACCGATTCCGCGCCCTCATCCACATCAAGGACCCGCTGCTTCCCGGGATCGTGGTGGGCAAGTCGGCGGCGATGTCGTACGGCGGCCCCGTGCTCCGCCAGCACTGCGAACGGCTGGGGCTGGACCCGGCGCGCACCCTGGTCACCGACCTCGACTCCGATTTCCGCCTGCACCCTCAGTACTTTGCCCACATCACCTGGAACTTCCTGCACGTCGACCATCCCCTCACCTCGATCTGGCAGCCGGTGCCGGTCTTCCTCAACAACCTCTGGAAGGTGCCGGCCGCGGTCAGGGTGATGGCGACCGCCGCCACCCAGTGGCAGATGTTCCTTCACCAGCACCCGGATCGGCTGGTGATGTTCTCCTCCTACACCATGTCGATGAAGCTGCTGACCGAGGTCGGGTACTGGGACAGCGACGTCATCCCCGAGGACTCGCGTTTCTTCTGGAAGGCGTTCTTCCGCTATGGCGAGGACCTCAAGGTCCGACCCGCATTCCTGCCCGTGTTCGGCGACGCCCCCCGGTCGCGCGACTACGCCTCCACCCATGTGAGCCAGTACAACCAGATCAAGCGGTGGGCCTGGGGGGCCACCGACGTCCCCTACGTCTGTGTCCGGATGCTCAGCCACCCGGAGATCCCCTGGCGGTTGCGCGCCCGCCGGTTCCGCTTCCTGATGTTCAACCACCTCACCTGGGCCACGCTGCCCCTGCTGCTCCCCATCGGTGGATCGCTGCCGGCGCTCATCGACCTCGACTACAGCCTCTCGCCGACCGCGACCGCACTGGGGTTGCTGACCACGGTGATCCTCACCATGACCCTGCTCAACACCCTGGTGCTCATCGTCGTCGACCGCGCGGTCTGCCCCAAGCCCCCGGAGTGGGGACGGTGGCGCCGCCTCTACGCCGACGTCCAGCTCTTTCTCTACCCGGTGGTGGGGCTCGCCCTCTCGGTCATCCCGGCGCTGGAGGCGCAGACCCGGCTCATGTTCGGCGCCTACCTCGAGTATCGGGTCACCGAGAAGGAGTGAGCGCGGCCGCCCCGGCTCAGCGCCGGCCCGATCTGGCTCAGAGGGTGACCGGGCGGCCGCTCAGCACCTCGATCGCGAGCAGGTAGGTGCCCGCGCTCCAGCTCTGCCCGGCGGCCCCCTCGGGCTCCCCGGTGCCGGCGTCGATCCACTCGTGGAAGCCCCAGCCCGGCCCCGAGCTGCGGCTCAGCCGGTTGGCGGCGGCCAGACGGGCGATCTCGGCGCGCGCCTCGGCGACCATCCCGACCCGGTGCAGGGCGGCGACGTAGAGGCCGCCGATGAAGGGCCAGACCCCGCCGTTGTGGTACCGGCCGGGCGGGTTGCGCCAGCGCGGGTCCTGGAAGGCCTCGAGGTCCTCCCGGTACATCCCCCACCGGTCCCCGGCGGCGAAGCTGCGCGGGTAGGTGCGCATCGGATAGGGGGTGGCCGCCGCGCTCTGGTGCAGGAACTCCATGATCAACCGGGAGCGCGCGGGGGAGGCGATGTCGTAGAGGACGGCGAGGACGTTGCCGAGCACGTCGCACTCGTCGACGTACCGGCCGCCGTCGACGTGCGAGAGGTAGTGGCGCCGGTCGGCGCGCATCGCCGCCCGCCGGGCGGCCGGGCCGATCGGGTGGGGAAAGCTCGACGCGGCGGCGGGAGGGCGGCCCGGCCCGTCGAGGAGCCCGGCGTGGTCGGTGCCGGGCTCGGGCCAGAAGAGCAGGTCGATCTTGGCCCGGAGCAGCTCCGCCCGGGCCGTGTAGGCCTCGGGCCCGCCGCTCGGGGCCAGCGCCGCCACCCCCCGCAGGGCCCGGTGATACAGGGCGTTGACGTAGAGCAGCTTCCCGGTCCGCTGCAGGGTCGAGTCCATCCAGTCCCCGCCGGAGGGGGAGTCGATGACCGTGAACTGGTTGGCGTCCTGGTCCCCCAGCCAGTGGATCGCCCGCTCGAGATGCGGCCAGAGCCGGCCCTGGAGGCGGGCATCGGGGTGGGCCTGGAGGTGCTGGGCGGCGGCGACCACGAAGAGGCAGGTCGCGTCGGTGCAGCCGGCCTCGTGGAAGTCCCAGTAGGCGCGGCCCGGCCACCAGGCGTTGGGGATCTCTCCCGAGGCGGCCTGGAGACGGGCGAGGCCGGCCAGGCTGCGCCCCACCGCCGCGTTCAGCTCAGGGTCGGGCGAGAGGTTGGCCCCGAGCGCGGAGAAGGCGACGTCCCGGGTCCAGACGGCGGCGTAGTGGGGCAGGGCCGCGGAGGCGACCAATCCCTCGGGCGCGGTGGCGGCCCGGAGCACCGCCCCGGCCTGGGCGGCACCCTCGGTGACCTCGGCCGGGAGGTCGCTGAGCCGAGCCTGCCCGCTGCTGACGGGGGTGTCAGTCGGGATGCGCGGCCTCGGCGTGGTAGTGGTCGGAGATCTGCTGCCAGGAGGCGGCGTTGACCTTGCCGGGGAGCGGGCTGTTGCCGTCGAAGTAGCGGACCTCGCCGGTGTCGACGTTGCGGTACTCCCCCGGGCTCACCACGGTGCCGGCCGCGAAGCGGACCCCATGGGTGGACTGATCCGGCATGTGGTGGCGATGGGGGCCGGTCTCGCCGGCGTGGTAGTGGTCGGAGATCTGCTGCCAGGAGGAGGCGTTGACCTTGCCGGGCAGCGGGCTGTTGCCGTCGAAGTAGCGCACCTGACCGGTCTCGACGTTGCGGTACTCGCCCGGGCTGACCACGGTTCCCGGCGCGAACCGGACACCCTGCTTGGACATCGTCAAGCCCTCGAACTCGGCCGGCCGGACACCTGATCGCAGTGTAGCCCCGGTGTCACAGGGGTGGCGCGCCCGGCGACCAAGATCAGCCACAGACGGCGGCGCCCCCGACCAACGGGCGGCACCGCGCCGACCCCCCCGGCCGGGGCGCGCCGATCGTGCACACTGGCGCCGTGGGGATCGCTCCAGACGGAGGCGCCGCTGCGTCCCGGTTCACCATCGAGGTGCCGCGCGGCCCCCTGCTGGTCGAGCTTCAGGATCCCCGGGCGCGGGGGCGGTGGCGTTTCGAGGTCGCCTCGCCCACCCGGCTGGTGGTCGACCTGCTCGACCCCGGGCTCTGTCGCGTGGACGGCCTCGAGGCCGTCGAGGCGGAGCTGCCCGACGGCTACGTGCCCACCCCCCGCCTCCGCCTCTCCGTCAACGGGG
Source organism: uncultured Chloroflexia bacterium (assembly GCA_963697585.1). Lineage (GTDB taxonomy): Bacteria > Chloroflexota > Dormibacteria > Aeolococcales > Aeolococcaceae > Changshengia. The sequence continues at coordinate 107,283 of CAVOOO010000004.1, read as the reverse complement.
TCGTCCACGAGCTGGTGAGCGGCGACGAGCAGGTCCTGCTGCGCCATTACTCCCGGCCCCATCACCAGGATCTGTACGCGAGCCGCGACCGCTGGCTGGAGGCGTACCACGCGGCCCGCATCCGTCAGGCCCGCCGGCTCCTCCGCGGGGTCCACGGGCGTCTCTGCGACGTCGGCTCCGGCTACTCCCTGGTGCGCGCGGCCGGGCCCTGGAGCTTCCAGCTCGCCGCCTGCGACCGCGACCCCGAGGCGGTCGCCGCGCTCCGAGAGGCCGGCGTGGAGGTGGCCTGCGCCTCCGCCGACGACCCCCCCTTCCCGGCCTCGAGCTTCGACGCCGTCTACGCGGGGGAGATCCTCGAGCACCTCCCCGACCCCGAGACCGCGCTGCGGCGCTGGGTCGCCCTGCTCCGACCCGGAGGGCTGCTGGTGGTGACCACCCCCAACCGGCGTCACCTGCTGGCCAGGGTCCGCGGATACGAGCTGGTCGAGAACCCCGAGCACCTCTTCGAGTGGGACGTCGCCCAGCTCCGCGGTGCCGTCGCCGCCGCCGGGGCGGTGGTGGAGCGGGTCGAGGGGCTGACCCTCCCGGTGCCGGTGTACGTGCCGGGGCACGGCTGGCGCGACCTCCTGGGCGCCGCGGTGAGACGGGCGCCCCGCCTGCCCCGGCGGTGGGGGGTCGCCCTCGTCGAGGTGGGGAGGTGGACGCCCGGGCTGGCCATGGACATGGCGGTGGTCGCCCACCGCGCGGGCTGAGGGCCCGTCCACGCCGGCGGGCGGCGCTCAGCCCCCCTGGGGTGAGGCGAGCAGCCCGCAGGCCTCGCGGGCCATGGCCATGGTCTCCCGGGCCACCACCCGCGCCCGCCGGGCGCCCTCGGCGAGCACCTCGTCGACGACCCCGGGACGGGCGGCCAGCTCGGCCCGTCGCTCCCGCATCGGCGCGAAATGGTCGGCGATGGCCTCGGCGAGCCAGCGCTTGACCTCGACGCAGCCGGTGCGCGCCGACCGCTCGCCGTCCCAGATCGCCTCCCAGCGATCCGGGCTGAAGAAGCGATGCAGGGCGCAGACGTTGCAGTGCTCGGGATGGCCGGGATCGGCGCGCCGGGGCCGCTCCACGTCGGTGACCATGCCCATCACCGCCTGGCGGATCTGCTCGGGGCTGTCCAGCATGCCGATGGTGTTGCCCCGGCTCTTGCTCATCTTGGTGAGCCCGTCGGTGCCCATCACCCGGGGGATCTCGGTGAACAGGCCCTGGGGTTCAGGAAATACCTGTCCAAAACGGTAGTTGAAGCGGCGGGCGATCTCCCGGGTGAGCTCGATGTGGGGGGCCTGGTCCTCACCCACCGGGACCCGGTCGGCCCGGGGCAGCAGGATGTCGGCGGCCTGGAGGACCGGGTAGCCGAGCAGCCCGTAGTTGATGTTCTCGGGGAACTGGGCCGCCTTCTCCTTGTAGCTCGGCACCCGCTCCAGCCAGCTCTGGGGGGTGGTCATGGAGAGCAGCAGGTGCAGCTCGGCGACCTCGGGCAGGTCGGACTGGAGGAAGACGATGGAGCGCTCCGGGTCGATCCCCGCGGCCAGCCAGTCGAGCACCATCTCGACGGCCGCCGGGTGGATGGTGCCGGGCTCCGTGACCACGGTGAGCGAGTGGTAGTCGGCCACGAAGAAGACGCACTCGTACTGGTCCTGGAGCTGCACCCAGTTGCGCAGCGCCCCGAGGTAATTGCCCAGGTGCATCCGGCCGGTCGGCTGCATGCCGCTGAGGACCCGGAGCCGTCGACCCGGAGCCGCGGCGTCGCGGTTGGCGCTGTCGACGGGATTCTCCGGCATGAGCCGCGATTCTACCTGGTGGCGGAGGCCTGGCTGCCCGCGCGGGGACGCGCCCTGCGCGACGGGCGCGGAAGCTCAGTCGACCGGCAGGCGGTCGCCGAGGATCTCCTCGTACACCGCCACGGTGGCGCGGGCGGCACCGGCCCAGGTGAACTCCGCCGCCCGCTCGAGGCCGAGCCGCCGCCGCCGCGCGGCCTCGACCGGGTCCGAGAGCAGCCGGTCGAGGGCGGCCCGCAGGGCCTCCTCATCGCCGTCCGGCACCAGGATTGCCGCGTCGCCGGCGACCTCCGGGAGCGAGCTGTTGGCGAAGCCCACGGCCACCGCGCCGCAGCCCATCGCCTCCAGCAGGGGCAGCCCGAAACCCTCGTACGCGCTGGGGAAGACGAAGGCGGCCGCGCCCCCGTAGAGGGCGACGAGGTCGCCGGTGGTCACGAACCCGAGCTCCCGGGCGTGGCCGCCGAGCACGGCCAGCTCGGCGCGGACCGCGGGCCCGAACAGCCCCTGCTGTCCCGCCACCACCAGGTCGATGTCGTGGTCCCGCCGGAGCCGGCGGGTCGCCGCCACCAGGTGCGGGAGGCCCTTGCGGGGTTCGAAGGTGCCCACCCCGAGCAGGTAGGGCCGGCGCAGCCCCAGGCGGTCCAGCGTCGCCTCCACGACCTCCGGGCCGGCCGGTCGGTATTGCGACGAGAGCCCGTGGGGGACCACGTGTATGCGACCCCGATCCACTCCCGCCAGCCGGGCGCAATCCGCGGCGGTGGCCCGGCTCGGGACGATCAGCGCGTCCGCTCGAGGCAGCAGCCGCATCCCGGGGCGGCGCAGCAGCCGCGACCTCCACGAGTAGCCGGGGAGAAGCAGGGGGATCAGGTCATGGACGGTGACCACCACCGGGATGGCGGCCCGCCACGGCTGGCCCTGCTCGACGGCGTGGTAGAGACGCGCCCGGTGGTGGCGCAGGGCGCCCGCCACCAGCAGCGGATCGGCCAGCACCTGAGCCCGCCGCTCCAGGCGGGGAACGCGCGCCGCCACCCTGACCCCGGCAACGGCGAGCTCCGGGGGGATGGCGGCTCCACCGCCGAGCAGGGCGCCGACCCGGGGTGCGAAGCCGATCTCGGTCATCCCCTCGAGCAGGCCGCGCAGGTAGGTGCCGATCCCCCGGCTCGCCGAGTCCCCCTGGAGCGGGCGGGCGTCGATCAGGACCGGTCTCACCGCGGGTCCGGCTCCCGATCAGCGGCTCGACCCACCCGCCGGCCATCGGCGCCCTCGGCCCCGTCATCCACCGCCTCCTGCCCCCGAGCCCCCGGGACGGCACCGGCGGCGGTGGCGAGGAGCCCCTCGAGCCGGCGCACCACCGCGTTCCACCGGTAGTTCAGGGCCACGTAGCGGCGCCCCGCGTCACCGCGGCGGGCCGCCTCCTCCGGGTCGGCGAGCAGGCGAAGGGCGGCGGTGACCAGCTCTTCCGGATCGCGGAAGAGGAGCGCTCCCCCGCTCCGCTCGGCCTGGCCCGCGAGCACCGGCGAATCCCGGTTCAGCAGGCACGGCCGCCCGGACGCCCACGCCTCCAGGGTCACCAGCGAGAGGCTCTCCAGGCTGCTCGGCACCACCACCGCCTCGGCTCCGGCCAGGGCCGACCAGTGCTCCTCGTCGCCGAGCCAGCCGAGTGAGAGCACCCCCTCGGGCGGGGCGGCCAACCGGTCCGGGTCGCCGATGAGGACCAGGGAGAGATCGGGGTGGCGCCGCCGCAGCACCGCGTACCCCTCGAGGAGGAGGTCCACCCCCTTGCCCCGGGTGACCCGCCCGGCGTAGAGGAGGTAGCGTCCAAGGCCGCGGTCGCGCCGGAAGCCGTCCGCGTCGACCCCCGTGGGCGGGTCGATGGCCACCGTGCCCACGGCGTGGGGGCGCCGGGCCGCGACCGGGTGGACCGCCTCCAGGAGGGCGCGCTCCTCCTCGGTCCCGTACCAGAGCCCGTCGACCGCCGCCACGGCGCGTCCGATGGCGCGAAGCCGCAGCGGTGCCTCGTCGTGAGCGGCGGGGATCAGCAGGCGCGGATGCGGCGCCGCGGGGATTCCCCAGATGGTCGGGTGGTAGAGGTAGGGGGTGAAGAGGGTCGGCCGGTCGGGCCCGGTGGCCAGGGCGCGAACCAACCCGGGGGCGAAGGGTCCCTGGGCCACCAGCCAGGCCGTCTCCGGCCGGAGCGTCCCCGGGAGCCGGAACATCGCCCGGCTGACCTGGTGGAAGAGGCGGGGCGGCCGTCTCGCCGCCACCGCGAAGCGGCGCACGCGCACCCCCCCGTCGACGTCGTCCCCGGGAGGGAAGGCGGGCGACCAGGTGGCCTCGTCGCCCGCCGTGGTGGTCCAGACCTCCACCTGCCAGCGCCGCCGTTGGAGGGTGACCGCCAGCCGCCGCATCAGCAGCTCGCTGCCCCCGCTCACGCCGGCGCCGAAGCGCGGCACCACCAGCCGGAGCTGCCGAGGGGCGGCGCGGGGATGGGCCGCCGCCCCCGGGCCGGAGGGCGGATGCGGCCTGATCCCGGCTTCGCCGCCGTCCGTCGCCGGCCCGGTCACACCCCGACCGCGAGCCGCGGTGCGGAGGTGTACCAGTCGGCGCGGGTGAGCGGGATCCCCGACTCGCCCGCCTCACCCTGGCGGACCGCGAGGATCTGGTGGACCGCGATCGACCCCTGCTCGAATCCGACCTGGCTGCCGGTCATGTAGAGCTTCCACACCCGGGCCCGCTGCACCCCGACCAGCTGGACCGCCGCGTCCCAGCCCTCCTCCAGCCGCTCCACCCAGCTCCGCAGGGTGAGCGCGTAGTGCTCACGCAGGCTCTCCAGATCGCGAACCTCGAGACCCCCGGCCTGGAGCGCGGTGACCATCGCCCCGGCCTCCTGGAGCTGCCCGTCGGGGAAGACGAAGCTGTTGAGGAAGGCGCCGATCCCCTGGGTCCCGGGGCGCGTGGTGATCCCGTGGATCAGTGCCCGCCCCTCGGGCCGGAGCACCCGGCGGACGGCCTCGCAGTAGCCGGGCATCCCGCGCCGGCCGACGTGCTCGACCATCCCGACGCTGGCCACGGCGTCGAACTCTCCCTCGAGGGGGTCCCGGTAGTCGGCGAGCCGGACCTCGGCCCTCCCCTCCAGGCCGCGCTCGCGGAGCTGCCGGGCGGCCCACTCCGCCTGGCGGGGGCTGGCGGTGATCCCCACCGCGTGGACCCCCCACTCCTCGGCGGCGTGCATGACCAGGCTCCCCCAGCCGCAGCCGATGTCCAGCAGCCGCTCTCCCGGCTGAAGGCGCAGCTTGCGGCAGACCAGCTCGAGCTTCGCCTCCTGGGCGGCGTCGAGATCGGTGTCGGGGGTCGCGAAGTAGGCGCACGAGTAGGTTAGGGTGCGGCCCAGGAAGAGCCGGTAGAACTCCGGCGGCTGGTCGTAGTGGTGACGGATCGCCTCGCGATCCCGGGCCCGGCTGTGCAGCCGTCCCTTCAGGTGCGCCTCGACCGGCAGGCCGCGCCGGTCCGGCCGGGCGCCGAGGGCCAGGGCGGCGGCGACCAGCCGCGGCAGCAGCCGGGCCACCCGGCCCATGGCCAGGTCGTTGACGTGCCCGAGGAAGGCGTGGAGGCCCTCGACGTCCAGGCTGCCCTCGACGTAGGCCCGGCCGAAGCCCCGGTCGGGGAGGTCGCTGACCAGGCGGTCGAGGGCCCTGCGGCTCCTCAGATGGAGGACGAAACGGGGCATCTCGGGCTCCCCCGTGCCGCTCCCGTCCCACATCCGGAGCCACCACCGGTCGGTGCCCCAGACGGCGCTGAGGATGCTGAAGAGCCGGCGCGTCGCGCCGGGGTCAGGGGTGGAGGTGGCGGTCATCTCGTAACTCCCGGAGCTGCTCACGTGCCTCGCGATGGTGGCACACGGGGGACGAGGTCCACCGGCGCCGAGCGGCGGATGCGCCCGTCGGATGCAGCGCGAGGGCGACGCCCAGCCCGCGGCTCAGCGCTTTGGATGGTGAAGCGCCTAACCCGCGGACGGCGGCCGCAGACCCAGTCGCTCCAGCAGATCCCGGATTCGCCGGGTGAAGGCCGCGTCCGAGAAGTCGAGCAGCCGGCGGCGCCCCCGCTCGACCAGGGCCCGGCGAAACTCGCCGTCCCGGATCACCCGGTCGACCACCCCCGCCCAGACCAGGGGGTCGTCGGAGCGCAGCAGCACCCCGGCATCCCCCACCGTCTCGGGGACCGCCGCGGCGGCGCGGGCGACCACCGGCAGGTCGAAGGCCCAAGCCTCCAGGAGGTTCATCCCGAAGCCCTCGTGCGCGCTGGCGCAGACGGCGACGCTGGCCCCGGCGTAGAGGTCGCCGATCCTCCGGTCGCTGCACCGACCCGGCAGCTCGACCGCCTCGCCCACGCCGAGCTCCCGGGCCAGCCGGCGCAGCCCGGCGGCGTAGGGCTCGGTGTCGTCCCAGCCCCCGGGAAGCACCAGGGTCGCCGACGCCTGCCCGCCGGCCCGCAGGGCCGCCAGGATGCGGACGAGGTCCTCCTGGCGCTTGTTGGGGGCGAGCCGCGAGACGAAGATCAGCCGGGGAGCCCCGGTGGCGCGGGCGGGGCGCGGGTCGAGACGGCCGAGATCGACCGGGGGAGGGATGACCATGATCGCCGGGCACCCGGCCTCCCCCAGCTCGCCGGCGTTGTACGCCGAGTTGGCCACCCCGATCTCGACGGCCGGTGCCAGCCGCGCCAGGTCCCGGCGACCCTGGTCCAGCCAGCCGGCCACCCGCGGACTGGTCGCCCGGTAGTAGGCGGATGGCGTGATGTTGTGGTAGACGATCCCCCGCCGGCAGCCGAGCTCCGCGAAGAGGCGGGCCGTCGGGGCGCCGATGCTGAGGTGGTAGAGGACGACGTCGCCGGGGCCGACCCGGGCGCCCAGCTCCGCGGCGGGGCGCGCCTCGCCCTGGAGGCGCTGGTGGACCTGGTCGGCGAACACCTCCGAGGAGAGGCCGGCCTCGCGGAAGGCGGAGCGCATCCGCCGCACCGCCTGGCCGATGGCGTCACCGGGCGAGAGGACCGGGACGAGCTGGTGGATCGCGGTCACGGGATCGGCCGCGGGAGCCCCGAGGTCCCGGGGGGTGCGGGACGGCTCACGATCGGGCCGGGCATGCGGCGGTCACGGAGCCGGCGGGCGCGGGCTCTCCGGCCCCCCCTGCTCCGGGGCGGAGGGTGCCGACGATCCCTCGATCCGGGTCACCCGCTCCTCGAGGGCTCGCAGCTCGCGCAGGATGGCCAGGTTGAAGCGGGTCTGATCGCGGGCGATGGGCGCCACGTACCAGGAGAGCAGCCGCCGGACCACCCGCTTGCCGAAGACGGTCAGCTCTCCGACCACCGGCCGGGTCGAGCGGAGCGGGCGTGCGCTCTGTACCACCGCGCTCGCCTCCGGCGGCTCCAGCCCCTCGTCGGGATGGAAGGGGACCTCGAGGGCGGCGAGCAGGGGAGCGGGGTAGGAGCCCTCGCGCCGCCCCCGCTCGACCTCCTCGGTCACCTCCCCGACCATCCTCTCGACGTCGGGGGCGGGAGAGGCGTCGATGTCGGCAGCGACGTCCAGCTGGCGGATGGGAGGGCCCGCGCCCGCGCGGGTCGCGCCGGTGGTCTCGGCCGGAGGCTGCCGGTCAGCGCCGGCGGCGGACTGGTCGCTCATCCTGACCGACCCCTGGCAAGGCGGTGGGCCGCCAGGCAACCGGCTGGTCCGCGGGCACGACCGACCACGCCCCCCCCGGCTCGATTACCCCGTGCCGGTCCCGCCTGTCGATGACCCGGAAGTCGATCGCGTGCCTGATGTGGTCGTAGGCGGCACCGTCCCGCCGCCCACGCAGCTCGACCTCGACGCTGTAGGCGCCGTCGAGCAGGGGGATCTGAGGGATGTCGAAGTGCATCGTGCCACCGGAGCCGCGCTGGCTCTCGCCCACCTGGGCGTACTGGCTCACCGGCAGCTGCAACTCCGAGACCATCAGCCCGTCGGCGCGCAGCAGCCAGAGTGTGCAGACGAAGTCGGAGACGGCGTCGTTCTGGATCTCGTAGCCGAGCTCGATGCGGACGAAGCCTCCGGTGGGTGGGTTGCGGTCCTCAGCCCCGCGCTCGTCGAGCATGCGCAGGCCGGTGAACACAACGTCTCGCGAGCCCCAGCGCTCGACCTCGTTGGCCGTGAGCGTGCCGTCGGCAGCGAGACCGATGGCGCGACGATACTGGGCGGTGACATCGGCGGTCTCGCCGTCCGCGACCAGGCGGCCATGGTCGAGCAGCAGCGCCCGGTCACAGTATGTGGTGACCGCCGCCAGCCCGTGGGTGACCAGCACCACGGTGCGGCCCTCCCGCTTGTAGCGGTTGAAGGTGTCGAAGCACTTCTCCTGGAAGGCGGCGTCACCGACCGCGAGCACCTCGTCCATCATCAGGATCTCGGCGTGAGCCTGGATGGCGAGCGAGAAGGCGAGCCTCACCTCCATGCCCGAGGAGAAGTTCTTGAGCTTGTGGTCGACGAACTGCTCCAGATCGGCGAAGCCGATGATCTCGTCGAAGAGGCGGTGCAGCTCGGGCCGGTTCAATCCCAGGATGGAGCCGCTCAGGAAGATGTTCTCCCGCGCCGTCAGCTCGGGGTTGAAGCCGACCCCGAGCTCGAGGAAGGGGGACACCTTGCCCGCGATCGCCACCACCCCCTCGTTCGCGCGGTAGATGCGCGAGAGGATCTTGAGCAGGGTGCTCTTGCCCGAGCCGTTGTGCCCGATGATCCCGATGAACTCGCCGGCCCGCACGTCGAAGCTGACGTCCAGCAGTGCCTCGAGGATGCGGTACCGCGAGGCGCTCCGCCAGTGAGTGAGCCGGTGCTTGAGGGTGGCGCTGCGGTCCAGCGGGATCCGGAAGCGCTTGGAGAGGTGCTCCACCCTGATGGCAACGTCCTGATCGGCCATGCTCAGAGGTTCTCGGCGAAACTGCGGGCTCGTGACCGGAACGTGAGCGCGCCGCCTGCGACCACGAGGAGCACGACCAGGAACGGCACCGGGACCTCCCACGCGGCATTCAGCGGGGCGTACTGATGGACCGCGGCCAGGTGGCCGCTCACCACCAGCTCGGTCCATGGCGCCACCGGTGTCAGCAGCGCGTGGCGCAGGTCCTCGATGGTCTGCATGATCGGATTGGCGGCCATCACCTGCACGATCCAGACGAGGTGCGGCGCCTTCTCCGCCGTGGTCCCGACCTGCAGTGCCAGATGGAGGCGCTGGAGGACGTAGGTGAGGCTGAACATCACCCCCGACGCGTAGAAGAGCAGTTGCATCAGCACCTCCCAGAGGTGGCTGACGTCATGGAACTGGACGAAGAGGGCGGAGAGGAAGAGCGAGATCCCGAGCGCCAGCAGGTACAGCTCGAGGAGCAGCGGGATCACCACCACGATGCGCAGCCCGATGTCGATCTGGTGGAGCGCCACCGCGATCACGAACACGATCGTCAGGTTGATGAGGAAGGTGAAGAGCGCCGAGAGCGATGCGGCGATGACCAGGATGGAGCGCGGGAAGTAAGCCTTGCGGATCAGCCCGCCGTTGCTCGCGATGGCCGCCATCGACGAGCTCGTGCACTCGGCGAAGAAGGTCCAGACGACGATCCCCAGCAGGACCTGCATGCCATAGTCGGCGGTCCCGTCCTTGATGTTGAAGAGATCGACGAAGATGAAATACATGATCGCGAAGATCATCGCGGGCTTGAGCAGCGACCAGAGGTAGCCGAGCGCCGATCCGGTGTAGCGCAGCTTGAACTGGCTGATTGCCAGCTCCAGGGTCAGGTGCCGGTAGTGGCGGAAGCTGTCCAGCGGCGGCGCGGACACCCGGGCGGCACCGGCGAGCCGGGCGTCAGTGGTGGACGACATGGATCATCAGGAAGGTGACAGCGACCCCATGGTGCCGTAGGTGGACGAGCCCGAAGTGTAGCAGTCGCGCCACGAATGCTGATGGGATGACCCGCTCCCTCCTGCTCACTCCATGCGCCGGGAGGTCCTCCCCTCAGGGCGGGCCGGTGGCTCTCGTGAACGCCGCCTCACCCCTGGTGATCGCTCCGCGTACCCGGGGCTCCTCCGTCACCCCTGGTGATCGCTCCGCGTACCCGGGGCTCCTCCGCTCGGAGGGAGGCCTGCGGCGCTCCCTCCTCGCTACGTCACCCCTGGTAGCATCCGGCACGAATGAGCGATGGCCCTCCAGCCCCCGATCCGCTTGGGGAACGCCTTCGAGGACTGATCCGGGACGTGCCCGACTTCCCCCGCAAGGGGGTGCTCTTCAAGGACATCACCACCCTGCTGGGCGATGCCGAGGCCTTCCGGACCGCCATCGACGACCTGGTCGAGGCCCACCGCGACTCCGGGGTCGAGGTCGTGGTCGGGGTCGAGTCACGGGGCTTCGTCCTCGGCGGGGCGCTCGCCTACCTGCTCGGCGTCGGCTTCGTACCGGTGCGCAAGCAGGGCAGGTTGCCCTCGGAGACCATCTCGGTCGCCTACGCCCTGGAGTACGGGGAGGCGGTGCTGGAGGTCCACGCCGACGCCATCCGACCCGGCCAGCGCGTGCTCATCGTCGACGACCTGCTGGCCACGGGGGGACCGCCCGGGCCTCCGCCGAGCTGGTCGAGCGGCTCGGCGGGGAGGTGGTGGGGATCGCCTTCCTCATCGAGCTGGACGGATTCGGGGGCGCCGAGGCCCTCGGTGACCGGCGCCACGTCTCGCTGATCCGCTTCTGACCCGGGTGGGTCGACCGGCCGCGCGTCGCCGGCCGCCCGGGCGCTGAGCGCAGCGGCCCGCCGCTCCGGGAGGGGGCTCGGGGCCCGGGCCGCCGGCGTCACGGCCTCCGGTACCATGGCCGCCCGAGCCCGCAACAGCATCAGCCGGGAGGTGGCATGACCGCCAGCGCCAGCAGCTCCAAACACGATGTCGCCGACCTCTCCCTGGCCGACGAGGGCGACCGGCTGATCGACTGGGCCGCCCGGGAGATGCCGGTGCTCACCCTGATCCGGGAGCGGTTCGAGAAGGAGCGGCCGCTCGCGGGCCTTCGGCTCGGGGCCTGCCTCCACGTCACCAGCGAGACCGCCAACCTGGCCATCACCCTCCGGGCCGGCGGCGCCGACGTCCGGCTCTGCGCCAGCAACCCGCTCTCGACCCAGGACCCGGTCGCCGCCGCGCTGACCGCCCACCACGGGGTGCCCACCTTCGCGGTCAGAGGCGAGGACAGCGCCCGCTACTTCGACCACATCAACGCGGTCCTGGACCACCGGCCCCAGCTCACCATGGACGACGGCGCCGACCTGGTCGCCGAGCTCCACAAGAGCCGGACCGAGCTGATCCCCGAGGTCCTGGCGGGGACCGAGGAGACCACCACGGGGGTGATCCGGCTGCGGGCGATGGCCGCCGACGGGGCCCTGCGCTTCCCGATCGTGGCCGTCAACGAAGCCCTCACCAAGCATCTGTTCGACAACCGCTACGGGACCGGTCAGAGCACCCTGGACGGCCTGATCCGGGCGACCAACGTCCTGCTCGCCGGCAAGACCCTGGTGGTCTGCGGGTATGGCTGGTGCGGGCGGGGCCTGGCCAGCCGCGCCGCCGGCCACGGCGCCCACGTCGTGGTCACCGAGGTGGACCCGGTTCGCGCCCTGGAGGCCGCCATGGACGGCTACCGGGTCATGACCCTCGCCGAGGCGGCCCCGGGCGCCGACTTCATCATCACCGTCACCGGCGACATCAACGTGGTCGACCGCCGCCACTTCGAGCTGCTCAAGGACGGCTGCATCGTGGCCAACAGCGGCCACTTCAACGACGAGCTCAACCTGGCGGCGCTGGACGACATGGCCACCGGGGTCTCCCGGCCGCGCCCCCACGTCGAGTCCTACCGGCTCGGCGACGGCCGCACCGTCAACGTGCTCGCCCAGGGGCGGCTGCTCAACCTCGCCGCCGCCGAGGGCCACCCCGCCGCGGTGATGGACATGTCCTTCGCCAACCAGGCGCTCTGTGCCGAACACGTCGCCCGCCACCACGCGGAGATGGAGCCGCGCGTCTACGACGTGCCGACCGAGATCGACCAGGCGATCGCCGCCCTCAAGCTGCACAGCATGGGGATCGCGATCGACGTGCTCACCCCGGAGCAGCGCCACTACCTGGCCTCCTGGGAATCGGGCACATCCTGAAGGTGCGCGCTACCTTTCGCTGATCACCAGGACCATGAGGTCACCTGCGTTGCCCCCCGTCTCCAAAGCCCCGACCCTTCCCCTCAGCCCGCCGTCGACGACCACCCTCGCCAACGGTGTCACCCTGCTCAACGCTCCGTCGCCCAGCCGCAACATCGGGATCTTCCTGATTGTCCGGGCCGGGTCGCGCGACGAGACCGCCGAGACCGCCGGCCTCGCCCACTACCTGGAGCACATGTTCTACAAGGGCACCGAGCGCCGTCCCACCACCCAGCAGATCACCCGTGAGATCGACCGGCTGGGGGCCTCGACCAACGCATACACCGACACCGAGGAGGTCGGCTACTACGCCGAGGGCCCGGCCACGGCGATGCTCCAGCTCGCCGACATCGTCACCGACATGCTGAGCCGGCCGCTGTTCGCCGTGGAGGAGGTCGAGCGCGAGCGCAACGTGGTGCTCCAGGAGCTCTCCGCCCGCCTCGCCGATCCCGACGGCTGGATCTGGGACCGGCTGGGGACGGTCACCTTCGGGGGCGACCAGCCGGTTTCGTGGTCGGCCGCGGGCTTCCCCGCGGTCATCGAGAAGGCCACCCGTGAGCAGCTCATCGACTACCACCGCTCCTTCTACGCGCCGGCATCGATGTGCCTCACCGTGGCCGGGGGCGCGGTGCTCGAGCTGGATCGAGCCGAGACCCTGCTCCGCGACGTCCCGACCGCTCAGCCCCGGCCGCGGGTCGCGGCGATATGGGGGCAGGGGGACCGCTACGCCGCCAACGTCCGGCCCTTCACCAGCTCCGAGGAGCCCCAGGTCAAGATGGCCCTGGCGGTGCCGGGGATCCCCACCCTGGACAAGGACCGGACCGCGCTCTCGGTGATGACCCACATCCTCGGGGGCGGGATGTCGTCGCGCCTCTTCCACACCGTGCGCGAGCGCAACGGGCTCGCCTACTCGATCTTCGCCCACCACGAGTTGCTGGAGGACACCGGGATCTTCGCGATCGCGACCGGGACCCGCCCCAAGGACGCCGCCCGGGCGGTCCGCCTCTCCTTCGCGGAGCTGCGCAAGATCGCCGCCCGCCCGGTCCCGGCGACCGAGCTGGCCGCCGCGAAGTCGGCGATGATCGGCCGGCTGCTCCGCTCCACCGAGACCGCGATGGCGAGCGCCCGCTATTACGGCGGGCGCTGGCGGGCCCGGCTGCCCCTGGAGACGCCCGACCAGCGCGCCGATGCGATCGCGCAGGTGACCGTCGCCCAGGTCCAGCGGATCGCCGAGCGGATCGCGGCGGGGATCGACGAGGTCCGGCTGGCGTTCGTCGGCCCGAGCGACCAGGGCGAGGCCCTGCTCGAGGCCGCGCTCGACCGCCGGGCGCGATGACCCGCCGCTCAGCCGGCCAGGGCGCTCCGGAGCGCGCCTGCGATCCGCGCCAACCCGGGCTCGTCCACCCCGGGGTGAATGGGGAGGGAGAGGCACCGCCGGGCCGTGTCGGCCGCGCGCGGGGTGTCGTCGTGGACCACCAGCGGGTGCTCGAGGAAGAGCGGGTAATCCCACACCAGCCGCGGGTAGTAGACGCCGGCGCCCACGCCCTGGCGGTGCAGCCCGGCGACGACGCCGTCGCGGTCGCATCCTGAGGGGAGCAGCACCGTGTACTGGTGCCAGGCATGGGTGTACCCCGGAGGGGTGGACGGCGTGGTCACTCCGCAGTCGGCGCCGATGAGCTCGGTGAGGATCTCCGCGTTGCGGCGGCGACGCGCGGTGATGTCGGTGAGGCGCTCCATCTGGGGGATCGCCAGCGCGGCGGCGAGGTCGGTCATCCTCCAGTTGTGGCCCACGATCGCGTAGTCGTAGCGACCGCGCATCCCCTGGTTGCGCAGCAGCCGCATCCGATCGGCAACCTCGGGGTCGGAGGTGGTGACGACCCCTCCCTCGCCGGAGGTGACGTTCTTGGTCGCGTAGAAGGAGAAGCAGCCGAGTCCGAAGCTCCCCGCGGGCCGCTCGTTGAGAGCTGCGCCGTGGGCCTGGGCGGCATCCTCGACGATGGCCAGGCCGTGCTCCCGGGCGAGCCCGCCGATCCGGTCCATCCCGGCCATCAGGCCGTAGAGGTGGACCGGCATCACCGCGCGGGTCCGGGGCGTCACCAGCGCGGCGATGGCGTCCGGGTCGATCACGTGCTCGCTGGTGATATCCGCGAATCGAGCGGTGGCACCGCGGCGGAGGATCGAGTTGAGGGTGGCGACGAAGGTGAAGGGGGTGGTGATGACCTCGTCGCCGGCGCCGATTCCCAGCACCTCGAGGGCGGCGTCGAGAGCCACGGTGCCGCTGCTCACGGCGACCGCATGGGGGACGCCGGCCATCTCGGCACAGAGCCGCTCCAGCCGCTCGACCATCGGTCCCTGGGCGAGCATCCCGCTGCGCAGGACCTCGAGGACGAGGCGCTCCTCATCGGCGCCGAATCGAGGGGCCGAGATCGGGATGAAGACGGGGGCTGGGGGTTGCTGGGTCACCGGACCTCCTCCGACGTGGTGAGGGCGAGACTGGTGGCACCGGCCCGGCGGAGCCGGCCACGCAGCGCGAACATGCCGGCCAGCATCCGCGCCGGGTCGCGGAACGGGCGGAGCGTCGAGCGGGCGGGGGTGCCCGGGTAGAGCACCGGAACCTCCAGGGGCCGTGCCCCGAGCCGGATGGCCCAGGCCACGATCTCGGTGGTCACCAGGTAGTCGGTGCAGCGGAGCCGGGGTGCGATCCGCCGGGCCAGCCCACCCGCGATCAGGATCGACCCCTGGGTGTCCCCGGCGCGGATCCCGAGCACCAGGCGCCGGGCCAGCCGGAACCCGAGCGAGATGAGCCGCCGTCCGCGCGAGACCCCCAGCCGCGAGCTGGGGTGGCTCTTCGAGCCGAGCACGAGCGGCGGCGGGTCATCGAGCGCCAGCCACGCGTCGAGGTCCGAGAAGCCGAAGGGAAGATCGACCCCGATCACCACCACCAGATCGCCGCGGGCGAGCTGGAGGCCGCGCCGGTGGGCGAGACCGAGACCCCTGGGGACGGTGTCCACCCGGACCGCCACCCGGTCGCCGCTCAGCCGCTCGGCGAGCTCCCGGGCCATCGCCAGGGAACCGTCGCTGCTGCCGTTCTCGACCAGGATCACCTCGGAGCCGGGGAACGCGCGCAGCCGCTCCACCACCCTGAGGACGTTGGCCTCCATCCACCCGGTGGAGTCGTGGACCGCCAGGGTGTAGGTGATGGTCACGGCGCGGCCGCGGCGGAGGTCGCCGCCGGCGCGCCATCACCCACCCGCTCGCCGGTCGCGACCCGCTCGGCGGTGCGGTGCGCCGGCAGGATGCTGGCGATCTCGACGCCGGCATCGGCCCGGCCCTCGACGATGTCGACGAAGTGCTGGAGCTGCAGCGCGAGCGGCTCGCCGGCGTGGCGGACGAAGGGGATGTCGATGACCGTCTCGCTGCGGAACCGCGGGCTGCCCGCCATCATGTACTCAGCCCGGACGTGGCGGTAGACGGTGACGTCCTGGCGCAGCAGGTCCACGTCGTAGACGGCCTCGGTGGTGGTCACCTGCAGGCTGCGCAGCTTGCGCTGGCTCATCCGGCTGGCGGAGAGGGTCGCGATCGGGCCGCCGTCGAAGCGGAGGGTGCAGTCCGCCAGCTCGCTGACGGTTCCGCCCGGCGGGACCATCGACTGGGCCGCGACCTCGACCGGCTCGCGCATGCCACAGAGCTTGAGGACCAGGTCGATGTCGTGGATGAGGAGGTCCCAGACCACCGACGACCCCGCCCGCGCCGCGGCCGGCGAGTGGCGGAGGGTCATCACGTGGACCAGGTCGCCCTCGAGGCTGCCGGTGAGGGTGCCGACCACCGCATTGAACCGCTCCACGAAGCCGCACATGAGGGGCAGTCCCCGCGCCGCGGCCAGCGCGCAGAGCGCCTCGACCTCCCGGCTCGAGGTCGCCATCGGCTTCTCGATGAGGAGCGGCAGGCCGCCCTCCAGGAGGCGCCGCCCGATCTCGACGTGGGACTCGGTCGTGGTCGCGACCACCGCCGCGTCGCAGGCCAGGGCGGCGTCCAGGTCGACCGCCGACGTCCCGCCCCAGCGGGCGACGAGTTGATCTGCCCGCTCTCCGTCGCTGTCGACCACCGCGCCCAGGCTGACCTGCGCCGATTGGGCGATCACCCGGGCGTGGTTCTCCCCCATCGAGCCCGCTCCCACCAGGGCGATGCGCAGCGGCGCGCGGTCGCCGCGGCGGCGCCGGTGGGAGGGGCGCGGGGGCCTGTCGGTGGCGTTCATCAGTACGACATCTCCTTCCAGCGCTCCGAGTTCTCACCCAGCCAGCCCCATTCCGCGGAGAGTCCGCGGCGCAGGTCGGTCTCCGCCCTCCACCCCAGCAGGCGTCCCGCCTTCTCGGGTGACTGGACCAGGGTGCGCAGCTCCTGGGGGAGGCGGCGGCGGGCGAAGTGTGACGAGACCGCGCCCTCGGGGACGTCCTCGTGGATGATCGGCAGTGGGCGGTCGGTCACCTCGACGACCAGCTCGGCCAGCCCGTTGACGGTCACGCCTCTGCCGGTGGCGACGTTGAACACCTGGTGCAGGGCGAGCGGATCGGCGATGCAGCGACGGTGCATCGAGACCACGTCGTCGACGCAGACGAAGTCGCGCACCTGCTCTCCGTCCCCGAAGACGATCAGTGGCTGCCGATCGAGGGCGCGCCGGAGGAAGATGGTCAGCACCCGTCCGTACCATTCGCGCGGGCCGTAGACGATGCCGTAGCGCAGGCTGGTGATCTCGAGCCCGTGGACCTCGCGCATGATAGCCGCGTACTTCTCGTTGGCCAGCTTGCTCACCCCGTAGGCCCAGTTCGGCTCGGTCGGATGATCGTCCTCCCGCTGCGGGGTGCGCACCGCCTGCCCGTACACGCCCGCCGAGGTGGCCTGGATGATCCGGCGCACCCCCGCGCGCGCGCAGGCGGCGAAGACGTTGAGGGTCCCGATGGTGTTGGTGGTCAGGTCCTCGACCGGGTCCTCGATGGCCCGGGTGATCTCGAGCTGAGCGGCCTGGTGGGAGACCAGGTCGACGCCGCGCACCGCTCGGTCCAACGCCGCCGGGTCGAGGATGTCGCCCCGGATCACCTCGACGCTGTCGCGGACCTTGGCGATGTTCTCCTCATGGCCGGTGCGGTAGTTGTCGAGCACGCGCACCTCGGCCGCGCCGTCGGCGAGCACGGACTCGACGATGTGGGATCCGATGAAACCGAGCCCGCCGGTCACCAGCACCCGCTTTCCGGAGATCTCCACGGCTCAGGGCACCTCGCTCACGTCGAAGGCGACGGCACCCATCCGGCGCGCCGCGACCAGCTCCCAGGGGAGGTCGCCGACGTACACCGGGGTCGCCCCGGCCCGGGCTGCCGCGGTCGCGTCGGCGCAGCGCCGGAAACCGCGCGCAAAGGCCACGGGATCGCGCTTGGAGCCGCGCAGCGTCTCGCGGCCCGCCACGGCCAGGCAGCGGGCGGACAGCTCGGGCCGGAGATCGAGGAAGGCGCCGACGGCCGCCTCGGCGTTGGCGGTCAGGACGGCGAAGCCGGCACATCCCGCGAGGGCGCTGACCACTGCCGCGACCGGCTCCGCGTCCCGAGCCGCCTCCACCTCCGCGGCGGTGACCGCGCGCCATCCCGGGTCGTCGACCCAGCCGTCGACCTCGGTGTCGACCCGGCCCCAGAGGTCGTCCAGCGACCTCAGGGAGAGGCTGCGGCGGAGCGCGTCCCAGTCCACGTCGAGCCGGGCCAGGGTGCCGTCGAAGTCAACGATCGGCGCGCGGCCAAGCATCGAGCTTGTCTCCTTCGACCAGGACGTAGCCCATGTCCACCATCCGGATCCAGTAGAGGTCGGCGGGGAGCGGCGAGCTGGGCAGCCGCGGGAGGGTCTCACCGAGGGCGCAGCGCATCAGCATCTCCGGCATGTTGAGGCCGGCGTGGGCGAAGAAGTTGGAGGTCGTGAAGAATCGCCCCGCGTTGACCTCGGTGACCCGGGGTGCGCCATCGGCATCCTCCTTGATGTCGACGCAGAAGGCGCCCTGGGGATGTGGGTCCAGCGCCCTGACCGCCGCCTGGGCAACCGCGTCGACCCGGGGTTCGTTGACCGTCCGGGCCACCGCCGGTGTCGAGGTCTGGCCATGCGGGGTCAGGAAGCCGTAGAGGTACTCCAATCGCTCGCGCGCCTGGCCCGCCACCAGCTCGCCGTCCTGCCACACCGACTGGTACGCGAACTCCCGACCCGGCAGCATCTCGGCGGCCATGAACTGATCGGGGCTCATCCCCTTCTCGGCGACCCACCAACCGATCCACGCCTTCGCCTGCTCACCGCTGCGGACCGGCAGCGAGGCGCGGGAGCCGGCCCCGGTGCGGGCTCGGACCCAGACGCGCTCGTGGTCGCGCAGCATCGCCTCGGTCTGAGCGGTGACCGTCTCCATGTCCGCATAGCCCGCGCTCTCGGGCACCGGGACGCCGGCGCCGGCCATGCGCGCCGCGAATGCGACCTTGTCGGCCGCCGTCTCCAGGGTTGCCTGCGCGGGCAGGAAGGTCCGCGCTCCCAGCTCCTCCCGCAGGGCTCCGATGGCGAGCACCTCCGGATCCGGCTGGGGGTGGACGATCTCGACACCCCGGCTCTCGACGACACGACGGAGCCCGTCCGCATACGACGGGTCGCTGGGGCGGCAGCCCACCACGCGCTCGTCCGCCAGCGAGAGGTGAAGCCGCACCGGGGAGATGTCGATACCGACGACGCGGTAGCCGTGCGGGCTCAGCCGGAGAGCGTCGATCACGTTGGCGCCAGCCGACCCCCCGGCGCCGAGGAGCAGCACGGTCGTCATCGCATGATCACTCCCAATCCCGGCCGCGGTGAGCTCACCGGAGTCCGAGCCGGGTCTTTGCCGAATTGTCACGGCGGTCAGAGCGGATGGGTGGCTGCGAAACGGGATCGTGACCGCGATGCGGCGGGTCGGTGCCAGCTGCGGGCGCGCGGCGCGGAAGCTCGCGGCGGAGCTTCGGCGAACCGCCGGGATTCCGCCCCTCAGTGGGCGCAGCTGTAGTCGATCGTCTCCACCGCCGATCGAGCCTGGGGTGAGAGCACCTCGAAGGTCACGGTGGCCTCGAGGCTGGCCGGCCCGGTGAGCTGGAGTGGAGTGGTGAAGCTGAACGAGCTCTCGTGGGCGGTGATGGCGAGCGCGTACTGGTCGTAGATGGGGGGGCTCCCGGCGAGGCTCTTCACCCAGCGGTACGTGAGCGTCCCGGCGCCGGTCACGGTTCCGGTCGCGGTGAAGCTGAAGGTGGTGTCGCAGCCCCCGCTCTGACCCGGTCGCACCGTGAGATGCACGCCGTTGCCCACCGTCAGCGGAGCGGGGGTGGATTTCGCGGTGGGGGTCGGGCTGAGCACCACCAGCCATGCGGCGGCTGCGGCCGCGACCAGGATCAGGACCACCAGCGCGATCACCAGGCCGCGGCGCCGGCGCCTCCGGGGAGCTCCGCGACTCGAGGCCACCGGCCCGCCGGCCACCACCGCCGACGGGGCGATGGCCGCTCCGAACGGGTCCGGTCCCACCGGTCCGGGGCCAGGCGGAGGGGGCGGGGGCTCCGGCTCCGGCGCCTCGGCGGGGACGCCCATCGCCGCCGCCACGGGTGCCTCGTCCCCAGGCTCGCCGAGCGGGGCCGGGCCGGGGGCGGGTGGCTCGGGCAGCGGCGCGCCGGCCGAGGCATCCTGAGCAGCCGCCGTCCCCGGGACGTCGACCGGTGCGGGTGGCGCCGGCTCACCGCCGGCGAGGAGCACCGTGCGCTCGGAGCGGCGGCGGGGAGCCTGGGCCCCGAGGGGGCGGGTGACCCGGACGGCCAGGTCGCTCTCAACCCGCCAGCCGGTTCCGAGCAGGGCGGCCGCGGCACGCTGCAACTCCTGCCGGAAGGCACCGGCGGTGGGGAATCGCTGCGCCGGCTCCGCGGCCAGCGCCCTGCTGACCAGGGCCTCCAGGCTGTCCGGTCCGGTCCACCGCCCCGCCTGCTCCGGGCGCAGGCCGCTGACCAGCTCGCGCAGCAGGGCACCGGCCCCGTAGAGGTCGGCGGCCTGGCTCGGCGCCCCTCCCTCGGGCGGCTCCACGGCCGGACAGCCGGGGATCGCGGGGTCGGCGGCGAGCACCGCGGCCACCCCCAGCTCGGTCATCCGCACGCCCCCGGCCGGCGTGATGACGATGACGTCGGGAGAGACATCGCCGTGGTTGAGGCCGGCCCGATGGATCTCGTCGAGACCGGCCAGCACCGAATCGGTGATGGTCAGCGCCGCCGGCAGGGGCAGCGAGCGCTCCGGTCCGAGCAGGGCGGCGAGCCGCCGGGCGCGGACCAGCTCGGTGACGACGTAGAGGTTCGAGCCCAGCCGGACCAGGTCGTAGACCGCGACCACGTGGGACTCGGTCAGGCCATGGGCCGCCTTCCCGGCGCGCGCCAGCCGGTCGACGAACTCCGGGCGGTCGCTCAGGGGTCGCGGGACCTGCTCGAGGGCGACGGGGTGCCCGCTGGGGCGATACCGCCCGGCGTAGCGCGGGCCCATGAGCCCGTCGCCGATGGCCGCGCCGACGACGTAGTCCTCACTCATCGCGGGACGGTCTGCCCTCCGTCGACCCGGACCGGCCCTGCGCCTGAGAAGAGCACCGCGGTCACGTCCGACGCAATGTAGCAGCCACCGACGGCTGCTGTGCCGAGCGTGGCTTCGGGTCGCCGGTCCGTGCCGCGCGTCAACATATACTCCGGCCACCATGGACCTTCCGGTCGAGGTCACCCCCGAGGAGGCCCACGCGGCGCTCGCCGGCGAGGGGGCCTACCTGCTCGATGTCAGGGAGCCCTGGGAGTGGGAGGAGAGACGGATCCCCGGCGCGGTCCTGATCCCCCTGATGGAGCTCCCCGGGCGCATCGCCGAGCTTCCCGACGATCGCGATGTCTACGTCCACTGCCGGGTGGGCCAGCGCAGCCGCCGGGCGGTCGACTACCTGCGGAGGTCGGGCCGTCCCCGGAGTGTGAACGTCGCCGGCGGGATCGACGCCTGGGAGGCGGCGCGCCTCCCGGTGACCCGCTGAGAGCTCGCCGGCTCCGGGTGCGCCGGCCTCAGCGACGGACGCTGAGCAGGATCAGGACCACGATGACCGCGAGCACCGCGATCAGCGCCGCGACGACCACGGGGAAGGGCACGTTGATCCCGCCGTCACGCTTGGCGGGGGCGACTCGCGGGGGCTCGGCGACCGTGATGGCGCCACCGGCGCGCGGCGGGGCGGGCGTGGCGGGCTTGAGAGGCTGCATGGCGGCGTCGACGCTCCAGGGCCGGGTGGAGACCGGCGCGGCCGCGCCCCCGGGCAGGAGGGGCAGGCCCGCCCTCTGAGCGGCGGGCGGGGCCGGTGCGACGCCGGCCGCGGTCCGCGGAGCCGTCGCGGGGGTCAGCGCCTCCCGGATCCGCTCGATGTCGGTCACCCCGGGGACCTGAGGGCTGGTCGCGGTGAGGCCGATGGTGGAGTCGGGCGGGAGCCCGAGGTCCCGGGTCGGGGCGGGGACCTCAGCCACGTCCCACGATTCCTCCGGAGCCGGTGCCGTCACCGCATCCGCGGTCCGAGCCATCCCCGGGTCCGTCGCGGTCCGCACCGTCCCGGGCTCCGGCGTGGCCGGGGAGGTCTCCCAGCCGTCACCGCCCGCTGGGTCGAATGGGCGGCCTGCCGGTTCGGGAGGCGGCGTCGGTGCGGCCGCCGGCTCCATCCGGAACCTCTGACCCGGCATGGAGTCCGCGGCCGTTCCCGGGGTGCGTGGAGGCCCACCGAGCCCGGGCTCTGGCCGGTCCGAGTCCCAGCCCGAGCTGCCGGCCGCGGTGGCCGGGGCGGGCGGGTGACCCGGGGAGAGGGGGGGACGGAGGCGCCAACCCGGGAGGCCCGGCGCCCGGACGGGGGAGATCGCCGGGGCCGTCTCGCGCTCCCATGGCCAGGCCCGTTCGGCCAGGGGCGTCTCGGGGCCGGAGGTGCCGGGGTCCGGCGCCGGCTCGCCCCGTGATCCGCCCAGCAGCCCCGTACCGAAGGCATCGGCCTCCGCCTCCGGGGTGGGCGGGAGCGGCGCCGGCCATGCCTCGGGGAGGGGTGCCGGGTGGTGGTGGATCGTCTCCGCCGGCGCGGCGACATCCCGGCCGAGGGGTGCCATCGCGTCCAGCGCGCCCGTCCAGGACCCGGCCTCCGGGGAGCTCGACGGCTCCGGCCATGCCGTGCTGGTGACCGGTTGGATGACCGGCTCCCATGGCGACGTCCACTCGGGGGCGATTGGTGGGGGCGGAGGGGCGGGGAGCGGCACCTGCGGAGGCGAGGGCGGGGCCGGCGTCGGGCCCGCCACCGGGGGCAGGATCGGGGGCAGAGGCGGGAGGTAGCTGGGCGAGGACGAGGGGAGATCGTCCAGCACCGCCGAACCGCCCGCCGTGGTGTCGACTGGCGGGGGAGCGGGTGGGACGGTCCACCCTGACGCCGGCGGTGTCGGAGGCTCCTCCACCGGTCGTGGCGAGGGCGGAGGCGCGTCCGGAGCTGCCGGCGGCATGGGGGTTTCCGCCGCCGGCCCCGGGGCAGCCGGGGCGAACCGCGCTGCGGTCAGATCGGCTTCCGGCGCCCTCGGCTCGGGCCCCGGTTGCCACTCCACGCCGGCCGGGGTCGCAAGATCGGCCCCCGGTCGCCACTCCACGCCCACCGGGGTCGCGAGGTCGGCCCCCGGTTGCCACTCCACACCCACCGGGGTCGCGAGGTCGGCCTCCGGTCGCCACTCCACAGCGGCCGGGGTCCTGAGGTCGGTCTCCGGGTGCCACTCCACGCCGACCGGGGTCGCGAGGTCGGCCTCCGGTTGCCGCTCCACGCCGACCGGGGTCCCGAGGTCGGCCCCTCTCTCCCACTCCGCGGCAGCCGGTTCGGTGAGCCCAGCCGTGGCGGCCGGCGGCTCGGGCATACCCGGGGGAGGGTTCGGCGCCGGCTCGGATGGCTCGCCGGGCGGGACAGCTGCCACCCGTCGCGGCAGCTTGGACCCGGCGGGAGGCGGAGCGGGAGGCCGGCTCTCATCTCCGGCCAGCTCGCCGAGATCGGCGAGCAGAGAGCTGACCTCGGTGCGGAAGAGGTCCCGGCCCCGCGAGCCCGCTGTCGAGCGCTTGTTCGCCATGACCGTTCAACTTACCCCCAAAGCGGTCCGATCTGGAGCCCTGTTTTCGACGTGTGACGGGATGGCGGCCGTGGAGATCCGACGTCCGGGCGACCGCCGCCCCCGCGGAGGCTCAGAGGCGAGCCAGGAGCCAGGTGACGGCGTCCTCGGCGTTCGAGGCGCGGTGGATGGCGAGGTCCCCCGCCTCTCCGCCGGGCGGCACCAGGCTCCAGGAGTCGACCGCACACACCGGCCGGCCGAGCCGGAGCATGAAGGCGACCTCGCTGAGCGTCCCGTATCCGCCCCCGATGGCGATCATCCCCCGGCACGCACGGGCCAGCAGGCCGTTGCGCAGCTCGCCGAGCCCGGTGGCGAGGGCCAGCCCGACGGCGGGGTTGGCAGCCTCGGGATCGTCGCCGGGGAGCAGCCCCACGGTGAGGCCACCGGCTCCGGCGGCGCCGCGGCACACCCCCTCCATCACCCCGCCGAGCCCCCCGCAGACCACCACCGCCCCCCGCGTCGCCAGCAGCCGCCCGACCGCCTCGGCGACGCCGATCTCCCGGTCGGTCGCCGCGGACGCCCCGCAGACAGCGATGAGCGGCGCCCTGGCGCCCGCGCTCACGAGACGTCGACGATGTGGACGGCGCGCAGGTTCCGGTGCCGCTGGGCCAGGTCGAGTCCGTAGCCGACCACGAAGTGATCGGGGATGTCGAAGCCGCGAAAGTCGATCTGGACCTCGCGCATCCGGTGGCTGCGCTTGTCGAGCAGGGAGACCAGACGGAGCGAGCTGGGGTGGTGGGTGGCCAGGTGCTTGCGGAGGAACGAGGTGGTCAGCCCGGTGTCGATGATGTCCTCCACCATGAGGACGTCGCGGTTCTTGAGCGACATGCTCACGTCCTTGACCAGCTCGACCGTCCCCGAGCTCGAGGTCGCGTCGCCGTAGGAGCGGCAGGCCACGAACTCGAGCTCGATCGGCACGGTGAGCGCCCGGGCCAGGTCGGCGGTGAAGAGGATCGACCCCTTGAGCACGCAGATCAGGACCAGCGGCTGGTCGAGCACCGGGTAGGCGGCATCGATCTCGGCCGCCAGCTCGTCGACCCGCCGCTGGATGGCGGGGGCGTCGATGAGGACGCCGCCGACGCTGAGATGGCTGCCGACCTCGGTCACGCCCGAGAGTGTAGCGAGCCGGTCAGGGCTTCCCGGGCGGATCCCCGGCGATCTCGGCCCAGCGGTCGTACAGCTCGGCCAGCGCGCCGGTGAGGCGGTCGTGCTCGCGCCCCACCTCGGCTCCCACGCCGGGGTCGCGGAAGGTGGCGGGGTCGAGCAGGCGCAGGCGGGTCTCGGCCAGCGCGGTCTCGATCTGGAGGATCTCCGCCTCCAGCCGCCGCCCCTCGGCCGACTGCGAGCGGGCCGCGGCGCGGAGCCTGCGGCTCTCGGCGGGGACGGGCACACCCCCGGCGAGACCCTGTCCGTCTCCCCCCGGGGATCCCCTCCCGTCGCCGGAGCTCGCCGCCGGGCCGCGGCCGCCCGAGCCCGCGGCCCGCCCCGCCCCCGGGGCGCGGGTCGCGCCAGGCCGCCCGCCGGCACTCGCGACGGCCGTCTCCGCGGGGAGGCGCTCCCTTCGGCGGTCGTCGAGCAGGGCGGTGTAGCCGCCGAGCACCCGGCGCAGCCGGCCGCCCTCCTCGATGGCCCAGGTCTCGGTGGCCAGGGCGTCGATCAGCGCCCGGTCGTGCGAGACCAGGACCAAGGCGCCCGGGTACCTCCCCAGCGCTCCCTCCAGCACCTCCTGGGCCGGGAGGTCGAGGTGATTGGTGGGCTCGTCGAGGAGCAGCAGGTTGGTCGGCTCCAGGGCGAGC
This sequence comes from uncultured Chloroflexia bacterium, assembly GCA_963697585.1. Lineage (GTDB taxonomy): Bacteria > Chloroflexota > Dormibacteria > Aeolococcales > Aeolococcaceae > Changshengia. Next base: position 82,248 of record CAVOOO010000004.1, on the reverse strand, counting down.
TTCCCCATCAGCAGCCGGGCCCGCTCCCCGCCCGAGAGGTCGCCCACCCGCCGATCCACCTCGTCGCCCGAGAAGAGCAGGGCGCCCAGGGTGTTGCGAGCGCGCTCGGCGCCGATCGGGTGGTCGGCCAGCAGGTCCTCCATGACCGTGCTGCTCTCGTTGCTGGCGAAGCTCTGGGCGTCGGTGACCTGACCGCGGCCGAGATCCTGGCGGTAGAGGCGGAAGACGGTCCGGGGGCCCAGGTCCACCCTGCCCTCCAGCGGGGGCAGCTCGCCGGCGAGGGTGTGGAGGAGCGTCGACTTGCCGCTGCCGTTGGCCCCGATCACGGCGATCCGGTCCCCCGGGGCGAGGGTGATCGGCGGCAGCTGGAGCAACGGGGCGTCCCGTCCGACCACCAGCCCGGACGCCTTGAGGGTGACCCGCGACGAGGGGGCGGTGGCGAAGCGCAGCCGGGGCCGCCGGTCGTCGGGCGGTGCCGCCACCCGGACCAGCCGGTCCAGCTTGGTCTGACGCCCCCGTGCCTCGCGGGCGCGCTGGCCGGCGCGGTAACGGCGGATGAACTCCTCCTGATGGTGGATGTGGTCCTGCTGCTCCTCGAACTCCTTGCGGCGCCGGGCCCGGCGCTCCTCACGCAGCCGGACGTAGGCGGTGTAGTTGCCCGGGTACTCCTCGGTGGTGCCGTGGTGGAGCTCCAGGACGCCGGTGCAGACATGGTCGAGGAAACGGCGGTCATGGGAGACGAGCACGAAGGCGGTGCTCACCCCGGCCATGAACTCCTCGAGCCACTCGATCCCCTCCAGGTCCAGGTGATTGGTCGGCTCATCAATCAAGAGCAGATCGGCGTCGGCGACCAGCAGCTTGGCCAGCTCGACGCGCCGCTGCTGGCCACCCGAGAGCTCGGCCGGGTTGCGGCCCCGCAGCTCCTCGTCGATCCCCAGACCGCCCAGCGCCTCCCGGGCCCGCGCCTCCAGCTCGTATCCCCCGGCATCCTCGTAGGCGTGCTGGAGGTCGCCATAGCGGCTCAACTGGCCCTCCAGCCCGGGCTCCGCCCGGCTCATGGCGGACTCCAGGGTGGAGAGCTCGTGGCGCATCGCGGCCAGGTCGGTGCGCGAGGCCATCACCTCCTCGAGGACGGTGTTGGCCACCGGGACGGGCGCGTCCTGGGGCAGGTGGGCGCTGCGCAGCCCGCGCAGCCGGTCGATGCTCCCCTCGCTCGGCTCGAGGTCGCCGGCCAGGACGTGGAGCAGCGACGACTTGCCGGCCCCGTTGGCGCCGACCACGGCCAGCCGGGCCCGGCGCTCCAGGCGCAGGTCGAGGCCGGAGAAGATGGTCTCGGCGCCATAGGCGACCGCGAGCTGGGAGACGCTGAGCAGGGGCATGCTGTCGCCGAGCCTAGCCGGCGGGGTCCCCCGCCGCCGGGGGCAGGACGCCGGCCGCGGTGACCGCCGGCTCCGCCGCGGCGGGGGCGGCCGGCGACCGGCTCAGCGCTCCCTCGCGCTCCAGGATCCGGCGGAGGATGGCCACCGACGAGGCGTAGGTCGAGTCCATCCCGAAGTACGAGAGCCCCCGGGCGCCCAGGGTGCGCGCCTGGGTGAAGGGGGTGTCCGAGGCGTAGTGGATGATCCCGAAGTCGAGCGGCAGGCTCGAGAAGTTGACCGGCTCGCCGGTCGGGTAGCGTTCCGCCTCGCTCATCTCGTAGATGGCGTTGCAGTAGGGTCCGACCTCCATCTCGACCACCGTGAACGCCTCGCGGTAGTAGAAGTCGAGGTAGCCGCGGTTCTGCAGGAAGGTGCCCTTGACGGACACCGTCCGCTGGTTGTCCAGCCCGCTCCCGAAGCGGAGATGGGGTGCGATGTCGGCGACCGTGAAGGCGTTGTTGAGCCAGTAGGTGCAGCCGCTGTGCTCGTCGTGGACGACGTTGGAGATCATCACGTCGCCGACGTCGGCGTTGAGCGTCGCCGCCTTGCCCAGGATGTAGACGCCGCGCAGCTCGGCGACGGTCTCGCCCACCTCGCGCAGGATGTTGTAGGCCGCCAGCCCCAGGGGGTAGTCGATGTTGACGATCACCGCCGGGCTGCCGCGCAGCCGGGCCACATCGACGGGGCCGAGCCGGGGGTCGAAGTTGGCCGGGTCGAGCCGGTCGAGGGCGATCACCTGGGCGGCGACGTCGAGCGCGGTCCGGCTGGCCACGCCGTGGACGCCGCGCTCGCGCTCCTCGCGGCGCAGGCTGCCCCGCTCGTCGGTGGCGATGCTCCCGGTGTGGAGGCGGGCGGCGTAGTAGAGGAAGTTGTTCCAGTCGCCCTGGGCCTGCCCGGTCCGGAAGCGCTCCAGCTCGTGGCGAAGGTAGTCCGGCCCCCTCCGCTCGACCAGCTCCACCAGCGACGCCTCGTGCTGGCGGGCCACCCCGGTCACCAGGTTGGCGAGGCTGTGGGAGTTGCTGCTCACGAAGTAGACCGGCCGGTCGCGCAGCGATTGGCTGCGCATGGTCCCGGTGACCTGCTCCCACCAGCGCCGGGTGACCCGGGCGTAGCCGACCTGGGTGCCGCCCAGCATCCGCACCCGGATGGCCTGCTTGCGCGCCGCCATCTGGCCGACCCGCTCGGCGAAGGCATCGCCCCAGACCTCCTGGAGCTGAGCCCAGTCGTCCTCCCGACCCCCGCAGGCGGTGGCCAGCCACGAGGGGGACGGCAGCGCCGGGAGCTCGAGGGTGGCGAGGGCGGCCCGGACCTTGTTCCACTCGATCTGGAAGGCGACCAGGGTCGGGATCAGGTCGTCGACGTCGGAGGCCGAGGCGATCAGCACGGCCAGGGTCCCGGCGCCGTCCTCGTACCACCGCCGGCGCCGGCCGGGGGCCGAGGCCACCGACCAGCCGGCGAGGTCGAGACCGTTGCGGGCGAAGACCTCGATCGCCTGCCCCATCACCACCCGCTCGGTCCGAATCACCGAGGACGGAAGCCGTCGCACCGCGTAGAGGAAGGCGCCGAGGTCCACCTCGGCCTCGGCCGCCAGCCCGTGGAGGCTCGAGCACATCGCCCGGTGCGAGGCCTCGAGGACCCGCAGCGGGGTCTCGCCGGTGGAGCGGAGCAGGGTCGTGTAGGTGCGGTGGTACACCTCCACCGCCTCGGCGGTGGTGGCCTCCCGGGCGGTCAGGGTCGGGTTGCTGGGGTCGACCGTGCCGGGGTCGGGGAGGTGCGGGCGCAGGGAGGGCATCGGTCCATTCTGGCGCACCCCGCGACGGTTCTCGGGCCGCCGCCCCGCGCGGACCCCCTATCCTTCGCCGCATGGGACGCATCGCGGTGACCGGCTCGGTCGCCTTCGACACCATCATGGTCTTCCCGGGCAGGTTCGGAGATCACATCCTCCCCGCCAAGACCCACCTCATCAACGTCTCCTTCCTGGTCAACCGCCTGGAGCGGCGGCGGGGGGGGACCGCCGCCAACATCGCCTACACCCTGGCCCTGCTCGGCGAGCGACCCCTGCTCTGCGCCGCGGTGGGCAGCGACTTCACGGAGTACGGCGCCTCGCTGAGCCGGACCGGGGTCGACACCTCGGCATCGCTCGGCTGCGACGACGTCCCGACCGCCTCCTGCTTCATCACCACCGACCTCGACGACAACCAGATCACCGCCTTCTTCCCCGGGGCGATGGCCCGCGCCGCCGACATCGACCTGCGCGCCCTCGAGGACCTCGAGCACGTGGTGGTCGCCCCCGACTCCCCGGACGGGATGGAGACCCACATCGCCCAGGCCCGGGAGCTGGGGGTCAAGCTGGTCTTCGCTCCGGCCCAGCAGATCCCCTCGATCGGTGACGAGACCCTTATCGCCGGCCTGGACGCCGCCTGGCTCGTGGTCGGCAACGACTACGAGCTGGAGCTGGTGCGCAACCGCACCGGCCGCTCCGTCGCCGATCTGGCCGAGAGGTCGATCGTCGCCCTGACCCAGGGCGCCCACGGCAGCCGGCTCCACGCCGGCGGTGAGGTTGTCGAGGTGGCGGCGGTCCCTCCGCTCCGGGTGGTGGACCCGACCGGCGCCGGGGACGCCTACCTCGCCGGCCTGATGGCCGGGCTGCGCCGCGACCTCGATCTGGCCTCCGCGGGGCGGATGGCCTCGCTCGCCGCCACCTACGCGGTCGAGCACCAGGGCCCGCAGGCCCATCGTTTCACCCCGGCGGAGTTCACCGCCCGGTACCGCGAGGTCTTCGGAGGCACCCGGGTCCCGGTCTGAGCCGGCCGCCGCTCAGGCTTCCGGCTGAGCCCCGTCGACCAGCCCCGCGAAGACGTCGGTCTCGGGCAGCGCGGTGGGCACCCGGGAGACCACCAGCTGGAAGAACTCGCTCGGGAAGTGCTCGCGCAGGACCTCCTCGGGGACGCTCAGCATCGCGAAGTCCTCGGTGAGCTGGCTGCGGTGCGCGGAGAGGGCCTGCCGCTTGCGGCCGAGCTGATCGCCGCAGTTCACGGCCGTGGTCACCCAGTCGTCGGGGGTGATGAACTCCAGGCTGTCGGGGTCGGTGTCTCCGAAGGGGGGCTTCATCCCCGCCGTCTTCGCCAGCTCCGCGATCCGCCGGGCCTCGGAGCGGGGGAAGGCCGTGTAGTAGAGCTTGCTCACCCGCCAGCTCGCCCCCAGGTCGGGGTAGACGGCGTGGTAGGCCGCCTCCACCGCCAGCAGGGTGACCCGGTGGGCCTGGATGTGGTCGGGGTGGCCATAACCTCCGTTCCCGTCATAGGTGACCACAACGTGGGGGCGGAAGCGGCGGATGTGGGCCACCACCCGGCCCACCGCCTCGTCCATCGGCGCCCGCCAGAACGACCCCGGCGCGTCGTTGGTCTCGGTGCCGGCCATCCCGGAGTCGCCGTACTCCAGGAAGTGGACCTCGGAGACCCCCAGGATCTCGCAGGCCTGGCGCAGCTCGGCCTCGCGGATCTGCTTGAGCCGGGGGCGGATCTCGGCCTCGTTGGCCGCGTACTCGGGGTCGAAGATGGTCGCCACCTTCCCGTCGGTGCAGCAGAGCACCGAGGTGGAGATCCCCCGGTCCGCGCACTGGGCGAGCAGGCCGCCCATGGTGATGGTCTCGTCGTCGGGGTGGGCGTGGACCGTCAGCAGCCGGAGCCCGGCGGAGTTGCTCACTGGGTCTCGGGCCTGACCTTCACCGATTGCATCACGTCGCCGACCCGGATCTCGCCGAGCACCTCCATCCCCTTCACGACCTGGCCGAAGAGGTTGTAGGACTTGGTCAGGCTGCGCCGGTTGTCCGCGGTGGAGATGAAGAACTGGGAGCCGTTGGTGTCGGGCCCGGAGTTGGCCATCGCCACCGAGCCCGCGATGTAGTCCCCCTGCACCGGCTCGTCCTCGAAGCGGTATCCGGGGCCCCCGCGGCCGCTGCCCTCCGGGCAGCCGCCCTGGATCACGAATCCGTCGACGACCCGGTGGAAGGTGAGGCCGTCGTAGAAGCCCTCGCCGGCCAGGAAGACGAAGTTGTTGACCGTCCTCGGCGCTCGGGAGGCGTCCATGGCGAACTCGATGTCGCCGCGGCCGGTCGAGATGGTGGCCAGGTAGCGGGCGTGGGGGTCGATGACCTGCTCGGGTTTCGCGTACTTCTTCGGCATCGTCCGAGTCTAGACAAGCGACGGCCGGCGCCGATGCGGCGCCGGCCGAAGAGGGGGATCGCGGAGCCGGGGGCTTTGCGGGGGTGCCGGACGGCGGGGGTGGGTGCCGGGGTACCGGGCCGGGAGGGTGAGGCCCGATCAGGCGGCGCTCGACGGCTCGGGGGTCGCGGCCGGCGAGGCGCTGGCTCCGGTCTTCCCGGCGGCAGCCCGCTGCAGGGCGCGGAGGAGGCGCTGACCGGGAGCCGCCATCACCTTGGTGATCCGGCTGTCGGCGCGCGTCTCGAGTGCGGAGCCCTGGCTGGCCGAGAGCTTGCCCGCCGATTCCAGGGCGTCGACCCTCGACGTCACGGTCGCGTCAGCGCTCGCCACCACCGCGGCCGCGTGGCTGCCCGCGATCTGGTTGAGCGACTCGCCCTGGCGGAGCAGGGTGCGCATCTGAGCCAGGGTCTGGCCGGCGTCCCTGGCGGTCAGCCCGATCAGTCCGCGGATGATCGGCCGGGCCGCCGCCCCGGTCGACGCGTCGCCGGTGGTGGTGACGCCGGCGGTGGCGGCCGTGACCGCGGCCGAGGAGAGGCTCGGGCCGCCGCCGGTGGCGATGGCGAATCCCGCGCCCACACCGGCGACGGCGGCGGCGAGGGCCAGCGAGAGTCCGGCGGCGACGGCGTGCCGCCCCACCGCGGCGCGGAGGTTGCGGGTGAGGGATCGGGTGGTTTCGAACATGGCTCGATTCTCCGGCGCAACCCGCGGCGGCGCCTGAGCCCGACCTGAGAACCCGGGCCGGTGGGGTGGGACGGCTCGGCGGCGGGAGGGCTCCCCGGTGACTGCTAAGCTCGGCAGAGTCGGGCGGTGTGCGCCGCGCCGCGGCCGGGCTGGAGGATGGAGGGCGAGCGTGAACGTGGTGGTCTGCGTGAAGCTGGTCCCGGATCCCAACACTCCCGGCCAGCTCGACCCCGAGACCCACCGGTTGCGGCGGGATCTCGGCGACGCCGTGCTGGACCCGGGCGACGAGTTCGGCGTCGAGGCCGGCCTCCGGCTGGCCGAGGCCCACGGCGGCGAGGTGACGGTGGTTTCGATGGGGCCGGAGCGGGCGGTCGATGCGGTGCGCAAGGCGCTGGCGATGGGCGCGGCCAGGGGGGTGCTGGTCTGCGACGACAGCCTGCGCGGAGCCGACGCCCTCACCACCGCCAAGGTGCTGGCCGCGGTGATCCGCCGCCAGCCTCACGACCTGGTGATCACCGCCACCGAGTCGACGGATGGGTACAGCGGGATCGTGCCCCAGGCGCTGGCGGAGCTGCTGGGGGTGCCCGCGGTCACCTTCGCCCGGGAGATGAGCTCGGACGGCACCCTGCTCACCGCGACCCGGCAGACCGAGAGCGGGTCGGAGACGGTGGTCACCGCCCTGCCCTGCCTGGTCGCGGTCACCGCCGGGGTCAACGAGCCCCGCTATCCGACCCTCCGGGGAATCATGGGGGTGAAATCGAAGCCGCTGGAGCGGCTCACGCCGGCGGACCTCGGCCTGGACGCGCCGGCGCTCTCACCGGCCGGCCAGACCGTGGTCTCGGTGACCATGGCCCGGCAGCGCGAGGCCGGCGAGGTGGTGCGTGACGAGGGGGACGGAGCGCGCCGGATCGTCGAGCTGCTGGCCCGGGTTCGGGTGATCTGAGGTGGCGAACGGTCCGGTCTGGGTGTTCGCCGAGCTCGTCGGCGGCCGGGTCGCACCCGGCGCGCTGGAGCTCCTCACCAAGGCGCGCTCGCTGGGCGCCGCGGAGGTCGAGGCGGTCTGCCTCGGCCCCGGCGCCGCCGAGGCGGTCAGCGAGCTCGGCCGCCATGGGGCCGCGACCGTCTACGTCTCGACCGACGCCGCCTTCGCCGAGCTGCTGATGGGCGGTCCCGCGGCCGCCACCCTGGCCCCCCTGATCGAAGCACGGAGGCCGGAGATGATCCTCTTCCCCGGCACCCACGACGGCCGCGACGTCGCCGGGCGGCTGGCCGCGAAGCTGGACCTCCCGGTGATCGCCAACGGCCTGGACATCGAGGCCGGCGCGGCCATCACCGTCACCTCCACCATCTTCGGCGTCACCCAGGTGGTGCGGACCCAGTTCGGCGAGCGGAGGCCGGCGCTCGCCCTCTTCCAGCCCAAGGCCTTCGTGGCGTCGGCCCTCCCGGCCGCTCCCGTCCCGCGCAAGGTGGAGGTGCCGGCGGTGATCGAGGAACCCCACCGCTCCGCCCGTGTGATCGATCGCTCCACCCAGGTGGCGTCCGGCCCGGCCCTGGAGGAGGCCGCGGTGGTGGTGAGCGGGGGGCGCGGCCTTCAGGAGCCCGCCAACTTCGAGCTGCTCCACGAGGTCGCCGACCTCCTCCACGGGGCGGTGGGCGCCAGCCGCGCCGCCGTCGACGCCGGCTGGGTCCCCTACTCGATGCAGGTGGGCCAGACCGGCAAGACCGTGAAGCCGGCCGTCTACATCGCCTGCGGGATCAGCGGGGCGATGCAGCACACGGTGGGGATGAGGGGCGCCCAGACCATCGTGGCCATCAACCGGGACCCCGAGGCGCCGATCTTCAAGCTGGCCGACCTCGGGATCGTCGGAGACGCCCTCACCGTCCTGCGCCAGTTGCGCGACGAGCTGAGGTCCAGACCGTCCTGACCCCGCTGGCCGCCTGGTCGCCGGGGGCTTCAGGGCCCGGCCCGCTCCGGTGAGCCACCCCTCAGGAGCCGGCCGCCGCCGGTGAGCCACCCTCCCGAGGGGCCGGCCCGCCGGTCAGCCACCCGCCCGAGGGGCCGGCCTGAGGGGCCGGCGGCCGCTCGCCGCCCATCCCGCTGAGGGCCGGTCGACGCCGGTGGTCCCACCTCCTCCGAGGGTGGCGGGGAAGGCTCTTCGGCCCCTGGCGGACCGGCGGTGAGCCCTCGCCGTCATCGTACGGTGACTGGATTGCAACAAAGGATCATTGCAGATGGCAGGACTGGCCTATACTCGCCGCGGATGGACGATAAGGTAATCGTCGATCTCCTCGGCCAGGTGGGCAACCTCTTCACGTCCAGCCTCGAGCTGAAGGAGACCATCGATTTCATGCTCAAGGCGGCCAGCGACCTGGCAGCCTGCGATGCGGCCACGGTCTTTTTGCTCGATGACGACGACCGCACCCTGGCGGCGATCGCGACCTTCCCCTTCGCGGAGGAGGTCGGCCGGGTGGCTCGATTCAAGCTGGGTGAGGGCATCGTTGGCTGGGCGGCCAAGCAACGCAAGATCGTCTCTGTGAGCGACGCGACCAAGGACAGCCGCTTCAAGAACCTCGAGATGGGCTACGCGCCCCGATCGGTCCTGATCCTGCCCCTGGAATCGCCCCGGCGCCTGGTCGGAGCGCTGACCATGGCCCGCAAAGAGGTCAACCCCTTCACCTCCGTGGAGCAGGCGCTCATGCAGATCATCGCCAACCAGGCGGCCATCTCCATCGACAACGCGCGCCTCTACACCACCCAGCGGCGCCAGATCAAGGAGATCGCCGATCGCACCCGCGAGCTGGAGATCGCCAACGCCCACATCGCCGAGATCTCCCGGCTGAAGAGCGAGTTCCTGGCCAACATGAGCCACGAGCTGCGCACCCCGCTCAACGCCATCCTGGGCTTCAGCGAGATCCTCAAGGACAACCTGGTGGAGCTCTCCGAGGACCAGCGGCACGAGTGCCTGGAGAACATCCACGCGAGCGGCAAGCACCTCCTGGAGCTGGTCAACGACGTCCTCGACCTCTCCAAGATCGAGGCCGGGCGGATGGAGCTTGCCTACGACCGCTTCCAGGTCGGCAACGCGGTGCGCGAGGTCCACAACGTCATCCGGTCCCTGAGCGAGCGCCGCGACATCGATCTGGCCATCACCGTCGACCCCGAGGACCTCGAGACCCGGGCCGACAAGAGCAAGTTCAAGCAGATCCTCTACAACCTGCTCTCCAATGCCATCAAGTTCACCGCCCAGGGCGGACGGGTGTGGGTCTCGGCCCGCCCCGAGAACGGCTGGCTGGTGGTCGACGTCGGCGACACCGGGGTGGGCATCCCCAAGGAGTACCACGAGCGGATCTTCGACGAGTTCTATCAGCTGGACACGGCGACCACCCGCCAGGTCGAGGGCACCGGTCTCGGCCTCTCTCTGACCCGGCGCCTGGTCGAGCTCCACGGCGGGGACATCCGGGTCGAGTCGGAGGTCGGCCGGGGGTCCGTCTTCACCTTCCAGCTGCCCCTGCTCGGGATCGAGCCCCAGAACGGCCGGGCGCACAACCGGATCCTCCTGGTCGAGGACAACCAGAGCAACCGCCAGCTCGCCCGGATGGTGCTCAACGGCAGCGGCTTCGAGGTCGACGTCGCCTCGGACGGCGCCGAGGGCTTGCAGAAGGCCCGCTCGACCCTCTACGACCTCGTCCTGATGGACGTGGAGCTGCCCGGGATGGACGGGCTGACCGTCACCCGGATGCTAAAGTCCGATCCCAAGACCGCCGACGTCCCGGTCATCGCTCTCACCGCCAACGCCATGAAGGGTGACGAGCAGGAAGCGCTCGCCGCCGGCTGTTCGGGGTACATCAGCAAGCCCATCGAGGTAGCGAGCTTCGTGCAACGCATCGCCACATACCTGGAGCCGACGGCATGAGCGCCGGCGGCAAGACCATCCTGATCGTCGAGGACGACCCCCCCAGCCGTGAGGTGGTCCGCCTCGCCGTGAGCGCCCAGAATCACACCCTTCTCGAGGCCGCCACCGGCCTGGAGGGCCTCCAGGCGGCCCGGGAGCAGAACCCCGACCTGATCATCCTGGACGTCAACCTGCCCGGGATGAGCGGCCTCGACGTCTGCCGCCGCCTCCGCTCCGAGGGCTCGCGCGTCCCCATCCTCATGCTCACCGCCAAGGCCGACACCATCGATGTGGTGGTCGGGCTCGAGCTGGGCGCGGACGACTACGTCACCAAGCCCTTCGAGGTCCGCGAGCTGATGGCGCGCATCGGCGCCCACCTGCGCCGCAGCGAGATCTCCTCCCAGGAGCAGCCCCGCGACCGCTTCGAGTTCCCCGGCCTGACCATCGACCTCGGTCGCCGCCAGGTCTTCCGCGACGGCGAGGAGGTCAACCTCACCCTGACCGAGTTCAACCTGCTGGCCCTGCTGGCCTCCCGTCCGGGTCAGGTGATGAGCCGGGGAGAGCTCCTCCGCCGGGTGTGGGGCTACGAGGTGGAGATCGAGACCCGCACCGTCGACGCCCACGTCTACCGGCTGCGTCGCAAGATCGAGCCGGACGCGGAGAAGCCGACCTACATCCACTCCGTGCCGGGGATCGGGTACCGCTTCAGCGGGTAGCGCTCCTCGCTCAGCGGAGCGGTCGTGGTGCCGCGCCGGTCCGGCTGCCGGCCCGGCCCGTCTGCCGCGCCCCACTCTCTGACCCCGCCCCACGTGGCAGGCCACGCCGGGAACCCCGGGCGGCGGCGCTGCAGCAGCCGCCCCCGCGGAGCCGAGGCGCGCTCAGTAGATGAAGCCGACGATGCCCGAGTCGGTCGGGCTGATGGTCCGCTCGTCGATGTGGCCCCACCCGCCGTAGTTCATCTCGGTGATCACGAAGCTGCCGTCCGGGTTGACGCTGTCGACGAACCCCACGTGCCCGTCCGACGAGTACCCGGGACCCTCGAAGACGACGATGGCGCCGGCCACCGCGATGTCGCCCTCGGGCCGGTAGGGGCGGGCGTTCACCCACCACTGTCCGGCGTTGCCGGCCCAGGCGATGTCGGTGCGGGTGGCCACGTAGTAGGTGCACTCCCCGTAGGGGAAGCTGTCACCCCCATGGCTGGGCGGCACCTCGGGGATGCCCACCGTCTCGGGGATGAAGGCGGCGGCGTTGAGGGCCCCCTGAGGCGCCGAGGCCAGCGGGACCTGGAGATAGGTCCCGGCCGCCAGCGGGACGTCCGCCTGGATCACGTTGTACTCGAGGAGCACCGAGGGGTCGAGGCCGAGGCTCAGGGCGAACTGGGTGGGCAGCTCGCCTCCCAGCACCTTGACCAGGGCGCCCGGCCCGGGAGGCAGGAGCAGCGGCGAGCCGGCGGGGGCCTCGGCGTTGGGATCGAGACCGTTGGCCCAGGCGATGGCCGCCAGGTTCCGGTCATAGGTGGTCGCCAGCGACGCGACCGTGGCCCCGGCGGGAGCCATCACGGTGAGCGCCGGTCCGCTGACGACCCCGCCCTGCGGCGGCGTGCCCTCGATGACCGCATTGAGCACCGCGGTGGTCGGCGCCGCCGAGGTGAGCGAGGCCGCGATCGGCAGCCGCGGCGCGATCACGGGCAGCAGAAGGGCGATCAGGAGCACCCAACCGTGTCGCAGCAGCCGCACGCGCAGACCTCGGATGGCCCATCCTCCCCGGGTATCCGTCGACGGCTGGTTCGGCGCGATAACCGCCGAGACAGCGGGCAGACGCTACCAGAGTGGCCGCGCCGGCGTCAAAGCCACGTGATAGCTTCGTTATCACGTCCGGCGGATTCGCGGCTGGTATATTCGGTTCGCCAACCTTGACGTGGATGTCAGCCTTGGGACGGGAGGACCTGCACAGCCATGCCCGATCCATCCCACGCCGGCAGGCGCTACGCGGCGCCCGGTCAGCGCATCGGTCCCGAGCGGGTGGCCGCCTACGCGTCCGCCGTCAGTGGGGGTGAGCAGCCGTTCTCCCCGGGGTCGGTGCCGCCGGCCTTCGCCGCCGTCTACTGCGTGAAGCCCGCCCTCGCCGAGATCTTCGCCGACCCGGACCTCGGGCTCGAGCTGGCCGGGCTGATCCATGTGGAACAGAGCTTCGAGTGGCCGGCGCCGGTGCATCCCGGGGATGTGGTCGACGCGGCGGCGGAGATCATCTCGGTGGAGACCCGGCGCGGCCTCACCTTCGTCACCGTGGGCCTGGAGGCGACCAACCAGGCCGGGGCCACGGTCTGCCGGGGACGCACGCTGCTGCTGACGCGGGGCGCCGTCCGATGACGGCCGCACCGGCGGCCCAGGTCGGCGATGCGATGACCGCCCTCGCCCGGACCGTCAGCCAGGACCAGGTCATCGCCTACGCAGAGGCGTCGGGCGACCACAACCCGATCCACCTCGACCCCGAGTTCGCCCGCGGCGTGGGACTGCCCGGGACCATCGTCCACGGGTTCCTGGAGATGGCGATCCTCACCGAGGCGGTGGCGCGGTGGGCGGGCGGCTTCGAGCGGGTCGCCGAGCTCGGCTGCCGCTTCTCCAAGCCCCTGCTGCCGGGTGAGACGCTCACCTGCGCCGGGCGCGTGGTCGCCGTCGACCCCGTCTCCGGTGCTCTGACGCTCCAGCTGGAGGCCACCTCCAGCCGCGGCGAGCGGGTTCTGACCAACGGTCGGGCGGTGGTTCGCCCCGACCACTGAGGGGGTTGCGCCGTGCCACTGGACTTCAGCCTGACCACCGAGCAGGAGGAGATCCGCCGCCTGGCTCACGAGTTCGCAGTCAACGAGATGCGGCCCCGGGCGGCGCACTACGACGAGCACGAGGAGACCCCCTGGGAGGTGATGCGCCAGGCCCACCAGCTCGGCCTCGACTCCGTCTCCGCCTTTCCCGAGCGATACGGGGGCGGCGGTCTCGACGCCGTCAGCCAGCTGATCATGACCGAGGAGCTCTCCTGGGGTGACGCCGGCATGGCGATCTCCATCCATGGCACCGGTCTCTGCGCATCCGCCATCCTCGCCATGGGCACCGAGGCTCAGAAGCGGAAGTACATCGGGATGCTGGCTGAGCCCGGAGAGCTCCGGATCGGCGCGATGGGCCTGACCGAGCCCAACTCCGGGTCGGACGCCCTGGCCCTCGAGGCCAGCGCGCGAAAGGTCGACGGCGGCTGGGTCCTCAACGGCACCAAGCAGTTCTGCACCAACGGCGGGATCGCCGATCTCCAGGTGGTCTTCGCCACCACCGACCGATCGCTCGGTCCCGCGGGGATCGCCGGGTTCGTGATCGAGAAGGGCAACCCGGGGATGCGCCAGGGCCGCAAGGAGAAGAAGATGGGGGTGCGCGCCTCGCACACCGCCCAGGTGCTCCTGGAGGACTGCCTGGTCCCCGAGGATGGGCGGCTGGGCGCGGAGGCGGACGGCACCGAGACCGGACCGGGGGCGCTCGGGGCGCTGCTGACCCTCGAGGCGACCCGCCCTCAGATCGCCGCCGGGGCCCTCGGGATCGCCCGCGCCGCCTTCGAGTTCGCCCGTGACTACTCGCTGGAACGCCACGCCTTCGGGAAGCCGATCGCCCGGCACGAGGCCATCGCCTTCAAGCTCGCCGACATGGCCACGGAGATCGATGCCGCCCGCCTGCTGACCTGGCGGGCCGGGTGGATGCTCGCCGAGGGCATCCCCTTCGCGCGCGGCGAGGGCTCCATGGCCAAGCTCTTCGCGGCGGACATGGCGATGCGGGTCACCACCGAGGCGGTCCAGGTGCTCGGCGGGTACGGCTACATCAAGGAGTACCCGGTGGAGCGCTTCATGCGCGACGCCAAGATCTATCAGATCTGGGAGGGGACGGCCGAGATCCAGCGCCTGGTCATCTCGCGCTGCCTGCTGGGCGAGCGGCAGCCGCTCACCCGCACGCCCGCCGCCGACCGGCCGCTCGCCTCGCGGGCCCCCGGCGGCTGATCGCATGACCGCGTCACCTCCGGCTGCCCGGATGCTGGGCTCCGGTGGGGCGGCCGTGCCGTCCCTCCACGAGCGGGTCGGGGTTCACCATAATCTGACCGGCGGTCCGACGTGGAGGCAGCGATGTTCGATCTGAGCGGCCGGGTGGCGGTGGTCACCGGAGGGTCCCGTGGCCTCGGCCGCGCCGATGCGCTGGCCCTGGCCCGCGCCGGGGCGGACGTCGTGGTCACCGACATCCTCCTCGAGTCCGATCCCGATCTTCAGCAGGAGGCCGAGGCCTCCCAGTCGGCGCTGGCCCAGCTCTTCACCTCCCACAACGTCGTCTACGCCGAGCGCACCAGCGCCGAGATCCGCTCCATGGGCCGCCGCTCGATGGCGCTCAAGATGGACGTGACCGATCGCGAGCAGGTGGAGTCGGTGCTGACCCAGGTCAAGCGCGAGTTCGGATCCGTCGACATCCTGGTCAACAACGCCGGCACCCTCGATCACGTGGGCCAGATCGAGAACCAGAGTGACGAGCTGTGGGCGCGCGACCTCCGGGTCAACCTCACCGGGGCGTACAACTGCACCAAGGCGGCCTGGCCCCACATGCGCGAGCAGAACTGGGGTCGCGTCATCTTCATGTCATCGGTGGCGGGAACTCTGGGCGGCTTCGGGCAGGCCTCGTATTCGGCCACCAAGGCCGGGCTGATCGGGCTGGGCAAGACCATGGCCCTGGAGGGGGCGCGTTTCGGCATCACCAGCAACGTGATCGCACCCGGCATCATCGGCACCGAGGCCTTCACCGCCGGCAACCCCCGGATGAACGAGCGGATGGTGCTGCGCACCGCGATGCGCAGCATGGGTGAGCCGGAGGACGTGGCCGCCCTGGCCGTCTTCCTGGCCTCGCCGGAAGCCCGCTACATCACGGGGCAGGTGATCCACGTGGGCGGCGGCATCGACCTCTTCGTCTTTTGAGCGGCGAGCTCGGCGTCAGCGTCGACTACCAGCCCAGCGCCAGCGGCCCCTTCCTCTGGCATGCGTTCGATCGCGTGCGGGTGGACTCGGATCTTGCCGCGATCGCCCGCGCGGGGATCCGTCAGGTCCGGGTCGGGCTGGCGTGGGATGCCTTCATGCCCGACGCGCACGGGGTCGAACCCCGGCGCCTCGCCGAGTTCGAGAGCCTGCTCCGCGCCGCCCTCGCCCATGGGGTCCGGGTGGTCCCGGTGCTCTTCGTCCAGGCTCACGGCGACTGCGTGATGCTGCCCGGCCGGACCGTGCTGCGGGGCCGCCGCCGGAGCGGAGTGCGGGTGATGAGCGAGGGGCTGCTCGAGCCCGGCGCCCCCCGCGAGGTCTGGACCGACCCGCTGATGCTCGAGCTCGCCGATCGGTGGGCGCGTGCCATGGCATCGGGCTTCGCCAATCACCCGGCGATCGAGGCCTGGGACCTCGGCGACGATCCCGCCGCGGTGATCCGGCCCCGGCGGATCGCCGACCTGGCGACCTGGGTGAGGCTGGCCGGGGCTCCCCTGCGCGAGCAGGGCGACCGCGTTCACCTCACCCTCGGCGCCGACGACCTCCTGACCGGCCGAGGGGTGCGGCTGGGGGCGGTCGCCCCCCATCTCGACCGCGTGGATCTCGCGGTGCGGCCCAGCCATCTCCGGCGTCTCGAGCTCACCGAGCCCTCGGCGCTGCGCTTCCTCGCCCAGCTGTCCCAGGCGCTGGCCGGCGACACCCGCGTGCCGGTCGGTCTGGCCCTGGCGGCCCCGACCCCGGACGGCGACGCCGAGGGCATCGAGGAGGTTGCGGCGGCGGCCGCCATCGACGAGCTGCTCGAGCGCCGGGTGGAGGCGGGCATCTGCGGGCTGCGAGCCACCCGCTGGTGCGACCTGCATCCGCGGCTCGCCGAGCGTGCCCCCTACGACCGCAGCGGCTGGCTGCTGCGCTCGGGGCTGATCCGGTTGGACGGCACCGAGCGGCCCGCGCTCGACGTCTACACTCGCGCCGCGCGAGCCGGCCTGGAGAGCGGCGAGCCCCGTCCGTGGCCTTCCGGCCTCGACGTCGACGAGTACTACGCGAACCTCCCCGACAGCCTGTTCGACGTGGCCGCGGGGTGGCGGCGCGAGCACGGCGACGAGCCTGCTATCCTCGACCGCAGCGAGGACTGAGGACTTGGGAGAGCCCCCTGACGCGCTCGACATTTGTGGTCGCAGGCCCTGGTGCTGACCCGGGGAAACCACTGCGGGCGCCAGTGTTTGTCACCGCGATTGGTTGTCAGCGTCCGTCCGTGGAGGGACCCGCGAAGTGACCGCAGGACGAATCAAGAAGATCATCCCTGACCGCGGTTTCGGGTTTGTGCGCGCTGATGACGGCGCCGAGGCCTTCTTTCACCGCACGGAGGTCACCCTGGTCGACTTCGACTCCCTGGAGGAGGGGGAGGCGGTCAGCTTCGACCTCGTCGACAGCCCGAAGGGGCCGCGCGTTCGCAACCTCCGCAAGGAGGCCTGACCCCCGGGATCGTGACCCGGATGGCCGGCGCCGAGCCGGTCGCCTCGGGGGTGGCATCGACCCGCCGAGACGGGCGCCCCTGTCCCGTGATCAGGGCGCTGCCGGGTGAGGATCGGGGTGGCGGGCGGGTGCCGGCGCCCCGGCGGGGCCGGGCTGGGCCGGTTCGGTGAGACAGAACCGCGACACGATCGTGCGCAACGCACTGAATCAGCACCTAAGATCGGCCAGTAGCCATGCCCTTCTGGAAGAAGGAGGCCGAGCCGCCCCCCCCTCCTGTCGCACCCGCGCCCCCCGTACCGCATCAGTTGCGCGGAACGCTGGCCTGCTCGGAGTACGCCTGCCGCCGCCATGACGGCGTGACCTGCGCCTACGTCGACCGTCGCGGGCGGCTCTGCCCGACCGCGTGGTGCCCGGACCATCAGGTGGTCTTCCAGGAGCGGGTCTTCTGCCGCCGCCACGCCCGGCTCTTCGCCGCGGTCGGCGGCGAGTTCCAGATGGCCCAGGCGCTCCCCGACCTGGACAACCGGTCGCCGTCCCTGGCCGACTACGTCGGCGACGTCCTCGAGCCGAGGGTGCTCGAGCTGCTCTGGGGGCTCTGCCGCCCGGGGACCAATGACCAGGTCGCCGCCGAACCCCTTCGGGTGGTCCATCCGATGGCCGGTGGAGCCCGGCACTGGGACCGCACCTGGAAGATGTTCGACCACACCGGTGTGATCGTCCAGGTCGCCGTGGAGGTCCACGAGGGCCGCGACCCGGAGGTCGACGTCAAGGTGGGCCGCACCCTGGTCGGTCGGGAGATCCCGCCGTGGATCGCCCGCCGCCGCGAGGGGCTCGCCCCCCTGCCGCCGGACCAGGATGCCGCCGAGCGCGAGCGCTTCTACGACGCCCTCTGGTCGGGGGCGCCGGCGCTGGTCCTCGCCGAGGTGGAGCAGACCCGCAACCTGCTCGGCTACTCGGGGCGCTGAGCCCGCCGCCGCCGGCTCGGTCAGGCCTCGGCGCGCAGCTCCCGCAGGCGGTCGCCGGCGGCCCGGACCCGCCCCGGATCGGTGCCACGCAGCCGGATCACCAGATCGCGGCCCCGCTGCTGCGGGTAGGAGCCGACCGCCACGTCGGGGAACTCCTGCTCCAGCCGGCGCATCGGTTCCGCGAAGTCGGCCTCGATGGCTCCGGGATGCCGGGTCTCGACCACGGCCATCGCCTCGCTGCCGGCGAAATGGGAGGGGATGAGCATCTCCTCGAGCATCGCCGCGAACTCTCGGGGCACCCCCGGTAGGACGAAGAGCCACCGGCTCCAGGGGGAGGGGCCCCCCGCCCCGGCCCCGCCCTCAACGGCCGCGCTCGGGGGTCGGGTGACTCGCCCGGCGGGCGCGGGGGCCCCAGCCGGTGCCGGGCCCAGCTCCACGGCGAGGCCGGGAGCCATGCCCCGCGGGTTCTCCAGGATCCCCACCCCCTCGGCCATCCGGGCCATCTTCCGGTTTGCCGGGGTGGGCACCGGGCTCGTCACCCAGCCGGCCGCGTGCATCCTGGCCACCAGGGTCTCGATCTGGAGAAGGGCGGCGGGATGCTCCACCAGCTCCCGGCCCAGGGCCCGGGCGACCGCCTCGTGGGTGCGATCGTCCGGGGTCGGGCCGATGCCACCGGCGACCAGCACCCGCGTGATCGAGGGGTCGTCGATCCCCCGCCGGAGCACGACGACGATGTCATCCACGATGTCGGCGACGATCTCGATCCGCCGCACCGGATAGCCGGCCTCGAAGAGGCGGCGGGCCGCCAGGGCACCGTTCGTGTCGGTCGTGAACCCGCCCAGCAGCTCGTCGCCCACGATCACCAGCAGGGTCTGCGGCAGGGACATCTCACCGGATGGTGGCAGACCCGGGCGGCTCACCGAAGCGGGTCGTCGCCCGAGCGCGGGGCGCGATCGCGAGGATCGAAGTGTGACCTTGCTCCCCCGCGGTTGTGACTGCGGTCCCAAGCCCGGCGATGCCATTGGTCAGACGGGCGGGTCATCCGGGCCGTCTGGCTACAATCCCAGGCGACCACGCCAATTCCGGACGGGACGGACGTTCCCGGCCGGGTTCACGGGATGGACTGATGCTTGGAATGGTGACCGAGAACGTGCTCTGGCCGGTGGCGGCCTGCGGGCTCATCGCCCTGCTCTGGGCCGTCGCACTCATCGTGTGGGTGCTGCGCCAGCCCCAGGGCAACGAGAGGATGCGCGAGATCTCCAAGGCCATCCAGGAGGGCGCCCAGGCTTATCTGATCCGCCAGTACAGCGTGGTCGCCGCCATTGGCGTGGTGATCGCCATCGCTCTGATCTTCGTGGTCTCCTTCAAGGCCGCGGTCCTCTTCCTGATCGGTGCGGTGCTCTCCGGCGCAGCCGGCTACATCGGCATGAACATCTCGGTGCGCGCCAACCTGCGCACCGCCGAGGCTGCACGGGGCGGCGTCAACCCGGCGCTCAAGATGGCCTTCCGCGCCGGTTCGGTCACCGGCCTGTTCGTGGTCGGATTCGGACTGATCGGGGTCACCATCGCCTACGCGTCCTTCGGTGACTTCACCGCCATCATCGGATTCGCCTTCGGCGCCTCACTGATCTCGGTGTTCGCGCGGCTCGGCGGCGGCATCTACACCAAGGCCGCCGACGTCGGTGCCGACCTGGTCGGCAAGATCGAGGCCGGAATCCCCGAGGACGACCCGCGCAACCCCGCGGTGATCGCGGACAACGTCGGCGACAACGTCGGCGACTGCGCCGGGATGGCGGCGGACCTCTTCGAGACCTACGCGGTGACCGCGGTGGCCACCATGCTGCTGGGCAGCCTCCTCTTCCGCAACTCCGCGGGGACACCGCTGTTCGCCTTCGTCTCCTATCCGCTGATGCTGGGGGCGGCGAGCATCCTCGCCACCCTGGTCGGGTCCCTCTTCGTGCGGATGGGCGGTGGCAAGTGGATCATGGGCGCGCTCTACAAGGGCCTCGGGGTCTCGGTGATCATCGCGCTCCCCCTCTTCTTCCTGATCACCCACCTGATCTACGGCGACCTCCAGGCCGCCCCCTACTTCGCCCACTCGGTCAACAACCTCTTCTGGTGCGCCGTGGTCGGCGTCGCCATCACCGTGATCCTGGTGGCGGCCACCGAGTTCTTCACGGGGGCTCAGTTCTGGCCGGTGCAGGCGATCGCCCGGGCCTCGCGCACCGGGCACGCCACCAACATCATCGCGGGCCAGGCGATCGGGATGCAGGGGACCGCGATCCCGGTGCTGACCATCGCCATCGGCATCCTGGTCTCCTACAGCCTGGGCGGCCTGTACGGCATCGGGATCGCCGCCATGGCGATGCTCTCGATGACCGGGATCATCGTCGCCATCGACTCCTACGGACCGATCACCGACAACGCCGGCGGCGTCGCCGAGATGGCCGACCTTCCCGAGTCGGTGCGGGCCGTCACCGACCCGCTGGACGCGGTCGGCAACACCACCAAGGCGGTCACCAAGGGCTACGCCATCGGCTCGGCGGGGCTGGCCGCGCTGGTCCTCTTCGCCTCCTACACCGACGTGGTCAACAACAAGCTGAGCGCGGCCCACCTGAGCCTGCTGAGCTTCAACCTGACGGACGCCAAGGTCATCGCCGGCCTCTTCCTCGGCGGCATCATGCCGTTCCTCTTCGGCTCGCTGGCGATGCTCGCGGTGGGACGCGCCGCCGGCGGGGTGGTGGTCGAGGTCCGCCGCCAGTTCAAGGAGATCCCCGGGATCATGGAGGGGACGGGCCGGCCGGAGTACGCGAAGTGCGTCGCCCTGGTCACCGCCGCCGCCCAGCGGGAGATGATCGTTCCCGCCCTGCTGCCGGTGCTCGCTCCGATCCTGGTCGGTTTCATCTTCGGACCCGAGGTGCTCGGCGCCATGCTGCTCGGGGTCATCGTGGTCGGCATCTTCCTGGCCATCCAGATGACCACCGGCGGTGGCGCCTGGGACAACGCCAAGAAGTACATCGAGGACGGCCACTACGGCGGCAAGGGCAGTGACACCCACGCCGCCGCGGTCACCGGTGACACGGTCGGCGACCCCAACAAGGACACCGCCGGGCCGGCCATCAACCCGATGATCAAGGTGATGAACATCGTGGCCATCCTGCTGGCCCCGATCATCGCCACCCACCACATCTTCTTCTAGCCCGCATCGATGCGATCACCCGCCGGGCCGGCCGCCGCTCAGGGCAGGCGTCGGCGGGTGATCGCGCCGCGGGGCCGGGGCGAGGCGAGGTCCTCTCCGGCCTGATGGGCGGCCCCCTCCGTCGCCGGATCGTGCGCGGTGCCGCCCGGATCATCGACGGCAACCCGTGGGGCTGGGTGCGGACCGTCGTGGCCCTCCTGCTCCTGGTCGGGCTCGCCCTCCGCCTCCACGGCTACACGTCGTTCCCGCGCTTCGGTGCCAACGAGGACGAGATCGCCTGGGCGTGGCTCGGCCAGAGCCTCTGGCTGCACCACTGGCCGGCGTCCTGGTCGTATCTGCCGGAGCACCTGCCGGTCACCGTGATGCAGACCTCGCAGGGCGTGCTCCTGCCCTGGGTGAGCCCCTGGCTGGACCATCCGCCACTCTTCGGTCTGCTGGTCGGGGGGATGGCGCTGCTCGGTGGCGAGCGGACCCCGACCGAGGTCGGCCCGGCCGCCATCCGGCTGGTGCCGATCCTGCTCAGCATGGTTACCGCCTGGCTGCTCTACCTGCTGGCGGCGCGCCACCTGGGCCGCGCCACCGCCCTGGTCGCGCTGGCGGTGTTCTGCCTCTCGCCCTGGATGATCGATGCCAGCCGCCTGGTCGAGGCCGAGTGGCTGCTCGCCCCGCTGCTGCTCGGCGTGCTGGTGCTGGCGAGCCATCGCGGGCGACTGCCCACCGCGACCCTGCTGGCCCTCTGCGTGCTGGCTCCGCTGGTCAAGGTGCCGGGGGTGATCGTCGGCGCCGCCGGCGCGGTGGCCCTCCTCACCGAGCGACGCTGGCTCACCGCCGGACTGGCGCTGCTCGGGGCCCCGGTCGGTATCGGGCTCTTCGCCGCCTACGGGGCGGCGGTGGACTGGCATCAATTCGTCCTGGTCTGGCAGGTCCAGTCGTCGCGGCACACCAGCCTCGTGGCCGGGCGGCAGTTCCTCTTCTCCAGTGACGCGGGCCTCTGGAACTTCGTCCCCCTCGACGATCCGCTCTGGACGGTGGGGATGGTCGGGCTGGCGGTCATGCTGCTGCGCCAGCCCCTCGGCCGTGCGGCCCGGATCCCCCTCGCCTTCGCGGGATACGCGCTGCTGATGACCCTCACCGCGAGCACCGAGGGTGCCCAGTACTACGACTGGTACCGCTTCGTGGTCGACCCCCTCTGCTGCATCGGGGTGGGCGACCTGATCGGCCGCAACCTGCCCCGGCTGCGGATCCCGTCCCTCGACCGGCTCGGGGCCGAGATCAACGCCGTGCGCGGGGCGCG
This sequence comes from uncultured Chloroflexia bacterium, assembly GCA_963697585.1. Lineage (GTDB taxonomy): Bacteria > Chloroflexota > Dormibacteria > Aeolococcales > Aeolococcaceae > Changshengia. The sequence goes on along the minus strand of CAVOOO010000004.1, from coordinate 60,058 downwards.
CCGGGCCCCGCCGCAGGCCACCACCTGAGGCGCCCCGGAGGCTCCCGCCCGCCGCACTAGACTCGGCGTGGTGGACGAGTACGAGCTCGAGATCGACTCGTTGCGGCGCACCCTCGAACGGCTCCGTCTCGAGGAGGCCGACGCGCCGATCATCGACGAGTACGAGGCGGAGCTGCGCATCCTCCGCGCCCTCTACGGCGCTGCTCTCCGGACCCTCACCGCCGGCGACGTCGACCGGCGGCTGAGGGGCGCGCTGGAGCGCCTGGGATTCGGGGCCTGGAACCTGGTCAGCGTCTACAGCTTCGTCTACGAGCGGGCGATGGACGCCGACACCGGTGGGCGTGACCTCTCAGCGGTGGTCGACGAGACGGACTTCGTCGCCGCCCTGCTCAGCGGGGCCGGGGAGCTCAACTGAGCGCGGCTCCCTCGAGGTGGCTCTCCGGCTCGGGAAGCTTGATCCCGGGGTTGAGCAGTCCGGCGGGGTCGTACCGCTGCTTCAGTCGCCGCATCAGGTCCATCCCGGCGGTACCGAGCTGGCGCTCGGCGTAGCCGAGCTTGGTGGTCCCGACCCCGTGCTCGCCGGAGAGCGAGCCGCCCATGCCCAGCACCGTCTCGAAGAGGTCGGCGGCGGCGGCGTCCCCCCGCGAGCGCTCCCCGGGCCGGCGGGGGTCGACGAGGAAGGTCACGTGGAGGTTGCCGTCGCCGAGGTGGCCGAAGTTGACCACCGGCACCTGGTGGCGGGTGCCGATCCCCTCGGTGCGGGCGACCAGCTCGCCGATCCGATCGCGCGGAACCACCACGTCCTCGTTGATCTTCCCCACCATCACCGTGGCCACCGCCGCGCTGACCGCCCTCCGGACCTCCCAGAGCCGGGCGGCATCGGCCGGGGTGGCGGCGCGGTCGACCCGGACCGCCCCGGCGGCGGCGAGCGCCGACCCCACCGCCGCGGTCTCCGCCCGCACCGCCGCCTCCTCGCCCTCCAGCTCCACCAGCACCAGGGCCACCCCCGCCGGCGCCGCCACGATCCCGGTCCTGGCCACGGCGTCGACCGCGCTGCTGTCGAGGAACTCCAGGGCGGCGGGGACGATCCCCTCTCCGGCGATCTCGGCGACCGCCCCGAAGGCGGGCTCCAGGCCGGCGAAACGGGCGGCGAGGGTGGCGCGCGCCCGGGGCGCGGGAAGGAGGCGGAGCACCACCTCGGTGATCACCGCCAGGGTGCCCTCGGAGCCCGCCAGCAGGGGGAGCAGGGGAGAGGCCTCCGCGCCGTCGCCCAGCCGGACGATCCGGCCGTCGCCGAGGACCACGGTGGCGCCCACCAGGAAGTCGGCGGTGGTCCCGTAGCGGTAGGCGTGGGGCCCCGCGGCGTTGCAGGCCACGTTGCCGCCGATGGTGCTGGTGCTGGCCGCGCCGGGGTCGGGCGGGTAGTCGAAGCCGGCGGCGGCGGCGCGGCGGTGGATGGCGGCGGTCACCACGCCCGCCTCCGCCCGCAGCCGCCCGCGCTCCATGTCCAGCTCGAGGATCCGGTTCATCCTGCAGAGGTTGACGATGACGCCGCCGTGACGCGCCACCGCCCCCGCCGCGTAGCCGCTCCCCGCCCCCCGCGGGACGACCGGCAGGCCGTGATGGGCGCAGACCTGGACCACGCCGCTGACCTCGGCGGTGGTGGCGGGGAGGACCACGGCGTCGGGCAGCCGTCGCTCGCCGGACGCCCCGAAGGCGTCGAAGGCGTATGCGGCCAGGTCGGCGGGGCGGACGTGCAGATGGGCCGTCCCGACCTGGCGCTCCAGGTCGCGCAGGGCTGCGGAGGGGAGCACCCTCAGGATTCTGAGCGCCGGCGGGCCGCTGCGGCACCGCGCCCGGACCGGCGCGCGGGCGCCGGGCGCGGGACCCCGGCGTCGAGGGGAGGGCGGGCGCGTCAGATGGGCCGAACGGACCAGCGCGTGGTCGTGGCTATACTCGGTCAGCGATGGCCGAGTCCCCGACGATCGATGTCATCGAGAAGGCGCTCAGCCGGGTGATGGAGCCGGAGCTCCACCGCGACATCGTCAGTCTCCAGATGGTCCGGGACATCCGGGTGGAGGACGGCGCCGTCTCCCTCCGCGTCGTCCTCACCACGCCGGCCTGCCCGCTCACCGAGCGGATCGAGAGCGACATCCGGGCCGCGCTGCTCGGCCCGGTCGCCGGGGTGACCTCGGTGTCGGTCGCCTGGGACAGCAACGTCACCTCCGGTGCCCGTGGACTGCCCGGGCGCCAGGAGATCCCCGGGGTCAAGAACACGGTGGCGGTCAGCGCCGGCAAGGGCGGCGTCGGCAAGACCACGGTGAGCGTCAACGTGGCGATCGCGCTCGCCCAGGCGGGAGCCCGCGTCGGGCTCCTGGATGCGGACATCTATGGCCCGAACGTGCCGATCATGATGGGCCTTCACGGCCAGCCCGAGGCCGCCGAGTTGGGGAAGATGATCCCGCTCTCCGCCTTCGGCATCGAGGTGGTCAGCTTCGGCACCATCCTCAAGCCGGGCCAGCCGGTGATGTGGCGCGGGCCGATGCTGGCCAAGGCGATGCGCGAGTTCCTCTACGAGGTGGAGTGGGGAGAGCTCGACTATCTGGTCATCGACCTGCCCCCGGGCACCGGCGACGTCCAGATCAGCCTGGCCCAATCCATCCCGCTCACCGGCGCGGTGATCGTCACCACCCCCCAGGACGTCTCGATCGCCGACGTGAGTCGCGGCATCCAGATGTTCACCCAGCTCCGGCTGCCGGTGCTCGGGGTGGTCGAGAACATGAGCGGCTTCATCTGCCCCCACTGCGGGGAGCGCACCGACGTCTTCGGAACCGGCGGCGGGCGCGAGCTGGCGGAGCGCAACGGTCTGCGCTTCCTCGGCGAGATACCCCTCGACCCCCGGGTGCGGGTGGGCGGCGGCGACGGCCAGCCGCTGATGGCGGCGGACCCCGCGTCGCCGATGGGCAGGGTCTTCCGCGCGGTCGCCGAGCAGATCGCCGCCGAGGTCAGCAAGGAGAACTACGCGGCCTCCGGCGGCCCCCAGATGCCGAGCGCGCCGCGGATCCCGGTCCGGGGCTGACCTTCCGGCGGGCGGCGCGGGCGGTGCGGACGGCGCCGGCCCGAGGCCGGGCCGCTACTCGTCCTCTTCCTCTTCGTCCATGAGCATGGCTCTCACCGGGGAACCTCCAGGGGGTGGGCTGCGCTCCTCCCTGTATAGCCGATCCGGGCCGCGGCGCGGCGGCGGGGGGCGGCCGCCGAGCAGTGCCGCCGCCACGCTCCCGGCTCGGTCCGGCCGAGGGTGGTGACGAGCCTCAGGTCCGGCTGAGGGCGGCGAAGAGGTCGTCCGCGTCCAGGCCGGGATCGCCGACCTGGGCGAAGACCCGGAAGCGGGCGCGGAGCACGGCGTACTGCTGAGCCAGCCCCGGGTCGTGGTACGCCTCCACCGGGTCCCAGGGATGGAGGAATCGCACCTCCTCGATCCCCGCCTGGAGCAGCTCCTTGAGGCATCCGAAGCAGGGCTGCATCGTCGAGGTGATCGAGGCGCCCAGGGTCTGCTGGCCGAACCGGGCCGCGGTGAGCAGCGCGTTCTGCTCGGCGTGGACGCAGATGCAGACGTCGTACGCGCCGCCCCGGAGGCTGGTGTCCACGTCCCGCTGGGCGCAGCGACGGCAGCCGCCCTCGGTGCAGTTGGGCATCCCGAAGGGCGTTCCGTTGTACCCGGTGCTGAGCACCCGGTCCTCGCGGGTGATCACGGCGCCGACCCGGCGGCCGAGGCAGTCGGCCCGGCTGCGGGCGGCGATCGCCAGGATCAGGAAGTAGGTCTGCTTGTCGGGCCGGCGGGGCCGGGCCGGCGCGGGGCTCTCATCCATCGCCAGCCAGCGTAGTCTCTCGCATGGCCTGCCGTCTCCCGGCGGCCGCTCCGGATGGTCAAATGGGCCCGGGCGAGTAGCTCAGCCGGTTAGAGCAGGGGGCTCATAACCCTCGGGTCGCAGGTTCGAATCCTGCCTCGCCCACCTCCGCGTTGTGAGCGTTCTGTGAAAGTCCGGTGGGTCTGTCCCACGGTGGCTCCGGTTCCTGTGTCCCGTCCGGGGACCCGGCTTCGGCTGATTGGTCACAGTCGCGCTCATGAGGCAGACGACCGTGGCTGAGCAGCTCCGCGCCGTCACCGGGCATTAGTTGCCCGCCATAGTATGTGTCTCTGGTACGTTATCGGCCGACCGTCCACCTCGGAGATGAGGGCTCTTGACCCCCTCGGCCCCCGCGCCCGCGTCGCCCCCGTCTGATCTCGGCGCCTCGGCGCCGGCCCAGCTGGCCAGCCGGCTGCGGGTGGCGATGACCCACCTCGGGCGCCAGCTGCGTCACCAGGACCCGCCCGGGATGAGCGCCACCCAGCATCTGGCGCTGGCCACCATCGCCAAGCGCGGCGAGATGGCCATCGGCGACCTGGCCGAGGCGGAGCGCCTCCCCTCGTCGGCGGCGACCCGGCTCGCCGACCGTCTCGAGGAGGCGGGCCTGGTAACCCGCAGGCGCGATCTCAACGACCGGCGCGGTGTCCTGGTGTCGATCACCGAGGAGGGGCGCCGGGTGATGGACGAGCGGCGCCGGCTCGGCAACGCGTGGCTGGCCGGGCGGCTCTCCCGGCTCAGCGCGGCCCAGCTCGCGAGCCTCGCGGCGGCCCTCGACGTCATCGAGCAGGGGGTGCTCGCCGACGCCGAACTCGCTGTCGATCCCGCCGGCCGAGACCCCGCCGGAGGCACTGCCCGGATGAGCCACCGCTCGGCGCTCACCGCGCCGGGCACCGGCGGCGTGCCCGCCGCGGGCCGAACGACCGAGATGCCGGTCCCCGACGGCGACCGGTCAGCGGTGAGGGTGGAGTCTCAGCGCAGCCGGTAGCGGATCGGCCGCTCGCCGCTCGCCACCACCTTCGAGCCGGCTCGCTCCAGGATGCGGCGGACCTGCTGGCCGGTCACCCCGGGCCCCAGGCGGTCGCGGATGCCCACCACCGCGAGGGGGTGGGTCGAGGAGCCCAGCGCCGCCAGCACCTGGGCCTCCAGCGTGGCGCCGTCCCCATCCGCCGCATCGGTGGTGTCGACGGCGGCCACGGGCGCCGTGATGGTCGCTGGGACCGGGGCCTCGATGACGACCGGGCGGGCCGCGGGCGGTTGCTCGGCCGAAGGTGCCGGCATGCGGATGGCCGCGGGCGTGGGCGGCGCCTCCCCTCGCAGGCGGGCGACCAGCGTCGGCAGGTCATCGAGGACCTGCCGGACGAAGATCGGGCTCCCGCTGACCTCGACCTCGCGCTCGCCATCCTTGATCCGCACGCTGGACGGGGCGGCGGCGGGCTCGGAGCTCGGCCGTGGGCCGGGAGCCGGTCCCCGAAACGGCGGGCGCTGGAAGGAGCGATCGTCGGGCGAGCGCCGAGGGACGAAGGGACGGTCAGTCATCGCTGCCCTTTCTGGTGCGCGGAGAGATGGCGCGTGAGGATCTCACGTCAGGAGGCTGCGCCGTCGCCCTGGCTGGCCGCCGTCGAGGCTGCGCCCTTGGACTTGCGTGAGCCGGTGTGCTTGGTCTCCGCCGGCTCGGGCTCGGTCTCGGGCGTCTCGGGCGTCTCGGCCGCGGCCGCCGGTGCCGGTGACTCGGTGACCGGCAGCGTGATCGGCTCCAGCTCCTCGTCCTCGAGCGGCGGCCCGAAGACCAGCTCCGAGAGCTTGGCCTTGAGCGGCGTCTTGGTGACCACGACGTAGGCAGTCCCGGCGACACCCGTGACCATCACCAGCCGCCGGAAGCGACGGCGCCACCGCTTGGGCTTGGCCGCCTTCGCCGCCGCCTTGGCGGCCCGACCCTTGACGGCGGGGCCGGGCATCTCGGACACCTCCTGGGCCAGCCGGTCCGCCGCCTCGGCCAGCACCCCGGCCGCCCTCTCGGCGGCGTGGCTCAGCGTCTCCGCCGAGGTGTGGGCGGCCCCGCGCAGCGCCGGCGTCGCCACTCGCTGCGCCTCGCGCGCGGCGACGACGGCCCGCTCGGCGAGCTCGGAGACGGTCTCGGCGGCCTTCTCCACTGCCCTGCCGCCGGTCTCGGCGATCGACTTCTCGATCACAGCTGCTGATTTGGAGTGTCGACCCAGCATGGTCCTTCTCCTCGATGGGCGGGTCATGAACTCAACGGATGGAGCGGAGCCGACCCCACGCGCGGGATCTGGGACGGTCACTGCCGCCATCGCCCAGCGAACGGCAGAGACCTCCGGCGACTTCACCCCTGCTCCAATGCTGACACAGCGGGCACACCAGAGGAATGCTCGGTTACAGGCCTTCCGGTGCGCCGCCGCCGGCGCTCATGGACGGCCGGGCGCCGGCCCCGACCCCCCCGCTTCTCGGTGCCGCCGGCGCCGAGCCGCGGGCCTCTCGGTCAGGCGGCGCGTGCCAGCGCCCGCAGATGACGGGGCGCGCGGCTGGTCGCCAGGGGAGCATCGAGGAACCACCGGATCCGGGCGGCGGCGACCGGGCCCACCGCCCGGGCCAGGTCCTCCTCGGGGGCGGCGTAGACCTCGGCGAGGGTGGAGAAGGCCGCGGCGAGCCGGATCAGGGCGTCACTGTCGTCGCCGACGATCTGGCGCAGGTGGCCGAAGCGGCGGCTCGCCAGCTCGCCGGCCGGGCCATCGTCGAGCGGGAGCTCCAGCTCGATCGTCCGATCAGGTCCCATGTCCCCATGGTACCGAACAGATGTGCGTGAGTCAAATCCCCGCACTCCGCTACCCTGCACTCATGCCCCTCTACGAGTACCGCTGCAATGACTGCACCTCCGTCTACGAGGTGATGCGCCCGATGGCCGAGCGCGAGCTGGCGGCCGTCTGCCCCCGCTGCGAGAGCCGGGCGAGCATGCCGCTGATCAGCCGGGTGGGGATGCTGGTGGGCGGGGAGAGCTCGTCGGCGGGCCGGACCGGGCCTGAGGCCGGCGGCGGCTGCTGCGGTGGCGCCTGCGGCTGCGGAGCCGGCTGACCGCCTCAGGGACGGGTTCCGGCAACCTCCGGTGCGGGGGGTGCGCCGGCGGCGGCGAGCTCGGTGGCGCCGGCTGACCGGGCGCCGGCAATCCCGGTGAGGGCGCCCGCTCCCGGCTCCACCACGCCGGCACCGGAGGAGCGGACCTCCGGCGCCGCAGCGGGCTCGAGGCAGAGCTCGAGCTGGAGCAGGTTGTCGATGAAGACGCGCCGGTGCTCGGGGTGGACGCCGCGGGCGAGGATCGCGGCCCGGTGCACGGGGGCCCCGTAGCCCTTGTTGTGGTCCCAGTCGTAGTCCGGCGCCTGGAGGTGGAGGCGGCGCATCAGGGCGTCGCGGTGGACCTTGGCGACGATCGACGCGGCGGAGATCGACGGGATCAGGTCGTCGCCCCGGACCAGGCAGTGGACCGGGTGGGCGGCGTCGATCCGGAGCCGGCCGTCGCAGCAATAGCCGTCGGCGGCGACCTCGGCCACCAGGCGGCGGAAGATCTCGACGTTGGCCCAGCCGAGACCGCGGAGGTTGATCTCCGCGACCGTGATCTCGGCGATGGCGCAGGCCAGCGCACGCCGGTGGACCTCGGCTGCGACCACCTCCCGCTGGTGCGCGGTCAGCTTCTTGGAGTCGCGCAGCCAGGGGTGGCGGAAGCCGGGGGGCAGCACCACCGCGGCGGCCACCAGCGGCCCCGCGAAGGCGCCCCGCCCCACCTCGTCCATGCCGCAGAGCCGGAAGCGGCGCCAGTCCTCGACCTCGAAGGTGGCGCGAATGTAGGCACCCAGCCGGAACCGGGGGGCCGCCCTGCGCACCACCGCCCGCTGCGCGGTGGGCGGCGTGCCGGCGAGGAGATCCTCGCCCTCCGTCTCCGCACCGGCGGCGACGGGCGGACGGCGGGCGCCGGCCGGGTCGTCATCTTCCCGGGCCGGCGCCACGCGGTCGACCTCGACCTATCTCCGCCGGGGGTTGCGCGGCCGCTTGCGGCCGTAGGCGGCGCCCTCGGCGACCGCATCGAACGCGGGCAGAGGCCCGGCGCTGGCACGGGTCACCCCGTCGCCCTGCACGAAGACCTTTCGGTTGCCCACGTCGATCAGGTAGGAGACGCTCAGCCCCCCGCCGCCGTCCGGCAGCATCGAGACATCCGCCACGGTCCCGACCCGGCGACTTCCCCCGTAGGGGAAGCTCACCCTGGCGCCGATCGCGATCGCGTCGCTCGGTACTCCGGTCACCGTGCCGAGGTGCGGAAGCAGTCGCTGCAGTAGACGGGCTTGTCACCCCGTGGCTGGAAGGGAACCCGGGCGATCCCGCCACAGCCGGCGCAGGTCACCTCGTACATCTGGCGCGGGCCGCCGGAGCGCCCCCCGCCGCCACCACCGTAACCACCACCACCCATTCCGGCGGCCTTGCGGGCGGCGCGGCAGGAGGGGCAGCGGGACGGAGGATTGGTGAGACCCTTGGACGAGAAGAACTGCTGCTCCCCCTCGGTCCAGATGAAGTCGACGCCGCATTCACGGCAACGCAAGGTCTGATCGACGGCCAACGCCTGTGCTCCTAAAGTCCGGCGCTGAAACCGTCGCCGGGTGGTCCTATGTGTTGGATACAGTACACGGTGAGCACGCCTCCGGCTAGTGACGGCGCCGTTTCGGGGCCGGGGCTGGTAGGATCGGCCGCATCTCGGACAGGAGTGGGCCGGCACCGCGACAGGCGGGACCGGTGGCCGCCGGTGAGACCAGGAGGATCCCCCGATGCCCCCACACCACGCCCACGGGGCGCAGAAGCGCCTCTTCACCTCGGAGTCGGTGACCGATGGCCATCCGGACAAGATGGCCGACCAGATCAGCGACGCGGTCCTCGACGGGGTCCTCGCCAAGGATCCCCTGGGCCGCGTGGCCTGCGAGACGGCCCTCTGCACCGGCACGGTCCTGGTCTTCGGCGAGATCAGCACCGACGCCTACGTCGACATCCCCGGGATCGTCCGCCAGACCATCCACGACATCGGCTACACCCGGGCCAAGTACGGGTTCGACTTCGAGACCTGCGGGGTCCTGGTGTCGATCGACGAGCAGTCGCCCGACATCGCCCAGGGGGTCAACACCGGCGGCGCCGGCGACCAGGGGATGATGGTCGGGTTCGCCTGCGACGAGACCCCCGAGCTGATGCCGGCGCCCATCCAGCTCGCCCACCGGCTCGCCCGCCGGCTCTCCACCGCCCGCCGCGACGGCACCCTGCGCTGGGCGCGCCCGGACGGCAAGACCCAGGTGACCGTCGAGTACGACGCCGAGGGCCGCCCCCGCCGCGTCGACACCGTGCTGGTCAGCGTGCAGCACTCCGACGACGTCTCGAGTGAGCAGCTCTTCGCGGACATCCAGGAGCAGGTGGTCAACCCGATCGTCCCCGCCGAGTGGCTGGACGCCGAGACCAAGCGCTACGTGAACCCCACCGGGCGCTTCGTGGTCGGCGGGCCGCAGGGCGACGCCGGGCTGACCGGCCGGAAGATCATCGTCGACACCTACGGCGGCTACGCCCGTCATGGCGGGGGGGCCTTCAGCGGCAAGGATCCGACCAAGGTCGACCGCAGCGCCGCCTACGCAGCCCGCTGGGTGGCCAAGAACGTGGTGGCCGCGGGGCTCGCCACCAAGTGCGAGATCCAGGTCGCCTATGCGATCGGGGTCGCCAAGCCCGTCTCCGTGATGATCGAGGCCTTCGGCACCGAGCGCGCGCCGCTCCCCCAGATCGAGGCGCTGATCGACGAGTACTTCGACCTCTCCCCGGTGGGGATCATCAGCGCCCTCCAGCTCCGCCGGCCCATCTACCGTCAGGTGGCGGCCTTCGGGCACTTCGGGCGCAGCGATCTCGACCTCCCCTGGGAGCGGACCGAGGTGGCCGCGGAGCTGGCGGCGGAGGCCGGGGTCGAGCCGCTGCTCGGCGCCGCGCAGCCCGCATGACGGCGCTCGTGCCGAGCGCCGTCCCGACCTGATCGCGGCGGGCTCACGGTGGGCTATCACATCCTCGTGCTGGCGGGAGGCAGCGGCACCCGGCTCTGGCCGCTCTCGCGGGCCGGGGTGCCCAAGCACCTGATGCCGCTCGACGCCTCCGGGGGCAGCCTGCTCAGGACCACCCTCGAGCGGGTGCTCCCGCTGGCGGACTCGATCCGGGTGGTCACCACCGCCGGCCAGGCCGAGGCCTGCGGCGCGGTGGTCGCCGGGCTGGGGCTCTCCGCCGGGTCGGTCATCGCCGAGCCCGCGCCGCGGGGCACCGGACCGGCTCTCGGGCTGGCCAACGCCCTGATCGCCCACGACGACCCCGACGCCGTGATCTCGTCGGTCCACGCCGACCACGAGGTCGACGACGGTGACGCCTTCTCCGCCGCCGTGCTCGCGGCGGCGGGGTGGGCGGCGACCACCCGGGGCCTGGCCACCGTGGGAGTCACCCCGACCCACCCCTCCACCGGGCTCGGCTACGTGGCCTTCGACGGTCCGCCGCTCGACCCCGCGGGCTGGTACCCACCACCCGGTGCCCCCGCCCCCGAGGCACGGCGCGCGGCGGCGGCCGCGGTCCCCGCGTACCGGGCGGCCGGCTTCGTCGAGAAGCCGTCGCGGGAGATCGCCCAGGCCTTCCTCGACGGGGGCCGTCACCTCTGGAACAGCGGCCTCTTCGCCTGGGCCGCGGCGACCTTCGCCGAGGAGCTGGCCACCGCCGACCCGCACCTCGCCGAGCAGGTCGCCGGGGTCGCGGAGGCACGCCGCCGCGGTCGGGAGACCGAGGCCGGCTCGCTCTACGCCGAGATCCAGGCGGTGCCGGTCGACACCCTGGTGTTCGAGCGGACCCGCCGCCTGACCGTGGTCCAGGGTGGCTTCTCCTGGTCGGACCTGGGCAGCTTCGCCGACCTTCGCGATGCCCGCCGCCGGGCCGGGGCGGCCGACGCCGCCGGCAACGTGCTCGAGGGCGACGTGATCGCCCTGGGCGCCACCGGCAGCTTCGTGGCCGCCCGGGGCGGCCGGCTGGTGGCGGTGGTGGGGGTCGACGGGCTCGCCGTGGTGGACACCGGCGACGCCCTCCTGGTGCTCCCCCTCGACCAGAGTCAGCGGGTCAAAGAGGTGGTGGAGCGGCTGCGAGCGGAGGGGCGGTCCGATCTCCTCTGAAAGGCGAGCTCACGGGCCCTCTGAAGGGCGAGCCGGCGGGCCCCGCGAAGGGCGGGCGGACGGGGCCTGTGAGGGGCGAGCCGGCGGGCCCGCGGGGGGAGGCCGGCTGAGCGGCGGCCCCGCCGCCTGGCGCTGATCACCGCCGCGGGCGCCAACGACCTCGGGGCGGACGGCGACCACCTGCTCCCCGCGCTCGAGCGTCTCGGGATCACCGGCATCCCCACCGGATGGGGGCCGGACCTCGGGCCGCCGGAGTTCGACGGAGCGGTCATCCGAAGCGCCTCCGACTACGTCGACGATCCCGGTGCGTTCCGGGCGTGGTGCGCGCGCACCGCCGGCCGGATGCCCCTGGCCAACCCGGCCGGCATCGTCGCCTGGAACAGCGACAAGCGATATCTCCGCGACCTGGAGGGCGCCGGCGTGGCCACCGTCCCCACCCTCTGGGTCGAGCCCGGTGAGAGCCTCGGCGCCGTCCCCTGGACGCGCTTCGTGGTCAAGCCCGCGGTCTCGGCCGGGGCCCGACTGTCGGCGAGCTACGCCGGGCCGCCGCTCCGCCGGGCGCGCGAGCACGTCGATGCCATCACCGCACAGGGCGGCGTCGCCATGGTCCAGCCCCACCTCCCCGCCGTCGACGTCGAGGGCGAGCTCGGTGTCTACGTCATCGGCGGCGAGATCAGCCACGCGGTCCGCAAGGCCGGGGTGCTGCGACCCGGGGCGCCCCCCACCCCCGACTTCTCGCTCGGGCTGCAGCAGCGGGTGGAGCCCGTCCAGGTCGGGGAGGAGCACGCTCGCTTCGCCCGGACGGTCCTCGCGCGCGTCCCGGGAGGAGCCGACCGGCTCCTCTACGCCCGGGTGGACGTGGCCCGGGGGGAGCGGGGGCAGCTGCTCCTGCTCGAGCTGGAATGCATCGAGCCCCGCCTCTTCCTGGAGCTCGCCCCCGACCGCGCCGGGGCGGTGGCGGCCGCCTTCGCGGGCTGGCTGGCCCGGTCGGCCGCGGGACGGGAGAGCCTGCCGGTCGGGGGCGGGAGGCCGCCGGCGGATTGACCCGGTCGGGGGACCCCGCGTCAGCGGCGGGGTGGGGCACAATGGCTGCCCATGACATCGCCGATCAGCTTCGGCACCGACGGGTGGCGCGCCGTCGTCGCCGATGACTTCACCTACGAGCGGGTTCGCGCCGTCGCCCAGGGGGTGGCCTGGTACCTCGAGGGGGATGGCCGGGGTGCGGTGGTCGGCCACGACACCCGCTTCTCCGCCGAGCTGTTCGCTCGCGAGGTGGCCCGTGTGCTGGCGGCCAACGGGCAGCACGTGCTCCTGCTCGACCATCCCGTGCCCACGCCGACCATCACCTGGACCGTGGTCGAGCGCAAGCAGGCCGGGGCGGTGGCGGTCACCGCCAGCCACAACCCCGCCGAGTTCAACGGACTCAAGTACAAGCCCGACTACGGCGGGTCGGCGTCCCCCGAGGTGGTCACCAGGCTCGAGGAGCTCACCGCCCGCGCTCTCCAGGAGGGGGTGAAGGCCGTCTCCTACGAGGACGCGGTGGCGAGCGGGCTGGTCGAGGTCTTCGACCCGGTCCCCGACTACCTCCGCCAGGTCGGCCGCCTGGTCGACCTCCCCCGGCTCCGCGACGCCGGGCTGCGCATCCTCCACGAGCCGATGTACGGCTCCGGCATGGGGCTGATCCGACAGGCCGTGGGCGGCGGCCGGACCGCCGTCACCGAGCTGCACGCGGAGCGCAACCCGGGCTTCGCCGGGATGCATCCCGAGCCGATCGGCAAGTACATGCCCGAGGCGACGGCCCGGATGGCGGCCGGCGGATTCGACCTCTGCATCGCCAACGACGGCGACTCCGACCGGGTCGGGATCATCGACGAGACCGGCCGCTTCATCACCCAGCTCGAGGTGATGGCGCTGCTCGCCATGTACCTGCTGGAGAAACGCGGTCTCCGCGGCCACCTGATCCGTTCGCTGACCAGCGGGGTGATGCTCGACCGGCTCGGAGAGCGCTTCGGCGTGCCGGTCATCGAGACCCAGGTGGGCTTCAAGTACATCGGCCCCAAGATGATCGAGACCGACGCCCTGCTCGCCGGCGAGGAGTCCGGCGGCTTCGCCTTCCGCGGCCACATCCCCGAGCGCGACGGCATCGTCGCCGGGCTCACGGTGGCGGAGATGGTGGTGGCGTACCGGATGCCCCTCTCCGCGGTGCTCCAGCACCTCTTCGACCTGGTGGGCCCGCACAGCTACGCGCGTCACGACATCCGGTTCGAGCGGGCCGACTACGACGCGCGCAAGCGCCAGGTGGCCGAGCGGATGCGCGGCCAGCAGCCCACCGAGATCGCGGGTGTCGCGGTGACCGGCACCCGGAGCGACGACGGCTTCAAGTTCCTGCTCGCCGACGGCAGCTGGGTGCTGGTGAGGATGAGCGGAACCGAGCCGCTGATGAGGGTGTACGCGGAGGCGGCCTCGCCCGAGCGCGTCGAGGAGCTGCTCCGCGCCATGGAGGGGATGGTGGGGATCGCACCGCCGGCGGCCGGGGCCGCCGGGTGAACGAGGTGACCGCCCCGCGGCGAGGTGCAGCGCGTGACGCCGTCCTCCCCGCCGACGTCCGCGCGTCCGGCGCGGGGCGGGTCGACAAGCCCTGGGGGTACGAGCTGATCTGGGCGGTCACCGACCGCTACGTGGGCAAGCTCATCCATGTTCGGAGCGGCCAGGCGCTCTCCCTCCAGTTCCATGTCCAGAAGGACGAATCCATCTTCGTCGCCTCGGGTCTGCTCGACCTGGTGCTGGAGAGCCCCGACGGCGTTCTCGAGACCCACCGCCTGGCTGCCGGGATGAGCGCGAGGATCCGTCCCGGCCGCCGTCACCGCATGGTCGCCGTGGAGGATACCGACCTCTTCGAGGCCTCGTCGCCCGAGATTGATGACATCGTGAGACTCGAGGATCGCTATGGCCGCGAGGGCACCTCTGCCCCGTAATCCGAGGCGGGACTCAGCGGGCGCGCCGCGGCGCCTCCACGGCCAGGCCCCCCCCGCCGAGGAGGGGACCCCCGTGCAGCCGGTCCGGGGCCACGCGTACCACGCCGCCCAGGCCCGCCGGGCCCTCGGCATCTCGGCCGAGCCTCGCCTGGCCGACGTCCCCTTCCCGATCATCCATGCCGCTCTGGGGGTGGCCGCGTGCGCGGTCGCCGTCGCCCTGCGACCGGGGGCCGTCGGGCTCTCCGGCTCGGTCATCGGCGTCGCCGCCCTCTGCACCGTGACCGGCCTGGTGCTCGCCGCCTACGACCGGCTCGTCTACCCCCGCGACCTCCGGCCGGCGGTGGAGTCGATCGCCCTCCCGGTGGCGGCGCTCGGCGCCTTCTCGCTCGTCCTCGCCGGGACCCTCGACCTCCGGACCCGGCTGGTCGCGGCCGCGATCACGGTGGCCGTCTGCGGGGGATTGCCCCACCTCGGCGGCCTGCGCGCCGCCGGTCGGGAGGGCTGGGGGGCCCGCTTCCTGCGTGATGCCGCCTCGATCGCGGTGCTGGTGCCCGTCCTGCTGGCCGCGGCCAGCCAGAACCTTCCCCTCGACCTCCGGGCCGCGGTGGCCCTGGTCGGGGTCGGTCTGGTCACCCTGGACGCCCTGCAGTCCGAGCGCGCCCGGCGCCGCCACTCCTTCACCCTGGCGGCCCTCACCGCGGTCCTGGTCACCGGCGCGATGGTGCTGGTGGACCGGGCGGTGATCACCCCCGGGGTCGTGGCCGCGGTGACCCTGGTCATCTGGTACGGAGTCCGGGGGGCCGCCGACAGCCTCGTCTTCCCCCCCCGGCGGCTCGCCGGCGCCGGCGAGCACCTGGTGGTGGTGGTCCTGGCGCTGGCCGGGATCTTCTGGGTGACCCGCTGACCAGGTACCCCCTTGGCGCCGGACCGGAAGGGGGCTAAGTTCCTAGCACAGTGCCCAGGCTCTTGCCAAGACGCAAACGTCCCTCTGATGAAGGACATCGGGGAGTTCCCAGCGAGCCCCCCCAGGGCGCACGCTCTGCTCAGGCTGCTATCGGCGGCCCGGAGGTGCGCCCCGTGACCACAGGATTCGTCCCCCGCCCGCGAGTGGGCCGGGTGCCGCGCGTCCTCGTGGTCGAGGACCACCGCTACCTCGGCGGGCTGCTCCGCGACGTGCTCCCCCAGGGTGGTTTCGAGGTGAGCCTGGTCACCGACACGGTCGCCCTCGAGAAGGCGCTCGAGACCTTCGAGCCGGACGTGATCCTGGCCGACTTCCGGCTTCGCGGGGAGGACGGGCTGGACCTCTGCCGCAAGGTGCGCAGCCACCCCCTGAGCGGCGACGTCCCGGTGATCCTGCACACCGCCATCGACCCGCGCAACCTCCGCCTCCAGGAGGCGCTGACCCTTCCCCGGGTCACCCTGCTGCTCAAGCCGGCCGACTTCCAGACCATGGTCGCGCTGCTCCGGGAGCAGATCTCGCAGAATCCGGACGGCGCCGAGACCGCGACCCCCCTCCGATCGGTCTGAGCCGGCGCCCGTCGGTCTGCGCCCGCGCCCTCGGTCCTGGATCAGGCCTTGGTGCGGACCGCCTCGCGGCCGGCGTACAGCGCCTGGTCGGCGCGGCCCACCAGGGTCGACGCGGTGTCGGCCTCCTCGAGAGCGGCCAGACCGGTGCTCACCGAGCGGCCCGAGGTGCGGTCGCGCACGTGCTGCTCGATGTCCGAGAGGGTCCGCTCCGCCTCCTCCCGGGTGGCGTCGGGGAGAACGCAGACGAACTCGTCGCCCCCCCAGCGGATCACCAGGTCGTAGGCGCGCAGCCGCTCCCGGATCGCGGCCACCACGTCGGCGAGCAGGGCGTCGCCGGCGGCATGGCCCTCGGTGTCATTGATGCGCTTGAGACCGTCGACATCGATGAAGACGACCGCCACGCCCTTGCCCCCGAAGCGGTGGAAGCGGGCGATCTCGCGCGACATCGCCTGCAAGCCGGCGCCGCGCCGCAGCGCCCCGGTGAGGTCGTCGACGGCGGCGGCGGCGGAGAGGCGCTGGATCTGCCGCACCAGGGCCCGCAGCCGCTCCAGGCTGGCCGCGACCTCCGCGTCCTCGAAGCCGGCGAGCTGGGCCTGACGGACCCCCAGGGCGGTCGCGAGCAGCTCGCGGGCCAGCTCGGGGCTGACCGCCTCCTCCACGGTGAGGCGATGCCCGGTCGCCCAGCCCACCAGATCGACCGGAAGATCGCCCGGATCTTCCAGCGGGGAGTGGACGTCGACCGGATCAGTGGGTGTCTGCACGCTTGGTGGGGCGAGGTCGGGATCGGACATGGCTACCATACGCCGCCGCACAACACCGCCCGACATCCGCCCCCGGCTTCCCACTCGCGATTGATTCGAATTCATCATCCCACAGTTTCCGTGGGCTCGACACGTTCGTTCGGGCGGAGCAGCCGCGGACCGGGTCCCCTCGCGCAACGCGGAGGCGCGGTCCCCGCCCCGAGTGTGCTATCGAATGGCGCATGACCAACCTGGCAGGTCTCGCCGCGCTGCTGAGCCTGGCATTCGCCCTGGTGGTGGCCACCCGCTGGCTGCGCAGCCACCGCCCCTCCTTCGCCTTCTGGGCCCTCGGCCTGCTCATCTTCGCGGCCGCAGCCACGGCCCAATCGCTGGGCGAGAGCCAGGGGTTCGAGCAGCACGTCGGCCTCTTCCGGGTCTTCTACCTGCTGGGCGGCGCGCTCGGTGTCATCTACCTGGCCCTCGGCACCCTCTACCTGCTCGCCCCCCGCCGGGTGGCCGATGTCAGCGCCCTCGTGCTCCTCGCCCTCACCGTGGTGGTGGCGGTCGACGCCTTCGCCGAGCCGGTCGACGCCGCCCGTCTGGCCACCCCCTGCGGGCTCTTCGGGGGCGCCTACAGCTCGGCGGCGCCGATCGCCCTGGCCGCCGTCCTCTTCAACATCGTCGGAACCCTGGTCTTCGTGGGCGGCGCCGCCTGGTCGGGCTGGAGGTTCCTCCGGGAGGGCACCCACCTCGACCGTATCGTCTGCAACGTCTGCCTGACCGCCGGCGCCCTGGTGATCGCCGCCGGCTTCAGCGCGGCCAAGATCGCCAACGCGACCGGTCACTGCACGGTCGGCTCCCTCGACTACCTCGGTGCCTACGAGGCCATCGGGATGGCGGTGATGTTCGTCGGCTTCCTCGCCCTGGGCAGCAGCCTCCTGCGCTCCTCCCGGAGGAGTACCCTCCCCCGAGCGGGTGTTGGCGCGCCCTGAGCCGCCCACGCCCTCAACGCACCTGGAGCTGGTCCCGTGAACCCATCGTCCGCCGATAACCGCATGTCTGTCGCCACCCTTCTGGAGAAGGACCATGAGCTGATGGCGCCCACCTTCGGGCGCTACACGGACCTGGTCGTGGACACCGCGGAGGGCTCCTGGCTGCACACCATCGACGGCCGCTCGGTGCTGGACTTCACCTGCGGCATCGGGGTCACCAACCTCGGCCACCGCCACCCCGCCGTGGTCAAGGCGGTGCACGAGCAGGTCGACCGGCTCTGGCACGTCTCGGGGACCGCTCACCATCCCCAGCTGGTCGCGGCCGCCGAGGCCCTGGTCAGCGTCGCGCCCCCCGGGCTCAACTCGGTGTTCTTCTGCAACAGCGGCGCCGAGGCGGTCGAGGGGGCTCTGAAGCTGGCCCGCCGGGCCACCGGGCGCACCGAGATCATCGCCTTCCTGGGCGCCTTCCACGGCCGGACGTACGGGGCGGTGACCCTCACCGCCAGCAAGGCCAGGTACCACGCCGGGATGGGCCCGTTCCTCCCCGGGGTTCACCACGTCCGCTACCCGTATTGCTTCCGGACCTGCAGCCATGGCCCGGGCGAGCCCTGCCCGATCGCGGCCGGCGAGGAGCTGGAGCTGCTCTTCCGGACCCTGGTGCCCGCCAACTCGGTGGCCGCCATCGTGGTCGAACCGATCCAGGGCGAGGGCGGCTACGTGGTCCCTCCGGCCGCCTTCCTGCCCCGGTTGCGCGAGATCTGTGACGCCCACGGCATCATGCTGGTCGCCGACGAGGTGCAGACCGGCTTCGGCCGCTCCGGCCGGATGTTCGCGGTGGATCACTCGGGCGTGGTCCCGGACATCATGTGCGTGGCCAAGGGGATGGGCAACGGATTGCCGATCGGGGCCATCGTGGCCAAGCGGTCGGTGATGGCGAGGTGGCACCCCGGCGAGCACGGGACCACCTTCGGGGGCAACCCGGTGGCCTGCGCCGCCGCCACGGTGGTGATCGAGACCCTGCGCAAGGAGCGGCTCCCGGAGCGGGCGGCCGCGCTGGGGGAGCGCGTCCTGCAGAGGGCGCGCGGCTGGCGGGCGGACCACCCGCGGCTCGCCGACGTCCGCGGGCGCGGGCTCATGATCGGCCTCGAGTTCATGGAGGGGAGGCTCCCGGCGCCGGAGCTCACCCAGCGGATCCTTCACGCCGCGCTGGAGCGCGACCTGCTCCTGCTCACCTGCGGAGTCGACGAGAACGTGATCCGGCTGATCCCGCCGCTCACGATCACCGAGCAGGAGCTCGAGAAGGGGATGGACGTCCTCGAGGCGTCGATAACGGCGGCGGGGGCCTGATGCCCCGGCTCGGTCCCGCGCGCAGGGCCCGGGCTCCGCTCGCCGGCGACCCGGGCCGGCCGCGCCCGCTCCGGGCCGGCCCGGCCGAGGACTGATCCCGACGTGGAGGAGCGCTTCCTCGACTCACCCCGCCGGCTTCGCTACCTGATCGGAGGCGACGGCCCGCCGCTCCTCCTCTGCCACGGCTGGCTGGGCTCGGCGGAGAACTTCGAGACCTGGTTCGAGGGGGTCGGGCGGCACCGGACCCTGATCATCCCGGACCTTCCCGGGTGTGGCGACAGCCCGCCGCTCCCGGGCGGGCACAGCTGCGCGGCGCTGGCCCGGTCGCTGGAGCCGCTGATCGAAGCCCTGGAGCTGGAGCGCTTCGACCTCGGCGGCCTCTGCCTGGGATCGGGCGTCGCCTTCGAGCTGCTGGCCAGGCGGCCCGAGCGCGTGGACCGCCTGGTGCTCCACACGCCCTTGCTCGACCCCTCGGTGGTGCGTGCGCGCTTCCACTTCCAGGCGGCGCTGATGATGTCCCCCCCCGTCTTCCCGGTGATCAGCTGGCTCTCCCACCGTCGCGTGGTGAGCGATCTCTACAAGCGGCTGATCGTCGAGGGTTCGGACGTCGACGGGGCCCAGGCCGAGATGAACTTCCGCAACCAGCAGCGCGCCTCGCATCCGGCTCAGAAGCAATGGGCGCGCAGCGGCCTGAACCGCCACGACGCCGGCCTGCTGGCGAGCCACCGGGGCGAGAGCCTGATCATCGTCGCGGGCGACGACCGGCTGCTCCGCCGCGACGTGCTCCAGCGGCTGGTGGAGGGGATGCCGCGGGTCCACTACGCCTGCATCGACGACGCCGGCCACGGCTGGAACGAGGCGTTCGTCCGCCACCAGCTCGACGTCCTGGGCGCCTTCCTCGAGGGCCAGCGGCCCCCGGGCGTCATCGCCGCGGCCTGACCGGAGCGCTCCCGTGAGGGCCTTCCTGGCGGTGCCCGTCGGCCCACCCGCCCACGACGCGCTGGCCGCCCGGATCGAGTCGCTCCGGGTGCGCGTCGCCGGGGTGCGCTGGGTCGACACGGCGACCACCCATGTCACCCTCCACTTCTTCTCGGAGCTGCCCGCCGAGCAGGTCGGCTCCGTCGTGGCCGCGGTCCGTCCGATCGCCGCGCGGCAGGCACCCTTCACGCTGCAGCCGGTCCGCTTCGGCAGCTTCCCTGGTGGTCCGAGAGCCCGGGTGCTGTGGGTCGGGCTCGATGGCCAGGCCGACGTGCTGGCCGGGCTCGCCATGCGGGTCCAGGCCGCGGTGGGGGGGTGCGGCTTCGAGCTGGACCCGCGCCCGTTCCAACCTCACGTGACCCTCGGCCGTCCCGGACCGCGCTTCGACCTGCGGGCGTGGCGAGCGGAGCTGGAGCAGCCCCCCGTCCTCCCGCCGTTCACCGTCTCCGAGGTGATCCTCTACGAGTCCCGCGACGGCCACCACGTCCGGGAGCGCCTGCGGTTCGGGGGGCTGGCCGCGCGCTGGACGGCGCCGCAGCTCGGAGAGGGCCGCTCATGAGCACGGATCACCCCCGCTGGCTTCACCTCCCGGAGCTCCGCGCCCGGCGCAGCTTCAAGTGGCGCGCCTACCCCGCTGACGTCCTCCCCACCTTCGTCGCCGAGATGGACGTCAGCCTCGCGGAGCCGGTGATGCGCGTCCTCCAGGAGGCGATCGCGGCCGGGGACACCGGGTATGCGACGCCCGACCCCGAGCTCGCCGCGGCGGTCGCGAGCTTCCATCTCCAGCGCTTCGGCTGGCGCCTCGACCCGGGCGGGGTGAGCCTTCTCCCCGACGTGATGACCGGCGTCACCGAGGTCCTCCGCGCCGCCGTCCCGCCCGGGAGCGAGGTGGTCGTCAGCACCCCGGTGTACCCGCCCTTCTTCGGCCACATCGCGAGCGCGGGATGCCGTCCGGTGGAAGCCCCGCTGGCCCGCTCGGGCGCCGGCTACCGGCTGGACCTCGATGCGCTCGAGGCCGCCTTCGCCGCGGGAGCACCCGCCTACCTCCTCTGCAATCCCCACAACCCGACCGGGCTGGTGTTCACCGTGGACGAGCTCCGGGCGGTGGCTGGGCTCGCCGACCGATATCAGGTGCTGGTGCTCGCCGACGAGATCCATGCGCCGCTCACGCTCGAGGGCTCCCGTCACGTGCCCTACCTCTCGCTGCCGGAGGCCGAGGCGCGCGGCATCGCCTTCGTCTCGGCCAGCAAGGGGTGGAATCTCCCGGGGCTCAAGTGCGCCCAGCTGGTGACCGTCGCGCCACCGATGAGGGATCTGGTCGGTCGCCTCCCCGAGGAGCTCGCCTACGGGGCCGGCAATCTCGGCGTCATCGCCTCCATCGCCGCCTACCGCGACGGCGGCCCGTGGCTCGACGAGCTTCTCGTCATGCTGGACCTCAATCGCCGGCTGCTCGCCGACCTGCTGGCCGATCGTCTGCCCGGGGTCGGCTACGTCCCGCCCCGGGGCACCTACCTCGCCTGGCTCGACTGCTCCGAGCTGAAACTTCCCGAGGAGCCGGCGCGGGTGTTCCTCCGGCGGGGTCGCGTCGCGCTCCGGCCCGGCCCGGATTTCGGAACGCCGGGGCGGGGATGGGTGCGCGCCACCATCGCCACCGCGCCCGAGATCCTCACCGAGATCGTCGAGCGGATGCGCGCGGCGCTCGCCTAGCGGTCCCCGGGCTCCTGACCGCCTTGTCGCGCCCCGAACCACCCGTGCCGATGACCGCGGCGGTGACCGTGGGGGTGGACGTCGCCTCGCAGCCGGCGGGGACCGCCGCCTGCCGTGTTCGCTGGGAAGCCGGGGGGGCCACCATCGAGAAGGTCGAGCACGACGTCGATGACGACCGCCTGGCCGGCCTGCTGGTCGAGCCGGTGGCCAGGATCGGTCTCGACGTTCCCCTGGGCTGGCCCGACGACTTCGTCGCCGCGGTGGCGGAGCACCACGAGGGCCGTCCCTTCGGCACGGCGAGCATGGACCGGCTGGCCCGGCGGGAGACGGACCGGTGGGTCCACGGCCACCCGGAGATCAGACAGCTGCCGCTCAGCGTCAGCACCGACCGGATCGCCTACCCGGCGATGCGGATGGCACGGGTCATCGGCGAGATCGTCGGGGAGCCGATCGACCGGAGCGGGGCCGGGAAGCTCGTCGAGGTCTACCCGGCGGCGGCCCTGCGGGTCTGGGGTCTGCGCCACCGGGGGTACAAGCGCACCGCCGACCGGCAGGCGCTCCTGGACGTCGCCGGTGCTCTGCGGGACCGCTGCGCCTGGCTCGCGGCCGGCGGTGCGACGTGGGCCGAGGTGACCCGCAGTGACCACGCCTTCGACGCCCTCGTCTGCGCCCTGGTCGCCCGCGCCTGCCAGCTCGGCCTCTGCCATCCGGTCCCCCACCAGCTGCGCGCGGCCGCCGCGCGCGAGGGCTGGATCGCCGTGCCGAGGAGGGGGAGCCTGGGCTCCCTGATCGGCGGCGCGGGTGGGCGTGAGCGGCCGCTGACGTAGGCTGGTTGCGTGGGGACCGAGGCGAGAGAGCAGCGCTTCGTCTTCGGCGAGGCGGCCGAGCTGTACGACCGCGCCCGCCCCGGCTATAGCGCCCAGCTCGTCGACGGGGTGCTCGGCTTCGCCGGCGTCGACGGCGAGCGGCTTCGAGCCCTCGAGGTCGGTGCGGGGACGGGCAAGGCCACGGTGGCCTTCGGGTCGCGCGGCCTGCGCATCCTCGCGCTGGAGCCGAGTCCGCAGATGGCGGAGGTGGCGCGGCGCAACTGCTCCGCGCTGCCACGGGTGAGGGTCGAGACCGTGACCTTCGAGGAGTGGCCGGCCGAGCCGCGGTCATTCGGGCTGCTCTTCTCGGCTCAGGCGTGGCACTGGGTCGACCCCGCGGTTCGCCACGTCAAGGCGGCGCAGGTCCTCGCCCCCGGGGGAACGCTGGCACTGATCTGGCACCGGATCCGATGGCGGGGCGAGCCGCTGCGCGACGAGCTCGAGGTGCTCTACCGGAGCCTCGCGCCCGAGCTGTACGAGCAGGGCCCGGGATTCCCCGGGCTCACCCGGCGGAGGGAGCAGACCGAGCTGCTCCAGGAGCTCCGAGCGACCGGCCGGTTCGAGCCGGCCCAGACCCGGACCTATCCCTGGTCGCAGACCTTCACCGCCGACGCCTTCGTGGAGCGCCTGGCGACCCAGTCCAACCACCTCCTCTACGACGCCGGCAGGAGGTCAGAGCTCTTCGACGGGCTGCGCCGGCTGGTCGCCGCCCACGGGGGCGAGATCGCGGTCCCGCACGACGCCATGGTGGTGCTGACGCGGCGCCGGCCGGGCTGAGGCCGGACCGAGCGGCGGTGGCTACTCCCCGCTGAACCGCTGGGCGGCACCCATCTGCGGCCAGACGTATGCCTGCAGGTTGGAGAGGATCTGCTTGAGGTGGTTGCGGTCGTGGTGGATCCACTCGTTGACGACATCCCCCACGCTCAGCTCGCCCACCTTGGGATGGCGCCCGCTCCGCGCCATCTCCGCCGCGGTGAGGCCGTCCAGCATCCGGAGGCCGCGCTCGCGGTGGCCGAGGAGCTCCTCGAGCAGCTCCGCGGCATCCCGCTCGCAATCGCGCCGGCCGCCGGCCACCACCTCCTGGTCCCATCCCAGCAGCTCCGGGTGGTCACTCTCGAGGAGCACCTCGACCCGTCCGGCGAACCCGCGCCGGTCGGCCTCGATCAGGTGGCCCAGCACCTCGTTGACGCACCACTCACCCGGGGCGGGGTGCCAGCGTGCCGCGCGGGGCGGGGCGGCCTGGACCTCGGTGTCGATGGCTGCGGTGCTCGACCGGAGCAGGCGGGCGATCTCCGGTACGGTGAGGGGGGTGGGCTCCTCCATGCGCCGTCGAGTTCTACGACCGCCGCGGCCGACGGGGCGGCCCGGCCACCGCCGGGGCGGCCGCGCTCTCGCCCCCGCGGCGTCACACCGGGCCGGACGCGGGCACGCCGCCCCGCCCGGCCGCTCGTACACTCCCACGACGATGACCGACGTCGACCTCGTGCGGCTGACGACCGCGGACTGGGCCGCCTACCGCGAGCTCCGTCTGGCCGCCCTCTCCGATGCCCCCACCGCCTTCGGCTCCACCCTGGCTCGGGAGCGATCCCTCACCCCCGAGGAGTGGCGGGAGCGCCTCCGGCGACGCTCCACCTTCGCGGCTCGGGTGGCGCACGGCCATGTGGGGATGGCCGCCGGCATCGAGGGCGAGAAGCCGGGGCACGCCGAGCTGGTCGGCATGTGGGTGCACCCCGGCTGGCGGGGAAGGGGCGTCGGCGACCTGCTGGTCGAGGCGGTGGTGGAGTGGGCCGCCAGCGGCGGGCACGAGGCCGTGACCCTCTGGGTGTCGGTCGGCAACGACCGCGCCGAGGCGCTCTACGCGCGCCACGGATTCGTGCGCACCGGAGCCACCCAGCCGATCCGCGACGAGGACCCGTCGCGCCTCGAGCTCGAGATGGTGCGCGCCCTCTGAGGCGCGGGACGGGCTGGCCGCATGATCCGTGCCGCCGGCGCGCGCCGGGGTGAGCATCTGAGCCCTGCGACGGGCTCGGGAGAACCTCCGGGAGGGTGTTGGCCATTCAGCTCGCTGGCAGCGCTTCGTGCGATCTCCCCGGCGGGACGAATGAACCGGAGGGGGCTGATCGTGGCGGGCTCGCCATGACGGCACGCCGGCCCCGCACCGCACCCGCGCGCGGAGCCCATCCCAGCGCTCGAGGGGTCCCCTGCACCACCTCGCCTCGACACGGTTTAGGACAGAAAAGTCCTTAACCGGTGTGGGAGGGTGCGTGCCCCTCCCCGCCCCCGGCGCCAGCCGAGCCGCGGCACCGAGCCTCGCCGGGCCTCACGGGCCACGACCGGTCCCGGTTGCTAGCGCACCCGGGGGTCGGGCAGCTCGGTGTCGATCTCGTACTGCTCCAGGGCGGCGGCCACCTCGTGGCGGGGGATCTCGCCGGCCCGGGCCAACCCGTCCAGCACCGCCACCGTGACGTGCTCGGCGTCGGTCTCGAAGTGGCGGCGCAGCGCCTGGCGGGTGTCGCTCCGCCCGAACCCGTCGGTCCCCAGCGGGATGAAGTCCTGGAGCACGAAGCGGGCCACCTGGTCGGACACCGCCTTGAGGTAGTCGGTGACCGCGACCACCGGCCCGGGCCGGTCCCGGAGCTGCTCGGTGATGTAGGCGACCCGTGGCTCCTGCTCGGGATGCAGCCGGTTCCAGCGCTCCACCTCGAGGGCGTCGTTGCGGAGCTGCTGGTAGCTGGTGACGCTCCAGACGTCGGCGGCGACGTCGTGGTGCTCGGCGAGGTCCTGCTGGGCGCTGAGGGCCGCCCCCATCGCGGTGCCGCTGGCCAGGATGGTGGCGTGGTGGGCGTGCCCGTCCCCGGAGGGGTTGCAGAGGTAGAGGCCGCGCAGGATGGCCTCGTCCACGCCCTCCGGCTTCGTCGGCTGGGCGTAGTTCTCGTTGTAGAGGGTCAGGTAGTAGAAGGCGTCCTCGTCGTCCACGCACATCCGCTGGACGCCGTCGCGGACGATGACCGCCAGCTCGTAGGCGTAGGCGGGGTCGTAGATCCGCACGTGGGGGAGGGCCGAGAAGAGGAGCGGCGAGTGCCCGTCCTGGTGCTGGAGCCCCTCGCCGTTCAGGGTGGTGCGCCCCGCCGTCCCGCCCAGCATGAAGCCGCGTCCCCGCGAGTCCCCGAACGCCCAGATCAGGTCCCCGACCCGCTGGTAGCCGAACATCGAGTAGTAGACGTAGAAGGGGAGGATCCGCTCGCCGAAGGTCGAGTAGGCGGTGCCGGCGGCGTGGAACGATCCCATCGAGCCCGACTCGGTGATCCCCTCCTCGAGCAGCTGGCCGTCCATCGCCTCGCTGTAGCTGAGCACCATCCCGGCGTCCACCGGCTCGTACTGCTGGCCCAGGGCGGCGTAGATCTTGACCTCACGGAAGAGCGCGTCCATGCCGAAGGTGCGCGCCTCGTCGGGGATGATCGGCACGATCCGGCGGCCGATGCTCTTGTCGCGCAGCAGGTTGCGGAGCAGGGCGGTGAAGGCGGCGGTGGTCGAGGCGGGCCGGCCTCCCGACCCGGTGAACGCCTCGGCGTAGGCGGCGTCCGCGGGCGGCTCCAGCTTCCGGGTGTGGGTGTTGCGCCGGGGCACCGGTCCGCCCAGGGCCAGCCGGCGGCTCATCAGGTACTCGACCTCGGGCGACTTGGGGCCGGGGTGGTAGTAGGGGGGCGGGCCTCCGGTGAGCTGCTTGTCGCTGATCGGGAGCTGGATGCGGTCCCGGAAGGTGCGCAGCTCGTCCTCGGTGAACTTCTTGATCTGGTGGGTCGCGTTGCGCCCCTCGAATCCCTCGCCCAGCGTCCAGCCCTTGATGGTGTGGGCGAGGATGACGGTGGGCGTCTCCTTCTGCTCCACCGCCAGCTTGTACGCCGAGTACAGCTTGCGGTAGTCGTGACCACCCCGCCGGAGCCGGCGCAGCTCGTCGTCGGAGAGGTGCTCCACCAGCCGGCGCAGCCGGGGGTCGGGGCCGAAGAAGTGCTCGCGGATGTAGGCCCCGGACTCGACGGCGTACTTCTGGAACGAGCCGTCGTTGGTGGTGTTCATCTTGTTGACCAGGACGCCGTCCACGTCCTGGGCGAGCAGCGGGTCCCACTCCCGGCCCCAGATGACCTTGATCACGTTCCAGCCGGCGCCGCGGAAGATCGACTCCAGCTCCTGGATCACCTTGCCGTTGCCGCGCACCGGCCCGTCCAGCCGCTGCAGGTTGCAGGAGACGACGAAGGTCAGGTTGTCGAGCCGCTCGCGCGAGGCGAGCGAGAGGGCGCCGATGCACTCGGGCTCGTCGCACTCCCCGTCGCCCAGGAACGCCCACACCCGCGACCCGGAGGTGTCGACCAGCTGGCGGTTGTAGAGGTAGCGGTTGAAACGCGCCTGGTAGATGGCGTTGAGCGGCCCGATACCCATCGACACCGTGGGGTACTCCCAGAACTCCGGGAGCAGCCGGGGATGGGGATAGGAGCTGAGCCCGCGTCCCTCGGTCTCGCGCCGGAAGTGGTCGAGCTGGTCCTCGCTGAGCCGGCCCTCCAGGAAGGCGCGCGAGTAGATGCCGGGGGCGGCGTGGCCCTGGTAGAAGACCTGGTCACCGGGGTTGCCGTCGTCCTTGCCCCGGAAGAAGTGATTGAACCCCACCTCGTAGAGGGATGCCGACGAGGCGTAGGTGGAGAGGTGGCCGCCGATGCCGTCGTACTTCTTGTTGGCCCGGGCCACCATGACCGCCGCGTTCCAGCGGATGATCCGCCGGATCCGGCGCTCCATCTCCTCGTCACCGGGAAACCACGGTTCCTCCTCGGGGGGGACGGTGTTGATGTAGTCGGTCTGGACCATCGGCGGGATGCCGACCTGGAGATGCTTGGCGTGGGCAAGCATCTTGCCGATGACATACCTGGCCCGGCTCGTGCCCTCGGTGGCGATCAGGTTGTCGAGCGACTCGAGCCACTCACCCGTCTCCTCGGGGTCGACGTCGGGAAGCTGCTGGAGGAAGGCGTCGAAGGTCATCTGTCCTCGCTGCGGGGGAAACTGACGATCGTCCCGCCACAGAGCCTACTCGACTCGCCTTCCCGGGTGGCCGCGCGGATCCGGGCCTCAGGAGGGGTCCAGGCGCGCCCCCACGTGGACTCGGGGCCGCCCCGGATTGGCATCGAAGCCGACCCCGCGCGCCCGTGCCGCCTGGGCCATTCTCCCCGCCTTGTGGAGCAGCTCGACCGCCGATTCGGCGGCGCCGCTGTTCACTGCGATGCCGATATGGGCCTGCAGGGTGAGGGGGACCCCGCCCTCCACGGCGAAGGGCTCCTGCAGCGCGCCCAGCAGCCGCTCCGCGACCAGGGCCGCGTCCGCGGCGCTATCGAGGTCGTCGAGCAGGGCGCCGAGCTGGTCGTCGCGGAACCTGGCCAGGGTGTCCGCCGAGCGGACCAGGTGCTGCAGCCGCTTGGCGACCTGGACCATCAACCGGTCGCTGGCCGCCTCGCCCATCACCTCCTTGACCGCGGTGATCGACCCGGCCAGGTCGATGACCATCACCGCCACCGGGTGGACGTGGCGCGCACGCCGGTGGAGGGCGTGCTCGACCCGGTCGTGGAACAGCATCCGGCTCGGCAGGTTGGTGAGCGGGTCGCGGAAGGAGGTGGCCGCGAAGATGTCCGGGTCGGCGGCGGGCCCCACCCCACTGAGCAGCTGGCCGTACTCCAGGCGGGCGAGGGCCAGGGCCAGGTGGGAGGCGAGCTCGGCGATCGCGATGGTCTGAGGGGCGGGGAGGGGCATCGTGCCCAGTACCGCCAGCTCGCCGAGGTCGGCGCCCCCGGCCCGGAGGGGGATGCGGAGGATGGCCTCGTCGCTGCTCTCGTCACCGATGATCAGGTGCCAGCCACCGGGCCCGGCGGAGGCGACCCGGAGCCCGCCGTCGGGGACCAGGAACGCTCCCGCGGCGCGCACCGCGGCGGCCACTTCCATCTCGGTCGCCGATCGCGCCAGCTCGAGAGCGGCCTCGCAGAGGGCGTCGCCGCGCACCGGTCCGGCCTCGGGGAGCTCCTCGGCGAGCGGGGAGACACCATCCTCGGCGGGGTGGTCCCCACCGGAGGGCTTGACCAGGGCCAGACGGGCACGGCGGTTCACGGAGGCACGCTCCTGCACGCCCCTAGGCTAAACGCGCCACCCGGCGCACCCGCGCCGGCATCATCCTCCTGTGATGGACCGCAGGCGTCCCGCGCACAGACCGTCAAGACGCCGACCGAAAGCGAACTGAAGCGTCACGCGGGCCCTGGCCGCCCCCGACCCGGCTGGTACCATCGCGCTTCCATGGACCAGATGGCTTCCGTGTCGTCCCGGCTCCTCGACGGCGCGGCAGACGTCGAGGCGGCGGCCGCCGCGCTGGCGGACCGGCTGCCGGCCCGGCTCGCCCCCTTCGCCCGGATCGCCTACAACTACCGGTGGTCGTGGGACCTGGAGGCGCATGACCTCTTCCAGGTCATCGACCCTCAGCGCTGGGAGCTCTGCAACGGGAACCCGGTCCGGCTCCTGACCGAGACCTCGTCCGGGGCGCTCCAGCGCGCCGAGGACGACGCCACCCTGATCGGGCGCGCCGAGGCGACCCTCGACCGGCTCACCGCGGAGCTCTCGCGGCCGCCGATGGCCAGCCGGGCCACCTCGCGCAGCCCGGTCGCGTTCCTCTGCGCCGAGTTCGGGATCCACCGGTCGCTCCCGATCTACGCCGGCGGCCTCGGGGTGCTGGCCGGCGACATCCTCAAGGAGGCGTCGGACCGCGCCCTCCCCATGGTCGGCGTCGGGCTCCTCTACCGCGAGGGCTACTTCCTGCAGCGCGTCGACCAGAGTGGCTATCAGCACGAGTACTGGCGGCCGGTGGACCCGCAGCGGCTGCCCGCCGCCCTGGTCACCGGCGAGGACGGCAACCCGGTCACCGTCCGGGTCCCCCTGCGCGGACGCGAGGTGGTGGTCCAGGTCTGGCGGGTGGAGGTGGGCCGCACCCCCCTCTACCTGCTCGACGCCGAACGCCCGGAGAACGGACGCGTCGATCGCTGGATAACCGGCCGCCTCTACGTCGCCGACCGCGCCATCCGGCTCGCCCAGTACGCGCTGCTCGGCATCGGCTCGCTGCGCGCGCTCCGGGCGATGGGCATCGACCCCTGCATCGTGCACCTCAACGAGGGCCACGGGGCCCTGGCGCCGCTCGAGTTGGCCCGCACCGAGATGCTGCGCGGCCACGACCGCTCGACCGCATTCGCCCTGGCCCGGGAGAGGACGGTCTTCACGACCCACACCCCGGTGGCCGCGGGCAACGAGGGCTACGAGGTCTCAGAGATCAAGTCCGTCCTCGGCGACTTCCCGGCCCAGGTCGGCCTCGAGGACGGCGGCTTCCTGCAGCTGGGGCGGACCCAACCCGACAACCCCCACGAGCCCTTCGTGATGACCCCGCTCGGGATCAAGATGAGCCGCTTCGCCAACGGGGTGAGCAGGCGCCACGGCGAGGTGGCCCGCCAGATGTGGCGGCCGCTCTTCCCCGAGCGCCCCGCCGACACCGTGCCGATCAGCCACGTGACCAACGGGGTGCACCTCCCCACCTGGATGGCGGGCCCGATGCGGCGGCTGCTCGACCGCCACCTCGGCGAGGGCTGGGTGGAGCACGCCACCGACCCGACCACCTGGGCCGGCGTCGAGCGAATCCCCGACGCCGAGCTGTGGGAGGTGCGCAACCTTCAGCGCACCACCCTGGTCGAGGCGGCGCGGGACCGGACCGTCGCCAACCGGCTCGACCGCAGCGACCCACGGGAGTACGTCGAGGCCGCCCTGCGCGGGCTGAGCGACGATGCGCTGACCATCGGCTTCGCCCGGCGTCTCGCCACCTACAAGCGCCTCTACCTCCTCTACCGCGATCCCCACCGGATCGAGGAGGTGCTCGACGGCACCACCCGTCCGGTGCAGTTCCTGGTGGCGGGCAAGGCCCATCCCAGCGATGAGGAGGGGAAGCACTCGCCGCAGGGGCTCTTCGACCTCCGGCGCAGCCAGGCCGCCGCCGAGCGGGTCTCCTTCCTCGACAACTACGACCTCGCCATCGCCGGCCAGCTGGTCGCGGGCTGCGACCTCTGGGTCAACCTCCCCCGGCCGCCCCTCGAGGCGAGCGGCACCAGCGGCATGAAGGCGGCCCTCAACGGCGGCCTCAACCTCTCGATCCTCGACGGCTGGTGGGCCGAGGGCTGCGACCTCACCAACGGCTGGGGTCTCCCGGGTGAGGTGACCGTCGACCACAACGTCCAGGACCAGCGCGACGGCGCCGTCTTCTTCGACGTCCTCCAGAACGAGGTGGTGCCGCTCTTCTACGACCGGGGCGCCGACGGCATCCCCCACGGTTGGATCGCCATGGTCAAACGGTCGCTGATGACCGTCGGCCCGCAGTTCTGCGCGACCCGCATGGTGATGGACTACGTCGACGACGCCTACGACCTGAGGTAGCGGGCCGCCACTGCCGGCCCTGCGGGAGGCACCGTCGCAGAGACGCGACTCGCGCGTCGTGCGTCCCGCGGTGCCGGCCCAGCAGACTCCGAGCCGTGGCAGGTCTCCGACCGCGCCGTCTCCGGCCGCGCGGCGCCCGTGGCACCGCCGGCTCGAAAGCGGCCCCCGACCTCGATGCCGTGCTGCCCGCCGGCGGAACCCGGGTCGAGGGGCGCCTCGGCTCCCGGCGGCGGGGCAGCCTCCGCTGGCGCCAGGAGCGGTGCGTCGTCGCGATCGGCTCCGAGGGGATCGCGCTCAGCACCGCGGCGGGAGCGGTGGTCCACCCATGGTCCGGGTCGCCGGCCGTGAGCGGGATGGCTGCGTCGTGGGCGGGGACCCTCACGCTGAGGAGCGGCGGCACCCGGCAGTCCTTCTCCGCTCGCTCCCCATCGGCTCTCACCGTGGCGCTGGCTCAGGTGCCCCCGGACATCGCCGGCCGGCGATGGGTGCAGTCCAACGCGGGCGGCCGCCGGCTGGCGGCTGCGCGGGCTCTGATCATCCTTCAGAGCCTGGCCTGGCTGACCGTGGGTGGCCTCAGCCTGCTCCTGATCCGGTCGACCGCGGCCGTGACGTTCCTGCTCGAGGTCGCCGCCATCGGCGGCTGCGGCCTGCTCAGCGCCTGGAGGTCCCCCTCGCCCCTGGCGCTCAGCGGCATGCTGTGCCTCGGCGCCGTCAGCCTCGGACCCGGGCTCGTCCTCTCCACCCTCGGAGGCCTGCTCTTCGGCCAGGGATCCCCCTGGCTTGCGCTCTGCTCCCTCGCGGCCGGCGTCATGTCGATCGCTGCCGGCATCTTCGTCGTCTGGGTGATCGGCCTCCGCGGCTGGCACCGTCAGGGACGGTCCACGCTCCGCGGCCGCCTGGACGGGGCTCGCGCCAGCGCTCTCGCGACCTTCACGCTGACCTTGATCGTGGCCTGCGAGCTCCTCATCCACGAGCGGCCGCCCACCCTGGGGCATCTGGTCGCCGGCATCGCCGTCGGGATCTCCGCACTCCTCCTCTGCCTGGCCCTGATCGCGAGCATGAAGGCGCTGGGGGCCAGGGACGCGATCCGCCTGCTCCTGGTCATCCAGCTGGTCGCCATCGCTCCGCCGGTGGTCGCTCTCATCGAGCAGCGGGTGCCCGCCGCCTGGGCGGGTGCGACGGTCGTCGGGCTGCTCTTCCTGGTGCCGGCGCTGTGCACCGCGCGGCTGCTGCCCAGCGGCGAGGTCCTGACTCCCTGAGGTGGCGATGCGCCGGCGGCTGAGGGAGCCGGCCGCCGGGTGAGAACCGATCAGCCGGCTGCGTGAAGGAGCCGGCGGACCGGCCGCGCGAGCGGATCGGCCAACCGGCTGTGGGCGGATCAGCCGCGGGGCGTCGCGACCTCGAGCAGCCGCTGCACCCCGCGGGCCGGGCCCGCCGGGTCACGGAAGACCGAGGTGCCCGCGACCAGCACGGTGGCCCCGGCCTGGGCGCAGAGCGCCGCGTTATGCGCCTCCACGCCGCCGTCGACCTCCAGCTCGACCTCCACCCCCTGGGCGTCGATCTCGCGGCGCAGGGCCGCGACCTTTGCGAGGGCGCGGGGGATCAGGGCCTGGCCGCCGAACCCGGGGTCGACGGTCATCACCAGGGCCAGGTCCATGACGTCGAGGACGTCGTAGAGGGCGTCGGCGGGGGTGCTGATGTTGAGGGCGCCGCCGGCCCGGCAGCCCAGGGCGCGGATGCTCATGAGGGTGCGGTGGAGGTGCGGGCAGGCCTCCCAGTGCACGGTCATGGCGTCGGCCCCGGCCTCGGCGAAGGTGCCCAGGTGGCGCTCCGGCTCGCGGATCATGAGGTGGACCTCGAAGGGGAGGTCGGTCTCGCCCCGGAGCGCGCGCAGGGTGTCGGTCCCGAAGGTGAAGTTGGGCACGAAGTCGCCGTCCATGACGTCGATGTGGAGGCGGTCGGCGCCGGCCCCCTCCAGTCCGTGGACCGCCTCCGCGAGCCGGCCGAAGTCGGCGGCGAGCAGCGAGGGGGCGATGACCAGGCCATTGACGCAGCGCGGCCACGTGCGGGGCATGGCCGCAGAGTACGCGATGCAGGGTGGGTGGCGATGCTCGCACCGGCGACCATGGGCGGCCGTTTCCCGCTCGCGCGGGCGACTGCGGGCGAGCGTTCCCCGTCCTCACATGGGCGGCATGCCGGATCGTACGATCCCCTGATGACCGGGGTGGAGGCCGTGGTGGCGGCGTACTGGGAGGCGGCCGACGCTCGGGACTGGGCCCGGTTCGGTGAGCTGCTCGCCGATGACGTCGTCTACGAGGCGCCGCAGTCGCGGGAGCGGGTGCGTGGGCGCGAACCCTACCTCCGGTTCAACGCCGAGGGTTTCCCCGGGGAGTGGCGGATCTCCGTCGAGCGCATCGTCGCCGGCGAGCGCGACGCGGTGAGCCTCATCCGCCTCACCGAGCCGGGCGGCGAGCAGCCCGCCATCTGCTTCTTCGAGCTGGACGCGGCCGGCCGCATCGCCCGCATCACCGACTTCTGGCCGGAGCCCTACGAGCCCCCGGCCGGGCGGGCTCACCTGACCGAACGGTTCTGATGCCGGGCCCGCTCCACGGGACGCTGGCGGCCGCGGTCACTCCGCTGACCTCCGACGGAGACCGCGTGGATGCGGCGGCGGTCGCCCCGCTGGTCGACTTCTACGCCCGGACCGGGCTGGACGGGCTGCTTCTGCTCGGCACCACCGGTGAGGGGATCCTCCTCGACCCCGGCGAGCGCCGGGTCATCACCGAGGCCTTCCTGGCGGCGGCGGGAGACCGCCTCTCGATCGCGGTCCACTGCGGTGCCCAGTCCACCCGCGACACCGTCGCCCTGGCGGCGCATGCCGCGGCGCACGGGGCGAGCGCGGTGGCGGTGATCCCTCCCCCGTACTTCGCCCTGGACGGCCCGTCGCTGCTGCACCACCTGGGCGAGGCCGCGCGGGCGGCGGCGCCGGTGCCCTTCTACGTGTACGAGTTCGCGGCCCGGTCCGGCTACGCGGTCCCCATCCCGGTGCTCGAGCGGCTCCGCGAGACCGTGCCCAACCTCGCCGGCCTCAAGGTCTCCGACTCCCCCTTCGAGGCGGTGCGGCCATACCTGCTGGAGGGCTTGGATGTCTTCATCGGATGGGAGGGGCTGATCAGCGAGGGGCTGCGTGCCGGAGCGGCGGGCGCCGTCTCGGGGATGGCCGCGGCCTTTCCCGAGCTGACCATCGCCGCGGTGAGGTCCGGCACCCCGGCGGCGAGCGCCCGGGTCGAGGCCGCCCGCCGGGCCATCCGCGCCCTCCCGTTCCAGTCCGCTCTCAAGGCCGTCCTGCGCTGGCGCGGCATCCCCGTCTCCGACGCCGTGCGGGCCCCGCTGCGCCGCCTCGGCGACGACGAGCGGCGGAGCCTGGAGCGCCTGCTCGCCGATCCTGCCAGCCCCGTCTGCACGCCCCCGGGTATGCGCTGACGGACGGCGCCGGCGGCCGGAGACGGCGGTGGAGTCCGGCGCGCACCGCCAGAGCGGCCGTCTCGATCGCGCCCAGGTCGGACGCGGTGGCGATGCCGTCTCCATGCTCAGGCCAGCGTGGACGAGCGCCCCGCTCGCGGCCCGCATCCCCCTCGGGCCGGACGCTACGATCGCGCCGGCACGATGCGGCGTCTCGCCCCTGGCCGTTTGGACCGGCAGGATGGGCCCACCGCCGGCGCGACCAGGAGACGGCAGGGCATGGGTGACGATCAGCGATACGGGCCATACGGACCCCTGCCGGAGGGCGACCCCTCCTCGGCTGGGGAGGTTCCCGGCTACGAGACGCCCGACCCCGGATGGGCCTCGCCCGTCCCCGAGCCGCCGGAGGGCGGGGGCTTCCCGGGCGGGCCAGGCGATCCCGGTGGCGCCCATGGCGATCCGGCGGGGTGGGTTCCTCCCGGGTGGGGCCAGCCGCCATCCCCCGGGAGCGGTCCCGGCTCGCCCGGATGGTCGGGAACCCCGGCCGGGTTCGGCGAACCGCCGCTCCGCCGGCGTCGCCCGGCGGTGCGGGTGGCGGCCCTGGGGGTCACGCTGGTTCTGGTCGGTGCCGTCGTGCTGCCGGTGGTGATCCTGACCGGGGCCAACTCGTCATCGTCACAGGCTTCGGCCCTCTTCAGCCAGGCGATGGCGGCGGCGGGGAGCTCAGCCGGAGTCCAGTACGCGTCGGAGTGGACCGGTGGCGGAGCGCCGACCACGTTCTCCGGTGTCGCCGGGCAGAACGACGGGACCCAGGTGGTCACCGAGCCCAGCGATTTCGGCACCGAGCAGTACGACGTCGTGCTCGCCGCCGACCAGACGCTCTACGTCGAGGGCAACGTCGCGGCTCTGGAGGACGAGCTGGGGGTGTCCGCCGGCGCCGCTCCCGGGCTGGCCGGCAAGTGGATCTCGCTCCAGACCGCCGACGGGCCGTACAACGAGGAGGAGGGCGGGCTGACCGTGGACTCCGAGGTCGGGATCCCCGGGTTCAAGGCCGGCTCCACCGAGCAGGTGACCGGGGCTGACGGGAGCACGCTGACCAGGATCGACGGCACCGTTCCCGCCAGCGATGGCTTCCCGGAGGCGACCGTCGAGGTGGAGATCTCCCCCGGCACCGACCTTCCCAGCACCATCGTCGTCGCCTACGACGGGGGTGGGGTGGACACCATCACCTACAGCCAGTGGGGAACGGCGCCCACCGTGACGGTTCCGAGTGGCGCGGTCGCCTGGGCCGGCCTGACCACCTCTGAACCCCCGGGCGGGTACGGGAGCGGTGAGACCCCCACCCCCGGCTCCACCCCGTCGGCGACGCCCACCGTCACCGCGTCACCGAGTGCCGGCGGGTCGGCCACCTAGGGTCGCCGTCAGCCCGCGGGCGCGGCCGGCGAAGCGACCGGCCGGGGAGCCGTCGGCTCTCCCCGCTACAGCCCCGCCGCCGCCGCGGTGTCGAGGAACCAGCGCAGCTCGCCGTCGACGGGCCGGACCCCGGCAGCCGGGACCGTCCCCCGGATCACCCCCAGGAGCGCCTCCGTCTTGGTCGCTCCGGTGACCAGGAAGGCGACGTGGGCGGCGGCGTTCAGCACCGGGAAGGTGAGCGTGATCCGGTCGTACGGGGCGTAGTCGGCCCGGCTCCGCACCGCCCACCGGTCGCGGACCTCGAGCGACGGGTCGCCCGGGAAGAGCGAGGCGGTGTGCCCGTTCTCGCCCAGCCCGAGCAGGATGCAGTCCAGCCGGGGAGGCGACCCGGGGGTGGCTGCCGGGGATGTTGAGGACAGGATCGCCCCATACTCGGCGGCCGCGGCGTCGAGGTCGGCGCGGTCCGCCTCGATCCGATGGACCTGGTCCGCGGGAATCGGGACCAGGTCGAGGAGCGCCTCCCGGGCCATCCGGTAGTTGCTGCCGGGGTCGTCGGCGGGGCAGGAGCGCTCGTCGCCGAAGAAGACCTCCCAGGCCCGCCAGTGGGCGCGGTCCGTGCCGAACTCGGCGGCGAGCAGCCGGTAGAGGGCGCGCGGCGTGCCGCCGCCGGCCAGCGCGATCCGGAACCGGTCCCGACGGGTGAGGGTCGCGGCGGCGACACCCATGAGCCAATCCGCGGCCGCGGCGGCCACCCCGGCGGGGTCTCCGCTCGCGGTCACCGCACCCGGCAGCGGGGTCCCGCCGCTCACCGCGCCCCTCTCGGCACCCCGGCGCCGCTGCTCGCCGCCCTCACGGGTGGCGCCACTCCCTGCCGTCACGGCGCATGAAGGCATCGGCCTCGTCGGGGCCCCAGCTGCCGGCGTCGTAGTTCGGGCAGTGGACCCGGTCGGGGGGATGCGCCCGCCAGCCGTCGAGGATGGCGGTGCAGACCCGCCAGGCCTCCTCGACCTCGTCCTCGCGGGCAAAGAGGGTGGCGTCGCCGAGCATGCACTCGAGCAGCAGCCGCTCGTAGGCGTCCGGCGAGACCCTCTGGAAGCTGGTGTTGTAGAAGAAGTCCATGTTGACGCTGCGGATCCGCATCGTCTGACCGGGCACCTTGGCGCCGAAGCGGAGGCTGATCCCCTCGTCGGGCTGGATCCGCAGCAGCAGCAGGTTGGGCTCGATGGCGTCGGGGGGCGTCCCGCCTCCCGGCGTGGCCCGGTGGCCGCCGAAGGGGGAGTGGGGCACGTGGCGGAACTGCACGGCGATCTCGGTGGCCCGGCTGGGCAGCCGCTTGCCGGTGCGCAGGTAGAAGGGCGTGCCCGCCCACCGCCAGTTGTCGACGTCGAGCTTCATGGCGACGAACGTCTCGCGCAGCGACTCGGCGTCGACACCGGATTCCTCGCGGTAGCCGGGCACGGCCTCGCCGTCCACCGTCCCGCCCGCGTACTGGCCGCGGACGGTGTGGAGCAGGGCGTCCTCGGGGTGGATGGGGCGGATGGCGCGGAGCAGCTTCACCTTCTCGTCGCGCACCGTCTCCGCCTCGAAGTTGCTGGGCGGCTCCATCCCGATGATGGCGGCGAGCTGCATCACGTGGTTCTGGATGATGTCGCGGAGCGCGCCGGTCTCCTCGTAGTAGGAGCCGCGCCCCTCCACCCCCAGGGTCTCGGCCACCGTGATCTGGATGTGGTCGATGTAGCGCCGGTTCCAGATCGGCTCGAAGATCCCGTTGGCGAAGCGGAAGACCAGGATGTTCTGGACCGTCTCCTTGCCCAGGTAGTGGTCGATCCGGTAGATCTGGGGCTCCTCGAAGGCCCGGTGAAGGGCGGCGTTGAGCTCGCGCGCGGTGGCCAGGTTGCGGCCGAAGGGCTTCTCCACCACCATCCGCCGGAAGCCGCCGTCCTCCGTCTCGCGGCTCAATCCCTCGCGCTGGAGCAGCTCCGCGAGTGGGACGAAACCACTCGGCGGGATCGCGAAGTAGTAGATGCGGTTGCCCGCCGTCCCCCGCTCGCGGTCGACCCGCTCCAGGGTCTGCCGGACCGCGTCCAGGCCGCCGTCCGCCTCCGCGTACTGGGCGTAGTGGATGCCGGCGGCGAACCGGTCCCAGGTCTCGTCGTCCAGGCGCAGCCGGGCGAAGCGCGACACCGCGTCGCGCATCGAGGCGCGGAACTCCTCGTCGCCGATCGAATGGCGGCCGGCGCCGATCACCGCGAAGTTCGCGGGGAGCAGGCCGTCGACCGCGAGCGCGTAGAGGCCGGGCATGAGCTTGCGCTTGGTCAGGTCGCCGGTGGCACCGAAGATGACCAGGGCGGTC
Organism: uncultured Chloroflexia bacterium; assembly: GCA_963697585.1. Classification (GTDB taxonomy): domain Bacteria; phylum Chloroflexota; class Dormibacteria; order Aeolococcales; family Aeolococcaceae; genus Changshengia. The sequence continues at coordinate 22,077 of CAVOOO010000004.1, read as the reverse complement.
GGGGGCGGCACCGGCTGGGGCGGCTCCTCGGCGGGGGCGTGGCCGGTGGCGGGAGACGCCGGGGTCGTGGCGGCGTCGCCGGCCACCTCCCCGGCGCGGAGGGTCCCGGTGTCGGTGGCGGTCATCTCGGTTGCTCCGGCGTCTGGGTTGCCGCGGCTCAGGCGGTCGACCCGACCGGGGCCTGGCGCACCGAGTGGGCCAGTCTCTCCAGCGCGCCCCCGAGAGGCCCGTCGATCCGCAGCCGGATCACCCGTCGCCCGTGGCTGCGCAGCGACTGCAGGTCACCGGCCGCCTGGGCCTGCTCCAGGATCGCGAAGGTGAAGGGCCTGCCCGGGATGGGGGCGTCCACGTCCTCCGTGGTCGTCACCTGGATGAAGACCCCGGTGTTGGGGCCGCCCTTGTGGAGCTGGCCCGTGGAGTGCAGGAAGCGAGGCCCGAAGCCGACGGTGGTTGCGACCCGGTACCGGTCCCGGATCGCGATGCGCAGCTCGTCGAGCGCCTCCTCGTGGGCGTCGCTCGGGTCGACGTAGGCCATGATCGCGACGTAGTCGCCGGGACGCACCTGGGCGAGGTGGGCGATCAGCGCGTCCTCGGCGGAGCCCGCAGGGTTGCCCCCGTACACGCTCACGCCCTGGCTGCCCGCCGCCTGCGCCTCCTCGGGGAGGCTGCCGCTCTGCTCGTAGGCCGAGAGCACGCTCTGGGTGTTGTCCTTGGACTCCTTGACGTTGGGTTCGTCGAAGGGGTCGATCTGCAGCGACACCGCCGCCACCGCGGTGGCGAATTCCCAGCGGAAGAACTCGGCGCCCAGGTCGTAGGGGTCGCCCAGCTCCAGCACCACCACCGGCAGGCGGGCGGCGATCAGGGTGTCGACCTGCGAATCCACATGGCAGGGCTCGCTGCCCAGGCAGAGGGCCACGAAGAGGCGGTCTTCGCCGTAGACGCCGGGCTTGCCGATCGGCTCCTCCCCGATCGGGATGTACCCCTTCCCCTCCTTGCCCGTCAACTCGGCGATGAGCTGCTCCGCCCAGAGGGAGAAGGCGCCGAGCCGGGGTGGGGTCAGGATCGTGACCTTGTCGTGGCCCGCGGCGTGAGCCAGGCTGAGGGCGCTGCCGAGCTCGAGGCCCGGGTTGCGGCTGGGGGCGGTCGACGCGCCGCACGACGCCCGCATGGCCAGGGCCCGGTCCAGGAGCGTGCCCACGTCGATGCCCATCACCGCCGCCGGCACCAGGCCGAAGAGGGAGAGCGCCGAGTACCGCCCCCCGATGTCCCCGGGGTTCTCGAAGAGGCGGCGGAAGTGGCGCTCGGTGGCCAGCTCGGCGAGCGGTGTCCCGGGGTCGGTGATGGCGACGAAGCTCCCGCCCGGGTCGGCGACCCCGGCGGCGGTCACCGCCTCCCAGAAGTGGGCGAGGTGGGAGCTCGTCTCCAGGGTGGTCCCCGACTTGCTGGCGACCAGGAAGAGGGTGTGGTCGAGCTCGAGCCGCCCCTCGAGGCCGGTGATCGCCACCGGGTCGGTGGTGTCGAGGACGTGGAGGACGGGGAACCCGGGGGCGCTCCCGAACGAGGTGCGCAGCACCTCCGGGCAGAGGCTGGAGCCGCCCATGCCGAGCAGCACCGCATCCGTGAAGCCGGCGTCGCGCACCTCGGCGGCGAAGGCGGTCAGCTCCGAGCTCCGCTGGCGCATGGCGACCGGCACGTCGAGCCAGCCGAGACGGTTGCCGATCACGGCGGCATGGGCGGCGTCCCCCGCCTTCCAGAGGTCGGGATCACGGTCCCAGATCCGCTCGGCGACTCCGGCCCGGCCGGTCTCGGCGATGACGTCGGCGATGCTCGGCCCCCCCAGCGAGAGGTGGAGCCGGGTCCGCCTCCCCATCCCCGCGCGCATCGCCGCGAGCTTCTCGGCGATCCGGGCGATCAGCTGGTCGTACGACGCCGCGAAGGAGGCGACCCCGGCGACCAGCAGGTCCTGGGTGACCTTCTCCACGCTGACCCCGACCGACCCCAGCGCTTCGACCACCCGCCGGGCGCCCTCGGGATCCTCGCGGACGGTGTCGCCGGCGACCACCCCGTGGTCCCGGAACGCCTCCACGGTCGCGGGCGGCATGGTGTCGACGGTGTCGGGGCCGATCAGCGCCTCGGCATAGATCACGTCGCGGTACTTCGGGTTCTTGGCGCTGGTGCTCGCCCAGAGCGGCCGCTGCAGGTGACCACCGGCCTCCCGCAGGCGGCGGAACGCGTCGCCCCGGAAGTGCCGCTCGAAGGTCGCGTAGGCCAGGCGGGCGTTGGCGATCGCCGCCCTGCCCAGGAGGGGCTCGATCAGCGTGGGGTCTCCGGTGCCCGACTTCAGCCGCGCGTCGAGAAGCCCGTCGACCATGGTGTCGACGCGGCTCACGAAGAACGAGGCCACCGAGTGGACGTCGAGTGATTGCTGCGCATCCAGCCGCCGCTGCAGTCCGCGGATGTAGGCGGTGATCACGTTCTCGTAGGCGTCCAGGGCGAATATCAGGGTCACGTTGACGTTCACGCCCGCGGCGATCAGCTCCTCGACGGCGGGGACGCCCTCGGGGGTGGCCGGCACCTTGACCATGAGGTTGGGCCGGTTGACCCGCTCCCAGTAGGTCAGGGCGGTCGCCACGCTGCCCGCGGTGTCGTGGGAGAGGGGAGGGGGCAGCTCCAGGCTCACGAAACCGTCGGCGCCGCCGGTGCGGTCGTGCACCGGGCGCAGGGTGTCGCAGGCGTGGCGGATGTCCTGGATCGCGAGGCTCAGGAAGACCTCCTGGGGGTCGTCCACGCCCTGGCCGAGCAGCTCGTGGATCTGCTCGTCGTAGTGGGTGCCCTCGGCGATCGCCTTCTCGAAGATGGTCGGGTTGCTGGTGAGGCCGGTGACGTTGGACTCGGCGATCAGACGGCCCAGCTCGGGGCCGGTGACCAGCTCGCGGCTGATGTAGTCGAGCCACACCGACTGGCCGCGCTCGGCCAGCTGCTGGAGCGGGTTGGTGGCGGGCATCGCGGTCACTGGCCTCCTGCGCTGGGGCTGGTGGTGGCGGCGTGGCGGGCGGCCTGGGCGATCGCGTCGGCGTCGATGCCCTCGGCGGCCAGCAGGTCGGATGTCTTGCCGCTGCCGGGGACGTCGCGGACCGCGAGGTGGTAGATGCGGGGCGGGTGCTCGCTCCCGGCGAGCGCCTCCATCACCGCGGCGGCCAGCCCGCCCTCGGGGTAGTGGTCCTCGACCACGATCAGGGTCCCACCGCAGTCGCGGACCGCCTCGGCCAGCACCTCGGTGGCGATCGGCTTGACCGAGTAGCAGTCGATGACCCGGAGGTTGATCCCCTCGGCGGCGAGCGTCTCCGCGGCCGCCAGGGCGCCGTGCACTGTAACCCCGGCGGCGACCACCGCGGCGCGGTCGCTGTCACTGCGACGCACCACCTTGGCCCCGCCGATCGGGAACTTCTCGCCGTTGTCGTAGAGCACCGGGTAGCCGTTGCGGGTGGTCCGGATGTAGGAGATGCCCGGACGGTCGGCCATCTCGGCCACCAGGTGGGCTGCGCTCACCGCGTCAGAGGGGTAGAGCACGGTCGAGCCGTGGACCGCGCGCATGGCGGCCAGGTCCTCCAGCGCCATCTGGGAGGGACCGTCGGCGCCGATCTCGCTGCCCGCGTGCGAGCCGGAGAGCCGGATGTTCGCCTGGGAGATCGCCGCCATCCGGATGAAGTCGTAGGCCCGGGAGAAGAAGGCGGCGAAGGTCGAGGCGAACGGGACGTAACCGCGGACCTGCAAGCCCACCGCCGCGGAGACCAGCTGCTGCTCGGCGATGAACATCTCGAAGAAGCGGTCCGGGAAGGCCTGCTTGAACTCGTCGGCGTGGGTGGAGTTGCTCACCTCGCCGTCGAGGACGACCACCTCAGGGCGGGCACCCAGGGCGACCAGGGCGTCGCCGTATGCCTTGCGGGTGGGCACCTTGTCACCCAGCTCGTAGGTGGGGAGGGTGAGCCTGGCGCGCTCCGGCTTGATCGCCGGAGTGCCCTTCTCGGGCTTGCGCACCTCGATGTGGTGGTCGCGCTCGCCGCCCAGCTCGTCGATGGCGCGCACCGCCAGGTCCGGCTTGAGGGCGACCCCGTGCCAGCCCTCCTTATCCTCGATCTCGGAGAACCCCTTGCCCTTGATGGTCTTGGCGAGGATCACCGCCGGCCGTCCGGTGGTCTCCCGGGCGTCGACGTAGGCACCGTCGATCTCGCCGAGGTTGTGGCCGTCGATGACCAGGGCGCGGCAGCCGAAGGCCTCGACCCGGCGCCGGTACGCCTCCATGTTCCAGCCGAACTCGGTCTCGCCGCGCTGTCCGAGCCGGTTGACGTCGACGATGACGCAGAGGTTGTCCAGCCGGTAGTGGGATGCCTTGTCGAGGGCCTCCCAGATCGACCCCTCGGCCAGCTCGCTGTCGCCGCAGAGCACCCAGACCCGGTAGGGGAGCCGGTCGAGGTACCTGCCGGCGAGCGCAACCCCCACCGCGATGGGGAGGCCCTGGCCCAGCGATCCGGTGGCGACGTCCACCCAGGGGATGACCGGGGTGGGGTGACCCTGGAGCCGGGAGCCGTAGGTGCGATAGGTCATCAGCTCCGCGTCGTCGACGGCCCCGCAGGCCTTGTAGAGCGCGTAGAGCAGGGGCGAGGCGTGGCCCTTGGAAAAGATCAGGTGGTCGTTGGTGGGGAGCGCCGGATGCGCGAAGTCGTAGCGCAGGTGGCGGGCGGCCAGGACGGTGATCAGGTCGGCGGCGGACATGCTGGAGGTCGGGTGGCCGGACCCGGCCCGGGTGCTGGCCCGGATGCCGTCGACCCGGATCTGCTGGGCCACCTCGTGTAGGGTCTCCAACTCGGCGGGAGCTGCCGTCTGTCCGGTCACCGGCATCTGCTGGTCCTCCTGGCGAGGGCCCGGTCGAGCACTCGACGCGAGGGCCGTCGCCTCCCCTCCCATGATGAACGGAGGGGTGCTTCGCTCGCCCGGCCGGGAGGGTGACGCCGCCCGGCCCCCTTTGGGAAGATGAGGCTGCAACACCGCGGCCGGACCGGAGGGATGGCCCATGCCAGAGTACGTGCAGCTTCCCGGCACCGTGCACGAGCTGACCCCCGCCGAGGCCGGCCGCACCCGCTCGCTGGGCCCGCTCAGCGACGCGGAGCGAGCGGAGATGGTGGAGGTCACCCTCCTGCTCCGCGAGAACCCCGACGGGCCGGCGCTCCCCGACACGATTGAGGCGATCAGCGCCCAGCCGGTGGGCTGGCGGCTGCACCTCACCCAGGCCGAGCTCGCCGCCAATCACGGCTGCACCGAGCAGGACGTCGAGCTGGTGGACGACTGGGCGCGCCGCGCCGGGCTGACGGTCGGCACCCCCGACCCGGCCACCCGGCGGCTCAAGCTGCGCGGCACCGCCGCCCGGGTAGCCGCCGCCTTCCGGGTGGAGTTCGAGCGCCTCGCGACCACGCTGCCGGACGGAACCCCGGTCACCTACCGGCACCACCGGTCGCCGGCCTCCGTCCCCGCCGAGCTCGGGACCATCGTCGAGCACGTCGGCGGCCTCAGCGACCGCCCGGTGGCGCGTGCCCGCTACTGGATCGCCGACCCCGCGAGCGTCCAGGCGACCTACACCCCCGAGCAGCTGGCGGCGGTCTACCAGTTTCCCGCCGTGCCCGCCGGCGGGGCCGGGCTCTCCCTCGACGTCGCGATCGCCGAGCTGGGTGGGCGGGCCGACCAGGCGGTGGTGGCCTGGTTCACCAAGAGCAACCCAGGCGTCCAGGTGATCGAGGACGCCGTCGACGGCCCCCTCCCCCAGCCCGACCCCGGGGGCGCCGACGTCGAGGTGGCGCTGGACTGGCAGATGATCGCCCGCGCCCTCCTGGTGGCCGCACCCCAGGCGGCCCTCCGGCTGGTGCTCCGCTACGGACCCAACACCGAGCAGGGCTTCGCCGACGTCTGGAACTCGTTCGCGAGCGACCCGACCTACAGGTTCGTGGGCGTCTCCACCAGCTGGGGTGAGGCCGAGAGCCAGTGGACCCAGGGCGGGGCCACGGCGATGGACGCCGCCGCCCAGGCCTGCCTGGCGGTCGGCATCTTCCAGATCACCGCGAGCGGTGACAACGGCGCGAGCGACGGCAGCACCGACGGCAAGGTCTATGCCGACTGCCCGGCCTCCAGCCCCAACGTGCTCGGGGCCGGGGGCACCAGGATGGTGGCGAGCGGCACCACGATCAGCAGCGAGGTGGTCTGGAACGAGGCCACCCTGGGCGAGGGCGCCGGGGGCGGGGGCGTCTCCCAGTACTTTCCCGTCCCCACCTATCAGTCGGCGAACGGGATCGGCGAGACGTCGCTCAGCACCGGGACCACGGGCAGGTCGGAGCCCGACCTGGCCGCCGACGCCGACCCGGTGACCGGCTGTGAGGTGGTGACCGGTCTCGATTCCTCCGGCAACCCCACCACCACGACGGTCGGCGGAACCAGCGCGGTGGCACCGCTGCTCACCGCCGGCTTCACCGCCATCTCCGCCATCGTGGGCGGCCGGCTCGGTCGCCTCCAGGACCCCCTCTACGCCATGGCCCACGGCGGCAAGGGCTTCCGTGACATCACCCAGGGCAACAACGCCTATCCGACAGGAACCCAGGGTTACAGCGCGGGGACGGGATTCGACGTGCCGAGCGGCTGGGGGAGCCCGATCTTCAGCGAGTTGGCCTCGGGGTTCTCGAGCACGGCTCCCACCCCGGCGAGTGCTGCGACCGAGGCGCTGCTCACCGGGAACCGGCAGGAGATGGCGCCGGCACCGGGTGCCGAGGAGGGAGCGCCCGAGCCCGGCTGACCCCTGGGTTCGGGCCGCCCCGTGCGCTAGGATGGCGGTCCGAGCCGGGGATCCCGGCGATCTCGGCGCGCGCCCATAGCTCAGTCCGGATAGAGCGTCTGACTACGGATCAGAAGGCCGGGGGTTCAAATCCTCCTGGGCGCGCCAGGCTCCTCCTTCCGAGTTGAGGAGCAGCATCTGATTGAAACAGAACTGTGATGGTCAGACGCTCCAAGTTGGGGTACATTTGCATCGATCAGACGCGCCTCTGGAGCGACGTCTTGGAGAAAAGCGGTGTTAAAGTCTGACGGTCGCACCGGGCCCTCGGCGGTCGAGGGCTGCATCACCGACTACCTGCGTGAGCAGCGGGCAGCTGGCCGCTCCCGCGGGGCCCTCGCCCTCTCCACCTACGTGCTCCAGGAGGTGCTGCTGCCCCTCTGCCGCGAGTCCGGCATCACGGAGCCCGGCCAGCTCACCTCCCGCGCGCTCGGCGGGCTTTACTCCCGGCTCGTCGATGGCACCGGGTCCCGCTCGGGGCGTCTGCTCAGCAGCTCGTCGGTGGCGAGCTATGCCCGCACCATCAAAGCCTTCCTGGAGTGGCTCGCCGAGCGGAGCGAGATCGGGGGCTCCCACGCCGCGAAGCCCAGGCTGCCCCGGCGAGTGGTCGATGCCCTGCCCAGCGAGGACATCCGGGCCCTGGAGGACGCCGCCGCCACCGAGCGGGACAAGCTGATCGTCCGCCTTCTCGCCGGCGGGGTGCGGCTCGGCGAGCTGCTGACCGCGGACCCCGTCCGTGAGGCGCCTGGCAGGAGACGGCATCTCAAGGTCCGGGGCAAGAGCGGGGAGCGCATGGTCCCCATCCAGCCCGGGCTGGTCGCCCGGATCGAGCGCTACGAGCGCCAGACCCGCAGGGGGTCGCCCGGTAGCGCGCTCTTCCTCGGCAACCGGCGCTGCCCCACGACCGGCGAGTACGTGCCACTCACCGCGTCGGAGGCGACCCAGCTGATCCGCGAGCTCGGCCAGAAGGCGCTCAAGCGACCCGTTCACCCCCACCTCCTCCGTCGCTCGTTCCCCACCCAGCAGCGTCGCCCGGGGGACGCCTAGGAGCCGCCGTGAGATGCCATTCCGGAGTGTTCCGCCATGAGATCTGATCGCCTCACCCTGGTCCCCCCACCCTCCCTGCTCCAGGACCGGGTCACCGGCTTTCTGAACGAGAAGCGCGCCGCGGCGCTCTCCCGCCGCAGCATCGGCGCCTACAGCGACGTGCTCGAGGGGGTTCTCCTGCCCTTCTGCCAGAGGTCTGGCATCACCGAGCCCGGCCAGCTCGGCGCCCGCGAGCTCAACGCCCTCTCCGCCGGGCTCCTCGACGGCACCGGCTCGCGCTCGGGGCGCCCGCTCAGCAAGCCGTCGGTGGCGAGCTACGCCCGCACCATCAACGTCTTTCTGGAGTGGCTCGCCCGGCAGGGCGAAACCGTCGGTTCCCGGGTTCAGAAGCCCAGGCTGCCCAAGCGAGTGGTCGACGTGCTGAGCCGCGAGGACATCAGGGCTCTGGAGGACGCCGCCTCCAACGAAAGAGACAAACTGATCATACGCATCCTGGCTGACACGGGGATGCGAACTCGGTGAGCTGCTCGGTATGTCCACCAACCCCCTCCGCCAGGAGCCGGGCCGGAAGTGGTACATCAAGGTCCGCGGCAAGGGCGACAAGGAGCGCCTGGTCCCCATCCAGCCCGGGCTCGCGACTCGGATCGAGCGTTACGCCCGCCGGACGCGGAAGGAGTTGCCCAGCGACAGGCTCTTCCTGGGCAACCGGCGCAGCCCGCGGAGCGGCGAGTACGAGCCCCTCACCGGCTCCGGGGCCGAACAGACGATCCGCGACCTCGGCGAGGAGGTTCTCCGGCGGCGCGTCTACCCCCACCTCTTCCGCCACTCCTTCGTCACCCAGCGCGCGCGCCAGGGGATGCACCCCCTCCTGGTGGCCAAGGTCATCGGCCACGAGAGCATGACCATGATCAACGAGGTCTACGCCCATCTCGAGACCTCGGACGCCCACGACGCCTTGATGAAGTCCCTGCTCCCGCAGGATCCGGAGCGGTAGGCGAGCGCGGCAGCGGCAGGCTCCGCGCCTCGGAAGTGCCCGCCACCGGGCCGGGCACCACTGCCCCCAGCCACGCGTGCGGGCAGCTCAAGGGGCTGCTCTGGGCCGCTCGCCGGCGCCGTTCGGCACAGCCCGTGAGGCACTGACGCGGTCCCTGATGGGCGAGGGGCGGGCAGCGCTCCTCAGGGTAATGCCCACCCTGGTGACCGCGCCGGCCAGACCCGCGGCGGAGGGCCAGGGGAGGGATTGAGGGCAGCGGGCGCGGCGGCGCCGACGGGCTGCCGGCTTCCACGACTTGCTCTGGCCTAGGGAGAACCCACGGCGGTGAGCTCCTGGGGATTGGGGCCATCACGCGGTGCCGGCAGGAGAATGCGGAATCCCGCTGCGCGGCCGCGTCTGCTGAGGGGTTCCCGTCAGCATGATGACCTCCTCCGGCTTCGCCACCAGGACCTCGACCATGCGGAGGGTCGGAAAGGTGAGCAGCCCCGCGGCGATCTGGCGGACCGTGCTTCTGCGGACGCGGTGCCCCTTAAGGGCGTGGCTGATCGTGTTCTCGGAGACGCCCGACGCCCGCGCGAGCGCGACCCCATCCAGGTTCCGGATCGCCATCTCGTAGCGAAGCCGTTCGGGGTCGAGTGTAACGATCATCTCGGCGTCCGGCAGTCGATGTATGGGCAGTTCCCTGAGAGCGAGGCGGCCAGGGGGGTCCGAGCCTTGCAGCGAGGTAGCCGGACCTCGGGCGTCGACTGCGTCGACCCAGCGGCGAGGTGCACCGTGAGAGGCGCGTCGCGACTGGCGTCCGCCCGCGGGACAACCTCGGAAGCGGCGCAGCCGCCGGGCGCCGTTACCAGCAACTGAGAGGGCCGATGAGACCCCTCTTCGGCGCGGTTCATGCTCCCATAGAAGCAGTCAGCGGGTCGCCACGTCTACCGAAGGAACGACATTGTCACCTCGCGCCAACGCCGATGGGTTCAAGTGGGGCTTGGCGTGCTTCAGGAGGTACTTCGGAATCGCTCGTCGACGCTCTTCCGTGGCTAGCAGTGATCCTCGGGCATCGTTTCCGCACCGCGGCATGGCGCCATCCTCCCGTACCGCGCCATCCTCCCGTGACGTTCACTAAGGCAAGGTTCGACGAGACATCGAAGTCGCGTCATAAGGACTGTGACCTGTCCAAGCCTCGCTCGGCCTCATGCTGCATAAGCGACATTCGGCGCCCGTGATGCACGAGCGACTCTAGCAACTTCTGAACGCTCGCAGTTCCGGGTTCGGATCGTCGTCTGCGCCGCGCTGCCCCCGCCCGTGGTCGGGTCCCGGCGGCGATCATCACCTCATCCGCCCCGCCTGGCCGCCGGGTTGCCCCGGCTGATCGCCCTGGCCGTCGTGCCATCGACCCACCTGTCCTCGCCGACTCCTGGCCCTCCCCCGTGGGACCATCTGGAAGTGCTGCCGATCTCGACGCTCGGTGTCGCTCTCCTCTGGTGGGTCCGTCGCTGCGACCCACCCCGCGGCGTCTTCGAATCCCGCGGTGCGGGTGCGCACGTTGGTCGAACTGCCAGGTGAGCGAGCTAGCACCAAACTGGCAGGGGTCTCTGCCTCAGAGCAGCTTGGCGGCCACCAGATCGAGCGCTACCGCCGACGCGTCCCGGCTCGCCTCGCGGTGGCCGCAAGCAGCCGTTCCCCGGCTCCGCAGTCCGCGATTATCGGGGCCACGAAAGCGCGGCCAGCTACCCAAACAGGTCGGCATCACACGCCTCGAGCTGCTTGCCCCAACAGGTCCGGGCATCCGTGCGGGGTGTCGCCCGTAACTACCTCCGGGGGGCTAGACGTTCCTCCAAGGGTCGCGCTGGTCTCTCTGTGGACCGCGGGATCATCGTACACGCAGTACCTGAACACTAAGTATTCAGGGGTACGAGTAGACATATCTCATGGTATCCACGCCTTCACTATATCGAACCCGTCTCGTGCTTGTGCTACCTGACCGGGGTCTGCTACCGTGCCCCCGCAAAAGCGAAAGGCAGGTAGCGGTACCGCAGGTCGCCCGGTATCCGGCAAACATCAATCGCATCCACCCCACTGGAGGGGAGGCTGATGAGTGCTGGGTTGTACGGCCAGGCTGCTGGGACTGTGAGGGGTTGGTTTCGTAGGCTCTTCGGGCGCGCGGTGCTGGTGACGCGCCTTGCGCAACGGGGGAGCGACGATATCCCCGTGCGCATCGGATCGAGCACGCGTGGCTGTGAGGAGGCCGCCGTGAGGACGATGCGTCCTCGATGGCCTGGGCGGCGGCGGCGCTGGACAGCGGTGGGTGGCATGGTGGCGCTAGTCAGCTCCGTCCTTCTGGGCAGCGTGCGACCCACCTCGGTTGCGGCGCAGGGCATCGTCCAGGTGCAGGAGAAGGGCGGGACAGAGATCGCGCAGTCGACGAGTTTGGTCACCCCCATCAGCACCACGGCAGGGGACCTGATCGTGGTCACGGCGAGCCTGCGTGGAGTGCACACGTTCGCCGCCACGCCCGTGACCGACACGGGGGGCAACACCTACAGCACCCTCGAGACCGAGGTGACCGGCAACAATGTCACCGGGATGTTCTACGCGGCTGACGCCGCGGCGGTAACCACGGTGACGGTGTCGGCCAGTGCCACGGCCACGATCGTGGCCTCGGTCCAGGAGTTCTCGGGGGTGAGCCAGACCGCGCCCCTCGACGTCAAGGTGGGCGCGACGGGGACGAGCACGGCGCCGAGCAGCGGTGCCTCGCCGACCACCAGCCAGGCCGTGGAACTGGTGGTGGCCGGGATCGGGTGGAACCAGTCGACCAGTATCTCGGGGCAGTCCAGCGGTTATACGGTGAACACGTCTCACCAGTCGACCCCCTCGAGCGCGGTCAACAACGTCCAGAGCGCCTACCTGGTGACCAGCGCCACGGGAGCGCAGACGTATGCCGCCACGCTGGGCGCCTCGACATTCTGGGGGGACGCGCTGGCCACCTTCGTGGTGGCGACAGCGCCGAGCGCGCCCCAGAACGTGGGTGCGACAGCTGGCAATGCCCAGGCAGGGGTGTCGTGGCAGGCGCCCGCGAGCAATGGCGGGAGCCCCATCACCTCGTATACCGTGACCCCCTATGTCGGTAGCACGGCGCAAACCTCGCTGGCGGTGACGGTCGGGGGTTCGACGCTCTCCACCACGGTCACCGGGCTCACCAACGGGACGGCCTACACCTTCCAGGTGACGGCCACCAACGCCACCGGCACCGGCCCACCAGGAACCTCGCCGGCGGTGACCCCGACGGCACCCTCGGGTCCGGTCCAGGTGCAGGAGAAGGGTGGGACAGAGATCGCGCAGTCGACGAGTCTGGCCACCCCCATCAGCACCACGGCGGGGGACCTGATCGTGGTGACGGCGAGCCTGCGTGGAGTGCACACGTTCGCCGCCACGCCCGTGACCGACACGGGGGGCAACACCTACAGCACCCTCGAGACCGAGGTGACCGGCAACAATGTCACCGGGATGTTCTACGCGGCTGACGCCGCGGCGGTAACCACGGTGACGGTGTCGGCCAGTGCCACGGCCACGATCGTGGCCTCGGTCCAGGAGTTCTCGGGGGTGAGCCAGACCGCGCCCCTCGACGTCAAGGTGGGCGCGACGGGGACGAGCACGGCGCCGAGCAGCGGTGCCTCGCCGACCACCAGCCAGGCCGTGGAACTGGTGGTGGCCGGGATCGGGTGGAACCAGTCGACCAGTATCTCGGGGCAGTCCAGCGGTTATACGGTGAACACGTCTCACCAGTCGACCCCCTCGAGCGCGGTCAACAACGTCCAGAGCGCCTACCTGGTGACCAGCGCCACGGGAGCGCAGACGTATGCCGCCACGCTGGGCGCCTCGACGTTCTGGGGGGACACGGTAGCCACCTTCCTGGTGACGTCGGCTCCGAGCGCCCCGACCGACGTCGTTGCTCAGGCCGTCAGCAGCACCGACAGTGACGGCCGGGCCACGGTCGCCTGGGTGGCGCCCCCCTCCCCAGGCTCGGCGATCAGCAAGTACACCATCACCCCCTATGTGGGGAGCACGGCTCAGACCTCGCTGGCTCAAACGGACACCGATACCAACGGTGCGGGAACCGTGATCCCGTCGTATGGGATCCCCGGCCTGACCAAGGGGACGGCGTACACCTTCGGGGTGACCGCGACGAATGCGACCGGAACGGGGCCATCCGGGTTCTCGAATCTCGTCGTTCCGGCGGCTCCGCCCGCCTACACAATTCCGGGAACCGGTGGCACCACGTCCTCGGCCGTGATCGTGGCCCCAGCGACCGGCTACGACAACGGCAAGGTGGCTCAGGACGGGACGACACCCGAGCAGGTCGTTGTGGGCAACGTCGCCACTGGTGGAACGGGGTGGCCGGACATCGTCACCGCCAATGGCGGGGGGGCGAACGGTGGGGACAGCCTCTCGACGTTGAAGAATCTCAAGTCCACCAATGGCTTCTTCGCCCAGCCAGCGTCGACGTCGGCCCCAGGCGAGGCCGCCGGCCAGGTGGCGCTCGGCAATCTCTTCGGTCATAGCGACGGGGCTGAGGACGCGGTCGTTGTCGATAACACGGCAACGATCTACGTGCTTGAGAACAACGACAACGGGACGGGAACGTTCACACAGCAATACACGTACGCCCTACCCAGCGGCTACGACGCAGACTACGTCGAGCTCGGGAATGTCCACAGCACCAGCGGAACTACGCTCGACATCGTGGTGACCGGCGCGGAAACCGACGGCTGTTACGGCAACTCGCAGTCGTTTGCAGCCGTGCTCCTCGGTAACGGAAATGGGACATTCAGCTCGCCCACCGACTACGATGCTGGCGACTGCGCTAATGGCGTCAACAACTCCTGCTCGTCTGCGTGGGGACTAGCGTTAGCTGATCTGAACGGTGACGGTCTAGTCGACATCGTCTACCCTACTGACGCCGGTCACTGTAACGGTAACGATGGCGGTCGGATCAACGAACTGCTCAACCTGGGCTCCGGCAACTTCGGTCCGCCCACTAAAGTGGCGACGGGGGCAGGGATGTCCAGTGTGGACGGACATACCATAGTGGTTGGCGACTTCACCGGCAACGGAATTGCGGATCTAGCGGTGACGACCGACTCGCACTTTGATGGTACGGATAACGAGCGCGGGCTTATCGTTTTCCTCGGCAATGGATCCGGTGGATTCCCCGCGTCTGTGTTCTACCGCGACCCGGCTCTCGAGGACAGCTCCCAGAACGACTATGGAGATCCCGCCGGCATCGCGCTGGCGGACATGAATGGCGACGGAGTCCCGGACATCGTCACCGCTGACGACGGCTCGATCAGCGGAGTTGGCGGGTTCTCGGTGTATTTGAACACCGGAACGACATCGGGACCGGATCTGCCTCAGTTCATCCCCACGCCCGGGTTCAAGCCCGAGGGTATCGCCCTCGCCAACGTGAGTGGGCACCCCGATGGAGAAGCGGACGTGGTTCTGGAAAACAATGCCTCCACCTCCGGATCCCAACCCTCGAATGTGGAGGTGCTCATCAACGGCACTGATTTCCCGCCTCTCGGGGGAGCGCTCGGACCGAACGAGATGCACGGCTGCTTGATGTGCCAGGCTCTGGCGGCGGGCGGTAGCCTGGCCGTGGACGGCGATCCGGTGACCGTCAACAGCGGAGAGTTCTCGGAGACCCTCACCGACATCAGCATCCCCGCCCGAGGGCTCCCGATTCAGGTGACCCAGACCTACAACAGCCTGAACGCTGGGACCAACAGCGGGCTGGGCTACGGGTGGTGGTCGCCCCTCTTCATGTCGGTGTCCTCCAGCCCGTCGACCGGGATCACCTCGGTGACTGAGGAGGACGGCGCCGAGGCCCAGTTCTGGACCAGCACCCTCGAGCCCGTGGCGCCCCGAACCCAGGCGACCCTCGCCCATAACGGGGATGGGACGTGGACCTTCACCCGGTATGCTGGCGAGACCTTCACGTTCAACTCGTCGGGTCAGATCACCAAGATTGCGGACCTGACCGGAGACTCCCTGAGCTTCGGATACACCGGCGGCAAGGTCAGCTCGCTCACCGACTCGGATGGGCGCTCGCTCAGCATCGCTTGGTCCGGTGGCGACATCAGCTCGATCACGGACGGCAACGTCTCGGGCCAGACCCGAACCGTGGCCTTCACCTACGGGACCGGCTCGCACGCCAACGAGCTGACCCAGATTGACTGGAGGGCCTCGCCGGGCAGCACGGATCTCACCGAGGAGTTCAGCTACGACGAGTCCACCTGGGTGCACGGCTTGGTCTCGCTGACCGACCCGGACGGGCATGTCGTGACGCAGACATACAACAGCGATGGCACCACCGCGTCCCAGACGGTCGATCCCAGCGGTCTTGACCGGACCACCACCTACTCCTACTACCCAGCTCGGACGTCGACCTACAGCGCCATCGCGGCGGTCGTCGTTACCGACCCGGCATCGCATCAGGAGGTGGACGAGTTCGCCTACGGGGAGCTGGTCCAGAAGACGACCGGGCTCACCGGCTGCTCGACCACACTGTCGGGCACTTGGCCGACCGGCTGCACGACCACCGCTGCCGCCACCACCACGTACGCCTTCGACCCCACCAGCCTGGGGACCACGCTGACCGTGGACCCGAATGGGAACGTCTCAACGGCCACCTATGACAGTCTCGGCAATGTGCTGTCCCAGACCGACGGGCTGGGGCGGACCACGAGCTGGACCTACACGGGCAATGGCGGTGCGGACGAGACCCACTACCAGCCCACGACCATGACCGATCCCAAGGGGACGACCACCTACTACTCCTACGACCCGACCTACCGGACCCTAACCCAGGTCTGCACCGCGCTGTCCGGCGGCTCGTGCAGCGGCACCCCGACCAACGCGGAGGTGACCAAGTACGCCCACGCCAACGGCAGCCATCCCGGCGATGTGACGTCGATGACCAATGGGGACGGCAAGGTCACCTCGTACACCTATGACGCCTACGGGGACCTGGTGCAGACCGAGGATCCGGCCTCCGACGTCACCGAGACCGAATACAACGCCGACGGCTGGACCACCGCCAGCTGGACGCCGGCGGCGGGCTGCACGTTCGGCTCTCAGCCGCCGGCCGGGTGCAGCTCAGCCGACGAGACGGCGTACTCCCAGACCAGCGGCGCGGGCAACATCAACTTCTGGGGCGCCACCCTGTCGGTGGCAGCTCCGCTCGGACAGGACACCTCGAGCGTCTACGATCCGGACAACAACCTGATCGAGACCACCGACGCCGATGGCAACCCGACCAGCTACGCCTACAACGGGGCGGGTGAGCAGTGCTGGAAGCTGCCGGGCGGTACTTCGAGCGCCAGCTGCGCGGCCCCGCCGAGTGGCGCCAGTGTGACCCAGTACTCCCCAGACGGACTGGTCGCGGCCCAGATCGACGGGAATGACGACACCCTCGAGGCCTACGTCTATGACAGCCGCAACGACGTGTCGTCGATGACGGTGGATCCGGGGTCAAGCCCCCACATCAACCAGACCACGACGTACACGTACGACCTAGACGGCAACGTCCTGACCAAGACCGACCCGGCCGGCAACGTCACAACCTATGCATATGACGCCGATAGCGAGCTGTGCTGGTACCTTCTGGGATCGACGTCCAGCGCCTCGTGCGGCTCGGCACCCAGCGGGGCGGTGAGCTACGGCTACGACCCCGACGGCCAGGTCACCGCCATGGCCGACGACACCGGATCGTGGTCGTACACGATTGACGCGCTCCATCGACTCACCTCGGTCACCGAAGCGCAGGGCGGGGGCAGCAGCGCCACCGTCTCCTATCAGTACAACTTCCGGAACGAGCCGACGCAGATCACCTATCCCAACGGGGTGGGCTCGGTGACGATTGGGTACGACAATGCCGGTCGTGAGACCTCGGTCGAGGACTGGAACGGCCATACGACCACTTTCGGGTATGACGCGGATAGCAACCTGACCACCACGACCTTCCCCGGCGGCTCGTGCACCGGGACGATCTCGCTCTGCGACACGTGGACGTACGATAGCCTGGATCAGGTGATGGGCATATCGGACGTGCAGAGCGGCGGAACGACGGTCTTCTCCGCCACCTACACCCGCGACGAAGCCGGCCAAGTCACCTCGGATGGCTCGGCGGCGGCGAGCCAGACTTGCTTCACGTACACCACGCAGAACCAGGTCGCAGCGGCGGAGGCGGGGACCACCGGAACGGGGAGCACCCAGCCGCCGTGCGCGAGCGGCAGCACTCCTGAGCCGTTCGCCTACGACCCCGGTCAGAACCTGACCACCCTCGGCGGCACCCAGCAGCGCTTCAGCACGGCCGACCAACTCTGCTGGACGATCGCCGGGACCAGCAGCGACGGCTGTGGCACCGTCCCCTCGGGGGCCACCGCGTACTACTACAACGGCAGCGGCAACAACGGAGGGGCGAACCGGACCGCCACGGTGCCGGCTTCGGGGGCCG
This sequence comes from uncultured Chloroflexia bacterium, assembly GCA_963697585.1. GTDB lineage: Bacteria > Chloroflexota > Dormibacteria > Aeolococcales > Aeolococcaceae > Changshengia. The sequence continues at coordinate 4,656 of CAVOOO010000004.1, read as the reverse complement.
CCACCTGCGACAGCTACAACGCCGCCAACCTGCTGACCGAGATCCAGACGGGAACCTGGAACGGCTCCGGGTGCAGCAGCCCGTCGACGGTCGCCACGTACCTCTACAACGGGGCCGGGTTGCGGATGAGCAAGACGGTGGGTGGCACGACCAGCCTGGCCGCCTGGGACCTCTCCGGAAGCCTTCCCCTGCAGATCGAGGACGGCTCCACCTACTACATCTACGGACCTGGGGGGCTGCCGCTGGAGCAGATCAGCGGCTCGACCACCCTCTGGTACCACCATGACCAGGACGGCACCACCCGGGCGATCACCGACTCCTCGGGGAATGTCAAGGCGACTTACCAGACCGACCCCTACGGCAACGTGACCGCCTGCACCGGGGCCACCGTCACCGTCGGCGGCTCCAACATCTGCACGGGCACCATCACCGTCGCCAACCCGTTCATCTTCCAGGGTCAGTACCGGGACAACGAGTTCGGGCCTCTACTACCTCCGGGCCCGCTACTACGATCCGACGACTGGGCAGTTCCTCACCGTGGATCCTGACGTCGCCAAGACCCTCTCGCCGTATGGCTATGCCACCGACAACCCACTCAATGTGGAGGATCCCTCAGGGCTCTTCTTCACCGATCTTGGGACAGATAACAGCGGCGCCTTGGGATACGCGCAGTCGTTCATCGACCCTTGCCAGGGCAAGCCTAGCGGCACCCCAGGTTGCTCGCCAGTCATTAGTGGGGGATTCATTCTGAGCCTCGTTATAGGGTTCGACCCCTTCTCCGTCGGATCTTCGTTCTGCCCGGGGTTTGCGGTGGGTGTCGCAGTCAAGACCCTGTCAAAGGGACAGCTAAAGGCGCTCCAGCAGGCCGGGTATGACCCAGAGCAGGAGAAGTCGGAGGTTATGGGCGGTCCATCCAGCCGCTACAATCTCTACATAGATAAGGATGGTTACGTGTACGTGCTGGGGAAGGATGGGGTTGGTGAAGGTCAGCCGACGGGTCTTCGACTTCAGGGCACCAGAGTCACCGAGGCCTACCCGCCGGCCGCTCTCGAGCCGGAGGCGGAACCCGAGCCCGAGACGCCGGAGATCCCCGACGTACCATGAGCGCTAACAGCGTACCCAGCTGTGAAGTCAGGTTGCACTTCACTGGCACGCTCGATCCCAACGAGGTTAGCCGCCGACTGGCTCTGGAGCCCACTGCGTTCGTGGCGGCGGGGAGAGACGAGGCGCGAGCCGACAACCTACAAAGACAGCGGGTGGGTGTGCCGCCTAGCAGGCCCGCTTGAGACGTGGGACACGGATCTAGTTCTCGTCAAGGCTTTTGAGATCGTGGCAGAGCGTCAGGTGAAACTGAAGGAACTGTCCCAAGTCCTGAACATCGAACCTGCTCTGATCCTAGTCATTTACGTCCCGCCCTGCGAGACAGGCACGTCATTTCCAGCCGTTGTGATTAGGCCAACGTGGGCGAGCGTATTGAGTGCAGTCGGGATGCGATTCGAGGTCGACGGTTGGCTGCTGCGCTCGGATGCGGCCGATGCCTGATGAGCGCGAACACCTCTGAACCTGGCGGTCTGATGAGGTCGGGAGGGTAGCCTCGCTCGGTGACCGCGAGTGGCCTCATCACCTGACCGCCGACACCACATGCCTATTGTGTCGAGAGCGGGGGCCGAACGACCTATCGGGTGGCATGCCCGGAGACCCTATCGGCGATTGGGAACTGCGTGCAACGTGAGCGCGAGCTTTCCTCGGCGAGACAACCAGAGAGACGTGTGACAGGCGTCCGTCTTGGGAGTGTGTCGATGACAGAGAACGGCGCCAAGGCCCATGAGGCCGAGGGCAGCCGCCGTACGAAGTTCGCCCACGGACGTACCGCCGCAGTGGACGAATTCCCGGCGGCCGGGTTCAGGGACGGCCGCCTCTTCACGTCGAACGTCTTTCGGATCCTGCCCGACCGTGTCGAGGAGGCCGAGCACCGCGCCGACGAACACAAGCAGACGCGGGCGATCAGCTTCCAGCGGGTGCCGGATGTGAAGAGGCGCGAAACTGGCAAGATCAGCGGCCATCATAACTGGCACTGAAAACGGCCATAAACTGGCACTAAGCCGCATACTTATGTTCGGGGTCAAACGGGGGAGGGCCGTTGGGAGGGTCCATTGACCGAGCGCCGTCGCCAGGGACCGCGTCATGTCCCGGAGGAGCAGCGGGCGGCAAGCGTGGCAGCCCTGACGGCGCTGCGGACTCAGGGCGCGCTTACCGGGGACCGGGTGGCCGCGGTGGCCGAGGCACTGGGCGTGGGTCGGCGAACGGTGTGGCGTTGGGTATCAGGAGCCGGCAGGGTGACGGAACCCTCGTCGGGCAGCAGACGATTCGAGGTCGATGACGACGACGTCGCCGAGCTTGCGTACTGGCATGGAAGCATCGCCGCCCTGCACCGCGCGAGAGGTGGCGCACCGAGTGAGCGGACGCTCCGTCGGGCCTTCGCGCGTGCGCTGAGGCCCGGTCAACTCGCCGGTCTGGCGGGTGGCGAGGCGGTACGACGCAGCTTCGATACATACCTTCAGCGGCCTGCGCGGCACCGGAATGAGTGCTGGGAGGCTGACCACTGCGAGCTGGCGATCGAGGTGCTGTTGCCGGACGGGCAGGTGATAAAGCCGTGGCTCACGTCGTTCATCGACCGCTACTCGCGAGCGGTGTGCGGGTGGGCGATATCCGGCTACCCGAGCCAGGAGAGCGTCCTCGGTGCGCTGCGCGCGGCCATCCTCACGGAGGCGCCCTTCGGTCCGGTCGGCGGGGTTCCGGCGGCAATCCGATGGGATCGTGGGAAGGAGTTCCTGGCCGGCGCCGTCGGCACCGCGGCGCGCGCCCTTGGCATCGACGCCAGGGCGCTCCCGCCGTACTCGCCCCACCTCAAGGGGGTGATCGAGCGGTTCCACGAGAGCATCGAGGTGCTTCTGCTCGACGAGCTGCCGGGGTTCACCCACGCGCCGGAGCGTCAGCGGCGGCCTCGCGTGGCAGCGAAACCCGCACTGCTCAGCCTCGACGTCTTCGTCGCCCTCTTTGCTGCGTTCGTGACCAAGTACCAGAGCGAGCGTCCCCACGCTGGGCTCGACGGCGAGAACCCTCTGGAGCGGTGGCAGGGGAACCCCGTGCCGCTGGTCGAGATCGCGCGCGGACAGCTCAACCACCTCCTGCTCGCCCGCGAGACCCGGGTGGTGGGGAAGAAGGGCATCCGGCTCTTTGGCGCCGACTACAACACCGCCGATCTGGTCGGCCTGGTGGGGGAGACGGTGGAGGTCCGCTACATGCCCCACCACCACGAGAGCGTCGAGGTCTTCCTCGGAGGCCGGCAGGTCGGGACGGCGATGCGCGCCGACGTGATGGACGACGAGGAGGCGGGCCGGCTCCGGCGGCGACGGGTGGAGGAGGAGCGCTGGCTGGCGCGCCAGGAGCGGGCGGCGACGCGCCGCCGCAACCGGCGGTTTGCGGTGATCACCGAGGCGCCGCCCGCCGAGGAGGCGGATCCGCCCCACGCGCCGCGAACTCTGACACCGAGCCGCAGCCTGGTTGACCACGGCGAGATCCCTGCCCACTGGGTGCGTCCGCTGGAGACGCCCGAGTCCTGAAGCCCCTGGTTGGGGGCAGGAGCGAACGATGACGGAGCCACACCACTTCCTCAACCTGCCCGGTGCCCGGGTCGTTGCCACCGAGCAGCTGCTGGACACCCGCGACCTGATCGCCGATCTGGTCGAGGTCCGCGCCATGGGCGCCGTGTACGGCCCGGCGGGGACCGGCAAGACATTCGCCGTTGCGCAGGCGCTGACGGCGCGACCGCCGTCAACCTGGGTTCGCACCACCTTTCGCAGCCGCCCGACGATCCGCTTCGTGCGCTGGGAGCTCTACACGACACTCGGTCTCGGGGTGACACCGCCGGCCAGCCCCATGGAGACGGACCGTCTCCTGAAGGCAGCGCTGGCCGAGTGCTTCCGAACTCGTGGTGATCGACGAGGCCCAGTGGCTGAACCGCGAGTGCTTCGAGTACCTGCGGCACCTCCACGACGACCCGGCGACCACCTTCGCCTTGCTCTTCGTCGGGGGCGCCGGATGCTACGAGGTGCTGCACCGCGAGCCGATGCTGGATTCCCCAACTCTACGCCCACGTGCGCTTTGCCGCCCTGACATCCCAGCAGGTGCTCAAGGTCATTCCCGTCTACCACCCCATCTATGCCGACGTCGACCACTCCCTGATCAGCCTCGTCGACCGGCACTGCGCTCGGGGGAACTTCCGGACCTGGTCCAAGTTCACCCAGCACGCGCTCCGCTTCATGGAGCGGGGCGCGCGGACGGATCTCGATGAGGAGGTGGCGCGCAACGTCTTCGCGCGTCTGGGGACGGGGCACCATGCCACGCCGTCAGCGGCGTATGGCAGCCGCCGCCTCATCCCGTCCAGATCCTGCTCGACCCGGACGACGACCTGCGTATCCTTCGTGCGCTCGAGGCATACGTCGCACCGCGGCGAGGCGCGATCGTGGTCAGGCCGACACCAGGCAGCCACGGCCGCAGGACCCTCTACTGGGACCTGCTCTCGCCGCTGGGCTACCCACCAGCTTCCAGAGCGGGGGCGGGCTGGATCCGCCCAGGAGCAGACGGTGGCCCGCC
>CAVOOO010000003.1:0-5658 GCA_963697585.1 uncultured Chloroflexia bacterium | reverse complement strand
TGTGAAGGTGCACGAAACTGGCAGGAGAGCGAGCGCGAAACTGGCAGAGAATCGGGCATCAAACTGGCACTGAGCCAAAAGTCTCTAGCGCCTCGAACGTCGCTCCTGCTGAGATCGGGACGGGGGTCAACCCGGTCTCTTGACGCCCAGGCAATCCGATCAGGCGGAAGAGCCCTGCCAGTTTCGTGCTCGTTCCAGTGCCAGTTCTGGTGACCGCTGATCGTGCCAGTTTCGTGCACCTTCACAGTCAGCCCGGTCGAGCAGGATCTGGACAGGAGGTGGAGCTGGACGCCGCCTACGCCGCTGACGGCCGGGCATAGTGCCCCGTCCCCAGCCTCATAAAGACGTTGCGGGCAATCTCCTCGTCCAGGCTGGGACGCCCGTCCCGCTCCATCATGCGCAGGGCGTGCCGGGTGAACTTCGCCCAGGTGCGGAAGTTGCCCCGGGCGCACTGCTCGTTGATCAGCGTGATCAGGGACGGGTCGACGCCGCCGTAGATGCGGTGGTAGACGGGGATGACCTGGAGCACCTGCTTCGCCGCGAGGGGCGCGAACCGCACGTGGGCGTACAGGCGAGAATCCAGCATCGGCTCGCGGTGGAGCACCTCGTAGCAGCCAGCACCCCCGACGAAGAGGAGGGCGAAGGTGGTTTGCGGGTCGTCGTGGAGGTGGCGGAAGTACTCGAAGCACTCCCGGTTCAGCCACTGTGCCTCGTCGATCACCACGAGACGGGAGCATTCCCCGAGGGCACGCTTCATGAGCCGGTCAGTCTCCACAGGACTTGTCGGCGGAAAGACGCCAAGCCCGAGGGCGGTGTACAGCTCGTGACGCACGAATCTCGTCGTCGGCCGGCTGCGGAACGTGCTCCGCACCCAGCTGCTCGACGGACGGTCCGCGAGTGCCTGCGCGACAGCGAATGTCTTCCCCGTCCCCGCGGGGCCGTACACCGCGCCCATCGCCCCCACCTCGATGAGGTCGGTCACCAAGTCGCGGGTGTCGAGAAGTTGCTCGGTGGCGACGACACGCGCTCCGGTGAGGTTCAAGAAGTGGTGCTGATCCATCAATCTCTGCTCCTGCGTGGTGGCGGATCGGGAACCTCGTCGGGCGGGAGCGGCCGTACCCAGTGGGCCGGGATCTGGCCGTGATCGATCAGACTGCGGCTGGGGGTCAGGACGTGCGCCCGCTCAGCCTCCTCGGGCGCTGGCGGCGCGGCCGTCACTGCCTCGAAGCGTCGGGCACGCCGCCGCTCGGCATCACGCTGCTGCCGTGCCAGCCACCGCTCCTCCTCGCGGCGTCGCCGCCGGAGCCGCTCGGCGTCCTCGTCGTCGATGAGGTCGTCGCGGAGGGCGGTGCCGACATGGCCCTCGTTGAGGAAGACCTCGACGCTCTCGTGACGCTGGGGCATGAAGCGCACCTCGACGGTCTCCCCCACCAGGCCGACGAGCTCGGCAGTGTTGTAGTGGGCGCCGAACATGCGGATCCCCCGCTTTCCGACCACCCGGGTTTCGCGGGCGAGCAACAGGTGATGCAGCTGCTCTCGTGGCATCTCGACCACTGGGGTGTCATCCTCCAGCCAGCGCTCCAGGGGCGTGTCGCCACCGAGAGCGCTGTGGATGTGCTCGGTGTTGTACCTGACCACGAACTCCGCAAAGCAGGTGACGAAGGCGTCCAGGGTGAGCAGCGCCGCCTTCGTCACCGATCGGCCCCGGACTCCTCGGGGCGGCGCATGGGTGAACCCCGGCAGCTCCGCCAGCAGCAGCGTCTCGATGCTCTCGTGGAAGCGTTCGAGGGCCCCCTTCAGGTGCGGCGAGTAGGCCGGCAGGGGCCGGGCGTCAATGCCGAGAGCTCGGGACGCCGATCCCACGGACTGGGCCAGGAACTCCTTGCCTCGGTCCCAGCGGAGCGACACCGGGATCCCCCCCGCCGGCCCGTACGGCGGCTCGGTGAGGATGGCGGCCCGCAGCGCCGCGAGGACGCTCTCCTGGCTCGGCTGTCCGGAGATCGCCCACCCGCAAACCACCCGCGAGAAGCGGTCGAGGAACGAGGTGAGCCAGGGCTTGATGACCTGCCCTTCGGGGAGGAGAACCTCGATCGCGAGCTCGCAGTGGTCCGCCTCCCAGCAGTGATTCCGATGGCGTGCGGGCCGGGTCAGGTAGGTGTCGAAGTCCCGCCGCACCCGCTCGCCACCCTCGAGCCCAGCCATACGTCCGGGGGTCAGGGCACGGGCGAACGCCCGCCGGAGCGTCGCCACGCTCGGGTCCCCTCCCCGGGCCCGATGGACGGCGGCGACACTGCCATGCCGATACGCGAGTTCGGCGATGTCCTCGGCGCTCACCTCGAAGCGCTGCCTCCCCTTCCGCGGCGTCGCACGCTCGGCCGCCAGCACCCACCGCCACACGGTCCGCTCCCCCACCCCAAGCTCCCGCGCTACGCGGACGACACGGGCCTGGAACCCGCGCTCGCCCCGAAACGCATCCAGCGCAGCCATGGCGGCGTCTCGGACCTCGCGGCCAGTGTGATGCGTCGCCTGCCGCCCGCTCGAGGGCACGCTCCTCCCGCCGGGCGGGTGGCGGCTCGCCTTCCGGCTCCGCGCGGCCACCGCAGAGCACCCTCGATTATGCGACGACTACTGCCAGTTTGGTGCTCGTTGATCGTGCCAGTTTCATGAACGTTCACAGCACGACGTCGCCGATGCCCAGCGCGACTTCGACCGGTTCTGCCCCGAGACCGCCGACGGGCTCCCGCGCGGCGCCAGCACGGTCCGAGAGGTGGCGACGAGGGAGCCGTTGCTGCCGCTGCCGGTCCAGCCGTACCCCGCCACCCTGGAAGTGGAGCGTCGGGTGTCCGCGTCGGCCTGGTGGCCTTCCAGGGCAACCGCTACTCAGTGCCGCCCGAGCTGGTGGAGCACCAGCTCGTGGTCCGGATGCGGCTCGGCTCCGGGGTCGTCGAGGTGGTCGCCGCCAACGGGGCGGTGCTGGCCCGTCATCGCACTGCTCCCGCCGGGGCCGGGGTGACGGTGCGCTCCGCGGAACACCACGCCGCCCTGGAGACCGCGGTGCTCAGCGCCTTCACCACGGCGCCCCCGTGCCGGCGCAAGGAGAACCGCCCACCGGGACCGGTGGCCCGGGCCCCGGCCGCCGCCGCTACGCCGAGCTGGCGGAGGTGGCGCAGTGAGCGAGCAGAGCGTGTACCAGCAGCTCCGTGGACACCTCACCTACCTGCGCTTGACCGCCGCCGCCGAGGCGCTGGCCCCCGAGCTCGAGCACGCCAGCCAGAAGAAGCTCAGCCACAGCGCCTTCCTGGCCCGTCTGCTCGGCGTCGAGGTGGCGAGCACCGAGGAGCGACGCCTGGCCGGCCGCCGTCGCTTCGCCTGCCTGCCGGCGCCCTGGCACCTCGGCGACTTCGACTTCGAGGCCCAGCCCCGACTGGACCGCAAGCTGATCGACGAGCTGGCCACCCTGCGTTTCGTCGAGGAGGCGGCCAACGTCCTCTTCATCGGCCCGCCCGGCGTCGGCAAGACCATGTTGGCGGTGGCGCTGGGACACCAGGCGGTGGAGGCGGGATACCGGGTGTACTACACCACCGCCAGCGACCTGGCGGCCCGCTGCCACCGGGCCGCCATCGAGGGGCGCTGGGCCACCACCATGCGCTTCTACGCCGGACCCAGCCTGCTCATCGTGGACGAGGTCGGCTGTGCGCCACGAGGCGCTGGAGGTTCATGCGGATGAGAGATCCGCCACCGGCCGTCGCAGTGGTCGGCAGAAGCTGAGGGCAGGTCAGACCCCGGGTCGGGGGCGCGGCCAGGAGCAGCCCTGACAACGCAGGGACAGGTCGGCACCATCAGACAGCCTGTGCCCGCAAGCGAAGACGGAAAGGTGCAAGGAAACTGAATCAGTGATCGAGGCCCCGTGAGTTGTCAACGACCTGCAAACCCTGGTGGATGGGTCGTTCTGCGGTGCTGGGAGGAGCGCCAACTGATCGCCCTCCCTCTCTTGTCGCATCCATCCTATGTGCGGCAAGAGGCCCGAGCCAAGACTGCGATGTGCGGTTCGGGCGATACCGTCGGGGTGAAGCTGGGCACCGACCCCGTCGGAATGAACTCCAGTGAACGTGGGAAGCGACTCGGCGTCGCCCTCTTCGGCCGCCGGCGGCCAGTCGGTGGACGGGCAGGCGCGACGCCCGCTGTTGACGTCGGGTCGTGGCGGAGCCGCCGCAGTACTCCGAGGCCGGGAAAGCCGGCCACATGGGGAAGGGCGGCAGCGTGACAAGCAGCATGAGGGTGATGGGAAGGTCGACGCCGAATGGCGCCGCTCCGTGGCCGGACCTCACAGAGGCAAGTCTGCGGGTACTCGAGCACCAGCAAAAGCTGCATCGATGGGCGTTCAGCGAACCGGACCGCCGGTTTGACGACGTGTTCAACTTGGTCTGTGACAAGGCGACGCTCGTCGTCGCCTGGGAACGGGTGGCCCACAATGCGGGAGCCAGCACCGCGGGCGTGGACGCAGTGACGCGACACGCCGTCGAGCGCCGGGGCGTCAGCGTGTTCTTGGAAGAACTCCGCTGCGCCCTCAAGACCGGACGATACCGGCCGCTGCCGGTTCGCCAGACGACGATCCCGAAGAAGGGCGGCAAGGTCCGCTACCTCGGGATACCGACGCTGCGCGACCGTGTGGCACAGATGGCGCTCAAGCTCGTGATCGAGCCAATCTTCGAGGCCGATTTCTACCCGTCGTCATACGGGTATCGACCAGGCCGGCGGGCGCAAGACGCCATCGCCGAGCTGCATCACATCACCAGCAGGCCGTCGAACTACGAATGGATCATTGAGGGCGACATCAGCGCCTGCTTTGACAACGTCGACCACCGCATCCTCATGGACCTTGTCAGAGAGCGGGTCCGTGATCGTCGGGTGCTAAACATGATTCGCGGGTCACTCCGCGCGGGGGTGGTCGAACAACACGGGGGCTTTGCCGCGAGCCTCAGCGGCACGCCGCAGGGCGGGATCATCTCGCCGCTGCTCGCCAACATCTATCTATCCCTCCTCGACCGGCACTTTGACCGGGTATGGAAAGAGGACATGAGCCCCCAATGGCGGCGTCAGCAGCGACGCCGCCACGGACAGCCGAACTACCGGTTGATCCGTTACGCAGACGACTTCGTCGTGGCGGTTCACGGCAGTCGTGAGGATGCGGAGAGCCTTCGACACGACATCGGCGAACTGCTGGCCACCAACCTGAATATGACGCTCTCCGCCGACAAGACCCTGGTCACCCACATCGACACCGGCTTCGACTTCCTCGGCTTCCACATCCAGCGGAAGGCAGGGCGCGGCGGCCGGATTGTTGTCGTCACCTATCCGTCCAAGGTTGCCTTGGCAGCGGTGACCGAGAAGATCAAGCGAGCCACGAGCCGAGGGACAACCTCACTCCGGCTGGCCGACGTGCTCCGGGTCCTCAACCCGATCTTGCGTGGCTGGGCAGCGTACTTCAAGTACTCCGCCTCGAAAACGACGTTCGCCTACCTCGGCTACTACACCTGGTGGCGGGTGATCGCTTGGCTGCGCCGGAAGCATCCGAAGCTAATCTGGAAACAGATTCGGCGGCGCTTCTATGGCGCCGATCGCATCCGCGAGGGTACCATGACGCTCTACAACCCGGCG
>CAVOOO010000002.1:0-49596 GCA_963697585.1 uncultured Chloroflexia bacterium | reverse complement strand
TCTCTCTCTCTCTCTCTCTCTCTCTCTCTCTCTCTCTCTCTCTCTCTCTCTCCTCTCTCTCTCTCTCTCTCTCTCTCTCTCTCTCTCTCTCTCTCTCTCTCTCTCTCTCTCTCTCTCTCTCTCTCTCCCCTCCTCCTCTCTCCTCCTCTCTCTCTCTCTCTCTCCTCCCCCCCCCCCCCCCCCCCCCCCCCCCGTTGCATCGCGTTGTTTGCCGCTCTGATTCTCGGGGCAGTTTCCGTCTTGTGTTTCACCAGCCCGGCCGGGGGGCAGTCCTACACCTGGGACGGGTTGCAAAGCGGCTCCCCGAGCGATGGCTCCAACACCTGGGAAGTTGGGTCCATCAACGACTGGAACAATGGCAGCGTCCTTGCCTGGGCCAACAGCAACGACGCCTGTTTAGTGCCGGCACGTCCGGGAACTACACCGTGACACTGGGCTCCAGTGTCACCGCGACCGGCATCACCTTCGCTAATCCGAACTACACCATCGCTTCCGCCTCCAGTTACGGCTTGACGAGCGGCAGTGACGGCATCACGGCCAACGGCTCGGCGACGATCAGCTCGCCCATTACTCTCGAGCTGCGCGGCATACCTGCACGACCGCGGCCAACCAAACGCTGGCCGTCAGCGGAACAATCGCCAACGGCGGCAACACGTTGACGCTGGCCGGCGCCGGGCAACACGACGCTCTCAGGTCCTATGAAAGGCAACGGCGGCCTGACCATCAGCGGCGGCGGCTTGACAACGCTTGCGGCGGGCAATAGCTATACCGGCGCGACCAACGTCAGCGGCGGCACGCTGCAACTGCCGGCCGGCACTTCGGGCCTCAGCAGCGCCGGCTGGACCGTCCACAACATTCAAGGGGGCTACACCCCTACAGTCGGCAATAACACGGTCATGCTGACACCGGCGGCGGCGGCATCGAAAACTACCTGTGGTGCAACACCCCCGTGGCCGGCCTGAGCTCCCAGCCTTGGACCGCCTCGTTCACCTATCAGCACACCAACGGCCAACTTTGGCGATGGCGGGGCATTCATCCTGCAGACCACGGGGTCCGGGGGACGCGGCAAACAATAACAACTGGCAAGCCGACTCGTTTGCCTCTGGCCGTGGACGTCGCGCTGGTCTGGAACATTGTGAACACCACGCCACACCAGTTTCGGCTTCAGTACCACCAACGGCAACTCGACAACCTACTATGCCCTCGGCAACGTCAACATGGCGTCGACGACCCCGATCAACATGACCATCGCCTATAACGGATCGTCTACGCTCACCGTGTCGATGGTCCAAGGAGCGAATACGTGCGAATCTCAGCTACGCCGCCAACCTGGCTAGCCACACTGGGCAGCGCGTCGCCGGTCTATTTCGGCTTTGGCGCCGGCCAGGGCGGCTCCAATTCGGCCCAGCAGATTTCCAATTTCAGCCTCGCCGCAATAGCGTCCCGGCAGCCTCGACTTTGCAGATTGCTTCCGGCGCGGTGGTGGACCTGAACGGCAATGGGCAAACCGTCGGCTCGCTCGAGCGGATCGGCACGCTGACCAATAGCAACGCGGCTTCCCCTCGCCTTTGACCATCGGCGGCGACAACAGCTCGCAGACCTTCTCGGGCACGCTCACCGCGGCCACCCCGGCCACCTGAGCCTGATCAAGATCGGCAGCGGCGTGCAAACCCTCGCGGCACGAGCCTGTACACGGGCGGCACCACGATCAATAGCGGCGCGGCGGTCTTCGGCGCAGCGCCGCGCTGCCGTCCGGCGGCACGATCCTGATTAATTCCGGCGGCGCAGCGGGAGCGGCGGCCCGGTCACGGCGGCCAGCGTGCTGGCCCTGGCCAGCACCGCCTCGGCCGGGGCCCTGGCCATCACGTCGGCCAGCAACGAGAATTTGGATTTTACCAACTATCCCACGCTTTCCCTTGGCTCGGTGGGCAACAACACCTTCAGCGGATCGCTGACGCCCGCCGGCGCGACGCCCTCTTGCCTGCTCGGCGGGGGCGGCGGTACGCTCACCTACGCCCGCGCATCACCGGCACCGCCAGCCTGACACTGGCGCGGGGCCAGGCACGGTCGTCTTGACGGCCAGCAACAACTACACCGGTCCCACCTCGATCACCACCGGATCGTTGCTGCTCGGTCATTCCCAGGCAGCCCAGAACAGCACCATCAACGTGGGCGTGAACAACGGCCTGGGCTTCGCTTCCGGCATCACCGCCCCGTCCATCGGGGCTTGAGCGGATTGGGCAATGTGGCCCTCCAGGACCAGTCCTCCAACCCAGTGCAACTCTCGCCGGGGGCAACAACGCCAGTACGAGCTACTACGGCATCCTCAGCGGCAGCAACGGGGGCGGCCTCACCAAGACCGGCAACGGCCTGATGGTGCTGGAAATTCTGAGTACCTACACGGGTCCCACGATCGTCAGTGGCGGCACGCTGCAACTGGCCTCGCCGATCTATTCGGGCATCACTAACAGCGGTTGGACCATCCAGAACACCTCCGGGGCCGCCCCCACCATCTCCGGCGATACAGCCTCGCTCACACCCAGCGGCGGGGAATTCAACAACCTCTGGTGCAACACGCCGATGGCCGGCCTGACCAACCAACCCTGGACCGCGTCGTTTACCTACCTCGACGCCAACGCCCAGGGCACCGACGGCGGGCAGTTTATTCTGCAAACTAAGGGCCCCTCGGCCAGAACGGACGGTAATACCGCGTGGGAGACCGTCAGCGGCTATGGCCCGATGGCCGCGCTGGAGTGGTGGATCGTGAATCCTCCCACGACAAACCTCGGTTTCGGCGTCAGTACGAACAACGGCGGCGTCGGGGGCGGCTGGCGTAATCCCACCAGGCCTACCACTCGGAGACCGACGACGCGTACCCCATCGTCACCACCCTCGGCGGCCTCTCCATCGTCATTCCTGACTTCTGCCGCCATGGCTTGGTAACGCCAAAGGTTGCGGTCTACCGGCTCACCGAGTGGGGCTGGGAAGAGCTGGATGCAAAGCTCCGCCTTGATCTCGTGCCCATGCTGGTCGGCCGATGAGCCTCGCCGACTACTACTCGCGGTGGGCGATGGCGGCGGCGCAGGTACTGGCGGACTTCGACCACTCCGAGTTCGTCCGCCGACTGGAGGGGGCATCCCTGGGCATCCGCTTCGACCAGGAGGCTGGCGACGCCCCCGAGGGCCGTGCCTTGCTCGACCTGCTGGTCCGGCTCGCCGCGCGGCTGTACCCGAAGCTGACGCTGCAGGCGCCGGATCGGGTGTCCTCGCTCGCCGCTGAGCTGGCTCAGCTGGCTTCGAGGATCAATCCCGTGATCGGGATCACCGAGGGCGGCGACGCATCGTTCTGGATCGGCGTCGGCAGCGATGCCGTGCTCCCGGAGGGCCCCGGGGTCTACGCGGGAAGCTGCGGTTGGACCGGCCTCGTCTCGGCGAAATCTGCCCAGCCGACGGGGCCCAGCCGGAACCCCTTCGGCGCCGGCGCGGCTGCGTGCCTTGCGTCCGCCAATGCCTTTCGCTTCGTCTTCGCGGGCCCGTCGCTTAACCCCCTCGATCGCGAGACGGCGCTCTCCACCTGGCGCCTTTCCTCCGGAGCCGGCCCCGACCTCGAAGCGATAGAGATTCCTGACCTCACCCTGGTCGGGGTGGGCGCCATCGGCAACGCGACGGTGTGGGCTCTGGCCCAGCTGCCGACCACCGGGGTTGTGCATCTGATCGATCCGGAGGCCATCGAGCTCAGCAACCTGCAGCGCTACGTCCTCGCCCTGCGCGATGACGATGGCCAATCCAAGCTCGCCGTGGCAGAGCGCTACCTCACTGGCTCGATGCGGGCCGGGCTCTGGCCGATGTCGTGGGCCGACTTCGTGGAGAAGTCCGGCGAAGCGCCGCAGACAGTCCTGGTGGCGCTCGACTCCGCCACCGACAGACGGGCCGTCCAGGCGTCCCTGCCGCGGTGGATCGCCAACGCCTGGACGCAAACCGGCGACCTCGGCGTGTCCACGCATCACTTCCTGGGCGACGGAGCGTGTCTGCGCTGTCTCTACCTTCCTAAAGGAGAAATACCCAGTGATGACGCAATCCTGGCAGGAGCGCTCGGGATCCCCGACCAGCTGATGCGAGTGCGGGATCTCCTCTACCATCGCGCTGCAGCTCCTCGAGATCTCCTCGACCTCATCGCCAGCCGGTTCGGTGTCGATCCCGCGACCCTGTCCCCCTACGAGGGGATGCCGCTCGCGCGCCTCTACAAGGAGGCCCTCTGTGGCGGCGCGCTACTGCCCCTCGGCGCCGGTGACCTCGCCCCTCAACTCCACGTCCCGCTTAACCACCAATCAGCTCTGGCGGGGATCCTGCTCGCGGCAAGCGGGACAGCCCACGCTCTCGGCTTCGACCAAGAAGGCAGCCGCGTCACCCGGATCAACGTGATGTCCCCCCTTCCGGAGGCGGTCATGACACTGCCGATTCAGAAAGACCCCCGAGGACTATGCATCTGCCAGGACCGTGACTATCAGGGGGCGTATCGCCTGAAGTACCGCAGTCAACCTCGGAAAGGGACCACCCCGCGGGCTTCGGACGACGGCGGACAACGGCCACCCACGCCTGGCTCGCCCAGGAGCGCCGCTAGCCCGTTGTCGACGTAGCTGGCCTCGGAGCCTTTCGGCCGGTACCCCTCAGGCCGCAGCTGCGTCTACGACACCCCGGCCGCCCTGGTGGCCATCAGGACCGTACTTGGAGCGATTTGATGGCCTCCGGCGGTACTTCGAACAGCTGCACCTCGCGCCGAATGACACCGCCGGGATCTAGCCTCGATCTTTCACTCAGGTAGGGGCGTGCCGGAGCCGGCTGCGAGAAAGTTGTGCCTGGGCCTATTGGGGAGACTTGCGCGTGCGAGGCAGTAGGTACCCGATCAGCCGGCACTTCTCAGGTGAAGCGCACCAGCCCGCCCCGGCGTCCGCTGGTGACTACGGCGGCCAGGGCGTCGTCGGCCACGCCTGCAGCCTGCTTCTCCAAGAATTGGCCGATCACCTCGGCTTGTCGGGCTGCCGTAGGCGCGCGGCAACTGAACTCAGCACGTCGAGAACCAGTCTGATGCGCAGGGCTTCCTCAGAGCCGCGACGGACGGCCGCGTAGATGCTCCGTGCCGGCTCCTGACCGCGAACGGGTAGCACGGCGATGCCGGCGTGCTTCCGCGTCAGCGCCAGAGCGGGCACCAGAGCAATGCCACTGCCACTCGCCACGAGCGCAATCGCCGCCCCCCAGTCGTTGGTGCGGTGAACTATCCGGGGGGTTATCGAGGCCGCTGCATAAGCCGCCATAGTGATGGCGTAACACGGGTGGTCATCGGCTCCGATCACCCATCCATCCTCGGCCAGCTGAGCGATGTCCACCGCCTCCTGAAAGCTGGCCGGGTGGCCGTCTGGCACAACCACGCGCAGCGGATCGCGCAGCAATTCGACGCGCTGGTAGCGGGGATCGTCACGACGGGGTCCGCGCGCGTAATCGACGGCGATCGCGATATCGATGGTCCCGGCATCCAGGCGGCTGAAACAGGCGGGCGCTTCGACCTCCTCGACCGTGATCGTCAACCCTGGATGCGATCGACCGAGGATGGAGAGGGTGGGGACCACGAGGCCCGTGATGGCCGTCGCAAAAGCGGCAACGCCGACCCTCCCCACCTCTCCGAGCGCAAACGCGTCAAGATCGGCTCGGGCGCGCTCCAGCTCGGCGTTGATGAGATCGAGATGCTCGAGCAAGACGTGCGCTTGGGCGGTGAGTCGGATGCGGCGCCCGGAGCGGGCGAGCAACGGCGCCCCGACCGACTGAGCCAGGGCGGCGATCTGCTGTGACACCGCCGAGGGCGTCAGGTGGAGGGCGTCAGCGGCGGCGGTGACCGTTCCTCGCTCCTGCACCTCCCGCAGCGTGCGCAGGTGACCGAGATCGGGTGTGAAGCTCTTCTGCATGGTTATGTTCAGAATATACAGATGGACAGGAGGCTACAGTCTACGGGAGAATCGCCCGGAGGCCAGTTGACCGGAGGAGCCCTGAGTGATCGCCATCGTCGGAGACCGCAACCCTCATTACCTGACCCACGAGGCCACCGACGCGGCGTTCTCTCGACTCCGCGCCGAAACCCGCTGGGTACCCACCCTGACCCTCCTCGACGAGCCGTCGCAGCTCAGCGAGTACTCCGGTGTGCTGATGGCACCGGGCAGCCCCTACGTGAGCACGGAAGGAGCGCTCGCCGCCATCCGCTATGCGCGCGAGCACCGGACACCGCTACTGGGGACCTGCGGAGGCTTCCAGCACGTGATCATGGAGTTCGCCCGCGACGTGGCTGGCATAACCGGCGCGGACCACGCCGAGCTGAACCCGGACGCCGACGTTCTAGTTGTCGTCCCGCTGACCTGTTCACTGGTCGGGCAGCAGCACCCCGTCGAGATCAGGCCCGGCACGCTGGCCGGCGACCTCTACGGGGCAACCGAGGCGGTCGAGCCGTTCTTCTGCAGCTTCGGGTTGAACTCGCAGTATCGAGCTCCCCTGGAGAAGGCGGGGCTCCGTTTCAGCGGCTTCGGTCGCGACGGCGAGCCTCGCATCCTCGAGTTGCCCGGGCACCCCTTCTTCCTGGCCACGCTCTACGTCCCCCAGGTCGCCACCCTCGACATCGGACCACATCCAGTGCTGGTTGGCTTCCTCAACGCGACGCGGCGGTCAGAGGATCGTCATCCCCTCACGAGGGTTAGCTAGCTAGACAACCGCGCCGCCGACGTCATCAGCCTCCATGCCTTCGTCTACAGAGGTTTGGTATCGGTCAGGAGGATGGCAGCGAGTTCGTCGGGCGCTTCCGCCATCCCGTTGTGGCCAGTCGGAAGTTCGTGCACACGCCAGCCGTCGTCCTGGCGTAGGCGCTCGTAGACGTCGGTGAACGGCGTCCCGGACCAACCAGACAGGTAGACGTAGTCGCGGCGAGCGACGTCGTTCTGGCGACCGCTGAGTGAGATTGCCTGTAGCAAGCTTGCGATCGGATGGCTCGTGGCCCCTCGACTGTGCCCCGGCGGGGGTGCCACAGCCAGTCCGTCGCCGCGAGCGCCGTCGATGAAGAGTCGTCGGAAGGCCGGCGTCGTGAGCGAAAAACACGAGTCTCCGTCCTCGGGGACATAGGCGTCTATGTAGACGATGCGGGCGATGCGATCGCCTACGCGGTCCGCCACCCCGGCGATCACCATGCCCCCGTAGCTGTGGCCGCAGAGCACCGCGTCATGGAGGTCCTCCTGCTCGAAGACGTTGACTACGTCCTCGATGTGCGTATCCAGATTCACTACGCCGGCAGGGATGTGACTGCGCTCGCCGACGCCGCTGAGCGTCAGCTCGTGCACCACATGGCCGCGGGCGCGCAGCCGGTCGGTGAGTGGCCGGAAGTGCGAGCCGCCATGCCATCCGCCGGGAACCAGCACGAATGTCGCTGCGCCTGCAGCGTCGAGCTGGCCATCTGTTGTCGCGCTACTCGAGGATGGGCTCACGTATGCCTCCATTGGCCCCGCTGCCTATGACTTCCGGGATGTAGCCCGGGGAGTACTCCGCACAGGCCGTCAGGGACGACGAGCGAGGCCGTCACACACGTCAGCGTTGGGCGGTGCAGGGTCCTCTGATCAGTCCTCCACTATACTGGTGGTGACCGACGGAGTGCACCGGCCATAAGCGGCAGCCATCGCGGCGAGGCGCACCTTAGCATAGCCCGGATCCACCGCTCAGCGGCCATGAGGCGGGCCAAGGCTTGCAGTGATGACCCACCGTCACGGGCAGAGGACGGTGACTCGGAGGCGAGAGGGTTAGTTCGCTTGGGCCGCCCCAGGCGGCTCCGAAGGCGTGCTCGCCTCATCCACGCGGAACGTGGTCGGTCGGAGAGCGAGCCGCGCTTACGGGGGCATGGGCGCGACCGCGGGAGGAGACTCTGCAGCGCGGCCGTGTAGGCCCGAGCGACCCCCGGCCTCGCCGGATGCGGACGGATGAAGTGCGTGACGTGAGGGAACTGCGCAGCTTTGCCCGGTCGTCCGCGACGGGCTGCTCGCCTACCCGATGACGGCGTAGTCGACGAGCAGATAGCCAGTCGGTGAGCTCCTGCTACGGATCAACTCGAGCGGATGGGGCGCCGGGGCTAGCACCCGTCCCCTCCCTCCCCAGGGGCCGCGAGGATCTCGGTCTTGCACCCGTTCCACCTTACGGGGCGAGCGACTTCCAGGGTGCAGAGAGCCCCGGCTTCCGTCGTGCGTTGCCGCGATCGGCGGTCGGGGAAGTCGGTTGGTAGAGCGCTGGCCTTCCAAGCTGGATGTCGCGGGTTCGAAGTCCCGTCTCCCGCTCCACTCGGTGGCTGCCATCGTAGGCAGGGCTCCGCGGAGTTACCTCGCTATGCGGTAGCGGATGTGGGTGGCCTCCGGGGTGTCGACCACTCGAACGATCTCCAACTCGACCCTCGCCGGCAACACATCGAAGAGTCGGCGGCCGCTACCGAAGAGCACCGGGACTAGGTCTATCTGCAACTCGTCGAGCACATCGGCCTCAAGCGCCGTCTGTGCCGTATATGCACCATGGACCAGCACGTTGCGGTCACCTGCAGCGGCTTTCGCCTGTGCCATCGCGCTGGCGATCCCATCCGTCACATACGTCACCAATGGATACTTGGCGACTGACGTTCCCGGCGGCCGGTGACTGGACACAAAGATAGGGACGCCGTCGTGGTGGTCACCGCCCCAGTGATCGGTCTGTTCCGCAGTATGGCGACCGGCGAGGACGGCGCCGGTCTCTTTGATTTCGCTGAGGAATTGACTGGCGATTCCCGACGCATCAGTGGTCTCCGCTGCTGGCCCAGCGTCCGAAGCAAACCTATACCAATCGTGGAGCCGCGTGAAGTCGTCGCCGCCAGGGTTGCCCGGTTCGTCATTGGGGCCAGCGATGTACCCGTCCAGCGACATAGACATGTAAAGCACGGATCTAGACATGTAGCGGACTTCTCCCGTGTGAACCCCTGGTCTTGTTCAGTCCGCGAGGAGGCGCTGGAGCTTGTCGAGCTGCTCCGACCAGCCCTGCTCGGCACCGCCTAGCGCTTCGGTGGGAGGCAGCGGCTCGACGTAGGATTGGCGGACGGTGAGCGCGGTGCCTTCATCGCACGCCCGGAACGTCACCTCGATCAGCGTGGCGAAGAGCTCCCCCTGCTCGTCGTTGACTGCCCGGCCGCTCATGACCAGCCGGTGTGGACGCTCGATCTCGTAGTACTCGCCAGCCATGTGGTGGGAGAACTGGGCCTCCGAAGGGATGGAGCCCGGCCACTCCATGGCGAGCCGGTACTTCCCGCCGACGCGAAGGTCCACCTCTGCGGCGGGACAGCTAAAGCCGCTGGGCCACCACCACTTCGTGAGCTGGTCCGGGTCGGTGAAGGCGTCGAAGACACGCTCCGGCGAGGCCTTGATGGTTCGTTCGAGGACGAGCTGCTTGACCGGGGTTGCGGATCGCAGATCCATGGCCGTGTGCGTCTCAGACATTGGGGCTCTCCTTTGCAGCGGTTGCCGGTGCTGGGGTGGCGAGATGCGCCTCGAGACGGTCGAGGCGGTCGGACCACATTCGGCGTGGGCACGGCGCAGCCATTCGTCCACGGGGATGAGGCCGTCGGGCTGGAGCCTCGCCGGGCGACGCTGACCGACGCGTGCACGACCGATGAGGCCGGCCCGCTCCAGCACCTTGAGGTGTTTGGTGATGCCTGGCTGCGTGAGCGTGGATGCTTGTGCCAGCTCCACGACACCGGCCTCTCCGCCAGCAAGGCGCTCGAGGATCGCTCGGCGGGTGGGATCGGCAAGGGCGGCGAAGACGCGGCCCAGAGGATCGTCGGTAGCTATAACCATAAGGTTATATAACTTACTAGTAAAAGTCAACCATGCCTAGACGGGCCGATGAATGCAGGAGGTCACGAACCCTCCACAACGAGCACCGATACCGAGATGGAGAAAGCCCTGACCGCCCTCGCCCAGGCGGAGGGGCGCCTCCCCAGGAGATCATCCGCCGGGCCGTGCTGGACCGCTACGAGCGCCAGGGCCACCAAGCTGAGGTGGAAGCGGCATCGGGCCGGATGAACAACCGGAGGGAGACGTCCTCGAGCGCCTCGGCCGCGCTTGAGCGAGGTCGAGTACGTGTTTCTCGAGGACCTGCTGGGGTTGGTTCGCACTCTCGGGGTGGGGCCGGTACGAGACGTTGGTCTCCTCGATTCGGCGGCTGCTCGACCGCGGTCGAGCGCCTTCGGGGAGGACGGCTACCAGAGCCTCGAGCTCAAGGCGGCCGCGCTCCTCCACTCGGTCGCTCGCAACCACGCTCTCGTCGACGGCAGCAAGCGGCTGGCGTGGCTGGCGACGGTGGTCTTTCTGGACCTCGACCGGCATGCCCCGGATTTGGACGATGACGCCGCCTTTCACGTGGTCATGGACGCCGCCCGGGGCGCCGTGGAGGTCGAGGAGCTCGCTCTTCGGCTGCGGGAGCCGGGGCGAGTGTCTGCCTCTCTCAACCCGGACGACCGCCGTTAGTTGATGTCCGACCGCGCGGAGGTCGAGCTCCGCGTAGCAACCGGCGATGATGCCCGCTTCCTCGATCCCGCTGACCGGGCCGTCTGGCGTGTCAAGAGGTGGTGGGACTTCGAAACCTCAACGCCTTCTCCACCCCTGATCATCTCGCACTCCGGCGGGACGCCAGGCTTGCCGGGATACTGTCCCCGGCATGCACGCGGGCCCCTTCGAAGGGTAGGGCTTGGCGAAGACCGCGCTGGAAGTGCTCGCACTCGAAGGCGTTGGCACTGGGGCAGTCAACGAAGTGATCGATCAGGTCAGCAAGCAAGTTGAGTTCACGAGCCCGGTCGCGTAGCTGGTCGCGCTTCTGGGCCGCAAGCGCCCTCACCGGCGGGTGGCCGCCGGTTGCCAGCAACCCCTTGATCTCAACCACCTTGAAGCCGACCCGGGCCCCGCCTGCAGCGTACGCGCCCCTGACCAAGGTCCAGCCCGGGGTGGCCGCTGTAACAGCTTCCTGAGAATGCTCAACGCCGCGTACGCGCCTGTACGCGCAGACGCGCCGAGCCATCGCATCTGTACGCGAAGAGCTGCTGCAGTTCCTCCAACGACGCGTAGCCCAAGACCGAAACCGCCTTGGTGGTGAGCCGGTAGCCAGGGCGGGGACCTGGGGGTGTGGCAGCGGAAGCTGACCACCTCGCCCGGCCTGGACCTGCCCTCGGGGAGCTGCCCGGCGTCGTGACCCTCAGAGCCGCGCGTCCAGCTCCTTGGTCATGTACGCGCTGAACGTCGTGTCCGTGTACCCATCGAAGGGGCCGCACGGGGTGAAGCCGAACTTCGCATAGAGAGCCCTCGCGGGCGCGTAGTCCTGGGTCGATCCGGTTTCGAGGCTCACCCGCTGGTACCCAGAGTGGGCGGCGGCGGCGAGCAGATGTGCCACCATCGCCGCGCCGACCCCCTGCCGGCGCGCACTTTGGGCCGTGTGCATCGACTTGATCTCGGCGTGGGTTGCGTCGATCCGCTTGATCGCGCCGATCCCGAGCAGCTCACAGCCGCGTCGGGCGCTGAAGAACGTCACCTCGGGCTCGGCGAGCCGTTCGGCCTCGAGAGCGTGGACGTGCCCATCGGGAGTCACCCCTCGGTTGAAGGCGAGGTGTCGCTGGATGAGCGCCAGGACGTCCGGAGCGCGCGGGTCGTCAGCGGCGATGCGCAGAGTCACCGAAGGTCCCCAAGTCGAGCTGGTAGACCTGACCGACAAGGTCAACGCCGAAGCTGTGGTGCGGCTCCTCTTCGACGACCTGAAAACCCCGGGACAAGTAGATTCGCCGGGCGGCCGCGAGAGGGTCATTCGTCCACAGGCGCATCCGTCGATAACCGGCACCCCGGGCGAAGGCTAGGCACTCGTCGACCAACCACGCTCCCAGGCCCCTCCCGCGAGCGCTGGGATCGACCAGAAGAATCCGCAGCTGGGCCGTCTCGGCATCGGCGGCCACGCAGAAGACGCACCCGACCCGCTGGCCGCCGGCCGCGGCGATCCACGCACGCTCTCGCTCTGGATCGTGCTTCGCGGCGTAGTCGGCAACGATCCTGGCCACCAGCGTCTCGAAGCTGGTGTCCCAACCGAACTCTCGGGCATAGAGCTCACCGTGAGCCATCACCACCCAGCCCAGGTCGCCGGGCTGGTCGAGGGCACGAATAACGAGGTCGTTGGTGTCCATGACTCCCCCATCACTGACACGTGAGACACGCATCCTGACCGTGGCCAAACCTGTCGCAGACTGAAACGAGTGTTTCAGCGGTTAGGTTATCATAGCGGCATGGACGCCATAGCTCCCTCCGCCTCGCCACGCAAGACCGATCTGCTCGAGCTCGCCTACCGATACGTGCTGGAACACGGGCTGGCCGACACATCGCTTCGTCCCCTCGCCGCCGCCATAGGATCCAGTCCCCGGGTCCTCCTCTACCTCTTCGGCTCCAAGGAGGAGCTGGTGCGAGCTCTGCTGGCTCGGGCCAGGGAGGACGAGCTGGAGGCCCTTGCGACCCTTCGCTGCGCACCCGAGGGCGGACTTCAGGCTGCGGTGCGCATTACGTGGGGATGGCTGGCGGCTAGGCGCCATCGCGGGCTCTTGACCCTGTGGGTGGAGGCATACGCTCGTTCGCTGATGGACCCGCTGGGGGCCTGGTCCAGATTCGCCCAGCAAACGATCGAGGACTGGCTCTCCGTCTTGGCGGCGGCTCAGTCACCGGGGCGTCGGCGAAGCGATCGCGGGCGAGCGGAACGGACCCTCGCCCTTGCAGTGCTGCGCGGAGCCCTCCTTGATCTTCTCGCGACCGATGATGCGGGTCGCACGGGTGCCGCGGTCGAGGCATATGCGGCATCGCTCCCCCTTCGCGATCGGCCGCGGTCGCCCGTGACCGGTGAGGCAGAGAGGCAAGGACGCCCTCCGTTGACACAACTCGACCTCACGGCCCGCGGTTCAGGACGATGACGGCCATGGAACAGCACGGGCGGCCAGTCACCATTGTCACGGGGGGCGGGCGCGGCATCGGCGCAGCGGTCGTCGCGCACCTGGCTCGAACTGGACACGACCTCGTCGTCGGCTATCGAACCGATCATGAAGCGGCATCCCGGGTGGTTGCCAATGCTCAAGCTGATGGGGCGCGCTGTCAGGCGGTCCGCGTCGATGTGACCGATGACAACGACGTCGAAGCCTTGTTCGTGGCAGCGGCAGATGCGTTTGGCACGGTGACGGGCCTGGTGAACAGCGCCGGGCTGACGGCTCACATCGGGGATCTCGCCGACACCCCGGTGGACATCGTCCGCCATGTGATCGCGGTCAACTTCCTGGGCACGGTCCTCTGTGCGCGACGAGCAGCTCAGCACATGTCCCGGCGGCGCGGGGGAGCGGGGGGCGTGATCGTCAATATCTCTTCGACCGCAGCCACTCTCGGGTCGGCTCACGAATACGTGCATTACGCCGCTGCGAAGGCGGCGGTCGATACGCTGACCCTGGGACTGGCCAAGGAGCTCGCAGACGACGGGATACGCGTGAACGCGGTCGCGCCGGGAGTCGTCCACACCGGAATCCACGCGGCTGCGGGAGACCCGGGAAGGCCAGACAGGCTCGCCCCCCGCATCCCGCTTGGGCGGGCCGGAATACCGGACGACATCGCACCGGCCGTTGTCTGGCTGCTCGGCTCAGGAGCGGCGTACGTCACCGGCGCGATCCTTCGGGTTGCGGGAGGTCTGTAGGCCGGTGGGATGCGAAGCCTCCCATGCTCGCGCGTCGACAGGACCAGCTCCCGCGGCGGAGACCAACAAGCCGTACGGCAAGTTCACGATCTGCGGCGGGCGCTGGTCGCTCTGTGCATCACCGAGATCGTCAGCTGGGGTGCCCTCTACTACGCGCTTCCGGTCGCCCTCAGCTCCCTCACGCGTGACACCGGCTGGCCAGCTGCCGCCACGCTGAGCGCGTTCTCCGGAGGCTTGATCGTCTCGGCCTTCGGCGCGATCCCGGCAGGGCGGCTGGTGGAACACTTCGGGCCCCGCCCCGTGATGGTGGCAGGGTCGACCACAGGGGTCGCTGCCCTCCTGGGTGTCGCCTCCGCCCCCAGCCTGCCATGGTTTTCGCCGCATGGGGATTCGTCGGGCTCGCCCAGTCGATGCTCCTCTTGGCGCCCGTCTTGGCCGCCCTCACCGGCTGGTACGGTCCGGACAGAGTTCGCGCCGTCACGACGCTGTCACTCGTGGCCGGTTTCTCCAGCACCCTGTTCGCCCCGCTGATCGCCCTCCTGGTCAGTACACTGGGATGGCGCAACACCTATGTGGTCCTGGCGGTGATGGTGGGGGCGATCACGCTGCCGCTCCACCTCCTCTGTCTCACGCCACCATGGCCTGGTCGGCGTGGCCGCGCCGACGTGGATGGGCGAGCCATGGGCATACGCGAGGTCGTCCGCAGCCGTCCCTTCATCTGCCTGGCCCTCGCAACATCGCTCGCGTCGTTTGGGCTGTACGGGGCCACCATCGACCTCGTCCCCATGTTGACCAGCCGCGGGCTGGGCAACGGTCCGGCGGCGACGCTCTTCGCCGTCCTGGGCGCCGGTCAATGCCTCGGCCGCGTCGGCTATCCGGCGCTCGCCCGTCGAACAAGCCCGGCCACCCGGATGATCGGAGGGTTGGCGGCAGCTTCTGCCTCCGTGCTGGCCCTCGCAACTGTCAGAGGTCCCCTCGTCACCCTGGTCATCGTGGCCATCGCAGCGGGAACCGCCCGAGGCATGTACCAGCTTCTGCAGGCCACCGCCGTCAGCGATCGCTGGGGAATTCGCCACTATCCATCCCTCAATGGCGTCGCCCTTGCCCCGGCCACTGGAGCCTTTGCCGTGGCGCCCGCCGCGACGACGCTCCTCGCGCAGCGAATCGGTGGCTACCCCCCGACTTACCTCCTTCTCGCCGTGCTCATTCTCGTAGCCGCTGCCATTGCAGGCGGCACGCGGACCTCCGTCGGCCCGGACTTCGAGATGCCCCTGTTGTAAAGACGCACGAAAGTGGCAGTAGGATAACGCACCCAAAATGGCAGTAGACGCCGATACTGACACCGCCGAGAGCCTGGGAAGGTAGCTCGGTAGGGCCGAGTGCGCCCCAGTGCCCAGGAGCACCGCGTGGCCGGAGCCTCGCTTCCGGGGTCCGACACCCGGAGTCGGCGGCTTGCCGCCGTCGACGTCCTGACCCGCCTTCGCGATCTCGGCCTACCCATCTCCGGGCACATCGACCGCATGGCAACAGAGACGGGGATCGGTCGCCGGACCCTCTGGCGGTGGCTCCAGCAGAGATCGTCCGCGCCCGATCCGAGGCCGCGCCGGCGGATCAGATTCGAGGTGAGCATCGAGGCGTCACCAAACCGAGCCCTCCACGATCGAGCGTGATCCGTGCCTGGCATCGTAGCGGCGAAGCCACCGCGGCGTCACGCGCACAAGGCTGTAGTCGTTTGCCAGTGCGTGCGAACTGGGGAACTGGTCCTCGTAGATCCTTCCACATCTGGCCCGCTCAGAACCCGCCAGGACGACGGCGCTCCCCTCCACTTGGATCGAGACGCCCTTGTTCCAGCCGATTACGATTGCCACTCGTCCTGTTCGAACGATGTTCTCCACCTTGCGGGCCGTTGTCTTGGTGTCGAAGACCAAGTCCCCGTCGTCGCAAACTGCCAGCGCGACCAGCGCCGCCTCAGGGCTGCCGTCCGCGTGGACTGTCGCTACCACACCCATCCTGGCCACCGTAACGAAGCGAACGAATTCGTCTCGTGTCATCATGACCTGACGCGCCCTCCCACGCACCGTAGTGCTGTCAAGACAATCGAAACCGAGGCTCCGGTACATCGATCACCCACAGCCAGCTCCCGTCGAGCTGTTGGCGGGCACCTGGCAGGCCGCCGCGGTGCGCGGTGGTGACGCTGTCGTCGAGTTGCATGTGGACGCCGCCAGTCACCATCCTCCCGTAGACCGACCGGACGGCCCCTCCCCCGGCGCTGACGTGTCCGGGCGGGTGGCCGAGCACCGCGCCCACCTCGCATAGGACCACCATCCCTCGGCGTCGCCGGCGTTGGCCCGGTCGACGAACAGACGACGTACATGACGAGGGTCCTCCGCAGTGGGCCGCCACGCCGGCTTGAGCGGAAGAGACGAGGGGCGTGGCCGCCAGCCGCGGCATCGGAGCCGGCGGCCCGACCCAGGAGGGCCTTGACACCACCTCGCGTCCGCGGATTCGCCGGCTGGGCATCGATGAAGTGGCGCACCGCGATCGCCCTGTATCGGGCCAGAGGGTGTCGGGCGGCCACCTCGATGGCTTCGTCCAGGTTCGCATTGCTGATCACGTCGGAGCCGGCTATGAGCTCCTTGGCCTCCGCCAACGGCCGTCGGGGAGCAGGACCTCGTCGTCTCACATCCTCATCGTAGTGGCGGCATCTTGGTGTTCCTTCGGTTAGCCCCTCGAAGGGCTCCGAACAGTCGGCAAGCGGACATCACTCGGTGGCAATGCTAAACGCATAGACGGCCGCGTCGATTTGCACGCTGGCGAACGCGGCCGTCGATGGCACCAGATCGGGGATCCGCACGACGTGATCTCCGCCGCCGAGTTGTCGGGCGAGGAGCAGGAGGGAGGCGCTCTGCGGGTCTGGTGGCGCGAACGAGGTCTGCCACCAAGCGGTCGCTCTGACGTCCGCTGGGTGACCCAGAGCAAGCCGTATGGATCGCGTTTCGGGCACGTAGGCCGGCGCCTCGCTGGCGTCCCAAGAATCGGCGTTCAATGCACCCTCCACCTGGCTAACGATCAGGCCCGGGATGCCCGCCAACCCGTCGACGAAGACAACTCTTGGGTTGATAGCTGCGATCTCGACTCTCAGCTCCGCTTTCCTGTCCGGCGGGACCTGACCTCCGAGTACGACCGCGTCGATCGCCGACATGTCGAAGCGGCCGCTAACGTCGGCGAACTCGTTTGTCGCGTCGGCCGTGAAGCCTAGGGCGCGGAAGGCGGCCACCGCGTCGCGCAGGACGGGGCGACTCTTGCCGATCACCAGCACGCTGCGTTGCACTTTTGTGGCGGTCATGTCAGCTTCCCTGTGGTTGGTGGGTTGGGTGCGGGGGTCAGCTTCCGAGCGAGACCTCTCTCGGCTCGCGGGCGGGCTCGCGGGTCATTGCGGCATCACGACGCGGTGCTGAGTGCCCCGTCTCCGCCAGGTCCGCACGAGTATTGGTGACGCGGAGGGAGATGAACGCGGCGGCTGCGGTGAAGACGGCCCCGGCCATGAGCGCGCGGTCGAAGCCGCCGGTTGCTGCGGCGTTCGCCGTCAGGCCGGTGGCCAGAAGATGGCTGGTCTGGCTTGTGGCGAGCGCCGAGAAGATCGCGAGTCCGAGCGCCCCGCCGATCTGCTGGGCTGAATTGAGGATGGCGGCGGCGAGCCCCGCGCGATCGGGTGGGGCGCCGGCGTTGGCAGCTGAGGTGACGCCCACGAACACGGGGCCGATTCCGAACGCGAAGAGCATCAGTCCGGGGAGGATGTTCGCCAGGTAGCTGCCGTGCACGGGGACGCGGGCGAGCAGGAGCAGCCCGCCGCTCGTGATCAGGGCTCCGGCGCATATGACCGCACGGCTGCCGAGCTTCGTCACCAGCTTCGCCCCGACACCCGAGGAGATGCCGACCCCGAGGGTCAGGGGCACGTAAGCCGCCCCCGCCAAGAGCGGCGAGTAGCCGAGCACGGTCTGCATGTAGAGGGTGAGGAAGAAGAACATCGTGAGCATCCCGGCGAACCCCACAAGGCCAGTGAGGTTGGCCGCGACGAGGCCAGGGATCCGGAAGGTACCGAGCGGCAGGATTGGATTCCGGACGAGACGCTCGGTGGCGACGAACGCAGCGAGCAGAGCGGCCGCACCCGCGAATTCCAGCCACGTCAGCGCGGCGCCCCATCCCTGGGTCGGCGCCTGCACGAGCGCGAACACGAGGAGCAGCATTCCGCCGGTCACGAGCGTGCTACCGATCAGGTCAAACCCGTCTCTCCTGGCGGCGGGCCGGTCGGCCGAGAGCACGACGACGACCGCGGGGATGATCAGCGCGCACGCGATAGGGTTGACGAACATTACCCAGCGCCATCCGGGCCCCTCGACGAGAGCACCGCCGAGCAGGATTCCGACGGCGGAGGAGAGCCCCGCGACCGCTCCCCAGACCCCCAGCGCTCGAGCCCGGGCGACGCCGGTGAACGTGGTGGTCAGGGTCGAGAGGGCCGCGGGCAGCGTCAGGGCCGCCCCCAAACCTTGGGTGAGCCGCGCGGCGACGAACACGCCGGCGCTGCCTGCCAGCCCGCCGGTGAGCGACCCGACCGCGATCAGCGCTGCCCCGGTGAGGAGCATCCGCCGGCGCCCGAACAGATCGGCCAACCGCCCGCCGAGCAGCATCAGGCCGCCATAGGTCAGGAGATATGCCGATGGGACCCATTGAAGCGTTTGCACCGAGAACCCGAGCGCCGTCCGGATGTGTGGCAGAGCCACATTGACGATCGAGGCGTCGACGAAGTCGAGAAACGCCACGGCGCACAGCACCGCCAGCACCCACGTGCTGAGCGGGCGACCGAGCAGGGATCGAGATTGGGCTCTCATCTCACGGGCTCCTGATGTGGGTATGGCCAATATGGGTGCGACCAACATAGCACATGTTGGTGCCCCCTACAAGTGGTACCCTCACCCCGTGCCCGAGGAGGTCCGACATGCGCTGGGACCTGGCCGGATCCGAGATAGACCGACCTGGCTGGTCAGCCGGACCTACGCCCGCTCTCACCAGCTGCTGACCGACGGTTTCGCGGCAAGCGGCTCGGCGCTCCGCAGCTACCACTACCGCCTGCTGGCCGCGCTCGATGAATGGGGTCCCGTCAGTCAGGCGGATCTCGCGCGTAGCACGGCGGTCGACCGCAGCGACGTCGTGACCGTGCTCACCGAGTTGGAACACCTCCGACTGATCGAGCGCACCGTCGATCCCACGAATCAGCGTCGCAACATCGTCACCATCACGCCCTCTGGGACTGGGCAGCTCCGCGCGCTAGATCGCGTGCTCGACGCGATCCAGGAGCGGTTCCTCGGACCACTCTCGCCCAACGAGCGCCGTCAGCTGATAAAGCTGCTGCGCAAGCTCGTGGAGGCCGGCTGACCCTGCCCGGGTCATTCCGGCGTCGGATGCCGGGCCGCGCGTAGATGCGGATCGAAGGCACCCCGGGCCCCACGCTGCATCCCAGCGGGGGGAGGGTCAACACCCTTCTGGTGGACGAAGGATCACTCAGGCGTTTCGTCGGAAGGCGGACGGCTCCGCGGCGATCTTCTGCTGCAACTTCACCACGGCATCGAGCATCGCCTCCGGGCGTGGCGGACACCCGGGGATATAGACATCCACAGGCACAATCTTGTCCACTCCTTGAACGACTGCGCGACCACGGCCACGTGATGAATGGGCTGACAAGGAGCGCGGACTGGTAGCGCCTCTGGCCTCCAAGACCGACAAGACCTCTCCGCCTCAGGCGGTGAGCAGGTCGCGTCGGCTGAAGGCGACGCCACCCAGAGCTGCTGCCACGACCCCAATGCATAGGAGAGCAGCCGCGCTCGTCCAGTCCGGGTCGGCAGCCGGTGCCAGGGCCATGTGGTGCAGCAACGACGTGTCCAGGAGCCAAGGGTTCGCGGTTGCGATCGATCCGATCACCTGAACCATGAAGGACCACGCGACCACTCCGTAGCAGATGGGCGCCGCAAGTCGCGGCCACAGCCCGTAGACCAGGGTGCCGAGGCCCAGGAGGAAGACCGCGGGCGGCATGATGTTGATCCCAGCCTGGATGAGCGAGCTTAGGGTGACGTCAGCGTGCTGGCTTGCCGCCCCCAGCCACGCCATCACCCCCGCCATGAGCCCGCAGGCAAGAACCATCGCAAGCGAAACTGCCAGCCTCTCCACCAGCCAGGTGAGCCGGGCCACGGGACGTACCAGCAGGTTGTCCAGGCGCCCGTCCGCCTCTTCGCCCCAGCTGGCTGCTACCTGGCCGGTCACCGCCATCAGCAGGATCACGGCCAGGAGAAGAAAGATGACGCCGAGGAAGGCATCTGCCCCCGGCCGCTGGGCTCCCAGTCGGCTAAAGGCACTCCCGACCGTGCTCGAGGCTCCACTCGCAACCGACTTCGCCATCAGTGCACCCACCGCAGCGACGATGGCGATCGCCACCAGCCAGCCCACCGCCACCGAACGTTCGAGGCGGAGGGCTAGTCCGGCTGGTCCTCTCATCAGGGCAAGACGAGCGCGCCCGGTGTCAGAAGCTCGCATCCAACCGGCACCGAGATCACGCTTGGCGGCTAGGACGACCGCGAGCGCAGCCACGACCCCGGCAAGAGCCGCGATCGGAATCACGACGAGGGGCTGAGCGCCGGTCAGCGGCTGGAGCTCCTCGATCCAGCCGAGCGGACTCGCCCATCGAGCCCCCGCAAGGCTAGCACCAGAGTCGGCGACCATCCGGATCAGGAAGGTGATGCCGAGGACCCATGCTCCGCCGATCAACGCCTGCCGTCGCGTGCCCGCGAGTTGGCTGACCAGGGCGCCGATGGCAAGGAACAATGCCGCACCACTGGTCAGCGTGAGAGCAAAGTACAGCGACTCCCCCACCGAAAGAGGCGGGTCGACGTGCATGCCCGCGACGAGAACGAGCGCCGCGGTGGTCGCCCACAGTGCCAGCCAGCCCGCGGCTAAGCCCGCGATCACCTGGATCACCGAGAGCGGGCGAGTGGTCTGACCCGCCAGCAGCACCTCCCATCTTCCGGCCTCCTCTTCGCCCCGCAGCCAGCGCGTGGCGGTCGCAAGACCCCATACGGCGCCGAGCAGGGTGAGCAGACCCACGCTGCGCCACTCGGTGAAGCCGGCCATGGTCCCGAGGCTGCGAGCAGGCCCGAGCAAGGCCTGCAGCCCGGAACTAGCGCCGAGGGAGCGACCGATCTGCACCCTCGAGGCGATCGTCGGATACTCGGCCGCGTACGTGTAGACGGCGTAGAACACGTAGAGGCCAAAGCCGAGCCCCCACCCTAGGCCTGATCGCACCGTGCGCCGCGCCACGAAAGCGGCGGTGACCATGCGGGCTCTCCCCTCGGCACCAGGCCGGCGCGGAGGATCCGATTCAGCCCGAGTGGGCAGGCTCAGTGTTGCCATCGGGATCAGCTCCGTAGTAAGTGAGGAAGAGTTCCTCCAGCGAAGGTTCGCGACACAACAAGTGCTGCGGGTGCGCGGTCGCCAGAGCTCTGATCAGTGGTTCCGCCGAGCCACGGACTTGCAGCCTCACGTGTTCGCCGGCAATTTCGACGCCGGTGACACCGGGCACTCCACTCAGCTCCGGTGGCGCTCCGGCGAATGTCGCTTCCACCGAGACCGCAGACAGATGTCGCAGGTCACTCAAGGTCCCGGTCTCGGCGACCTCGCCCTGGCGCAGGATGGCAACCCGGTCGCACAGCGCCTCCACCTCGCTGAGGATGTGCGAGGAGAGGAACACGGTCTGCCCGCGAACTCGGGCTTCGCGGACGCTCTCGCGAAACACCTGCTCCATCAGCGGATCGAGGCCGCTGGTCGGCTCATCGAGGATGAGGAGGGGAGCTCGGCTCATCAGGGCCGCAATCAGGAGGAGCTTCTGCCGGTTGCCCTTGGAGTACGCACGTACGCGTTTGAGAGGGTCGAACTGGAAGCGCTCGATCAGCGTCTCGCGATACGAGGCGTCCACCT
The DNA here is from genome assembly GCA_963697585.1 of uncultured Chloroflexia bacterium. Lineage (GTDB taxonomy): Bacteria > Chloroflexota > Dormibacteria > Aeolococcales > Aeolococcaceae > Changshengia. Next base: position 27,787 of record CAVOOO010000002.1, on the reverse strand, counting down.
GGCCCTGGACGCGGCCAAGGAGATGCAGGGTTTCGGTCCCAGTCAGCGAGGGCCAGAGGTTGGCCTCGCCCGGGACGTAGGCGAGATGGCGGTGGGCTTCGACCATCTGGCGCTGGCTGTCCAGCCCGAAGATCTCTGCATGCCCGGCGCTGGCACGGATCAAGCCGAGCAAGAGCCGGATTGTCGTCGTCTTGCCGGCTCCGTTGGGGCCCAGGTAGCCCATCACCTCACCCTCGGCCACTTCGAGGTCGAGGGGTTTGAGGGCTTGGAATCGACCAAACCGCTTAGAAAGACCATGCGTCCTGATCGCGGGGGCTGTCATTCGAGCACGCTCCACCTTCTCATTCGCCCGCTCCTCCTGGGTCCGCTCTGGCCCCGTGCCGCTGGGCCTGCAGGGGGAGCCCCGCCTCCAGATGCTCAAGTCCGAGGTCGACCGCGTGCACGATCTCGGCCCAGTCGAGCTGCGGATCTCGGGCCAAGGGCTCCATCGCCGCCATGATCACGCCCATCACCGCCCCGGCGAAGTTGCGAACCCGGAAGTCATGGGGATCGCCGCCCAGGCGGGTGGCCACGGCGCCGGCGAACCGTTCGAATCCACTCAGGGCCTCGTCCAACCAGTGGGCACGGACTTCCGGAACCGTGAAGGTCAGCTGGGTCCGGAAGCTCTCGAGCTCCACCTCCTCACGAGAGAGAGAGGCCGCCATATCGGTCATCGCCTGCAGCGCTGCACGCGCAGCGCCGATGGGGGTCAGGGATGCCGGTTGTGCCACGAAGGCTTCGAGAAGGACGCTGTCGTAGTCGTCGCCAAGCACGACGTCCTCCTTGCTGGGGAAGTAGCGGAAGAAGGTGGTAGAGGAGATCTCGGCAGCGACAGCGATGTCCTCCACGGTGGTCCCTTCATAGCCACGTTCACGGAAGAGCTTCATGGCCTCGTGCTGGATAGCGTTGCGGGTCTTCGCCTTCTTCCTTTCGCGGAGGCCCACCGGCCGGTCGTTGGTCGCAGGTGGAGACGGCATTCTGACGCCTTTCGTTATTGACTACTAGATGGTACTCTACCACTTTTAGTGGCAGCTTTCAATCGGTTGTTAGTAACGAAATGTGCCCTCCTCGACGGCATCGAGGGCGTCAGGGAGGAGATGCTGACCGACACGCTGTGCCGGCCGGACCGCGACGGGGGATCGCCCGCCATCGACATCCTCGTGGTGGCGACGGGGCGCGGCGGCGAGTACAGGCAGCCGCCACGCTCCTTCGCGGGGCCCACGCTGCCCCTCCGCCTGGTGGCGCGCCTGCTCGGCGGCCTCGCAGGCGAGCTCCTCTCGACGCCGCTGCTCTCCTTCCTGTCGTGAGGCTGGCCGCCCGAACGCCGTGCGGCCCCGAGGCTCGACGGTGGGGACATCGTCGCCGGGGCTCGGCGTGGGGCTACGAACTGTGGGCATGTCCTGGCCGGGGCAAGGCCGGGGGCTGCGGACCGGCTGGGCCTGCGCGGCCGCAGGGGGCGGGCGAAGAGAAGGCGGGCCTTGCGGCGGCATTCTCTCAGCCCGCAGTCCACACAACTGAAGAGAGAGGAGCCCCTCGTTCATTTGGTGAGCCGGAGAGCGGATACCCTCGTCTTCGTGCGCAGCGCACCAGACAAGCCCTGGCGGAGTCGGCGGAAGGCCGGCGAATGGCACCTGCACCACACCGGGGCGCTGTCCAAGGTCGTATGACGCCGTCGTCGACCGCCTGGCCATATCGGCGGCCGACGCCTGGCACGATGCTCGACCTCCTCCAGTCTGCCGCGACGTGTCACGACCGCCCGCCGGCCGGCGTGATCGAGCGCCCGATCCTCCAGGGCCCGGTTCTCCCCGGTGAACTCGTCGCATCTGGCCAGCGCCTTGAGTGTGAACGTGCGGCTCTCGCCAGTGCTGCGCGGGCCAGTACTGCTTGATGACACGGCTCGCAGCGGCACCCCAATTCCGGTACGTCGAGGCGGATCCATTCGGGCCACCTCGCCCGACACGGCGAGCGCCGCCGGGTGAGCGTCGTCGCCCACCGGGCCTGGTCAATCGCGCCGGCGCCGCCAGCGCCCGAGGAGGCGCCTCCGACCGGTACCCACGCCTCCCCCGGGAGCACCAGCGGGCGGGGCACGCTCGGCGGGTGGCGATAGGGACGGCGAGCGAGCGGCTCATCTGGGTGCGGCCCACGACAGTCCATCCCAGGCCTCCCTCAACGGGGCCTCCCTCGGCCCGCCAGCGCGCATCTGACAGTCGACCCAAGCCTGAGCACTCCCCCGCCCGCGAAGTTGACGGATCGCGTCAACACTGTCGCCCCGGGTATGGCTATGATCGCGAGTGGCATGCGCCGGTTGCCCTCCGTAACGAAGCCTCGGGATGCCGTCTCGGGTAGCGGATGTGAGGGGCATGTAATGGGTTTACCCCCGAACGGGCACTAAAGGGACGTGGCCAACAGCGGCAGACCGACGAGCGCGGCTCATGCGACCCCAGCGGGTGGGCATGCCGACCTGGAAGGGTTGCTGGCCCTCGAGGAGGGACGGCTCTTCGCGATAGCCTTCTCGATACTAGGTGACCCGGCTGAGGCTGAAGACGCCGTCCAGGAGACCGCAGCCGCCGCTTGGCGCGGGTGGGGGAGAAGGAGGGAGCCGGAGCGAACCCGGGCCTGGCTAACAACGATCTGCGTCCATCAGGCACTGCGGCGGAACCGGTGGCGTCGGCGCTGGGGGTCAGCGCTGGCGTTGGGAGCCGAGCGGGCCCAGATCGACCAGCACTTGGAGGCTGACGGCCAACACCTTGACCTCCACCGCGCGTACCGCCGACTGTCCCGACAGCAGCGCGCCGTGGTCTCGCTGCACTACATGGCCGGATACACGCTCGCTGAATGCACTGTGTTCATGGGATGCAGCCTCGGAACGGTCTCGAGCCACCTCTCTCGGGCGCTCAGCAAGCTAAGGGAGGAACTGAAGGATGAATGAACGACTGCAAGATGACCAACTGCCGGCCAGGCTAACCGAATACCTTAGTGGCTACGCCACATACCCCCGTTCTCAGCAGCCGCAGGTGAGGACTCGCACCCCCTTTCGCGTGATGATGCCTCTGGGAGTAGGAGTTGTTGCGGCCGGGGCAATCGCCCTGGCTTTCATCCTTGCACACTCGGGCGCGCCCTCCACGCGCCCCTCGGTTAGTCCGGCAGTCTCCTCCCAGCCGGCCATCTGCGGCTCCCTACAGGTCGCCCTTGCCGCTCCAGGCCAAGCCGCCGTGGGCACAAAGAACTACTTCACCGAGACGCTCCAGCTAACCAACCTTTCCGCCGCCACTTGTGACCTACAACGGCCGAGCGTCATGCAGGTCGCGCTCGCCTCGGGCATATCCGAAACCGTCGATCTCGCCGCCGTTCCGTCGCGCGTAGCCCTGCCGGCCGATGCAGCTGCCACGCTTGAGTTCGGCAGCCAGATCGGATGTGCAACATTTCAGCCTCCGATCTGGGCGACGAGCGTCTCCTTGACCATTCCCGGGGCCGGGGCTTTTGATCTGAGTGGGATGCAACTCAACGTCACCTGCGGGAAAGCGCTCCTCCTAGCGTTTCAGGTCGTTCAGGCCTCACCCCCTGGCGCACCTTAAGCTGAACACACCAGTACTTGCAATGCCCTTGTGCAGCAGCGCCCTCCTTCCTGGCGTCAGTAGCCGCCGGCCGGAATCAGACCCACCTCATCCTGGGGCAGGTTCGGAGCTACCCAGATGTTCCCCGCGGCGTCCACGGCCACCGCGATGGGGCTCACCTGGCAAGTCAGACTGTCTGGGTTGGGCTCGGACGATGGTAGCGGAGGAGCTGCTACGTTAGTGCACGCCGCTGACGGGAAGTCCAGGTCTATGAGCTCGCCTCCTCGCCGCCGAGCTCGAGGGTTGGCTGGCGACCGCCTGGTCCCTCGCGGATCACGTTCAGCGCATCGGTAGGAGGACCGCTCACCTCGCTTCGGTGTTCTTCGAGCGGCGGACCCAGAACGACCCGGCGAGGGTGCCCGAAAGCCAGGCTCACTTTCGGCGGCTCCGGTCGACTAGCAAGTTTCAGAGAGACCGACTTCTAGTCGGTCTAGAACTCCTCGGAGATGTTCTGGAGCGCGTGGAAGCTCATGTCCGGCTGCCTGCTGTTACTGTCCCCGCTGCGGATGTCGATGGCGTGGGCGATGGGGCAGCAGAGGGAGCCGCCGCCGTTGTCCGGCGGCGATGGGGTCTTAGTGGCGGGCCCATCGACAATGAGGGCGCTGGGCGAAAGTGACCAGACCTGCTGGGCGAAACTGACCAGGGTCTGAGCCTCCCGGGTGGGCCGTTGTCCACCAAAAGGGGAAGGGCTCCCCGAAGCTGACGGGTGTTCCACCAACCGTCGCCACAAGGAGCCCCCCCGCATGCTGACATGGGAGAAAGACGTGGAGGTCTCTGCCCTTCACCACCGCGGTTGGACGATCTCAGCCATCGCCCGGCACCTGGGCCGGAGCCGGACCACGATCCGGGCGTATGTCCGGGGCCAACGGCAACCGGGCGAGCGCCGGCGATCAGTCCCGGACCCGCTGGCGCCGTACCTGGCGTACGTGAGCGAGCGGCTGGGCGAGGATCCGCACGTCTGGGCGACGGCGCTCTGGGACAAGGTCCGCGGCCTGGGGTACACCGGCGCGTACTCGAGCTTCACCGAGGCGCTCCGGCGACGTCAGTTGCGGCCGCACCGCGAGGCCTGCTCGGGGGTCCGGGGCCGCGTTGCTGAACCCAGGGCGGTTCAACCACATGCGACAGCATCGCACAGTCCACCCCAATTGTCTATCCATTACTGAGACGATCCACTAGTGTCCTGTACCGGAGATAGCTGATAAAATATAGGGGCCTCTTCTCGCTACCCGGAGGGCTCCTGCATGCATCCCACCCGAGGTCGTCCCAAGGCTGCGCTGGCGGTCACCCCGGAGGACCGCCAGATCCTCGAGCGGTGGACCCGGCGGCGCACCACGGCGCAGGGTCTGGCCTTGCGCTCTCGGATCGTGCTCGGTTGTGCGAGCGGGGTGACCAACATGCAGGTGGCCGAGGAACTGCACGTCACCAACGCCACGGTCGGCAAATGGCGGTCCCGGTTCATCAGTGGCGGGGTTGCCGGCCTGCTCGACGAGCCCCGCAGTGGTGCCCCGCGCAAGATCAGCGATGACCGTGTCGAGGCGGTGGTGGTGAAGACCCTGGAGTCCACGCCCCGCGACGCCACGCACTGGAGCACCCGGTCGATGGCGGCGACGAGTGGGCTCAGCCACACCAGCGTGCAGCGGATCTGGCAGGCCTTCGGCTTGCAGCCCCACCGCAGCGAGTATTTCAAGCTCTCCACCGACCCGCAGCTGGTCGAGAAGGTGCGCGACATCGTCGGTCTCTATCTCAACCCCCCCGACCGCGCCCTGGTGCTCTGCGTCGACGAGAAGACCCAGATCCAGGCTCTCGACCGCAGCCAGCCGATGCTGCCCATGGCCCCGGGTCAGGTCGAGCGCCAGACTCACGACTACCGGCGGCATGGAACCACGTCGCTGTTCGCCGCTCTCGACGTCGCCACTGGCAAGGTGATCGGCCAAGTCCGTCGGCGGCACCGCGCCGTCGAGTTCCGGGCCTTCCTCGACCGCATCGATCAGGAGGTGCCCGAGGAGTTCGACCTGCACCTGGTGCTGGACAACCTGAGCACCCACAAGACGCCGTCGATCCAGCGCTGGCTGCTGCAGCACCCGCGCTTTCACCTCCACTTCACCCCGACCTACTCCTCGTGGATCAACCAGGTCGAACGCTGGTTCGCGGAGCTGACCCGCAAGCAGCTGCGCCGCGGCGTGCACCGCAGCACCCGGGCCCTGGAGGACGACATCCGGCTCTATCTCGCCACCTGCAACGACGATCCGCACCCCTTTGTGTGGGTCAAGACCGCCGATGAGATCCTGGCCAGCATCGAACGCTTTTGTCTACGAATCTCCGGTACAGGACACTAGATGGCTATCTCACATGCGTAGTGTCAAACTACGCCATGCCCGGGGCTTCCTCGACGAGGGCGGCCGGCAAACCCACGCGGGACTGGCGCTATCCGAGGGTTCCGCGCTCTCATCATTCAGGCGGCTGTTGACCTCCACCCCGGAAGATGCCAATAGTGGCCGCAAAGACAGGGATCGCCGCCACAGACAGGGGCGCAGCGAAAGCCAACGCACCCACGAAGTCTGCTCCGCAACTGGCCGTCACACACGTCCGCTCAAGAGCTGGAGAGTCCACCAGGGATAGCCCTGCACAACACAAGAGCAGGAAGCCAACGGCGAACCATGCAAGCGCAGCGACTCGCCCCTGGCAACGCCAGTGCCTGTTTGTGATAACGCTCCATGCAGCGAAGACGACCCCGCAGTTAAGGCAGAGCAAACTCAAGCCTGCAGCCATGCCACTTCTTACCGCGATCGCGAGGAGTGAAGCACCGATGCAAATGAGAGCTAGGGCGCGCAACCGCTCCGCTCGTGGAGTGCGCATCCGAAATCTGGCTTGGGATGGGTTGCGCTGCAGACGATTTGCAGCCACGAGGAGCGAGAGCCCCATTGTTGCTGCCAGGGCTCCCATCGCGAGCTCGGCAGCGTTCAATTCGGTCATTGTCCTCACTTCACTGGCTAGCGGCTGATAGCGTCATTGTGGGTGAAGTTGACTAACTCAGTTATAGGGGTTGGCCCAGAACCATCCAAGATGGACGGTCCAAGCCGCCAACGCCTCCCAGGCCCATCCATCGGCTTCGACCTCGATATTGAACCACTCGCCCTGCGACCCCATATTCGCCTGTATGTCCGCTGCGCCCTCGCCAAGAAGGAAGGCGACCGCACCCACAGCCAGCGCTCCCTCCCCGGTTGGGGAGAGGGCGAGAGTGATGAACGCAAGGAGCTCAGCCCACTGCCAGAAGACTCCCTCGGTATCCGAAGCTTGTAGTGGGGTGACGTGCCACCAAACGTGAACGACGCGCACCAGCCACCCCCAGCCGTAGGTTGCTTTGGTGTACCCATACTGTGCGAGGAGGCCGGTCGGGTCAGTCGCGTTGATTGGATCATCGTTCGAGTACGCATATGCGGATGACGTTCCGGTTGCTTCGGGGTCCACCTGGGTCCAACGGGCAGTGGACGGGTCATAGTACCGCGCGCCGAAGTGGATAAGGCCTGTGGGGTCTGTGAATCCACCAGCGTACCCGAACGGGTTCGGCACGGCCACGCTAGCGTACGTGGTGTTTCCCAAAGGATCGTATCCGTAGCGGTTCGCCACCGTCTGCCCGCTGCCATTGATGACGGCGACTACAGAGCCGCTTGCGTTGGTTAGGAAGTAATAATGGGCGGAGCCGATCCGCTCACCGAGCACGGTGCCCTGGCCACTGGTCAGGTAGTAAGTGCTCGATCCGGCCGTGGTGGAGATGGCGGTCCCGGAGATGCTATCGTCGAAGGTTGTCGACGCCGCCGAGATGCGGTTGTCCTGGCCCTGGTCGGTATAGGTGAGTCCTGAGAGGGTCGTCCCGCCGTAGGTGATTGATGTCGTCTGCTCCTTGGTGTTGTAACTGAAGAACGCACCCGCCGAGCTCCCGGTCTCGTTGCCGTCGCTATCAAAGCTGTAGGTGGTCGCCCCAGTGGGCGCCGAGGAGCAGGGGTTGGAGGAGGCGCCGGCGTAGGCCCAGCAGAGCTCGTCCGCTGTGTTGTATGCGTAGGTCGTAGTCGCCGAGCCAGCCGTCTTGGTGAGCATGTTGCCGTCCGCGTCGTAGGTGTAGGCGTAGGACGTTCCGCTCCCGCTCGTGACTGTGGCGGCCGTCAGCTCGTTGGAGGGATTGTACGCGTAGGCGTAGGTGTTTGACGCGACTGCGTCATTCTCGGTCTGCATCTGCACCAGGGGCGTGTCATCGGAACCGTTGGTATAGGTGTACGAGAAGCTGGTGAGCGTCGCTCCTGTAGAACTCGCGCCCAGCACTGAGAGAACATCGCCGGCATCGTCGTAGGTGGTGGTCTGGGTGGCCCCGCCGGGGAAGGTGATCTTGGTCTGCTCCCCGGCCGCGTTGTATGCGAACGTGGTGCAGAGAGACACTGGCGATGTGCAGCTCCCTCCCGGTTCAGCAATCGACATCAACCGGTTGTCAGGGTCGTAGCTGTAAGCGGTCGTGCCCCCACTGTCGCAGTAGGTGAGGAGGTTACCCACCCCGTCGTAGGCGTAGGTGATCCCCGAGGGGGACGAGCCTGCGCAGGCCGACGTGGCGCCGTCTGGCAGCAACTCCGTAGTCAGTTGGTTGAGGGCGTTGTAGTAGTACTCGATGGTTCCGCTCTGATCGACCAGGCTGGTGCGATTGCCGTCGGCGTCATACGTATAAGTGATGCAGTCGCCCGTGCTCGGCGTGCAGGTGGTTGCCCCGCCGTAGAGGATCTGGGTCGCTCTGTCAAGGTTGTCGTAGCTGTACGTCGTCTTGTTGCCGTTGCCAGCGGTGACCGTCGACACGCGGGAGAGGGCGTCGTAGGTGATCGTCTCGGTACCGAGCGGGCTGGGCGGGGTGACGCTCGTCTGGTTGCCGTACGAATCATAGCCGTAGGTCGTCACGTTGCCGTTGCCGTCGATGACCTCGCAGACCTCGCCGGTCTTGGCCCCGCATGTCACCCCGGGGTCCCCCTGATACCGGGTCCCGGTGTGGACGCCTCCGGTGTCACCGGCGCAGGGCGACGCCTGGCCAGCGTACGTATCAGTCACGTTGCCCGCCGCGTCGTAGACGTACGCGGTGCAGTTGCCCTCGGCGTCGGTCACCGACGACGGCAGGTACTGGTACCCGGCTACCGTCGACGGCGTCGTGTAGGTGGCGCTGTCGGAGGCCGGGGTCTGGCCGGAGCCGTCCGCCGGCTCGGTGACCTGGGTCAGGTCGTTGTTGCCGTTGTAGGTACTGGTCGTGGATTGGGAGAGAGCGTTGGTCGCCACCGCCACCGCTTGGTCGGCGGTGTAGCTGGTGGTGGCGCTCGCCGAGTCCGGGTCGATGGTCTGGATCACCAACCCCTGGGGGTCGTAGCAGAACGTGGTGGCGTGGCCGTTGGAGTCCGTCGCCACCGTGTACCCCGCGACGGTGTCTCCTGACGGGGTCGCGCAGCTCCCGGTCTCATCGGCGTAGTAGGCGTAAGTGGTGGTCGGCCCCGTTTCGTTGCTGGTATTGGTCACCAAGGTGATCGAGGTCACCTGCAGTTGCCCGTTGTAACCGAAGGTCGTCTCGTGACCCAAGGGGTCGATGATCTCGGTCAGCTGGCCCCGGGTGCCGTACTCGTAGGTCGTGACCTTGCCGTTGGGATCAGTGTACTGGGTTAGCTCGGCGAAGCCGTTGGCGCTCGTGTAGGCATACTGCCACTCCCGACCGGTGGGATCGGTGATACTGGTAATGAGGTTGGATCCCACCGTGCTTCCGTAGGCGAAGGTGATCGTCCGCCCCTGGGTGTCGGTGATCGAGCTGAGGTTGGTCCCGGACATCGTGTAGGTGAGGGTGTCGCCGTTGCGGTCGACGTCCGAGGTGAGATAGCCCGAGCTGTTGAAGTTGAGCTGCTCCCCGGTGGCGTCATAGGTGAGCGTATAGGAGCCGCTGGCGTTCTCGACCAGGTTGGCGTTGGCCCCCGGCGGCGGCGTGAAGCCGCCGCTCCCGTTGCTGTAGAAGGTCTCGTCCCAGCCCCCGGGACCCTGGAAGTCGACATGGTTGTCGACCACGGTGAGGTTCTCGTCCACCCCGCTGCCCATCAGCCAGGTGCCGAACGCCCCCACCTGGTAGGCGTTGCCCACCCCCAGGCTGTTATAGAAGCGCTCGACGCTCAGGCTGAGCCCGGTGCCCTGAATCTCCACATCGTTGCCGGTCACCACCAGGTTTCCGTTGGCCACGTTGACCGAGAGCCCGGAGCGGTCGGTCAGCTGCTGGCTCTCGGAGCCCTGTCCCAGGGCGTTGACGTAGAACACGTTGAGCTCGGGGAGGTTGGTGCCCCGGGTCGAGTTAAAGGTGTACAGCTCGTTGTTGGTCTCCGTCGCGGCCCGCAGCAGCAGGCCGTCATTGGCCACGGACCCGTTGAGCCAGTTCTGGACCAGCTGGGTGGTCGCCGAGTTGCCCCACGTGTACCACCCGGCGGTTGTCGGCTCCTGGGCGGCCAGCGAGCTGCCGGTGGTGGTTCCCCCCGTGGTGGTCCAGGCGTTGCTACCGTTGTAGTCGTTCCAGGTGACCGCGGTGGTCCAGGCCTGGGTCAGCTGGTACAGGGCGACGTTGGCATAGGAGGTCGTGCTCGCGCTGTCCAGGTACAACTCCAGGCTGGCATGGGTGACCTGGGCCCCCGCCGGGATCACGTTCTGGACGTTGAACTGGAGGACCGAGCGCTGGACGTTATTGTTGGGGCCGCCCAAGCCGGCGGTCAGCAGCGTGCCGCTGCCGCAGTAGTTGGTGTTGGCCCCGGCGCCCTTGTCGATCTGGCAGTCTTCGTCAGCGTTGTAGTGGATCACCGAGGGGTCGACCGTGACCGGCCACGCCCGGGTCGCGCTGCCCAGCCAGGCGCTGTTGAGGCTGACGGTTAGCGTGTCTCCAGTCGACGTGGTGCCGAACTGGAGGGTGGAGTCGGTGGCTGGAGCCGCCACCCCGGCGGCGTCCACCATGGTCGGCGGGTCGAAGCTGAACTCCGTGGTGCCTGCCGAGCCAGTGACGGTCACCCCTCCGGCTGCCGTCTCCGCGGCATAGAGGCCCGAGCTCAGGCTGAGCGCATACGTGAGCATCGTCGGGCTCTGGGGGCCGGTGAGCGTCAGCGTCTCCTTGACCGCGTCGTTCTCAGCGGTGAGGGTGAGGGAGAGCCCGGGCAGGGCGTTGGCGTAGGTGATCGACGCCCCCGAGACACTCGCTGTGCCTCCGGCACCGGTGAGCTGGAAGCTGAACGTCCCGGCCGCACTGCGGAATTCCACCGGGGCGGCGCTCAGCGTCGAGGGCAGCAGCAGTGTGTACCAGTTGCCCTTGTTCTGCCACGCATAGCCGGGGACCGAACTGGCGACCAGCGAGTCGCTGATGGGCACCATGGCACCGGCCGTATTCTGATAGTTGACCGAGCCGGCGTCGATGACGGCCTCATAGCCGCCGTCCACCAGGTAGGTCCGCGAGGTCCGCGTTCGCAGCGACGTCACTTCCGCCGAGGCCGGTGGTGTGGCCCCGGCCGGGAGGGAGGTGACGGAGACTGGCGTGACCATCGGGCCGACGTTCGAGGAGTTCGACGACGCGGACAGAAGCCTGTACGTGGACGTCGTCGGCACATGGGATGCCACGGGCGTCGTGGCAGGGAAGGTGGGAAGGCCTGAGCTGAGCGCCGTGGCCGCGGCGACCAGACCGGCCAGGCCGACCCAGCCGACCCGGACAGCCCTCCGCCTACCCGTGCTCAGACGGTGTTGACGGCCGTCCTCCACCTGACTCGACGTCTCCTCGCCCATGGCTGACTTCCTCGCTCGTGGAGGGTGCAGGTAAGTGCCACCGCCGGCAGTCGCCGCGGGCCCGTCTACCTGTCGCTAAGCCTGTCAGGTGCCGGAGTTGAGTGGAAACGCCCAAAACGAGTGATGCTGATGGCGGGCATCGACGACCTCTTATAAAGCAGGGCAGGCGCCGCGTCACCTCCCCAAACCGGCAGACTGGCAGTGAACCCCCCATCTGGAGGGTACCGGCGAGCCAGGGGGTCGCTCCGCCGCCGTCGGTGCCCGGTGGCTCAATGGCGCCGATCACTGGTTCTACCAAAAAGCGAGCGACCAACCCGACACCGGTCGCGCGCGTCGCCGGCGGCGAGCCGAAGGAGCGCCACATAAAGGAGCGCCACATACCCAGTCGCGCTCGATGGCCGGGGCGGGTGCGTCAGAGGGTCCGGGTAAGGCGATTTGTGGGCACATCCGTTCGCAGGGCGTCAGGCAGCTCAAGAGGTCGTTCCGACCCATCGGCGCCATGACGAGCAGGCCAATCGCCTCGGAAGGCCAAACGGCATCCGACCTTGCCAGAAGCTTCACGGCGCCTCCGAGCGCATGGGAAGATCCCGACTGGGCCTACCCCGTGCTTGGCGGCGCAGCCAGACACCCGCCCTTGACGGCTGCGGGCCTTCAGGATCGGTATCTTGGAGGCACCGGTCCTCGGCCCTGATCCTGAGGCCACGCCCGAGCAGCCGCGGGATCCCTGGCGGCCGAGGCGAGTTGGGCGTCAACCCCTCGAGCCGAGGTGGAGTAACAGTGTCGCCAAAGTCATGCAAACGCGCCCCGCGCAGTGCGAGAATCGCGGGGCCATGAGTGGCGCTGTGCCAACGCGGGACGGTCTGGCGGCTGCAATCAGCCACGAGTTCACTGCGGGGACCTTCGACCTCTCACGACGCCCAGGTGCAGAGCTGCCCGGCTGGGAGCACCTGCCCGAGGCCGGCTTCGTGGCCCTGCTCCAGCAGAACGGTGAACATGGTGATGTGATCCGGGCCGCCCTGACCCTGGTGGCGGCCATGGACCGAGCTCGCGACACGATCAGTTTGTGGCGCGCCGCCGCCGCCCTCTACGCGACGAGCCGTTGGGCACTCGTGCCGGCGGAACTCGTCGACAGGTCGTTCACCGACCTCACCGATGCTTTGCGAGCCTCGGGAGTGAGCCAGCGCCACCTCCCCGATGCCGCCGCATGGCGCCGGATCGCGGAATCGCTGGTGGAGGAGCCAGAGTCTCCCGTCAGCCAGGTGATCAATGAGGGCGTCGGGGACGCCGGCGAGCTGCTGGCCGCTCTGGGCAGCTCTCGGTCCCCGGCGGGCTCGGAGCGGTTCCCGTACCTCGAAGGTCCGACGTGGGTGCGGATGATGGTCTTCCCCGGTGGTGCGCCGGTCGGCGGGCTTTCGGTTCTGCGGGTGGCCGTCGATGTCCAGGCGCGGCGAGCCACCGAGCACCTTGGGGTGACCGACACCAGGGGCGCAACACTCGACGATGCGCGAGCGGACATCGAGAAGACGTGGTCGGCAATCGTACGGGCCGAGGGGGCCGAGGGACCGGCGGTGCTGGCCGGGACGTGCGCCGCTTTGGACCCCGCGCTCAGCTACTTCGGCCGGGTCGGGTGCAGTCGCTGCGAGAGCGCAGGAGAGTCGATGCCGATCGCTGCGGTCTGTGCGTTCTGTCGACCGCATGCGGCCACGGACGTTCCCGTCCCGGTGATGGCGCCGCATACCCCCGTTCCGGACGACCGACCTCTCATCGGCCTGGTGGGATGCGTGACCAGCAAGCGCCAAGAGCCTGCTCCAGCGCAGGACCTGTTCACCTCACCGCTCTTTGCAGGTCGCCGCGCCGCCGTGGAAAAACGCGCCTCCCGGTGGTTCATCCTGTCCGCCGAGTACGGGCTGGTGGACCCGCAGCAGGTCATCGGCCCATATGGCCGAGTCCTCGCGTCGCTGCCGGCGAGCCTGCGCCACGAATGGAGCCGCGTCGTCGTTGACGTGCTGCGCCGCAGGCTCGGTGACCTGGCCCAGTATCGGTTCGAGATCCACGCGGGGCGCGCCTACTTTGGCTTCGGGCTCGAGGCGGAACTGCGAGCGGCCGGCGCCGGCGTGTCGCTTGCGACCCGTCGACCTCCCGCGGGTTCGCCAGGTTCACGATCACCCAGGCCCTGAACCCTTGAGCTGCCGCTCAGCTGCGGCCGTGAAGCGGAGCCACAACTAGATCAGCCAACTCGACCACGGCCAGAGACCGTGCACAGCCGGGCCCGTGACGACCAATTGGTGCGGCAGCGCCGCTGTCGGCTTGACCTCCGGTCGCGCCCCGATCGGATCGCCCGACCTCATGGCGCACCCGAGGCCGTCGCTGGGTCCGGCAACTCGGACGCGACGTCGACCTCGCGGGCAGGGGGGCGCCGACCGTTCCGCACCCCCCGGGTGGATTTGCGGGTGGTTCCGTGGAGGCCAATTACGCGAGGCGGTCGGGGTTTCTGAGATGTGTGGAACTGGCACCCGGCACCTGGCTCCGTGAGGGAGGAGTCGTTCGAGCACCACGAGCCCCGGCCTGCTGATGCCGCCCCGGTCTCGGGGTGGAGTGGACGCTCAAAGCTTGGGATCAGATGCCGCTCGCAACGATCGGTCTCACAAGGGTGGTGGCTCAGCCTCCTGAACCGTCACTGCGCCCACGGCGGTTGCGTCTCCGGTGCCCCGTCTCCAACCGGTCCCACGACGAATGTCCACTCTCCGCCGCCGGTGGGGCAGAACCACTCCCCGTTGGCCAGGGATGACGGGCTCCCGGCTGTGCAGGGCTGATAGTCGTTTTCCGCGTTGCTCGGCGGGTACTCATCCATGGTCACGCCCGACACTCCGGTCCAGCTGCCCGCGCTGAGGTAGACAGACCCTCCGGCGCCCTGAGCTTGCAACCCCGCGCCCACGATTACTGGCGCCGGGGCAGTGATAGCCACCGTGGTGCTCCCGGTGGTCAGACCGAGTGTGCAATCGCTGCAGCCCTGCATGACCAGCCAGTACGGGTAGGCCCCGCTCTCGCCGATGGAAAGAGAGCCCCCCGTGTCATCGATCGAGCTGGATCCGCAACCACACAGGCCGACCAGGAGGAACCAACAGACCAGAAGCAGATTCCCCGCGCGGCGGATATTGAGCGTCCCGGTCACCATCCAACCATCCAGACCGCCGGCCGGCTACGCATCTCTGTCACCTTCCGCCGAGTCGCCCCCAACCCGGCTTGACCACGACGACACTCTAGCCCGACGCCCACTGTGCGAAGGCCTCGGACGGCACCGCGATGAGTTCGGAGCACTCGACCCCCGGAGTGCATCCGGGTCCGCCCGCGCCGTCGGCCATCCCAATCACCACCCCGGACCCATCGACTATCGGGGATCCACTGCAGCCCGCGGCTACCGCCCCTCCGGTCATTTCAATCTCATCTTGGACGTACTGAGTCGGCGTACCCGAGGCCAAGCTCAATTGAGCGGACGTCGACAAGTCGGCGACCGTGAACTCGCTGACTTGAACTCCATTGTTCACGCCCGAAGCGCAGAGCAACCACACGTCTTGACCCCGCGCCGGTCCTGAACTCGTCACGCTGAACACCGGTCCGCTGGCTCCACGCAGCGCAGCCACATCTTCGGCGCCTGCCTCGTGAGCTACGCCAAGGTCGCTGGAGCCGTCATTCCAGAAGATGGTATTGTCGAGGCCGTCGCCCGTCACTACGTGGAGGGCGGTGATGAGAACGCCCGGGCCGACGAAGAAACCGCTGCCTGCTGCAACTTGATGGTTGAAGAGGCCTGTGTTGAGGAACCCGCCGCTGGAAGCCGTGATCTCCTGAACCTTCTGCTGCCAGCCCTGGAGTTGGGCGTCTGAGGGGGAGTCCCACGTGGTCGGTGGGTTGATGAACGGCAAGGGATTGAAGTACCCATAGGCCAATGCCCCGCCTGTCGCGGCCAGGATCAAAGCAACGAGTGCAGCAAAGCAGCCTGCGGTTCCATGCCCACGAGCACGGCGCGGGGTTGGTGGCCCGCCACCGACGTCGTCAGTCAGGACGGTGTGGCAAGGGCACCATCGTCCAGCGGGTTAGCAGGTTCGGTCCGTTCCTCGCCTGTTCCGCCTTCCCCAAGTGCGAGTACAGGCGCCCGTTAGGCCCGTCCAAGGGACGAGACTCGCGCCGGTGGCGGTAGCTACTGGCCGAGCACCTTGCGAAGAACGGGAAGACGGACGGGCAGGCCATGGACCGTCTCCGACGGTGCGTGGCGCTCAACCCAATCTTGAGCATGGCGTATGAAGCGCTCCGGGCCAACGAGCTGAGCCACTCGGACCTCGTGGGCAAGGCCGGTTGCGGCCGCCAGCCGCATTAGATCTCTGTTTAGGGCGAGAGCCTCATCTCCACTTGACGGGCCATCTGTGTATACCCTGGCGTCCTCGTAGTTCGCCTTGATCCGAAGCCGATGCATGTAGTCGATGATCGTAAAGGGGCGGGTCCCTCTCTCGATCTTGGCCTTCTCGCTGGCGTCAAGCCTCGGCCGACTCGTCCACCCATCAGGCCTCCTGCGCTTCGGGTTCGAGCCATACCGCTCGGTCCACTCCTTTTGGCGGGCCCGCAGCTTGTCATCCACGGCCCTGCGACGCCACTCCTTGTGCGCGGGCTCGCGTGTCGTTCGGAGGGCCTGCTCCGCGTGCTCCCAACAGTTGTTCGCGGTGCACGCACTGAGCGAGTTGACTTTCTCAAGTGGGCGGCCAGGGCCGTTGGCCATGCCGGCTTGGTCGCATCGCTTATCCTCATGCGCCCCCACGGCAAAGGTCCAGGGGTCGAGCCGAGCACCGCGGGCCACCCAGAGGTCCACGTACTGTGCCTGCGTTCCGGCGTGAGAAGGCGGCCGTGCTCGACCTTCCGCAACGATGAGAGCTTGTGTCACGTGGTACGCACAGTAGTAGGTCTGCACGGCCGCCCAAGAGTTACTCAGCTTGAGCAACTCTTCGTCGCCCGCCGCGTACTGAGCTGCCCCGCACATCACGAGCTCTGTTCCCCACGCGCGATTCAGACACGCAGCGGCTTCCTCGATCTTGCCCCGCGGTCCACCTGGTACCGGGACCCCGCCGCCCTGGACGCGAGCTGCTCCAAGACTCGCTGGGTATCTGTCAGCGGAAACTGGCTGAATCCTGCTAGCGTCGCGAAAGCGCGAAGCCGGTTGGCGTGAACGAGAAACGACGCGCGCTCACCGCTGAGGTCGGGAGCCGATGGGACGCTGATCCGCATGGGTTGAATCCCAGGAATCCTACCGGTGCTCGGACCGCCCAGACGCGATCGTCGCTGACGGTGCCCAATCTCAACGGTCGGTCACGTGGAGATGGTCGACCTGCTCGGCCAGGCCCCCGGCCCTCCCTCGAGCGGCAGTTCGTCCCGGATCCGCCCGTCGCGCATTGGACCCGCTGCGCGCTGCCCCAGCGGCCGCGGTTGCCTGCGGCCGCCGTGCTTTACCGGATGAGCTTCACTTCCCAGCCAAGGCGAACTCGGGCCTGGACGAAATCCGCTTCCTGGTACACGTAGGTGTCAGGTGGTCGCTCAAGCAGATCTGCTGCCCCGAGCAGAAACAGTGCCGGCCCCAGAGCCCGAGGTTCCGTCGCGACGGTAGCCTCCTCGTTGTCGATAAGGAGCGGCGTTGCCCAAGTGCTCGCCGCCACCCTCGCACTTGGCGAGCATAGCGAGCTGATCAGGGCGTCGAGCTGGGCTAGTATCTCGGCAGCGGTAGGCATCCCAGCCATCAGCCCATACCCGTGAAGTTGCCGTTGGCGTCGTAGTAGAAGTGCGGACCTGGCCCTGTATCCCACTGCGGCCGGATGATCCGGACGTTCCCCGCCGCATCGTACGTCTCGTACTGCCAAGCAACCGTATCACCCGTGGACAGATCTATGGTTCGGACGGCACGCGCTCCCGCCATCACCCCAGGGTTCGTGGCTGGGTTGAACGCACCATATGTATAGCCTTCGCCTTCTGGCGCGGCTTGGCCGAACGAATTCGTGGCGCGGCTAAATGCTCCCACTTCGGGATCGGCCAGATTGATCGACTCCGGAGCGCCCGCGTCTGTGGCGAGTTCACACCCCTCTATCGCCTCACCCCCACCGTCTTCCATGTTGAGGATGGCGGCGAGGTTCACGAGGTTCTGCAGCTCCTGAGCCCCAGTGGGATGGGCCAACTGAATTTGCGATTGAATCGAGTTGTTGTCAAGGCAGCTGAGCCAGTCCCACGGAGCCCAACCGCAGAGTCCGCTGGGATCGCCCTCGTTCAGAGGGTTGCCGCCGACATATTCGTAAGCGCTGAGCGTCGTGGCGACCTTGGAGTCCACGGTGAGGAACTGTCCGGTGGCGGGGTCGTAGTAGCGGGCAAGAACGGTGCCCACCGCCTTCCCGTCGTACTTCAGCCGATTTTCCCAGCGCGGTTCTGGGGATTCCGGGCTCCGGACCCCGATGCGCGGCCAGGAGAGGACGTCGAGCGCCTTAACGCGAGTTTCGGGGCACTCGGCCTCGGAGCCGGAGGCGATCGGGGTAGTCACGGCGCGATGAGCGGCCAAACCCGCACCTTCAATCGGCCTCGACGTACGTCCGCCACCTCTCCAGCATCCCCTCTTCGCCGGGCTGCCCTCCCATCGGCGTTGGCATCCAGCGAATGAGCCCGTTGAGCGACTCCGCATGGCCGAACGCTTCCCAGATCTCTTCGATAACCGCCCAGGGGTCATCGAACGACTCGCGGTGCTCGTAGAGCCACGCAACGGCCAGGCGCATCCAGCGCTCCCGCACCGTTACATCCGGAGTTTCGTCGCTCACAGCCTGGCGATCGATAATGGCGTTCAGCGCAGTCTCGTTCTGGTCGAGAGCAGCGATGGCGATCGCGACCCGCAGTTCCTCATCACCTTCTGCCAGGCCATCAGTCAGCTCGACCAGCGACTTGCTGTCGAGCCAGTGATTCGCAGCAGTCCAGGCGAGATCCTTCCAGCCAACTCGGAGCTTCTCCACAACGAACGTCTTTGTCAGCTTGGGAAACGGCTGATACTCCACGCGGCTTTCGCTCACGCTCATGGCAGGATCGGCGCCCCGTTTATCCCGCCTCCCGGCACGAACAACTGGTGGCTGATGGTGCCATTGGGATTGATGATCCATTCGAAACGTCCAGCTATATCGTTCACCGTCGCAGGCGATTGAACAAGGGTCCTCGCGACCCCATCTCCACCGGTGATAGTGAACTCCTGCCCATTGGCCGCGACATCAGCCGGGTTGGCCCACGTCGGTGCAGAGTGGAACGGATCAGTCTGTAGTCCCGATCCCACCCGATCCCCATTTGCAATGGCATCGAGTGACGAAGCACTAACCCCCTCTGTACCGAGTTCACACCCCTCTATCGCCTCACCCGCACCGTCTTCCATGTTGAGGATGGCGGCGAGGTTCGCGAGGTTCTGCAGCTCTTGTCCGGCAGTGGGATGGGCCAACTCACGTTGAGATTGGATCGAGTTACTGACAAGGCAGCTGAGCCACTCCCACGGAGCCCAACCGCAGAGTCCGCTGGGATCGCCCGCATTCAGCGGGTTCCCGGCCACGTACCCATAGGGGCTGAGGGTCGTCGCCACCATCGGGTCCACGGTGAGGAACTGAGCGATGGAGGGGCTGCATGCGGCACCCAGGGTGTCAGCGGTCGGGGCCATCCCGCTCCGGGCCTCCTGGGAGTTCCTGTGGGCACCCGACCGGCGGGGTCGGCGGGTCTGGAGCACTCCGGTGGCGGCTCAGGGTGGCGCCGGGATGGGTGGCGGTGTGGACCGCCTTGAGCTGGCGGATGGCGACGTGGGTGTAGACCTCGGTGGTCTCCAGCCGCGCATGGCCGAGCATCTCCTGGATGTAGCGGACGTCGGCGCCCCCCTCCAGCATCAGGGTCGCCATGGTGTGGCGGAGCAGGTGGCAGCTCCCCTGCTTGCCCAGCGCTGCCCGGTCCACGTAGCGGTGGGTGATCCGGCTCAGCCAGTCAGGGCCCACCGCCTCCCCGGTTGAGGCCAGGAAGAGGACGCCCGGGTCGGGCTCCACCACGAGCTGGGACCGGACCTCGGCGAGGTAGCGGTCGACCCAGGCGATCGCCCGCTCCCCGATCGGCACCATCCGGTCCCGCTGCCCCTTGCCCTGGCGGATCAGCACCGTGCCCCTCTCGGTGTCCAGGTCGACGAGGGTGAGGCCGCAGAGCTCCGACCGTCGCATCCCCGTCGAGTACAGGGTCTCCAGCATCGCCCGGTCACGCAGCCCCAGCGGGTCGGTGACGTCGGGCTGCGAGAGGACCTGCTCGACCTCTGAGACGGTGAGCACGTGGCGGGGCAGCCGGCGCACCCGCCGTGGCGGCTCCAGCTCGCTGGCCGGGTTGTACAGGATCCGGTTCTGCCTCGCCGCCCAGCGAAAGAAGCCCCGGAGAGCGCAGAGGTGCTGGTGCTGGAAGCTGAAGGAGAGCGGCTTGCCGTCCAGCTTCCGCTGGTGGAAGAGGTGGCGCTGATACCGCTCCAGCATGGGCTTGGTGACGTCGGTGGGCCGGGTCACCCCCCGCTCCTCCAGCCAGGCGGCGAAGGCGTTGAGGTAGAAGTCACGCATCCGGACCGTCCGCGGGCTGTAGTTGTGAAGGCGTAGCCAGGCCAGGTGCTCGGCGATCGCCCGGGCCATCCCCCGGGGATCCCCCGGCGCCCCCGCCACCGGGCGGAGCCGCTGCCCTCGCCGCGGCACCGGTACGACCCCTCTCAGCCGGCGACCGCGGCCACCGGTACCGTGCTTTCCCGGGCACGTCCGGTGTCCACGGCGGGATCGGTCTTGTGCCCGTTGGGGTTTCCCATCGAGAGGGGGGGCCGACCACCCCCCGACCGGGGGCCGACCGAGGCCCGACCGGACCCCGACCGCTCGCCCGTTGCCCCCGACCGATCGCTGTCATACCCGCGGGAAGCGAGGCCCCCCTCTGCCTCGGGGTCGATCAGGCCGGCGAGGAAGGGGGAGCCGTCCCGGCCCTGGCCGTCCCAGAGCAGCTCGTACGCGAAGCCCCGGCCCACCCGGTGGACCAGCAGGTGCTCCATCTCCACGAGCCGCGCCAGGTGGCACTTCAGCTGGGTGTCCCCCCAGCCCAAGGCCTCCCGGATCTCCCGCCTCGTCAGCCGGACGTCGCTCCGGGCCATGGCACTGCGCTCGGTGGCGGCCGCGACCATCTCGTCGAGGAGCTGGAGCAGCCGCCTGGTCTGCGGCGGCAGCTCGTCGAGCGATCGCCCCAGCACCTCGTGGGCCAGCCGGTTGGCCACCCGGATGTCCTCCGCCGTCACCTCGATGTAGGTGAGGGTCTCGCCCTGGTGGACGACCGTCCGGAGCTCCCGCTGGTGCTGGTGGAGCAGGGTGACGGCCCGGATCAGGGTCAGGTACTTCATGTGGTCGCGGCGCATCCGGGTCCGGGCGTCGCTGAAGGTGAGCCGCTCGGCGTAGGGGTTGACCACCACGAGCGGCCGGAGCAGCCGCTGGGCGTTGCGGTGGAGCCGCATCACCCGCTCGCGATCCCTGGTCCGGAGCAGGCCGGGGAGCGTCTCCGCCTGCCGCTGCCGCTCGTGGATCGCCCGGGTCTGGGCGCGCTCCTCGTCCACCGAGAGCACCAGGCAGCGGTTGAGCAGCTCCTCGTCGACGTCGACCGCCGTCGTCGTCAACAGGATCGCCACCGGCCCTCGCACCCGGTACTCGTGGGTCACGAGCCGGCCCGTGGCGGCGTCCTTGCCCGTCGAGGCGATCGACAGCTCCCCCTCACTCTGCAGGAGCTTGAGGGCGTACGCGGCCCGCTCCGCCCCCCGCTCCTCGACCACCGCCAGCACCTTGTGGCTGAGGTCGCCGTCCCGCAGGTAGAAGAGCGACTGGCCGGTGACCGCGGAGTACTTGACCCGCGCCTCCTCGGGGAGCAGGTCCAGCACCGCCTCCAGCAGGGAGCTCTTGCCCGCCGCTGAGCTGGACTGCACCACCACCGCCAGCGGCTGCTCCAGGAGCCGACTGGTGGCGACCAGGTACGCGGCCAGCTTGTTGGTCTCCTCGCCCACCACTCCGCAGCGCTCGAAGTCCTCGAGCACCCGCTCCAGCAGCCGGGGATCGCGGAGCAGCTCCAGCGCCTCCCGCTCCTCGGCCTCGTCCAGCGAGGGGGCCGTTGCCTTGCCCCCCCTCCCCTCCGTCGCCTGGCGGACCTGGGCGTCGGCCAGCTCCTCCACCCGCAGCAGCACCTGGGCGAGGTCCTCCTTGATCACCTCCTCGGCGATCCCCAGCTCCGCCGCCGCCTCCTTGACGAAGGCGAGCCGCTGCCGCGCCGCGTACAGGTCGAGGGTGTCGACGTGGAACCCCCCTCTCTCGCCCTCCCCGGCGCTGACCAGCAGGTTGACCCGGAGCAGGTCGTAGCTGGTGTTGCGCGAGAGCCCCCGCACCCGCCACCGCCGCCCCCCCTCTGCGCCCCGCTGGATCACCACCTCCTGCTCGCTGACTTGTGCCGCCACCTCATCTCGGGGAGCCGGCGGCTGCGGCGTGGCCACCGGCGGCTCCGCGGAGAGAAGGGGGGCAGCGAAAGGTGGTGGTGGTGCCGGCTCCTCTTTCGCCGCCTCGCCCGGCGCCTCCGCGGGGGGCGGGGTGGTCGACGCCGGCGCCGACCCGTTCGCAGCAGCCGGGACCACATGGCCGGACCGCTGGCCGTTGCCCAGCCACACCGCCTTGCGCAGCAGTGTTCCGATGCGCTCCTCCGCCGTCTCCGGGTTCTCGACGAGGAACGAGTTCGCATCCTGGCCTTGGGGGAAGAGCACCCGGTACGCGTCGATCCCCGCCCCCACCAGCCGGCTCGCCAGCTGCACCGCTGCCCGGTCGCCGGCAGGGTCGCGGTCATAGGCGATCAGCACCCGCTCCACTCCGTGCCGGCGCAACGCCTCCAGGTGGTCCTCGGTGAACCCCTCCACCCCGTACGCGGCGGTCACGTTGCGATGCCCCGCCACCCAGAGGCTGAGTGCGTCGACGAGCGCCTCGCAGAGGATCACGTCGGGACAGGCCGCCAAGGCGGCCTCGTTCCACACCCCGCGCCCCCCGCCCGCGGCCCGGGCAGGTACAGGTGCAGCGGCGTCCCCGCCCGCAACCCGTCGGTGATCTTGCGCCCGTACACCTCGGTGACCATCCCCTCGGCGTCGATGACCGGGATCACCAGCGAGCCGTTGAAGTGCTCGTGGCCCAACTCCCGCAGGATCCCCAGTCGCTGCAGCCGGGTCCGGATCTCCTCGCCGGCCCGCCGGGTCTTCTCCGGCAGCCGCAGCCCCAGCGTCCGGTTGGCGAAGCCGAGCTGGAAGCGCTCGATCAGCTCCGATGACCGGAGCCCCCGCGCCTCCAGGTACCGGAGCGCCTCCGGCAACTCTTGGAGGGTGGCGTGGTAATAGCGGAGGACCTGCACGAGCAGCTCCTGGTCGTCGGCGTCCCGCTCCACCGGCGCCGGCAACCGCCGCACCGTCGACACCTTCACCGGCCGCGCCGGCGCGAGAGGGGGGGCGGCGAAAGGGGGGAGGTCCTCCCGGAGCAGCTCCACCGCGTGGCGAAAGCTCACCCCCTCGGCCCGCATCACCCAGTCCACCACCGACCCCCCGCCTGGCAGGCCCCCAGGCAGTGCCAGAGGTTCTTCCTCGGCGAGATCACCAGCGATGGCTCGTGGTCCTCGTGGAAGGGGCACAGCCCGATCAGGTCGGCCCCGTGCCGGCGCAGCTCCACCCCCCTTGCCTCGGCCAGCCGCTGCACCGACACCTCGGCCTTCAGCCGCTCCAGCTCGGCCTCCGGAACCCTGGCCACTCGGACCTCCCAAACCTCGTCAAGTAGCTGAAAGGACACTCTAAGAGATATCCTCTTAGCTATGCAAGGCCCGACCCCCTCCGTACCCTTTCTGGCGCAGATGGCCTTCCCCGACCGCCTCGTCGCCCTCCGCCGCCTCAAGGGCCTCACCCAGCAGTCCCTCTCCGACCAGACCGGCATCCACGTCACCCAGATCCGCCGCTATGAGGCCGGCAAGGCCGAGCCCACCCTGGAGATCCTCCGCAAGCTCGCCCGCGGCCTCGGCGTCACCGGCGACGCCCTGCTCTTCGACGAGACCGAGCGCGGACCTCAGCAGGAGACCTTCCGGATGCGCCTCGAGGCTATCGACCGCCTCGACCCCGCCGAGGTCAGAACCCTCGAGGAGGTCGTCGACGGCCTCCTCCTCAAACACGAGGCCCGCCGCTGGGTCCGCAGCGCCTGAGGGTCAATGCTCAGCCGCTGAAAACCTCCTCGCCGAACGACACCTCGATCAACACGTCATCGTGGGTCTCGCTGGTCAGATACTGATGCCCCGGGCGGCCCTTGACGAAGGCGTCAACGAGCCCCGCCAAAATGGACCACCCAGCAGGGGACGCCAGCCAGTCCAAACGCTGACCTCGCTCGCTTTGTCCAGTGCGACGCAGGTGCGCATGCGGTCCGACTCCGCTTTCCTGGATTAGCCGCAGTTCCTCCACGCCATCAATTCGGACACCCGGTTGCCGGGTCACATGAATCGGCTCGGGAGCATGGCGAGCACCGATGAATAGCTCCCGGAGTTGCTCCGCCGCGGCGACAGACTTCAGCACGAGCCTGACCGTGGGGCCATATGCTCCCTGGCCGAACTCCCCTTCGATCATCTGGGTGCTTTCGGAGTCTTCGTTGGCCATCAACACGCACCGGGTCCGATCAGCATGGCAGTCTCGGGATAGATGTTCTGCCAGGGGCTGTTCCATTCGTCCCAGGGGTTGTAGTCCCAGTGTCCAACGGAATGCCAGTCGTCAGGTGCGTGCCAGCGCCACTCGCCATTATTCTCATCCCAGAAGTGGGTTTCGTTGTTGGATTCCTGCGAAGCCGGGCCCGTGTCCCACGTGTCGGGGTTGTAGCCTGGCGGTTCGCCCGCTGCGTCAGCGGCACTCGACGCACCATCGCTTGCGGCCGCTTCAGCCAACTCCTCCGCGCCTCCGGCTGCTACTTCCTCCGGCGCCGCCGCACCAACAGTAGCAATGGTGACGCCGATGATCGCCGTTACCGCCAGCGCCTTCGCCCCCTGGCTTGTGCTCAACACGGTCTGGCATCCGCCGTTCCCATTGTTACCCCCGAACGGGTTGCGGAGGCAAAGGCCAAAGGGCCAAAGGCCCAGGGGATCGCCCGCGTTCAGCGGATCCCCCTGCACGTACCCATAGGGTGAGAGGGTCGCCGCGACCATCGGATCGACGGTGAGGAACTGTGCGGTGGAGGGATCGTAATAGCGGGCAAGAACGGTGCCCACCGCCTTCCCGTCGTACCTCGGCCGATTTTCCCAGCGCCGGTCTGGGGATTCCGGCCTCCGAACCCCGACGCGCGGCCAGGTGAGGACGTCGAGCGCCTTAACGCGGTTTTCCGGGCACATGGCCTCGGCGCCGGAGGCGGTCGGGGGCGGTCAGCGGGGCGCCGGCATCGAGGAGGATTGTCGGGCAGGTGGGCGGCGAAAGGGGCGATGTCGGCGACGTCGTCACCGCCGGTATCGAGACGCCCCGCAGGCAGCCTCTCGATACCCGGGAACTCGGAGGGCCCCGAATTCAGGCCCGAGTTCAGGGATGTATCGAGAGGGTGCTGTGTTACCCGGTCCGCACCCTCCCAGGTCAGCGCCTCGACAGCCGGGTCAGGTGGGCGCCGACGGCGCCATCGAGGCAGGCGCCACCCCCGCCGCCCCGCGGTCTTTTCGGCCCGCGGAGACGGCGGGACGGCGTCCGTCCCGAGCCCCATCAGCCCCGGTGCGGCGGAGAGCGTCAGGGCTTGTAGGCGCCGCCCCGTGGGCTCACGGTGACCACGGTGATCACCAGATCGGCCTCTTCGCGACGATAGATCACTCGCCAGTCGCCCACCCGCAGCCGCCACAGCCCGACGCTGCCGGCCAGGCGCTTGACATCCCCCTCCGGCAGCCCGTCGATGGCACGTGCGAGCCGCTCCCGCACGTCACGCCCCAGCCGGCGGAGCGACTTCTGGGCCTCCGGCCGGATCTCGATCCGGTAGCTCGGCTCAGTCAGCGAGCAGCTCCCGCTTGGCCTCTTCCCAAGGGATGCTGCGGCGGGGATCGGCGAGGGCCTCGTCGACCGCCCGGCGCTCCTCGTCAGTGAACGGCTCGTCGTCCCAGGGGGCAGCTTCCAGGCGGGCGATGGCCGGGTCCTGGGCACGCTCGAGGAGCACCGCCGCAGGCTCCAGGGAGGCCTCGGGCAGCTCGTCGACCAAGCGGTGGAGGTCAGCGCGCGTCATGGTCCAACCGTACCCCATGTCGGAGGTCTCAGCGGCCTGTCCCAGCTCATCGTCAGACCCACCTCATGACGCCGCCATCGAACGCTCCGTACGCCGCGTACGCAATTCCCCGCCTCCCCGCTCGCCTGCTCTTGCGTTTGCGTCGTTCACAGATACCGTACCCTTTGCTCCCTCGGGAGAAGACACGGTCCGACCGGTCCCCGGCGCCCCCTCGGCGCCCTCCCGGCGGCCGCCCCAGAGCAGCGCGGAGGCGCGGTGGACGGGCAGCGAAAGGGAGGGGATGGGGGGCTCGGCGGCCGCCTGCGGCACCCAGGTGTCAGCGGTCGGGGCCATCCCGCTCCGGGCCTCCTGGGAGCTCCTGCGGGCACCCGACCGGCGGGGTCGGCGGGTCTGGAGCACTCCGGTGGCGGCGGAGGGTGGCTCCGGGATGGGTGGCGGTGTGGACCGCCTTGAGCTGGCGGATGGCGACGTGGGTGTAGACCTCGGTGGTCTCCAGCCGCGCATGGCCGAGCATCTCCTGGATGTAGCGGACGTCGGCGCCCCCCTCCAGCATCAGGGTCGCCATGGTGTGGCGGAGCAGGTGGCAGCTCCCCTGCTTGCCCAGCGCTGCCCGGTCCACGTAGCGGTGGGTGATCCGGCTCAGCCAGTCCGGGCCCACCGCCTCCCCGGTTGAGGCCAGGAAGAGGACGCCCGGGTCGGGCTCCACCACGAGCTGGGGCCGGACCTCGGCGAGGTAGCGGTCGACCCAGGCGATCGCCCGCTCCCCGATCGGCACCATCCGGTCCCGCTGCCCCTTGCCCTGGCGGATCAGCACCGTCCCCCTCTCGGTGTCCAGGTCGACGAGGGTGAGGCCGCAGAGCTCCGACCGTCGCATCCCCGTCGAGTACAGGGTCTCCAGCATCGCCCGGTCACGCAGCCCCAGCGGGTCGGTGACGTCGGGCTGCGCGAGCACCTGCTCGACCTCTGAGACGGTGAGCACGTGGCGGGGAAGCCGGCGCACCCGCCGTGGCGGCTCCAGCTCGCTGGCCGGGTTGTACAGGATCCGGTTCTGCCTCGCCGCCCAGCGAAAGAAGCCCCGGAGAGCGCAGAGGTGCTGGTGCTGGAAGCTGAAGGAGAGCGGCTTGCCGTCCAGCTTCCGCTGGTGGAAGAGGTGGCGCTGATACCGCTCCAGCATGGGCTTGGTGACGTCGGTGGGCCGGGTCACCCCCCGCTCCTCCAGCCAGGCGGCGAAGGCGTTGAGGTAGAAGTCGCGCATCCGGACCGTCCGGGGGCTGTAGTTGTGAAGGCGCAGCCAGGCCAGGTGCTCAGCGATCGCCCGGGCCATCCCCCGGGGATCCCCCGGCGCCCCCGCCACCGGGCGGAGCCGCTGCCCTCGCCGCGGCACCGGTACGACCCCTCTCAGCCGGCGACCGCGGCCACCGGTACCGTGCTTTCCCGGGCACGTCCGGTGTCCACGGCGGGATCGGCCTTGTGCCCGTTGGGGTTTCCCATCGAGAGGGGGGGCCGACCACCCCCCGACCGGGGGCCGACCGAGGCCCGACCGGACCCCGACCGCTCGCCCGTTGCCCCCGACCGATCGCTGTCATACCCGCGGGAAGCGAGGCCCCCCTCTGCCTCGGGGTCGATCAGGCCGGCGAGGAAGGGGGAGCCGTCCCGGCCCTGGCCGTCCCAGAGCAGCTCGTACGCGAAGCCCCGGCCCACCCGGTGGACCAGCAGGTGCTCCATCTCCACGAGCCGCGCCAGGTGGCACTTCAGCTGGGTGTCCCCCCAGCCCAAGGCCTCCCGGATCTCCCGCCTCGTCAGCCGGACGTCGCTCCGGGCCATGGCACTGCGCAGGGTGGCGGCCGCGACCATCTCGTCGAGGAGCTGGAGCAGCCGCCTGGTCTGCGGCGGCAGCTCGTCGAGCGATCGCCCCAGCACCTCGTGGGCCAGCCGGTTGGCCACCCGGATGTCCTCCGCCGTCACCTCGATGTAGGTGAGGGTCTCGCCCTG
>CAVOOO010000001.1:0-51927 GCA_963697585.1 uncultured Chloroflexia bacterium | reverse complement strand
AGGCAGGTTCCGGCCCGACGGCGGGCGCGCCACCATGACCATCGAGCGCCGCTGGGCGGACGAAGCCGATGTCGCCGTCTCCACCCTCACCATCGACGGCAAGCGGCGCGACCTGGAGGAGAACGGCTGGAGCCGTGCCCTGGAGAGCTGGCCACCCCTGCTCTCCCACAACGAGCTGGGACGGATCCTGGAGGGGCGCCCCTCCGAGCTGTACGACGCCCTGGCGAAGATCCTCGGTCTCGGCGAGATCGCGGCGGCCGAGACCCTGCTCCGCGAGACCCGGCTCGACGCCGAGCGCCAGATCCGAGACCAGGAGGCGCAGGCCGCGAAGCTCCTGGCGCAGCTCGACGGCCTGGACGACGAGCGCGCCCGCAGCGTCGCCGAGGCACTCCGCCAGAAACCCTGGGACCTCCCGGCGGTGGAACGCGCTCTCTCGACCAACCCGATCGCGGTCGAGGAGCGGAGCGCCCTGACCCGTCTGCGCGGAGCTGAGCACCCTCGCCGTCGTACCCCGCGAGCGGGTGGACGCCGCGGTGGGCGAGCTCCGTGACGTCGGCCACGAGCTGGAGCGGTTGCGGGGCACCGACGCCTCGCTCGCCCGCGAGACGGCGGCCCTGCTCCGACAGGCACTCCAGGTGCACGGGCCCGGACACGAAGGGACCGACTGCCCCGTGTGCGGTACGCCCGGTGTCATCACCTATCAATGGAAGCTCCAGGCCAGCGCGCGCATCCAGGACCTGGAGGCGCAGGCCACCTCGGTCGAGGCCGTCCATCAGCGCGCTCAGAAGCTCCTGCGTGAAGCGCACCAGCTGGTCTCCGCGCCCCCACCCGTGCTGCGCGAGGCCGCCGAGTTCGGTGTCGACGGCAATCAGGCGCTCACTTGCTGGGCGGTCTGGGGAACGGCGCCTGAGGGCGACGACGTGGTCCAGATGGCCGCCCACCTCGAGATGGAGGCGACCATCATCGAGGTGACCCGGCGTGAGCAGTCCGTGGTCGAGCTCCGGACCGCGCTCGATCCCGTCCGCCGCTACATCGAGGACGCCCGTGCGGTAGCGCTGAGCAAGAATCTTCCGCCGGAGACGCACCGCGTCGTCCCCGGCTTCTGCCGCTATGCGCTGGAGGCCGCCGCCCGGGAGGTAGTGACCCACCGCCTTGCTCATGAGGGCAAGCCCTACGACGAGATCGAGGCCGCCTGGGACCAGGCCACCACCCTCCTGATGCGGCTGGCACTGGCCTTCTTCGGGGATGAGACCCGGGCCGGGGACGTGATGACCTACCTGAACCGGCAGCAGGGGCCCTGGGCCGGCGACGCCGTCGCCATCTGCAACAAGGGGGCCCATGAGGCCGTCGACCGCGAGCAGCAGATGACGACCATCCGCAACGTCGAGCAGCTCACCGCCAGGATGCGGGAGGGTGCCGTTGGCCACCGCTGAGGCCGACGCCCACTCCCTGGTATCGGCGGCTCGGGACCTCATCCACATCGACGATCCCCAGACGGCCGGCCTCTGGCCGCGCGCCGCCGCCCTCCTCGGCCGCCAGGCCATCGAGGCCGCCATGGCGGACCTCTGGCGGCTCAGCGCCCCCGGCCTGGAGGACACCTCCGCCAAGTGCCAGCTCCTCTGCCTCTCCCACTTCCTCGGCGATCCGGACCTCGCCGGCCGCGTCCACGCGACATGGCACGGCCTCACCCGCTCCTGCCACATCCAGGTCTACGAGCTCGCCCCCACCGCCGCCGAGCTCGAGGGCTGGCTGGAGACCGTGTGGGCCCTCGCGGATCACGTTCACCGCATCTGTGGCAAGAGCGCTCGCCTGCCTCGGGAGTAATGGCCTCGCCTCACCGCTCACCGATCCGACCGAGTGTCAACGACTGGCACTCGACCGCCGGCCGACTCGCCAGCACTCCACGCGCGAACCGATCACACGATTCCAGCGCCGCGTACCTCACCGAGCTGGCCGGCGTCTGCCGCAGGCGATCGGCCGTGCGGCTACCCTATGAGGCCGATTCACATCCACTCATCCAAGGACACCTGCGCGATCCGGACCGTACACCGGCCCATAACCGCCCCCCGCGGCGCCTAATACCCCGCACCGCTTCACGTTGATATGAGCAGTCCCCGCAACCATCATTACGTCCCACAGGCCTACCTCCTCGGCTTTGCCGATAAGAGAGAGCAGGTCTGCGTCCGATGGCGGATGGCCGAGAAGCCTTCCTTCATCACCCGAGTCCGGAACATCGCATCTGAGCGAGACTTCTACAGCTTCGTCAATGACACCACGGGCGAGATCGACCACCAGAGCTTTGAAGCCGGGCTCAATATGAGCGAGACGATGCTGCGCGAGGCCCTCCACGAGTACGTCGCCGGCGGAGCTACACCCATAGAGACCCTCAGGCTGCGGATTGCATTGGGTGTTGGATTCCAGATGACGCGGACGAAGTACTTCCGTCGCAAGCTCGAGCGAATGGCAGACTCCGCTGCGCGCACATGGCTAACAGCTCAGCGGCCAGAGCTCACTGAGGCCCTTGGCAGCGTCCACTTTGTCCCTGGGAACGATGTCCACCTGAAGCGGATTCGAGACTGGGCGGTGGAGCTAGCAGGTGCACTCCTGCATAGAAGCTGGTTCCTTGCTCGCGCGACTGCAGGCCAATTCATCACTACCGACAACCCCGTTTACGGGATCGCTGGCCACACCGACGCCCTCGATGTCGGAGTCCTTGCTGCATCTGAGATCCGCTATCCGATTGACTCCGCTACCGCCCTTGTTTGGACACCGCAACCTGGGCATGACGCCGCGATTCTCTTCACTGAGGGGGAGGTCCGAGAGTTCAACGCTGCAACATTTGCGAATGCCTACGAGCAAGCGTACGCAAACCCGGGCTATCAGGCCGCGCTCGAGCAGCTCCCGCGACATCGGGACACCTTGATTGCGCGGATCAATGCGATGACCCAGGCCCCAGATTTCAAGAAGGCCGGAACCCGCCGCTTTGATCCACCCGCCGCCGCCGGGGAGACCTCTAACCGCCATCCACCGATGTCGTCCGTCCCCTGACACAGAAACACGCGACCAAACCAACTGTCTGTGACCCCGAGAGCGCGGCCAGCCCGGCGCAGCGCGACATCGCAGGAGTCCCCGAGCGGGGGCTCCTCTCGGACGGAGCCGTGGTTTCGTCGGCACCCATAGGCACAGCGAAGCACACCGTCTCTCTAGTGGCCGCCATTCTCGGTGGTCTGAATTGCCTGGCGCGCGGTCAGGCGCGCGAGCGACTGTCCTGCGAGGTGCGTTCGAACAGCCGACGGCGGAGGTCGTCGAGGGGGACCAGTGCGCCGTCCGGGCTTCTAGCCCGCCACACTCGCCAGCCGTTTTCCGATTTCCGCACGGTCCCAAGGCTGCGGTAGCCGTCGATCGCCGCGGTTGAAATACTCGTGTAGGCCCTGTCCTGGCAGGTGATCGAGCCGTCCAGATTGACGGTGGCGGTCAATCGGGTGCCTTTGTAGGAGAGCTCGAGGCCGTCGCCGGGGCGCAGAAGACCGCCTTGCAGTAGGTCCTTGATGGTGAAGTGGAGCCAAGGTGCCTTGGTCGCTGGCCTACCGAGAGGTCCTCCGGTTGGCGAAGGCGCGCCGGCGCGGATACGCCGTGGCTCTCGGGGTGGGCGGATCACTGAGAGCTTGGGAGTGACGCGACGCGGCGCCGGCAGGACGGTGGCGACCTCGGCGGGGAAGTCCAGCTCGATGCGAAGCCGGGTCAGGCTGGCCCGGAGCGTTGCGGGGGTGAGTTTCGGGAGACGGCGGCGAAGCAAGTTGACCAGGCTCTGATCGACCTCTCGGAAGAGCGCTCTCAGCACCACGCTCACCTGGCGGTCCACGTAGTGCAGCTCCCACTGGGTGTCCAGAGCGTTGTCGTGCATCTGCTCCTTGCTGAGGAGCTGGAGGCTGCGTTCCGCCTCGTTGGCAGAGTCACTGAGCCGAACCTGACGGAACAACTTCTCCTCGATCGGGACCGGGGCTAGCGTGTTGTAGATGTGCCAGCTGTCGCCGTCAGTGAGGACCACCCACGGAACCCCCGCGGCGGCCGCGTAACTGATGATCTGGAGCGCCCACTTGCCGTCTTTGAGGTCCTCGCCCAACGCTTTGGCCTCTATGAAGAGGCGGGGCTGCCGGGTAAGGAGCAGGGCGTAATCCACCGGGTTGTGGCTCGACCTCGTCCGGTACTCGAGGTGGACCTCGTCGACGTCCTCAGTGTTCCAGCCCAGGGCTCGGAGCACCGGGGCGATCAGGGTTGCCTTGGTGTTCTGCTCGTCGAGCCGCCGGCCTCGGTATTGCTCGATGCGTGCCCTGACCTCGGCGATGACCCGCGGCTCGATCACGGCCGCAGTATAGGCCGGGGCTGATTTCCGTGGGCAGGGTACTCGACTACCAGGCCCTGGACTCCCGAACGCGCGGCGAAGTGCAAGCTAGTTCCTGAACCGCCCATTACGGAACCAGTGCTGTGGGCAACTCCGGACCAACCTCGAGCTGGACGAGCGGGTCTTCGCCTCCTACAGCTGCGAGCTCCGGATCGGCCGGGACCTCAATGCCGCGGTCAACCTCGCCGGGTGGGCTCATCCGGTAGGCTCACCCCACCCGCCGGCCGGGCGGGGAACCCCGAGATCGTCGCCCGCCGTGCGGGGGAGACGGAAAACGCCTGCGGAGAGGATGTCAGCCCGGACCTCGGCCCGGCTGCCGGTTGAGGCTGTGCCTCAGAACTGCGGACCGCGCGGCTGAGGTGTGGGCGTGGGGGTGGGGGACGGTCCTGTGCCGGGGTCGTCGCCCTGGCGCCTCACGACCGCACGGCGCCTGAGCTGCTCGTTGTCTTTGAGGGCCTGACGAACCGCGGCGAGTGGATCCGCCGGCGCAGCCGTCGAGTCGGACGATGCCGCCACGCTGGCGGGCTGCGGGGTGGTGGGTGCCGGTGCCGGGCCGGCGGAGGTTGGAGCGGGGCCGCCAACTCCGGGGTTGACGCCGCGTTGGCGGAGCGCGGTGGCGACGATGCGCTCGGCCTCGGGCCGGTCCAGCCCGTGCTCCTCGACGAGCCAGGCGGATGCCTGGGTGCCGGCGGGCTGGTGCATCGCCTGGTCGAGACGGGAGGAGGCGACCAGCCATGTCCGGCTGGCGTCGACGTCGGTGCCCGACCCGCTCCGCGAGGGCGCGCTGCTCGGCGGTGGTCCTCCCGGCGAGCCGCTGTTCCGGGGTCGGCATCGGCGTCGTGGGCGCGCCGGGCGGGCCGACATCGGGCTGGAGGCCCCATGTCCGCAGCCCGCGGGCGACGCGTCGCTCCGCGTCCGCCCGCTCGACGCCATAGGACTCGACCAGCCACTCCGTCGCCTGGGAGCCGGTGGGCTTCTGCTCCGCTCGGTCGATCAGGCCGCTGGCCACCAGCCAGGTCGCCCTCTCGGGCAAGACCAGCCCGAGCCGGTCGATGTAGGACCGCTGCCGATCCGTCGGCGGCCCGTCGAGCCGGGGAGTGCGGAGCACATGGGGGGTCATCCGGGCTGCCAGCTGCGCCTTCGCCTCGGGAGTGGCGTAGTCGAGGGTGGTGCACTTCTCGGTGACCTGGCCGAGGGCCTCGGCGTAGGCGTCGACGGTCGCAGTCCGGAGGTCACGCGACGCGTCAGGCTGGGCGTCGACGCTCTCGCTGTTGGCGTAGACCCGGGTCTCCGTGCGGGCTCGGGTCTGCATCGTGTACGCCTGCTCCAGGCCGCTGACCCGCGAGGCGCAGAGGACGCCGTACGTGGCGTCCCAGCCCCGGGCCTGGGCGGTCGTGGTGGTCATCGCGTAGCCGCGACCGAGGACGTTGCCGGCCTCCGCGGCGGTGAGGGTGACCAGGCGGCTCGGAAGCCTCCCCTGGCCGTCGGTCCGGACCGTGATGCCGCCGGCATCAGGGTCGACGCCGACCACCTCGCCCCGGGTGCGCTTCGGCGTGACCACGCGGCCCGTACGGGGCGTGCCGTCCTTGCGCAGCAGCGGGTGGCCCTCGCGATCGACCCGCGGTCGGCTCGCGACGTGCTTGGCGACGAAGCTCACCCGGTCGCCGGCGGCGTACTCGAGCTGGCCGCACTGGACGCGGGCGGGGCCGAGGCGGCCCATCTGCTCCATGGCGGCGCGCGCCTGCGCGTTGAGGTTGTCGGCGACGTCGTTGAGGTCGCTGAGGAGGACGTGCTCCCGGGGTGAGCCGCCGGCGGCGATCGCCCCGGCCCAGTCCTCGACGGCCCGCGCCGCCGAGAGGTCCAGGGTGTCGTCGACCTGGAGCAGGCCGGCGTGGTCCTTGACCATGAGGTACTTGCCGGCCTGTCCGTCGCGCAGCAGCGCCGAGGCCGAGGCCTCGGCGGCCCCCTGGTGCTGGCCCTGGCGGTAGTTGGTGCTCAGCACCGCGGTGGGGAGCTGCCGCGCCAGGTGGGCGAAGATGCCGCCGGCGCCGACCGGCTGTGTCTGCTTCGGGTCGCCGACCGTGCGCAGTGCAGCGACCCCGCTGCGCTCGGCGACGTCGATCAGCCGTGCGAAGGTCCGTGAGTCGACCGTGCCGCCCTCGTCGATGAGAAGGATGGTCTTGCGGTCGAGGCTCAGCGGCCGCCCGTCGGGTGCCCACAGGCTGCCCAACTCGCACCGCACCAGGAAGTCGGCGATGTTCCAGCTGGGTGCCCCCGTCTCCGCCTGGAGCACCTCCGCGGCGCCGCCGGCCAGGGCCACTCCCGAGGACCTGATAGCCGGCGGCCTGCATCGCGTCGACCGCGGGGCGCAGCGTCGTCGTCTTGCCGGAGCCGGCGATGCCGACGGTGCCCGCCCAGCCCGCCGGGCTGCACAGCGCCCGCAGCGCCGGCTCCTGCTCCGGATCGAGGCCGTGGCCGCCGCCTCGGGCCGCCTCCGCGCTCAGGGCGCCCTGGATGGCCTGCTCGGGGACGTTGATGGTCGCCTCGTCGTGGAGCTCGGCGATGTAGGTGGCCACCCGGCGCTCGGTCTCGATCAGGTCCTGGGTCGAGAAGACGGCGTCGGACCGCGGATCC
The DNA here is from genome assembly GCA_963697585.1 of uncultured Chloroflexia bacterium. Classification (GTDB taxonomy): domain Bacteria; phylum Chloroflexota; class Dormibacteria; order Aeolococcales; family Aeolococcaceae; genus Changshengia. The sequence goes on along the minus strand of CAVOOO010000001.1, from coordinate 44,891 downwards.
CCGCCGCCCTGGGCGGCCCCGGGGTCGAGCATGACCGCGCCCGCCTCGACACGGCGCAGGACGTCGACGATGGCGGCGGGTTCCAGGTCCGCAGCGAAGGCGGGGGGGACGATCCGGTTGAGCGCCTCATCCCGTGTCCACACCGAGTGGTCCACGGTGAGGCCCGCCGGGCTGAGCGCCCAGGTGACCAGCACCGTCCGTGCCTCCCCCTCGTCGAACTCGCCCCGCGCCAGGCGGGGGAAGCCCGCTTCGCGCAGGCCATCGGCGAGGACCTTCGGGTGCATCGGGTCGGCTGGGTCGCCGCCGAGGCCCAGAGCCTCCACGGCCAGGCTCCGGACGTCCGCGACCCTCTGGGCCGTCTCGGGGGCCTCCACGGCGCCGCTGGCGAGCGGTGCGGTGTACCCGTGACGGGCCAGCTCGGCGCCCCAGCCGTCGTCCAGCTCTGCCCGGTCTCTCGGCATCTTCTGCTCGCGCGACGCCCGGCTCACGGCCTGGACCTCCTTCGGGGTCGGCCGGAGCGCTTGCCGCTCCACCTCGGTGAGCGGGCGGCCGCGGGCCTCCGCGGCGTCGGCCACCCGCTCTCGCCACTGGTCCTCGGCGAGCTGGTTCACCACCTGGTTTCGGCCTGACATGCCGATGCGCGCCGCCTCCGGCACCCGGGCCAGCTCGACCGACCGCCACGGCTGGCGCTCGGTCCGGAGCGGGTCGTTCTCCCGCTTCTCGCTGTGGGTGACCGCCACGGTCCGCGTACCCGCGGGCTTCCAGGCGGTGTTGAATCTCCGCCTCGACCAGGCCGTTGAGCGTCCGGACGTTGTGGTACAGGGCCCGGTAGTCGACCGCCGACCACTTCCCGTCAGCGCCGAGCGCGACGTTCAGGATCCGGGTGTGGACGTGGAGATGCGGGTCCGGGACCGCCTGTCCCTTGACCGGCCGGGCAGCCGAGTGAACGTTGGTCAGAGCGGCGAGCCGGGCGTGCATCGGCAGCGACGAGTGGAGACCCCGGCGAGCCACCGGGAGGAGCTGGCAGAAGGTGTCCAGCCCGACCCGGACCGACGCCTCGATGTCCTCGACCAGCTGCGCCGCCCGTACATAGTCGCCGGCGGCCCGGGCCGCGGCGAACTCCACGCTGACGCTCTTGGGGGCGGAGTAGACGAGGTCGTTGTAGGCGACCCGGTCGTAGCCCGCTCGCGGAGCCACGAGCTGCTCCCCGGTGACCCCGTGGCGCCCCGCCCCCAGGGCGGTGATCGCCTCGGGCGACGGCCGCTCGCCGAGTCCCATGGCCTCCAGGAGCTCGGGATCGCCGATGGCCTTGGTGACCCCCTCGGCCACCTCCATGTCGGGGCCCAGCTCAGCGCCCTTGGCGTCGCCGGTGACGTACGCCTGGTACTGCGCGGCGTGCTGCTGGTGGTACTGGTCGTAGTCCGCCTGGGCGGAGACCATCACCTTCTTGCCGCGGATCACCGCGCCCCCTCCCGGCCGCCGCCGCCGCCCAGCGCAATAGCTGTCATGCGGAGGTCTCGTCTCTCACGGGGCCTAAAGTCGAAGGGCCCTGCCGGCCGAGGCCCGTCCTCCACGGTCGGGGGCGGCAGTTAGCTTAGAGCTTGCGCCAATAGGTGATTGACGCGTTCAAGGACAGTGCCTCGGACGGGTGTCCCAGCGGTAGCGTTTCCAGGCCTCGCGGACCAGGCGGCGGACGATGATGATGGCGTTGGCCAGGGCGACGTAGAAGCGGATCACCACCCCGCGGCGTTCGGTGCACCAGGCCAGTTTCTTGAAGGCGTTGTGCCACGCGTTGGTCCGCTCCACGACCCAGCGCGAGGTCGCGCGTAGCGGCGCCGGCTTGCCCACCTTGGCAATGCATGAGGCCAGGCCCCGACGATCGAGTTCGGTGCGGGTCTTGCCCGAGTCATAGCCACGGTCGAGGTGCACGGTGGTCTCGCCAGGTGGCAGGGCGCGATCGGCGAGGGTGTCCAGCGTGGACGCCAGCAACGGCGAGTCGTTCCGATTGGCCGGCGCCTGGATAACGCCGAGGGGAATCCCGGCTCCGTCCACGAGAATCGAGCGCTTGGTTCCTTGCTTGCCGCGATCGACCGGGCTCCGCCCGGCCATCTCTCCGCCGCAGGGCGCCTTGGTGATACAGCCGTCCACCACGATGTCATCGAGCTGCAAACCGATGAGCCGGTCGTAGCCGTCCTCGGCGATCTGCGCCAGCTGGTCCATCACCCCGAGAACGATCCACTCGTCGCGGCGGCGGCGCAGGGTGGTGGCCGAACAGCTGGCGTCCGCGATCCGCCAGTAGGCGCAGCCGAATACGGCCACCTGGACGAGCTTGTCGAAGACGAGGCGGTCGGAGACCCGGGGGCGGTGGCAGCCCAGCGTATGGCTCCCCGGCCGACGCGGCAGGAGGGCGGAGAACTGGTCCCAGATGGGCTCGATGAAGCATGATTGGATCGCAGGCATGGACGCTTCCCCTGAGCGGGTTGGGTTAGATCTCCCAATCATCGGAAAGTCCATGTCCTGCATGTACTTCCCCCCCTAACAGGGATCCGGACAACTCAACGGAGTCATCCAACTCAATCACCTATTGGCGCAAGCTCTTAGTCTAAGCTAACTGAGAGGTGCAACCCAGACTGGCCAGCCGGGCCGCTCGGTCCTTTCTCATGGGGGCATCGGATGATGGCCTCTGCTCCAATAGGGCCACCGGTCACTTTGAATGGTGCCCCCCGGCCCTGCTGGGTCGTTCTCATGGGGGTGCCCCGATCTTGACGCCGGCGCGGCCGGTACGAGGAGCGGAGGAGACAGTTCAGCGAGCGCGCTTCAGGAGGCGGCGGTATTGGACCGTCTCCAAAGCAGACGAGGTGACGATCCACTCGGACGCGATCTCACCCAGCCGCAGCCCGCGCACACGCGGCGCAGCGGCCCCGGAAGATGACCTGGGCCTCATCGACCTCGGCGCCCGCGAGCCCCGCGTCGAGGCAGGGCCGTGCCCCCACGACGCAGGGCACGTCAACCACGGCGCCGCAAACCCGGCAGACGAAGTGGTGATGCCAGGCATCACTCGCCTCATAGAGGGCGCGCCCGGGGCCGGTATCGGCGACGAGGATGTGCCCGGCGCCGACCAGCCCCCCCAGCACGCTGTACACCGACCCGCGCAGCAGCGGCTCGCCGGCTGCGGCGAGGGCCGCCGTCACCTCCTCGGCGGAGTGGTGCCCCGGGTGCTCTCGCAGGAATCCCAGGACGAGAAGGCGGGGCCCGGTCGCCCGTAGCCCCGCTCCCCTCAGCTCGTCGGCTAGCCCACCGACCCTCAGACGGCCTGCTCGCGCAGCATCCACCCCTGCTTCTCCAGACCGCGGCCCACTTCGATGAGTACGTCCTGGCTCAGCGCGTCACCGCCACCCAGACGTTCGACCCGCTGGCGCACGTGCTCTGCGACCCGGTCGAGCCGCTCGGAGACCATCCGCGCCGCCGTCGCGCCCTCCAACTTCCCCTCGGGCATGGCGGGTAGCCCCGAGCCGGCCGCCACGGACGCGGTGCGCCCATCGGCAGCCACCCCAATGCCCTCGAGGCGCTCAGCCACGTCGTCGGCCCAGCCCCGCGCCTCGTCGGCGATCTCGTCGAAGTGCAGGTGAAGCGGTCGGAAGAGCGGGCCGCTCACGTTCCAGTGGGCCTGCTTGGCGATCAGGCTCAGATCGATCAGCTCAACTAGGGTCGACTGAAGCTCGGCGGCGGCGCCGACCTCGGCCGCCGGCTCCGCACGGGGGACAACCACTGCGCTACTCATGCTGCTACCTCCACGCCTGTCCGGGAACCTCGGTTGGCCCGGAACTCCATCAATGACACTGTCATGATAGCGCTCTACCCTTGACACTGTCAAAACTACTGCCGCGCTCCCGACCCCCCCAGGCACGCGTCACTATTCGGTCAACATGCCGCCTCCCGCGATCAGCCCGGCTGCGCAGGTGGCTCACGATAGCGCGGTAGCGGCTGGCCGCCTGACCTACGTTGACCCCCCCACCGGGTTCCTCGTGTTCACGTCTTCGGCGCTGCTGGCACGGGGCTACTGCTGCGGAAGCGGCTGCCGCCATTGTCCCTACTCCGACCGTGAGCGGCGTCGGGCGGGGCGCCCTGGTTCGGGTCCGCCAGCCGACTGAGGGGGGATGATGAAGCGGTGAGAATCGTCTCGCTGCTCCCGTCGGCCACCGAGATCGTCTACGAGCTTGGGCTTGGGGATCAGCTCTGTGGCGTGAGCTTCGACTGCGACTACCCGGAGGCGGCCCGGTCCGTGCCGGTCGTCTCCGGCACGGTCCTGCCAACCGACGGTTCGCTGAGCGCACACCAGATCGACACCGCGGTGAGCGCTAGCGTGGCAGCCGGGGAGTCCATCTACACCCTCGACAACGGACGAATCCGTGCCATCGATCCCGATCTCATCCTGGCTCAGGATCTCTGCCGGGTCTGCGCCGTGCCCTCCGGAGCGGTCGAGGAGGCGCTCGCGGTCATCGGGTGCCATGCCCAGGTGGTCTCGCTCGACCCTGGTCGTCTCGACGATGTCATCGCCTGCATCGGCACCGTCGAAGTCGCGACCGGCACACGCGACCGCGCGCAGGAGTTGATGGCCCGGCTTCGCCGAAGGCTCCAAGCAGTGCAAGAGCGGGTATCGGGACGACGTCGGCCCCGGGTCCTGGTGCTGGAGTGGCCCGATCCTCCGTACAACGCCGGCCATTGGGTCCCCGACATGGTTGTCGCCGCCGGAGGGATGCCCGTACTGGCGGCGGCAGGTGAGCGGTCGCGGCAACTCACCTGGAACGAGATCGGCGCCGAGCAGGTGGACGTCACCGTCTTCTCGCCGTGCGGGTTTGACCTGGCCGGAGCGGTGGCCCAGGCTCCAGCTCTGTTGTCGCGGCCAGAAGTTGAGGGGCTCGGCCGCGTCTACGCCGTCGACGCCAACGCTTGCTTCTCTCGTCCCGGGCCGCGGGTGGTCGAAGGCGTGAAACTGCTGGCGGCAATGCTGCACCCAGAAGATCCTCACGAGATCCCGGAAGACACCGCCTACCGGCTGCGGTGACGCAGCCTTCAACTCCTGGCACTCAAGGCTTGTGATCGACGCCGGCCACCCCAGACCACCTCCTCCCGTTGCTCTCGTCGTGGGCCATCAACGACTGACCTTCCCTCCGGCTGGCAATCGCTCCAACGCATCGGAGGGTGGTGGCGACGGACGACTCCTCATGTAGCGAATTGGCGCCCGTGCCGCATGAGGCGGTCAGTACGCTGTGGCGCGCGACTTCGTCCTGATCCAAGCCGCGTCCGGCGACCTCTGCAATGGCGGTGTCAAGAATATGAGCCGCGACGGCTGGCCCGCCCACGCCGCTCGTAGGGGTAACGCCCCACGCCACCGTGGTACCGGTGCGCAGAAGATTGGAGAGGGAGCCGGCTGCCTCGTCGTCAAGGGGATGGTGCACGAGGTCTATGTTGAGGAAGTCAGGAGACGCCTCCTCAACAAGCTCCCAGGGTGGCGCACAACAGAGATGGAGGCCCCATGCCGAACCGACCATCCGTAGGGGCTCCCACGCCTCAACGAGACCTCGACGGGTGGGAAGAAGGTCGAGTGCCGGCTCGTCGACAACCAGCAGACAGTCCATGCCACGGTCGCTGAGAGCATCGATCTGCGCCCGCACATTGCTGGCCAGCCATTCGGCCACGTCGCGCGCGAACGCCGCAGCCGGTTCGCTCCCACGCTCCTCGAGCGCCCAGCACAGCGTCACCGGGCCGGTCACCTGGAGCTTTACCACGGCGTGAGCCGGGGGCGTCGCGACAACAGCGGCGAGAAATGCGCCCCAGGCCCGACCCTGCTTGCGGTCTCGCTCCGGCGACCACCCGCAGCGACCGGGCGGCACGCCGAGCCACTCGTCGATCATATTGCCGTCCAGGGCGGGAAGCTGTGGACAAAACGGAATGTCGTACGACCCCACGACGTGGCGAACGGAAGCGACCGGATCAACGCCGGGTAGCGATCCGACGCCCATGGTCGCGTACGGAGGCAGCCGATCGAGAGCAGCTCGGGCGGGGCGACACATTGGATCTATCAGACCCTGCCGCCCGTGCCGGCGCGCAGGGACCGTGCCGCCTCGACGAGATGCTTGAGCGCCGGGGTGACCTCTTCCCATCCACGGGTCTTGAGCCCGCAATCGGGGTTCACCCACAACCGCTCGCGGGGTATGCGGCCCTCCGCCTCGCGGAGCAACCCGATAATCTCTTCGGTCGTCGGAACACGTGGGGAGTGGATGTCATAGACGCCGGGACCGACCGCGTTGGGGTACCGGAAGTGGCGGAAGGCGTCGAGCAGATCCATCTGCGACCGCGAGGCCTCGATCGAGATGACGTCGGCATCCATGCGGGCAATGTGCTCGATCATCTCGTTGAACTCTGAGTAGCACATGTGCGAATGCAACTGCGTCGCGTCGGCCACGCCATTCGCCGCCAATCGAAAGCAGTCGATCGCCCAGCGCACGTAATGCTCCTGCGCCGCACGTCGGAGCGGGAGGCCCTCGCGCAGGGCGGCCTCGTCGATCTGGATGATCTGTGCGCCGCCCGCCTCCAAATCGAGGGTTTCGTCTCGAATGGCGAGTGCAATCTGCTGACAGGTCTCCGCCCGTGGCTGGTCGTTGCGAACGAATGACCACTGCAGGATGGTCACCGGCCCGGTCAACATTCCCTTGACCGGTTTGCGTGTGCAACTCTGAGCATGTCTCCACCAACGCACCGTCATTGGCATGGGTCTGGCGACGTCGCCGAAGAGTATGGGGGGTTTGACGCAGCGCGAACCGTATGATTGGACCCAACCGTGCGCGGAGATGGCGAACCCGTTGAGTTGCTCGGCGAAGTACTGCACCATGTCGTTGCGCTCGGACTCCCCGTGCACCAAGACGTCCAAGCCCAGACGATCCTGAAACTCGATCACGGACCGAATCTGATCGCGAAGGAACGCCTCGTAGTCCTCCGTTGGCATCACCTCGGAGTCATGTCGTCGCCTCGCCTCACGGATCTCCTTCGTCTGGGGGAAGGAGCCGATCGTGGTCGTGGGCAGCTCGGGGAGCTGAAGTCGCTGAGCTTGCAACTCCGCACGCTGTGCGTACGGCGATCGGCGCTCGAGGTCCCGGGGACGGATGGCCTGCAGCCGGTCGGCGACCGCCGGGTCGTGGATCAGGGTGGACGTCCGTCTCGACATCACGGCCGAGTGGTTGGCCGCGATCAGCTCGCGCCGGGTCTCACCATCCGCGCCGAGTGCGGCTTTCAGGAGTTGCAGTTCACTGAGCTTCTCCTGGCCGAACGCCAACCACGGCCGGACGCGTGCATCGAGACGCTCCTCATCTTCTGCGCTATACGGCACGTGCAAGAGGGAGCAAGAAGGCGCGAGGCGCACGTGATCGGCGCCCAGCTTCTCGATCACTGGCTCGATCAGGGCGATCAACGACTCCAGGTCCGCAATCCAGATGTTGCGCCCGTCGACCACTCCGAGAGAGAGGCGGGCCGAGGCAGAGAGCGCCGTGACAGCCCCCTCGAGTTGCGCGGGCGCGCGAACCAGGTCGAGATGGAATTCCGCAGCCGGCAACGAGAGGATCCGATCCAGATGCGGTCCCAAACCGCCGAAGTACGTCGCCAGCGTCAGTTGCAGAGTTCGGACGCGCCGTGACGAGGCGTTGCCATACACCTTCTAACGCCACCAGCTCCTTGTCCGTGACATCGGTTACCAGGCAGGGCTCGTCGATCTGAACCTCGGTCCCGCCAGCGTCCGAGATGACAGTCAGCAGTTCCTCGTAGACGGGGACCAGTCGGTCGAGGAGTGCCGGGAGTGGGAGGGCGGCGTTGTGCGACTTCGCCAGCAGCAGAAATGATAGAGGGCCGAGCACGACAGGACGTGCTCGAACTCCCCATTCACGCGCGTCGTGCAACTCGGAAAGGAGCTTGTCGGCGTGCAGGGCAAACCTCGTGCTGGCATCGATCTCGGGGACGAGGTAGTGATAGTTCGTGTCAAACCACTTGGTCATCTCGAGCGGCTTGACCGTTGCTGTGCCCCGCGCCATCGCGAAGTAGCGCTCATGCGCAGCGGAGGGAACCGTCGCGTAGCGGTCCGGCACGGCGCCGACCATCACGGCAGTGTCGAGAACGTGGTCGTAGAGCGAGAAGTCATTGCAGGGAATGACATCCACCCCCGCTCGCGCCGCGCCTTCGATGTGTTCCCGACGAAGGCTGGCCGCTACCTGATCCAGATCCTCGGCCGGGGCCCTGCCCGACCAGTGACGCTCAAGTGCCTGCTTCAGCTCTCGATGGGGGCCGATGCGGGGAAAGCCAAGGACCGCTGTCTCGACCACGAGATATCACCTCCGGTGGCGGCCCGTGTCGCGAGGCCGCGGTCTGCCGTTCCCCGCCGGATGGGCGGGGGAGCCGGCAGGTTTTCGGGCTCGGGGTCATCCTCACAGGCTCCTTCCCGGACCCACCTGGTCCAGTGGACGCTGCCTGCTCGTCACCCATACCGCTGCGCGTCAGCCCCGGATTCATACCGGGTTCCCTGGGTCAGCCTCTCAGCTGGCTCCGGCTCACAGGTGACCATACCAAACCACGCGGATCGAGGACAGAGGCCTCTGGAAGGCCTCTGAAAGGCAGGGTCGACCTGATCCACGATGACGGCTCCTGACCCGGTCCACCGAGGTGCAGAATCGCTGCGTGGGGGCGCTCATGGTTGCCGGAACGTCGAGTTGGGCCGGCAAGAGCGTGCTGGCCACGGGGCTGTGCGCCTCGCTGCGCCGTCGCGGCGTTCGCGTCGCACCGTTCAAGGCGCAGAACATGTCCAATAACGCCCGGGTGGTTGAGGGCGGTGAGATCGGCGCCGCCCAGTACTTCCAGGCTCTTGCCGCCGGAGTGACCCCGTCGGTCGACCACAACCCGATCCTGCTCAAGCCCGAGGCAGACATCCGGAGCCAGGTGGTGGTGCTGGGCAAGGTCGACCGGGTGCTGACCGAGATGCCCTGGCGGGAGCGGGCACCGTACCTCTGGGAGATCGTGCGCGACGCCTACGACCGTGTGGCCGGCGACACCGACATCGTGGTGCTGGAGGGAGCGGGAAGCCCGGCGGAGGTGAACCTGGCCGGTGTGGACCTGGCCAACCTTCGCATCGGCCGCCACGCCAACGCACCCATGCTGGTCGTCTGCGACATCGATCGCGGCGGTGCCTTCGCTCATCTCTATGGCACCTGGGCGTTGCTCGATCCGATCGACCGCCGGCGCGTCGCCGGTTTCGTCCTCAACCGCTTCCGGGGCGATCCCACGCTTCTCGCTCCGGGCCCCGCCATCCTGGAGCAGAAGACCGGCGTGCCCACCCTCGGCGTGGTGCCGATGGTCGACCATGGGTTGCCCGACGAGGACGGCGCCGCTCCCGCGCCGTCCGGCGGCTCGGGGCAGCGGGTCCGCATCGTTCGGGGGCCAGCTGCCTCGAACCTCGACGAGTGGTGGCAGCTGCGTGAGGCGAGCGACTGCCGCTGGGCCACCAGACCGGCAGACCTCTCCGACGCCGAGCTCGTGGTGCTGCCCGGATCCAAGCTCCCAGCGGTCGACGTGGCCTGGATGCGGGCGACCGGCGTGGACGCCGCCATCCTCTCGGCTCACCGTCGAGGCGTGCGCATCCTCGCTGTCTGCGGGGGAGCCCAGATCCTCGGCGAGGTCGTGGAGGATCCCCACGGCGTCGAGGGTGGCGGGGAGACGCGGGGCCTGGGTCTGCTGCCTGCCACCACGTCGCTGGGGCCAACCAAGCGAGTGGGTCGGCCCTCCTGTCAGTTCCGAGCTGATCTCCCGGCGCCATGGGCTGACCTGTCGGGCCTTTGCGTGGAGGGCTACGAGGTCCACTTCGGGCAGACGCGCGGCCGGCCGCCTCTGGCCCCGGCGTTCACCGACGGGTCGGGGTTGGTGGGCGGTTCCATCCTGGCCGTGTATCTGCACGGATTGGCGGAGGATCCGAAGGTGCTCATGGCGCTCGTCGGCCGGGAGTCGCCGCGCCCTCTTCCCCAGGTGCTCGACGGCTTGGCCGACCTGGTCGACCGGCACCTGGACATGGACGCGGTGCTGCACCTGACGGGCTGCGGCCTGGCACCGTAGCGCGGGTGCAGGAAGCGCTCAGGACCAGCGCGTTTCTGCGCCGTCCCAGCACACTGCCCCTGGTGGTCCCGGTTTAGCCAGGTGGCACCGCCTGAGCCCCGACGCGCGGCGCCTGCTACGCGCTCGGGCGCGACCTTTTCGCGGCTCTGACGGCGCCCTGACGGATGCGGACCGCCACGGCAGTCTCAGGCCGTGGCGCCCTCACCCTCCACGTTGCTCACCTCCTCGTAGGCGGTCTCCTCGACCCGGCGCCAGGTGCTCGGATCGGTGAGCCGGTCGGGGATGAGGATGCCGTCCAGGTGGTCGATCTCGTGTTGGAGGGCGCGCGCCAGCAGACCAGTCCCCTTGATACGCACCTGCTTGCCGTGCCGGTTGAGCGCCTTGCAGACCACCTTCTCAGCCCGCGCCACCTCTCCGCGCATGCCGGGGATGGAGAGACAGCCCTCGTAGCCGATCTGTTCGCCCTCGGACCTGATGATCTCGAGATTGGCGAGGTGGAAGACCTGGTTGTCCACCTTGATGGTGGCCACCCGGAGCGAGACGTCGACCTGCGGACCGGCCAGCCCGACGCCGGGGGCCGCGATCATGGTCTCCATCATGTCGTCTAACAGACAGCGGATGGAGTTGTCGACCCGGCTGACCTTGGGCGCCCTGCGACGGAGGATGGGGTTGTTCTCGGCGACGGTGACGATGTGAAGGAGGGACATGGTGTGGCTCTCTGAAATCGGTCACTTGACCGGATCGACGTCGATGCTCCAGACCCGGCCCCCGGAGTAGGCGAGGTAACACATTCTCGATCTCCTCCCTCCGCATGGGATATCGAAGGGAGCGGTGAGGAATCCAACCCGCCGAGTTGACAGCTCCTGCAGAGCCCGACCACCACGAAGTGCTGCAGATTCACGGCGAAGCTGAATTCCAGCTCGGCTGCCTCAACGAGCTCGCCGAAGAATTCCTGGGGCGTTTCGATGACGGCCCCGCATGCCTCGCAGAGGCAATGGCCATGGGTGAGCGGGAGGCGATGGTAGATGGCTGGTCCCCGCCCCACCCGCGTGCAGCTGATGACCCCCAACCGTTCCAGATCATCGAGGTTCCGGTAGATCGTGGACATGTCCGTTTCCGGGTCGACGGCATGCACCTGGCGCGCGAGCCCCTGGGCCGTGTGATGCCCCGCCGACGCGAAGATCGCCTCCAAGAGGAGCCGGCGCGGCCTGGTGATGCTGCCGCCGTGCTTCCGGACCAGAGCCAGTGCATCCTCGACACTCTTGACACCGTCGTGCCCCGGGTCATGCCGGGTTGATCGATCCTCCGCGCGCGCCGCGGTGAACCTGGCATGGCGCCGGACACGTGCGGTGCTCTGCGCCCCGGGTGACGATCCCGCACGATCTCCGGCGGCAGGAGAGCTCACGCGGATTCCGGTTCTATCTCGGCCACCGCTCCCCCGCCCTTCAACCTCGCATCCCACCGGGCTTCGATGTGGCCGAAACGCCAGATCAGCAGAGCGCCGACCCAGGTGACGATGAACATGCCCACGATGATGAAACCCGCCGTGTTGATGTCGAAGCTGGCCATGTAGTTCCAGAACGGTCCGTTCCAGTGCAGCTCCACGGGCAGCAGACCGAGCACTTCAATCGTGCCGATCAGGAAGCAGATGGCCACCGAGAGCCCCGTGATGGCAAGGTTGTAGAAGACCTTGCGCACCGGGTTGAAGAACGCCCACCCATAGGCAATGTTCATGAAGCAGCCGTCGAAGGTGTCCATCAGGCACATCCCAGCCGTGAAGAGGATGGGCAGGCACATGATCGAGTACCAGGGCAGGGCCTGCGACGCGAGCAGGGCGGTGGTGGCCAGCAGCGCGACCTCGGTGGCGGTGTCGAAGCCCATGCCGAACACCACCCCGACCGGGTACATCTGCCAGGGCTGGGTGATCGCTTTCATCCACTTGCCGAAGAAGCGGAACATCAAGCCTCGGTTGTTGAGTTGCTGCTCCAGCTGCGCCTCGTTGAACTCGCCCCGGCGCATCTTGAAGAAGACCCCGAGGATGCCCACCAGGATCACGATGTTCAAGCTGGCGATCAGGTAGAGGAAGGATGCCGAGACGACGGTGCCAAAGACTCCACCGAATTGCTCCAGGCCCGATGAGTTGTGGGAGACGGCGCTGTAGACAGCCTTCTCGGCGACGACGATCCCGGCCCCGATTGCGATCACAATGGTCGAGTGCCCGAGCGAGAAGAAGTAACCCACGCTGAGCGGGCGCTTCCCCTCGTTCATCAGCTTGCGGGTGGTGTTGTCGATCGCTGAGATGTGGTCAGCGTCGAACGCATGCCGCAGCCCCAGGGTGTAGGCGAGCACGGCCACGCCGATGCCCAGGCCCTTGTAGTTACCTGGGACGACAAAGAGGATGAAGACCCCGAAGCCGACGACGTGCAGGAGCAGGATGCTCCCGAACATCATCTGGGCGCGACGCCACTCCCGAGGGGACAGCGATCTCCGGATCCGCTGGAGCCGACCGAGATCTGCCGTAAGTTCCGCCGTTGCCAAAACAAGCCCTCCCCGCCCATAGGCGGCCACCCGTCCGAAGCCTTAAGCGAGCCTATCACAGATGCATCTGGGTAGCAACTGGGTCGCGAGGTGCTGGCGTCGTCTCCTTCCTGGAGCAGGCTGCGGGTGTGTGCCAGCTGCTGATGGCTGGCTCCCACTCGGCGCGGCAGGAGTGCCCCGGGGGAGCGTTCTGAGCCGTTCCGCGTTCCCGATGCCTGCGACCGCCCTAGTTTGCGGCTCGTGACACCTTCCTTAGCACCGGGCCGATTTCGGTCATCGGGGCCTCTATGGCCCACATGAGTTCAGTGCCTCCCGAGGCGATGTGAGATGCTCCTACGTCGCTTGAAGCCCCGTGACGACTCGAGCGCGCCGCATCTCGGCTTTCGCCTCCTCAGCTTCTCTTGAGCGTGATCCAGAGGCTGGGGATGATCGCCGCCGCCAGGAACTGCGGCGGGAATATGGGCCCGTGGCAGCGGAAGCTGACCACCTCACCGTCCCGGACATCGAAGGTCTGCGGCCGGCAGATGTGGCGACCCTGACCAATTCGCAGGGTGTGACGACCGGGCGCGAGGGACACCTCGACCGTCTCCAGCCAGCCGAGCGTCCCAACCACCTTCCCGTCCAGCGCAATGTTCCACATCTCACTCTTGAAAGTCAGAAGTCCACTGACCGTGTTCCCACTTTGAGCCCGGAACAGCCTCAGCGCTGCCTCACCCACCATGGATCCTCCTACGCCTGAATCCGCCGAATCTCATTGCGAGGCACGTCGCCTGCGTCGTGAACCGCCCGCGCCGCACGGGAGCCGGTGATCAACCGCTCTCGGTCGAACATGAGCGCGACCCCCCACCACATTGCGATATCGATGACCAGCAACCCGAGCCCGAAGCCGACCGCGGTCCACACGCCAATGGGCACGACCTGGAAGGACACTAGAGCCGTCACCGCCAGCGGCGGTAGGCTGGCGAGGGTACCCAGCTGCTGGGCGACGCGTACGTCACTGGCTCGCGTCGAGATCGCGGTGCCGACCCCGATCGACCAGACAGCGAGCAGCGGCGCGAACAGCGCCTGGGCGAGGATGTGCGAGCCCTGGCTCAGAGTTTCTGCCACCGCGGGGTTTTGGGCGAAGAACTGGGCGAGGATCACGACCAGCGCGAACAGGAGGTAGGCGATCCCGACCGAGGGGATCACCGGGGCGAGCGCCTTGCCGATCAGGATCTCCCCCCGTCGCACCGGCGTGGTCAGCAGCGGCTCCAAAGTGCCCTGGTCCCGCTCCCCGACCACCGAGTAGGCAGCGATGGTAGCGGGGATGACCGCCGGCACGATGAGGAGGACGAGGAACGTCGAACCCACCTCCCGGGCGGCAGCCGCGGGCTTGACAGTGGCACTGAGGACGAAGATGACGACCGCCGGGTTGATCAAGAAGACGAAAGGCAGCACCAGCATGGCGCCGACGATGAAAGGCGTGCGGCGGTACTCACGGATCTCCTTGCGGGCAACGGCGGCCAGCCGTCCCATGTCCAGTCCGATCATCGCTGTGCCTCCGGGTCCTCGTCCACCAGCTGGAGGTAGACGTCCTCCAGCGAGTGGCGCGCCGCCGCGATCGAAACCACATCGGCTCCTGCGGCCACCAGGGCGCGGGTGACCCTGGGGGCCGCAGCCCTGGGGTCGGCCACGCTCAGCACGTACGACGCGGTGCCCTGGGAACGCCACTCCTGGACTCCCGCCTCGCCGTTGAACACGCTCTGCGGACTTGGGAGGGGCACCGCCGTCTCCACCTCCAGCGCTCCGCTGAAGAGACGGGTCCTGAGCTCGTCGGGGCGCCCGATGATGCGCAACCGGGTGTTGAGGATGGCCACCCGATCGCAGAGCCGCTCGGCCTCCTCGAGGCGGTGGGTGGTGAGGAACACGGTCACCCCGCGCTGGCGCAGGCCGTCGATCAGCTCGTGCACCTCCCGAGCCGCGACGGGGTCCAGCCCCGAGGTGGGCTCATCGAGGAACATGATCGCCGGATCGCTCAGCAGCGCTCGGGCAAGTCCCACGCGCTGGCGCAGGCCCTTGGAGAGGCTGCGGCATAGGTCCCGGGAGCGTCGCTCCAGGTTGACCACCTCCAGAGCGCGGGCGATCCGGGGGCCGGCCGAGTGCAGCCCGTAGAGGCCGGCGAAGAGCTCCAGGTTCTCCTGAACGGTGAGCCGGAGGTACAGGCCGGGGTTCTCCGGCATGATGGAGATCACCCTCCGGATCTCATCGCCGGTGCCGGCCGAGAGGGGGATTCCCGCCACCACCGCCGATCCCGAGGTCGGAGCGATCAGGGTCCCCAGCGTCCGCACGGTGGTCGTCTTGCCGGCACCGTTGGGTCCGAGGAAGCCGAAGACCTCTCCGCCGGCGACTTCGAAGGAGACGTCCTCAAACGCCGTGCGATCGCCGAAGCGTTTGGTCAGGTGCGTGACCCTCAGGGCGACCGAGTCAGCCGTCTGGTCATCCCGCGGGCTCGGATCGCCATCTATCGGAGACATGTCGCTATGATATCATATAGATATAGCGGCGCCAGCTTCTGGAGGTGTGCCATGGCCTCGCCACCACCGCCTATCCGGATCACGCTCGTGGAGGGCGGGGATGACCTCAGAGAGCGACCGGCCTGGACGCTCTCGGGGTGGGCTGCCCTGCCCATCGGCCTCGTCTGCTTCGTGACCGGCCTCACACTCGTGGGACGGAGCCTCTACCTCACCTTCGAGGCGAGCGGCCCGCCGCGTCTCCTCCTCGGGGGCGGAATTGCCCTCCTGGTCATCAGTGCCGCGGCCTTCCGAGGCGTCATCTCAATCAGCCCGGGCGAGGCTGTCGTCCTCCGGCTGGGTGGGAGCTATCTGGGCACGGCGCGTCGCGCCGGCCTATGGTGGGCCAATCCTGGCACCCGCAAGACCCGCATCTCGACGCGGATCAGGAACCACGAGACCGGCATGCTCAAGGTCAACGATGCGGAAGGGAACCCGATCGAGATAGCGGCTGCCGTCGTTTGGCGGGTGGGGGACACCGCACGGGCCCTGTTGGCCGTTGATGACTATGCGGCATTCGTGCGGGTGCAGGCGGAGGGTGCCGTGCGCCACGTCGCCGGCGGTTACCCGTATGACACTCGCGGGCGCGACGAACCGTCCATGCGCGGCAATCCTGCGGAGATCAATCATGAGCTCTCCAGCGAGGTGGCCAGTCGAGTGGCGGCTGCGGGCGTGATGATCCTGGACGCACGACTCACGCGTCTGGCGTATGCACCCGAGATCGCTCAGGCCATGCTGCGAGTTCAGCAGGCGAACGCCATCGTGGCCGCGCGGCACCGCATCGTCGAGGGTGCGGTCGGCATGGTCGAGCTCGCTCTGGATCGCCTCTCCGAGGACGCCGTGGTCGAGCTCGATGAGGAGCGCAAAGCGACCATGGTCGGCAACCTCCTCGTTGTTCTCTGCAGCGACCGTGACCCGCAGCCCGTCGTTAACTCTGGGACGCTCTACTGATGCGCGAGGGTGCTGTGTCCACGACGTTTGCCTCCGCCCCGAAGAAGGCGGTGCTGCTGCGCTTGGACCCGAACCTCTACGCCACGCTGGTGCGGTGGGCAGCAGACGACTTCCGCAGTACGAGCGCCCAGATCGAGTATCTCCTCCACAAGGCGGTGGTGGATTCGGGACGAGGCAGGGCCGCCCAGGTAAGGCGGAGTCAGTCCCGCCTTCGTCGAGCATGACCCCAGGGCATCGCTCCGAGATGAAATCGCCGTCACCGTGCCAGGATAGGTGCAGCACGGCCGCTGCGCCTGGCCCTTGTTATCCGTGCTCGAGGTTCCGCGGGACGACGCGCGAGTGAGGGTAAGAAGACCCTGAGCTGGCCCAGTGCCTCTGGCAAGCAGACACCGAGGCCGTTTCGCAGGGTGGCGCGGGCTGGAATCAGGGAGATGGCGGAGGCGCGGGCGCGGGGGATAAGCCGCGGCGGCAGGAGCACTCGTCCACGGAGAATGGCCGGGCACTGTCCTGCGTTGAAAGAAAGAGCTGACCGAAGACCGCGAACAACACGAGCGCGTCACCACCTCCCGCCGCGAACCCGGGCCGAGCCCAGTCAGTCTCCACGACGGCAGTCTCTGCCAGCTCTCCGGGCGGATCCGTTCCGTCAAGGTGCCGGCGGGAACACGGAGCGCTACTACACGCTTGGGGTGGGGACGGGCGAGTGCAAATCCACCCGAGTCCACTCATCGTGGGTCTTGCCACCACCGACGTGCGCTCCTATGCTCCGCCCGTGAACTCTGTACCCGATCTCGCTGTCTGGACCGTGTCGCTCGCTAGCCGTGGAACCAACCGTGCCTAGCTGAGATCCCCCACGACGTTGGTTACACAAAGGAGCCCCTGACGGGCAAGGTGAGAGTGCTTACCCACCCACCTGCCGGAGGGGCTCCCAGATGCATTCTCACCCGAACGCTCACCTGACGCCGCGGGGGCGAACCCAGGTCTTCCAAGCCGTGGAGGCGGGTATGACCGTGAGCGCGGCCTGCCTGGCCTTCCGGGTCTCGCGCCGCTGGTATTACCGCTGGTGGCCGCGCTGGCAGGCCCAGGGCCCGTCGGGGCTCTGTGACCGCAGCTGCCGGCCACGGCGCTCACCCCAGCGGCTGAGCCTGGTCGCCGAGGAGCGCATCGCGGCACTCCGCTCGGCGACCGGATGGGGCGCCGACCGGATCGCGCCCCTGCTCGGCCTGCCGCGGTCGACGGTGCAGCGGGTGCTCCAGCGGCGCGGCCTCCGGCGGGCGAAGGCGGTGCCCCTGCCGATCACCCGCTACGAGTACAGCACCCCGGGCGCCATGGTCCAAGCCGACACCAAGAAGCTGGGCCGGATCGTGGGTGGTCCCGGTCATCGCATCCACGGGGATCACAGCCAGCGGCACCGCGGGGTGGGCTGGGAGGTCCTCCACGTCCTCATCGACGACGCCACCCGGCTGGGCTATGCCGAGTTCCTGCCCGACGAGAAGGGCCGCACCGCGGCCCTCTTCCTGGTCCGCGGGGTGCGCTGGTTCCGGGAGCGCGGGATCACCGTGGATCGTGTCCTCACCGACAACGGCAGCCCCTACTTGTCCAAGGCGTGGCGTCGGGCCTGCCGGATGGCGGGCCTCCGGCATCGCCGCACTCGGCCCTACCACCCCCAGACCAATGGCAAGGCGGAGCGCTGGATCAAGACCCTGCTCCAGGAGTGCCTCTACCTCGAGGCCTTCAACTCCGACCAGGAGCGTACTGAGGCCCTGGCTCGGTTCCTCCGGTGGTACAACCGGGATCGGCCTCACCGCGCCCTGAACGGGCTCACCCCCAACGCTCGCCTGGCCCAGCTCCAGGCGGCGTGAGTGTCACCAACGTCCCGGAGGCTCACACCTAGCGCGGCGCCCGAGGTCGCTCACGATTCGGATGCGTGGAGAGGCGGCTACTACGACCTCAGCTTCGCAACCCGCCGTCGGCCCGGCCAGTTGGACAAGATGATTCGCGCCCTCTGGGGCCACCCCTCCCTTGACGGGGTTTGGATGGACCGCTGTGGTGAATGGACACCGCGCGAGAGGATCGCACCAGGACTGGACGAGCCGGATCAGCAATGGTATGACGCTCACGGGGCAGCCCTGCTCCCCGATGGAGGTCGTGTACCTTGCCGGAGCTACATCGTTCTACGGGAAGATGGCGTTGACCTCCTGGGGTTCTCCGTCCCCTGCGAAGCGTTGGGGCGCCTCTATCCGCTAGGTGCCTATCCCTTCAATGTGCTCAAGGACCCTCTTGGCGTCTTTCCTGACCACTTTCCCGGAGCCATCATGGCCACCCCATAGGGGTTTTCCACAACCCTCGTTGCGTATTCGAAACGCGTTGGGGATGGGGTCGTGGAGCGGGAGACGAGACTCGAACTCGCGACATCCAGCTTGGAAGGCTAGCGCTCCACCAGCTGACCTACTCCCGCGGCGCGGGGAGAGGACAGCGCGCTCCCGAGTCTCGCTCAGGACGCGACGTGGGCGACGGGCCGAGACGCCCACTACTGCCCCTCGCGCGGCCCGCGCTGCCGTTCGGCCTGCTGGCGAGCCTGCTCGGCTGCCTTGCGCGCGAGCTCCTCTCGGCGCCGTTGCTCGTCCTCCTGGGTGAAGCTGGGCGCCCGCACGCCGTGCGGCTCCGGGGGCTCGACGGTGGGGACAGCGTCGCCCGGGCTCGGTCTGGGGCTGCGAACGGTGGGGACGTGGTCACCTGGGCTGGGCCGGGGACTGCGGGCCGCCTGGGCCCCCCGCGGCCGCAGGTGCGGGCGGAGAGAGGTCAGCCGGCGGGGTGGCCGCATCCGCTCGGGCTCGGACCGGCTCCGGCACGTCATCGGGAGACGAAGCGGCCGCCGAGGCTGCTACCAGCGGGCGCTCGCGGCGGTATCGGTCAGCAGCGTCGAGCCGCTCGGCCGGCGGCGCGGCCAGCAGCTGCTCGATGGCGGCGAGGTGAGGGTCGCGCTCCGCGGCGGCCCGGCCCTCGCGCGACGGGATCGGCTGGTGGGGGAGGGGATTGCGGACCTCCTGCCCCTCGAGGGCCGCCCCGACCCGCCGCCAGCCATCCGAGGCGGGGATGCCGAGCTGGCCGAGCCACGCGACCGCCTGCGTGCCGGGGGCATGGCCATGGGCGAGGTCGACCGCGGCCGAGGCCTCCAACCAGGAGGCGTTGTCCGGCACCGGCCGGCCCAGGCGCTCCGCCAGATCTCGCTGCGCCGGCGAGGCGGGGGAGTCGAGCGCCGGCGGGCTCTGTCGAGGGATGGTGAAGCGCTCCTCGAGGACCGCTCGTTCGCCGGGACCGAGGTAGTCGAGGGTGGTCACCTTGCGCGTCGGCCGCACCAGGTTCTCGGCCAGCACGTCCTTGACCCGGTCGCGCACCTCCAGCCAGTCCCCGGCCATGTCCCCGCCCAGCACCCGGTCGGCGCCGGCGTAGAGGCGGGTGCACCGGGTGGCCCGGGTCTGGGCGGTATAGGTCTGCTCGAGGCCGGTGAGTCGCGAGGCCGAGAGCACCAGGTAGCTGTCGGACCACCCCCGGGCCTGGGCGATGGCCACGGTCATGGCGTAGCCGTGGCCCAGCCGCACCGGGCTCTGCGGGCTCTCGCCAGCCGCCTCCTGGGCGGTGAGGGTGACCACGCGGCTCGGCCGCCGCCCGTGGGCGTCGGTCCGGATGCGGAGAGTGTGGGCACCCATATCGATGGCGATCACCTCGCCCCGGGTGCGCCGCGGGACAGTCATCCGCTGCATCCGGGGAGATCCGTCCGCGCGCAGCGGCGGGGCGCCGTCCACAGACACCCTGGGCCGGTGGGTCACGTGCTTGCCGAGCAAGGCCACCCGGTCGCCGACCGAGTACGGGAGGCCGCCACAGATCAGCACCTCGATCCCCAGCCGCCCCGTCTCTCTCATCACCTCGCTGCCAGCGCGGCGTACTGACCGCGTCAGCCAGGATGGAGCGCAAGTCCTCGTGGCCGAATCGACCAAAGACGACGGTGCGCTGCCGCCGCCGCCGGCTCGGGGCCATGGCGGCGCACGGGGCTAACGAAAGTCTCATCGGACGCTCAGTCTTCACCTGGTTCTCCGACCCAGGATCAGCGTCTCCGAGCTGGTGGCGGAGTGGTTCCTGCGGGCCACCACGGATGGGCGCGTTGGGGGCATCACCCGGAGGGTGAGCCAGGCTACCCTCACCGTGGAATCGCTCCGCGAGGGATAGTCCGGTCAGGGGCCGACCACTACATTCCACCGTGGATGCCTACATGATGAGCGTACGATGAAGGAGATCGTATGAGACTGCCGACTCTCCGCGGAATAATGGCACGCAGGTTCCGGCGCTTATCCCTAGCCGCCCGACTTGGCACGCTGGTCACCGGGTGCGTCCTCGTATTGGGTGTCCAGGCGACGCCGGCCCTAGCCGGATCGGGGCCGCCGAACCCTCAGCCTGCCTCCCAGGGAAGTGCCGCCCAGCCACCCCTCACGGAAACGCAGGTGTGGTGTGAACGACAATTGGCCGGCGGTAACACGACGTCTGCCCAGTACATCAGCCTCTGCGGTTCAGGTGGGGGTGTTGGGGGTACCCCTCAAAGCCTTCCTGGGGGCGGCGGCAACGGGTGTCTGGGGGCGTCGTGCAACAACCAGGATCCGGTTGCCTACGGTTGCACCTATAACCAGCAACTCCTTCAGACCGCGTACGGTGGAACCGTCTACAACGTGGACTCTGGATACTCGGAAACCGACCTCGGGATCTACTGGTCGAACTTCTGCCAGGCCAACTGGACGGTCACTTGGACAACGGACGCCATTGCTGGCGATCTTAACGCCGAGATCCTGTATTCGACGAGCTGCGGCTGGTATGGGTACTACTCTAACAGTTGTCACCCCGGTTACGTCTATAACGGTGGTGGCTACGGGTACTCGAGCACCCAGTACAGCGACATCTACACCAGCATGCTGGACGGCGCCTCGGGAACGCCCTGCACCGGTTCTATGGACTACGCGGACGCTGACAATATGGATTACCTCACCTCGTGCTGGAGCTAGGCGGGTATTAAGGCGCTGAGCGTGTGGAGTTGCGCCGGTCGGATCCGTAGGGTTCTTACTACTGCCGCCACGCTGACGGCGGTGGCGCTGGTGGGGTGTGACGGCTCGGCGGCACCGAGCCATAGTGCCGTTCGGCCGACCGAGCCGTCACCGTCGCCGCAGTGGCTCTCAGCGACGCCTGGCGAAGACGTGCTGGTCGTGCCCGTCGGCAACGGGGTCCCCAGCCGGCTCGATATCGTGGATTGGAGTGGCCACGACGTCGGGACGATTCGCAATCCTGGGGCGTCGGGCGTGCCGGCGAAGTTCAGCGGACCGGCTCCTGACGGTGCCTCCTTCGTGTCTACCGAGGACGGGATTCGAAGTCTCACCGGATCGACCCTAGGTAGTGTCACGGGACAGTGGATGTGGGCGGACGACAGCGCGCACCTCTGCGAGCTGCAGAGTGTTGCGCCAGCATCGCCGGTCTCTGCGCAGATGCACTACGTCACTTTGGGGAAGTCAGCCACGACGCTTGGTACCGTCGAAGCGAAGGCGAACGGGACAACCATCGTGCCACTGCTGGGCTCGTGCAGCGCCAGTCACAATCTCCTCTCCGTCATCTTCGACAGTCTCAGCTGGACGACTGAGGTCGATGAGTACTCGATCTCCCCCTTCCGGCTGGTGCGGTCCATCAACCTCAGCAATGACCAAGTGCTCGTCTCCACGGTGTCGGAGGATGGCGCGTACATGGTCGAGGAGGTGGGCTTGTCGCCTGCCCAGGCAGGACCCCCAACGGGTATCGGAGTTAGCAGCCGCGTCGTCCGCGTCTCCGACATGGTTGCGGTTGCGAGCTACAGTGGCCAAAGCGCTGTGATGAGCGCCAATGACGAAACAGTGCTTACACAGACTCTGCCGGCTTCGTCCAGCGGGCGGGTTGAGGTGTGGCTCCTGGGCGGAAGCTCCCCCGTGGCAACGTTTGCGGGCCAGTTCACATCGCTTGCCAGGCGTCCGGAGTTGGGCGACGTATTCTTGGCGGTGACCACGGGGAGCGTGGGGGACAACCCGTTCGATGGAACACGAACCCTGATCGTGCAAGCCGATGGCACCGTGGTGCCGGTGACCCTAGAGTGATGCAATGGCGCACGGGCGCATGTCCACGCAGACAGGTTGCACGTGCCACCCGGTATCTCTGTGGCAGGGCTCTCCAACGGGAAATGACAGACCGATGCTTCGATCGGACATGGACCGCGCCCCCGCAGTGAGCTCTGCCCACCGGCTTCGGTGAGGGCCACTACTCGTTCGTGCTGGCTCTCACCGCTTGCTAGGACGCTTGCCCTGTCCAAGCCTCGCGCCGTCGGTACGTGCGGCTTGGTACTGATGATGCCTAGCCGCAGGCTAGGAGGCCCCTCTAAGATGGGCCGTCAGACCTAGGGGAAGTGGATCAGTGGACGTACATTCCTTGGGCCAGTCGATCTTCAGAACGGTCCGAGCAGGTTGTTTTCGAGCGCTTCGCTGCTTCCGCTTGGCACGTGTCCCTTGCGAGGAGGTCGGCGTGGGGCGTATTGTCGACCGCGAGGGCGACAGTGGTGGGAGATTGTCGGTCCATTGTGAACGCACGACGTCCTGACCAATACGAGTGGCTCTTTGCGGTGCGCCGGTCGCTCGCCGACTCCACAGACCCCGACTGCGCGCGTCGCGGCAGCTCCGGCCAAGACCAGAGCGTTCTGGGCCGCAGTTCGGGAGGCGCGTTGGTTTGTGCCACGGATTCCGACGGAAATCGAGGCCGTGTGGGTCTAAGGGGGTGACCGAGCGAACCGCTGATGAACGATGTCGAGTGTGAGCACGGGCTGGTGCGAGAGACGATCGTTGTAGTAGATGACCTGGAGCGCCTTGAGCGTTGCCTGGTGGGTCTCGACGATCTGGAAGCTCTCGAACGGTGCCTGGCCTCGCTCCGGGGAGTCCTAGATGAGGCCTCGCGCAGGATTGGTGAGGCGAGACAATGGTACACGTCCATCGGTATGGAGACCCGCGAATTACACGCGCGGATGAGTGGGCTGGGCCCTTCGTCGACGCTGACGGCGAGGGAATCTCGCGTTGCTATGATGGTGGCCGCAGGCTTCAGTAACGAGACCATTGCAAGGCAGCTGCATGTGAGTGTCTATACGGTCAAGAGCCACTTGAAGGGCTTGTTTGCAAAGCTTGGGGTCCATTCGCGATGGGAGATTCGTCATTTGCTTCAGGTACAGGGCACCAACCTAGCAGTGGAGCCTCGCCTCCCCTCCCCATAGCCTGCGCGTTTCTGCTGGCGCGCGTGGGCTCTAGGGTACGGGCCGATGGCGACAGCTTCGCGATACCTGTGCCGAAAGCGAGGGCCGACGCCGCGGCGAGCTTGTGAGCTGCGGTCAATGGTGTTCTTCAGTCCAACCCACGCCCGCTGGGGCCTGCGACTGAAGCCGGGAAGATCCGCCAGCTGGAGTAGTGACTAGTCCGAAAGGCGAGGCTCGTGCCAGATGGCACTGCGCGCGCCTCGGAGCGTGCATGTTCGGCAGCCGGTCTGCATGTCGTGCCTCCGTGAGGGGGAGATGCCAGCGACCTACGTGGATCTCCCTCTCCGGGGGATGGGTGCGCCTGCCGCGGCCGGCAGGTCGCCTTCGCCTCAACAAGCGAATCTGGCCATGCGCTGAGCCGAGACCGGCCGACCGTCGCGGTATCGCGGTCCCTCGTTGAGTGAGATCGCAAAGCCTCGTTGAACTTTACCTCTTCGGGGGATAGACGCGCCCCTCGGGTACCGATAGCCTCGACCCTGGGCCGGGTTGCCGAGGAGGGTTCAGCGCCGGCTCATGAATAGGACAAACGTGCGGTGTCGCGAGAGCCGCGGCCCTGCGCTGTGGTGAGTGCGCACGCCCATCGTGAGGGAGGATCGACGGTGAGAACTGCTCGCATCGCGATGCTGGCGGCGCTTGTGCTCGTGCTCTGCTCGTGCCTAACGGGAGTTGGCGCAGAGGCACCGATGTCGAACGAAACTTCGCTGCTGTCGGCGCTAATTCAGCGGACACAGCCTAGCACGCTGAGCGCGACCCCCGCCGAGCCGATCCAGATCCAGCACCTCTCGTCGTCGGTAGACTTGCTGGTGAGCGGAACCGGCGACGTCAACGGGTACCACATCTCGGTCGCCAACGCCAGCAACCCTACAGTGTGGTTGCCGCTCGCGACCCTGGATCCCCCGGTGGGTACCGACTTCTCCTGGATGGGGCAGCAGTGTGTCACCGGGGACGGCGCTTATGTGGTGGCGACGATCGCTCCCAGCATTGCGGCGACCGAGCCGGATGATCGCGCCGAGGGGGGGTTCACGTACAGCATCTCGGTGGCGACCGGCGCGGTGAGGCCTCTGCTGTCGAACGTGACCCTCGCCTCCTACTCACCTGCCTGCGGAGTGGGTGACATTGTTGCCCTCACGCGCTATCTGACCGAGGATGACGCTCCCACCGAGGTCTTCCTGGTTGACGCGGCGACTGGAGCCGGAACGGCGACCTTCAACAACTCCGACGAGGTGACCTCTGCGGTTCCGTTGAGTTCGACGACGGCGGTGGCCGTCGACGGGCGCCAGCTGCTGTCGCTGGCAGGCGGCAAGGCAAAGGTGGAAGCGACCCTCGACCAGGATGGCTACGACATCGTCCCCGTCGCCGGCGGGGGGGTGGATCTCCTGACCGCCAGCCTGGCCGACCCGACCACAGCGGGCGTCTGGCATTGGCAGGCCGGGACGGGCCTGGAGAAGATCGGTAAGGGAACGGTTGCCTCGACCACCATCTCCTTGGGGCGTGAAGGGGAGGTGGCGGTCATGGGTGGAGAGTCCAACTCCAGCCCCGCCGCGGCAGGAGTGCGCTGGCTCGCCCGCCCCGGCGGAGGTGGGGTCAGCGGCCTCTCCCTGGATCTCGACGCTGAGCTGATGACGAAGGAGAGCGGAACGACGGCAAAGTACTTCGTCCAGGGAGCGAGCGGGGAGCAGGCGGTCACCATCCCGGTGGCAGGCAGCAGCCCTTCCCCCACCCCCGTGCCGAGTCCCTCGCCGGTGGCGGTGAGCCCCGCGCCTCCGGGACCGACGAAGTCCGGTAGTGTCGCGGCTTCGACGAGCATGGCGATCCCGCCCGCCTCGACGGGGGTCCAGACAGACGGGTACGTCGAGGATTCGACGAACCAGACCGACCCCCTCTGCGCCATCCCACGGCTCGACAGCAGTGACCAGGTCATGCAGCCCAGCGACTCGCAGATCGACTGGGCGATCCAGGAGGCGACGCAGGGTGCCCTGACCCAGTCGGAGACCGGTGATCCCACCTGGGGACTTCAGCCTTTCACGCCCTCGGCGGACTTTCCGCTTCCGGTCACGGTGCCGCGTGAGGTCATGAGCGGGGTGGTGATGGCGGAGAGTGCCTGGGACCAGGCGAGTTACCACGCCTCCCGGGGTATGCCGGGGGATCCGCTGATCTCCAACTACTACGGAGAGAGCTCCGACGGAACGAGCTGGGACTACGACGACGCTGATTGCGGATACGGCCTGACCCAGCAGACCAACGGGATGGAGGTCGGCGACGACCTCTTCCCCGCCAATGCGCAGGCGGCGGTGGCCCTGGACCTGGAGGAGAACGCCGCCGCCGGGACCTGGACCATGGCCACCACCTGGGAGCAACTCGAGCAGCTGGGGATCATCGCCAACAACGGGGATCCCACCATGATCGAGAACTGGTACCTGGCCATCTGGGCGTACAACACCGGGATCCACCCTGATGACGGCAGCGGCGACGCCGGTCTCGGCTGGGCCAACAACCCCATGAACCCCGCCTCTCCGCGGGGAGACCCCGGCGAGGGGGTTCCCGCCCACGAGTTCCTGGACAACGCCAACTACTACAACTTCGATCTCAGTCACCCCAGCGACTGGCCCTACCAGGAGCAGGTGATCGGGTATCTGGCCTACGGCAACGAGCCGTTCGCCGCATCGACCAAGTACCCGACGCTGCCTCCGAACAGCGAGTTCTGCACGGCGGCCGACAACTGCGACCCGAGCGACGCTTCGAACCCCTGCCAGCTGTCCAACGATCACTGCTGGTGGCAGTGGCCGGTGACCTGGGTGGACTGCTCGACCAGCTGCACCGCGGGGTACTGGTACATCAGCCCCGGCACCTCCGAGCCGGCTGCGCCTCGGGACCCCTATCCTCCGGCATGTGCCCTTCCCTCCGGCTCTGGACCCAGCCCGGGGCAGGCGATCGTCGTCGACACCCAGCCCTCTGACATCAACATGGTGGGCTGTGCCGATCCACCCTCCAACTGGAGCAACGACGGGACGTACACCACCAGCTTCGGGAGCATGGCCGTCATCGACTACCATCAGCTGGGAGTTGGCTTTGGGGGCCATATGTACTTCACCCATGCCGAGGATCCCGGTGCCTGGGCGGTCACCGGGACCTGGACACCGAACTTAGCAACCGCGGGACAATACCAGGTATGGGTGTTCGTCCCCAGTGATGGGGGCACCGTGTCCAGCATCACCTACCAGGTCACGAGCGGCCAGGGGGCGACGTGGAACACCATGCCGGTGGACCAGGACGCGTACAACAATCAGTGGGTCGAGGTCGGCTCCTTCCCGATGGAGCAGGGGGCGAGCGTCAGTCTGAGCAACACCATCGGGACCAACACCAATGTGGACATCGCCTACAGCGCTGTGGCCTTCGACCTGGTGTCGACATCGCCGGGCCAGCCGGTCATCGGCGCCCCGATCGCATCCGCCGAGGTGCTCGGTGGCACCAACTGCTCCTGCAGCAACGCCGACCTCGGGCAGACCTCCGCGGGGGACCCGGTGGATACCGCCTTCGGCAACTTCACCGAAGAGTACACCGACCTCTCACTTGCCGGAGGCGGGCTGCCACTCGAGTTCACGCGCACCTACAACTCCCTGGCGGGAGGTGCGGATGGTCCCCTCGGCTATGGCTGGACCTCGGACGCCCTCATGTCCATGAGTTCAACCAGGGGGTAGCGGGCCGGTCACGATCACCCAGGAGGGGGGCAGCCAGGTCGTCTTCGACCCATCGGGGTCCGGTTACGCCCCGGCAGAGCCTCGCGTGGAGGCCGGGCTTGCCCACAACGCAAATGGGACGTGGACCTTCGTGCGCAAGGCGACGGACACGTTCACCTTCTCGGCAACGGGGCAACTCATGTCCGAGACGGACGCCGCCGGCGACACCGTGGGCTACGCCTACAACAGCGATGGGCAGCTCACGACCATCACCGGCCAGGGGGGCAGGACCCTCACCATCACCTGGACAGGCAACAACATCACCTCCGTCACCGACGCCAACGTCAGCCCCGCCCGGTCGGTCTCCTACGCGTATGACAGCGCAGGAGACCTCACCACGGTGACAGATGTCAATGGCAACGAGACCCAGGTCGGCTACGACGCCAACCACCACATCATCAGCATCGAGGACCCTCGTGGCTACACCAGTACGCTGGGCTACAACAGCAGTGGCGAGGTGAGCTGGCAGAAGGACCAGCTGGGCCGGGAGACCACCTTCTCCTACGTGGGGAACCCCGACTCGAGCGTGGGCAGCACCACCACGGTCACCGACCCGAGCGGCGACGTCACCGTGGACGTATGTCAGTACGGGCTACTCGCAAGCCAGACCAAGGGCTATGGCACTCCGCAGGCGGCGACCACCACCTACTCGTATGACCCGTCGACCACGGCCCTGCTCAGCGAGACGGACCCCGATGGGGAGACCACCTACTTCTCGGTGGACAGCAACGGCAACCAGTTGTGGGAGACGGACCCCCTGGGCCGGCGCACGACGGCGACATACAACTCGTTCAACGAACCGCTGACGAAGACGGACGCCCTCGGGGTCACCACCACCTACACGTACGACAACAAGGGCCGCCTGCTCTCCACCTCAACCCCGCTCATCGGCGCCGGCCAGTCGAGTACCACCACGTACGCGTATGGGGACAGCTCCAACCCGAGTGAGCCCACCACCATGGTGGACGCCGATGGGAAGACGTGGACCTACACCTACGACGCCTATGGCGACAAGACATCGTCCACCGACCCGCTGGGCAATGAAACCACCGACACCTACAACGCGGATGGCTGGAGGCTGACCCAGGTTGCGCCGAAGGGCAACGTCAGCGGATGCCACTGCGCAGGCCAGTACACAACGACCTACAGCTACCGCGCGGACGGGTTGCAGACGGCTGTCACCAACCCTCTGGGATACACGAGCACGAGCCAATACGACGCCGACGGCGACCTCGTCATGTCGACGGATGCGGATGGCAACGTCACCACCTACACCTTTGACGCGGCGGACGAGCAGGTCCAGGTGACGGCCGCGGATGGCTCCACGACGGCGACCTCGTACGCGCCGGATGGGCAGGTCCTGCAGAAGACCGATGGACTTAACAACGCTCTTCTCAGCTACACCTACAACAGTCTCGGTCAGGTCAGCTCCGAGACGGACGGCGACGGCCGCACCACGACGTACACCTACGATGGCGATGGCAACCTGCTCACCCAACAGGGTCCCGGCGGCGACTGCGCCGGCTTGCCCGCGACCGGATGCACCACGGACACGTACGACGCGGACGGAGAGCTGACCTCGACCACCTACTCCGATGGGGTAACGCCCAACATCACAGCGGTCACCTACGACGCCGATGGTCACCGGACCAGCATGACGACCACCGCCGTCAGCTCCAGCCGGACCTATGACTCCTTGGGGAGGCTGACCAGCTCTACCGAGGGGTCAAGCACGGTCAGTTACGGGTACGACCTCAAGGGGCAGTTGACCAGCATCACCTACCCGGGGACCCTGACGGTGACCAGGACCTACAACGCCGGCGGCGAGCTCACCGATGTGGAGGACTGGAACGGGAACACGACCGCCTTTGGCTACGATCCGGACGGGAACCTGACGACCGAGACGCTCCCGGCAGCGGGGGCGGGGGTGGTCGACACCTTCACGTACAATGCTGCCGACCAGATGACCCAGATCCAGGACAGCAAGGGCGGGACGACCCTGTTCTCGGCGACCTACCTCCTCAACAAGGACGGCGAGGTGACCGGCGACAGCTCGCAGCCGACGTCCGTGGCCGATGATCAGTACACTCAGCTCAACCAGCTCTGCTATGCCGGATCGAGCGCGAGCAGTGCCTGCGCGTCAGCCCCGTCGGGCGCCGATGTCTACAGCTATGACGCGGCGGGCGACCTGGTGACCGATGAAGGCGTGACCCAGACGTTTGACGCGGCCGAGCAGCTCTGCTGGTCCGTGGAGGGGACCAGCGGCAACGGCTGCTCCAGCCCCCCCACGGGTGCCACGACCTACTCGTACAGCACGGACGGGGATCTGACGACCATCACCCCATCCACTGGGTCGGCCATCAATCTCGGCTACGACGAGGCAGATGAGCTGAGCAGCTGGAGCAGTGGTGTGACCAGCGCCACGTACACCTACAACGGCGAAGGGCTCCGGGTGAGCAAGACGGTGAACGGGACGGCCACTCCGCAGGCGTGGGACGAGTCCGAGAGCGTTCCCCTCATGATCCAGGACGGGACCACGAGCTTCGTGTACGGCCCAGGTGGCCTGCCGCTGGAGCAGATCAGTGGCAGCACCACCGTGTTCCTGCACCACGACCGGATGGGGAGCACCCGCCTGATCACCGGCAGCGCGGGGACGGCCCTGGCCACCTTTACCTACGACCCCTACGGCAACCTCACTGCGGAGACGGGGTCAACCACGACCCGGCTCCTCTACGACGGCCAGTACCAGGACGCGGAGTCCGGCCTCTACTATCTCCAGGCCCGCTATTACGATCCCAGCACCGGCCAGTTCCTCACCGTGGATCCGGACGTTGCATTCACGTGGAGCCCCTACGGCTACGCTGCAGGAAATCCCGTGAACAGGCTGGACCCAAGCGGGGTCGATCCATGGGATCCTAATGGCCGGTACGCAGCGACCCCACAGTTGCAACCACACCCCTGGAACGATGTTCCACCGCTATGCGCGGGGACGTCCCCGACTCCGGTGCAGAGTACCCCGGTTCTCGTCCCGACACTTCCGTTCCCCGACGCTGGCAGTGGGAACCCCGCCGCGGGAGGATCGCTCATCGGAGGGGGAACGCTCATCGCGGGTATTGGCGGTGGACTCGCCTTTGAGGGAGGAACAGAGTTCGCTGCCGCGGGGGGATCGTTGGCCCTAGCGGCCGCTGGGGGGCTGGGTGTTCTGACCGGTGTTGGAATCCTCCTTATCGGCACCGTTCTCATCATCTGGGGCGTCAGTGAGCTTGTGGGGCATCAGTGAGCTTGGCTGAGAGGAGGAGGCTATGCGTTTCGCCCTGATCGCCCTTTCAGGCCCTTATGCAGCGCTCGCTGCCACAGCTGGCGCATTTCTCTGGTGGCGCTTCAGACCGGCCGCGCCCTGGCGTGACCCCTCGAGGTCGGCCGCGGATAGACGACGAATGGTGAGGGGCGGTATCCGGGCGGTCATCTTGCTATGGGTTCTTTGCATCGTTATCGGCCTCGTTGCCGCCGTGGTCCTCAACTAATAGCCCGCTATTACGATCCCGCCACCGGTCAGTTCCTCACGGTCGATCCCGAGGTAGCCACCACGCTCGCCCCCTACGGCTACGTGCAGGGTAATCCTCTCAACGCCTCCGATCCCGGTGGCCTCACGACCGATGCCAGCAGCGGGGGATACGGCAACCTCACCTCAGGACCAGAAGCAGGATGTTATGCGAATTCCAATGGGGGCCCTGCGCTGTGTCCAGTTGGGGGCGGACAGTTGGCACCGCTGGGTAGCGCACCCGCTGGTGGCGCCAGTCTTTGGGCCTGACCCGGTAAGACGGACCACCATGATGTGGGGGACAACCCCACGAAGGAGGTCCAGATGGCTCGACGGGAGCGTCGGAAGTTCACCGACGAGTTCAAGGCTGAGGTGGTCGCCCTGGTGCGTTCGTCGGGGAAGAGCATCGGGCAGATCAGTCGCGACCTCGACCTGACGGAGACCGCGGTCCGCGAGTGGGTGAAGCGGGCGGAGGTGGACGAGGGGACGCGGGACGGGCTCACGACAGCCGCGCGGGAGGAGATCGCCCAGTTGCGCCGCCAGGTCCGCGTGCTCGAGGAGGAGCGGACCATCCTCAAGAAGGCCGCAGCTTTCTTCGCCAAGGAGATCCGGTGAGCCGGTATCGGTTCATCGAGGTGGAGAGGGTCAACCACGCGATCAGGACGCTGTGCCGCGTGCTGCAGGTCTCCCGCGCCGCCTACTACCACTGGTCGATCCACCCGCTGTCGGCACGCGCCCGCGCCGACCTGGCGCTGACGGAGCGCATCGCCGCCATCCACGCCCGCAGCCGGCAGACCTACGGTGCGCCCCGGGTGCACGCTGAGCTGCTGGTCTGCGGGGACCGGTACGGCCGCAAACGGGTGGCCCGCCTGATGCACGCTGCCGGCCTCGCTGGCCGCATCCCCCGGCGATACCGGCACACCACCGTCGCCGATCCCCTGACCGAGCTCCCCGACCTGGTGCGACGCGACTTCACGCCGACCCACCCGGACCAGCTCTGGGTGGGCGACATCACGTACGTCCGTACCTGGGAGGGCTGGCTCTACCTGGCGACCCTCCTCGACTGCTACTCGCGTCGGGTGGTGGGATGGGCGATGGCCGATCACCTGCGCACCGAGCTGCCGCTCCGGGCCCTGCACATGGCCCTGGCCCGCCGCAACCCCACCGGCACCCTGATCCATCACACCGACAGGGGCTGCCAATACACGTCCGAGGCCTACACCAAGGTCCTGACGAGCCACGGCATCCGTTCCAGCCTGAGCCGGCCGGCCAACTGCTGGGACAACGCGGTGGCCGAGAGCTTCTTCTCGACGCTCAAGCTCGACCTCCTCTACCGCCACAGCTGGCCGACCCGGGCCGCCGCGAGGAGCGCCATCTTCGAGTACATCGAGGCCTTCTACAACCGGGAGCGCCGCCACTCGACGCTCGGCAACAGGAGTCCGGCAGACTACGAATCCGACCACGCCGCTGTGTGCTCGGCTTAGCAAACGTGTCCGTCAAACCGGGTCAGGCCCACCTGGGCATCGGTATCCGAACGTTCGTCGGGTAGTCCCGCAGGCCGTCCAATGCCCGCGAGTGCGAGCGGCCTTGCCCGCTATTACGATCCCGCCACCGCCCAGTTCCTCACCCTCGATCCGAAGGTGGCCACCACGCTGTCCCCCTACGGCTATGTGCAGGGCGATCCGCTTAACAGTTCCGACCCGGGTGGGGCCTGCGGGCTGTGGGGGAAAGACACCTGCTGGGCAGTCGTGGCCGCGGTACTCGATCAAGCGGCACATGTCGTCGTCCCGGGTGTGGGTGATCACGAATAGTGCGCAGATCGAGGCTGTTGCCGAAGGGGTGCTCAGGACTAGGAGGGAGAGCCGCGTTGCCGCCGGCGCACATGCGGCGTGTGCGGCCAGGCGCCGCGGTGATGGGGTCGCAGGCAAGGGGCTGAGTGGGTCCGACCGTGGACGGGGAAGGAGCTGGTGGTGGCTGCGGCCACGCCGGCGTTGCGGACCGGGAGGAACCTTGCGAGCTGCGACAGGTTCATCGCCGCTGCCGTCATCAGGGCCTGGATCCGCATGTTGGAGCGGCCTCTGAATTGCACGACGGTCGGCCCAAAGCGGGGCGGAGTGGCATCCTCAAGCGGGGCGAACGGAAGTGCGCACGGGGTGGCGGCAGATCGATTCCCAGGTCGTTGAGCAGTAGCCATGGTGCGCCCCGTCCAACCTCGCGTCGGTGTCGCCGCCGTCGATGCTGGCGAGCTGTGGCGCGCAGTGCCGGGTGCGCTGCGGACCTCCACAGTGGCCACGCGCCTCCACCGCCTCGGCTTCGACGACTTGGAGAGCTACCTTCGCGACCGCTACGTCGACCAGCGCGCCTCCCTTCAGGCCATCGCCCGCGAACTCTCCGCCTGTAGCCGGGAGACCGTGCTCCGGGCGCTCCACGCCTACCAGATTCCCCAGCGCGAGTGGCGAACCCCGCGTCGGCACCGCTCCGCGCCCGCGGAGGTCCCGCCCCCGCCCTGCGGCCGCCTGCCGGACGGCACCCCCTACTACGCGCCGCTTGGCACTCTGGAGTACGACGAGGACCTCCAGCGCGTCCGCTGCCACCTCTGCGCTCGCTGGATGCGCTGGGTGAATCACACCCACCTCGCCACCCACGGCTGGACCCAAGAGGAGTACCTCGAGGCCTTCGGCCTGAGCTGGGGCCGCGCCCTCCACACGCCAGAGCTCGCGGAGCACCGGAGGGCCTGGATGCGCGGGGCGCTCGCCACCGACCCACGACTACGGGAGGGGCTGGCGATGGGGCAGGAGAGGGCGCGGCGCGGCCAGCTGGTGGCGCTCAGCCCAAGGAGGCCTCCCCCGCTCGAGACACGTCTCCACGTCAAGGAGGGCCAGCGGAGTGATGCCACGCTGGCTCTACACCGGAAGCGCCGCGAGGCCGCGGTCGCGCGCCAGCTGCGCGAGGAGCAGGAGGACGCAGCGGCGCACGGCTTTGTCGACTTTCCGTCGTACTGGCGGGCCCGGCGAACCGCGGGTTGGACGCTCGTCCAGATCGGGCGGGAGCTGGGCCGCCACGACCCATGGATACGCCTGGCCATGGCCCACGTGGAGGGACGCGCCCACCTCACGCCCGAGGAAGCCAAGCACGCCCACACCACCCGCCGGCGGGCAGCCCTCGCCGCCGCCGAGCAGCGGGCCCGGGAGCTCGGTTTCGCCACCCTGAGCGACTACCTGGTGGAGCGGCGCGGTCGAGGCTGGGGTCAGAAGCGGACCGCCCTCGAGCTGGGCGTCGGCTTCAAGATGGTGCGGGCCGCGCTTCTCCTCTGCGGCCTCGAGCCCATCCCGGTCGTTAGACCGTCCATGCCACGCTCCAGGCGAACCGGCTAGTCACCTCAGTCGATTTGCCAGCGCCGACCTACTCGCTTGTTGTATAGTCGGGTCATGGCATCGCCTGTCCGACGTCCGCATCCGGGCCACCCGCCTGGCCGAGTGGCGAAGGGCGCAGCGGCTGACCCAGCGCGAGCTGGCCCGGCGCCTGGACGTGAGCCAGAACTACATTCCGGCCATGGAGGGGGCCTCGCGTGATCCCGGCCCCGAGATGCGCGCGAGGCTGATGGCGATCCTCGGGGTCGGCTTCTTCGACCTCTTCGAGGTGATCCTGGTGGGCGTCGCCGACGACGAGCTCCACCTCGTGCCGGCGGCGGCGACGCCGGTTGCGTCCGCTGGGATGCAAACGGCAGTCCGGGGGATGCAAACGGCTAACCAGTCGGAGACAGATGCATCTATCAAACCCCGTGGGGCATCTGGTTAGATAGCCCGCGACAAGGGAGGAGGACGAAGTGCACCTAGGCAGACGATGGCGCGCACCATTTGCCGCGTTTGCGCCTCCGTGTAGGGTTCGTGTCGGATTCCTGTACGAATCATGTAGGTCTTACGCGGCATGCCTCCCAATCGCTTGCGACAGAGCAGTGAGGCATGGCAGGATGCGTCGGAGCCGGGCTCCAGAGGCCCGGCGGAGCAAGGGAGGAGCATCGTGAACCGCGCTCGTGGCTGGGTGGCTCCGCAACGCCATCGCCCGCTGCGGCGTCGTCACGTTCCCCAGCTCCTCGCACTGCTCTCTGCTGCCGACGGCCCTCGGCCTGGCGGCCTGCGGCTCCTCGGTGCAAGCCCTGCCCAGACCCATAACCACGAGCAGCCCCACCCCGTCAGCGAGCGCGTCGCCCACCCTCGACGCTACCGATGCCGCCGTCATCGCCGCCTACGACGCTTACTGGTCGGCGGTCAACCAGGCTAACGCGGCTACCTCGGGCACGGGGGCGTGGAACGTTCCGGCGCTATCGAGCGACCATGGTCAACCCGCTGCTTCAGCAGTGGCAGAACGAGCTCATGCAGGAGGAAGCGCAGGGCATCTTCGTGCAGGGCAGTCTCACCGCGCAGCACCCGCGCGTGATCTCCAACACGGCCACCACGGCGGAGGTCTCCGACTGTGTGTGGGATGATGCTCTGGAGTACTACAAGGCAACGGATGGTGGAACCGCGACGCTCGTGCCCAGCCAGCCTGACCTGCCGAGTGGAGGAGACGATGGCGTCACCGATCGCTTTCACCCTTGTGTCCGGCTAGTGGATGGCCTCCTCGTCTGTCAGCTTGGAGTATGGAAATTGCACCGGATACTGAGGCGCGCTGCCGGGGCTGCTCTTCTCGCTTTCGCCGTGAGCCTGCTGTTCGCGGCCCGCGCTTCTGAAAGTGGTCCGGTAGTTTCGGCATGGGCCGACACGCTTCCCTCTCCCAGCCCGACGGCGACCTGCAGTGCGGATGGAGGCCCCGGGTGCAGCTGTCGGCGACCCCACGTCGACGCCGACCCCCGGCACTGGCAGTGCCGGCGATTGCACCTGGAAGCAGGGGATCAGCGCGGTTACCTGGATATACGGCGACACCGCGCCACCCGCCTCGTCGTGGCCCTGGCTGGACGCCGCCGAGTACAACTCGGTCATTGCGTGGATGGACTCCCACGCCCCTCCCGAGGTCGGGACCCCACCGTACCTCTCGATGGGCGTCGTCTTCTGCCCCGACCCTACGGTGGTGGGGGTGTTTACAGTGGGGACCCTGAGCACGCCCCCGACAGCGGCCAACGTGCTCGGCCTGTGGGCCCTCTCACAGGTTTCCTGGACGCCGCCGAGCTTGGGTGCGTCGCCGCCGCTGACCGCCGCCGCGGTAACGAATTTGCCTACGTACGTGTACCTGAATCCCGGCGCGTACCAGGCCACGGGGACGACGGCGACGGTGCCCGGAGGGGCCGTGTCGGCAACGATCGTGGCCACGCCGGTGAAAGTGGTGTGGTCCACCGGGGACGGCGGGAGTGTCACCTGCCCTGGCCCGGGGGTCCCGTACGACGACGCCTGGGGCAACAGCCCAGCGCCCGCCGACAGCGGTGCCTGCACGTACACGTACTCCGACACCTCGACCGATCAGCCGGGGGGCACGTATTCCCTCTCCGCCACCGTCTGGTACCACGCGACATGGACCTCCACCGGGGCTGGGGGCGCGGCTGGTGACCTGGGCCTGGTCCCGGGCCCGACGGTGACCGAGCAGATCACCGTGGATCAGATCGCCAGCGTGATCACAGCGGGATAGACCACGATGCTCCCCACCCCCCTCACCGACACACCCCGCGGGCGGACAGCCGCCCGCATCGCTCCGCGTCCCTGGCGGCCGCGTCCCTCGCTGCTGGTCGTCGGCCTGGTGCTGGTGCTCGCCTCGGTGGTGGGCGTGGGTGCCCTCATCCACTCGGTGAGCGGTGAGCACGGCATCCTGGTGATGTCCCAGACGGTGCAGGCGGGCCAGGTCATCACCGCCGGCGACCTCGAGGTGGTGAACGTCTCGGAGGACATGGGCGGCCTCACCGTCATCGACTCCTCGCAGGAGGACGCGGTCGTCGGGCGTCCCGGCGGCGACCACCCTGTACGACGGCACACCGCTCGTGGTGTCCGAGCTCGGTCCCGTCCAGCTGCCCAGCGGCGAGAGCGTGATGGCGGTCAACGCCAAGCTCGGCTCGTACCCCCCGAGCATCGCGGCCGGCGATGAGGTCGAGGTCATCGACGACCAGGCCGCGTCGGCATCCGCGTCCTCACCGGCACCGCTCGCGAACACGCCCGTCGACGCGGCGGTGGTGGCTGTCGACGACGTGGATGGCGTCATCTCGTTGCAGCTGCCGTCCGCCGAGGCGGCCACGCTGGCGCCGGCGGCGGCGAGTGGCAACCTGGTCCTGCTGCTGGTTTCCGGCGGGGGGAGCTGAGGGGGTGGCGCTGCTGCCGCTCTGCAGCGTCAAGGGCGCCCCCGGTGTCACCACCGCGGCCTGCGCCCTGGGTGCGGTCTGGCCGCGGGAGCGCCCCACGCCGATCGTCGTCGAGTGCGATCCGGCGGGCGGTGACCTGGCCGCGCGCTTCGGTCTCGAGGTCACCCCGGGTGTGGTCAGCCTCACGGTGGCGCTGGAGCGCGAGCCCGACGTCGCGGCCGCGGCCGACCGGAACCCCCTCCTCGAGCACGCTCAGCAGCTGCGCGGCGGCCTCCAGGTGGTGGTGGCGCCCACGTCGCCTGAGGAGATGCGGCTGCCGCTCGACCGCCTCGCCGAGGACCTCTCGATCCTGGCCCATGCGGGTTGCGACGTCATCGCCGACTGCGGCCGTCTGGAGAGCTGGGGCGCCCGGGAGCGGACGCCGATCGCGCGGCTGATCCAGCGCGCGGGGCTGGTGGTGGTGGTGGCCCGGCCCACCCTGGAGGAGATTCAGCATCTCCACGCCTGGCTGCCGTCCCTGAACGCGCTCCGCGTGCAGGTGCTGGTCCTGCTCTCCCAGCGCGGACCGTACCCGCCCGAGGAGATCGCCACCGCCCTCGACATCCCGGTGATCGGCACCCTCCCGTTCGACCCGGCGGGTGCCGCAGTGCTGTCGGGCGGTGGCCGGGGCATTCCCGGCCGGAGCCTCGCGCTGCTCCGCGCGGCGCGCGGGGTAGCTGACGCGCTGGCCGTCCGGCTGCCGGCGACCGCGCCTGCATTGCCGCCCCAACCTTCCCCCTCGGCGAGCGCTCCGGTTCCGGTGGCGGAGGGAGCCTGATGCCGCTCATCCGCGACATCGGCCGCACCGCATACGAGTACGTGGACCCGCGGCTGCGCGCCGAGCAGAGGGCCGCCGAGGGCGGGCTCAGCGAGAAGAGGGTGCGGGAGCGGGCGGGGGAGCTCCTCGACGAGTGGGTGGCCGCAGCGAACACGCGCCAGGTTGCCGCCGGCCGCCACCCCTTCAACCGTGAGGAGGAGCGGGAGATCCGGGCGATCGTGGTCCGACGCCTCTTCGGCCTGGGTGACCTCGAGCCCCTGCTCGCCGACCCGGATGTCGAGAACGTTTATCTGAACGGCTTCGACAGCGTCTGGGTCGAGTCGCGGTCCAAGGGGATGCAGCGGATGGCGTCGCCGGTCGCGGAGTCCGACGAGGAGCTGATCATCCTGATCCAGCGCCTGGCCGCCCGGGAGAGCAACCAGGAGCGGAGATGGGACACCGCCCAGCCCATCCTGGACCTCACGCTCCGCGATGGGAGCCGCCTCCACGCCGTCCGCGAGGTGGTGCGCCGGCCCACCGTCACCATCCGCCTCCACCGCCTCCTCAAGCTGACCCTCGAGGACCTGGTGCAGAGCCAGGTGATCGACCAGCGGGGGGCGGAGCTGCTCCGCGCCGCCATCGCCGCCCGCCAGACGGTCGTCATCTCCGGGGCGACCGGTGCCGGCAAGACCACCACTGCGCTCGCGCTCGCCTCGTGCATCCCTCCCGAGGTGCGCATCGTGACCGTGGAGGACACGTACGAGCTCCATCTCGACCGTGACGTCGACGCCCATCCCAACTGCGTGGCGATGCAGGCACGCCAGGCCAACGTGGAGGGCCGCGGCCGCATCCCGGCTGGCGAGCTCTTCGAGGCCGCGCTGCGCATGGCCCCCGGGGTCCTGATCGTGGGAGAGGTCCGTCGGCCTGAGGAGGTGGAGCCGATGCTGGACGCCACCGGTGCCGGCGATGCGGCGGGCTCGATCAGCACCATCCATGCCCGCAACCCCATCCAGGCGCTCAGCCGCTTCCAGTCGCTGGCCCTGCGGGGGCCGGGTAGGACCCCGATGGAGGCGAGCGCCCACATGATCGCCGACGCCATCGACTTCGTCATCCAGATCACCGCCCGGCGCGACCGCCAGGGGCACCGGCGCCGGCTGATCAGCTCGATCGTCGAGGTCACCGGGGTGCGGGACGGCAGCGTGACCCGCAGCGAGCTGATGCGGGTGGGCCCGGAGGGGCGGGAGTGGGTCAATCCCCTGAGCGACCGCCGGCGTGAGCTGCTCGCCGGCTGCGGATACGACGACTCGGCGTGGTACGCCCGCGCTCAGGAGCGGTACGCCTGATGGACGCCACTCTGCTCAGTGTCGCCCTCGGCGTCTGCCTCGGCCTCGGCCTGCTGGTGGTGTACGCGGCGTTCCGAGGACGCGCGACCCCGCGGACGGCGACACGGCAGAAGCGGCGGCTGGTACCGGATCAGATCGCGCTCCGGATCACCGCCGCGGCCCTCGGCGCCGCGGTGCTGGGACTCGCCACCGGGTGGCCGGTGCTGGCACTCGCCGGCGCGGTGGCCGGCTGGCAGATCCCTCAGATGGTGATCCGGCGCCAGACGGAGCGGCTGCACATGCAGCGCGCCGTCGGCCTGATCGAGTTCATCGAGCTGCTCGCCGACATGCTCGAGGGGAGCGGCCAGGGGCTGGAGGCGGTGGTGAGGTCCGCCGCCCAGGTGGCACCCAGGTCGGTCCGGCGCGAGACCGAGATCCTGGCCGCCGAGCTGGGTGGCCGGGTCAGCATGGCCGAGGCGCTGGCGGCCTTCGCCGGGGTCATGGCGGACCCCATCTGCGACCAGATGGTGATGGCCTTTCGCCTCGGCGAGTCCGAGCAGCTCGGCCGGGTGCTCCGGTCGGTCGCGGCGGGGGGCCGGGCCGAGGTCGACCTGCGGCGAAGGGTGGATGCCAGCCGCTCCGGTGTGCTCTGGACGGGCCGGATGATCATCGGGCTGACCATCGGCATCGCCCTGCTGCTCGCCGTGGTCGACCGCACCTACGTGGCCCCGTATGCGACCCCGGGCGGGCAGCTGCTCCTGCTCGTGGTGGTCGGCATCATGGCCCTCTCGATCTGGGCCATGGACCGGGTGGGGCGGACCCGTCCCCCCCGCCGGCTGCTCGCGCCCCCGGAGACCCCGCAATGATCCCGTGGCTCCTCCCCGCGCTCGGGCTCGGCATCGGCCTCTGGCTGCTGCTCCTCGGCGCCATGCCCGCGCGGACCAGCCTCGCCGAGGGCATGGCCCGGCTGCGTCTCCTCCCCGAGCCGCCGCCGCTCGCGACCCGTCCGATCGCCCAGCCCTCCGCCCTGATCCGGGCCGGGACGCCGCTCGCGGGGGCGCTGCTGCGCCGCTCCGGAGCGCTCGGTCTCCGGGTGCTCGGAGGGCTGGTCAGCCCCGAGGACCTCGCCGTCGTGGGGCAGACCCCGGAGCGACACGTCGCCGAAAAGCTGGCGAGCTGTCTCACCGGCCTGGCCCTGCCGCTCCTGCTCGCCGCCGTGCTGGGCATCGCCGGCGGGGTGCTCCAGACGACCGTCGCCATCCCCCTCGCCATCCCTCTGTGGCTGGCGCTGGTCCTCGGGTTGGGCGGCTTCATCGCCCCCGACCTCGTGGTGCGCAGCAATGCGGTCACCCGCCGCCGCGAGATGGTCGACGATCTCACCGTCTTCGTCCAGACCGTGGCGATGTCCTTGACCGCCAACCGGGGCATCGAGGCGGCCCTCCACGACGGTGCCGGAGCCGGTGACAGCTGGGGGTTCGTGCAGCTCCGCGCCGCCCTCAGCGAGGCCCGCATCGGTCAGGAGCGGCCGTGGGATGCGCTCGGCCGGCTGGGCTCAGAGCTCGGTCTGGACACCCTCGAGGAGCTGGCGGCCCGGGTGGCGCTGGCCGGCCAGGACGGTGCGCGCATCGCCGAGTCCCTGCAGACCTTCAGCGAGACGCTCCGCGGCCGCCGGCTGATCCGGGTCGAGGCCGAGGAGCACGTGGCCAGCGAGCAGATGGCAGCGGTCAGCGTCCTGCCGCTCGTCGGTTTCACCCTGTTCCTGGCGGCACCGGCATTTCTCACGCTCTTGAAGTAACGGATCAAGCGGACAACGACGAGGAAGGAGGCGGCGACATGGTGCGGTTCAGAAGGCAGCCCGCGGCGCAAGGCGGCGTGAGGGGGCGGACGCGGCGTCGCCATGTCGGCGAGCAGGGCGTGGAGATGATCCAGGTCGCGCTCTGGGCGGTGGCGGCACTCGTGATCATGGCCGTCCTGGTGGTGGCCGTCATGGCGTTCGTCAACAGCCGGACCAACTGCCTCAACGACACGACCGTCAGCAGCGCCAGCAACCCCCTGAGCGGCTGCTGAGGCAGCGGCGCGTGACGGGACTGCGGGCGATGCGAGGGCGCCGGGCCGACCGCGGGGTCACCGTGGTCCAGCTCGCCATCGCCATGCCCGTGGTGCTGGTGCTGATCATGTCGGTGATCCAGTACGCGCTCTTCGAGTTCGCCAATCAGGTGGCCGAGGCCGCCGCCACCGAGGGGCTGCAGGCCGCCACCGCATACGGCGTCCCCGACCCGGGTTCGGCCGGAAAGAGCGCCGCTGATGCCACGGTGACCTCCCAGGACCAGTTGCTCCAGCAGCCGAGCGCGTCGGTCACCGTCGACCTCGTCCATCAG
The DNA here is from genome assembly GCA_963697585.1 of uncultured Chloroflexia bacterium. Lineage (GTDB taxonomy): Bacteria > Chloroflexota > Dormibacteria > Aeolococcales > Aeolococcaceae > Changshengia. The sequence continues at coordinate 3,299 of CAVOOO010000001.1, read as the reverse complement.
ACCGTGACGGTGGTGGTGACGGGCACGGCCATGCAGCTGGTTCCCGGCCTCAACCTGCCCGTCAGCATGTCGGCAGCCGGCCCCATCGAGCGACTCCCATGAAACCCCAGCGGGTTCACGAATTCCGAAGCGTCTTGAGCGGGGAACACGCGCGCAGGAGCCGGGCGGCATCCCGCGGAGCCGTCGCCATCGAGCTGGTGCTGGTGGCACCCGCGGTGGTCTTCCTGCTCCTGCTCGGTGTGGCCGGGGGAAGGCTGTCCGGAGCCCAGGCCCTGGTGGACGACGCCGCCGTGAGCGGAGCCCGCGCAGCCTCGCTGGCCCCGGGGCCGGCGGAGGCTCTGCCTGCGGCCCTGACCGCGATCGACGCTGACCTGCTGACGCCGAGCGCCGACTGCGCTGACTTCAACCCGCAGACCGACGTCAGCCTCACCACCAACCCGCCCGGCACTTCCAAGCCGGAGGCACCGTCACGGTCACGGTCACCTGCGACTTCGCCAACAGCGGGCTCGGCCTCCCCATCGACAACACGGTCACCGAGAGCTCGACCGCCCCCATCGACCCGTATCGGAGCGTGGGCACGTGAGGCCGACGTTCCGCCGCCTCCAGCGGGGCAGCCTCACCGTCTTCATGGTGGGCGCGGTGTTCGCGATGATCCTGGCGATAGGGTTGGGGGTGGACGGCTCCCGCGCGCTCCAGGGATTCCTGCGTGCCTCCGGGGAGGCCCAGGAGGCCGCCCGCACCGGCGCCGACGTCCTCGATGTCGCCTCCGTGTACGGAGGCAGCACCCCCACCGTGGATCCGACGGGGGGCGCCTGCGCTGCGGCGGCCGCGTACATCGAGCAGACCGGCGACGACATGGTGAGCTGCACTCCGAGCGTGGTCGACGGGGCTCAGCTGACCGTGAGCGTCTCGGCCCGGGTGCCGACGATCTTCCTTGGGCTCTTCGGTGTCAACAGCTTCACGATGAAGGCCTCGGCCACCGCCCAGGCCATCGAGGGGACATGACCATGGGTGTGCTGCGACGGATCGCGGGTGCCATCACCAGCCTGGCCGGGGTGGCGGTCCTCCTCCTCCTCATCGCCGGGGTGCCGCTCATGCTGGTGCTCCTGGTGGGTTGGCCCCTTCCCCACACGCTGCCCAGCTGGAACCAGATCACCATGACCTTCCAGACCCAGGGGATCGACATGGGGGTCCTGCTCCGCGTCCTCGCCTGCGTGCTCTGGGTGCTCTGGGCCTACCTGATGGTGGGCATGCTCGTCGAGCTGGTCGCCACCCTGCGCGGGCTGCAGGGACGGCGGCGGCCCTGGGTGGCCCCCGGCCAGAGGCTTGCCGCACTACTGGTCGGAGTTGTGATGCTCGGCATCGCCCTGATGAGCCGGCCCGCCGCATCCACACGCCCAGTGTCGCTCTCCGCAGCGCTCACCCCCAGGACCGCGGTGGTGGCCCTGTACGACCCCGCGCCGCACCCCGCCACGGCCGCGCCCCACGCCTCGCTCCTCTCCAGCTCGCCTGCGCCAGCGGCAGATCAGGACGTCCAGGTCCAGCCTGGCGACTCTCTGTGGGCGATCGCCGGGCAGGAGTACGGCAACCCCCAGGAGTGGCCCGCCATCTGGGGCGCCAACCAGGGGCAGACCGAGGACAACGGGCAGACCTTCACCGACCCGAGCATCATCGACCCCGGTTGGGAGCTCGACGGTCCCGAACCCGCCGCCACCCGCCACGGCCGCGCCGCCGGTGGAGACGCCGGCGTCCGGCTCCGCGGCCGCGTCGGCTGCGGCGCCGTCACCGCCCGCGCTCAACGCGGAGCAGGAGGTGGAGGTCCAGTCGGGCGACTCCCTGTGGGCCATCTCCGGCCGGGAGTACGGGAACCCCCAGGACTGGACCCGCATCTGGGACGCGGACCAGGGCCAGACCGAGGACAACGGGCAGACCTTCACCGACCCCAGCCTGATCGACCCCGGTTGGGACCTCCCGGTACCGGCGCTCGATCCGACCGCCACGGCCCCGACAGCACCAGCAGCGCCGTCCGTACCCACCCAGGCCGTCCCGCCGGCGTCCGGCGTCGCCCCGCACGACCTCGGGCTGCCCTCTCTCGCCCCCTCCCTCGCGCCGGTTGCGCCGTCGGTCGTTTCCGGCGGCGCACCGGCGTCTCTCCCTGTAACCACGGCTCCCCGGACCGATGACGGGTCGGCCGTTCACGCGCCCGACCGCCGACGGACTCGTGGGTGGTCACGCTCGCCGAGGCGGGCGTTGTGGCAGGGATCACCGCGGCGGCGCTCGGGGGGCTGCTGCTCGCCGCCCAGCGGTACGAGCGCTGGCGTCGGCGCCCCGGTGATCCGGAAGGATCGCGGGTCGCCCTCCTGGCCCGCCGGCCGAGCCTGCTGCGGATCCGCGCCGCCCTGGGCACGGCGGGAGCCGTGGCTCACGAAACCGCGGTGCCCTCGGTGGCTGTGCTCAGTTTGCAGACGCGGCTGGAGGCGATCCAGAGCGTGCCCGGCCGCGTGGTGGTCGGTCGGCGCGCGGGGGATGACGGCGACGCCATCGTCGACATCGACGAGCTGCACCGCGTCGAGCTCGTCGGCCCCGGCGCGGAGGGCGCGGCCCGGGCCCTGATCGTCTCCTTCCTCGCCCACCACGGCATCGAGAACGGCCAGGTCGTGGTGGCAACCTCACCGGACGGTGCCCTGATCGCCGCCGCCGAAGGGACGCCGGGCCTGCGACTGCTGGAGCCCGCCCAGCTCCTGGACCACCTCGAGAGCGAGATCCGCTACCAGCGCGGCGTCCTCGACCGCGCCGGCTTCACCACCTGGAAACAGCGTCTGGACAGCCCCGACCCGCTGCCGGCCCTTCTGGCCGTCCTCCCCGCTGCTGCCATCGAACCGTCCCATCTCGAGCGCCTGACCGCAGCCGTGGAGGCGGCGCGCGACCTGGCCGTGGCGGTGGTGATCGTCGGGCCTCTCGCCGACGCCTGGTGGGCTGACGTCGTCGAGGTCGACCCCGCGGGCAGCGGGGGCGCCCTCAGCTCGCTGCTTCTGGGACGGGCCCGCACGCTGCACACGCTGAGCCGGTCCGAGGCCGACGAGCTGCTGGCGGTCATCGGGGCGGGCCGGAACCCCGAGCTTGTCCCCGAGCTCGCGCCGGCCGAGCAGGACTGCAGCGCGAACCCGTGGCAGGGCCCGTCGCTCATCCCCGAGCTCGACGAGGCCTCTGCTCTTCTGGGTGCCGGCGGCGCCCACGAGGCCCTCCACGCCGCCGCCCTGGCTCCGCCGCCGCCGCCCACCGCGCCCGCTCCGCCCCTG